>NZ_NESG01000009.1 GCF_002778275.1 Limnohabitans sp. G3-2 | reverse complement strand
ATCTCTGCCTTGCTGCAACTATGCAATTACGCTACCACAACGCACAATTACCGTTCAATCATGGAATACGAACACTTTCAAAAGAACACGGTGTCCACCCAATAATCCGGAGTCTACAGGTTCAAACCTGTCAGAGTCATCCCACTCCGTCCACCGTTTAATCCGGATGCCCAAATAAAGTAAGCCCGCTAACATAAAGGGAATGGATGAGTTTGGCCCATCTCCCAGAAGTTGTTTGGCGAAGGGCGTACTGGCTCCAAACAAAAAGGCCGCTCCTAAGGCCGCAAGCGCTGAACGGTGCAGGCTGCTCATCTGCAAGCCTTTCGACACATGCAATAAACAAAATGTTGGTCGGTACCAACGAGAGTGTGATGCATTTACTCTTAGTCTTTAAGTAAAAAATGCCTCAGCAAATTTGGCAGGCGATGTAGCTGACATCCTATCGCATACCAAGGGACAGCAGGGTCACAACCTGTGGAACAAGGAGAAAGCGCAACTTTGTCCCGGTGGTGTTTGTGAAATACCTCCCAATCAAATTCCCAAGATGTCCATGTCGCGAGTAGCAATCGTGCTGGTTTTTTTCGCAGCTGTGTTCACTATTTCCCAACGGATCTAAAGCACAGCGCCTGAGAGGGTAAGTGACTTACGTCCTGAGACACCCGCAAAACAGGCTGTAAGCATTGGTCCAGCAGAAGTTGAGCTGTGTAGGGTGCCCGACTTTGCAAAAGCGATGTGGCACGAGGAAAATTGGAAATTGCACAATAACTGCAAGTAATGACCACTTTGGGTGGCGGATTCAACCGGTCGATGCAACATACTAACCACCGCGAAAACGGAAGGAGTGTTGCAGATGAAGCGACGACCAAGGATTTACTATTCCGATAGCCAGAAAGCGCTGATGTGGGAGCGCTGGAAACAAGGCTTTACTTTGCATGAAATTGGCAAGATCTTCGATAGGCCACACACGTCGATTCACCGAATACTCGCCGAAACAGGCGGGTTCAGGCCGGCTCAACGATCACGCTCATCGACCGCTTTAACGCTTGCCGAGCGTGAAGAAATCTCAAGGGCTTTGGTCACTGGCGAATCGATTCGATCCATAGCCACCAGGCTTGGACGAGCTCCATCAACGATCAGTCGAGAAATCAAGCGCAACGGAGGCAAAGAAAGCTATCGTGCAAACCAGGCCGACCAAGCTACTTGGGAGCGTGCGCGACGCCCAAAGCGCTGCAAGCTGCGTGAGAACCGCAGATTAGCCCACATCGTGGCGAAAAAAATGCGGATGTTCTGGTCTCCAGAACAAATCTCAGGCTGGCTAAAGCATACTTATCCGTGCGACGAAAGCTATCACGTGTCACATGAGACCATCTACCGCAGCCTATTCATTCAAGCACGTGGCGCTCTGAAGAAAGAGTTGTTGGCGCACCTCAGGCGCACCCGCGGAATGCGGCGATCTCGTCACTACACCCAGAAGACAGCAATTCATGGGCAGATCGTTGATGCTGTTTCGATCAGTGAGCGGCCTGCCTGCGTAGAAGACCGAGCCGTTCCTGGACACTGGGAGGGCGACTTGGTCTTTGGCAGTGGCAGCAGCCAGATTGCAACACTGGTTGAGCGTCAAACGCGATATGTGATGCTGGTGAAGCTTGATGGCAAGGACTCGCAGACGGTCGTCAACGCACTCATCAAGAGCGCCCGCAGACTGCCCCAAGAGCTCTACAAATCGCTGACCTGGGACCGAGGCACAGAGATGCACGCACACAAGAAATTCACAATGGCCACAGACATCCAGGTTTACTTCTGCGATCCGCAAAGCCCTTGGCAACGCGGCAGCAACGAGAACACGAATGGACTACTCAGACAGTACCTACCTAAGGGCGTGAACATCTCGGGCTATTCGCAGGTTCAGCTCAACGCGATTGCGCGACAATTAAACGAGAGGCCGCGCAAAACGCTCGGCTTCCATACGCCCGCTGAGATGTTCAGCGAATGCGTTGCATCGACCGGTTGAATCCGCCGTCGATGGAGGTTGGTCCGACCAGGTTGCACAAACGCCTGCAATCAGCCTGAAGCTCAGGTTGATGCAATATTCTTATCGTCCGCTTATGGCCTCTACCTCACCCTCAAGGCAGTGATAGGTGACCGGGTCTGAATTGGCCATATTTCAACGAAATCATTTCGCTATGAGACCAACCCGTTCAACCGAAAGGCTTCGATACGACGATCTGATGCGCAAAATCCATGCCGATCAATTTCACGTTCACATAAATATTTATATTGATCAAAACTCCTACATAGCGGACTCGAAATAGCCTTCAAAGGGTGAGCAAAATTATGCTCATCGTTGGAGAGCGAGAGGTTGTTCATCTTGCAAAATTGAGCAAATTGCAGGCGCATAAAACCGAACAGGTCGCACGTGCGGACTGAAAAGACTTGAATTTTGTAGTCAACCAACCGTAGGTAAAAGTACCCTCCTGAGTAGACCAGGATTGATTTGATTCGTCGTCTGGGAGCGATGGACACATGGTGGATTTTCCAACCATCACAGAGTTCAACACTTGGCGCTGTGTGCCAACCATCACGCTCGGACCAAGTCAAACAAAGACCTGACCCACACTTTTCTTTCATCGCTTGGGCAAGGTTGTCATGATCCAAAACTCTTTGTGATTTGCTTCGTCCGATTTTTCGTGTCAGCGCCAAGGGTTCATCCACAAAGCTTGTGAATTCCAGACTTCGTGCAGTAGGCCGGGTCACTGTGATCTGGAAAAGGTTTAACTGACGAATTTCATCGGTTGACCAAGTGCATCGTCCCTGTTTGATCTTGTATTCAACAAATCGCTCTGCTTCTTTCCAAACTGCCAGGCAGTAAAGGCCAAAGACGTGACTTCGGACCCATAATGAATTCTCTGCTTTTGACGCCCTCTGAAGGTACTGCTCAAATCCAACGGACGCCTCGCCCAAGAACTCTGAAAATTTGCATCTGTACCACCCTACTTCTGGGGGGAATTTATTACGCTCATCCCAGCGCCTTATGTCCACCGTCGGCTCAACGGTTCTGGCCCAAATCAGCTCTATGAATGCAAGACGGGCTTGCCGGTTGGATCGCAGCAGTGCCGCAATCGCCTCTGGCGTTATGCACTTTCTGAATTGCCACACCCAATAATCAGATCGCGGAACCACGTGCCGACGCAAATACCGCGCTACAGATTTGTAGACATCTGTTGGTACAAAACTCATTCTCCAAAAATCAGTGTGACCACCCTGCTCGACTCCCAGCCGAGGTTTATTTGGTAGCTCTCGAAATTCAATACTCTTAGTTCTGTAGGCGTAACGGTAATTAGGTGTTTCATATTTGATCAATGCATTCGGATATGCGATAGCTTGGATTTCACACAATTCTTTGAGTCGAATGAGCCATTCTTCCTCGTGCAAAGCATCAAATTTTCTGTTCATGTACGAGGCCACATAAATGGCGCTCAACGATGTCAACCAATCGGCAAGCGGCTTGAGTTTTTCGGTGTCGATCAAACGATGATCGTTTCCGTGCAAGCGCGCTGGATCGAAATACTTCAGGCTTGAACATTGGCAAGTATTTGGATAGGCAAGAGACATGGCATCAACACGCTCTCCATCGTTCTTCATGCACGAACATTCGACGTGCAGAGGCTCCTCGTGGATCGGGCACTGAGTAAGCAATTTCAGTGAAAAGAGCCTGGTGTGATATCCCAACTCCAAGCACTTTGGGCAGTAGCCGTTTTGGGGTGTGAACAAGAATTGCCAGCAGTATGGAATGAATCGATGATCACAAAATGAAAACAATTGAACTGGCTCACCCATCAATCGAGCCAAAACTCGAAGATCAACATTTTGAACCGAACGGCTTTGACTCTGCGCACGTTTCGCCCTGGGTGAAAAATCTTCACTCAGTGGAAAGTCAGAAATTCTGAGTTTGTTCAAGTGGGCCAGTTTTCTCAATGTCAGCCAAAGTGACGTGTAGGGCAACAGCGTGCCTGGCTTCCATGTCAGAGTTGTCATGCGCTTACCCCTTTGGTGTTCGTCCCCTTGGTGCCCCCGCTGAAATAATCGCCATCAGGGCACCATGGCCAGAATGCTCGACGATTTCACTGATGGATTTTTTTGACAGCACATCAGACACCGCTCGTCCAGACGCCAGCAAAAGGAGAATCCGTCTGCACACCACAGAGATGGTTTTCATTGGAATTTCATGCGGCCCGTCATAGCGATGCGGCAATTGGTTGATGAACTCTTCCCAAAGTGGTGCCGCATAACTGGCAAGGCGAAATCCATTGCTCCAAAGCTCAGGGATGATGCTGGCAGTAAAAGAAATGCCCGATCCAACAGGCCATTCAGAGCCTTCGTCATACCCGGACATCACGTACCCCAATTGCGCCTCATCGCAAATGCCATGAAACCTGGCAGCGGTAAGCAAGAACCTCGCAGCGACATGTGCACCGCCAGCCATGGCGAGATTGATCGGGTCATCCCGAAATTGAACAGAAGCGATGGAAATCACACACAACCGAATCCTCTTTTTCTCCAGCATGCTGTGCAGCTCGACAAGCCACAACCACTCGCGCATCGTCATGCCTTGTGCTTCGTCAATCACAAGTACAACAAAACGTCCGCCCGCCTGTGCTGACAATTGTTCAAAACGGTCCACGAGCATTCCCAAGCGTTCCGTTGGGCTACGGGTTGATCTGGCCAACCGATGCTTGGCTGCTTCCAGCAAATTTGCATAAAACCGCCCGGATGCGCTGGCACCGCCCGATTCGGTATGACTCCAGATCACCATCGGTATGAATCCTCCATACCTGGCAGCAAGCAAGCCTTCGAGCCAGTTATCCACAGCGCTAGATTTACCCAGTCGAGAGGCCCCATAAATGGTGGCACCATCAAATTGATCGTCCAGCCATCGTCCGATGGTGCTCACCATTTTTTCAATGGCGGGGGTGAACAACGAGTAATCTCTCGTGACCAGGGGATGGTCTTTGGGGATGTGCTCTGGAACGAGCTGAAAGTCTGAGTTTTCCATCACCAGGTCTTTGCCATGCGCATCTTGGGAAGTGGAGCGCTCTGGCTTGCAGATTTGGGTTTCGGCTCAGGTGGCGGTGAGGTGCCCTTCGTTTTCTTGGATGCTCCGGAGACCTTGGTCAGCTCTTCGGGCATGGCCTGACGGTTGATTTCACCCATGACGTCTGGCACCGAAAAGTTCGGCTCCTTCATTTCATCCAACGCTTGAGTGCTGGTCATCATGATTCGTCGCGCCTGCAGATAGGCCGGATGAACAGGTAGCTTTTTGTTGGCATGTATCTCAGCGTATTCAATTAACGCCTGGACGGGATCCCTATTGCCGGTCAGAAATAACAATCGCTTTGTCGCAAGTGCCCGAATGGCTTGCCGCATGTAAAGGGTGTGGGGTGATCGGTGCCACGGCGGTTGAACATGGACGGTTCCGTAGATAAGTCCATTTGAATCGGAGACTGTGGCCCAGCGTGCGTCTGTTTCGTCATCCAGTTGAAGCCATAGTTTTTTACCGAGAAGATCCGGACGTTGAACCAGCCACTCGGAGGTGTATTTGGCGTTCTCAAAGTTGAAATACGGTCTTTTGCCCGTGTATTCACCGCCAAGCAATGTGCACACCTTCCTGGTTCCTGCCATTCTTTTTACGCGTTCAGGATCAGCGTGTCGTATGCGGTTTTTTGTCTTGGAAGACAAGAAATCCATTTGAGCCAGAGGACTGCGGTAGCCCAGACCTGTATGTGGCGTGGCGTTGTAGTTCGCGATGGTGACATCCAGCAACTCCTCGGCATAGTCGAGTTGGAATTGGACCTCAGCAGCAATCTTTTCTGGTTCTCGCCCTTTCTTATCTTTGTGACTGCTGCCTGTGCTCGGAGAAAGTCGGTGCATGGTGCCAGAGGCTAAAACCCTGAAAAACGACTCAATGAATGGCCGATCATCTCTGCTGCGCCTGGAGCTGTAAGACATCGGATCCTGAGGCTTGATGACCTTGGCGCCCACGATATGGAGCAAGGGCTCCTCGACTCTGGGGCAAACGTTCGCCAACGCGCCATCGACACTGAATTCATTCCAGCAAGCAGACAAATAGACTTCAGAATGCGCGGATGGCAAGGCTGCGCCCTCTGCGTACCCATCCTCACAAAACGTCAAGGTTCTTGGGGCCCACTTGGACAAAGCATTTTTGATGGTGATCAGAACGTCGAGCGCACTGCATTCGCGTCGCAAGCTGATGTGATACCCCAGAACTGCACGGGATCTGACGTCAATGATCACGATGATCCAAATACGACGGATCTTTCTGGGTTCATAACCGCCATGAGGAGACGGCACCATGACCACCATACGGCAGTCCAATTTGTGGGCATCACACTCGACCCTATCAAACAGCTTGAAATCAGGCCGTCGTGTTCCATCGGAGGCTTTGGCTTTTGCAATTGCGTCTGGACCTCCAATCTTGGAAAGGGCCAGAAGGGGGTGTGCCTGTGTGACTTTTTTTATGTACAACCTGATGGACTGATACCCGAGCGTTTCAGTATTGAAAGGCCACTGACCTTCCTTTTCTAAGCCAAGCGCTCGAAGTTCACCAATTAACCATCGAAACAACCTCTGCACATTGGGTTTGGGATGCGCTAACGCTTCGCTACTGCCAATGATCTGCTTGTGAAAACGCTCTTTTAAGTCTCGGGCTTTCGGTATTTCAAAGAGCCACTGAAGCGCACCGGAAGCCCCAGACCCGTTAGCTTGTGGTGCGGGAGGATGCTGACGGTCATAACTTTTGACACGGTAGTAATGAAGTGCTCCTCGCCACCCATAGATATCCCCATCCGGGTGAATGGCCAAGCATCTGGAAGTGATGATCCTGTAAATATTTGTTCGGATCTCACCTGTTTTTTTAAGCAACTGAGCTTCATTGGCTCCCGAGATGTAGAGCTCAATCGCTTTTTTACGAAGGAGGAATTTTTTCCGCCGGGCTTCCGACAAAGCGGATTCATCAACCATCGGCCAGGTGCTGAGGTCAAATTGAGTCTGTAGTAGATCCTCATCGTGAATCAAATGATCACGAATTTTTCCTTTTACGCCCATAAAGCCTCCGATCAGAGGTTTGGATGGGATTCATTAAAAAGGATTACTCACACGACGTCAAATTTACTTTCTTTTGGCCGTATCAAATTTACTATTAATTGCCGGATCTCTATAGCTACAGGGGGCAACTTTCTGTATCAAATTTACTTGTGTGAACGTCTTCATACCGCTGGTCTTAACGCGTAGAGGATTCAGACCCTTGCGGCGCCTGACTTGAAGGTTTCGATGGCTCTGCAGGTGTTGGCTTGGCCATTCTGGCCGCGCGATCCGCTTGACGTTGCAAACCGGTCTCGATCAATTCCTTGGCGTTCTGACGCTTGCCACGCACAGCAAAATCCAAGGCGGTCATGCCGACGGTGTTTTTTACATTCAAATCGGCGCCAGCCTGAATCAACAACTTGACGGACTCAGGACTGCCGTACATGGCCGCCATCATCAAAGGCGTTGTGCCGTTCGGTGATTCGGCATCGATGTAGGCGCTGTGCTCGAGCAGAAAATCGATGACCTGCACATGCCCGCCCGAAGCGGCGTAATGCAAAGCTGTCCAGCCGGTTTTGTTGACATCGGCATCGCGCTCCACGAGTTTTTTAACCAAGGCCAAATGACCTTTGAGGGCAGCCAACATCAAGGGGCTTTCATCCTTGTCGTTTCGACTCTCCACCTTGGTTTGAGGCCAAGCCGCCAAAACCTCGGCCACCTTCAGAGACGGCTCCCGCACCGCCAGCATCAAACCGCTGTGTCCCGCAGGATTGACGGTATTGGGATCAAAACCCCGTTGCAGCAAGGTCTGAACGGTTTTGACATCGTCAAATTGAACCGCTTTGAAGAAGTCTTCATAGGCGCCCGCAAAAGAAGGACAGGAAATCGTAAAAATTCCAATAAAAACAATGGACTTTTTTAATTTTTTAAAGTTATACATGAGCAATTAACCCGCTGTTTTGGAGAACAACTTCAAGAAATTTTGAGTGGTCAATTCACCAATGGCCTCAGAACTGCAGCCGCGCAACTCGCCTAAAAGTTGGGCCACATAGGGCACGTAAGACGGGTTGTTGAGTTTGCCTCGGTGCGGCACAGGGGCCAAATAGGGGCTGTCGGTCTCGATCAGCAGGCGGTCATCGGGCACAAATTTGGCCACTTCGCGCAAGTCGGCCGCGGTCTTGAAGGTCAAAATCCCCGACAGGGAAATGTAAAACCCAAGGTCCAAGGCCGCTCTGGCGACCGCCTGACTTTCGGTGAAACAGTGGAACACGCCCCCTGCGCACTCGGCCCCACCTGTTTCGCCCTCCTCTTTCAGGATCGCGATCGTGTCGTCCGAGGCCTGTCGCGTGTGGATGACCAGCGGCAGGCGGGTCTGACGTGCAGCCCGGATGTGGGTGCGAAAGCGCTCGCGCTGCCACGCCATGTCGGGGATGGTTCGCCCACCTTTGCGCTCGTCCATCTGGTAGTAGTCAAGGCCTGTCTCGCCAATGGCCACGACTTTGGGGCGGGCCGCACCTTCGAGCAGGTCCTGCAGGCTGGGCTCGTGCACGCCTTCGTTGTCGGGGTGCACGCCCACCGTGGCCCACATGTTGTCGTGGGCCATGGCCAGCTGATGCACCTCGTCAAACTTTTCCATGGTGGTGCAAATGACCATGGCGCGCGTGACTTGGGCTGCGCGCATGGCCTCTTGGATGCTGTCGAGTTGGCCCATCAACTCAGGAAAATTCAGGTGGCAGTGGGAATCGGTGTACATGGGCTCAACCCTGAGAGAGCAGGGTTCGTTGGGCGTCGGCGGTCAGGGCTTCGAGCATCAAACCGGCATTGAAGGGGTGCTCCGCGGTGCGGGCAGACTGCATCAGGCGCTTGAACCAATCGGTCAGCACCGACACCGAGGCCTTGCTCGCGGGCAATTGGGTCGCGTCAAAAAAACGCGGCGCAGCGCCCGATTGGCGCAGCACCAGGTCGTGGCAAAGCTTTTGCAAAGCGTCGATGGCTTGGGCAGGGCTCAAATCGGCCAAATGCCGGGCATCGCCTTGGCGCATGGCCTTGGGCAAAGCAGCCCACCAGTCGGGCGATAAACCCGCCTCGGCCTGGCGCAGCACATCGGTCGGCCTGCCCCCTGCACTGCGCAGCAAAGCCTGCGCCACAGGGGCCTGCACGCCCTGCCCGCTCAGCCAGGTCAAGGCCTCATCGGCCTCGGGCCACTTCATGGTGTGGGCCAGGCAGCGGCTGCGGATGGTGGGCAGCAGCATGTGCGCGGCCTCGGTGGCCAGCACAAAGCGCACGTCGCCTGGCGGCTCTTCCAGCGTCTTGAGCAGGGCATTGGCCGTGATGGTGTTCATGCGCTCGGCCGGAAACACCAGCACCGCTTTGCCGCGCCCACGCGCATCGGTGCGCTGAGAAAACTCCACCGCATCGCGCATCGCATCCACCCGAATCTCTTTGCTGGGTTTGCGGGTTTTCTTGTCGATCTCGTCCTGGGCTTTTTCCGACAAAGGCCAGCCCAGCGCCAACATCACCGTCTCGGGCATCAGCACGGCCAGGTCGGCATGGGTGTGCACCGCAATGGCGTGGCAGCTGGCGCATTCACCACAAGCGCCTTGCGGCGTGGGTTTTTCGCACAACCAGGCCGATGCCAAGGCCAGCGCCAAGTCGTACTGACCCAGGCCCGATGGGCCTTGCAGCAGCCAAGCGTGACCCCGCTGGGCCAACAAGTCGCGGGCTTGCCGAGCAATCCAAGGTGCATTCAAAACAGCACTCATGAACCCACCCGTTTCAGCCATTCACGCACCACTCGGTCCACGTCCAAGCCCACAGCCTCGCGGCTTTGAGCCGCGTCGATGCGGGCAAAACGCTGGGGCATTTCGGCATGCCGCTGGGCATAGCCAGCACGCACCGCAGCAAAAAAGTCTGCGGGTTGAGACTCGAACTTGTCGGGCACACGGGCTGTGGCCAAACGCTGCGCCGCAATCTGCGGGTCCAGATCAAACCACACGGTCAGCTCGGGCTGGCGCAAATGGTCATCAGGCAAGGTCTGCACCATCCGCTCCAGTTGGGCCAGCACCTGCCAGTCAAAACCGCGTCCGCCCCCCTGGTAGGCAAAAGTGGCATCGGTGAAACGGTCGCACAACACCACATCGCCACGGGCCAAAGCCGGCTCGATCACCTGCACCAAGTGCTCTCGGCGCGCCGCGAACATCAAAAGGGCTTCGGTCAGGGCGTCCATGGGCTCGTGCAGCACCAGCTCGCGCAGCTTTTCAGACAAAGGGGTGCCGCCCGGCTCGCGCGTGATGACGACCACCCTGCCCGACTCGCGGAACAAATGGGCCACGCGATCGATGTGGGTGGACTTGCCCGCTCCGTCGATGCCTTCAAAACTGATGAACAAACCGCGTGTCATGGTGTGTGAAATTGGGAAAACCCGATTGTCGCAGGCTCCAGCCGGGCATCAATCCTGGCCGGTTTTGATGCCGCGTTGGTAACGGTTGACGGCCCGGTTGTGCTCTTCGAGCGTTGCGCTGAAATGGCTGCTGCCATCGCCTTTGGCCACAAAGTACAGCGCTTGCGTCTTGGCGGGTTGTACCGCCGCCCACAATGCGGCTTTGCCAGGCATGGCAATCGGTGTCGGCGGCAAACCACCACGGGTGTAGGTGTTCCAGGGGTTGTCGGTCTGCAGGTGGATGCGGCGCAAGTTGCCATCAAAGGCTTCGCCCAAGCCATAAATCACGGTGGGGTCGGTCTGCAAACGCATGCCGATGCGCAGCCGGTTGTTGAACACGCCAGACACCATGGGACGGTCTGATCCTTTGCCGGTCTCTTTCTCAACAATACTGGCCAAGACCAAAAGCTCTTCAGGCGTTTTGAGCGACACGCTGGGCTGACGCGCTTCCCAAGCCTGCAGCAGATGTTTGTCCATGGCCTTCATGGCCCGTTGCAAAACAGCCAAATCGCTGGACCCTTTGGCATAGGCATAGGTGTCTGGGTAAAAGCGCCCTTCCGGGGCCACACCGGGGCGACCCAACTGGGCCATCAAGGCCTCGTCGCTCAACACCCGGCTGTCAGGCTTGAGGTGCTCCGCCTTGGCCAAGGCCTGGCGAAGCTGTCGCCAGTTCCAGCCTTCCACCAAGGTCACCGAGCGCAGGCTTTCTTCGCCACGCACCAACATGTTCAAGAGCCGCTGGGGCGTGGTGTCAGGCGCGATTTCATAGCTGCCTGCGCGCATTTGACGCGACTGCCCGGACAGTCGGAACCAAGCGTAAAGCCAAGTGGCCGATACATCGGCTCCCGCATCCACCACCGCTTGGGCGATGGCTTTGGGTGAAGTCCCAGGCTCGATCGACAAATCCAGCGTCTTTTGGCCTGTGTCCAACGGGTGCTGAACCCACCAAACGCCTGCAGCCCCCAGCATCAAGGCCAAGAGGAGAAGGCTTGTCACTGACTTCATCCAGCCTTTGAGCACGGTCATGTCCTTGTGTGGGTGTCGAAAACGTGGGGGGATGATAATTCACAGCTTGCCAGAGGACACAGCCGCCACATGAACACCCTTGAAGAAAACAGCCCGCAATCCATCGCCGCGCAGAGCGGCGTCACTGCCCTGCCCCACCTGGGCGTGCTTCAGGCGCAGGGCGAAGACGCTGCCCACTTTTTGCACAACCAATTGAGCAACGACGTGCTCTTGCTGCCCGTGGGGCAGTCACGCCTGGCGGCGTTTTGCTCGGCCAAGGGGCGCATGCAGGCCAGTTTTGTGCTCATCAAATCAGCCCCCGACACCGTTTTGTTGGTCATGAGCCTGGATTTGCTGGCCCACACCCTCAAACGTCTGTCCATGTTCGTGCTGCGGGCCAAAGTCAAAATGACCGACGCGACGGGCCAATGGCAGCTGCGTGGTTTGCTGGGCGACAGCGCTGCAACTTGGGTGGGCCCTGCCACCCCTTGGCAGACCGCCAGCGTGGATGGTGTGCACGCTGTGGCGCTGTACCCGGCCGTGGTCGGTGAGGTGCCGCTTGCGCGTGCGCTGTGGTTGGGGCCGGCCGAGTCGACGCTGCCCGCAGGCGCCCATCTGCCCGCCGAGGTCTGGGCATGGGCCGAAGTGATGAGCGGCGTGACGCTGGTCAGCCAGCCTGTGTTCGAGGCTTTCGTCCCGCAAATGCTCAACTACGAATCGGTGGGCGGCGTCAACTTCAAAAAAGGCTGCTACCCGGGCCAGGAAGTGGTGGCCCGCAGCCAGTTCCGTGGCACCTTGAAGCGCCGCACAGCGCTGGTGCACAGTCCCGTGGCCCTTGTGGCCGGGCAAGACCTCTTCACCCCAGCCGACCCCGAGCAGCCCTGCGCCACCGTGGTGCTGAGTGCGCCCCGGCCAGACGGCCAAGGGTATGTCGCGCTGGTCAGCGGCACGCTGGAGAGCCAGGCCACGGGTTGGCACACAGCCCCTGCCGATGGCGCAGCGCTGGATGTGCTGCCCCTGCCCTACGCCTTGCTGGCAGACATCTGAGCTTATCCAGCACAGGCCCCCACTGCGGCGAAAGGCTTCGGTGAGCAGGGTCTGTTCACGGCAAGAAAATCGCGCCTAAAGGGGGCGCACCATCTCCACGTGCGCAATCCCGGCTTCTTCGAACACAGCCCCGTGGGGCACGAAGCCTGAGCGCTTGTAAAAGCCTTCGGCGCTGCATTGGGCGTGCAAGATCACCTGGGCGTCGCCCCGGTTTTGGGCGGCGTCCATCAATGCGTGCAAGACGCGACGGCCCAGATCGCTGCCGCGCATTTGTTTTTTGACAGCCATGCGGCCAATGCGGGCCACACCGGGTGCATGTTGCAACAAGCGGCCTGTGGCCAATGGCAGGCCCATGCGGTTCAAGGCCACGGCGTGCAAGGCGGTCTCGTCATCGTCGTCCAACTCCATGTCGGCGGGCACTTTTTGCTCGTGCACAAACACCTCGGTGCGCAGCGGACTGGCCCACTTCTGAAAATCATGCCAAGCGCCCACATGTACCTGCACCATGTCTTCGCCGCGCTCAAAGCCTTCAAGCATGTCGCGCAGTGGGGCCGGGATGGGCTGGCTCTTTTTCGCCACCGGGTCGGCGTACACATAGACCAGCTCGCTGGTGATCAGCAATTCATCCCCGCGGAAAATCGCGCCCACAAAGGTCATGGACGAGTTGCCCACGCGGTCGCAGCGCATGCACACGTCCAGAAAATCGTCCATTTCGGCGCTGGCGTGGTACTCGACACTGGCCTTTTTCACGAACAGGTCACCCCCCAGCTGGTGCATGGTTTCGGCGTATGGCATGGCCAGTTGCCGCCAGTAATCGGTGACGGCGGTGTCGAAATACATGAGGTAGTGACCGTTGAACACGATTTTTTGCATGTCCACTTCGACCCAGCGCACGCGCATGCGGTGAGAAAAACGGAAGTCCTGGCGTTTCATGGGTTCAACTTTCAAAAGCGTGTTGCAGGGCCCGGCCCGCATCGGCATGGGCCTTCAGGGCATCGGGGATGGCGCGGGCCATGGTGATGAAGCCATGGATCACACCTTTGTAAATTTCCAGATCAACGGGCACGCCTGCCATGCGCAGCGTGTCGGCATAGCGAATCCCTTCGTCCACCAGCGGGTCACACTCGGCTAGGCCCATCCAGCACGGGGCCAGGCCGCTGTGCTCAGAGGCGTTGCCGGGGGCAAAGCGCCAGTCGTCGCGGTCTGCGGCGTCAATGTAGCCGTCAAAAAACCAGGCGATGGTGTCCTTGTCCAGCATGAAGCCCTGACCAAACGTGTGGTGCGAAGCGGTGTCTTGACGCGCGCCGCAACCCGGGTAAAACAGCAGCTGCAATGCGAGTTTCAGGCCTGCATCACGGGCCATCAATGCGCACACGGCAGACAAAGTGCCGCCCGCGCTGTCGCCGCCCACCGCCAGGCGTGCGCTGTCCAACCCCAGGGTCTGCCCGTGCTGGTGCAGCCAGTTCAGCGCGTCCCAGGCGTCGTGCACCGCCTGTGGGAATCGGTGCTCGGGGGCAAGCCGGTAATCGAGCGAGACCACAGCGCAATGGCCTTGCCGGCTCAGTTGTCGGCACAACACGTCGTGCGTGCTCAGGCTGCCCACGGTGAAGCCACCGCCGTGCAGGTACAGCAGCACAGGCAATGCGGCGTTGATGCTCGGGGCGTACAGCCGCGCAGGCATGGCGTGACCGTCGCGCGCCGGGATGGTGATGTCCTGCACCCGGTCCACATGGGGTGCGGGCTGCAGGTCCAGAATCGGGCCGCCGATGTCGTAAAAAGCACGCGCTTGCTCGGCCGTCATGGCGTGCATGGGCGGGCGGCCTGCCCGCTCGACGCGGTCAATCAGGGTGCGCGTGGCCGGGTTCAACAAGGAACGGGGATGGAGGTGGTGGCTGCTCATGGATGCGGGTGGCGGGTCAGACCTTGTGGATGAAGGGTGTTGCCAACGTGACGGATTGGGCGTTGGGCCGGATGGACAAAGGCGGATCCTGAATCAAAATGAAGCCAAATCGTACAACGCCCCGCGCACGGGGTCTGTCACTTGCACCCCCACCGGAGAACATGGCATGTCTTTCATCAACTACGTCACCCAGATCCAGATCGACTTTGGCGCCATCGGGCTGCTCAAGGCCGAATGTGAGCGCGTGGGCATCACCCGGCCCCTGATCGTGACCGACGCAGGCGTGAAGGCCGTGGGCATCTTGGACAAGGCGCTCGCCGCCCTGCCCGGTCTGCAGGTCAGCGTGTTTGACCAAACCCCCTCCAACCCCACCGAAGCCGCTGTGCGTGCCGCAGCCGCTGTGTACAAGCAGCACAACTGCGACGGCCTGATCGCGCTGGGCGGTGGCTCGTCCATCGACTGCGCCAAGGGCGTGGCCATTGCCGCCACACACGAGGGCCCGCTCAAGACCTACGCAACAATAGAGGGCGGCTCACTCAAGATCACCGACCGCGTGGCCCCCTTGATTGCCGTGCCCACCACGGCCGGCACAGGCTCTGAAGTGGCACGGGGCGCGATTTTGATCGTCGACGATGGCCGAAAACTGGGTTTTCACAGCTGGTTCATCGTGCCCAAAGCGGCCATTTGCGACCCCGAATTGACCCTTGGCCTGCCGCCAGTGCTCACGGCCGCCACAGGCATGGACGCGATTGCACACTGCATGGAAACCTTCATGGCCGCGCCCTTCAACCCGCCTGCCGACGGCATCGCGCTCGACGGCTTGGCGCGGGGTTGGGCGCACATCGAGCGGGCCACCCACAACGGGCAAGACCGGGATGCGCGCCTGAACATGATGAGCGCCAGCATGCAAGGCGCCATGGCCTTCCAAAAAGGCCTGGGCTGTGTGCACAGCCTGAGCCACAGCCTGGGTGGTGTGAATCCTCGCCTGCACCACGGCACTTTGAACGCCATGTTTTTGCCTGCTGTGGTCACCTTCAACGCCGCTGCCGAATCGGTGCAAAAAGAAAACCGCCTGAGCCGCATGGCCCAGGCCATGGGCCTGCACAGCGGCAGCGACATTCCAGCCGCCATCCAGGACATGAACGCCCGATTGGGCCTGCCCACAGGCTTGGGTGCCATGGGCGTCACCGAAGGCATGTTTGACGCGGTGATCACCGGGGCTCTGGCCGACCATTGCCACAAAACCAACCCGCGCATCGCCTCGGCGGACGAATACCGCGACATGCTGCTGACCAGCCTGTGAGTCTGTCAATGGGCTGGGCAGCAGCCCTCAAGGCGCCTCGTGGTCAGGCATCTTGGCGCCCACATGCAGCTCGCCCCGTGCCTCGGCCAATTCCACCTGGCGTTGGCGCTCGGCCAGCTTTGCCTTTTGCTCGGGTGTGCGTTGGTCGTGACAGTGGTCGCAGCTCACGCCCAAAACGTAGTGCGGCGACAGTTTGTCTTGCTCACTCAGGGGCCAGCGGCAGGAGCGGCACAGCGCGTGGTGGCCCAAACCCAGCCCGTGACCCACGCTCACGCGTTCGTCAAAAACAAAGCAGTCGCCTTCCCATGTGCTTTGCTCGGGCGGGATTTCCTCGAGGTATTTGAGGATGCCGCCTTCGAGGTGGTAAACCTCTTCAAATCCACGCATCTTCATGAGCGCGGTGGATTTCTCGCAGCGGATGCCGCCTGTGCAAAACATCGCCACCTTGGTCTTTTTGGCGGCGTCGCCTTGCAGATGCGGCTGCGCGTCCAGCCAAGCGGGCAACTGCACAAAGTTCTTGATGTTCGGGTTGACAGCGCCCTTGAAGGTGCCAATCGCCACTTCGTAGTCGTTGCGGGTGTCGATCACCACCACGTCCGGGTCGGCCAGCAAGGCATTCCAGTCGGCGGGTTTGACGTATTGGCCCACGGTTTTGTTCGGATCGAGCTCAGGCACGCGCAAGGTCACGATCTCTTTTTTGAGCTTGACCTTCATGCGGGTAAACGGTGGCTTGGGGCTCCAGGACGCTTTGTGCACCAGGCTGGCCAGACGTGGATCGGCACGCAAGAACGATAAAACGGCATGGATACCGGCTTCAGGGCCGGCAATTGTGCCGTTGATGCCTTCGTGCGCCAAAAGCAGCGTGCCTTTGACCTGGTTGTCCTCACAACAGGCCTGCAATGGGGCTTGCAGATCGGCGAAATCGGGCAAATCAACGAATTTGTAGAGGGCGGCGGTGAGGTAAAGAGGGACGCTTGACATCCCCCCATTATCCACTTTCAGATCAGGGTTATGTGGCATAGGCGGTCAGGACGACATCGGCGGCTTCCTGCCGCAATGGAATCAGTTTTTGGTAGGCCTCAGAGCCATGCCAGCCCTGGGCCTGCGCCAAAGAAGGAAAGCGGATCACGACGATGTCGGGGTGGGGATTGAGGCCAGAAAAAGACAGGACCTGCTCACCGCGGAACACAAGTTCTCCGCCAAAAGGCTGCAAGGTGGCCAAGACCTGCGATCGGTATTGGCCCCATTTTTCAGGATCTTTCACGGTCATTTGACCAACCACAAAACCTTCAGACATGCGCGATCCTCATAAAGCTTGAACCTCGGACGAGGCGGGGTTGAGCAACCAAAGGGCAAACTCATCGGCCAATTGCTGACTGGCCCGTGTTGCCGCTTTCCACACCTTGAGGCGCCCCGCCAAATCCCGGTCGTAGCGCATGAAGTCCTGGCGGTCAGGCAGTTTCCCGTTCGGCAGGGTTTTGACCCATTCTGGATTGGGGGACAGCACGATGGTGTGGTCCAAAAACGGTGTCGCACCATGCCGCCATTTGAGCGCTTTGTCGAGCCAGCCAGGCACCACTTTGTGCTGGAAGTGGGGGTAGAGCACGATGGCGCGATCAGGACCTTTGACAGGCGCGGTCCAGTTCAGGTGCAGGTGGTAATCGGTGATGCCCCCGTCCCAATAGGCCCCTGCAGGCGCGCCTGGAATGTCGTGCACGGCCTTCAGGGCAAACGGAATGGCGCAACTCGCTTGCAAAGCCGGCATGAAATTGCTTTCGGTCAGGCCCACAACCAGGGTGCGGAAGTCTTGTGCTTCAAATGGCAAGGCCGCACCTTGCGCGGAAAACACCACGCGTTCCAACCAGGCACCCAAGGCCCTGCGGCTCACCGCATTGCTCAGGTACGCGCCTGCGTAGCCCAGCGGCGTGGCAAGAGGGTGCTCACGGTGCAGGATATGCCGCCCATGCGATGTGACCATGTGCAGCCGAAAGCGCGGGTGGCTCAGAATTTCGTCCACACGCCCGCCATAAAAGGCTTGCAAGCTTTGCCCGAATGCCGCGCTGATCTGTTCAGCCGTGACACGCTCGCGCCCAGGCAGCGGTTCGTAATGCTGGTGTATGTAGTCGTGCTCGAGCCGCTCAAACGCGGTCACCGGATCATGGAGGCAGGCGGTGGCCATGCGCCACGCGCCAATCGATGCGCCCACCAGGTCCACCGGCTGCTGGCTTGGGGTCAGCCATTCGCCAAAAATGAAGCGGTCCAGTGGCCCAAGGATCAAGCCCTTGGGGCCGCCCGCCGCCGCAGGGATCACCCCCACGTGTTCGGGCCTCAGGCCATGCGCACGGATGTGGGCGAGTGCCTTGGGGCCGGCGTGGATGTGGAGGGCTTGCATGGGGCTTTACTTTTTGAGGCCTTGCAGTTTGGCGAAGGCACTGGCCATGGCCGAGCCAGCACCGGCTGCGGGAGGCGAGTTGTAGCCTGCGCCGCCGCCGCGCTGGCGGTTGTCCCGCCCTGCCCCTTCAAACTTGTTGTCTCTCGGGCCATCGCGCCTTGCGGGCGCAGCGTCCAGCTTCATGGTCAAGCTGATGCGCTTGCGGGCCACGTCGACTTCAAGCACTTTCACTTTGACGATGTCACCCGTCTTGACCACTTCACGGGCATCGGTCACGAACTTGTTGGCCAGCTGGCTCACATGGACCAAGCCGTCCTGGTGCACGCCCAGGTCCACAAAGGCGCCGAACTGGGCCACGTTGCTCACCGTGCCTTCCAAGGTCATGCCTTCTTTCAGGTCCTTGATGTCTTCCACGCCGTCGGCCAGGCGGGCCACTTTGAAGTCGGGCCGTGGGTCGCGGCCGGGTTTCTCCAGCTCACCCAGGATGTCTTTGATGGTGATGGCACCGAACATGTCGTTCGCAAACAGCTCGGGCTTGAGGGTTTTCAAAACGTCCGAGCGGCCCATGATCTCTTGAATCGGCTTGGCGGTTTTGACGATGATTTGTTCGACCACCGGGTAGGTTTCGGGGTGCACGCCGGTCATGTCCAGCGGGTTGTCCCCGCCGCGGATGCGCAAAAAGCCCGCGCTTTGCTCGAAGGTCTTGGCACCCAGGCCCGTCACTTTGAGCAAATCCTGGCGCGTTTTGAACACACCGTGGGCATCGCGCCAGCGCACCACCGACTTGGCCACGCTGGCCGACAAGCCGGACACGCGGGTGAGCAAGGGGACGCTGGCGGTGTTCAGGTCCACGCCCACCGAGTTCACACAGTCTTCCACCACCGCATCCAGCGTTTTGGCCAGCTCGCTCTGGTTCACGTCGTGCTGGTACTGGCCCACGCCAATCGCTTTGGGGTCGATCTTGACGAGCTCAGACAAGGGGTCTTGCAGGCGGCGGGCAATGGAGGCCGCGCCGCGCAGGCTCACGTCCACCTCGGGCATTTCTTGCGAAGCAAATTCGCTGGCGCTGTAAACCGACGCGCCCGCCTCGCTGACCACGACCTTCTGGATCTCGGCGCCTTCGCGCAGCTTGGCCAATTGCTTGATCAGGTCAGCCGCCAGCTTGTCGGTCTCTCGGCTGGCGGTGCCGTTGCCAATCGCAATCAGATCCACATGGTGCTTTTCGCACAGCTTGGCCAGGGTGAAGAGCGAGCCTTCCCAGTCCTTGCGCGGCTCATGCGGGTACACCGTGGCGGTGTCGACCAGTTTGCCGGTGGCGTCCACCACGGCCACTTTCACACCCGTGCGGATGCCCGGATCCAGCCCCATGACCACACGGGGGCCTGCAGGTGCGGCCAAGAGCAAATCACGCAGGTTGTCACTGAACACCTTGATGGCGACTTTTTCGGCCTCTTCGCGCAGACGGGTGAACAGATCGCGCTCGGTGGACAGGCTCAGTTTCACGCGCCAAGTCCAGGCCACGCATTTGCGGATCAGGTCGTCTGAAGGGCGCGCTGCATGGCTCCAGCCCAGATGGATGGCGATCTTGCCTTCGGCCATGCTGGGTTTGCCGGGTTCAGGTTCGACGGGCAGGACCAATTTGGCGTCCAGCATTTCCAGCGCCCGGCCCCGGAACACCGCCAGTGCCCGGTGGCTGGGCACGCGGCCAATGGGTTCGTCGTAGTCAAAGTAATCGCGGAACTTGGCCACGTCGGGGTGGTTTTCGTCCTTGCCATCGGCCAGCTTGCTTTTGAACAAACCTTCGTTCCACAGCCATTCGCGCAGGCCTTGCACCAGCGATGCGTCTTCGGCCCAGCGTTCGCTCAGGAGGTCGCGCACGCCATCCAAAACAGCGGCCGTGGTGCTGAAGTCGGCGCCTTCGATCGCGCCTGCCGCCAGCACAAAAGCGGCGGCTTCGGCATGCGGCTCCAGCGTGGGGTCGGCAAACAGCTTGTCGGCCAGCGGCTCCAGACCGGCTTCACGGGCGATCATGCCCTTGGTGCGGCGCTTGGGCTTGAAAGGCAGGTACAGGTCTTCCAGTTCTTGCTTGGTGGGCGCGGCATCGATGGCGGCCAGCAAGTCTGGCGTCATCTTGCCCTGCTCGGTGATGCTTTTGATGACGGCAGCACGGCGGTCTTCCAGTTCGCGCAAATAGCCCAGCCGTGCTTCCAGCTCTCGCAGCTGGATGTCGTCCAAGCCATCGGTCACTTCTTTGCGGTAACGGGCGATGAAAGGAACTGTGGCGCCGCCGTCCAGCAGTTCCACAGCGGTTTTGACCTGCTCAGGGCGGATACGGATTTCTGCGGCCAGTTGGGCCAGGATTTTCTGCATGTCTGAGGTCACATATGGGGAGGGAAAGCGGGCGAGTTTGCCACAAGGCGCGCCAGCCACGGCCGCTTGAGCGCAGCCAGGGCGGGCGCCTTCGCTGAGACGTGCGAGAAGATGCGGACAGCGCGGCCTGCGATGTTGCCGCGCATCCATGCGGGGTGATCAAGGCCCACGGCCCTGGGCCAGGGCGCACGGCACGGCACAGCACCGCGCAAAGGCGCGGTTGCTGCCCGTCTTTATGCGTTGGCGTCGCGCAAGGCTTTGCGCAATCCCTCTCCCACTTCGGGTTTGGCCGCAAACGGGTCGGGTGGGTTGTTGCCCATCACAATGGCTTCCATGCGGCTTTGCACATTGCCCAGCGCCTGCGGGTGGCTGTAGATGTAGAACTGGTCACTCGCGACCGCATCAAACACCTTTTGCGCCACATCGGCGGCCGACACTTTGCCGCTGCCCACCGCTTTGTCGCTTTGGGCTTGCCCGATCAACTGGCTGGCCGTGGGCTTGTCAGCGGCCAAGTCGGCTGGACGGTTGCGCTGGCTCTGGCTGATGCCCGTGGGCACAAAGTAGGGGCACAGCACGCTGGCGCTGATCTGGTCTGAGACCAGGTGCAGGTCTTGGTAAAGGGTTTCGGTCAGTGACACCACCGCGTGCTTGCTCACGTTGTAGATGCCCATGTTGGGGGGCGTGAGCAAACCGGCCATGCTGGCGGTGTTGACGATGTGGCCTTGGTAGGCCGGATCGGCCTTGGCGGCTTCCAGCATCATGGGGGTGAACAGGCGTACGCCGTGCACCACGCCCCACAGGTTGACGCCCAGCACCCATTCCCAGTCGGCGACCGAGTTTTCCCAAACCAAGCCCCCTGCCCCCACGCCCGCGTTGTTGAACACCAAGTGCGGCGCACCAAAACGGGCTTTGACCTCAGCGGCCAGTTGTTCCATGGCCTGGGCATTGGACACGTCGACTTGGCGGGCCAGAACCTGTGCACCTTGGGCGCTCATTTCCGCGGCGGCTTTGTCCAAGGCATCTTGTTGCACATCCACCAGCACGAGGTTCATGCCCAGCTTGGCACCGATGCGGGCACATTCCAAGCCGAAGCCGGAGCCTGCGCCAGTCAGGACGGCGGTTTTGCCTTTGAAATTCTCGATCATGGGGAAACCTTTTTCAATGTGAACCCGACACGCGGGAAATGGACATGGACGGTGCCTGCACGTTCATCGGTGCGGCGCAAGGTGTAGCGGGTGCGGGTCGCGGCCACCAGCTCGCCTTCGGTCGGCTCTAGGCCAAAGTTGTCGGCGGCAATCAGCACTTGGCTGCCCAGCGCGATGCCGTGTTCGTCCTGGAACACCTCGTCCTGCAGCCATGTGGGCGTTGAACTGCGTGCGACTTGCAAGGCTTGTTCGCTGTGGCATTGGCCGGGAGCGCCATGACCGATCGCCTTGATGCGCGCCATCCAGGTTTTGACTTCGGGTGTGGCGTCCAAAATGCCCGCCAAAACAGGCGTGCGCTCCTGGGTGAACCAAAGCGGGTGATACGCCGCGAAATCGGCCACGCAAGGCTGCTCACCCAACAAAAAGTCTTGCCCATGCAGCATGTTGGCCAAGCGCCGCAGGTAGCTTTTGTACGTGGCTGCCGCGTCGGTGGACGACATGCGGGCGGCGCCGCTGCGCATGGCGGTGCGATCGGCCACAAAGGCTTGCACGCCTTCAGCAGGCGCGCCGGCAAAGACTTGCGCCACGCCCGCAGGCTGGAAGTTGTAGGCCATGGCCGTGGTGAACAATGCGGTGTCCGCCCATTGCGTCACGATCCGGGCCACACCTTTGACCGCGTCCGGGAAAAGCGGGGGCGTGGGGGCCCATTGCTCCAGCACATCGCAGATCAAAGCGGTGTCGCAGTAAATGTCCGCGCCGATTTGCAGCACGGGGGTTTTGCGGTACCCGCCCGTGAGCGCTGTCAAATCAGGCTTGGGCATGATCATCGGAATGAACACGCTGTCCCAAGCCAATTGCTTGTAGCCCAATATCAAGCGAATTTTTTCAGCAAACGGCGATGTGGGGTAATGGTGCAGGATCAGAGAGGACATGCGCTGAGCCTCAGACCAGCTTGACCAACTGTTTGCCGAAATTCTTGCCCTTGAGCAAACCCAAAAAGGCCTCAGGCGCAGCCGCCAAGCCTTGGGCCACCGATTCGCGGGGGCGCAACTTGCCCGTGCCCACCAGGGTGCCCAGCTCTTGCAAGGCTTCGGGCCACACTTCCATGTGCTCGCTGACGATGAAGCCCTCGATCTTCATGCGGTTGACCAAAATCAGCGCGGGGTTGGCCATGGGCAAGGGTGCGCCGTCGTAGCCGGCGATCATGCCGCACACGGCAATGCGGGCGAAAGCGTTGGTGCGCAGCATCACCGCGTCCAGCACCATGCCGCCCACGTTCTCAAAGTGGCCATCAATGCCGTTGGGGCAGGCTTCGCGCAGGGCCTTGGACAGGCTCAGGTAGTCCTTGTGGTCCTTGTAGTCAATGCAGGCGTCAAAGCCTAACTCCTTGACCACGTAGTCGCATTTGTCTTTGCCGCCTGCAATGCCCACCACGCGGCAACCGCGGGCTTTGGCCAGGGCGCCATAAGCACTGCCCACCGCGCCACTGGCCGCGCTCACCGTGACGGTCTCGCCGGCTTTGGGGTTGATGATTTTGACCAAACCATACCAAGCGGTCACGCCGGGCATGCCCACGGCGCCCAGGTAATGCGAGAGCGGCACATGGGTGGTGTCGACCTTGCGCAGAGCGCCCACCACATTCGCATCGACCACGCTGTATTCTTGCCAGCCGCCCATGCCGACCACCTGGTCACCGGCTTTGAATTTGGGGTGCTGGCTGTCAACCACCTCCCCCACCGTGCCACCGATCATGACTTGGCCCAGGGGCTGCGGGACGGCGTAGCTTTTGCTCTCGTTCATGCGGCCGCGCATGTAGGGGTCCAGGCTCATGAAGTGGTGCTTGACCAACACCTGACCGTCTTGCAATGCGGGGATGGGCGCTTCGATCAACTTGAAGTTGGCCACAGTGGCTTCGCCTTGCGGGCGGTTGTCGAGCACGATTTGGTGGTTCAGTGTCATGAAATATCTCCAGTGGGTGATGTGTGAATGAATCGGGTGGTCTAAGGTTAATCTGTGGACGGGCTTTGCGCCACGCGCCGGGCCACGTATTTGAAGGTGCCCGTGGCCATGGCGCACAGCTGTCCTGCGCTGTCATAGATTCGGCCTTCGGTAAAGGCCATGCTGCGGGTTCGGTGCTGAAGCAGACCACGGCCCACCAGCTTGTCGCCTGGCGCCACTTTGGCGGGCCGCATGAAGCTGGTTTTCATCTCAATGGTGACCACGCCCATGTCCTGCTCGACGCTGCGTGCGGCCGTGGCCATGACCACGTCCAGCAGCGTCATGACCGCGCCACCATGGGTGACATCGAATGAATTGTGATGCTCTGCACGGGGTGCGTACAAGAGCTCGGACTCGCCGCCTTCAAATTTTTCAAGCGTGAACCCCAGGTGATGCACAAAGGGAATGTGGGCGCCAAAAGGAATGCTCATGGACAGCCTGGCTCCGGGGCTCAACCGCCAATGATGGCGCTGACGCCACCATCGACCGCCATCCACTGACCCGTGATGTGCTTGCCCGCGTCCGACGCGAACAACAGCGCCAGTCCCTTGAGGTCTTCATCATCGCCCAGGCGGCGCAAAGGCGCGCCTTGGGCCATCTTGTCGGCACCCAGCTTTTCGAGCAAGCCGTAGGTCATCTTGCTGGGGAAAAAACCTGGGCAAATCGCGTTGACGGTGATGCCGTGCTCGCCCCACTCGCCCGCCAATGCACGCGTGAAGTTGACGACCGCACCTTTGGAGGTGTTGTAGGCGATGGTCTTCATCTCTGAAGGGTTACCCGCCAAGCCCGCGATGGACGCCACGTTCAAGATGCGCCCTTTTCCTCGGGGAATCATGCTGAGCTTGGCGACTTCCTGTGACAGGATGAAGTAGCCACGCACGTTCAGGTTCATCACCTTGTCCCAGGCCTCGACCGGGTGGTCTTCGGCGGGCGCCCCCCAGGTCGCGCCGGCGTTGTTAACCAAAATGTCGATGTGCCCCATGCGCTCCATCGTTTCAGTTGCCAAACGGCGAATGTCTTCTTCCTTGCCGCAGTCGGCAGCGATCCAGCGGGCGTCGATCCCGGCAGCCTGCAGTTCTGCCGCCGCTTGCTCCAGGTCAGCGGCTTTGCGCGAGCTGAGCATGATCTTGGCACCGGCTTCGCCCAGAGCGTGGGCCATTTGCAAACCCAAGCCGCGAGAGCCGCCAGTGACCAAAGCGACCTGACCCGTCAGGTCAAAAAGTTGTTGTGTGGTGCGTGCCATGAAAAAAATCCTTGATCGCTGAATGTTTGGGGATGGCTGAGGGTCAAACCATGAAATCCATGCAGCAGCGCTCTCGCACCACCGCTTTCATGAAGGGCTTGATGGCCACATGTTGCGGGTGATTTTGGTAAGCCGCTAGCACCTGCGCGTCATCGACCAGCATGTGAAGCACCACATCGTGGGTGCAGTCCATGCCGGGCGTCGCGGTGGCCACTTCGAACGCGCGGATACCTGGCACGACGTGTGCGCACGACAGCAACAGGGCTTTGGCTTTTTCGATGTTGACCCCTTTTTCGGCCCCTTCGGCCTGCTCGTGGAATCGCCACATGACGGTATGTCGGAGCATCAAAAAGCGTCCTCTGGCAAATCGGCGCAAGTCGGGTCGCGCGTGCTCACCACTTGGAGCCATGCGCCAATTTTGGGGAGTTCATAGCGGAAAAAGTAGCGGCAAGCGGCGCGCCGCCCTGCCGCTGCCGGACTGGGGTCGTCGCCCAAACTGGCAGCCACGTCCAGCCATATCCAGGCGATCACCGTATGGCCAAAGGCTTGCAAATACGGGACCGCATTGGCCAAAGCTTGTGCCGGCTCGGCACCGGCCCAAGCTTGCTGGGTGGCTTGGCCGATTTGGGTGAGCGCTTCGCGCAAGGCGGCGGCTTCGGGCGCCCAGCCCTTTTCGGCTTGGGCGGCCGTGGCCATCATGCGCTCGCCCAGCAACTGCAGGCCACGGCCGTTTTCCATCAGGACCTTGCGGCCCAACAGGTCCATGGCCTGGATGCCGTGCGTGCCCTCATGGATCATGTTCAAGCGGTTGTCGCGCCAGAACTGCTCGACCGGGAAGTCACGGGTATAGCCATAGCCGCCGTGGATCTGGATGGCCAGGCTGTTGGCCTCCAAACACCACTCGCTGGGAAAGCTCTTGACGATGGGCGTGAGCACTTCCAGCAACAGCCGCGCCACATCCGCATCGTCGGCCGTGCCCGTGTGCTGCTCGTCCACCAAGCGCGCGCAGTACAGGGCGAGCGCCAGTGCACCTTCGCTGTAGGCTTTTTGGGCCAGCAGCATGCGCTTGATGTCGGCGTGCTCGATGATGCGCACCTGTGGGCGGCTGGCGTCCTTGCCACCGGCCCCGGTGGGACGGCCTTGTGGTCGGTTCTTCGCGTAGTCCAGGCTCGCGTAATAACCGGCCATGCCCAGCATGGTGGCGGCCATGCCCACACCGATGCGGGCTTCGTTCATCATGTGGAACATGCAGCGCAGGCCTTCGCCGGGCTTGCCCACCAAATACCCCACGGCGCCGATATCCCCTCTGATGGGGTATTTGCCCTCGCCAAAATTCAGCAAGGTGTTGGTCGTTCCGCGCCAGCCGCATTTGTGGTTCAGGCCTGCCAGCGCCACATCGTTGCGCTCGCCCGTCAATTGGCCATCGGTGCCCACCAGTTTCTTGGGCACGATGAAGAGCGAAATGCCTTTGACACCCGGCACCAATTGGCCATTCGCATCCGGAATTTTGGCCAACACCAGGTGGATGATGTTCTCGGACAGCTCGTGCTCGCCCGACGAGATCCACATCTTGTTGCCTTTGAGGCGGTAGCGTGCACCCAAGGCATCGGATGCAAAGTCTTCCCCATCGGGCGTGGCGCGGGTGGTGACGTCGCTGAGCGAAGAGCCCGCTTGCGGCTCAGACAGGCACATGGTGCCCGAAAAGCGCCCGCTGAATTCGTTCAGGGCAAATACCTTTTTTTGCAATTCGGTGCCGTGCACCATCAGCAAGTTGGCGTTGCCGCTGGTGAGCATGCCCGAGCCAATGCTGACCGAGGCCATGGCAAAAAAGGCGTTGGCAGCCGCTTCCACCGTGTAAGGCAGCTGCATGCCACCGACTTCGTAGTCTTGCGCGGCGCTGAGCATGCCCGATTCGGCGTAGGCTTTGTAGGCGTCGTGTGTGGCCTGCGGCAAGATGACTTTCTCCCCATCAAACCGGGGTTCTTGCGTGTCCACCAAGCGGTTGAACGGGGCGTATTTTTCACGCGCAATGCGCTCGCAGGTGTCGAGCACCGCGTCGAATGTTTCACGCGAGTGGTCGGCAAAACGCGCACGGCTTTGCAGGCTTTCGACCTTCAGCCAGTCGTGCAGCAAAAAATCAACGGTGGGGCGCAGGCTCATCGGTTCGTTCTTTCATGACTGTGCGCTGTGGGCGCGAGCCCCTGCTCGCGATGGATTCGGCCAGAAGGGCGGCCTCCCACACAAAAAAGGGCAGAAGACATCCTGCCTTCTGCCCTGAATCACGTCAGCCATCCAAGTGACAGCCATCGCGTGGGGTGATCACAGCACCTCGAAAATGCCACAAGCGCCCATGCCGCCGCCAATGCACATGGTCACCGCCACACGCTTGGCACCGCGGCGTTTGCCTTCGATCAGGGCGTGGCCTGTCAAGCGCTGGCCCGACACGCCATAGGGGTGACCCACCGCAATCGCGCCGCCGTTGACGTTCAAACGGTCGGCCGGGATGCCCAATTTGTCGCGGCAGTACAGCACCTGCACCGCAAACGCCTCGTTCAGCTCCCAAAGGTCGATGTCATTGACCGTCAGGCCCAGACGCGCCAGCGCTTTGGGCACCGCGTACACCGGGCCAATGCCCATTTCGTCGGGCTCGCAACCGGCCACGGCAAAACCCAGGAAACGGCCCAGAGGTTTCATGCCCCGCTGCTCGGCCAGTTTTTCGTCCATCAACACACAAGCGCCAGCGCCGTCGGAAAACTGGCTGGCGTTACCGGCGGTGACCAAGCCGCCAGGCAGCGCCGAGCGCAGGCCACTGATGGCTTCCACCGTGGTGCCTTCACGCAGACCTTCGTCCACGCTCACGGTCACTTGCTTGGTGGTCATGCCCATGACCTTGTCGATCACGCCTTGGGTCACGGTGATGGGGGCAATTTCGTCGTTGAACAAGCCCGCCGCTTGCGCAGCACAGGCTTTTTGCTGGCTGGCCGCACCATAGGCGTCCATCACATCGCGGCCAATCTTGTAGCGCTTGGCCACTTGCTCGGCCGTTTGCAACATGTTCCAGTAAATCTCTGGCTTTTGCTTGGCCAGTGCCAAGTCTTGCAGCATGTGGGTGTTCATTTCCTGTTGCACGCAGGAGATGCTTTCCACACCGCCAGCCACATAGACTTGGCCTTCGCCCGCGATGATGCGCTGAGCCGCCAAGGCAATGGTTTGCAAGCCTGATGAACAAAACCGGTTGACCGTCATGCCCGAGACAGAGATCGGCAGTCCGGCTTTGAGCGCGACTTGGCGGGCGATGTTGGCACCTGTGGCGCCCTCAGGGGTGGCACAACCCATGATCACATCTTCGACCTCTGCGGCGTCAATGCCAGCGCGGGCCACGGCGTGCTGCACCGCGTGACCGCCCAGCGTTGCGCCGTGCGTCATGTTGAAAGCGCCCTTCCAGCTCTTGGCCAGGGGTGTGCGTGCGGTCGATACGATGACTACATTCGTCATGATGAAATCCTTTCATGGGAGAGACGAAGCTCAGCTTCGTCCGCTCGAAAATTAAAAAATCAGTTGAATGTTTTGCCTTCGGCCACCAAACGCGCCAACAGGGGCGCGGGTTGCCAGAATTGCGCGTCGTCATGGGGGTTCTTGGCAAAGCGCTTCATGGCTTGCGCCACGTTGAACAGGCCCAAGGTGTCCGCATAAACCATGGGGCCGCCGCGCCAGAGCGGGAAACCGTAACCGGTCAGGTACACCATGTCGATGTCGCTGGCCTTGCTGGCAATGCCCTCTTCCAGGATGTGCGCGGCCTCGTTGACCAAGGAGAACACCAAACGCTGCACGATTTCTTCGTCAGAAATTTTGCGCGGTGTCATGCCGATGGCGGCACGGTGCTTTTCGATCATCTCGACCACCACCGCACTGGGGATCGCGTCGCGCTTGCCGGTTTGGTAGTCGTACCAGCCAGCGCCGGTCTTCTGACCGTAACGGCCCATGTCACACAACAAGTCAGCGGTTTTGCTGTACTTGAGGTTGGGCTTTTCGGTGTAGCGGCGCTTGCGGATGGCCCAGCCAATGTCGTTGCCGGCCAGGTCACCCATGCGGAATGGGCCCATGGCAAAACCAAATTTCTCGACCGCCTTGTCCACTTGCGCGGGGGTGCAACCCTCTTCGATCAGGAAACCGGCCTGGCGGCTGTACTGCTCGATCATGCGGTTGCCGATGAAACCATCGCACACGCCCGACACCACGGAGGTCTTCTTGATCTTCTTGCCAATGGCCATCACCGTGGCCAGCACATCTTTGCCGGTTTGAGCGCCGCGCACGACTTCCAGCAGCTTCATCACATTGGCGGGGCTGAAGAAGTGCATGCCCACCACGTCTTGTGGTCGCTGGGTAAAACTGGCGATTTTGTTCACATCCAATGTGGAGGTGTTGGAAGCCAAAATGGCGCCGGGCTTCATCACACGGTCCAGCTCTTTGAAAACGGCCTCTTTCACGCCCATTTCTTCAAAAACCGCTTCGATCACCAGATCGGCCTGACCGATGTCGTCGTAGCTCAGTGTGGTGCTGAGCAAGGCCATGCGCTCTTCGTACTTCTCTGGCTTGAGCTTGCCTTTTTTGACCTGGGCTTCGTAGTTCTTGCGGATGGTGGCCACGCCACGGTCCAGCGCTTCTTGCTTCATCTCCAGCATCTTGACGGGGATGCCAGCGTTCAAGAAGTTCATCGAGATACCACCGCCCATGGTGCCGGCACCGATCACGGCAATGCTCTTGATCTCGCGCTTGGGGGTGTCTTCTGGCACGTCCGGAATCTTGCTGGCTGCACGATCCGCCATGAAGATGTGACGCAGTGCACGGCTTTCTGGCGTCAACATGAGGTTCATGAAGATGTCACGTTCAAAAACCATGCCGTCTTCGAATTTCATCTTGGTGGCCGCTTCTACCGCATCCACGCATTTGGCGGGTGCAGGCAGGTTTTTGGCCATGCCCTTGACCATGTTGCGTGCAAACTGGAAGTAGGCATGGCCTTGCGCGTGTTTGCAAGGCAGGTTGCGCACCAAGGGCAATGCGCTGCCGTCGGCGTGTGCAGCGGCCACTTTGCGGGCCAAGGCCAGCGCTTCTTCGGGCAAAGTTTCAGCCGATTGCGCCATGGCATCGAACAATTTTTGACCCGGCAACATGGCCAGCATGTCGCTCTTGATGGCTTCACCGCTGACGATCATGTTCAGCGCGGCTTCCACCCCGATCACGCGCGGCAGACGCTGCGTGCCGCCGGCACCCGGGATCAAGCCCAGCTTGACTTCTGGCAAGGCGATCGACGTGCCAGGCGCGGCGATCCGGTAATGGCAACCCAAAGCCAGCTCCAAACCACCGCCCATGGCGACAGAGTGGATGGCGGCCACAACGGGTTTGCCCGAGTTTTCGCAAGCGCGGATGACGCTCAGCAAATTGGGCTCCTGGATCGCTTTGGGCGAGCCAAATTCACGGATGTCCGCACCGCCAGAAAAGGCTTTGCCACCACCGGTGATGACGATGGCTTTGACGGCCGAATCGTTGTTGGCTTTTTCCAGCCCATCGGTGATCCCGACGCGGGTGGACAGCCCCAAACCGTTGACCGGCGGGTTCGTCATCGTGATGACCGCGACATCGCCGTGGACTTTGTATTCAGCTGTCATGCTGGACTTCCTTTGCGTGAAAAGTTAAAAAAGAACGACCGTTCGTTTTTTGGCATTGTAGACACAAAAAACGCAGTCAAATGAAAATTTTTGTCGCCCTTGGGACGGTGAACAAGGCCAGCCATTTCTATCGAAAAACAGGCCAGGCTCAAACCTCGAGCCACTCCTTGCGGATGTAGGTGTTGGCGCGCAATTCGTCGGGGGTGCCCTGGAAAACAATCGAGCCGTGGCCCATGACCAAAGCCCTGTCGGAGATGCTCATGGCGATCGTCAACTTTTGTTCAATCAGCAAAACCGAGACCCCTTTGGATTTCAAGCTTTGCAGGTACTGACCGACCAACTCCACAATTTTGGGGGCCAAGCCCTCGGTCGGCTCATCGATGATGATGAGGTCGGGGTCGCCCATCAGGGTGCGGCAAAGCGTGAGCATTTGCTGCTCGCCACCCGACAAAACACCCGCCTCGGTGTGCTCACGCTCTTTGAGTCGAGGGAACATGGCGAACATGTCGTCAAAGGACCAGCGGCCATTTTTCCCACTGCGCTTTTGACCCAGCTGCAGGTTTTGGTGCACGGTCAATTTCGGAAAAATGTCCCGGTTTTCAGGCACATAGCCCAAACCCAGGTGGGCGATCTCATAGGCTTTTTTGCCCTGAATCGGCTGGCCTTTCCAATCAATGCGCCCTTGGCACTCCACCAAACCCATGATGGCCTTGGCCGTCGTGGAGCGGCCCGAACCGTTGCGACCCAGCAAAGCCACAATCTCGCCCTGGCCGACTTCAAAACCGACACCATGCAAAACATGGCTTTTGCCGTAGTAAGCGTGAAGATTGTCTATCGTCAACATCAATGGCCTCCCGCTTGGCTGTCTGCAACCGATGAGCCCAGATAGGCTTCTTGAACTTTGGCGTTGGCCCGCACAGCCTCCGGGGTGTCAAACGCAATCACCTCGCCATAGACCACCACCGCGATCTTGTCGGCCAAGCCAAACACCACCCCCATGTCGTGCTCCACCGTCAGCAAAGTTTTGCCCACCGTGACTTCTTTGATCAACTGAATGAAACGCGATGTTTCGCTCTTGCTCATGCCCGCTGTGGGTTCGTCCAGCAAAATCACATCCGAGCCCCCGGCAATGGTCACACCGATTTCCAAAGCCCTTTGTTCGGCATAGGTGAGGTTCACCGCCAACACATCGCGCTTTTTGTCCAAGCGGATCATTTCCAGCAATTGGTCGGTGCGCTCATTGGCATCTTTCAGGCCCGACAAAAACTTGAAGAAGGTGTACTTGTAGCCCAGGCTCCAGAGCACAGCGCAACGCAAATTTTCAAACACACTCAACTTGGGGAAGATGTTTGTGATCTGAAAGCTGCGCGAGAGCCCCATGCGGTTGATCTCGTAGGGCGTTTTGTGCTGGATGGCTTGGCCATTCAACAAAATGTCGCCACTGGTCGGGCCAAAGCGGCCACTGATCAGATTGAACAGGGTGGATTTACCCGCGCCATTGGGGCCAATCACCGCCACCCGTTCACCGGGAGACACGGCGAGGTTCACACCCCGGATGATTTCTGTTTTGCCAAAGTTCTTACGAACGTCTTTCAGCTCAAGTGCGTAGGTGCTCATACTGCGGTCTCCCGGCGCTTGATTTCTTTTTCAATGTCGGTCTGAATCTCGCCCCAGTCACGGGCGAACTGACGGCGCGCCAATTCAAACAAGCCAAGGCCCGTCAACATCACAAATGCCGAGCCAAACCAGCTGTCCAAACTCTTGGCGTTCAAGGTGGCGCCCATGAATTTGACCGTGTCACCCAAGGCGGTGTTGAGCTGCAGGTGGTAGACCATCTCGATCATGGCCCCTGCGCCCGCCAGCATGACGATGGCGGTCAGACCCAGCCCCAGATAACTGGTCCAGATCTGGCGCAATTTGCCAAACTTGGCCACCCGCAGGTTCATCATGATCAAACTGGCGATGCCACCAGGCGCATACATGACCATGAAGAGGAACACCAAACCAAGGTACAGCAGCCAGGCCTTGGTCAACTCGGACAACAGCACAAAGGCGATGATCATCAAAATCGCGCCGATGATGGGGCCAAAGAAAAAGGTGGCGCCGCCCAAGAAGGTGAACAACAAATAAGCGCCCGAGCGCCCTGCCCCCACCACCTCGGCGGTCACGATTTCAAAGTTCAGGGCGCCCAAGCCTCCCGCGATACCGGCAAAAAAGCCCGCGATGATGAAAGCCATGTAGCGCACACGCTGCGTGTTGTAGCCGATGAACTCCACGCGTTCAGGGTTGTCGCGCACCGCATTCAAAATGCGGCCCAGTGGTGTTTGCGTGAAGGCGAACATCAAGGCAACACTCACAAACGTGTACACGGCAATCAGGTAATAGACCTGAATTTGGGGTCCATAGTTGATGCCGAAAAAGGCCTCGCCCGCCACGCGGTTGCCAGAAACGCCCGCCTCGCCCCCGAAAAACTCAGAGAACATGAGCGACATGGCAAACACCAACTCGGCCACGCCCAAGGTGATCATGGCAAATGGCGTTCCCGATTTGCGGGTGGTCACCCAGCCCAGCAACACGGCAAAGCCCATGCCCGCCACACCGCCCACGATGGGCAACAGGCTCACGGGAATGTGCAGCTTGCCGCCACTCACGGCATTGAGTGCATGGATCGCCATGTAAGAGCCGAGCCCGGTATAGACCGCATGGCCAAAGCTCAACATGCCGCCTTGCCCCAACAAAATGTTGTAGGACAGGCAGGCGATGATGGCAATGCCCATCTGCGCCAACATGGTCACCGACAGATTGCTGGTAAAAACCAACGGCGCAAGGACCAACACCAAGGCAAACAGGCCCCAAATGACCCAGCGGCCCACGTTGTAAGGTTTGAATTTGTAAACAGCAGCCATGTCTTAACCCTCGCGTGTGCCCAAAAGACCCTTGGGCCGGAAGATCAGGATGAGTACCAAAAACAGGTACGGCAAGATGGGCGCCACCTGAGACAGCGTGAGCTTGGCAAACGAGTTTTCCTGGGTAGCCGCGGACAAAGCCCAGCCCATGTCTTTGGCGAGTGTCAGGAACGAGTAGTCGATGGCCACCGCAAAGGTCTGGATGACACCAATCAGCACCGAAGCCAAAAATGCGCCAGAGAGCGAGCCCATGCCGCCGACCACCACCACCACAAAAATGACCGACCCCACGGTGGCCGCCATGGCGGGCTCCGTCACAAAGGTGCTGCCGCCAATCACGCCCGCCAAACCGGCCAAGCCCGTGCCTGCACCGAAGACCAGCATGAAGACGCGCGGAACGTTGTGGCCCAGGGACTCCACCATTTCAGGGTGGGTCAAGGCGGCCTGAATCACCAAGCCGATGCGGGTGCGGGTGAGCAAGAGCCACAAAGACAGCAGCATGAGGAGCGCCACCAGCATCATGAACCCGCGCGTGGCCGGAAACGGCGAACACACCACGCGGATGGCGGCATCGGCGGCGCTGCACAGGTCTGCAGGCGCAGCGCCCCAAACAAGCGACAGACCTTGCACCGAATGGTTGATCAATGTGAAGGCTGAGCTGCGCAAAATCTCGGGCGGCGGGAAGTCCACCGCAGTCCGTCCCCAGACCAGTTGGACCAACTCCAAGGCCACATAAGACAAGCCAAAAGTCACCAGCAGTTCAGGCACATGGCCAAAAGGGTGCACTTTGCGCAAAGTCACGCGCTCAAACACAGCACCGCACGCGCCCACCAACAAAGGAGCCACCACCAGTGCAGGCCAAAAACCGATCCACCCGGTCAGGGTGTACCCGAAATAGGCACCGACCATGTAAAAGCTGGCGTGTGCAAAGTTGAGCACGCCCATCATGCTGAAAATCAGCGTCAGCCCGGAGCTGAGCATGAACAGCAACAGCCCGTAACTGAGGCCGTTGAGCATGGAGATGATGAAAAACTCCATAAAAACTTTCCAGGCTGTATCTCAGCCTAACTGCGTTACCGAAAGCGGGTTGACGGTGTCAACGCCAAGACAAAAAATGCAACATTCAAAAAAAAGCCCGACAACAATTTGTCATCGGGCCTCTTTGCCCTCAGGCAAACCCCAGGATCAGCCTGGGCGCTTCATCTGGCAGCTGGTGGGCGTGCTGGAAACGTAGGAAGGGAACTCTTTGACAGGGGCCAAAGTCATGCCGGTGTTTTCAGGGCTGTAGGGGTACTTCTTGTCGGTTTTTTGCCAAACCGTCATGTACAAAGGCTGCTGCAACTGGTGGTCGGCCTTGCGGATCTCCACTTCACCGTTGAAGTTCTTGTACTTGAGGCCGCCCAAGGCAGCCGCGACCTTGGCAGGTTCTGTGGACTTGGCTTTGGCCATGGCCTCACCCAGTGCATTGAAGATGGAAATCACAGAGCCGGTGTAAAAGTCGTCGTTGAATTTGGTTTTGAACTCGCCCATCCACTTGCCGATGTCACCACCCATGTTGTAGTGGTTGTAGGCAATTTGGTAAACCCGGCCAGCGCCGCTGGTGCCGAGCGCTGTGGGGGTGCCCGTCACGCCGGTGTAGTAGGTGTAAAACTTACCGGTGTAGCCCGCTTCGTTGGCGGCCTTGACGAGCAAGGACAGGTCAGAACCCCAGTTGCCCGTGATCACCGTGTCAGCGCCGGAAGCCTTGATCTTGGCGATGTAGGGCGAAAAATCGCGCACTTGGGCCAAGGGGTGCAAGTCTTCCCCCACGATTTGGACATCGGAGCGTTTGCGCGCCAGGTTTTCCTTGGCAAATTTGGCCACTTGCTGGCCATGCGAGTAATTCTGGTTGAACAGGTAGACCTTCTTGACGTCTTTGTCGTCCTTCATGAAGGTGGTCATGGCTTCGATCTTCATCGAGGTGTCGGCATCAAAGCGGAAGTGCCAATAGCTGCACTTGCTGTTGGTGAAGTCCGGGTCCACCGCAGCGTAGTTCAGGAAAATGATTTCCTTGCCAGGATTGCGCTCGTTGTGTTTGTTGACCGCTTCGATCAAGGCCCCGGCCACTGAAGAGCCGTTGCCCTGAGCGATGTAGCGCACACCTTGGTCCATGGCGGCCTTGAGCGCGTTCAAACTTTCAGCGGGGCTGAGTTTGTTGTCAAAAGACACCATCTCGAACTTGACGCCAGCCGGATTGGTTTTGCTGAATTTTTCTGCAAAGAACTGGAAACTCTTGAGCTGATTACTGCCCACGGGACCCATCAAACCAGACAAAGGATCGATGTGGGCGATTTTGACGGTCTCGCCCTTTTGGGCAAAAGCACCCATGGAACAGGCGGCCAAAACGGCTGCGGTGATCAAACGTGTTGCGAATTTCATTCAAGGTCTCCAGCGTTGTAAAACAAAACAAGTTCAGGTTACCCGCAACGGTGCCTGGGGCTGCTCGGGGTTTGCCCCTAAGACGTATCGCCCACGCGACTCGGTCTGGTCGCAGGGGCCGAAACCGTCAAAGACCCGGCAACACGTAATCGGCCAATTGCTCGCGCAAACGGGTCTTGAGCATCTTGCCGGTGGCCCCCAAAGGAATGGCGTCAACAAAGACCGCGTCGTCAGGAATCTGCCATTTCGCGGTTTTTCCTTCGTAAAAAGCCAGCAGCGCATCCCGGCTGACCTCGGCGCCCGGTTTTTTGACGACACAGACAATGGGTCTTTCGTCCCACTTGGGGTGGCGCATGCCAATGCAAGCGGCCATGGCCACGGCGGGGTGGGCCATGGCGATGTTTTCGATGTCGATGGAACTGATCCACTCACCACCCGACTTGATGACGTCTTTGCTGCGGTCGGTGATCTGCATGAAACCATCGGCATCGATGGTGGCCACATCGCCCGTGGGAAACCAACCGTCCACCAAAGGACTTGCACCCTCTTGTTTGTAATAGGAGGCGATCACCCAAGGGCCTTTGACCAGCAAGTCACCCGCGGACTTGCCGTCATGCGGCAAAGCCGTGCCCTTGTCATCGACGATTTTCATGTCGATGCCAAAAATGCAGCGGCCTTGCTTGAGTCGCAACTTCATTTGCTGCTCGGCGGGCAAACTCAGGTGCTTGTTTTTCAAGGTGCAGACGGTTCCCAAGGGGCTCAACTCGGTCATGCCCCAAGCGTGCAGCACGTCCACCTGGTAGTCCTCACGGAACGCGTCGATCATGGCGGGTGGGCAAGCCGATCCGCCGATCACCGTGCGGTTGAGCTGGCTGAACTTCAAACCTGCGGGCTTCATGTGGCCCAGCAGCATTTGCCACACGGTGGGCACACCCGCGGCAAAGGTCACGCCTTCGGCCTCGATCAATTCGTAGACCGACTTGCCATCTAGGGCCGGGCCGGGGAACACCAGCTTGGCACCCGCGATGGCAGCGCTGTAGGGAATGCCCCAGGCGTTGACGTGGAACATGGGCACCACGGGCAAGATGGCATCGCGCGCCGAGATGCACATGGAGTCTGGCAAGGCGGCGGCATAAGCGTGCAGCACGGTAGATCGGTGGCTGTACAAAGCCCCTTTGGGGTTGCCCGTGGTGCCACTGGTGTAGCACAGGCTGCAGGCGGTGTTCTCGTCGAGCTGCGGCCAGGTGTAGGTGTCGGGCTGCTGGCCCATCCAGCTTTCATAGCTCATCAGGTTGGGGATACCCGTGTCGGCAGGCAATTGGTCTGCATCGCACAAAGCCACGTACTGAGTGATGGTTTTGCAATGCGCATGCAGGGCTTGGACCAAAGGCAAAAACGTCATGTCGAAGCACAAAATTTGGTCTTCGGCATGGTTGGCAATCCAGGCCATTTGCTCAGGGTGCAATCGGGGGTTGATGGTGTGCAAAACACGGCCCGAGCCGCTGACGCCGAAATACAACTCCAAGTGGCGGTAACCGTTCCAGGCCAGGGTGGCGATGCGTGCCCCCTGGGGGACCTGTTGGCCATCGAGGGCATTGGCCACTTGGCGTGAGCGCCGGGCCACCTGGGCCCAGTCGCTGCGGTGGATGTCGCCTTCCACCCGGCGCGAAACCACTTCGCTGTCGCCGTGGTGTTTTTCGGCAAAATCAATCAAAGAAGAAATCAGCAGTGAACGCTCTTGCATCAATCCCAGCATGGTTTGGTCTCCAGTTTGTGAGGGGGGGCTCAATCGCTTCATTGTGCACCCCAGCCCCTGCCGAACCGCGCTGACAAAGCACTCCAAAACCCGCAAAACCCCGGGTCCTTGTCAAGGACGTGACAATCAAGCCATGTCTCTTGCCAACTCCGAAACCCCTTCCCACGAAAACCTGGATCGTCCATGGTTGGAATGGACGCACCGCCTGACGCAATTGGGATCGCGTTTTTTCACGGCTTTGCAACCCACGCCCGTGGCAGCGCCCCGCTGGGCGGCTTGCAATGAAACTTTGCGAACGGAACTGGGCTGGCCCGCCGCCCTATTTGACAACGCCCACCTGCAAGCTTTCGCGGGCAACGCACTCATGCGGGGCTCCCGGCCCTTGGCCACGGTGTACAGCGGGCACCAGTTTGGACAGTGGGCTGGGCAACTGGGCGACGGACGGGCCATTTGGCTGGGTGAGGCCCAATCGGCCCAGGGACCGCAAGAAATTCAACTCAAAGGTGCGGGCCGCACACCCTACTCCAGGGGCGGCGACGGGCGAGCCGTGCTGCGCTCCAGCATCCGTGAGTATTTGTGCAGCGAAGCCATGCAGGGCCTGGGCATTCCCACCACCCGCGCCCTGTGCCTGGTGGCCTCACCCGAACCGGTGCGCCGCGAAGAAGTAGAAAGCGCCGCCATCGTGGCCCGCGTCGCCCCCAGCTTTTTACGCTTTGGCCACTTTGAACATTTTTCGGCGCAAGGCGACACCGACAGCCTGCGGACATTGGCCGACCACGCCATCGCCCACCATCTGCCCGAATGCCACGATCGGGCGGCCTTGTGGCAAGGCAATGTTCACGCGGCTTTGCTCGATGTGGTGCAAGAGCGCACCGCCCAACTGCTGGCGCAGTGGCAGGCCGTGGGCTTTTGCCACGGCGTGATGAACACCGACAACATGAGCCTGCTGGGTCTGACGATCGACTACGGCCCCTTCCAGTTCATGGACGCCTTCAACCCCGGCCACATCTGCAACCACTCGGACCACCAGGGGCGCTACGCCTACGGGCGGCAACCCAATGTGGCTTACTGGAATCTGTATTGTTTGGCCCAGGCCTTGGCCCCTTTGATCGACGACCAGGACATGACCCTTCAGGTGCTGGAGGGCTACAAAACACTGTTCCCTCGCTTCCTGGGCGATGCGATGCGGGCCAAGCTGGGGCTGACCGACGACTTGGCCCCCGAGTCCGAGCGGGAAGCCGACTGGACCTTGGTCGAGGATTTGATGCAGCTCATGGCGGCCGAAAAGGTGGATTTCACCTTGTTTTGGCGGCAACTGAGCCAAGCGGTGGTGCGCCAATCGCAGGCCGCCACACTGACCGATGCGGGCTGGAGCCCCGTGACCGATGGGGTGCTGGACCGCCCTCGCCTGCTGGCTTGGTTGGAACGCTACACAGCCCGGGCTGGGCACGCGAACTTGGCGCGCATGGGATCGCACATGCTGCGCACCAACCCCAAGTTTGTGCTGCGCAACCACTTGGCCGAGGTGGCGATCCGTCAAGCCAAGGCGGGTGACTTTTCAGAAATCGACCGCTTGCACAACTTGCTACAGTCTCCCTTCGACGAGCATCCCGGCTTCGAAGCCTATGCCGATCTGCCGCCCGACTGGGCGGGTCAACTGGAAATCAGCTGTTCATCATGACCTCCATCCAAAAAACAGACGCGCAGTGGCGCGAACTTCTGGCCGCCAAGGGCGCCGAGCCGGTGGCTTTTGCCGTGACGCGACAAGCGGCCACCGAGCGCCCATTCACAGGCAAATACGAAGGCCATTGGGCCAATGGCATTTACCGCTGCATCTGTTGCGATGCCGAGCTCTTCAAATCCGACACCAAGTTCGACGCGGGCTGCGGCTGGCCAAGCTTCTCGCAGGCCTCGGCAGACGGCGCCATCGAGGAGCGCGTGGACACCAGCCACGGCATGCGCCGGGTGGAAACCGTGTGCGCCCAATGCGGCGCGCACTTGGGCCATGTGTTCGAAGACGGCCCAGCGCCCACAGGCCTGCGTTATTGCATGAACTCCGCTTCGTTAGACTTCGAGGCTTCCTGACCGATCTTGGCGGGACCGCAGACGCCGCACTCAAAACCCATTCATGAAATTCCTCCTCGACTTTTTCCCCATCCTGCTGTTTTTTGGTGCGTACAAAATGGGCGACATCTACACCGCGACGGCGGTGCTGATGGCGGCCACGGTGCTGCAAACCGCCATCCTCTACAAAATGGAAGGCAAGCTGCAGACCATGCACAAAATCACTTTGGTGCTGGTGCTGGGCTTTGGCGCCTTGACGCTGGGCCTGCACGACGAACGCTTCATCAAATGGAAACCCACCCTGCTGTACTCGGGTTTGGCGATAGCCTTGGCCATAGCACATGGTGTTTTGAAGAAAAACTTCCTGCACATGCTGCTGGGGAATCAGTTGCAACTGCCTGAAGCCGTGTGGCACCGCCTGAACCTGTCTTGGATGCTCTACTGCGTCTTCATGGCCGCCATCAACGGCTATGTGGCGCACTATTTCAGCACCGAAGACTGGGTCAATTTCAAACTCTGGGGCTATGCTTTCCCGGTGGTGTTCATCCTGGGTCAAGGCCTGTACATCTCTCGCTATTTGCCCAAAGACGAGGACAAGCAGCCGTGAGCCCCACCCATTTGCCTTTGAGCGAACAAATCCATGCCCGACTGACCGAGCGCCTGCAGCCGAGCGCGCTGCGGGTGGTGGACGAAAGTGCCGCGCACGCCGGGCACATGGGTGCCAACGACAGCGGCCAAGGCACCCACATGCGGGTTTCGATCGCATCCCCTTTGTTCAACGGGATCTCTCGCGTGCAGCGCCATCGCCTTGTGTATGATGCGCTGCAAGATTTCATTGACCAAGGCCTGCATGCCTTGGCCATCGAGCTGATCTGAATCGGGTTGTCGCCCCTTGGTGACAACCCCTTTTTTTGAACCCTGACAAACCTTTCACTTGAACCTGACGCCCTGTCAATGAGGAAATAACGATGAAAAAGCAAATGCTCAGCGCCGCTTTGGTGGCCTTGCTGGCCGTCCCCGCACTCGCGCAAAACCTGGCCGTGGTCAATGGCAAGCCTGTGCCCTCTTCTCGCGTGAAAGCGCTGCAGCAGCAAGTCGAAGCATCCGGTCGTCCTGTCACGCCCGAAGTGTTGGACCAAATCAAGCAAGAGCTGATTGCCCGCGAAGTTTTCATGCAAGAAGCGCGCAAACGCGGTCTTGACGCCAGCGATGACTACAAAACCCAACTGGAATTGGCCCGCCAAACCATTTTGATTCGCCAGTTGTTTGCCGATTTCCAAAAGAAAAACCCAGTGACCGATGCCGACATCAAGGGCGAATACGACAAATTTGTCGCGGCCAACGGGGGCAAGGAATACCGTGCCCGCCACATCCTGGTCGAAACCGAGTCTGACGCCAAAGCGCTGATTGCCGAAATCAACAAAGGCGCCAAATTTGAAGACTTGGCCAAAAAAGCCTCCAAGGACCCAGGTTCGGGTGCCAACGGTGGCGATCTGGACTGGGCCGCTGCAGGCAGCTATGTGCCCGAGTTTTCTGGTGCCATGGTGAAATTGGCCAAAGGTCAGATGACCGATGCCCCGGTCAAGAGCCAGTTTGGCTTTCACATCATCCGTGTGGACGATGTGCGTGAAGCCCAGTTGCCCAAGCTGGAAGAAGTCAAACCCCAGATCACGCAGCAACTGCAACAGCAAAAGCTCGCCTCTTTCCAAGAAGGCCTGCGCGCCAAAGCCAAGATCCAGTGATCTGGTCTTTGCCCCGCTGAAAAACGCGACTTCGGTCGCGTTTTTTGTTTTCTGTGGTTCTGTGGTCAAAAGGCTTGGGCGCGGGCTGGGGTTCAGAACTGAGCCCCGGCCAGTGCCCGCCGCTTCAGGGCTACCCCCATGGCTCAAGGGCTACCCTATGGATCCAAAGACACAAGCTGGGATAATCCCAGCCCATGCAGCCCCACCACCTCGAACTCCTCGCCCCTGCCCGCAACTTGGACATCGGCATCGAAGCCATCCAACATGGCGCTGACGCGGTCTACATTGGCGGCCCGTCCTTCGGCGCGCGGTCCACGGCCGACAACTCGGTGCAAGACATTGCCAAGTTGGTGCAAGTCGCGCACCGCTTTCACAGCCGCATCTTTGTCACGCTCAACACCATCTTGCGTGACGACGAGCTCGAAGGTGCGCGCAAGCTGGCCTGGCAACTGTATGACGCTGGGGTGGACGCGCTCATCATCCAGGACATGGGCTTGCTGGAAATCGACATGCCCCCGATCCAGCTGCATGCCAGCACGCAGACCGACATCCGCACCCCTGAAAAAGCCAAGTTTTTGCAAGACGCGGGTTTGAGCCAGATCGTGCTCGCGCGCGAGCTGACGCTGCCGCAGATCGCGGCCATCCGGGACGCGGTGGACACCGAGCGCACGGTGATCGAGTTTTTTGTGCACGGCGCTTTGTGCGTTGCCTACAGCGGCCAGTGCTTCATCAGCCATGCCCACACCGGGCGCAGTGCCAACCGGGGCGACTGCTCGCAAGCCTGCCGCCTGCCCTACGAAGTCAAAGACGCACAAGGCCGCATCGTGGCGCACGACAAGCATGTGCTGAGCATGAAGGACAACAACCAAAGCGACAACGTGCGGGCCTTGGTTGACGCAGGCATCCGCAGCTTCAAGATCGAAGGCCGCTACAAAGACATGGCCTATGTCAAGAACATCACCGCCCACTACCGCAAGCTGTTTGACGACGTGCTGAACGAGCGACCCGAGTTGGCAGCATCCTCGCATGGGCGCAGCACGTTCAGTTTTGTGCCGGACCCGAACCAAAACTTCAACCGCGAATTCACCGACTACTTTGTGCAAGGCCGCAAAGAAGACATTGGCGCATTCGATACCCCCAAGAATCCGGGCCAGCCCATCGCTTGGGTCAGCAAAGTGGCCGCAGACCACATCGAAATCACCACCGACGACCCGGCCACCGAGCTGCACAACGGGGATGGCTTGTGCTACTACGACCTGCAAAAAGAGCTGGTGGGCTTGCAGATCAACCGTGCCGAGGCCGCCAAAGCCCAAGGGGTCTGGCGGCTGTTCCCGAAAGACCCCCTGGACGGTTTCAAGGACCTGCGCCAAGGCGTTCAGGTCAACCGCAACCGCGACATGAGCTGGGTGCGCACCCTGGACAAAAAGTCGGCTGAGCGCCGCATGGGCGTGTGGATGCAACTGGCCGAAAACAAGGAGGGGCTGGAACTGACCCTGACCGACGAAGCCGGCCACAGCGCCACGGCGCAGTTGGCCATCGCTTGGCAAGCCCCCAAAGATTCGGCCCAGGCCGAGGACAAGCTCAAAACCGCCTTGGGCAAGCTGGGGGAGACCCTGTTCGAGCCCCTGGACGTGCAGCTGGCCCTGTCCCGCCCCTGGTTTGTCCCACCGTCACAACTTAAAGCCTTGCGGCGAGACGCCGTGCAAGCGCTGGAGGCCGCCCGCGCTGCGGGTCTGCACCGCCTGCCGCGTGCTGTGCCCGTGCAGCCACCCGTGGCCTACCCTGAAGACACGCTGAGCTATCTGGCCAACGTGTTCAACCAAAAGGCCCGAGACTTTTATGCCAAGCACGGCGTCAAAGTCATCGATGCCGCCTATGAAAGCCAGGAAGAATTGGGGGAAGTCAGCCTGATGATCACCAAGCACTGCGTGCGCTTTAGCCTGAGCCTGTGCCCCAAACAAGCCAAAGGTGTGACGGGCGTGCAAGGCACGGTGAAAGCCGAGCCCATGCAACTCATCAACGGCAAAGAAAAACTCACGCTGCGCTTTGACTGCAAACCGTGCGAGATGCATGTGGTGGGCAAGATCAAAAAGGCGGTGCTGAACGCCGTCCCTGAAAGCCCCGTGCAGTTCTACAAATCAAGGCCTGTGGTGGGCCTGCACTGATCCACGCCAGCCATTGACCCAGGCTGGCCAATGGTCCATACGCGTGTCTAGCGCCAGTCAACAGGACGGTCCAGCTGCAGCCCGCAAGTCCAATGCCATCGCTCAGCCCAGCGGCTTGAACAACTCGTTCAGATCAGATTCGCCAAACAGCGGCTCTTTGCGCTGCACCGCACCCGCATACATGTCTTGCGCCAACTGCGCTTTGCGCTCTTGCAGGGCCAGCATGCGCTCCTCGATGGTGCCCTGAGCCACGAGTTTGAGCACCCAAACGCTTTGGGTTTGGCCAATGCGGTGGGCCCGGTCGGTGGCTTGGTTTTCGACCGCAGGGTTCCACCACGGGTCGTAATGGATCACCGTATCGGCCTGCGGCAAATTCAGCCCCACCCCACCCGCTTTGAGGCTGATCAGGAATAGCGGCACCTGGCCACTGGTGAACTGGTCGATGATGGCATCCCGGTTTTTGCTCTGGCCCGTGAGCTTGACCCAGGGGATGCCCAATCGGGGCAACTCTTGCTCGATCAGGCTGAGCATCTGGGTGAACTGAGAGAAGAGCAAAATTTTGCGCCCCTCGGCCACCATCTCGGGCAGCATCTCCAGCAGTTGCTCCAACTTGGCCGATGGCTGCACAGGGCTGGCCGCCCCCAGTTTGAGCAGGCGTGGGTCGCAACACACTTGGCGCAGCTTGAGCAGCGCATCCAAAATGGTGATTTGCGATTTGGCCAAGCCTTGCGCGTTCAGTGCGTCCCGCACGGTTTTTTCCATGCCCAAACGGATGGTTTCGTAGAGGTCCGCTTGCGTGCCTTGCAGGGGCACAGGCATGAGGGTTTCGATTTTGGGGGGCAGCTCGCTGGCCACCACGTCTTTGGTGCGGCGCAGCATGAAGGGCGTGATGCGCTTGCGCAGCTGGTCCATTTTCTCGCTGTGGCCCTGGCGCTCGATGGGGGTGCGAAACAACTCGCCAAAGCGCTTTTGGCTGCCCAAAAAGCCGGGCATCAAAAAGTGGAACAAGCTCCACAATTCACCCAAGTGGTTTTCCATGGGCGTGCCCGACAGACACAGGCGGTGCGCAGCGGGAATATCGCCCACGGTTTGTGCCGCGTGGGTGTTGGCGTTCTTGATGTTTTGCGCTTCGTCCAGGACCAGCATGTGCCAATCGATGGCCATCCACACATCGCGGTCGCGGTGCAGCAAAGAGTAAGGGGTGAGCACGATGTCGAAACCGCTCAAGTCTTGCGCCGTCTCATGCCGCGACAAACCATGGTGGATGTGCGAGCGCAGCGTGGGACAAAAGCGGGCCGCTTCGCGCTGCCAGTTGCCCAGCAAACTCACGGGCGCCACGATGAGCGCGGGCTGCGTGAGCCGTCCTGCTTCTTTTTCGGTCAGGATGTGCGCCAGTGTCTGCAGGGTTTTGCCCAAGCCCATGTCATCGGCCAAGATGCCGGCCAATTGGTGTGTGCGCAAAAATTGCAGCCAGTTCAGACCCTGCTGCTGGTAGGGGCGCAACGTGGCTTGCAAGCTGGCCGGCGCCGTCACTTCGGGCAAGCTGTCCAGCCCCCGCATTTGTTGCACCACATTCATCAGGCTTTGCGCACCGGCCCAAGCCACACCCTCTCCCAGCGATGCAGCGGTGCGCAAGGCTTCCAGTCGGGACAGGCGCAAGCCGTCACCGCCCCAGTCACGCCCGCGCTCCGACACCAATTCCATCAAGGTGCTCAGCCAGGGTTCGATCTTGGCGGTGGGCAACTTGACAAAACCATCGCCCTTCAAGTCAGGCAGGTACAAAAAGGGAGGCAAAGCGGGGGTTTCGCCCTCGGCGCTGGCGCTGGTGATCTGCGCCAAGGTGGTCAAAATCGAGGGCACCCAAGGCAAGATGTTGACCCTTTGGCCGTCGATGTCCATGCCCAAGGACAAGTCAAACCAGGCCGAGGTTTGCGGCGCTTGCGCGTCACCCGACAAGTCGATGTGCACATCGTCGGCTTGGCGCAACCAGGGGCTGGCGCCCGAGATGAAGTTCACGTCCAACCCGGCTCGGCGCAGCGGAGCAAAGTCGCTCTCGACCCATTGCAGCCAGCGCTGCTGCGACTGCTCGGGTGGCAAGACCAGCAGGTTGGCGTCCAAAGTGACCAGACCCAGTGCGGCGAGGGTGTCCCACGCTTTTTGTTCACAAGGCAAGTCGCGCAGCAACATGCGCGCTTGTGGGCCCTGCCCCACCAAGACGCGGTTTGAGGTGCCTGGCCAAAAGCCGCGGTGCCCACCGTAGTCAAACGTCAATTCGGCGATGAAGAGGCCTTGCACATCGCGCTCAGCGGGGTGCACAGGCGCAATGTCCAGCACAGCGCGGGGTGAGACGCCGCGGATCTCGGGCATCTTTTGAATGACCGGGGGCAAGGGCAAGGGCCCCAAGCGCTCGAGCAACTGGTTTTGAAACTTGAAGGCCACACTCTCAGGCATCACGGGGGCGTTGGACAAGACCTGCAGCTCATTGGCGCTCAGCCCTTGCGTGTCCAAGGGGCCGCACAAACCCAGCACCGTGTCCATGAAAAAAGGCGGTTGGTTCAGGCCATACACAACGCCAGCGCGCAGCGGCTGCATGGACAGTTGCCAGCCATCGGGCCCATGGTCTTGTCCCTTGACCTCACGCCATGTCCCCACCAAGGCTTCGGGGGTGTCTTGCCAGCGCAAGGGGGTGCCGTCGTCCGACACCAAACGGCCGGTTTGGCTGCACAACTGCAACAGCAACTGGCCTGGCATGCCGTGCAGCTTGACTTCGCTTTGGAAACCATAGGAGCTGAAACTGCTGGCGGGCGGACAGGCCTTGAGCAGGTCAAAAATATCGCGGTCCAGCGGACTGCTGGTTTGCCAGATCGGGTCGTGTGGCGAGGGCTCGTTGCTCAGCTTTTTGGCTTTGGCCCATTCACCATTGCGCTTTTGCGCCGCCCGTTTGACGGCCAAGTGGAACACCGGTTTGTAAGCGGTTTGAACCACGGACAAGTTGTAAACAAACTGATCGTGGGTGCTGCCGGGCAAGGTGTAGGCGGGCGGACCGTTGGCATTTTCCAGGCGGGTCAGCCAGTCGCGCACCAGGTATTCGGCTTGGCTCAGGGCGCGTTCTTTTTCCATTTGGGAGCGGCGCTCCAGAACTTCGGCGGAGGGGCCATCCGGCCCCCAATCGTTCAGCAGCGCCAAACCCTGCATCGAAGCCAAAATGCCCAGCGCCGCGCCATGCTTGCAGTAACGCCCCACAGGACAGGTGCAGCCGCTGCGCCACTCGCTCAGGTTCCCACCCGCACTCACACGCAGTTCGGCATTGACCGAAAAGGGTTGCGCATCGTTGCCCTGAACCAAGCCTTGCAGGCGCCAGCCATCGCCATCGGGCGACAACTGCGAAGACAAGACCTTGTCTTGCAAATACAAGGTGGTGCCGCGTGACCAGGCGCCCTGGTCAAAGTAAAAAGCCAGTTGCGAAGGGGGAAACCACTGCGCCGGGTTGGTGGACTTCATGCGATCAACAGATCAACCGACCCACCGGCGGGCGTTTTGCCACACGCGCAGCCAAGGGCTGGTGGCGTTGATGTCACCGCTCGTCCAACTCATCTGCACATTGCGGAACACGCGCTCGGGGTGGGGCATCATGGCCGTGAAGCGCCCGTCTGCCGTGGTCACCGCCGTGAGGCCGCCTGCGCTGCCGTTCGGGTTGAAGGGGTACTGTTCGGTGGCCTGGCCGTGGTTGTCCACAAAGCGCATCGCACCCAAGGCTTGGGCCGGGTTGCCCCGGTGTTTGAAGTTGGCAAAGCCTTCGCCATGCGCCACGGCAATCGGCAAGCGGCTGCCCGCCATGCCTTGCAAGAACAAGCTGGGCGACTCGAGCACCTCGACCATGGACAGGCGGGCCTCAAAGCGCTCGCTCTGGTTGGTGGTGAAGCGTGGCCAGTCTTGAGCGCCGGGGATGATGTCTGCGAGCTCGGCAAACATCTGGCAGCCGTTGCACACGCCGAGACCAAAGGTGTCGGTGCGCCCGAAAAAGCCCTTGAACTGCGCTGCCAAAGCCGGGTTGAAGGTGATGCTGCGGGCCCAGCCAATGCCTGCGCCCAGCGTGTCGCCATAACTGAAACCACCGCAGGCCACCAAACCTTTGAAATCGGCCAAGTGGGCGCGGCCCGCTTGCAGGTCGCTCATGTGCACGTCGTGCGACTCAAAGCCTGCTTTGTGGAAGGCGTAGGCCATTTCCACATGCGAATTGACGCCTTGCTCCCGCAGGATGGCCACTTTGGGGCGCGACAGGTTCAGATAAGGCGCGGCCACGTTGTCAGACGGGTCAAAACTCAGTGCCACCTGCATGCCGGGGTCGTCGGCGCGGCCAGCTGCAGCGTGCTCGGCATCGGCGCAAGCGGGGTTGTCGCGCTGCTGGCAAATCTTCCAGCTCACGCTGTCCCAAACCTGCTGCAGGTCTTCCAGTTTGGCGGCAAACACCTCTTGGGTGTCGCGCCAGATGCTCAGTTCGCCCACGCCTTTTTGGATGGTCGATTGCACGGGACGGGTCTTGCCGATCACATGGGTGTGCTTGGACAAGCCCAACTCGCGCAAAGTCTGCAGCACCGCGTTGCGCTCGGCCGTGCGCACCTGCAGCACCACGCCGAGCTCTTCGTTGAACAGGGCTTTGAGGGTGAGTTCTTCGCGACGGGCACTGACCTGACCCGCCCAGTTCTTGGCGTCGCCATGGTCGGCGCGGCTGTCGGTGATGCCGTCGCCCTCCGTCACCAGCATGTCCACATTCAGGGCCACGCCCACATGGCCGGCAAACGCCATTTCGGCCACGGCCGCCAACAAGCCGCCGTCGCTGCGGTCGTGGTAGGCCAGGATCTGGCCTTGAGCCCGCAAGGTGTTGATGGCTTTGACCAAATTCACCAGCGCTTGCGGCTCATCCAGATCGGGCACGCGGTCGCCAAACTGGCCCAGCACCTGCCCCAGCACGCTGCCGCCCATGCGGTTTTGGCCTTGGCCCAGGTCGATCAACAGCAAACTGGTGTCGGACTCTTGTGCGTCCAGCTGCGGCGTGAGGGTGCCGCGCACATCGCTCAGGCTGGCAAAGGCGGTGACGATCAGGCTGACGGGTGAGGTGACTTGGTGTTTTTGCCCATCGGCTTGCCACTGCGTGCGCATGGACAGGCTGTCTTTGCCCACCGGGATCGAGACACCCAGCGCGGGGCACAGTTCCATGCCCACCGCCTGAACGGTTTCGTACAGCGCGGCGTCTTCACCTGGCTCGCCGCAAGCGGCCATCCAGTTGGCCGACAGCTTGACGCGGGGCAGCTCGATGGGCGCGGCCAGCAAATTGGTGATGGCCTCGGCCACGGCCATGCGGCCAGACGCGGCGGCGTTGAGCGAGGCCAGCGGCGTGCGCTCGCCCATGCTCATCGCTTCGCCAGCAAAACCCGCGTAGTCGGCCAAGGTCACGGCCACATCGGCCACAGGGACTTGCCAGGGGCCGACCATCTGGTCGCGGTGCGTGAGACCGCCCACCGCGCGGTCGCCGATGGTGATCAAAAACCGCTTGGATGCCACCGTGGGGTGGCTGAGCACATCGATGACGGCTTGTTGCAAACGCACACCCGTCAAGTCCATGACGGGCGACTGGCGCACCACGGTCAACACATCGCGGTGCATTTTGGGTGGCTTGCCCAAGAGCACATCCATCGGCATGTCAACGGGGGTCTCCTGGCCTTTGTCTTCCAGCACCAGCTGGCGCTCGTCGGTGGCCACGCCGATCACCGCAAAGGGGCAGCGCTCGCGTTCGCAAAAAGCGGTGAACTGCGCCAAAGACTCGGGCGCAATCGCCATCACATAGCGCTCTTGGCTCTCGTTGGACCAGATTTCTTTGGGCGACAGGCCGGACTCTTCGAGTTGGACGGCGCGCAAATCAAAGCGTGCGCCCCGGCCCGCGTCATTCGTCAGCTCGGGGAAAGCGTTGGACAAACCGCCCGCACCCACATCGTGGATGGCGAGGATCGGGTTGTGGGCTCCCTGCGCCCAGCAGTGGTTGATGACTTCTTGCGCCCGGCGCTCGATCTCGGGGTTGCCGCGCTGCACCGAGTCAAAGTCCAGATTCGCGGCATTGGTGCCCGTGGCCATGGAGCTGGCCGCGCTGCCGCCCATGCCGATGCGCATGCCGGGGCCGCCGAGCTGAATCAGCAAACTGCCTGCCGGAAACTCGATCTTTTTCGTTTGCTCGGCGTCGATTTGACCCAGACCGCCCGCGATCATGATGGGCTTGTGGTAACCCCGCACGACGCCGTCCACGGTCTGCTCGTATTCACGGAAATAGCCCAGCAAATTGGGCCGTCCAAACTCGTTGTTGAAGGCCGCGCCGCCCAGTGGGCCTTCGGTCATGATTTGCAGCGGGCTGGCGATGTGCTCGGGTTTGCCGCTCGCTTGGTCCGACATGCCACCCCAAAGTTTGGACACGGTGAAACCGCTCAAACCGGCCTTGGGCTTAGAGCCGCGACCCGTGGCACCCTCGTCGCGGATTTCCCCGCCTGCGCCGGTCGATGCGCCGGGGAACGGCGAAATCGCGGTCGGGTGGTTGTGGGTCTCGACCTTCATGAGCACATGGTGCACGGCTTGTTCGCTCTGATAAGAAGCGCCCTTCCCTGACGCTCTGGCCACAAAACGCTCCACCGTGTGGCCTTCCATCACCGAAGCGTTGTCGGAATAGGCCACCACCGTGTGCTGGGGGCTCAACTGGTGCGTGTTGCGGATCATGCCGAACAGGCTCTTGGGCTGGGCCACGCCGTCGATGGTGAACTCGGCATTGAAAATCTTGTGACGGCAATGCTCGCTGTTGGCCTGTGCGAACATCATCAACTCCACATCGGTGGGGTTGCGCGCCAGGCCCGTGAAGGCTTGAACCAGGTAGTCGATTTCGTCTTCGGCCAGGGCCAGGCCCCAGGCTTTGTTGGCCGCTTCCAATGCAGAGCGGCCACCGCCCAGCACATCCACATGGTCCATGGGCGCGGGGTCCAGGGCCGTGAACAAAGCCGCCGCATCGCCTCGGCTGGGCATCGCCGACTCGGTCATGCGGTCGTGCAGCACAGCGGCCACTTGGCCCCATTGCGCTGGCGTCAATGGCGCTTTGCTGAGCCAACCCGATTTCAGGGTCAGGCGAAATTCGGTCAGGCGCTCCACCCGGCGCACGTCAAAACCGCAGTTGCGGGCAATGTCGGTGGCCTTGGATGCCCAGGGCGAAACAGTTCCGATGCGCGGGCTGACCACGATCACGGGCCCCTCAGTGGGGCCTGCATAGGGCTCGCCGTAGGTCAGCAGGGCTGCCAGGGTGTGTTGATCGGCGGCCTGCAAAGGCATTGGGGTGGCCACCAGGTGCACAAAACGGGCGGCAATGCCCACAATTTGCGGTGAAATTTCCACCAGTCGTGGCAAAAGCTGGGCAATGCGAAAGTCGCTGAGGGCGCTGGCGCCATCAAAAGTCGTGATGTGCAGGGACACAGGGTGGCCTTGTAAAGAGACGGAAAACCGCAACGCCGGGGCCGCTGACTGGGGCTGGCCGGCAAAGGCGGTATTTTAACGGGGGAAACCCTGATCTGAAGGCGAGAGGAACAGATACAGGCCCGGCCTTTTCCAAGAAGAAAGCCGTGCTGCGAACGCGGCACGGCTTGAAGGATCGGCCAAGGCCAGCCAACTCACCCCAGCAGCGAAGTCGCCTCCATCTCGCGCCGGATTTGGTAGGCGTGGGTGGTGGTGTCCATGGCCACGTCGTCCCAGGTCAGGCTTTGCCCCTTGGCCACCGGGCGCACGACCTTGACCCCATGCGCCAAGCCCAGCGGCACGCCGCCCATGCGCTTGGAGGTGGCGGCTGGCAGCAGCTTGCCCCAGACGGTGTAGCCGCCCTCGCCGTCCAGCATGTCACCGGGTTTCAAGTCGCGCTTGGCGGTGGCCACCACGTCGGCGTTCCAGCCGATGGCCACACCCGTGGGTTCGTTGCGCAGGGCCACGCTCGCCACGCTCACGCCCACTTCCAGGCCAATCAAGTGCCACCGTTTGTAAAGCGTGAAGTACCGGCCTGAAGGGTCGGTGTGGGCGTTGTACTCTTCAAAGCAGTTTTTGATGTAGTCCGTCTCGGCCTCCACCGTGACCCACACGCCCATGCGGATGTCGTAGGGAATTTTGCGGCCATCGGTCTCCAAACTGGAGATGACCTCGACCATGCCTTTGCGCTCGAGCACACCGCCTTCCGAGATGGGGCGGGTGACGTAGGGGATGTCTTCGACGCTGGCGGGTGGGTACAGCAAGCCATTGCTGGGCACGCCCAAACCCGTGGCGTTGGACACCGCCGTGCTTTCGATCGAGGGCTTGGAGCCGTCCAGAAAGCTGTTGAACATTTTGGGGTTCAGGCCTCCGCGTTCGGCCTGCTCGGGCGTGAGGCCGTAATAGCCCCACACCGTCTCGGGCGTGGATTCGCAAAAGTGCGGCAACCACTTGTGGCCCCGGCCCGCGGCCACGACCGGAAATCCGCAGGTGCGGGCCCAATCGACCAAATCACAGATGAGCGCAGGCTGGTCACCAAAGGCCAGGGAATACACCACGCCCGCCGTCTGGGCGCGGGTGGCGAGCAAGGGGCCACAAAAGGCGTCGGCCTCCACGGTCACATTGACCACGTGTTTGCGGTTCGCAAAGGCCTCCAGAATGTGGTCGACCGCATGCAGTGGGGAGCCGGTGCATTCCACGACCACGTCCACCGCGGGGTGACGGACCAAGCTTTGCCAATCGTCGCCCACATGGGTGGTGCCGTTTTTCACGGCCTCGTCCAGGCTGCTGGCCGTCAAGCGTTCAGCTTCCCAGCCCACGCGGGCCAGATTGGCGCGGGCGCCATCGGGCGAGAGATCGGCAATGCCCACCAAATGGACACCGGGCGTGCGCGGGATTTGCGCCAAGTACATGGAGCCGAATTTGCCCGCGCCAATCAGGCCGATGCGGATGGGGCGGTTCTCGGCGGCGCGTTGCAGGAGTTTGGCGTGCAGGTTCATGCGGCTTCTTTCAAGATATCCAGGGAGGTTTTCAGGGCGCTTTCGGGCATGCCCCCTTGCCAAGGCAGATCGACCGGGTAGCTGTTGACCAAGCAGTCATCGGGCAAGCAGCTGATGGGCGTGAAGTCGCGGTGGGCGATGTACTCGGGGCGTTTGTGGCGGCGGATGTGGTTGGACACCGCGCACAGGCTGAGGTACACGCTCACCCGGTTCCAAGGCGAGAGGTTGCTGGCCGATGCGTGCACCAAGCAACTGTGGAACAAGATCATTGAGCCTGCCGGGCCGGTGGGGCTGACGATGCCGCCCGCTTTGCCGCCCGCGCGCTCGACCAACTGGGCGATCAGGTCGTTGTCCACGGTCCACAGGGGGTAGCTGGTGGTGGAGAGGTCATGTTTGGCCTCGACCACCCCCTTTTTGTGACTGCCGGGAATGAACATCAGGGGGCCGTTGAAGGGGTTCACATCGTCCAGGAAAATCGCCACGTTCATGGCGCGTTCGGTCGGCATCATGTCGTCATTGAGCCATGTGCCGTAATCTTGGTGCCACTGCCACACATCGCCCTCAAAAGCCATCTTGCCGTTGATCTTGAACTGGTGCATGTAGAGCGCTTCGCCAAACAGGTCTTGCACGGGCTCGATCATGCGGGGGTGGCGTGCCAACTTCGCAAAGGGCTCGCTGTACATGTGGGCCGCAAAGTTGGTGCGCACGGCGTCGCTCCCTTTTTCCCGCACGTTGTAGGCCTCGCGGCGGCTGTACAACTCGGGCACCGCATCGGTCAGGTTTTTCGTCTCTTGCGGAGTGAAAAGGCCTGGGAAAAACAAATAGCCATCGCGGTCAAATTGCTCCAATTGTTCGGGGGTCAGTCTCATGCTTGTGCTCCTGTTGGAATGTTTGCCAATTGCTCGGAAAGTCGGGCCGTGAGTTGCACGCTGGCCTCATGGGCGTGCTCTTGAACCAGGCGCACGGCCCTCTCGGCGTCGCCTGCAGCCAATGCATTCGCAATGGCCTCGTGTTCGTCCCACACCGTCTGGCGCTGCTGCGTTGACTGCAGCACCGCGCCCATGACGCGCTTGAGGTGGTGCCAGTGCAGCTCAATGCTTTGGGCGATGAGGGGGTTGCCAGAGGCTTGGTAAATCGCGCGGTGAAAGGCCAAATCGGCCTCAATCATGGCCTGCACGTCACGCGTTTGGTGGACCTTTCTGCCTTGGCGCATGAGCGCCGGATCGATCTTCGCGCCCCGCTCCGCGGCCAATCGCACCGCCAGGGCATCGAGGCTGCCGCGCACTTGGTACACCTGGGCAATCCAATGCACATCGAGTTGGGTGACCTGCACGCCTCGGCCTGGAGCGTCTTCCACAAAGCCGTCTTTTTTGAGCAAGCGCAGGGCTTGCAACACCGGTTGGCGCGAGACGGCAAAGCGCTGCGCCAGGTCGTCTTGTGTCAAGCGTTCACCCGGCGACAGGGTGCCTTCGCTGATGGCATCGAGCAATCGGGCATAGATCTGCTCGACCAAATCGGGGGCTGTGCTCAGTTGCAGGGGTGGTGGGCTCATGTCTGTATACAGAATACAAAGATTCAAGCGCCCCATGCATGGGGGTAACCCTGAATACCCCTGGTCGCAGAACAAACGTCATCCCCTCACGGGGTTGTCGAAAGCGGGTGACAAGCCGTCAAAGAGCGCAATGGGATAATCTGGCCCTATGACGATCACCCTCAAAACCGCCCAAGACATCGAAGGCATGCGCGTGGCTTGCCGCCTGGCCTCCGAAGTTCTCGACTACATCGCGCCCTTCATCAAGCCGGGCATCACCACCAACGAGATTGACAAGCTCTGCCACGACTACATGGTCGATGTGCAAGGCTGTATTCCGGCCCCTCTGAACTACGCGCCGGGCGGCTACAAGCCTTACCCCAAATCGATCTGCACCTCGATCAACCACCAGGTCTGCCACGGCATTCCCAACGACAAGCCGCTCAAAAAAGGCGATTCGGTCAACATCGACATCACCACCATCAAGGACGGCTGGCACGGCGACACCAGCCGCATGTTCCATGTGGGGGAGGCCTCGATCGCCGCCAAGCGTTTGGCCACGGTGACCTATGAAGCCATGTGGAAAGGCATTGAGCAGGTCAAGCCTGGCGCCCATTTGGGCGACATTGGCCACGCCATCCAGAAATTTGCCGAAGGTCATGGCTTTTCGGTGGTGCGCGAGTTTTGCGGACACGGCATTGGCCGGGGCTTCCACGAAGAGCCGCAGGTCTTGCATTACGGCAAGCCTGGCACCTTGGTCGAGTTGGTGCCCGGCATGGTTTTCACCATCGAGCCCATGATCAATGCCGGCAAGCGCGACATCAAAGAAATGGGAGACGGTTGGACCATTGTCACCAAAGACCATTCGCTGTCGGCCCAATGGGAGCACACGGTGGTGGTGACAGAAACAGGCTACGAGGTGTTGACCTTGTCGGCGGGCAGCCCCGCCATTCCGGCTTTCATCACCGACAAAGTCGCCGCTTGAGATGAACCCACTGGCCCAACAGGAATACCCGGCCGACCTGGGCCAGCTGCGCGAGACCTACAAACACGACAAAGCCGCCGTTTTGAACAGTCTGGCGCACAGCGGTGCGGTGGCCCGTGGGCTCAAGCAAACGCTGCGGCAACTGTCCATCTTGGCCGATGGCCTCTTGATTGAGCTGTGGCAGCACGCTGGGTTTGCGCCCGATGTGTGCTTGGTGGCCGTGGGGGGCTTTGGGCGGGCCGAACTGTTTCCTTACTCCGATGTGGACGTCTTGGTGCTCTTGCCCGACGGCCAGTCGCCCGAAACCTCGCCTGAATTGCAGGCGCAGCTCGAGCGCTTCATTGGCAGTTGCTGGGACACGGGCCTGGAAATTGGGTCCAGCGTGCGCACGCTCGGTGAGTGTCTGGCCGAATCGGCCAAAGACATCACGGTGCAAACCTCACTCCTCGAATCGCGACGGGTGACGGGCAATACGCGCTTGTTCACAGAATTTCAAAAGCAATACCAAGCGGCCATGGACCCGCAGGCGTTCTTGGTGGCCAAGACGCTCGAGCTGCGCCAGCGTCACACCAAGTTCGAAGATACCCCCTACGCCCTGGAGCCCAACTGCAAGGAATCCCCAGGCGGCATGCGCGACTTGCAAGTGATTTTGTGGGTGGCGCGCGCCGCAGGCCTGGGCCACAGTTGGGATGAACTGGCTCGCAAAGGCTTGGCCACGCCGCTGGAAGCGCGCCAAATCAAGCGCAATGAGGCGCTGCTGGGCCTGATCCGCGCCCGCTTACATGTCCACGCCAGACGGCGCGAAGACCGCTTGGTCTTTGATTTGCAAACCATTGTTGCCGAGTCTTTCGGCTACGCGTCCGATGTGACGCCCGAGGGGCGCCTGGCCTTGCGTGCCAGTGAAAAGCTGATGCGCCAATACTATTGGGCCGCCAAAGCGGTGACCCAGCTCAACCAAATTTTGCTGCTCAACATCCAGGACCGCCTGCAAGCCGACCGGGGGGAGTCCATCAGCGACTTCCGTCCGCTGAACGAGCGCTTTTTTGAAAAAGCAGGCCTGATCGAAGTGGCCAGCGACGACCTGTACCAAAAGCACCCGCATGCGATTTTGGAGACTTTCCTGCTCTACCAAGCCACACCGGGCGTGAAAGGCTTGTCGGCCCGGACACTGCGCGCGCTGTACAACGTGCGATCCATCATGAACGGGCGCTTTCGTGCCGACCCGGTCAACCGTCAAACGTTTTTGCAGATCTTGCAGCAGCCCCAAGGCATCACGCACGCCATGCGCCTGATGAACGAAACATCGGTGCTCGGTCGCTATTTGTGGGTGTTCAGGCGCATCGTGGGCCAGATGCAGCACGACCTGTTTCACGCCTACACGGTGGACCAGCACATCTTGATGGTGCTGCGCAATGTGCGCCGGTTTTTCATGCCCGAGCACACGCACGAGTACCCGTTTTGCTCGCAAGTCGCAGGCGGCTGGGACAAGCCCTGGATCTTGTACACCGCAGCCTTGTTTCACGACATCGCCAAGGGCCGAGGCGGCGACCATTCCAAACTGGGCATTGCCGAAGTGCGCACCTTTGCACGCCAACACAAACTGGACAAAGAAGACGCCCAGCTCATCGAGTTTTTGGTCGGTGAACACCTGACCATGAGCCATGTGGCCCAAAAAGAAGACCTGAGCGACCCCGAAGTCATTGCCCGATTTGCCCAGCGTGTGGGCGACGAGCGCCGCCTGACCGCGCTGTATTTGCTCACCGTGGCCGACATTCGCGGCACCAGCCCCAAAGTCTGGAATGCCTGGAAGGGCAAGCTGCTCGAAGACCTGTACAAATCCACTTTGCGCGTGCTGGGTGGCCGCGCCCCAGACGCCAACGCGGAGGTCGAGTCCCGAAAACGCGACGCCCTGGTTGAATTGGCCCGCCACAGCGAACCCTTTGAGGGCCAAAAAGCGCTGTGGGACACCCTCGATGTCGGCTACTTCATGCGCCACGATGCCTCTGACATCGCTTGGCACGCACGCCAACTCTCGCGCCACGTGGCCAGGCCCGCCGAAGGACCCGCCAAACCCATTGTTCGTGCGCGCATTTCGCCCGTAGGAGAAGGCCTGCAGGTGTTGGTGTTCACGCCCGACCAAGCCGATTTGTTTGCCCGCATTTGCGGCCACTTTGACCAATCGGGCTTCAGCATCCAAGACGCCAAAATCCACACCACCCGCACGGGCTGGGCGCTGGACACCTTCCAGATCGTTACCCACATGTTGCCGGAGCACTACCGTGAGCTGCTCAGCATGGTCGAGTCGGGCCTGACCCAAACCTTGGAAAAACAAGGCCCCCTGCCCCCGCCCGCCCGAGGCCGAGTGTCACGCCGCGTGAAAAGTTTCCCCATCACCCCGCGTGTGAGCCTGGAGCCTGACGACAAAGCCCAAAGCTGGTTGCTCAGCATCTCGGCCAGCGACCGCATCGGCTTGCTCTACAGCATCGCCAGTGTGCTGGCCCACCACGGCCTGCACCTGCGCATGGCCAAAATCAGCACCTTGGGCGAGCGCGTCGAAGACAGCTTCCTCGTCAGCGGCGCCAAGTTGCAGCAAAACAAGGCGCAGATTGAGATCGAAACAGAGTTGTTGGCGGCGCTGCAGGCAGCTTGAGGGCCGTTATTGGCTCATTCGTGACGTGTATCGACACACCGCTGGATCAAACCAGGTTTTTGAAAACTCGGCTATCTCATTGTTGGATGTCCAAGACAAACGCTCGATGTAGCCTGCAGATTGATCCGGCAACAACCCTATTGGCGGCACAGACCAAGAAGGGGCTGTGGCGGCACTGATATGGTCCTCCACCCGGGAAATCCAGACGCCCAAGCGCTGCTGATAAAACAAGTACATGGAGTCACCCAAATCTTGGATTTCCAAATTGGGGCAGTGAGTGGCTGAAAACCAAATTTCTTCCAAAGCCGCAGGCCTTTGGTTCAGGAAACGCATCCGACGAACCCGCCAACAATCTTCGCCAATCTGGGCCTTGCCCTGAAGTTCATTGGGGTCGTGCTGCAGTGACAGATCCAATATATGCGCCGTTGGCAATCCTGGCCCCTCCATCAACTCCAGTCTAAAAAGCTCATAAATTTGCTGCGAATTTTGCGTTTGCCGAACGTAAGTGCCTGAGCCTTGAATACGCTCCAAAACCCCCTGCTCTTCCAGCAAACCCAAAGACTTGCGCAAAGTCCCAACAGCCACTGACAAAGTCTGCGCCAATTCGGCTTCGGTGGGCAAGCGCTCGCCGCTGTGCCAGTATCCCGCCTTGATTTGACGGGCCAGCAATTCAGCAATCTGAAGATAAACAGGCAACGGTTTGGCAGGTAGAGGTGAGTGCATGTTCCACAGTATGACAAATTAATGGCCAATTACGGGAAAACCCGAATGGGCCCTAGGGATAATTCATTTATTATTCATTCACTTAAATGAAGGAGCCATTCATGAGCATTGTTCCCGTCAAAGGTGAAGACGTCCAAGGTGCCGAGGTGGCCTGGTTCGCCCCTTTGTGTTCCGATGACTTTCGCCACCTGGGCGTGCCCGAAGGTGATTTGCGCAGCAACTGGGCGAACACCAGCCGCATTGTGGCGCGGGCTGACGAACTGGGGTATCGCAACATCTTGTGCCCCTCCTCCTACCAAGTGGGACAAGACACACTGACCTTTGCAGCGGCCGTTGCACACAAAACCAAAAACATGAATTTGCTGGCCGCCATCCGCTGCGGCGAAACCCACCCGGCCATGCTGGCACGCACCGTGGCCACGCTCGATCACATTCTGGAAGGCCGCTTGACACTCAACGTCATCTCGTCCGACTTTCCGGGTCAACAAGAAGACAGCGCGTACCGCTACCGCCGCTCGTGGGAAGTGGTTGAAATCCTCAAGCAAGCCTGGACCCAGGACGAAATCAACTACGACGGGGAGATCTACAAGCTCAAAGGACTGTCCACAGACCCGGTTCGCCCCTACCAGACCAACGGTGGCCCTTTGCTGTATTTCGGGGGTTACAGCCCGGATGCCCTGGCCCTGTGCGGTGCCCATTGCGACACCTATTTGATGTGGCCCGAGCCCAAGGACATGCTGGCCCAGCGCATGCGCGATGTGCATGCCCAAGCCGAAAAGCACGGCCGCTTGCTCGATTACGGCCTGCGCGTGCACATGATCGTGCGTGACACCGAAGCCGAAGCGCGCGAATACGCGGCCGAGCTGGTGTCACAGCTGGACGACGAAAAAGGCAGGGAAATCCGCCAACGCGCCCTGGACGCGGTCAGTTTGGGTGTGTCGCTGCAAAGCGCCAACCGTGAGCGCGCCGACGACGAAGGCTACATCGAGCCCCACCTGTGGACCGGCGTGGGCCGCGCGCGCAGCGGCTGTGGCGCAGCCTTGGTGGGCAGCGTGGACCAGGTGCTCAGCGAAATCGAGGCCTACCAGAAGATGGGCATTCGGGCCTTCATTTTTTCCGGCTACCCCCATCTGCAGGAATGCGAGATCTTCGGAACCAAAGTTTTGCCGCAACTCAAAACCGTGTCCCTCGCCCAAGAATATGGCCGTGTTCCGGCCCAAACACCGCCCACCCCTTTGGGCACAGGAGTCCGCAAATGAATTCAGACATCGGCCGCATCACATTCTCCAACGGGCGCAGCCTCAGCCGCATGGCCTATGGCGTGTGGCGTTTATCCGAGGCGCAAGACCATTCGGTCAGCGCCAACCTGGCCCGCATTGACGCCTGTCTGGACCAAGGCATCACCACCTTTGACCATGCCGACATTTATGGCGACTACCGCTGCGAAGCCCTTTTTGGCGAGGCCATCAAGGCCCGCCCCAGCCTGAAAAGCCAGATCGAAATCGTCACCAAGACCGACATCATGCTGTTGTCATCGCAGTGGCCCAGCACCCGGGTCAAGCACTACGACACCAGCGCTGCCCACGTCACGGCCAGCGTGGAGCGATCGCTCTCACGCATTGGCGTGGACGTGATCGACCTGCTGCTCATCCATCGGCCCGATCCGCTGATGGACGCCCAAGCCCTGGGTGCCTGCCTGGACGGCTTGATCGACAGCGGCAAGCTGCGCGGTGTGGGCGTGTCCAACTTCATGCCTTGGGACGTGGATTTGCTGCAGTCGTGCATGAAGCACAAGCTGCAAACCAACCAACTGGAGCTGAGCCTGTTGCACACGGCCCCCTTCATCAATGGGCAATTGGCGCACGCCCAGCAACACCGCATGCCGGTGATGGCCTGGTCGCCGCTCGGTGGTGGTCGTTTGCATGCGCAAGCGGGCACCCCCGGCACCGCCGCCGCCCGCCTCGCCCCCAAACTGGGGGCATTGGCCCGCGCTGCAGGCACCGACACCACCGCCGTGGCCATGGCCTGGCTAATGCACCACCCAGTGGGCGTTGTGCCGGTCATGGGCAGTAACCAGCTCGATCGCATCGCCCGCTTTGGCGACGCCGCGCGCGTGCCCATGGACCGCCAGACCTGGTATGAACTCTACGAGTTGGCCAACGGCCATGAAGTCCCCTGAAATGGCCGCTCGGCCGCAACACTGTTTTTGAAAGTTCGCCATGCGCACCCTGCACGATGCCCCGCCCGCTGTTCAGTCCGCTGCCCAGACCCATTTGGCGGCGCGGCCTGTCACTTCGGACCCAGCGGAGTACCGCAAAGCCTTGTCTTGCTTTGCCACCGGGGTGACGGTGGTCACCGCCCATTGGCAAGGCTGCGACTGGGGCATGACCTGCAATTCCTTTTCATCGGTCTCTTTGGAGCCCCGGCTGGTGTTGTGGAGCATCCGCAAAGCAGCCAGCAGCCTGGACGCCTTCACCCGCTCGGGCGGCTTCACGGTCAATGTTTTGTCCAGTGGTCAAGAAGCGGTGGCCAGGCAGTTCGCCGCGGGTGACATGGCCGCACGCTTCGCCGGTGTGCCAACCACGCGCCAAGCCAACCAACGCCAACGCCTGAACGCAGCCGTAGCCTGGTTTGACTGCGAACTCCACCAACTGGTGGATGCGGGCGACCACCACATCGTGATCGGTCAAGTTCATGACTTTGGCTGGCAAGATGACTCGAGCGCCCTGACCTTTTGGCGCAGCCGCTTTGGCCAATTTGAGGCGCTGCCTGCATGATTCCGTTGTGGTTATTGTTTGTGCTGGTCGGCGCCGCTGGCGGCTTCACCGCAGGCTTGTTCGGCGTGGGCGGGGGACTTGTCATCGTGCCCACACTTTACTTTCTTTGGCACACAGACCCTCTGCTAGGTCCAGAGGTCATGCACTATGCAGTGGCCACCTCGCTGGCCTGCATCGTGGTCACCTCGTTGACCAGCTCTTGGACACACTGGCGAGCCCAACGCCTGCAATTTGACCGTCTGCCATGGCTCGCATTGGCCGTGAGCTTAGGTTCGGTCTCGGCCGTCTTGCTGGCAAACTGGATCCCCACCCAATGGCTGAAGCTGGGTTTTGGCCTGTTTGCACTGAGCACTTGTCTGAGTTTGCTGCGCCCCAATAAACAGACGCCAGCCAAAACCGTGCCGCCTCGCAATGAACTGATGGGCGCAGGGGCCATCATCGGCCACTTGTCGACCCTGCTAGGCGTCAGCGGCGGCGCTATGACTGTGCCTTATTTGGTGCTGCGTGGTATCGATATGCGCCAAGCCGTTGTCGTCAGCTCGTCCGTTGCCATCCCTATCTCAATGATCGGTGCAGTGGGGCTGGCCCTGACTGGTCCCAATGGACCACAAACCTGGGGTTATGTTCACTGGCCCGCTTTTGTGGGCATCAGCCTTGTCAGCATCCTGTTTGCCAACTGGGGGGCACGCATGTCCCAGAGTATGGACAAACGTAAACTTCAAATGGCCTTTGCCGGGTTTTTGGCCTTGGTGGCGGCTCACATGCTGCTGTTTTAATCCTTCTGTTAAGTAACTGGTCCGAAGATACTCGAGCAGACACTGCTTGTTTTTTAGTCGGCCGACCTTATCGGCCATGAGAGTTTGAGCACAGCTCAAAATGCCATGCTGAGGAAGCTATCTGGGCAGCTAGACGCATACAACTCCCAGATCCCGAATCAACCCTTCAATCCGCCTTGGGTCAAGCCGCCAACCACTCGCTCCTGAAAGATAGCAATCAGAACGGCGACCGGCACAATGGCCACAATCAGTGCAGCCGAAATAATGGGCCAAGGGAAGCTGAACTCGCCTTGGTACAACGCGATGCCCACAGGCAAGGTGCGTGCGCCCGGGCTGGAGTTGAGCGACAAGGCCAGCAAAAACTCGTCCCATGAATTGACAAAGGCCAAGATGCCTGCGGTAAAGACGCCCGGCGCGGCCAAGGGCACCACTACATACCACAAAGCCCCCAAACGGGTGCAACCGTCGATCATGGCGGCGTTTTCCAGGTCTCGCGGAATGCTCTGGAAAAAGCTGACCAACACCAGTGTGCACACCGGCAGATTGAGGACCACGTAAGGCAAGATCAGCGCCATGTAGGTGTTGAGCCAGCCCAAAGCACGCATGGTTTCAAAAATCGGCACCAGCAAAGTCACCAGCGGGAACATGCTGGAGGCCACGATGCAAGTCAGGATCAGTTCGCGTCGCTTGAGATTCAGGCGGGCGATCGCATAGGCCGCAAAAGCTGCCACGGCCAATGACAAGATGGTGGCTCCCGTGGCGACGATGACGCTGTTTTTAAGGTAATGCAGCAAGGGTTGGTCGATGAAGGCGCGAACGTAGTTGTCCAGCATCGGATTCTCAGGCCACCAGGTGATGGGTTTTTGCACCAACTCGGTTTCGGTCTTGAGCGAGGTGAACAAGATCCAGACGGCCGGGAAAAAGCCGTTGAACACCACGATGGCCGCCGCTGCCCAGCGCAGCATGGGGGCGGACCAAAAAGACTGTTCTCTCATGACGCGTTCTTTCCAATGTGGCGCAAGTAAAAGCCAGTGACAAACATTGAGATGACAAACATGAACACCGCCAAGGTGGAGCCAAAGCTTATGCTGGAGTAATCGATGGTGTATTTGTGGATCAGCATGGCGAGGGTTTCGGTGGCTTCGCCTGGGCCACCCTTGGTCATGGTGTAGGGAATGTCAAAGGTCTGCAGCGCCGTGATGGTCCGAAAAATCAGCGCCACGATGATGCTGGGCATGAGCATGGGAATGGTGATTTCCCAAAACTGCTGCCAGCGGCTGGCGCCGTCCACCTCGGCCGCTTCGTAGAGGGACTTGGGGATCATTTGCAGGCCCGCCAACAAGATCAGGGCCATGAAGGACGAGGTCTTCCAGATGATGGTCAGGCAAATGGCGGCAAAGGCCCAGTTGGGCTTGAGCAGCCAGCTGGTGGGCTCGGTTTGCAGGCCCAGGCGATTCAGCACATCGTTAACCACCCCATATTCGGTGTGGAAAAACCAGGCAAAGATCAGCCCGGCAAAAGACAGGGGCAAGGCCCAGGGCAAGAGCAACGACAGACGCACCGGCCATTTGCGCTTGAACGGCAGATTGGCCAGCATGGCCAGGCCCAGGCCCACGATCAAGGCTCCGGGCACAGTGATCAGGGTGATCAGCAAGGTGTTTTTGGTGGCATTCCAGAACAAGGGGTCTTGCACCACGTCCACGTAGTTGGTCAGCCCCAGAAACAGGCCGGTCTTGTCCACGTCGAACAAGCTGTTGTAAACCAGTTTACCGATGGGGTAGACGACGATCAAAAGCAGCAGCAAAAAAGCGGGGGCCAGCAGCATCACGGCCAGCGTTTTTTCGGTCGGATCGCGGAGTTTGGACAACATGGTCAAGTACACAAGGCTCACAAAAAACCCCGGGCCCACCAAAGGCCCGAGGTCAGACAGGGTCAATAAGGCATCAGCGCATCAGCGCATCAAACGGCCCACACGGGCAGCGATCTCGTCCACACCGGCTTCAGGCGTCTTGGTACGGGCCAAGATGGCACTGGTGGTGGTGCGGATGATGTCTGACACCTGGCCGTAGTCCTCCACCATGGGGCGGCTTTGGGCGCCCAGAACCACAGGCAATGCATCCTTGAACCAAGGCACGACCTTGTTCACCGACGCATCGGAATAAACGCTCTGGAACACAGGCAGGATCGAGCCTTCGCGGGCGATGAAGGCGCTGGCCTCTTTGGACGACAGGAACTTGATCAAATTGCCTGCAGCGTCTTTGTTCTTGCCGTAAGCGTTCATGGCCCACTGCCAGCCGCCCATGCAGGTGGCCGACTTGCCGCCGGTCATGGCGGGCAGTGGCATCACGCCGACGTTGCCCTTGACTTTGGAGTCGGCGTCATCCTTGAAGCGGTCAAAGGCAAAGCCCCAGTTGATCGCAAACACGGCCTGACCGGCTTTGAATTCGTTCACCGTGACAGGCGTGGTGACCTCGGCCACGTTCTTCTTGATCACGCCTTGGTCGACCATGCCGAGCCAGCTTTGCAGGCCCTTGACGGCAGCGGCCTTGTCCAACGTCAGCTTGCCAGCTGCGTCGTTGAACTGCTTGCCCTGGCCCCAGTAAGGCAGCAAGAAGGTGCAGACCGCGCCTTCAATCGGTGCGCCCTGGATGGACAGGCCTTGCAGGTTGGGGGCGTTTTCTGCCGCCATGATTTTCTTGGCACCGGCTGCCAGTTCGTCCCAGGTCTTGGGCTCGGCCACGCCGTGCTTGGCCAGCAGGTCCTTGCGGTAGTACATGAACATCGCGTCGCCCTGGCTGGGCATGGCGTAGACCTTGCCGCCGATCACGTTGGCGTTTTGGTACACGGGCAAATAGTCGTTGCGCAATACAGCAGGGCCACCCACGTATTTGTCCAGCGGCTCGATCCAGCCCTTGGAGGCGTACTGGGCCGGGTTGACGATGTCGATCAAGAACAAATCGATGGCCGAGTCCTTGGCGTTGAGCACGGTGGACAGGTACTGGCGCTGCAGCTCGGAGGTGGCGCCGCCCGTTTCGATCTCGACCTTCACCCCGGGGTTGGCTTTGTTGTACTGCTCAAACAACTTGGCTTGCAAGTCGGGGCGCTGGTTGGGGCCGACAAACACACGCAAAGTGGTTTGCTGCGCCCACACGGCACCCGCCGCCATCGAGCTGGCCAGGGCCACCACGGCCAGTTTCAATGCATAACGCTTCTTCATGGATGTCTCCTTGGGGTTGAAATCAAATGGACTGACAAAAAATGGCTTCAAATCGCCTGACCGCTGTCCTGGCTGAACAGGTGCATGGCGGCCGGGTCAAGGTAAAGGTTTTGGGGCGTTCCCGCTGAGGCCCTGAAGCTGGCGGCGCAGCGTGCGATCAGCTCAACATTTCCCACCTGGAAGGTCACCAGGGTCTCGGCGCCCAAAGGCTCGCTGATGACCACGCGGGCTTGCACCTCTACCTCGCCTGGCACATGGCGCGGGGCCAGGGACAGGTTTTCTGGGCGGATGCCAAACACATGGCTGGGCGCGGCCGCTGCGCGCTCGCGCAGGTCGGCCGGCAATGCGATCAGCACGCCGCCGCCCAGGTCTGCCCCACCCGCTTGCAGCTGGCAGCTCACCAGGTTCATGGGCGGGCTGCCGGTGAAGCCCGCGACAAACTGCGCGGCCGGGCGGTTGTAGACCTCATCGGGGCTGGCGTATTGCATCTTGTGCCCGCCGCTCATGACAGCAATGCGGTCGGCCAGCGTCATGGCCTCGACCTGGTCGTGCGTGACATAAATGATGGTCGCGCCCAGACGCTGGTGCAATTTTTTGATTTCGCTGCGCATTTCGTTGCGCAGCTGCGCGTCCAGGTTGGACAAGGGCTCGTCAAACAAAAACACCTTGGGCTGTCGCACGATGGCCCGGCCAATGGCCACGCGCTGGCGCTGGCCGCCCGACAAGGCGGCAGGCTTGCGCTCGAGCATGTGGTCAATGCGCAGCAAACGCGCAGCGTCCATCACGCGGCGCTTGATCTCGTCTTCCGGGGTTTTGCGCAGGCGCAGGCCAAAGGCCATGTTGTCGTACAGGCTCTTGTGCGGGTAGAGCGCGTAATCCTGGAACACCATGGCGATGTCGCGGTTGCGTGGCGGCTCGTCGTTGACGCGCTTGCCGTCGATCAACACATCACCGCCAGTAATGCTCTCCAAACCCGCGATCATGCGCAGCAGTGTTGATTTACCGCAGCCAGAAGGCCCGACGAAGACAACAAACTCCCCATGCTCGATGTCAAGGTCAATGCCGTGTATGACCTTGTTTACCCCATCATAGGATTTCTGAACTTGCCGAAGTTGAACCGATGCCATGGACGTTGATCTTTTTCAAAAATGATTCACAGCCGTCATTACGGCATGAATGAATAATAAATGACTTGAATCAAAAAAGATGTTGGGGTTATCGCGAACATACACCCCAGAATGCCACCTCAAAACATCAAAAATCGACAATATTCAGGGTTAATCCCAAAAAAGTTAGCGATCGCCGAGTTTGAAACGCTCACCCTTTGCGACGCGGCGGCAGCCCCGTGTGCTGCGTGAGCAGCTGACCCTTTCTAGGCTGACCTGAGCGCTTGGGTGTTGTCGAGAGAGAGACCGACGATTTGGCACCTGCACCCGTGCTGTTTTTGCGACGGGCGCTTTGGTAGCCTTCTTCGGCCAGCGGCTGCCAGCTCGGGATCAGGTGGTGTTTGCCGTTGCCAATCAGATCTGAGCGGCCCATGGCTTTGAGTGCTTCGCGCAGCAGGGGCCAGTTGGTGGCGTCGTGGTAGCGCAAAAACGCCTTGTGCAAGCGGCGGCGTCTGTCGCCTTTGACCACGTCCACCTTTTCGCTGTCGCGGGTGATTTTGCGCAGCGGGTTGCGGGTGGAGTGGTACATGGCCGTGGCCGTGGCCATGGGGCTGGGGTAGAAGGTTTGCACCTGGTCGGCCCTGAACCCGTTCTTTTTCAGCCAAACCGCCAAATTCATCATGTCTTCGTCGCTGGTGCCGGGGTGGGCCGCAATGAAGTAAGGGATGAGGAACTGTTTTTTGCCCACTTCTTCGCTGTACTTGTCAAACATTGACTTGAAGCGGTCGTAAGTGCCGATGCCGGGCTTCATCATCTTGGACAGCGGGCCGCCCTCGGTGTGTTCGGGCGCAATTTTCAGGTAGCCGCCCACATGGTGCTGGACCAGCTCTTTTACGTATTCGGGCGACTGCACAGCCAGGTCGTAACGCAGACCGGAGCCGATCAGGATTTTCTTGATGCCCTTCAAATTCCGCGCCCGGCGGTACATGTTGATCAGCGGGCCGTGGTCGGTGGTCAGGTTCTGGCAGATGCCAGGGAACACGCAGCTGGGTTTGCGGCAGGCCGATTCGATTTCGGGGCTCTTGCAGCCCAGTCGGTACATATTGGCCGTGGGGCCGCCCAGGTCAGAGATGACACCGGTGAAGCCTTTGACCTTGTCGCGGATCTCTTCCACCTCGCGGATGACCGACTCCTCGGAGCGACTTTGGATGATGCGGCCTTCGTGCTCGGTGATGGAGCAAAAGGTGCAGCCACCAAAGCAGCCGCGCATGATGTTCACACTGAAGCGGATCATCTCCCACGCGGGGATTTTGGTGGCGTGGTCATGGCTGCCGTTTTCGTCGGCGTAGCGCGGGTGCGGGCTGCGGGCGTACGGCAGGTCGAACACATGGTCCATCTCGGCCGTGGTCAGCGGGATAGGGGGTGGCGTGATCCAAACGTCGCGGGCGGTGTGGCCTTCGCCATGCGCCTGCACCAGGCAACGGGCGTTGCCGGGGTTGGTTTCCAGGTGCAGCACGCGGTTGGCGTGGGCATACAGCACAGCGTCTTGCTTGACTTGCTCGTAGCTGGGCAGGCGGATCACGCTTTTGTCGCGGGGAGGCACTTTGTGGGTGCCTTTACCGCGCAGTTCTGGGTCGGCCGAGAGTCCTTCGCGAGCAGGGGCTCGCTCCCACGAAGAACTGACTGTCTGCTCTGCGGGGGCTTGCTCCCGCGAAGAACTGACTGTTTGTTCTGCGGGGGCTTGCTCACGCGAAGAATTGAGTGTCTGTTCGGCGGGGGCTTGCTCCCGCGAAGAACTGCCCGGAGCCCCCGCGGCCGCACTTTGGGGCTCCCCTGTGGGAGCTTGCCCCTGCAAGCGAATGCCTGAACGGGCCGCCACAGCCGCCACAGCGGTCGCACCCGCCGATGCATTCGGCACAAACTTCAAAGGTTGAACTTTGCGGTTTTCACCATCGGCCACCGCCTTGGCTTCTTCTTCACGCGCGCAGGTCGCGCCCTGCTCCCGCGCTTGGTCAGAAATCATCAAATAGGGGTTGATGTGCGCCTCCACATGCCCGGGCGTGTCCACGCTGGTGGAGTCGATCTCATACCAGCCCTCTGGCGTTTCGCGGCGCACAAAAGCGGTGCCGCGCACATCGGTGATGTGGTGCACCGGTTCACGGGCCGCCAGGCGGTGGGCAATCTCCACGATCGCCCGCTCAGCGTTGCCATACAAGAGCAAGTCGCATTTGCTGTCCACCACCACCGAGCGGCGAACCTTGTCAGACCAGTAGTCGTAATGGGCGATGCGGCGCAAGCTGCCTTCGATGCCGCCCAGCACAATGGGCGTTTCGGGAAAGGCTTCGCGGCAACGCTGGCTGTAGACGATGGCCGCGCGGTCAGGCCGCTTGCCGCCGACGTCGCCCGGGGTGTAGGCGTCATCGGTGCGGATTTTGCGGTCCGCCGTGTAGCGGTTGATCATGGAGTCCATGTTGCCGCTGGTCACGCCCCAGAACAGATTGGGTTGGCCCAGGGCCTTGAAGGCCTCAGCGCTGGTCCAGTCGGGTTGGGCAATGATGCCGACCCGAAAACCCTGGTTTTCCAGCATGCGGCCAATGACCGCCATGCCGAAGCTGGGGTGGTCCACATAAGCGTCGCCCGTCACCAGCACGATGTCACAGCTGTCCCAGCCCAGTTGGGTCATTTCCTCACGGCTCATCGGCAAAAACGGGGCCGTGCCAAAGCGCTGCGCCCAGAACTTGCGGTAGCTGGTCAGCGGTTTGGCGTCACGCGGAAAAAAAGAGACGTCGACAAAGGCGTTCATAGGCGGGCACTCGGGATAACCCGCTAGTGTAGGGGTTTGGGGGTGGGCTTGAACAAGCAGCGGGTATTGCATGCGGCAGGTCTGCCCGACAATGGCGGTATGCCTTTTGCCCTTGCCCGCCCTGCCCACCACGAACTGGTGGTCAAAAAAAGCCGCTTCATCGCCTGCGTCGAATCGGTCTCGGGCCGAGAGGCGGCGGTGGCGCGGGTGACGCAACTCAAAGCAGAACACCCCGATGCGGCCCATGTCTGCTGGGCCTTGATGGCCGGTGGCCAGTCGGCGGCCAACGACGATGGCGAGCCCGGTGGCACCGCCGGTCGCCCCATGCTGGAAGTGCTTCGGCATCAAGACTTGGAGGGCGTGATGGCCTCGGTGGTCCGCTACTTTGGTGGGGTCAAGTTGGGCGCGGGTGGCTTGGTGCGTGCCTACACTGATGCGGTCGCGCAGGCTTTGCTCACGGCGCAGAAGGTGGCGCTGATCCCACAGGCGCATTTGGCCTGCAGCCTCCCGTATGCGCTGGAAGGTTGGGTGCGACGGGAACTGGAACAGGCGCAAGCCCAATTGACAGGGGTGACGCATGGCCACTTGGTGGGCATGGCATTTGAATTACCCGAGGCGCAAGTTGCCGCCTTGAAGGAACGGTTGAACGAAGGTGGGCGCGGTCAGTTGCTTTGGCTGGACGAAGACCACCGGGCGTGAGCGGGGCTGACGCCATGGCTGAAATCCCAAAGGGATAATGGGGGCATGCCCGATGACATCCCCTTGAACCAACCCAAGTCCAAAACCGACCTGTTTGTCTCTTTCACCGTGTTGGCTTTGCAGGGCTTTGGGGGGGTCTTGGCTGTGGCCCAACGCGAGTTGGTCGAGCGCAAGCGCTGGATGACGCCCGCCCAATTTGTTGAAGAATGGGCTGTGGCCCAAATTTTGCCCGGCCCCAATGTGATCAACCTGTGTTTGATGGTCGGCGGACGGCATTTTGGTTTGCCCGGCGCACTGGCCGCGATGGCGGGCATGCTGGCGGCCCCCACAGCCGTTTTGTTGCTGCTGGCGCTGGCATTTGGCAGCGTGTCGGATCAGGCCTGGGCACAAGGGGCTTTGCGCGGAATGGGCGCCGTGGCCGCTGGCATGATTGCGGCCACGGGCATCAAATTGATCTCCGCTTTGAAACGCAACCCCTTGGGCTTGCCACTTTGCACCGCCGTGATGCTGACCACCTTCACGGGCGTGGGTTTGTTTCGCTGGCCCTTGCTGTGGGTCTTGTTGGGCATCGGCAGTCTGGCTTGTGCATGGGCTTATGTCCAGCTGTCACGCCAAGAAGCCCTGAACAGGACAGCGCCATGAGTTTGACGCTTCAATTGGACCTTGGCGATTGGTTGGCGCTGTTCAACCATTTCATGTCACTGTCCTTGTTGGCGGTCGGCGGGGCCATCATCACCGCACCCGACATGCACCGGTTTTTGGTCGATGAAAACCAGTGGCTGACCGAACAACAATTCAGCTCCTCCATCGCATTGGCACAGTCGGCACCCGGCCCCAATGTGCTGTTTGTGGGCTTGATGGGTTGGAACGTGGGCTTGAACGCCGCGGCAGGCTTGGGCGGGGGCTGGATCAGCGTGGCCTTGTCAGCGCTGGGCATGTTCCTAAGCCTCTTGGGCATCATGCTGCCCTCTTCCGTGTTGACGTACACCGCCACGCGCTGGGCCCACAAGCACCGTGACTACCTGGGCGTGAGAGCCTTCAAGCTGGGCATGGCGCCGGTGGTCATTGCCCTGCTCGTGTCTACCGGCTGGTTGCTCACGGCCAGCCACAACCAAGCTGCACGCGACTGGCCCCTGTGGTTGTTGACGCTGGCGGCCATGGGCCTGGTCTGGCGCACCAAAATCCACCTGCTTTGGCTGATTGGCGCTGGCGCCATCATCGGGGCTTTGGGCTGGGTTTGAGCCCGTCCTGGCGGATCAGCGCGGGTTCTCGAAAAACACCGAGTTCGTGAAGTCGCTGACCTCAAAGTAGACCTTTTTCTCGCCCGGGTCTGCCTGCATGTTCAGGTTCTCGTCCAGGACACCGTAGCCATAACGGTAGGCACGGGGTTTGCCATCTTCGGTGCCCAATGCGGTGCTGATCTTGTCCACCTTCAAAAAGCGACGCACCACTTTATCGCCGGCATAGACTTCCATCACGCCATCGGTGCCGGTCCAATTCTGGAGGTCTCGGCTGATCTTGTTTTGTTGCTCTTGGGTGCAAGCACCAAGCCACAACAAGGACATGAGGGCTGCGGCAAGGGCCGTGCGGGTCAAAAAGGAGTTCATGGGAGGGTCCTGGGGGTTCAGCTGCGTTGGCGCAAAGCTTCGTACAAACACACACCGCTGGCGACCGACACGTTCAGGCTCTCGACAGCGCCACGCATGGGGATGCTGACCAGCTCATCGCAGTTCTTTCGGGTCAACTGGCGCATGCCGTCGCCCTCTGCGCCCAACACCAAGGCGGTGGGCACTTTCAGGTCCGCTTGGTAAATGCTGCGTGGCGCGTCGCCGCTGGTGCCAATGACCCAGATGCTGCGCTCCTTGAGCTCGCCCAAGGTCCGTGCCAGGTTGGTGACCATGAAATAGGGCATGGTTTCGGACGCGCCGCTGGCCACTTTGGCCACGGTCGCGTTGATGCCGGCGGCATGGTCTTTGGGGGCGATCACGGCGTGTGCGCCCGCACCATCGGCCACCCGCAAACACGCGCCCAAATTGTGCGGATCGGTCACACCGTCCAGCACCAAAAGCAAAGGCGGCCCTTCGACGGTGTCGAGCAAATCGTCCAGCGAGTGGTTTTGGGGAATGGGCGAAACCAAGGCCACCACACCTTGGTGGCCATGCCCCCCGGCAAGCTTGGCCAAACGCTCGCCATCGGACTCGACCATCCGCATGCCCGAATCGCGGGCCTTGTCGATGAATTGCCGCATGCGGGCGTCGCGGCGGCTGACCTCGTAGTGGATTTCAACAACGGATTGGGGGGCGATCTTGAGGCGAACGCCCACGGCATGAAAGCCGAACAGCACTTTGTGGGATGACATCCCGAGATTATCGTTGGTCCGCCGAAGGGCCGGGGGCCTCGGTCAGCCGCCCGGCTTGAATCACCAAGCTGCGTTCGCACTTCGCGGCCAACTGGCGGTCGTGCGTGACCAAGACCAAGGTCGTGCCCTGCTCGCGGTTGAGCGCGAACATCAGGTCCATGATGGCCCCGCCGGTGGCGTGGTCCAAACTGCCTGTGGGCTCATCGGCCAACAGCAGATCGGGTTGGACCACAAATGCGCGCGCCAAGGCCACGCGCTGCTGCTCACCGCCCGACAAGACTTTGGGCAGGTGCTTCAGGCGCGCGCCCAGGCCCACGCGCTCGAGCATGGCTGTGGCCTGGTGGCGGGCATCCGGCCGATTGGCCAGCTCCAAGGGCAGCATCACATTCTCGAGTGCGGTGAGGTTGGGCATGAGCTGAAAACTCTGGAACACAAAGCCCACATGTTGGGCCCGCACGGCGGCTCTTTCATCTTCAGACAAATCGAAGAGCGACTGCCCGGCCAGCACCACCTGCCCGCGGCTGGGCGTGTCCAGACCCGCCAAAATCGCCAACAAGGTGCTTTTGCCCGAGCCAGAAGCACCGACAATGGCAGCAGTTTCCCCGGCGTTCAACGAAAAATCGATATCGCGCAAAATGTCCAGCTGTCCGCTGGCATCTTGCACACTTTTGGAGACGCCACGCACGGCGATGATGGATTCAGGCATGCACACACCTTTGTTGAGACGACGCCACTTTAACTGGACCCTGCTGGCCCTGGTTGGCTGGGGCTTTGCCGCGGCGCTTCAAGCCGCTTCAGAGCAGCGCATATTGGTGCTGGGCGACTCTTTGAGCGCCGAATATGGCTTGTCCCGTGGCACGGGCTGGGTGGCCTTGCTGCAAAAACAAGTGGCCCAAGAAAAACCAGGCACGCAAGTCATCAATGCCAGCATCAGCGGAGACACCACCTCAGGCGGACGCTCGCGCCTGCCCGCCTTGCTCAAGAAACACCAGCCCAGCCATGTGGTCATTGAGCTGGGGGGCAACGATGCTTTGCGCGGCCTGCCCATGACCATGACGCAAGGCAACTTGTTGAACATGGCCCAACAAGCCCAAGCTGCTGGCGCCAAGGTGCTGCTGCTGGGCATGCACATGCCGCCCAATTACGGCCCCGACATGGCGCGCCAGTTTGAGGCGGCCTACGCCCAAGTGGCCCAAAGTCAAAAGGCGGCCCTGGTTCCCTTCTTTTTGAAAGGGGTGGGCGATGACCCCGAGCCGCTCAAATGGTTCCAAGCCGATCGCATCCACCCCAATGAGGCGGCCCAAGCCCGTCTTCTGGCCAACGTTTGGCCCACTTTGAAGAAACAATTGAAATGAGCGTTCACCTGATTTCGGCCGAACAGGCCATGGCCCAACTCCAGCAGTTCGACGCCATCCTCGATGCCCGCTCAGAGGGCGAACACGACGAAGACCACCTGCCAGGTGCCCAAAGCTGGCCTTCGCTGAACAACGAAGAGCGCATCCGGGTGGGCACGCTGTACAAGCAAGTCAACCCTTTTGAAGCGCAGAAAGTGGGCGCGGCCCTGGTGGCCAAAAACATCGCCCGCCACATCGAAACCCATGTGATGGACAAGCCCAAAAACTGGCAGCCCTTGGTGTACTGCTGGCGCGGCGGCAAGCGCAGCAACTCGCTGGCGTTGATCTTGGGCCAAATTGGCTTCAAAGTCCATTTGATCGAAGGCGGCTACAAGGCCTTTCGCAAGGCGGTGATGGCTGACACCCCATTGCAAGCACAAAGGCTGCAATTCAAGGTGCTGTGTGGCCCCACCGGTTCAGGCAAAACACGGCTTCTGCAGGCTTTGGCCCAAGAGGGTGCCCAGGTGCTGGACTTGGAAGCCATCGCCTGCCACCGCAGTTCGGTGCTGGGCCTGATCCCCGGCACAGCGCAGCCCACACAAAAAGCTTTTGACACCCAGGTTTGGGATGCTTTGCGCCATTTCAGCGCAGACAAGCCAGTTTTTGTGGAGGCCGAAAGCAAAAAGGTGGGCAACTTGACGGTGCCCGCCGAGTTGATGGTGGCCATGCGGGCCAGCCCCTGTCTGCGCGTGGACTTGACGCTGGACAACCGGGTGAATTTGCTGCTCGAAGACTATGCTTTTTTCACGGAAGACCGTGCCCTGTTTGCCGACCGACTGGAGCGCCTGACAGCATTGCGGGGCAAGGCCGTGGTCCAAGGCTGGCAAGAACGCATTGAGCGGGGTGAAATGCGCGAGGTGGTGACCGAGTTGCTGTCCGGTCATTACGATCCAGGCTATGAGACGTCCACGGGCAACAACTTTGTGCATTACGCCCAAGCCCCGCAGGTCACCCCTGCCAGCCACAGCATGGCCGACATGCTGTTAATGGCCAAAACCTTGGTGCAAACCCAATAGGGGCAAGACTTTTTGGCAGCCCCCCTCAGGGCGATCGGTCTGCAAGGGGTCTGCGAGTGGGTTTCGCGTCGAGGGCACCGCCCCCTCAAGGCCCATGGCTGGCGGCGACAGCTCAGGTGGCCGGCGTGGGTGACTCGGCCGCACCCGTCGCTGCCGTGTCGGCATCCACCTCTTCGCTCACAATTTCCGAGCCGTCTTCCGCCAACAGGCCCGATTTGCGGTCGGACTTGGCTTTGAGCTTGTCTTCTTTTTTGCGTTTCTTGGCCAGTTCTTTCTGGCGTTTTTCGAATCCGTAGTTGGGTGTGGCCAAGATGGCTCCTTTAATTTGAGCTGCCCAATGTAACAGCTTCTTCAGGGTTTTCTTCCCACTCGACGCAGCCCCGGTACGCATGCCAGCTGGCGTGACCGAGCCACGGCCCCACCACCACGATGCCCAAAGCCCAAGGCCACAGGGCCGCGAGCACCAGCACGCTCAGCAGCAGGCCCCAAAGCAGCATCACACCGGGGTGCGAAAAAACCACGCGCATGCTGGTGATCACCGCCGAGATGGCATCGGTATCGCGGTCCAAAATCATGGGAATGGACACCACCGACAGGCCATAAACAAGCCCCGCAAACACACCGCCCACAGCCAAGTACACCATCAAAAATTCGACGTTTTGAGGGTTGAAAACCGCCTCGATCACCCCCGTCGTGGAAGGCATGCCGGTGTTGAAGAACACCGCAAACACGACCAAGGACGCCCTGCCCCACAGCAACTCCAGCACCATCAGCACCAACACCAACATGGCCATGCTGCGGATGTGTTGGTCCCAGCACATGAGCGAGGTCGACATTTCAGGCTGCTCGCCGCGTTCTCGTTTGCGGCTGACCTCGTACAAGCCCATGGCCAGGAAGGGCCCGACCAAGAGGCAACCCGATACCAGGGACAGGGTGTACTCGGGCTTGTGCTTGAACACCATGGCCAGCACCTGCGCCATACCCCAAAAGCACAGGCCATAAAACAGCGCAATGCCCGGGTGATGGTGCAAGTCCTTCAGGCCCCGTGCCAGCCAGCGAAACGGATCGGCAAAGCCCAAGGCCCGCATGTGCGCGCGCGGCCCCACGGGTGGGGGCGGGACGTAGGGCGTGGCCATGGTGGGCAGGTCTGAATCTTGCGCGGCCTCAAGAGCCTTGGCGTCGGCGTTCATGGCGAATATCCATCTGAAACAACAAAGGTTTTCAGATTACCCCCACCCCTGCGATTTGACCAGTCAGGAAACCCCCAAGTTCGCGTGTCTTGAGGCACACAAGTGCCCACATGGTCAGCTGCGAGATCAGGCCATGGGCAAATGGGCCTGCATGGATTGATGCAAGTCAAGTATCAAGTCCTGCGCGGACTCCAGACCGGTGGAAAAACGCACCAGGGTGCCTGGCTTCAAATGGCCTGGCCAAGCCTGACGCATCGAGGCAATGTCATAGGGCACCACCAAGCTCACCGGTCCACCCCAGCTGTAACCGATCTTGAAGAGTTTCAAGCCATCGCAAAAAGCATCCACCTGGGTTTGGCTGAAACGCGCGTCGATCATGACGCTGAACAAGCCCGCTGCCTGGCCCGTGCCCGGCACGCGATCGCACAGCGCTTGCCAATGGGCGTGGCCCGGGGCGCCTTCAAAGGCCGGGTGCATCAGTTGCGCGCATGGCGGCTGGGCTTGCCACCAGGCGGCCAGGGCGCGGGCGGTCTGGTCGTGAGCGGCATAACGCAGCGCAATGCTGGGCAAGGAGCGCAGCACGGTTTCTGCGTCGTTGGCCGCCACCCCCAGACCCAAGCGCATGTGGCAGAGTTTGATTTTCAGGTGCAAGGCCGCGTCGCGCGTGATGACGCTGCCCATCAGCACATCGCCGCCGCCGCTGGGGTATTTGGTGAGCGCATGGGCGCTGATGTCGACCGCCAAACGGACTTGCCCTCCCTCACCGTCGCCCAACAAATCAAAGGCATTGAAAGCCAGGCCTGCACCCCAGGTGTTGTCGAGCGCGCACAGGACACCGCGTGCGCGGCAACGGCGCACCATGTCGGGCAAATCGGGAAACTCCATGCTCACCGATCCGGGCGCTTCCAGCCACACCAGTCGGGTGCGCGGCGTGATCTGGCGGGACAGATCCTCGGGGTCCATCGGGTCGTAAAAACGGTGCGTGATGCCGAAGTGGCGCAACTCGCCATCGGCCAAGGCTTTGTTGGGGCCATAAGCGTTGTCCGGAATCAAGACTTCGTCGCCTGTGCTCAACACCGCCAACGCCACCAAGGCCAGCGCCGCCAAGCCACTGGGCACCAGGACGCATTGCAGGCCGCCCTCGAGCGTACACAAACGCTCTTCCAGCATGTAGGTGGTGGGCGTGCCATGCAGGCCATAGGTGTAGGCCGATTTGTCTTTCCACTCGCGCTGGCGCATGTCGGCCACAGTGGGGAAGTACACCGTCGAAGCCTTGAACACGCCCGGTTGCGGTGCCTGAAAGTCAGCAGGCGGTGTGTAAGGGTGGTGGATCAGCCCTGTGGCGATGTGGGGTGTCGCTGCGCTTGGTTTTTCGTCTTGCATTTTCACATCCTCATGCAAACAGCCTCCACAAAGGAGGCTGTTGGTCACGCCATCCAAGGCGCCGGTGTCTGACGGCTTGGGTTCAGACGCTCCACTTTTCCAGCAATTTTTCAGGACGCATGTTGTCATACGGCTCGAACGGTTGATGGATCCATGGGTTGGTGGGCAAATCGTCCACAGAGTAGTCGGGCTTGAAGGTCGAAACGCCCTTGGTCCAGATCACAGCGGTGCGCAACTCCGTGACAGGCTGGTAGTTGTTCTTGAGCTGATCGACCACAGCACGCAAGGTGTGGCCGGTGTCAGCCAAATCGTCCACCAACAAGACCTTGCCCGCGATCTCGCCCTTGGGCGTGGTGATGTAACGGGCAATGTCAAGGTGACCTTGCACCGTGCCGGCTTCAGCGCGGTAAGAGCTGGTCGACATGATGGCCAGGGGTTTATCGAAGATGCGCGACAAGATATCGCCTGGGCGCATGCCGCCACGGGCCAGGCACAGGATGTTGTCGAACTCCCAACCGGACTGGTGGATTTTGATGGCGAGTTTTTCGATGAGGTTGTGGTACTCGTCGTAGCTCACATAAAGGTGCTTGCCGTCTTCGGTCAACATGGGTTCACTCCAAAAAAATCAAGGGTTGAGGTCGATGTGTTGTTGGGGTCTGAAGACTCAGGCCGCAAAAGGGTTGTGCAGCAAGATCGTGTGGTCACGGTCTGGGCTGGTGGAAACCACGTGCACGGGCACGCCCGTGACTTGCGCGATGCGGTCCAGGTAGTAACGGGCCGTTGCAGGCAGCTTGTCCATCTCGGTCACGCCCACGGTGGTTTCTGTCCAGCCGGGAATGACTTCATAAATGGGCTTGCAGCGCGCGATCTCGTCTGCGCCCATGGGCAAAATGTCAATGGTTTCACCGTCCAGCTCGTAGCCGGTGCACAGCCACAATTCTTTGAGGCCATCGAGCACATCGAGCTTGGTGATGCACAAGCCCGACAGACCATTGACCTGCGCACTGCGCTTGAGCAAGGCGGCATCGAACCAGCCGCAGCGGCGCGAACGGCCGGTGGTCACACCCTTTTCAGCACCCACCGTCGACATGTGGTAACCGGGTGTGCCGGGGGTTTCCCAATCGAGCTCGGTGGGGAATGGGCCGCCGCCCACGCGGGTGCAGTAGGCCTTGGTGATGCCCAAGATGTAATGCAACATGCCCGGGCCCACGCCTGCCCCAGCCGCGGCATTGCCCGCCACGCAATTGCTGGAGGTGACAAACGGGTAAGTGCCATGGTCCACGTCGAGCAAAGTGCCTTGTGCGCCTTCAAACAGCAAGTTGGCACCGGCCTTGTGCGCGTCGTTCAACTCGCGTGAGACATCGGCCACCATGGGCAGCAGGTCCTTGGCGTAAGCCATGGCTTCGTTGTAGGTGGCATCGAAGTCAACCGGCGCCGCGCCGAGGATGTTGACCAAAATTTCGTTGTGCAATGCCAGGTTTTCGCGCAGCTTGGTGGCGAAACGCTCGGGGTATTTGAGGTCCTGCACGCGCAGCGCACGGCGCGCCACTTTGTCCTCGTAGGCGGGACCAATGCCGCGACCGGTGGTGCCAATTTTGGCCGTGCCGGCTTTTTCCTTGGCCGCCTCACGGCCCACATCCAGCGCAACGTGGTAGGGCAAGATCAGAGGGCAAGCCTCACTCACGCGCAAACGCGAGCGCACTTCAACCCCAGCTTTTTCGAGGCCGGCAATTTCTTCCAGCAACTTGGGGACGGACAAGACCACACCGTTTCCGATGTAGCACTTCACGCCAGCACGCATGATGCCGCTGGGGATGAGGTGCAAGGCGGTTTTCACGCCGTTGATCACCAAGGTGTGGCCAGCGTTGTGTCCGCCCTGGAAACGCACCACGCCTTGAGCGCTTTCGGTCAACCAGTCCACCAGTTTGCCTTTGCCCTCGTCGCCCCATTGGGTGCCGACCACGACCACATTACGGCCTTGCAACTTGTTCATGCTTGAAATGTTCTTTCTCAAAGAGCCTGTACCACCCATTGCCCTGCCGCTTCGATCAATTCGCGGTCGCAATGGAATTCGTCGATTTCACTTTCGTGTCCAGGCAGGACACACACCACCGTTTCGCCGCGGCTTCGCAATGCAGTGATCGCCTCGCGCAAACCGACAGCGCTGCCCCATGGCGCACGGATGGCTGCACGCAAGGACAGGGGTTTGACCGCTGCGACCAATTCTTTCAGGTCAAGGCTGAAACCCACAGCGGGCCGATCGCGGTCGATGCGGTGACCAAACACCGCGCCCACACCGTCGTAGCGTCCACCTCGGGCCAAAGCATCGGATGCGCCTTGGGCGTAAATGGCAAAGCGCATGCCGCTGTAATAGGCGTAGCCACGCGAGTCACCCAGATCAAAACTGATGGCCGCGCCAGGAATTTGTTCAGCCAAAGCACGCAGCTGGCTCAGCGCTTCGGTGATGGCGGCTGTCGCGGGCAAACATTGAGCGGCCTGGTCCAGCACTCGGACATCGCCGTACAAATGGACCAAGGCCAGCAAACCGTCGCGGTTCACTGGGGCAAAGTCAAGCGTCAAACGGGCAATGGCACTGGCGTCTTTGATGGCCAGCGCGGCGTGGATGTCGTGGCGTAAGGCATCGGAGATGGGCTCGGCCTGGAGCAAGCTGTTGACGATGCGGGCATCGGCCAGGTCCACCTGCAAATCGCCCACCCGGGCAGCACGCAGGCAGTCGAGCGCCAATTGCAGAATTTCCAGATCGGCCTCAGGGCCGGCGTGCCCATAAATTTCAGCCCCCAATTGCAGGGGTTCGCGGGTGGCGTGGGGGCGTGCCGCACGCGTGTGCAGCACCGGGCCGCAGTAGCACAAGCGGGTCAGGCCTGCACGACCGAGCAAGTGGGCATCAATGCGGGCCACTTGGGGCGTGGTGTCGGCCCGCAAACCCAAGGTGCGGCCCGAGAGTTGGTCAACCAGTTTGAAGGTCTGCAAATCCAGGGCTTCACCCGTGCCGGTGAGCAGGGATTCCAAATGCTCCAGCAGCGGCGGCATGACCAACTCGTAGCCATAGCCACGGGCAGTGTCGAGCAGTTCGCGGCGGAGTTCTTCGATGTGGCGTGCCTCGGAAGGCAGGACATCGGCAATGTGATCCGGGAGGACCCAAGCAGACATGGGGATGAGGGAGACTGTTAAAAACGAGATTTTACCGGGTTGCAGACCCGTTTCTGGCACGGGTTCACGAAACCAGCCAGAACAAAAGCAAGCCGGCGATGACCATGGCCATGCCGAAAAACCGAATTTGGCCATCTTCGAGCCTGAGCAGCTGCTCAAAAAGACTGCGCCAGCGAAGGGGCGACACCATGGGCATCAAACCCTCCACGATGAGCATCAGGCCCAATGCCATCAGGAGGGTGTCCAGCAAAGCTTACTTTCGAGCGGGGGTGGAGCTTGCTGCGCCGCGCATGCCTTTGAAAAACTCCGAGCTGCCTGGGTCAAGCACCATCACGTCACCCTTGCTGTTGAAACTGGATTTGTAAGCTTCAAGGCTGCGGTAAAACTGGGCAAATTGTGGGTCACGGCCAAATGACTCGGCGTACAAACGGGCCGCTTGGGCATCGCCCTGCCCTTTGATTTTTTGGGCTTCCCGGTACGCGTTGGCGATGGTCACTTCACGCTGGCGGTCAGCGTCAGCGCGAATTTTTTCACCCTCGGCGCCGCCCGTCGAGCGCAGTTCATTGGCCACGCGCTTGCGTTCCGCTTCCATTCGTCGGTAAACCGATTCGGTGATGGTGTCCACATAGTCAGCACGGGTGATGCGCACATCGACGACGTCAACGCCCCAAGGCTTGGCCCCTTTGACGACCAAGAGCACAGCGGCCTTCACATCGTCCATCAATTCTTCACGCTTGAGGGACAACAACTCCTTGACGGTGCGCTTGTTGATTTCCTCTTGGAAAGCGTTGCGCACCACTCGGTTGAGTTGGTTGGTCCCCGATTTCTCGTCCAAGCCCACGTTGCGGATGTAGGCCTGTGGGTCGGCAATGCGCCAACGCACGTACCAGTCAATCACGACACGCTGCTTTTCAGCCGTGAGCATGGGCTCGTTGTCGGGGCTGTCCAGCGTGAGCAGGCGCTTGTCGATGTAGTTGACGTTTTGCAGCGGTGGGGGCAGCTTGAAGTGCAAGCCCGGCTCGGTGATCACTTCCTTGATTTGCCCCAAAGCGTAGACCACGCCGAACTGGCGTTGGTCCACCACAAACACCGTCGAGCTGAAGACCACAAAGGCCACCAGCAGGGTTGAGATCCACAATCCAATGCGATTCATTTTTTATGTCCTTATCGGGGATCGCGGTCACGCGAACGCTGCAGGTCGCGTGAACGTGTGTCCACAGCACCGTTGTTGACACCGACACCCGTGGTCGGCGCAGTGGGCACATCCGCAGCGGGGGGCGCTGTTGCAGTCACTTGTTGCATGATTTTGTCGAGCGGCAAATACAAGAGGTTGGAGCCCTGCTTGCTGTCCACCAGCACTTTGGTCACGTTGCTGTAGATTTGCTGCATGGTGTCGGTGTACATGCGGTCCCGCATGACTTGAGGCGACTTCTGGTATTCGGGCAAGATGGTTTTGAAGCGCTGGGCATCGCCTTCAGCCTGCGCCACGATGCGTTCGCGGTACGCATCGGCTTCTTCCTTCAGGCGAGACGCAGCACCGACCGCGCGAGGCACCACATCGTTGGCATAGGCTTGCGCTTCGTTCTTGGCACGCTCCCGTTCCTGACCGGCCTTCAACACATCGTCAAAAGCGGCTTGCACTTGCTCAGGGGGGCGCACGCCGCCTTGCTGCAAGTTGATGCCCACCACCTCAATGCCCACTTTGTAGCGGTCCAAAATGGTTTGCATTTTTTCACGCACACGCGGGGCGATCTGGTCACGCTCTTCGGCCAAGGCAGAGTCCATCTTCATCTTGCCGACCACCTCACGCACAGCGGTCTCTGCAGATTGAACCACCGCCTCGGTGGGGTTGCGGCTTTCGAACAGGTAGGCGCGCGCGTCGTTCAAACGGTACTGCACCGCAAATTTGATCTCTACGATGTTTTCATCTTCGGTCAACATGGCCGACTCTCGCAGGCCCGTCGCCTTGATGATGGTGTCGCGGCCAATGTCCACCGAGCGAATTTGGGTCACAAACACCAGCTCTTGGCGCTGAATGGGATAAGGCATGCGCCAATTGAAACCGGCACCCACGGTGGAGTGGTATTTGCCGAACTGGGTGATGACGGCTTGTTGACCTTCTTGCACGATGAAAAAACCTGTGCCCAACCAAACCAAGAGCGCAGCCGCCAAGATCACACCCAAACCCAGATTCTTGAAGAAAACAGGGATGCCTGGGCCACCGGAGCCACCGGAACCCCCAGGGCCTTGCGGTTTTTGCGGTCCGCCAGAGCCGCCAAACAATTGGCCCAGCTTGCGGTTGAAATCGCGCCACAGTTCATCCAAATCAGGGGGGCCACTTTGTGGCTGCGAGCCACGGCCGGGCGGCTGCTGCCATGCATCCGGTTTGGGGCCGGGTGGAGGCGGCACATCGCCAGCAGGCTTGTTGCCCGAGTCGGCGTTGGATTTGTCGTCATCCCGTCCCCAGCGGGGGTCGTTCAGATTGAACATGCCTCGGATCTTGGCGGGGAGCAAAGACCAACGCAGGGCTGGCAGGTGAAAATTCATGGTGAAGTGTCTTTGTCGAAATGACGAACCCGCATTGTGCCGAATTCGGTTGGACTTCAGTGCAGATCACCCGGATATTCCCGGGAGAAGTCACGGGGATCTGCGTCTTCAGAAACGGGGGTGGGTAGAGCCGTTTGAACGATCTCGGACAGCACGGATCTCAAGAGATCCAAACCTTTGCCGGATTGCGCGCTCAAAAATACACGGGGCACAGCTTGGCCATCCATCTCATAGAGGTCTTGCAGCTGCAAGGGGTAGCGCTCTGCGTCCAGCGCATCGAGCTTGTTGAAGACCAAAAGCTGCGGAACGGTTTCGGCGCCAATTTCGGTCAACACCTTTTGCACCTCGGCCATTTGCTCGGGCCAGTCAAGGTTGGCCGCGTCCACCACATGCAACAACAAGTTGGCATCGGTCGCCTCTTGCAAGGTGGCCTGAAACGCCTCCACCAAGCCGTGCGGCAAATCTCGGATGAAACCCACCGTGTCCGACAAAGACACCGAACGACCGGCCTCGCCCAGGTACAACTGCCGTGTCGTGGTATCGAGCGTGGCAAACAGTTGGTCGGCTGCGTAGGCACGCGCCTTGACCAGGGCATTGAAAAGGGTCGATTTGCCAGCGTTGGTGTAACCCACCAGAGAGATGTTGAAGGTATCTCGCCGATCACGCTGGCGGCGCTGTGTGTTGCGCTGACGCTTGACCTTGACCAAGCGCTCTTTGATGCGTTTGATCGAGTCGTTGATCATGCGGCGATCCAGTTCGATCTGGGTTTCTCCCGGGCCGCCGCGCAGACCGATACCACCACTTTGCCGTTCCAAGTGTGACCAGCGGCGCACCAAGCGGGTGCTGAGGTACTGAAGACGCGCCAACTCCACCTGCAATTTGCCCTCGTGACTGCGGGCGCGTTGACCAAAGATTTCCAAGATCAACAAGGTTCGGTCGTTGACGGGCAAGCCGATGTGCCGCTCCAAGTTGCGCTGCTGGGCAGGACTCAAGGCTTGGTCAAACAAGACTTCAATGGCACCATGCATCAAAGCCAAGGCTTTGATTTCATCGGCTTTGCCACTGCCCACAAACAGGGCCGGATCGGGCGCTTTGCGTTTGCAGGTCAGACGGGCAACGGGTTTCAAGCCACCCGACTCGGCCAGCAAACCCAGCTCTTGCAAATCCGCATCAAAATGCGCTCGCCCAAAGTCAACGCCGACCAGCAAGGTCGGCGCGGGGGCGTTGGATGAAGTTTCAGACAAATTCAGCACCTGCAGACTTGGCCAGAGCGCCAAGTCCTGAAATAAACCCCATCAAGCGGTGATTTCACCCGTTTCGGGTGTGCTGAACGTCACAGAACGGCCGGGCACGATGGTTGAAATGGCGTGTTTGTAAACCATTTGCGTGACCGTGTTGCGCAATAAGACGACATACTGATCAAAAGACTCGATTTGACCTTGCAACTTGATGCCGTTCACGAGGTAAATCGACACCGGCACATGCTCTTTGCGCAGTGCGTTCAGGAAGGGGTCTTGCAAAAGTTGACCTTTGTTGCTCACGATATGCTCCGTGTTCAGAAGTTTCAGAGGGTTTGACCTTACCACAGGCCCCGTCGGCGACGGCTGGCCCAGCGACATGGCCTCAAAGATCAGCTGGCATCTTTGTCGGCAAAGGGGTTGGTGGAGGTTTTCATTTCAATCCGCAGTGGCGTGCCCGCCAGATTGAAGGCTTTGCGAAAACGCCCTTCCAAAAAACGCTTGTAGGTATCGGTGACGTGTTCCAGCGAGTTGCCATGCACCACGATCACTGGCGGGTTCATGCCGCCTTGGTGGGCATAACGCAACTTGGGGCGGAACATGCCGCCGCGCTGTGGACTCTGAAACTGAACCGCCTCGAGCAACAAGCGCGTCAAAATCGGGGTGCTCATCTTGCACATGGCCGCCTTGTGGGCCTGAACAATCGATGCCCAAACAGGGCCCAAGCCTTGTCGCTTCTTGGCCGAGATGAAATGCATGTTGGCAAAACTCAAAAACGGCAAACGCGTTTCAATCGAGCGTTGCACCAACTGGCGTTGGTACTCGTCCACCGCATCCCATTTGTTCACGGCCAAGACCATGGCGCGGCCGCTTTCGAGGGCATAACCTGCAATGTGTGCGTCTTGGTCGGTCACACCTTGCTCGGCGTCCAAGAGCAACAGCACCACGTTGGCAGATTCGATGGCCTGCAAAGTTTTGACCACCGAGAACTTTTCGATGGCTTCGAACACTTTGCCTTTGCGCCGCAAACCTGCGGTGTCAATCAATTCGAATTTCTGACCTTGCTTTTCAAACGGGACCGAAATCGCGTCACGCGTCGTGCCCGGCATGTCAAAGGCGACCAAACGCTCTTCCCCCAGCCAGGTGTTGATCAAGGTGGACTTGCCCACGTTGGGGCGACCGGCCACCGCCAGCTTGATGACAGAAGGGTCGTCATCGGTTTCTTCGGGCTCATCGGAGAGGTTGAGCGATTCAAACGCCAGCTCCACCAAGCCGCGTGTGCCTTGGCCGTGTGCTGCTGAGATGGCGATCACCTCGCCCAAACCCAGTTCGTAGAACTCGGTCAGTTGAATGCCTTCCAGCATCCCTTCGGCCTTGTTGGCCACCAACAAAGTGGGTTTGCCAATTTTGCGAAGGTATTTGGCAATGTCGTGGTCTTGTGCCGACAAGCCGCCCCGCGCGTCGACCACAAACACCACCATGTCGGCTTCGGCCACCGCTTGCTGCGTTTGCTTGGCCATCTCTTTGTAGATGCCGGTGCTGGCATCGGGTTCAAATCCGCCGGTGTCAATGACGATGAATTCTTGCCGGCCTTGTTTGGCATTGCCGTAATGGCGGTCGCGGGTCAATCCCGCAAAATCGGCCACGATGGCATCCCGGCTCTTGGTGAGGCGGTTGAACAGCGTGGATTTGCCCACATTGGGGCGGCCAACGAGGGCCAGTACAGGTTTCACTTAAAGATTTTCCGATCCATCATTCAGGGCGAAATGCAAAAATGCCCCCGGTGCGTGTCACCACCACCAAATTTTGGCCAACAACAACGGGCTTTCCCGTGATGGGGCTGCCGTCTGTGCTCACGCGTTGCATGACTTGACCATCCTGTCGCGACAAAAAGTGAAGCAAGCCGCCGTCATCGCCCAACACCAGGGCGCGAGCCCACAGCGTGGGGGCACTCAAACCCCGAAAGCGCAAGGCCTCCTGGGTCCAGGCAGGCTGGCCGCCTTGCCGCTGCCAGGCCAGCACTTTGCTGTCGGACTCGACGCCAAACACCATGGCCTCATCGCCATCCAAGCCTTCGTGGCCTTGGGCGGGACGTGTCCACAAAGCATTGCCACGGGTCGCATCCACACAGCTCACAGACGCCTGAAATGCCCGCACGCACACCACATTGCCTTGCCGGCTCACCCCTGAGACGAGGTCCACCAAACGCTCCACCTCGTTGGTGCCGCGCGAGGCGCCGACCAGGGTTTCCCAGCGCACCTGGCCCGTATTGGGGTTCAAAGAAGCCAAACGGCCACCCCAGCCTGCCAGCAGGGTGTCACCCAGAGGGATCAACAAACCCGCTTGCTGCAACACCAAGGGATCGCCCGAGCGTTGCTGGGTCCAGAGTTTTTGACCCGTTGTGCCGTCCAGTGCGGTCACAGAGCGGTCCGCCGTCAACACAAACACACGACCTCCCGCGACCAAAGGTGCGGTGTAAGACATGGCGGGCAAGCGGTAACGCCAGATGACTTGGCCCGCTTCGATCGCCACCACCTCATTGGTGCGCGTGATGACCGCGAAACGCTGACCATCCCCACCCACACCGGCTTGAATGGGCGTGTCCAGCTGCAAACGCCAAACATCTTGGCCAGTTGCACCATCGATCAAGGCCACTTGGCCCGGGGTGGACGCCACAGCCAGCCGCCCAGCGTGCACCGAAGCAAACAAAGGCGTGCTGACCTGACCGATGTTCGCCGTCCAAGCTTTTTGCACGGCCACTTGGCCGTTCACTGAGGGCAAAGCGGCGGGCTTGGGTTTGTCAGGTGAGCTCGAGCAAGCACCCAGGGCCAAAGACAAGGCGGCCAAGCAAGTCCAGCGCATCCAAGCGCGTGAAAGTACAGTCATCACTTTGGTGTCTCCGAAACAGCGGCGGCATCAGGATCGATGCCCAAGGCATTGAGTTTGGCTTGCACCAAACGTCGGTAATCGGGCGTGTCCACCAGTTTGTTCCAGGCCTGCTGATAAGCCGTCACAGCATCGGCGCTTTGCCCTTTGGCTTGCAGCACATCCCCGCGCAGGTCAGCGGCCAATCCCGCCATTTCAGGCGTGAAGTCCGAGCCCAATTGCTTCAAAGCTTCGTCATAGGCCTTGGCCTCGAGCTGCAAGGCCACCAAGCGCAAACGGGCGATGTCACGGTAAGCGGGGTCTTTGGCGCCGCTCACCACCCAAATGAGGGCCTCACGCGCGGCTTCAGATTTGCCCTGGGCTTGCAAGGTTTTGGCCGCCAACAAGGCCGACTGCTGGGCGAATTGGGTGCGCCCAAATTTTTCTTTCATGTCAGCCAGGCTGCGCTCCACCCGCGCCAGGTCGCCGGAACCCACAGCCCGTTCAACCTCGTCATACAGCGCAGCCGCTTTTGCGGCTTGGCTGCGTTCCCAATACTGGTAACCATTCCACGCGGCATAACTGCCCAAAACCACGATCAGCAGCCAGGAAATCAGGTTGCCCCAGGTGTTCCAGAAGTGCTTGATCTGGTCGAGTTGTTCTTGTTCGTCAAGGTCGAGTGCTTTGGCCATGGTGTATTTAATGCTGATTGCGCTTCAAAGCGGAGATTGTAGGCTGTGGGCCCATTCGGACACCGTGCTCAAAGACTCGGTGCGTTGCGCGCCCGCCCCGTCGCGCAGGGATTTGACGGCCACCTGTCCCAAGGCCAGTTCTTCGGCCCCGAACACGAGGGCAAAACGTGCACCCGAGCCATCGGCCTTTTTGAATTGGGACTTCATGCTGCCCATGCCATCGCCAGAGCCGGCGTGCATTTGCGCCGAGACGCCACAGGCGCGCAAAGTTTGCAGCACCTGCATGGCCAAGGGCAAGGCCGTGGTCTCGGGAATGATGGCGTACACATCGGGCGCCAAATCGGGCAAGGATTCGCCCTGCTCTTTGATGAGCTCGAGCACGCGCTCGACGCCCAATGCCCAACCGACGGCAGGCGCGGGCTTGCCGCCGACCTGCTCAATCAGGTAGTCATACCGGCCACCGCCGCAGATGGTGCCTTGCGAGCCCAGGCTGGTGGTGATGAATTCGAACACCGTGAGGTTGTAGTAATCCATGCCGCGCACCAAGCGCGGGTTGATGCTGTAGGCCACGCCGTTGGCTTCCAAAATCGCCTTGACCGCGTTGAAGTGGGCCAAAGAGGCCTCCCCCAAAAAGTCGAGCAACCGGGGCGCGGAGTCGACCACACTTTGCATGGCCGGGTTTTTGGTGTCCAGAATGCGCAGCGGGTTGCTGTGCAAGCGGCGCTTGGCCTCTTCGTCGAGCACATCGCTGTGTTGCTCCAGGTGGGCAATCAGCGCGCTTCGGTGGGCTTGGCGCTCGGCCGGTTGTCCCAGGCTGTTGAGTTCCAGACGAACGTCTTTCAGGCCCAAGACCTTCCACAAGTCGCTGGCCAGCAAAATCAATTCGGCGTCGACCTCGGGGCCACCAAAGCCCAGCACCTCGGCGCCGATCTGGTGAAACTGGCGGTAGCGGCCGCGCTGCGGGCGCTCATGGCGGAACATGGGGCCCATGTAATACAGGCGCTTGCCGCCTTCGTACAGCAGGTTGTGCTCCACCACGGAACGCACCAGACCGGCCGTGCCTTCGGGGCGCAGGGTCAGCTGCTCACCGTTCAAGCGGTCTTCAAAAGAGTACATCTCTTTTTCGACGATGTCGGTCACCTCGCCCAAGCCGCGCACAAACAAAGCGGTGGGCTCGACGATGGGCAGGCGAACATTGCGGTAGGCGTAGCGGGCCATCAAAGCGCGCACCTGGCCCTCCAGCCATTCCCAACGCGCCGAATCAGGCGGCAAGATGTCGTTCATGCCCTTGACGCCCACCAGCTTCTGGGCTTTGGCCGTTTTTTCAGGTTTGGCGGTGTTTTCTTTCAGCGACTCGCTCATTTTTTCTCAGCAGATCCGGAACCGAAGCGGTTCTCAATGTAGTTTTCAACCAGCACCTGGAATTCTTGCGCAATGCCTTCGCCGCGCAAAGTCAGGCGTTTTTCACCATCGATGAAGACAGGGGCCGCAGGGGCTTCGCCCGTTCCGGGCAAGCTGATGCCGATGTCGGCATGTTTGCTCTCGCCGGGACCGTTCACGATGCAGCCCATCACTGCCACCTTGAGGTTTTCCACACCAGGGTAGCGAACGCGCCACACCGGCATTTGGGCGCGCAAAAAGTCGTCGATCTGTTTGGCCAGCTCCTGAAAGGTGCTGCTGGTGGTGCGGCCGCAGCCTGGGCAAGCGGTCACGCTGGGCACAAAAATGCGCAAACCCAGTGACTGCAAAATCTCGGACGCGATCACCACCTCTTGGGTGCGGGCTTCACCCGGCTGGGGCGTGAGCGAGACGCGGATGGTGTCGCCAATGCCTTCTTGCAACAACACAGACAAGGCGGCTGCAGAAGCCACGGTGCCTTTGGTGCCCATGCCCGCTTCGGTCAGGCCCAAGTGCAAGGCGTAGTCGGTGCGGCGACCCAATTCGCGGTAAACCGAAATCAAATCCTGCACGCCCGAGACTTTGCACGACAAAGCGATTTGGTCACCATTCAGGCCCATGGCTTCGGCACGCTGGGCCGACGAGATGGCCGACGAGATCAAGGCCTCGTACATGACCTGACGCGCTTCCCAGGGCTGGGCGCGTTGGCTGTTGGCGTCCATCAGATCGGCCAACAACTCCTGGTCCAAGCTGCCCCAGTTCACACCAATGCGGATGGCTTTGTTCCAGCGCATGGCCGCTTCGATCATCTGACCGAACTGCACATCGCGTTTGTCGCCCTTGCCCACATTGCCGGGATTGATGCGGTACTTGGACAGCGCTTCGGCGCACGCCGGGTAGTCGGTCAGCAAGCGGTGGCCGTTGTAATGGAAGTCGCCGATCAGGGGCACGTCGATGCCCATTTTGTCGAGCTGGTCACGGATATGCGGCACAGCTTGGGCAGCTTCGGGCGTGTTGACCGTGATGCGCACCATCTCAGAGCCGGCAATGGCCAGTTCTTTGACCTGAATGGCGGTGCCGATCACGTCCACCGTGTCCGTGTTGGTCATGGACTGAACACGCACCGGGGCGCCGCCGCCGACGGTGACCACACGCGAACCCCAGACCACTTTGGACTGGCGACTTTGGCGCAAGGTGGGCACAGCGATGGCAATGGCACTGGGCAAAATCGGGGGGGTGTTTGCGCTCATGGTTTCACCTCAAATCGGGCCGTGTTGACTTGTGTGTGCGGCTTCAGGTCAAAGGGCTGACCCTGGACGCTCAATTGGACAGCATCTGATCGCCCGACCACCACAGAAACCGGGAAGGCCACAGGCAAACGCTTGAGATCACCTGCGTTCAATACGCCGTTCCAGATCAGCTGTTTCTGCGCATCCCGAACTTCGACCCAACTCGTGTTTTGGGCAGAAAACACCAACTCGGATGGCAAGGCGACGGCAGGCGGCAAGTTGGCCGGCGTCAGGGCCGCAACAGGGGGCGGCTCCTGCGCAGGGGCACCCACCGCCGCAGAAGCTGGGCTGACAGGCTCCAGCACCATGCCGGCGGCCACTGCGGGGGCTGCTGCAGCGGGCTCGGGTGCAGAGACCGCAGGACGCAAGGCGTCCAACCAGGCCCAGTGCGCAGGATGGGGCAACCAGATCAAAGCTGCAATCAAGACCAACATGCCCGTGGCCATCCACCAAGTTTGACGGGATGCGCCCAGGCGTGATCGGCGCATGCTGCCCAAATCTGCGGGCGCCATCAAAGCCTGACGCACAGCGCCAGTGGACTCCAGATAATTCGAGGACATGGGCATCAAGGCCAAAATGGGGGCCGAGTCCACTCGCAAGTGACGGCACACACTGGCCGCCAAGCCGCGGGCGAAAACAGGGCTTTGATCGGCCATGTATTGATCGGCCTCTAAAGACTCCAACTGACGCACAGGCACCTTCAGATTCACCGACAAAACCGCCAAATGGACGCCCGCAGCTTGCCGTGCCGCCTTCAACAGTCCGCCCGCCGTTGTGGCAGCTGGCGCTTTGTCAGCTTGTGTGTGCTCAGTCATCACCAGACTCCTGGACCATAAAAGAGGAAGACGCCGGCGCGTGACCGACAGGCACCCAGCGAATGGTGCGTTGCTGGGCCATGCGGCTTTGCACCTGCGTGCGGTCTTTCACGTCACCGGCCAATTGGCCACAGGCCGCGTCGATGTCATCACCCCGGGTTTTGCGCACCGTGGTCACCAAACCCGCGTCTTGCAGTTGTTTGGCAAACGCCTGCACCCGGGCCTGGGGCGATCGGAGCAAACCCGATGCGGGAAATGGGTTGAAAGGGATGAGGTTGAACTTGCAACGCAAACCCTGGCGGGCATGCTTTTGGACCAGGTCAATCAATTGGCTGGCATGCTCAGGCTGGTCGTTCACGCCGTCGAGCATGCAGTATTCAAAGGTGATGAAGTCCCGTGGCGCGTGGGCCAAATAGCCAATGCATGCCTGCATGAGTTCGTCGAGCGGGTATTTGCGGTTGAGCGGCACCAGGTTGTCGCGCAGCGCATCGTTGGGGGCGTGCAAGGAGACCGCCAAAGCCACCGGACAATCGCCCGAGAGACGCGCCATCATGGGCACCACGCCCGAGGTGGAAACCGTCACACGTCGGCGCGAGAGGCCATAACCATGGTCATCGAGCATGGCGCGCAAAGCGGGCACCAGCACCGAATAGTTTTGCAGCGGCTCACCCATGCCCATCATCACGACGTTGGAGATGACGCGGTCTGGCGTGTTCAGGTGTTTGCGCAAAAAATGCTCGGCAAACCACAGCTGCGCGAGGATCTCACCGGTGGTGAGGTTGCGGCTGAACCCTTGGTGTCCGGTGGAGCAAAAACGACAGCCCACGGCGCAACCGGCTTGAGAGGAGATGCACAAAGTGCCACGGTCGTCTTCCGGGATGAAGACCGATTCGATGGCATTGCCATCGCCGACATCGAACAGCCATTTGATGGTGCCGTCGGTCGAGATGTGTTGACTGATGACAGGCAGCGCCGAAATGAGCGCATGAACCTGGAGCTTTTGGCGCAGAGACTTGGCCAAGTCGCTCATTTGATCGAAATCCGCAGCGCCCCGCTGGTGAATCCAGCGGAACAACTGGGTGGCCCTGAAGCGCTTTTCGCCCAGGCCCTCGCAAAAAACGGCCAAACCATCCAGATCAAATTCGAGAAGGTTGGCCGTCATGGGGGGCTGGGACGGGCTAGGGCCGCAACGCAATCAGCGTGCGTAAACGTTCAAGCCAGCAAAGAAGAAAGCGATTTCCACAGCAGCGGTTTCAGGGGCGTCAGAGCCGTGCACGGCGTTGGCGTCGATGCTGTCAGCGAAGTCGGCGCGGATCGTGCCAGCGTCGGCTTTCTTGGGATCGGTGGCACCCATCAGGTCGCGGTTTTTGGCGATGGCGTTCTCGCCTTCAAGGGCTTGAATCATCACAGGGCCGGAAATCATGAAGTCAACCAGGTCCTTGAAGAAAGGACGTGCCTTGTGCACACCATAAAACTGCTCGGCTTCGCCGCGCGAGAGGTGAACCATTTTGGCGGCCACAACCTTCAGGCCTGCTGCTTCAAAACGAGCGTAAATTTGACCGATGACGTTTTTGGCGACAGCGTCTGGCTTGATGATGGAGAGAGTGCGTTCGATGGCCATGGTTTTTCCTATTACAAAGTATTTTTAATCCAATTTTGCCCTGCGGCAAAGTTCACTATTCTAACCGCTGCGAAGCGGGTTTACCCCCCTGAGAGCGATGAACCCACAGGGGAAAGGGCCAGAACGCTGCCTCGCTGGCCAAGCCGCCGTCAACGGCTGCGCCCGCCTCGGCCCGTGCCGCCCGGAGCCTTTTTGAGGCGGTTAAAGCTTTCGGCGCCAATGTATTTGGCCTCGCTCTTGGGCGCGTCCGACTTGGCATGCAGGCCCGACCCACCCGGGGCTTGGTTGGGCTTGGCCGCAGGTTTGGCTCGCGGCAATGCGGTGCCCGCCCTGCCCTGCCCCCCCGTGCGGGGGCGGCGGTCGTTGCGGTCGGTTCTGGAAACGGGACGGGGCACAGGGGCTCTGGTGCGGTCCAAAGTGCCTGCGGCGCGCATCAAGGCGCGGATGTCTGACTCATCGAGCTCCAGCCAAGCCCCTCGGCGCAAGCCATGCGGCAAGACCATGGCGCCATAGCGAATGCGGATGAGGCGGCTGACCGCGTGGCCCACCGATTCCATCATGCGACGGACTTCTCGGTTTCGGCCTTCGGAAATGGTCACGCGGTACCAGCAGTTCGAGCCCTCACCGCCGCCGTCTTCGATGGAGCCGAATTGGGCAGGTCCGTCGTCCAGGTTGACGCCATCGAGCAGCTTTTGCTTTTCGTCCTTGCTCAAAGCCCCCAGCACGCGCACCGCGTACTCGCGCTCCAGACCAAAACGCGGGTGCATCAACTGGTTGGCCAACTCGCCCGAGCTGGTGAACAACAGCAAACCTTCTGTGTTCAAGTCCAAACGGCCCACCGACTGCCATTTGCCGTTTTGCAGGCGCGGCAATTTGCGAAAAACAGAGGGGCGGTTTTGCGGGTCGTCGTGGCTGACGATCTCACCCGCAGGCTTGTGGTAAGCGATCACCCGTGCTGGCGGAGGATCGATGCGGATGTGGATCGGTTTGCCGTTGACCTTGATTTGGTCGCCATATTGGACGCGCTGTCCCACGTGCGCCGCCTCGTTGTTGACCATGATGCGGCCCTCAGCGATCAGCTTTTCCATCTCGAGGCGCGAACCCATGCCCGCTTGGGCCAGCACTTTGTGCAGCTTGGGCGAGTCGGTTTGGGGCGCGAGAACACGTTTGCCCAAATCGGCGCTCAGATCTTCGCTCGCCTCTTCGTTGTCAAACTGGCCAGACACGACATCGGCCAAAGCAATCGCTTTGTAAATGGATTCGCCGGGCTCAACCGGCAGGGAGGAACGGGCTTGAGGCGCAGGACGCGGGCTCGTTGGGGGTTTGGACGAGCGGCTGTCGTCTTGAGAAGGCTTGTTCATGATGAGGCGGACTCTTCGCCTTGCAGCGGGCTGTCGAGAGGGTTAAGAGGGTCTTCAGAGTCCGCCACGATGGGCATTTCAAAAGGCAAAGCGTTGATGGCGTCTTCGAGCGACAAGGAGGGCTGAACGGGCATGGCGTCCACCAAGCCCGACAAAGCCGTGCTTTGGCCATCGACTTGGGACAACATGGGCAACTGGTCCAGGGCGGCCAATCCCAAATCGTCCAGGAATTGACGCGTCGTGGCATACAAGCCCGGACGGCCCACCGTTTCACGGTGGCCGATGACCTCGACCCAACCCCGGTCCTCCAATTGCTTGAGGATTTGAGAGTTGATGGTCACACCGCGAATGTCTTCCATGTCACCCCGTGTCACCGGCTGGCGGTAGGCAATGATGGCCAGGGTTTCCAACACCGCGCGGGTGTATTTGGGGGGCTTTTCGGGGTGCAGTCGGTCGAGGTAAGTGCGCAGTTCAGGGCGGCTTTGGAACCGCCAGCCACTGGCCACACGGATCAACTCCAGGCCTTTTTGGGCCCACTCGAGTTGCAGGTCTTGCAGCATTTGCCGCAAAGTGTCGGCCCCGAGCGCATCGTCAAACAGCACGCGCATGTCGCGCATTGACAAAGGCTGGCCCGCTGTGAGCAAGGCCGTTTCCAGGACACGTTGGGCTTGCGCCGTGTTCATGTGTCAGTCTTTCGGAAGAAGACGCCTCACGGCGTCGGAATGATGCCTCACGGCGTCGAATGGCCAGAAGCTCGGTGCGCTCTAGCGTGGTGGATTGTAGCTGAGGCCCCAATCGGCAAGGGCCTGAACCATGTCCAGGGGCAATTCGGAACGAAGGTCGATGGCTTGCCCGGTGATCGGGTGGACAAAGGCCAAGTGCCAAGCGTGCAAGGCCTGGCGCGCCATTCCGGCCGCCTTGGCACCGCCGTACACGGCATCGGCCAACAAGGGATGGCCCAGGTGCGCCATGTGCACCCGAATCTGGTGCGTGCGCCCCGTGTGCAAGGTGCACTGGACCCAGCAGCCCATTGCGTTTTGGCCCAGCACCTCGATGGTCGTCGCCGCCGCTTTGCCCGACTGGTAAGTCAAATCGACCACGGCCATGCGCAAACGGTTGGCCGGGTCACGGCCAATGGCCGCCTCCACCGTGGTGGGCGAAGGCGCCGTCCAAGGTTTGTGGGCAATGGCCAGGTATTGGCGCTTGACCTCGCGGGCCGCAATCAATTGAACCAGCGCATCCATGGCTTGACGGGTACGGGCCACCACCATCAGGCCGCTGGTGTCCTTGTCCAGCCGGTGAACAATGCCTGCCCGTGGCACATCCTTGGCCAAAGGGTCCAGGGCCAACAAACCGTTGAGCAAGGTACCGCGCCAGTTGCCAGGGGCAGGATGCACCACCAAACCCGCAGGCTTGTTGATCACCCGCAGGTGCGCATCTTCGTACACCACATCGATGGGCAAGTCTTCCGGGACAAAAGCCTGGGACTGGGGCGTGGCCCGCAATGTGACCTGCACCTGATGCCCCAAGCGGACTTTGGTGGACACCTTGGTCACCACACGCCCGTCGATCAGGGCATCCCCCTGCTCGATCAGCTGCTGCAAATAACTGCGCGAGAACTCGGGCACCATTTGCGCCATCGCTTTGTCCAGCCGCTGGCCATGCAGATCCATGGGCACTTGGCGAGTGCGCACTTCCTCGTCCGACACCTCGAGCGCACGCTCACCCTCGTCCATCAGGGCAGCAAGGTCATTCATTTCAGGGTCGGTCGATATAATCAAAGCGTTTAACAGTTCAAGGGTGTCACAGATGCGAAGCTTCAGATTATCGACGGTTCCCGCTGGCCTGGTTTTGGCAATCGGACTGCTTTTGTCGGGCTGCGCCAACACCGCCAAAGACGTCACCGCAGGCTGGACACCCGAAAAAATCTACGCCGAGGCGCGAGACGAAGCCAACTCTGGCGCATGGGACAAAGCCATTGGCTTCTATGAAAAGCTCGAAGGTCGCGCAGCGGGTACCGTTTTGGCGCAGCAGGCCCAGATCGACAAGGCATTTGCCCAGTACAAAACCGGCGACAAGATCCAGGCCATTGCCACCTTGGACCGCTTCATCCGTTTGCACCCCTCCAGCCCCGCTTTGGACTACGCCCTCTACCTCAAGGGCTTGGTCAATTTCAACGACAACCTGGGACTGTTCTCCTTTTTGACCCAGCAGGATTTGTCCGAACGTGACCAAATGGCGGCGAAAGCCTCTTACGAGTCCTTCAAAGAGTTGACGGCACGCTTTCCCGACTCCAAATACAGCCCAGAAGCACGCCAGCGCATGATGTACATCGTCAACTCGCTGGCCTCGTACGAGGTGCACGTGGCACGCTACTACGCCAGTCGCGGGGCGCATGTCGCAGCGGTCAACCGTGCCCAACAAGCCATTTCAGAATACCCAGGTGTGCCCGCTGTCGAAGAGGCTTTGGCCATTTTGGTGAGCTCTTACGACGCTTTGGGCATGAACACTTTGCGCGACGATGCCCAACGCGTTTTGGCCAAGAATTTCCCCAAGTCAGACCCTCAGAAACTTGGCGGCTTCAAAAAGGCGGCGCCTTGGTGGCGTCTGTGGTGAGCTGACGCAAGGTGTCCAAAAATTCTGAATGCCCGCTCAATCGGCGCATTTCAGGCAAACCTCGAACCAACCTGCGGCCATAGGACATCGTCGCCAAGCGTGTGTCGCACACCACCAGCACACCCCGGTCGGTTTCACTGCGAATCAAACGCCCTGCACCCTGCTTGAGAGACACCGCCGCTTCTGGCAGTGCATGGTCGGCAAAGGCGCTGCGACCCTCTCGGGTGATGCGTTGGCTTCTGGCCTCAAACAAAGGATCGCCGGGTGGTGGAAACGGCAGCTTGTCGATGACCACCAGTTGCAAGGCCTCACCGGGTACATCAAAGCCTTCCCAAAATGACGCCGAGGCAACCAGCACGCAGCCCGCGCGGCCCTCCCCTGCCCCCTCTCTGAAGCGCTCCATCAAGCGGCGCTTGGGGCTCTGACCTTGCACCAAGACCTCCACATTCGCAGCCGGGTCCAGCCGTGTCTGCAGGTATTCCCCAATGCTGCGCATGGCATTCAAGGTGGTGGTCAGCACCAAGGTTCTGCCGCCCAAGAGCTGCACCGCCTCCACGACCAGCTGCGCCACATGCCCTGCATGGCCGGGGTCACCCGGTTTGGGCAAATGCTCGGGCACATACAGGGCGGCTTGCTGCGCGTAATCAAAGGGGCTGCTGACTTGCATCACCTGTGCAGAGGACAGGCCGCAAGGCTCGGTGAACCAGCGCAAACTGGGCTCATCGCCGAGCGTGGCCGATGTGAAAATCCAGGCGCGTTGGCCCACCCCTGCAGCAGCCCCTGCCGTGTCCTCTGGGCCGTGGCGGGGGTCCCCGGCCATCAAGGCTTCGAGGGAGTCGGGATCGCTGGCAGGCGATTCGGCTTGGTCGCCAGGCCTGGGCTGCACTGGGCGCGTGAGCGCCGAAAAGGCCTGGGCAATGTCCAAGGGCGACTCCATCAAACGCAGCTGCGCGCTGACTTCGGCCCAACGGACCCCCTCAGGGTCTGGGGCTTGGGAAAACAGGTGCGCTTTTTGGGCCAGTTCGGTGGCCCGTTCATGCAAACGTTGGAAGTCGGGGGCCAACTCGGTGACCATGTCCAAACCCGTTTGCAACTGCCCTAAGGACCGCAGCACTTGCGCCAGTGCGCTTGACCAATCTTCTGGCTCAACGCCTTCCGGCATGTCCTGCGTCCAGCGCAAACGCACCGATCCCCGGTGCAGGCCTGCTGCCAAACGCAAATCACGGGACGCTTTTTCCAGTGCGTCCGACAATGCATGCCAATCCACCAAGCCACGGCCCAATTGCAAGCCAGTGGCCAACACATCGCGGGACAGTTCCAGCAATTGCACCGTCGACAATTGCTTGCCCAAGAAGTTCACGCCGATCTCGTTGAGCTGATGCGCCTCGTCAAACACCGTCACCCGCACGGTGGGGAGCAACTCCGCCACCCCGGATTCGCGCACCGCCATGTCGGCAAAAAACAGGTGGTGGTTGATGACCACCACGTCGGACGCCATGGCCTCTTTTCGGGCCAGGTTCACATGGCAAGCACGGTAGCTGGGGCAGCTCGAGCCCAAGCAGTTGTCGCGCGTCGAGGTGACCAAGGGCCACAACGATGAGCGCTCGTCCAAACCCGTCAACTCGGCCATGTCCCCCGTCCGGGTGGACTGGGACCAGCTTTCAATTTTGGCCAGGGCCCGCTGCGCACCCGGTTGCGCCGACTCGGCACTGTGGCGGGCTTGCTGCATGCGGTGCAGACACAGGTAATTGGAGCGGCCCTTGAGCAAGGCCACCCGAATGGGCAGGCCCAGTACCTCGACCAGGCGTGGAATATCCCGTGAAAACAACTGGTCCTGCAAGGCCTTGGTGGCTGTGGACACCAAGGCACGCTGGCCACTGAGCAAAACCGGCACCAAATAAGCATAGGTCTTGCCCACGCCCGTGCCCGCTTCCACGACCAACTGCCCGCCTTGCTCCAAGGTCTGGGTCACGGCCATCGCCATGTCGGTTTGCCCCTCTCGAGGCTGAAAGCCCGGTACCGCTTGGGCCAGTGCACCATGGTGCGACAAGGTGTCGGCCACCCTTTGCAGCAACAAGCTCAAGCGGGCTCCTTGGGATCGATCATCCATTGCAACTGGGCCATTTGGTCCCGCAATGCCAGGCGCCTTTTTTTCAAGCGCCGCAGCATCAACTCGTCGAGTGGCAAAGGGGCCATGGCGGCTTGGTCAATCAATGCGTCCAAGTCGGCGTGTGCCATTTGGCACTCGATCAATTGGCGCTGCGGTGAGCGCAGATCTTGCGACAGCTTGTCGCTCATGGTTGACCGCGATTTTCTGGCTGCTTGCCTTGCAGACGCAAGTCGCGCTGCTCGGTACGCCAAAGCCGCTCTTGGGTGTTCAACACCAAGTCTTTTTGCCGCAAAGGCTCCAGCGCGGCGCGGCGCACTTGGCGGGCGTCGCTCAAGCAAGCGTTGACGGCAAACTTTTGCCAACAGGCCTTGGCCGCTTGTTCATAAGTGCTCATGATGGCTTGACGGTCTTGATCGATCGCTTCGCGCTGGACACGGATGAACTCCGGCACGCCCACCAGACTCTGCGCCACGAGGAGTGGGCTGGCGAGCGAGATGAACAAGGCCAAGGTGGCGCGCGCAAGGTGTTTCATGTGATGTGGGTGTCCACCGTGCGGTGCGCCAAGGCCAAAAATTCGCTGGACTGCATCTCGTGAAGGCGCGAGACGGTTCGCGGAAATTCGTGCGAGATGGGGCCCGCGGTGTACAGGGCTTCGGGTGCGACCGCCGCCGACATGATCAGTTTGACGCGCCGGTCATACAGCACATCGATCAACCAAGTGAAACGACGTGCCTCGGAGGCCATGCTCACGGGCATTTGGGGCACGTTGCTGAGCAAGACCGTGTGGTATTGGGTGGCGATTTCCAGGTAGTCGTTTTGCGATCGGGGCCCACCGCAAATGGCACGGAAGTCAAACCACACCACATCTCCGGCACGGCGCTTGGCGTGGATGTCGCGCGCTTCAATGTGCAGCACCGGGTCTTCATCCGGCCCTGTGGCCAATCGGTTGAAGGCGTCGTTCATTTCGGTGTCGGCCTGCTCGCCCAAAGGCGAGTGGTAGAGCTTGACCATCTCCAGCGTACGGCGTCGGTAATCGGTGCCGTTGTCCACATTGAGCACCTGCATGCGCTGGTTCAACAAAGCGATGGCTGGCAAGATGCGGTCGCGGTGCAAGCCATCGGGGTACAGGCCATCGGGCTCAAAGTTGGAGGTGGTGACGAAACCCACACCGTTGTCAAACAAGGCCACCAAGAGGCGGTGCAAGATCATCGCGTCGGTGATGTCGGCCACATGGAACTCGTCAAAACAAATCAACTGGTAGCGTTTGGCCATGCGCTTGCCCAGCTCATCGAGTGGATTGACCGTGCCCTGAATGACCGCCAGCTCGCGGTGCACCTCGCGCATGAACTCATGAAAGTGCAAACGGGTCTTGCGCTCGACGGGAACGGCTGCAAAAAAACAGTCCATCAAGAAACTCTTGCCGCGCCCCACCCCGCCAAACATGTAGACCCCCTTGGGGATTTCAGGACGGCTGAAGAATTTGCCCAGCAGGCCTGAACGCTTGGCCTGGTAGGCGGTCCACTCCCTGGCACAACGCTCTAGGGCTTCGATCGCCCGAAGCTGAGCCGGGTCACTTTGGTAGCCGCGTTTTTGCAACTCTTCTTCGTAAACTTCACGAACGGACATGGGTGGCTTGCTCTTGAGTTCAATAACAAAACCCGGGACCAGGCCCGGGTTTGCAGGGATGCGGAACTTTACCCCAACTCACCCGAAACCACAGTTCCGGGCAGGTCATGGACTTAGAAGTTCAAGCTGCGCTTGTCCACGGCCAAAGCGGCCTCTTTGGTGGACTCGCTCAAGGACGGGTGCGCATGGCAAATGCGTGCAATGTCTTCAGCACTGGCGCGGAATTCCATGGCCACCACGGCTTCGGCGATCAGCTCGGAGGCTTGAGGCCCCACGATGTGCACACCCAAGATTTCGTCCGTCGTGGCGTCCGCCAGCATTTTCACCATGCCGGTGGTGTCGCCCAAGGCGCGGGCTCGGCCATTGGCCAAGAAAGGGAACGATCCGGCCTTGTACGCCACGCCCTCGGCTTTGAGCTGCTGCTCGGTGCGGCCCACCCATGCGATTTCGGGGCTGGTGTAAATGACCCAAGGGATGGTGTTGAAGTTGACGTGCCCGTGTTGGCCCGCGATGCGCTCGGCCACCGCCACGCCTTCCTCTTCGGCTTTGTGCGCCAGCATGGGGCCGCGCACCACGTCACCCACCGCCCAGACGCCGGGCAAGTTGGTTTTGCAATCGGCGTCCACCACCACCGCGCCGCGCTCGTCGAGCTGCAGGCCCACCGCTTCGGTGTTCAAGCCGATGGTGTTGGGCACGCGACCAATCGAAACGATCAGCTTGTCGGCCTCCAACTTCACGGCTTCGCCCTTGGCATTGGTGTAATGGACGGTGACGCCCTTTTTGCCGTTGACAATTTCACCGACTTTCACGCCCAGTTCAATCTTCAAACCTTGCTTGTCGAAAGCTTTTTTGGCTTCTTTGGCGATTTGCTCGTCCACAGCGCCGAGGAATGTGGGAAGACCCTCGAGGATGGTCACGTCAGCGCCCAGGCGACGCCAGACCGAGCCCATCTCCAAACCGATCACGCCAGAGCCGATCAAGGCCAGCTTCTTGGGCACAGCGCCCACGCGCAACGCGCCGTCGTTGGACAGCACATTGACTTCGTCAAATGGTGTGCCGGGCAAGGCACGGGCGTTCGAGCCTGTGGCGATGATGACTTGCTTGGCCGTGATGGCCTCTTCGGTCTTGCCTGCCACCTGGATGGTGTAGCCACCTTCCGCCTTGCCGACGAAGCTGCCGCGACCGTGGAAGAAAGTGACCTTGTTCTTTTTGAGCAGGTACAAGATGCCGTCGTTGTTTTGCTTCACCACGGTGTCTTTGCGGGCGATCATCTTGGCCACATCCATCTTCACGCCTGTGGCGCTGATGCCGTGCTCGGCAAAGTGGTGGTTGGCGTGGTCAAAGTGCTCGCTCGACTGCAGCAAAGCCTTGGAGGGAATGCACCCCACGTTGGTGCAGGTGCCGCCGGGCGCTGGGCCACCGGCCGCGTTTTTCCACTCGTCGATGCAGGCGACTTGGAAACCGAGTTGGGCTGCGCGGATGGCAGCGATGTAGCCACCGGGGCCACCGCCGATGACAACGACGTCGAATTGTTTGCTCATGGTATGGGTCTCTGGATAAAAAACGCCCCCTGGGGAGGGGGCATTCAAAACAAGGGTGATCAGATGTCGAACAGCAAGCGGGCTGGGTCTTCCAGCGCCTCTTTCATGGCGACCAGGCCCAAGACGGCTTCGCGGCCGTCGATGATGCGGTGGTCGTAGGACATGGCGAAGTAGTTCATGGGGCGAACCACGACTTGGCCGTTTTCCACCATGGCGCGGTCTTTGGTCGCGTGCACGCCCAAAATGGCCGACTGCGGTGGGTTGATGATGGGGGTGGACATCATCGAGCCAAACGTACCGCCGTTCGAGATCGAGAAGGTACCGCCGGTCATCTCTTCGATGCCCAACTTGCCGTCTTTGGCTTTTTGACCAAATTCAGCAATCTTCTTTTCAATCTCGGCAAAGCTCATCTGGTCGGCGTTGCGCAAGATAGGCACCACCAAACCGCGTGGCGAACCCACCGCGATACCGATGTCAAAGTAGCCGTGGTAGACGATGTCGTTGCCGTCCACCGAGGCGTTGAGCACCGGGAATTTCTTCAGGGCGTGCACCGCGGCCTTGACGAAGAAACTCATGAAACCCAGCTTGCAGCCATGTTCCTTCTCGAAACGGTCTTGCATGCGCTTGCGCATGTCCATGACCGGGGCCATGTTGATTTCATTGAAGGTCGTCAAAATGGCATTGGTCGACTGCGACTGCAGCAAACGCTCGGCCACACGGGCACGCAGACGGGTCATGGGCACGCGCTGCTCTGGGCGGTCGCCCAAGTTGACAGCGGGGGCAGCCACTTGGGCCAGCGCTTTGGTGGGCACGCCTGTGGGGATCACCGCAGCGGTGGACTTGACGCCACCGGCCACCGCCGAGAGCACATCGCCCTTGGTCACGCGGCCATCTTTGCCGGAACCAGCAACCGAGCCAGCGGCCAGGTTGTTGTCGGCCATCAGCTTGGCAGCGGCTGGCATGGCCACACCCGCCATGTTGCCGCCGGTGACGGCGGCAGCGGCGGCCACAGGGGCCGCTGCAACCGGTGCAGCGGCAGCAGCCACTGGCGCGGCGGCGGCGCCGACTTTGCCATCGGTGTCGATGCGCGCGATCAATTGCTCTGCAGCCACGGTGCCGCCATCGGCCACGAGGATTTCAGAGATCACGCCTGCGGCAGGTGCTGGCACTTCGAGCACGACTTTGTCGGTCTCGATTTCGATCAGGATCTCATCGGCTGCCACCGATTCGCCGACTTTCTTTTTCCACTGCAGCATGGTGGCTTCCGCCACAGACTCGGACAGTTGGGGGACTTTGACTTCTACGATCGCCATGTTGAATTCTCTTTAAAGGTTAAACGCCAGTTTGTTCGGTTGGATCACTTGGTCAGCACGAAGCCCTTGAGCTTCGCGAAAGCCGCCTCGATCAGTGCTTTTTGCTGGTCTTGGTGCAGGTGGGAGTAACCCACCGCAGGTGACGCGGACGCAGCGCGACCGGCATAACCGAGCTTTTGACCTTCCAGCATGTTCTCGTGGATGTTGTGCTGGATGAAGAACCAGGCACCCTGGTTCTGTGGCTCGTCCTGGCACCACACGATGTCGGTGGCATTGGGGTACTTTTTCAACTCGGCAGCGAACGCCTTGTGCGGGAAGGGATAGAGCTGCTCCACGCGGATGATGGCGGTGTCGTCAGCGCCTTTGGCTTCGCGTTGTTTGACCAAGTCGTAATAGACCTTGCCCGAGCAAGCAATGACGCGTTTGACCTTGTCGGCCTTGAGCGCTTTGTTCTCGGGGATCACGGTCTGGAAACTGCCTTTGGTGAACTCGGACACCGGGCTGGTGGCGTCCTTGTTGCGCAAGAGCGACTTGGGCGTGAAGATGACCAAGGGCTTGCGCAGGTCACGCACCATCTGGCGACGCAGCACATGGAAGATCTGGCTGGCCGTGGTGGGCTGCACGATCTGCATGTTGGTGTCGGCCGCCAGCTGCATGAAGCGTTCCACGCGGGCGGAGCTGTGCTCTGGGCCTTGGCCTTCGTAGCCGTGCGGCAGCATCAAGGTCAGACCGTTCACACGGCCCCACTTGACTTCACCAGAGGCAATGAACTGGTCAATCACCACTTGAGCGCCGTTGGCGAAGTCGCCGAACTGGGCTTCCCAGATCACCAAGGTGTTGGGATCGTTGGAGGCGTAGCCGTACTCAAAGCCGAGCACGGCCTCTTCCGACAGGATCGAGTCGATGACCACAAAGGGTGCCTGCTTGTCTGAGACATTTTGCAAGGCCACATAAGTGCCGGTGTCCCACTTTTCACGCTTTTGGTCGTGAATGACGGCGTGACGGTGGGTGAAGGTGCCACGGCCGCAGTCTTCGCCGGACAAGCGGACGGGGTAGCCACTGGCCACCAAAGAGGCAAACGCCATGTGTTCGCCCATGCCCCAATCGACAGGCAGGTCGCCTCGGCCCATGGCCGCGCGGTCGTCGTACACCTTTTTCACCAACTGGTGGGGCGTGACCGATTCAGGAATGGTGGAAATCCTTTCGGCCAAACGCTTCCATTCGGCCAAGGGGATCGAGGTGTCGCCGGCATCGGTCCACTTCTTGCCCATGAAAGGCGCCCAGTCCACCGTGAACTTGGTTTTGAAGTTGGTCAACACCGGTTCGGTCGTGTTCTTGCCTGCGTCCAAAGCCGCGCGGTAGGCCTTGGCCATGTCGTCGCCCAGTGTGTCACCCAGACCTTGAGCGGCCAGCTTGTCGGCAAACAGCTTGCGCGTACCGGGGTGGGCGCCGATTTTTTTGTACATCAGCGGCTGGGTCAGTGCAGGGGTGTCCTGCTCGTTGTGGCCCAGTTTGCGGAAGCAAACCACGTCCAGCACCACGTCTTTTTGGAACGTCATGCGGTATTCCAAGGCCAGTTGCGTGGCCAACACCACCGCTTCAGGATCATCGCCGTTGACGTGCAGAACCGGCGCTTCAACCATCTTCACGATGTCGGTACAGAACACGCTCGAGCGCATGTCGCGCGGGTCAGAGGTGGTGAAACCGATCTGGTTGTTGATGATGATGTGGACCGTGCCGCCTGTGGAATAACCACGGGTTTGGGCCAAGGCCAAGGTTTCTTGGTTCACGCCTTGGCCGCCGAAAGCGGAGTCACCGTGCACCAACACGGGCAGCACTTGCTTGCCCAAGGGGTCGCCACGGCGGTCCATGCGGGCACGCACCGAACCTTCCACCACGGGGTTGACGATTTCCAGGTGCGAGGGGTTGAAAGCCAGCGACAAGTGAACGGGGCCGCCGGGCGTGGTGACGTCCGAGCTGAAGCCTTGGTGGTATTTCACGTCACCGGCTGGCAGCTCCTCAGGAGCGGTGTGGTCAAACTCAGCGAAGAGGTCCGCAGGCAGTTTGCCCATGGTGTTGACCAACACGTTCAAACGGCCCCGGTGGGCCATGCCAATCACGACTTCTTGCACGCCTTGTGCACCGGCTTGCTGGATCAACTCGTCCATGGCCGCGATGAAGCTCTCGCCGCCTTCCAGCGAGAAACGCTTTTGGCCCACGTATTTGGTGTGCAAATAACGCTCCAGGCCCTCGGCAGCGGTCAAGCGGTCGAGGATCTGTTTTTTCTTGTCCGATGTGAAATTGGGCTTGCTGCGGATGCTTTCGAGTTTTTGCTGCCACCAGCGCTTTTCAGCCTGCTCGGTGGTGTACATGTACTCGGCACCCAGCGTGCCGCAATAGGTCTCGCGCAGCGCATTGAGCAACTCGCGCAAAGACATGTTGTTCTTGCCGAAGAAGGTGTTGCTGGTGTCGAACACGGTTTCTTGGTCGGCATCGGTGAAGCCGAAGAAGGCGGGATCGAGGTCAGGAATATTGGGGCGCTCGGTGCGCTTCAAGGGGTCCAGATCGGCCCAGCGTTGGCCCACATTGCGGTATGCGGCAATCAGCTGCTGGACGGCGGTGCGCTTGCGGCCCATTTCCAGGTCGGCACTGGCCAAAACAACTTTGGTACCACCGGCCTTGGCGCGTTCGGCAAAAGCATTGATGACGGGCTGGTGCGGCACATCTTTGGCGTTGGAGCCATCGACCGCGGGAACATGCTGGAGGGCGTCAAAGTAGTCGCGCCACGAGTCAGGGACGCTGCCCGGATTGGCCAAATAATTTTCGTACATCTCTTCGACGTAGGGGGTATTGCCCCCGAAGAGATGGGTGTTGCCTGAATAGGCAGAGTAGACGGAATTTGTCTCGCTCATATTTCGCTGACCTCCGTTTCCCTCGGGGAAACATTAGTTGGTGGATTGTTACCTTCCGCGACACGGCTGGACCGGTTGGCGGATGCGACTGTGGCAGGGGAAGGGCCTGAGTACAGCGCGCATTGTGCCATGCCTTGTCCGATGTCTAACTTACAGGTGACGCAGGGGAACGCGTGAAACATAAAAAAGGCCCCGACGGTGCGGGGCCTGGGGGATCAGCCTTTGATCAGATCCACGATCTGCTGCAAGGCGGCTGGATCGTCCATGGTGGTCAAGTCACCGGGGTCGCGCCCCTCGGCCACCGCCTGAATGGCCCGGCGCAGCAGTTTGCCGCTGCGCGTCTTGGGCAAGGCCGTGACAAACAGCACACGCGAAGGCCGGGCCACAGCGCCCAGCTGCGCGTCAACCACCTTCATGACCTCGGCCTCCAGCGCTTTGCGGGCGGCAGCATCGGTCAAGCCCGAGGTGTCCTTGGCGATCGCAAACGCCATGGCCACCTGACCTTTGAGCTGATCGGCCACACCGACCACCGCCACTTCGGCGATGTTGGGGTGGCTGGAAATGCTCTCCTCGATCTCGCGGGTGCCCAGGCGGTGACCGGCCACGTTGATCACGTCGTCGGTGCGCCCCAAAATGAAGAAGTAGCCGTCTTCGTCCCGCACCGCCCAGTCAAAGGTGCTGTAAACCAGCTTGTTGGGAACGGTTTTCCAATAGGTTTTGACGAAACGCTCGTCGTCGCCCCAGATGGTTTGCAGGTTGCCGGGGGGCAAGGGGCCCTCGATGGTCAACACGCCTTTTTGGTGGGCGCCGGTCAACTCTTCGCCGGTCTGGTCGTCAACCAGCTTGACGTTGTAGCCGTAAATCGCCTTGCCCGGCGAGCCGAACTTGCTGGGCGCTTTCTCCACGCCATTGCAAATGCTCAAAATCGGCCAGCCGGTTTCGGTCTGCCAGTAGTTGTCGATGATGGCCTTGCCGTTCAGGCCTTCGGAAATCCATTTGGCGGTCGGCTCGTCCAGCGGCTCGCCGGCCAGGAACAGGGCTTGCAGGCTGGACAGGTCGTACTTGGACAACAGCGCGGGGTCTTGCTTTTTGAGCACGCGGATGGCGGTGGGGGCGCTGAACATGACCTGCACCTTGTACTTCTCGACCAAGCTCCACCAAATGCCACCGTCAGGACGGATGGGCAAACCTTCGTAAAGAATGGTGGCCATGCCGCCGATCAGCGGGCCGTAGATGATGTAGCTGTGCCCCACCACCCAGCCGATGTCGCTGGTACAGAAAAAGGTGCCGCCCGGCTTGCCTTCAAAAATATGGGGGATGCTGGCGGCCAGGGCCACGGTGTAGCCCCCTGTGTCGCGTTGCACGCCTTTGGGTTTGCCGGTGGTGCCGGAGGTGTACAGCGTGTAGCTGGGGTGGGTGGATTCCACCCACACACAAGGCACGACCGCATCCATGTGCTTGACCCGCTCGGTGGCGTAGTCCACATCGCGCCCAGCCACGGGGGTGAAGGCGGCCATTTGGCGGTCCACCATGATCACATGGGCGGGTTTGTGGGCCGAAATCTGGATCGCTTCGTCCAGCAAAGGCTTGTAGGGCACCCCCTTGCCGCCGCGCGAACCCGCATCGGCGCTGACGATGACTTTGGGCGAAGCGTCTTCGATGCGGGTGGCCAGCGAGTGCGAGGCAAAACCGCCAAACACGACCGAGTGGATCGCGCCCAAGCGCACGCAGGCCAGCATGGCAAAAGCCGCTTCGGCGATCATGGGCATGTAAATCAACACGCGGTCGCCTTTGACCACACCCAGGTCTTGCAAGATGGCGGCCATGCGCTGCACTTCGGCGTGCAGCTCACGGAAGGTGTACGTTTTTTCTTGATGGGTTTCGGTCGAGACGAAGATCAGCGCGGGCTGGTCGGCCCGATCCGCCAGATGGCGGTCCACCGCGTTGTGGCACAGATTGGTTTGCCCCCCCACAAACCACTTGGCAAAGGGTGGGTTATGGTAGTCACAAATTTGCTGTGGCGGCACTTTCCAGTCCACCAACTTGGCCTGCTCGGCCCAAAAAGCATCGCGGTCGTTGATCGAGCGTGCGTGAAAGTCAGCAAAGCTGCCCATGAAAGTCTCCTGAATGCCAGCCAATAGGGATCCCGCGAGCGGGCACATCTTGGCAGGCACACCGCTCTTCTGAATTCATAATTATGGTGAAGGGACTTGCAAGAAGCTGACTTGCGCGGGTGCGCCCTTTGATCTGAGATATGCCCTGCCCAGTGGGCGCATCGCCCGCTCGCCATCAAGGCTCAGGCCGCCCCACCCTCGTCCCGAGGATGGGTGCCTGCCGTGGCTTCATTTGAAGAGCGATTGCAGCAGCTTGAAGTCCGGGTGCTCGGCCGTGCGCACCCACTCAAAAGCCACCATCTCGGCCGTCACCAACTCGGCCCCTGCACCGGCCAAGCGGTCATAGGCGGCGTCGCGGTTGCGCTCGGTGCGCGAGCTGCACGCATCGGTCACCACCCAAACTTCAAACTCGTCTTCCAGCAAATCGAGCGCGGTTTGCATCAGGCATATATGCGCCTCGCAGCCGGCCAGCACAATGGTTTTGCGCTCCTCAGCCCCGGCTTGGGGCTTTTGCAGGTGGCGCGGCAAACTGCGGGCATTGCCACGCGGCGCTGGGGGCGCTTCGGGTTGCAGCCATTCACCGAGACCTTCTTCAACGGCGCTGAACTGCATTTTGGCCAGCACTTGGCGGCAGTGGCTGCGAATTTCAGGGGGCATCTCACCCAAACGGGACGGGTTTTGCTCGGTGCCCCAAGTGGGCACATGCAGTGCTTTGGCCAGCGTGGCCAAGCGGGCCGCGTTGGCCCAGACCGCATCGGCGTCCCACATCACGGGCTTGAGGCGGGCCTGAAAATCCACCAACACCAGTTGGCTTTCGTCTGCATCGATCAACATAAGGGCTCCATTGAGAGTAGCCGTGATTGTCGCAGGCCCGCGCGGGGACACGGGGGTGCGCATCCGTTATGCTCAGCGCGAACATTCCCCCTTGAAAAAATGAAAACCCAAATTGACCACCTCGTGGTGATGGCTTCGTCCTTGACCGAAGGCGTGCAGTGGTGCGAAGACACACTCGGCATCACCCCCGGCCCCGGCGGCGAACACGAAAAATACGGCACGCACAACCGCCTGTTCAAAATCGCCTCGCCCAAGTTTCCATTGGCGTATTTCGAAATCATCGCCATCAACCCAGCGGCCGTGATCCCCAAGCGCTCACAAGTGCCGCGCTGGTTCGACATGGACGACGCGGCTTTGCAAAAAGCGGTGGCACAAGGCCCTCGCCTGATCCACTTTGTCAGCAGCACCGACGACGTGAAAGCCGCCCGGCACGTGCTGCGCACCCAAGGGATTGAGCGCGGACAGGTTGTACACGCCAGCCGCAAGTCGGGCAAAGGCACACTCCACTGGCAAATCACGGTGCGCGAAGACGGCGAACGCCTGTTCGACGGCACCTTGCCCACCTTGATCCAATGGGGCAAACCCGACGCCACCGACCCGCTGCGCCTGCACCCACGCAACAGCCTGCCCCGCTCGGGCGTGACCCTGCAAAGCCTGAGCGTGAGCCACCCCAGCGCCATCAAGCTGCAAGCCGCTTACGACGCCCTGGGGCTCGAAGGCATCGCTGTTGAGGCAGGTGATGCCAACTTGGTGGCCACCCTGCAAACCCCCAAAGGCTTGGTGCAATTGCAGAGCATGGGCGTCTGAGTCTGAACCCCAAGCTCGCCAAGGGGCGGCATGGCTGGGCCCGCATCGGCCCCTTGGCAGGGCTGACGGACACCTCGGGGACTGCGCCCCCCCCACTCACAGGGTTTTCACCCTCCCAAGCCCGCACAGCGGGCTCTAAAGTGGATTCAAACAACCCGAGACGACCATGAACCCACACGCCAGCACACCCCGCACCCCAGCCCAAACACCTTCGCGCCTGCGAGCGTCCACTATCGCTTCGCCGCTTCGCCGCCAACTCGCTGGCTTGCTGATCTGCATCGGGGCGATGGGCGCCACGGGCACCATGGCACAAACCTTCCCCACCAAGCCTTTGCGCTTGGTGGTGACCTTTCCCTCAGGCGGTGCGCCCGACATCCTGGCGCGCCTGTTCAGCGAAAAAGCGCAGCTCGGTTTTCCCGTGGTGGTCGACAACCGACCCGGCGCGGGCGGCAACATCGGCGCAGACAACGTGGCCAAGTCGCCAGGCGACGGCCACACCCTGGTCATGGGCACCGTGGGCACGCACTCCATCAATGGGGCGCTCTACGAAAAAATGCCCTACGACATGGTCAAGGACTTCAGCCCCATCTCGCTGATCGCTTCGGCCCCCAACCTGCTGGTGGTGAACAACGCCCTGCCCGTCAAAAACGTGCCCGAGCTGATTGCCTACATGAAGGCCAACCCGAACAAACTCTCGTTTGGCTCCCCCGGCATCGGCACCTCGGTGCACGTCTCGGGCGAACTCTTCAAGTCGCTCACCGGCACCACCATGGAACACGTGCCCTACAAGGGCCGTCAATTTGCCATTCCCGACCTGATCGGCGGCAGCATCCAGGTCATGTTTGACAACATGCCCTCGGCCCTGCCCATGGCCAAAGAGGGCAAGATCCGGGCTTTGGCACAAACCACCGCCACCCGTTCTCCGGCGGCACCCGAGGTGCCCACCGTGGCCGAGTCAGTGCCCGGTTTTGAGGCCACCACTTGGTTTGCCATGTTTGCCCCGGCCAATGTGCCCCGTCCTGTGATCGACAAGCTCAACGCCGAAGTTGTTCGCGTGTTCAAACTGCCTGAGGTGCAAGAACGCCTCAAAACCCTGGGCCTCGACCCGGTGCTGTCCAGCCCGGCAGAGTTGGCCCGCTACCAGGCGACCGAAATCACCAAATGGGCCAAGGTGGTGAAGGACTCGGGCGCCAAGGCCCAGTGATCGGCCGAGGGCATCAGGCCACAATGCCCTGCTCGCGCAGGGCCTGAATTTGTGCGGCACTGAGGCCCATGCCAGCCAGCACCGCATCGCTGTCTTGCCCCACTCCCGGCGCGTTGCGGCGGTGATTGCCAGGAGTGCGTGACAGTTTGGGCACGATGCCGGGCACCATCAAATCGCTGCCGTCGTCCAGGTGCACCGTTTGCAGCATGTCACGCGCTTGGTAATGCGGGTCGTGTGCGATGTCGGCCACGGTGTAGATGCGCCCGGCCGGCACACTGGCACGGTCCAGCGCGGCCAGCACCTCGTCCACGGTGCGCTGCGCGGCCCAGCCGCCGATCACCCCATCGATTTCGGCCACGCGGGCTACACGGCCAGTGTTGTCGTTCAAACCAGGGTCCTGGGCCAAGTCCTCGCGGCCAATTTCGGCCATCAGGCGCTTGAAGATGCTGTCGCCATTGCCCGCAATCAGGGCATAGCCGCCGTCCTTGCACAGGTAGGCGTTGCTCGGGGCGATGCCCGGCAGGGCGCTGCCAGCGGGCCCGCGCACGGCACCAAAGGCGCTGTATTCGGGCAGCAGGCTTTCCATACAATTGAACATGGCCTCGTACAAAGCCACATCGATCACCTGGCCCCGGCCCGAAGTCTGGCGCTCGTGCAGGGCCAACAAAATGCCGATCACGCCGTGCAAAGCCGCCAAGGTGTCGCCCAAGCTGATGCCCACCCGCACCGGCACCCGGCCGGGTTCTGCCGTCAGGTGGCGAATGCCGCCCATGGCTTCGCCCACCACGCCAAAACCGGGGCGGTCACGGTAAGGGCCGGTTTGGCCGTAACCGCTCACGCGCAGCATGATCAAACGCGGGTTCAGCGCCAGCAAATCGTCCGGCCCCAAACCCCATTTCTCCATCGCCCCCGGTCGGAAATTCTCAATCAGCACATCGCTCTCGGCCGCCAGTTGGCGCACGATGTCTTGCGCTGCGGGCTGCTTCAAGTCCAGCGCCAAAGACTGTTTGTTGCGCGACTGCACTTGCCACCAGACCGAGGTGCCGTCTTTGATCAAACGCCATTGGCGCAAGGGGTCACCCGAACCGGGTGGCTCGATCTTGACCACATCCGCGCCAAAGTCGGCCAAAGTTTTGGCCGCAAACGGGCCCGCAATCAACTGGCCCAGTTCGAGGACCTTGAGCCCGGCCAGCGGGCCGGTGGACGGTAAAAAAGCTGGGGCGCTGCTCATGGTTTGGCAAATTCGGCATCCACCCACGCTTGGGCGGTTTGGCGGTTGAGTTTGAAGCCAGCGGTCACCTTGACCTCGGCCAAAGCCTTGCCGCTGTCGTCCTGCGCACTGAGCATGGCGTATGGGTTGTCCTCGTCGGGCACGATGCGCAAGAACACCGTGATGCGACTGTCCTGGCCATTGACGGTGACGCTTTGGTTCAGCTGCGCATGCAACTGCTGCTCACTGCGGCGGACAAATTCGCTGGCGGTTTTCACCAAGGTGATGAAGGCCGAGCCGTCCAGCGGCTTGGGGTTCTTTTTGTCACGGCCCATGGTCCAAGGCCCCACGAGCGCGGGTTCGCTTTCGCCCGCTTTGTACATGGCGACGGCCCAACCATCGTCATCGTCGTTGTTGATGACTTGGGCGGTCCATTGTTCGTTTTGCCAACGGCGAGGCTCCTGCACCAGGGGCTGGTCTTGCGTGTCTTGCATGTCTGGGGGGGTGTCGTTCATGGTCTTTTTCAAATCAAGCGCCGATCATGCCTCAAGGCCGCAGGTGCAAAGCCAGCAGCATCACCTGCGAGGCCCCCTGCTCGCGCAACAGCGCTGCCGCCACCGTCGCCGTCCAGCGTGTGCGCACATCGGTGCCCACCAACAGCACCGGCCCGGCGGGCAGGGCGGCATCGGGTGCGAGGCCAATGGCCGACTCCAGATGCGCCACCACCGGGGTGGAGGCCGCGTCGTGCGGCGCGGGCCCGCCCGTCCAACGGAACACATCGCGCAAGGGCAGTCGTCCCTTTTGGGCGATGTGCTCGGCCAAGCGCAGGTTGGAAGCCATGTCGGGCCCGGGCATGGGCACCACACACGCCGGACGGACTGGCCAGGTCTTGGCCCAGCGCCCGAGCAAGGCCACGGCCCCCGCCAACATCTCCTGCGGCACATCCCCGGGTGCGGCGGTGCGCATCTCCTGCAGCTCGGCCCCCCAAGCCGGGTCATCGGCAAAAGCCACGGCGTGGCCCATGTCAAAGCCGCGAATGCTCCCCTGGCGGCCCACCCCAGGGGGCCAGCGCTTGCGCGGCTCGATGTCCACCGTCATGCCGCGCAAAAAGTCTCGGGCAGCGGTTTGTTTTTCGGGTGACGGCACAAGGCCGGGGAACGGCACATGCCCGGTGCACACCGAGCAGCGCCCACAAGGCGCGGGCGAAGGATCGTCCAAGGCCGTTTGCAAATACGCCATCAGGCAGCCCTGCCCCTGCGCGTACTGGCGCATGATGCCCGCCTCGTGCTGGCGCACCTGGGCCAGCGCGGTCCATTTGGCGGCGTCGTGCACATAGGGCGCCCCCGTGGCCCGCCAAGCGCTGCCGTTTTTGTCCACCACGCCTTGCACCGCCAAAATTTTGAGCAGCGCCTCCAAGCGCCCACGGCGCACGCCCGTGTCGGCTTCGATCTCCAGCAAGCCGCGCTCGGCCTTGCCCAGGCTGCGCAAGACCTTGTCAGCGATGGCTGCATCCGGAATGGACGCGGTGGCGAAGTAATCCCAAATGCGCTCATCGGCCTGCGAGGGCAGCAAGACCCCCGCGGCATGCGACACCGCCCTGCCCGCCCGGCCCACTTGCTGGTAATAGGCCACCGGGGTTGAGGGTGAGCCCACATGCACACAAAAACCAAGGTCCGGTTTGTCGTAACCCATGCCCAGCGCTGAGGTGGCCACCACCGCCTTGAGCTGGTTGTGGCGCAAACGCTCTTCCACTTTCAAGCGGGTGTCGGCGTCAGTCTGGCCTGAGTACGCGTCGACCGCGTGGCCGCAACTGCGCAAAAACGCGGTGAGCCGCTCGGCTTCGGCCACCGTCAGCACATAGACAATGCCCGAGCCCGGCAGCTGCTCGAGCGCATCGGCGATCCAGGCGTAGCGCTGCAAAGGCGACAAACCCGGCACCACCGACAAGGTGAGCGAGGTGCGGGCGAGTGTGCCGCGAAACGTGAGCGTGCCGACGCCCAGTTGCTGCCCAATGTCCAAAGTCACCCGCTCATTGGCCGTGGCGGTGGTGGCCAGCACACTGGCGGTGGGCGTTGACAAGAGCGCGCGCGCCAGGCGCTGGTAATCGGGCCGAAAGTCAAAACCCCAGTCGCTGATGCAATGCGCCTCGTCGATCACGATCAAGCCCACCCGGGCCAGCAAAGCGCCCAGCTGCGCCGCAAAGCGTGGGTTGCCCAGGCGCTCTGGCGAGACCAGCAACACATCGATGGCGTCTGCCTCCAGCCGCTGGAACACCCCGTCCCAGTCGTCGGTGTTGGTGGAGTTGACCGTGGCCGCCTTCAGGCCCGCCCGCTCGGCGGCGCTGACTTGGTCGCGCATCAGTGCCAGAAGTGGCGACACCACCAAGGTGGGGCCCGCGCCCCTGCTGCGCATGGCGTGCGTGGCCGCCCAATACACCGCAGACTTGCCCCAACCCGTGGCCTGCACCACCAACACCCGCGAGGCAGGCTGCAGCACGGCATGGACGGCGTCCACTTGGTCGGCGCGCGGCACGGCACCCGGCCCGGCCAGGCGGGCCAAGGTGGTGTGCATGTGCTGCTCGGCGAATGCGCGGGTGAGCGGTGCTTGCGTCGGTGCCTGATTCGGCACCTGAGTCGGCGACTGAGTGGGTGTGTGCATGTGAGGCGGTGTTCGTTTCATTCACGACTGCTTGAACCAAGGGGCCATTGTGCGGTGCCGGCCCAAGGCCACACCGAGACGGCGTCCAAGAGACACATTCCCCTGGGGGCCCCAAACGCCAGCGGGACAACAGGACTTTTAAGTGTGAACAGAGGGCGTTTCGTCTTCTGGCAGTGTCGCCAACAAGGCCATGCCCAGCAGCATCACCCCCGTCGTCAACCACAGCGCCCCCTTGAATGTGCCGGTGGCCTGCGCCATGGCCCCGGCCACCAAGGGGGCGATGACCTGGGCGGCGCCATAACTCAAAGTCAGGCGGGCCATGGCTTTTCCCGGGTTGTGGGGGGCCCGTCGCCCCACCAGGGCCAAAGTCAAACTGACGATGCCGATGAAGGTGGCGCCGTAGCCCAAAGCGCCGCCCAGTGCGGCGGCCAAAGATCCAGAGAGTGCCGGCAAGATCACCGACACCGTTTGCAAGCCAAAGGCCAGCAACAAGGCCCGTGTGTCCCCCCATCGCCGGGCCACCTTGTCCCACAAAAACACAGCCGGCATGGCTGCCAGACCCACCAGGGCCCAGGCCAGAGCGCCCTGCCCGGCCAAGGCCGGTTCGCGCTCGACCATGGCCACGGTGAAGGTGGCGTTGATGACAAAACCCCAGCCTGCGGCGAAGTAGCTGGCCGCCATGGTGAGCATCCAGCGGCGTGAGACCTTGGGCGCATCTGCAGCATGGCTCGCACTGGGCTGCGCTGGCGGCACGGGAGGCCGCCACAACCAGGCGGGGATCAAAAACACCAACCCCATGGCGGCCATGGCCAGCCACTGGTTCGACCAAAGAGGCCAGATTTTGTCGACGCCCCAGGCACCGAGTGCCGACACCACAATGCCCAAACCCAAACCGATGAAAAGCACCCCCAACTCGGGACGTCGACCTTGTCGCATCAACCAACCCAAAACCAAACCAGCCCCCAGCAGCATGCCTGTGGCCCCACACAATCCACCCAAAAAACGCCACAGCAGCCAGTTGGGCATCCATGTCGACAAGGCCATGCCGGCCACAGACAACAGCGACAGCCACAGGCCCATGCTGTAGAGGCGATGCCGCCAGCGCGCACCGTCTATCCAGGCTGCGGCCAGAGCGCCCGAGATGTAACCGGCGTAATTGATGGCGGCCAAGACGCCTGCTGCGGCATCGCTCAAACCGGTTTGCAACTGCAGCTGTGGCAACAGGGGCGTGAAAGCGAAGCGGGCCAAGCCGATGGACAAAACCAGTCCGCAAATGCCTCCCACCATGACTTGCCAGGGTTGAAGGGTGGAAGGAATGTCTTTGCTCATGTGCTGGCGATGTTAGCCGGGCGTGCGCCGCGCAACAGTCACTTTGGCGGGCGCAGAGGCAGCACACCCTCCGCCCACGCCATGGGCCTCAATGGTTTTTATAGGATATTTAACAAATTCATCACAAACATCCCCAATTGGGGATGCTCCATGGATTTGTTTGAATTCAACATCAGACGGCCCAAATTGGGATTTATATTTGTCAAAAATAATAATTTAAAAACACAATAAATACCAATTAAAAAATCAAGACAATGACTGAAATCACAAAAAGCGAGAAGAACAGCGCGAATGCTGAATTTTTAACCAGCTCCCAAGCCGCCAAGCGTTTGGGCTTGTCCATGGCGACGATCCAAAAGTTGGTGGACAACCATGTCTTGCAAGCCTGGAAGACCTTTGGTGGCCACCGCCGTATTTCACTGGCTTCGGTCATGAATTACCAAAGCGCCAACAACTTTTTAGAGTTGCCCCGACAAAGCGCCGACCGGCCAGTCAAAGTGATGCTGGTGATCGAGTCGCCCGATCTGATGGCGCGCCTCAAAAAAGACATGGGCCAGTGGCATCTTCCTTTGCAGGCGGTGTTTCAGGAGTCCTTGACCGAGGCCTTGCTGGAACTGCTGAACGACAAACACGATTTGCTGGTGCTGCAGTTGATGGGCGAGAGAAAGCAGCAAGAAAAGGTGTTGGAGATCTTGCAAAAGTTCATGAGTTCGCGGCACACCGTGGCGCACACCCTCATCATGTCCCAAGAGCCAGATCTGGTGCCGCCGCTCAGCACGGCCACTTCACCCGCCAGCATCCAGGTGATCCACAAAGAGCTCTCGCCGCTGTGGCTGTCGGCCTATTTGTCGGGGTTTGTGGCGCAACGCCGCGCGTGACCAGGCCTGAGGGTCCCGGCCCCGGCCACAGGGCCCTTCAAAGGTGACCCCAAACCATCAGCGCGTCACGCCCTTCGGTCACGAGGTCCACTGGGGCCCCCACGGGCAGCAGCACCTTGGTCGGCACATGGCCAAAAGGCAAACCGGTCAGCACGGGCGCCTTGATCTGGCTGCGCAGCCTGTCCACCACAGTGGCCAGCTTGAACCCTTTGTCGTGCGTGGGCACCAGCTTGTATTGGCTGAATTGCCCGATCAACACCGCTTTTTGCTGACCCAACACGCCCGCATGCAAAAGCTGCGTGAGCATGCGCTCGACCCGGTAAGGGTGCTCGCCCACGTCTTCCAAAAACAGCACACCCCCTTTGACCTGCGGGAAATACGGTGTGCCCAGCAAGGCGGTCAGCACCGTCAGGTTGCCGCCCCAGAGCACCGCGTCTTTCACCAACACACGGCGCTCGGCCTCGGCTTTGGGCAGTTGCCAGCCCGTGCCCTCGCCTTGCTCGAGCAGCAGGTCGTCAAAACAAGCTTGCATGATGTCGTCAGGCGCCTGCTCCGGGCCAAAGTCCTCACCCAAGGCTGGGCCCTGCCAGCTGATGCGGCCGGTCTTGGCGAACACCGCCTGGTTGAATGCCGTGAAATCGCTCAGGCCCACAAACTGAGTGCCGCCGTCGATGGCTTTGGCGATCTGTTTGTAGGGCAAGGCGGGCAGGATGCGCGTGAGGCCGTAGCCGCCGCGTGAGATGAGGGCCACATCGGCCCCACTGGCCGCAGCGCGGGCGATGGCCGCAACGCGGGTGGCGTCGTCCCCCGCAAAACGCATGTGGGTGTCCAAGGCAGATTCATCCACTTCCACCTCGTGACCTTGCGCTTTCAGGCGCTTGACGCCCCGTCGAAAAGCGGCTTTGTCGCGCACCGCGCTGGAGGGGGAAAAAATGTAGATGTGGGCCATGGGCGGTGTTCTTTTTCAGGGCCTGAAGTGTCGCACAGCCGCCTCGGCAATGGCCCGGCCCTGTTCTTGGACAAAATGCCCGGCTTCGGGCAGGCACATGGGCTCGGGGCAGCCCTTGATTTGGCTTTGCAAATGTCGCATGACCAGCTCACCCAGCACCGGGTCTTGTTGCCCGATGGCCATGAAGCTCTGGCCTTGCCAGTCCTTGCGCCAAAAATCTCGCGCTTGCCTGGAAAGAGCTGCTCCGGGCGAGTCGAAGAACTCCGGCACCATGGGTGGAAAGGCTCTGAGCGCGGCGCGAAAGCCTTGGTCCGGGAAGGGGGCGTTGTAGGCGGCCGTCTCAGCAGGCGTCATGGTGCGGTTGCCGCGTGCGAACAGTTTGCCCACGCCAAACTGAGGCTGGCTTTGGCACCAATCGCGCCAGGCCAAAAAACCATCGCTCAGCGCTTGCTCGCCCGTGGCCAAGGTGGTGTTCATGACCAGCAGGCCTTGGTAGCGATGTGGCGCCACCATGGGCAAAGTCAGCCCCAATATGCCGCCCCAGTCCTGCACCACCAGCACCACGCGCTGCAAATCCAGCCGTTCCGTCAAATCCAACAAAGACTGGCGATGCGTTTCAAACTGGTGAAAACTGTCCTTCTTGGGCTTGTCACTTTTGCCAAAGCCGATCAGGTCAGGCGCCACCACCCTGTGCCCCGCCGCCAGCCAGACCGGGATCATCTTGCGGTAAAGGTAACTCCAGGCCGGGTTGCCGTGCAGGCACAGCCAGGTCCATGGCGCGTCCTTGGGGCCCTCGTCCAGGTAGTGCATGCGCAAGCCCGCGATGCTGGGCAGGTCGTTCACATAATGGGGCTGCCAGGGGTAGTCGGGCACATCGGCAAACGCTGCATCGGGTGTGCGCAGGGCGTCTTCTCTGAGGGGTTGGGCGTTCATTCTTTTGGGCCTGAAAAAATCTTTGAGCAACTGGCCGCATGCCTCGCCCAGCACACCGCCAGTCACCTGCGTCTGGTGGTTCAGTTGGGTGTGGGCAAAAAGGTTCAGCACAGAGCCGGCCACGCCTGTGCGCGGGTCGGCTGCGCCAAACACCACACGGTCCAATCGGGCGTGCAACATGGCGCCGCTGCACATGGCGCAGGGCTCCAGCGTCACATACAGGGTGCAACCGTCCAGACGGTAGTTGCCCAGCACCCGGGCGGCTTCGCGCAGGGCCACCACCTCGGCGTGCGCCGTCGGGTCGTGGCTGGCGATCGGGGCGTTGCGGCCGCTGGCAAGCACCTGGCCGTCTTTCACGACCACGGCGCCCACCGGCACCTCGCCTGCGGCGGCGGCCTCTCGGGCCTGCGCCAGAGCCAGGCCCATCCAGTGCGCGTCTTGGCTTGCCGAGTCCACGCTCACGCCACCATGCCCAGCCGCTGCATCCACTGGGCGAGGGCTTGCTCTTGTTCGCCGCCTTGGGCGTAGGCGGCGTGCATGGCCGCGTGCGATTCGGGGCGGTGCTGGTTGATCTTGACCTTGGTTTTCAGGTCCAAAATCTTCAACTCAAAAGCCACAATGCCATTGAGCATGCCGTGCGCGTAGCTCTCGGGCAAGGCCCGCCACTGCGCGGCGTAGGGCGGCTCGTGATCGGCGATCATCTGGTTGAGCATGGCGTCTTTGGCCTCGTTGCCGTCCAGCATCCGGGCCTCTACCCGGGCATGCACCGCCAGATAAGTCCAAGTCGGCACGCGCTGCAGATCGGGGTAAACGGCTGGCGACATGTAAGCCTGCGGCCCCATGAACGTCACCAGCGCCTGAGGCCGCGCCTGCAAATAGCCCGCATGCGGGTTGGCGCGTGCACAGTGCCCCAGCAGCGCCACAGCTTGGCCATCTGCCTCGATCAGTTTGAGCGGCAAATGCGTGACAAAGGGGAAACCATCACCATCGGTGGACACCAAACTGGCGAATGGGTGCTCGCGCATGATGGTGGCGGCATGCTGCGGGTGGTTGAATTGCTGGGGCAAGTACATGAAATGACTGTACCAAAACAAAGGCACCCGAAGGTGCCTTGTCTTTCATTCCCACTCAATGACTCCATCCTTGTAAGTCATTGATTTTATTAAATATTTTACGAATTTGCAACTACTTTGCAACTTTATAGTATTCATGCACGAATTCTCCATGTCTAAATTGTTGATGCAATTGACAATTTGAAAAACGATTGATTGCCGACCGTTGCAAAGCGCATCATTGCTAAGTTTCAGTGAATTCTAGTGACAAATTTGCAACTAGTTTGCAAGTGAACTAGTCGAGTAAAGCATCCTGTAATCGTCTCCGCCCCAACCACAAATATGCTCGATAGTCTTTACATCGCCGAATCTATCATTGCCTGAATTAAGTATAAAAACCACTACCTGTGATCCGTGATATTTATTCCAATTGAGATCTATTCGCATGCTCGAAAATGGATCTGATGGGTTGGCTTTTGGTCTGTATGAAAATTCAAAATTATCAAATCTAGTCAGACTGTGCTTCGTAACACACTCGCGAAGAAGAATATTTTCTTTTCGCGATAATGCAGAAATTTTTGATTTCACATCATGAACAGCATCTTTTTTCGCCACAGAACTATTGAAAATTGGCTCAAGATTCTGACCACGCGATGGAATTGAAATTAAAACAAAAAGAATCGCAAAAGTTTTTTTTATCATACTAACTACAAGTGTGAATAAGACATATTTGATAGGTGCATCTTCTTTTGCGCTTTGACTAGCGATTGTCTCGACTTCTCACGCTTTGCAAGTTCACCGTATCGCTTTTGTTGATCTTGAAGACTCTTAACCTTCAATTGATCCGCTGTTAATGTTTCAGTTGATTCAATGAATTCGTTCCTAATCTCTGAGACTGAAACAACATTCTTTGAACCGAACAACTTTGATGCAACAAACCTTGCTTGCAAAATTCCATCAATCTCCAAAGTTAAATTGACTGTCATTGATTGCGAACCATCAATGACACGAACCGTGACTTTGTACTTGTGTAGATATGAACTGAATTGAGAAAAGCGCATGTGAGTATTTAGCGTACTCACATATTAGTCAATCAATCACTTCTTCTTGCGAACATACGCCCGTTTTGTGCCTGTCGCAGTCTTTGCAGTAGTGCCGCGAACTTTCAAAACAGATTTCAAATCAGTTTGCGTGAAGCCATGACGAGCAATCAACGCAAGTACATTCTTCAAATCTTCTTCACGAGTGACTTTTTTGAGTTCCTCAACCTTTGCAGCCGCAGCTTCAGCCGCTTTGATTGCGTCATCAAGTTGTTGACTTGCAGTTTTAAGATCAGACATTGATTTCTCCAGAAAATTCAGTTTGAAGTAACATTAAAAAAACTAGCGGCACCAGAATCAAGCGTCCATCCTGCTTCTTGTGAGCAATAGTCCATTGTTCTTTCAAAAAGTTTGTCCGCAGCATTAGATGGCAGCATTTCTTTGTAATATTTGAGAAGATCATTAGCATCTCGCCTGTCTGCACATTTTATCTTGTCAACACCATATTCATTTGTTTTAATGTATGGGGAGTGGAAAATCAGTCTTGCATCCCTGTGCATAGATCTGCTCGTGCCACCGAGATACGCCACTGCACAAGCGGATGCGCATCGCTGAGAGACTTGCAAAGCCGTAAACGCATCATGTTTTCGTAAAGTTCTACCGATCAAAAATCCATCACTTAAAGTTCCACCGTTTGAGTTCATGTAGACATAACCTGGAAAAACAGCACCGTTATCAAGTTCACAGTGTTGAAATGACGATAATACTTTTTCCAAAATAAAAGATGTATCTTTATTAATAGGACCATCAAGTTCAATGAATCGTGCTTCACCTTTAACGCACATATCCCTAACGAAAGATGCTGAACGACTTACACGAATTCTTAATCCGGATACCGTAAAGTCTTGCAAAACTGAGATCTTAGCTCCATACCATCGGTAAGTACTGCCAAGCATTTGAATGTCATCTTGCTTTGGTGCATCTGCACATCCGATTAGTGCAATTACAAGCAAGGTTGAAAAGAGTAAGCGAATTTTCATAACTCAAATATCAAACCAGTATTCTTTCGCAACATCAGAAATTTCGTGCTTATCAAAATTTTTGCATTTAAATTTGATGTGGGTTTGTTAAGCAAATCTGAATTAGAAAGGATGGAATTAACTGATGCTTCCGCATAATATTCACCATCATTTTTCCTGATATCTTTCTCAAGCATCCAAATTTTCAAATCTTGAACTGTGAATGGTTGCATGATATCGCCAGAAATAACTGCTTTTTTGATCTGTGTGATAAGTGCCATATCTACTCCAAATTAGATCCAATCTAACAGAATTTTGCCAATCATGCAAATTTCATAAACATCCATAGTATGCATGAAAAATTTCCGTCTATTTCACTTACGAAACCTAGCCTTCACGACCTCGCTTGCCGCCGTGATGTGAGTGTCTAACTCCCCTACTTCCACAGCCTTGCGTAGCGTCTGAAGCACTTCAACAACTTGCCCATCATCAGCAAGTTCAATCGCTGTCACGCCCTTCTTGAACTCAATCGCTGTCTGACCGTACAGAAGTTCCACACAAGTCTTGCCCGATTCTGATTTGAACCAAAACTGCTTGATTCGTTTGACTGATTCAATAGTGCGAAGCACACCTGTCATTTCGTCTCGCTCTTTTCGCACACGCTTGATGTTCAATGTTTGACCAGATCGCAATGCTTTTGCAAGTTCAATCTGTTCATCCAACTTGACCAGGACCTTCCCGCGACGAAATTGAACCGAATCAGTCTTTGCTTGACGCTTTGCCTGAACCAATTTCAGAGCACTCAGAATTGTTGCCATTTCATGCCTTTCAGTATTTGTTATGACAGCATGAATTTTGTTCCCAGCACCACAATTAATGAGCCAATATCAAGCTACTTTCTTTGATTATTTTTACCATCTATTTGATTATGCATAAATAAATGCATGAACTACACAGCGAACGATGTTGCACAGCATTTCCAGAAATATTCAGACCATATTTCTCACTATGCCGTATTGCATACCAAATTCCGTTCTGCCAACAAGTCACAAAAAACACTTGACTACTATGTTGACCAGACAAATAAGAATTTGCATTTCGCATTGCAAGTATTTGAAGCAAAAATTCATGCAGGTCATATCAATCGTGCAAAGCGAAAACCTGAAATTTACAAGCCGTTGTCGTTCGCAACAGTGGAAGGAGCATATGAGACAACTAACAATGAACTAACAATACATGTCAACTTGCTTTTGGGTAACTTACCTGAGCAACTGACAGATGCACAAATTTATCAATTCTTGACATATGGATGGTTGTACAAAGCGAAGCAATCGGACAATCTATCTTTTTACAACATCAAGAATGACAAGGAAAGTGCATGTCGTGCAATTAACTATTCAGTCAAAGAGGGACGAACAGATAGGGAAAGATTGTGGTCAACAAGCGGAATTTGGTCAGTTCAGAATTGTTGGATACCGCATCAAGCACTCAACTAGACAAGTGAGGTCAATGCGAGTGGCTATTTGCAAAATCTACAGATGCATGGTATTTGTAGTGCTCGTCTGCACTCTAAATTTATGTATTGAGACTGAATGACATACTGACAATACAGGGAATGCATCTAGAACGCATTAGGACTGGATTTGAGAGCATCAAATTAATTCACTGACCAAGGGAGCAAACTGACTACATCAGAAATCACAGGCATCTGCACATCTCATTGATTATTCGCTAAGTTGTTGAAAACATTGAGGAAACAAATTTCTAGTGAAAGGCTAGGAATATCTTTTCAAAGGGAACACAATAAATACATTGAAATTCTTTGATTTGTAAGGAAAAAAATATGAAACAGGCAAAGGTTCTGACTTCTACAGACACACGGAAAGTTCTGCTGTACATCACAGCACACAAACACTCAGCACGAAATAAGGCAATGTTCTTGATGACGACAGACTGTGGAATGCGAGTTGGTGAAGTTGCATCAATTAGGATCTGCGATATACTGAATTCGGATGGGTCAATAAAAGACTCAATTCGTCTTTCGGCTGAACAAACGAAAGGCAATCATGGGCGCACAGTTGTACTCTCGCAAAAGATGCAACAGGAATTACACAACTATCTGTCAGCACGATTCAAATTGAAGGACTTGCTTGCTGTCACACTCACAGACACAACAAGGGCATTGTTTGCATCGCAAAAGAACTATCAGCGTGGTTTCTCAGCAAACACATTGGCACAGCACTTTCATCACATCTACAAGGGTGCAGGAATTGATGGTGCAAGTTCGCACTCAGGTCGTCGTGGTTTCTTGACAAATTTAGCGTCTAAGGGTGTCTCTGTGCGTGTTCTGCAAGAATTGGCAGGTCATCGTAGTCTAGCGGTGACACAACGCTATATTGATGTGAATCAGACGATGCTACAGAACGCTGTAGAACTGCTCTGATTTCGGTCACACACACTCGCTCATTTGGGCGAGTTTTTTTATGGATTTAATGGGAGAAAAATAGACAGAATAAATTCATGCAATGCAAATGCAAATGCATGAAAATTGACTGTCTATTTTTTGAGTTTTTCCAACATCTGTTTCAACTTATTTGCTTGACTAGTTGTTCCATATTTAACAACTTCGCTCCTACCAACCTCACCTTCCGACCTGTCCTTCCTAATTTCCTTGCAATCCTCATTGCTATCAAAAAGAGCCAAACTATTTCTAATTGTCTTGATTTTCAAATCACGCTTAGTCGTGTTGACTCTTCCAATTGTTGATCCACCACTTGCACTGAATACGACATTGCTCTGATTGTTAAGACTCTTAGAAGTTATCTTTCGTGGCATTCCCGTATAACTTGGATCAACACCAGGCAAAGTTGTATCTGGTGCTCTGTCATACGCTGCCGCAATTGCTGGATTTTGTGAAATGTCTGCTTGAAGTTGTTCTAATGCTAATTCATATTGATGCTCAGCATCGTATGCGAACTTCTTCCTAACCTCTTTTTTGAATCTCGTAGATTCAGATTTGCTATATAGAAAATCACCTACTTTCAGAAATTCGTCATAACCTGATGAACTCTCTATCCATACGTCCTTCTTAGTGTCTTGATACCATTTCCATTCATCTTCGAATTGCTGAAATTCCATCTCAGTCAATGCATTCTTCAAATCTCTAGCCGCAATATCTTCGCCAGACTCAAGACGATTCAGAAGTTCTTCAAGTCGTTTCTTTGATCTTGCCATCTTCCTTGTCTCCTTCGTCTTCATCTTTTGCTTTGTCTTGCATGACATAGATGCCATCATTTTCAACATCAAAGCGCAATTTCACTGCCATCAATTGATTTGAGACTTCAGCATCCTTCATTCCATCGTAGTGATTGACGATTTGCGTGTAACTTGTTCCTGCAAATCTTGCCACTTTGTGAATGTCAACTTTCCCATGAATCAACTGCAATGTGATCCAAAAATGACGCAATGAATACAATGACAATGAATCATCATAGTCTGGATATTTCTTCTTGACCTCTTTCTTTAAGTCAGTGAAATAGTCATATAGAATTGTTGTCGTCATCATCTTGTCTTCTCCGTACATAGAAAAGACGAATGAATTTTCACCAAAGAACCGTGAATATGTTTTCCGACGATTGAAGATATCACCACGACGACTCCGAACCGTCCGCTCCTTCCTTACCTTTGAAGTTTCAGCCAATACTTTCACAGTTGCTGATTCCGAACTGTGCTCAGTTGCATCATCATGCACTTTGACATTGCCGAATTTCAATTGAAGAAGTTCACCTGTTCGGAATCCAAAGTTTGCCATCAACAAGATGAAATCTCTGATTGATCTCCGATAGTAGATTTCTTCGTCCCTGTTCGCACTGCCCTTCGGTGTTCGTTGCCACCATTTTTTTGCAACATTGACCAACTTGTCATAATTAATGACAGTAAAACTTTCACGCCGAGTTTCATTCTTCGGGACTTTGATTCGCCCGAAATCTGGGACATATGTTGAAGAAATCAATTTCTTCTTCACTGCCCATTTGTACATTTGCTTGATTGTGATTGACTCATTCACAACCACAGTCATCGTGATACCTTTAACTTTGGTTTGTCTGAATGCACGATAACCATCAAAGAAGTCTTCAGCAATGTTCTGAATCTTCGCTTCTTTGCCAACGAAATCTTGATAATGCTTTGTGTATGTCTTTATGTTCGTCAGACGACCTGCACTGATTTGACCACCTTCAACCAATTCAGTGACATGCTCAAGATACTTGTTCCGCAAATCTGACGCTGTCAGTGAGAATAATTTCTCACCATTCAATAGTCTTGCTTTGTACTGAATGTACTCAGCCTTTGCAATTTCAATTGCAATTAGTTTGTCTCTTGTCTTGAGAGATTTGCGAATGTACTTCTTCTCTTGCGAGATCCACATTCGTAATTGCCACACATCACCGCTGTGTGTGGTCCGAAAAATTCTGACTTCGCCATCATAGATTTCAAGAACATCGTGCATTCGCACTTGTTTTTGATTCTTGTTGAGACGCTTGATTTGCACATCAGCATCATTGTCAACAGCGGTAATTCGTGTTCGCAACATTTGTCACAGTAAAATTTGTAAATGCTTGATTTATAACGCATTTCCCAAAAGTCTGCAACAAGTTTGTAAGTTGTTTTTCTTTATAAATCAACAACTTACAAACAACCAATCACTCCCACTCAATGACTCCATCCTTGTAAGTCATTGATTTTATTAAATATTTTACGAATTTGCAACTACTTTGCAACTTTATAGTATTCATGCACGAATTCTCCATGTCTAAATTGTTGATGCAATTGACAATTTGAAAAACGATTGATTGCCGACCGTTGCAAAGCGCATCATTGCTAAGTTTCAGTGAATTCTAGTGACAAATTTGCAACTAGTTTGCAAGTGAACTAGTCGAGTAAAGCATCCTGTAATCGTCTCCGCCCCAACCACAAATATGCTCGATAGTCTTTACATCGCCGAATCTATCATTGCCTGAATTAAGTATAAAAACCACTACCTGTGATCCGTGATATTTATTCCAATTGAGATCTATTCGCATGCTCGAAAATGGATCTGATGGGTTGGCTTTTGGTCTGTATGAAAATTCAAAATTATCAAATCTAGTCAGACTGTGCTTCGTAACACACTCGCGAAGAAGAATATTTTCTTTTCGCGATAATGCAGAAATTTTTGATTTCACATCATGAACAGCATCTTTTTTCGCCACAGAACTATTGAAAATTGGCTCAAGATTCTGACCACGCGATGGAATTGAAATTAAAACAAAAAGAATCGCAAAAGTTTTTTTTATCATACTAACTACAAGTGTGAATAAGACATATTTGATAGGTGCATCTTCTTTTGCGCTTTGACTAGCGATTGTCTCGACTTCTCACGCTTTGCAAGTTCACCGTATCGCTTTTGTTGATCTTGAAGACTCTTAACCTTCAATTGATCCGCTGTTAATGTTTCAGTTGATTCAATGAATTCGTTCCTAATCTCTGAGACTGAAACAACATTCTTTGAACCGAACAACTTTGATGCAACAAACCTTGCTTGCAAAATTCCATCAATCTCCAAAGTTAAATTGACTGTCATTGATTGCGAACCATCAATGACACGAACCGTGACTTTGTACTTGTGTAGATATGAACTGAATTGAGAAAAGCGCATGTGAGTATTTAGCGTACTCACATATTAGTCAATCAATCACTTCTTCTTGCGAACATACGCCCGTTTTGTGCCTGTCGCAGTCTTTGCAGTAGTGCCGCGAACTTTCAAAACAGATTTCAAATCAGTTTGCGTGAAGCCATGACGAGCAATCAACGCAAGTACATTCTTCAAATCTTCTTCACGAGTGACTTTTTTGAGTTCCTCAACCTTTGCAGCCGCAGCTTCAGCCGCTTTGATTGCGTCATCAAGTTGTTGACTTGCAGTTTTAAGATCAGACATTGATTTCTCCAGAAAATTCAGTTTGAAGTAACATTAAAAAAACTAGCGGCACCAGAATCAAGCGTCCATCCTGCTTCTTGTGAGCAATAGTCCATTGTTCTTTCAAAAAGTTTGTCCGCAGCATTAGATGGCAGCATTTCTTTGTAATATTTGAGAAGATCATTAGCATCTCGCCTGTCTGCACATTTTATCTTGTCAACACCATATTCATTTGTTTTAATGTATGGGGAGTGGAAAATCAGTCTTGCATCCCTGTGCATAGATCTGCTCGTGCCACCGAGATACGCCACTGCACAAGCGGATGCGCATCGCTGAGAGACTTGCAAAGCCGTAAACGCATCATGTTTTCGTAAAGTTCTACCGATCAAAAATCCATCACTTAAAGTTCCACCGTTTGAGTTCATGTAGACATAACCTGGAAAAACAGCACCGTTATCAAGTTCACAGTGTTGAAATGACGATAATACTTTTTCCAAAATAAAAGATGTATCTTTATTAATAGGACCATCAAGTTCAATGAATCGTGCTTCACCTTTAACGCACATATCCCTAACGAAAGATGCTGAACGACTTACACGAATTCTTAATCCGGATACCGTAAAGTCTTGCAAAACTGAGATCTTAGCTCCATACCATCGGTAAGTACTGCCAAGCATTTGAATGTCATCTTGCTTTGGTGCATCTGCACATCCGATTAGTGCAATTACAAGCAAGGTTGAAAAGAGTAAGCGAATTTTCATAACTCAAATATCAAACCAGTATTCTTTCGCAACATCAGAAATTTCGTGCTTATCAAAATTTTTGCATTTAAATTTGATGTGGGTTTGTTAAGCAAATCTGAATTAGAAAGGATGGAATTAACTGATGCTTCCGCATAATATTCACCATCATTTTTCCTGATATCTTTCTCAAGCATCCAAATTTTCAAATCTTGAACTGTGAATGGTTGCATGATATCGCCAGAAATAACTGCTTTTTTGATCTGTGTGATAAGTGCCATATCTACTCCAAATTAGATCCAATCTAACAGAATTTTGCCAATCATGCAAATTTCATAAACATCCATAGTATGCATGAAAAATTTCCGTCTATTTCACTTACGAAACCTAGCCTTCACGACCTCGCTTGCCGCCGTGATGTGAGTGTCTAACTCCCCTACTTCCACAGCCTTGCGTAGCGTCTGAAGCACTTCAACAACTTGCCCATCATCAGCAAGTTCAATCGCTGTCACGCCCTTCTTGAACTCAATCGCTGTCTGACCGTACAGAAGTTCCACACAAGTCTTGCCCGATTCTGATTTGAACCAAAACTGCTTGATTCGTTTGACTGATTCAATAGTGCGAAGCACACCTGTCATTTCGTCTCGCTCTTTTCGCACACGCTTGATGTTCAATGTTTGACCAGATCGCAATGCTTTTGCAAGTTCAATCTGTTCATCCAACTTGACCAGGACCTTCCCGCGACGAAATTGAACCGAATCAGTCTTTGCTTGACGCTTTGCCTGAACCAATTTCAGAGCACTCAGAATTGTTGCCATTTCATGCCTTTCAGTATTTGTTATGACAGCATGAATTTTGTTCCCAGCACCACAATTAATGAGCCAATATCAAGCTACTTTCTTTGATTATTTTTACCATCTATTTGATTATGCATAAATAAATGCATGAACTACACAGCGAACGATGTTGCACAGCATTTCCAGAAATATTCAGACCATATTTCTCACTATGCCGTATTGCATACCAAATTCCGTTCTGCCAACAAGTCACAAAAAACACTTGACTACTATGTTGACCAGACAAATAAGAATTTGCATTTCGCATTGCAAGTATTTGAAGCAAAAATTCATGCAGGTCATATCAATCGTGCAAAGCGAAAACCTGAAATTTACAAGCCGTTGTCGTTCGCAACAGTGGAAGGAGCATATGAGACAACTAACAATGAACTAACAATACATGTCAACTTGCTTTTGGGTAACTTACCTGAGCAACTGACAGATGCACAAATTTATCAATTCTTGACATATGGATGGTTGTACAAAGCGAAGCAATCGGACAATCTATCTTTTTACAACATCAAGAATGACAAGGAAAGTGCATGTCGTGCAATTAACTATTCAGTCAAAGAGGGACGAACAGATAGGGAAAGATTGTGGTCAACAAGCGGAATTTGGTCAGTTCAGAATTGTTGGATACCGCATCAAGCACTCAACTAGACAAGTGAGGTCAATGCGAGTGGCTATTTGCAAAATCTACAGATGCATGGTATTTGTAGTGCTCGTCTGCACTCTAAATTTATGTATTGAGACTGAATGACATACTGACAATACAGGGAATGCATCTAGAACGCATTAGGACTGGATTTGAGAGCATCAAATTAATTCACTGACCAAGGGAGCAAACTGACTACATCAGAAATCACAGGCATCTGCACATCTCATTGATTATTCGCTAAGTTGTTGAAAACATTGAGGAAACAAATTTCTAGTGAAAGGCTAGGAATATCTTTTCAAAGGGAACACAATAAATACATTGAAATTCTTTGATTTGTAAGGAAAAAAATATGAAACAGGCAAAGGTTCTGACTTCTACAGACACACGGAAAGTTCTGCTGTACATCACAGCACACAAACACTCAGCACGAAATAAGGCAATGTTCTTGATGACGACAGACTGTGGAATGCGAGTTGGTGAAGTTGCATCAATTAGGATCTGCGATATACTGAATTCGGATGGGTCAATAAAAGACTCAATTCGTCTTTCGGCTGAACAAACGAAAGGCAATCATGGGCGCACAGTTGTACTCTCGCAAAAGATGCAACAGGAATTACACAACTATCTGTCAGCACGATTCAAATTGAAGGACTTGCTTGCTGTCACACTCACAGACACAACAAGGGCATTGTTTGCATCGCAAAAGAACTATCAGCGTGGTTTCTCAGCAAACACATTGGCACAGCACTTTCATCACATCTACAAGGGTGCAGGAATTGATGGTGCAAGTTCGCACTCAGGTCGTCGTGGTTTCTTGACAAATTTAGCGTCTAAGGGTGTCTCTGTGCGTGTTCTGCAAGAATTGGCAGGTCATCGTAGTCTAGCGGTGACACAACGCTATATTGATGTGAATCAGACGATGCTACAGAACGCTGTAGAACTGCTCTGATTTCGGTCACACACACTCGCTCATTTGGGCGAGTTTTTTTATGGATTTAATGGGAGAAAAATAGACAGAATAAATTCATGCAATGCAAATGCAAATGCATGAAAATTGACTGTCTATTTTTTGAGTTTTTCCAACATCTGTTTCAACTTATTTGCTTGACTAGTTGTTCCATATTTAACAACTTCGCTCCTACCAACCTCACCTTCCGACCTGTCCTTCCTAATTTCCTTGCAATCCTCATTGCTATCAAAAAGAGCCAAACTATTTCTAATTGTCTTGATTTTCAAATCACGCTTAGTCGTGTTGACTCTTCCAATTGTTGATCCACCACTTGCACTGAATACGACATTGCTCTGATTGTTAAGACTCTTAGAAGTTATCTTTCGTGGCATTCCCGTATAACTTGGATCAACACCAGGCAAAGTTGTATCTGGTGCTCTGTCATACGCTGCCGCAATTGCTGGATTTTGTGAAATGTCTGCTTGAAGTTGTTCTAATGCTAATTCATATTGATGCTCAGCATCGTATGCGAACTTCTTCCTAACCTCTTTTTTGAATCTCGTAGATTCAGATTTGCTATATAGAAAATCACCTACTTTCAGAAATTCGTCATAACCTGATGAACTCTCTATCCATACGTCCTTCTTAGTGTCTTGATACCATTTCCATTCATCTTCGAATTGCTGAAATTCCATCTCAGTCAATGCATTCTTCAAATCTCTAGCCGCAATATCTTCGCCAGACTCAAGACGATTCAGAAGTTCTTCAAGTCGTTTCTTTGATCTTGCCATCTTCCTTGTCTCCTTCGTCTTCATCTTTTGCTTTGTCTTGCATGACATAGATGCCATCATTTTCAACATCAAAGCGCAATTTCACTGCCATCAATTGATTTGAGACTTCAGCATCCTTCATTCCATCGTAGTGATTGACGATTTGCGTGTAACTTGTTCCTGCAAATCTTGCCACTTTGTGAATGTCAACTTTCCCATGAATCAACTGCAATGTGATCCAAAAATGACGCAATGAATACAATGACAATGAATCATCATAGTCTGGATATTTCTTCTTGACCTCTTTCTTTAAGTCAGTGAAATAGTCATATAGAATTGTTGTCGTCATCATCTTGTCTTCTCCGTACATAGAAAAGACGAATGAATTTTCACCAAAGAACCGTGAATATGTTTTCCGACGATTGAAGATATCACCACGACGACTCCGAACCGTCCGCTCCTTCCTTACCTTTGAAGTTTCAGCCAATACTTTCACAGTTGCTGATTCCGAACTGTGCTCAGTTGCATCATCATGCACTTTGACATTGCCGAATTTCAATTGAAGAAGTTCACCTGTTCGGAATCCAAAGTTTGCCATCAACAAGATGAAATCTCTGATTGATCTCCGATAGTAGATTTCTTCGTCCCTGTTCGCACTGCCCTTCGGTGTTCGTTGCCACCAT
>NZ_NESG01000008.1 GCF_002778275.1 Limnohabitans sp. G3-2 | reverse complement strand
TGCCGGGTGACAACGTGTCGATCACTGTGAAGTTGATCAACCCCATTGCGATGGAAGAAGGCTTGCGCTTCGCTATCCGCGAAGGTGGCCGCACGGTTGGCGCTGGCGTTGTTGCCAAGATCATCGCTTAATTCTTTTGTGGATCGGTGGCGCAAAGGCCTGGCCTTTGCGCTGCAGCAAGCAAACACTCACCACAAGGAATTGACATGTCATCCAAGCAAAAAATCCGCATTCGCCTGAAAGCGTTTGACTACAAATTGATCGATCAGTCCGCCGCAGAGATCGTCGACACGGCCAAGCGCACTGGCGCGATTGTCAAGGGCCCAGTGCCTTTGCCAACACGCATGAAGCGTTTTGACATCCTGCGTTCACCGCACGTCAACAAGACCAGCCGTGACCAGTTGGAAATCCGTACGCACCAGCGTTTGATGGACATCGTGGACCCTACAGACAAAACTGTGGACGCCTTGATGAAACTCGATCTGCCCGCTGGCGTGGACGTCGAAATCAAGCTGCAGTAATGCAGTTTGGGGTGGCTGAAAGGCCATCCAAAACTTGAAATAAGCCCCGACTTGCCAGAAATGGCAAGTCGGGCTATAATTTCAGGCTCACCTCTTTTGGGGTGAGATTTATTAACAGTCTTTCACACACCAAACGGGGCTGCCAATTGAAGTGGCCTCGGTGAAAGTTTTGGAGAAAACAATGAGTCTGAGCAACTCCCTCGGGTTGCTGGGTCGCAAGGTGGGCATGATGCGTCTGTTCACTGATGATGGGGATTCCGTTCCTGTCACAGTGCTGGATGTGTCTAACAACCGCGTATCCCAGGTCAAAACCCAAGAGAACGATGGCTATGTCGCTTTGCAAGTGACATTTGGTGCCCGCAAGGCATCGCGCGTGACCAAGCCTATCGCTGGTCACTTGGCCAAAGCCGGTGTTGAAGCCGGTGAAATCATTCAAGAATTCCGCGTGACCGCCGACACGGCTGCCCAGTACGCCGCAGGCGCCACTGTGCCCGTGGCTGCCGTGTTTGCTGTGGGCCAGAAAGTGGACGTGCAAGGCACTTCCATCGGTAAAGGCTTCACCGGCACGATCAAGCGTCACAACTTCAAATCGCAGCGCGCATCGCACGGTAACAGCCGTTCGCACAATGTGCCTGGTTCGATTTCGATGGCGCAAGATCCTGGCCGCGTGTTCCCTGGCAAAAAAATGTCGGGCCACCTCGGTGATGTGACTTGCACCACGCAGAACCTCGCTGTCATCCGCGTTGACGAAGCCCGTGGCCTGTTGATGGTCAAAGGTGCCATTCCTGGCTCCAAGGGTGGTTTCGTGACCGTGCGTCCCGCCATCAAAGCCAAAGGAGCGAACTGATGCAGCTCGAACTCCTGAACGACCAAGGTCAAGCCGCCTCCAAAGTGGATGCGCCCGAGACTGTGTTCGGTCGTGAATACAACGAAGCCCTGATCCACCAAATCGTGGTGGCTTATCAGGCCAATGCCCGTCAAGGCACGCGCGCTCAAAAGGACCGTGAACAAGTTCACCACTCCACCAAGAAGCCTTTTAAACAAAAAGGCACGGGTCGCGCTCGCGCTGGTATGACTTCCTCGCCTTTGTGGCGTGGCGGTGGTCGGATTTTCCCGAACATGCCCGACGAAAACTTCACCCAGAAGATCAACAAGAAGATGTACCGCGCCGGTATGGCTTCGATCTTCTCGCAGCTGGCCCGCGAAGGCCGCCTGGCTGTGGTGGATTCCTTCAAGGTTGAGACACCTAAAACAAAGCAGCTCGCTGCCAAGTTCAAGGCCATGAGTCTCGACAACGTGCTGGTGATCGCTGACGAAGTCGACGAGAACCTGTACTTGGCATCGCGCAACTTGATCAACATCCTGATTGTTGAGCCACGTTACGCCGATCCCGTGTCTTTGGTGAACTTCAAGAAAGTCCTCGTGACCAAAGGTGCCATGGACAAACTCAAGGAGATGTTTGCATGAGCGCCGTGAAGTTTGACGAAGGTCGTCTGATGTCCGTGCTGGTTGCCCCCATCGTGTCCGAAAAGGCCACCATGGTTGCAGAGAAATCCAACGCTGTGACATTCAAAGTGCTGCAGGACGCCACCAAGCCTGAAATCAAAGCCGCTGTGGAATTGATGTTCAAGGTCGAGGTCAAAGGCGTCTCTGTGGTGAATACCAAGGGCAAGACCAAGCGTTTTGGCAAGACCATTGGCCGTCGCGACAACGTTCGCAAGGCTTATGTCACGCTGCAACCAGGTCAAGAGCTGAACCTGTCCGGGGAGGCTGCGTAATCATGGCTGTCATCAAGATCAAACCGACATCCCCAGGCCGTCGTGGCGTGGTGAAGGTCACCCGTGACCACCTGCACAAAGGTGAAGGCTACGCTCCGTTGCTGGAACCCCAGCACCAGAAGTCGGGCCGTAACAACAACGGTCACATCACAACTCGCCACAAAGGCGGTGGTCACAAGCACCACTACCGCGTGGTCGACTTCAAGCGCAACAAAGATGCGATCCCGGCGAAAGTCGAGCGCATTGAGTACGATCCAAACCGCACTGCACACATTGCTTTGCTGTGCTACGCCGATGGCGAGCGCCGTTACATCATTGCCCCACGTGGCATTGAAACCGGTGCCACACTGTTGTCGGGTCCAGAAGCGCCCATCCGCGCTGGCAACACTTTGCCTATCCGCAACATCCCCGTGGGTTCGACCATCCATTGCATCGAGCTCAAGCCCGGTGCGGGTGCTCAAATCGCACGTTCGGCAGGTGCTTCGGCCACCTTGCTGGCTCGCGAAGGCATCTACGCTCAAGTGCGTATGCGCTCCGGTGAAGTTCGCAAGATCCACATCGAGTGCCGTGCAACCATCGGTGAAGTCGCCAACGAAGAACACAGCCTGCGCCAATTGGGCAAGGCCGGTGTCAAGCGTTGGATGGGTATCCGCCCAACCGTTCGTGGCGTGGCCATGAACCCTGTGGATCACCCTCACGGTGGTGGCGAAGGCCGTACCGGCGAAGGCCGTCATGCAGTAGACCCGTGGGGCAACCTCACCAAGGGCTACCGTACCCGTAACAACAAGCGCACACAGGTCATGATCGTGTCGCGTCGCAAGAAGTAAGGGTTAGACAATGACACGCTCTCTCAAAAAGGGTCCATTCGTTGACCACCATTTGTTGGCCAAGGTTGAAAAAGCCGTCGCTACCAAAGATAAAAAGCCCGTCAAGACATGGTCGCGTCGCTCCATGGTTCTGCCCGATTTCATCGGTCTGACCATCGCCGTTCACAACGGCAAGCAACACGTTCCTGTTTATGTGACCGACCAAATGGTTGGCCACAAATTGGGCGAATTCGCATTGACCCGGACATTCAAGGGTCACCCTGCGGACAAAAAAGTCCAGAAGAAATAAGGAAAGACCATGGAAACACGTGCAGTCCTCCGGGGCGTCCGTTTGTCGGTCGATAAAGGCCGCTTGGTCGCCGATTTGATTCGCGGTAAAAAAGTGGATCAAGCTCTGAACATCTTGACATTCACGCAGAAAAAAGCTGCGGGCATCGTCAAGAAGGTTCTCGAGTCCGCCATCGCCAACGCTGAGCACAACGACGGTGCCGACATCGACGAGTTGAAGGTGAAAACCATCTACGTCGAACAAGGCACCACGCTCAAGCGTTTCACAGCCCGCGCCAAAGGCCGTGGCAACCGTATCAGCAAGCCCACATGCCATGTGTATGTGACGGTCGGCAACTAAGCCAGGGAAGAAACATGGGACAAAAAATCCATCCTACCGGCTTCCGTTTGGCCGTCAGCCGTAACTGGGCCAGCCGCTGGTACGCAAGCAACAAAGACTTCGCTGGCATGCTGGCTGAAGACATCAAGGTGCGTGAGTACCTCAAGGCCAAGCTCAAGAACGCCGCGGTTTCCCGCGTGCTGATCGAGCGTCCAGCCAAGAGCGCCCGCATCACCATCTTCTCGGCTCGTCCTGGTGTGGTGATCGGTAAAAAAGGCGAAGACATCGAGTTGCTCAAGAAAGAACTCGCTGCTCGCTTGGGCGTGCCTGTCGCCGTCAACATCGAAGAAGTGCGCAAGCCCGAAATCGATGCCCAACTGATCGCTGACAGCATCACCCAACAGCTTGAAAAGCGGATCATGTTCCGCCGCGCCATGAAGCGCGCCATGCAAAACGCCATGCGTCTGGGTGCCCAAGGCATCAAGATCATGTCGGCTGGCCGTCTGAACGGTATCGAAATTGCGCGTACCGAGTGGTATCGCGAAGGCCGTGTGCCATTGCACACCCTGCGCGCTGACATCGACTACGCCACTTCCGAAGCCAAGACCACCTACGGCATCATCGGTGTCAAGGTCTGGGTCTACAAAGGTGACACCTTGGGTCGCAACGATGCTCCTGCACTGGCTGAGCCACGTGCCGAAGAAGAGCGCCGCCCACGTGGTCCTCGCCGTGACGCCCGTCCAGGTGATCGCCCAACAGGTGATCGTCGTGGTGGCCCACGTCGCCCCGCTGGCACCAACACAGCCCCCACTGACGGTAGCGACAAGCCCGCCGGTGCAGGCGGTGATGCCAAACCCGCCGTTAAGCGCGTACGCACAGTCGCCGCGCCAGCTGCAGCAGCTGACGGTCAATAAGGAGTAACAACATGCTGCAACCTGCTCGCAGAAAGTTCCGCAAGGAACAGAAAGGCCGCAACACCGGCGTCGCTACCCGTGGTAACACGGTGGCGTTCGGTGACTTCGGCCTGAAGTCCACAGACCGTGGCCGTTTGACGGCCCGCCAGATCGAAGCCGCACGCCGTGCGATTTCCCGTCACGTCAAACGTGGTGGTCGCATCTGGATTCGTGTGTTCCCTGATAAACCGATCTCCACCAAGCCTGCTGAAGTGCGTATGGGTAACGGTAAAGGTAACCCCGAGTACTACGTGGCCGAAATCCAACCCGGTAAGGTGCTCTATGAAATCGTAGGCGTGCCTGAAGAGTTGGCCCGTGAAGCCTTCAAATTGGCCGCTGCCAAGTTGCCCTTGCGTACCACTTTTGTGGCCCGCATGATTGGCCAATAATTCAGGAGAAACAAGAAATGAACGCTGCTGAATTGCGCCAAAAAGACGTTGCTGGTGTGAAAGACGAAATCAAAGCGCTGCAAAAAGCCCACTTTGGCCTTCGTATGCAAAAAGCCACGCAACAACTCGGTAACACCGGTACGCTGAGCCAGACTCGTCGTTCCATCGCCCGTGCCAAAACCATCCTTGCCCAAAAGCAAGCCGCCAAGTAAGGAGTGACCATGACGGAAGCTAAAACATCCCTCAAGCGCACCTTGATTGGCAAGGTGGTCAGCGACAAGCGCGCCAAAACCGTGACCGTGCTGGTCGAGCGTCGTGTGAAACACGCGCTCTACGGCAAGATCGTGGCCAAGTCGAGCAAGTACCACGCGCACGACGAAACAGGTCAATACCACCTGGGCGATACCATTGAAATCACGGAAAGCCGTCCGATTTCGAAGACCAAAAACTGGGTCGCTACGCGCCTGGTTCAGAAAGCTGCTGCCGTCTAAGCCCAAAAGCCTGACTGCTGCAAACTTTCAAAAAACGACCCACAATGGTGGGTCGTTTTTTTTTACCTTGGCATTCCAGCCATACAAACCAAAGGAGCACCACATGATCAAAGTCGGAGACACCCTGCCCGCAGCCACACTGATGGAATTCGTCGAAGTGGAAGGCAACGGTTGCAGCATTGGCCCCAACCCCGTGGACGTGGCCAAGGCCACAGCCGGCAAAACCATCGCCTTGTTCGCATTGCCAGGCGCATTCACACCCACTTGCTCAGCCAAGCATGTTCCCGGCTATGTTGAGAACCACGATGCCCTGAAGGCCGCGGGTGTGGACGAAATCTGGTGCGTGAGCGTGAACGATGCTTTCGTCATGGGCGCATGGGCGCGTGAGCAAAAGACCGGCGCCAAAGTGCGCATGCTGGGTGACGGCAGTGCCGACTTCAGCAAAGCCACTGGTTTGACTTTGGACCTGACCAGCCGCGGCATGGGTGTGCGCAGCAACCGTTATTCCATGTTGGTCAAAGATGGCAAAGTCGCGACCTTGAACGTAGAAGGCCCTGGCAAATTCGAAGTGAGCGATGCCGCCACCCTGCTGGCTCAAGCCAAAGGCTGAACTTGCTTCGCTGTGAAAAAGGGACCTGCGGGTCCCTTTTTTTTGCATGCCGTCAAGCGGTCAAGTTCAATCGATGTCCACTTTGAGGTAGTGCGCTCCGGCGTGGGGGTTGTGGTAGTAGGGCGGAATCTCGACAAAGCCCAAGTCCTCGTAGAGCGCCCGGGCGGATTCCATGTCGTCCAAGGTGTCCAGCAAAACACAGCTGTAACCGGCGGCACGCGCAGCGTCCAAAATCGCTTCGGTCAGCAAGCGCCCCAAGCCCTGGCCTCGTGCCGACGGCCGCACAAACAAACGCTTCATCTCAGCGGCATTGGCGTAATCCGAGGTGTCCAGAGGCCGCAGGGCACAACAACCGGCCAAAACACCGTTCAGCCAAGCGAGCAAGAGGGCGCCACGGGGTTGGGCATAGTCACCCGGCAAATCCACCAGCTCTTGCTCAAAACCTTGGAAACACAAATCAACGGCCAAAGAGGCCGCGTACTCCTGAAAAATGGCCCGGGTTTGGTTCAACTCCTCCAAGCCCTCAGCGAGGCCAATGCGAATAAGTGGTGAATGGGCAGACATGGCAATGCGTCAAAAATAAGCCACAGTGTAATGAGCGCTCAGGGGCTCAAAGACAACAAGCCCCACACGGCCACTGACGCAAGGCCCAGCAGCACCAAGGCCAAACCCCGGTGAATCGCACGGTCTTGCGACTCCGGAGCGGCCTTCGCCAAGGTTTTATGGCCATGCACCATGGCGGGCACCAAGGACAGGCGTTTTCGGAGACGGTACCAAAGCAGGGCCAGCACGTGCAAGCCCACCAAGAAAAAAACCAGCCATTGGCCCCATTGCTTGTGCCAACTGGTGGCCCATGAAACCCATGCGCCGGACACCAAGGCGGTCAAAGGACCTGCATTGGCTATCTCATCGTCACTGACCAAGCCCGTGCTCACCTGGAACGCCAAGACCAGCAACATGGCCAAGATGGACCAAGAACCCAAGGGGTTGTGACCGGGAAACGCGTGTTCAGGAGTGTGGCCCTTCAAATAGCGCCAAACAGCGAGAGGTGAAAGGGGCAGTTGCGCCCAGCGAGACCAAAAGCCACCCCAAAAGCCCCAAAGAAGACGAAAGGACAACAGGGCCAGCACCCCATAACCGAAACGGAAGTGCCAGACCATGGCGTTGCCCCCCCATTTGCCCGTGACGATCAAGCCCACCACGCACGCAGCCAAAGCCCAATGAAACAGTCGGGTGGGCAAATCCCAGATTCGGAGGGTGAACATAAACACTTTCAGCAATGCGGCATTCATCGATTTATGCCAGACTGTCACAGGATAAATCTTTTTCAAACGTTTCAAATGATGGGAGTCCAATATGAAACAAACGATCGGTCTGGTGGGGACTTTGTTGGTTTTGGCGATGAGCGTGCCTGCGCATGCGCAATTTGCCAAGCCAGAAGATGCGGTCTAGTACCGCAAAGCCACTTTCACGGTGATGGCTGCGCACTTCGGGCGTTTGGGCGCCATGGCCAGTGGCCGCGCGCCTTACGATGCCAAGGCTGCCGCCGACAATGCAGAAATCGTGGCCACGTTGGCCAAGTTGCCATGGGCGGCTTTTGGCGAAGGCACGGACAAGGGTGACACCCGTGCCAAACCCGAAATCTGGAAGGAAGCGGCCAAATACAAAGAAGCATCCGACAAGATGCAAGCTGAAATTGTCAAACTCAACACGGCCGCCAAAGCGGGCAATGTGGATGCACTGAAGGCCGCATTTGGCCCGGCGGGCGCCTCGTGCAAAGCGTGTCACGACAACTTCCGCAAGGACTGAGAAAGCCACCATTGGCGCTGATGCCAGCGCCAATGGCCCAAAGCCGGTCACATCAGGTTTCGGTCAAGAGTTTGTCGATCAACTGGTGAAGCTCGGCAAAGTCGGGCGTCCCGACAAACCGTTTCACGATCTCACCACGCTTGTTGACCAAAAAGGTGGTGGGGGTCAGTTGGACATCGCCCCACGCTCGGGCGACAGCGCCGGTGTTGTCGATGGCGACCTTGAAAGGCAATTGCCGCGATTGCGCGAAATTGACCACATAGCTGGGTGGGTCGTAGCTCATGGCCACAGCCACCGTGTCAAAGCCGCGGTCTTTGAATTTCTGGTGTGTGGCCACCAGTTCGGGCATTTCGGCGACACACGTGGTGCAGCTGGTGGCCCAGAAATTGACCAGTGCCACCTTGCCTTGTAGTTGATTGGCGTTCAGCTTGGTGCCATCGAGCAGGACGAAAGAAGATTCGGGTGCACGCTCACCCGCACACCCCAACAGGGCCACGGACAAACCGAGTGCGCCCAAGCCCATCCACAGGCGGCGACTCAAGCGTGGAGGACTCCACAAAAAATGGTGATGCTGGTTCATGGGGCAAAGTCTAATCCCATTGCCAAGCCGCAGGGGCTCAAAGCCGGGACAGCAAGCATTTCAAAAGGCCTTCGGGGTCACTGACCATGGGGTCATGGCCCGTGGCCATCTCCACCACCGTGGAGCCCGGCAGCCAAGCGCCGTTCCAAAACAAGGGGTCGACCATTCGGCGTCGGCTGACATCGATGGTGCCAAGGGGCGGCAAGGTGCAGTTGATGAACGTTCGGGGGACGCTGGCCACGCGCTGGGGGTCAAAGTCGAGCACCTGCGTGTAAGGGCCGCCTGGGTGCGGTGTTTGCCGTCTCGCCACCCACGCATGGTCGGCATCGCTCAAGCCGAATACCGCAGGGTCTGGCGCTGGAAATGCGCGCAAGGGGTGGGCCTGCGCGGCCATGATGCGGGCATCGCGCGTCGCGCTGGCGTGTGTGCTGCTCCAGCTTTCGCCGGGTTTGGGCAGCACCGCATCCAAGTAAACCAAATGGCGCAAGCGTTGTGGCCGGCGGTCGGCGACGGCGGTGCCCAGCATGCCCGCGTAGGAGTGCACGACCAAAACCACATCGTCCATCTCCTCGGCATCCATCGCGGCCATCACATCTTGGATGTGGGTTTCCAGATCAATGTCGGCTTGCAGCAAATGGGCGCGCTCTCCCACGCCTGTGAGGGTGACCGCGTGGGCCCGGTGCCCCGCCCGGACCAAACCCGGCAGCACACGCTGCCAGCACCAAGCGCCGTGCCAAGCGCCATGCACCAGCAGAAAATGGGCCATCAGATCACCCCTTTGCCGCGCAATGCGCCTTGTTGTTCTGGCGTCCACCCCAGCACTTCACGCAAGACCTCGGCCGTGTGCTGGCCCAACATGGGCGGCGGCAGATCTTGGCGCACCGGCGTCAGGCTCATCTTGATGGGGCTCGAGACCAGTTTCAAGTCCGACTGAATCGGGTGCGACCAGGTGCTGACCATGCCACGCTCTTGAACTTGGGGATCCGCAAAAACTTCCCCCAAGGTGTTGATGGCACCACAGGGCACCTTGGCGGCCTCTAATGCGCTCAGCCACACGGCTTTGGTCCGGGTGGCCATGATGGCTTCTAACTGGGGGACCAATTCGGCGCGGTGCCGTACGCGGTTGGTGTTGAGTGCGTAGCGGGGGTCTTGGGCCAGTTCGGGGTGACCGGCCACGGCGCAAAACTTGGCAAACTGCCCGTCATTGCCCACAGCCAGAATCAGGTGATCGCGGGTGCCCGGTGGGGCGCCTTCGGGGGGCATGACCTCAAAAACTTGGTACGGGACGATGTTTTGGTGCGCATTGCCTGCCCGGCCGGGTACTTTGCCGCTGACCAGGTAGTTCGAGCCCAAATTGGCGAGCATGGCCACTTGGGTGTCGAGCAGGGCCATGTCCACCTGCTGGCCTTGGCCGGTGCGCTCGACGTGGCGCAAGGCCGCCAAAATCGCCACCGTGGCGTACATGCCCGTGAACAAATCGGCCACGGCCACGCCCACTTTTTGGGGACCGCCACCCAAATCGTCGCGCTCGCCCGTGACGCTCATCAAGCCGCCAATGCCTTGCACGGCGTAGTCATAACCGGCGCGTTCGCGGTAGGGGCCGGTTTGGCCAAAGCCCGTCACGCTGCAGTACACCAGTTTGGGGTTCAGGGCGCTCAGGCTCGCGTAGTCCAGGCCATAGCGGGCCATGTCGCCCACCTTGAAGTTCTCCACAAACACGTCGCAGTGCTGCACCAACTCGCGGATCAGGGCTTGGCCCTCGGGCTGGGCAATGTCGCAGGTCAAGGACCGTTTGTTGCGGTTGGCGCCGAGGTAGTAAGCCGCTTCAGCCGTGTCTTGGCCTTGTGCGTCTTTCAAAAATGGGGGACCCCAAGTGCGGGTGTCATCGCCCGTGCCTGGGCGCTCAATTTTGATGACATCGGCCCCCAGGTCGGCCAAAGTCTGTGTACACCAAGGGCCCGCCAATACGCGGGAGAGGTCGAGAACGCGGATGCCGTCAAGTGAATTCATGGTCCACATTGTCCCCAAAACCAGAGGCCGCCGCTGATCAGGATAATCACCCCATGCAAATCCATTTTTTGGCGCTCTGTGCCAGTTTGATACTCGCTCTGAATTTAGGCGCCTGCAGCCCTGGCCAAAACTGGCGCGATGTCGGTCTCGAAGGCAGTGCTCTCAAAGCGCAATTGCCTTGCAAGCCAGATAAAACCACGCGCAGCGTGCCCTTAGGGGGCCATCCGGTGGACTTGCACATGGTGGGTTGCGAGAGTGGCTCGGCCATGGTGGCGGTGATGACAGCGCTTTTGCCGGCCGGAGCCGATGCCAATGCCGTCTTGCTGGGCTGGCAAAAAGCCACCCTGGACAACGCCCGTGTGCAGCCCGGTCAGGCAACGGGGCGGCAAACTTGGCACCGCCCGGGACATTTGCCCCTGAGCGCGTCACTGCGGCTGCAGGCAACGGGATTGCGGGCCAACGGAGAGCCTGTGCGCATGGACGCGGTGTGGGGCGCTGTCGCCGAGGGTGACCGGGTCCGCCTGGTCCATGCTGTGCTGTATGACGCCAAAATCCAACCCGAGATGGCTACTACCTTGTTTGACGGGATCCAGCCATGAGCGCGTCCGATGCCTCTCGCGCCGAGCATTTGCCGCGCCGCATGGCGGTGGTGGTGTTCTTGGCCTTCGCGCTGGCCTACTTTTTTTCAGCCTTGGTGCGGGCCATCACCGCCACCTTGTCGCCCACACTGACCACCGAATTCAACCTGAGCGCCCAAGATTTGGGACTCTTGGCCGGGGGCTACTTTTTGGGTTTTTCGCTCACGCAATTGCCTTTGGGTCGATGGCTGGACCAGCATGGCCCCAAAAAAGTCATTCTGGCTTTTTTGACTTTGGCCGTGTTGGGTTGCTTGGCATTTTCTTGGGCCGACAGTTTCCACGGCTTGTTGGCGGCGCGGGTGCTGTGCGGCATGGGCGTGAGTGCCTGTTTGATGGCCCCGCTCACGGGCTATCGCCGCTGGTTTGACGCCAGCACCCAGCTGCGCACCAACTCATGGATGCTGATGACGGGCTCTTTGGGCATGTTGGCCGCCACCTTGCCGGTTCAGTGGCTCATGCCCATTTGGGGTTGGCGTGCGCTTTTTGTCATTTTGGGCGTGATGATCGCCTTGGCCATGCTGCTCATTGCCTTGTTGGTGCCGGTTTGGCAAAAAGCAGGCATGGGCGCCGCGCAGAGACCGGCCGACGACGATGGCAGTTACCGTGAGATCTGGCGCAGTGCGTATTTTTGGCGCATGACCCCGCTGGGCTTTTTCAGCTATGGCGGCATGGTGGCCATTCAGACGCTGTGGGCGGGGCCTTGGATGACCCAAGTGGCGGGGTGGACAGCCTCTGAAGCCGCATCGGGACTTTTCCTGATCAACCTGTCCATGCTGGTGACATTTTGGTTGTGGGGTTTGATCACGCCTGGCTTGGCCCGCAAAGGCATCCCTGTGGAGCGTTTGATCGCGTGGGGCCTGCCTTTGAGTTTCGCCGTCATTGGCACACTGGTGTGGGCCGGGCCTGCCATTGGTGGCGGGGCGGCTGTGGGCTTGGCCTTGCTGTGCACGACCAGTACTTTTGTGGCCTTGGCCCAGCCAGCGGTCGGCATGGCCTTCCCCTCGCATTTGGCGGGGCGTGCGCTGTCGGCCTACAACTTGGTGATCTTTGCCGGCATCTTTGTGGTGCAGTGGGGTATTGGGCTGTTGGTCGATGCCGGACGCGCCTTGGGTTTGGCCCATGCACAGGCCTACCAGTTGGCGCTGGCCTGTTTTGGGCTCAGCTCGGTGTGCTCCTGGGCTTATTTCATGCTTAAAAAGCCGGCGCAGGCCCGATAATCCCAGCCATCATGATCGGTATCCTCATCATTGCCCACGCCCCTTTGGCTACTGCTTTGCGGGAATGTGCCTTGCACGTCTTTCCCGATTGCGCAGAAGTTGTGCGTGCACTGGATGTTTTGCCGGATGACGCGCCCGAACAAAGTCTGAACTTGGCCCGAGAAGCCCTGAGCGCTTTGGGGACTGAGGAGGTGCTGCTGCTGAGCGATGTGTTCGGTGCCACGCCGTGCAATGTGGCCCAGCAACTGGGCAATGGCCACAACACGCGTTTGGTGGCTGGCGCCAATTTGCCCATGTTGTTGCGCAGCGTCTGCTACCGCCACGAAAGCCTCGAGCTGCTCGCCGCACGCGCCCAAGCCGGCGGCACCCAAGGCGTGATGCCTGTGGGCAGCACCGCACCCCAAAATCAAACTGGACAGAGACATGCCCCAAGCCACCGTGACCATCAGCAATAAATTGGGTTTGCACGCCCGTGCATCGGCCAAGTTGACCAAGCTGGCGGGCAGTTTTCCTTGTGAGGTGTGGCTCAGCAAAGGCGAGCGCCGCATCAACGCCAAAAGCATCATGGGCGTGATGATGCTGGCGGCCGGCTTGGGCAGCGAGGTGGTGTTGGACACGGCAGGCGAACGCGATGAAGAGGCGCTGCAGGCCTTGTTGGCCCTGATCAACGACAAATTTGGCGAAGGCGAATAAGCCATGACCTTCAGCATCCATGGCTTGGCGGTGGCACGTGGCATCGCCATTGGCCGTGCGGTTCTGGTGGCCTCCAGCCGGGTCGACGTCGCACATTACTTTGTGACCCCCGACCAAGTCGGCGCAGAAATCCAACGCTTGCGCGTGGCCCGCGATGCCGTGGTCGATGAGCTGCAGCGCCTGCAAAAAGACATGCCCAAGGACGCGCCCCACGAGCTGGCCGCTTTGCTGGACGTGCACCTCATGTTGCTGCAAGACGAAGAGCTCACGGCAGGGGTTGTGCAGTGGATCAAAACGCGCCTGTACAACGCCGAATGGGCCCTGACCAGCCAGTTGGAGATCATCGTTCGCCAATTTGAGGAGATGGAAGACCCCTACTTGCGCGAGCGCAAAGCCGACATGGAACAAGTGGGTGAGCGGGTCTTGCACTGCCTCAAAGGCACCGGCTCTTTGGTGGCGCAGGCCAAGCGCCCCCAGCGCCCGCAACAAGAGTTGCAGCTGGGTGACATCGATGTGCCCCTGGTTTTGGTGGCCCACGATTTGTCGCCCGCCGACATGCTGCAGTTCAAGCAAAGTGTCTTCACCGGTTTTGTGACCGATGTGGGCGGCAAGACCTCCCACACCGCCATCGTGGCCCGCAGCCTGGACATCCCGGCCGTGGTGGGCGCGCGCACCGCGAGTCAGTTGGTCAAGCAAGACGATTGGGTCATCATCGACGGCGATGCGGGGGTGGTCATCGTGGACCCCTCGCCCATCATCTTGGCCGACTATGGTTTCAAGCAGCGCCAGGGCGATCTGGAGCGCGAACGCCTGGCCCGTTTGCGCCACACGCCGGCCGTCACGCTGGATGGTCAAAAAATCGAGTTGCTTGCCAACATTGAAATGCCCGAAGACACGCAAGCGGCCATTACCGCGGGTGCTTTGGGCGTGGGGCTTTTTCGCAGTGAATTTTTGTTCATGGGCCGCCAAGGAGACCTGCCCGATGAAGAGGCGCAATACCAAGCCTACCGCCGTGCGGTAGATGGCATGAACGGCCTGCCTGTGACCATCCGAACCGTGGACGTGGGGGCCGACAAGCCGCTGGACGACACGCGGCACGAGGCCTCCCACTTGAACCCGGCGCTGGGCTTGCGTGCCATCCGCTGGTGCTTGGCCGACCCGGCCATGTTCTTGACCCAGTTGCGCGCCATTTTGCGTGCCGCAGCCCATGGCCAAGTCAATTTGCTGATTCCTATGCTGGCGCACGGCAGCGAAATTCGCCAGACCGTGGCCTTGATAGAGCAAGCCCGGCAAGAGTTGGACCGTCGGGGCACCGCCTACGGCCCGGTTCGTTTGGGCGCGATGATCGAAATCCCGGCGGCGGCCTTGTCGCTGCGCCTGTTCCTCAAATACTTCGACTTTTTATCCATCGGCACCAACGACCTGATTCAGTACACCTTGGCGATTGACCGGGCCGACGAATCGGTGGCGCATTTGTACGACCCGATGCACCCGGCCGTGCTGCGCCTGATCGCCGACACGATTGCCGAAAGCCAGCGACAAGGCAAAAGCGTGTCGGTGTGTGGTGAGATGGCGGGTGATGTGACCATGACACGTTTGTTGCTGGGCTTGGGGCTGCGCAGCTTTTCCATGCACCCCTCGCAGATCTTGTCGGTCAAACAACAGGTGCTGCGCTCAGATTGCACCAAGCTGGCGCTGTGGGCCGAACAGGTTCTGGCGTCCGATGAACCTGCCAGTTTGGTGACGCGCTGACTGGGCGCCAGCCCCCATCAATGCTGTCCCAGCTGCCGCAAGTCCAGTGCCAATTGTTGCAGCGAGCTGACTTGCATTTTTTCCAAAATGCGTGACTTGTGCACCTTGATCGTCGCATTGCTGATGCCCAGCTGGATGGCGATTTGCTTGCTCAGCAAGCCTTCTGCCAGCAGGGCGCAAACTTCTTTTTCGCGCGCTGTCAGGGAGTTGTAGCGTTCTCTCAGCGTCAGTTGCTCGGCCAAGACATGTGAATTGAGTTTGTCCTTTTCCAGCGCGTTGGAGATCGCGGTCAGCAAGTCCTCCAGATTGAACGGCTTGAAAAGGAAATCCACGGCGCCTTGCTTCATGCCCAAAACAATCTCGCTGGATTGCCATTCGCCGCTGATGAAGACAATCGGCGTCTTGCGCCCGATCTCCATCAGCCGCTTTTGCAAGGCCACCCCCGTCATGGAGGGCATGCGCATGTCCAGCAGGATCACGGCAGGCGAGACAGGCATCGATTCCTGCAAGAACACCAGAGGGTCGTTGTAAACCTCGGTGGAATAGCCCAGCCGCTGCAATGTGTCGCTCAAAGCGGTGGCCACCACGTCGTTGTCGTCGATCACATACACATGTTTCATGGGGCACCGATGGCGGGGGGAGCTGAGGGTCAGGGCGTCATCCTAATGGCGTACGCCTTGACCCGCTATTAGCCCAAGGGCTGAGGCGAGCAGGAGCCATGGAAATCAATATTTAAGTAATAAAAATATCAAAACATTAGCCGCAGAGAGAATAGTCAAAAAACATGGTTTTTGATACTTTTGACACATTCGGCAAAAGTCTTCAAACAACCATCGTTGGTCTTTTCCAAAGGAATGGGCTCACGGTGTCAGCAACATAAGGAAACACCATGATGCTCACCATCTCTTCGCATTTGAGTCGCCCCACTGTCGCCTACGGTATGCAGCGCTGTGCCGCCTTGGCTGCCGTGGCGCTGCCCATGCTTTTTGCGCCAGCCCAAGCGCAATCCTTGGAGGGCGTGATTCGCCAAGCCTTGGTTGACTACCCCGGCATCAAGGCGGTGAACGCAGGCGTCACGGGCGCCAAAGCCGACATCGATCGCGCCAATGGTGCATTGATGCCCAGCCTGTCTCTGAACGCATCGGCCAACAAAATCAAGGAAAGCGACGCGGATCAAAAAGCCATGGCGACACCCTGGTTGACCTGGAGCGTGCCCCTCAATGGGCGCGTTCGCGCCGATATCCATCGCACCGAAATCGCCGCCAAAGTGGCGCAGGCCAAATTGCAAGTGAGCCGTGACGACATCGCCTTGCAAGCCTCCGAGGCCTGGCTGGCCGTTGTGCGTGGCCAGCACATGGTGCAACTGGCTCAACAAAACGTGACCGAGCACGGCCTCATTCTGGGCGACATTCAAAAAATCGTGGCGGTTGACGCCGGGCGCTCGCTGGACCTTGCGCAAGCCCAAGTGCGCTTGGACGCGGCCCAAACCAACCTGACCCAGCGCCAAGCCGAACTCCAGCAAGCGCAAGAAAAATTGGCCCGCTTCACGCCCGACGCCCGTCAGACCGCTGCCTTTGGCCGCTACCCCCAGTTGCCTCAAGCCGTGCCCGCTGACGCGCAGCAGGCCCTGAATGCCATGACCAGCCCGGCACTGGCCCAAGCCCAAGCCCAATTCGAAGAAGCGCAGGCCCGCGTTGACTCGGCCAAGGCCATGCACAACCCCACGCTTGACCTGAGTCTGGGCCGTCAGCACCTGGGGGCCATTGCCGGAGCCAAAACCGTGGCCACAGCCACCTTCAGCCTGCCCATTTACCAAGGTGGCCAAGTTGATGCGGGTGTGCGCTCGGCCGTGGCGCAAGCCACCGCTGCACAAGACACTTTGGCTGAAACCGAACTCGTGGTCAAAGAGCGCGTGCGACTGGCCTATGCCGATCTGGCTTCGGCACAAGCCCGCTTGAAATTGGCCGCCCAGCAGCGCACCAGTGGCGCTCAGCTCGTGTCCGGCTACAAAGAGCAATTCCGCCTGGCACGCCGCACCTTGCTGGACTTGCTCAACATCCAGAGCGAATACGCCAGCTACCAGCAAGCCGAAGCCCTGGCGCAGCACGACGTCAAAGCGGCCGAATACCGCATCACAGCCGCCTTGGGCCAATTGGCACGCAGCTACAGCGCCCAGTGATCTGATCCAGCAGCTCAGACCCTTTTCCGGCATCGAATTTCGGGGTGGCCCAGTGCCACCCGCTCAGCATCAGACGACTCAAAATGGCCAATTACAAACTCATCCAAATCCAAGGCTCCAGCATCACAGAAACAGCCTTACCGCAAGGTGCTGTGATGGCCAAGTCGCGAACGATTTACCGAGTCAAGGATGAGGCCGGCGCTCAGCCTGAAAAAATGGTGCTGTGGCGTCGCGGCAGTGATTTGGTGGTGGAAGTTCAAGGGCAAAAAGTCTTGACCTTGTCTGACTTTTATGCCGCTGGCATCGATGCAGCCCAGGCCCCGCAATACCTGCTTGACACGGGCGTGCCGGGCAGCCCTTGGGTCGTCACCGGACGTGAACCCCAGCAAAAAATGTCCCCCAGCGAAGACCTGGTCTGGAAGCTCGACGACGAGGTGGTCAACACGCCCCTCTCTCACGACCAGCTCCAAGCGCAATGGTCGACAACCCAAGTGCGCGATGGTCAAAATGCCCTGACCGATCGGTACAACGGCGATGCAGGCGCGCGCCAGGAAATTCAGGACTTGCTCAAGCGCTGGTCCAGCCGTGACGGTGGTCAAAGCGATGGTGCGCCAGACCGTTTGGCGGTCATGGCCCAACGCGTGGCCGTCGACGAAATCGGAGACCTCATCATCACCGGCAGCATTGCTGCAGGCCCCGTTCACAGTGGCGTGACGCTTTACGCCTACGACACCAGCGGTCAGCTGCTGGGCAGCACCGTCATCGGTGCCGATGGCCGTTACACCATCACTTCACCCGTCAAAGGCAACTACCGCGGCACCGTGTTGCTCAAGGTCATGGACAGCAACGCCGCAGGCAGCAACTACCTCGACGAAGCCACTGCGGCAGACAAAAGTCTGGACACCACCTTGCGCGCACTGGGTGTGGCGCAAGAAGGCCAAGCCCTTTTCACCGTCGCTGGTCTGGATGCGCACCTCATCATCCACATCACTCCTTTGACCGAACTGGCTGTGCGCCAAGCGGGTGTGGTGGGCGATGTGGCGGTGGCGGCCACTGCCGCCTTGCAAGCCAACAGCAACGTCGCCAGCGCCTTCGGCCTCGGCGGTGTCGACCTCACGGGCAACGTGACCACCACCAACAGCGCCACCTTCGACGCCCGAAATGGCCTGAGCAACGCTGAAAAATACGGCATCGCGCTGACCAAGCTGTCCGGTCTGGACAGCCTGAACGCCGGCAACATGGCCACATCGCTGGACATGCTGGCCGCCAACCTGAGTGGCAGCACACTCAGCACAGCAGGCGCCACCCTGGTCGACCAAGGCCGCGCCAAAGCCCTGAGTAACCTGATGACGAGCGAGACCACCTTCCGCTCGGGTGCCGGCGACAACGACAACAACACCGCCCTGAACCGTCAACTGCTGGGCGACATCAGGGTCACCGCGCAAGACATCGACCCCCAAGGTCGCTTGCTCATCAGCGGCACCGCCTTGCCCGGCGCAACCCTGACCATCACCATGCCCGATGGCAGCACACAAACCACGGTGGTGGACGGTTCGGGCAACTTCAGCCTCACATCCACCCGTGCACAGCCATCGCTCGACAACCCCGTCAAGGTCCAGGGCGTCGACGCCCTCAGCGCCCCGGTCGCCAACGCCGCACCCAACGCCCCGCAAATTGACACCGGCAACGGCAAAGTCATCACCGGCAGTGCCGATCCCGGCACCACTGTGACCGTGCGCAACGCGCAAGGCAGCGTCATCGGCACCGCCGAGACCGATGCCCTGGGCCATTGGTCCCTCACACCCGCCACGCCACTGGCCAACGCCGTAGGCCTCAAGGCCACGGCAGTAGACGCTGAACTCAACGCTTCAGGCCCCGGTGTGGGCACGGTTGACCTCAACGTCTTGGTCATCAATGTCCCTGAAGCCATCGACGGTTACATCAACGCCACAGAAAAGGCCGATGGCGGCGGTGTGCCCATCACCGTCAGCCTGCCTGCCAACGCCGCGGTGGGTGATGTCATCACCAGCCGCATCGCTTTGCCAGACGGCAGCAGCCAAACATTGAGCCGCGTGCTCGATGCCAACGACGTGGCCGCCGGCACCATCACCCAACTCATGGGCCCCGCGCAATTGCCGGTCGACGGCCTGTACCAGGTCTCCAGCACCCGCACCAATGCCCAAGGCACCAGTGCGCCCAGCTTGCGCGAATTCGTCTTGGACACTTCGGTTCCCGCCGCGCCGCAAATGGCCCCCTCCAACGGCCAAATCATCACCGGCACCGCCGAACCCGGCACGCGGGTCACCGTGCGTGATGCACAAGGCAACGTCATTGGCGTCGCGGGGCCCGTCGGCCCCGGCGGCAACTGGACACTGGTGCCCACCACACCGCTGGCCGATGGCGCGGCCATCACCGCGACCGCCCAAGACCCTGCAGGCAACACCAGCGGCCCCGGTGCAGGCGAAGTCGACACCGGCGCACTGCTCATCACCGGCGCCATCGACAACCTTGGCCCCCGAACCGGCTTGCTGGGCGACGGCGCGTACACCAACGACAGCACCCCTCAGCTCAACGGCACGCTCGGCACCCCGCTGGCGGCAGGTCAAACCTTGGCCATCTACCGCGATGGCGTCTTTGTGGGCAACGCCACGGTCAATGGCAACAGCTGGACCTTCCAGGATGGCAGCACCACTCCCCTGAGGGATGGCCCCTACGCATATGAAGCCAAAGTCCAGCAGGGCAGCCAAGTGGTTCAGACCTCGGGCGTGTTCAACCTCAACATCGACAACGAACCTTCCACCCCCGGCGTGCTCATTCCCGACGCACCCCAGGGCGTCAGCACCGCCGAAGCCCTCGACGGTGTGGCTCTGCGCGTGAGCCTGCCGCAAGACGCCATGGTGGGGGACATCGTCACCACCGTCATCACGCTGCCCAACGGCGGCGGTACCCTGACCCGCACCACCGTGCTGACCGAGGCCATGGTCACCGTCGGTACCATCGTGCAAACCGTCACCAACGCCGAGCTTGGCGGCCCTGTGCCTGGTCAATACCGCGACGGCAACTGGACCACCAGCACCACCCTCACCGACATGGCGGGCAACACCAGCCCGCCTCAAGCCGACGGTTTCCGTTTGGCCGCCAACGCGCCCAGCCTGACGCTGGCCCCAGTGACCGGCGACAACAGGGTCAACGCCACCGAGAAAACAGGGGACCTGCCGGTCTCTGGCAGCACCAGCGCTGAACCTGGCCAAGCCGTCACTGTCACGCTCATGGACGGCAACACGGTGCTGGGGACCTACTACACCAACGTCCGCCCCGACGGCACTTTTGCCCTCAACATGCCTCGGGCGCAACTGCCTGCAGACGGCACCTACAGCGTCAAGGCCGATGTCAGCAACAGCGCCGGCACACCTGCTGCACAGCAAAACCAAAGCGTTGTGTTCGACACCGTGGCGCCCGTGGTCACCGTCACCCATGTCGCCGCCGACGCGGTGGGCAGTTCTGGCAACGGCACCTTCAACGGCGGCGAACGCGGCTTTGATGCCAGCACCTACACCCTGAGCGACACGGTGGCCACGCCACCCGTCATCAGCGGCACCACCGATGCACAGGTGGGCCAAACCGTCACCGTGCTGCTCAACCATGTGGTCTACACCACCACCGTGCAGACCGGTGGCACCTGGTCCGTCACCTTGGGCCAGGTAGACGCCAAAGCCTTGGTGCACGGCAACACCTACGGCATCCGCGTCAGCGTGAGCGACCTCGCCGGCAACCCTGCTGTGCCCGACACGAACAACGGCTTGGTGGTCGACATCGCCCCGCCCGATGTGCCCACCATCGACCAACAATACGCCAGCAGCCTCACGCCCGTCATCACCGGCGGCGCACAAAAGTTGGCCAACGGCAGCCCCATTGCACTGGCCAATGGCGACAGCCTGAGTTTCACGCTCAATGGCGTCACGGTCACCGCCACCGTCAACAGCGCTCTGGCCAGTGGCACCAGTCTGCCGGGCGTGCATTACAACCCCAGTACCAAGGCCTGGAGCCTGGACACGGCCACCGCAGGAAGCTTCGGCCTGGCCGACGACAACACCTACAACGTCGCCGTCAGCGTCACCGCTGCGGGCATTCCTGCCCGCAGCGACATCAGCGCCGGCGAGCTGGTGCTCAACACCACGCCGCCTGTCATCACGCTCAGCCCCATATCGCCCAATGCCAACGCGAATAACCAAAGTGTCATCAACGGCTTCGAGAAAAACCAGAGCTTGACCCTGACCGGCACGACCGACGCCGAAGTGGGGCAAACCGTCACCTTGACGGGCCTGGGCGGGCAGACCTACACCGCCGCCGTCATGCCTGGCGTGAGCGGCGGCCCCAACACCTTCAGCATCCCGGTCTCGGGTGCCCACATCGCGGCCATCGCCGACGGCAGCTTCACGCCACAGGTCAGCGTCACCAACATTTTTGGCCTGACTGGCACGGACACCGAGCCGCTGCTGATCGACACCACCGCCCCCAGCACGCCTGCCGTGGCCTTGCCTGAATCGTCCAGCGGCGTCAACGCCGCCGAAGCGGCCAGCACTGGTGGAACGCCCTTGCTCGTCACCTTGCCGCAAAACGCCGCAGCCGGTGACACCGTCACCAGCGTGGTCACCAAAGCCGATGGCAGCACCCTGGTGCTCACCCGCGTGCTCGATGCTGCCGACATCACGGCCGGCAACATCACCCAGCTCATCCACACAGCCCAACTGAATGTCGACGGAGGCTGGACCACCTCGACCACGATCACCGATCCCGCAGGCAACACCAGCGCGCCTCGCACAGGCGCATTCTTGCTCGACACCCAAGCCCCGGGTGAGCCTGGCGTCAGCCTGCCCGAAGCGCCTTATGGCGTGAATGCAGCAGAAGCGGCCAGCCTGGGCGGCACACCGCTCGACATCAGCCTGCCCGGCAACGCGGCCGTGGGGGATGTGGTCACCACCACCGTGACCCTGCCCAACGGCAGCACGCTCACGCTCAGCAGCGTGTTGACCGCTGCTGACCTGGCCGCAGGCACCGTGACCCAGGTCATCCCGACCGCCAACCTGACGGTCGATGGCACCTGGTCCACCCACACCACCGTGACCGACCTGGCCGGCAACACCGGTCCCGCCCGTGCGGGCAGCTTTGTGCTCGACACCACGGCCCCTGCAGCCCCTGCCGCCGACGTGGCCGCTCTCAGCGACACCGGTGCGAACAACACCGACAACAATACCTCCGACAACACACCTGAAATTCGGGGCACCGGCACGGCGGGCGACACCATCACCGTGAGCTTCCCGACTGGTGAAGTCAAAACCGCCGTGGTGGCCGCCGACGGCACCTGGAGCGTCACGCCTGCCGCTGCCTTGCCCGACGGCGCACAAACCGTGCTGGTCACCGCCACCGACCCTGCAGGCAACGTCAGCCCCGCCAGCCAATTGCCCGTGGTCATTGACACCGCTGCGCCCGTGGCTCCGACGATCGACCTGGCCGACGCCAGCGACACCGGTGCCAGCAACACCGACAACATCACCAAAGACAACACGCCAAACATCCGTGGCACCGGTGTACCCGGTGACACGATCCAGGTCTACAACGCCCAAGGCCAAGTGGTCGCCACCGCCGTGGTCGACGGCAACGGCAACTGGGCCGCCACGGCCAGCACCTTGCCCGATGGCGTGAACAACCTGGTGGCCAAAGCCACCGACACCGCAGGCAACGAAGGTCCGGGCGCACCCCTGGCCATCACGGTGGACACCGCCGCCCCCGCAGCGCCCGTGGCCGACGTGGCCGCCGCCAGCGACAGCGGCAGCAGCAATACCGACAACCTCACCCACGACACCACCCCCACCATCAGCGGCACGGGCGTGGCCGGTGACACCATCACCGTCACCTTCCCCGGCGGCGAAGTCAAAACCACCGTGGTGGCTTTGGACGGCACTTGGAGCGTCACACCCACCACACCCTTGGCCGATGGCCCGCACAGCGTCACCGTCACCGCCACCGACCCGGCAGGCAACGTCAGCCCGTCCAGCACCGTGGCCTTGGTCATCGACACCACGCCGCCTGCCGCGCCTGTGGCCGACGTGGCCGCTACCAGTGACACCGGCGCCAGCAACACCGACAACAACACCTCGGACAACACGCCCACCATCAGTGGCACCGGCACGGCGGGTGACACCATCACCGTCACATTCCCCGGTGGCGAAGTCAAAACCGCAGTGGTCGCCGCCAACGGCACCTGGAGCGTCACGCCCAACAACGCACTGCCCGATGGCGCACACAACGTCAGCGTGACGGCCACCGACCCGGCGGGCAATGTGAGCCCCGCCACCACCGTGCCTGTGGTCATCGACACCACGGCCCCCGCAGCGCCCACCGTCAACCCGCTCACCACCAACGACAGCACCCCGGTGCTGACGGGCACCGCTGTGCTCGCCGCAGGTGAAACCTTGCAAGTGACCGTCAACGGAGCGACCTACAACGTCACCGTCGGCGTGGGCGGCAACTGGAGCCTGGACACCGGCACTGCCACACCCGCCAGCGGCACGCTGGGTGCCTTCGTCAGTGGCACCCGCTACCCCGTTACCGCCACGGCCACCGATACCGCCGGCAACGCCACCAGCGACAGCACCACCCACGAAGTGCTGTTCGACAACACCGCGCCGTCCATCCCCACGGTGAACGCGCTGGCCACCAACGACAGCACCCCCGTGCTCACTGGCACGGCCTTGCTGGAAGCTGGCGAAACCCTGAAAGTCACGGTCAACGGTGCCACCTATGCGGTCAGTGTGGGCATTAATGGCACTTGGAGTCTGGACACCGGCACGGCCACGCCCGCAAGCGGCAGCCTGGGGGCTTTCGTGAATGGCACGCGCTACCCCGTCACGGCCACCATCACCGACAACGCCAACAACGCCACCAACGACAGCACCACCCACGAACTGTTGTTCGACACCACGGCGCCCTCTGCACCTGCCGGTGACGTGGCCGCCGCCAGCGACAGCGGCGCGAGCAACACCGACAACCTCACCAACGACACCACGCCCACCATCGTGGGCACAGGCACGCCTGGCGACACCATCCAGCTGTACGCGCCCAACGGCACCACCTTGCTCGGCACTGCCGTGGTCGATGCCGCAGGCAACTGGGCCGTCACACCGTCCAGCGCCTTGCCATCGGGCCTGAACAACCTGCAAGTCACCGCCACCGACCCTGCGGGCAACACCAGCGCGCCTGGCACCGTGCCGGTCACCATCGACACCACAGCGCCCGCTGCACCCACGGCCGTGCTCAACCCGAGCAGCGATTCCGGTACCCAGGGCGACAGCATCACCCACGACAACACGCCCACCTTGAGCGGCACCGGCGTGGCCGGTGACACCATCACCCTCAAAGACGCCAATGGCAATGTCATCGCCACCGCCGTGGTCGACAGCAACGGCAACTGGAGCGCCACGCCTGCCAATGCACTGCCCAATGGCCTGAACAACCTGAGCGTCACCGCCACCGACCCGGCGGGCAACACCAGCGCCCCAGCGGCCTTGCCCATCACCATCGACACGACCGCCTCGGCTGCCCCTGTGGCGGCGCTGGCCGCGGCCAGCGACAGCGGCGTCGTGGGTGACAGCATCACGAACAACAGCACGCCGACCCTCCAGGGCACAGGCACGCCCGGCGACACCATCCAACTGTTCGCCCCCAACGGCACCACTTTGCTCGGCACCGCCGTGGTCGGCTCCAACGGCACATGGGCCATCACGCCCACCACCGCCCAACCCGATGGCCTGAACAACTTCAAGGTCAACGCCACCGACCCTGCGGGCAACGTGAGCCCATTCGCTACTGTGCCCGTCACCATCGACACCACCGCGCCCAACGCGCCCGCGGCCGACGTGGCCGCTCTGAGCGACACCGGCAGCAGCAACACCGACAACATCACCCGCGACAGCACCCCCACCATCAGCGGTGCCAGCGCCACGCCTGGTGACACCATCACCGTCACCATGCCTGGCACCGGCGAGGTGCTGACGGCCGTGGTGGCTGCCAACGGCACTTGGAGCGTCACGCCCACCCAGGCACTGGCCGACGGCACGGCAGACGCCTTGGTCACTGCCACCGACCCGCAAGGCAACGCCAGTGGCGTCACCCGCGTGCCATTGACCATCGACACCACGGCCCCCGCAGCGCCCGTGGGCCGTTTGGACTACGCCAGCAACAGCGGTTTGACCCTGGACAACATCACCAACGACAACATCCCCTTGCTCAGCGGCACGGGTGTGGCGGGTGACACCATCACCGTCAAAGACAGCAACGGCCAGACCCTGGGCACCGCCGTGGTGGCCAGCAACGGCACTTGGAGCCTCCAGACCCCCGTGGCTTTGCCCAACGGCCCTGTCAACTTCGAGATCACCGCCACCGACCCTGCGGGCAATGTCAGCGCACCGGCCTCGCTGCCGGTGCTCATCGACACCGTGGTGGCCAACCCGGTCATCACCCCCACCAACGGCAAGGGGGCCATCACCGGTACCGGTGAGGCGGGTGCCACGGTCACCCTGGTCGACGCCAACAACACCACCATCGGCACCGCCGTGGTGGGCACGGACGGCACATGGAGCCTCACGCCCAGCGCCACCATCGCCAACGGCATGGCTTTGTCAGCCACCCAGACCGATGTGGCGGGCAACGTCAGCAACCCTGGTGCGACCACGGTGGACAACAACGTCCCCAACATCAACCCCAGCAACGGCACCGTGTTGACGGGCACGGGTCAGCCTGGCCACCAAATCGCCTTGACCTTGCCCGACGGCACGCCGATCACCGACGCCAACGGCGCACCGCTCGTCGTCACGGTGGCCTCTGACGGCACCTGGTCCGCCACCCCTGGCACGCCTTTGGCTGACGGCACCATCGTCAAGGCCAAAGACACCACCAACAACCTGTCGGACACCGAAATGGTCGATGCCGTGGCGCCCACCACGCCCCTTGGTGATGTGGCTGCTGCCAGCGACAGCGGCAGCAGCAACACCGACAACCTCACCAACGACACCACGCCGGAAATCATCGGCACCGGCACGCCTGGCGACACCATCAAGCTCTATGCCCCCGACGGCACCACTTTGCTTGGCACGGCGCTTGTTGCGGCCAATGGGGAATGGGCCATCACACCGTCCAGCGCCTTGGCCGCAGGACTGAACAACCTCAAAGTGACGGCCACCGACCCGGTGGGCAACACCAGCGCCCCTGGCACCGTACCGGTCACCATCGACGCCACCGCGCCTGCAGCCCCTGCAGCCGACGTGGCCACGGCCAGCGACAGTGGCAGCAACAACAACGACAACCTCACCAACGACACCACCCCCACCATCAGCGGTGGTGGTGCCAACCCCGGTGACACCATCACGCTGTATGCACCCAATGGCAGCAGCGTGTTGGGCACGGCTGTGGTCGATGCCAATGGCAACTGGGCCATCACCCCCACCCAAGCCTTGGCCCAGGGTGCACAAGACCTCTTTGTCTCCGCCACCGACCCTGCAGGCAACACCAGTCCCTTGACTGCTGTGCCCGTCACCATCGATGCGACAGCGCCTGTCGCACCTGTGGTCAATGCCTTGTCCACGGCCGATTTGACCCCCGTCATTGGTGGCGCCGCCACAGTGGCCGCGGGCGAAACCCTCACGGTCACCGTCAACGGCGCCACCTACACCACCACGGTGGACGCTTTTGGCGCTTGGCGCATTGACTTGGGCAGTGCAACGCCCAGCAGTGGCAGCTTGGCCGCGCTGGTTGACGGCCAGACTTACAGCATCACTGCCACCGTGACAGATGTGGCCGGCAACAGCAGCAGCGACGCGAGCACCGGCGAGTTGCGCATCGACACCAGCCTGCCCCCCGCACCGTCCGCGCCCGACATGACCCCCGGCACCGACCACGGGGCCAGCAACAGCGACAACATCACCCGAGACAGCACGCCTGATTTCACGGTCGATCCGCCACCTTCTGGCAGCAGTCTGGTCTTGTATGTCAACGGCGTGGCCGTCCCCGCCACCTACGCCAACGGCACCCTCACGCCCAACAGCCCCTTGGGTGAGGGTGTGCACACCATCACCTACGCCTTCAAGGATGCCAACAACCAAGTCGGCACCGCCAGCCCGCCCCTGGCCATCCAGATCGACACCAACGCGCCCAACAAACCGGCTGCGCCCGACATGACGGATGCCACCGACAGCGCCGGCACCAGCAACAGCGACAACATCACCCGCGACACCACGCCCGACTTTGCCGTCACGCCGCCGCCCACAGGCGGCTCGCTGGTGCTGTATGTCAACGGTCAGGTGGTACTCGCCACGTACAACGCCATCACGGGCACGGTCACACCCAACGCGCCTTTGCCTGAAGGCGCCCACACCATCACCTACACCGTGGTGGACGAAGCGGGCAACGCCAGCCCGGCCAGCGATCCGCTGAGCATCACCATTGACTCGGTCGCGGAGGCCACCCCAGCGGCGCCCGACATGAGCGCCGCGACCGACAGCGGCACCAGCAGCACCGACAACATCACCCGCGACGACACGCCCGATTTCGATGTCACCCCGCCGCCCACCGGCGGCACCATCACGCTGTTTGTCAATGGCGTGTTGACGCCCGCTTTCTATGCCGCCGGCAAACTCACGCCTTTGAGCCCGCTGCCCGAAGGCACGCACAGCGTCACCTACGCCCTGACCGACGTTGCGGGCAACACCAGCACAAGCCCAGCCTTGTCCATCACCATCGACAAGGCCGCCACCAATGCACCTGTTGTGGCCATTGCCGAAGCCGCAGGCGGTGTGGACGGCTCCGAAGCTGCCGACGGCGTGGCCCTGAGCATCACCCTCCCCGCAGGGGCGGTGGTGGGGGATGTCATCACCACCCTGGTCACAGCCCCAGATGGCAGCCCCCTCACATTGGCCACCACCTTGCAAGCCAGCGACATCACGGCCGGCAGCATCAGCCAGACCGTGCCTTATGGCACGCTGCACCCTGCCGCCAGCTACCTTGATGGTGCCTGGACCACCAGCACCACCCTGAGCGACGCCGCAGGCAACACCAGCCCCGCCGACACCGACGGCTTTACCTTGGCGGCCAACACCCCCACCGTGACCATTGGCGTTGTGGCCGGTAACGACACCATCAACGCCGCCGAAAAAGCAGGTGCTGTGGCCGTCAGCGGCACCACCAATTTTGTGGAGCCTGGCCAAACCGTCACGGTCAAGTTGATGAATGGCGCTGCGGTCGTGCGCACCTACACCGCCACCGTACAAGCGGGTGGTGCCTACACCCTGGACATCCCTTCGGCCGACATCCCGGCAGACGGCAACTACAGCCTGACCGCCGATGTCAGCACCGCCCAGGGGGTGGCTGCCAGCCAAGGCACGCGGGCCCTCACCGTGGACGCCACGGCGCCCACCATCAGCGTCACCAGCGTGGCGGGTGACAGCACGGTTGCGGTCAACGCTTTGGGCACTTTTGACACCACAGAACGTGGCGCCCTCAACAGCGCCACCGTGACCACCAAGCCCGTCATCAATGGCACCACCAACGCCGAAGCGGGCCGCACCGTGACCTTCACGCTCAATGGCGAGACCTACACCACCACCGTGCAAGCGGGTGGCACTTGGACGAAAGAGCTCACCGACGCCCAAGCCATTGCCCTCAAACACGGCAACACCTATGCCATCACGGCCATGGTCAGCGACGCGGCGGGCAACACCGGCAGCGATACCGATAACGGCTTGGTGGCCAACATCGCGACCCCCGACATACCGACCGTCGTCGAGCTTTTTACAGGCAGCCAAACACCGACCGTGACGGGCAAAGCCAGAAAGCAAACGGGTGTAGATGCCCAGAGCAATCCTGTGTATGCCGACCTGGGGAGCGGTGATATTTTGCAAGTGACGGTCGCAGGGCAGACCTACAGCTTGGTGTTGGGTCAGAGCTCCTCCCCATCGGGATTGACTTACAGCGGCGGAAACTGGTCATTGCTTGTGGGCACCGCCATAACCTTGGGTGACCATGATGTCATCGTGAGGGTCAATACCGGAGGGGGCACCTTGAGCGGCAGCACCATCACGGGCGGCGTGACCCAAACCGACATCACAGGTACAGAGTTGCACATTGCCGCGATCGCACCCACCATCACGCTGAACACTGTCAGTGCCGATGGCCAGCTCAACTTGGCAGAAAGCACGCAGGCCCTGCCCATCACCGGCACCACCGACGCCCCCGTCGGCGCTACCGTGACCGTGACAGTCAACGGTGTCAACTACTCCGCCCTGGTGCAAGCCGGCGGCACCTTCTCCGTCAGTGTGCCGGGCACAGCGGTGGCTGCACTGGCCAACGGCTCGCAAACCATCAGCGCCAGCGTGACCAATGCCTACGGACTGACAGGCTCTGACGCAGAAGCTTTGGTGGTCGACAAAACGGCGCCCGCCGCCCCGGTGGGCGATGTCGCTTCCGCCAGTGACACGGGCAGCAGCAGCACCGACAACGTCACCCGACTGGTGCGCCCCGTCATCACCGGCACCGCAGAGGCCAACAGCACCGTCAAGCTCTATGCGGCCGACGGCCTGACCCTGCTGGGCACCACCACCGCCGACGGCAGTGGCAACTGGAGCATCACACCCAACGCTGACCTCAATGAAGGGCTGAACAACCTCAAGGCCATCGCCACCGACGCCGCGGGCAACACCAGCGCACCGGCCACCGTGCCGGTGACCGTCGACACCACGGCTCCCGCAGTGCCCGTGGTCACGCCCTTGACCACGGGCGACACCACACCGGTGCTCACCGGCACCGCCACCTTGGCCGCCGGTGAAACGCTCACGGTCACCGTCAACGGTGCCAGTTACATCGTCACTGTGGCCAGCAACGGCACCTGGAGCCTCGATACCGGGGCCGCCACACCGACCAGTGGCACCCTCGGCAGCTTCACCTCGGGCAGCTACGCCGTCACCGCCACCGTCACCGATGCGGCTGGCAATACCCGCAGCGACGCCACGAGCAACGAGCTGACCATCGACACGTCCATTCCCGTCTTGACCGCTGGCCTGCGGGCCGACAGCGACAGTGGCATTGCTGGGGACAACCGCACCAACGACACCACGCCCACCATCAGTGGGCAGGGCACACCGGGCAGCACCATCAAGCTGTATGCGGCCAACGGCACCACCATTTTGGGCACGACCGTGGTGTTGGCCGATGGCTCTTGGGCCATCACGCCAACGACGGTGCTGGCCGCTGGCTTGCAAAACCTCAGCATCACCAGCACCAGCGCTACGGGTAGCGTGGCTGGCCCAGTGGCCGTGCCGGTGACCATCGACACCGCTGCGGCCATCACCATCACCAGCGTGGCGGGCGATGCCGTGGCAGCCACGGGCACGACCAACCTCAACGGCACCTTTGACCGTGCTGAGCGAGGCTATACCGGCGGCTATACCTACACGGCCAACGTGACGACAAGACCCGTCATCAGCGGCACCAGCGATGCCGATGTGGGCAGCACGGTCACCCTCACGCTCAATGGCCTGAGCTACACCACCACCGTACAAGCGGGCGGCACCTGGTCGTACACCCTGAGCGACGCGGACGCCAAACTGCTCAACCACGGCAACACCTACGCCATCACCGCCAGCGTGACCGATGCCGCCGCCAACACCAGCAGCGACAACAACAACGGCCTGGTCGTCAACATCGCATTGCCGGATGTGCCCACGGTGGTCAACCAGCAAAACATCACCACGCTGATCCCCAACATCACCGGCCTGGCCAAGAAATTGGACAACAACAACACGGTCCTCAATCTCCAACAGAACGACCAGTTGACCGTGGTGCTCAAGGACGCTGCGGGCACTGCCTTGGCCACTTACACCCTCACGGTAGGCGCCGCTAATGTGACCACAGGCACCGGCGGCACAGGCTTGAACCTCAACAACGAACTCAGTTACGACAAAACCACGGGCATTTGGACGCTGGGTGGCGGCAACGGCATTCCTGTTGGCGTGTTCACCCGCGCCGGGGCCTACAACGTGGACGTGACCACCTCGCTGCTGAACCCAACCCTCTCGCGCAGCGACGTCAGCACTTCTGAAATCACCATTGTTCCGACGGCACCGACCATCAACGCCAGTTTGTGGACAGCCTCAGGCGCTGGCAACCTCAGCAGCCTGACTGGTGTGCAGGAAGCCCTGTACGACCGCAACAGCACGACATTCAGCACCGCCTCAGGAACGGTGGACAACCGCCTTTGGTACAGCGAGGCCAGCACCCCCACCAACACCGCAGGCACCGTGGTGCGCGTGCAATTGCCTTACAGCACGGGTGCCGTGCCAGCTGTGGCGGGTGACGTGATTCAGCTGAATTGGGGCCCAGACACCACCACACAAGTCACGCTGAGTGCTACGAACATCACCAATCACTATGTGGACGTGACGGTGCCGTACAGCGTGATCAGTGCGCAAAGCTTTGGCAACGTCACCGTCAGCGCCAAGTTGTTGGTGACGGGCACCAGCTTGGAGGCCAGCTCGGCCACCTTGAACGCCACTTACTTCTTTGATTTGCCGCTGGCCAATACCGGTGGTGTGGCGGGGGATAACTTTGGCTACCGCATCAACGGCCGCCCCAGCGACAACATCGGCGCCAAGAGCAATGCCTACCCACCGGGTACGGTGATGGTGGGCGATGTGAACGGTGACGGTTACGACGACATGGTGATTGGCGCAGGCCAGACCACCTACAGTGCCAACGGCGCAGCTTTTGTGGTGTTTGGCAGTTCTGCTCCGCAAAACGTCGACCTCTCAGCCATTGCTTTGGGCAACTCCACCCAAGGCTTCATGATCGCAGGCCTGACATCCTCATATTCGATCAGCTTGAACATCGACCACGGTGACTTCAACGGCGATGGCCTCGACGACATCAGCATTGCAGGCGTGGAGTCAGGCAGTTACATCGTTTATGGCCGCGCCAACAGCACGGCCACAGTGCAGGTCAGCAGCCTGACCACGACGGCCAACAGCAACGGCTTGAAGGTCAATTCATCCGTTGGCCTGAACAACCTCGGCGACCTCAACGGCGATGGCGTGCAGGATTGGGGCAGTGCCTTTGTTGTGTCCATGTATTCGCAGTGGCGAGAATTCCAAGCGCAATATGGCGCAGCGGATGCCACCAGTTTGACCATCCAAAACGGCGTCGGCAGCAATTTCCGCCTCAACAACAACAGCGGTACCACCATCGGTTACCAAGACTACGCCACAGGCGCGGATGTGAACGGCGACGGCTACACCGACTTGGTGTTGCGTGGCACCTACGCCCAAGACGGCGCCACCACCTACGCCTATGTGTACTTCGGCAGCGCTTCGGGCTTGTCCATAGCGGCGGGCCAGAGCTACACGATCTCGGGTCTCGGGGGCTTCCAGGGTCAAATGATTGGCACAGGCGACATCAACGGCGACGGCAAGGCCGACATGGTGATGTCGACATGGGGCTCGGTGGTGTATGTGAACTTTGGCAAGAGCACGTCGGCCAACTACAACGTGACCGAACTGAGCAGCGGCACCAGCAGCAACGGCTTCATGGTGCAGGGGGTGACCACGGGGACGGCTGACCAATTCACGCAAGCCCGAGTGGTTGGGGATTTCAACGGCGACGGCCTGGACGACATTGTGTTTGGTCAAACGGCCATGACACTCAACGGCGCGACCACCGGCGGCGGCTACTTGATCTATGGTAAGACCAGCTCCAACACCGTGTTCATCAGCGACTTGAAAGTGTCGGAGGGTTTCCGCATCGACGGTGTGTTGAATGGCGATAAGGCCCTGACCGCCGTTTCGGGCGGTGGTGATGTGAACGGCGACGGCTTTGCCGATCTGATCGTGTCTTCGCCCAACGCCATCAGCACCAGCAACAACGGAGTGGGCCAGGCCTCAGGCACCACGGCCGGCGGTGTGGACTACATCATCTACGGTGGCCCCAGCATCTTGAACCCCATGGTCTTCCAGGCCAGCCGGGGAGACCTGATCGGCACCGGTGCCGATGAAACGCTGACCGGCAACAGCGGCAACAACCAAATCGTGGGCGGACAAGGCCACGACACCCTGGTGGGTTCAGGCGGCGCCGACATGTTGTCGGGCGGTGCGGGCAACGATGTGTTTGTGCTGAACGCCGACAACGTTCGCACTTTGGCCTTGCGCAGCGGGGTGGATGCGCAAAGCATCGCCCGTGTCGATGGCGGCAGTGGCATGGACACGCTGCGTTTTGCCGAGCCCTTGGTGCTGAGCCTGCAAAGCGCCCGTACCCGCTTGGAAAATCTGGAGCGTTTCGACTTGAATGCCACCGGTGGCACCTTGCAAATCGAACACGCACTCGATGTGAACGCCACGGTGGGTGATTACAACCGCTTCAACACCACCAACGGCTGGACGGTCACAGGCACGGTGACGGGCTTTGATGGCTCGACCAACTACTACCAAGTGGTGGTGGACGGCAGCGCCGCCGACACCCTGCGCTTGGGCGCAGGCTTTGTCAAAGCAAGCGGCAGCTTGACTTATGCAGGCAGCGCCACCACAGCCGGTGCGTACGATGTCTACACCAGCGCCGCCACGCGCAGCCAGGTGCTGGTCAAGCAGGGTGTGCAGGTGGTGCCTGTGCTCTTGCAAGCAGCCACCATCACCATGCCCGAGGCCGATTTGCTCTCGAGCTTTGGCTTCTTGTCTCAGGCAGAAGCGCAAGACGCGGGCAGCCTGAACAACACCACCAGTGTGGCCGGTACCCCGGTGTTGGTCTCGCTGGCCAGTACCGGTGCGGCCGTGGGTGACCAGGTGCGCGTGAATTGGGAAAACCAGCCCGCGGTTCTGTACACCCTCACGGCCACAGACCTGAACGCAGGTTTTGCTCGCGTCGGTGTGCCCACTACGGCGCTGTTGGCTGCAACGCCGTTGGAAACGAAGGAGAGCTTGGGTGTGACCGCCCAGCTCTTCAATGCTGCGGGGTCGCCGTTGACGCTCGCAGGATTCAGCAGTGCCACGGTAGACTTTTTGACCACCCCCAGCACAACCGTGCTCGCGACACCGGTCATTGCCATCTCGAGAAGCGCAACGACAAGTTCTATGGCCGCCGTGGTTGATGCTTCTGGCGACGTGATTTATCGCTCAGCGGCGCTCGATGGTGTGCAGGTCAAGGTCAATGTGGTCACCACAGCGTTCATAGGCGATTGGTTGAAATTCACGTGGGGCAACCAAGAGTACACCTACAAGTTCACGCAAATTGTGGAGAACGCTTTTCAGTCGCCGTTCACCGTGACCATCCCTTACGCCGTGGTGGAAGCCCAGGGTTATGGCACGTTCAACGTGTCGGTGCAGCAATTCAAGGCCGATGGCTTGAATGGCACGGCAGTCAGTGCTGCCAGCACGGTCACGGGCGTGAAATATGCCTTTGACATGCAGGCCACAGAGGGGGCCACAGACGCCACGCGTGGCTTCACGATGGTCGGAGAGGCCGCCAATCACAACGCGGGTTATGCTGTATCGAATGCGGGCGATGTGAACGGCGACGGGTTTGACGACTTCATTGTGGGGGCGCCTGGGGCGCTCAACTATGTAGGCCGAAGCTATGTGGTGTTTGGCGGCAGCCAGTCACCCAACACGTTGCAGCTGTCTGAGCTGTCGGTGGTCGGCAACACGCGGGGCTTTGTCATCAACGGACCGGGTGGCGATGAAATGGTGGGCACCGTCGTGTCGGGGGGGGGCGATATCAACGGCGACGGCCTGGCCGATCTGGTGGTGAGCAACCGGGCCAACTACGTCGTGGGTGGCGGCAAGTACCCAATGGAATACGCCAGCAGTGGCACTGGCAGTTCCACCTATGTGGTCTTTGGCAAAGCCAACACCACAGCGGTCAACTTGACCGCTCTGACAGCCGCTGCCAACCTGACCAACACCGCCAGCACGCTGGGCTTCAAGATCAACACCACCGGCACCACACCGGCGGGTTGGAGCGTGAACAATGCGGGTGACGTGAACGGTGATGGCTATGCCGATGTGCTGGTGTCCAATCCCACCTTCGGGTCCAACGACGGCCGTGTTTATCTGGTCTATGGCAAAGCATCCGGGGCGTCTGTTGAGGTGAGCACCTTGCCAGCCATCGGCACCAGCAACAGCGTGGGCTTCATGGTCACCGCCGACACCACCATCGACGGCTCGACCACACCGAGGCTGGCCAGTGTCAGCAGTGGCGACATCAACGGCGACGGCTACAGCGATTTGGTGTTGGGCGCTTGGAACACCAACAGCACTGCGACCTCAGCGGGCAGTGTGTATGTGGTGTACGGCAACTCGACCAACACGTCCATCGACATCAGTGCCCTGAGCGCTTCGGGCAATAACCGCGGCTTCCGGGTGATCGGTGAAGGCTATGCCGGCATGGACGTGGCTGCAGTGGCCGACGTCAATGGCGACGGTTTGGACGACGTGTTGCTCCAGTCCAACCAGGGCCAGGTGGGCAGCACCACCAACAAAGGCGCCGCCTGGGTGGTGTTTGGCAAGACCAACAACGACCCGGTCAACGTCTCGTCGATTGAGGCGGGTGTGGGCGGCTTCGCCATCGATGTGGGCTTGGATACCACCCACTACGGTGCCTATGCCATCAGCAGCGCGGGTGATTTCAATGGCGACGGATTGGGGGACATCATCGTCACGCACCCCAATGCGTCCTTCATCAACAACGGTGCAACCAGCGCTTCAGCAGGTGCCGCTTACATCGTGTTTGGCAAAACCGGCACCGGCACAGTGCAGGTCACGAGCCTCAATGGCACAGAGGGCTTCCGCATCGTCAACCCCTTGGTGAATGAGCGCATGGGCAGTGCTGTGGCGGGTGGTGGTGACATCAATGGCGACGGCTTTGATGATGTGATCATCGGTAACTACTTGGGTGATACCAATCTGAGCGACGTTGGAAAAGTGTATGTGGTCTATGGCGGCGTGAGCAACACGCAGTCCACCGTGTTCCAGGTCTCCAACGGCGACGCCATTGGCACCGCTGCTGCAGACACCCTGACCGGCACCATCGGGGCCAACCAATTGGTCGGCGGCTTGGGCAACGACACCCTGATCGGCGGCGGCGGCGCAGACGTGCTGTACGGCGGCGCGGGCCACGATGTCATGCAGGTCAATGCCGATAACCTTGCGCAGCTGGCTTTGGCCGGCTCCGGCCAAAGCGTGATGCGCATCGACGGTGGCGGCGGCATGGACACCTTGAAGTTGGTCGGCACGGGCCTCACACTCGACCTCGCCAACATCAAGGGTGTCGCCATGCAAGGGATGGAAAAAGTCGACCTGACCGGATCGGGCAACAACACCCTGCAGCTGACCGCCCGCGATTTGCTGGAGAACTTCACCAGTGCCAATGTCTGGAACGCAGGCAACACCACAGGCGGCACGATCGGTGCCTCGGTGTCTCGAAATCAGGTGATGGTGGATGGCAATGCCGGCGACAAAGTGGTGTTGACCGACTTGGCCAATTGGAGCGGCCCGAGTGCGCAGTTTGTTTATGACGGCAAAACCTACGTGGGCTACAACCACAACAGCCTGGCTGCGCAGTTGTTGATCGACACGGCGCTGACGGTCTCGGCGACCTGACGCATTACAGCCGCCTTGGGGCTGTCAGGCTGGCGCACACCGCAGGGTGTGCACCAGCCTTGTTCTTTATGGCCCGGCTTGCCTCTTCTTCATAATGCGCACCAAAATCTTGAAAATAAAGCGGTATGTCTGATTCAACAAAAAGTTCGGTCGAAGCGGGAAAAAATGCCCTGCACAGCGGTGACCTGGCAGCCGCTGAAGCTGCACTGGCGCAGGCTGTGCAGCAATCGCCGGATTCGGCCGAAGTGGCTTTGTTGTGGGCGCAGTGCGCAGTCCGCCGGGGTGAGGTGCGCACGGCGCGTGAGCGCTTTGCCGCGCTGCTGCGTCAGCACCCCACGCATTTCAGGGGCTGGCTCGAGGCGGGGCATTTGTCACGCCAGCTGGGCCGCCAGGCCGAGGTGATGCATTTCTACCGCATGGCCACCCAGGTGGCCCCGCTGCACTGGGAAGGATGGTTGACTTTGGCCACAGCGCTGGAAGCTGCGAGCCAATGGGACGAGGCGGCCGCTTGCTACCACCGCGCTCTGCCATTGGCGACTCGGGCACCCGATGGTGATGCGGTGCCGGTCAGCCAAGTGCATGCCCGAATGGCCAAGAGCCGGCTGGCGCGCGGCGATGCGGCGCGGGCACTGGAATCACTGCGCCAGGCGCTGGGCCTGATGCGGGTGGAAAAGCCCGAACCCGATGTGAACGTGACAGCGGCTTTGCAGATTGACTTGGGCGATGTGCTGATGCGTCTGGGCTTGACGGATGCAGCCCACCGCGCGTTCGAGCGGGCATCGGCCGCCACCAGTGAGGAAGTGCTCACGCGCCTGGCCATGCAGTCGTTCCACCACAACCTGTGGGAAGAAGCGCAGGCGGTGCTCCAACGGAATGTGGCGCTCCACCCGGGCAGTGCTTTGGCGCTGTGGAACCTGGCGCACGCCTATGTGGAAAGTTGGCATTTGGACGAGGCGCTGCAAACGCTGGCGCAGGCCGAAGCGCTGGCGCCGCAGCCCGGGGCCAAGTCGATGCGCGCTTCGGTGTCGGGGCGCTTGGGCGATGCCGACCAAGCGCTGGCGCTCTACCGCGAGTTGGCCGAAGAAGAAGGCCCGGACTCGGCCATGCGCTCCAGCGCGGCCATGAGCGCGCTTTACAGCGACAGCCTGACGGCACAAGAGGTGGCCGACTTGCACCGCAGCTTGTTTGCAGGCTGGGGCCAGGGCGCACGGCCAGCGGCAGAGTTTGCCAATGCCCGCGACCCGGGCAAGCGCCTCAAGTTGGGTTTGCTGAGTGCGGATTTTCACCACCAGCATCCGGTGAACATCTTCATGCAGCCGGTGCTGGCGCGTCTGGACAAGTCGCAGTTTGAGGTGACGATTTACAACGTGGGCGTGGCCCACGACGACCAGACGCAGCAAGCGCAGCGCCGCGTAGACCACTGGGTGCAGGCCACCAGCTGGACACCCGTGCAACTGGCCCGACGCATCCGTGACGACGGCATCGATGTGCTGATGGATTTGGCGGGCCACACCTCACACAACCGGCTGCTCATGCTGGCACAGCGTGTGGCACCGGTGCAGGTGTCGTTTTTGGGGTATCCGGGCTCGACAGGCGTGCCCAACATCGATTGGTTGTTGGCCGACCCGGTGGTGGTGCCGCCCGCACACGATGCGCTGTGCACCGAGCGTGTGCACCGCTTGCCGAACACGGTGTTTTGCTACGCGCCAGAGGCCGATTACCCCTACCCGGTGTATGGCCCGGCGCAGGCCCAGCGGCCGCTGACCTTTGGTTCGTTCAACAACGTGCCCAAGCTCACCCCACACACCATCGCTTTGTGGGCCCAAGTGTTGGCGCGGGTGCCCGGCTCGCGCTTGCTGCTCAAGGCGCCGAGTTTCCGCGACGAGTCGGCGATCCGCATCTTCCGCGAGCGTTTTGTGCAACAAGGGGTCGACGCCAGCCGCATCGAGTTTCGCGGCCCGGTGGGCCTGGCCGACATGATGGCCGAGTACGCCGATGTGGACATTGCGCTCGACCCGGTGCCTTACAACGGGGGCACGACCACGCTGCAAGCCCTGTGGATGGGCGTGCCGGTGGTGGTGAAAGAGGGCCAGAACTTTGTCTCGCGCATGGGCGCGAGCTTCATGCGCGCCGCGGGACTGCCCGAGTGGGTGGCGCCCAGTGACGAGGCTTATGTGGACATTGCCGCCCGCATGGCGGCTGACCGTCAAGCGCTGCTGCAGCTCAAGGCTGGGTTGCGTGCGCGTTTGCAGGCGGCACCGGCTTGGGATGTGGACCGATACACCCGCGACATGGCGCACGCTTTGCGCGCCATGTGGATAGCCCATTGCCCACCATGAACGCCTCTTCTTTTGACCCGGCAACGGCCTATTTGGCGGCGGGCTTTTTGTACGTGATCATGCCCTTGGCGGCATGGGTGGTCATGGGCAAGAGCCGCACTGTTGCGGCGGGCGTGTGGTGTGGTGGCAGTGTGAGTTTGGGATTGGCGTCCTTGCTGCTGTCGTTTCGCACACCCGACATGCCGGGGTGGCTGGCTTTTGGCGTGATGAATGCATTTTTTTACGGCGGAAACCTGATGCACGTGGTGGGTTTGCGCATGGAACTGGGCCAGCCTTCGGCGTGGCAACGGGCAGCGCTGGCGGGTCTGTTGGTGTTGGGTGTGCAAGAGTTTTTCCGTCTGGGCTTGGACAGCGCGGTGCTGCGCCTGAGCTGGGTGTTGCTGGCCATGGGGGCCTTGTTTGTCTGGACGGCTTGGCTGGCTTGGCAGGTGCACAAGAATGAAGACAGCAGCAGTGCCAAGTGGTTGGCGCAGGTCTATGTTTTTGGTGCAGTGGCCACCTTGGTTCGCGCTGCCCGTGTGCTGCTGGGGATGAGCTCGACCGACCCCTTAGGGGTCAATTGGGACAGTGTGCTCACGACCTCCAGTTTGTTTGTGATGTCGGTGTTTGGCAGTGTGGCCATTTTGGGTTTGTACCTGGAGCGTTCTACGCGAAAGCATGTGGCCAATGAAGTGGCGATACGCTCACAGCAAACGAGTCAGTTGCTGGGTCAGCAAATTGCCGACCTGGACCGACAGCGCAGCATGGGTGAGTTGGCGGGGGCCATGGCCCACGAGATGGCGCAACCGTTGACGGTGGTCTCTGTGGAACTGGGTTTTTTGCGGCATGAAATGCGTGCTGTGGATGATTCGAGGCTGCTCCAAGTTGAAAAAATCCTGGCGCATATTGAGCGTGTTTCGAACGTGCTCAAGGGCATTCGAAATTTCATTCGACCCGCAGAACCCGACTTCAAACCTGTGAATTTATTGCTCGTGGTACAGGATGTACTGCAGCTTTTGCCTGCCCAAGAGCGCCAAGATGCGGCGGACATTCAGGTGCACGCCGATGTGCTCACGCCCATGGTCCTGGGGGATTCTGTGCAGTTGTCCCAGGTGCTGCTGAATGTTTTGCGCAACGCGGTGCAGGCGCAAGTGCCGGGCCAGCCTGTGCACATCTGCATCCATGTGCAGTCGGCCGGGGGGCGTCTGCAGTTGGTGGTAGACGACAACGGTCCGGGGTTTTCAGCGCAATTGCTCGGCAGCACCGATGTGGCGTTTTCAAGCACGAAAAAAGACGGCATGGGGATTGGTTTGGCCATTTCTCGCCGCATCGCGGTGCAACACGGCGGGACTTTGCTGTGGCGCAACCGCGCGCAAGGCGGTGGGGCGCAGGTCGTGCTCGAGTTGCCTGTTTGGATGGATTCAAAGGGAGAAAAATGACCATGAGTGCCACACCCCAACAGACGCTGGCCGCGTCGGCTGCGTTGGGTGCAGACCCTTTGCTGCATTGCCTGGCTTTGGCTTCCCATTTGCTGGGTTTGCCGGTGCATGTGTCCGCTTTGCGGGTGGGCTTTGCGGTAGACGACAACGGCCATGTGCCTGCAGCGGCCTTGCCCGATTTGGCGCGGGTGCATGGCTTGATGGCGGCTTGGTCGCGCGTCAAACCCAGCGCTGTGCCCGGGTATGTGTTGCCGGTCATCGTGCCGCTGCAAGACGGACGGGCTTGTGTGCTGCGCACCATCGAGCAAGGCCAAGCGCAAATTTTGTCACCCGAGACCGGACAGCAAGAGTTGGTGATGCCCGTCTCGGAGTTGGATGCATTGGCCAGCGGTGAAGTGCTGGTGGTCAAGCTGCCGCCGCAACGCGCTGATCAAACCTTAACGCCCATGCAGGGTGCAGCGTTTGACTGGTTTTGGGGCACGCTGTGGCGCTTTCGGCATTTTTATGTCGAGTCGATGCTTGCCACGGTGGTGGCCAACATCTTGGCGCTGGCCAGTGTGTTTTTCACCATGAACGTGTACGACCGCGTGGTGCCCACGCAAGCGTATGCCTCGCTCTGGACGCTGGCCATCGGTACGTTGGTGGCGGCAGTGCTGGAGTACGTGATGCGCTGGCTCAAGGCGCGCTTGGTGGACTTGGGCGGCAAGCGGGCGGACTTGGCGATCAACGCCACACTGCTGCGCGAGATCATGTCGATCCGCTTGGAGCACAGGCCGCAGTCGATTGGCATTTTTTCCAGCTCGATGAAGGACTTCGAAGCGCTGCGTGACTTTTTCTCGTCGGCGTCATTGGTGGTGTTGGCCGATTTGCCCTTTGTGGTAGTGTTCATTTTGTTGATCGCCATCGTGGGCGGACCGCTGGCCTGGATCCCGGCTTTGGCGGTGCCCGTGGTCTTGCTGCTCGCGTGGTGGGTGCAAAAACCTTTGATGGTGGCCATGCGCGAGAACATGAAGGAGTCTGGCGACAAGCAAAGCGTGTTGGTGGAGGCGGTCCTGAACCTGGAGCTGCTCAAGGCACACAACGCCGAGGGCTATTTGCAGCGCCGCTGGGAGCAGTCGAACCTGGCCGGGGCCGATTCGTACCGCAAGATCCGTTCGCTCTCGAACGCGGTGACCGGTTTCATCAGCACACTGTCGCAAGTGGCTACGGTGGCCATGGTGGTGTGGGGGGTGTACCTGATCCACGCCAACCAGTTGACGCTGGGCGGCTTGATTGCCTGCGTGATTTTGTTGGGTCGTGCGATTTCGCCGCTGGGCAGTGTCATGGGACTGGCGTCGCGCTTTCAGCAAGCCCGCACGGCGCTGGAGACGCTGGACGGCTTGATCCAGCGGCCACGCGACCGCGAGGTGGGCAAACGTTATGTGGTGCCCGAGCAGGTGCAAGGGCGCATCGAGGCTTTGGACTTGGAGTTCGCCTATCCGGGTGAGTCGCGCTTGCCGGTGATCCGCCGTTTGAATTTGGGGCTGGAGGCTGGCTCGCATTTGGCTTTGCTGGGCCGTGTGGGCAGCGGCAAGAGCACCTTGATCCGATTGATGGCAGGTTTGTACGACCCGCTGGGCGGCAGTGTGCGGGTGGATGGCATCGACATGCGCCAGTTGGACCCGGCCGAGCTGCGCGCGCGCATTGGCTATGTGTCGCAGGACCCGCAATTGTTCATGGGCACTTTGCGTGAGAACCTGATTTTGTCGGACAGCTGGATTTCAGACGCCAAGATCGTGCAGGTCTTGCAGACCCTGGACCTGTACAACATGGTGGCGGCACACCCCAAGGGCTTGGACATGCCTTTGACCGAAGCGGGAGGTGGTTTGTCGGGCGGGCAACGCCAATTGGTCACTTTGGCGCGCTTGATGTTGCGTGATCCGGCCCTGGTGTTCATGGACGAGCCGACCGCCAACATGGACCAGAACACCGAGGCCCGTGTGATTGCCGTGCTGGGCCAATGGCTGCAAGGGCGCACGCTGGTGTTGTCGACCCACCGCACCCAGTTGCTGGAGTGGGTGGACCGCATTGCCGTGATCGATGCAGGCCAGTGTGTGCTGGAAGGCCCCAAAGCCGAGATGATTGAAAAACTGAGCAAGGGCATCTCGGTTGGCGCCAAAGCCCCTGCCACACCCGGAGGTGCTGCATGAGCCGCAAAGAATTTGGCATCCTGACCGTGGAGGAAGAGGAACGCCGCGCCAGTCAGTGGCTGTTGTGGTCCACTGTGGTGACTTTGGCGGCGGCCTTGACGTGGGCTGCTGGGTTTGAGTTGGATGAGGTGACCAAGGGCCAAGGCAAGGTGATTCCGGCCAGCCGTGAGCAGGTGGTGCAGAGTCTGGACTCTGGTGTGGTGAGCCAGATCTTGGTGCGCCAAGGGGCGGTGGTCAAAAAAGACGATGTCTTGATGCGTCTGGACGAGGGTCGCTCGGGCCCGGTGTTTCGAGAGGCCAAAGAGAAGAAACTGGCGCTCGAAGCTTTGGCTGTGCGTTTGCGTGCCGAAGCGTATGGCCGTGGTTTGGATTTCGGCAAGCACATTCCCGCCGAATTGGTTTCGCGAGAGCGTCAGGCATTTGCTGCGCGCAAGCAGTCGCTGGACGAAGCGCAGTCGAGTCTGAAGCGCTCCCTAGAGGCCCTCAACCGAGAAATCGCCATGACCGAGCCGCTCACCAAACAAGGTTTGGTGTCCGAGGTGGAGTTGTTGCGCCTCAAGCGTCAGCAGGCCGATTTGATGGGGCAAATGAGCGAGCGCAAGAACCGCTATGCCACCGATGCGGCCAACGAGTTGGTGCGGGTGGACTCGGAGTTGTCGCAAACCCGTGAGAACGCTTCGGCCCGCGAAGACGCCTTGATCCGCACCGTGATCAAGGCTCCCATGGACGGCATTGTGAAAAATGTGCAGGTGACCACCATTGGCGGTGTGGTGCAAGCGGGGATGCCGATTTTGGAAATCGTGCCGACGCAAGACCAGATGTTGGTGGAGGCTTATGTGAAGCCAGCTGAGGTGGCATTCCTGAAGACTGGCCAGAAGGTGATCGTCAAGCTTACCGCTTACGACTACAACCGCTTTGGTGGACTGGAAGGCGTGCTCGATCACATCAGCCCTGACACGATGCGGGATGAAAAGCAGCGCCGCCCCGGGGTGCCGATGGAGCTGGAAGAAGGCTATTACCGCTTGTTGGTCCGCATCACGGACACAGCCCTCGAGCGCAATGGCTTGAAGATGCTCCCGATGCCGGGCATGACCGCCACGGTGGAGATCAAGACGGGCCAGAAGACCGTGCTGGAATACCTGTTCCGGCCCTTGCAAAACGTGACGCAGGCCCTCAGGGAGCGTTGACCTTCAATTTGTCCTGCGTGCTTGTCTCAAAATCGCTGGCGTCGTGGCGCTCGTGCAACTGCGATTCGGGCGCGCCAATCACGCGGTTGACCATGCGCCCGCGCTTGACCGCGGGGCGTTGCGCCAATTCTTCGGCCCAGCGCTGGACGTGGGTGTATTCCTGCACTTGCAAAAATTCACCCGCCTCGTACATCAAACCTTTGGCCAGCGCGCCGTACCAAGGCCAAATGGCGATGTCGGCGATGGTGTAGTCCTCGCCTGCAATGAAGCGGCTCTGCGCCAAGCGCTTGTCGAGCACGTCCATTTCGCGTTTGACCTCCATGGCAAAGCGGTCGATGGCGTATTCGATCTTGGTGGGCGCATAGGCATAAAAATGGCCGAAACCACCGCCCAAATAGGGCGCGCTGCCCATTTGCCAAAACAGCCATGACAGGCACTCGGCACGCTTGGCCGGATCGGTGGGCACCAAGGTGCCAAATTTTTCGGCCAAATAAAGCAAGATCGCGCCCGACTCAAACACGCGCACGGGCTGCTCGCCACTGCAGTCCAAGAGCGCTGGAATTTTGGAGTTGGGGTTCACGCTCACAAAGCCGCTGCTGAACTGCTGGCCTTCTTGGATGCGGATCAGCCAAGCGTCGTACTCGGCGCCTGCATGCCCCAAAGCCAGCAATTCCTCGAGCATGACCGTGACTTTCACGCCGTTGGGCGTGCCCAAGGAGTAGAGCTGCAGCGGGTGTTTGCCGCGCGGCAGGTCTTTTTCGTGTGTCGCACCCGAGATGGGGCGGTTGATGTTGGCAAAGCGCCCGCCGCTGGCCTTGTTCCAAGTCCATACGGAGGGTGGGGTGTAAGTGCTGGCGTCGGTCATGGGGTGGCAGGCTCAGGTGGATGAGATCAGGTGGATGCGATCAGGGGAAAAGTGGCTCAGGCCTTGTCGGCCAAACTCATTTGCGCCGAGTGGGCTTGTTGGTCTGCGTGGTAGCTGCTGCGCACCATGGCGCCCACGGCGGCGTGCGAAAACCCCATCTCATAAGCTTTGGCTTCGAACATTTTGAAGGTGTCGGGGTGCACGTAGCGGCGCACGGGCAAGTGGCTGTTGCTGGGCGCCAAGTACTGGCCAATGGTCAGCATCTCGATGTGGTGCGCGCGCATGTCGCGCATGACCTCCAGGATTTCTTCGTCGGTCTCGCCCAGGCCCACCATCAGGCCGCTCTTGGTGGGCACGTTCGGAAACAAGGCCTTGAATTTTTTCAGCAAGTTCAGCGAGAACTGGTAGTCCGAGCCTGGGCGTGCTTCTTTGTACAGGCGCGGCACGGTTTCCATGTTGTGGTTCATCACGTCGGGCGGCGCGGCCTTCAGGATCTCGAGCGCGCGGTCGTCACGCCCCCGAAAGTCGGGCACCAGCACTTCGATTTGCGTGCTGGGTGAAAGCTCGCGGGTTTTGCGGATGCATTCCACAAAGTGTCCGGCACCGCCATCGCGCAGGTCATCGCGGTCCACGCTGGTGATGACCACGTATTGCAGCTTCAGTTGCGCAATGGTCTTGGCCAGGTTGTCGGGCTCGTTCACATCCAGCGGGTCGGGGCGGCCGTGGCCCACGTCGCAAAACGGGCAGCGGCGTGTGCACTTGTCGCCCATGATCATGAAGGTGGCCGTGCCCTTGCCGAAACATTCACCGATGTTGGGGCAGCTGGCTTCTTCGCACACGGTCACCAGTTTGTTGGCGCGCAGCACGTCCTTGATTTCGTAAAAGCGGGTGGTGGGCGAGCCCGCCTTGACGCGGATCCACTCGGGTTTTTTGAGCACTTCGGCTTGCTCCACCTTGACCGGAATGCGCGAGAGTTTGGCGGCAGCCTTTTGCTTGGCCATGGGGTCGTAGTTGTCAACGCTTTGCGCTTCGCGCACCACTTGGCGTTCGGTCGGGGTGTTGCTCATCGGATTCTTTCGGTCGCCGCTCGGCGGCAGGTCAGGGGCGTTTCAGAGTCGGGCGGCGAGTTGGCCTGCCAGCACACGGGCAGCATCGTCCCAGGTGGTTTCAACACCGATTGTAAAAAGGTCCACGGTTTTCAGGCCGGCATACCCACAGGGGTTGATACGCTCGAAGGGTTGAAGGTCCATGGCCACGTTCAAAGCCGCGCCGTGGTACGTGCAGTGGCGGCTGACTTTGATGCCCAAGGCGCTGATCTTGCCCAGGCCTTTGAAGGGGTCGTTGGCGGGAGCCGGGCCGACCAGCGCCGCGTGGCTGAAGGGGTCGTCCAAGCGCACATAAATGCCTGGCGCACCCGCCACCCGGTGGCCTGTGACGCCGTAATGCGCCAAAGTCCGGATGACCGACTCTTCCAGCTTGAAGACATATTCTTTGACGTAGTACCCGGCGCGTTGCAGGTTGACCAAGGGGTAAGCCATGACTTGGCCGGGGCCATGAAACGTGACTTGCCCGCCCCGGTTGGTTTGCACCACCGGAATGTCGCCAGGCATCAAGAGGTGCGAGGCTTGACCCGCCAGCCCTTGGGTGAACACAGGCGGGTGTTCGCACAGCCAAAGCTCATTGGGCGTGTCTGGGGTGCGGGTGGCCGTGAAGGCCTGCATGGCTTCGTAGGTTGGCAGGTAGTCCACTTGCCCAAGAAGCCGGGTGTCCATGCTCAAAGCACGATTTTGACCATCGGGTGCGAGGTCAGTGCGCGGTACAGATCGTCGAGTTGTTCGCGGCTGGTGGCCGTGATGCTGAGCGTCACGCCCAGATAGTTGCCACCTTTGCTGGGGCGCAACTCGATGGTGGCAGGGTCAAAGCCCGGATCGAATTGCAGGGCCACCTGGCACATGGCTTCGGCAAAGCCGTCGACCATGGCGCCCATGACCTTGATCGGGAAGACCGAGGGGTACTCAATCAGGGTGTCTTTTCGCGGGTCGATGCCAGCGGGAGGTTGGATGGATGCGCTCATGAATGATTCCGTGGAGTCTGCCAAGCTTAACGCCAGACGACGACCGCCAAGACCGCGGCCCAGCCCAGCGCGAAATTGGTCAGCACCAGGGGGTGGATCTGCCCCAAGGCCTTGCCGGCTTGAGGCCAGTCCTCGGCTGCGACAGCTGCTTTCAGGCGGCGAAACGGCGCCAACCAAATGTGCGCAAAAACAAGGCACATCAACACGCCCAGCCCCGACATGGCGTGCCAACCGCGCGGAGCGAGCTTCATGTCGGTGCCTGACAGCATCCAAAAACCCGTCGCCAAAATCAGGGCGATGCAGAGCCAGACCATGACAAAAAAGCGGGATAAGACGCCCGACATCAAGGCCAGACGCTCTGGCGGGGGCAGGCGTTGGATGGCCACAGGACGCAGCGCCAAAATCACCAGCGCCATACCGCCCAGCCAGACGATGCCTGCGCCCAAGTGCAAAAATTTAAACCATTCGTACATACAGATGACCTTGAGGTGGTGCGGTCTTCAAATTGAGTCCCACCAAAATTTGTGAAGGCACCAGAGAATGCACGCAAACCTTGCAACTTGCGAGCATCAGAGCCAAAAAAATGGAAAGCACGGGTTTTTACGTATAGAATCCGAGGCTTTGCAACATTTGACGCACTTGCAACTGGGGTGCCCATTGAGATGACTGAGATCGCCTCAAATTCCCAAACGGTTCCAGACCAAGTGAAATCAAGTGAAGCAGATGGTGTCGAGGAGCCTGAATTCAAGCCCCTGACAGCCGATGAGGCGCAAGCTTGGCGGCTGAAAAATCCTGCATTGATGCCTTGGCGCATCGTCGCATTGCAAGCGGGTGTAGGCGGCTTGATGGTTTTGCTGACATGGCTGTTGACGGATGAGCGGCGATTGGCTGCTTCTGTGGCTTGGGGTGTGGTGGCGGTGGTGATACCGGCCATGGTGTTTGTCAGGGCTTTGAGCCGGCAGATGCGCATTGCCCAACCCAAAGTGGCGCTGGTGGGTTTGTTCACCTGGGAGTTGGTCAAAATCATTTTGACCGTGGCGTTGCTTTTGGTGGCGCCTAAAGTGGTATCTGATTTGAGCTGGCTCGCCTTGGTGGCCAGCTTCGTGGTGACGATCAAGGTGTACTGGCTGGCCATGGCGCTGGGCTGGATGCAACGGAAATCGAAGCCGACCTTATATTGAACTGATTGGTGATTTATGTCTGCTGAAAACGCTGGCGCGCATGCCCCAACGGCTGGAGAGTACATCCAGCATCACTTGCAACATCTGCAAATGAATTTCTCATTTGAAGGCGTCAAGCAAACAAGCATCGTCGATTTCAGTTTGTTCAACCTCGACTCGGTGGTGTTGTCGGTGTTGTTGGGTGTCGTGGGCTGTTTCCTCTTGTGGTCGGCTGCTCGCAAAGCCACATCGGGTGTGCCAGGTCGCTTCCAAGCGGCTGTGGAGTTGCTCTCGGAAATGGTTGAGAACCAAGCCAAGGGCGTGATCCACAACGCCAACAGCCGCAAGTTGATCTCACCTTTGGCCTTGACCGTGTTTGTTTGGATTTTCCTGATGAACGCCATGGACATGTTGCCTGTGGACTTGCTCCCAGGTGTTTGGCATGCTGCCGGTCCAGCTTTGGGTTTCAAAGATTACATGCGCGTGGTGCCCACCGCTGACTTGTCTTCAACCTTGGGCCTGTCGTGCTCTGTGCTGCTGATTTGCTTGTTCTACAACATCAAGATCAAGGGTCTGGGCGGCTGGGTGCATGAGCTCATTTCGGCCCCATTTGGCGACCACTGGGCGCTGTACCCGATCAATTTCTTGATGCAGATGATTGAATATTTGGCCAAGACGGTGTCGCATGGCATGCGACTGTTTGGCAACATGTTTGCGGGTGAGTTGGTGTTCATGTTGATTGCCCTCATGGGTGGTGGCTGGGCATTGTCAGCAACTGGTGTGGGTTTGGCCATCGGTCACATCCTCGGCGGTACCGTATGGACCTTGTTCCATATCTTGGTCATCACCTTGCAAGCTTTCATCTTTATGATGTTGACGCTGGTCTACACAGGCCAAGCGCACGACGCGCATTGATGACAATTTTCCCTTTGTTTTTTTCTTTCTTTTTCCACTCACTTTAGGAGCTTCTCATGGAAAACATTCTCGGCCTGGTGGCATTGGCTTGTGGTTTGATCGTTGGTTTGGGTGCTTTGGGCGCCTCTATCGGCATCGGCATGATGGGTGGCAAATTCCTCGAATCCGGCGCACGTCAGCCAGAGTTGATGAACGAATTGCAGACCAAAATGTTCTTGTTGGCCGGTCTGATCGACGCTGCCTTCTTGATCGGTGTGGCCATTGCTTTGCTGTTCGCCTTCGCCAACCCCTTCGTTTTGAAGTAATCCACGTACCTCTTCCAACAGAAGAAGGATTGAACCGTGAACATTAACGCTACTCTGTTCATTCAGATGATCGTTTTTGCGATTCTGGTGTGGTTCACGATGAAATTCGTGTGGCCCCCGATCACAAAAGCGCTCGACGAACGGGCACAGAAAATCGCTGACGGCCTCGCTGCCGCCGACAAAGCCAAAGCCGAACTCAGCAACGCCAATGCGCGTGTTGAAGCCGAACTGGCCCAGTCGCGCACCGAGACGGCTTCGCGCTTGGCAGATGCCGAGCGCCGTGCAAATGGCATCGTTGACGAAGCCAAAGCACGAGCCACCGAAGAAGGCAACAAGATCATCGCCGCTGCAAAAGCTGAAGCTGAGCAGGAAGCTGTCAAAGCACGTGAAGCCCTGCGCGAGCAGGTTGCAGCTTTGGCCGTGAAAGGCGCCGAGCAGATTCTCCGCAAGGAAGTCAATGCCGGTGTCCACGCTGATCTGCTGAGCCGCCTCAAGACCGAGCTGTAAGAAGCTCCAGCCAGAGAAGACCATGGCAGAACTTGCTACCATCGCCCGCCCTTATGCCGAAGCGCTTTTCAAAGCGCAGGCATCCGATCTTGCTGGCACGGCCGCTTGGCTGGACGAACTGGCCGCCGTTGCGGAAAACGCGCAATTGCAACAGTTTGTTGACAGCCCCAAAGTGTCCGATGAGCAGGCATTCGAGCTGATCTCTGGCGTGCTTCGTACAGCACTGCCCGAGGCTGGCAAGAACTTCCTGCATCTGGTGATCGAAAACCGCCGTCTCAGTGCACTGCCTGTCGTCGCACAGCAGTACCGGGCACTGATGAATGCGCAAGGTGGCACTGCGGATGCAGTTGTTTACAGCGCATTTCCCATCGACGCGTCGGCTTTGGCCGATTTGTCGTCCACGCTCGAAAAACGCTTTGCGCGCAAGCTCAATGTGAGCGTCGAGCTTGATGCCGCCTTGATTGGTGGTATTCGTGTGGTGGTGGGTGACGAGGTGCTTGACACCTCTGTCATAGCCCGACTGGAACAAATGAAATCGGCCCTCTCCGCATAAGCGGACGAGACCGGACATATTTAAAGAAAGAAGGAAAGAGTCATGCAACTCAATCCCGCAGAAATTTCTGAACTGATCAAGAGCCGCATCGAAGGGCTGTCCGCCAGCGCCGATATCCGCAACCAAGGCACTGTGGTGTCGGTGACCGACGGTATCGTTCGCGTCCACGGTTTGTCGGATGTGATGCAGGGCGAAATGCTCGAATTCCCCGCGACTGCGGATGGTGCTGCCACATTTGGTCTGGCCCTGAACCTCGAGCGTGACTCGGTCGGTGCCGTGATCTTGGGTGAGTACGAGCACATCTCCGAAGGCGACACTGTCAAGTGCACAGGCCGTATTCTGGAAGTGCCCGTGGGCCCTGAACTGATTGGCCGCGTGGTGAACGCTTTGGGTCAGCCGATCGACGGCAAAGGCCCCATCAATGCCAAGATGACCGACGTGATCGAAAAAGTCGCCCCAGGCGTGATCGCACGTAAATCGGTGGACCAGCCGATGCAAACCGGCCTGAAATCGATCGACTCCATGGTGCCCGTGGGCCGTGGTCAGCGCGAATTGATCATTGGCGACCGTCAGACCGGCAAGACTGCCGTCGCGATCGATGCCATCATCAACCAAAAAGGTCAGAACATGACCTGCGTTTACGTCGCGATTGGCCAAAAAGCCTCGTCGATCAAGAACGTGGTGCGCGCTTTGGAGCAAGCTGGCGCGATGGAATACACCATCGTCGTGGCTGCTTCGGCTTCTGAATCGGCTGCCATGCAGTATGTGTCGGCCTACTCTGGCTGCACCATGGGCGAATACTTCCGCGACCGTGGCGAAGACGCTCTGATCGTTTATGACGATCTGTCCAAGCAAGCGGTGGCTTACCGCCAAGTGTCTTTGCTCTTGCGTCGCCCACCAGGCCGCGAAGCTTACCCTGGCGACGTGTTCTATCTCCACAGCCGTTTGCTCGAGCGTGCAGCCCGCGTGAACGCCGACTACGTCGAAGCCTTCACCAAAGGTGCTGTGACTGGAAAAACAGGTTCCTTGACGGCTTTGCCCATCATCGAAACCCAAGCCGGTGACGTGTCTGCCTTCGTGCCTACCAACGTGATTTCGATCACCGACGGTCAGATCTTCTTGGAAACTTCCTTGTTCAACGCCGGTATCCGCCCTGCGATCAATGCCGGTATCTCGGTGTCTCGCGTCGGTAGCTCCGCACAGACCAAGGTCATCAAAGGCCAGTCTGGCGGTATCCGTACCGATTTGGCCCAGTACCGTGAATTGGCTGCGTTCGCGCAGTTCGCTTCCGATCTGGACGAATCCACACGCAAGCAGCTGGACCGCGGTGCCCGCGTGACCGAATTGCTCAAGCAAGCCCAGTACAGCCCCTTGTCGATCAGCTTGATGGGCGCCAGCCTGTTTGCCGTGAACAAAGGTTTCATGGACGACATCGATGTCAAGAAAGTCTTGGCTTTTGAGCACGGCTTGCACGCTTACTTGAAAGACAAGTGCGCTGCATTGCTGGCCAAAATCGAGAGCTCCAAAGCTTTGGACAAAGAGGCAGAAGCCGAATTGAACACCGCTGTGGCCGCTTTCAAGAAAAGCTTTGCTTAATTTCTACCTGATCAAAAGGAGCCGCTGATGGCATCGGGCAAGGAACTACGCACCAAGATCAAATCGGTGGAAAACACCAAGAAGATCACCAAGGCCATGGAGATGATTTCCGTCTCCAAAATGCGCAAGGCGCAGGAGCGTATGCGCACGGCCCGTCCTTACAGCGAGAAGATTCGCACCATTGCGACTCATCTCGGGCAGGCCAATCCTGAGTACGTGCACGCCTTCATGAAGCAAAACGACGGCAAGTCCGTCGGCTTCATTGTGGTGACCACGGACAAAGGCTTGTGCGGTGGCTTGAACACCAACCTGCTGCGCGCCGTGACGGGTAAATTGCGTGAAGCGCAGGCCGAAGGCAAGACGCCGATGGCCGTGGCCATCGGTGGCAAAGGTTTGGGTTTCCTGAACCGCGTCAATGCCAAAGTGGTGGCCAATGTGACCCATTTGGGCGATAAGCCTCACCTGGAAAAGTTGATTGGCCCCGTCAAGGTGCTGCTCGATGCTTACGCCGCGGGTGAGGTGAGCGCTGTGTACCTGTGCTACAACAAGTTTGTCAGCACCATGGCACAAGTGCCCACCATCGACCAGTTGTTGCCACTGTCTTCTTCCAAAATGGAAGCAGAAACCAAGGCGGCAGGTGCAGTGGCCCATGGATGGGATTACATCTATGAGCCCGATGCCCAGTCGGTTATTGACGATTTGTTGATCCGTTATGCGGAAGCCCTGGCTTACCAAGCCGTGGCTGAAAACATGGCTTCGGAACACGCTGCGCGCATGGTGGCCATGAAGGCCGCCACGGACAACGCCGGCAATGTGATTGGCGAGCTCAAACTCGTTTACAACAAGACCCGTCAGGCAGCCATCACCAAAGAACTGTCGGAAATCGTCTCTGGCGCAGCTGCGATCAGCGGCTGATCCCCAGTTCAGCAAATTCAAATTATTTGGAGCGAAAAATGCAAGCCCAAGGAAAAATTGTTCAGTGTATTGGCGCTGTGGTCGACGTGGAATTTCCACGCAACCAGATGCCCAAGGTTTATGACGCACTCAAAATGGAAGGCTCCGCGCTGACCCTGGAAGTGCAACAACAACTCGGCGACGGCATCGTGCGTACCATTGCGCTCGGTTCCTCCGACGGTCTGCGTCGTGGCCTGATCGTGTCCAACACCGGTAAAGCCATCACCGTTCCAGTGGGCAAAGCCACACTGGGCCGCATCATGGACGTGTTGGGTTCCCCCATCGACGAACGTGGCCCTGTGAGCCAGGAGCTGACCGCTTCGATTCACCGCAAAGCCCCCGCGTATGACGAGCTGAGCCCATCTCAAGAACTGCTGGAAACCGGCATCAAAGTGATTGACTTGGTTTGCCCGTTCGCCAAAGGCGGTAAGGTCGGCTTGTTCGGTGGTGCCGGTGTGGGCAAGACCGTGAACATGATGGAACTCATCAACAACATCGCCAAGGCGCACAGCGGCTTGTCCGTGTTTGCGGGTGTGGGTGAGCGTACCCGTGAAGGCAACGACTTCTACCACGAGATGGCCGACTCCGGCGTGGTGAACCTCGAGAACCTGCCCGAGTCCAAAGTGGCCATGGTGTACGGTCAAATGAACGAGCCACCAGGCAACCGTCTGCGCGTCGCCTTGACCGGTCTGACCATCGCCGAATCCTTCCGCGACGAAGGCAAAGACGTGTTGTTCTTCGTGGACAACATCTACCGCTACACCTTGGCCGGTACCGAAGTGTCCGCCTTGTTGGGCCGTATGCCTTCCGCTGTGGGTTACCAGCCTACATTGGCCGAAGAAATGGGCCGTTTGCAAGAGCGCATCACATCGACCAAAGTGGGTTCGATCACATCGATACAAGCCGTTTACGTGCCAGCCGATGACTTGACCGATCCATCGCCAGCGACCACCTTCGCGCACTTGGACTCCACCGTGGTGTTGTCCCGTGACATCGCTTCGCTGGGTATCTACCCTGCTGTGGATCCTTTGGACTCCACCAGCCGCCAGTTGGACCCCCTGGTGGTCGGTTTGGACCACTACGAAACAGCCCGTGCGGTGCAAGGCACATTGCAGCGTTACCGTGAACTGCGCGACATCATCGCCATCATGGGCATGGACGACTTGGCACCTGAGGACAAGTTGGCCGTGGCCCGTGCCCGCAAGATCCAGCGTTTCCTGTCGCAGCCTTTCCACGTGGCTGAAGTGTTCACGGGCTCTCCTGGCAAGTACGTCACATTGGCTGAAACCATCCGTGGCTTCAAGATGATTGTGGCCGGCGAGTGCGATCACCTGCCAGAGCAAGCTTTCTACATGGTCGGTACCATCGACGAAGCTTTCGAAAAGGCCAAAAAGGCAGCCTAAAGCAGAGCCTCGGGGTGGCTGATCCAGCCTCCTCGAATTCCGCTTGAACGCACCTTTTTAAGGAGTAAACATGAACACCATCCACGTTGATGTGGTCAGTGCCGAAGAGTCCATCTATTCGGGTGAAGCCCGTTTTGTGGCCTTGCCCGGCGAGTCTGGCGAATTGGGCATTTACCCGCGCCATACCCCCTTGATCACCCGCATCAAAGCCGGCTCGGTTCGCATCGAGACGGCAGACGGTGGCGAAGAATTTGTTTTCGTTGCGGGTGGCATTTTGGAAGTGCAGCCCGACTGCGTGACCGTGCTGTCTGACACCGCGATCCGCGGCAAAGACCTCGACGAAGAGAAAGCCAACGCAGCCAAAGCCTTGGCCGAAGAGGCTTTGAAGAACGCCAGCAGTGAAATTGACATGGCCCGTGCCACTTCAGAATTGGCTGTTCTGGCGGCGCAATTGTCTGCGCTGCGCAAGTACCGCAAAAAGTAAACCACTGAACAAGTGGATGGCTTGCCAGACAAGCTGCATTCGAACCCGGCGCAGAGATGTGACCGGGTTTTTTGTTGTCTGACGCACATCCCACACGTGTAGACTAGATCGCATCATGAAACGAGCCAAACTACAAGCTGCCATTGTGGGGGGAACCCCAGATGACGTGGAACACCTTTTCTACGAAGCGCTGCACAACGCAGACATCGAGCAACTCATGGGGTGTTGGGCCGATGAGGAGGACATCGTTTGTGTGCACCCGGGTGGGCCTCGTCTGGTGGGGCCAGGGGCCATACGCGCCACTTTTGAAAGCATGTTCAGCCATGGCAGTGTGCAGGCGCACCCCGAGAGAATTCACAAAATCGAGTCCTTGGCGAGCGCAGTTCACCATTTGGTGGAACGGGTTGAGGTCATGACGCCCCAAGGTCGACAGCTCGCCTATGTGATCGCGACCAATGTGTACCACAAGACACCGCAAGGTTGGCGCATGGTGGCACACCACACCAGTCCGGGAACGCCGAACGATGCGGCAGATGTGGGTGTTAAGCCCCAGGTCTTGCATTGACAGCGATGAACTTTGAAACACCCGCTTGGTTGCCGGGCGGTCATGCGCAGACCATTTGGCCCGCATTGTTTTCGCGTCGGAACTGGGGCCCCGTATTGGCAAAAGTCCGAGAGCGCTGGACGACGCCAGACGGCGACTTCATCGATGTCGACCTGCAGCATGCCAGCAGTCCCCAGCGTCCCTTTGTGGTGCTCTTTCATGGGCTGGAGGGTTCATCAAGTAGCCATTACGCGGTGGCTTTTGCAGATTGGGCTGCTGAAAATGATTTGAACTTCGCTTTGCCCCATTTCAGGGGGTGCAGTGGCGAACTGAACCATGCCCCAAGGGCCTACCATTCAGGGGACCACTCAGAAATCGAATGGATTTTGAGGAAACTGAGACATCGGCACCAACAAAAAGGTGGGCAAACTTTGGTGGCAGCAGGGGTATCGCTGGGCGGCAATGCCTTGATGCGTTGGGCGGCAGAGCACGGTCAAATGGCTTTGCAAGCGGCCGATGCCATTGCGTCCATCTGCTCTCCCCTGGATTTGACCGAAAGTGGAAAAGCCATCGGTCAGGGATTGAACCGACAAATCTACACCCGCATGTTTTTGCGCAGCATGAAACCCAGGGCCATGGCCAAATTGGCCCAACATCCGGGCTTGTTCGATGCCCAAAAAATGTTGGCGGCGCGTGATCTGTACGCGTTCGACAATGTCTTTACCGCACCCTTGCACGGTTTCAAAAACACCGACGACTACTGGTCAAAGGCCTCTGCCAAGCCGCTCATGAAAAACATCCAACTGCCTGCTTTGGCCTTGAATGCCCAAAATGACCCCTTCGTGCCTGCACACAGTTTGCCCCAACACAAGGATGTGTCCTCGGCAGTCACCTTGTGGCATCCCCGGCATGGGGGTCATGTGGGGTTTGCGCAAGGGGCATGGCCCGGCCATGTGCGTGGACTGCCCGATGCCGTGGGGGGGTGGCTGATCGCCGCAGCCGGACAAGCGGCGTTGCTGAAGCGAGCCCTGTGATGGATGACATCGTCAAACAAGCCATGGCCAAGTGGCCCGATGTGCCTGACTGTTATGGCTGGTTGGGCTTGGACAGCCGGGGGCATTGGCACATGCGAGATGACCGTGTGCAGCGCTTGGGTTTGTTCCAAAGTGCAGTTCCTGGCGCCAAAGGCTCGGTGCTGACGCATGAAAAATTGCTGGCGTTCATCCATCGCAATTACGCCTCGAATGAAAAGGGGCAATGGTTCTTCCAAAATGGCCCGCAAAGGGTCTACGTGGAGTTGGCGCTGACGCCCTATGTCTGGCGCCTGGATGACGCGTGCACGCCCACGGCCCAGACCGGAGAAGTGACGCGCGTGCGGGCGTGCCTGATGGACGAAGTGGGACGGGTCTATCTCGACACCGACTTGGGCCTGGGCTTGGTCCACTCCATGGACGTCGCTCACGTGGCCAACGCTTTGGAGCAAGGCCGCTGGACCTTGATGGATTGCGAGTCTCAGGATTTGCCCCAGCGATACGGGTACGTGATCAGTCCGCAAGCCCTGGCCCAGGCACAACGGGCATAAAAAAACCGACCCTCAGGTCGGTTCTTGGAGGCGTCAGTGAAAGATCACTTTTTCTCTGCGCTGGCCGCAGCAGGCGCTGCAGGTTCATCAAATTTGGCACCGGCATTGTTTGCCATGTAAACCACCGCGCGTGCGATTTCGATGTCGTTGAAGTCACCACCCGACTGAGCGCCCATGGCGCCTTTGCCTTTGAGTGCGGAAGTCACCAAGGTCTCCAAGCCTTGCTTGATGCGAGAACCCCAAGCGGCAGCATCTGCAAATTTAGGCGCACCGGCAGCGCCTGCAGCGTGACAAGCCACGCACTGGGCTTTGTAAACCTCTTCACCCGCCTTCAATGGGCGGTTCGCATCGCGAACTTCAATGGAGCCGATTTTTTGGATGCGCTGAGCCACAGACTTTTCACTGTCACTCGCGCCGGGCGCGGTCTTGTTGGCCGAGGTGACATAAAACACCAAGCCAATGATGATGAACACAGGGATGATGAAAGAAGCAAGGCTGAGTAAAAGCATTTGCTTGGGCGTTTTCACGGGGCCTGTGTGTGCTTCGTGGTGATCGTGGCTGTTGTCGCTCATGAAATCCTCTTGTAGGGCGTGGCCGAAAGGCCTTCGGATGGTCCGTCATCAACCCAAGATTATAGCGGCCTGCCCTTCACCGAGCTTTCAAGTCACAGGACGAATGACAAGCCATGTGATAATGCTTGCACCCAACTATTGCGGCTGTAGCTCAGTGGATAGAGTATTGGCCTCCGAAGCCAAGGGTCGTGGGTTCGATCCCCGCCAGCCGCACCAACTTCTCACTTCGCCACCCTTTGCGGTGGCGTTTTTGTTCAGACCCTTAGATCAGGGGGCCGATGCGTCGGAAGCCAAGGGCTCCTGGACACGCCGTGCACCGGTGAAGCGCTTGGTCCAATAGGCCGCGCGCAGATCGTCCACACGCACGGCTTTGCCTGCGCTGGGTGCATGGATGAATTTGCCGTCGCCAATGTAGATGCCCACATGGCTGAAAGTGCGGCGCATGGTGTTGAAGAAGACCAAGTCGCCGGGGTTGAGTTCACTGCGGTCAATTTTTTCTGTGGTTTTGGCTTGCTCGTCGGCGCGACGCGGCAGCAATCTGCCCACAGAGGTCTCGTAAATGTGGCGAACAAAACCGCTGCAATCAAACCCGGTGTCTGAAGAAGAACCGCCACGTTTGTAGGGGACGCCCAGCAGCGTCATGGCTTTGCCCAGCATCTGGTTGGTTTTTTCACCCACCGTGTTCTTGACTTGGTCGCCCAACAACAGCAAATTGACCGAATCGAGGGCGCGTTTGTCCACGGGCGCCTGTGCGTCTTCAGGCGCTGCAAAGCACAGTGAGACGGTCAACAGGAGGCTCGCGGCCAGAGCAACAGCCTTAGACATCACGGTTTGAATGGGGGTGCATGGGGGGAACATGATACCAAGCCCATGGGCCTTGGCCGCACCGCGGCAGGCCGATGCACGAAACCCTCCGCTGGGCACACCACCTCAAACCCCGTAGCGGTCTCGGTATGCCTGCACCTTGGGCAGGTGCAAGCCCACTTCGCTGCCGCTTTGGGCTGACAAATAAGCCAACAGGTCCGACAGTTCTGCAATGCAGCAAACGCCCATGCCCAAGGTCTGGCGCACATATTGAACGGCGCTGTGGGGCACATCTCGGACCGAGCCGTCGGCTTGTTTTTCGGTCGCCATTTCCTGGCGGTCCAGCGCAATGGCAATGGCATGGGCCGTGGCCCCAGCGGCCTGAATGAGGGCAATCGATTCACGCGCTGCGGTACCGGCGCTCATCACATCGTCCACGATCAGCACGCGCCCTTGGAGGGGTGCGCCCACCAGAGAGCCGCCTTCCCCGTGGTCCTTGGCCTCCTTGCGGTTGTAAGCAAAGGGCACGTTTTTGCCCAAGCGGGCCAGTTCGATGGCCACGGCCGCGCCCAGAGGGATGCCTTTGTAAGCCGGGCCGAAAATCATGTCGAATTCGATGCCGCTGGCCAGCAGGGCTTTTGCATAGAATTGCGCCAGTCGGCTGAGTTTGGCGCCATCGTCAAACAGGCCCGCGTTGAAGAAATAAGGGCTCATGCGCCCGGCTTTGGTTTTGAATTCGCCAAAGCGCAGCACACCCGAGTCGACTGCAAACTGCACAAATTCCTGAGCGAGCGCCTGCATAGGGGCGTTGCTTGCCTGTCCTGTCACCATGGGGAAATCCTTGTTCAAACTCACCAGCCTCAACCTCAACGGCATTCGTTCAGCCACGACCAAAGGGGTCGAAGCCTGGCTGGCGCAAGAGAAGCCCGATTGTATTTGTGTGCAAGAGGTCAAAGCCCAAGCGGCCGATGTGGCCGGCAAGTTTGAAGAACTCGCGGGCTTGAAAGGCCACTTTCACTTTGCCGAAAAAAAGGGCTACTCTGGTGTGGGCGTCTACACGCGGCACGAGCCCAGCGATGTGCGGGTCGGCTTTGATGGTGGCGAATTCGACGCCGAAGGCCGTTACGTGGAAACGCGCTTCGACACCCCTGCCCGCAAGTTGTCCATCATCAGCGTGTATTTCCCCAGTGGCTCCTCAGGCCCCGAGCGGCAGCAGGCCAAGTTCCGCTTCTTGGACAAGATGTACCCCCACCTGATGGCGCTGAAAGCCGAGCGCGACTTCATCGTGTGCAGTGACGTGAACATCGCCCACCAGCAGGCCGACCTGAAAAACTGGAAGGGCAACCTCAAGAACAGCGGTTTCTTGCCCGAAGAGCGTGCTTGGATGACCCAGCTGACCACCGAAGGCGGTGTGGTGGACGTCTACCGCCGTTTGAAACCTGAGGCGACCGACGATTGCTACACCTGGTGGAGCAACCGCGGCCAGGCCTACGCCAAGAACGTAGGTTGGCGGCTGGACTACCACCTGGCCACGCCCGCGGTGGCCGAGAAGGCCCGCACCGAGCACATTTACAAGGGCGAGAAGTTCTCGGACCACGCACCGGTCAGCATCCTGTATGAGGGCTTGCTGTGACCCGAAGACCGTTTGCCCTTAGCCGCGGGTGTAGGTGAGCATGCGGCCTTTGTAAGCGGCCTGGTCACCGTGAGCCACTTGGTCGAGCACCTGCTCGGTCATGTGAAAGCCCACACGCCCCATGTGCCTGTGAAAGGCTGCGCGGTTGCCACGGTTGGGGTCCACCACCCAAATTTCGCAAGCCGCAGCAGCGTGGGCGTCAATGAAGTGGGCCAGGGTGCCTTCGTCGTCGCGCTCGTACAAAATATCGCTCCCCACAATCAACTCGAACAGGCCGCTCACGCCCTCGTCTTGGGCCGAAGTCAGGACAGGCAACCCGTCCTCGCGCACGGCTGCAGTGCCCCACAAACCATGACGGTAGTTCATGGGGGGCAAGCCGTTCAATCGGGTGTTTTCATCTAAAAAAGCATGCGTGAGTGGGTGACAGTCACTGGCCGTGACGTTGGCACCGCGTCGGTGTGCAATCAAGCTGGACAAGCCCAAGCCGCAGCCAATTTCCAAAATCCGCTCATGCGTGACCGGCCGACGGGCCATGCGTTCGGCCATGCGCTGACCCGAAGGCCAAAGCAAGCCAAACAAGGGCCATGTGGCCGATGAAATACCCAAATTCAAGGCTTCGTCCAGCGGGTCATGGAACTGGTTGTTGTCGAGCAGGGAGCGGATGAGCAAGTCATCCACGCCCAACACCGAGATGCTTTCCTGCTTGGTCAGGTAGCCGAGAGTGGAAGGGTGCAAAAGAACATTCTGTGCAGCGCAAAAACATCAACCCCGTGGCGCTGGCTGCTTGGACTGTACACCCCCTTGTCGAAAGGAGACCCATGGCACCGCCCTTTCTATAATTTGCCCATGCTCCAATACCAAACCATTCCCGTCACGCCCTTCCAGCAAAATTGTTCTGTGGTTTGGGATGACCAAAGCCGCCAGGCTGCCGTGGTGGACCCCGGCGGTGACTTGGACAAGATTTTGGACGCGCTGCGGCAACACGACTTGAAGCTGGAGCAAATTTGGATCACCCACGGTCATCTGGACCATGCATCCGGCACGGCCGATCTGGCCGAACAGATGGGCGGCTTGCCCATCATTGGGCCGCACCCGGCAGACCAATTCTGGATCGATGGATTGCCTCAGGCGGCGGCCGCTTATGGCTTCCCACCCGCACGGGTTTTCCAGACCACACGCTGGTTGGCCGACGGGGACAGCGTGACACTGGGTGCGCACACTTTGCAAGTGCGCCACTGCCCCGGGCACACACCCGGCCATGTGGTGTTTTATTCGCCTGAGATCAAGCGGGCCTTTGTGGGGGATGTGCTGTTCGCTGGCAGCATTGGCCGCACCGACTTTCCGCAAGGCAACCACGAAGATTTGATCGCCAGCATCACCCAGCGTTTATGGCCCATGGGCCATGACACGGTGTTCATTCCTGGTCACGGTCCAGAAAGCACGTTTGGACGTGAACGGCAGACCAACCCCTACGTGCGCGACAAGTGACGGGTTCTGTGCGGGCTCAACCCCGACGGGCCTTGTCGTAGAGGTGTTGCACCTTCGGCAGGTTGGCTTGGAGCTCTTCAATGCGGTTGGCACCACTGGGGTGGGTTGACAAGAAGGAGGGACTGCCATTGCCACTGGCCGCTTGCATTTTTTGCCACAGGCTCACACTCGCCTCGGGCTTGTAGCCGCCACGCGCAGCGATTTCCAAGCCCACCAAGTCCGATTCGGTTTCGTCATCTCGGCTGTATTTCAGCGTGAGCAGTTGCGTTCCCAAGTTGGCCGCGACATCGCCCAGCGATCCCAAGCCCAACAGTTGCGATGCAATCGACAAACCCAAGCTGGTGGCTTGGCTCTTGGCCAAGCGCTCCCGGGCATGCTCGCGCAGGGCGTGCGCCATCTCGTGCCCCATGATCATGGCGACTTCGTCGTCGTTCAGTTTCAATTGATCCAAGATGCCCGTGTAGAAGGCAATTTTTCCGCCGGGCATGCACCAAGCGTTGATCTGCTTGCTGCCGATCAGGTTGACCTGCCACTTCCAGTCCCGCGAACGGGGGTTCCAAGGCGCCGCGTGGGGAATAAGTTTTTGTGCAATGGTCTGTAAGCGTTGCAACTGCGGGTGGTCATCGGGCGCCAAGGCCCCTTTGGCACGGGCTTCCGACAAGACCTGCGCGTACTGCTGGCGTGCAGAGGTCTCCAGTGTTTCGGCAGGCACCAGTTTGCGCAAACTGGAGGAGGCACCCACGTCCACCTGCGCCAAGACGCCTGTGGCCGCCGATGAACCTGCAGCCAGCAAAAAAGCGCGGCGCGCTTGCCAAAGTGGCGAGGGGGTGTCGCCCGAGTCGGGGGCAACAGAGGCGGTTTTGAGGTGACAAATCAAGCACATGGTGACGCCATGATAGCGAAGGGCGCGCCCCCCCGTTTGAAGGGCGTTTCGGTCCTCATTCGATAATGGCGGCATGGCCCATCACCTTCCACCTTCTGATCTGCCCGTGCCAAGCGCTGTGCGCACTTGGCGCGAAGCCTTGCAACTGTATTTGCAACCGGCCTGTCTTCGCATGCTGGCATTGGGTTTTGCTGCAGGACTGCCCTTGCTGCTGGTGCTGGGCACACTCAGTTTCAGGCTGCGTGAGGCCGGCATTGACCGCAGCACCATTGGTTACCTGAGCTGGGTGGGGTTGGCGTATGGCGTCAAATGGATGTGGGCTCCTTTGGTCGACCGCCTGCCGATTCCAGGCTTGACGAGGCATTTGGGCCGCAGGCGCAGCTGGCTGCTGTTGTCGCAAACCGTCATTGCTGGAGGTTTGGTGGGCATGGCACTGAACGATCCATCGCAACTGCTCGGCCCCTTGGTGGCTTGTGCTTTGGCCGTGGCCATCGCTTCCGCCACGCAAGACATTGCCTTGGACGCTTACCGCATCGAGTCGGCCGAGGCCCATGCCCAAGCGGCTTTGGCGGCCAGTTACCAAACGGGTTATCGCCTGGCCATGATTTGGGCTGGGGCGGGTGTTTTGTGGGTGGCGGCCTGGGCCCAAGGCGAGCAAGCCACGGGCTATGTGCAGTCGGCCTGGCAAGCGGCTTATTTGGTCATGGCCCTGAGCATGCTGCCGGGCATGTGGGTGGTGCTGGCCTCACCCGAGCCGGTGCCCGCACCCTTTGCGCCTGCGCGCAACTTGGCCGAGTGGCTCAAAGGGGCAGTGGTCGAACCCTTTGCTGATTTTTGGCGCCGTTACCGCTGGCAGGCGGTGCTGCTGTTGGCCTTGATTGCCGTTTACCGCATCAGCGACGTGGTCATGGGCATCATGGCCAACCCGTTTTATGTGGACATGGGTTTCACCAAAACCGAAGTGGCCAGTGTGACCAAGGTGTATGGCGTCATCATGACCTTGGTCGGTGCCTTTGTCGGTGGCGTTTTGTCGGCGCGCTGGGGGGTCATGCGCGTGCTCATGTTGGGCGCGGCTTTGAGCGCGGCCAGCAACATGCTGTTTGTCTGGCTCAGTGGTGTGGGGCATGACGTGCAGGCCCTGGTTTGGGTCATCTCGGCCGACAACCTGGCCAGTGGCATCGCCTCGGCGGCCTTCATCGCTTATTTGTCGTCACTCACCAACATCAGCTATTCGGCCACGCAATACGCCTTGCTCAGCTCCATGATGCTTTTGTTGCCCAAGTTCATTGCCGGGTTTTCGGGCGACTTTGTCGACGCCCACGGCTACGCCAGTTTCTTCACGGCCACGGCTTGGTTGGGCTTGCCGGTGCTGTTGTTGGTGGCCTTGGCCTCGCGGGTGCACGCCAAGGAAACTTAAGGCCTGCTGGGCAGCTTCAGTGGTGGTGACCCACCACTTCACCCGCTTTCAACTGGTAAAGCGTGCCGCAATAAGGGCACTTGCCCTGGCCGGTTTTGGCCACATCCAGATAGACCTTGGGGTGGCTGTTCCAGAGTTTCATATCGGCTTTGGGGCTGGGGCAAAACACACCGCCTTGGGGGTTCAGGTCGGTGGCCAGCAGTTCAACAGTGGGGTTGCTCATGGGGGTGTTCCTTAAACCAAGGTCAGCCAATGGGCGTACTTGGGGTTGCGGCCGTTGACGATGTCAAAGAAGGCGCTTTGGATTTTTTCGGTGATGGGGCCGCGGCTGCCCACGTAGTCGTCTTTGCCCAGGGCAATGCGGTCGAGTTCGCGAATCGGCGTGACTTCGGCGGCGGTGCCGGTGAAGAAGGCTTCGTCGGCGATGTACACCTCGTCGCGGGTGATGCGTTTTTGCACGATCTCCAGGCCCAAATCCTTGGCGATGTGGAACACCGTGTTGCGGGTGATGCCGTTCAAGGCACCGGCCGACAAATCGGGTGTGTAGATCACGCCATTTTTGACCACAAAGATGTTCTCGCCCGCGCCTTCGGACACAAAGCCGGAGGTGTCCAGCAGCAGGGCTTCGTCGTAACCCTCGTCGGTCACTTCCATGTTGGCCAAAATGCTGTTGGTGTAGTTGCTCACCGCCTTGGCTTGCGTCATGGTGATGTTGACATGGTGGCGGGTGTAGCTGCTGGTTTTCACGCGGATGCCGCGCTTCATGCCTTCTTCGCCCAAGTAGGCGCCCCAAGTCCAGGCGGCCACCATGAGGTGGATGGTGTTGCCCTTGGGGCTGACGCCCAGTTTTTTGTCGCCAATCCAGGTCAGGGGGCGGATGTAGCCGCTTTCCAAGTTGTTCTCGCGCACCACGGCACGTTGGGCTTCGTTGACCTGCGCTGGGGTGAAGGGGATGTTCATGCGCAAAATCTTGGCGCTGTTGAACAGGCGCTCGGTGTGCTCGGCCAAACGGAAGATGGCGGTGCCTTGCTCGGTTTTGTAAGCGCGCACGCCTTCGAAAGCGCCGCAACCGTAGTGCAGGGTGTGGCTCAGCACATGGATCTTGGCGTCGCGCCAATCGACCATCTGGCCGTCCATCCAGATTTTGCCGTCACGGTCTGACATGGAGGGGATGACAACGCTCATGAAAGTTTCCTTTGAATTAGCCGGGATAAACGGGATTGCCCGTGATTTTAAGGGTTTGGCTCTTGGGGGCGTACCAGTGTCCACGCGGTCAGTTTGCCGCCGACAAAGGTGCAGGTGACCACCGATTGGCTGGTATCGGTCCAGGTGTAAATCTCGGGCTGAGCGTCTTTGTCTGTCAACAGCGTGCCCAAAGAGCGGGTCAAGGCGATGACGTGCATCAAAGAGACATTTTTTCGCAGCTTGGCATGGAGCATGACGGCGCTGGCCACATGGCCGATGGGCCGGTCAGCGGCTTTCTTCAAGATCGTGACCATGCGTGTGAAGTGCAGCAAGATCCACATCACCACGCCGCCTGCCGCCAAGGCAATGCCCGCCCACTGAAAAGCCTGCCAAGCACCGACCGTGAAACCCACAATGACCAATGGGGCCAGTATTTTGTTGAAATTCATGGGGGCCCATTGTGCCTTGAGTGGCTTGACCTGCCGCGCGATATTTTCTCTTAAGCCGAGCTTCATGCGGGGGGGCCAAACTTTCCATTTCTGTCATGAATGGAGTGGGTATGTCACGTTTCAATTGGATTTCCCCGTTTTTGCTGACCAGTGTATTTCTGGTGGCCTGTGGTGGCGGTGGGGGAGAACTTTCAGAGGATGGCTCCCCTGTCACTTGGTCAACCAACCCGGCGGGAGCCGCCACATTCAGTGGTGTCTCGGCGACCTACCAAGGTGCCATCACCGGGCTGGGGTCCATTGTGGTGAATGGCGTGAGGTTTGAAACCACGGATGCGATGGTCTATGACGGCGATGACTTCAGCACCGGCTACGACAACAATACCGCGGCGTACAACAGTCCATTGGCCTTGGGCATGACAGTCGCCCTTTTGGGTGATGTGGATGACGCACAAAGCTTGGGCCGTGCCGCCCGCATTCGTGTGGTGGGCGGTGTGCGCGGCACGATGAGCGCCGTGGACACATCTGCACTCACCTTGACCTTGCCGACACAAACCATCCAGCTGACTTCAGCCACAACCTACGGCGGCACAACCGATGGCACTTCGACAGGCACCCCCATCACCAACTTGACGCAACTCGCTGGACTGAGCAATGCCCCGTTGCTCACGGTTTACGGATTGACGCAATCAGACGGTCGTTTTTTGGCGACGCGTGTCGTGGTCACCAGCGCTTCGGCGCATGCCATGGATGTGGCGGTACGGGGAACCATCACGGCGATATCGGGCAACAGCTACACCGTCAAGACTGATGCCAGCAGCAGCGTTATGGTCAACTGCAATGGCTGCACTATTCAACCGTCAGTCACCACTCCAAGGGTGGGTGATGCGGTGAGAGCCTTGGCTGCCGATATCAGCCAATGGAACGGCACGGCACTGACCGCTGCACGGCTTCAGCTGGTCAATGCGTCCTATTTGACCCGTTTCGAAGGCGCGCCCAGCGCTGCCAGCTATGCCAAGATCAAAGGCGCAGCGGTCTTGGATGGCTCCCGCTGGCGGGTGGGCGGCGTCGAAGTCAGCGGCGTCTCATTGACTCAGGGTGCCTTGTATGAAATCAAGGGAACATGGTCTGGCGCTGTGTTGGCAGCGACACGTGTTGAAGTCGAAGGCCAACGCAGTTTCACTGGCAATGACGGCTCAAACACCGCCTACAGCAACGAGTTTTACGGCGCAGTCAGCAATTTGAGCGGCAGCAGCTTCACGGTGCAAGGTGTGAACGTGGATGCTCGTTCAGCATATTTTCCTTACGGATCTTCAGCGCATCTCACCAACGGTGCGTTCGTGGAAGTCAAGGGCAGCTATGCCGATGGCATTCTGATGGCCACCAAGGTTGAAATCAAGGTGGCTTCGGGAACCAATCTCAGTGCGGGCCGCGTTTTTGAAATGTATGGCCAGGTCAGTGACTGGTCAGGGGTGTCCAGCACTTTCAAATTGACACGACTTGGCGTGGTTTACAACGCACTGTCTTCGGTCAATACCAGGTTTGAGCATGGCGTCCCTGTCAACGGCAGTTTTGTCGAAGCCAAAGGTTATATGGACGCCAACAATGTCTTTCAGGTCATCAAGCTGGAAGTCAAGAATGGCTACAGCGATCACGACGATTGAGTGTTAACTCAGCTCGCGCACCACAGCCATCGCCTCCTCAATCCTTTCCACGGCATGCACGCGCATGCCAGGGATGGGCGTCTTGGGCGCGTTGGCTTTGGGAATGACGGCCAGTGTGTATCCCAGTTTTGCAGCCTCTTTCAGCCGATCCTGACCGCGGGGGGCGGGTCGCACTTCGCCGGCCAGGCCCACTTCGCCAAAGGCAATGAAGCCTTTGGGCAGTGGCTTGCCGCGCAGGCTGCTGGTGATGGCCAGCATCACCGCCAGGTCGGCGGCGGGCTCGCTGATGCGCACGCCGCCCACCGCATTCACAAACACGTCTTGGTCCATGCAAGCCACACCCGCGTGGCGGTGCAACACCGCCAGCAGCATCGCCAGGCGGTCCCGGTCCAGGCCCACACTCAAGCGGCGAGGCGAGGGACCGCCGCTGTCGACCAGCGCTTGAATTTCAACCAACAAAGGCCGTGTGCCTTCGAGCGTGACCATCACGCAACTGCCGGGCACGGGCTCGGCGTGTTGGCTCAAAAAGATGGCGCTGGGGTTGCTCACCCCTTTCAGGCCTTTTTCGGTCATGGCAAACACGCCAATTTCATTCACAGCGCCAAAGCGGTTCTTGATGGCGCGGATCAGGCGGAAATTGGAATGGGTGTCGCCTTCAAAGTACAGCACCGTGTCCACCATGTGCTCGAGCACGCGCGGGCCAGCCAGTGCGCCCTCTTTGGTCACGTGGCCCACCAGCACGATGGTGGTGCCGGTCGATTTGGCGGTGCGCGTGAGGTGCGCCGCGCATTCGCGCACCTGCGCCACCGAGCCAGGGGCGCTGGTCAGTTGGTCCGAATACACCGTCTGGATCGAGTCGATGATGGCAATGCCGGGTTGGCGTGCTTGCAGGGTGTGCAAAATCTTCTCGAGCTGGATCTCGGGCAGCACCGGCACTTGAGAGTCCGGCAGGCCCAAGCGGCGCGAGCGCATGGCCACTTGGGCGCCGCTTTCTTCGCCCGTCACATAAAGGGTGTTCATGCCGCTGCGTTGCAAGGCATCCACCGCTTGGAGCAGCAAAGTGGATTTGCCGATGCCCGGGTCGCCGCCAATCAGCACCACCCCGCCTTCGACCATGCCCCCGCCCAGCACGCGGTCGAGTTCGTCGATGCCGGTGGGGTGGCGCTCGAAGTCGGCCGCTTCGATTTGGGCCAGCGGCAACACCTCCGAAGTGGGCGCCAGAGAGGCGTGCACCGAGCCAAAGCGGTTTTTGCCAGCCGCGGGCTCTGTCGAGCCTTCGATCAGGGTGTTCCAGGCATTGCAGCTGGGGCATTTGCCCATCCAGCGGGCGCTGGTGCCGCCGCATTCGGTGCAGGTGAATATCGATTTGTCTTTGGCCATGGGGTGCAAGTGTGCCTGAGCGAAAGGCTCAGTCGCTGTGCCATGCCTGCAGAAATTCGCGGGTGATGTCGGCGGCGGGCAAATCGCGGCAGCCGCTGGCGTTTTGGCCCGACCACAGCGGCGTGAAATCGCTGCTGCCCGCAGCTTCGGCGGCCGCGCGCAGTGGCGCGATGGCCGCTGTGGCCAAGGGGAAAGCGGGTGCTGCCGCGTTGAGAGGGCCGAGTTCGCGCATCAAGCGGTTGACGATGCCGCGTGCCGGGCGGCCAGAAAACAAGGTGGTCAAGGCGGTGTGCTGCGCGGCGGGAGACTGCAGAGCGCTGCGGTGCACAGCACTGGTGGTGGCTTCGCGGCTGCACAAATAGGCCGTGCCGATCTGCACGCCCGCGGCCCCCAGTGCCTTGGCCGCGGCGATCCCACTTGCGCCGCCGATCCCGCCGGCCGCCATCACGGGCAACTGGACCGCCTGCACGATCTGGGGCAGCAGTGCGAAGGTGCCCAGCTGTGTGCTGAGTTCGTCCGTGAGGAACATGCCGCGGTGCCCTCCAGCTTCCAGGCCCTGGGCAATGATGGCGTCCGCCCCGTTGGCCTGCAGCCACAAGGCTTCGGTGACGGTGGTGGCGGAAGACAGGATCAGGCTGCCCCAGCTTTTGACGCGGGCGACCAGCTCGGGCGATGGCAGCCCAAAGTGAAAACTCACCACCGCCGGACGAAATGGCGCCAGCACATCGGCCGTTTCGGCGCTGAAAGGCATGCGCCCCGGTCCTTTCGGAATGGTTTCAGGGTCGAGTCCCAGTTCTCGGAAATAGGGGGCCAGGGCCCGCTGCCAAGCCTGCTCGCGCGCCGCATCGGGTGCGGGTTGGGCGTGGCAAAAAAAGTTGACGTTGTAAGGATGGGCGGTGGCTTGCTGCAGCGCCTGGAGTTCGCTGTGCAGGTCCGCGAGACTGAGCATGGCCGCCGGCAGTGAGCCCAGGCCCCCGGCTTCGCAGACCGAAGCGGCGAGTCGGTGGTTTTGCGCACCCGCCATCGGGGCTTGCACGATGGGGGGCAAGAGGTCCAGCAATCGGTGATGAGGTTTCATGTGCGTGCGTCAGGGGCGGGAATTTTGGATCAGTTTGACCAGATCGGCCAACATTTTTTCCTTCGCCGAAGGGTCGGAGCCGGTCCATGAGAAGGTGGTGTTGTCGGTGCCGTAGGTCAGCATTTTGCGGTCGATGGGGCCCTGGAAAATACCGTGTGCGGCATGGTCGTAAAACCAAACCTCGATGTCCGCGCCTTGGGCCTTGAGCCGCTGCATCCAGTCGATGGGTTTCTCGGTCATGTCTGCCGGGTTTTGTCGCCCGTTGCAGTGTTGTGCATTGCCAGCTGGAAGCTCTGGGCTGGGGACACGGTTGACGCGGCAACTGTCCTGGCGTTGCCACATCCAGTCTTCCGGGTGTTTGCCGCCGTAGTTGTCGATCTTGCCAAAGACAAGCCGCACCGGCACGGCCACGCTGTCGGGCAGGCCGATGCCCATGCCCGGCAAGCCTTCTGGGATGACAGCTCGGACATGCTCGGGGTTGACCACGCTGGCCAGGTTGGCCACCACCGCTGCCCCGTTGGACACGCCTTGCAGAAAGATGGCGCGCGTGTCGACTTTGTCTGACTGCGTGAGGGCCCACTCGTAAGCGCCTTTGGCGGCTTTGTAGATCATGCGCTGGCGCGATTCGTTGGTCGCTTGGGACCCCCAAAAGGGGTAGCCTTGGTAAAAGCCGTTGAGTTGGTAGGCGTCAAACACCAGCGTGGCCACGTCGTGCTTGCGCAGCGCTGCGGCCAGGTTGTTTTCCAGCATGCCCAGGCCGCCGCCGCCGTGCGCAATGATGACCAAAGGGGGTTTGCTGGGCAGCGGACTGCCATTCCAGCGCGTGGGGACCGAGAGTTTGGACGCTTTGTGACAAGGGTCGAACTCGGCCAGAGGCCCCCTGACCGTGTGAAAACGTGGACGGATTTGGACCAATTCGGCGACGTTTTCTGGGGCGGGTTTGCAATCCGGCGCGGACTGGGCCGCACAGCCGAGTCCCACAAGACCCCAACAGGCGGCCAGCCACCCCTTCTTGAAATGACGCACAAGGACCATGAGACCTCCGGAATTTCAGGCATCTTATTTGAAAAGGCGGATCGGCCAGAGGGGTGTGAGGGCCTGGCTCGGTAGAAACCCGCATGGAGGAAAGCTTGGATTCATTTAACATGTTAAATAAATGAGCCACACCACCCCTTTTGTCCACCGCAACTTGCCGCGCTTGCTGCTGCAGGCGCGCGAAGCCGTCATGGCCCACACGCGCCCGAGCCTGCGCCAGCATGGCCTGTCGGACCAACAGTGGCGTGTGCTGCGGGTGCTCGGCGAGCATGCCCAGGACCTGGCGGGCACAGAAACCGGCCGCGTCGCCCGCGAGGCCTACCTGCTCGGGCCCAGCCTGACCGGTGTGCTCACCCGCATGGAGCGCGATGGCCTGATCGAGCGCGCACGCTGCCCGCAAGACGCCCGCCGAACCGTGGTGCGCGCCACCGCGCTGGGCCTGCGCAAAGTGCAGGCTTTGTCGCAAACGATCGAGGCGCACTACAGCTGGATGGAGCAGCAACTGGGCAAGGCCAAGCTGGGGCAGCTGTACGCACTGCTCGACGAGGTGATCGCTCTCGAAACCCCTGACACCGAAACGCCAGAAGAGCTGGCCGAGGAAGAAGAACGATGAACCCTTGGACCCCCCAAGGCACGGTGTATGGCACCTTGCTCAACTTTCGCCGCGAGTGGGACCTGTGGTCCCCGCGCATGACGCAAGACCCGCACAAAGCCGCGCCCAAAGCGCCCGTGCTCTACGTCAAGACGGCCAACACCTTCAGCCCCGCTGGGCAAGACCTGGTGCTGCAGGATGGCGTGACCGAAGTCGACATCGGCGCGACACTCGGCCTGGTGATCGGGAGCCACGGCCAGGTGTCGGGTGCTGCGCTGCTGAACGACTGGTCTGTGCCGCATGCAAGTTATTACCGCCCGCCGGTCAAGTTCCGCTGCCGCGACGGTTTTCTGGCGTTGCCTGCGCAGGTGACCACGGGCCAGGTGTCTGACTGGGCCGCGCTGCAGATCGCCGTGCGCCGCAATGGCGACTTGGTGCAAACCCTGGACCTGCGCGCGTTGGTGCGCGGCTTGCCGGCCTTGCTCGCCGATGTGGGCGAATTCATGACTTTGCAGCCCGGGGATGTGCTGATGGTGGGCACCGACTGCCTGACGGATGGCACGCGCCCCCGCGCCCAAGCGGGCGATCGGGTGGAGATTTCCGCCCCCGGCTTGGTCTCGGTGGTCACAGCACTTGGAGGTGCCGCATGAAGCACGCACGCATTGCCTGGTCCGGCGCCATCCAGCAAGCCGTGGCGTTCGACGGCCAGTTGCGCATCACCCAAGGCCCGCACCAGGGCCGCTGCGTGGCCTATGACGAGGTCGTTTGGCTGCCACCGCTCGCGCCCGTGCCGCAGGCACGCACCGTGATCGCGCTCGGCCTGAACTACGCCGACCACGCCAAGGAGCTGGCCTTCAAGGCCCCAGAAGAGCCGCTGGCCTTCATGAAGGGCGAGGCTTCGCTGATCGGGCACAAGGCGTTCACAAAGCGCCCGGCAGACGTGAACTACATGCACTACGAGTGCGAGCTGGCCGTGGTGGTGGGCCGCACCGCCCGCCGCGTGAAAAAAGCCGACGCCTACGACTTCATCGCGGGTTACACCGTGGCCAACGACTACGCCATCCGCGACTACCTGGAGAACTGGTACCGCCCCAACTTGCGCGTGAAAAACCGCGACACCTGCACGCCCATCGGCCCCTGGTTGGTGGACGCGTCCGACGTGCCCAACCCCATGGCCCTCAAGCTGCAAACCACCGTCAACGGGCAGCTCACGCAAAGCGGCAGCACTGCCGACATGATTTTCGACGTGCCCACGCTGATCGAGTACTTCAGCAGCTTCATGACGCTCAACCCCGGCGACCTGATCCTGACCGGCACGCCCGACGGCATCGTCAACGTGAACCCGGGCGATGTGGTGGTGACCGAGATTGAAAGCATTGGGGCGCTGCAAAACACCATCGTTGCCATTTGATGCTGTGGGAGGCCGCCCCTGCGGCCGAATGCAAAGCCCACCGCCATTCCCAACCATTCGGCCGCAGGGGCGGCCTCCTAAAGAGGTCCGAAACCCCATGAAAATTGACCACCTGATCAACGGACAGAAAGTCGCAGGCAGCGACTACTTCGAGACGATCAACCCCGCCACGCAAGAAGTGCTGGCCGAAGTGGCTTCGGGCGGTGAGGCCCAAGTCAACGCTGCCGTTGCCGCCGCCAAAGCCGCTTTCCCGAAATGGGCGGCCACACCCGCCACCGAGCGCGCCCGCGTCATGCGCAAGCTGGGCGAGCTGATCACCCAACACGTGCCTGAAATCTCGCAGACCGAGACGAAAGACTGCGGCCAAACCATCAGCCAGACCGGCAAGCAGCTGGTGCCGCGTGCGGCCGACAACTTCTACTACTTTGCCGAGATGTGCACCCGCGTGGACGGCCACACCTACCCCACGCCCACGCACCTGAACTACACCCTGTTCCATCCGGTGGGGGTGTGCGCGCTCATCAGCCCCTGGAACGTGCCCTTCATGACCGCCACCTGGAAGGTCGCGCCGTGTCTTGCTTTTGGCAACACCGCGGTGCTCAAGATGAGTGAACTCTCGCCCATGACCGCGGCCCGTTTGGGCGAGCTGGCGCTCGAAGCGGGGGTGCCCGCGGGCGTGCTGAATCTGGTGCACGGTTATGGCAAGGAAGCGGGCGAGCCGCTGGTCTCGCACCGCGATGTGCGGGCCATCAGCTTCACCGGCTCGACTGTCACGGGCAACCGCATCGTGCAAAGCGCGGGCCTGAAAAAATTCAGCATGGAACTCGGCGGCAAAAGCCCCTTCGTGATCTTTGAAGACGCCGATTTGGACCGCGCCCTCGATGCCGCCATCTTCATGATCTTCTCCAACAACGGCGAGCGTTGCACGGCAGGCAGCCGCATCCTGGTGCAGCAAAGCATCTACGCCGACTTTGCCGCCAAGTTCGCCGAGCGGGCCAAGCGCATCACCGTGGGCGACCCGCTCGACGAGAAAACCATCGTCGGCCCGATGATCTCCAAGGCCCATCTGGCCAAGGTGCGCAGCTACATCGAACTCGGCCCCAAAGAGGGCGCGACCCTGCTGTGCGGCGGCTTGGACCAGCCCGCTTACGCGGCAGATCTGCCCGCGCATGTGAAGCACGGCAACTTCGTCTGGCCCACGGTGTTTGCCGATGTCGACAACCGCATGCGCATCGCGCAAGAAGAAATTTTCGGCCCCGTGGCCTGCCTGATCCCTTTCAAGGACGAGCAGGATGCGATTGCCAAAGCCAACGACATCGACTATGGCCTGTCCAGCTACGTCTGGACCGAGAACCTGGGCCGCGCGCACCGCGTGGCCGCGGCGGTGGAGGCCGGCATGTGCTTCGTCAACAGCCAGAACGTGCGCGACCTGCGCCAGCCCTTTGGCGGCACCAAGGCCAGCGGCACCGGCCGCGAAGGCGGCACCTGGAGCTACGAGGTGTTCTGCGAGCCCAAAAACGTGGCGGTCTCGATGGGATCGCACCACATTCCGCATTGGGGAGTCTGACCATGGGCCAACTTGCACTCGCCGCCAAAATCACCCACGTGCCCAGCATGTACCTGAGCGAAATCCCGGGGCCACGTTTTGGCACGCGCCAAAGCGCCATCGACGGCCACAAAGAAATCAGCCGCCGCTGCCGCGCCTTGGGGGTGGACACGCTGGTGGTGTTCGACACGCACTGGCTCGTCAACGCCAACTACCACATCAATTGCGCGCCGCATTTCAAAGGGGAGTACACCAGCAACGAGCTGCCGCACTTCATCCACCACATGGCTTTCGAGTCACCGGGCAACCCTGAGCTGGGGCACCTGCTGGCCAAAGTGGCCAATGCGCACGGTGTCGAAACACTGGCGCACGACAACACCACGCTCGGCCCCGAGTACGGCACGCTGGTGCCGCTGCGTTACATGAACGAAGACCAGCACTTCAAGGTGGTGTCGGTGTCGGCGCTGTGCATGGTGCATTACCTGAACGACAGCGCCCGCCTGGGCTGGGCCATGCGCGAGGCGGTGGAGCAGCATTACGAGGGCAAGGTGGCCTTTTTGGCCAGCGGATCGCTCTCGCACCGCTTTGCCCAAAACGGCCTGGCACCGGAGTTTGCGCACAAGGTCTGGAGCCCGTTTTTAGAGCAGCTGGACAAGCAGGTGCTGCAGATGTGGGGCAACCGCGAATGGAAAGCCTTTTGCGAGATGCTGCCCGAGTACGCCAGCAAAGGCCACGGCGAAGGCTTCATGCACGACACCGCCATGCTGATGGGCGCTTTGGGCTGGACCGGCTATGACGGCGCGGTGGACATGGTGACGCCCTACTTTGGCGCCAGCGGCACGGGCCAGCTCAACGCGATTTTTGAAGTCACACCGCAGGACGGCGCCAAAGTGCCCGCTGCCGTGGCCAGCCGTGCCGAGGGCTACACGGCCATCGGCACCCGCCTTTGAGGAGTGCGCACATGCCCCATCTCGTGATCCTCTACACCGGCCAGCTGGACGCCGAAGTCCACATGAGCACCCTGTGCCGCCAGATGGCCGACGCCATGCTCACCGTGCGCGACGAACAAGGCCAGCAGGTTTTTCCGACGGGCGGCACGCGCGTGCTGGCTTACCCCGCGCCGCATTACGCGGTGGCCGATGGCGGCGCGGCAGGGCGTGAGGCCGGCGGCTCAGGCGATTACGCTTTTGTGTACCTGAACCTGCGCATGGGCCGTGGCCGCAGCGAGGCCACCCAGCAAGCCGCTGGGCAGACCCTGCTCGACGTGGCCAAAGCCTTTTTCGCGCCGGTGATGGCGCAGCGCCACATCGGCATCACGCTGCAGATCGACGTCGGCCCCGAGGTGTTCGACGCCAAGCACAGCAACCTCCATCCGCTTTTCAACAAGGTTTGAGATGACACAGCCTCTGACTTTTGTCGGCGCGAGCCCCTGCTTGCGAACGGTGGTTGACGCCCATGACATTCATTCGCGCGCAGGGGCGCGCTCCCACAGGAAATCCGCAATATGTTTGACGACGCCTTGATCCAAGAGCTCGCGCGCGAGCTCCACCAGTCCGAGAAAACCCGCACCCAGATCGAGCACTTTTCCAAGCGCTTTGCGGGCATGACCATCGAAGACGGCTACCGCATCAACCGCGCCTGGATGCAGATCAAGTTCGCTGAGGGGCGCACCCTGATCGGCCACAAGATCGGGTTGACGAGCCGGGCCATGCAGGTCTCGAGCCAGATCGACGAGCCCGATTACGGCACGCTGCTGGACGACATGCGCTACGACTGCACGCCCGGCCAGGTGCTGGACATCCCCTTCACGGATTTCATCGCCCCCCGTGTGGAAGTGGAGCTGGCGTTCATCCTCAAAAAAGAACTGCGCGGCCCCCACGTGACGGTGCAGCAGGTTCTGGAGGCCACCGACTACGTCACGCCCGCCATCGAAATCATCGACTCGCGCATCGAGCAGTTCGACCGCCACAACAAGGTGATGCGCAAGGTGTACGACACCATCAGCGACAACGCGGCGAATGCAGGCATTGTGCTGGGGGCCAAGCGGGTGGACCCATTGACCACCGACCTGCCCTGGTGCGGCGCGGTGCTGCGCCAAAACGGCGTGGTCGAGGAGACAGGTCTCGCGGCTGGCGTGCAAGGGCACCCGGCGGTGGGCATTGCCTGGCTGGCCAACAAGCTCGCGCCCTGGGGCGAACACCTGCAGGCGGGCGAAATTGTGCTGGCCGGTTCGTTCACCAAACCTGCCCTGGCCAAAGTGGGGGATGTGTTTGAGGCGGACTACGGGCCATTGGGCAAACTGGAGTTTCGGTTTGTTTGAGCCTTTGGAAGCGTCTGCAGTGGCTGTGTCTTTCGACAGCGGGAGGCTGCTGGGGCCGGGCTGGCGGCCCGGGCTCAGAGGCGCTTCGCTTGGCCACATCGCCCGAGCCGCCACCCCGACCCCAACAACCTGCAAACCTTTTTCCCTTTCAAAACGAGGCAACGTCCCATGAACACGCCCACAAACCTTTTCAAGCAAGCCTTGCAAAACCAACAGCCGCAAATCGGCCTGTGGATGGGCCTGGCCAGTGCCTACACCGCCGAAATCTGTGCCTTGGCCGGCTTTGACTGGCTGGTGATTGACGGTGAGCACGCGCCCAACGACTTGCGCAGCATCCAGGCGCAACTGCAAACCTTGGCGGCTTACCCGGCCAGCCACCCGGTGTGCAGGGTTCCTTTGGGCGAGACAGCGCTCATCAAGCAGTATCTGGACCTGGGCGCGCAAAACATCCTGGTGCCCATGGTGGACACGGCAGAACAAGCTGCGCAGCTGGTGCAAGCCATGCGTTACCCCCAAGACGATGGGCAAGGCGGTGTGCGCGGCATGGCGGGTGCGCGGGCATCGCGCTGGGGCCACTACCCCGACTATTTCAAGCGTGCCAATCAAGAGGTCTGCCTGTTGGTGCAGGTGGAATCACGCCAGGCGCTGGAGAATTTGGACGCCATTGCCGCCACCCCCGGCGTGGACGGCGTGTTCATCGGCCCGGCCGACCTCTCTGCATCGATGGGCCATGTGGGCAACGCGGCACACCCTGAGGTGCAAGCGGCCATCTCTGACGCCATCGCCCGCATCCGGAAAGCCGGCAAGGCCCCCGGCATCCTCACGCCCGACCGACAACTGGCTGCGCAGTACCTGCAGCTGGGTGCCTTGTTCGTGGCGGTGGGCCTGGACACCCAAATTTTGATGCGCCACACCACCGATTTGGCGGCGCACTTCAAAAAAGAGATCACCACCGCCGTGCCTGCCAAGGGCAGCACCTATTGACCGACCGAACGAATGGGGGTCAGACCCTGTTCATTTTTGGTCAGCCGAGCCCATCAACAGGGGGCTGTGACCCCCACTCAAGGAGAGCCTGATGTTTCCATCCCCCCAACCTGTGGTGCCTTCGCTGCAAGCGCGGGTCCATCCTGACGAATGGCAAGCCCGGCTGGAACTGGCCGCGTGCTACCGCGTGTTTGCCATGCTCGGCTGGACAGAGATGATTTACAACCACATCACGCTGCGCTTGCCCGACAGCGCGACCGGGGGCGAGAAGCACTTCTTGATCAACCCTTTTGGCCTGCACTACAGCGAGGTCACGGCCTCCAATTTGGTCAAGATCAACATGCAAGGCGAGGTGCTGGACGGCTCGCCGTACAAGGTCAACCCGGCGGGTTTTGTGGTGCATGCCACTTTGCACGGTGGCCTTGAAGGGGCGCACTGCGTCATGCACACGCACACGACCGCCGGTGTGGCGGTGGCTTGTCTGAAGGACGGCCTGTCGCAGAGCAATTTCTACTCCGCCCAGCTGCATGGCATGGTGGCTTACCATGACTTTGAGGGCATCACCATCCATGCAGGAGAAGGCCCGCGTGTGCTGCAAAGCATTGGCAGCAAGCCGGCGGTGATTTTGCGCAACCATGGCCTGCTCGCATGGGGCGCCAGCCTGTCGCAGACCTTTGCGATTTTGTGGACTTTGCAGCGGGCTTGTGAAATCCAGTTGGCCACTCAGAGCATGGGTGCACCGATCCCGGTGCCCGAAGACATTGCCGCGAAGTGCACGCGCGATGCCTTGCAGTTCAACCCCCACCACGGGGCTGGGCAAGACGTGTTTGAGGCGCTGGTGCGCCAGATGGACAAGCAGGGTCCAGGGTGGCGCGCATGAGCGAAACAAAGAACGATGTGAAATTCAACAAGATCGCCATCGTCGGTGCAGGCGCCATTGGCGGCTGGATGGGGGTGCACTTGGCCCGCGCTGGGGCGGACCTCAGCGTATTGGCCAGGGGCGACACCCTGGCCGCGCTGCAGCAGAGCGGTCTGCAACTTCATCAGGCTGGCGAGTGGCACACCCAGCCCGTCAGGGCGTCCAACGATGCCCAGGCATTGGGCGTCCAAGATGTGGTGGTCATCTCCGTCAAGTCCCCTGCGCTGGCTTCGGTCGCACAGCAGGTGGGGCCCCTGATCGGGCCCCACACCGTCGTGCTGACCGCCATGAACGGTGTGCCATGGTGGTTTTTGCAGGGCTTTGGCGGCCCGGTGGCCGGGCGCTCATTGGACGCGGTGGACCCCCAGGGCACCATTGCGCGTGCACTGCCCGCTCGGCACATCATCGGCTGCGTGGTCCATGCCAGCTGCTCGGTGGATGCGCCTGGCGTGATCCGCCACCACTTTGGGGACGGCTTGATCGTGGGCGAGCCCACGGGCGAGGCCTCACCCCGCGTGCAGGCGCTGCATGCCCTGCTGCGCCGAGCGGGCTTCAACGCCACGCTGTCGCCGCAAATTCAAAAAGACATTTGGTACAAGCTCTGGGGCAACATGACCATCAACCCGATCAGCGCCTTCACAGGCGCCACCACGGACCGAATTTTGGACGACCCCTTGGTTCGCCAATTCATCTCGGGGGTCATGCTCGAAGCCAAAGCCATCGGTGCACAGATCGGCATCCCCATCGATCAGCAGCCCGAAGACCGCCATGCCTTGACGCGCAAATTGGGCGCATTTCGCACCTCCATGCTGCAAGACGTGGAAGCGGGCAAACCTGTCGAGCTCGATGCCCTGGTCTCTGCCGTGCGTGAGTTGGGGCAACTGACGGCCATTCCCACGCCCTTGACCGACGTTTTGTTGGGTCTGAGCCGGTTGCATGCGCAGGGCCGAGGCCTCTACGGCGACGTCGTGTGAAATGCCCATGGCCCAACAGCGCGGTGGCCTGAACAGCGCGCGTCAGGGCGGGCGCGACAGATGCGCAGTCACCTGCATGTCATCTTCGGGGTGAGTGGGTGGTTAAATAGAAGCCATGTCCTCACACACCCAAGTTCCGGGCGCCTATTCCCGCTTGACCCTGACCGGTTTTCTCACACTCTTGCTGATCGCCCTCATGATGGGGGCCAACCATGTGGCGGCCCGAACCGCTTTCAACCAGGGTGTGGATGTGGTGACCGCGGTCACTTTTCGCAGCAGCGTGACGGCCTTGGTCTTGGCCTTGATCCTGTGGCAGCAAAAAGTGAGCCTCAAGTTGTCGCAGCGCCAGCCTCGAACTTTGCTGCTGATCGGCGTCTTGATCGCTGTGCAAAGTGTCTGCCTCTACTCTGCCGTGGCACGACTGCCCGTGGCACTGGCCCTGTTGGCGTTCAACACCTACCCACTGCTGACCGCGTTTTGGGCGCGTGTGCTCTACGGTCACCGCCCAGAGCCTGCGGTTTTGCTGGCCATGCCATTGCTTTTGTTCGGCCTGGCCTTGGCGCTGGATGTGTTGGGCGCCGCTTCAGGTCTGGGCGCAGCGCAGCACTGGGCCCAAATCGGGGTGGGCATCGCCTTTGCCTTGGCAGCTTCAGCCACATTCGGTTTGGCCATGGTCATCACCCAACATGAGGCGGCTGATGTGGATGGCCGTTTGCGCACCTTCACGACCATGGCGACGGTGGCGGTGTTGGCCGCCGCCGTCGCGGCCACGCAAAGTGGTTTCCATCTGCCCAATGCCACAGCGGGTTGGTGGGGTCTGGGGGCGTTGACGTTTTTATACGGTACCGCCTTCACGATCATGTTCACGGTGTTGCCCAAGTTGGGGGTGGTGGGCAACTCGGCCATCATGAATGTGGAGCCCGTTTTTGCCTTGGTCTTGGCCTGGGCGGTGTTGGGGCAAACCATTGCGCCCATGCAGCTGGTGGGGGCCTTGGTGGTGGTGGCCACCGTCATGTGGCTGGGTTTGCGCAAGCGCTGACGGTTGCAGGCTTTTGCCCACCCATCGGCGCGCGGCGTTCAGCCCTTCTTCAGCGCGAGGGCTTGGTCGTACAAGGCATTTTTGGATTCACCCGTGATGTCGGCCGCCAGCTTGACGGCCGTTTTCAGGGGCAGCTCTGGCAGCAGCACTTGCAGCACGCGCAGGCCTTCGCCCTCGGTCGTGGCGACAGGTGCATCGTGCAGCACCAGCACAAACTCGCCGCGCTGGCGATCGGGTTTTTCGGCCAGCCAGGCTGGCAAGGCGTGCGCTGCGATGGTTTCAATTTGCTCAAATTGCTTGGTCAGCTCACGCCCCACCGTGATGCGGCGCTCACCCAACACCGACAGGGCTTGCGCCAAAGCTTCGATGCGGTGCGGCGCCTCCAGCAGCACCACGGCGCGGCTTTCTTGCGCCAAGGACTGCACCGCTTGCTGACGTTCGCCCGATTTGCTGGGTAAAAAACCGGTGAAGACAAACCCCTTGTCTCCCGTCATGCCACTGGCGCTGAGGGCCGTGGTCACGCTGCTGGCGCCTGGCAGGGGCAGCACACGGCAACCCGCTTGCCGCACGGCGGCCACCAAGCGGGCGCCCGGGTCGCTGATGGCTGGCGTGCCCGCATCGCTCACATAGGCCACACGTTCGCCCTGGGCCAGTCGGGCGATCACGGATTGGGCCGCCTCGGCTTCGTTGTGTTGGTGAACCGCCAACAATTGGGTGCCGGGGCGCTCGAGGCCGTAGGCCCTGAGCAGTTGTTGGGTGTGCCGGGTGTCTTCGCAAGCGATGGCATCGACTTGGCCCAGCACATGCAAAGCCCGCAGACTGATGTCGGCCAGGTTGCCAATCGGGGTGGCCACGACATACAGTGTGCTGGCCGGGTTGTTTTGCGATCCGGCAGCGTCGCGCGCAGCCTCCAAGGCTTTGGCGAACGAGGCTGACAAGGGAGACGGAGTCAATGCAATTCCTCAAAAAGAACACGCCAGCCCCAACCACCAAAGCCCGGGGGGATGCGGGCGAAGACGAGGCGCTGGCCTATTTGCAAGCGCGCGGTTTGCGCTTGCTACAGCGCAATTATCGGACGCCCGGCCGAGGGGGCGGCGAAATCGACCTGATCATGCAGGCTGCAGACGGCACCGTGGTGTTTGTCGAGGTGCGCAAGCGCAGTCGATCTGACCATGGCGGGGCTGCGGCCAGCATTGGGTGGGTGAAGCAGCGGCGCATCGTTTTTGCAGCGCACCACTATCTGCAGCGCTGGCGTCGTCTGCCGCCTGCCCGCTTCGATGTCGTGACCATCGAGTCGAGCGGACCCCAATGGCTGCAGGCGGCTTTTGATGCGGCCTGAAATACCAGGGAAAAAACGGCATTTTAGGGTGGCAGGGCAGTGAGCGGGGTTATCATCGCCTGCGCATGCTAGACCTCCGTATCCAACAACACTTCATTGACAGTGCCGACTTGCACTACCAGGTGGCCGAATCTTTGGCCAAGCCTGTGGATTCGGCTGTTCAGGCGGTGATGGCCTGCGTCACCGGTGGCGGCAAAGTCTTGGTCGGTGGCATGGGCCCTTCGGCTGCCTTGGCGCATTACTTGGCGAACTTGCTGGTGGGTGGTTTTGAGCGGGAGCGCCCGGGCTTGGCGGCTTTGGCCTTGTCTGCGGATGCCGTGACGGCCACCCGCTGGACCGATGGCCAAGGTTTGGCCCGGCAGGTGCAAGCGCTGGGGCAAATGGGCGATGTGTTGGTCCTCATCAGCTCCGACGGCGCAGAGCCCGCTTTGGTCGAGGCCGTGCAAGCGGCCCATGACCGCGAAATCAGCGTCTTGGCCTTGACCGGGCACCATGGTGGCGGCTTGGCCCGACAGCTGCGTGAAACCGATGTGCATGTGTGTGTGCCGCATGAGCGAGCCGCACGAATTCGTGAAGTGCAGTACCTGGTGCTGCATTGTCTTTGTGATGGAATTGACACCCAATTGTTGGGTGAACAGGAGCCTCTTTAAATGAAACGCAATTTTCAATCTTCGGTTTTGAGCGCTGTGGTTTTGGCTGCGGCCTTGTCCAGCTTGTCCGCTTGCGCGCCTTTGTTGGTGGGCGGTGCCGTCATGACCGGTATCGTGGCCACCGACCGTCGCACGGCCGGGACCCAATTGGAAGACGAGGCCATTGAACTCAAGGTCGCCAGTGCCGTTCGCCAAGACCTGGGCGATCGCATCCACCTGAATGTGACCAGCTTCAACCGCAAGGTCCTGCTCAGTGGCGAGGTGCGCACGCAGGCCGATAAAGAGCGCGCTGAAAAATTGGCGCAAAGCCAAGAAAACGTGTTGTCCGTGGTGAACGATTTGGCCGTGGCCTTGCCCAGCAGCGTGACCCAGCGGTCTAAAGACCTCGTGATCACGGGTCAGGCCAAGGCCGCATTCATCGATGCCAAAGACCTGCAGGTCAATGCCATCAAGGTGGTGACCGAGCGCGGCGTTGTGTATTTGATGGGCCGCGTGACGGCCCGTGAAGCCAAGCGTGCCAGCGACATCGTCCGCGGCATTGGCGGCGTGAGCAAAGTGGTCCGCGTGTTCGACGAGATCTCCGAGGAAGAGCTCAAGCGATTGAGTCAGCCGACCCCCAAGAAGTGATGCGGCCACGCGCACCCAAAAAAGCGACCCTCGGGTCGCTTTTTTTGTGGGTAAAACGCCGCTCTGCGCTCAGCGCAAACGGCGAATCAGGCTCGAGGTGTCCCAGCGGCCACCGCCCATTTTTTGCACATCGGCGTAGAACTGGTCCACCAAGGCGGTCACGGGCAAGCGGGCGCCGTTGCGTTTGGCTTCGTCCAGCACCAAACCCAGGTCTTTGCGCATCCAGTCCACCGCAAAACCAAACTCGAATTTGTCGTCGGCCATGGTCTTGCCGCGGTTGTCCAACTGCCAGCTTTGCGCCGCGCCCTTGCCGATCACGTCCAGCACCTGGTGCATGTCCAGACCCGCTTGCTGGCCAAAGGCCACCGCTTCAGACAAGCCTTGCACCAGACCGGCGATGCAGATCTGATTGACCATCTTGGCCAACTGTCCTGCGCCGGATGCACCCAGCAAGGTGAAGGCCCGAGAAAACGCCATGGCGGCAGGCTTCACATCGTCAAACGCCGCGGCGTCGCCACCGCACATCACGGTGAGCATGCCGTTTTGTGCCCCGGCTTGCCCGCCGGAGACGGGCGCGTCCACAAAGTGCAGGCCCAATTTTTGGGCTTCGGCGTACAACTCGCGGGCCACTTCGGCCGATGCCGTGGTGTGGTCCACAAAAATCGCGCCGGGCTTCATGCCGGCAAAAGCGCCGTCCTTGCCCAACACCACGCTGCGCAAGTCGGCGTCATTGCCCACGCAGGCGAACACGATGTCGGCACCGGCCGCGGCCTCGCGCGGGGTGGGTGCGGTGGCGTTGCCCGGGCATTCGGCGGCCCAAGCGGCCGACTTGGCGGCGCTGCGGTTGTACACGGTGACGTGGTGACCGGCACGGGCCAGGTGGCCGGCCATGGGGTAGCCCATCACGCCCAGACCCAAAAAGGCCACTTGGCGGGCGGGGGCGGATTCGTAGGTTTTGGCTGCAATTTGGCTCATGGGGGTCTCGCTGAAGGTCGTTGAAAAGGGGTAATTTAGCAGTCTGGCCGTACACCGGTTCGTGTGGGGTGCATTTCTTTGCCGAGTTGGCGACAGTGGGGCCTGGCTGCGCAGAGCCCGCCTGCGGTTTGGTACGCTCAGGCCATGAACACCCCCATTGCTGAAAACCTGTTGCGTGTCCAGGCGCAAATTGAAGTGGCCTGCCAAGCCGCTGGCCGCGCGCCCCACAGCGTGTCTTTGTTGGCCGTGTCCAAAACCTGGGGGCCAGAGGCGGTGCGCGCCGCCCACGCCGCAGGGCAGACCGCTTTTGGCGAAAACTACATCCAGGAGGCGGTGGACAAGATCGGGGCCTTGCAAGACCTGGCTCTGGAATGGCACTGCATTGGCCCGATCCAGAGCAACAAGACGCGCTTGGTGGCCGAGCACTTTGATTGGGTGCACAGCGTGGACCGCCTCAAAATCGCCCAGCGACTGTCCGAGCAGCGCCCAGACCACTTGCCGCCTTTGCAGGTGTGCATACAGGTGAATGTGGACGGCGGCGAGACCAAATCCGGCGTGCGCCCGCAAGAGCTGCCCGCGCTGGCGCAGGCCGTGGCCGCTTTGCCGCGTTTGCAGTTGCGCGGCCTCATGACCATTCCCGAACCAGCACCCACCGATGCCCAGATGCGGGCGGTGCACGCCCAGGCCAAAAGTTTGCTGGAGGCTTTGCGCCAGCAAGGGCTGTCACTCGACACCTTGTCCATGGGCATGAGCGCCGATATGGCGGCCGCGATTGCCGAAGGCAGCACCATGGTGCGCGTGGGCACGGCGATTTTCGGCAAGCGCTGAACGCGCCGCCTGGACCGCTTCAGCCGGGTTCGCCGGCTTGAAGCTGGAACACACTGCGCCGCTCGCCCACCGCGATGCCCGCCACATTCAGCAGCGTGGCGGCCCGCCAAGGGGCCAATTGCTGGCGCTGCGCATCGTCCAGCCAGCCCAGTTGGTCCAAGGCACAGACCGTGGCCGCAAACAGCGCCGTTTTGTTGCCGTCCATGATCTTGACCGCCAGGGCCTGGCCCCGCGCACGGCTGGCCACGACCTGCACGCCGTCGGCCCCCACTTTGCTGACCCAGTCGCCCCGACCTGCGCGCATGAAGTCGGCGTCGTTCCTGCCCGTGCCCGACACCAATTCGGGGTAGGTGCTCATGGCCTGACCCAGCTGCTGCAGGCTGTGGCCGTACAAACCATCGGATTGCGGGCTTGCCAAGCGGGCATAACTGCGGGCGAGCCGCGACAAGGGCATGGCGTAGTTGGGCGCTGAACAACCGTCGATGCCCAGCGCCAAATCCTGCTCGCTCAGGCCCGCCAGGTGCGCCACGGCCCGGCGAATGTCTTGTTGCAGCGGGTGGTCCACCTCGGTGTAGCTGTCGGTGGGCCAACCGTGTTGCACGCAATACGCCAAAAAGCCGCTGTGTTTGCCGCTGCAGTTGTGGTGCCGCTCGTCGTAGGCAAAGCCTTCGGGCATGGGCAGGTCCAAAAACGTGAAGCGGTAGGGCACATGGCAGCCGCAGCGCATTTGCCGGGTGTTGGTGCCACTTTTGCGCAAGATGGACGCGACCTGCTCGACATGCATCTCCTCGCCGTTGTGGCTGGCGCACATCATGGCCAGCTCGGAGGGCGTGAAACCGAAGTGCGCCACGCCGCCGGACTGCACAAGGGGCAGTGCCTGCAGGGCCTTGAGGGTGGAGCGGGTGAAGCACAGCCAGTGTGGATTGCCCACGTGCGCCAGCACACGGCCTTCGGTGTCTGTCACGGCCAGTGCGCCCAGGTGCACGCATTCCTGCACGCCGTTGCGGGTCAACTCGATCAGGGGTTCGAAGTTCATGGTCGGATCTCGGTGCGGGCCAAAAAATCCAGTTTAAATTGTCCCGGACTTGACCCCCTGTCTCCGGGGCATCGCCGCACAATGAGCGCATGCAAAAAATTCATGCCCCTCTTCAAGCCCAGGTGGTGCAGTGGCTGGCACAAGCCGGTGATGTGGTGGCCGCCGGGGATGTGCTGGTGATTTTGGAGGCCATGAAAATGGAGCACGAAATCCGCTCGCCTCACGCAGGGCGTTTGGCTGAGCTGTATTTCCAGCCCGGCGAGACGGTGGGAGAGGGTGAGGTGCTGCTGACACTGGCGCCGGTGTCTGAAGGGCTGGCCAGTCCGGCGTCCGCCCCGCCCCCAGCGCACGAGGCTGTGGCCGGCGCCGAGCGGGGCGACCTGAAAAAACTGCAAGGGCGCCTGGCCTTCACGCAAGACGCACAGCGCCCCGAAGCCGTGGCCAAGCGCCATGCACAGGGTCTGCGCATGGCCCGAGAAAACATCGCGGACCTGTGCGACGAAGGCTCGTTTGTGGAGTACGGCGCACTGGCGGTGGCCGCGCAAAGCCGCCGCCGCAGCGCCGACGACCTCATGCGCAACACGCCTGCCGACGGCATGGTCACGGGCATCGGCTGCGTCAACGGTCAGCGTGTGGTGGTCATGGCCTACGACTTCACGGTGCTGGCGGGCACACAAGGCATGCGCAACCACCAAAAAACCGACCGCATGTTGGGCGTGGCCCTGCAAAACAAATTGCCCGTGGTGCTGTTTGCCGAAGGCGGCGGGGGCAGGCCGGGCGACGTTGACGTGGCCATCGTGGCAGGCCTGAACCTGGCCACCTTTGCGTCGTTTGCGCGCCTCAACGGCCGGGTGCCGGTGGTGGGCGTGGTGGCGGGGCGCTGCTTTGCGGGCAATGCCGCTTTGCTGGGCTGCTGCGACGTGATCATCGCAACCCGTGACAGCAACATCGGCATGGGAGGCCCCGCCATGGTCGAAGGCGGTGGCCTGGGCGTCTTCAAGCCCGAGCAAATCGGCCCGAGCGATGTGCAGCATGGCAATGGGGTGATCGATGTGCTGGTGGAGACGGAAGCGCAGGCGGTGTCAGCGGCGCGGCAGTATGTGTCGGTTTTCCAGGGGGCGGTGCGTGCATGGCAAGCCCCGCCCGCCGAGGCCTTGCGCCATGTGGTGCCAGAAAACCGTTTGCGCGTGTACGACACACGCGCCGCCCTGCAGGGCCTGGCCGACGAGGGCAGCCTGATGCATTTGCGCACCGGCTTCGGGGTGGGCATCCACACCGCGCTGGCGCGCATCGCGGGCCGTCCGGTGGGGATGCTGGCCAACAACCCGCTGCACTTGGGGGGTGCGATCGACGCCGATGCCGCCGACAAAGCGGCCCGCTTCATGCAGCTGTGCAACGCGCACGGTCTGCCCATCGTCAGCCTGGTCGACACCCCCGGCTTCATGGTGGGACCGGACACCGAGGCCACGGCGCAGGTGCGCCATGTCTCGCGCATGTTCGTGGCGGCCGCGCATTTGCGGGTGCCGCTGCTCAGCGTGGTGCTGCGCAAAGGCTACGGTTTGGGCGCGATGGCCATGACAGGGGGCGGCTTTCACGAAACCCTGAGCACGGTGGCCTGGCCCACGGGCGAGTTTGGCGGCATGGGCCTGGAGGGCGCCGTGCGGCTGGGTTACCGCAAAGAGCTGGAGGCCCTGCCCGAGGGCCCCGAGCGTGAAGCGCTGTTTGAGCAGTTGCTGGCGCAGCAATACGACAACGGCAGCGCCATCCACATGGCCGCGACGCTGGAGATCGACGCGGTCATCGACCCGGCCACCACACGCGACTGGCTGGTGGCGGGCTTGGAGGCTGGGCAGGTCCGGCCCTTGGACGGCACGCTGGCGATCGACACCTGGTGAGCGAGGAAGCGGTGCCCGCCCTTGGTGGGCGCGACGCCCGCGTCGCGATGAACCGCAGCCGGTCAGCCCTTGGGCACGCGCGCCGGCAGCACCGTGCCCACGCATTCGCCAAAGCCAATGCGCGCAGCGCCTGTTTTTTCACACCAGCCGCGCAGCACCACGCGGTCGCCGTCTTCCAGCCAGGTGCGCTGCTCGCCGCCCGGCAGGGTCAAGGGGTGTTTGCCGCCCGTGGTCAGCTCGATCAAAGCGCCCGCCTGGTCGAGTGTGGGGCCAGAGAGCGTGCCGCTGCCCAGCAGATCGCCGGGCTGCAGGTTGCAGCCGTTGACCGTGTGGTGCGTGACCATTTGTGCCACGGTCCAGTAGGCGTGGCGGTAGTTGGTGCGGCAGATGCTGGCCTCAAGCTGCCCGGCTTCGCGCATCTGGGGCGTTTGCAGGCCCACTTGCAGCTGGATGTCAAAAGCGCCGCCGCTGCGGTTGGCCGCTGAGTCCAGGTAGGCCATGGGTTGCGGGTCGCCTTCTGCGCGGGTGAAGGGCACGCGGTAGGGGGCCAGCGCTTCGAGCGTGACGACCCAGGGCGACACGGTGGTGGCAAAGTTCTTGGCCAGGAAGGGGCCGAGCGGCTGGTATTCCCAGCCCTGGATGTCGCGCGCCGACCAGTCGTTGAGCAGGCAGATGCCAAACACATGGTCTTCGGCTTCGGTGATCTCCACCGCGTCCCCGAGGGCATTGCCGCTGCCGATGAAGATGCCCAGCTCCAGCTCAATGTCCAGCCGCTTGCAGGGGCCAAACGATGGCACGGTCGCTCCGGGGGGCATGGTCTGGCCCAGCGGGCGGCGGAACTGCTGGCCCGACACGCCAATGCTGGACGCGCGGCCGTGGTAGCCAATCGGCACCCATTTGTAGTTGGGCAGCAGTGGGTTGTCGGGGCGAAACTGCTTGCCGATGTTGGTGGCGTGGTGCACCGAGGTGTAGAAGTCGGTGTAGTCGCCGATGCGGGCGGGCACCGCGTATTCGGCCTCGGCTTGCGGCACCAGGCACGCTTGCAGAGCGGCTTGCTCGGGTGACCCTTCACGCAGGGCACGTGACAGGGCCAGGCGCAAGGCGCTCCAGGCCGCTGTGCCCAGCGCCATCAGGGCGTTGAGTTTGTCTTGTGCGCCCGCTTGCGCGGCAGCAGCGGCTTGGCCTTGCAGAACGCCGGACTGGGCAAGAGCCGCCAGGTCCACGATCTGGTCGCCAATGGCCACACCGCCACGCCAGGGCTCGGACGAGCGCTGGCGGCGGAACACCGCAAACGGCAGGTTTTGGATGGGGAAGTCGGTGCCTGCGGCGTTGGCCGAGGCGACCCAGCTGCGCAGGCCAGGGTGGTGGGTGTCGTTGAGCATGGTCATCGCCTGCTGTTTCACACGCTCATGCTGCCGTCGTGCATCCAGGCGGCGTGCTTGGGCGCGCGCTTGGTTTGGCTCCACTCTTGCAGCATGTCCCACTTCACCTCGTCGAGCTTTTTCATCATCTCGGGTGTGCCGCAGTCGGCTGCCAATTCGAGGCGGTGACCACTGGGGTCAAAGAAGTAAATGCTTTTGAAGATGGTGTGGTCGACAGGGCCGAGCACCTCGACACCGCCCGCCACCAGTTTGTCTTTGGCGGCCAGCAGCGTGGCCATGGAATCGACTTTCAAGGCCAGGTGCTGCACCCAGGCGGGGGTGTTCTCGTCGCGGCCCATCTCGGGCTGGCTGGGCAGCTCAAAGAAAGCCAAGATGTTGCCTTGGCCCGCATCCAGAAAGATGTGCATGTACGGGTCCGGTGCTTTGGTCGAGGGCACCTCGTTTTCGGCAATGGCCAGCACGAATTTCATGTCGAGGTGCTTTTGGTACCACTCGACGGTTTCTTTGGCGTCTTTGCAGCGGTAGGCGACGTGGTGAACGGATTGAACGAGCATGGTGGTCTCCTGGTGTGGATGAGGGTGGGATCAGAGGTCTTGCAGGGCGGCGTGGAGGTGTTGCTGGAACAACGCCTCGTCGGCCAGCGCATTGGCGTTGAGCAAAGCCAACTTGACGAGGAACAGCTGCGCCTTGTCTGAGCCCGCTTGGTCCAAGGCGGTGGCCAATGCGTCGTACACGGCCTCCAGCCCGCCGATGGTGAGTGTGGGTGGTGACATGGTGTGTCCTTATTGAGGCAGGGCGGTGGTGAGTGCGGCTTGCAGGCGGGTGGCGTCCAGCGTGAGCCAGCGGGCGCAGATGTGCTGGTCGGGGCGCAGCAGGTACGCGCCCCCGTTGGCGGGCACGCCATAGCGCTCGCGCAGGTGACCGTCGGCATCGGGCAGGTGTTGGTCGGCCCCATCCACGGCGTGGCTCGCGCCGACGGCGATCACGTTCAGGGGCATGCCCTGGGCGCGCGCGGTCTGGATGACGCGCTGCAGCGCCTCGGGCACGGCCGGCGCATCGGTGAAGTACAGCAGGTCAAAGCCGCCGCCCAAGTGGTCGAGCAGGAAGTCGTTCGCCGCCAAACGCACGTTTTGCGGTGGTGCACCGTGGGCCGGACCGCTTTTGAACAGGCCGTTGTCATCCCCCGTGCTGTTGAGCACCGAGTGGGTGTACGCGTGGGGCCTGGACGTGCGCCAGTGGTACAGCGGGCGCACAAACTCTTGGGTGAGCGAGAGCGACAGAACCGCGTCGCGCAACAATCGAAAACCGGGGCTGGGCGGTGCCATGAAGCGAGTGCTTTTGCCTGCTTCGGTGATGATCTCGCGTGCTGCGCCGACGCGCTCGGTGCTGTGGTTGGCCAGCAGCGCTGGGCCTGCCAGACCTTTGACCACAAAAGCCAGATGCCAGCCCAGCGACTGTGCGTCCTGGAAGGCGGTGTTGGCCCCGCGCACGCCAAATATCGGCAGCAGGTGCGCCGCGTCGCCGGTGAAGATCACGCTGCCGTGCACGAAGTCAGGCAGTGTGAGCGTGCGCGCCGAGTAGACCGAGGACCAGTCCATCACCCACGGCTGGCCGGCGTGGCCGATCATGGCCAGCTGGGCGTCGATGCGGGCCTTGAGCGACTCGGGGCGCAGCGCCTCTTCGGGCGTTTCGCCGGGGGGCAGCTGGTAGTCCACGCGCCACATGCCGTTCGGTTCGCGGTGCATCAAGATGGTGTTGCCGGGGTTCCAGTCGGGGTCAAAAAAAGCCAGGCGCTCTGTTGGGAAAGGCAGGTCAATTTGGATATCTGCGATCACGAAAAAGCCTTCGTAGGACGCGCCTTCCATCTGCAAATTCAGGGCGCTGCGCAGACCTGAGCGGCCCCCGTCGGCGGCCACCACCCAGTCGCTCTCCAGCGCATAAGGACCTTCGGGTGTGTCCACTTCGAGCACGGCGAAGCCGTCTTGCTGGTCCACGGCGTTGACCTTGTTGCCCCAGCGAAAATCGATCAGCGGGTTGGCTTGGCAAGCGTCGTGCAGGTATTCCTCCATGAACTGCTGCTGCACGTTGATGATCGGAAAGAAGCGGTCATCGGAATCGTGCGGCGCCTCCATGCGGAACACGCGCTGCCCCCGGTAATACGAGTTGCCAAAGCGCCAGGGCAGGCCGCCAGCGGTCATGCGGTCGGCCACGCCCACTTGTTGCAGGATTTCCATGGAGCGACGGGTGAAGCAAATCGCCCGGCTGCCCTGCGAGAACTGCAACTCGGCGCTCAGCACCACGCTGGGCACGCCGTGACGCGCCAACTCCAGCGCCGTCACCATGCCGGCGGGGCCGGAGCCAACGATCACGACTTTTTGGCGAGTTGGCTTCGGGTGTGCGGATGCCAGCCAAGGCTTGAACACTTCGTAGGTGTAATAAATCGAAGGCCGGGCTTGCGTGCTGGGGGTGTGCATAGGGCTTGAGAGAGGGGGGATTCAGCGTGGGCGGGCGTGGGCAATCAGGCGGTCGAACAGGGTGCTCAATGTGGCTTGTTCTTGTGGCGTGAGACAGCCGAAAATTTGACCGTTGCGCTGAGCGACCATGGCCATGGCGCGTTTGAAGACTTTGCGTCCGGCAGGGGTCAGGGTCAGCACCACGCCTCGGCCATCGTCGGGCCGGTCTTCCTTGCGCACCAGACCCTGGTCCACCAAGGCTTGCGCCCCACGGCTGGCCTGGGCCTTGTTCAGGTTGGATTTTTCAGCCAGCGCCTTGACCGACAAAGGCTCGAAGGTGCCGATCGTAGTCAGGCAGCGCCCGTCGCTCATCGACAAGCCAGTGGATTCGGGATAAGCCGATTGGCTGTCCGCATCGGTCAGCTTGTGCAACTGGTGCAGGCGATAGGTGAGCGTTCGCTCAAGGGGCGTGGACATGCCGTTCTTCGGTTTGAGTGGTGTGGATCGAGGCCTTGATCTTAAGCTCATTTTGTTGCGTGCGCAACCAAGTGGTGGCGCCGATGGTGGCCGGTGCAACAAAAGGGTCTCTTGGAGGTCGGTGGCTTGAGCCCCGACAAGTGGACAAAAATCCATGTCGGGGCTAAAGCCACCGACCTACAGCCACCGACCTACAGCCACCGACCTACAGCCGTCGATCGACAGCCGTCGATCGACAGGACTGTCCATCCGCATTTCTGAGTAAATACTTGCTGATGCGTTCAAACCGTGGCTCAATGACTTCAAAAAGTCAGGGAGATGCAGAAATGCAATACCGTCGATCAGACACGCCGGGCGGGACATTCTTTTTCACGGTGGTGACCCGCGAGCGGCAGCCTTGGCTGTGCGAGCCGAGGTGTGTGAAGACTTTGGGCGATGTGATGCGGCATGTGCGCGCACAGCGGCCTTTTGAAAACCTGGCCATGGTGCTCATGCCCGATCACCTGCATGCCATCTGGCGTTTGCCGCCGGATGATGCCGATTTTTCCACCCGCTGGATGCTCATCAAACAAGGTGTGGTGCACAGGCTGCGCGGTCGTATCGGGACGCAGGCCTTATGGCAAGGGCGATTTTGGGAGCACACCTTGCGCGACGACCGCGACGTTGAGCAGCACACGCATTACATCCACTACAACCCGCTCAAACACGGTCATGTGCAACACGTGCGCGATTGGCCGTACAGCACGTTTCACCGTTACGTCAAAAATGGCGCGTATCCACCTGACTGGGGCACTGCCCCAGGCCCCTTGCCCGGCGTCAGGGAGTGAGGTGCTTTTGTTTTTTGTAGGTCGGTGGCTTGAGCCCCGACAAGTGGATAAAAATCCATGTCGGGGCTGAAGCCACCGACCTACAGCCACCGACCTACAGCCACCGACCTACAGCCACCGACCTACAGCCACCGACCTGCAGCCGTCGATCTTGCGGGCAATGAGGGGTTCAGAAACGGGGCAAATCCGGGTGCTTGATGGCCCCTGCCCGCACCAGCATCTTGCCGTACTCGGCGCAGCGGTTCAGCGTGGGAATCACTTTGCCGGGGTTGAGCAGACCTTGGGGATCGAAGGCGCGTTTGACGGCGAACATTTGCTCGTTTTCTTCGGCACTGAACTGCACGCACATGCTGTTGACTTTCTCGATGCCCACACCGTGCTCGCCGGTGACGGTGCCGCCCATGGCCACGCTGGTCTCCAAAATTTCGGCACCAAACAGCTCGCAGCGGCGCAGCTGGTCAGCGTCGTTCGCGTCGAACAGGATCAGCGGGTGCAGGTTGCCGTCGCCCGCGTGGAACACGTTCAGGCAGCGCAGCGCGTACTTGGTCTCCATCACCGAGATGGCTTGCAGGATGTCGGCCAAGCGCTTGCGGGGAATGGTCGAGTCCATGCACATGTAGTCGGGGCTGATGCGGCCCGAGGCCGGAAATGCATTTTTGCGGCCGCTCCAGAACTTCATGCGTTGCGCTTCGTCGCGGCTCACGGTGATGGCGGTCGCCCCGCAGCCACGCAGCACATCGCTCATGCGGCCGATTTCTTCTTCCACCTCCTCGGGCGTGCCGTCGCTCTCGCACAGCAAAATCGCCGCCGCGCTCAGGTCGTAGTCGGCGTGCACAAAGTCTTCCACGGCAGCGGTCATGGGGCCGTCCATCATCTCCAGACCCGCCGGGATGATGCCCGCCGCAATCACCGCCGCCACCGCGTCACCTGCTTTGCGCACATCGTCAAAGCTGGCCATGATGCAGCGCGCCAGTTGCGGCTTGGGCACCAGCTTGACGGTGACTTCGGTGGTCACGGCAAGCATGCCTTCGCTGCCCACCAGCACGGCCAGCAGGTCGTAGCCGCAGGTGTCGAGCGCGTCGCTGCCAAACTCGATCGGGTCACCCTCGATGGTGTAGCCTTTGACTTTGAGCACGTTGTGCACCGTCAGGCCGTATTTGAGGCAGTGCACGCCGCCCGAGTTTTCGGCCACATTGCCACCAATCGTGCAGGCGATTTGGCTCGACGGGTCGGGCGCGTAATACAGGCCATAGGGGGCTGCCGCCTCGCTGATGGCCAGGTTGCGCACCCCGCACTGCACCACCGCCGTGCGGCTGACCGGGTCCACGGTTTTGATCTGGTTGAAGCGGGCCATCGACAGCGTCACGCCCAGGCGGTGCGGCATGGCACCGCCCGACAGGCCCGTGCCCGCGCCGCGCGCCACCACGGGAACTTGCAGCGCGTGGCAGGCTTTCAGAACCGCCTGCACCTGGGCCTCGGTCTCGGGCAAGGCCACGACCAGCGGGCGCTCGCGGTAAGCGGTCAGGCCGTCGCACTCGTAGGGCGTGGTGTCTTCGGGGGTGTACAAAATGGCGTCAGCGGGCAAGACCCGGCCCAGTGCCGTGACCACAGCGCGTTGGCGCTCGGCCCGTTCGGTGGCGGTCAGTTGCTGTGTCTCGGCGGGGGTATTGGCGCTCATGGCATTCAAAACCTAGAAAGTGATGCCCAACTGTAAGCGCAAGCCCAGGGCCCCGGGCTGAAGAAACTTTGACGGGTTTGTGAATTTGACCGTTCAGGCCAGCGCTTTTTTCAGCCAGTCGGCGAAGGTGGCGCACTCCCAGCGTTCCATGGTGCCGGTGCGCCAGCACAGGTAATGGGCATGCGGGCTGGGCACGCTGCGCTCGAACAAACGCACCAATTGGCCACTTTCCAGCCAGGGGGCCCCGAGCTTGGTGCGGATCAGGCCCACCCCCAAGCCTTGGGCGGCGGCGTCGCACATCAGGCCAATGTCGTTGAACGATGAACCATCCGTCGGCTCCGGCCAGTCCAGATCGTGCGCGGCAAACCAAGTGCGCCAGGGCTCCAGTGGGCTGCGCAAGAGGGCCACGCCTTGCAGGTCCTCGGCGCTGGCAAATGGCCCGTTTTCGCGCAGCCAAGCGGGCGATGCCAAGGGCGTCACCTCGTCTTTGGCGAGGCAGACGTGCTCCACGTCCGAGTAACGACCCGTGCCAAAGCGCACCGTCAGGTCGGCATCTTCGGCCACCACGTCGAGCAGGGGAATGCTCACCTGCAGCGTGATGTCGATCTCGGGGTAGGCGTCTAAAAAGTGTTTGAGGCGCGGCATCAGCACCGAGCGCGCAAAGGTGGGCGTGACGGCCAGCCGCAGCTTGCGGCGTCCGGGCGTGTTGCTGGCGCTGGGAAAGCGCTGCAGCGACACCAAGCCCTCGCGAACGTGGGCCAGGTATTCAATGCCTTCGGTGGTGAGCGAAAAATCGGCCCGGCCAAACAGCTTGGTGCCGATGATTTGCTCGAGCTGTTTGACCCGGTGGCTCACGGCGCTGGGCGTCACGCACAGTTCTTCGGCAGCCTGGGTCACGCTGCGCAGCCGCGCCAAGGCCTCAAAGGTCAAGAGGCACTGGATGGGCGGGATGCGTGAGGTGGCGGACATCGTGGATCAGTTGGGGACAGCGCTGAAGATCTGTCCCGCAAAGTTTAATCAGTTGGGGACAGAGCTAAAGATCTGTCCCACAAGAATATTTATTTGAAAATCACCGTTTTGTGGCCGTTGATCAGCACGCGGTGCTCGCTGTGCCATTTCACGGCGCGTGCCAGCACTTGGCTCTCGGTGTCGCGGCCTTGGGCCGTCAGGTCTTCCACGGTTTTGCTGTGGTCCACACGGGCCACGTCTTGTTCGATGATCGGGCCCTCGTCCAGGTCGGCCGTCACATAGTGGGCGGTGGCCCCAATCAGTTTGACGCCCCGGTCGTGCGCCTGGTAATAAGGCTTGGCACCCTTGAAACTGGGCAAAAAGCTGTGGTGGATGTTGATGGCGCGACCGGCCAGCTTTCGGCACAGGTCATCGCTCAAAATTTGCATGTAACGGGCCAACACGACCAGCTCAGCGCCCTCGGCCTGGATGATCTCGTACTGTTTGGCCTCCGCTTGCGCCTTGTTGTCTTTGCTCACCGGGATGTGGTGAAAAGGCACGTTGTAGCTGGCGGCCAGTTGGTAGAACTCGCGGTGGTTGCTCACGATGGCGCGGATGTCCAAAGGCAGCAGGCCGCTTTTCCAGCGGAACAGCAAGTCGTTCAGGCAATGGCCTTCCTTGCTGACCATGAGCACGGTGCGCATGGGCTGGGCGGTGGCGTGCAGGTCCCACTTCATGCTGAAGGTTTGGGCAAAAGCGGCCCACTGGGCGTTCAAGCTGTCGCCGTCCAGCCGATCACACGCAAACTGCACCCGCATGAAAAACAGGCCGGTGTCGTGGTCGTTGTACTGGGCCGCCTCTTCAATGTTGCCCCCGCGCTCCAACAAAAAACCCGACACAGCATGCACGATGCCAGTGCGGTCAGGGCAGGAGAGGGTCAGGATGTAGGTCGTGGTCATGGATTCAAGCAAGGGGGAGGGGCATCGACAGGGCCATGTGAGGGCGCTCGCTGTTGGCCGTCGTTGAAGTGGGTTCTATTGTAAGGACCCGCGTTTTCCCGTCCCTCGCCCTGTCGCCCTGGGGCGGCACGCCGCCGAAATGCCCATTAAACTGCGCCCATTCAGAGATTTCGAGGAGTTTTGCTGTGGCCCATACCGAGTTCAACATGGACAACCAGTGGTTGCCCTTCACGCCCAACCGCACTTTCCGCCAAGACCCCCGTGTCTTTGTGGGGGCTGAGGGCATGCACTTCACCACACACGACGGCAAAAAGGTCATCGACGGCATCTCCAGCCTCTGGTGTGTGGGCGCGGGCCACAACCGCAAGCCGATCAATGAAGCCATCAAGAAGCAGCTGGACACACTGGACTACGCCACGGCGTTTCAGGCCAGCAACGACAAGGCATTCAAAGCCGCCCAAATGATTGCGGACATGGCGCCGGGCGACTTGAACAAAGTGCTTTTTTGCAATTCGGGCTCGGAAGCGGCGGACACGGCCCTCAAAGTGGCGCTGGCCTACCACCGCGCCCGGGGCGAAGGCCACCGCACGGTGTTCATTGGTCGCGAAAAGGGTTACCACGGCGTCAACTTTGGCGGCATGAGCGTGGGCGGATTGCCCGCCAACCGCAAGGCGTTTGGTGCCCAGCTGCTGCCGCGTGTGGACCACATGCGTTTCATCCATGACCCGGTGAACCACGCTTACATCCACCACGAAGAGCCGGTGTGGGCCGAAGACCCGCTGCTGGAGCTGGAAAACCGCATTTTGGTGTTGCACGACCCGAGCAACATCGCGGCCGTGATCGTCGAGCCGATTGCCGGCAGCGCGGGCTGGTACATCCCGCCCCAAGGTTATGTGAAGCGTCTGCGCGAGATTTGCGACAAGCACGGCATCTTGTTGATTTTTGACGAGGTCATCACCGGCTTTGGCCGCCTGGGCGTGAACTTTGGGGCGGACTACTACGGTGTGGTGCCCGACATGCTGAACTTCGCCAAGGCGGTGACCAACGGCGTGATCCCGCTGGGCGGCGTGATTTGCCGTGACTTCATCTACGACGCGATGATGAACGCCCATTCACCCCAGCACGCCATCGAGTTTTTCCACGGCTACACCTACTCGGGCCACCCAGTCGCCTGTGCGGCGGCCATTGCCACGCTCGATGTGATGAAAGAAGAAAACCTGTTTGCCCGCGCCGGGCAAAAAGGACGGGTGCTGGGCGAGGCGATGCACAGCACTTTGAAGGGCTTGCCCAACGTGGTCGGCATCCGCACGCTCGGTCTGGCCGGAGCGGTCGAATTGGCCAGCATCCCGGGCGCGCCGGGCAAGCGGGCTTACGACATCTTCATGGATTGCTTCCACAAAGGCGTTTGGGTGCGCCCTGCGGGCGAGAACATCGTCATCTGCCCGCCCTACATCGTGGAAGACGCCCACATCGACCAGATCGTGCAGACCGTGGCCGACAGCATCCGCCGCCACGCCTGATGGCTGGGCGACGGTGATCGCCCCAAGCGCTCGACCAGATTGCTCGCCTAGATCGCTCGCCCAGCCCGCCCCGACCGCACTTGGGGCGGTCTTTTTTTGCCTGCCACGAACAGTCGTCACCTGAGCCGCGAGGTGTTGACCTGGCTGGCCGCCTGAAAGAGGTGGCCTGCTCCAACCAGGGGCGTCAGTGCACCACAACCGGTTGCTGCGCCAGACCGGTGTAGCCCTCGAGCGTGTCTTCCACTTCTTCTTGTGTGGGGGTGTGCTGCTGCCAGGCCTGGATTTGTTGCTGGAACATTTCTGCCCAGGAGCCGTCCAGATAAACCTCTTTGCCTGAGCGTTTGTCCACGATTTCGAAGCCGTGTCGCTCCAGCAAGGGTTTGCTGGTGGCAGGCGCGGGTTCGGCAGGTGCATTGGCCAACACATGCATCACGGCAAACGTCTCGGATTCGTACAGCAGGTTCATGGCTTCATTTTGACTCAAGTTGTGTCCCTGACGTGGTGTTGGATCGAACAACTTCAAGTGGCAGGGGCATTTAACCGGCTGGGACGGGCGAGTTCGGGCCAGGGGACACTGGGGTCGGCAAGGCCGGCAAAGTCGGCAAGGCCTCCTGGTCACTCAGCATCAGGTCGATGTAGCTGCCACTGACTTGGGTGATCTTGATGCGCACGGGCATCCATGCGTGCTGGGCAGACACCCAAAACTCCACTGTGGCGTCGAATCGGTTGCGTGGCTGGCAGACCCATTTGGCGGTCGCCACGCTTTGTCCGTTCAGTTGCAAGGTCTCGTTCGCGCCCAAGGTGAGCAGCCAGGGCAAGGCGTCTTTGATGGTGGCGGTTTGGACTTGCAGGCGCGTGCCGGGTTCAAAGCGCTGGGGCGCACCGGCCATGGCCGCGGCCAGCTGAACATACAGGCTGATCTGGTCCTGGGCACCCGCCTCCAAGAGGGCGATGGGCGCGTTGTTGCTGAACACCACGCGCTGGTTGGCGCGGTCAAAGTGGGCGGCACGTTCGTTGCGCCAGCTGTCTGAAAAGCGCCGAGGGGCCAGACCCGTTTCGTTGATCTCGCCCACACTGCGCCAATGCCGCGAACCCATCAGGAATGCCCTCACCGACAAGCTCAAAGCGTAGGCGGCGTCGTTGTGTTGCCAGCGCAATTCGCCGTTGGCAAAGTAGTTCAATCCTTTTTCCTGGCCCGTCATTTTGTAGCTGAGCAGCAGCGAGGGCGGCAAAGCGCCTGCGGGGATGGGCGGCAATGCCGTTGGGGTGGTCTGAATGGCTTGAGGGGTCGTTGCGCTTGAAGGCGTAGGCGCCGCTTCCGTGATGGTTTCGGTCCGGGGTGTTTCTGCCGTGGTGGCGGCTGTGGTGGCGGCCGCGATGTTTGCCGTGCTGTCGGCCATGGTTTGGGCTGGGGTGCTGGTTTCTCCGGACGCCTCAAGGGGCGGTTCCACGACAGAGGCATCGCTGGACAGCGAGGGCGACTCGGGGCTGGGCACAAGCACCGGTTCAGACGGGGCCTTGGGAACCGTCGCGATCCGCGTGCGGGGTTGGGCGGCCTTGGCCACGCTGGGCGAAGTCACGGGTGCAGACACAGGCGGTATCCAACGTGTTTGAAGTGGCGCCACGCGCACCGCTTCGTCTGTGGGCAGACGCCCATCGAGGCTGCCCGTCATGCCCCAAAGCAGCGCCAAGTGCAGCGCCAGCACCGTCAGCACCAAGCCGGCGAGCCGCCGCCGCGAGGGAGGGGCGAGCTGCCAAGCCACGGGCTTTGGCGCGATGCGGGCTGTGGGGTCTGGCCGCTGTGTCATGTCCGCTCAGTGGCCGCGCCAGCCCAGATCGGCCGACAGTTGCTGCGCAAATTGGCGCAAGCGCTGTGCGATGGGTCCGTCCCATTCGGTGTCGAGGGTGGCAGATGAGCCCAAGGACACCACGCCCAAGACCAAGTGCCCATCGGCGTCAAACACGGGGGCGCACCAACCCGAAATACCCGGCAGCAGGACATTGACCACGCGGCCCAAACCTTGTTGGCGGGTTTCTGCGTTCATGGCCTCCAATTGGGCCGGCGTGCTGGGCAAGTCCTTGCGCCCGAGTTTGCGGGCCTGGGCCAACTCTTGTTCGATCATGGGTGCCGCTTTGTCAGACCCGCCGCCATGGTGGTGGAAGGCCGCAAAGCAGCGCCCCGTGGCGGACGACAAAAGCGGCATCACGTCGCCCAAACGCAAACTCACCGGCGCGGCCAGCGGCGTTTCTTGCCAGTGCACCAAGGTGGGCCCCCGGTTGCCCCAAACGGCCAGGGCGGTGGTGTGGCCAGTCGCCTCAATGAGGGCGGGTAAACGCTCGCGCGCCAGTTTGACCGCGTCCAGGCGGGACAAGGTGGCCAGGCCCAAGCGCAAGGTGGCCGGGCCCAACTCGTATCGGGTGCTGGTGCTGTCTTGCACCACCAGGCCCAAGCGCTGAAAACTGACCAAATAACGGTGCGCCTTGGCGGCACTCATCTGGGCCGCCGCGGCCAAGTCGCGCAACATCAAAGGCCCCGGCGCTTGCGCCAGCACATCCAGCAGGGCAAAGCCCACCTCGACCGATTGAATGCCTGCACGCTCCTTGTCGTGCTCAGGAGGGCTGAGGGTGCTGGTGTCTGATGCCATGTCGCCTAAAATCTGGTTTCGATTAGTTAAACGAATTTAACAATGCGTAATTTTCCGATGCGGCACACTGTAGCGCATTGCGACATCCAGGGACACATTCCACATGAAATTGGCGACCTACAAAGACGGCTCACGCGACGGACAACTGGTGGTGGTTTCGCGCGACCTGAGCACCGCTCATTATGCGACCGGCATCGCCAGCAAACTCCAACAGGTGCTGGACGACTGGAACTTTCTGGCGCCCCAGCTGGAAGACCTGTACACCACGCTGAACCAAGGCAAAGCCCGCCACGCTTTTCCCTTTGACCCAGCCCAATGCATGGCCCCGCTGCCGCGCGCCTACCAGTGGGCGGATGGCTCGGCTTACATCAACCACGTTGAATTGGTGCGCGCAGCGCGCCAGTCCGAAGTGCCCAGCAGCTTCTACACCGACCCGCTGATGTACCAAGGCGGCAGCGATGACTTCATCGGCCCTTGCGACCCGGTGGTGTGCGCCAGCGAAACGTTTGGCATCGACTTTGAAGCCGAGATCGCCGTCATCACCGGCGACGTGCCCATGCAGACCAGCGCCGATGACGCCATCGAAGGCGTGCGCTTGGTCATGCTGGCCAACGACGTGAGCCTGCGCAACCTGATCCCGAACGAGCTGGGCAAAGGCTTTGGCTTTTTGCAAAGCAAACCGGCCACCGCCTTCAGCCCCGTGGCCGTGACGCCCGACGAGCTGGGCGAGGCCTGGCAAGGCGGCCGCGTGCACCTGACGCTACAGTCCACTTGGAACGGCCGCAAGGTGGGCCTGTGCGAAGCCGGCCCCGAGATGACTTTCCACTTCGGCCAGCTGATCGCCCACATCTGCAAAACGCGCAATGTGCGGGCCGGCTCCATCGTGGGCAGTGGCACCGTGAGCAACAAAAGCGTGGACGTGAACGGTCAACCCGAGTGGCCCAAAGGTTACAGCTGCATCGCCGAAAAACGCGCCATCGAAACCATCCTGGACGGCAAGCCTTCAACCGAGTTCATGAAGTACGGCGACACTATCCGCATCGAGATGAAGGGCTTGAATGGCGAGAGCGTGTTCGGGGCGATCGAGCAAGAAGTGGTGCCGCTGGCGCGCTGAAGCCAGCACAACCCTGGCCCCTGTGGGAGGCCGCCCCTGCGGGAGGTTGCCCCTGTGGGAGGTTGCCCCTTGTGGGAGGCCGCCCCTGTGGGAGGCCGCCCCTGCGGCCGAAGGGCGTGGAACACGCTCTGAAAACGCGAGGGGTCAAATGGGACTGATCAATAGCCGTGCAACAAAAAATCCATCGCGGCGGTGATCTGGTCTTGGCCCTGAGCGAGCGAGGTCACTGGAGACTTGAGCACCCGCTGCGGCACCGCGCCCATTTTGGGTGTTTCCAGCAAATACGCTTCACCTTCGATGGTGAAAATCGGTGTCAGTTGAGTCGGCAGCTTGACCTTTGGGAAGTGCTTGAGGCTGCGCAAAGGAATCACCAACTTGGTGTCCAAGCTGTTGAGCAGGTCGCTTTGTACATCCAGCAGGTAGGGGGTGGTGGCTGCATGGCTGCCAGGGTTGGCATAAACGTCAAAGCGAGCCATCAGAAACTTCCCCACTCATCCAGTGGCAAGCCTTCCGCCTCGATGGTGGCGTTGTAAGCAGCGATGAACTCTGCGTGATCCTCGCGCCATTTTCGCTCTTGTTCGCGGCGCACAACTTCACGCAGGTGGCTGTCGCAGACCTGAGAAATGTTGATGGTGAGGTGCTTTGCGGCCTCCAGCACATCGTTGCTCAGGCTCAGATTGACAGCGCGCTTACCGGATGCGCCGGTGCGCAATCGAGGGGTCGTTTGGGTGGATGGCATTGTGAACTCCATGCGCATTTTGGCGTGCGCATAGTTTAACCCGCATGCTTGTTGGGGCACGGGTGGGCGACAACGACGCATGGGCTTGCAGGGCGCATGAAGCGCAAATGGGGCAATAACCCTGCATTGCGTCTGCCAAGCGCAGTCATGAAGTCGGCCGCATTCGACTTGGAGCAGCACGTCCTCATCACGGCAACAAAAGGTCGAATTCAAGGCCTTGCTGCAAATGGACGGACTCTTCTGATTGGCCAAAGGCATCCGCACCGAGCAATGCGTGAACCTCTGCCGCGTGTGACGCGCCTCGGTTGACCGGGACTCACGGTGCTGTGCGAGATGGGATTGTTGGTGCAGACGGGGGCGGGGCGGGGAACCAGGTATCAATGGATTCCCCGCAGGACCCTAAAAGGAGGCCCCTGCGGCCCAAAGTGTGGGTTGAGGAAGTCGGTATTCGCGAGCAGGGGCTCGCTCCCACATCCATGTGCGTGACCCTTAACTGCCCAGTTTCTTCATCAACAAGGCATTGACCTGCCCCGGATTGGCCTTGCCTTTGCTGGCTTTCATGATCGGGCCGACCAGGCCGTTCAGGGCTTTGGCGTTGCCGGCCTTGAACTCTTCCACGTTTTTGGGGTTGGCGGCCAGCACCTCGTCGATGATCTTTTCCAGCTCGCCGGTGTCGTTCATCTGTTTGAGGCCTTTGGCTTCGATGAGGGCGTCGACTTCGCCCTCTTTGTTCCACAGACCTTCAAACACCTGACGCGCCGCGTTGTTGCTGATGGTGTTGTCGCTGATGCGGCCAATCAGGGCGGCCAGTTGGGCGGCGCTCACCGGGGCTTGCTCGATGGCCATCTCGCCCGCATTCAGGCGGCGTGAGACTTCGCCCATGATCCAGTTGCTGGCCAGTTTGGCTTGGCCGCAGGCCTTGGCCGTGGCTTCAAAGTAGGCGGCGACCGCTTTGCTTTGCGTCAGTTGCGTGGCGTCGTATTCGGGCAGGGCGTAGTCTTTGACAAAACGCTCGGCCATCACGCGCGGCAACTCGGCCATCTCGCCCTTCACCCGCTCGACCCAGTCGCGGCCAATCACCAGCGGTGGCAGGTCCGGGTCGGGAAAGTAGCGGTAGTCGGCGGCGTCTTCCTTGGTGCGCATGGCGCGGGTCTCGCCCGTGTCGGGGTCGAACAGCACGGTGGCTTGCTGGATGGCGATGCCGTCTTCGATCTGGTCGATCTGCCAGCGCACTTCGTAGTCAATCGCCTGCTGCATGAACTTGAAGCTGTTGAGGTTCTTGATCTCGCGGCGTGTGCCCAGCTCGCCGCCGGGTTTGCGCACCGACACGTTGGCATCACATCGGAATGAGCCTTCTTGCATGTTGCCGTCGCAGATGCCGATCCAGGTCACGATCTTGTGCAGCTCTTTGGCGTAGGCCACCGCCTCTTCGCTGCTGCGCATGTCGGGTTGGGTCACGATTTCCAGCAAGGGGGTGCCCGCGCGGTTCAGGTCAATGCCCGACTGGCCAATGAAGTCTTCGTGCAGCGATTTGCCCGCGTCTTCTTCGAGGTGGGCACGCTCCAGGCGCACGGTTTTGCGCACGGTTGCCTGGCCTTCTTCCAAAAAGAACGACACCTCACCGCCTTGCACCACCGGGATCTCGAACTGGCTGATCTGGTAGCCCTTGGGCAGGTCGGGGTAGAAATAGTTTTTGCGCGCAAAAATGCTGCGCTCGGCGATATGGGCGTTGATGGCCAGGCCAAATTCAATGGCACGTTCCACAGCGCCGATGTTCATCACGGGCAGTGTGCCCGGCAGGGCCATGTCCACCGCGCAGGCCTGGGTGTTGGCCTCAGCGCCAAACGCTGTCGCAGCGCGGCTGAAGATCTTGCTGGTGGTCGAGAGTTGGGCGTGTGTTTCAAAGCCGATGACGACTTCGTAGCCTTGGACGAGTTTGCTCATGTGTTTTTCACCGGATGAATCAGACATTGTGGGAGGTCGCTCCTGCGGCCGAAGCATTCGCAAGCAGGGGCTCGCTCCCACAAAAACCTGGGTTCACTGAAGGCCCTCCGGTTGGCGGAGGTGGAAATCGGTCGCTTGTTGCAGGCGGTGTGCGGCGTTCAGCAAGCGGGCTTCCTGGAAGTAGTTGCCAATCAGCTGCAAGCCCACAGGCATCTGGCCTGCACCAAAGCCTGCGGGCACGCTCATGCCGGGCAAGCCGGCCAGCGAGGCGGGCAGGGTGAAGATGTCGGCCAAATAGTCGGCCACCGGGTCATTGGCGTTTTCGCCAAACTTCCAGGCCACCGAAGGGGCCACGGGACCGGCGATCACGTCGCACTCGGTGAACGCACGTTGGAAGTCGTCCGCGATCATGCGGCGGATTTTTTGCGCCTGCAGGTAGTAGGCGTCGTAGTAGCCATGCGAGAGCACATAAGCGCCCGTCATGATGCGGCGCTTGACCTCGTTGCCAAAGCCTTCGGCGCGGGTCTTTTTGTACATGTCCACCAGGTCGGTGTAGTCCTTGGCGCGGTGGCCGAACTTCACGCCGTCAAAGCGGCTGAGGTTGGAGCTGGCTTCGGCCGGGGCAATGATGTAGTAGACCGGAATGGACAACTCGGTACGCGGCAGGCTGATGGGCACGAGCTTGGCGCCGAGTTTTTCGTATTCGCGCAAAGCGCCGTCTACAGCAGCGCGCACATCGGGGGCCAGGCCTTCGCCAAAGAACTCTTTGGGAATGCCAATGCGCAGGCCCTCCATCGATTGATTCAACGATGCTGAAAAGTCTTCACTGGGCATGTCCAGCGAAGTCGAGTCGCGGTCCAAATCGGGTCCGCACATGGCGCTGAGCAGCAGGGCGCAGTCTTCGGCACTGCGGGCCATGGGGCCGGCTTGGTCCAGACTGGAGGCGTAGGCGATCATGCCGTAGCGGCTGGCGCGGCCATAGGTGGGCTTGATGCCGGTGATGCCGCAAAAGCTGGCCGGCTGGCGGATCGAGCCGCCCGTGTCGGTGCCGGTGGCGGCGGGTGCCAGGCCCGCGGCCACAGCGGCGGCGCTGCCGCCGGAGGAGCCGCCCGGCACGCGGGCCGTGTCCCAGGGGTTTTGCACCGGGCCGTAGGCCGAGTTTTCGTTGGCTGAGCCCATGGCGAACTCGTCGCAGTTGAGCTTGCCCAAGGTGACCATGCCTGCCGTGCGCAGGCGCTGCACGACGGTGGCGTCAAACGGCGAGCGGTAGCCGCTCAGGATTTTGGAGCCCGCTGTGGTGGCGAAGTCGCGGGTCACGAACACGTCTTTGTGCGCCACAGGCACGCCTTCGAGCGGGCCAGCGGTGCCGTCGGCCAATTTGGCGTCAGAGGCACGGGCCTGGGCCAGCGTCACTTCGCTGTCGATGTCCAGAAAGGCGTTGTGCGGGTTGCCGCCCATGCGGGCCAAAAAGCGCGTGGCCACTTCGACGGCGCTGACTTCTTTGGTTTGGAGCAGGGTGGCCAGCGCTTTCACGCTGAGCTGGTGCAGGTCACTCATGGCTTACTCGATGACTTTGGGGACCAGGAACAGGCCGCGCTCGACAGCCGGGGCGCTGGTTTGGTTCAGGTCGCGTTGGTTGGGCTCGCTGGCCAGGTCGGGGCGCAGGCGCAGCGTGATGTCTTGGATGGCGGCCACGGGGTGGGCCATGGGGGTGATGCCGGTGGTGTCCACGGCCTGCATGGCTTGGACGATGCCAAAAAATCCGTTGATTTGCGTGAGCATGCGCTCACTTTCTTCGGGTTGTAGTTCCAGCCGAGCGAGGTTGGCAATCCGGGCAATATCCTGCGAGGTCAGGGACATGGTTTGAAAAGAGTTGTAAGAGGTCGTTTTTTACGGCGTCAAAGGGGCCTGGAAAGACCTGTTTTGCCGGGGGATCAGGTATTATCCTGTGTTTGGTGCCGCCCGCTCGTTAGTCTTTGAGCCCGCCCTGACCACACCCCTGATTTGAACGCCGCGCCGACCCCCATCAGCCCATCGCAGGCTCGGGGCCGACGCGTCAAAGGACCCCTGCATGTTTTCCTCTTTCCGCCGTTATTTCTCCAGTGACCTGGCCATTGACCTGGGCACTGCCAACACCCTGATTTTTGTACGCGACAAGGGCATCGTGCTCGACGAACCCTCGGTGGTCGCCATCCGCCACGAGGGCGGCCCCCAAGGCAAAAAAACCTTGCAAGCCGTGGGCCACGAAGCCAAGGCCATGTTGGGCAAAGTGCCCGGCAACATCGAAGCCATCCGCCCCATGAAGGACGGCGTGATCGCCGACTTCACGGTGACCGAGCAGATGCTCAAGCAGTTCATCCGCATGGTGCACCCCCGCAGCACTTTCCGCCCCAGCCCGCGCATCATCATTTGCGTGCCTTGCGGCTCCACCCAGGTCGAGCGCCGCGCCATCCGTGAGTCGGCGCTGGGCGCAGGGGCTTCTGAGGTGTATTTGATCGAAGAACCCATGGCCGCGGCCATTGGCGCAGGTTTGCCCGTGTCGGAAGCTTCGGGCTCCATGGTGGTCGACATTGGTGGTGGCACGACCGAGGTCGGCGTCATCTCGCTGGGCGGCATGGTCTACAAAGGCAGTGTGCGCGTGGGTGGCGACAAGTTTGACGAAGCCATCATCAGCTACATCCGCCGCAACTACGGCATGCTGATCGGTGAGCCCACCGCCGAATCGATCAAGAAAAACATTGGCTCGGCCTTCCCCGGCAGCGAAGTCAAGGAGATGGAAGTCAAAGGGCGCAACTTGTCCGAAGGCGTGCCCCGCAGTTTCACCATCAGCTCCAACGAAATCTTGGAAGCCCTGACCGATCCGCTCAACCAGATCGTCTCGGCCGTCAAAACCGCTTTGGAACACACCCCACCTGAGTTGGGCGCAGACATCGCCGAGCGCGGCATGATGCTGACCGGCGGCGGCGCTTTGCTGCGCGATCTGGACCGCTTGCTGGCCGAAGAAACCGGCCTGCCTGTCTTGGTGGCCGAAGACCCGCTGACCTGCGTGGCACGTGGTTGCGGCATGGCCCTGGAGCGCATGGACCAGCTGGGCAGCATTTTCACCAGCGAATAAGCCCGGTTGCATCCGGCGCACCCCCCTCATGGCTCTGGATACCCTGGAACGCAGTGCCCCGCCGATTTTTCGGCAGGGCTTGTCTGCGACCACCAAGTGGGTGCTGCTCTCTTTGCTGTCCATTTTGTTGATGGCTTCTGACCACCGTTTCCAGATTTCTCAACCCTTGCGCTCGGGCATCGCCGTGGTGCTGGCCCCTTTGCAATGGTTATCGCTACAGCCTGTGCGGGCCTTCAGTGGCCTAGGCGCCTACTTCGGTGATTTGGAAAAAGCGCAAGACGCGGCGCAAAACTTCCAAACCCGCACCATTGCCCAAGCCCAAAGGCTGCAGCAAGTCGAGCTGCTGGCCCAAGAAAACGCCCAGCTGCGTGACCTTTTGGATTTGCGTGCCCAGTTTGCAGGCCCCACCAAGGCGGTTGAAGTTTTGTACGACACGGCCGACCCTTACACCGACCGCTTGGTGGTGGACCGGGGTTTGGTGGCCGGCTTGGTGCAGGGGGCGGCCGTGATCGATGTGGGCGGCGTCGTGGGCCAAGTGACCCGCGTCTACCCCTTGGTCAGTGAGGTGACTTTGCTCACCGACCGCAGCCAGACCATTCCTGTTTTGAACGCACGAACCGGCACACGCCATGTGGCCATTGGCGACCCCACGAATCCAGGGGGGGCCTTGGAGTTGAAATTTGTGCCCTCGGGCACCGACATCAAGTCCGGCGATTTGCTCACCACCAGCGGCATCGATGGGGTGTACCCCGCGGGCTTGCATGTCGGCGTGGTGAGCCACATCGACCGTCGGGTGGATTCGTCCTTTGCCCGCGTGCAGGCCACTCCCACGGCCAAACCGCGAGGCCGGCATCTGCTGGTGCTGATGCCGGTCAAGGATTGGCCCGCCGTGCCCGTGGCGCCCCCCGAACCCAAGCGCAAAGGCAAGGGCCCCACGTCTGCTGCAGGAATCTCGCCATGATCATGCCCGCAGGCCGCCAGTTGTTGCTCCCGGCCAACCCCCGTTTCATTGCCTTCACCTTGATCTTGGGCTTGTTGCTGAACATGTTGTTGGGTCTGGCCGGATGGAATTGGCTGCCCGATGTGCTGGCCATCGTGGTGGTGTTTTGGAATGTCTACCAGCCCCGTCGCGTGGGGGTGGTGTTGGCGTTTGTGCTGGGCTTGGCGCTCGATGTGCACGAGTCGGCTTTGCTGGGGCAAAACGCTTTGTCCTACGTGGTGCTCAGCAGCATCGCTTTGGCGGTTCAGCGGCGTTTGCAGTGGTTTCCACTGCGCGAGCAAGCCTTGCAAATCGTGCCCTTGTTTGTGTTGGCCGCTTTGGTGGAATGGGTCACGCGCCTGGTCGTACAAGACGCTTGGCCGCATTGGAGCCAGTTGCTGGCGCCGTTCATGCAAGCCGCTTTGTGGCCCTTGGTCGGGGCTTTGTTGCTCGCGCCGCAGCGCCGGGCTTTTGCCCCTGACAACATCCGGCCCCTTTGACCATGTCCTTGTGGCTGCCCTCCCTTGCCGAGTTGCGTGACAGTCAGGCCGAACTGCAGCGCTTTCGTGGGCGGGTGGCCGTCATGCAAATCGTGGTGCTGGTCTGCTTCTTGTTGTTGGTCGCCCGCTTGTCGTTTTTGCAGATCGTGCGGCATGACGACTTGCTGGAGCAGGCCGAAAACAACCGCACCGCGGTGATCCCCACGGTGCCGCCTCGCGGCACCATCCTCGACCGCAACGGGGTGGTGTTGGCCAGCAATTACTCGGCCTACACACTGGAGATCACGCCCTCGCGGGTGGGCGACCTCGAAGCCACCATCGACGCTTTGGCCGAGGTGGTGGACATACAGGGCAAAGACCGTCGCCGCTTCAAGCGCTTGCGCGAAGACTCGCGCAGTTTCGACTCCTTGCCCATCCGCACCCGTTTGAGCGACGAAGAGGTGGCCAAGTTCAGTGCGCAGCGTTACCGGTTCCCGGGCGTTGAAATCAAGGCCCGGCTGTTCCGGCAATACCCCTACGGCGAGTTGGCCAGCCATGTGGTGGGCTACATCGGCCGCATCAATGCCAAGGAAAAAGAGCGCTTGGAAGAAGAGGACGACACGGGCAACTACCGCGGCACCGAATACATCGGCAAGCTGGGGGTGGAGCAGCGTTACGAGCGCGAACTGCACGGCATCACCGGCGTGAACCGGGTGGAAACTTCGGCGGGCGGACGGGCGACGCGCAGCCTGTCCAGCGACTTGGCCACGCCGGGGCAAAACGTCGTGCTGTCCATCGACATCCAGTTGCAGAAAATGGTGGAAGACCTGTTTGGTGCCCGACGTGGCGCGCTGGTCGCGCTCGACCCGAACACCGGTGAGGTGTTGGCCTTTGTCAGCAAACCCACCTTCGACCCCAACTTGTTCGTGGACGGCATCGACGTTGAAAACTGGCAGATGCTCAACGAGTCGATCGACAAGCCCTTGCTCAACCGGGCTTTGCGCGGCACCTACCCACCGGGCTCGACCTACAAGCCGTTCATGGCCCTGGCCGCTTTGTCGACGGGCAAGCGCAGTGCCAGCACCATCATCAACGATGCGGGTTCATGGACGTATGGGGGCCACACCTTCCGCAGCCACGGCGACAGTGGTTTGGGCCCGGTGGACATGGTCCGCTCCATCGCGCTGTCCAGCAACGTCTATTACTACTCGCTGGCCAATGACATGGGCGTGGACGCCATCCACGATTTCATGAAGCCTTTGGGTTTTGGTCAGATCACGGGCATTGATTTGCCGGGCGAAGTGCGCGGCATCTTGCCCAGCACCGAGTGGAAGCGCAACTACTACAAAAAGCCAGAACAGAAAAAATGGTTCGGCGGTGAAACCATTTCTTTGGGCATTGGACAGGGCTACAACACCTTCACCATGTTGCAACTGGCTTCGGCCACGGCCACACTGGCCAATGGCGGGGTGCAGTTCAAACCGCGCGTGGTGTCGGCCACGCAAGACGCCTTGACCCATGCGCAAACGCAGGTGAATGCCGCCGAGCCGCTTGACCTGGGTTTCAAGCCCGAGCACCTGGAGGTGGTCCGCAACGGCTTGGTGGGCGTGGTCACGTCCGGCACCTCGGCCCGCGTGTTTGCCGGCGCGGCGTACACCAGCGCTGGCAAAACCGGCACAGCCCAAGCCGTCACCATTGGCCAAAAGGACAAGTACAACGCGGCCAATCTGTCGGAATACCAGCGTGACCACGCTTTGTACATGGCCTATGCCCCGGCAGACAAACCCAAGATCGCGGTGGCCTTGGTGGTGGAAAACGCGGGCTTTGGCGCGGCTTCAGCGGCCCCCATCGCGCGGCGTGTGTTTGACTACTGGCTGATGGGGCAGTACCCGAGCGAAGAAGACATGGTCGCCACCCAAAAGGGGCAAACGGCCAGCCCGATCGGCAAGCCGCGCACCAAGCAAGAAGTGCCCCTTGAAGCGAGAAAACTGAACTGAAGTCGCGGCCAAGCAGGCGCTGGGGTTTTGTCAGTGCGGCCAGCTTTGCGCCAGGGACTTCAAGCCCCGAATCAGCATCTCGACCGAGATGGACACCAAAATCAAGCCCATCAATCGCTCAAAAGCCGAGACCACGCGCAAACCCACCACGCGCTGCAAGCGTTCGGCCAGCAGCAGCACCACGGCGCACACCAGCATGGTCACCGTCAATGCGGCCACCCACTCCATGCGCCGCTCGGGCGCTTGACTGACCAACAGCAACACAGTGGCCATGGCCGAGGGGCCTGCCAAAGCGGGAATGGCCAGGGGCACGATCAAAGGCTCGGCCAAGGGGACGGGCGTGTCTTGGGGTGGCGGCGGAAAAATCATGCGCAGCGCAATCAAGAACAGCACCACCGCGCCACCAATTTGCAAAGACACGTCCGACAGGCTCATGGCCTTGAGGAAGGACTGCCCCACAAACATGAAGGACAACAGCAGGCCAAAGGCGATCAAGACCTCGCGCACGATCACACGCGCACGCCGCTCCGGCGGCACGGCCCGCAAGCTGTTCACAAAAATGGGGATGTTGCCCAGCGGGTCGGTGATCAGCAGCAGCAAGATGGTGGCCGAAGCAAAGGTGTGCTCCATGCCCATCAGCTCGCGTACACCGTGCCCAGGTCGGCAAAGCCTTTGACTTCGATCGGGTTGCCAAACGGGTCCATGAAGAACATGGTCCATTGCTCGCCCGGCTGACCTGCAAAGCGCAGATGGGGGGCGACCACAAACGGTGTCTGGGCCGCTTGCAAGCGATCAGCCAGCGCTTGCCAATCGTTCTTTTGCAAGACCAAGCCGAAGTGCGGCATGGGCACCAGGTGCTCTCCGACATGGCCCGTCAGGGTCGTTTTGAACGGCTCGCCCAAGTGCAAGGAAATTTGGTGAGAGAAAAAATCAAAGTCCACCCACGTGTCGGTGGATCGCCCCTCTTGGCAGCCGAGAGTCCCGCCATAAAAACGGCGGGCTTCGTCCAAGTTGGTGACATGAAAAGCAAAATGGAAAAGGCTGTGCATGCCCGAAAGCATATCAGCCAGCCCCCTGCTGGGGTAGCGGGAGGAACCCGAGGTTGGGGCCTCTCAGCGGTGGTGTTCAGCCACGGTCTGGCAATCGATGCAGCGCTTGGCTGTGGGGTAGGCGTTCAGGCGCGCAGGCGCAATGCGCACGCCGCAGTCGGTGCATTGGCCATAGGTGCCCGCATCCATGCGTTCCAGTGCGGCTTCGATGTCGCCCAGCTCGGCCGTTTCGTGTTCGTTCATGGCGAACTCGTCATCGCGCTCGGAAATGGCCTGGGCCCGGTCGTCCCAACTGCGCACATCGTGTTCGGCGGCCATGTCGGCGCGCGAGACCAGACCACCGCGCTCTTGGGCGATGCGCCGCAGCAGTTGCGCGCGCTCCTGCAAAAGCCGCTCGCGGTGGGCGTTCAGGGAAGGGGTGTGGGATGAAGTCATGGCTTCATCCTAGGCGCCTCTTGTGGCGCGGTATTGATGTGGGTCAACCCCCGCTGCCGCGTGACACCGGCCACGGGCCGGGGTTGATCTGCATCAGGTGCTCAAGCGCACAGACTCAGCTTTTGGCTTTCATGCGGGCCAACATCAGCTCCATATTGGCCTTGCGCTCGGCGTTGACCTTTTGCATGTGGGGGCGCTCGCCCATCATTTTCAGGTAGTCGCGTGCTGGCAGATCGGCGAGGAAGTCTTTCCCGTAAACCAGCTTGGTGGCGCCCGAGACCAGAGGCAAATGCGTGACGGCGGCGCAATCGGCCAGCGTCAGGCTGTTGCCCGCCACAAAGGGGGCGAACTTGGCGAGCTTGGCAAAGGCCGCGACGTTTTTCTCAAGCTGCGCACCGACTTTTTCTTTGACCGAGTCGCTCACTTTGCCGCCGAAAAAGGCTTCGGGGTAGAGGTTGCGAGCGACCAGCTCCAGGTGCAGGTCCAGAAACAGAGCCAGCTCGCGCACCTTGGCGGCGGCAAATGGATCGGCAGGGATCAGGGGGTTTTGCGGGTACTTTTGCTCGATGTATTCCAGCATCACAGCCGATTCGCACATCGCGCCATCGGGTGTTTTGAGGTAAGGCACTTTGCCCAAGGGGCTGGCCGCAGCGTCGGTGGCACCGACCCAAGCCAGTTCCTCTTCAAATGGCACGCCCTTTTCGAGCAAGGCGAATTTGACTTTGTTGTGGTAATTGCTGGCTGCGAAGCCGCAGAGTGTGAGCATGGGAGTCTCCAGTTAAGCAGGTAGAACGCAGGTTAGCCTATGTCGCTGAACCGATGAGTCACCAATATGCCTGTAAGGTCCGTATCAAGACGCCCCTCCAAAATATCGCCACCCTCTATTCGGAGCCCTTATGTTGGAGCGACTTGTTTACCGCTCACAAGCCACCCACAAGCTGGGCAGTCTGCACCTGTTCAATTTGCTGGTGCAGTGCCGCAAACGCAACCTGAGCTTGGGCATCACGGGGCATTTGCTCTACACCGAGGAAATTTTTGTTCAGTGCATCGAGGGCCCCAGTGGCTCCATCGATACTTTGTGGAGAAGCCTCCAGCGCGATGAGCGGCACCACAACGTCGAACTGTTGGCGCGAGGCCCCATCACCGATCGGCAGTTTGCCGATTGGGCCATGGCGTTTTCCTCGTATGCGCATTTCGACAAGTACGACATTCCCGGTTTTTTCCCGGTGGATGCCCAAGGCATGTCCCGTGCGGCCGATCGTTGCGCACAGTGGGCAAACGATCAAATTTCAGACGAAAAAGCCGAAACAACCCTCTGAAGAGACGGGTGCATGGACCAGGTGAGTCCAGAGGCCCCAAGCTTCGATGCCATAATTGCCGCCATGTTCAGTCTGCAATCCCTGCGCAATGCCCCCCTTCTCACCCGCTTCGTGCTGGTGTGGTTTGCGTTGTTTGTGGGGGTGGCCGTGGCTTCGCCGTTGGTCAACCCCGAGGGTGTGCAACTGGTGTGCACCACAGCGGGCAGCGTCAAGCTGCTGCAGCTCGATGCCGATGGCGATGAGGCGCAAAGCAGCCACCAAGGCCTGCACTGCCCCTTGTGTTTGCCGGTGGCAGCGCCCCCGGTGCTGTCGGTTTCAGCGCCAGTCCATGTTGGGCTGTCTCATGCGCTGCGTCCTCTGGAGCAGGCCCGGCTGGCTTCGCTCATCGGGCTGCCCTGGCAGGCCCGCGCTCCCCCCTCTTTTTCTTGATCACGGCAGCTGTTTGACGGCCCAGTGCGGGGTGCCTGCATGAGCCGATCTTCCTGCCCGTGGTCCAGTGCGCTGGCTTTCAAGCGCCGCCAAACCCTTTCCCCTCGTGTCTTTTTATTAACTGGAGTTCGCCATGAAACGCGTTGTTGTCTCTGTTGCCGTCCTGATGTCGGCCCTGTTCAGCCAGGCCCAAGCCCAAGTCACCGTCAAAGACGCCTGGGTGCGTGCCACCGTGGCGCAGCAAAAGGCCACAGGTGCTTTCATGCAATTGCAGTCCAGCCAAGACGCCAAATTGGTCTCGGCCCAGTCGCCTGTGGCGGGTGTGGTGGAGGTGCACGAAATGGCCATGGACGGCGGCGTCATGAAAATGCGCGCGGTGCCCAGCCTGGCCTTGCCTGCTGGCAAAGCGGTGGACCTCAAGCCCGGCGGTTACCACGTCATGCTGATGGACCTCAAAGGCCAAGTCAAAGACGGTGACACCGTACCGGTGACCCTGGTGGTCGAAGGCAAGGATGGCAAGCGCCAGAACATCGAAATCAAGGCCGCTGCCCGCATGGCCGGCGCACCCGCCATGAAGCATGGCGATGGCCATTCGGCGCACAAGCACTGATCTCTTGACTTTTGCCTGACCCCTCCATGACCTGGACTTCTGCCCAACTGCGCAGGCTCAGCCTGTGGCTGCTGTGCGCGATGCTGCTGGCGGCTTTGGCCCCCACGGTCTCGCGTGCACGGGCCTGGAGCCAGGGCAGCGCAGTGCCTTGGATGACGGTGTGCACCACCGAGGGCACACCACAGACGGCGCTCAAACAACCGGGCAATGCACAGGGCGATGACGGTTCTGTGCCGGGTGCGACCATGCTCGACCATTGCGCCTTGTGCGTGTTGGCCAGCGACCGCATGGCACCGCCGCCCGCCCCCTTGGCGTGGCAGGCTTTGCCACAAGCGCCACCCTTGTTGGCGCAGTTGGATCAAGACATTCCTCAAGCCGTCCCCCGCTGGACGGTCCACTCCCGCGCCCCGCCTGCCCACGCCTGAAGTCAGCCGTGGCAGGCCGGGCTCATGCCCGCCTGCTGTTCGCCAGGCGCCTGCTTTCATGCAGGTGCACTGGCCCATTCAGTCAGGAGCAGCGTGTGCAATTTTTCAATCAAATTCCGGTGGGTGAGCCCATCCATGTGAACCGTGGCCAAAGCTTGTTGGCCGCAGGCGGTGTGGGCCCTGTGTGGCGGGTGACCCAAGGTGTTTTCAAGCTGGAGCGCCAGGGCCAAGATGGCCAAATTTTGGTGCAACTGGCCCAAGCCGGCGACCTGATCGGCGTGGAGTCTTTGTGCGCCGAACCCTATGCCTTCACAGCTGTGGCCTTGGTGGCCGCGCAAACAAAGCCGATTGCGGCTGGCCAAGACCTGGACCGCTACACCACCATGACGCAGGGCTTCTTGCAGCAGCAGCGGCAGACCTGCGACATGCACCGTTTGCGCACAGGCCCCATCGTCCAGCGCCTCGCGTATTTGTTGACCGTGTTGGGCAAGCAGGCCGATGGCCGTGTGTTGACCGTGCAGCGCAAAGAACTGCCCACACTCAAAGAAATGGCCCGCGTGGTCGACTCCACCTTCGAGACGGTGTGCCGCGAACTCAACACCTTGCTGCCCGAACGCAAGCAACCCCGCCTGCGCGTGCCCAGTGTGTGGGCCGTGGCTGAGCCCTTTGCCATGGCGGCCTGAAAGGTCTGGTATGCAACAAGTGATTTTTAGGTTCTGGCAGAGCGCCCAAAAAACTGGCTTTGGCTTGGGCTTTGTGGCAGGCGGCTTGTTCATGGGCGTGGTGGCCCTGGCGCTGTTGGGCACAGGCTCTGCCCACGCGCACGGTTTTCGCCAAGGCGATGTGGTGATAGACCACCCCTACGCCACGCCCAGCCTGGCAGGCACGACCACAGGGGCGGTGTATTTCAAATCCATCCGCAACAAAGGCAAAACGCCTGACCGCCTGCTGTCGGCCCGCACCGCTGTGGCGGCACGGGTAGAAATCCACCAGATGCAGATGGACGGCCAGGTCATGCGCATGCGCCAAGTGCCCGCCTTGGAGTTGCCCGCGCAAACCGAAGTGTCCTTGCGTCACGGCGGCGCGGGCACGCACCACCTGATGCTGCTGGACATGGCCCAACCCCTCAAAGACGGTGACCGCTTCGATCTGGAGTTGGTTTTTGAAAAAGCAGGCACCCGGCGTGTCAACGTCTGGGTGCAAACACCGCGTGCAGGTGCATCTGCGCATCAGCATTGATTTTCAACTGGAAGACACGATGAAATATTTTTTCACCCTGACGGCACTGGCCTTGGCCGTGAGCGCTTGCAGCACCTTGCCCAGCCCACCCACTTCCCAAGCTGTTGAGCTGAAGTTTGCCGCCCAAATCAACGGCCAGCCCTTTGCCTGCGGCCAGCGTTACGAAGGCGTGGGCAGCACGCGCTCGACCATCACGCCCAGCGACTTTCGCATGTACGTGAGCGAAGTCAAGCTGGTGCGCCAAGACGGCAGCACCGTGCCTGTGCAACTCGCACAAGACGGCGTGTGGCAACAGCAATCGGTGGCGCTGCTGGACTTTGAAAACGGCGCAGGCCCTTGCCGCAATGGCACAGAGGCCACCAACACCAGCGTGCGCGGCCAAGTGCCAGCGGGCGAGTACACCGGGGTGGAACTCACTGTGGGCGTGCCTTTTGCACAAAACCACCAAGACCCCACGGTCGCGCCCGCGCCGCTCAACTCCACAGCCATGTTCTGGAACTGGCAAGGCGGCTACAAGTTCATCAAATTCGACACCGCCAGCAGTGGCATCAGCACAGACAAACCCGCTGCAGCCAACGCTATGGGCCCGGTCACCCGTTACTCGGTGCACCTGGGCAGCACGGCATGCGCGGGCGAGAGCAAAACCCAGGCCCCCAGCGCTTGCCAAAACCCCAACCGCCTGACGGTGCGCTTCGATGGCTTTGACCTGCGCAAAAACACCGTGGTGGCCGACATGGGCGCGGTGCTGGCACAAGCCAATGTGGACGTCAACGCCAAAGGCACATCGCCCGGCTGCATGAGCTTTTCCAAAGACGGCGACTGCCCACCTGTGATGCAGGCGCTGGGCCTGGCCTATGACGGCGTGGCCGCTGCAGGCCCTCAACGCCTTTTGTCCAAACGCTGATCTGCACCCCAGAGCTCGGCCATGAACCCCTTGCGCAAAACCCTGAGCACCTGCCTGCTGGCTTTGGCCGGTTGGGCCATGCTCACGGGCAGTTCCACAGACGTATTTCATTGGGACCTGCCTGCCTGGGTGCCACGCCCTGTGGTGCCCGCAGACAACCCGATGAGTGCGGCCAAGGTCGAGCTGGGGCGGCACCTGTTTTACGACCAACGCCTGTCGGCGGACAGCAGCATGTCGTGCGCCACCTGCCACCACCAAGACAAAGCCTTCACCGATGGACTGGCCGTGGCCAAAGGCGTGACCGGGCAAGCGGGTCAACGCAGCGCCATGGCGCTGGGCAATGTGGCCTATCTGCCTGTGCTGACTTGGGCCAACCCCAACCTCACGGCTTTGGAGGTGCAGGCGCTCATTCCGCTGTTTGGCGAGCACCCGGTCGAGATGGGCATGGCAGGGCGAGAGAAAGAACTGTTTGCACGCCTGCAAGCCGATGCGCGTTACCGCGACTTGTTTGTCAAAGCCTTTCCAGTCGAAGCGGCAAAAGGCAGCGAGGCTTTGTATTCGCTGGGCACGCTGACCAAAGCCTTGGCCAGTTTTCAGCGCAGCCTGCTCTCGTTTGACAGCCCGTATGACCGGTACAAATACGGCGGCCAGCCCAAAGCCATCTCAGCAGCGGCCAAGCGCGGAGAAAGCCTGTTCTTTGGCGAAAAGATGGAGTGCTACCACTGCCACGGCAGCTTCACCTTCACCGACAACATCCGCCACAGCAAGCTGCCTCTGGCCGAGCGCGGCTTTCACAACACAGGCTTGCACAACCTGGATGGCCGGGGTGCCTACCCCGCAGACAACCCGGGCATCAGCGAGTTCACGGGCGACGCCGATGACATGGGCAAGTTCCGCACGCCCAGTCTGCGCAACATTGCGCTGACTGCGCCCTACATGCACGACGGCTCTTTGGCCACGCTCGACCAAGTCATCCGCGCCCACTACGCGCAGGCTGGCCGCGCAGGCGGCACGACCAACGGGCCCAGCCCCTTGCGCAGTTCATTGATCGGGGGCTTCGAGGTCAGCGAGCAAGAAGTCAGCGACCTGGTCGCTTTCTTGAACACCTTGACCGACCACACGTTTGTTCAAAACCCTCGCCACGCGAATCCGTGGGCAGCCAGTCGTTGAGGCATGGGTATGTACCGATCACACCCCTTCTTTCGCTCACTGAGTCGCCTCCTGCTGGTTTGGTACATGCTGTTTGTGGGTGTTTCGGTGTTGGCCGCCACGCTGCAGCCCAAAACCATGGACGTCGTGTGTTCCAGCATGGGCGTCATGAAAGTGGTGGTGCAAGGCGAGGGTGAAAACACTGCCTTGAGCAGCAGCATGGACTGCCCGCTGTGTGCTCACGCCACACCCGCATTGCCGCCACCCACGGCGGCTGCTTTGGCGCATGTGCACGATGCACGCGCTTTCATCGTGCAAGCCTTGCCTGAGGCGCTGTTGTTGGCTCGTACCGCGCCGCCGCTGCCTTCTCGCGGACCGCCTGATCTGATCTGAACGCCGTAAGGCGCATTTCCTCCGCTCGATATATTTTTTTGGGCGGTGCTTTTTCGCGTGTACGGCAGAGCCTGCGCGCACAGATCTCATCAGACCATGCAAAAACAATTCAAATTTTCACCCGTTGCAATCGCCCTGTGGGGCTTACTGCCTGCGGCAACGGTATGGGCGCAATCGCCGCAAAATGATGTGCTCATCATTGCGCCCGCCGTCATCGACAGCAACAGTGCCGATGACATGGCAGGTTTCCGCACGACAGTGACATCGCGTCAGATCGAAGACCTGAATGCGATCGATGCCGCCGCCGCATTGCGCCGTACACCGGGCGTCAGCATTTCTCGCTTCAATCCAGTGGGCTCCTTTGGTGGTGAAGAAGGTGGTGCGGTTTATATCCGTGGCATGGGCTCCAGCCGCCCCGGCAGTGAAATCAAGACCTACATCGATGGCGTCCCTTTTTACATGGGCATCTGGAACCATCCATTGCTGGACCTCTTGCCGCTCAACGGCATGGCCCGATTGAATGTCATCAAAGGTCCGCAGCTGCACGAATTTGGGAACACGTTTGGGGCCATTGCCCTCGAGCCCAAAAAGGCACGGGCCGCAGATGGCGTCTCGGGTGAGGTGAGTGTGCGTGGCGGGAGCTTTGGTACCGTGGCTGAGCAGTTGGATGTCAGCGGCCGACAGGGCGACTGGGACTTCGCGTTGGCTCAGGGGCATGCTGCTTCCGATGGCCATCGGCCGGACGCCAAAGGTCGCTTGAACAATGTCATGGGCCAATTGGGTTACAGGATTGACCGCCAGTGGTCGATTCGCCTGCTGGCCATGAACAGCAGCAATACCGCGACCGACCCTGGCCATCAGGATACACAGGCCAACAAGGGACAGACTTTCAACACCCGTGGCGATTTGTTGGCATTCACTGTCGCACATCAACATGACAAAGTTCAAGGCAGTTTCAAGGTGTACAGCACCGAGGGCTATGGGGAACAAAATCCTGGGTTGAAGTCCAACTTCAAAACAACGGGCTTGCGTTGGCGTGAAAGCCTGCAGCCTTGGCAAGGTGGGCAGGTACAGGCAGGCCTGGACGTCGACAAGATCGGTGGTGATGTGCCTACCGCCCGGTTCGTGGCCGCTGATTTGCGCGTGAGCTCTCCCTTTGTGGCGGTCAGTCACAAGTTGGACTTGACTGGCGGCTGGTCGGCCACGCCGTCCGTGGGTGTGCGGCACTACAGCCACAATGTCCTGAAGTCAGAGTCCGCGCATCAAGCGGGCTTGGTACTGGCGCAGGGGGAACGTTTGGCATTGCGCGTTCAGGTGTCCAAAGGGGTCAACTACCCAGGACTGGATGCCGCTGTGTTGTCGCACCTCATGGCTCCCCTCGGAAATACTTGGAAATCCTTGGGCGCAGAACGGCTTGACCATCAGGAGTTGGGTGTGAGCTGGAAACCCTCGAGCGATACCTCGGTGGACTTGGCCCTGTTCAAAGACCGTGTCAAGGACCGTTACATTTTTGCTTTCCCTCCTGCAGTATCGGCCCCTGGTTTTGTCCACTTGGGCACCTATGACGTGACAGGGACAGAGCTCACCTGGGCGCAATCCATGGGCAAGTCTTGGCAGATGTTTGCGGGATGGACACACCTGAACAGCAGCAAGTCAGACTTACCTTATGCACCGCAAGACAGCCTCAGTGTGGGCATCAATTGGCAAGAAGGCCCGTGGCGCGCCAGTGCCGATGCACAACACCAGACCCGCATGACGGTTTTGGGTCAAGCGCGTACGGTGAGCACCAATACCGTTCAGGTCAATGGATTCACTGTGGCCAATCTGCGCTTGGGATACAAGGTCCCGCAACTCGGACAGCGTGGCGAAGTCTTTGCGGCGATCGAGAATCTTTTGGATAAAACCTACACGTTTCGCGAGGGCTACCCCATGCCGGGACGTTCTTTGCAAGTGGGTGTGAAAGCCAGTTTCTGACGCTAAAAGGAAAAAGTACCATGACAAAAATTTTCTTTTCCGCCTTTTTGGCTGCTTGGTTGGCATCTGCCAGTGGCCATCAGGTTGCTGGGGATCATCACTCTTCCAAGGTCAGTCCGGCAAAAGACATGCAGACCATCGTGCATGTCATGAAGAAGCAGTTTGACCAACCCAAGTCGCCTTTGCAGGTCGCGCCTGTGGTTGTAGAGGGCGACTGGGCATTGGCAGGTTGGTTGCAAGGCGAACGCGGTGGGCGTGCGTTGCTGCAAAAACGGCACGCTCATTGGGTGATCGTGGTTTGTGCCGGGGATGGCCTGCGACAAGCAGACGCTTTGGTGCAAACCGGCATGCCCAACGATGTTGCGACTGCATTGTCGAAAAAGCTGCAAACGGCCGAAAGCCGACTGCCCGCTGACACTTTGAAGAAGTTCGCTTCCTTTGAGGGCATGTTGCGGGTGGATGGTGATGCCGGTCATGGCGCTCCACATGGGTCCCATGGGGCTCATCCCAAAAACAATTCACCGCGCTGAATTTGCGCACGGAAAAAGGACGCACTGCTTCGGGATCCAGCAGGCGTCAACACCTTGAGGGCTGCGCAGCCTTCTCGCCATCAATTCAATCTATGGAATAAAAATGTCTTTTCAAATTTCACGTCTATCGCCTGTCGCGTTGGCCGCATGGGCTTGCTGCGTCTCGTTGGCACACGCTCAAACACAAACCATCGAAATCACGGCTGACAAAGAGCGATATCAGCCCGCCATCACACAAACCGCGACACGTTCTGCCGTCCCTGTAGAGCAGGTGCCTCAGTCGATTGTGAGCATTCCACGCTCGGTCATCGAGGACCAGGGCAGCAAAACGGTTTCTGACGCTTTGCGCAATGTCAGCAATGTGAACGAAATCGATCCACGCGACAGCAACAACGTGGGCTTCAAAATCCGCGGGTTCAATGCGGCCATGGTGGTCGATGGTGTCTCGGTGCCAGGCTGGTTTCAGAACCAAGAGAGTCTGGGGGGCATTCAGCAAATGGATGTGATCAAAGGCCCAGCGGGTGGCCTGTATGGCAGTGGGCAGGCGATTGGCAATTATTCGACGGTGGGCGGCACCATTGCAGTGACGACCAAAGACCCTGTGGCCAAGGCCTCGCGTGAAGTGGGTGTCAAGTTGGGCAACTTTGGCCGCCGCAATGCGCACTTTGATTTGAATCAGCCCATCAACGAGGCGTGGGCGTTTCGGGTCAACGGCGAGCATGACCGCTCTGACAGCGAAACCCAAGGCGTTTTCTTCCGCAAGTCGGCGCTGAACCCGAGCCTGTCTTGGTCGCCCGATGCCAAAACCAAAGTGGTCATCAAGGCCCGCATGCTGGACAACACCACGGTGGATTATTCGGGCTTGCCCCGCGCCAGCGCCTCGGCCACCGAGCCTGCTGCAGGCATAGGCCGCAGCACCTTCGTCACCGCCACCGGCTTGCCCGACACCACACAAAAGTCACGCGGCTTGAATGTGCAGTGGACACAAGTCTTGAACGATGACTGGACCTTGAAGGCCCTGGCTGCACACAACACGGCTGAAGTGGATCAGCGGGGGGTGTTTCCGTTTCCCTATGGCAGTGAGGGTTTGTTCGGCAGCGGTTTTGGATCGTCGGTGAGTTTGTATGGCTTGCGTTTGTGGGAGAAGTTGACCTCAGACACCCTCCAAGTCAGCTTGAACACATCCATCAAGTCAGGGAATGCTTTGCATCGCATCAGTTTTGGCCTTGATCGAGACGAAACCCGTGACGATGCATTCATGGCTTACGCAGACCCTTATCCATTTGGTATGGGGTTTTCCCCTCTCGATGGGCTGACTCCAACAGATTTATCTGGCAACTTCAGGCCCGTTTGGTTTGAGCCCATGGTGCCTAACGAATCAAACCGACAACATAACCGAAGCACTTCAACCGTGGCCTTTATTCAGGACCAAGTTCAGATCGGCAATTTGCATTTGCACGGCAGCTTGCGTCACACCCGGACCACTGGGAAAGATTATTACGTTGACCCGGTCATGATGATCAACATCAACACCCCTCGCAGCAATAGCAAGGTCACGCCTCGCTTCGGAGCGGTCTTTGACGCCAGTGATGTCGTGTCCTTCTTTGGTGGTTACAGCGAGATGTCCCGCGTACCCTTCGGCAAATTGTTTAGAACTGCGCCCAAAATGGAGGAAGCCGTTCAAAAAGAATTGGGTCTTCGCATCAAGGGCTGGCAAGGTCTGACAGCGACCGCAGCGCTCTTTGATATCCAGCGCAAGAACGCCACAGTGGCTGAACCCTTGAACACCGGCTTCTCGGTGCAGACAGGTGTTCAGCAAGCAAAAGGCCTCGATGTTGACTTGCGCTGGCAAGCCACACCTTCACTGGCATGGATTGCAGCCTATACGCACCAAACCGCAGAAATCACTCAGGACACCACGGACCTGGTGGGCAAACGCCTGTTCAATGTGCCTGAACAAACACTGCGTGTGGCAGCACGCTACGACGTGCGACAAGGCGAGTGGAGCGGTTTGGGCCTGGGCTTGGGCGCGTCGCATCGCTCCAACCTGGCAGGCGACACCAGCAACACCTTCTTGATGCCGGCTGTCACCTTGTGGGATGCACAGGCCAGTTACAAGCGCGGCGACATCCAGTACAGCGCCAGCATCAGCAACCTGCTCAACAAACAGTATTACGCACCCATGGCCTATTTTGGTGGTGGCCAAGTCGTACCCGGTTTGCCGCGCAGCCTGGTGGTGGGCATCAGCTCGAAATTCTGATCCATCCACCACGCCACAGGAGGGGGCATCCGCAAGGGTGCCCCTTGAGCTCTCATGAACCGTCGTTATTTCTCTCGTTTGTTGTCCTGGCCCTCGGTGGTGCTGGGCTACTCGGCCATGCAGACGTCCCAAGCGTCGGCCAAGCCCGCTGCCGTGCATGCGCCCTCGAAGCAAGCTGCTGACGAGCACCACCTGGCCACCATGGACCGTTACGCGCCTCTCATTGGGGGCCCCAAAATCACCATCGGCATGTTGGTTTATCCGGGCATGTTTTTGCAGGATTTGGTCGGGCCCTTGACCGTGTTCGAGGCCTTGATGAACAAGGAAATCCACCTGCTTTGGAAAGACCTGGAACCCGTGGGCAATGAAAGCCCGGGGCCTGCCGCGCTCATTCCGATCAAGCCCACCACCACCTTCGCGCAATGCCCCGAGCAGCTGGATGTGTTATTTGTGCCGGGCGGTGTGCCGGGCACCTTCACCATGATGGAAGACCCGGAAGTTCTGGCCTTCCTCAAAGCCAAGGGTCAAACCGCCCGCTATGTGACCAGCGTGTGCACCGGCTCCTTGATTCTGGGGGCAGCGGGTTTGCTCAAGGGCTACAAAGCCACCTCGTATTGGGACACCCGCGATGTGCTCAAAGAGTTGGGCGCGATTCCCACGCGGGGCCGCATTGTGGTGGACCGCAACCGCATCACAGGCGGTGGCGTGACGGCCGGGATCGACTTTGGCCTCAAGTTGGTGGCGCTGCTGAAAAGCCGGGTCTATGCCGAGGCGGTGCAGTTGTACCTGGAGTACGACCCGCAGCCCCCCTTCAATGCCGGTTCGCCCGAAAAAGCGCAGCCCTTGGCCAGACAATTCCTAAAAGACATGTTTGCCGGGATGCGGGCCAATGCGTTTGCTACCGCCAAAAGGGCCATGAGAAATCTCTAAGGTTGCACGCATTTATGGTTAAGCCCTTCTTTGCTGGCCTTATCTATAGATGATTCCTTCATTAGGAAATAGAAAAACAGTCGTTTGAGTTTGAAAGGATCACTTCCAGAATCCATCCCATCAGCCTTTTGATGTGTATTTTCGGAGTGATCCCTTGAAAACAAAACGCCCATTTCTCAAACTCGCCGCCTTACTCACCTTGACTTTGACCTTGACCGTGTCGGGTCTGACGGCGCAGGCGCAAGCGCCCGTCAGCCTGCTCAACGTGTCCTATGACCCGACCCGTGAGCTGTACGTTGAATTCAACAAGGCCTTTGCCGCCCACTGGAAAGCCAAAACCGGCCAAGACCTGAGCTTCAAGCAGTCGCACGGCGGCTCGGGCAAGCAAGCCCGCTCCATCATTGACGGCTTGGATGCCGATGTGGCCACCTTGGCCTTGGCCGGTGACACCGACGCGCTGCACAAAAACGGCAATCTGATTCCCAAAGACTGGCAAAAACGCTTGCCGCACAACAGCTCGCCTTACACCTCGACCATCGTGCTGATGGTGCGTGCGGGCAACCCCAAGGCTATCCGTGACTGGGACGACCTGGTCAAACCCGGCATCAGCGTCATCACGCCCAACCCCAAAACATCGGGCGGGGCCCGCTGGAACTATCTCGCCGCCTGGGAATTCGCCAAGCGCAAATACGGCCATGAAGCCAAGGCCAAAGATTTTGTGGCCGCACTCTACAAAAACGTGCCGGTGCTCGACACCGGTGCCCGGGGCTCGTCCATCACCTTCGCGCAACGCAACCAGGGTGATGTGTTCATCTCTTGGGAAAACGAAGCCAACCTGCTCGAAAAAGAATTCGGCAGCAAGATCGATGTGGTCTACCCCTCCATCAGCATCCTGGCCGAACCGGCCGTGACCGTGGTCGACAAAAACGTGGACCGCAAAGGCACCCGCGCTGTGGCCCAGGCCTATTTGGAATACCTCTACACCGACGAAGGCCAAGACATCGCCGGCAAAAACTTCTACCGCCCAATCTCGGCCAAGGCCCAGGCCAAATACGCCAAACAGTTCCCCAAATTGAACCTGTTCACCATCGATCAGGCCTTTGGGGGTTGGGAAAAAGCCGACAAAGCCCACTTTGCAGACGGCGGCAGCTTCGATCAGATTTACACCAAGAAGTGATCCGTCACGGCGTCGCGTAAAAGGGGCGCTGCCAGGTCTGTTGGAGGGATGGCCGCAGCGCTTCATGGGGCCGCCAGCTGCAAGGCGCTTGGCCAGGCGCGGTTCAAGCGCCTGGCCTTTGGAGCGCTTGCACGCATTCAGTCCACCGTCACACGGAAGCTGACCGTCCCGCTGGCCGAAGGCAACAGCGTGCCCGTGAAGGACCATTGCAAGGCCCCCTTGCCCGTGCCGGTCATGGCCGTGGTGCAGCCTGTCTGGGTGCCGGCCGGTGTGGTCATGGTGCAGGTGGTGCCGCTGGGCACGGCCGTGGCCATGGCGCTCTTCCAGGTGGTCCAGTGGGTGGTGCTGTCCTGAATCACCACCTCGGTCACCGGTGCCGCGCTGGCATTGGTGAAGGTCACCTGGTATTCCAGCTCGTCGCCCTTCTTGGCGCTGTTGTTGGTGGTCCAGGGCGCGCTGGCCCCGCCCGTGGTGAGGTTGCGCACCTGCTTGAACAGCTGCACAGCCGCATTGGAGGCGGTGGTCACGTCGGTCACGGTGTAGGTCACGCTCAGCGTGGGGCTGGCGCCTGTCAGGCTCAGATGGGCCTGCACCGGCACGCTGCTGACCGCGCCATGGCCCGCCTGCGAGGGCACGAACTGCCGCATCACGAAGCAGACGACCTCGCCTTGCAGCACCGCCATGGGCGCTGCCGGCGGAAACACCTGCGTGGCATTGGGCTGGTAGGCGCCGGTGCAACCCGGGTCGAGGTAGAGCGCCTCGCTCCAGCCGGACACCCCGGTGGGGCTGATGGTGGGCGTCAGCGTGGACAGGCTCAGGCTGCCGCCCGTGCCCGCCGTGAAGCGGTGGCCGTGCACCGCATAGGTGCCGCCGCGGGCCGAGAGGGTGCTGTGGGTCAGCAAGGCGCTGACCGGCACCCGGCCGAAGTCCATGACGGCCGTACCCGTGGCCGGGGCGGTGAAGGCCACCTGGGCCGAGGCGCGGGTGTAGGTGTAGGCCACGCCCCCGACCGTGGTGGCCGTGGCGTTGGGCAGTGCGGTGCCGGCCGCGTTGGCGCCGGTGTCCACATGGCTGGCACTGACGGCCGCCTTCACGCACACCGTCTGCCCCGTCTGCGCCGGTGGAATGTACAGGCGCCACGCACCGCCACCATCGGTGGTGGTGCTGTCGTACACGGTCGTGCCGGTGCAGTTGTCCAGCGTCATGGCCACGCCGGACAGGCCCGCCTCGTTGCCGTTGCGAATGCCGTCATTGGGCGTGCCGGTGTTGACGCCGCCCGAGGGCGCGCCCCCGTCATTGAACACGACGCCCGACAGGCCGTTGAGCGTGTTCACAAAGGCGCAGGTGATCGAGGCGCCGGCCTTCATCACGCTGGCAGGCAGGTCAATGCGGGTGCCGGTGACCGTGCCCAGCGCGCCGTTGCCGTTGCCGGTGGTGCTGCCGTTGGCGTCGGTACAGCTGACGCTGGCCGGGTTGGCTGGCCAACCCGTGGGGACGCTTTGCACCATGCTGACCGCAGCGCCCAAGGTGCCATTGAAGGGGGTACCCGTGACGGCCACGCCCGACGTGGCCGTGGTCTGGCTCAGGCTGTTGCTGCTCAGGCCCGTGAGCGCGTAGCCAAAGGTGCCCACGCCCCCGTTGGACTGGGTGGTGATGTTCACCTGCGGCACCGACAACAGCAACACCTGCTTGTTGGCGTCGTCGTATTGGATGACCCCCTGGTATCCGGCGGCGGCCAGGTTGTTGCTGGCAAAAGTGCCGGTGCGCGTGCCGGTGTAGGTGATGAGCGTGTAGCGCCCCGTGGGGCTGAAGGTGCTCAGGGGCGTGATGTTGAGCGCGCCGGCCAGTGTGATGTTGCCGGTGCCGACGCCACTGACGGGCTGGACCCGCAGCAGGTCATTCTCGGTACCGCCGCTTGTACCCGGGGCACCCAACTCGAACTGGGTGGTCGAGTTGGCTTCCAGGGTCAGGGCGCCCAGCGTGAGCGTGCCCACGCCGCCATCGCCGGGGGCCAGCGAAGCATTGGCCTTGACGATCACCGCAGCGGGGGTGGAGCCTTTGCCCGCCAGGGTGGTGTTGGCGTTGGCCGTCACTGCGCCGGAGGCTGCGCTGGTATGGGTGCCATTGAGGATCAGGGTGCCCGCATTGAGCGTCGTTGTGCCGCTGTAGCGATTGGCCCCACTCAGGGTCAAAGTGCCGGTGCCCGTCTTGATCAAGGGGCTGCCCGAGCTGCTGTTGTAGATGGGGACATCAATGGTCAGCTTGTCATCGTTGGCCGCCACGTTGAAGGTGGTGCCTGCGTTGTGGATGTGAATCCAGTTGAAGTTGGTGTTGCCCAGTGGATTGGCCAGACCGATGCTGCTGGTGCCGGTGGCCGTCACCGTCCCTTTGAAGCCAAACGTGCCCCAGGTGCCGTCTTTGCCGCCGTTGAGCTGCAAGCTGGCGTTGTTCAGCGTGGGGCTGGTGAAGGTGTTGTAGCTGTTGTTGCTCTTCAAGGTGCCATTGACCGTGAGTTTGGTGTGACCTGTGGTGCCGGCATTTCCCCAGATATCGGTGCGGCTGAGCAGCAGGGTGCCCGAGCTGCCCACCACGATGTCACTGCCTGCGGGGGAGAGCCCCAGCCCATATTCCAGCGTACCGGCACTGACTGTGGTTTTACCCGTGTAGGTGTTGGCGGCACCCAAGGTCAATTTGCCCTTGGTATCGGTCACTTGGGTGGGACTCCACTCGATGCCGTAGGTGCCCGTAATAGGCACGTTGATGGTGGCATTGGCCAAGGTGGTGGTGGTGAACACCGCGTCCTTGCCCAGGGTCAGGGTGCCGGTGTTCGCCCGGTTGAGGGTGTAACCGTCAGCGCCAAAGCTCAGGCCCCCGATGGCGGGCGAATGGCCGTCGGCCACCGTCACGGTGCCGGCCGTGCCATTGAACGAGGCGGTGGACGTGCCACCGACCCAGGGGCCGTTGGCGTTGCCGCTGCTGCGGGTCCAGTTGCTGTTGGTGGCGTTCCAGGTGCCGGTGCCGCCGTTGACCGCGTTGTTGTTCGCATTGGCCGGGGTCAGGGTGGCCTCGTCCCAGTAGCTCAGGCTGGTGTCCACGGCGACCGAGAGCTGCACCTGCTTGGCCGCACTGTCGACCACCACCGTGCCCACATAGCCCGTGGGCAGCACCACGTTGCTGATGTCAGGTGTGCCGCTGAGCGTGCCCGTGTAGGAGAACAAGGTATAGGTGCCTGCGGCAAAGCCGGGCAGCGCAATGATGACCACGCGCGAGCCGGTGTTGGCGGTCGCATCGAGGCTCAGGTTGCCCGTCACGGCCATGCAGTCACTGGGCTCGCCCACCGCACAGCTGGTGCTGGGGGCGCCCATGACCAAGTAGGTGGTGCTGCCGGCGGCCAGCGTCAGGCCGCTGCCGAACTTCGGCTGGCTGGGGCTTCCGGCCGCGCGCAGATTGCCCCCGCTTTGCACCGTGGTCGCACCGCCCACCGTCACGCCCGTGCCGGCCACCTGCAGCGTGGCACCAGAGTTCACCGTCACCGCGCCGGTGGCGCTGGTCTGTGAGCTGTTGATCTGCAAAGTGCCGGCGCTCACGGTGGTGGTGCCGGTGTAGGTGTTGGGGGCGGCCAACACCAGCGTGCCCGCACCGGATTTGGTCAGCGCACTTTGCACGTTCGCAGCCATGCTGTTTCGGTTGTTGAGCAGCGGCGTGGTCACATTCAATGTGGCGCCATTGGCGACACTGAAGTCAGTGACGGCACCGTCGGTGGTGTCGCCAATCAATACGCCATGGTTGTTCCCCGTTCCCCGGGTGATGGCACTGGCCCCGGTGACCGTGACTGTGCCCTTCAAACTGAAGGCGGGCCAGAGGGTATCCAAGCCCCCGTTGTCCTGCAAGGTGCCGCCCGTGAGCTTCAAGCCACTCAAGGTGTTGAAGGTGCTGTTGCTTTGCACCGTGCCTTTGACCTCCATGGCCGAATGACCGGCTGTGACGTGCGTACCCCAGCTGTCTGTGCGGCTGAGCTGCAAGGTCGCGCCCGTGTCCACCAGGAAGCTCTTGTCTGCCGGCGTGGCGGTGCCGTTTTGGGTGACGTTGATGACCAGCGTGCCGGCGCTCACCTTGGTCGCACCGGTGTAGGTGTTGTTGGCGTTGAGAACGAACGCGCCGCCGCCGGTGGCGTTCCAGGTCACGCCGTAGTGGGTGCCCGTGATCGGGGTGCTGATGGTGGCGGTGGAGCCACTGCCGGCAGTGCTGCTGAAGGTGGCGTCTTGCGTCAGGGCCAGCGTGCCGTTGCCGGTGCGCGTGAGGGTGTAGCCATGGGTCTCAAAGGTCAGGCCACCGGCCGACGCGTTGTAGCCGTTGGCAATGGTCACGGTGCCGGCCGTGCCCCTGAACACCGCCGTGGCCGTACCGCCCGCCCACGCCCCGTTGAGCCAACCTGTGCTGTGGGTCCAGTTGGTGGTGGTGGCGTCCCAGGTGCCGGTGCCGCCATTGACAGCGCCGTTGTTGGCGTTGCCCGTGGTGTTGGTGGGCGTGGTGGTGTTGGATTCGTCCCAATAGGTGAGCGAGGTGTTGAGCGAGACCTCCAGCATCACCCTCTTGCCAGCCGTGTCGATGCGCACCCGGCCTTTGTATTTGGGGTCGGGCAGGCTCACGGCGCTGAAGCTTCCAGAAGCCACTCCCGCGTAATTGAACAGGGTGTAACTGCCTTCACCAAACTGGCTGTTGCAAGCGGCGGCGCCGTTGGCCGCGGTGACTTCGAGCGTGCCGGCCAGCGTCAGGTCACCGGCGGTGACGTTGATCAGGTCGTTGCAGGTGCCGCCTGCGGTGCCGGCCTGGGCCAGCTCCAAGGTGGTGGTGGATCCCGCCTGCAAGGTCAGGCCGTTGCCAAAGGTGAGGGTGCCCGGACTGGTGCCGGGGCTGAGCTTGCCCCCCGACTGCACCGTGGTGGCGCCACCCACCGTGCCGGTGCCGCCCAAGGTGCCGCTCAGGGTGGCGGTGCCGACGGCGCTGGACTTGACCGTGACGGTGCTGCCCGGTGCCGTGCTCCCGTTGACGAGCAAGGTGCCGCCTTCCACCGTGGTCGTGCCGGTGTAGGTGTTGGTGCCGCTCAGGGTGAGCGTGCCCGTGTTCGACTTGCTCAGTGTGCCGTTGCCGCTGAGGGTGCCGCCCAGGGTTTGCGCAGCGGTGCTGTTCCACACCAGGGCAGCGCTGAGGCGGATGTTGGGGCTGTAAGTGCCCTGGCCCAGGCTGCCGACGCCGTCGATCTTGAGGGTGCCACCATCGATGGTGGTGTCGCCGGAATACCGGTTGGCGGCGCTCAGGGTGAGCAGGCCCGCGCCCGTTTTGCTCAGGCCGCTGGCAACGCCGTTGTCGTGGATGGGGACCGAGATCTCCATGCTGTCGGTCAAGGCACCGGCATGGAAGGTGCTGACGCCATTGGCCAGGCCGCTGCCAATGTGAATCCAGTTGTAGCCGTTGCTGAAGGCGCTTTGCGGGTTGGCGGCACTGATGCTGGTGGTGCCACTGATGTTGAGGGTGCCTTTCAGGCCCAGGGCGCCCAGGGTGCTGCTGCTGCCCCCGTCAAGCACCGCCTTGCCCCCATTGAACGCGCTGGCGCTGAAGGTGTTGTAGCTGTTGTTGCTGTACAGGGTACCGCCGGACAAGGTGAGGGCTGCGTGACCTGCGCTGAGGGCGTCGCCCCAAATGTGGCTGAGGCTCAGCTTCAAGGTGGCACCGGAATTCACCGTGGTCTGGGTGCTCGGAATCTTGCCGTTGCTGGTGCTGCCGTTTTTCGAAATCTCGAGCGTGCCGCCATTGACCGTGGTGGTGCCGGTATAGCTGTTGTCGTTGGTGAGCGTGAAGGCGCCCGTGCCTTCTTTGATCAGATCACCTTTGTCACTGAATTGGCCGATGACCCCATGGAAGGTGGCGCTGCCGTTGTTCACGCCCACCGTCAAGGAACCCAGAGGCCCGGGGTAACCGACCTTGACCGAGCCCAAACCCTCCAGCTTGTCAACCCGGACGGTGCCCGAATTGATGTCAAAGGTTGCGCCCGCAGCGACTCTGGCATCCGACTTGTTGTGGTCCCAATTTTCGTTGCCGAATGCACTGCCAGAAAAAGTGCCCGCCACGATGTCGATGACGGCACCTGCGCTCAGCGCATAGGTGGCTGAGGAGGAGCCGCTGCCCAAGACGCCGGTGCCCGACTTGCGCAAGGTGCCCGCTCCACTGTAAGTCACGGCGCCGGAGGTTTGCTGCAAACCGCTCGGGGCGGTGTCATATTCCAGCACTGCGCCCGAGGCAATGCTGTACGACGCGGATGCTTGTGTGGCCTGGATGGTCAGTTTTCCGGCGCTGACGGTGGTGCTGCCTGTGTAGGTGTTGACCCCGCTCAAAGTCAGCGTGCCGGTGCTGGTGGGTTTCCAGCTCAGGCTGTAGTTGCCCGAGATGGGTGTGCTGATGCTGGCATCGATGCCCGCGCCATTGACGCCGCTGCTGGGCGTGCTGAAGGTGGCGTTTTGCTGCAAGGCGATCGTGCCGGTGCCGCTGGCGCCCCTGCGCTGGATCGTGTAGCCCGTGGTGTTGAAGCTGATGCCACCCACGGGGGCGTTGTAACCGTCTTCAACCGTCACGGTGCCAGCGGTGCCACCGAACACCGCTGTGGCGGTGCCGCCTGCCCAGATGCCGTTGACTTGCCCGGTGCCATCGGTCCAGCTTGGGTTGCTGGCGCTCCAGGTGCCGGTGCCGCCGTCAATCACCGCATTGTTGGCGGTGGTGGCGTCCCAGCGGGTCAACTCGCCGGCCACCGCCACGTCCAGCATCACGCGCTTGGGGCTGGAGTTGTCGTCATAGCGAACGCGTAGCGAGAAGTTGCTCGATGGCGAGGTGACGGTGGAAAAGTCACCCGTGCGGGTGCCGGTGTAGGTGAACAAGGTGTAGCTTCCTACCCCGAAGGCGCTGCTGCAGCCGGCCACGCCGGTGGTGGCGTCCACCTTGAGCGTGCCGCCCAGCGTGAGGTTGCCGGTGACCTGGATCAAGTCATTGCAAGAGCCGCCCGCGGCGCCGGCCTGGGCCAGTTCAAAGGCGGAGGTGGCGCCCGCCGCCAAGGTCAAACCGTTGGAAAAGCTCAGCGTGCCGGGGCTGGTGCCGGCGCTGAGCGTGCCGCCGTCTTGCACGGTGGTGGCGCCGCCCACGGTCCCGGTGCCGCCCAGCGTGCCGCCGCTTTGCACGGTCACCGCGCCGTTGGCGCTGCTTTGGTTGCCGTTGATGTGCAGCCGGCCGCCGCTGATGGTGGTGGTGCCGGTGTAGGTGTTGGCGCCGCTCAGCGTGAACGTGCCGGTGCCCGCCTTGATCAGCTGGCCAGGGTCGCTGCCGAAATTGCCGATCGTGCCGTCAAAGGTGGACGAGCCGTTGTTCACGCCCACCCGCAAAGTGCCCAGGCCTCCGGCATAGCCCACCAGCACCGAACCCCCACCCGTGAGCTTGTCGGCGTACACATCGCCCGAATTGATGTCCAAGGTCGCGCCAGTGTTCACCTTCACGTCGGACTTGTTGTCGCTCCAGCGATCGTTGCCAAAAGAGCTGGCCGCGAAGGTGCCGGCCTGAATGTCAATGAGTGCACCCGCGCCGAGCGCATAAGTCGCGACCGCCACGCCGTTGGAATACGTGCCCGCACCCGTCTTGCGCAAAGTACCGGTACCGGTGTAGCTCACGGCATCCGTGGTGCCAATTCCAAGGCCCGAGGCCATGCTGTATTCGAGCACTGCACCGGAGGCGATGGCATACGAGGACGATTTTTGCGTGGCCGACACCACCAGCGTGCCGGCAGACACCGTGGTGGCACCGGTGTAGGTGTTGGTGCCGCTGAGTGTGAGGGTGCCGCTGCCCGATTGCATGAGCGTGCCCGTGCCGCTGATCACGCCCGACAGCGTCTGAGACGCCGAGGTGTTGAAATCCAGAGCGCCGCTGTTGGAAATATTGGCCGCGTAGGTGCTGTTGCTCCCGAGGCTGGCCGAGCCACTGACCTTCAATGTGCCGCCACTGACGGTGGTGGTGCCGGTGTAGGTGTTGGCCCCACTCAGGGTGAGGGTGCCCGTGCCGGACTTGCTGAGCGTGCCTGTACCACTGAGCACGCCAGCGAGGGTCTGGTTGGCCGAGGTGCTGAAGACCAGGGCGCTGTTGTTGGTGATGCCTTGGCTGTAAGAGCCTTTGCCCAGGCTGCCGCTGCCATCCACGGTGAGCGTGCCGGCGTTGATGGTGGTGGTGCCGCTGTAGCTGTTGACAGCGCTCAGCGTGAGGGTGCCGCCACCGTTCTTGACCAGGTCGCCGTCGACCTCAGCGCTTGCATCGGCGTTGCGGTTGTTCATGACGGGCACGGCCACACCCAGGCTACCGGTCACATCCAAGGTGGTGGCTTGATGGGCGGCGTTGCCGCCAATCATCACGCCGCTCAAACCCGAAGCGGTGCCCACCGAGATGCTGCTGCTGCCCGTGCTGGTGAGCGTGCCCTTCAGACCAAAGGTGGGCCAGGTGCTGCTCTCGCCACCATTGGCCTGCAGGGTGCCGCTGTTGAGTTTCAAGCCCGTGAAGGTGGTGAAGTTGTTGCCGCTGGCCAGCGTACCGGCCACGGTCATGTTGCTGTGTCCCGCGGTGCCGTGGGTACCCCAGGCGTTGTTGCGGCTGAGCTTGAGGGTGGCGCCGCTGGCCACGCTGAAGCTGCTGTCCGCTGGCGTGCTGGACTGCGCGTTCGACAGGTTGCCTGCAAGCTCCAGTGTGCCTTTGCTCACGGTGGTGGCACCGGTGTAGGTGTTTTCATGCGTGAGCGTGAGCGTGCCGCCCCCGGCGGGGTTCCAGGTCAGGCCGCGATTATTGCCCGTGATGGGCACGGCAATGGTGGCGTTGATCACACCGGTCGGGGTGTCGAAGGTGGCGTCTTGCTGCAAGGCCAGCGTGCCGCTGATGTTGCGCTGCAAACTGTAGCCTGTGGTGTTGAAGGTGATGCCGCCCACTGGGGCGCTGTAGCCGTCGGCCATGGTGACCACGCCCGCTGTGCCGCCGAACACCGCCGTGGCCGTTCCGCCAGGCCAGGCGCCGTGCACCCAGCCAGCGCTGTGGGTCCAGTGGGTGTTGCTGGCGTTCCAGGTGCCGGTCCCACCATCGATTTGGCCGTTGCCGGCGTTGGTGTCCCAGAAGGTGAAGGAGCCGGACTGGCTCACCTCCAGGTACACGCGCTTGGGGCTGGCGTTGTTGTCAATGCGCACTAGGCCCGTGAAGTTGGGCGGCAGCTCAACGGTGGCAAAGCTGCCTGTGATGCTGTTTGGGCTGGTGAACAGGGTGTAACTGCCCACCCCAAACGTGCTGCTGCAGCCCGCGGTGCCAGAGGCGGTGGCCGTGACCTTGAGCGCGCCGGCCAGCGTCAAGTTGCCGCCCACACTGAGCAGGTCGTTGCAGCTGCCGCCTTCCGTGCCCGCCTGCGCAAGCTCAAAGTGGGTGGTGCTGCCCGACTGCAAGGTCAGGTTGCCGGAGAACGCGAGCGTGCCGGGGCTCATGCCGGGGCTCAGCGTGCCGCCCGACTGCACCGTGGTGGCGCCGCCCACCGTGCCGGTGCCGCCGAGCGTGCCGCCGGTTTGCACGGTCACCGCGCCGTTGGCGCTGCTTTGGTTGCCGTTGATGTTGAGCCGCCCGCCGCTGACGGTGGTGGTGCCGGTGTAGGTGTAGGTGTTGGCCGCGCTCAGGGTGAGCGTGCCGGTGCCGCTCTTGAGCAGGTGGCTGGTGACAGCGTTGTTGCCAGCGTCTCGGTTGTTGACCACGGGCACGGCCAAGTTCAGGCTGCCCGTGACGTTGAATTCGGTCTGCCCACCGTTGGCGTTGGTGCCGATCATCACCCCGTTGTGGGTGGTGGTGGCGCCTGCTGAGATGCTGCTGGTGCCCGTGCTGGTGAGCGTGCCTTTGAGCGCGAAGGCCGGATAGTTGGCGCTCTCGCCGCCATGGGCCTGCAGTGTGCCGCCGTTGAGGGTGAGGTGGGTGAAGGTGTTGAAGGTGCTGTTGCTCTTGAGCGTGCCGGCCACGGTCATTTTGCTGTGGCCGTCCGCCGTGTGCAGGCCCCAGGCGTTGCTGCGGCTGAGCGTGAGCGTGCCGCCACTGGCGACGGTGAAGGTGCCCGTGGCGGGCGTGGTGCCTGCACTGGCGAGCTCGAGGGTGCCGCCGTTGACGGTGGTACTGCCGGTGTAGGTGTTGGCTGCGCTCAGCGTGAGCGTGCCGGTGTTTTGCTTGAGCAGCCGCATATCGCCGCTGAGTACGCCGCTGAGGGTGTGGTTGGCGGTGGTGTTGAACCTCAGCTGGCCGCTGGCCGTGGAGCTGATGGCGCTGCTCCAGTTGCCGCCGGACACCAAGGCGTTGCCCTCGACAGCCAGATCGCATGCACTCAGGCCAATGCTGGGGGGCTTGAAGCCGGGGCTGTTGCCCGTGAAAAAGGTGCTGCCGTTGGTGATGGACAGCGCAGAAGTCGTGACGACATCACCACTGAAAGTCAGCGGGAAAGGGCAGCCTCCGGTGTTGGTCACCACGGTCGGGCTGCCCGTCAGCTCAATGCTGTTGGCGATGGTGAGGTAGTTCGCTCCCGCATTGATGCGCGTGACTTTGGGTGTGAAGCCGCTGGCCGTGGTCACCGTGCCCGCCCAGTTGCCCATGAAGTTCGCGGGCCCGTTGTCTGTCCAGACGCTGTTGATGCGGCCCGTGCTGTTGGTCCAGTTGGTGCTGGTGGTGTCCCAGGTGCCGCCGCCGTTATTGATCACGCCGTTGGCGATGTTGGCCTGGGTGTCGTTCGGGCCGTCCCAGTAAACAAAGCCGTTGTTGGGCGCCACATCGAGAATGACCTTCTTGTTGATGGTGTCGATGCGCACCAAGGCGGTGAAGCCGGACGGTGGGGTCACGGTGGCAAAGCTGCCGGTGGCGGTGCCGGTGTAGGTGAACAGGGTGTAGCTGCCCTCGCCAAAGGTGCTGCTGCAGCCGGCAGCGCCGGTGGTGGCGGTCACCACCAAGGTGCCCGCCAGCTCGAGGTTACCGCCCACTGGCACCCAGTTGTTGCAGCTGCCGCCATCCGTGCCGGCCTGGGCCAGATCAAAGCGGGTGGTGCTGCCGGACTGCAAGGTCAGGTTGCCGGAGAACGTGAGCGTGCCGGGACTCATGCCGGGGCTCAGCGTGCCGCCGGACTGCACCGTGGTGGCGCCGCCCACCGTGCCGGTGCCGCCGAGTGTGCCGCCGCTTTGCACGGTCACCGCGCCGCTGGCGCTGCTTTGGTTGCCGTTGATGTTGAGCCGCCCGCCGCTGACGGTGGTGCTGCCGGTGTAGGTGTTGGCGCCGCTGAGCGTGAGCGTGCCGGTGTTTTGCTTGAGCAGCCGCATATCGCCGCTGAGTACGCCGCTGAGGGTGTGGTTGGCGGTGGTGTTGAACCTCAGCTGGCCACTGGCTGTGGAGCTGATGGCACTGCTCCAGTTGCCGCCGGACACCAAGGCGTTGCCCTCGACAACCAGATCGCATGCACTCAGGCCAATGCTGGGGGGCTTGAAGCCGGGGCTGTTGCCCGTGAAAAAGGTGCTGCCGTTGGTGATGGACAGCGCAGAAGTCGTGACGACATCACCACTGAAACTCACCGAAAAAGGACAGGCCCCGATGTTGGTCAGAACGGTCGGGCTGCCCGTCAGCGCAATGTTGTTGGCGATGGTGAGGTAGTTCCATCCCGAATTGATGCGCGTGACTTTGGGTGTGAAGCCGCTGGCCGTGGTCACCGTGCCCGCCCAGTTGCCCATGAAGTTCGCGGGCCCGTTGTCTGTCCAGACGCTGTTGATGCGGCCCGTGCTGTTGGTCCAGTTGGTGCTGGTGGTGTCCCAGGTGCCGCCGCCGTTATTGATCACGCCGTTGGCGGCGTTGGTCTGGATGTCGTTCGGGCCGTCCCAGTAAACAAAGCCGTTGTTGGGCGCCACATCGAGAATGACCTTCTTGTTGATGGTGTCGATGCGCACCAAGGCGGTGAAGCCGGACGGTGGGGTCACGGTGGCAAAGCTGCCGGTGGCGGTGCCGGTGTAGGTGAACAGGGTGTAGCTGCCCTCGCCAAAGGTGCTGCTGCAGCCGGCAGCGCCGCTGGTGGCGGTCACCACCAAGGTGCCCGCCAGCTCCAGGTTACCGCCCACCGGCACCCAGTTGTTGCAGCTGCCGCCATCCGCGCCGGCCTGGGCCAGCTCAAAGCGGGTGGTGCTGCCGGACTGCAAGGTCAGGTTGCCGGAGAACGTGAACGTGCCGGGGCTCATGCCAGGGCTCAGCGTGCCGCCCGACTGCACCGTGGTGGCGCCGCCCACCGTGCCGGTGCCGCCGAGCGTGCCGCCGCTTTGCACGGTCACCGCGCCACTGGCGCTGCTTTGGTTGCCGTTGATGTTGAGCCGCCCGCCGCTGACGGTGGTGGTGCCGGTGTAGGTGTTGGCCGCCGTGAGTGTGAGCGTGCCGCTGGCCGACTTGCTGAGCGAGCCCGTGCCGCTGATGACCCCGGACAGCGTCTGCGCCGCCGCAGAAGCAAAGGCGAGGCTGGCGTTGTTGGTGATGGTGTTGCTGTAAGTGCCGCTGCCCAGGCTGCCGCTGCCGTCGATGGCCAAGGTGCCGCCGCTGACGGTGGTGGTGCCGGTGTAGGTGTTGGCCGCGCTCAGGGTGAGCGTGCCGCTGCCGCTCTTACTCAGGTGGCTGGTGACAGCGTTGCTGCCAGCGTCTCGGTTGTTGACCACGGGCACGGCCAAGTTCAGGCTGCCCGTGACGTTGAATTCGGTCTGTCCACCATTGGCGTTGGTGCCGATCATCACCCCGTTGTGGGTGGTGGTGGCGCCTGCTGAGATGCTGCTGGTGCCCGTGCTGGTGAGCGTGCCCTTGAGCGCGAAGGCAGGAAAGTTGGCGCTCTCGCCGCCATGGGCCTGCAGTGTGCCGCCGTTGAGGGTGAGGTGGGTGAAGGTGTTGAAGGTGCTGTTGCTCTTGAGCGTGCCGGCCACGGTCATTTTGCTGTGGCCGTCCGCCGTGTGCAGGCCCCAGGCGTTGCTGCGGCTGAGCGTGAGCGTGCCGCCACTGGCGACGGTGAAGGTGCCCGTGGCGGGCGTGGTGCCTGCACTGGCGAGCTCGAGGGTGCCGCCGTTGACAGTGGTACTGCCGGTGTAGGTGTTGGCTGCGCTCAGCGTGAGCGTGCCGCTGGCCGACTTGCTGAGCGAGCCCGTGCCGCTGATGACCCCGGACAGCGTCTGAGCCGCTGCAGAAGCAAAGGCCAGGCTGGCGTTGTTGGTGATGGTGTTGCTGTAGGTGCCGCTGCCCAGGCTGCCACTGCCGCCGATGACCAAGGTGCCGCCACCGATGGTGGTCGCGCCGGTGTAAGTGTTGATGCCACTGAGGGTCAACTTTCCCGAGCCTGATTGCGTGAGCGTGCCTGTGCCGCTGAGCACGCCCGAGAGGCTTTGGTCGTTGCTGGTGTTGAAAACCAGCGCACTGCTGTTGGAAATGTTGCCGGCATAGCTGCCACCCCCCAAGGTGCCGGTGCCGTCGACTCTGAGCGTGCCTGCCGAGACCGTGGTGGCACCCGTGTAGGCATTGGCGCCAGACAATGAAAGGGTGCCGCTACCGGTCTTGGTCAAAGCACTGGTGACGGTTTGGTCGACCAGCGGGGCCGACACGGTGAGTGTGTCCGTCACGCTGAAAGTGGTCACGCCGCCAGACAGTCCGGTGCCGATGTGTATGCGGTTGTTGTTGCCCGAAGCGATGCTGATGCTGCTGGCGTCACTGCTGGTGACCGTGCCTTTGAAGCCAAACGCGCCCCAAGAGACGTCTTTACCGCCACCCAGCAGCACAGCGCCTTTGGTCAGCGTTGGGTTGGTGAGGGTGTTGTAGCTGCTGTTGCTTTTGAGGGTGCCCTTGAGCGTCAGGTTTTGGTGGCCTGCACTGCCGGCATTTCCCCAGATGTCGGTGCGGCTGAGCAGCAAGGTGGCGCCCGCCTCGACTTGGATGGCGGCGGTAGACAGGGTGCTCCCGCTGCCGCTGATTTCCAGCGTGCCGTTAGAAACTTTGGTCGTGCCACTGTAGGTGTTGGCGCCCCCCAGAATTTGCTTTCCGGCGCCGATTTTTTCCAGGTGGGTGACGCCAGCGTCCAGGCCAAAGTCGGTGCCGGTGTTGTTGCCTCGGATCACACCTGAAAAACTGCCGTCCTTGTCGCCGGCGCCGATGCGCAGCACCTGGGTGGTTTGCCCGCTCCAGCTGGCGGCCACCGTACCCGCGCCGTTGAGGCCGCCAAGGGTGATCGTGTTGCCCCGGTGGCTGAAGACCGAGCCGCTGCTGACCGTGAGATCGGCCGTGTTGGCGCTCCAGTTGGCGGCCACGCCATCGGTGCCGAACCAGCCACGGTTGACCTGGAGTGTGCCCGTCAGGGCAACGGTGCTAGGCAAGACCAGAGCGCCAGCTTGGGTGGCGGCCGCGGTATCGACCACCACGTCGCCTGCACCCGAAAGGTGGCTGGGCATGGCCAGCAACCCCGAGGCGCTGGTGCGCTGCAAGGTGAGCGTGGTGTTCACGGGCACCTCGATCGCAGAGCCCGACCGAATGGTGCTGTCGCCTGAACGGCCCAGGGCACTGTCTTGCAGCACCAGAGCGCCATCACGGATTTTGGTGGTGCCGGTGTAGGTGTTGGCGCCGCTGAGGGTGAGTGTGCCGCCGTCCGTTTCCTCGGGTGCCCACTCCAGGCCAAAGCCGCCGGTGATGGGTGCGCTGATCGTCGCGGTCTGCCCGCCAACATCGCCTTGAATGACCGCATTGCTTGCCAAGCTCAGCCTGCCGGTGCCGGTGGCCGTGATGTTGTAGCCGCTGACCCCGGAAAACGACAGGCCACCGACCGAAGCCGCATAGCCATCGGCCAAGGTCACCGTGCCGGCAGTGCCGCGGAACACCGGGACTTTGGTGCTCCCCGACCAAGCGGTGTTGCGATCACCCGTGCTGGTGGTCCAGTTGGTGGCCGTGGCATTCCAGGTGCCGCTGCCGCCGCCGACGGCATCGTTGGCGGTGGTGCCGGTGCCATCCCAAAACACGGTGTCGGTGTCGACTTCGGTGGTGAGCAAAATGCGTTTGTTCGCCGTGTCGGTCACGATCCGGCCTTTGTAGCCCGACGGGTAAATGATGTTGCTGTTGTCAAAACCACCGGTGAGCGTGCCACCGTAGGTCAGGAGTGTGAAGGTCCCCGCCGGCAAGGAGATGCCCGAGGTCGGAATGACCGAGATCTTGGCGCCTGAGCCAGGCGTGTTGTCGATGGTCAAGTCGCCGCGCACCACCACGCAGTCGCTGTCGGCGTTGGTTCGGCTGTTGGTGCACTGGGGGCGGCTGGGGTCGCCAAGCTCGACGGTGATCTGGGCGTTCGCCCCCATGGTCAGATTGCGATTGAAGGTCATGGTGCCCGGGCTTGTGCTGGGGCTTAGCCGCGCGCCGATCACGGTGGTGTTGCCGCCGATGGTGCCGTAGCCACCCAGAATGGCGCCATCGGTCACGGTCACGTCACCGGTGGCCAGACTCATGTCACCCCGCACCCTGACGGCGCCGCCTTTGATGGTGGTGGTTCCGGTGTAAGTGTTGTTGGCGTAAAGCGCCAGCGTCCCGCTGTCTTCTTTGACCAAGGAGCCGGTGCCGCTGATGACGCCCGACAGCATTTGGTAGTCTTTGGTGAGCTTGTTGCTGAAGGTCAGTTTGCCGTTGTTGGTGATGTTGCCTGCGTAGTTGTGGCCGCGGGTGGAAACGCTGGTGTCCACAGGCCCCAAGGAACCGTTGACACGGATTGACCCAGCGTTGATGGCGATGTTGCCGGTAAAGGCGTTGTCCGCATTGAGGGAGAGATTGCCACTGCCGGTTTTGATCGGGCCGCTGGTCGTGCCGCCGTTGTTGGCCAAAGGCACGCCCAAGCTGAGCTGGCCCGAAACATCGAAGGTGGTGCTGCCGCCTGAACCGCTGCCGATGAGGATGACGCTGTGGGTGCTGCCTGAAGCCGCCTCCATCAGGACGGTGCCGCTGGTGGTGACGGTACCCTTCAGACCCAGTGCAGCGCCTTCGACCGAATTGCCGCCGCCGAGCCAGACATAAGACTGATCGCTGAAGGTCGGGTTGGTGAAGGTGTTGTAGCTGTTGTTGGTTTCAAGCCGGCCATTGACGCTGAGATGGCTGTGACCTGCACTGCCGGCGCTGCCCCAGATGTTGTTGCGACTGAGCCGCAAGATGCCGCTGTCGCCCACGAAAATCGCGCCGCTGGCCAAGGTGCTGCCACTGCCGCTCATCTCCAGCGTGCCGCCACTGACCGTGGTGAAGCCGGTGTAGGTGTTGGCTGCGCTGAGCGTGAGCGTACCCTCCGCGCCCGGGCTCCAGTTCAGACCGAAGTTGCCGGTGATGGGCGCGCTGATGGTGGCGTTGACCACGCTCGCTGGCGTGCTGAGGGTGGCGTTTTGCTGCAAGGCCAGCGTGCCGGAGCCGGTGCTGGCCAGGGTGTAGCCCGTGGTGTCAAAGGTGATGCCGCCCACCGGCGCGTTGTAGCCATTGGCCAGGGTCACGGTGCCGGCCGTGCCACCCAGCACCGCTGTGGCCGTGGTGCCCGCCCAGGGGCCGTTGAACGCGCCGGCACTGTCGGTCCAGTTGTTGCTGGAGGCGTCCCAGGTGCCGGTGCCGCCGTTGACCGTGTTGTTGTTGGCGTTGGCCGAGGTGTTGGTGGTTTCGTCCCAGAACCTCAAAGTACTGCCTGGCACCACGACCAAGACAACCCGCTTGAGGTTGGTGTCGATGCGCACCTGGCCGGCAAAGCCAGCGGGCAAGGTGATGGAGGAGAAGCTGCCGGTGGCGGTGCCGGTGTAGGTGAACAGGGTGTAGCTGCCCTCGCCAAAGGTGCTGCTGCAGCCGGCAGCGCCGCTGGTGGCGGTCACCACCAAGGTGCCCGCCAGCTCGAGGTTACCGCCCACTGGCACCCAGTTGTTGCAGCTGCCGCCATCCGTGCCGGCCTGGGCCAGCTCAAAGCGGGTGGTGCTGCCCGACTGCAAGGTCAGGTTGCCGGAGAACGTGAACGTGCCGGGGCTCATGCCGGGGCTCATACCGGAGCTGAGCGTGCCGCCCGACTGCACCGTGGTGGCGCCGCCCACCGTGCCGGTGCCGCCGAGCGTGCCACCGCTTTGCACGGTCACCGCGCCACTGGCGCTGCTTTGGTTGCCGTTGATGTTGAGCCGCCCGCCGCTGACGGTGGTGGTGCCGGTGTAGGTGTTGGCCGCCGTGAGTGTGAGCGTGCCGCTGGCCGACTTGCTGAGCGAGCCTGTGCCGCTGATGACCCCGGACAGCGTCTGAGCCGCTGCAGAAGCAAAGGCCAGGCTGGCGTTGTTGGTGATGGTGTTGCTGTAAGTGCCGCTGCCCAGGCTGCCGCTGCCGTCGATGGCCAAGGTGCCGCCGCTGACGGTGGTGGTGCCGGTGTAGGTGTTGGCCGCGCTCAGGGTGAGCGTGCCGGTGCTGCGCTTGGACAAGCGAATGTTGCCACTGATCACGCCGGTGAAGGTCTGGTTGGCGCTGGTCGCGATGTCGATGCGCCCCCCTTCGGTCGAGGTGAAGTTGCTGCTGAGTGTGCCGCCCGAAAGGAGGGCGCTGTCGACCATGCGAAATTCACAACCGTCGATCGTGATGTTCGGGGGTTGAAAGTCAGGGCTGGTGCCAGCGAACAGGAGGTTGCCGGAATTGATCGTCAAGTCGGTTGACGTGATGACGCTGCCCGCGAACGAGGTGTGGAAGTTGCAATTGGCGTTGTTGCTGGTCCGTGTCGGGTTGCCCACCAGCCTCACGGTACCAGCCAGGTTGAGGTAGTTGTTGTAAGAATGGATGAGGGTCACATTGGGCGTGAAGCCGCTGCCGGTGGTGACCGTGATGTTGGCATTGCCGGGGAAATAAGCAGGGCCGTTATCGGTCCAGGTGTCGTTGACGGCACCGCCGTTGCTGTTGGCCCAGTTCTTGTTGCTGGCGTTCCAGGTGCCGGTGGTACCCCCCCAGAAAGAACCGCCCAGGGCGCTGCCGGTGACGCCCATGGCAAACAAAAAGCCCAGGGCCCATGGCGCAAGAGAGTGAAGGCGTTTCATAGAGATGCAAGGCAGTTTGGGCATGGACTTCAGTGGCGCAGGGCGGCAAAGGCGGTTTCGTCGAACTTCAAGCGAATTCGCAGGTAGGCGCCGCGGTGGGTGTAGTTCTGGCCGGTCAGGTCTGGCTCGCGCAGGCCCAGCACGTTGTAGCCCGCAGAGAGCCAGACGTTTTTCATGAGCTGGTAGCCCAGCTCCATGCCGGCCGTGGCCTGGCGTGCGCCGCCCTGGCTGCGCATGAGGCCAGCCTGCAGCCCCAGGTCCCAGTTGGGGCTGAGATTGCGGGTGTAGCGGCTGTGCACGAGCTGCGCGCGGGCGGTGCTGTTCTCGGCCGCATGGGCCAGCGCGCTGGACTTGGCGGCAAAACGCAGCGAGAGCTGCTGGTTGCGGTCCATGGCCAAGTGGGCGTGGGTGCTGACAATGTCTGTGGTGGTCACGCCCACGCTGGCGTTGGCGCCGGTGGTGCTGATGCCGCTGCTGGCGGCAACGTCTTGCACGCGGTGTTCGTAGCGCGAGAGGATGTTCCAGCGGTCTGCAAAGGCGGGGCGCCAGGCCATGCCCACCTGCCAGCGATCCACATCGTTGTGGCCGCCGTTGCTGTCGCTTTGGCGCGTCATCAGGCTGCGTCCGAGCAGGCTCAGCCCTTCATGCAGGCGCCACACCCCGACCAGGCTGACCAGCGAGGCGTCTGAAGTGGCACTGTGGCGCTTTTCGAAGGCGCTGCCCAGGCGCCAGGGTTGGGCGGCGTAGTCCAGGCCCAGTACGACAGCGGTGGCATCCTGGCTGGCGGTGGTGGTGGGCGTGGTGGTGGGCGTGGTGGATGCGCCGGGCACGCTGCCCAGGGTGGTGACGCGTTCGACGCCGGCGTTCAAGCTCCAGCGCTCATTGAGGCGGAAGGTGTTTCGCACGCCGCTGGCGTTTTGCGCGGCGGCGTTGGAGTTGGCGCGGTATTCGTTGTAGAGGCGGCCGCCTTCCATGTAGGCGCTGTCCACGCCCACGACGGTGGCGCTGCGCAGGGCCTGGCCGTTGATGGGGGCGACCTCCGACAGCGTGTTGAGCACCGCATGCTGGGCGTACAGGCGGGTTTTGTCGGTCAGGCCGTACTGGGCGCCCACGGTCAGGGCGTGCTGCGCCTTGTGTTTGACGTCCTGCTCCAACTCGCCGGTGAGCTGCAGGCGGGGCACGCGGGTGGGTTGGGCAATGACGCGCACGCGCATGGTGGTGCTGTCCTCGGGGGTGGCGCTTTGGGGTGCGGCCGCGCCCAGGCTGCCCAGCGGGCTGGACGATGTGCTGCCAGAGCCGAGCTGACCGTAGTCAAAGCCGCCGGAGGCGGTGCCGCCACGGGCATTGCCGTGGCGCACGCCAGCCTCGATGGCCAAGGTGTCGCTGAGCTTGTGCAGGACGGCCAAGCCCACGTGACTGCGCTCGCTGGCGGCGGCGGTGCCGCTGGCCTCGGTGCGGGTGAGCAAAGCCTCGGCCCGCAGCTGGGTGCTCGGGCTGAAGGCGTATTGCGCGCTGGCGTTGGCCTCGGTGCGGCCAGTGCTCGACATGGCGCTGGCATTGTCGAAGGCGTTGCCGCTTTTTTGCACCTGCAACTGGGCCTTGAGGTCCTGACCGTCGTGGCGCAAGGCGGCGCGGGCGGCCTGGCCCGTGCCTTTGAGGTCGCTGGTGGTTTGCACCACTTCGGCGGCCAGGGCGGTGGCTTCGCCCAGGCGCACCAGGGCGGTGGCGGCATGGAGGTCGCGGTGGTTGGCGGGGTTGTCGTCGCGCACGACGACGGCGCCGAGCTGGATGCGCTCGGTTAGCTTGTACTGGGCGTCGGTGCCCCACACCGTGTAGCTGGGCCCGCCGTTGTCGAGCTCATAGGTGATGCGCAGGGACTGGGGGTTGAAGGCCATGTCAAACGTGGACAGGGGCTGGGCCAGCGTCAGGCGGCGGCTGATCGGCTCGAAGCTGTAGTCCACCGAGCGGGCGAGTGTGCGCACCGAGAGCACCAAACTGGGCTGGCGGCGGTCGCGCACGATGAGCTCGACTTTCTCGCTGGCGTTGCGCACCTCGCCCGTGGTGCTGTTCAGCGTGTAGAAGGACAGGCCGTTGGCGGGGATTTCCTCGATCTGCTGCGCAGCCTGGGTCTCGGCCACGAAGGAGGTGATGCGGGCGTTGCCATCGTCGTAGCGGTGCTGCACACCGCTCAGGGTGCGGCTGTACTGGCTGAGCTGGCGCACCTCGGCACTGCTGGCGGTGGAAAAGTCACCCAGCAGCAAAAAGCTGCGGTTCTTGTCAATGCGCACGTAGAGTTGTTGCGAGCTCTGGGCGTCAAAGCCACGGGCGGCGTTGTCGCCATAGACGGGGTAAAACTCGTCGGGCTTGATGTCGCGGAACTGGCGCTCCTGGCGCTTTTTGTCGGAGTCGAAGGCCGCGGTCAGCAGGTACTCGCCCAGGATGGTGCCCTTGAAATAGAAGGCGGCGCGGCCAGTGGCGCGGCTGTCGTTGCCGCCCAGGCTGCTGAGCTCGGCCTCAAAGGCGTTGCCCGCCTGGGGCTGGCCCAGCGGCAGGCGGCCAGCCTTGCTCAGGTCGAGCACACCCTCCACGATGCCGATGCCCTGCAGCGGTGCCATGGCCGGCAAGAAGGTGAGGGCATCGTCGCGGTAGAGCGTGCCCACGCTCGCACGGAGGTTGACCGTGCCGGGCTGCCCAGGGGGCAGGAGCAGCAGTTCAGCGGTGCCGCCTTCCACAAAGAGCTGTACGCCAGGCTCATGGGGATTGAGGTCTTCATTGAGCCAGCGGGTCTCGCGCACGTCCAGCGTGACGGCGGTGCGCGCCACGATGGGCACACCCGCAGCGTCGCTCAGCTGCAGACGCAGACGCGCGGGGCGCATGGGGTCGGCGTGCAAGGGCCCCAGGGGACGCAGGTCGATGTGGGCCACCTCGCCCGGTGCACGCACCTGAATTTGGGCTTGGTCGCGCACGTTGCCAAATTCGTCGGTGGCTTCGAGCAGCAGCTGGTTCAGGCCGGGCTGGAACTCGATGCCGATGTACTCATGGGCGACCAGACCGGTTTCCACCACCACGGACTTTTTGCCCACCCGGTTGTCAGGGACGGGCCTGCCGTTGAGGCTCAGGTACAGCTGGGACTGCTGCGGGCCGGTGACGCGCACCGACGCCTGGTTGGTGAGCAGGGTGTCGCCGTCGCTCAGGCCCAGGAAGGCTGCGCGCGCAGGCAGCTCGCGGATCAGATCTTCGAGGGGCGTGGTGCTGGGCGTGACCAGGCGGGCGGGGGGTTCTGGGGCGGGAGAGGTCGGCACAGGCGTTCCCAGCACGGCTTGCAGTGTGGGTGCCGCCATGGCCCCCGCTGGCAGGGGAGCCGCTGATGCGCCCGTGTTGTGCAAGCCTTGCATCAAGCGGCCAGGCAGTGCGATCAAGGGGCTGTCCTGCGCCGGTGTGGTCATGACCGGCAGGCCCAGGGCCGCCGTGCCGCCCACCGCACCGGAGGCCGGCATGCTGCGTGAGTCCACCTGCACGGGCACCTGCAGCGTGGGGGAGAGCCGGGCGGTGGCCAGGGCCTGGAGCTGCTGCTCGTCGGTTTTGGCAAAAAGCGCCAGGCGCTCTTCGATTTGCGCGCGCACGGCTGCATCCTGACAAGCATGGCCCACGGCGAAGTCGGCGCGCACCAGCTCACCGTTCTTGACATCCAGAAAACGGCTGTCGGCGACGCCGGCGTTGCGGTTGTCGCTGACCACGGGCTGCGCACCCACAGGCAGGGTGCTGCGGTCCAGGCGCAGCACGTGGGTGATGGGCTTGAGCCCGTACAGGCTCCAGCGGCCGTGGTTGTCGGTGATGACGCTGGTGCCGTCTTCCATGTACAGGCGCACGCCGGGGATGCCGGGCTCGTCGGGGCCGTCCTGCAGGCCATTGGCGTTGCAGTCCAGGTAGACGCGGCCGACCGCAAAGCCGCGTGTGCTGAACACGCCACCACTGACGCGCACGCTGGCCTGCGCCGTGTTGGACTGCAGGGTGGTCAAAGTGCCGGGCACCTGGGTTGTGGCCAGGGCCGTGTTGACGGCCTCGGCATCCGGGATGGCGCCCACGCCAATGGCGGCGCGGTAGCGCAGCGTCAAGCTGGCCTTGGTCGGCATGGCCTGACCACCGAGCTTGAACACCAGGCTGCCGCGCTCGCGCGGACTGGCCGGTGCGAGGCGCTGCGGCTCGGCCATGCGCACGCCTTGGAGTGTGCTGCTGCCCGGCACGTAGCTGAAGCCGGCGGGCAGCAGGTCGACCAGGGTCTGGGCGTTGAGCGGGCCACTGGCCTGGTTGACCAGGGTGAGCTCGTAGTCCACGAAGTCGCCGATCTCGGCCGTGCGCTTGTCGGCCTTCTTGCTCAGAAGCAGGCCGCCCACCGGTGCGGTGGACGGGTCCAGCGGGAGGTTGTTGTGAAAGACTGGGCAGTCGGGCGGCTGGACTGCGGCGCGGTAACCGCTGCGGAACTGGCGGTACCAGGTGGTGGGCTGCGCGCCGGTGGGGATGCCGTCCACAGCCACCACTTGACCGCAGCCGGTGAACACGCCGTTCTCGGGCAGGAGGGTGGCTGTTTGCACATAGGGGCTGCCGGCGGCGGGCTGGGCCGTGATGCTGTAGGTGCAGATGTCGGCGATGGGCGGCACCTTCCAGAAGAATTGGTATTGGCCATCGGCGCCGGTGATGATGCTGACGGAGCGGTCGCTGCTGTTGTAGGTGTACTGGCCGTTGTCGCCGTTGAGGATCTGGTCCGCCGTGATGGGGCCGGCGGTGCTGTTCTCACAGCTCAGGCGCTGCAGCGTGACTGTGGCGCCGGCCACCGGGCTGCGGGTGCGCGAGTCGTACACATAACCTTGCGGGTCCACCAGCAACTGCGAGGCCGTGACACTGGTGGCCGCCACCACGGCGCTGCCCGTGACGCTGTTGTCCTGCATGGAGGCCAGCCACGCCTTGGCCCGCACTTCGGTGGGCGCGCCCGGCGTGGTTTGGTGCACGCGCACCTTGAAGTGCAGCTCCTCGCTGTCGCCGGGGTTGAGCACGCCAGCGCCGTTGTTCAGGGCGGTGCGTGGGTCCGGCGGGAGCACGTTGGGGTCGGTGGACGCGTCGCTGGCGGGGTCGCAGCTGGACTGGTCTGAAAACGCCGACGAGATGCTGAGCACGCCGCGCGTCAGCGTGGGCCGGCCCACCAGGCTGGCCTGGGCCACGTTGGCCGAGCCGGTCACCAGGCACGCCACGTTGCTGATGACACGCACGTTCTCGGCACGCACGGCGCTGCGGTTGACCACGTTCAGGGTGTAGTTCAGCTCATACACGCCAGGGCTCACACGCACCGGGTTGGCGCTCGTCATGGTGATGGACAGGCCGGCCGCCAGGGCATTGTTTTGGGCCAGGTTTGGCAAAGTGATCAGCGTGGGGGCACTGTTGTTGCTGGCGTCGCCGTCGCCGTCCGGGTCGGGCGTGGGGCCGTCGGTGGAGCGGTCGCTCAGTTCCGGGGTGGTGCTGTAGGCGTGCAGGCTGGCCTGGGCGGTGAGTTGGTTCTGGATGACCTGCTGGGCACGGCCTTCGGCATTGACGCGCACTTGGTAGTGCAGGGTGAACTCGGCGCCCACCGGCAGCTGCACCCCCGAGCCGAGCAACTGGTGCTGACCGGCGACGCCTGTGAATGCGCGGTTGATGCTCACCTGCGTCCCGCTGAGGACAGCCAGGCTGCCGGGTACCACGGTGTACTGGCCGGTCGCCGGCACTGCGTTGGCGGTGTGGCTGCCCCAGCGGTCGGTGCTGGTGCCGGCCAAAATTTGTGGCAGCTGGAGGTTGAACAACGGTGCGTCGCCTTCATTGCGCACACGCACCGCCAGGGTGTAGGTCAGCGTGCCGTCGTTCTGGGTGTTGGCGCCCCGCTGGACTTGGCGCTCAACCACCCAGTGCGACACACCGATGCGCTCGCCAGCGACGGGCACGATGGCGGCGTTGGAGTCGGTGCTGGTGGCACCACTCAAACCGGTGACATTGCCGTAATGCGCCTGGGCCACGTTGCGCAACTGGCTGCCTGCCCCGGCCAGTGCCACCACGTCAAAACCCATGCTCAGGGTCTGCCCGGTGAGCAGGTCGGCGGGCAGGGCCAAGGCCACTTCGGCAGCGGCGGCATCGTCACCGATGCGGTAGCTGAAGGCCGGGTCCGAGGCCAGGCGAAAGAGTTTGAGCGCGTGGCTGTGGCTGGCCACCCAAGAGCCCAGTTGGTACTGCGCGCCTGCGGGCAACACGTCGCGCACCAGCACAACCGAGGCGGGGATGCCATGGATGAGGATGGACTCGCCACCGCTGGCGGTGGCCGTGCGCGTGGCCGCGCGCGTGCCGATGTTGCTCAGGCTGATGGTGTAGCGCGCGCGGCTGGTGGTGTCGCCGCGCTGCAAAGCCTGTGCGTAGCTGGCCGACTTGATCAGCTGCACGACCGGGTTGTCGGCGATGCTGATGAAGAACGAGGCGCTGCGGCTGAGGCCATGAAGTCCCGTGGTGGCGGTCAGGCTCACACAGGCCCCGCCGGTGCGCGCCAAGGGCACTTCGCCCAACACCAGCAGCGAGGCCGTTTGTCCGGCGGCCAGCGCCACGGTGGCGCCTGCCGCAAGTTCGGCCGGATCGGCCACGCCGTTGCTGTTGGCGTCGACCACAACTTGGAGCTTGGCCACATCGGTGGTGTCGGTTTGGCCGTTGCAGCTGCCGGCGTTCTGCGCAACGGCCGTGAAGCTGCTGGTGACATTGCCCAAGTTGCTCAGCCGCCAGGGCACGCTGATGCCCGTGCCGGGCGCACGCGCCAACCAGGATTCGCCAGCCAGGCTGGCCATCTCTACCGGCAGCACCTCCAGCATGGCCGGTGCTGAATAAGTGGTTTCGGTCTGGGCCCAGCCGTCGGGTTTGTAGGTGGCGGTGGCTTGGGAGGTGATTCGGGTGCCGGCCAAAGGGGGGGCGGCCAGCGAGGGCTGCAGGCCCAACAGGGCCAAAATCGTCAGGGCGCACAGCCACCCGAACCCATGGGTCCATGGCTTGAGCATCCAATTCGTGCGGCAGCGTTTCAAGGGGGATCCTGGAGATCTTTGGGCGGGGGCGGCAGAAACTTTCACAATTTCTCGCCAAGACGCGACAGTCCGCGGGGGCTGTCCCCTCCAAAAACCACAAGGCGATTCAAGCGGCAGGGCCGCTTGAAACGCCTGCGAGTTTCAGTTGTTGATCTGGATGGCGAACTTCAGGGTGATCGAGCCACCAGGCGCCAAGGTGTTGGTGCCAGAGGTACCGCAGCTCACGCCGTTGTTGGCAGGCGTGGCCGTGATGCTGGTCCCGGACGTCAGGCCGGTCGCGCTGCAACTGGGTGCTGGCGAGGACGACACCAGGGTGGTCTGGGCCGGGGCCGCATCATTCAAGGACACATCCCGAACCGGGGCTGCGCTGTTGTTGGTGGCCACCACCTCGTAGTACACGCAGTCACCGGGCTTGGCGGTTTGCGAGGCCGTCACCAAGCTCGGGAAGGTGCTGGTGCAGGCGCCTGCCGTGGTGCCTTGCGTCTTGAACACCGTGAGCGCTCCCGTCACAACGCGCGCCGTGTCGGTGTTGATCTGCTGGCCGCAACCGTTGGGCGCGTTCTGGACGGTGTTGCCAGTGCTGTCCACGTCGCTGACGGTGACCGTGACCGTGGCCGTGTCGCCGGCGTTGGCACCACCCGGCGCGAACACCCGCACGATGAATTTGACAGAGTGGGTCGTGGCACCTGGGTTGGTGACAGAGGAGGTCAAGCCGCCCGTCACGAGCTGACCGTTGGTGATCAGCGTGTCATTCGCGTCGACGACACCGTCGTTGTTGACGTCTTTGTAAATGGCGACCGTCCAGTTCGGGGCACTGGTTGTGGCCGTCACCTTGATGTAGTTGTTGGCCGTTCCTGCGCCGCAGGTGCTGACACCGGTGTTGACCAGGTTGTGCGGATAGTCCACGACCTGACCACGGGCGACGCTGGCGGAGCCATTGGCCGTGAGCGAGAAGCTGTAGGCGTTGGCGGCCAGCACAGACACGGCGTCATACAGCACGTCGTTGGCCGGAGCACCATTGGAGGTGACACCCCCAGCGGCCACCTTGATGAAGAGCGGCTGCGTCGAGGTGGGGGCGTTTGCGGGCGAACTCACGCAGGCATAGATGTCCAGCGAACCCGGTGTGCTGCCACTGATGGCTGCAACCGAACCGGTGGTGGCGTTGGCCAATGCGGTGGGCGCGGAGCAGGCTGTGGCGCTGAACACCACCGACCAACCTGCCGGCAGACCGCCTTGGAAGCTGGAGCTGCTGCTGACGCTGAGCGTGTAGGTGTTGGCGTTGCCATCGTAGTTGCGGATGGTCAGCGGAATTTCGCTGTAGCCGCTGCCCGCCACCTTGGCGGTGGTGGTGAAGGCGGGTGAATTGCCAGGGCCAGGGCCCACATCGCCGGCCAGGGCGGTGACCGGTTTGTTGACCAGGTCCACATAGCCGCCGATCACGTCGGTGATCTTGGCAAAGGTGGCGTCCTTCACATTGACGTCGTTGATCGACGTGGCCGTCACGGTGGCGCTGTAGTTGACGCCATTGGCCACAGGCGTGCCGCTGGGCGCCGTGACCTGCAAGATCAGCGACAAGGTGCTGCCAGCAGCCATGAGACCCGTGTCGATGATGCCATCGCTGTTGTTGTCCAGCAGCGGGGTGAGGTTGGCGTTGAGCCAGGTGAAGGTGCTGCCCGCCGGGAAGTTGCCGGGGTTGACCGTCACGTTGAACGTGTCTGGCGCATTGCCGGTGTTGACCAGGGTGTGCGTTTGCCGAACGAAGCTGCCAGGCACGATGTTGGCCGAGGTCACGCCGTCCGTGGCGCCAGCGGGGGTGCCTGCGGTGGTGTCCACCGTGTTCAGGCGCAGACTTCGGTTGGCTGTGACATTGAAGTCCACCGCGTTGGTGTTCACCAGAGTTTCAGCAGAACAGCCTGTCACCGTACCAATGACACAACTGCTGGCCGTGTACTGGGCCGAATTGCTCAAAGTGCCAATGGTGGCGGCGTTGGAAACATCGACTTGGAAGCTCAGGGTGCCGCTGCTGCCCACGGGCACGTTCTTGACCAGGGCCTGGATGACCTGACCGCTTTGCTCGAACGCCACGGTCTGCGATCCCGCGCCGCAGGCGATAGCCGCATCGCCCGCCTCGGTCAGGGCGTTGCCACCCAGACAGCTGATGACGGACTGACCGCTCTTGTAGCTCAGCCCCGCCACAAGGGTGTCCTTGATGTACAGGTCACCGGCCGCCGCACCGTTGTTGGTGTAATGGATGGTGTAGGTGGTGGTGGTGCCGCGCGGGCCGCTGGTGGCCACGGGCCAGGTCCCGTTGACCGGGCTGACCTGGGGCGCGCCAATTTGCTTGGTGACCGAGAAGGCCGCGCTGTTGGTCAAGGTCACTGTGTCGGTGCGCGACAGCGTGGCCGTGCTGTACAGGCTGGCCAGGGTCGCCGAGGGTGTGACCGTGACCGTGCCGGTGTTGCTGGGCCAGGTTCCGAGGGTGGCCGTACTCGGGATGGTGTAGGCCACCACGAAGGCGTAACTCTGACCCGCAGCCAGGGTTTGCGCTGCGGGCACGCAGTCCTGACCGGCCGTGGCCTGGGTACACAGGGCCTGTGTGCCCTGGGGCAGGCCACCACCGTTGTCGGGGTAGATCTCGATCTTGGTGAAGTCCGGTGTGGTCGCACTTTCAACCGCCTTGATGTTGAAGCTGTCGGTGCCGTTGCCGGTGTTGGTCAGCATGTAGGCCATGTAGACCGTGGCACCGGGACCGGCACTCTTGGCGTTGCTGGCCGGCGTGAGCGTGTAGGAGCCGACTTGACTGACCGTGGTGACGACGGTGTTGGAGGTGGACAGCTGAGACGCCCCGGTGTTGTCCTTGTAGGACGCCGTGGCCTGGTTGGTGATGCTGGTGCCAGCCGGTGGTGCCGCTGCAAAGGCGAGCTGACTTGCGCAAAGCCCGCCCACCCACGCGAGCAGGACCACGCCCCGCTGGCGCCAAGTGTGCATGACACTTCCGCGATCTGAAAAATTTGTTCTCATGAATGGACTCCTTGGGTCAAACGGATGTACCCCTGCAACGGCTGCGCCGTGAGGGGCTGGCCATTAAGGCTGGGTTGAAGGGGGAGCAGATGGGCTGCTGGGCACGCGGGCCCGGGCCGAGACTTCGACCCTGGCGCCAGGGTCGATCTGGCCCAAGGTCCAGCGCAAGCGGCGGTACTGGGCTGGGGGAATGGGTTCTTTCTTGCCGCCGGGCAGCTCACGCATCAGCGGCTCGGTGCCGTAGCGGTTGCCGTCGACGGTGACTTGGGCGGTTTGGCGGGGTCTGGCCGTGCTGGCCTGGTATTCGAGGCTGACAGGAATGGGCAGCTCGGCCGTTACATCTCGCACCACACGGGCGCTTTGGTTGGCGTAGACCGCCCGGTATTCGATGAGGTCATTCGGCTTGACGGCGTCCGCCGGTTTGAGCACTTCCTTGCCGGCCTCTTGGGTGACGAGGAACTGTTTCAGATCGACCTTGATGGCCGACTGCGCAGCGGCCGATTCCGGAGGGACTGCAGGGGATTGGGCGTGTGCTGAGGCGGCACCCAAGGTCACCAAAAGTGCAGCCAATAGATGGCAAATTGTTGAATTTTTAGGGAGGAAGTGTTTTGAAAAATGACGTGAACGTCGGCCATGTCTGCTATTTCTGACGAAGATCAGTGCATCTTGCTCGTTTTGAATCATTAAGAACTCCATGAGGGAAAAATTGCGTATAAGCAGTCCGTTCAATGACAAATCCAATCTGCTTAGAATGATATCAAATTTGTTACCTAAAGGTAAAGTATAGGATGAAAAATAGCTGAATTGAATGATTTTGTGCAAAATTAGTCATGTGGTGGCCTGATCTGTGACCGTTGAGCCTGGCCCATGCAGTTTTTGTAGGGGTCACCCAGCGCACGCGCACGCGGGAATGCCTCCATGAGATGCGCTGGGTGATCCCGTGGACTGAGCGCTTGTCCTTGATCGTCCCGCACGCTTCTGCGGCCAGGACGGGTCGACAAAGCCCACGTGGCAGATGGCAGCAGCTTCGAACAGATCTGCACCCAGAGATGAGGTGTTCGGGATCTCTTTAGAGCAAATTGAGCATTAGCAGGGTGCAAACATTGGCTTGAGTTTTGTAGAGGTGTCTTCAAAATCGCCCAATACGCCACAAAGGGCCATGCCGCTGCAGCGCCACCATCAAAGCGCAACTGTCGGCATCGCCATACCGCCAGCAAGACTTCAAGGAGGGTGAAACCTTGGTGCTGACGCCACGCAAGGCGAGGGTGTTGGTGGCGGGTTGAAAGGCTCTTCGGGTAAGCTTTGCAGAACACTTTCCAAGGAACTGCCATGAGCGAACCCTCTGCCTTCGGCTTTGGCCAATTTGTGCCGGGCTTTGACTTTTTACAAAATCTGTCCAAAACCTCGGCCCAGGCCCAGCCCGCGGCGGGCGCCGGGATGCCCGGCATGGCCAGTTGGGTGGCGCCCACGCTCAGCATCGAAGACATCGACAAACGCATCCAAGAGTTGAAGTCGGTGCTTTTTTGGTTAGAACAAAACACCACGGCGCTCAAGGCCACCATCCAGGCGATGGAGGTGCAAAAAATGACCTTGTCCACGCTGCAGAGCATGAACGTCAGCATGACCGATCTGGCCAAGGCCTTCACGGCCAAAGCCCCTGCACCAGCACCTGTTGCTGAGCCACAAGCTGCTGCGCCTCAACCGGTGACGCCACAGCCCGCGCCCGCGCCGAAACCCGTTCCAGCAGATGCGGGGAACGAAGCGCCTGAAGAACCCGCCAAGGCAGCCGCTGCGGGCAAGCCTGCGGTGGACCCGATGCAGTGGTGGGGTGCTTTGACCCAGCAGTTTCAAAACATTGCCGCAGCGGCCGTTAAAGACGTGGCCGCCGAAGCCATGAAGACGGGCATGACGGCCAAAGGGGCCAGCACCTCAGCAGCGGGCCCAAAACCAAGCCCCGCCAAAAAGGCCGTGGCCAAAAAGTCAGCCGCTGCCAAAACCAAACCGGTTGCCAAATCTGCGCCGCGCCAAGCGGCCGCCAAGCGCAAAGCACCATGAAGTTGTTTCCCTGTGGCCATGCCACCCACCCGCAGTGGCGCATGGCCGCTGGCTTGGTGCTGGCGCAGTTGCGTGCCCAGATGGGTTTGCCGGATTACGCCAGCCAGCCCCGATTGGGTTTGCTCTACATCACCGACCATTACGCGCCCGAGGCGCAAGCCCTGCTGGACCACCTGCGTCAAGCCTTGCCCGAGGTGACCGATTGGGCGGGCACGGTGGGCATTGGCGTGGCGGTGAACAACGCCGAGTACTTTGACGAACCCGCCATGGCGCTCATGTTGTGCGACCTCACGCCCGCGCAATACCGCGTGTTTTCGGGGGTGTCGCCGCTGCCAGCGGGCTGGGCCGATGCGGCCTTGGTGCACGCCGACCCCAACACCCCCGACCTGGCCGAGCTGATCAAAGAGATGGCCGAGCGCACGCAGCAAGGCTATTTGTTTGGCGGATTGGGCGCCAGCCGCACGCGCAGTGTGCAGTTCGCGGTACGGGCTGAAGATGCGGGTGGCCCAGAGGTGCACGGCGGCGTGCTCCAAGGTGGCTTGAGTGGCGTGGCCTTCTCACCCGATGTGGCGCTTTTGTCGCGCGTGACGCAAGGCTGTCAGCCTGTGGCCCCTGAGCGAGAGATCACCGAATACGAAGACCATGTGGTGCTCAAATTGGCGGGAGAGCCTGCGCTGGACCTCATGTTGGGGGATTTGGGCATCAGCCTGAAGGACCCGCAAAAAGCCATTGCCGTGGTCCGTGCGACCTTGGTGGGCCTGAGTGCACCCGGGCAGTCTGGCGTGGGCCGTGCGGGCAATCTGGGCAACGACGTTCGGGTGCGCCACATCATTGGCCTGGACCCTTTGCGCCAAGGTGTGGCCATTGCCGAGCACCTCGAGCCGGGCATGCGTTTGACGTTTTGCCGCCGCGATGTGCAAGCGGCCCGTGCCGACTTGGTGCGCGTGTGCGCCGAAATCCGCGAAGCGCTGGAGCCCGAGATGCTGTCCATCGAGGCCATCAACGCCCTGAGCGACGACCCGGTGCCCACCTTGCCCCAAGCCGGAAAGCGCATGGCGGGCGCTGTCTATGTGAGCTGCACCGGACGCGGTGGTCCGCACTTTGGCGGGCCGAGTGCCGAGATGCAGATCATTCGCCATGCCTTGGGCGATGTGCCCTTGGTGGGCTTTTTTGCCGCAGGCGAAATTGCACGCCAACAGCTGTACGGTTACACCGGCGTGCTGACGGTGTTCACGACCGATTGAACCCCCTTGAGCGATCGGCTTGTGCTGCAAAGGCGTGCATTCGGCCGCCAACATGACTTGCGCTTGCCTTGGTGGAGGTTTGCCTTTTAGGGGTTAGCCTTCGTGGGAGCGAGCCCCTGCTCGCGAATGGCTTGTGCTGCAGAAGCTTCCATTCGGCCGCAGGGGCGGCCTCCCACATGACTTGCGCTTGCCTTTGTGGGGGGGTGCCCTCGTGGGCCCTTGCCTCAGTGGGTGCTTGCCTTTGTGGGAGCGAGCCCCTGCTCGCGAATGGCTTGTGCTGCAGAAGCTTCCATTCGGCCGCAGGGGCGGCCTCCCACAATACAAGTGCTGCAAAGGCGTGCATTCGGCCGCAGGGGCGGCCTCCCACAATACAGGTGCTGCAAAAGCGTGCATTCGGCCGCAGGGGCGGCCTCCCACGAAATCAAATGCTGGCGGGCGAAGTCAAACCCCGCGTGCGCGCTCGCTATTGAACCGCGCCCGGAACGTGGAGAATTCGCCCGCGTCGAGTGACTCGCGCACCTCGCGCATCAGGTTCAGGTAGTAGTGCAGGTTGTGGATGGTGGTCAGCATGGGGCCGAGCATTTCACCGCAGCGGTCCAGGTGGTGCATGTAGGCGCGGCTGAAACCGTCTCGGCCGCCTTGGTCCCATGACACGCCGGACGCTCCGGCACACGCGTGGCAGGTGCAGCTGGTGTCCAGCGGTTGTGGGTCGTTTTTGTGGCGTGCGTTGCGCAGCTTCAGGTCGCCAAAGCGGGTGAACACCGTGCCGTTGCGGGCGTTGCGGGTGGGCATCACGCAGTCGAACATGTCCACGCCATCGGCCACGCCCTGCACCAAATCCTCGGGCGTGCCCACGCCCATCAGGTAGCGGGGTTTGTTCGCAGGCAGGCGGTGCGGCGTGTGGGCCATGATCTGCAGCATCAGGTCTTTGGGCTCGCCCACGCTCACGCCGCCAATCGCGTAGCCGGGGAAGTCCATCTCGACCAGGGCGTCCAGCGATTCTTGGCGCAGGTTTTCAAACATGCCGCCTTGCACGATGCCAAACAGCGCGTTGGGGTTTTCCAAGCGGGCGAATTCGTCTTTGGAGCGCACGGCCCAGCGGCGGCTCATCTCCATCGACTTGCGCGCTTCCGCCTCGGTGGTCAGGTGCCCTTTGGTCTCGTAAGGCGTGCACTCGTCGAGCTGCATCACGATGTCCGAGTTCAGGATGGTCTGGATCTGCATGCTCACTTCGGGCGACATGAAGAGCTTGTCGCCGTTCACGGGGCTGGCAAAGGTCACGCCTTCTTCGGTGATCTTGCGCATGTCGCCCAGCGACCAGACCTGAAACCCGCCCGAGTCGGTCAGGATGGGCTTGTCCCACTTCTCGAACTGGTGCAGGCCGCCAAAGCCTTTCATGATGTCCAGGCCTGGGCGCATCCACAGGTGAAAGGTGTTGCCCAAAATGATCTGCGCACCCATCTCGTGCAGGCTGCGCGGCATCACGCCTTTGACGGTGCCGTAGGTGCCCACAGGCATGAAGATCGGTGTTTGCACCACACCGTGGTTCAGGGTCAGCGTGCCACGGCGGGCGTGGCTGGAGGGGTCGGTTTTGAGCAGGTCGAATTGGAGCATGGCAGGGATTGTAGGAGGGGGTCAGTCGGTACCGTCGCCAAAGCATTGCGCGACCACACCGCGCAGCCATTGGTGCCCCGGGTCTTTGTGCAGCCGGGCATGCCAGAACTGGTGAATCGCGCTGCCGTCCACCGCCAGGGGCAGTGGTCGGGTGGTCAGGGCAAAGGGGCCGGTCACGCGCTGGGCGAAACGCTCAGGCACGGTGGCGATCAGGTCCGAATGCCCGAGCACATCGCCCAAGGCCACGAAGTGCGGCACTGTGAGGCGAATGCGGCGTTGCAAGCCCTGTCGTTCCAGCGCTTCGCGGATGGCTTCATCGATCCGCCCGTGGCCCGTGCCCGCGGCCATCACCCGCACATGGCTGGCCTGCGCAAAGTCGGACAAGGTCAAACCCTGCGCATGGGCCAAGGGGTGGCCCTCACGCATCAGGGCCACATACGGTTGGCGAAACAGCGCTTGCTGGAAAAAGCCCGCCTGCAGCTGCGGCAGCAGGCCCAGCGCCAAGTCGGTGCGGCCTGAGGCCATGTCGTCCTTCAGGCTGGCGCTGGTCACCGCCACCACATGGAGCGTGACGCCCGGGGCTGTTTGCGCCAGCGCGTCCATCAGCACGGGCAGGAAATACATTTCGCCCACATCGGTCATGGCCAAGGTGAAACTGCGCTCGGTGGTGGTCGGGTCAAACGAGGCGCGCACATTGAGCGCTTGCTGCAGGCCCTCGAGCGCGGTGGCCACGGGCTCGGCCAGTTGCAGGGCGTAAGGCGTGGGCGCCATGCCGCGCTGGGTGCGCAAAAACAACTCGTCGCCCAAGCTGCTGCGCAGTCGGCCCAGGGCACTGCTGACGGCGGGCTGGCTCATGCCCAGCACGCTGGCCACAGCCGACACGCGCTTTTCCCGCAGCAGGTGGTGAAACACCAGCAGCAGGTTCAGGTCAAGGCGTGCGAGGTCCATGGTGGCGAGGCTATGATTATTTGAAATTCAGATAATGATTATCTTTGAATTTCGATTTACGAAATTCGATGGCGGCGACATGATGTGCATCTAGCCCTGTGGGTGGTCGCGGCCGAACCCTTGCAGTGCCCAAGCGGCCATTCGCGAGCGGGGGCTCGCTCCCACAAGCTCGGCGCCAACCCACACATTGCAGGAGACACCGTGACCGAACACCCCATCCACTGGGAAACGGAAGGCACCAGCCGCGTCCCGTTTGCCGTGTACACCGACGAAGACCGGCACAAAAAGGAGCTGGAGCGCTTCTTTTACAAAAGCCACTGGAGCTATGTGGGCCTGGAAGCCGAGATTCCGAACCCCGGCGACTTCAAGCGCACCGTGGTGGGCGAGCGCTCGGTCATCATGACGCGCGCCGCCGACGGCCAGATCCACGTGGTCGAAAACGTTTGCGCCCACCGGGGCATGCAGTTTTGCCGCGAGCGCCATGGCAACAAAAAAGAGTTTGTCTGCCCCTACCACCAGTGGAGCTACACGCTCAAGGGTGACTTGCAGGGCGTGCCGTTTCGCCGCGGTGTGCGGCAAGACGGCAAGGTCAACGGCGGCATGCCCGCCGACTTCGACCCCAAAGACCACGGCCTCACCGCCTTGAAGGTGGCCACGCGCGGCGGCGTGGTGTTCGCGGCGTTTGACCAGGGTGTGGAGTCGCTGGAAGACTTCATGGGCCCGACCATCCTCCAGTACTTTGACCGCCTGTTCAATGGCCGCAAGCTGGTGGTGCTGGGCTACAACCGCCAGCGCATTCCAGGCAACTGGAAGTTGATGCAGGAAAACATCAAAGACCCGTACCACCCCGGCCTCTTGCACACCTGGTTTGTGACTTTTGGCCTCTGGCGAGCGGACAACAAGAGCGAGCTGCGCATGGACGCCCACCACCGTCATGCCGCCATGGTCTCGACCCGGGGCAGCGCGGGTCAGGCCACGGGGCAGGCGTCGCAGGTGACACAGGTGAGCAGCTTCAAAGAGAGCATGCAGCTCCATGACCCGAGTTTCTTGGACATCGTGCCCGAAGGCTGGTGGCAAATGGGCGAGCAGATGCCCACGGCGGTGATGATGACGCTGTTCCCCAGCGTGATTTTTCAGCAGCAGGTCAACAGCGTGTCCACGCGACACATCCAGCCCGACGGACATGGTGCGTTTGATTTTGTCTGGACGCACTTTGGTTTTGAAGACGACACGCCCGAGATGACCGAGCGGCGCTTGCGCCAGTCCAATCTGTTTGGCCCGGCCGGTTTTGTGAGTGCGGACGATGGCGAGGTGATCGAGTTCTCGCAGCAGGCTTTCGAGACCAAACCCGAGCACCGCATGCTGGTGGAGTTGGGCGGGCGCGATGTGGGTGAGACCGACCACATGGTGACCGAAACGCTGATTCGGGGCATGTACGAATACTGGCGCAAAGTGATGGAGGCCTGAATATGGTGAACTTTGAAACCCACATGGCCCTCACCCGCCTGTATGCCGATTACGCCCTGGCCGTGGACAGCGGCCAATGGGATTTGTGGCCCGAGTTTTTCACCGAGCAGTGCGTGTACAAACTCATTCCGCGTGAGAACCATGAGCGCGGCTTTCCGCTGTGCACGCTGTCGTTCACCAGCAAAGGCATGCTCAAAGACCGTGTCTACGGCATTCAAGAGACGCTGTACCACGACCCGTATTACCAGCGCCACGTGGTGGGCGCGCCCGTGGTGCGACAGGTCGAGGGCGACCGCATCCAATCGGAAGCCAATTACGCGGTGTTCCGCACCAAACTCGACAAGGCCAGCACCGTGTTCAATGTGGGCCGCTACATCGACACCATCGTGCCAACCCCCGAAGGCCTGAAGTTCGCCGAACGCCTGTGTGTGTACGACAGCGAAATGATCCCCAACGCCATCATTTACCCGATATGACCATGACAAACTGGATTGACGTGGCCGCCGAGGCCGATTTGTTCGAAGGCGCGGGCATCGCCGTGACGCCCGAAGGACAAGACATTGCCTTGTTCAGCGTGGAGGGCGAGGTGTTCGCCATCAACAACCTGTGCACCCACGGCAACGCCAAATTGTGCGATGGCTTTGTGGAAGGCGACCACGTGGAGTGCCCCTTTCACCAAGCCCAGTTCAGCCTGCGCGATGGGGCGGTGGCTTGTGGCCCCGCCACAGAACCGGCCAAGACCTGGCCGATCAAACTCGAAGGCGGTCGGGTGTTCCTTCAGCTGGGCTGAGATCCAGTGCGGTGCGCTTGAGCAGCATCGCATCACCATAACTGAAGAAGCGGTACTGGTTCGCAATCGCGTGGCGGTACAGCCCCATGATGTGCTCGTAGCCCGCAAAGGCACTCACCAGCATCATCAGCGTGCTTTTAGGTAAGTGAAAGTTGGTGATCAGCCGGTCGACCACCTGAAAGTCAAAGCCCGGGGTGATGAAAATTTGTGTGTCGCCGCTGGCCTGGCCAAACTGGGCCCAGGATTCGAGCGTGCGCACCGTGGTCGTGCCCACCGCCACCACTTGGCCACCACGCGCCTTGCATTCGGCAATCGCCTGCTGCGTGGCTTCGGGCACCTCGTACCACTCGCTGTGCATGGTGTGCTCGGCAATGTTCTCGGTCTTGACGGGCTGGAAGGTGCCCGCGCCCACATGCAGCGTCACGCTGGCCGTTTGCACGCCTCTCGCCTTCAAGGCGGTCAGTACACCCTCGTCAAAATGCAGCGCCGCCGTGGGTGCGGCCACTGCGCCGGGCGCGCGCGCGAACACCGTCTGGTAACGCTGTGCGTCTTCTGCGGTGTCGGCATGCTCGCCCGTGCCCGCTGGGCGCTCAATGTAGGGGGGCAAGGGCATCACGCCGTGCTTTTCCATCAAGGCGTGCGGCTCGTCGCTCAGCTGCAGGTGAAACAGCTGGCCGTTTTCATCAGGCCAACGGCCCAGCAAAACAGCATCGAAACCACCGTGGCGCGCGCCGCCTGCCAAATGCATCTTGCCGCCGAGCAGGGGCTTTTTGCTGACCCGCATGTGCGCCACCACCTGGTGGCCCGGGAGCACGCGCTCGATCAGCAACTCGAGTTTGCCGCCCGATGCCTTCTCGCCAAAGATGCGCGCCTTGACCACCTTGGTGTCGTTGAACACCAGCAGATCGCCGGCATTGAGCAGGCCCGGCAGCTCATGAAAAATCCGGTCCACCACCGCGGGTGAGGAGCCGTCCAGCAAACGCGAGGCGCTGCGCTCGGTGGCCGGGTGTTGGGCGATCAGTGGGGTGGGGAGTTCGAAGTCGAAATCACTCAGGGTGAAGTCGCGGGGGGCGGCAGAAGAGGACATGGTGGTGGGGCTTGACAGGCCCGAACAAAGCAAAAGAAAACAGGATTTTGCCTGAACGATGCATTTCCTCGAAGCGATCTTGGGGCGTGGCAGTCACGGCACAATCAGGGCATGCCGCCCAAGCCTGCACCCCCACCCACTTCAACGCTGTCCGCGCCCCAAAAAGCGCTGATCAAGCTGGGCTTGCGGCGCGACATTGATTTGGCGCTGCACCTGCCGCTGCGCTACGAGGACGAGACGCGCATCGTCAAATTGCGCGATGCACGCGAGGGCGATACCGCGCAGATCGAGGCGACGGTGACCGCCTGCGAGATCACGATGCGGCCGCGCCGCCAGTTGTTGGTGACGGTGGACGACGGCTCGGACACTTGCGTGATGCGGTTTTTCAGTTTTTACCCTTCGCACCAAAAGGCGCTGGCGGTGGGCAACCGCATTCGGGCGCGGGGCGAGGTCAAGGGCGGTTTCATGGGATTGACCATGATGCACCCGACCTTCAAGGCGGCGGGCGGCAACTTGGCCGAGGCTTTGACGCCGGTGTATTCCACCGTGGCCGGCCTGGCCCAGGCCTATTTGCGCCGGGCGGTCATCAACGGGCTGAACCATGCCGACTTGAGTGAAACCATGCCTGCGGGTATCGCTTGGCCCGACCCCCGAGGGGCGTGGTCACTGCGCGATGCCTTGCGTTTTTTGCACCACCCCACACCCGATGTGTCGCTGGCCGCCTTGGAGGACCGCAGCCACCCGGCCTGGATTCGCCTCAAATGCGAGGAGCTGCTGGCGCAGCAGTTGTCGCAGCTGACGGCCAAGCGCGAACGCGATTTGCTGCGCGCCCCAGCCCTCAAGCTCAAGCCCCAAGGGCTGTACGGACAGCTATTAGACGCTTTGCCATTCGGATTGACGAATGCCCAACAGCGTGTGGGCCAAGAAATTGCCCTGGATTTGGCCCGACCGGTGCCCATGCACCGCCTGCTGCAAGGCGATGTGGGCGCGGGCAAAACCGTGGTGGCCGCGCTGGCGGCCATGGTGGCGGTGGACGCGGGCTGGCAATGCGCGTTGATGGCGCCGACCGAAATTTTGGCGACCCAGCACTTTGCCAAATTGGTGGGCTGGCTCGAGCCTTTGGGCGTGAAAGTGGCCTGGCTGATTGGCAGCCAAAAGAAGAAAGAGCGCGCAGAAATGCTGGCGCTGATCGAGTCGGGCGAAGCCGCGCTGGTGGTGGGCACGCACGCGGTCATTCAAGAGCACGTCAAGTTCAAAAACTTGGCGCTGGCCGTGATCGACGAGCAGCACCGTTTTGGCGTGGCGCAGCGTTTGGCTTTGCGCGGCAAGATGCAGGCCGATGGCATGGAGCCCCACATGCTGATGATGACGGCCACACCCATTCCGCGCACCCTGGCCATGAGCTATTACGCCGACCTCGATGTCTCGGTGATCGACGAGTTGCCGCCCGGGCGCACCCCCATCGTGACCCGGGTGGTGTCGGACCACCGCCGCGATGAAGTGGTCTCGCGCATTGGGGCGCAGTTGCAAGAGGGTCGGCAGGTGTATTGGGTGTGCCCGCTCATCGAAGAAAGCGAGGCGCTGGACCTGACCAACGCCACCCAAACGCACGCCGACCTGAGCGAAGCGCTGCCGGGCGTGATGGTGGGCCTGCTGCATTCGCGCATGCCCGTGGCCGAAAAGAAGGCCGTGATGGAACTTTTCACCGCAGGCGTCATGGGTGTGCTGGTCAGCACCACGGTGATTGAAGTGGGCGTGGACGTGCCCAATGCCTCGCTGATGGTGATCGAACACGCTGAGCGCTTTGGCCTGTCCCAGCTGCACCAGTTGCGCGGCCGGGTGGGGCGCGGGGCGGCGGCGTCGGCCTGTGTGTTGCTGTACGGCACACCCGAGGGGGGACGCCTGAGTGAAACCGCCCGCGAACGCTTGCGGGCCATGGTGGAGACGAATGACGGTTTCGAGATCGCGCGCCGCGATTTGGAAATTCGTGGGCCGGGCGAGTTTTTGGGGGCCCGCCAGTCGGGTGCGCCCTTGCTGCGCTTTGCCGAGCTGGAAACCGATGGGCATTTGCTCGATTGGGCGCGGGCCCTGGCCCCGCAGATGCTGGACCAGCACGCGCCACTTGCCGAACGCCACATTGGCCGTTGGTTGGGCGGAAAATCCGAGTACCTGAAGGCTTGATGTTCAAATAACACCCATGACCCTGACCGAACTCAAATACATCGTGGCCGTGGCCCGAGAAAAGCATTTTGGCAAGGCCGCCGAGGCTTGCTTTGTGTCGCAGCCCACGCTGTCACTGGCCATCAAGAAGCTCGAAGAAGAGCTGGAAGTCAAACTGTTTGAGCGCAGTGCCAGCGAGGTGTCGGTGACCACGCTGGGCGAAGAGATCGTGCGTCAGGCGCAAAGCGTGCTGGAGCAAGCCGCCGAGATCAAGGAAATTGCCAAGCGCGGCAAAGACCCGCTGGCGGGGACCATGCGCTTGGGCGTCATCTACACCATTGGGCCTTATTTGCTGCCTGACTTGGTGCGCCAGATCATCACCGACATCCCGCAGATGCCCTTGATGCTGCAAGAGAATTTCACGGTACGCCTGCTCGAGATGCTGCGCACGGGCGAGCTCGACTGCGCCATATTGGCCGAGCCCTTTCCCGAGTCGGGACTGGCGGTGGCGCCCTTGTACGACGAGAGTTTCATGGCCGCCTTGCCCTTGAACCACGCCTTGGCCCAAGAGACGTCCATCTCTACAGAGCAACTGAAAAACGAGAACATGCTTTTGCTGGGGGCAGGACACTGTTTCCGCGACCATGTGTTGGAGGTGTGCCCCGAATTTGCCCGGTATGCGAGTCAAACCGATGGCATCCGCAAGACGTTTGAGGGCTCGTCGCTGGAGACCATCAAGCACATGGTGGCCGCGGGCATGGGGGTGACCTTGGTGCCCCGCATGTCGGTGCCTGACCTCAAACCTGTTCACAAGCGCTCGGGCGGGCACCACGACTCTCCTGTGCGTTACTTGCCCATCGTGGACCCTGCGGGCGGCAAGCCGCCCACCCGGCGCGTGGTGCTGGTTTGGCGCCGCAGTTTCACCCGCTACGAAGCGATTGCGGCTGTTCGCAACGCCATTTACGCCTGTCCACTGCCGGGCGTCACGCGCCTGTCCTGAGTGTTTGTGTGGGAGCGAGCCCCTGCTCGCGAATCGGGGCATGAGCCACTGTAGGCATTCGGCCGCAGGGGCAGCCTCCCACAAACCATCCACAAACAGATAATGTCCGCATGACCGACAAACTCAAGCTCTATCTGGACCTGATCCGCTGGAACAGACCCGCGGGTTGGTTGCTGTTGTTGTGGCCCTCTTTGGCGGCACTTTGGGTCGCCGCTGACGGGTTTCCCGGTTGGCATTTGATGGCCGTGTTCACGCTGGGCACCATCCTGATGCGCAGCGCAGGCTGCTGCATCAATGATGTGGCCGATCGCGACTTTGACAGGCACGTCAAACGCACCGCCAACCGCCCGGTGACCAGCGGTCGCATCGCTGTCAAAGAGGCGCTGGCCGTGGGGGTGGTGCTGGCGCTGTGCGCCTTCGCTTTGGTCTTGACCACGAATGCCGCCACCATCCAGTGGTCGTTTGCGGCTTTGGCGGTCACGCTCTTGTACCCCTATGCCAAACGCCTCGTGTCGATGCCTCAGGCCGTGCTGGGTGTGGCTTTCAGTTTCGGCATCCCCATGGCGTTTGCCGCAGTTCAGGGGCAAGTGCCCCCCTTGGCCTGGGGTTTGCTGGTGGGCAATTTGTTTTGGGTGCTGGCCTACGACACCGAATACGCGATGGTGGACCGCGATGACGATTTGAAAATCGGCATGAAAACCTCGGCCATCACCTTGGGGCGCTGGGATGTGGTGGCCATCGCAGGCTTTTATGTGGCGTACTTGGCGATGTGGGCGGTCTTGCTGGACGTTTCAGCACGCGGCCTTGGGTTGTTCATGGGGCTGGCCGGAGCCGCCGCTCAGGTGGTTTGGCATCTCCTGCTGATCAAGGACCGCACCCGCGAGGGGTGCTTCAAGGCCTTTCGGCTGAACCATTGGTTGGGCTTCAGCGTCTTTGCGGGCGTGGTCTTGTCGTACCGCTGATCAGCCCGCTTCTCCGTGAGCCTCAGGCCTTGCCAAACTCATCGCCCAACTCCCGCGCACGCACCTCGGCCGCTTGCATGGCTTTCACAAATGAAGCTTTGACGCCCGAGGCTTCGAGTGAGGTGATGGCCGCATAAGTCGTGCCGCCCTTGGAGGTCACGCGCTGACGGAGCACTTCCACCGGTTCTGCCGATGCGGCAGCCAAAGAGGATGCCCCTGAAAAAGTCGCGACCGCCAATTGATGGGCTTGCTCGGCGCTCAGGCCCATGCCGACACCCGCTTCGGTCATGGCTTCCAGGAAATAAAACACATAGGCTGGGCCCGAGCCCGAGAGCGCCGTGACGGCATCGAGGTGGGTTTCTTGCTGAACCCACATGAATTGCCCGGTGGTGCCGATGACGCGCTCGACCAAGGTCTGGTCTGTGGGCGTGACCGATGGACAAGAAAACAAGCCGGTGATGCCCTGGCCCACCAGCGCGGGCGTGTTGGGCATGCACCTCACCACGCGTTCGGTTCCCACCCAGCGGCAGATGCTGTCGGTGCGAATGCCTGCGGCAACCGACAAATGGAGTGCAGAACGTGTATGGGGAATGACCGGGATGGCCGCTTCGGCAAAGACTTGGGGCTTGACCGCCCAAACCACCATGTCGGCGCGTGACAAAGAAGCGTCAGCGGCGCGCAGTGCGGTGATGCCGAAATCGGCCTGGAGTTTGGCAGCTGTCTCCGCAAACGGCTCCAGCACCATGATTTGCTCAGGCTTCATGCCCTGACGGATCAAACCGCCGATAATGGCGCTGGCCATGTTGCCGCCGCCGATGAATGCCAAGGAATTGGAAAATGTGAACATAGGTGTGAGGAGATCGGGAAATCGGTGAAATGCAGGAGGCATTGTCCCTTTTTCGGGGGTGACCCTGGACCGAGATCGGGCAACCAGGCCCTGGCCCGCCCCAAAAATGGGGCTCTGACACCAAATATTTGCAAATAAATTCCCAAAGATGTTGCGCACGGCTGTCTTTTCAGTCATAATCGTGGGCTTCGCCTATCAAAAGGCGTAGTTATCTGCCCAATCTGAAGCGCAGCGAGTGGTTCGCGGTGTGAATGACGGGTCCAAGACTGATTTCAGTGCGTTGGCTTCAAGGCTGGCGCATAAGAAATACAAGTTGGGAACAAAGAAATGATCCAGACAGAATCTCGGTTGGATGTGGCCGACAACACCGGCGCCAAGTCCGTGCTGTGCATCAAGGTGCTCGGCGGGTCTAAGCGTCGCTATGCAAGTGTTGGCGACATCATCAAAGTGAGCATCAAAGAAGCCGCTCCACGTGGTCGCGTCAAAAAAGGCGAGATCTACAGTGCTGTGGTGGTTCGCACTGCCAAAGGCATCCGCCGTGGCGATGGCTCCCTCATCAAATTCGATGGCAATGCTGCTGTGTTGCTGAATGCCAAGTTGGAGCCCATCGGCACCCGCATCTTCGGCCCGGTCACGCGTGAACTGCGTACCGAGAAGTTCATGAAGATCGTGTCCCTGGCTCCTGAAGTACTGTAAGGACGCGCCATGAACAAGATTCGCACAGGCGACGAAGTCATCGTCATCACAGGTCGTGACAAAGGCAAGCGCGGCAAAGTTTCGTCGCGCGCCAGCGATTCGCACCTGCTGATTGACGGCATCAACATCGTCAAAAAACACGCCAAGCCAAACCCCATGAAGGGCACAACTGGCGGCATCATCGAAAAGGCCATGCCGATTCACCAATCCAATGTGGCGATTTTCAACGCCGCAACAGGCAAGGCTGATCGCGTGGGCATTAAGCTGCAAGCTGACGGCAAACGCGTTCGCGTTTACAAGTCGAGCGGCGAAGAAATCAAGGTGGCATGAGCATGGCACGTTTGCAACAACTCTTCCGCGAGAAAATCGCTGCTGAACTGACGGCCAAATTTGGTTACACGTCACCCATGCAGGTTCCTCGCATCACCAAGATCACCTTGAACATGGGTGTGTCTGAAGCTGTGGCTGACAAGAAAGTCATGGACCACGCTGTGAGCGACTTGACCAAGATCGCAGGCCAGAAGCCTGTGGTGACCAAGGCCAAGAAAGCCATTGCCGGCTTCAAGATCCGTGAACAACAGCCTATCGGTTGCATGGTGACCTTGCGCGGTGTTCAGATGTATGAATTCCTGGATCGTTTCGTGACCGTGGCTTTGCCTCGCGTTCGTGACTTCCGCGGTATTTCTGGTCGCGCATTCGATGGCCGTGGCAACTACAACATCGGCGTTAAAGAGCAGATCATTTTCCCTGAGATTGAGTACGACAAGGTCGATGCCTTGCGCGGTCTCAACATCAGCATCACCACAACGGCCAAGTCTGACGAAGAGTGCAAAGCGCTCTTGACAGCTTTCCGCTTCCCCTTCAAGAACTGAGGTGTCACGTGGCTAAAGTAGCTTTGATCGAGCGCGAGCTCAAGCGTGAAAAACTGGCGGCCAAATTCGCAAAAAAATATGCGGAATTGAAAGCCATCGCCAACGATGCCAAGCGCAGCGATGAAGAGCGTGCAGCTGCCCGTCTGGGTCTGCAAAAGCTCCCGCGCAACGCCAACCCGACCCGCCAACGCAACCGCTGTGAAATCACCGGTCGCCCACGCGGTACGTTCCGTCAATTTGGTCTGGGCCGCGCCAAGATCCGTGAATTAGCCTTCGCAGGCAACATTCCGGGCGTGACCAAAGCCAGCTGGTAATCGGCAGGAGATAACAACATGAGCATGAGTGATCCTATTGCCGATCTGTTGACCCGCATCCGTAATGCACAGATGGTGGCCAAAGCCGCCGTGATGGTGCCTTCATCCAAAGTGAAGGTGGCCATTGCTCAAGTGCTCAAAGATGAAGGCTACATTGATGGCTTCCAAGTCAAAACCGAAGATGGCAAAGCCACCCTCGAAATCGCCCTGAAGTACTACGCTGGCCGTCCGGTCATCGAGCGTATTGAGCGCGTGAGCCGTCCTGGCCTGCGCGTGTACAAAGGCCGTGATGCTATTCCTCAAGTCCAAAACGGCTTGGGCGTGGCCATCGTCACCACACCTCAGGGCGTGATGACTGATCGCAAAGCACGTGCAGCCGGTGTCGGCGGCGAAGTGCTGTGCTACGTCGCTTAAAGGGAGAAAAAGAATGTCCCGCGTAGGAAAAATGCCTGTGACCATCCCCGCTGGTGTGGATGTGTCGATCAAACAAGATCAAATCAGTGTGAAAGGCGCTGGTGGTCAATTGGCCATCGCCGCCAACATGCTGGTGAATGTGAGCAACGAAGGTGGCAAGCTGAGCTTTGCCCCTGCCAACGATTCACGTGAAGCCAATGCCATGAGCGGCACCTTGCGTCAGTTGGTGAACAACATGGTCACTGGCGTGACCAAAGGCTTTGAGAAGAAGCTCAACCTGGTTGGCGTGGGTTACAAAGCGGCCGCCTCTGGCGCCAAATTGAACCTGGCTGTTGGTTATTCACACCCCGTCAACATCGACATGCCTGCTGGCATCACGGTGGCCACCCCCAGCGCGACTGAAATCGTGATCAAGGGTGCCGACCGTCAACGTGTTGGCCAAATTGCTGCTGAGATCCGTGCTGTTCGTCCTCCTGAGCCTTACAAGGGCAAGGGCATCCGTTATTCGGATGAGAAGATCACGATCAAAGAGACCAAGAAGAAATAAGGAGCTGCATCATGTTGACCAAGAAAGAGCAGCGTCTGCGTCGTGCACGCCAAACACGCATCCGCATTGCACAGCAAGGCGTGGCGCGCTTGACAGTGAGCCGCACCAACCTGCACATCTATGCCAGCGTTATCTCTGGCTGCGGTACCAAAGTGTTGGCCAGCGCATCCACCGCCGAAGCCGAAGTGCGCACGGCCTTGGGTGCTGCAGGCAAAGGCGGCAATGCCGCTGCAGCCACAGTGATTGGCAAGCGCATTGCTGAAAAAGCAAAAGCCGCTGGCGTTGAGAAGGTCGCCTTCGACCGCGCAGGTTTCGCTTACCACGGTCGCGTCAAGGCTTTGGCCGAAGCAGCCCGTGAAGCAGGTCTGCAGTTCTAAACGGATCGGAGTTACAAATGGCTAAATTTACAGCAAAACCGCAGAGCGACGGTCCTGAAGACGGTCTGCGCGAGAAGATGATCGCGGTCAACCGCGTGACCAAAGTGGTGAAGGGCGGCCGTATCCTCGGTTTCGCAGCCTTGACTGTGGTCGGTGACGGCGATGGCAAAGTAGGCATGGGCAAAGGCAAATCGAAAGAAGTGCCAGCAGCCGTGCAAAAGGCGATGGAAGAAGCCCGTCGCAACTTGGCCAAAGTTCACCTCAAGAACGGCACGATTCACCATGCAGTGCACGGTCACCATGGCGCTGCACGCGTCATGATGGCGCCAGCGCCAAAGGGTACCGGCATCATCGCTGGTGGTCCTATGCGCGCCGTGTTTGAAGTGGTGGGCATCACGGACATCGTGGCCAAGAGCCACGGTTCATCCAACCCTTACAACATGGTTCGTGCCACCTTGGACGCTTTGTCCAACTGCACAACAGCTTCCAACGTGGCTGCCAAACGTGGCAAGTCGGTTGAAGAGTTGTTCGGCTGAACCGGAGATCGAACATGACGACACAATCCACCGTGAAAGTCCAACTGGTTCGCAGCCCGATTGGCACCAAAGAGTCACACCGCGCCACAGTGCGTGGCCTGGGTCTGCGCAAGCTCAATTCTGTGAGCGAGTTGCAAGACACGCCCGCAGTGCGCGGCATGATCAACAAGATCAGCTATCTGGTCAAAGTTCTCTAAGAGGCGAATGATGGAACTTAACAGCATCAAGCCCGCAGAAGGCTCTAAGCACGCGCCACGTCGCGTGGGCCGTGGTATCGGTTCGGGTTTGGGTAAAACCGCCGGCCGTGGTCACAAAGGTCAAAAATCACGTTCAGGCGGCTACCACAAGGTGGGCTTCGAAGGCGGTCAAATGCCTTTGCAGCGTCGTTTGCCTAAGCGCGGTTTCAAATCGCATTTGCTCAAGTACAACGCTGAAATCACACTGACGACCTTGTCTCGTTTGGACTTGGCTGAAGTGGATGTTTTGGCATTGAAGCAAGCCGGTTTGGTTTCGCAAATGGCCAAAGTGGTCAAAGTGATCAACACGGGTGAGTTGTCCAAAGCTGTCAAGTTGACAGGCATTGGTGCAACTGCAGGTGCTAAGGCAGCCATTGAGGCTGCTGGCGGCTCCATCGCCTGAATGTTCATAAGCGAGAAACACTGTGGCAACCAGCGCTAATACAACAGCTAAAGCAGACAAGTTCGGCGATTTGCGTCGTCGTCTTCTGTTTTTGTTGCTCGCCCTGGTTGTTTACCGTGCAGGCGCTCACATTCCTGTGCCGGGCATTGACCCTGAACAACTCAAGCAGTTGTTCAACGGTCAGCAAGGCGGCATCTTGAATCTGTTCAATATGTTTTCCGGTGGCGCATTGTCCCGGTTCACTATTTTTGCCCTGGGCATCATGCCGTACATTTCTGCCTCCATCGTGATGCAGCTGTTGACGTATGTGGTGCCATCGTTTGAACAGATGAAAAAAGAAGGCGAAGCTGGCCGACGAAAAATCACCCAGTACACGCGCTTCGGTGCTTTGGGTCTGGCTCTTTTTCAGTCGTTCGGTATTGCGGTTGCACTGGAGGCTTCGGCCGGCCTGGTGATCAATCCTGGCATGGGATTTCGGATGACAGCTGTGGTCAGTTTGACTGCTGGATCCATGTTCCTCATGTGGCTCGGTGAACAAATCACCGAACGAGGTTTGGGCAACGGCATTTCGATTCTGATTTTTGCTGGCATTGCCGCTGGCTTGCCCAGTGCTTTGGGTGGCTTATTTGAGTTGGTTCGCACGGGCGCCATGAACCCTTTGATCTCCATATTGATCATTGTGGTGGTGGCTCTGGTCACCTACTTTGTGGTGTTTGTCGAGCGCGGACAGCGAAAAATTCTTGTGAATTACGCTCGCCGTCAAGTGGGCAACAAGGTGTATGGCGGTCAGTCATCCCATTTGCCCCTCAAGCTGAACATGGCGGGTGTGATTCCTCCAATTTTTGCGTCTTCCATCATTTTGTTGCCTGCAACATTGATTGGATGGTTCAGTTCAGGCTCTTCTGAGAGTGCTGTCGTTCGTTTCTTCAAAGATGTGGCGAACGCATTGGCCCCCGGTCAGCCTGTCTATGTGATGTTTTACGCCGCTGCGATCATTTTCTTCTGTTTTTTCTACACAGCGTTGGTGTTCAACAGCCGTGAGACCGCAGACAATTTGAAGAAAAGCGGCGCGTTCATTCCAGGTATCCGCCCCGGAGACCAAACTGCAAAGCACATCGACAAGATTCTTTTGCGTTTGACAGCTGTCGGTGCCGCATACATCACCTTCGTGTGTCTGCTGCCTGAGTTTTTGATTCTGAAATACAATGTTCCGTTTTACTTTGGCGGCACATCGTTGCTGATCATTGTGGTCGTGACCATGGATTTCATGGCTCAAGTACAAAATTACTTGATGTCACAACAGTACGATTCGCTTTTGAAAAAGGCGAGCTTCAAGTCTTGATGGATTTGATCGAGGTTTGGTAAAGAACCTTGCGCAATTTGTGCAAGGCCATATTTTTCACCTGGTCTGAAAAGTCTGGGTATCGATGAGTTTTAGGAGAGAACCATGAGAGTTTCTGCTTCGGTGAAAAAAATTTGCCGTAACTGCAAGGTCATTCGCCGTAAAGGCGTTGTTCGTGTGATCTGTACAGATCCACGTCACAAGCAGCGTCAAGGCTGATTGAATTAGTTTTAGAGGACGAAAATGGCACGTATCGCTGGCATCAACATTCCGCCGCACAAACATGCTGAAATTGGCTTGACAGCCATTTTTGGTATTGGTCGCACCCGCGCTCGACAAATTTGCGAGGCCTCTGGCATCGCTTATTCCAAAAAGATCAAAGATCTGACGGACGCTGATCTCGAAAAAATTCGCGATCAAATCGCAGTGTTCACCATTGAAGGTGATCTGCGTCGCGAAACCACCATGAACATCAAGCGTTTGATGGACATCGGTTGCTACCGTGGTTTCCGTCATCGTCGTGGCTTGCCCATGCGTGGTCAGCGTACACGCACCAATGCACGTACTCGCAAGGGTCCGCGCAAAGGCGCTGCGGCTCTGAAGAAATAAGCAGGATTGAGAGACCACTATGGCAAAAGCACAATCAAACAGCGCATCACAACGTGTCCGCAAAAAAGTTCGCAAGAACATTGCTGACGGTATTGCACACGTTCACGCGTCGTTCAACAACACCATCATCACCATCACCGACCGCCAAGGCAATGCTCTGTCTTGGGCTTCTTCGGGTGGCCAAGGCTTCAAAGGTTCGCGCAAATCGACACCTTTCGCAGCCCAGGTTGCTTCTGAAGTGGCTGGTCGCGCAGCGCAAGAACAAGGCATCAAGAACTTGGACGTCGAGATCAAGGGCCCAGGCCCCGGTCGTGAGTCTTCCGTTCGCGCTTTGGGTGCCTTGGGTATCCGCATCACATCCATCGCTGATGTGACACCCGTCCCGCACAACGGTTGCCGCCCACAAAAGCGTCGCCGTATCTAATTTCAAACCAAGCCCACCGCCAGGCCATGCTTGCATCGCCTGGCTCCCGCATTTTTGATGCGGTAGTTGCATAAAAGGAAAATCAAGTGGCACGCTACCTCGGCCCCAAGGCCAAACTTTCTCGCCGTGAAGGCACCGACTTGTTCCTCAAGAGCGCCCGTCGCTCGATTGCGGACAAGTCCAAATTTGACACCAAGCCTGGCCAACACGGCCGCACTTCGGGTCAGCGCACATCAGACTACGGCTTGCAGTTGCGTGAAAAGCAAAAAGTCAAGCGCATGTACGGTGTGTTGGAGAAGCAATTCCGCCGCTACTTCGCTGAAGCCGATCGCCGCAAAGGCAACACAGGCTCTAACTTGTTGGCTTTGCTCGAGTGCCGTTTGGACAACGTGGTCTACCGCATGGGCTTTGGCTCCACGCGCGCAGAAGCACGTCAGATGGTTTCACACAAAGCCATCACGGTGAATGGCCAATCCGTGAACATCCCGTCGTACCTGGTCAAGGCCGGTGACGTGATCGCTGTTCGTGAAAAATCCAAAAAGCAAAACCGCGTGGTTGAAGCTTTGCAATTGGCTTTGCAAGTGGGCATGCCTGCTTGGGTGGAAGTCAATGCCGACAAGGCAGAAGGCACCTTCAAGAAGGTTCCTGATCGTGATGAATTCGCTGCAGACATCAACGAATCCTTGATCGTCGAACTGTACTCGCGTTAATTCTGAGTCGTTTCAATCGTTCCCGGGCTGTCTTCCGAAGCGGCACCGGGTGCTTCATCAGCCTTACCGGTGTAACGGACCGGGGGTATTGAGGGGAAGTCTGAATGCAAACCAATCTGTTGAAACCCAAAGCCATCCAAGTCGAACAATTGGCGGCCAACCGTGCAAAAGTCACGTTGGAGCCCTTCGAGCGTGGTTATGGTCACACGCTTGGCAACGCGCTGCGCCGCGTTTTGCTGTCATCCATGGTGGGTTACTCCGCCACCGAGGTGACCATCGCGGGTGTTGTCCACGAATACTCATCCATTGATGGCGTGCAGGAAGATGTTGTGAACATCTTGTTGAACCTCAAAGGTGTGGTTTTCAAACTCCACAACCGTGACGAAGTGACCTTGAGTCTGCGCAAAGATGGCGAAGGCGCTGTGACGGCTGCCGACATTCAGACGCCGCACGACGTTGAAATTGTGAACCCAGAGCACGTCATTGCCAACCTGTCGCATGGCGGCAAGTTGGACATGCAAATCAAGGTCGAAAAGGGCCGTGGTTATGTGCCCGGCAGCATGCGTCGTTTCGCCGACGAGCCCACCAAGGCTTTGGGCCGTATTGTTCTGGATGCGTCGTTTTCACCTGTTAAGCGTGTGAGCTACACCGTTGAGAGCGCCCGTGTGGAGCAGCGTACCGACTTGGACAAACTGGTCATCGAGATCGAAACCAACGGTGCCATCACTGCTGAAGACGCTGTGCGTTCTTCGGCCAAGATCCTGGTCGAGCAGTTGGCTGTGTTTGCGCAGCTCGAAGGCAGCGAATTGTCTGCATTCAATGAGCCTGCCCAACGCGGCGGCGCTGGCAATTTCGATCCGATCCTCTTGCGCCCTGTGGATGAACTCGAACTCACTGTTCGTTCGGCCAACTGCCTCAAAGCAGAAAACATTTACTACATCGGTGATCTGATTCAGCGCACCGAAAATGAGTTGCTCAAAACCCCTAACCTGGGTCGCAAGTCACTCAACGAAATCAAGGAAGTTTTGGCTTCCCGTGGTCTGACTTTGGGCATGAAGCTCGAAGCTTGGCCTCCAGCAGGTCTGGAAAAGCGTTAATTCAAAGTTCCCGGACTTGATCCGGGGTGTGCACGGGCAGTACCTGATACGGCTGCCTGTTTAATAAAGAAAGGTAAGCACCATGCGTCACGGACACGGCCTCCGCAAACTCAATCGCACCAGCTCGCACCGCCTTGCGATGCTGCAGAACATGATGAACTCGCTCATCGAGCATGAAGTCATCAAAACCACAGTGCCTAAGGCCAAAGAATTGCGCCGCGTGATCGAGCCCATGATCACCTTGGCCAAAGTGGACAACTTGTCGAACCGTCGCTTGGCGTTCAACCGTTTGCGTGACCGTGACAGCGTCACCAAATTGTTCAATGTGTTGGGCCCACGTTCGGCTTCGCGCCCTGGTGGTTACACACGTATCCTGAAAATGGGTTACCGCGTGGGTGACAACGCACCGATGGCCTTGGTCGAATTGGTCGATCGCGCTGATTCTTCTGCCGAAACAGCAGCAGAGTAAGGTACAATGTAGGAATACCGCGGGGTGGAGCAGTCTGGTAGCTCGTTGGGCTCATAACCCAAAGGTCGTTGGTTCAAATCCGGCCCCCGCAACCAAATTTCAACCTCGGTTGAATTTCAAAAAACCCTCTTCGGAGGGTTTTTTCGTTTCTGAATGTCTTTCAGCTCAGATGGGGTAAGCGCTTGAGAAGGCCTTCCAGTGCGTGCAAGGCGGTCGCCTGCCGAATGGCTTGGCGATCGCCACCAAAGTGCTGAATTTCAGTTGCAACCAAGCCCTGTATGCACCAGCCAAACCAAACGGTGCCCACAGGCTTTTCTGCGCTGCCGCCGCTGGGGCCCGCAACGCCAGTGACGGCGACAGATGCTTGCGCTTTGGATCTGTAAACTGCCCCCATGGCCATGGCATGGGCAACAGGTTCACTGACGGCACCGTGCGCTGAGATCATGTCGGGTGGTACGCCCAGCATGTGTGTTTTGGCATCGTTGGAGTAAGTCACAAATCCGCGGTCAAACCAAGCACTGGATCCAGCCAAGTCCGTGCAGCAGGCCGAAATCAGTCCTCCAGTACAGCTTTCCGCCGTGGCCATTTGCCATTGCAGCGACAACAAACGTTCAGCCAGGCGATGGGAAATATCGGTCATCAGAACCACCTCCAAAACGCCAACACAAGCAGGGTGCAAAACGCAGCCACCAAGTCGTCAAACAGGATGCCGAAACCACCGCGCCAACCGTACCCCTTAAAAAGACGATCGGCCCACGCAACAGGCCCAGGTTTGACCGCGTCAAAAAAGCGAAAAAGGGCAAAAGCAGCCAATTGACCCCAGAAAGTACTGGGCATGAGCAAGAACAAAATCAACCACATCGCCACAATTTCGTCGACCACAATGGCACCGGGATCGCTGATCCGCATGTGGCGTGCCGTGACGGTGCAAGCCCACCAGCCAGCCAAAAAGGTGGCGGTGATCAAGAGGGCTTGCTCGGACCATGAGAGGTAATGTTGAATGACCAGCCAGGAGAGCCAAGCCCACAGGCTGCCGACCGTCCCGGGAGCTTTGGGCGCCAGGCCTGAACCCAGTCCCAAAGCCACGGCGTGGGCCGGATGCGCCAGCATGAAGGCCACCGTTGGCTGAACGGGGCCACGAACTTGGCCAGATTCAAAAGTGGTCACAGGCGTCGTCATGCGAAATGATCAAATGAGCGGAACTTCAAGGGAACGATCTGCCCGTGGGCATCCCGTAAAACCAGTTCGGGTTGACCGGTGATGCGGCCAATTCGGGTGATGGGCGTCATGCAAGCCTGTGATACCGCATGGATGGCTTCAGAGGCTGAGGGGGGCGCGCAGAAAACGAGCTCGTAATCATCGCCACCTGACAAAACACAGGTCAGTGCCAAATCGGATGGGCACGACCAGAGATGGCTGGTTTGCATGAGGTCAGGCATGGCGGCCAGATCAATTTCGGCCCCCACATGGCTGGCTTTGAGGATATGGCCCAAATCACCCAGCAAGCCATCGCTGATGTCGGCCATGGCATGTGCAATACCTCGAAGTGCCATGCCCAAAGCCACGCGGGGTGTGGGCAGTTCCATGCGCAGTCGTGCGGTGTCGAACACAGGTTGTGGCAAGCCAACCGAACCCCGAAACGCTTCCAGAGCCAAGCGCGCATCGCCCAAATGACCACTCACATAGATGTCATCACCCACTTGCGCGCCGCTGCGCAAAATGGACTGACCCACAGGGACGTCCCCCATCACGGTGATGGCAATGTTCAAGGGGCCTTGGGTGGTGTCGCCGCCGATCAGCTCACAGTGATGGGCATCGGCCAATTGAAACAGGCCTTGGGAAAAACCAGACAACCAGCCTTCATCAGCCCTGGGCAAGGACAAAGAGAGCAAGAAAGCTTGAGGGGTGGCTCCGCAGGCGGCCAAATCGCTCAAATTCACGGCCAGTGCTTTGTGGCCCAGCCGAGATGGCTCAACGGTCGATAAAAAGTGTCGACCTTCGACGAGCATGTCGGCAGAAAAAGCCAACTGATGGCCAGCACGCGCAGACCATACAGCACAGTCATCCCCAATGCCCACATCCGCTTTGCGCGGCGGGCGCTTGAAAAAGCGTTCAATCAGGTCAAATTCGCCCATGGCCAAGAGCTTAACCCAAGGTGAAATCAGTGGAGCGTTCGGCCCGACAGTCCTGAGCCGGAGGACTCGAGCACGAAAGTGGCAATGGGGGCATCAAAACGATGCCCGTCTTCGGCGACAAAAAAGTAACTGCCATGCATGGTGCCACTGGGCGCATGCAAGCGGCAGCCGCTGGTGTATTGAAAAGACTCGCCCGGACGCAGCAAGGGTTGCTGGCCCACAACGCCCAATCCTTTGACCTCGTCCGTGTGGCCGCTTTCGTCTTGAATCACCCAATGCCTTGAAATGAGTTGCACCGGGACAGAACCCGTGTTCGTCGCCGTGACGGTGTAAGCGAAGGCAAAAACCTTTTGAAGGGGATTGCTCTGGTCCGCCACGTATTGGGGCTGGACATCAATTTGAACGGTGTAGGAAGGCATTTGCGCATGTTAACTGCGACAATTCAGGCATGACGACGACCTACCGAATTGCCCCTTCAATCCTCTCAGCTGACTTCGCGCGTTTGGGCGAAGAAGTCAAAAGCGTCATCGACGCTGGCGCAGACTGGATCCATTTTGACGTGATGGACAACCATTACGTGCCCAACCTCACATTTGGCCCCATGATTTGCCAAGCCCTCAAGCCGCATGCCAAAACGGCTGCCGGGGTGGCGGTTCCGATCGATGTGCATTTGATGATTTCGCCCGTGGATGCGCTGGCCGCTTCCTTTGCCGAGGCCGGGGCCGATTTGATCAGTTTCCATCCCGATGCCAGCGGCCATGTGCACCGCAGCATCCAGGCCATCAAAAGCAAGGGTGTGAAAGCGGGTTTGGTCTTCAACCCGGCGGAGTCGCTGGATGTGCTGGAGTGGACCCTTGACGAGATTGACTTGATCCTGATCATGAGCGTCAACCCCGGTTTCGGTGGGCAAAGCTTCATTGACTCGGCTTTGCGCAAGATTGAGCACGCTCGCAAGCTGATTGATGCGAGCGGGCGCGACATCCGCCTCGAGGTGGATGGTGGCATCAAAGTCGACAACATCCGCCGTGTGGCCGACGCCGGCGCGGACACGTTTGTGGCTGGGAGCGCCATCTTTGGCAAACCCGATTACAAAGGGGTGATCGACCAGATGCGCCTGGCTTTGGGCTGAGCATGACGCCTCACGCCAGCGATCTGTCCCAGATCAAAGCGGTCATTTTTGACCTGGACGGCACCATGGTCCACACCTTGGGTGATTTCCAGGTGGCTTTGCACCGCACCATGGCCGATCTGGACTTGCCCCCTGTCTCCGATGCCTTGATCGAGCAGACCATTGGCAAAGGCTCTGAGCACCTGATTCGAACACTCCTGGCCCACCAGTTGGCGCGGCCAGAGGTCAAGGGTGTGGGGCAGGCCTGTGCTGCGCTCTCGGTCGATGCTTTGTATGACCGGGCTTGGTTGCGCTACCAGCACCATTACCGCCAGATCAATGGGCAGTTCGCCGATGTGTATCCCGGCGTGTTGGCGGCGCTGCAAGCCTTTTCAGCGCAGGGCTTGCCCATGGCGTGCCTCACCAACAAGCCGTTGTCATTTGCGCAGGCCTTGTTGAAAGAAAAATCGCTGGATCCTTACTTTGCACATGTCTTTGGCGGTGACAGCTTTGAGCGCAAAAAACCCGATCCATGGCCCATCCTCAAAACCTGCGAGGCTTTGGGCGTGCCGGTAGGCCAAACCTTGATGGTGGGTGATTCCAGCAACGATGCCCAAGCGGCCCATGCCGCAGGTTGCCCCGTGGTGCTGGTGACGTATGGCTACAACCATGGGCAAGCTGTGCAAGACACCCCAGCCGCCGCTTGGCTGGACACACTGGCGCAGTTGCCTGACTGCTTGCGTGCAGCCGGCGCATGATGCGGGTTTGAAAACGGGCAGCCAGCTTTGATACACTCAACGACATCATGAGCCTCATCCTCAGCCACTCCTGCGCAGTCAGACTGCCGAGCCATTCCCCAGCGGAAGGCCGGGGAGCCTGGCCCTGGCGTCAGCCAGCCTGACACTTCGACCGTGCGGCTTTGCCCGCCACCCGCGCCCAGCATCGGCTGGGCACCTGGATGAATGAAAGCACCTCGCCAGAGGTCGCTGAGCGCTTTGGAGGCTCTTGCCCGTGATCACCGAACTTGAATTCAAAAGCCTGGCCAGTCAAGGCTACAACCGCATTCCACTCATGCTGGAAGCCTTTGCGGACCTGGAAACCCCCCTCTCGCTGTACCTGAAGCTGGCGCACACCAAGGACAACGGCCAATACAGTTTTTTGCTGGAATCCGTGGTGGGAGGCGAGCGTTTTGGCCGATACAGCTTCATCGGTTTACCCGCCCGCACGCTGCTGCGCGCCAGCGGCTTTGGGGCCGATGCCAAGACCGAAGTGGTGCGTGATGGCGTGGTCACGGAAACGTCCATGGGCAATCCACTGGACTTCATCGAGCAGTATCAACAGCGTTTCAAAGTGGCCTTGCGGCCTGGCCTGCCCCGTTTCTGTGGGGGCTTGGCAGGCTACTTTGGTTACGACGCTGTGCGCTACATCGAGAAAAAGCTCGAAAAATCATGCCCGCCCGATACCTTGGGCACGCCCGACATTTTGCTGCTGCAATGTGAAGAGCTGGCCGTGATCGACAACCTGTCGGGCAAGCTCTACCTGATAGTCTATGCCGACCCGGGCACGCCCGAAGCCTATGTGGGTGCCAAGAAACGCCTGCGCGATTTGAAAGAGCAGCTCAAATACTCGGTCAGCGCCCCGGTGGTCAAACCCACGCAGTCTTACCCGGCTGAGCGTGACTTTCCAAAGGCCGATTACATCGCGGCTGTAGAAAAAGCCAAAGAGCTGATTGCCGGAGGCGACTTCATGCAAGTGCAGGTGGGCCAGCGCATCAAAAAACGCTACACCGAGAGTCCGCTGTCCTTGTACCGAGCGCTGCGCTCGCTCAACCCCAGCCCTTACATGTACTTCTACAACTTCGGCGACTTCCATGTTGTTGGGGCCAGCCCCGAAATTTTGGTGCGCCAAGAGCAGACCGAAGACGGCGCCAAAGTCATCATCCGACCGCTGGCGGGCACACGCCCCCGTGGTGCAACGCCCGAGAAAGACAAGGCGGCCGAGCAAGAGCTCATCAGCGATCCCAAGGAGCGGGCCGAGCATGTGATGCTGATCGATCTGGCGCGCAACGACATTGGCCGCATCGCGCAAATTGGCTCCGTCAAGGTCACCGAGGCCTTTGTGGTGGAGCGTTACAGCCACGTCATGCACATCGTGAGCAACGTCGAGGGTTTGCTCAACCCAGGCATGAGCAACATGGACGTGCTCAAAGCCACCTTCCCGGCGGGCACCCTGACAGGCGCGCCAAAGGTGCATGCCATGGAGCTGATCGACCAGTTCGAGCCCGTCAAACGCGGCATCTACGGCGGCGCGTGTGGCTACATCAGCTACGCGGGCGACATGGATGTGGCGATTGCGATCCGCACTGCCGTGATCAAGGACCAGACCTTGTATGTGCAGGCGGCTGCCGGCGTGGTGGCCGATTCCGTGCCCGAGATGGAGTGGCGTGAAACCGAGCACAAGGCCCGTGCCTTGCTGCGGGCCAGCGAGTTGGTGGAAGAAGGCTTGGAGTGATCATGACCCCCAAAATCAAACTCCTCATGGTCGACAACTACGACTCTTTCACCTTCAACATCGTGCAGTATTTTGGCGAGTTGGGGGCCGAGGTCGAGGTCTTCCGAAACGACGAAATCACGCTCGAGGGCATAGCGGCTCGCCAGCCTGACCGTTTGGTGATCTCGCCGGGTCCTTGTTCGCCTGCCGAGGCGGGTATTTCGGTGTCGGCGATTCAGCATTTCGCAGGCCAACTGCCCATATTGGGGGTGTGCCTGGGACACCAAAGCATTGGCGCGGCCTTTGGCGGCAAGATCGTTCGGGCGCAAGAGTTGATGCACGGCAAAACCAGTGTCATCGGCACCACCCAAGAGGGTGTGTTCGCAGGCTTGCCTCAGCAGTTCACGGTCAACCGTTACCACTCCCTGGCCATTGAGCGGGCTTCTTGCCCGCCCTGTCTGAAGGTCACCGCCTGGACCGATGACGGTGAAATCATGGGCGTGCGGCACACCGAGCTGGACATCGAAGGTGTGCAGTTCCATCCAGAATCCATCCTGACCGAACACGGTCACGCCATGCTGAAAAACTTTTTGGTGCGCCCATGAACCAGCCGATTGATCTGCGCAGTGACACCGTCACCCAGCCCACCGCCGCCATGCGCGAGGCCATGCTGAGCGCGCCCCTGGGTGACGACGTGTTTGGCGATGACCCGACGGTCAACGCCCTGCAAGAGCGCATGGCGCAGATCACCGGCAAAGAGGCCGCGCTGTTCATGCCTTCTGGCACGCAAAGCAATCTGTGCGCCCTGATGGCGCACTGTGAGCGGGGCGACGAATACATCGTGGGTCAAAACGCGCACACATACCGTTACGAAGGCGGCGGTGCCGCCGTGCTGGGCAGCATCCAGCCCCAGCCGCTGGCGCAAAACACCGCAGGTGAAATGGCGTTGAGCGACATCGCTGCAGCCATCAAACCCATGGACTGCCACTTCGCACGCACCCGTTTGCTGGCGCTGGAAAACACCTGGAACGGCCACCCGATGTCGCAGGCTTATTTGCAGGCAGCCACAGACCTGGCCCGGCAGCATGGTTTGGCGGTGCATCTGGATGGTGCCCGTCTGTTCAATGCGGCCGTGGCGCAGGCCGAAGGCGGGCCGGTCATGGCCAGCGTGCGTCGCATCGTGGACCCTTTTGACAGCGTCTCGGTGTGCTTCAGCAAGGGGCTGGGCGCGCCCGTGGGCTCGGCCTTGTGCGGCTCGCATGAACTGATCGCCAAGGCGCTGCGCTGGCGCAAGGTGCTGGGTGGTGGCTTGCGCCAGTCCGGCATTTTGGCGGCTGCTGCTTTGTATGCTTTGGAGCACCATGTGGCGCGTTTGGCCGATGACCATGCGCTGGTGCAGCGGCTGGCCCAAGGTCTGCAAGGCGTGCCGGGTCTGAGCGTGCGTTCGGCGCAAACCAACATCGTTTTTGTGGATGTGGCCGATGGGCGTGGTCCGGCGCTGCTCGAAGACCTGAAGGCCCATGGCGTTTTGGCCACAGGGTTGATCGGCCTGCGTTTTGTGACGCACCTGGGCGTGGATGCTGCGGGCATTGACCACGCCGTGGCATGCATCCAGCGCTTCATGGCGCAGCCCTTGGCCAAGACGCCCGCAGCCCATGGCAGCGCTGGCGTTTATTGACACACTGGCCCCCACCGCGCTCAACGGCACCCATCGACGCCTTATTTTCATGCCCCCGATCAACCGCAAGGACAACGCCATGCCCATCACACCGCAAGAAGCACTTCAACGCACGATCGAGCACCGTGAGATTTTTCATGACGAGATGCTCCACATCATGCGCATGATCATGAAGGGTGAGCTGTCGCCCGTCATGACGGCGGCTTTGCTCACAGGTTTGCGCGTGAAAAAAGAGACCATAGGCGAAATCACCGCAGCCGCCCAAGTGATGCGCGAGTTTTCCACCAAGGTGCATGTGGCCGATCCAACGCATTTGGTGGACATCGTGGGCACAGGTGGCGACGGGGCCCATACCTTCAACATTTCGACCTGCGCCATGTTTGTGGCCGCAGCCGCTGGCGCCAAAACCGCCAAACATGGCGGGCGCAGCGTCAGCAGCAAATCCGGAAGTGCAGATGTCGTGGAAGCTTTGGGCGGCAATATCCACTTGTCGCCTGAGCAGATCGCGCGTTCCATCGACGAGGTGGGCATCGGTTTCATGTTCGCTCCCAACCACCACCCGGCCATGAAAAACGTGGCGCCTGTGCGCAAGGAGCTGGGGGTGCGAACCATGTTCAATATCTTGGGGCCGCTCACCAATCCAGCCAGCGCGCCGAATATCTTGATGGGCGTCTTCCATTCTGACTTGGTGGGCATTCAGGTGCGTGCCTTGCAGCGTTTGGGCGCTGAGCATGCGGTGGTGGTGTACGGGCGCGACGGCATGGACGAAATCAGCCTCGGCGCGGCCACTTTGGTGGGTGAGCTGAAAAACGGACAGATCACCGAATACGAAATCCACCCAGAAGATTTTGGCTTGACCATGGCCAGCAACCGAGCGCTGAAAGTGGACACCCCCGAGCAATCCATGGCCATGCTGCGTGGCGTGCTGGACAATGAGCCTGGAGCGGCGCGGGACATTGTCATGATCAATGCGGGCGCGGCCTTGTATGCGGCCAATGTGGCCAGCAGCATCGCCGATGGCCTGGCGCGTGCGCGTGTGGCCATCGAGTCGGGCGCGGCCAAAGCCAAACTGGCGCAGTTTGTGGCCTTTGGTCAGAAGGCGACGTGAGCCATGTGGCGTGACGAGGGTGCCTGGATCGCTTGTGGCGTCTCGGCTTTGTTTTTGCTCGCCGCATGGGTGATGCACCGCCTCTTTGTTCGCATTTTGAAAAACGGCGCCACCGAGCCCGCACAGAAAGTAAATCATGAGTGACATCTTGGACAAAATTGTTGCGGTCAAACGCGAAGAAGTGGCTGCGGCCTTGAAGCAAAAATCACTGGCCGTGGTGCGGGCCGATGCCGAAAGCCGCGTGCTGACCCGCGACTTCGAAGGGGCGATGCGTGCCAAGATCGCTGCAGGCCAAGCGGCGGTGATCGCCGAAATCAAGAAGGCCAGCCCATCCAAAGGTGTGTTGCGGGCCGACTTCATTCCGGCTGACATAGCCCAAAGCTACGCTGAATTCGGGGCGGCTTGCCTCTCGGTCTTGACGGACAAGCAGTTCTTTCAAGGCAGTGTGGATTACCTCAAACAAGCCCGTGCCAGTTGCGACCTGCCCGTGCTGCGCAAAGACTTCATGGTCGATGTCTACCAGGTGTACGAAGCGCGTGCCATGGGGGCCGACGCCATCTTGCTCATCGCCGCTTGCCTGGAAGATGCCCAAATGGCCGAGATGGAGGCCGTGGCCCGCAGCTTGGACATGGCGGTGTTGGTGGAGGTGCACGACAGGGCCGAACTGCAACGCGCCCTGAAACTCAAAACGCGGCTGGTCGGCATCAACAACCGCAACCTGAAAACCTTTGAGGTGTCCTTGCAAACGACCTTGGACACGCTGCCTGACGTGCCGCAAGACCGCCTCCTGGTGACCGAAAGCGGCATCCAAACGGCCGCCGATGTGCAGCGCATGCGCGAGGCCCAGGTCCATGCGTTTTTAGTGGGTGAGGCGTTCATGCGCGCCAACGAACCTGGCGAGGCCCTGGCCAAACTCTTCGCCTGATGTCTCGGCCACTTGATCAGCTGAACTTGGCCTTGGAAACCGAGCCATCAGGCCTGGCTTGTTTGCGGCATTGGCCGCCCGAGGTGAGCACCTTGGACCAGGGCTGGAGACCCTTGGTGGCTGACTTTTTGGCTTCGCCGCAGGGGCTTGCTCTGACGGCGCGATTGACCGAAGCCCTCAAAGCAGGCAAGACCATTTACCCGCCCGATCCATTGAGGGCCTTGCGCCTGACGCCCTTGCATCAGGTGCGGGCCGTGATTCTGGGGCAAGACCCTTACCACGGCCCAGGGCAAGCGGAAGGTTTGGCCTTTTCTGTGGCCCCGGGTGTGCGTGTGCCGCCGAGTTTGCGCAATATTTTCAAAGAGCTCAAGCAAAGTCTGGGCCTTGCAAGCCCTGTCAACGGCTCATTGGCGCACTGGGCGGGTCAAGGTGTGCTGCTTTTGAATGCCTGCTTGACGGTCGAAGAGGGCTTGGCTGCCAGTCATGCCCGATGGGGTTGGGAGGCTTTGACCGATGCGCTGATCATGGCGGTGGCAAAAAGCGAACATCCGGTCGTATTCATGCTCTGGGGTGCACAGGCACAAGCCAAAAAAACGCTGATTGAAACCGCCGATACGACGGGTCGGCATTTGATTTTGCAGGCCAATCACCCTTCGCCCCTGTCTGCTTTGCGTCCCCCTGTGCCCTTTTTGGGGTGCGGACATTTTGAGCAAGCCGCTCGATTTTGGGCTTTACACCATGAAAAGAAAGTCCAATGGTAAAAATGTTCAAGCGACTTGCGGTGTGTCACAAAAAGATGGCATAATCTAAGACTCGCTTCTGGAGGGGTGCCCGAGTGGCTAAAGGGGGCAGACTGTAAATCTGTTGGCTTACGCCTACACTGGTTCGAATCCAGTCTCCTCCACCAGCAAACTGCCTTTTGGCGGTTGATGAGAGCATTTGGAAATGGTTCCAAGCATTGGCGTTGCATCCACTCGTGCGGCGCATTCAGTGCGGGAGTAGTTTAATGGTAGAACCTTAGCCTTCCAAGCTAATGACACGGGTTCGATTCCCGTTTCCCGCTCCAGTCAATTGCTCGAGTTTGTTAGAAGTTTTGCCCTTGTGGCTCAGTGGTAGAGCACTCCCTTGGTAAGGGAGAGGTCGCGGGTCCGATTCCCGCCAAGGGCACCAGTTTTGGGGCGCGCAATGGAAGTTGTGCGCCTTCTGTCTTGGTTGTTGACCACTACTTTTCGGAGTCGAAGATATGGCAAAAGAGAAATTCGAACGGACCAAACCCCACGTGAACGTGGGCACCATCGGTCACGTTGACCACGGCAAGACCACCCTGACTGCCGCCATCACCACCGTGTTGGCTGCCAAGTTCGGCGGTGCTGCCAAAGCGT
>NZ_NESG01000007.1 GCF_002778275.1 Limnohabitans sp. G3-2 | reverse complement strand
GCCTGGACTGGACCATGAACCTGGGCCGCGCCCGCGCCCAAGTGGGTGGCCCCGTCGGTGGCCCCGGCAAAGCGCTGCAAGGCAACATCGACCCCAATATTTTGTTTGCGCCCCCCGCGCAGATCGCGAGCGAGGTGCACCGCGTGCTCGACAGCTTTGGCACGCCGCACACCGACCGCAGCACCACCGGCCCCACGCACATCTTCAACCTGGGCCACGGCATCAGCCAATACACCCCGCCCGAGCATGTGACGGCGCTGGTCGAGGCGGTGCACAGCCACTCGCGGAAATTGCGTCAGTCTTGAGCCCTTCGCAAGCAGGGGCTCGCGCGCAAGCCGAACTTCAGCGCGCCGAGATCTGCAGCACGACGCCTTGCACGCCGGTCTTCACGCCGGGCAATTCCACCTGAACATCATCGGCTTGCTTTTGCGCGGATCCGGTTTTGGAAATGCGCGCCACCAGGCGCACCTGCGCCAGTGAGGACAACAAGGGCGGTGCACCCATGCCCATGCTGTCGCTCAAGGCAAAAGAGACCGGCCAGGACGTCGGCGTGCCGCGCCAGATGGCCACGGGGCGGCGCGAACCCTCTTCGGCCACGGCATAAACGAACAATGTCGCACCGGGCGTGAGCTGGCTTTTCACCTCGTTTGATACACGCACTTCGCCCTGAATGAGGGGCTGGGCGTGGGCGGCAGGGGCGCCAGAGGCGTCCGCCCGGCCTTTGGCCACATCGGCCACATCGGCCACAGCGGCTTGCTGCGCCAAGAGCGCCACCTGAGCCAAGGGCCCCACTTGGGCCAAGGCCTGCTGGAGACCTTGCGCGGCCTCGCTCTCGGCCGGCACCAAGCGGAGCGCCTGCTGCCAATACATTTGGGCCTGTACAGGCCGTTTCTCTGACCAAGCCGCGCTGCCCGCCAAAACCAAGGCGTTGAGGTGCATCGGCTGTGCGCGCAACACGTCTTGAATCCACTGCCAAGGCTCTCCCGCATAGACACCGCCTGCGCTCAAAGCTTTCATCTGCGCACGCTCAATCCACACATCGGGCTCGGGCGACAAGGCCAGCACGCGGGCCAGCGCTTGTTCGGCCAGGGCATGCGCATTTTGCGCCGCGTGCAATCGGGCCAGCGTCAACCAAGCCTCGGCATCCTGCGGCTTTTGTTGGGTGGTTTTGAGCCACAAACGGGTTTGCTCGGCCAGCTGCTCGGGGGTGCTCGCGCTGATCCGGACCCGCTGGCTCAAAGGCTCAGGCCACCAGCTTTGGGGGGCGCCCAGTTGCCAGTAACTCCCGCCGCTCAGCAAGACCAAGGCCACCACCAGCCCCAACCAGGGGACAGGAACCCCAGCACCGCCCCGGTCATCGGCCTGCGCGGCATCGGCCAACAGATGGCGCAGCAACTCATCGCGCGCGGTCTGGTGCTGCGCTGGCGTCAACCGGCCTTCGGCCCATGCCCGGTCCACATCGGCCAGGTGCTGTTGATGGATCTGCCGATTGGCACGCGACTGCTCGGCACTGCCCAGGGCTGGCCTTTGTTGGCCCCAACCCCAGCGCAAGACCCCAGCCGCCAGCCCCCCCAACAACAAGAGCAGCAAGATCAGACCCAGCCAAGGCGGCAAGAAAGACATCAGGACTCCAGCAGTTGGCGGGCGCGTTCACGCTCGCTGTCGGTCAAAGGCACGGGTTCAGCAGCTTGGCGCCGCATCAAGCGCAGCGCCAGGGCAAGGCCAACCAACAACAACACAAAGGGGCCAAACCACAAGGGCCAGGTCACGGGTTTGACTTCGGGTTTGTAAAGCACAAAGTCGCCGTATCGGCTGACCAAAAAGCGGCGGATATCGGCATCGCTTTGACCTCGCTCGATGAGGCTGCGCACCTCGCGCCGCAAGTCCAGGGCCAGCTCGGCCGTGGACGAAGCCAAGGACTCGTTTTGACACACGAGGCAACGCAACTCACCCGCCAAGGCGTCCCAGCGCGCCTGAACCGCCGCCGTCATGGGCGCATCGGTGTGCCCCACGGCAGGCCCACCCACAGCCGGCAAAGTCAGCTCGACCGTCGCCAGCGTTGGCGCCACATCGGGCACTGCGCTGGCGCTTGGGACCGCCACACAGGCGCCCCACAGCCCTGCACAGGCCAGCACACAGGTCAGCACTGCGCGTCTCATGGCAGACCCCGCATCAGGGGCAGCAGCTTTTGCTGCAGCACCTCGGGCGTTAAAGCACCCGCATGTTTGAATCGGACCACACCTTCGCGGTCCACCAGGTAGGTCTCGGGCAAGCCGTAGACGCCAAAATCCATGCCCACTCGGCCGTCCATGTCCATCAGGTTCACGCCAAAGGCCTGCCCTTGTTTCTGCAACCACGCCTGACTGCGGCTTGTGGCTTTTTGCACCGCGCCCGCACCCAGGGGGTCTTGGCCGGACAGCTCGGAAGCCTGGAGTTCTTTGTAGTTGATGCCCACCATCTTCAGGCCAGGCTGGCGAGACAGGGCCATCAGCATCGGGTGCTCCTCTTTGCAGCCGGCGCACCAAGTGGCCCACAGGTTGACCAAGGTGAGCTGCCCCTTGAATTGCGCCGCAGTGAACACGCCCGGCCCGCCGACCACTTGCAACTCAAACGCTGGCGCGGGGCGACCGATCAACGGTGAGGGGATCTCTTGTGGGTTGCGCGTGAGGCCCACGGCCAAAAACACCACCATGCCCAAAAACAGTGCCAGGGGCACCAACACCCAAGGCGGCATGCGGCCGCTGGCGGGCCGGACAGCGGGCGCACTCACGACACGGCTCCTTGGGTTTCCACCGCAGACCTTGCGCCTGGCGAGGCGGGGGCAGGCCTGGTGGTGCGCTCTGGCGCAGCGGCTTGGCGGTAGCGCCGGTCAAACGCCGCCAAGCCGCCCCCCAGCACCATGAACACCGCGCCCAACCAGATCCACGACACAAAAGGCTTGTGGTAAATGCGAAAACTCCACTGCGGCGGCTCGCCCGCCAGGGGCTCGCCCAAAGACACATAGCGGTCGCGCGACAGGTTGCGATCGATCGCCGCCTCGGTCATGGGCATCGCGCTGGAGGCATAGCGGCGCTTTTCGGGCGTCAGCATCCCCACCTCTCGCTCAACACCCGACCGACTTTCGAACAGCTTCATGTGCGCGCGCAAGGCCAGGTAATTCGGCCCCAAGTGGTTGTCCACACGCAGGAGTTGGTAACGCACCCCGGCCACCTGGACCGAGTCGCCCAGGCCCAGTCGCACATCACGCTCGACCTGAAAGGACTTGACACCGGTGATGCCCAGCACCAACACCGCCACGCCCAGGTGCGCCACCTGCATGCCCCACCAGGCCAGGCCCGGTGAGCCTGGCTGGCGCCAACGCAAAACGACTTGCCAAGCGCCCGACAACACCATCCAGCCGCCCAAGGTGCCGCCCATCACCGTGAGCCAGCCGCCCAGCGTGGTCGCGCCGCCCTCACCCACCGGTGCACCACCCCAGGTGGCCCAGGCACTGGCCAGCAAGAGCGCCAAGGCGCCAGGCACCAAGACCGCGCGCACCGCCGCCCAGCGCGCCACATGCCAGGGCACCACCGTGCCCGGCACCATGGCCAGCAAGAGCGGCACCATCAAGGGCACAAACACGCGGTCAAAATAAGGCGGCCCGACCGAGAGCTTGCCCAAATTCAGTGCGTCGATGATCAGCGGGTACAGGGTGCCCAGAAGAACCGCCGCCATGGCCACCACCAAGAGCACGCTGTTGAGCAGCAAAAAAGATTCGCGCGAACCCGCCACCGGCTGCGAGGCGTTGGCCCACTGCGGTGCGCGCCAAGCAAACAAGACCAGCGAAACGCCCACGACCACCACCAAAAACAGCAAGATGAAGACGCCCCGCGCCGGGTCGGTGGCAAAGGCGTGTACCGAGGTCAACACCCCCGATCGGACCAAAAATGTGCCGAGCAAACTGAGTGAAAAAGCACCGATGGCCAAGAGCACCGTCCAGGCCTTGAACTGCCCGCGCTTGTCGGTGACCATGAGCGAATGGATCAGGGCCGTGGCCACCAACCAAGGCATGAGCGAGGCGTTTTCCACCGGATCCCAGAACCACCATCCGCCCCAGCCCAACTCGTAATACGCCCACCAGGATCCGAGTGCAATGCCCAGCGTCAAAAAGCCCCAGGCCGCCACCGTCCAGGGCCGCGCCCAACGCGCCCAAGCCGCATCGAGCCGGCCCGACAACAAGGCAGCCATGGCGAAAGCAAAGGCCACCGACAAACCCACATAACCCATGTAAAGCATGGGCGGGTGGATGACCAAGCCCGGGTCCTGCAACAAAGGGGTCAGGTCACGCCCCTCGGCAGGCGCCGGGAACTGCCGTGCAAACGGATTGGACAAGGTCAGGATGAAGACCAAAAAACCCACCGACACCGCCCCCATGACGCCCAGCACTTGGGCCACCAGGGCCTGCGGCAAACGTTTTGAAAACGTGGCCACCGCCACCGACCACAAGGCCAACATCAACACCCACAGCAGCAGCGAACCCTCGTGTCCCGCCCAGATGGCCGACAAACGGTAGGGTGTGGGCAGCAAGGTGTTGGAATGGTGGGCCACGTATTTGACGCTGAAATCATGCCCATAAAACGCATGCCACAACGCCCCAAAGGCCAACAAAATCAGCACCAACTGCAAGACCGCCAAGGGGCGCGCCAAAGCTTGCCAGCCCGCACGCCGCCCAGACAGACTGCCCCACAGCGGCAGCACCGCCAAGGCCAAGGCCACCCAAGCCGACATGATCAAAGCCAAATGTCCTGCTTCAGGCCACATGTGCAACTCCCTTGGGGTCCGCGTGCCTCATCGCATCACCGCGCCACCCATGCGGGCTTTGGCTGCTTCGTCCAGCGCATGCTGGGCCTCGGGCGGCATGTAGTTTTCGTCGTGCTTGGCCAGCACCTCGCTGGCGACAAATATGCGCCCCGCATCGAGGCGCCCTTGCGCGACCACGCCCTTGCCCTCTTTGAACAAATCGGGCAGCAGCCCCACATAGCGCACGGGCACTTCTTGGTGTGTGTCGGTCACCACAAAGGCCACCGCCATGCCATCGCGCTCGATGCTGCCCACCTTGACCAAACCGCCGACGCGAAAATGCCCTTCTTGGGGCGCTTGACCCGCTGCCACTTGCGTCGGTGTGAAGAAAAAAACCAAGTTGCTCTGAAAGGCATTGAGCACAAAGTAAGCCGCACCGCACAAGAGCAAAACGCCCAAGCCGATGCCCCAAAGGCGTTTTTGACGGCTTTTCATGATGGCCCTCCTGTCTGTGTGTCTTCGGCTGCGTCCATGGCTTCGCACACCAGCTCCAAGGCTTGCTGGCGAGCGCTGCGCGCCAGCCCAACCTCCAGCGCCAGCAAACCCGCGCTCACCCCCATGCTGCCCCACACGTAAACGCCATAGCCGCCCATGGCCCAGAACTCAGCAGCGCTTGACCAGATCATGTGGCACCTCTCAACGCGCGTTGCGCGCGGTGGGCCAAGACCTCGGGCAGTTGCTGCACCCAAGCGGCGTGGCTGTCACGCAACAAAATCAAATTGCGCACGCGCCACAAAGCGATGGCCGCGGCATACAACCACACCGACAAACTCATCAGCAACATGCCCGTCAGCATGATGCTGGCCATGCGTGGCGACTGGGTGAGCGAAACCGAGGCCCCCTGGTGCAGGGTGTTCCACCACTTGACCGAAAAATAAATGATCGGCACATTGACCGCCCCCAACACCGCCACCAAGGCGCCTGCCCGGTCCGAGCGGCGCGGGTCTTCGATGGCCGAGGTCAGCGCGATGTAGCCCAGATACAAAAACAACAAAATCAACATCGAGGTCAGCCTCGCGTCCCACACCCAATAGGTGCCCCACATGGGCTTGCCCCACAGGGCCCCCGTCCAGAGCGACAAAAAGGCCAGCAAGGCCCCGGTGGGCGCGAGCGCCCGCGTCATCAGGCCCGACAAGCGGGTGTTGAACACCAAGCCCAGCACGCTCCAAAACGCCATGGCGAGGTAAATGACCATGGCCATCCACGAGACGGGCACATGGATGTAAATGATGCGGTAGGCCTGGCCCTGCTGCGCATCGGACGGTGCGACCATGAAGCCCACCCACAAACCGGCCAGCGCCAAAGCACTGGCCAAGCAGGCCAGCCAAGGCCACAGACGACCGGCCAGGGGGTAGAAGTGTTGCGGTGCGGCGTAGTGAAAGAGTCTCATGGCCTGCCCCTCACTCCAGCGCCAGTCGGACGGCCGCCGCACAAGCCCAAGGGCTCAGGGCTGCTGCGGCCAACAGCAGCGCCAGCAAAACCGAGACATGGGCCTGGGCCCCGAGTCCGCGCATCTGCGCCTCGACCGCGCCCGTGCCGAACACCAACACGGGCACATAAAGGGGCAAAAGCAACAGCGATTGCAGCACCCCGCCCCCACGCACCCCCAAGGTGAGGGCAGCGCCAATGCCGCCCAACAAAGACAGCACCGGCGTGCCGATCAGCAGCGTCAGGGCCAACATGCCCAAAACCTCCGGACCCAAACCGAACTGCAAACCCAAAAGCGGCGACAACACCACCAAGGGCAAGCCCGAGATCAACCAATGCGCCAGCAGCTTGGCGCTGACCAGCCAGGCCAGGGGCGCGGCCGACAGCGCCAACTGCGCCATGCTGCCGTCCTGGTGATCGGCCTCAAACAAGCGGCCCAAGCTCAGCATGCTGGCGAGCAAGGCGGCCACCCACAACACCCCCGGGCCGATCCGCCGCAGCGTGTCCGGCTCAGGACCAATGGCCAGCGGAAACAAAGCCGCCACCAAGACAAAGAAAAACAAAGCGCTCAACCACTCCGCTTTGCGGCGCAGCGCCAAACGCAGGTCGCGGCGCAGCACCCCCGCCATGGCCCGCCAGGCACTGGGCATGGGGTGTGGGTGCAGGGGCACGTGGACAGCCATGGCGGGCGCGTTCATGAGCCGCTGGCCTCACGCCCCAAATGCAATCGCGCACCCGGACCCTGCAAACCCACATCGTGGTGGCTGGTCATGACCACAGCGCCACCGGCATCCACATGCGACTGGAGCAAAGCGCGCGCCGTGGCGGTGGCTTGAGCGTCCAAGCCCACCAACGGTTCGTCCAGCACCCACAGCCGCGCCGGACTGGTGCGCAAGCACGCCAAAGCCACGCCTTGCCGCTGGCCTTGCGACAAGACGCGCACGGGCAGGTGCGCCCGGCTTTGGAGGCCTTGTGCGGACAGCGCTTGCAGCGCTTGTGCCCGGCTGAGCGCCAAGCCACTGACCTCGGCGTCCATGCACAGGTTTTCACACGCGGTGAGATCGGGTTTGAGCCCCAAAGCGTGCCCCATGTAATGGAGCACCGAGCGGTCGGGGCGCGCAAGGTGGGCCTGTGAGGAAGAAGGCCAGAGCACTTGGCCCCGCGAGGCCGGGGACAGGCCGCAGAGGATGCGCAGCAAACTGGTTTTGCCACAACCGTTGCCGCCTTCGATGTGCAGCCAGTGACCTGCGGGGACGGAAAAGCTCACGCCCTCGAACAAGGTCCGCTGGGCCTTTTGGCAGGCCAGGTCCATCGCTGTGAGCACCCAAGACGCCATGAAAGGGCTTTCTGGTCGGTTGAAGACAAGGCAAAGTGTAACGACAGATTGACACTTTGTGTGTTCAAAGCCTTGATTCAGTGCGGCAAATCAGGGTATGCCCTGAGTTTGAGGCGGCCAATGGGCGCAAAAAAACCGCCCTGAGGCGGTTTTTGGGGTCGCAGCGGGTGTCAGCCCGCTGAAAACCGCGGGCTCATCAGGCCTTTTTGGCCCATGCCGAGCACCAGGCCTTGGCGGACACTTGCTTGCCCGCAAACAAGGGGCAACCGCCGGCAGCAGCGCCTGCTTTGGCCTGGAACAAGGCGCAGTTGGCGCAGTTGGAACCTGCGGCGAACTTGGGGTTCTTGGCTTTGTCGACCTTGGTGGCATCGGCCTTGTAGGCCAAACCAGCCGCCTGTGGGTCTTTCTCATCGACCATGGCTTGGGCGGAGGCTTCGCTCACGGCCAAAACGGCTGTAGCGGCAGTGGCCACTTGCATCATGAACACGCGGCGGGTAGAGGAGGAATTGGCAAAACGGGACATGGACAGCTCCAGAAAGAGGTAGCCAGAAAATACTGGACAGTTCATTGTGCGCCACATCAGTCACGATGTCACCCAAAACGCGATACCCGAGCAATTCACACAGGAAAGCCCCGCCATTTAAATGTCAACCGCGCTGGACATGCCCGTGTCAGAATGCAGCTCAAGCTCACTCCCCCCTTGCAAAGGTTTTGACATGCTGCAACTGCTGATCGGTTTGGCGCTCTTTTTGGGCATTCACTCACTGCAAAGTCTGGCCCCGCAGCTGCGCCAAAACGGCATTGAACGCTGGGGGGCATTGGGCTTCAAGGCGGTTTACGCCGCAGTGGCCGCACTGGGCCTGTACCTGCTGGTGCAAGGCTATGGCCAGGCCCGGCTGGAGCCGGTGGCGCTGTGGACGCCGCCTCGCGGCATGCAGCACGCCACCATCTTGCTGATGTGGGTGGCGATGGTTTTGCTGGTGGCTTCTTATGTGCCCGGCAACCAGATCAAGGCCAAACTGCGCCACCCCATGACCTTGTCGGTCAAGGTGTGGTCGCTGGGCCATTTGCTGTCCAACGGCAACCTGACCGATGTGCTCCTGTTTGGGGGCTTTTTGGTGTGGTCGGTGCTGGTGTTTCGCGCCGCCCGAAAGCGCGATCGCCAAAGTCTGCACTCGGCGCCCGAAGGCAAGCGGTTGGGAACCCTGCTGGCCGTTCTGTTGGGCACGGGCGTGTGGGCGGCCTTCCTGATGGGGGGCTTGCACGTCTGGCTGGTGGGTGTGATGCCCTTCACCCGCGCGGGCTGATCGCCCACTGACGTGCAAGCCATGGGCACGCCTTGCGCACTGACAGATGCAGCGGCTGCGGCTCAAGCGCCCAGCCGCAAGCTGTGCACCGACTGCGGCCTCTCGCGCACCAACGACCCCAAGCGCTGCGGCCAAGCCTGCCAATTCATCCAGCCCGATTACCCGGGGCTGGAGCGCCGCGTGCATGGCCGCGTGCGCCAACAGGGCAACGCCACACAGCCGGCCCAGCCCGACGAGTTGTTTTTCGGGCCTTACCAACAGATGCTGAGCGCCCGCCTGGACCCACCCACCCAGGGCGCGCAGTGGACCGGCATCACCACCCGTTTGGCCGAGGTGTTGCTCGAACAAGGCCTGGTGGACGCCGTGATCGCCATGGCCGCCGACCCGCACGACCGCTGGCGGCCTCGCCCAGTGCTGGTCACCCGCGCCGAGGACATGGCGCAATGCCGGGGCATGCGCATGGGCTACGCGCCGCTGCTGAGCCTGGTCGAGCCCGCGCTGGCGCAAGGCCACAAACGCCTGGCCGTGATCGGCATCCCCTGCCAGATTTACGCCCTGCGCGCCATCCAGCCGCAGCTCGAGCGCGAGCAAGGCCTGGCACAGCTGTATGTCATTGGCACACCGTGCTCGGACAACACCACCACCGAAAACTTCCACCAATTTTTGGGGCTGATCTCGGACCGTCCGCAAGACATCAGCTACGTGGAGTTCCGCGCCGATTACAAGGTGGAGGTGCGCACCGACCAGGGCAGCAAACGCCTGATCCCTTTTTTGAACCTGCCACTGTCCACCCTGCCGCCCGACTTTTTCCCGCTGACTTGCCGCACCTGCGTGGACTACACCAATGTGCTGGCCGACATCACCGTGGGCTATATGGGCGGCCACGGCCAGCAATGGTTGCTGGTGCGCAACGCCCGCGGACAAGCGGTGCTGGACGGCATTCAAGCGCAATTGCGCACCAGCGCCCCCATCAGCCAAGGCAAACGGGATGGCCCGGTGCGCGGCTTCATGGCCAACACCGAGCGTGCCGCCGGGGGCCTGCCGCTGCGGCGCATGCCGGCCTGGATCAAGCCGCTGGTCAACTGGCTCATGCCCCGCGTGGGCCCGCGCGGCCTGGAGTTTGCACGCGCCCGGGTCGAGATGAAGGCCATCGAGGCCATCTTGCACCTGCGCCGCGAGGCGCCCGCCCGCATCAAAAACATGCTGCCACCGCACGTTTGGGACTTGGCGGCGCGTTACGGTTTGAAACCGGATGGTCAAGCCGAATCCGACAAAGTGGGCCCCAGCAGCCCCCCAAACCGATCTCAAGTGTAAATTTAACTTGACACTCTGCTGTGTCTTTTGGATGATGGGGTGAGATCAGTTTTGCGGAATCCACCCCCTATGGCATTGACCTTCCCTTTTGCGGCCATCGTTGGTCAAGATGACATGACCCTCGCCATCCAGGTGGTGGCGGTCGACCCGTCGATTGGCGGCGTGCTGGTGCTGGGCGACCGGGGCACCGGCAAATCCACCGCCGTGCGCGCGCTGGCCGACCTGCTGCCCCCGATTGCAGTCGTCAAAGGCTGCCCTTACCGCTGCGACCCGGCCAAGCCGGCTGGCGCCTGCCCGGTCTGCCAAGCCCGCGATCCCAAAGTCAAGGTGGTGACCGAACGACAGAGCGTCGCCGTGGTCGACCTGCCCTTGGGCGCCACCGAAGACCGTGTGGTGGGCGCACTGGATCTGGAAAAAGCCCTCTCGCAAGGCGTGAAGTCTTTCGCACCCGGACTGCTGGCGCAGGCACACCGGGGCTTTTTGTACATCGACGAGGTCAACCTGCTGGACGACCACCTGGTGGACCTGCTGATTGACGTGGCCGCCTCGGGCGAAAACCTGGTCGAGCGCGAAGGCCTGAGCGTGCGCCACCCCGCCCGCTTTGTGCTGGTGGGCAGCGGCAACCCCGAAGAGGGCGAGCTGCGCCCGCAACTGCTGGACCGCTTTGGCCTGTCGGTGCAGGTGCGCACGCCGCAAGACCTGGCCCTGCGCGTGACCATCATCAAGCGCCGCGACGCCTTCGACAAAGACCCCACCGCCTTCAAGGCGCTGTGGCACAAGGACAACCAAAAGCTGCAAAAGCGCATCCTCAAAGCGCGTGACCTGTTGGACGAGGTCGAGGTGAGCGACGACATGCTGATGCTCTGCGCCCGCCTGTGCCAACAGCTGGGCACCGACGGCCTGCGCGCCGAGCTCACGCTGCTGCGTGCCACGCGCGCTTATGCCGCACTGCAAGGCCACAAAGCCGTGCTGGCAGAGCACCTGCAAAGCATGGCCCCGCTGGCCCTGCGCCACCGCCTGCGCCGCAACCCGCTGGACGACACCGACTCGGGCGCGCGCGTGCAGCGCAGCTTGCAAGAAGTGCTGGCCGCCTGAATTGGCTGCACGCATGGCCCGCCAAGCCCCGCCACCCGCCGCGCCTGCAGACCCGCTGGAGCGCTGGAACGACGCGCTCACCGCGCTGCAGCTCTTGCAACTGGACCCCCATGGTTTTGGCGGGGTGTGCCTGCACGCAGCGCACGGCCCGGTGCGCGAGCGCTGGCTGCAAGCGCTGGCCGGGCTGGGCATGGGCCTGGTCAAAGTGCCCGGCTCAGCCGACAGCGAGCGGCTGCTGGGCGGCATCGATCTGGCCCACACCCTGCAAACCGGGCAGCTCCAGATGCAAGCGGGCTTGCTGGAACAAGCCGACCAAGGCCTGGTCTGCCTGCCCATGGCCGAGCGCCTGTCACCGGGCCTGCTGGCGCCACTGGTGCAAGCGCTGGAGCAAGGCCAAGTGCCCCCCAACCGCCACAGCGCAGCCCCCACCAGCACCCGTTTTGGGGTGGTGGCGCTCGACGAATCCTTGCCCGACGAACCCGGCGTGGGCGCGGCCTTGACCGAGCGCCTGGGCGTGTGGCTGGACCTGAACGAACTCTCGCCCAGCGACATCCACGCGGCCTGGCAGGGCGACAACGCATCGGACGCCCTGCACATTCGCCTCAGCCCCGGGGCTTTGGCCCGCGCCCGCGCGCAGCTGCCCCAAGTACAAGCGAGCGACGAGCACATGAAAGCGCTGTGCGCGGCGGCTTTGGGTTTGGGCATAGGCTCTTTGCGCGCGCCCAGCTTGGCGCTGCGTGTGGCCTGCGGCCATGCGGCGCTGAACGGTCGCGGCGCGCTGGACGCGGAAGACCTGGGCTACGCCGCGCGCTGCGTGCTGGCCCCTCGCGCCACACAGTGGCCGGCCGAGCCGTCTGCGCAAGAAGAAGCCGAGCCCGCGCCTCAGGAAGACGCCACGCCGCCGGCTGAACCCCCTGAGCCGTCTGAAAACGCCGACAACGCGGCTGAAACCGACCACCCCGAAGACCCTGCCCCACCGCCCGAGCCGAGCACCGAGCCCAGTGCCCAAGACCTGCAAGAGATGATGGTCGCCGCGGCGTTGGCCAGCTTGCCACCGCACATGCTCGACGCGCTGATGACACGCCAAGGCGCGGCCAGCCACAAAACCTCGGGGCGCAGCGGCCAAACGCGCGCGGGTTCGCAGCGCGGCCGCCCCCTGCCCCCACGCCCAGGCCGCCCCGGCGGTCAGGCACGCTTGCATGTGCTGGCCACCTTGCGCGCCGCCGCGCCCAAGCAGCGTTTGCGCCAAACGCACAGCACCGGCCGCGTCGCGATCCGCGCCGAAGACTTCCACATCCAGCGCTACCAGCAGCGCGCCTCCAGCTGCCTGATTCTGGCGCTCGACGCGTCGGGCTCGGCCGCGCTGCAGCGCTTGGCCGAAGCCAAAGGCGCGGTCGAGTTGCTGCTGCAGCAGTCCTATGCCCGGCGCGACAGCGTGTGCATCGTGGCCTTTCGGGGCGCGCAGGCCCAGCTGCTGCTGCCCATGACGCGCTCACTGGTGCGCGCCAAACGCGCCATGACCGGCCTGCCCGGCGGCGGCGGCACGCCTTTGGCGCTGGCCCTCAAGATGGCGCACGAACAAGCGGCCCAGCTGCAGCGCCAAGGCGTCACACCCATCTTGGTGGTGCTGAGCGACGGTCGCGCCAATGTCACGCTGCAAGGCTTGGGGGGACGCGCCCAAGCGCAACTGGACGCGCAAAGCTGGGGCCAGCAGTGGCGCGCCAGTGGCCACCGCGCCTTATGGATCGACACCGCCATGCAGCCCGACGCGCAAGCGCAGCAACTGGCCGCCACCATGGGTGCGGGCTACCTGCCCATGCCGCAGGTCCAGTCGCAGCGCATGGCCCACGCCATCGAGCGGGTGCGCAGCCCGCAGGCTTGAGTCAGCATGTTTGAGAGCTTCTACCCCGGCATGAATTGGGCCGAGCACCAGGCCCAATCCCCCATTTGGCCGCACGCGCAGCACAGCCGTTTGGTGCAAGCGGGCGGCATCCAGTGGCATGTTCAACAACTGGGGCAAGGCCCTTGCATGCTGCTTTTGCACGGCACCGGCTCCGGTCATTTCAGCTGGCGAGGCCTGTTGCCCGCGCTGTCCCAGCATTTCACGGTGGTCGCACCCGACCTGCCTGGCCACGCCTTCAGCAGCCGCGGCCCCGAAGGCGCGCTGTCGCTGCCCGGCATGGCCGAGGGCTTGCGCGCCCTGCTGCTGCAGCTGCAGCTCACGCCCCAGGTGATCGTGGGTCACTCGGCAGGCGCGGCGATTGCCGCGCACATGGCGCTGCACTTTGACTGCGCCGCGCGCAGCACCTTGATCGGCCTGAACCCCGCCTGGTTGCCGCTGCCCGGCGTGGCCTCCTGGTTGTTCGGTCCCGCGGCCAAACTGGCGGCACTCAATCCGCTGTCGGCCTGGGCCACCGCCAAAATGGCGGCCAAACCGGGTGCCGTGTCCGAGTGGATCGCGCGAACCGGCTCCACGCTCGATGCGCAGGGGGTGGACCTCTATGCCCGCGTGCTCAGCGATTCGGGACATGTGCACGGCGTGCTGTCCATGATGGCCGCATGGCGGCTCAAGCCCCTGGCCGCGCGCTTGCACGAAATCCGCCATCCGGTGTTCATGCACATCGGTGCGCAAGACCTGACCGTCCCCCCGGCCTTGGCCCATGAGGCCTGCCGGCTGTGGCCCCATGCGCCACTTTATTCAGCGCCCGGCTTGGGACACCTGGCCCACGAGCAAGACCCCATGGGCACGGCGCAACAGATTTTGCAATGGTGTGCAGCCCGCTGAGCGCAGCGGTATTCGAGCGCCGTTCAGCAGGGCTCAGCGCGCGCGAACCAAACGCTGGACCGCAGCGACGGCCTCGCGGGCGTCCGTGAAAATGGCGTCGGCCCCCAAGTTGTCGGGGCTGAAGTCGTGCATCAAGAAAACCGGACCGCCCAACACCACCTTCACTTGGGGATTGCCGGAGCTGGCCCGCAAGTGCGCGATCAAATCGGGCAGTGTGGGGAGCTGGGCTTGCAGGGCCACAGAAATACCCACCACGTCAAACCACTCATTGGCCACCGCACGCAGCAGCTCGGATTCGGAGGAAGAGATCTCGAGCACCACTTCCGAGCCCGCTTGTCGGAAAAAGTCAGCCACGATGGTCAAGCCAAGGAAATGCTGTGAACCCGGCGCACAGGCCAGCATGACCCGTTCACTCGCGCCCTCGGCACTTTGCCCGGCAGGCGATTCGTAGCCCAGCCGGTAAATCATCTGGTGCATCATCGCCAAACCGCAGGTCACTTGGGTGAAATCGCACAGGTCTTGCTCCCACAAGGCGCCCAGATGGCGGGCGGCGGGGGTGATCAGCTCCAAGAAAATACGGTCGTGGGCCAGGCCTTGAGCGGTCAGCGCATCCACGATCTGGTTCGCCTGCAAGGCATCGCCACTCAGGCAGCAGTGTGTGAAGGCCTCAAATTCGGGTCGCGCAGCACCCCAACCGTCCTCGGCCACGCGGGTGGCTTGGCCTGGGAAAAACTGCTGCACATTGAGCAGGCGCGGAATGATCTGCTCTTCGATCACCGCCAACAAGGAATCTTTGCAATCATCCAGCAGGCTTGACGCCCGCTTCACACCACCTGCTTGGCCACCCGAAGCACTGAACTCAGACATGAGCGTTCCTTGCAGCACGAGCGTGTCAACCTGTCAAAAGGTGAAAACCGGGGCGTGTATTCGCCAGCGAGATAGCGTGCCGGTCCGCAGCTGCAAGGTCTTTATAAAATTTTTGACCTGGGTCAACAAGCATGAGAAACCCTAGGTTTGAGCACCTAAGACCTACATCCATACCCCTCTTCAGCGTGATTTCAATGTTTTCCCCAAAATTTTCAGTTCAATTTTTGAGAATCCAAGCGCCTTGAGGGCAAGAATCGGTCACGCCAGCAGCCCCGGAAAAGGCCTGTTGAGTTGCACCGTTTCCCAATTGAGCACGGCGGCAATGCCGACCCACAGCAAATAGGGCAGCAGCAGCCCACTGGCCACGCGGGACAAACGCCAAAGGCCCACGATCAAGGCCAGGATGGACAACCACAAAAAAACCACCTCAAACAAGGCCCAGTCGGGTCGTTGCAGCTTGAAATACAGCGCGCTCCACAGGATGTTGAGCAGCGCATTGGCACCGAACAAGCCGCCAACGCGGCGGCGCAGTGCAGGGGTGTCCGCCGCCTGCCACGCCCGCCAACCGCTCACAGCGCACAGCGTGAAGAGGGTGGTCCAGACCACGCCAAAAGCGGCATCCGGTGGTTTCCAGGAGGGGTGTTTCAGCGCGAAATACCAGGGCCCCAACTCGGTCAAAGCCCCGCCGATGCCGGCAGTGGCGTAACTCAGTACAAAGGCCAAGGCCAGTCGGGTCCATGCATTTTTTTCCATGCACGCGATTGTCCTAGACTTTGGCCACGGGCCCTGTGCCCTCATCTCCAGAAGGTCTGTTCAGCCAGGCATACCCAGCTCAACGCTCAGATGGCAAACATCAAGAGCAGCACCATTTGCAGCCCGTAAATGATCATCAGGCCCAATTTGTAGGTGTCGCGCAAGGTGTCGGACAGCCGCAGCATTTTGCGGTCCAACCACCAATAGGCGGCCCCGCACAAACCCGTCATCAACAAGAAAATCGTGGCCATCAGTGAAGGCAGCATGTCCGCACTCCTGCTCAGCAATCCGTTGTTCAGGTGCGCGCCAAACCCAGCAGGTGCGCCATGTCTTTGAGGAAAATGCGCACATGGGCCATCGGGTCTTTGCGCGCCAATTCTTTGTTCATGTAGGACTCGAACGTCAGGCGCTGCACATCGCGGTCTTCGCAGATCTTGACGAACTTTTCGCGGCGTTTGTCGTTTTGGTACCAGAAGTACTGCATCACACCCAAAATCCAGAACACCCGGCCGTGTTGCTTCATGAAGCTCTTGCGGCCTTGCTTCAAGCAGGCGCTGTTGCCGGTTTTCAGGGCTTGGTGCGCCGCCTGAGAGACACGCCGGGCGCAGTCCATCGCGTAATAAATGCCTTCACCGGACGACGGGGCCACGACGCCCGCAGCGTCGCCGATCACCACCACGTCGCGCCCGTTGTCCCACTGGGGCAGCGGCTTGAGCGGGATGGGTGCGCCCTCGCGGCGCAAGGTGGGCGCGTGGGTCAGGCCTGCAATTTCTCGCAAACGCGCTGTGGCGCTGCGCAGCGAATAGCCCTTGTCGGCGCTGCCCATGCCCACGCTCATGGTCTTGCCGTGCGGGAAGACCCAGCCATAAAAGTCGGGCGAGACCTCGCCTTGGTAGTACACGTCGCACCGTGCCGCGTCATAACCGGGCTGGCCGACGGGCGACTCGATGATCTCGTGGTAGGCGAACACATACTTGGTTTTGTGCGCATTGGGGATGGCTTGTCGAGCGACTTCCGAACGTGCGCCGTCCGCCCCTACCACCATGCGGGTGGACACCTTGACGGGTTGGGCGTGCGCCAGGGCGGCATGCTCTTTGGCTGTCACCGGGGTGTAGTGCACCCACAGCTGACCGCTGTCGTCGTGCTCCAATTTGTCAAAAATGGCCTGCCGACGCACAGCGCCCGATTGCGCAGCGCGTTCGCGCAAATACTCGTCGAACTCATCGCGGTCCACCATGCCGACAAAGCCATTGTCGATCGGGATGTCCACCTGGTTGTCGGTGGGCGAGATCATGCGGGCGCAGCGCACCTTGGCCACCAAAAGGTGGTCGGGGATGTCAAAGTCCTTGATCAGCCGTGGCGGGATTGCACCGCCACAAGGCTTGGTGCGGCCTTGCCGGTCCAACAGCAACACGCGCCAGCCTTGGCGCACCAAATCGTGGGCGGCGGTCGCCCCGGAAGGCCCGCCCCCCACCACCACGAAATCAAAATCGGTCTGGTTCATGAGCTTGACCCACCTTTCAGCAACACGGGACTGTCAAAACGCATCGGTCTGTGGGGGACGGCCGCGCGTGAGCGCAAACGCCAGGCCACCACCGCCGACAGGGCGAACATCAGCCCTTGCAAGGCAAACACGGCCGCATAGGCCGCACTTTGTTCGCCCAAGAGCGCGTGGGCCACGTCGCTGGCAGCGGTGCCCAGCAAGCCACCCAAGCCAAAGGCGGCAGCTTGCGCTGCGCCCCACAAACCCATGCGCGTGCCTTCGCGGCCCGCGCCGCCCTCCCCGGCCAAGCGCATCATGGTGGCGATGGCGGCGATCGAAAACGCGCCATTGGCCACACCCAAAAACACCACATTGGCCTTGAGCGGCCATGCGGCCGACAAGGCCGAACTGACCAAGCCCACGGTGGCCAGCGCCGAAAACAGGCAGCCCCCCACCATCCAGGCCTGCACCGAGCCCAAGCGCCCCGCCACCCAGCGCGAACCGGCCCCGGCCACCGCCAGCATGCCGACCAGCACGCCCATGTGGTGCCAGCCCGACAGCTGTGTGGTCTGTCCCGGCGTGAAGCCGTGCACGGCGCCCGCAAAGGGCTCCAAAATCAAATCTTGTGCGCTGTAGGCCAGCATGGACATGAACACAAACACCGTGAAGGTGCGTGCAGCCGGGTCGGCCCACACCTCTTTGAACGCTTCTTTGAAATCTTGCTTTTGCAGGCGCTCACTGGCCGCGTTGCGCTCGGGCAAGGGCTGCGGATCTGCGTCTTTTTCCAGGCCCCACAGACACACGGCCGTGATCAGCGCGGTCACCACACTCAAGCTCGCCGAGACCTGCAACAAGACTTGCGGGCTGTAGGGATCGATCAGTTTGCCCACCACACCGGCGGTGACGGCAAAGCCCACGATCATCATCAGCCACACCGTGGTGGCCGCAGGCGCGCGGCGCTCGTCGGGCACGCGCTTGGCCATCAGCGCCAAGAGCGAGGTGCCACACGCGCTCACACCCAAACCAATCAGGCTGAAGGACAGCCAGGCCAGCAATGCCCCGTAGAACGGCTCGGAGGCCATCCACACCGTGGCCCATGCGGCCATGAAGCCGCCCCCGCCCAACACCAGCATGCCGCCCATCATCCAAGGCGTGCTGCGGCGCCCCTTGTCGGCGCCAAAACCCATGCGCGGGCGCACCATTTGCACGGCGTAATGCCAAGCCACCAAGAAACCGGGCAGCAGGGCCGGCAGGGCCAGCTCGACGACCATGATGCGGTTGAGCGTGGACGTGGTCACCACCACCACCGCGCCCAGACACGCCTGGATCAGACCCAAGCGGATGATCTGAAACCAGCCAAATGGCGAGGTCGTTGAGGGTGTGCGCATCATGTCCCCACCGTGTGTTGCAACACCGACAACTGGCGCAGGCCCCAGGCGCTGACCATCATGCCGCTGACAAAGAGCGGCACGCCGAAGGCCGACACATGCAAGGCACGCTCCACCGGTTGCCGTAAAAATTGGCGCATCAAAGGCACTTGCAAAACCGCCAAGGCCAAGACGGCTGCGGCGTGCCATGGCAGTTGCCAGTTCACAAGCAAAGCCGCCACCGCCAGCTGCGGCACCCCCATGAACACGCAGGCGGTGCGGGCGGCGCCCTGCGCGCCCAACTGCACCGGCAGCGAGGCCACACCCATTTGGCGATCGCCCTCAATGGCCTTGAAATCGTTCAGCGTCATGATGCCGTGTGCCCCCACGCTGTAGAGCAGCGCCAGCGCCACCGAATGCGGGCCCGGCCAAGCCCCGCCCAGCATGACGGCCGTGCCGGTGAGCCAGGCCAGTCCTTCGTAACTCAGGGCGCAGGCGGCGTTGCCCCACCAGCCATTGTTTTTCAGGCGCACGGGCGGGGTGCTGTACGCCCAAGACAAGGCAATGGCCAAGGCGCACGCTGCAAAACCCCAAGGCCCCATGAGCGTGGCCCACAACAGCGACAGCAAAGTCCAGGCCACGGCAATGCCCAATCCCCAGCGGCCGGGCATGCGGCCCGAAGGAATGGGGCGCTGGGGTTCGTTGATGGCGTCCACATGCCGGTCAAACCAGTCGTTGACGGCCTGGCTGCTGGCGCACACCAGGGGGCCCGTGAGCACCAGCCCCAAAAGGAGCAAACCCCACTGCAAACTCAGCGCTTGCCCAGAAGCCACCGCGCCACAGGCAAAGGCCCACATGGGTGGGAACCAGGTGATGGGTTTGAGCAATTCGGCCACGGTGCGCAACTCAGGCCGACGCAGCGCCGCTGCACGGGGGTCAGCGTGAGCGGCCTGAGAGGGGTTGGCGTGGGCCAGAGGCGGGGTGTCCATGCCCCCATTGTGAAGAGCGAAATTAAAATGTCAACTGGGATTGACACTTAATGTCAATTTAAATTGACGGTCTTCAAAGATTTTCTGTCTCAGCTTCGGCCACCATGCCGAAACGACGCAGTTTGACGTAGAGACTTTGGCGCGACAAACCCAACATTTCCGCTGCCGACGCGCGGTTGTTGTGGGTCAACTCGAGTGCCGATTCGATGCACATGCGCTCAATCGTGTCCACCGTTTCGCCCACGATGTCCTTGATCGGGCGACGGCCGACCAACTGCGACAAATCGGCAAAGGGGTTGGCCTGGCTTTGGGCCACCGAGGCGCCCCCTTGCAGGCGGCGGTCCATGTCACGGACAAAGAAGGCGTACATCGGCTCGGGCCGGGTGAGGTAGACGGCCGAGACCTCAACGGGCAAGGTCATGCCCGACAAAGTGCGCACTTCGGTGGCGAAATTGCGCACCGGCAACTGTTGGCGCAAGCTGGTGTTGAGCACGCCCCAGTCCACCGCGCCCCGCAAGAACCAGCGCTCCAGACTTTGCCCCACCACCTGAGAAGAGGCGGTCAGGCCCAACAAGGCCATGCCTTCTTCGTTGACGCTTTTGACCGTGCCCGCGGTGTCGGTGAGCAACCAACCATCCGGGAAGCGCTCCATGGCTTCGCTCAGCACCGCCGAAGACCCGCCCTCGTGGTGCGCCACCGCCGAGCTTTCGCGGGCGACCAGGCGCACCAAAAACTGCGCGCCACCCTCTTGGCGAAACACCGTGGCCGAGACGGTCCAAGCTGTTGGCAAACCCGCCACGCGGGCCGAACACATTTCGATGCGGCCCGTGGCCAGCGCCATGCGCAGCAAGGACTGCACCTCGCCTTGGCTGTCGCCTTCAAAGCATTCCCGCACATCGCGGCCCACCAGCCGTTTGCCGGCATCTTTGAGCAAGGCTTGCGCACCGACGTTGGCTTCGAGCACACGCTGTGTGGCGGCGTCCACCATCAGGACGGCTTCGGACGAGGTGTCAAACAAGACACGGTAACGCGCCTCGATGTGGCGCAGTCGCAAATAATCGCGCTCCATGGACTGCTGGGTTTCCACCAACCTGCGCTGCAGCTCGGCCAGGCTCTCCAAGTCGCGGCCCATGGCCAAGAGCTTGCCGCCGCCCAGAGGCAAGACCACATATTGCAAAGCCACTTCGTTGCCCAAAGGGGACATGTGGTTCACATGCCGCCAGCGCATGACCTCAGGGCTGCCCTGAGATTGCAGCATGTCTTGAATCTTGGGCCGGCTCTCGGTGGTGACGGTGTCCAGCCAACGGCGGCCCAACCACGACTGACAAGACAGGGCGGCCAAGGTGTCTCGCCCGGTTGACACGTCCTCGATGGTCCCCTGGAGGTCCATGACCAAGGTGACGTCTGACACCACGCCCAGCAGCTGGGAAAAGGTGGACGGGTCGAGTGAGGGAAGCTTCATGGTGTCCATCAAGGGCGTTTGAGTATCAGGAAGTTGACACTTGAATTTGTCATACAAGTATAGACCCAACTGTGCACAAAAATCATTGCTTTTCGGCTTTGAATGACGGGAAACAGGTACAAGCGCTCATTTCAAGCCTCTTTCGGGGACACATCGGGCATGCACAGCGCCAAGTGCGCGACGGTGGCGGGCGCATCGTGCGCCAACACCTCGGCCGCCAAGCCTGTGAGGCGCTCGGGACAGGTCATGGCCATGGGGCCCCCCACGAAAACCCGAAGCTTCAAATTGTCTGAGCTCTCGCGCAGCTGCGGCAGCAACTGGCTCAGCGTGTCGAGGTGACGGTCGGTGCTGACCGAAACCCCCACGGCGTCAAACCAATCGGATTGGAACAAGCGCTTGAATTCGAGCACGTCTTGGGGCACACCCACCGTCACGGTCCAGCCGGCGCGCTTGAAAAACTCGCTGAGCATGAACAACCCCATGCTGTGCTGCGCACCCGGCTCGGTCAGCAAGAGAAGACTCCAACCCTTGCGCTGCTGAGGTGACTCCTGCAAGAACTCGTTGCTGAAGTCGTGCAAGAGCTGCTGCAAATGGGAGGACGCGATGGTGGTCATGGCGAAGTCCAAGCGGTCGGCACACCACCAGTCTCCCAGCAATCGGGCGCAAGGCGTGATGCCCTGCATATAGATGTCTTCCAGCGACTGGCCTTGCCGCTGCCAACCAAACACCACCTGCCGCGCCGCATCCAAGCCCTGCAAGCAAGCTTGCGCCAGGATCTGGATTTGCGACAAATCCAGCGCAGATTTGCCCGCAAAGGAAGTGCCCCCCACCAAGCGAGGACCCACGGGCGTGCCCTGACGCATCGCCTCAGGCAACAAATGGACTACCCCCTGCACCGAAGGCGGGGACTGGGAGTTTTCTAGGTTGAATTTCGCCATGACAAGCACCGATCATCAAAGAGAGACACCAGCGGCAGGCTCCGGGGCGTCGGAGTGCTCGTCGCAAGAGTTGGGTTTCAACAAACCCCTTGGGGGATCTGCACAACACCGTCTTGAGTGTCCAAGAATTTTGAAGCCTTGTGTTGAGTGTAAACCCTATGATCCTAAATATATGTCAATTTATGTTGACACACTGTGAAGTGCGATTTACATTCATTCCAAGCCCTCTCACCAACAAGGTCCACCATGTCCGCTGCCAGCCCACAGGTTTTGTACACGCCAGCGCAACGCGCCCGGCGTGACGCGACCGCCTGGACGATGGTGCAAGGCGTGCTGGCCCCCGTGCAGTTCCTGATCTTCGGCATCAGCCTCTATTGGGTGCTGCGCAGCTTGCAAACCGGCGAGCACACCGACTGGGCGCTGGCCTCGGTCGTGCTGAAAACCGTGGTGCTCTACGCCATCATGGTCACGGGCGCCATCTGGGAAAAAGTGGTCTTTGGCCAATACCTGTTTGCCCCCGCCTTCTATTGGGAAGACGTGGTGAGCATGGGGGTCATGGCGCTGCACACCGCCTATGTCTGGGTCTGGTGGCAAGGCGCTTGGAGCGCCACCGACCAACTGCTACTGGCCCTGGCCGCTTATGGCAGCTACGCCATCAACGCCGCGCAATACATCCGCAAGCTGCGCATGGCGCGGCTGCAAAAACCCAACCCCACACTGCCCGACACGGGCGCACAGGCCAGCACATGAGCACTGTCATCCCGATCCGCGCAGAAACTTCCGGTTGCACCGACGTCGTGCCCTTGGTCGAACGCGGCCAGCGCGAGGTGTTTTGCGGTCTGACAGGCATCATCTGGCTGCACCGCAAGATCCAGGACGCCTTCTTTTTGGTGGTGGGCTCACGCACCTGCGCCCACCTGATCCAGTCGGCGGCCGGCGTGATGATTTTTGCCGAGCCCCGCTTTGGCACCGCCATCATCGACGAGCGCGATTTGGCGGGCCTGGCCGATGTGCACGAAGAGCTCGACCGCGTGGTGGGCCAGTTGCTGGCGCGCCGCCCCGACATCCGCTTGTTGTTTTTGGTGGGTTCTTGCCCTTCTGAGGTCATCAAGCTCGACTTGTCGCGCGCGGCCGAGCGCCAAAACCAGATCCACCACCCCAAGGTGCGCGTGCTCAACTACTCGGGCAGCGGCATCGAAACCACCTTCACCCAAGGCGAAGACGCTTGTCTGGCGGCCATGGTCCCCGGACTGCCCGCCAGCACCGACACGGCCCCCGCCCTGATGGTGGTGGGCACCTTGGCCGATGTGGTCGAAGACCAGATGCGCAGCCTCTTTGAGCGCATGGGCTTGCAGGTCAACTTTTTCCCACCGCGCAACAGCCAGGCCATGCCGGTGGTCGGCCCAAACACCCGTTATTTGTTGGCCCAGCCCTTTTTGGCCGACACCGCCCGCGCCCTGCAGTCGCGCGGCGCGCAGCACCTGGCCGCACCCTTCCCGCTGGGCGTGGAAGGCACCACGGCTTGGCTGCAAGCGGCCGCCACCGAGTTTGCGGTGCCCCCCGAAGTGTTTGAAGAAGCCACCGCCGCCCCGCGCCAGCGCGCCGAAAAAGCCCTGGCCGTGCAGCGCCAGATGCTGCAAGGCCAGCGCATCTTTTTCTTCCCCGACTCGCAGCTCGAAATCCCGCTGGCGCGCTTTGTGCACCGCGAACTGAGCATGGATTTGGTGGAAGTGGGCACGCCCTATTTGCACCGCCAGCACATGGCCGCCGAACTGGCCCTCATGCCCACAGGCACGCGCATCAGCGAAGGCCAAGACGTGGACTTGCAGCTCGACCGCTGCATCGCCGACGCACCGGATTTGGTGGTGTGTGGCCTCGGTTTGGCCAACCCACTGGAGGCGCAAGGCATCACCACCAAGTGGGCCATCGAGTTGGTCTTCACCCCCATTCAAGGCTACGAGCAAGCGGCGGACCTCGCTGGCCTGTTCAGCCGCCCCCTCAAACGCCGCCTGAAGCTGGCGGCTTAAAGCGCAGGAACACCCCATGCAACTGACGCTCTGGACTTACGAAGGACCGCCCCATGTGGGCGCGATGCGCGTAGCCACCGCCATGAAGGACGTGCACTACGTGCTGCACGCCCCGCAAGGCGACACCTACGCCGACCTGCTGTTCACCATGATCGAGCGCCTGCCACGCCGCCCGCCCGTCACCTACACCACCTTCCAAGCGCGTGATCTGGGCGGCGACACGGCCGAACTCTTCAAAGACGCGGCACGCCAAGCCATGGCGCGCTTCAACCCCGCAGCCATGTTGGTGGGCTCATCGTGCACCGCCGAGCTGATCCAGGACGACCCGGGTGGTCTGGCCCAAGCCCTGCAGCTGAGCATCCCCGTGGTGGCGCTGGAGCTGCCGTCTTACCAGCGCAAGGAAAACTGGGGCGCGAGCGAGACCTTTTACCAACTGTGCCGCCACCTCGTGCACAAGCCTGCCGCCGCATCCGAGACAGCCGACAAGCCTGCCAAAGCCCGCCCCACCTGCAACATCTTGGGCCCCAGCGCCCTGGGCTTTCGCCACCGCGACGACGTCAAAGAAATCACCCAACTGCTGAACCAACTCGGTGTCGATGTGGCCGTGGTCGCGCCCTTGAGCGCGAGCGTCGCCGATGTGCAAAAACTGGCCGAGGCCGACTTCAACGTGGTGCTCTACCCCGAAATTGGCATGGCCGCCGCGCAGTGGTTGCAGCGCCAGTTCGACCAGCCTCACACCCAAACCGTGCCCCTGGGCAGCCACGCCACACGCGACTTCATTGCCGAAGTCTGCGCCCTGACCGGTCTGCCCCAGCCCGCGCAAGACCCGAGCAACGCCCACGCCCACTGGTACGCCAAGTCGGTCGACTCGACCTACCTGACCGGCAAGCGGGTCTATATTTTTGGCGACGCCACGCACGTGGTGGCCGCGGCCCGCATCGCCAGCCAAGAGATGGGTTTCGAGGTGGTGGGTCTGGGCACTTACAGCCGCGAATTTGCCCGCGAAGTGCGCGACTGCGCCAAACGCTACGGCGTCGAAGCCCTGATCACCGACGATTATTTGGAAGTCGAAACCCAGATCAACGCGCTGCAGCCCGAGCTGATTTTGGGCACCCAAATGGAGCGCCACATCGCCAAGCGCCAGGGCATTCCCTGCGCGGTGATTTCGGCCCCGGTGCATGTGCAGGACTTTCCGGCCCGCTACGCGCCGCAAATGGGTTTTGAAGGCGCCAACGTGCTGTTCGACACCTGGGTGCACCCGCTGATGATGGGCCTGGAAGAACACCTGATTGGCATGTTCCGCGAAGACTTCGAGTTCCACGCCGGGGCTGCGCCCTCGCACCTGGGCAGCACGCGGCCTGCGGCCGAGAACGTGGCGCCTGCCGTCGCCGCGCCTGTTGCCTCACCCGTGCTTGTGCCAACAGCGGCACCCGCTCACACCGAAACACTGAGCACCGACAGCGTTCACAAGGTCGCGCCCCCCGCCCAAGCCGCTTCGAACCAGGCCACCTGGAGCCCCGAAGCCGAAAAGGAGCTGGGCAAGATCCCGTTCTTTGTGCGGGGCAAAGCGCGCCGCAACACCGAGCGATTTGCCCAAGACCAGGGCGTGGCGACCATCACCGTGGAGACGCTCTACGATGCCAAAGCCCATTACAGCCGGTAAGCAGGCCACCTCAACACCGCGCATGAGCGTGGTGCTGTTGACCATGGACAGCCACCTGGCCAGCGCCGCCGAGAGCGCGGCCGAGCGCCTGGCCCGCGACCTGCCCGGCCTGCACCTGCAAACCCACAGCGCCTCGGCCTGGCGCGACAGCGACAAGGCCTTGGCCGCGTGCCTGGCTGCTGTGGCGCAGGCCGATCTGGTCATCGTCACCATGCTCTTCATGGAAGACCATTTCCTGCCGGTGCTCGACGCCCTGCAGGCCCGCCGCGAACAGTGCGATGCCATGGTCTGCATCATGTCCGCCCCGCAAGTGACCCAGCTCACCCGCATGGGCAAGCTGGTCATGGGCCGCGAGTCGAGTGGCCTGATGGCCTTGCTCAAAAAACTGCGCCCCAGCGCCAAAAACAAAGACACCGGCTCTGACACTGGCGCGCCGTCCAGCGCCGGGGCCAAGCAAATGGCCATGCTGCGCCGCCTGCCCAAGCTGCTGCGCTTCATCCCCGGCACCGCGCAAGACCTGCGGCTGTTCTTCTTGACCATGCGCTACTGGCTGGCCGGCTCGGAGCACAACATCGAGCACCTGGTCAAAACCCTGGTGCACCGCTACGCCCAAGGCCCACGCGAGCCGCTGCGCGCCTTGGCCCAGCCGGAAGACCCGATCGAATACCCCGAGGTGGGCCTGTACCACCCGCAGATGAAAAACCGCATCAGCGAACAACTGAGTGAGCTGCCCGGCCACGGCCGCAAAGACCAGCCCGCCGTGGGCTTGCTGCTGCTGCGCTCGTATTTGCTGGCGGGCAACACCGCGCATTACGACGCGGTCATCCATTCACTGCAAGCGCGTGGCCTGCGCGTGATTCCCGCCTTTGCCAGTGGCCTAGACGCCCGCCCGGCCATGGAGCGTTTTTTCAAGCAAGGCACCGGCAGCAAAATCCAATCCTTGGTCTCGCTCACCGGTTTCTCATTGGTGGGTGGCCCGGCCTACAACGACGCCAGCGCCGCCGAAGTGGCCCTGAGCGAGCTCGATGTGCCCTACATCGCCGCACACCCGCTGGAGTTCCAATCGATCGAGCAATGGGGCGATTCCACCCGAGGCCTGCTGCCCGTGGAAAACACCATCATGGTGGCCATCCCCGAACTGGACGGCTCGATCTTGCCCATGGTCTACGGCGGCCGCCCCGGGCCTGCCGGCGAAACCTGCCACGGCTGCGACAAGCGCTGCACCTTCCCCAGCGGCCCGCGCAGCCAAGACATGTTCACCTGCAGCGAGCGCACCGAGATGCTCACCGCCCGGGTCGAACGCCTGGTGCGCCTGCGCAACAAACCACGCGCCGAGCGCAAGCTGGCCATCGTGCTGTTCAACTTCCCGCCCAACGCCGGCAGCGTGGGCACGGCCGCTTACCTCTCCGTCTTCCAGTCGCTCTTCAACACCTTGCAGCGCTTGTCGCTGGAGGGCTACCAAGTCACCTTGCCTGACAGCGTGGACGACTTGCGCCAGCGCCTGTTGCAGGGCAATGCCAGCCAGTACGGCACGCAGGCCAATGTGCTGCACGCCATTGACACCAGCCACCACGTGCAAAACGAGCGCTGGTTGAATGAAATCGAAGCGCAGTGGGGCCCTGCCCCCGGCAAACACCTGACCAATGGCCAATCCATCTTTGTGCTCGGCGCAGACTTTGGCCAGGTGGTGGTCACGGTGCAACCGGGCTTTGGCTACGAGGGCGACCCGATGCGCCTGCTGTTTGAAACCGGCTGCGCCCCCACCCACGCCTTCAGCGCCTTCTACCGCTACCTGCGCGATGACTACGCCGCCGACGCGGTGCTGCACTTTGGCACGCACGGCGCGCTCGAATTCATGCCAGGCAAACAAACCGGTCTGTCGGCCCAGTGCTGGCCGGACCGCTTGATCGGCGCGCTGCCCAACGTCTACCTGTATGCCGCCAACAACCCGTCCGAAGGCGCTTTGGCCAAGCGCCGGGGCGCGGCCACACTGGTGAGCTACCTCACGCCCTCGCTCACCCACTCGGGCCTGTACAAAGAACTGGTGAGCCTGCAGCAATCCATCGAGCGCTGGCAGCAAATGGGTCCCGACCAGGCCCAGGACCGCGAGAGCCTGACCACACTGATCCGCGAGCAAGCGCAAAGCATCGACTTGTCAGTGCCAGCCCATCCGGCGGCAGATGCCACCGCCTGGATCGAGCAACTGCAAAACCAGTTACTGGAACTCGAATACGCCCTGATCCCCGAAGGCCTGCACGTCATGGGCCAAGCCCCCACCCGCGAGCAGCGCTTGGGCACCCTCAAAGTCATGGCCGATGCCATGGGCCTGACCGGCGCTCAAAATGCCAGCTTGATGGAAGCCTTGGTCGACGGTGCGAGCGAGGCGCAACTGAGCGCACAGTTCAGCACTGACTTGCCCCCTAACGACAAAGCCCAAGCCGAGACGCTGCGCCAGCTGGTGCGCAGCAACCGCCTGCTGGGCGAAGACCACGAAATGCAAGGCCTGATGCGCGCGCTCGACGGCCGCTACCTGCAACCCGCCCCTGGCGGCGACCTGATCCGCAACGCCAACGTGCTGCCCACTGGGCGCAACCTGCACGGCCTGGATCCTTTCCGCATGCCCTCGGCTTTTGCGGTGCGCGATGGCATGCGCCAAGCCGACAAACTGCTGGCCCGTTACCAGCAAGACCACCAAGCCCTGCCCGAGACCGTGGCCATGGTGCTGTGGGGCACCGACAACCTCAAGACCGAAGGCAGCCCCATGGCGCAAGCCCTGGCCTTGATGGGCGCCGCCCCGCGCTTTGACAGCTACGGCCGCTTGGCTGGCGCGCAGCTGATTCCTTTGGCAGAGCTCGGCCGCCCCCGCATCGACGTGGTCATCACCTTGTCGGGCATCTTCCGCGACCTGCTGCCCATGCAAATCCGTCTGCTGGCCGAAGCCGCGTTTTTGGCCGCCAGCGCCGACGAGCCGCTTGAGCAAAACTTTGTGCGCCAACATGCCTTGGCCTACTTGGCCGAGCACGAAGGCAGCACCATGGAGTGCGCCGCGCTGCGCGTGTTTGGCAACACCGAAGGCGCGTATGGCGCCAACGTGAACCACCTGATCGACAGCAGCTGCTGGGAAAACGAGAACGAACTCGGTGACGCCTTCACCCAGCGCAAGGGTTTTGCCTACGGCCGCGAAGGCCGCCCGGTACGCAACACCTCGGTGCTGCAAAGCGCACTGGCCAGTGTCTCGCTCACCTACCAAAACCTGGATTCGGTGGAGCTGGGCGTGACCAGCATCGACACCTACTTCGACACCCTGGGCGGCATCAGCCGCGCCGTGCTGCAGGCCAAACACCAGCGCGACGGCAACGCCGCCGAAGCCCCGCCGGTCTTCATTGGCGACCAAACCCAAGGCGATGGCGTGGTGCGCAGCCTGACCGAGCAAGTGGCCCTGGAAACCCGCAGCCGCATGCTCAACCCCAAGTGGCACGAGAGCATGTTGCAGCATGGCTATGAGGGCGTGCGCCAGATCGAGGCGCACCTGACCAACACCATGGGCTGGTCGGCCACCACAGGGCAGGTGCAGCCCTGGGTCTACCAGCAGCTGGCCCAAACCTTTGTGCTGGACCCCGCCATGCGCGAGCGCATGGCCCAGCTCAACCCCACCGCATCGGCCAAAGTGGCCAACCGCCTGCTGGAAGCCACCCGCCGCCAGTACTGGCAACCCGACGCCGAGACCATGACAGCCCTGCTGCGTGCCGGTGAAGAACTTGAAGACCGCCTTGAAGGCATACAAGAAGGACTCCCAGCATGATCGAAACCACCAGCATCCCCGTGAACAGCATCCAGAGGGTACGCGGCGCAGACGGCGAAGGCAGCGTGCAGTTCCAGATGGACCCCACCGTCAAGATCGGCACCGCCAAGGTGTTTGCGGTCTACGGCAAGGGCGGCATTGGCAAGAGCACCACGTCGTCCAACCTGTCGGTGGCGTTCAGCAAATTGGGCAAACGCGTGCTGCAAATCGGCTGCGACCCCAAGCACGACTCCACCTTCACCCTGACCAAAAAACTCATGCCCACCGTGATCGACGCGCTCGAAACGGTGGACTTCCATGCCGAAGAACTGCGCCTCGATGACTTCGTCTTCAAAGGCTACAACGGCGTGATGTGCGTGGAGGCCGGCGGCCCGCCCGCTGGCACCGGCTGCGGTGGCTATGTGGTCGGCCAGACCGTCAAACTGCTCAAAGAGCACCACCTGCTCGAAGACACCGACGTGGTGATTTTTGACGTGCTGGGCGATGTGGTGTGCGGCGGTTTCGCTGCCCCGCTGCAACACGCTGACCGGGCGCTCATCGTCACGGCCAATGACTTTGACTCCATCTTTGCGATGAACCGCATCGTGCAAGCCATTGGCGCCAAGGCCAAAAACTACAACGTGCGTTTGGGCGGCGTGATCGCCAACCGCAGCGACGCGACCGACCAGATCGACAAATACAACGCGGTCACGGGCCTCAAAACCATGGCGCACTTCCCCATGCTCGACGAGATCCGCAAGAGCCGTTTGCAAAAGTGCACCCTGTTTGAGCTCGAGCCCACACCGGCGGTCAAGGCCGTGCAAGACGAGTACATGCGCTTGGCTGCGGCCTTGTGGCTGGGGGCCGACCCGCTGCCCTCCATCCCGATGAAAGACCGCGACATTTTTGACCTGTTGGGTTTTGACTGATCCACACGTCAAAACACGCACCGAAAGCACCCCATGAACAGCACCACCGCCTACGAACAACGCCGCAGCCAGATCGAGCACTACTTTGACCGCACCGCGGCCGATGCCTGGGCGCGCCTGACCTCGAACGAGCCGGTGGGCCGCATCCGCGCCACCGTGCGCGCCGGGCGCGACACCATGCGCGAGACCTTGCTGTCGTGGTTGCCACAAGACCTGCGCGGCAAGCGCGTGCTGGACGCCGGTTGCGGCACGGGTGCCTTGGCCCTGCAAGCGGCCCTGCGCGGTGCAGAAGTGGTGGCGATTGATTTGTCACCCACCCTGGTCAAGCTCGCTGCCGAACGCATGGCCGCCGAGCACCCCACCCTGCCCGGCTCGGTGGAGTTCATGTCGGGCGACATGCTCAGCCCCGACTTGGGTCACTTTGACCATGTGGTCTGCATGGACTCGCTCATCCACTACGACAGCGACCAAATCGCCGAGGCACTGGCCGGTTTGGCCCAGCGCACCCGCGGCTCCATGGCCTTCACCTTTGCGCCGCGCACACCGCTGTTGGCCCTTATGCACAGCGCGGGCCGTCTCTTTCCGCGCAGCGACCGCTCGCCGTCTTTGTCGCCCGTGGCGCACGCCGACTTGCTGCAGCGCATGCAAAACCACATGGATTTACAAGGCTGGCAAGGCGCGCGCATGCAGCGCGTGGCCAGCGGCTTCTACACCTCGCAAGCCTGGGAGTGGACCCGCTCATGAAACTGCGCGTGCCCATGCCCCGCTGGTTCACCGCCTACGGCACGCGCTTCATGCCGTTTGCCGATGCGGCCTCGCCCGAGCTGCCGATGGCGCGCTTGCTGCGCCTGTCGCTGTTTCAGGTGGTGATCGGCATGGTGACGGCGCTGCTCGTGGGCACGCTCAACCGGGTCATGATCGTGGAGCTGCAAGTACCGGCCTGGTGGGTGGCACTGGCGGTGGCCATTCCCATGGTGTTTGCCCCCCTGCGCACCCTGATCGGCTACCGCAGCGACACCCACCCGTCGGCCCTGGGCCTGCGCCGCATTCCTTACATGTGGACCGGCACCTTGCTGCTGTTTGGCGGCCTGTCCATCATGCCGTTTGCCTTGTTGCTGCTGTCCGAACCCGAAGCGGCCAACCTGTGGGTGGGTCAGCTGGGGGCATGCTTGGCCTTTGTGTTGGTGGGTGCGGGCATCCAGGTCACGCAAACCGCTGGCATGGCACTGGCGCACGATTTGGCCAGCGACGACAAACGCCCCCGCGTGGTGGCCTTGCTCTACAGCATGCTGCTGGTGGGCATGATCGCCAGCAGCGCGGTGTTCGGTCTGCTCCTCAGTGACTTCAGCCCACAAAAACTCATCCAGCTGGTGCAAGGCTGCGCCGTCATGGTGGCGGTGATGAACCTGGCCTCGCTGTGGAAACAAGAGGCCCGGGGGGCCAAGCGCGGTCGCCGCGAAGCCGGTGGCTTTGCCAGCAGTTGGCAGGGTCTCATGGCCCAGCCACAAATGCGCCGCTTCTTGTGGACCTTGGGCTTGGGCACCTTCGCCTTCAACATGCAAGACATCGTGCTCGAGCCCTACGCGGCCGAGATTTTGAAACTTGACGTGGGCGCCACCAGCGCCTTGACAGCTTTGAGTGCCGGTGGCGCTTTATTGGCTTTCCTCGTGTCAGCCCGCTGGTTGTCGGGTGGCATGCACGCTTGCCGCTTGGCCAGCCTGGGCGTGCTGCTGGGCTTGCCCGCGTTTGCCATGGTGATTTTTTCGGGACCGCTCGAAGCGGCCTGGATGTTCCGCATCGGCGTCGGTCTGATCGGTTTCAGCGGCGGATTGTTTTCGGTGGGCATGCTGGTCACGGCCATGGGCATGGCCGAGGACGGCAGCCCGCTTGGCCATTTGGGCGGTCTGGTCATGGGCACCTGGGGCGCGGTGCAAGCCACCAGCGCGGGCGCGGCCATGGCCCTGGGCGGGGCTTTGCGCGACGGCGTGTCGGTGCTGGCCATGTCCGGCGCTTTGGGTGAAGTGTTGGTCACGCCCATCACCGCCTACAGCTTCGTGTACCACTTTGAAATGTATTTGTTGTTTGTCGTGCTGGTGGCCCTGGGCCCCATGTTGCGTGCGAGCCGTTTGGCCGCACGCGCAGAGCCCCCCCAAACCGGCACCCCCCAACCCTTTGGCCTGGCGCAACTGCCGGGCTGATGCACCGATTTTTTGAAGGAGACAGCCATGGAAACAGGCGCAATCACCCAGTACATCGATGTGGCCCAAATCGTGTTGTACATGTTTTGGGCATTCTTTGCGGGGCTGATTTATTACCTCTTGCGTGAAAACCACCGAGAGGGCTACCCCATGGATTCGGGGCGCGAAAACGGCCCCCAAATTCAAGGCTGGCCGCCCGTGCCCGAGCCGGTGGCCTACAAGACCGAAGATGGCCACACCTACCTCTCACCCGACCTGAGTCGCCCTGACGGCAAGTACAGCGCCCAACCCGTCCATGGCTGGAACGGTGCCCCCCTGGAGCCCTTGGGTGACCCATTGCTGGCGGGTGTGGGCCCGGGTGCCTGGGCCATGCGCGCCGACGTGCCAGACATGGAGCACGGCCACCCCAAAATCGTGCCCATGCGCATTGCCACCGACCACTCGGTGGCCAAAAACGACGTGGACCCACGCGGTCTGCCGGTCTGGGGCGCTGACAAAGTCATCGCCGGTACCGTGGTCGAGTTGTGGGTGGACCGCATGGAAATGCTGTTTCGCTATGCCGAAGTCCAGTTGGTGAACTCCGACAAACGCGTTTTACTGCCCATGACGTTTGCGCGCATCAAGAAAGACGGCTCGCATGTGCAAGCCATTCTGGCGCACCAGTTTGCCAACGTGCCGCAAACCAAATCGCCAGACCAAATCACCCTTCTGGAAGAAGAAAAAATCACCGCCTATTACGGTGCGGGCACTCTGTACGCAACGCCTGAGCGCCAGGAACCCATCATATGAAAGCCACCCACGAGCACGAGTGGGAAGCCGCTCCAGGCTTGCCCAGCGCCTTGCCTGCGGGCGAGCGTGTGGTCTGGCAGGGCGCGCCCGACTGGCAGCGCTTGGCCATCCATGCCTTCCATGTGCGCAAGGTCGCGCTGTACTTCGCGCTCATGCTGGCGGTGCAGGCCATCAACCTCACCGCCCCGGACAGCGGTACAGGGATGAAACCCCTTGCGGAGGTGGCGTGGAAGCCTTGGGTGGTGGCCGCCGGCCTCTACGCGCTGGCCCTGGCGCTGCTGTTGGGCACCGCCTGGATGTCGGCGCGCAGCACGCTCTACACCCTGACCAACAAGCGCGTGGTCATGCGCATTGGCATCGTGCTCACCCTGACCTTCAATCTGCCATTCAAACGCATCGCGGGCGCTTCTTTGAAGGCCCAAAGCGGCGGGACTGACGACCTCGCGCTGGCCTTGCACCCCGAAGACCGCATCGGCTGGGCCCACCTGTGGCCCCACCAGCGCGCCTGGCACGTCACCCAGCCGCAACCCACATTGCGCTGCGTACCGGACGGCCAGCAAGTGGGTGAACTGCTGCTGACCCTGTGGCGTGCCGAACGTGCGGGCCAAAGTCTTCAGCTCGGCGATGCGCCAGCGCCCACGCCCAACACCACCCCACCCGGGATGCTGGCATGAGCACCCTGCACCACCAAGACTGGCAAGCCCCCAGCCCAACACCTCAGAGCCCAGGCCTGAACCGGCCCATGGCCTGGATTGGCGTGATGCTGCTGGCCATGTTGGTGGCCGTGGGACTGGCGCGCTGGTCGGGACTGGATCCACGCACACCCGACGCCGCCGTGCAGTGGCAGCGCGACCTGCAGTTCCGAGACGTGGCGGGCGGCGACATCGCCGTGCTGGACCACCGCACCGGACAACATGTCGCCCAGTTTTCTGGCGAGCAAGGTTTTTTGCGCAGCACCCTGCGTGCCTTGGCCAGAGAGCGCCACCGTGAAAGCCTGAGCGGCGACGCCCCCTTTTTGTTGATTGGCCGCACCGACGGCCGCATGACCCTGCAAGACCCCAGCACGGGGCAACGCATTGATCTGGAGTCCTTCGGGCCCAGCAACGCCGCCGTCTTTGCCAGTCTGCGACTGGCGGGTCAAAAAGCCCCCTGAACTTGACATTTTCTGCACCGGAGAACCCCATGAACGCCACCGCTGTCCACACCATCGAAACCGCTGAAGACGCCAACAAAAAGGCGGTGCACGACGACATGATCAGCCCGCGTTTTTACACCACCGACTTTGCCGCCATGGACCGCATCAACATCGAGCCGGTGCGCGCCGAGTGGGACAAGATGATGGCCGAATACGAAGGTGACAACAACCACGACCACTTCCAGCGCGACGAGGCGTTTGCGGGTGAAGTGGCCTCGGGCATGGCCAGCCTCTCACCCGAGATGCGCCAGGAGTTCATGGACTTTTTGGTCAGCTCCCTCACCTCGGAGTTTTCGGGTTGCGTGCTTTACAACGAAATCCGCAAAAACGTCACCAACCCCGACATCAAGCAGCTGATGACCTATTTGGCGCGCGATGAATCGCGCCATGCGGGCTTCATCAACCTGTCGCTGCGCGACTTCAACTTAGGCATCGACCTGGGTAACTTGAAGCGCACCAAGAAGTACACCTTCTTCAAGCCCAAATACATTTATTACGCGACCTACCTGTCCGAAAAAATCGGCTACGCCCGCTACATCACCATCTTCCGCCAGCTCGAAAAGCACCCCGAAAAACGCTTTCATCCCATCTTTCGCTGGTTCGAGCTGTGGTGCAACGACGAGTTCCGCCATGGCGAATCGTTTGCGCTGATCATGCGTGCCAACCCCAAACTGCTCAGCGGCGCCAACAAGCTGTGGATTCGCTTTTTCTTATTGGCCGTGTACGCCACCATGTACGTGCGTGACCACACCCGCCCCATGCTGCACGAAGCCATGGGCCTCGACTCCAGTGAATACGACTACCAGGTGTTCCGCATCACCACCGAGATCACCAAGCAGGTCTTCCCGTTGGCGCTGGACACCGACCACCCCGATTTCCGCCGCGGCTTAGAGCGCCTGTTTGCACTGTCGCAAGCCATGGCCAAAGCCAAGGCCCGCGGCGGTGTGCTCGGCAAACTGCAGCAAGGCGTGTGCGCCGTCCAAGCCGCCGCCACCTTTGCCCGTCTGTTCTTCATGCCCGTGATTCAACAAGACCTGTCGCCCCAAGTGCGCATGGAACCGGCATGGTGAATGAAGTGGTCTGGGCCTGCGTTTTCACGGCCCTGTGCTGGTGGCTCGGCACGGGGGTGATCTTGTGGCTCGACCGGCTGCCTGCGCGCAGCTTCCGTTTCAGCCTGGCCGGCTGGACGGTGCTTTTGGCTATGAGTTTTTGGGGCGTGGCCCACAGCATGCAAGAGGTCAGCGTGTTCAACGCCTACCTCGCCTTTGGCAGCGTGATCCTGATGTGGGGCTGGCACGAGCTGGCCTTTTTGACCGGTTGGATCACCGGCCCGCGCAAAACCCCATTGGACGCGGGGGCCACGGGCTGGCCACGGTTTGTGCAGTCGGTGCAGGTCATGCTCTACCACGAGCTGGCCTTGCTGGCCAACTTTGCCGTGTTGTGGTGGATGCAAGAGGGCCAGGTCAGCCACGTGGCCATTTGCACCTTTGCGATGCTGTGGTGCATGCGCCTGTCGGCCAAACTGAATTTGTATTTTGGTGTGCCGCAAAACGGTGCGCAATACCTGCCCGAGCATCTGAAGTACCTGGCCAGTTATTTCCGAACCACGCGCGGCATGTCGCTGTGGTTTGTGCTGTCGATGGGCGTGGCCATGGGCACCTGGTTCTGGCTGGTCTGGCTGGCGCAACAAGGCGCGGTGGCCATCACCACCGGCTGGGTCATGTTGGCCACGCTGCTGGGGCTGGCCATCGTTGAACACATCATCATGATTTTCCCTTGGCCACTGGAGCGCTTGTGGGGTTGGGCCATGGGCCAAACCCGCAAAACGGCTTTGACCACAACCCCCTGAAGGCCGCCATGAACACGCTCACCTCACCCACCACCCGTGCTTTGCGCTCCGAGGGTTTTGGCATCCCGGTTTCGCCACAAGGGCCTGAGCTGAGCGCCGCAGCCAAGGTGCAGCCCCGGCCCGTGGCGGTGGTCATTGGCAGCGGTTTCGGTGGACTGGCCGCAGCCATCCGCCTGAGCGTCAAAGGCTATGAGGTCAAGGTCTTTGAAAAGCTGGATGCCCCGGGCGGCCGCGCATACGTGCACCACCAAGACGGCTTCAAATTCGACGCGGGCCCGACCATCATCACCGCGCCCTTTTTGCTCGAAGAACTGTGGGCGCTGTGCGGCAAACAATTCGCAGACGACGTGACACTGGTGGCCATGGACCCGTTTTACCGGGTGCGTTTTGCAGACGGCACCTGGTTTGACTACAACGGTGACGCCGAGCACATGCGCGCCGAAGTCGCCCGCTTTGAACCGGCCGACCTGCCCGGCTACGAACGCTTTTTGGAAGAAGCCGAGCGCTGCAAGACCCTGGGTTTTGAGGGCATGGGCGACATGGCTTTTGACAAAGTCAGCGATCTGATGGCGGCCATCCCCGACTTCTTGCGTATGGGTGCTTGGCGCAGTTTGTACAGCCTGGTGGCCAAACACATCCGCAACGACAAGCTGCGCATCGTGATGAGCTTTCACCCGCTGTTGATTGGCGGCAACCCCTTTGCCGTGACCTGCGCCTACGCGCTCATCAATTCGCTGGAACGCACCTGGGGCGTGCACTCGGCCATGGGCGGGACCGGCGCGATTGTCAAAGGATTGGTCGGCCTGCTGCAAGAGCGCGGTGTGCCGCTGCGCTGCAACGCGCCTGTGACGCAAATTCGCATTGAAAACGGCCGCGCATGTGGTGTTGAACTGCAAAGCGGCGAGTTCGTGCCCGCCGACATCGTGGTCAGCAACGGCGACACCGCCTGGACCTACAAAAACCTGGTGGCCCCCGAACACCGCCGGGTGTGGACCGACCGCAAGATTGCCAAAGGCCAATACTCCATGGGTTTGTTTGTCTGGTACTTCGGCACCTCCCAACAATACCCCGACGTGCCGCACCACATGATGGTGCTGGGCCCACGCTACAAAGGTCTGTTGCAAGACATCTTCAAAAAGCACCAATTGGCCGAAGACTTCAGCCTGTATTTGCACCGCCCGACCGCCACCGACCCGTCCATGGCACCCGAGGGCTGCGACACCTTTTATGTGCTCTCGCCCGTGCCGCACCTGGACAGTGGCACCGACTGGCCCGCTTTTGCCGAGACCTACCGCGCGGCCATTGCCGAGAGCCTGGAGGCCAGCGTGTTGCCGGGCCTGCAAGCCAGCATCGTGACCAGCAAGGTCAGCACGCCACAGGATTTTCACGACAACTTGTGGTCTTACAAAGGCGCAGGCTTTGGCCTGGAGCCCTTGCTGCTGCAAAGCGCGTGGTTTCGTCCCCACAATCGCAGCGAAGATGTTCCGGGCCTCTTTGTGGTGGGCGCCAGCACCCACCCGGGCGCGGGCGTACCGGGTGTCCTCATGTCTGCCAAAGCTTTGGAAACGGTGGTGCCCCATGTCAAGGTCTGATCGCACGAGCCCTGTGGCCAACCCAGAGTTGAACTTCGATTCGACCGACCTGCAGGCCTGTGTGGCCATGATGCAAGGCGGCTCCAAAACCTTTTTTGCCGCCAGCCGCTTGCTGCCACCGCGGGTGCGCATCGCCGCCATCGCCCTCTATGCGTTTTGCCGTGTGGCCGACGATTTGGTGGACGAAGCGGCCGCGGGCGACACCCCGCTCGATGTGCTGCAAGAACGCTTGGACGCGATCTACGCCGGTGCCCCGAGTGACCATGTCGAAGACCATGCCCTGAGCCTGGTCGTGCAACAGTACAAGCTGCCCCGCCATTTGCTCGATGCGCTCATCGAAGGCTTTGCATGGGACGCTGGAGGCCGCACTTACGAGAGCATCGAAGACCTGCACGCCTACGGTGCCCGCGTGGCCGGCAGTGTGGGGGCGATGATGAGCTGGATCATGGGACCGCAGAGCATGGACACCCTGGCCCGTGCCTGTGAGTTGGGCGTGGCCATGCAGCTGACCAACATTGCCCGCGATGTGGGTCACGACGCCAGCATCGGCCGTCTTTACTTGCCGCGGCGCTGGCTGCTCGAGGCAGGTGTCCATCCGGACGCGTGGATGGCCCAGCCCACCTTCACCCCGGCCATTGCGCAAGTGATTGAGCGCTTGCTGGACGAAGCCGATCGCCTGTACAAACAAGCCCACTCGGGCATTGCCGCCCTGCCCCCGGATTGCCGCGCCGCCATCTGCGCCGCCAGCATGATTTATGCCGAAATTGGCCACCAGCTGCGCCGCGAAGGCCTGAACTCGGTGAACAAACGCACCGTGGTCAGCACCACCCGCAAGCTCATGCTGCTGGCCAGCGCCTGGACCCAGGTGCACTGGATTCGCGTGGCCCCCACCAGCCCCGAACCGCTGGCCGCCATTGTGGGCCTGGTGCAAGGCTGCCGAGACGCCACCCAACAAACGGGCAACAAGGCGTATTTCCCCAACCGGGCCATGCCCGAGCGCGTGGCTTGGATGCTGGATTTGTTTGAGCGCCGCGAAAACGAACGCCTCGACCGCAACGCCTTGCAGCAGACACCATGAGCCCAACACGATGAGAGTGCCCAGCCACAGCACCTTGGTGCGCTTGTTGTATGTGAGCCGCGCGGTCGGCCCACAAACCACCACGATGACCACCTCCATCTTGGCTCAGGCCCATGCGCACAACCCGGCACAAGCCATCACGGGTGTGTTGTGCCAAGGCCAGGGTTTTTTCTTTCAGGTCATCGAGGGCGAGCGCAGCCGCGTCAATGCGCTGTACCGGCGCATTTGCGTGGACAACCGTCACAAAGACGTCGACATCCTGCACTACGAAGAAATTCATGAACGCCGTTTTGGCCATTGGTCCATGGCCCTCGTGCATTTGTCGGTGGACGACCCCATGGTCAAGCTGCAACACCCCGACTTTGACCCGTATTCCGCCTCTGGACCGCAGGTGATGCAGCAGGTGATGGATTTGCTGGAAGCGGGTCAGCCGATACGGATGCCTGTGGTTTGAGTGATCAAGCTGTCTTGAGCCGCTTTCAGCACAGCGCGACTCAAGCCCTCCATCACGGCGGATTGAGCGCGGGTTTCCTGCCCATACAAGGGCACATCCAAGGGTGGGTCAGGCATCCATGCCACCCAGGCAGCACTGTGCAGGTGTAGCGCAACCCCTGCGGTCGTATTCAAGCCCCAGCCCAGGCCGGCCAACGGCGAAACGTGAAGCGTGCGTGCGGCCCATTCAAAAGCACCTGCGAAAATAGCGGCCATGAATTGGAATAACACCCTCTCGGACGTGGGCCCCGTCTTTGCCCAAGGCCTGTTGCTCAGCCTCGGGCTGATCGTGGCCATTGGCGCGCAAAACGCGTTTGTTTTGCGTCAGGGTCTGCGCCGCGAGCATGTGGGCAGCGTGGTGGCTTTTTGTGCGGTCGCTGATGCGGTGCTGATCACGGGCGGCGTGTTCGGCATGGCCCAAGCCTTGGGCGAGCGGCCCCTGCTGGCACAGGCTTTGGCCTTGGGCGGGGCGGCATTTTTGGCGATGTATGGCTGGCGGGCCCTTCAGCGGGCGCGCCAAACCAGCGCGTTGGATGTGACCAGCACCGGTCAGGGACTGGGCCGTGTAGCGGTGTTGGCCCAAGCGGCGGCTTTCACCTTGCTCAACCCGCATGTGTATCTGGATGCGGTGCTGCTGGTGGGCAGCATCGGGGCGCAGCAGCCATCGTCCATGCAGGGCTGGTTTGCGGCCGGGGCCAGCTCGGCCAGTTTGCTGTGGTTCAGCGCCTTGGGCTTTGGGGCACGGTGGTTAGCGCCCTGGTTTGCCCGCCCCCGCGCCTGGCAGGTGCTGGACGCCCTGATCGGGGTCACCATGTGGGTGCTGTCGGCTTTGCTGATTCGCCATGTTGTGAGCGCGCTCTGAAAGTCCCCATCGGCCGCAAGCAGCCCACAAAAAACCGCCACGAGGGCGGTTATTGAGTTGGAAAACGTCCAGCATCACTTGCGTGGGTTTTTCGGGCGGTTGAACCAGTTGGCCAGCATGAACAGGCAAAAAACCACGAACATGATGATGAGAATGTGTTTGATTTCCATGGTTTTTCCTTGGGTTGAGGGTGAAGGACGGGACAAGCAAAAGCTGGATTATGCAGAGTTGGGCGTCGTCCGTACAGAGGGACGGGCTGGCCGCATCATGGGCGCCATGGCCCACAGGGTCAGGGCCAGCAAGACAATTTCGAGGCCATAAACCGCCGAATAACCGAGGACGGAGCTGCTGCCCAGGGCCACGCCGTCGCGCACCAAGCCGCCTGCGGCCATGCCCAGACCCGCTGCCGTGGCCTGCACCGCGCCCCAAGCGCCCATGGCCAAACCCACCTGTTCGGGTGGGGCCATTTGCATGGTGGCCGTCAAAGTGCCGTGGGCAAACAGGCCGCCGCCCAAACCGATCAGGAAAATGCCCATGGCAAACAAAACCGGTGAATCCATCGGCGCTGAAGCGATCACACAGACAAATGCAGGCACCCCCACCCAAGCCCCCCAACTGGCCATGCGGTAAGCATCTTGGCCCTGGCTCAGCACACGCGAGGCCCAAGCAAATCCGATCAGCCCCCCCAGAGCCAGCGTGGCCGTGAGCAGGGTGGTGGTGGACACACTGAGGTTGAGAATTTCACCCCCATAGGGCTCCAGCAACACGTCTTCCATGGTGAAGGCCATGGTGCCCAAACCCACGGCCAACAAACGGCGCACGGTGTTGGGGCCTTGGCAAAACAACTGCCAGGCTTGGCCAAAACTGTGCTCGAGGGGTGTACCGGGTTTGCGCGTGCGGCTGCGAGGCTCTTGCTTCCACAGGGCCACCACGTTGAGCACCAGCGTCATCACGGCCACGGCTTGCACCACACGGATCAGTTGGCCGGGGCTGTAGTCGCGCAACAAGTGGCCCAGCATCAGGGCGCTGCCGATCATGCCCAGCAGTTGCATCACGTACATGAGGCCCACCACCTTGGGTTGGCTCTCAGGCGGCGCCAAGTCGGTGGCGAGGGCCAGGCCCGCGGTTTGCACCGTGTGCATGCCAATGCCCACCAGCACGAAGGCGCCCGCAGCGCCCACCAAGCCAACCCAAGCGGGGGCCTGGCTGGACTGGCCCGCACCACTGAGCACCAGCAGCGCAAAAGGCATGATGGAAAAACCGCCGAATTGCAGCAAGCTGCCCATCCAGATGTAGGGCACGCGCCGCCAGCCCAGTTGAGAGCGGTGGTTGTCCGAGCGAAAGCCGATGAGCGCCCGCAGCGGCGCCATGAGCAGCGGCAAAGCCACCATGAAGGACACCAGCGTGGCGGGCACTTTCAGCTCCACAATCATCACGCGGTTGAGGGTGCCCACCAGCATGACCATGGCCATGCCCACAGAAATTTGAAACAGCGACAGACGCAGCAAACGCGACAAAGGCAAATCATCGCTGGCAGCGTCGGCAAAGGGCATGAAACGCGGACCGAGACTGGCCAGCGAGTTCGCCCAAGAAGAACGAGATTTGGTTTTGTTCATAAATCAGAAAGACCAAGCGCTTTCGCGCTTGGCCGTTCGGGCTTTCACCCTTTACTTCTTCACCGCAGAATCCGCAGCAGGCGCCGCAGCGACCACTTTGGTACCACCGTTCAAGAAGCTTTTCACCCAGGTGGTGTTGGTTGTCAGGGCCAAATGCACGCTGAACGACGAGATCGCCACAGCCGCAATGAACACCGGAATACCCACCGAAGGTTTCACCACGCACCACATTTTCGAGTAGATCATGATGCTTCTCCTTTACTTGAGCCAGGGTGAGTAGATGTAGGCCAGCAGGTGAGCAAAAGCGGCAATCATGCCGAAGATCTGCGTACCCTGGATGAGATTGCGGTGAATCTCTTCCGATTCGGCCTCGGTCAGTCCCGTTGGCCAGACTTTGTCTGAGTTAGACATAGTTTTCTCCTTGCAGAAGACGTGCACGGCCCGCACGAGGGCTATTCTTGGCCACCATGGCCAGGAATGGGGTTGCCTTGACATCACGTTCAAGGTTGTTCATCTCAAGCCCGCCTCGGCATGCGCCAGGGCAGCATGGCTTGAACCACCGGTGACACCAAACGCGGCACCGACAGGGTTTCATGGAAGGCGAGCAAGGGCTCGCCTGCGTGCTCAAATTGCAGCAAAGCACGCTGGTAAAAAGGGGTGTCTTCCAATTGCTCGTGCACACGCACGGCTTGCGCGCTGCGCATGCGCCGCTCGATGCGCCAGCCGGTCTTGGGCAGGCGCTGCACGGGCGGCAGCGTCACCGGCTCCACCGTGCCCTTGGGGGTGAACCGCAGCGAAAGCGCCCGGTCGCTCGTGCCCGGCGCTTGCATGTCGTAAAACACCAAGGTGCTGCCATCGCGCATGCGGGCGCGTGACCAGTCCCAGGTGTGGAAACCCCGATCCACAGGCTCGTCGCCTTCGTTCGAATCGAGGTAAGCGTGGCCTTGCCATTTCAAGTCGGGCGCACTCAGATCCACTTCGATGCGAGAGGCCGGGGCCAAGGGCCCCCAACGGTGCTGGCCAGCCGCATCCAAGGGCGTGGAATAGCCAAACAGCTGCTGCGGCCACAAGCGGATGCGGCCTCGCACACGGCGCGGAATGGGCACACAGACTTCTTCGATGTCAATCGTCAGGCAATCGCCATCCCAGCTCATTTGGCTGGGACCGATCTTGAATTGGCGCTCACTGCGGTGGCAATGGCGCTGACCGCGTTCGGTCATGGCCCAACGGCCTTGGCCTTGGCTGTAAATGGCCACATTCAAAGCGCAATGGTTGTCGGGGTTGGCCGGGCCGCTCTTGCGGGCCCAAGCGTAGTAAGGCGAAAACACACTGCCCACAAAGGCAATGAGGGTGATCCCGTGTTGGCCGTCGTCACTCATGGCGTCGACATACCACCAAAGGTAGCCCCCATCGGGAACGTGCTGGTCGAAGCGAGGCTCGCCATCACGGCCTCGGCCGCCCGTTGCCCGGACAAGGCTGCCATCGGCACGCCCGGCCCCGGATGCACGCTGCCCCCCGCCAGATACAGGCCCTGCAGGGGTGTGGCGCAGCCAGGTCTGCTGAAGATGCTGGTCCAGCCGTGCGTCGCCTGCCCGTACAGGGCTCCCCCGCTGGCTGGAAAGCGCCGATGGAAATCCTGGGGCGTCGTGCGCAGGCTGTTGGCCGCCGTGGGCTGCAGGTGCAGGCCCAGTTGGCGCAGGTGCTGAAAAGTTTGCGTTTGGCATTGTTCTAAAGCCTCCTCGGTGATCGCGTTGCCATCTCCGCAGGCAGGGGCGTTGACCAAACAAAAAATACGCTCATCGGCGCCCACGGGCAGCGACGCGGGCCGGTCTTGCGCGCAGACGTACACCGTCGGTTGACGAGGCAGTCGCTGGTGCTCGAAGATGTCCTCGAACTCGCTGGCGTAGGTGTTCTGAAAAAACACGTTGTGCCGATCCAGCGCCACACCCGCGACAGGGGTGTGGAGGGACCAGGTCAATGCCGACAAGGAACGCGGCGGCGCGCTGGCGGGCACCGCTTGGCGGACCTCTTCACCCAATAATCCTTGGCGCAGAGCGCCCGCATCGCCATTGAAGATCACGCGGTCAGCGGGCAAGAACTCGCCCGACGTCAAATGCACGCCACACACGCGGCCTTGGCGCTTTTCGATGCGCTGACATGTGCTTTGGTATCGGAACACCGCGCCATGGCGACGCGCAACGCGGGCCAAGGCCTGGGCCATCCCGACCATGCCCCCCTCCACCGACCAGACCCCGTCCATCTCGACCTGTGCGATCAGCATCAGGGTGGCGGGAGCCTGCCAAGGCGATGAACCGCAGTAGGTGGCGTAGCGTGCAAACAACTGACGCAAGCGCGGATCGTGGAATTGGTGGCCCAGTTGTTGCCACAGGTTGCGCATGGGGCCCAGTTGGGCCAAAACGCCCAAACCCCGCAGGCCCAAATCACCCATGAAGCCACCCATGTTGGGGCGCTGGGCGCGGATCATGGGGCCTTCCAGCGTGGCATACAGTTGGCGCGTGGTTTTGCAAAAATCACGGAAGCGCCGCGCCTCGTCGCCGCCCGACCATGCGGCGATGGCGGTTTCACTTTCTTGGGCGTTGGCGGACAAGTCAAGTTGGCTGCCATCGGGCCAAAAATGCCGCGCCAAAACTTGCAAAGGCGTGATGTGCATCTCAGCTTCGAGACGCGTGCCCACTTGGCGAAACAAGTCGTCGAATACCCAGCGCATGGTGAACACCGTGGGGCCGCTGTCGATGTGGGCGCCTTGGACCTCGCGGCTGTGCACTTTGCCTCCGGGTGCGTCCGAGGTTTCCACGACCGTGACATCCAAGCCTTGATGCGCCAACAGGAGGGCACTGCTCAAGCCGCCCATGCCCGCGCCCACGATGACGACCTTGTGCTCAGACATGGCTGGCCTCTGGCGTGAACGAATCGGCTTCAGCGAAGCGGTCAACACCTTCTGAGGCCCTGGCTTCGTTGGGATGGGGGTAACGGAAAGGCTGCCCTTTCCACACACCGGCCATTTGCAGCACCTGCATGCGCACGAACAGGGACTCCGAGAAAAACTGGTGCTTGTAGGCCGCCGCACTGGCCACTTGGTGAGCGCCTTGGTGGGCGTAATGGAGCATGGACGCGGTGTCCTGCCACAGACTGAAGGTGCATTGGCGCACCAAGGGCGCCTCCCCCAAACCCATGGCCAAAAGGCAGCCCGGGGATTGGTCCAAATCGGCTTGCGCGGCGGGGGCATAGCGCCAAAATGCCATGGCCTTGGTGGGGACGATGCTCGCGCGGGTCAGCACCGCAAAAGGCGCTGAGTTGGTCGGCGCGCACGACAAAGCCGCACGACCCGAGGCCCCCAAGGCTTGCGGCGTGCTGCTTTGCCACGCCTGCTTGTCCCAATGTCCGCGTGCCGATTGCACCGCCATCACGCCGGTCCAGCATTCACGGGCACGGCTGCGGTAAGCCTGCACGGCCGGACTGTCCAAAAACTGCAAAGCCAAGTCGAGGTGGCTGAATGTGCAAATCAGGCCTTGATGCGTGGCGCTGGGGCGCAGGCTGAACCCGCCCGCATGGCCACTGCCCATGACCTTGACCATGGTCAGACCCGGCACCTCTTTGTAGGGGTTGGCCCCTGCGACCAAGCGCAGCCAGCCCCAACCTTGGTGTTGACGCAAAAAGTCGGCCAGCAACACCACCACCACGCCGGACAGCGGGTCATGAAGTGATGTGATGGCTTCCATGACAGGTGTCCGGTCAAGCGTCAGTGAATCTACTTGGACGCCACTTTGGCCGCGGCCAAAGCAGGTTTGAGCAACTCGGGAAAGTCTTTGGCCATTTGCGCACCATTGAGCGGCTTGTAGGCGCCTTGGTGGCAAGTGGCGCAGTTGAGCTTGGCCACATCACCCAGCGGGCCCTTGCGGTGCGCCGGAAAGACTTCCGTCAAAGGCTCCATGTAGGTCAGGTTCAGGTCTCGGGCCATGCGGATGCCGTGCCAAGCCGTCGTGCGCTGGGGCGGGCTGTTTTCCCAGTTTTGGAAGGATTGGGTGTTGTGGCAATACGTGCAGTTGACGCCCAAGGAGGTCGACATGTGCGTCATCAGCCCGTAGGTCCACTCGGCCTGCTTGATCGACATGCGGTTACCCGATGGCAATGCGGTGGGGCCGTTCACACGGATCTTCTGGTCACCCAGCAAGAAAGGGGTGAAAGGATCGTTGGGCAGCGAGGACAAATTCACCACCGGTGAAGGGGTGTTTTGACCGGTTTTGTCGCCGATGAAGTTCGAGCCTTGCGGTTGTGGATCGGCCTTGAACCAGATGGCATTGGGCACGGGTTCACCGCGGTGGCAGGTGTAGCAGGTCACACCGGTTTTGGAGACGTGGGGCTGCCAATCGGCGTTGATGTGCTGGGTCATCTCGACCATGCGACGCGCCACCACCTTGGTGTATTTGCTGTCGTCTTCGAAGTTGGGCAGCGCATGGCAATACGCGCAGCCCTCGTTGGGCGCGACCCAGCTGCTCATGGAGACCATCAAACGGTTGAAATCACCCACGCTCAGGTCACCCAGGACCTTGACGTTCTTGTAGACCTGCGAGGCCTTGGGGCCATCGGAGCCGGCCGAAGGAATGGCCACAGGCGGCTGATTTTTTTCGGTTTTGACTTCGAGCAGGCGGGCGTTGTAGATCTGCGCCATGCCGGTGCCACGGTAACCGCTTTGCACCGTCTCGGGCACAGGGCGCTCGCAGCCAGCGAGCACCAAACCGGCCAGTGCCAGGCCCAGGCCTTTGGCCCAGCGGGCGGCCCAGCCGAATGTGTTCAAGGTCTTCATGTTCATGGCTTGCCTCCAGTGCTCAGTGCGGGGTCCACCATCGCGGGGAAAATTTCGGGGTACGGTGGCGCCACGCCATGCTTGATGGCCCAGAGGTACCAGTTGTCCACCACGGTGCCCGTCAGCAAGATGCCGATACCGCCCGTGATGGGGCACAACACCGCAAACCACCAGGCCCAGCGGTGAATCGATTCCATGGTGGCGTTGAAGCCCATGGTCCAGCGCCAGAACAGCGCGGCACGCTCAGAGGCGGTGCCCCGGTCGGTGATCTGCTCGATCTCGCGTTCGCCGCCAAAGCGTGTGACCGCCAAAATCGTCGCACCGTGCATGGCAAAGAGCAGGGCCGATCCGTAAAGGAACACGATGGACAGCGCATGGAACGGGTTGTAGAACAGGTTGCCGTAGCGCAGCGAGAAAGCGGCCGTCCAGTCCAGGTGGGAGAAGATGCCGTAGGGCACCGCCTCACCCCATGAACCCATCAAGATCGGGCGGAACAGGCCCAACACCAGGAACAACCAGATGGCAGCGGCGAACGCCCAAGCGATGTGCGTGCCCATGCCCAGCTCCACCGCACGGCGGTAAGTGCGCGCCCACCAGAACAAGACCGAGGCGGTGAGGAACAGTCCGACGATCAGGAACCAGCCGCCCTGGTTGAGTGGGGGCAAGCTCAGGCCATAGCTCGGGGGTGGCGGCTCCAGAGACAACCAGAACAGCTGGCGCACAAACTGGATGGGGTCGTAGTTCACCGAAGCGAGCATGTTCATGCCGATCAGGGTGAACGCGATCAGACCGCACACCAGCGAGACCAGGCCCAAGCCGCCTAAGTAGATGGGCCCCAGCTGGGCATTGCCCACCTTGCCCACCCAGTAGTTGATCAGGGGCTGCCCGGTGCGCGGGCTGTTGCCGTGTCCCAGTGGCACCCCTTGGTGCACTGGGCCCACGGCTTGCACCGTGGTGAACAGGTTTTGATAGTCGGCCATGTGCTGTACTCCTCAATTCTTTGGATTCGGTCTGTGCGTTCAGTCCGACTCAGACGGGCCACTGGGACCAGATGGGCATGTTCAGCCACCAGCTCCACCATTCGGGCCAACCACGGCTCCAGAAGGGGCCGCTGAGCACAATGCACAAGGCGCTGAACAACACGGCAGCCAGTGCCAGAAACAAGCCCAGGCGGTGGATGCCCAAGGTGCCGATCGAATAACCGATGATGTCGCGGAAGAACGTGTCTTCGTGTTCGGGTGTCTTGACCACGGTGCCCGGTGCAGGGTTGGTGGAGGACAAGATCAGGCCACCGTGCAGCGACAAGGCAAACACACTGGCGAAGAAGAAACTCACGGCGATCATGTGTGCCGGGTTGTAATGAAAGTGCAGGTACTGGTAGCCCACGTTGGAGACCCAGTCCAGGTGGCTGTAGATGCCGTAGGGAAATCCGTGGCCCCATGCACCCATGAGCACCGGGCGGACGACCACCAAAGTGACGTAAGCCGAGATGGCCACACCAAAGGCCACAGGCACATGAAAGCCCATGCCCAGCTTGCGGCAGATTTCCACCTCACGCATCATCCACGAGCCAAAAGCGCCGATCGCGCACACCGTGATGAGCTGCCACAGGCCGCCTTCCATCAAGGGCGCAAAGCGCAAACCGTAGGACAAATCAGGCGGTGCGATGCTGATCTGCCAAATGTTCCAGGTGGGACCTTGTGAGGCACCCCACAAGATGAGGGCAGTCCCCAGGAACGAAAAGAACAAGGTTGTGACGCCGAAGAAGCCGACGTAAAACGGTCCGACCCAGAAGTCAAACAAATCACCACCCAGCAGGGTACCTCCGCGGACACGGTACTTTTTCTCAAAACTCAGCATGGCCATGGCTTGGTCCTCCTGCTTCAGTGGATAAACAGATGCCGCATTGACACGGGTTCAATGACGGCACCTGAACGGCAAGTCCTGGATCAGGACTTGGGGGCCGCAAGCGAAGCCACCGCAGTCGGCAGCGGCGAGTTTTGCGCCGATGCTGCGACGGGTTTTTTCGCGCCGTCGAGCCAGTTGAATTTGTTGGTGCTGAGCAAGATGAGGTGAATCATCGCGGCCAGGCCAAACAAGAAAATACCCTGCAGCACCATGGCACGCAAAGGGTCGTAAAGTCGCCAAATTCTCCACATGGTGAATCTCCTAAATGATGTGGGACATGAAGGTGTACACCGCAGCTTTGACACCCTGACTCATGCTCTTGGCATCTTCTGCACCGGGCAACAGATCTCGCCAGTGAACGCCGACCAGTTTGGCCAGTACGACGACCACGAACAGACATCCGAATCCGATGAGGAAAATGGACCAGAACGCAGGGGACTCATCCGCACGCGAATGGTCCTCGTTGAGGTGGGTTGTGTTTTGCATGACAGTGACTCCGTCAATCTATGGATGAAAAAACAGGCTCTGAATCAGAACCAGGGACGCCACGCCCAGACCAGGATGTGGGCCAGTACAGCGACTGCTGTAAAGCCTACGGTGCCCTGCATCCAGTAGTGATGGAACTCCTGGGCTTCCTCATCGGTGAGTCCGGAAATTGATGTCTTGGTGGACATGTTTTGCTCCTTTTAAAGAGGCCTTGCGACCCGGGTTGCGCACAGCCCGCGCAGATGGGCATCCGCAGCCAAAGGCCACGACATCAGAGAAGCGGCGCCGCCGACGGCAGCACCTGCTGTTGTTTGAAAGAGGTGTGCGTTCATGCCGCCACCCCCAAGCCCAGCTCGCGGCTGGCCGCGTTCACATGGGCTTCGGTCACCTCGTTTTGACCCTGGGCATGCGAGAGCTGTTCCGCCTGATCGCGCAAACGTTTCGCTGCAGAAATCTGCACCAGCACCGGCTGGCTTTGCACGACATCGCGCAGGCGCTGCTGCGCCTCGTCCTGCCAGCTGGCGTTGGGGGCCACCACGCCACGCGCTTGCGTGGCTTCGACTTTGTCCATCTCGGTGCCCAGGGGCAAGATGTGGAACAGCGCATCAAACAGCGCGTTGCACACCTCCTGGATCACGTAGGTCGCACCGCTGTAGCCCATGAAGGGTGTGCCGGTGTGGCGGCGGATGATGGCGCCCGGGAAGGATGCCGGAATGAAGGCGGCGCGCATGGGGCTGCCGCCTGAGATCTCACTCAGGTACATGCGTTCGTTGTAGCTGCCAAACATGATCAGCGGTGTTTGCGTTTTGACCATCTCACGCACGGCGGCGTTGTCGGTCTTGTTGCCCGCAGTGCGTGACACGCTGAAGCGACAGGGCAAACCCATCTCGTGCTCGAGGAAGTTTTTCAGACCGCGTGAATAGGTCTCGCCTGCCACCACGGCAAAGCTGGCGGTGGCAAAAAAGTCTTGTGTGACCGAGCGCCACAGGTCCCACATGGGCTTGAGCGTCGTGTGTTTTTCGCGCTCGATGAAGGGCTCTGGGTCCAGGTGCAGCAGTTCGCCCAACTTGCGCAAGAAGTTGGTGGTGCTGTGCAGGCCAATGGGCGCTTGCAAATAAGGGCGCTCGAGCGCCTCGCAGAGCATGCGGCCAAATTCGCGGTACATGCAAATGTTCACATCGGCTTCGACCAGCCGCGACACATCGGCCAAATGGCTGCCCAGTGGGAAGACCATGTTGACATCGGCACCGATGCCTTGCACCAGCCGGCGAATTTCGGCCAGGTCACTGGCGCTGTTGAAGGTGCCGTAGCAGGGGCCAATGATGTTGACGCGCGGTTTTTCACCTGCAGGTCGGTCTTCAAAGGGTTTGCGGGCAGGCACTTTGCGCAGGCCGTATTCACTCCAGAGCCAATACATGGCGCGGTTGGCGCACTGCCACTGGTCTTCGTCGATGGTGCGCGGTAAAAAGCGAGCGATGTTGGTGCCTTCGGGCGTGACGCCGCCACCGATCATCTCGGCGATCGAACCGGTCACCACCACGGCGGGCAACTCCGGGTCGAGCGTGGCATGCGCCCGTTTCATGGCGCCCTCGGTGCCCTCGCGGCCCAGTTGCTCTTCCGCCAGGCCGGTCACGACAATCGGCAATTCGTGCGGTGGCAAGGCATCGGTGTAGTGCAGCACCGAAGTCACCGGCAGGTTTTCGCAGCCCACGGGGCCGTCGATCACCACTTGCAAACCCTTGATGGCGGTGAACACATACACCGCACCCCAGTAACCGCCTGCGCGGTCGTGGTCCAGGATGAGTGGCGACTTGGGCTTGGCCACGCTGCTGGGTGGAGGATTGATCTGGTTCATGAACCCATCTCCTCGGCTTTGCGCTTTTTCAAAATCTTTTCGATTTGGCGACGGGTTTCGGCTTTGAACTCAGGCCGGTCTTTGGGCACCGACTCCCAGACGCCCGCCGCATGGCCGGCCCCCACATCGCCAAAGAAGGATTTCATGGCGTCAAAGCGGGCCTGATTGCCCATGGCCGCTTGCACCACCTGCACCAGCGAGCCGGCCCCAGCCACACCCATCAGGGGCCGGGCCGAAATCAGGTTGGTGAAGTACAGGGACGGCACGCTGTTTTGCTTGGCGATCTGCACCACCGGGGTGGTGCCAATGGCCAGCTGCGGCCGGTACTCGTACATGGCGTTGAGGTCTTGCTCGAGCGATGCACGCATTTGCACCTGCACACCCTTGGCTTGCAGCCAGGCGATGTCTTGGGCATTCCATTCGGTGGCGGGACAGGCGGAACCGACATAGCGCAAATCGGCCCCGCACTCGACGAGGAGACGGCCCACGAGCAACTCGGAGCCTTCGTAGCCGCTGAGCGTGATGCGGCCGGAGATGGGCTTTTGCATCAAAAGCCCGCGCATTTGCGTGAGCGATTGGTTGCGCGCCACATCGATTTGCGCCTGCGCAATGCCCGCGGCCTGGCCAATGTTTTGCAACCAGTCTTGTGTGCCTTCCAGTCCCACTGGGGCCGAACCCACCACAGGACGCCCAGCCGCTTTGAATTCGCGCACACTGGCGGTGTAGAACGGGTGGATGGCGGCAGCCACCGAGCAGTCGAGCGCGGCATACAGCTCACGCCACTCCCGGGTGGGCACCACCGGGCCAGCGGCCAAACCCATGGGCGCCAGCATCTGACCGATGATGACCGGGTCGGCCGGGAACATCTCGCCGAGCAGCGCCACGGTGGGTTTGTCACCCCGACCGGCGCGGGGCGCAGCCACTGGGCCACTCATGATTTCTTCACGGGCGTATTTCAGCATCGCCCCGGCCAACACGTCTTTGGCTTCGGCGTGGGTGGGTACGCCAAATCCGGGCACGTCAATGCCAATGACGCGCACGCCATTGATCTCTTTGGGCAGCAGCTGCAGCGGCACACCGCTGGCGGTGGGCACGCACAGGTTGATGATGATGACGGTGTCGACTTTGCTCGGATCGGCTTCGGCGTGCACCGCTTCGCGGATGTCTTCAAACAGCTTGCCCGTGACCAGCGACTCGGAGTTGAAGGGCACATAGCCCACACTGCGGCGTGCGCCGTAGAAATGGGACGTGAAGGTCAGGCCATAAACGCAGCAGGCCGACCCCGAGAGGATGGTGGCGGTGCGCTTCATGCGCAAACCCACGCGCAGCGAACCAAAGGCCGGGCACATGCTTTGCGGCTGGTCGTGCGGTCCGGCATCGGGCTGGCGCGGGTAATCTCGGGCGTATTGGTCCAGCACCTCGGACTTGCCGGCCTCTTTGGCGGCGGCCACCATGGCTTCGGTGCCGGCGTGGCAGCCCATGCCGTCACCCTGCAGGCCTGCGGGGTTGGGGGCGTCGGTGCTGGGGTGAATCGGAATGGTGCGTGTCATGGCCGTGTCCTGTGGAGGGGTCTTCGCGAATCAGGCCGCGTCGTAGACGACTTCCAGCGAGGGCTTGATGTCTTCGTGCTTGCCCACCATGTCGAACACGGTTGCGGGCTCGAGCACCACGTTGCGGCCGACCACATCGGCGCTGAACAAACCCAGCAATTGGTCCTGGGTCTGAGGTTTGGGGCGCTGCGGAGGGGCTTCGGCCACGTTCTTGGCCAACTCGGCAAACAAGGGACCCCACTCGCCATCAGGGCGGCCAATGATTTCGTAGCTGGCGCTCTTGCGCCGGATGTCTTCGTTGGCCGGGATGGCGGCCAGCACAGGGATGCCGGCGTTGTCCGCAAAGGCCTGGGCTTCGCCCGTGCCATCGTCTTTGTTGATGACCATGCCGGCCACACCCACATTGCCGCCGAGCTTGCGGAAATACTCCACGGCCGAGCACACGTTGTTGGCGACATACAGCGACTGCAAGTCGTTGCTGGCCACCACAATGACTTTTTGGCACATGTCGCGGGCAATCGGCAGGCCAAAACCGCCACAGACCACGTCGCCCAAAAAGTCGAGCAACACGTAGTCAAATCCCCAGTCGTGGAAACCGAGTTTTTCGAGCGTTTCAAAGCCGTGGATGATGCCGCGTCCACCGCAGCCGCGTCCCACCTCAGGGCCGCCGAGTTCCATGGCGAACACGCCATCGCGCTTGAAGCACACGTCGCCAATGCTCACGGCCTGGCCGGAGAGTTTGAGACGGGATGAGGTTTCGATGATGGTGGGGCAAGCCTTGCCACCAAACAGCAAGCTGGTGGTGTCGCTCTTGGGGTCGCAGCCAATCAGCAGCACTTTCTTGCCCTGCTGCGCCATCATGTAGGACAGGTTGGCCAAGGTGAAGCTTTTGCCAATGCCGCCTTTGCCATAAATGGCAATGATTTGCGTCTCTTTGGTCACCTCGGAGGTGCTGACGGCGTCAGGCTCGACGTCGGCTTCGCGCCGGAGCACTTCGACAAATTTGATGGGCTGGGTGGCGGTATCTGTGTTCATGCTGTGGCACTCCAATCGAGGATCATCTTGAGACAGCTCGCATCTCCGAAGGCGGTCTCGTAGGCAGAACCAGCTTGTGTCGATGGCTGGGTGTGGGTGATCAAACCGTCGAGCGACAAACGACCGGTGTTCACCAGTTCGTTGACGGCCAACAAATCGGGGCGCTTCCACTCGGCGGCGATGCGCATGCGCGCTTCGCGCATGAAGGCCGGGGCGTAGGCAAAAGAGAGGTCTTGTTTGTAAAAACCGGCCAACACCAACTCGCCACCGGGGCGCAGGCGCTGGATCAGGCCGTTGAGCAGACTGCCGTCGCCGCTCACGTCGTAGATGGTGTTGTAGTCGCGGCGCGGGTCGTCTTGCGGCTGCATGACGGTGTAGCCCTGTGCGCCAGCAAATCGCTCCGCCTGGGTTTCCCAAACGGTGGGGGCTGGCAAGCCTGCAGCCACCGTCAAGCGGGCCAACAAACGGCCCATGACGCCGTGACCAATGATGAGCTCGGGCGGGGCGAACGGGTCTTGCTGCCCACCCCCCGAGACCGCGTGGTAGGCCGTGGCAGCCAGCGCCAACAGCACCGATTGCGCGCCCGCATGCTCGGCCACAGGCACCACTTTTTGCGCGCTCACCACCAGCCGCGAAGCCGCGCCACCAAACAGACTTTTGACGCCCGTGAAGCAATTGGCGCCCGGGACAAACACACGCTGACCGGCTTGGAAACCCGAGTCTGAGGCGCTGCGCACCACGCGCCCCACCGTCTCATAGCCCGGCACCAAGGGGTAGCCCATGCCCGGAAAGGGCGGCATGCTGCCGTCCCAGAGCATGCGCTCTGTGCCGGTGCTGATGCCACTGTATTCCACGGCCACTTCAAGCTGACCGGCCTGCAGTTCAGGAAGGTCCAAGGCCTGCAATGACAGACGCCTGGGGTTGTTGAAGACGACGGCTTGGGATTTCATGATTGTATTTTTTGCTTTACATCAACACATGTCAAATCTAATTGACACTTTCGCGCGAATCATAGGGTAAACACTGAGATTTGCGCCCCACAAGAATGCGGGCATGGATGGGCATGGCGTTGGGCACCTCCTCGACGTGGGAGAAGCCGGCCTCTTGCATCATGGTTTGCAGCTCTTGGGGCGTGCGCAGCCGCCCTGCCCCCATGGCCAGCAGGTAAAAGTGGAAGTAAGCGTCGACCGAGGCACTGGGTTGGCCCGCTTCGCCCTCAGGCTGCGCCATCGGCTCGGCCAAAAGCAAGACGCCCCCCAAGGGCAAAGCCGCATGGGCTTTTTGCAAGATCTGCCGGACCACGGCATCGGGGTGGTCATGCGCGACGCGCACCAAAGTGATCAGGTCCGCGCCTTCGGGCAAGGGGTCGTCCAGAAAGCTGCCGGGGTGCAAAGCCACACGCTCGGTCAAACCCTTGGCCTGCAAGCCTTCGCGGGCCAGCGCCAGCACGGGGGGCAGGTCAAACATCTTGAACTTCAGGTGCGGGGCGTGCGCGGCCAGCTCGCTCACAAAGCGGCCCTTGCCGGCGCCCACATCGAGCACGCAACGGTGTTCGTCAAAAAAGTAAGACGACAGGATTTCTTGCACCACAAAGCCTTGCGATGCGGCCATGAGCTGGGAATACCGGGTGAACTTGTCCACCTCCGACGCCGGCATGGCCAGCGCAGGTTTTTCATGGGCATAGGGCCAATACTCGGCCATACCGCCGCTCCAGGCGTTGTTCAAAAACTGCAGCGGGTCTTGCATGTCTTGGTAGAGCAGGTGGTTGTGCTCGATCATTTGGGCAATGCCCTCGTGCTGCGCCAGCGGCACGCCCAATGGACCCAGGCCAAACCGACCCTGGCTGCGGTGCTCCAGCAGCCCCAGCGCGACGGCCGACAGCAGCAAGCGCTGCAACACGGCAGGGGCCAGCCCGGTGCGACGCGCCAAATCTTCCAAATGGGCGGGGGCTTGGTGAAGGGCCCGAAACAGATCCAAGCGCACACAACCGAGAAGCACTTGGCTGTGCACAAAACCGGCCATCAAATCGAACAGCTTGCGGGTGCGGCGACGCGTCAGCCAGCGGGTCAAGGGATTGCCAAGCGACCAACGGTACAAACCGGGATGGGCGTACCAACGCTCCAATCGGGCTTGCCACGCGTCCTTCAGAGAGGCGGAAGCGTTCGGGGCCTGCAGAGCGGCCAGATCCAGGGGTTGGGACATGGTGCTTCCTTCGTGTCTTGAGGGCACGCCGCTCAATGCGGGGCACGGATGCGGCCGGTGGCCACTTCAGGGTGGGTCTTGAAATAGCCCTCACACAGGGCTTTGGGCACCAAACGCTCGGCTTCGACCTGAACCAATTGGCGCAGCATGTCGCGGCATGAGCACGTCGGGATCGATTCCGCCGCCTGATCGATCAGCTGGTCAAAGTGGGCAATCGCACCCGTCAGGCCCAGCGCTTGGGCTGAGCTCGGGCGCGCATGCAAAGCGTCTTGACCTGCGGGCTTGCCCAGGGTGGCGGCATCGGCGATGACGTCGCGGATGTCATCGGCCACTTGGTAAGCCTCTCCCAAATACTGGCCCAAATGCGCCCACGGCTCGGGTGCCACGCCACAACTGAGGGCGCCCGCGCAGGTGGCAGACACAAACAGCGCACCAGTCTTGGCGCGTTGGTATTGGCCCAAATCGGCACTGGTTTCGCATTCCCAGGCTTGTCCAGCCACGATGCCGTGTGGCAAGCCCACACCGGTGGTCATGTTGTCCATCAGCGCCATCAAGCGCTCAGGTTGCTGCACACCCGCCTGCAACAAGACGCGGTAGGCCATGACGATCAAGCCATCCCCGGCGAGCAAAGCCAGTGGTTCGCTGAATGCTTTGTGCACCGTGGGGCGCCCGCGCCGGGTGTCGGCGTTGTCAAAAGCAGGCATGTCGTCGTGCACCAAGGAGGCGCAATGCATCAACTCGAGGGCCACAGCGGCGGCATTGGTCAGATGGGGCGCGTTGTCGCCACAGGCGGTGGCTACGGCCATGCACAGCTGCGGGCGGATGCGTGCCCCACCCGAAAACACGGCGTGTCGCATGGCGGCCACCAGCCTGGGCGGCGCACCACGGCCCGCAGCTTGCTCAAAATGCGTGCTCAGGGCTTGCTCGGCGCGTGTCATCAGGCTCATGGGACCTCCGGAGGGACGGCCTGTCAACCCAAGCTGACAGGCATGGGTGTAAATGTAACCTGATTCAAAGCACTGTCAACATGTATTGACACAAACCCGCATTTGCGCGCCTGCACTTGCGCGCAAAATCTCGGCGGTGTTGGCCAAGGGCCACGACAACAGGAGCAATCCCATGGGAATTTGGATGGAACTGGGTATTTTTGGCTTGGTGTTCCTGTTTGCCTTCTGGCAAATGCACGATGTGCGCAAGGCGCAAGAACAAACGCGCCAACAAAGGGCGCGTGAAAAGGCCGCGCAAGAGGCGAAGGCGCAGCTGGCAGAGTCAGGTCAAGAGACGCCCGATCTCAGCCAAAAACCGTAGTGGCAGGGGGGCACCCGGCCCGCACAGCGCTGGGCAGGGGTTTGCGCAGGTTCGCGGGGTGATGTCGCAGCCCGCAGCCCGCAGCCCGCAGCCTGCTGGCCGCTTTGGCCCCAACCCCTTCAGACGGGTGATCCGGCATTGAACTGCAAGGCCGCCAGGCTGGCGTAAAGCCCACCCTTGGCTTGCAGTTCAGCGTGGGTGCCTTGCTCCATGAGACGCCCACGCTCCAAAACCCAGATCACATCGGCGCGCTGCACCGTAGCCAGGCGGTGCGCAATGACCAGCGTGGTGCGGCCCACCATGGCTTTGTCCAGTGCCGCTTGCACCATTTTTTCGCTTTGCGCATCGAGCGCGCTGGTGGCTTCGTCCAGCAGCAAAAGCGGCGGGTTCTTCAAAATGGCCCGTGCAATCGCGATGCGCTGGCGTTGACCGCCCGACAAACGCACCCCCCGATCCCCCAAATAGGTGTCAAAGCCCTCGGGCAACTCGCGGATGAACTCTTGCGCATGAGCCGCTTCGGCTGCGGCGTGCACGTCTTGCAGACTGGCGTCTGGGCGGCCATAGCGGATGTTCTCGATCACCGTGCCCGAAAAAATAACCGGCTCTTGCGGCACGATGGCCATGCGCTCGCGCAAGGCATGCAGGCCCATTTGGTCGATCGGCACCCCGTCCAGCACGATGCGACCCGTCTGCGGATCGTGAAAGCGCATCAGCAAATCGAACAAAGTGGTTTTGCCTGCACCACTGGGCCCCACCACCGCCACCGTCTGGCCCGGATGGATCTGTCCACTGAGTTGGTCCAGCGCCCAGGTGTCGGGACGCGAGGGGTAATGAAAGCGCACCGACTCCAGCAGCAAAGACGATCCGCCCTGCGGCCAGGGGGCTTGTTGGGGCTGGGCCGCGATCTTGAGGTTGGACTCGGTGTGCAGCAACTCCATCAAGCGCTCGGTCGCGCCGGCGGCGCGCAACAAGTCGCCATAGACCTCACCCAGGACCGCAAATGCGCTGGCCAGCAAGATGACATAAAAGACCGTCTCGCCCAGTTGGCCGGCGGTGCTGGTGCCCGCACGCACAGCCAGGGTGCCCATGTAAAGGCCCCAAAGCAAAACGGCGCTCGAGGCCATGATGATGAAACCCACCAGCACGGCCCGCGCGCGGATGCGGCCCAGTGCCGTACCCAGGGCACGCGCCGTCGATTCCACAAAACGACGGGTCTCACGGCCCTCGGCGGTGTAACTTTGAACCACGCTGATGGCGTTGAGCACCTCGGACGCGATGGCGCTCGAATCGGCCACACGGTCTTGGTTGGCGCGGGACAGACGGCGCACGCGCCGGCCCAAATAGACGCTGGGGAAAATCACAGCGGCCAGCACCGCGACCACCTGCAGCATGAGCACCGGGTTGGTCCACACCAGCATGATCAGGGCGCCTGCGCCCATGACCAGGTTGCGCAGTCCCATCGAAAAAGAGGAACCCACGACGGTTTGAACCAAGGTCGTGTCGTTGGTCAGGCGAGAGAGCACCTCGCCCGATTGCGTGGTTTCAAAAAAAGCCGGGCTTTGCTGGAGCACATGGCCATACACCGCGTTGCGCAGGTCGCCCGTGATGCGCTCGCCCAACCAGCTCACGGTGTAGTAACGCCCTGCAGAAAACACCGCCAAAGCGGCCGCCACCAGAAACAACTGCAAAAAATTGCCCGACAGCTGCTCGGCCGTGGCACCGCTGGCCAGGCCTTGGTCAATCAACTGGCGCAGAACCCAGGGAAAGGCCAAGGTGGTGCCTGCCGCCAGCAATAAGAACACAGCGGCAAAGCCCATGGCCACGCGGTAGGGCTTGAGAAATGGGGCAAGACCGGTGAGCGATTTGGGGGTGGTGGCCATGTCAACAAAGGATAAAAAACAGTCGCGTGAAGCATAACGTCAAAAGCACCAGCCCCATTTCGCAGCTTTTGGCGACGACAATCGGGTTTTCAAGAGAAGTTTCCCCATGAGCACCTTGCCGCCCTGCCCCCAATGCCACGACGCGTACACCTACCCAGACGGCAACCTGTTGATCTGCCCCAGTTGCGGGCACGAATGGCACCCTGCCGAAGCTGCAGCGGCTGAAGTGGCCAAAGTCTGGAAAGATGCCCATGGCAACGTGCTGCAAGACGGTGACAGCGTGACCTTGGTGAAGGACCTGAAGATCAAGGGGTCGTCTGCCGTGGTCAAGGTGGGCACCAAGGTCAAAAACATCCGTCTGATCGACGGTGACCACGACATCGATTGCAAGGTGGAGGGGTTTGGGCCCATGCAGCTGAAAACCGAATTCGTCAAAAAAGCCTGATCCGCCATGAGCGACGACAACCAGCTGTATTTGCCGGAGAGTTTCACGGCGCTTTATGTGCCGCCGGGCAAGGTCAAACCCAGCATCAGCCTGCGGGAGATGGCCCAGCGCTACGAGCTGTGTGAAGACTTGGCCAACCTGCTCACCGAGAAAGCGGCCAACATGCAGTTCACCTTGGGCATCACCGAAGAGCTGGTGCTGACGCAATGCGAGTTGGGCTTGCTCACCGAGCCTTCTGTGGTGTCGCCTGTCGAAGCACGTTGGGTGGTGTGCCGCCTGGCCGAATTGCTCAACTGGCCCATGGACCAGCTGCTGCAAGCACCGCCGCCCGCAGCGGCTGTCGCCTAAATCCTGACAGGACGCAAGGCCGAGGCCATGATCGGCGCATGACCCCAGCTTCCAACGATCTGCAGCGCCTGCTGACCGCGCCCATCTTGCCCACCTTGCTGCGCTTGTCCGCACCCAATGTGCTGGCGATGGTCATGACGGTGCTGGTGGGCATCGCCGAGACCTATTACGTGGGCCGCTTGGGCACCGCCCCTTTGGCGGCCATGGCGCTGGTCTTCCCCTTCGCCATGCTCACCCAGATGATGTCGGCCGGGGCCATGGGGGGCGGGGTGTCTGCCGCCATCAGCCGGGCGCTGGGCGCGTCCGACGTGCCGCGTGCGCAAACCTTGTTGCAGCATGCCTTGCTGATTGGTGTGGCTTCTGGTCTGGTCTACAGCGCCCTTTTTGTGGTCTGGGGGCCATGGCTTTACCAACTTTTGGGCGGGCGAGACGCCGTTTTGCTTGAAGCGAACGCTTACGGCCTGGTCCTTTTCAGTGGCGCCCTATGGGTGTGGCTCATCAACACCTTGGCCTCGGTGCTGCGCGGCACGGGCAATATGCGCACGCCCTCCATCGCGTTGATGCTCACCTCGGCCCTGCAAATCATTTTGGGCGGGGTGCTGTCTCTGGGCGCAGGGCCTGTGCCCGCCATGGGCATGGTGGGCGTGGCGTGGGGCCACATCATCGCCACGGCGGCTGGTGTGGCTTATTTCCTCTGGTACCTGATCACCGGTCAAGGCCGCCTCACACTCCCCCTGCAGGCCTTCAAAATACAGCGCCGTGTGTTCGCTGACATCCTCAAAGTGGGTGCCATAGCTTGTTTATCGCCCGTGCAATCGGTGTTGGCCGTTTTGATATTTACCGCACTTCTGGCCCAGCTGGGCACCGAAGCCTTGGCCGGTTACGGCATTGGTCAGCGCCTGGAGTTTTTGCTCATCCCCATTGCCTTTGGCATCGGTGTGGCCTCTGTGCCCATGGTGGGCATGGCCATGGGCGCAGGCCATGTGGACCGTGCGCGGCAAGTCGCCTGGGTGGCGGGCGCTGTGTCGGCTCTCAATTTGGCGGTGATCGGGGCCGTGGTGACACTGGCCCCTGATCTGTGGGCCAGGCTGTTCACTCAAGACGAAGTGGTGCTGGGTTTTGCCCGGCAATACCTGGTGACCGCTGGGCCGGCTTTTCCATTTTTTGGCCTGGGCTTGACCTTGTACTTTGCTTCGCAGGGCGCTGGTCAGGTCATCGGGCCCGTGCTGGCGGGCACGGTGCGCCTGGTGCTGGTGGCGGGGGTGGGTTATGGGCTCTCCCAGCACCAAGGCAGCGCCGATCAGTTTTATGGGCTGGTGGCCGTGGCCATGGTGCTTTATGGCGTGGTCACCGCAGCCGCCGTCAAACTCACCCCGTGGGGCGCGCGCTGAGGCCTGGCCCGCGCAACGCTCAGAGTCAAGCGGCCTTGTCCAGCCCCAACAAACGGATCGCATTGCCCTTCAAAATGCCCGGCATCACCTCGGGTTTGAAGCCGGCCACCTCAAAGTCTTTCATCCAGCGCTCGGGCGTGATCAGCGGGTAATCGCTGCCAAACAAGACGCGGTCTTTGAGCAAGGTGTTGGCGTATTGGATGAGTTGCTTGGGAAAGTACTTGGGGCTCCAGCCTGACAGATCGAGCCACACATTGGGCTTGTGCGTGGCCACACTCAAAGCCTCGTCTTGCCACGGGAAGCTCGGGTGAGCCATCACGATCTGCATGTCGGGCCAGTCGATCGCCACGTCATCGAGGTGCATGGGGTTGCTGTAGGCCAAGCGCAAGCCGCCGCCGCAGCGCATGCCCGAGCCAATGCCGCTGTGCCCGGTGTGAAAAATCGCGGGCATTTTGTAATGGTTGATCACCTCGTAGATGGGCCAGGCCATCTTGTCGTAGGGGTGGTAGCCCTGCACCGTCGGGTGGAACTTGAAACCCTTGATGCCCTCTTCTTGGATCAAGCGCTCGGCTTCGCGTGCACCCATCTTGCCCTTGTGCGGGTCGATGCTGGCGAACGCGATCATCATGTCGCTGTTCTCGCGTGCGGCCTTGGCGATCTCTTCGTTGGGGATGCGCCTGCGCCCCAGCTGCGATTCGCTGTCCACCGTGAACATGACCAGGCCGATCTTGCGCTCGCGGTAGTACTTCACCGTCTCTTCGATGGTCGGGCGGCGGTTGCTGCCAAAGAACTTGTCGGCGGCGCGGTCGTATTCCTCGCCGTAGTTGTCAAAGGGGTTCCAGCAGCTCACTTCGGCGTGGGTGTGGATGTCGATGGCGACCAGGTCTTCGTGTTTCATGGGGCTCTTCCGCAGCAAATAAGGCTGAACGATAGCCGATCGCGGGCCACACCCAGGTCACAGGCAAGACCACCCCGCCCAAGGCCTGGAGATCGACATGCCCGCGCTCCCAATGGGACACGCCAACGGTGAAGCACGCCAACCCTAGGGAAAACACCAAGCAGCAAATGGCCATCGGCTGATCACAATATGGTTATCAATAATAACCTTCTTGGCCTTCGGGTCAGGTCTGCTGAAAGCGCTTGCGATGACCCACACCCACCACCCTATCCTCGAACGTGCTGCCGCCAACGGCGTGGCTTTGGACATGCAAGGGGCCGTCGCCGTGGTCCGCCTGTGCCGTCCGGCCAAGCGCAATGCCTTGAACGATGGCCTGATCGAAGCGCTGCGCGATGTGTTCCAGAACCTGCCGCCCGAAGCGGGTGCCGCCGTGATCCACGGCGAGGGCGACCACTTTTGCGCCGGCCTGGATTTGTCAGAGTTGAAAGAGCGCGACGCCGGAGAAGGCATCCACCATTCCCGCAGTTGGCACGTGGCGCTGAACGCCGTGGAGCAAGGGCGCGTGCCTGTGGTGGCGGCTTTGCATGGGGCTGTGGTGGGCGGCGGCCTGGAACTGGCCAGCGCCAGCCACATCCGCGTGGCCGACGAGAGCACTTTTTACGCCCTGCCCGAAGGCACACGCGGCATTTTCGTGGGCGGCGGTGGCTCGGTGCGTGTGCCCAAGTTGATCGGCGCAGCCCGCATGACCGACATGATGCTCACGGGCCGCGTGTACAACGCACAAGACGGTGAGCGCGTGGGTTTGGCGCAATACCTCGTGCCCACGGGCACGGCATTGGCCAAGGCCATCGAGTTGGCCACCCGCATTGCCACCAACGCGCCACTGACCAACTTTGCCCTGACGCACGCCCTGCCCCGCATCGCCGAACAACCCGCTGACCACGGCTTGTTCACCGAAGCCTTGATGGCCTCGATTGCCCAATCCGCGCCAGAAGCCAAAGCCCGCGTTCGTGCCTTCCTGGAAGGCAAGGCCGCCAAGGTGCAAAAAAGCTGAACCGGAGACCCGCATGAACGCCCCCAAATTTCGCCCGCTCAAATTCGGCGTGACCCGTGTCCACTTGCAAAGCGGTGAGTCCGGCACGCAGTACCTCAAAGCGGACCAAGACCTGCAAGCCTTCCCCGACCGCCTGACCGATCGCCTGCAGCACTGGGCGCAAACCAAGCCCCAGCACAGCTTCATGGCGCGGCGCGAGAAGAACGCCGATGGCACCTTGGGCCAGTGGCGGCACATCACGTATGCACAGGCTTGGGCCCAAGCACGCAGCATTGCGCAAAGCCTCATCAACCGGGGCTTGAGTGCCGAGCGGCCGGTGGTCATCCTGAGTGAAAACAGCTTGGAACATGCCTTGCTGGCTTTGGGCTGTCTCGTGGCCGGCGTGCCCTATGTGCCCACCTCGCCCCCGTATTCCTTGGTCAGCGTGGACTACGACAAACTCAAGCATGTGCTGAGCACCGTCACGCCGGGACTGGTGTTCGCCTCGGACGATCGTTATGCCAAAGCCATCGCCGCCACGGTGAGCGAGGACATGGAAGTCGTGATGGTCGAGGGCCATGTGCCCGGCCGAAGTGTCACCGCCTTTGAGCACCTGTGTGCAGAACCCGCCACAGCTGCGGTGGATGCAGCCATGGCGGCCACCGGGCCCGACACCATTGCCAAGTTCTTGTTCACCAGCGGCTCCACCAAGCTGCCCAAGGCCGTCATCAACACCAACCGCCTGTGGTGCGCCAACCAGCAGCAAATGGCCCAGTCCATGCCCGTCCTGGCGGAACAGGACTTGGTGCTGGTCGACTGGTTGCCATGGAACCACACCTTTGGCGGCAACCACAACTTTGGCATGACCGTGTTCCACGGCGGCACGCTGTACATTGACGATGGCAAGCCCACGCCTGCTTTGATGCACGAGACCTTGCGCAACCTGCGCGAGATCGCACCCACGGTGTACTTCAACGTGCCCACAGGCTTTGAAGCCATCGCCAACGCGATGAAGACCGACGATGCGCTGCGCAAAACCTTGCTCTCGCGCGTTCAGATGTTCTTCTACGCCGGTGCCGCTTTGGCGCAACCCATCTGGGACAGCCTCTACGAATCGCAAGAGCGCGAAGTGGGCGAGCGCATTGTCATGGGCACGGGCCTGGGGATGACCGAATCCGGCCCCTTTGGCATCTTTGTGACCAACCCCTTTGTGCAGGCGGGTGACCTGGGTGTGCCCACACCTGGCCTGGAGCTCAAGCTGGTGGCCATGCAAGGCAAAACCGAGGTGCGCTACCGCGGCCCCAACATCACCCCAGGCTACTGGCGCAACGCCGAAGAAACCGCTGGCGCCTTTGACGAAGAAGGCTTCTTCAAGACGGGCGACGCGGTCAAATGGATCGACGAAAACGATGTGCATTTGGGCCTGAAGTTCGACGGCCGCATCGCTGAAGACTTCAAATTGGCCACCGGCACCTTCGTGAGCGTGGGCCCCTTGCGCGGAAAAATCATTGCAGCCGGTGCCCCTTACATCCAGGACGCGGTGCTGACCGGCATCAACTTGAAAGAAGTCGGCGCCATGATTTTCCCAACACCGGCTGTGCGCACCTTGAGCGGCTTGGCGGCCGACGCCCCCCTGTCGGATGTGCTGGCCTCGGCCCCTGTGCTGGCCAAATTCCAGGACATCGTGAACACATTGGCGCAAACCGCCACCGGCAGCGCCAACCGCATTGCGCGGCTGTGCCTGCTGAGCGAGCCGCCCACCATCGACAAAGGCGAGATCACCGACAAGGGCTCGATCAACCAACGCTCAGTGCTCTCGCACCGGGCAAGCACCGTGGCCGCGCTGCACGAAGGCACATTGCCGCACATCGTCCAACCGCAATGATTGACCGGCAGGCGCGACGCCCCGCTCGCGGTGGCGCAAGCCACCCCTTTATGCGACGAGGGCGTCGTGCCAGCAACAACTGAAAGAAACCACATGGCCTCCAAAGGATTTTTCAACGCGTTTGCCGATGTGTGGATGCACGAAGGCGTGCGCACGCCCATGGTCGATTACTGCGGCGCTTTGGGCCACATCTCGCCCACCGATTTGGGCATCAAGGCCGCCCGCGAAGCATTGAAGCGCGCTGGCATTCCGCCCAGCGAGATCGGCTCGGTCATCACCGGCAACATGGCGCCCGGCGACTTTGACCAGTTCTTCCTGCCGCGCCACATTGGCCTGTACGCCGGCGTGCCGCAAGAAGTGCCGGCCATCATGACCCAGCGCATTTGCGGCACAGGCTTTGAGCTGTTCCGCCAAGCGGGCGAACAGATCGAAGCGGGCGTGTGCGACGCGGCGCTGGTGGTGGGCACCGAGAGCATGACGCGCAACCCGATTGCGGCCTTTGACCACCGCACCGGCTTCAAACTGGGCGCACCCGTGGGCTTCAAGGACTACATGTGGGAAGCCCTGAAGGACCCGGCCGCGGGCATCAACATGATCCAGACGGCCGAGAACCTGGCCAAAAAGTACAGCATCTCCCGCGAAGAGGTGGACCAGTTCGCATCCGAGTCCTTTGCCAAGGCCGTGGCGGCGCTGCAAGCGGGCTTCCATGCGGGCGAGATCGTGCCGGTGGTCACTGAAAAGTTTGAGCTCGAAGGCTACAAGGCCCGTGGCATCAAGCTGCAAGGCAAGGTCACCGAAGTGGCCACAGACACCCACCCCCGAATTTCCCCGCCAGAGGTGCTGGCCAAGCTCAAGTCGGTTTACGAAGGCGGCGTGCAAACCGGTGGCAACAGCTCGGCCCTGGTCGATGCCGCTGCGGCGTGCGTGGTCACCTCGGGCTCTTACGCCAAAGCGCAGGGCAAAAAACCGCTGGCCCGCGTGGTTGCGGCTGCGGCAGTGGGCGTGCCGCCCGAGATCATGGGCATTGGCCCAGCCCCGGCGATCCGACTTTTGCTGGAACGCACGGGCCTCAAGCTGTCCGACATTGGCCGCTTCGAGATCAACGAAGCCCAAGGCGCACAAACCTTGGCCGTGGGCCGCGAACTCGGCCTGGACTTGGCCAAACTCAACGTGAATGGCGGCGCCATCGCGCTGGGCCACCCACTGGCCGCAACGGGCGTGCGCCTGACGATCACGCTGGCGCGTGAACTCCAGCGCTCAGGGCTCCGATACGGCATCTCCAGCGCCTGCGTGGGCGGCGGACAAGGCATTGCGCTCTTGATCGAAAACCCCGAAGCGGTCTGAACCCTTCCCAACCTTTTGAAAGACACAGCATGAACATCCAAGGACAAGCCGCATTGGTCACCGGCGGGGGCTCGGGCCTCGGTGAAGCCACTGCCCGTGAACTCGCCCGTCTGGGTGCCAAGGTCGCGGTGCTCGACCTCCACATGGACAACGCCGAGCGCGTGGCCCAAGACATCGGCGGCCTGGCGGTGCATTGCAACGTGTCGGACCCGGAGAGCATGGCCAAAGCCATCGAGATCGCCGCCGCTGCCCACGGCCCCGCCCGCATCCTGATGCAAATCGCGGGCATCGGCACCGCCAAACGCGTGGTCGGCAAAGACGGCAACGCGGCGCCGCTGGAAGACTTCGCCAAGGTCATACAAGTCAACCTGATCGGCACCTACAACGCGGCCCGCCTGTTTGCAGCCGCCTGCGCCAAGCTGGGCCCCATGGACGACAACGCCCGTGGCGTCATGGTCTTCACCGCCTCGGTGGCGGCCTTTGACGGTCAGGTCGGCCAGCAGGCCTACAGTGCCTCCAAGGCCGGCGTGGCGGGCATGACGCTGCCCATGGCGCGCGACTTGGCGCAACACGGCATCCGTGTCTGCACCATCGCCCCTGGCCTGTTCGCGACCCCCTTGCTCAAAGGACTGCCCGAGCCCGTGCAGCAGTCGCTGGCCGCCAGCATCCCCTTCCCTGCGCGCCTGGGCAAACCCAGCGAGTTTGCCGAGCTGGCCTGCCACATTGTGAGCAACGACCACCTGAACGGCGAAGTCATCCGCCTGGACGGCGCACTGCGCATGGCCCCCCGTTAAGAGAGCGCCCCCCATGAGCAAAACCGTTGTTTACGAAGTGCAAGTGATGTTCGGTGACTGCGACCCGGCAGGCATCGTCTTCTTCCCCAACTTCTCCAAGTGGATGGACGCATCGTCTCTGAACTTCTTTGTGAAGTGTGGCGTGTTGCCGTGGCGAGAGCTGGTCAAAACGCGCGGCATCATCGGCACGCCGCTCTTGGAGATCAACACCAAATTCATCCGCCCCGCCACCTATGGCGAGACCCTGCAGGTGCACACCAGCGTGCAAGAGTGGCGCGACAAAGTGTTCGTGCACAAGCACGTGGTCATGCGCGGCGACACCGTCTTGTGCGAAGGCACCGAAGTGCGCGCTTTCTGCATCAAACACCCCGAAGACCCGGACCGCATCAAAGCCATCCCGGTGCCCGAGGACATCCGAGCCTTGTGCAGCTGAAGCCAGAACCTGAGCCATGTACTACGAACCCGGCGTCACCCCCCACGGCCTCCCGCATGACCCCTTCAAGTCTTGCGTGATCCCACGCCCCATCGGCTGGATCTCCACCGTCGATGCACAGGGCCGTCACAACTTGGCACCCTACAGCCAGTTCCAGAATGTGACCTTTGATCCGCCCATCGTCATGTTCAGTGCCAACCAGACCACCCAAGGTGAGCGCAAGGACTCGGTGCGCAACGCCGAACAAACCGGCGAGTTCGTCTGGAACATGGCCACTTACGCCTTGCGCGAAGCCGTCAACATCTCGGCCGAAGAAGTCCCCCATGGCGTGGACGAGTTTGAGCGCGCAGGGCTCGAGAAGCTGCCCAGCCGTTTGGTCAAGCCCATGCGGGTCAAGGCCTCGCCCATCCAGTTCGAATGCGTGTACCTCAACAGCCTGCGCTTTCCCGGCCAGCCGCCCATGGGCAGCGCCGATGTGGTGTTTGGCCGCGTGGTCGCCATCCACATCGACGATGACATCATCAACGGCCAAGGCCTCATCGATGTGCTCAAGATCCAGCCTCTGGCGCGCATGGGCTACTACGACTACACCTTTGTCGAGAATCAATTCCAAATGGTCATACCCGGCAACAGCAAAGCCTTGTTGGCCGGGCTGGAAGGCTCGGCCGATCAAGCGGCGCGATCAGCCAAGCCATGACATCCACCAGCCCCATCAACCCTGTCAACCCTGTCAACCCTTTCAACCCTTTCATCCCCCTGTTTTTTTACCACTCTAAGAGGAGACAAGCATGAGCAACCGTCGTGAATTCATTCAAGCCACCATCGGCGCCGCCGTTCTGGGCAGCACCGCTTTCCAGCAAGCCTGGGCACAAAGTGGCCTGCCCATCGAGCAAGTCAAAGTGCTCTACGGCTTCCCACCAGGCAGCTCGGGCGACATCTGCGCGCGCCGCGTAGCCGAAAAGTTTGGTGGCACGCCCTACAGCAAGAACGCCGGCATCATCGACAGCCGCCCTGGCGCTGGCGGTCAAATTGCTTTGAACCTGCTCAAAAGTGCACCGGCCGACGGCTCGGTCTTGGCCATGACCCCGTTCTCGGCCATTTCGCTCTACCCCCACATCTTCAAGAACTTGCAGTACAAGCCGTTTGAAGACTTCACGCCCGTGGGCACCGCCTCCATGATCCACCACGGTTTTGCCGTGGGCCCCATGGTGCCGGCCAGCGTCAAAAACGTGAAAGACTTCATCGCTTGGGCCAAGGCCAACCCCGCTCTGGCCAGCTACGGCTCGCCTGCAGCAGGCTCCACACCGCACTTCATCGGCGCCTTGCTCGGCCTGAACCAGAACTTCGAGTTCAAACATGTGCCCTACCGTGGCTCGGTGCCTGGCGTGACCGATGTGGTCGGCGGCCAGATCGCCTGCATGTTCACCCCGCACGGCGATTTCATTGCCAACCACAAGGCCGGCAAGATGCGCATCATCGCCACCTCGGGCAAAACCCGCTCGCCCTTTGTGCCGGATGTGGCCACCTTTGCCGAGCAAGGCTTCCCAGAGTTGACCGTGGAAGAGTGGTTCGGTTTTTACGCCCCCGCCAAAACGCCGGCCAACGTGATCCAAGCCGCCAACACGGCCATCAACGCAGCCCTGAAAGACAAGGGCGTGCAAGACGCTCTGACCGTGGTGGGCCTGATTCCGTTTGGTGGCTCTGCCGCTGACCAGCTCAAGAGCTCGCAAGTGGAACTCGAACGCTGGGGCCCACTGATCAAGCGCATCGGCTTCAGCGTGGACTCCTGATCCATTTCCATCGGCCACGGTCCGGCGCACCTTGAGGGGTGCGCCGGATTTTTCCACTGAGCAAAGAGCCCCATGAACGCCTACCAACCTCGCACCGACGACATGCAGTTCGTGTTGTCCCGCGTCCTGAACGCGCCCACCCAGCTGCAAGCTCTGCCCGCTTTCGCGGAGGTGGACGCTGAACTGATGCAGCAAGTGCTGGACGAAGCCGGCAAGTTTGTGGGCGAGGTGATCGCCCCGCTCAACCGGGATGGCGACGAAATCGGTGCCCAGTGGAAAGATGGCGGGGTCACCATGCCGCCGGGTTTCAGAGATGCCTACCAAAGCTTTTGGCAAGCCGGCTGGCCCGCCTTGGCCGCCAGCGCCGAAGACGGCGGGCAGGGCCTGCCCACCGTGCTCGAAGCCATGCTGTACGAAATGCTGAGTGCGGCCAACCACGGCTGGACCATGGCCCCGGGCTTGTTGCACGGCGCATATGAGTGCATCAAGCACCATGGCAGCGACGCGCTCAAAGCGCAGTATTTGGAGAAAGTCGCCACCGGCGAATGGCTGGCCACCATGTGCCTGACCGAGCCGCATGCGGGCTCTGACTTGGGCCTGGCGCGCACCAAGGCCATCCCTTTGCCGGATGGCCAATACGCGGTCAGCGGCACCAAGATTTTCATCTCGGGCGGCGAACACGACCTGAGCGACAACATCGTGCACCTGGTGCTGGCCCGTCTGCCCGACGCGCCACCCGGCCCCAAGGGCCTGTCGCTCTTCTTGGTGCCCAAGTTCTACCCGGACGGCAGCCGCAGCCGCGTGCACTGCGACCGCATCGAAGAAAAAATGGGCCTGCACGGCAGCCCCACCTGCGTGATGCGCTTTGACGAAGCGGTGTGCTCGATCGTGGGCGAGCCCGGCAAAGGCCTGAACGCGATGTTCGTGATGATGAACGCCGCCCGCCTGCACGTGGCCCTGCAAGGCATTGGTCTCTTGGACGCGGCTTGGCAAAAGGCCGATGCCTATGCGCAAGAGCGCCGCCAGATGCGTGCACCGGGCAAGGGCAAATCAGCGGCCGAAGCCGACTTCATTGCCGAGCACCCCGCGATGCGCCGCATCCTGGACACGCAACGCGCCTGGGTCGATGCCGGTCGCGTGCTGGCCTACCGCACTGCGCTGGAACTCGACCTGATCAAACACAGCCCCGACACCGCCACACAAGCCGCTGCCCAGCGCTGGTGCGCCCTGGTCACGCCGGTCATGAAGTCGGTGTTCACCCACCAAGCCTTCCACGGCGGCAGCGACTGCCTGCAGGTGTTTGGCGGGCACGGCTATGTGCGCGAATGGGGCATCGAGCAGATCGTGCGCGACGCCCGTGTGGCCATGATTTACGAAGGCACCAACGAGATCCAGGCGATTGACCTGCTGGTGCGCAAGGTGCTCACCGATGGTGGCGTGGGCATGAACGCGCTGCTCGACACCTTGGCGCTGGACCTGCCCCGGGCGGCCCAAAACAGCAAGGCCCACACCCCGGCCCAAGCCAGACTGCAGACTTTGCGCGCCATCACCCAGCAAATCGTGCAGGCTGCGCCCAAAGACGCGGCCCTGGCCTACCGCGTGGCCGACGATTATTTGCGTGCGGTGGCCTTGGTGCTGATGGACTGGGCCTGGCTGCGCATCGAGGCCGGTGTCGATGCCGACACGCCCCATGCACAGACGCGCTGGTTGGCCCCGGCCCAAGCCCTGCGCAGCTGGGTGCTGCCTGAGTTTCAAATGCGCAGCTTCATCATCGTGCAGCAATGCGCGGCTGCGGGATGAACGACCCCATGCCCAGTCCAATGCCTGCGCCCAAAGCACCTCGCGCCTTGGCCGCATCCGCCGCTGGCCCCAAAAAGCGCGCCGTCTCGGTCAAGGCAGCGCGCCTGCGCAGCGGCCCCAAGGACTCTGCGGTCGCTTGCGTCGACAAAGTGGACTCCAGCTATTTGCAAACCTTGATGGGCTACAACGCGCGCCGGGCTGCGCTGAGCATCATCGAGCTGTTTTTGGAACGGCTGGCACCTTACGGACTCAAGCCCGTCGACTTCTCGGTGATGTCCACCATCCAGCACAACCCCGGCGTGACCTCGCGCCAGCTGTGTGCGTCGCTCAACCTTTTGCCGCCCAACCTGGTCGGGCTGATCCAGTCCTTGGAGTCTCGCGGCCTGATCGAGCGCAAACCCCACCCGCACGATGGCCGGGCGGTGGGCCTGCATGCCACCCCCAAGGGCCGGGCCTTGATGGTGCAAGCCGAACAAACGGCCTCTGAATTGGAGGTCGAAAAAACCGCCAAACTCACGCCTGCAGAACGCAAAACCTTGCTCGAATTGCTGCAAAAAATTTACCTTTGAATAGGGCATGCGCTCTGACTGCAGCGCATCCCGCAGGTGACTGGGCGCCCACCTGCCGTCTGGCATGATGTCTCCCACTCTTTCGGTTGAATGCCTCACCCTATGACCATGAACACCTCCGCCCTGCCTTCCATGGCTGACCATGCCCTGCTGATCGGCCGCATCTGGCAGCCCAAGACTGGCCCTGTGGTGGTGGCCGTCACGCCGCAACACGTGCACGATCTCTCGGCTCTGGCCTTGACGTGCAGCGACCTGCTCGAACAAGACCAGGTGGCCGAAAAAGTCCGGCAGGGCTTGGCCTCTGGGCAAGCCAAGGCCTTGGGCAGCACGCCGGCCATCTTGGCCAACAGCAACGAGACCACACGGGATCCGAGCCAAGCTTGGTTCATGGCCCCCTGCGACTTGCAAGCGGTCAAGGCCGCTGGCGTGACTTTTGTGGCCAGCATGCTGGAGCGGGTGATCGAAGAGCAAGCCCGGGGTGACGCCAGCCGTGCCGAGGCCGTCCGTCAGGCGGTCGTGGCGGTGATTGGTGACAACCTGCGCAGTGTGAAACCGGGCTCGCCCGAATCGGCCCAGCTCAAAGAGGTGTTGCTGGCCCAAGGCATGTGGTCCCAATACCTGGAGGTGGGCATCGGGCCCGACGCTGAAATTTTCACCAAAGCACAAGCCATGAGCGCGGTCGGCCCCGGCGCGCAAGTGGGCATCCACCCTGCCAGCCAATGGAACAACCCTGAGCCCGAGATCGTCTTGGCCGCCAATTCGCGCGGCGAAGTGGTCGGCGCCACGATGGGCAACGACGTGAACCTTCGCGACTTTGAAGGCCGCAGCGCCTTGCTGCTCGGCAAAGCCAAAGACAACAACGCCAGTTGCGCCATCGGCCCTTTCATTCGCCTGTTTGACGAACACTTCAGCATCGACGATGTGCGCCAGTGTGAGCTGACCCTCCAAGTGCAGGGCCCCGAAGGTTTTGTGATGCAAGGCAGCAGTGCCCTCGGCCAAATCAGCCGTGACCCACTCGACTTGGTGGCTCAAGCCATGGGCAAGTACCACCAATACCCCGACGGCATGATGCTCTTTCTGGGAACCATGTTTGCCCCGACCCAAGACCGCCACGGGCCTGGTCAGGGCTTCACCCACGTGGTGGGCGACCGCGTGAGCGTGTCCACGCCTCTCTTGGGCACCTTGGTCAACCACGTCACCACCTCGGACCAAGCACCACCCTGGACCTATGGCGTCAGCGCGCTGATGCGCGATTTGGCGCGGCGTTAAGGTCTGCGCAAACGGCCCTTGAAAACCGGGCAGGTCCTCTGGGGCTGGCATAATTTTGTGTTTTCCACATTCCGATGCCTTTTTTCAAGACTTCGGGCCATTTCTGACAGGATTTCCCATGAACACCACCCCCTCAGGCCTGCAATACGAAGACACCGTTGTGGGTGAAGGCGCTGTGGCCACCGCTGGCCAAGACGTCACGGTCCACTACACCGGCTGGCTCTTCAAAGACGGCGAGCAAGGTGCCAAATTCGACTCCAGCCGCGACCGCCGTGACCCGTTTGTGTTCGGTTTGGGCGCAGGCATGGTCATCAAGGGCTGGGACGAAGGCGTGGCCGGCATGAAGGTGGGCGGTCAGCGCACCCTCATCATTCCTGCCGAGCTGGGCTACGGCGCGCGCGGCGCTGGCGGTGTGATCCCCCCGAATGCGACGCTGAAGTTCGACGTGGAATTGCTCGCGCTGGACTGATCTCGCCCCCCGGGCAGGGTTTTTTGGGGGTTCCATGCCCCCTCTGATCCGGTTCTGGCTCAGCCTGCGGCCCGCCATTTGGCGGGTTTTTTCTGGTCTGGCGCCCGTGCCCGAAATCCCCTCTTGAAGTTGCAGCCTTCGCCCCTAATTAACAGGGGTATCCATTTTTTGCGGACCCTGTTCATGTCAGAAGCCTCCTCCACACCCGACAACACCCCCTCCAGCGAAGAAGCCCAGGCCGCTGCGGCCGCCATGGCTTCAACCGACCCCTTGGCCGATGCGCAAGCCCAGTTGGTCAATCTGAAGGCCCAAAACGCCGACCTGGCCGACCAGTACCTGCGGGCCCAGGCCGATGTGCAAAACGCCCGCCGCCGTGCCGACGACGAAATTGCCAAGGCCCGCAAGTTCGCGGTCGAGGGATTTGCCGACAGCCTGCTGCCCGTGCTGGACAGCTTGGAAGCCGGTCTGGCGATCCCCAATGTGACGATCGAGCAGATCCGCGAAGGCTCTGAGGCGACCTTGCGCCAACTCAAAAGTGCGCTGGAGCGCAACAAAGTACTCGAAATCGCACCGCCAGCGGGCACCAAGTTCGACCCCCACCACCACCAAGCCATCAGCGTGGTCCCCGCCGAGCAAGAAGCCAACACCGTGGTCACGGTGCTGCAAAAGGGCTATTCCATCGCGGACCGCGTGCTGCGCCCGGCTTTGGTCACGGTCACTGCGCCCAAATAAACCGCGCTGATCGGCCCTTGGGCGAGGGCTTCACCATTTTCGCTGTGCGGGGGCTTGAAAATTTTCCACCCTGCCCCATTTGCAAACCATCTGTATTTCTAACTTTTTCGGAGCATCCTCATGGGAAGAATCATCGGTATTGACCTGGGCACCACCAACTCGTGCGTGGCCATCATGGAAGGCAACACGACCAAAGTGATCGAGAACGCCGAAGGCGCTCGCACCACCCCGTCGATCATTGCGTACCAAGAAGACGGCGAAATCCTGGTTGGCGCCTCGGCCAAGCGCCAAGCGGTCACCAACCCGCGCAACACCTTGTACGCGGTCAAGCGCTTGATCGGTCGCAAGTTTGCCGAAAAAGAAGTCCAAAAAGACATCGACCTGATGCCCTACACCATTGCCAAAGCCGACAACGGCGACGCTTGGGTGGAAGTGCGCGGCAACAAATTGGCCCCGCCCCAAATCAGCGCTGAAATTCTGCGCAAGATGAAGAAAACCGCCGAAGACTACCTCGGCGAAGAAGTGACCGAAGCCGTCATCACGGTGCCGGCTTACTTCAACGACGCACAGCGTCAAGCCACCAAAGACGCCGGCCGCATCGCAGGTTTGGACGTCAAGCGCATCATCAACGAACCCACCGCTGCGGCCCTGGCTTTCGGTTTGGACAAAACCGAAAAAGGCGACCGCAAGATCGCCGTGTATGACTTGGGTGGCGGCACATTCGACGTGTCCATCATCGAAATCGCCGACGTCGACGGTGAAAAGCAATTCGAAGTGCTGTCCACCAACGGCGACACCTTCTTGGGCGGCGAAGACTTCGACCAACGCATCATCGACTTCATCATCTCCGAATTCAAGAAAGAATCCGGCGTCGATTTGGCCAAAGACGTGTTGGCCCTGCAACGCTTGAAAGAAGCCGCTGAGAAAGCCAAGATCGAGCTGTCCAGCTCGGCTGCGACCGACGTCAACCTGCCCTACATCACGGCCGACGCCACAGGCCCCAAGCACCTGAACATCAAACTGACCCGTGCCAAGTTGGAGCAGTTGGTGGAGGAATTGATCGAGCGCACCATCGCGCCTTGCCGCATGGCGATCAAGGACGCCGGCGTGTCGGTGGGCGAGATCGACGACATCATTTTGGTCGGCGGCATGTCGCGCATGCCCAAGGTGCAAGAGAAGGTCAAAGAGTTCTTTGGCAAAGAGCCACGCAAGGACGTGAACCCCGACGAAGCTGTGGCCGTGGGCGCTGCGATCCAGGGCCAGGTCTTGTCGGGCGACCGCACCGACGTGCTGCTGCTGGACGTGACGCCTCTGTCTCTGGGCATCGAAACCATGGGTGGCGTGATGACCAAGATGATCACCAAGAACACCACGATCCCGACCAAGTTTGCGCAAACTTTCTCGACCGCTGAAGACAACCAGCCCGCGGTGACGATCAAAGTGTTCCAGGGTGAGCGCGATATCGCCAGTGGCAACAAGGCGCTGGGCGAATTCAACCTCGAAGGCATCCCACCCGCAGCACGCGGCACACCCCAGATCGAAGTGTCGTTTGACATTGACGCCAACGGCATCTTGCACGTGGGCGCCAAAGACAAAGGCACAGGCAAAGAAAACAAGATCACGATCAAGGCCAACTCCGGTCTGTCCGAAGCCGAAATTCAGCAAATGGTGAAAGACGCCGAGTTGAACGCCGAAGAGGACAAGAAAAAGCTCGAACTCGTGCAAGCCCGCAATGCTGGCGAAGCCGCTGTGCACAGCGTGAAAAAGAGCCTGACCGAGCACGGCGACAAGATCGAAGCCTCTGAAAAAGAAGCGATTGAAGCCGCCACCAAAGCGCTGGAAGACGCGTTGAAGGGCGAGGACAAAGACGCCATCGAAAGCAAAACCGAAGCGCTGATGACGGCCAGCCAAAAGTTGGGCGAAAAGGTTTACGCCGACATGCAAGCGCAGCAAGCCGCTGCGGGTGCTGCGGCGTCCGGCGCCGAGGCCCCACCACAGGACGACAATGTGGTGGACGCCGAAGTCAAGGAAGTCAAAAAAGGCTGATGCCCCCAGCGATTCTGTGGGAGCGAGCCCCCGCTCGCGATTGCATTCGGCCACAGGGGTGGCCTCCCAGAAACACCCCCAACGTCCCGAGCAGGTCTCGGGACGTTTTTTGCATGTAAAGGCCTCAAGTCATGGCAACCAAACGAGATTTTTACGAAGTGCTGGGCGTTGCCAAAAACGCCTCAGACGAAGACATCAAAAAGGCTTACCGCAAGCTGGCGATGAAGTACCACCCTGACCGCAATCAGGGGGAGGACGCCAAAGCCAAAGAAGCCGAAGCCAAATTCAAGGAAGTCAAAGAAGCCTACGAAATGCTCTCTGACGCCCAAAAGCGCGCGGCTTACGACCAGCACGGCCATGCCGGTGTGGACCCCAATATGCGGGGCGGCGCAGAAGGCTTCGGTGGTTTTGGGGATGCGTTCGGCGACATCTTTGGTGATATTTTTGGTGGCCAAGGTCGTGGTGGTCGCGGGGGTGGCCGTCAGGTTTTCCGCGGCGCCGACCTGAGTTACGCGATGGAAATCACGCTCGAAGAAGCCGCCAATGGCAAAGACTCGCAGCTGCGCATCCCCAGCTGGGACGCGTGCGACACCTGCAGCGGCACGGGCGCCAAGCCAGGCACCAGTGTCAAGTCTTGCGGCACTTGCAACGGCCAAGGCCAAGTGCAGATGCGCCAGGGCTTTTTCAGCGTGCAGCAAACCTGCCCCAACTGCCGAGGCACCGGCAAGATCATTCCAGAGCCTTGCGGCACCTGTCATGGCCAAGGCAAAGTCAAGAAGCAAAAAACGCTGGAAGTCAAAATCCCGGCTGGCATCGACGACGGCATGCGCATCCGCAGCGCGGGCAACGGGGAACCGGGCACCAACGGCGGGCCTGCCGGCGACTTGTTCATCGAGATTCGCCTGAAGAAGCACGCGATTTTTGAGCGCGATGGCGATGACTTGCATTGCGCCGTGCCCATCAGCTTTTCCAAAGCGGCTTTGGGCGGCGAGATCGAGGTGCCCACCTTGGGCGGCAAAGCGGCCATTGACATCCCAGAGGGCACACAGACAGGCAAGCAGTTCCGTTTGCGCGGCAAAGGCATCAAAGGGGTGCGCGGCACTTACCCGGGCGACCTGTATTGCCACATCACGGTTGAGACCCCCGTGAAACTCACCGAGCACCAGAAAAAATTGCTCAAAGAGTTTGAAGAGTCCTTGTCCAAAGGGGGCGGCAAACACCAACCCAGCGGAGAAACCTGGACCGACAAGCTCAAGGGCTTTTTTGGCGCCTGAGCCCCAGGCCCCATAAAAGGCGGTTGGACCTCGGTCCCACCGCCTTTTTCTTGTGTGCGCCGCCTACCTCGTCCCGCTTCAGAGGAAACGGTCCAGCAGTTTGCGCGAGTGTTTGTCCATGGCGGCCAGGTCACGGATCATGAATTGCACGCCGTTGGCGTCGTTGATCAGCAGCACCGTGCCGGTCAGGCGCCGGATGTCTTCTTCGCCCTTGAGCAAAAACTCCGTCGCACCCCGATCGGTTTGCACAGACCAAGTGCTGGGCGTTGCAAAGCTGCTGACGGCTGACAGCTGCAAAATTTCTGGCAAAAATTCCCGCTCGTTCAGCGCTTGCACCACCTGCGCGCGCAGGGGCTCGGCCAAATGGGCCAGGGCATCGATCCAAAAGATCTCATGCCCTTCGGCATCCATCAGCGCCACACCTTCATCGGGGGCAGACACTGGATAGGCCCGCAAGGCCGTGACCGGTGAATGGCGCGTGCCATCGGGCATCACCAAGACCCAAAGGCCGAAGGCATCGCGCTGCAGGTCGAACGGGTTCATGCACTCACCTTTTGTTCTTCAGACAGGCTGCCGCCCAACACGGTGTCGGCTTCGGCCTGGCGCTGCTGTGCTTCGTACAAGCGCCAGTAAGCGCCTTGTGCCTCAATCAAAGCATCGTGTGTCCCCTCTTCCACCACGACCCCTTTGTCCATGACCACCAGCCGATCGGCTTTGCGCAGGGTGGACAAGCGGTGGGCAATGGCAATCGTGGTGCGCCCGCGCACCAAGTTGTCCAAGGCGCGCTGGATTTCTTTTTCTGTTTCGGTGTCCACCGCCGAAGTGGCCTCATCCAAAATCAAGATGCGCGGATTGATGAGCAAGGCGCGTGCAATCGAAATGCGCTGGCGTTCTCCGCCCGACAAGCCCTGACCCCGCTCGCCCACCAAGGAGTCATAGCCTTGCGGCATGCGCAAGATGAATTCATGGGCGTGGGCGGCGCGGGCCGCGGCGACGATGTCTTCTCGGCTTGAATCGGGCTTGCCGTAAGCAATGTTGTCGGCAATGGTGCCGAAGAACAGGAAGGGCTCTTGCAGCACCAATCCAATTTGGCGGCGGTAATCGGCCACCTTGAGCTGGCGGATGTCGGTGCCATCGAGTTCAATGGCGCCGTCACTCAGGTCGTAAAAGCGGCAGATCAGGTTGACCAAGGTGCTCTTGCCCGAACCGCTGTGGCCCACCAGGCCAATCATCTGACCCGGTTGGATGTCCAGGTTGAGCTGGCGGATCACCGCGCGGTTGCCGTAGCGAAAACCCGCATCGCGCACCCGAATGTGGCCTTGTACACGTTCAGGCAAAGCCACCGGGTTGACCGGTTCGGGCACGCTGGAGACGTGGTCCAGGATGTCAAAAATGCGCTTGGCACCCGATGCCGCTTTTTGCGTGTTCGAAACAATCCGGCTCATGGAGTCGAGTCGGCTGTAAAAGCGGCCAATGTAGGCCAAAAATGCCGTCAGCACACCCACGGTGATTTGGTCGTCGGAGACCAACCAAATGCCAAAACCCCAGACCACCAGCAAGCCGATTTCGGTCATCAAGGTCACGGTGGGTGAGAACAGCGACCACACGCGGTTGAGCCGGTCATTGACTTGCAGGTTGTGCGCGTTGGCGTCCTTGAAACGTTGGGCTTCGCGGTCTTCTTGCGCAAACGCTTTGACCACGCGGATGCCGGGAATGGTGTCGGTGAGCACATTGGTCACTTCGGCCCAAACGCGGTCGATTTTTTCAAACCCGGTGCGCAGTTTTTCGCGCACCACATGGATCAGCCAAGCGATGAAAGGCAAGGGCAACAGGGTCACCAAAGCCAAGGTCGGGTTGATGGTGAACAAAATCACCGCCGTCATCAAGATCATCAGCACGTCGGTCGCAAAGTCCAGCAGGTGCAAAGACAAGAACACGTTGATGCGGTCGGTCTCGCTGCCGATGCGGGCGATCAAGTCACCCGTGCGCCGACCGCCAAAATATTCCAACGACAGCTTGAGCAAATGCTCGTAGGTGGTGGTGCGCAAATCGGCCCCGATGCGCTCAGACACCAAGGCCAAGATGTAGGTTTTCGCCCAACCCAGACCCCAGGCCAACAAAGCCGAAGCCAACAAGCCCAACAAATACAGCGACACCAATTGCGGGTCAATGTCCTTGCCGTTTTGGTAAGGGATCAGGATGTCGTCCATCAAGGGCATGGTGAGGTATGGGGGCACCAACGTGGCCGCTGTGGCGGCCAAGGTCAACAAGAAACCGGCCAGCAAGGAGCCTTTGTAGGGGTGCGCGAAGCGCCACAACTTGAACAGGGTCCAGGTCGACGGGGGCGCCAAATCCTCACGCCCACAGCTGGGGCAATCCTCCTCGTCCTCGGCCATGACGGTTTGGCAGACCGGGCAAACCGACCCAGACAGGACGGTTTGCAAGGGGCGTCCTGCTTCGCTGCTGCCGCTTTGCGCCAGTTGCCCCTCAAACTGCGCGACCCACCGCGCCACCGCCGCTTGCAAGCCCAAAGTGAACCGCCAAACCGCCAATTGGCCAGCGGCACTGCCCAAGACCAGGCAACCCACACCGGCGTGGTCCGTCAATTTGAGCGACAAACCGGCTTGCAAGGGCAAAGCGGACCAGTTTTTTTCGCCTTCAGGCCGATATAAGACCCGTTGATCGGTCAAAATGATGGCACTTTTGGCGAATCTCAAGCTGTTGTCAAGGTCAACCTCCAGCCACGCTGTTGCGTTTTCATGGGGTTGTAGACAAGACTGAACTTCAACCTGCCATGCATCAGGCAAGACCTGACGGGAAGCAGAGGACAGAGGGGAAGTGGATGTCATGAAAGAAGAACCGGAAACGACTCGCATGCGCCAGACGGCCGACGAGACAAGAAACAACCATGGATGTCGCACACCACGGCACAAGAACTGCCCATGTATCTTTTGAATCCTGAGCTCTCCAGCAGCGCCACGACGGGCTTGCCATTGTATCGCCGCCCCTTTCAGCCATGAACGCTCACAACATCCAATTTCTGCGCATGACCCATTTGCGCGGACCCAATATCTGGACTTACCGTCCTGTCTTGGAAGCCCTGGTCGACATTGGTTCCTTGGAAGACTTCCCCTCCAACACACTGCCCGGCTTCAATGAGCGCCTGACCGCTTGCTTGCCAGGTCTGGTGGAGCACCGTTGCAGCGTCGGCGAGCGCGGTGGGTTTTTGCAGCGACTGGAGCAAGGCACTTGGGCGGGCCATGTGCTCGAGCATGTGGCGCTGGAGCTGCAAACCCAAGCGGGCATGCAAACGGGCTTTGGAAAAGCCCGAGAAGCCGGTCCACGCGGCATTTACAAAGTCGTGATCCGCACCCGCCACGAAGCCGTCAGTCGCAGCGCGCTCGAGACCGCACGCGAGCTGATCCTGGCGGCCATTGAAGGCCGTGCTTTTGATGTGGGCGCCGAAATCAACCGACTCAAACAAATGGTGGACAGCCTGTGCATCGGCCCGAGCACGGCCAGCATCGTGGATGCCGCCAGCGACCGCGGCATTCCATCCATCCGTCTGAACGATGGCAACTTGGTGCAGCTGGGCCATGGCGCCCAACAACGCCGCATCTGGACAGCCGAAACCGACCGCACGGGTGCGATTGCTGAAGGCATCTCCAAAGACAAAGACCTGACCAAGCAGTTGCTCAGCATGTGTGGCGTGCCGGTGCCTGAAGGCCAAATCGTCGACAGCCCCATGGCGGCTTGGGAAGCGGCGCAAGACATCGGCTTGCCGGTGTGTGTCAAACCGACCGATGGCAACCATGCACGTGGCGTGTCGCTGGAGCTGTCCAAACAAGAAGACATTGCTGCCGCTTACGACATTGCGCTGGCCGAAGGCAGCGAAGTGATTGTGGAGCGCTTCATTTTGGGCGAGGAACACCGGCTCTTGGTGGTGGGCGACCAGGTGGCCGCAGCCAACAAAGGCGAAACCGCCAGCGTGGTGGGCGATGGCGTGCACACCGTGGCCGAGCTGATCGAGTTGCAGATCAACTCCGACCCCCGCCGCGGCGAAGAAGAAGACTTTCCACTCGACACGATCCGGCTGGACGAACACACCACCTCGGTGCTCGAGCTCAAGCGGCAAGGCCTGACGGCAGACAGCGTGCCTGACAAAGACCGCACCGTGTTGATCATGCGCACGGGCAACATGGCCTTGGACGTGACCGATGAAGTTCACCCCGATGTGGCCGCACTGGCCGTTTTGGCGGCTCGCGTGGTGGGCTTGGACATCGCGGGTGTCGATTTGGTGGCGCAAGATATTTCTCAGCCCTTGGCCGCACAAGGCGGTGCGATTGTGGAAGTCAACGCCGGCCCCGGCTTGCTGATGCACCTCAAACCCGCCTCTGGCAAACCCCGTCCGGTGGGCCAGGCCATCGCCAACCATTTGTTCAAACCCGTTGAGACAGGCCGTATTCCGGTGGTGGGCTTCCTGGGTGATGGCGACACCACCCGCCCAGCCAAGCTGGTGTCTTGGTTATTGCACCTCAAGGGCCTCTACACCGGTTTGGCTTGTGCAGACGGCTTGTTCATGAACCAGCGCCAGCTTCAAAACCAAAATGGCATGGATTGGGACAATGCCCAAAGGCTGTTGATCAACCGTTCGGTTCAAGCAGCGGTGTTTGAAAGCGACGCACGCCATTTGCTGGCCGAGGGCCTGCCTTATGACCGCTGCCATGTGGGTGTGGTGACCCGCATGCCCAAGGCTTTGGGGCTGGACGACTTGTACCCTGGCAGTGACGAAAAAATGCCCACCTATGTGCGCACCCAAATTGATGTGGTGCTGCCCCAAGGCACGGCCGTGCTCCATGCGGCTGATGCGCAAGTGGCCGAATTGGCCAGCTACAGCGATGGTGGCGTGGTTTTTTATGCCGATGACGAGAACACGCCCCGATTGATGGCCCACCGGGCACAAGGCGGACGAGTTGGTTTTTGGCGTGATGGACAGCTGATGCTGTGCGAAGGCCAGCGCGAGTCGATGGTGCTGTCGATCAAACGCCCTGCCGTGGCCCGCCTGCTGCAAGAAGGCAAGCTGGGCACCAACGACATGTTGGTCGCCGCTTGCGTGGCTTGGGCCTTGGACATCGGTACCGATCTGATCCGAGCCGGCATCAAGAGCTTCGGCCAGAACACCTCTCATTAACGCCCCCAGTGCCCTGTGGCCCTCGCGCATCAAAGGAATCCCGGTTCATGGAAGTGTCAAGAATTCGCGCTCTGCGCGGTCCCAATTTGTGGAGCCGTCACACGGCCATAGAAGCCATCGTGACCTGCCCTGAAGCCGAGCGCAGCTTGGCTTCCAACCATCCGATCGAGCAGCGCTTGCGCCGCATTTTCCCCGAGGTGGGCCCCATCGAAGGCACACGCCCAGGTCAATCGCCGTCCATGGCGCATGCCTTCGAAAAAGTCACCCTCGCGCTGCAAGCCCACGCGGGCTGCCCCGTCACGTTCAGCCGCACCACCGCCACCGAAGAACCCGGTGTTTACCAAGTGGTGGTGCAGTATTCCGAAGAAGCAGTGGGTCGCTTGGCCCTCGAGTTGGCTGAAAAGCTTTGCCAAGCCGCCATGGCGGGTCATGGCTTTGACCTTGAAAGTGCGCTGGCGCAACTGCACGAATTGGACGAAGACGTTCGCTTGGGCCCTTCGACCGGCGCGATTGTGGATGCGGCCGTGGCCCGTGGCATTCCCTTTCGGCGCTTGACCGATGGCAGCCTGGTCCAATTTGGTTGGGGCTCACAGCAGCGTCGCATCCAAGCGGCCGAAGTGGACTCCACCAGTGCCATCGCCGAATCGATTGCCCAAGACAAAGACCTGACCAAAAAACTGCTGCATGCGGCAGGTGTGCCTGTGCCCCTGGGGCGCCCGGCCGAAACCCCTGACGAAGCCTGGGCCATTGCTCTCGAGGTGGGGCTGCCTGTGGTCGTGAAACCGCAAGATGGCAACCAGGGCAAAGGTGTGTCCGTCAACATCACAGAACGCTCGACTTTCGACAAGGCCTACGCCACAGCCGAGCGCTATGGGACCGTGATGGTCGAAAAGTTCCTGCCGGGCAGCGATTACCGTTTGCTGGTGGTGGGCAACAAACTCATCGCGGCGGCACGCCGCGAGCCGCCCTTGGTTGTCGGCGACGGCAAACACACGGTGCGCCAGCTGGTGGACTTGGTGAATGCCGACCCCCGCCGCGGCACCGGTCACTCGACTTCTCTGACCAAAATCCGGTTTGACGACATCGCCATTGGCCGTTTGCACGCCCAAGATCTGGAGCCCGAATCGGTGCCCGAAAAAGGTCGCCGTGTCATTTTGCGCAACAACGCCAACTTGTCCACCGGGGGCAGCGCCACCGATGTGACCGACGACGTGCACCCCGAGGTCGCGGCCCGGGTGGTGGAAGCGGCCCAAATGGTGGGCCTCGATATTTGTGGTGTCGATGTGGTGTGCGAATCCGTATTGCGCCCCCTGGAAGAGCAAAACGGCGGCATCGTCGAAGTCAATGCGGCGCCAGGCTTGCGCATGCACATCAGCCCATCCTATGGCAAAGGCCGCGACGTGGGCAATGCGGTGATCGACCAGATGTTCCCGAACGGTTCAACAGGCCGCATCCCCGTGATCGCGGTCACGGGCACCAATGGCAAAACCACGACCGTTCGCCTGACTGCGCACCTGCTCAGAACGCAAGGCTTGCGCGTGGGCATGACCAACACGGACGGTGTGTATGTCAACGGCCGGCAAACCGACTCGGGCGACTGCAGCGGTCCGCGCAGCGCGCGCAACGTGCTCATGCACCCGGATGTGGATGCCGCTGTGTTTGAGACCGCTCGCGGCGGTTTGCTGCGAGAAGGTCTGGCCTTTGACCGCTGCAACGTGGCCATCGTGACCAACATGGGTGGCGGTGACCACCTGGGCCTGAACTACATCACCACCCTCGAAGACCTGTCCGTGCTCAAGCGCGTGATTGTGCTCAACGTGGAACAAAACGGCATGGCCGTGCTCAACGCCGCGGATCCGGCCGTGGCCTTCATGGCGCCGCACTGCCCGGGCGAAGTGACCTTTTTTGCACTCGACGGCAATCACCCCGTGTTGGCCACGCACCGTGCGCAAGGCAAACGTGTGGTGTTCACCGAAGACGGCCACATCGTGGCCCAAAAAGGCAAGCAGGTGTTGCGCATACCCCTGTCTCAAGTGCCGATCACTCGGCAAGGCCAAATTGGGTTCCAGACCGAAAACGTCATCGCCGCCATTGGTGCGGCTTGGGCTGTCGGCGTGCCTTGGGATGCGATCGCTCAGGGCGTGGCCACCTTCATCAGCGACATCCAGGGCGTGCCTGGCCGCTTCAATGTGTTCGATTACCGTGGGGCCACCCTGATTGCGGACTACGGCCACAACCCCGATGCCATTCAAGCTTTGGTGCAGGCCGTGGACAACATGCCTGCCCAAAAACGCATGGTGGTCATCAGTGGTGCCGGTGACCGGCGTGACCAAGACATCCGCGACCAAACCAAGATCCTGGGCCAGGCGTTTGACGAAGTGCTGCTTTACCAAGACGCCTGCCAACGTGGCCGTGAAGACGGTGAGGTCATCGCTTTGCTGCGCGAGGGTTTGCAAGGCGCTGTCCGCACCACGCATGTGCAAGACATCCAAGGCGAATTCAACGCCATTGACACAGCGCTTGCGCGTTTATCGCCGGGTGATTTGTGTTTGATCTTGATCGACCAAGTGGAAGAGGCTTTGGCCTACATCACTGAAAAAGTCCAAGCCAGCAAGGCCCATTGAGGGCGACGCCGTGCGCATCAGCCCACCGGGTTGGTGAGCACGGTCAGCGCCACGCTGGCCTTGAAAAATCCGGCCCACAGCCACCAATGCCACCAAGTAGGGGCTTGGCGCTCCACGAATCGGTAGAGCATTCCTCCAAAGCCCAAAGACACCAGCAGTGCCAGCAGCATGCCCATCGCATTGGCCCAGAGGACATCGGGCCACGCCCAGGTGATCCATGCGCTGATGGCCAAACTCACGCCAAAATGCATGAGGAATACCGAATAGGACACACCCGATAACCACGCCACGCCCCTGCGCCATGGCGATTGCGACAGGGCATCACCCAAGAACCAGCGCACAGGTGCGGCGACCAGCAATGCCGTGATGCCAAAGGCCACGGCCATTCGCCCCCTGGGGCCCAGCCACCAAGCCACCCCCCACAAGAGCAGCAGCCCAAGCCACAACGCCCATTTTTGTTGAGCTGTGGGCGCGTTGTGGCTCAACCAGGACCTGGCCTCCCAGGCCAAAAGACCCAAGCCATAGGCGCCGAAAAAATACACGCCATGGTCGTCCAGCGCAGTGTCCAGATTCCACCACCACCATGACGCACAGGTGAGAAGGCACCACAGCACCAAGCGCATGGCTCTGACGGAATACCGGGCTTGCGCAGAGCGACAGAGGCTCACCACCCACAAGCTGAGCAAGGTCATGGCGTACAGCTGAAAGTCAATGGCCACATACCAAATGCCCGCTGACAAGGCCTCCATGTCCAAGAGGTGCTGCAGCAACAACATGTGCGCCAAAGCCTGCCCCCAATCGGGCGTCGCCGATAAGCTGGCGTGGTCAAAATCGGGGCGCACCCACTCTGTGATGAGCACCGTGAAACTGAGCGCCGCCAGCAAAGGGATCGCCAAACGCAGATAACGGTTTCCCACCAACTTGAAAGCGTCTTTCAAGGCCAGCGACTCCAAGCGGGCCAAGTGGTTGGCGGTGAGAAAACCCGCGCAGACCAAAAACAGCTGGACGGCGTAGCGTCCATGGTCATAAAGCCAGCGCACCACCGCTGGCCAGGCCGTGGCCACCACATCCGACATGGGCCCATAAAAAGCCATGTGGTGCAACACAATCAACAGGCAACCGGTGGCCTTGATCGCATCGATCAAAAAAGAGCGCCCCAACGCAGGCTGGGGCGTGGTGATGCGCGAAGTGCGCAAATCGCTGACCGGTGAAGTGGGCGTGGGCCGGTGAAGGTCAGAGCGCCAAACGGGCGCGAGCTGCTTGGTACTGCGCCTTGAACTGGGCCACCAGATCGGCGGTGCTTTGCACCGACTGGATCGCGCCAATGCCTTGGCCGCAGCCCCAGATGTCTTTCCAAGCCTTTTTGGCGTCACCGCCAAAGTTCATCTTGCTGGGGTCGGACTCGGGCAGGTTCTCGGGGTCCAGGCCAGCGGCGCGGATCGACGGGGCCAGGTAGTTGCCGTGCACACCCGTGAACAGGTTGCTGTACACGATGTCGTCCGAGTTGCTGTCCACAATGGCTTGTTTGTACGCCTCGGCCGCACGCGCTTCGTGCGTGGCGATGAACGCAGAGCCGATGTAGGCAAAGTCTGCGCCCATGGCTTGGGCCGCCAAAATCGCGTCGCCCGTGGCAATCGATCCGGACAAGGCCACCGGACCATCAAACCACTGGCGGATTTCCTGAATCAAGGCGAACGGGCTTTTGACGCCCGCATGGCCACCGGCACCCGCGGCGACAGCGATCAGGCCATCCGCACCCTTTTCAATCGCTTTATGCGCGTGCTTGTTGTTGATGATGTCGTGCAGCACCACGCCACCGTAGCTGTGGGCGGCCGCGTTGATCTCTTCACGAGCGCCCAGCGAGGTGATGATGATCGGCACTTTGTACTTCACGCACATGGCCATGTCGTGCTCCAACCGGTCGTTGCTCTTGTGCACGATCTGGTTGATGGCAAAAGGCGCAGCGGGCTTGTCTGGATGGGCCTGGTTGTAGGCCGCCAGGGTTTCGGTGATTTCAATCAACCACTCTTCCAGTTGCTCGGCAGGGCGTGCGTTCAAAGCAGGCATAGAGCCCACAATGCCGGCCTTGCACTGCTCAATCACCAGCTTGGGGTTGCTGATGATGAACAGGGGCGAGGCGATGGCGGGAAATGGCAGATGGGCCAGAACGTTGGGCAGCTTGGACATGTTGTCTCCTTAAGATTGTTTTTGGAATCGGAATCAGAATGCGTCCAGCGCCATCGCGGTCACGCTGCCCGCACCTTCGACAATGCTGTCGCGGATGCCGGGGGCTTTGGACAGGATGTGGTCGGCGTAGAAACGTGCGGTGGTCACCTTGGCGGCCATGAAGGCGGCGTCTTGGGCTTGCGCCTCGGGTGTGAGGGCCACCAGCAAGGCGCGGCCCATTTGCCAGCCCGCCATCAGATTGCCCGCCAGCATGAGGTAAGGCACGCTGCCAGCGAACACATCGTTGGGGTGGGCTTTGGTGTTGCCGGCCACAAAGTCGACCACGTCCACAAAGGCTTCACGGGCGGCTTTGAGGCGCTTGGCCACAGCCTGCGCGTCGGCGTTGCCAGAAGACGCGAGTTCGCTTTCGGTCTGCGCCACCTGCGCAGCCAGTGCTTTGGCGGTCTGGCCGCCGTCGCGGGCGGTCTTGCGCCCCACCAGGTCGTTGGCCTGGATGGCGGTCGTGCCTTCGTAAATGGTCAGGATCTTGGCGTCGCGGTAGTACTGCGCCGCACCGGTTTCTTCGATGAAGCCCATGCCGCCGTGCACCTGCACGCCCAAGCTGGTGACTTCCAGGCTCATCTCGGTGCTGTAGCCCTTGACCAGCGGCACCATGAACTCGTAAAACGCCGCGTTGTGCTGGCGCACCTCGGCATCGGGGTGGTGGTGCGAGGCGTCGTAGGCCGCCGCAGCCGTGGCGGCCATGGCGCGGCAGCCCTCGGTGTAGGCGCGCATGGTCATCAGCATGCGGCGCACATCGGGGTGGTGAATGATGGGGCCCGCTGCGGGCAAGCTGCCGTCAACCGGACGGCTTTGTACGCGGTCGCGCGCGTATTGCACCGCGCGCTGGTAAGAGCGCTCGGCAATCGCGATGCCCTGCACACCCACCGCATAGCGGGCGGCGTTCATCATGATGAACATGTATTCGAGGCCACGGTTTTCCTGACCCACCAAATACCCAACACCGCCACCGTGGTCGCCGAACTGCAGCACGGCTGTGGGGCTGGCCTTGATGCCCATCTTGTGCTCGATGCTCACGCAGTGGACGTCATTGCGATCGCCCAAAGAGCCATCGGCCTTGACCATGAATTTGGGCACCACGAACAGGCTGATGCCTTTGACACCTTCCGGTGCGCCGACCACACGGGCCAGCACCAGGTGCACGATGTTCTCGGCCATGTCGTGTTCACCGTAGGTGATGTAGATCTTGGTGCCGAAAATTTTGTACGTGCCATCGGGCTGGGGCTCGGCGCGGGTGCGCACGGCGGCCAAGTCTGAGCCCGCCTGCGGCTCGGTCAGGTTCATGGTGCCGGTCCACTGGCCCGAGATCAGTTTTTCCAGATAAGTGGCTTTGAGCTCGTCAGAGCCTGCGGTCAGCAGCGCTTCGATCGCGCCATCGGTGAGCAAGGGGCACAGGGCAAAAGCCATGTTGGCCGAGTTGAGCATTTCGCCGCAAGCCGCGCCAATGGTTTTGGGCAGGCCTTGGCCGCCAAAGTCGGCCGGGTGCTGCAGGCCTTGCCAGCCGCCTTCGGCGTACTGTTGGTAAGCCTCTTTGAAGCCCGGCGTGGTGGTCACGCCACTGCCGTTGTGGAAGGACGGGTTTTGGTCTCCTTCCCAATTGAGCGGAGAGATCACGTCCTGGTTGAGCTTGGCGCACTCCTCGAGCACCGCTTGCGCCGTTTCCAAACCCGCATCTTCAAAGCCGGGAATCTGCGCAATCTGATCAATGCGGGCCAAATGCTCGATGTTGAAAAGCATGTCTTTGAGGGGAGCGATGTAACTCATGTCTTGATTCCGTTCATGGTCAAAGGAGAGGGGGCGGGTACAAAAAAGACCTCTCTGGGAGGCCTTCTTTGCTGACGTCAAATCATCACAGTGCGTTGGTCAACTCAGGCACAGCCGCGAACAAATCGGCTTCGAGGCCAAAGTCGGCCACGCTGAAGATGGGCGCTTCGGGGTCCTTGTTGATCGCCACGATCACTTTGGAATCCTTCATGCCCGCCAAGTGCTGGATCGCGCCCGAGATGCCGCACGCGACATACAGCTGAGGCGCCACGATCTTGCCGGTCTGGCCCACTTGCAGGTCGTTGGCCGCGTAGCCAGCGTCCACAGCTGCACGGCTGGCACCGATGGCGGCACCCAACTTGTCGGCCAGAGGCGTCATCACTTCATTGAACTTTTCCGAGCTGCCCAAAGCACGGCCACCGGAGACGATGATCTTGGCGGCTGTGAGTTCGGGGCGGTCGTTCTTGGCGATTTCGCTGCGCGTGAAGCTGCTCTTGCCGCTGTCGGCTTGAGCGGCTGCGTTTTCGACGGCAGCGGAGCCACCTGTCGCGGCTGCCGCGTCAAAGCCCGTGGTGCGCACGGTGATGACTTTGGTGCCGTCGGTGCTTTGCACCGTCGCGATCGCGTTACCCGCATAGATCGGGCGCTCGAACGTGTCGGCCGAGATGACTTGCGTCACATCGCTGATTTGGGCCACATCCAACTTGGCCGCCACGCGGGGGGCCACGTTCTTGCCCGCGGCAGTCGCGGGGAACAGGATGTGGCTGTAGTGGGCAGCGATGGCGATCACTTGGGCTGCCACGTTTTCGGCCAAGCCATGGGCCAGGGCTTCGCTGTCGGCGTGGATGACTTTCGTCACACCCGCGATTTGAGCCGCGGCTTGCGCAGCAGCGGCTGCGTTGTGGCCTGCGACCAGCACATGCACATCACCACCGCAAGCGGCAGCGGCGGTCACGGTGTTCAAAGTTGCGCCTTTGATCGAGGCGTTGTCGTGTTCGGCAATAACGAGAGCAGTCATGTTTTTTCCTTGATTCGTTGTTCTGTGGGAGCGAGCCCCTGCTCGCGAATGCTGGTTGACCGACATTCGGCCGCGGGGGCGGCCTCCCACAAAGAGCCTCAGATCACTTTGGCCACGTTTTTCAGCTTGTCCACCAGGGTAGCGACGTCAGGCACCTTGATGCCGGCGCTGCGCTTGGCAGGCTCGGCCACTTTCAGCGTCTTGATGCGGGGGGCCACATCGACACCCAAGTCTTCGGGCTTGAAGTTGTCGAGCTGCTTTTTCTTGGCCTTCATGATGTTGGGCAGCGTCACGTAGCGCGGCTCGTTCAAGCGCAGGTCGGTGGTCACCACCGCAGGCAGATGGATGGACAGCACTTCCAAGCCGCCGTCGATCTCGCGGGTCACTTGGGCTTTGCCGTCCACGATCTCGACCTTGCTGGCGAATGTGGCTTGCGGCAGATCGGCCAAAGCGGCCAACATCTGACCGGTTTGGTTGCAGTCGTCGTCAATGGCTTGCTTGCCCAGAATGATCAAACCGGGTTGTTCTTTGTCGACCAGCGCCTTGAGCAGCTTGGCGACCGCCAAGGGCTGCAGGTCCAAATCGGCCGGGGTCTCCACCAAGATGCCGCGATCGGCGCCAATGGCCATCGCGGTACGCAAGGTTTCCTGGCATTGGGCCACGCCGCAAGAGACAGCGATGACTTCGGTGGCGAAACCTTTTTCTTTCAGGCGCACGGCTTCTTCGACGGCGATTTCGTCAAAGGGGTTCATGCTCATCTTGACGTTGGCGATGTCCACACCCGAACCATCGGATTTGACCCGGACCTTGACGTTGTAGTCCACGACCCGCTTCACGGGAACCAGAATTTTCATGAAAGCTTCTCCATTGAAAGATCAAAACAGGTCTCGCAGCTTGGGGTCACGGAGACCCGCTTGGCGATTGACGTATACGTCAATTGTGCACGAAAACATCCCATCAGATTCACCATTATCGACAAAAAAGCACGGTCGTTCGAATTTTTATCTCACCCAGGCGCTTTTTCGCCGCAGGACAGCCCCATTCACCGACCCAAAGGTCGGGAAATCAGGGTAAGCATGGATTCAGTCCGCAGGCAATAGCGTTTAGATTATGTTTTGTAACCAATTAACTGGAGCTTCCCCATGAAGAAAACCCTGATTTCCATGGCCGCATTGGCCTTGACCAGTTTGTCTGGCCTTGCCCAGGCTCAAACCGTTTTGACGGTCTCCAGCTGGGTCCCGCCCACACACGGCTTGACCATGGCGCAAAAAGATTGGTGCGACGCACTGACGGCCAAAACATCCAACCGCGTGCGCTGCAACATTTTGCCCCGTGCGGTCACGCCCGCGCCAGGCACTTTTGATGCCGTGAAAAACGGCTTGGTCGACGTGTCCTTCACCGTTCATGGTTACACACCCGGTCGTTTTGTCTTGACACAAATGGCCGAATTCCCATTCTTGGGCGACCGTGCCGAGCCGCTGTCGGTGGCCTTCAACCGCATCGCCAGCAAACACCCCGAATTCACAGCCGAGCACCAAGGTGTGAAGGTCTTGGGCTATTTCACCCACGGCCCAGGCATCGTGTTCAACACCAAAAAGCCCATTGAGAAAGTGGAAGACTTGTCGGGCCTGAAGTTCCGCGTGGGTGGCGGCATGGTGAACGAGATCACCAAGACGCTGGACATGAACGTCACCCTCAAACCGGCACCCGACTCCTATGAGCTGCTCTCCAGCGGTGTCATGGATGGCACTTTGTTCCCTGCCGAGTCGACCGACTCTTTCAAAATCGACAAAATCATCAAGCACGCCACCACCTTCCCGGGCGGTCTTTACAACACCAGTTTTGTCTTCATGATGAACCCGGCCAAGTACAACAGCCTGTCTGCAGAAGACAAAAAGGCGGTGGATGAGTTGTCTGGCGACGCTGTGGCCAGCCGCTTTGGCAAATCTTGGGACCGCGTGGACGATCTGGCTTTGACCAACATGCAAAAGAACGGTGTGAAGGTCATCAAAGCCAACAACAGCTTCATCAGCGGCGTCACGGTTCGCGTCAGCAAATTGGAGCGCGATTGGGCACAGGCCGCCAAAGCCAAAGGCCTGAAAGACCCCTCTGGCACCCTGTCAGAATTCCGCGCTGAAATCGCCAAATTGCAAAAGCAAAAATAAGCGACAGCGCGTTGGTCTGGTCACCCACCGAGGTGAAACAACGGTACCTGCCACAATCGCAGGTACCGTTTTTTTTAGGAATGTCGAGTGAAAAAATCTCTGGAAATTGTCTGTGGAACCTTGGCGGGGTTGGCTTTGCTGGCCATCATGCTGCTGACTTTTCTCGATGTCTCGGGTCGAAAACTGTTGTCCCACTCCATCACGGGCTCTTTGGAGTTGACCGAGTTGCTGATGGTGGTGGTGATTTTTGGCGCCCTGCCTTTGGTCTCTCTCAAAGGCGAACATGTGGTCTTTGACTCACTCGACGCCCTGCTGCCCCATGGGCTGCAGCGCTTTCAGAGGGCATTGGTTGACATCGTTTGCGCCGCCTTGCTGCTGGGACTGGCTTATCTGATGTGGAACACAGGGGCCGATTTTGCGGTCACCGGAGAAACCACAGCACAGCTGAAAATCGCCAAATCGCCTTTCATTCAAGGCATGGGTTTGCTGTGCGGGCTCACGGCCTTGGTTCACCTGGTCAAAGCCTTCTGGCCGACCGAAGACGATGCGTCGGAAGGAGGCACACTGTGAGCGAAGCCCTGCTTGGATTTGCCGCCATTTTTGTGCTGGCCCTCATGCGCATGCCATTGGCTTTTTCCATGGGCCTGGTGGGCATCGTGGGCATTGGCCTCACACGCGGCTGGATGCCAGCCCTGGCCAGCACCGCACAAGTCGTGCACGAGACGGGTTTTGCCTACACCTTGTCGGTGATTCCTTTGTTCATCCTCATGGGCAACTTTGTGGCCCGTGCGGGCTTGGCCCATGAGCTTTTCCATGCGGCCTACACCTTCATTGGCCACCGCCGAGGTGGCTTGGCGCATGCCACCATTGCCGCTTGTGCTGGGTTTGGTGCCATTTGTGGCTCTTCCATTGCCACGGCCGCCACCATGAGCAAGGTGGCCTACCCCTCCATGAAAAAGATCGGGTACAGCGATGCCCTGTCCACAGGCGTTATCGCTGCTGGCGGCACCTTGGGGATCATGATTCCGCCCTCCACCATCATGGTGATCTACGGCATCATCACTGAAACCCACATCGGCAAACTGTTTGCGGCAGGTGTCATTCCGGGCATCCTGACCGCCCTCTTGATGATGCTGGCCGTGGTCATCATGACTTCACGCGACCCCGAACACGCCCCCCCAGGCGAAAAATTCACCTGGGCACAGCGCTGGGCGGCTTTGCGCGGTATTTGGGGCGTTTTGCTGCTGGTTTTCATCGTCCTGGGCGGCATTTATGGCGGCTTCTTCACCGCCACAGAAGGTGCAGGCATGGGGGCCATGGGCGCTTTCCTGTTTGCATTGGCACGCAAAGCTTTGACCAAAGAGGTGCTGCTGCAGGTGCTCATCGAGTCCGCCAGAACGACCGCGATGCTGTTCACTTTGTTGATTGCCGCCACGATTTTTGCCAACTTCGTGAACTACACCAGCTTGCCATTTGAGCTGAAAGACTGGATCACGGGACTGGGCTTATCGCCCATCATGATCGTGGGCGCCATGATGCTGATCTATGTGCTCCTGGGCACCGTGATGGAAGAGCTCACCATGGTCTTGCTGACCATCCCCTTGTTCTTCCCCATCGTGGTCCAACTGGGCTTTGATCCGGTCTGGTTTGGCGTGCTGATCGTCATGGTCATCCAAATTGGCTTGATCTCACCGCCTGTGGGGATGAACCTGTTCGTGCTCAACACCTTGTTGCCCAAGGTCGGTTTGGGCACCATCTTCCGCGGCGTTTGGCCTTTGGTGTTGGTGCTGGTCATCACGCTGGGCATCTTGCTCGCCTTTCCGGGCCTGAGCCTGTGGCTGCCCTCCATGATGGACTGAGCCTGCAGCCTCAGCTTTTGGTGGGCATGTGCACCACCCGCTGCGGGAAAGGGATCTCGATCCCGTTTTCGCGCAGCGACTGCAGGATCGCCCGGTTGATGTCCGACTTCAGGTTGAGGACGCCATTGGCCGGGTCTTCAAACCAATAACTCACCGTGAATTCCAGCCCGTCTGCGCCAAAAGCCGACAGGGCCACCGAAGGTGGGGGTTCGGTCAACACACGGGCTTGCGCCCGGCATGCCGCATGCAGCAGTGCCATGACCTGGTCCACAGAAGCATCGTAGGCCACCGTGACCACGGTGCTTTGCGACACTTTGGCGTCGGTCAACGACAAGTTTTCCACCCGCTGGGTGATCAGCATCTCATTGGGTACGATGGACTCGCGCCCAGCGGGCGACCGGATGACGGTGTAGCGCGCCTTGATGTCGGTGATGCACCCCTCAAATTGATCCACTTTGACGTTATCGCCAATGCGCATGCTGCGCTCGGCGAGGATCACAAAACCACTGACGTAATTGGCGGCGAGCTTTTGCAAACCAAAACCAATGCCCACCCCCACCGCGCCGCCCAGCACAGACAAGGCCGTCAGGTCAATGCCCACCGAGGACAGCGCCAGCAGCAAGCCCACGAACATGAGCAAGGCCCGCACCGTGTTGCTGATGACTTTGCGCAAAGACAAATCGCTGCCTTTGGCGGATTTGAGCAAGCTGGACTCCAGGGCTGCAGAAATCCACAGCGTGACGATCAAGACCAAGCCGGCGGTCAAAGCCCCTTCCAGCAATGTGCGAACCGACAGCATGGAGCCACCCACCTTCCAGCGGATCTGGTCCAACTCATCCAGAATCAATGGCAACACCCCGGTGACCCACAACACGACCGCCAACCAAGCGATCCAGGAGATCGTGCGCTCCAGCACCCGTACAAAAGGCGCTTCGTGAAAAGCAACCTGCAAGACCTTGACGCCCAAACGGATCAAGGCCAGCGAGATACAGACGGGCAACAAAATACCGAACATGGGGCTCGGCTGAGCGTCGGTCAACAAGGTGCGCGCGGCGAAAGTCAGCGCCAGCAAAAATGTCGGGAACAACACCCCATCGATCAAACGCTTGCCCAGCAAAATCGACAAGGCCTGGTCGGCAAATGCTTTGCGAATACCCCAGACCATCAGCCACGCCAAAAACACGCACATCGCAAATGCGATCAGCACCTGCAGCGACTCGGCTCGGGCCAAGGCGCTCAGCCAAGCCAAGGGGTCGGCGATGCTCAATGACTTCAAGCCCGCCATGAGGGTGTCCTTTTCTCAATGAAAGCCTGCACGCCCTCTTGGGCCACCGCGTCCATCATGTTGCAGGCCATGGTTTGCCCTGCCAATTGGTAGGCTGCTTCGATGCCCATTTCGCGCTGCTGGTAAAACAAAGCCTTGCCCAAGCGCACCGCTTCGCGGGGTTTGGCCAAAATGGACTGGACCATGTCCTCCACTTGGGCATCCAACGCGCTGGCCGGGCAGACCCGATTCACCAGCCCGCGGCTTTGGGCCTCGGCCGCCGAAATGAAGCCCCCCGTCAGCAGCATTTCCATGGCCTGTTTGGCGTGCATATTGCGCACCAGCGGCACACTGGGCGTGGCACAAAACAAGCCCACATCGATGCCGTTGACGCCAAATGTGGCGGTATCGACAGACACCGCCAAATCGCACTGCGCCACCAACTGGCAACCCGCCGCCGTGGCCAGGCCTTGGACCCGGGCCATCACGGGCACAGGCAATTTTTGAATGGCCATCATCACGCGGCTGCACTGCGCGAACAACTTTTGGTAGTAAGCCAGCTCAGGCTGGGCACGCATTTCTTTGAGGTTATGCCCCGCACAAAAGGCCCGGCCCGCCGCGCCCAGCACCACCACACGGGCCTGATCGTCCTGCGCAATCGCGTTCAAGGCTTCTTGCAGCGCGGTCAGCATCGCCTCGCTCAAGGTGTTGAAGCTGGTGGGGTTGTTGAGCGTCAAGCGGTGCACACCACGCGCGTCGCGCTCGTGCAGCAGCAACTCGGGGGTGTTGGAGGTGTTGGAATCGGTCATGGCTTCGATTGTGCCAAACCCTCACCTGCAGATGTATTTAAACATCGGCCAGCACGCGCAAATGCGCCTCGACACTTCGGCCCAGCGCGCTCAGGTTGTAGCCGCCTTCCAGGCAACTCACGATGCGGCCTTTGGCATGGCGAAGCGCCACCTCTTTGATGCGCTGCGTGATCCAGGCGTAGTCCTGCTCGACCAGACCCATCTGGCCCATGTCGTCCTCCCGGTGGGCGTCAAACCCGGCGCTGATGAAAATCATCTCCGGCTTGTGCGCCTCCAGGCGGGGCAGCCACATCATGTCGATCAGCTCGCGAATGTCCATGCCCTTGGTGTAGGCAGGCACAGGCAAGTTGACCAGATTGCTGGCATTCGACTGGGCGCCGCCTTCAGGATAAAAGGGGTGCTGAAAGAAGCTCACCATCAAAATCCGCTCATCGCCCGCCACGATGTCCTCGGTGCCATTGCCATGGTGCACATCAAAGTCCACGATGGCGACCCTTTTGAGGCCATGCCGCTCCAGCGCATATTTGGCGGCAATCGCCACGTTGTTGAAGAAGCAAAAACCCATGGCCTTGTCGCGGCAAGCGTGGTGCCCTGGTGGACGCACCGCACAAAAAGCGTTTTCCAACTCACCGGCCAGCACGGCATCCGTCGCATCGATGGCCGCACCCGCCGAAAGCAAGGCCGCATCCCAAGTATGGGCATTGATCATCGTGTCCGGGTCCAGCGAGGTGTGGGTCGGGCCACCTGCGGCCAAGTCCTCACGCAAAGCATCCCCCAAACCGCGCAAAGCGGCCACATGCATGCGGCCGTGCGCCAATTCGATGTCCCCCAAAGACGCTGGACGGGGTTCTCTGCGCTGCAGCGCCATGTCCAAGCCACTGATGAGCAAACGGTCTTCAATGGCCCCCAAGCGCTCGGGGCATTCGGGGTGACCCGCACCCATCTCGTGCTTCCAGAATGTGGGGTGAGAGAAATAAGCTGTCGCGCCCATAAGGCTTGTCTTCCTGCGTGCTCAGCGCTGGGTCAGCACTGTGGGTTTTCTGAATCACTGCCATGATTTTGGTTTCAGCTTATCACGCCCGTCCCCGGCTCCCGCCACTCGGCCTTGGCGCGATTAAACTGAAGGCCGCATGAAAACCCACCCGCCCATTTCCCGATCCAATCCAGCGTTTCGCCTGCAAGCATTTTTCACCCTTGTTTTTTGCCTTTTGGCCATCACGGCTTGGATGAACCCGGCCCAAGCCCAAACCACCGAGAAAAAAGCCAACAAACCCGGCAAAAGCAGCCAACAGGCAACCAAGAAGCCCAAGAAAAAAGCCAAAGCCAGCGCCCGCCCACACGCGCCCCTCAGCCGCTCAGCCTCGGTGGCCACGGCCCGGCTGAGTGCCAACCCCGAAGTGGCTGCATGGCTGCAAGAAGCCGCAGGCCGCCTGCCACTCGACCCGGTCTGGGCAGAAAAAACCATGGCCCAAGCGCAACGCTTGCCTTCGGTTGAAAAATGGGTATTGCCCCCGGCCAGCCCCGTGGCCAAAGACTGGGCCGCTTACCGGGCGCGCTTCATCGAGCCGGTCCGCATCCAAGCCGGCTTGCGGTTTTGGCAAAAACACCAAACTGCACTGGCGCGGGCGGAACGCGAATACGGCGTGCCCGCTGCCCTCATCGTCGGCATCATTGGGGTTGAAACGCTGTATGGCCAAAACACAGGCCATTTTCGGGTGCTGGACGCTTTGGGCACCTTGGCTTTTCATTTCCCATTGGCCCACCCCAGAGCTGCAGAACGCCAAGCTTTCTTCCGCAGTGAGTTGGAGCAGTTTTTGCTGCTGACCTCGCGCAGTGGGGCCGACCCCCTGTCGGTCAAGGGCAGTTACGCAGGCGCCTTGGGATTGCCACAGTTCATGCCGTCGAGCTGGGCCAAATTTGCGGTGGACTTTGATGGGGATGGCCGGATTGACCTGTTTGGCAGCCCCGCCGACGCCATCGGCTCAGTCGCCAACTATTTCAAAGCCTTTCAGTGGCGCCCTGGCATGCCCACGCATTACCCGGTGACCTTGACCCCTGACCAAACCGACATGGACAGTCTGATGGCCCCAGACATCTTGCCCACCTTCAGCGTGGCCAACTTTGTCGCCAAGGGCGCCGCCCTCGAAGGTGCGGCATTGGCCCACACAGGCCCTTTGGCCTTGATTGAATTGCGCAACGGGCCCAACGCCCCCAGCTATGTGGCCGGCACCGAAAATTTTTACGCCATCACCCGGTACAACTGGAGCAGCTACTACGCCATGGCGGTGATCGAGCTGGCCGAGGCGGTGGCGCGTGAAATGCCCAGCAAGCGCTGAGGGCTTAGAACCATGAACCCGCTGAACCCGAAAAAACTGCTGCTGACCAAATGGACGGCGGTCAAGCCCGTGGCCAAGCAAAAGCACTTCTTGGTCAGCCGGGTCATTCAACCTGAGCTGCCCACCGACCCGATTGTGTCTGTGGAAATCGAGGCGGTTTTCTCCAAGGCCACGCAGGTGATTGCGTGGCGGGAGCTGCAAGACGATGGTGTTTGGCGGCAGGGTTGGGTTTGAGTGGGGTCGAACCGATGGCGATTGAAATTGGATATTTTCCACCGGCTAAAGCTGAGGCGAACAACTACTGGCAACTAATCTCCAAAAGCAAGACCGAGGTTTCCACTTAAAACAACCGGACTCCACGAGGCCTAGGGCTATTAAGTGGTCAAGCCCCAGGCTGAGCAGTTTTTCCTTGTCTATTTCATAGCGGGTATGAAGCGCTGCCACATAAGTCATTTGGCGGTCCAGTGTTCGCAGCTGAACTGCTCAGAGACCTTGGGGTACTAGTCAGACGTTGGGCCTTGCGCACCAAGGGCGTCTGGCTTAAATAGGTCCAGCCACACCGCCATTGCGGAGGCGGGTTTTCAAGCAGCAACGCGCAAGCGCAATTTTTGCAACTGGCTTTCGGAGTGAGCGCTCCATTTGGATCAGACCGCAAAGTCAACCGCTGCCTCCCCAATCAAAGCAAAATCTCGCGTTTAATGGAAATACAACCCGCAGCGCCCGCGGGCAGCAAAAACACCTTCATATTGGTGCCGCAATCGAGCATCACCACGTCTTTTATCAAGCGACCGAGCAACTTCAGCGAGGCGTAGGACTGCTGCGTGACCTCGTCGCAGCTCTTAGGCCAATAAACCACCGCATCGTAGTTGGCACCGCAACCGTTCGCCTGATTGGGCGCAAAAGTCGCCGAAATATAAGCCGAGCCACCCTGCGTGGTCGGCATCTCCAGCACCAAAGGCACAAGACGTTGGTCCTGCTGGGCAGGCGGTAACAGCAAGGCGACTCCCGACTTGTCTGTCACGCCCAAAGCGTTCACCACCTGGTTGATGCGACCACTGCACGACAAGACCCCCTGCTGCGCCGCAGCCAGCGTGATCGGATGCGGGCGGGACCCCGCTTGGACTGCAGCCTGGGGCGTCGACGGCACAGCAGGGGCGGCAGGAGCTGCAGCCCCCTGGGGCGCCGCAGCAGGCGTCTGCGCTAGGCCAGGGGCCACGGCACAGGCGGCCAGCAACAGGAAAAACATGCCCAAGGGTTTAGACATCATCACTTGAAACCTCAACAGTTTTGAAAGCAAAAACACCCGGCATGCACCAACACACCGGGTGAGGAGTTCACCGGCATTCACGCAGGAATGCCGTCGTGGCGAACGCGACCTTGACTTACCAGGACCAACCGGCACCGATGCCAAAAGAGGTCTTGCCACCACCACTGTTCAGACCTGTGGCCAGTGTTGCGCGCAACACGCCCTTGTCAGAGAAGCGGTAGCTGCCACCGAAAGCCAGTGCTTGTGCGTTCATGTAAGAACCCATGCCCACGCCCACAGAGACGGCCTTGTTGGTGTCCAAGCCAGGAATGTTGGCGGATGCAGCCACGCCAGCCACAGCGGCAGAGAACTGGCGCACGTTGACGGCATCGAAGTCGCCAGAGCCGTTGGCCACACCTGTCACGCGGGTGGGCGCACCGGTGGCCGCGTTACTGAAGGTGGCGCCGTTGTCGTTCAGGGTCAGGTTGGTGGAGCTTGTGCCGCCCGACAAGGTGGTGCTGCTCTCGCCGACCACCAAGCCGTGGGTGTTGCCCAAAGAATTGGTCACGGTCACACGCGCCTCACCGTTTTGCAGCGCCAAAGCGCTGTTGCCAGCAGTGGCCGTTACCACGTTGCCCACGACAGTAGCCGCTGCACCCGCATTGCCGATACGGGTTGCGGCGTTGCCAGTGGTGTTGATGTTGGTGGTGCCCACAATCGTGGTCGCTCCAGTCACGCTGGTCGCGCCCACAATCGTTGTGGCACCGGTCACGCTCAGTGTGCTGTTCACAGTGGTCGCGCCACTCAGGGTGGTGGCACCGGTCACATCCAAAGTACCGCCCACTCTCGCCTCGCCTGATGTACTCAGGTCGCCAAGCCTGGCCGTACCTGTTTGTAAATCCATGTTGTACGTCGATCCAGCGTTCAATGTGGTCACACCAGAGAGGGCACCGGCTTGCGTAGGGTCGAACTGGCGTAAACCAGTTATTTGTGCACCGGTGAAATCAACACTGCCAGTGACACGGAGTTGGCTCGCCTGCACCCCGCCGGCGAGTAAACCTTCCGAACTTAAAACGGATGAATTTCCACCCGAAGAAAACAACAAAGCATCGACGCTCCAGTCGCTACGACCAACCAAACCGTCAGCAAATGTAATTTGGTCGCGACCCAGAATTTGTTGTCCATTTAACTGCTCGATGTAAATGGTGGAAGGGCGCGGTGGTACTGTCTGTGCCTGCAGCCCAGAGACGAAAAGTGCGCTGACCGCCAAAACGACGGGACGGATGACTGATTTTTTAGATGGCATGGTTGTTTCCTGTAGTGAGTTGGTGCTGAATGCCAACGCAGTTTAGAAATCAACAACAGCTTTAATATTGTCAGAATGACCACGAAGAAATGTCAAAACAACATTTCTATCAAGGCTCAAAAAAACGAGCGGGTTTTCTGCGCTAATAACTGTTGTTTCAGCAATTTTCAAAAGACCATTGGTCACTTCACATGAAAGACTTTGACTTGACGACGCTGCGGCTTTTTGTGGCCGTGTGTGAGGCAAAAAGCATCAAGCGTGTGGCCGATCGCGAGCAGGTGGACGCTTCGGCCATCACCCGACGCTTGGCCAAACTAGAAGACCAATTGCAGATGCCCCTAATCAAGCGCGTGCGGCGCGGCGTGCTCGCCACCCCAGAAGGCGCAATCCTGTGCGAACAAGCCAAGAAGTTGGTCAGTGATGCACAAAAAATAGCCATTCATCTGACCCGGAGCAAATCGGCCTTGACGGGCACGCTCACCTTGGCCGCCAGCAGTGCGAACGTAGCCTCGGTCCTCACGGAGGATCTGGCTTCCTTTCTATTGCTGCCCGAGCATGGCAAGGTGCAAATCGTCGTCAAAGACATGTTGAGCAAAGATGTCGTGCAAGCCGTGAGGGATGGCGAGGCGTCGTTGGGTGTGATCTGGGACAGCACTGAGACCAGCGGCTTGCAGCATGTGGATTACTGGCATGACCAGATTGCCGTGGTCATGCACCGCTCGCACCCGCTGTCTGACCGAGAGCAGTTTCATCAGGCTGATATTGAACACTTAGACAGAGTCATCATGAAACACACGCGTCATACTGAGGCCGTCTTAACGAGGGCTGGGGTCATTGAAGATACTCACAGAGCCTTCCGGATGCAGGTCCCCACTTGGGAGTCCGGTTTACGAGCGGCAGCTCAAGGGGTCGGCGTGTTTGTCTGTTCTGCTAAATTGGCACGCATCTACGCTGAGCCGTGGAAACTGCACGTCAAGCCTTTAGCCGATGACTGGAACCATCAGATCAACAAGATCATTTACCCAACCGGCCTTGTCAACCCACTGGCCATGCAGTTGGTGGCTCATTTGAGCAACATGCACCGGGCCGAGAAGACCTCGCCCATTTTGGGCGCCGTACCCATGAATCAATGATGCCGATGAATGTGTTCAAAATTTTCATATGGGTTGGTTTGCTTTTTTCGATCCATCTCCTCCACGCAGCAAACCCAGCGCAGGTCACTCGGACTTGGCCGCAACGCCCGGTCACGCTCATCGTGCCCTTTGGCGTCGGGGGCGCTACCGATCAATTTGCAAGATTGCTGGCACCCCAACTGTCCTCTGTCATCGGTCAACCCGTAATCATCGACAACGTGGCAGGGGCGGGCGGTGCAATTGGCATCCGCAAGCTGCTCGACATGAGACCCGATGGCCATGTGCTTCTATTAGGGGGTATCAGTGAGACGATTCTTATCCCGCTAAACAATCACAGCATTGGGTACAAGCCTTTGGATCTGCAAGCAGTATCCATCACTGGATCAACCCCTTTGGTCATTGTGAAACGGCATAATTTTCCTGCAAAAAATTTGAGTGACATGGTCAACTTGGCACATTTATCGCCCATGAAATACACCTACGGCAGTTCAGGGCCAGGCTCCTATGGGCATCTGATGTTTGAGAAATTCGCTCAAAAACACGGCATACAACTCTTGCATGTCCCCTACAAGGGCAGCAGCCAGATGATGACTGACATGGCGAGTGGCCAAATTGATGCAGCTTTGACCAGCTTGCCCTCAGCCCTACCCTACATCAAATCAGGCCTTGTCGAATTGCTTGGCGTATCTACACCCCAGCGCCTGACTGATTGGCCCCAATTACCAACCTTTTTTGATTCGGATTTCGCGCAGGAACCTGTTTCACTATGGGGCGGTGTGTTTGTTCCTCGCGGCTTGCGCAAAGAAGTCGCACAAAAAATCAACGCAGCATTCGACAAGACGCTAATGGATGCAAATCTTCGTGCAAATCTGACCCAACTCGGGATCTTGGTCGAGAAAAATCGTAGCCCGAGCGAAAGTCAAACCTACTATGAACGTCAGATACGCCAATACCAATACTTGGCGAACACACCCTGAACATCCGATTGGCCTGCAACAGTCAAGTTTGCTGCTTTGATGGATTTGAACGCTTGGTCAGCTTCAAGTAGAGCTGTTCAGGAACCAAGTGCTCATCTCGCCCTTACCCTTGACCTCAATGACACCGCGAGATTCAAGATTAAAAGGCTGGGTCAAGGCCTGGCGGGTGGCCTCACTCAAATGGATGCGGCCAGCGATGCCGTGTGACTCCATTCGGCTGGCGGTGTTCACCACATCGCCCCAAAGTTCGTAGAGGAATTTGCTTTTGCCAATGACCCCCGCGACTGCTGCACCGGTGCTGATGCCGATGCGGATGTTGAGCGGGTGCTGGGTGTTGGCGTTGAAGTCTTCAATCGCCTCCAGCATGTCGAGTGCCATGTGCGCAGCACGGTCTGCATGGTCAGAGACCACGGTGGGCAAACCTGCTGCGGCCATGTAACAGTCGCCAATGGTTTTGATTTTTTCAAGGCCGCGATGCTCGGCAATGTGGTCAAAGCGCGTGAACAGATCGTTCAACACACCCACCAACACCTCAGGACTCACATCCTGCGAAAAAGCCGTGAAACCCACGATGTCCGCAAACAACACCGTCACCTTGTCATAGCTGTCCACAATGGCTTGGCTGAGGTGGTCGGCGGTCAGTTTGGATCGCCCTTTCAAGCGCTCCGCAATCGCTTGGGGCAACACGTTGTGCAGCAACAAATCGGACAACTCCTGCTCCACCAGCACTTGCTTGTACAGTTTTTGAGTTTCCAAATTCAACAAGCGCACCTGCAACAGGTTTTGCACCCTGGCCAACACCCCTGCAATGTCAAACGGTTTGCTGACGAAGTCCAAGGCGCCGGCTTTCAAGGCGCGAAGCTTTTCGTTTGGCTGGGCCGTGATGACCAGCACAGGCAAGCTGCCATCGCCCTCCTCGCTTTTGAGGGCTTCCATCACTTGAAACCCATCCATCTCGGGCATGTTCAGATCCAAAAGAATCAGGTCGTATCGGTTTTGGCGGTGCAAGCCCACCACCTCTTGCGGGTTTTGCGTCGTGGAGATGGCGCTGTAACCTGCGCTGCGCAGCAAGCGCTCGAGCAAGAGCACGTTGGCGGCTTGATCGTCGACGATGAGCAGCTTGGCCCGCAAGATATCTGAGGTGTGAATCACGCGTTGTCCCTACAAAAAATGAACAGCTGAGGCCATCTTGGGACCGCTGAAAAAACCAAAAAGAGAGGGTCAGGATGGGATCAAACCGGCATTTTTTTGAGCGCTCTCGAGCGCCAAATCCAAAGTCGTCATGAACTCTTCCACCACGATGGGTTTGGTCAAATATCTGAAAAACCCCAGTTGCCGACCCACCTCAATGTCTCGCAGCATGGCATTGGCACTGATCGCCACCACCGGGATATGCGCGGTGGCCGGGTCTGCCCTGAGTGCTTTGAGCGCATCGATGCCACTGATGCCTGGCAAGTTGATGTCCATCAAAATCACATCGGGCAAGGTGGACTTCGCCAGCGCAATCCCCAGCGCGCCGTCAACCGCCGTCAACAGGTGGATATCCGGACGCCGATCGATCAAGCGCTCAACGAGCTTCATGTTGGCGGGGTTGTCTTCGATGTACAAAAGTGTTTTTTGTGGGGCGTTCCAGCGTTCAACGGCGGGCTTGGGCAGAGCACCCTCTGGCGCTGTGGTCTTGAGCTCAGGGGTGGGCGTGCTGCGCAACTCCACCCAAAACTCACTGCCCTGGCCCACCGTGCTGTTGACGCCCAGCACCCCGTCCATCAGCGCGACCAATTGCTTGGTCACCACCAATCCAATGCCCGTGCCCGCCACATTGCCGGCTTCTTGTCCCAAGCGGTTGAAGGGTTGAAACAGCTGCGCCAGCTTGTCGGGCGGCAGCCCTGCCCCCGTGTCTTTGAAACTGACCCGAATGCGATCGGGCGACACCAAATCGCATGCCACCTTCACTTGGCCCTGGGCTTGGTTGTATTTGATCGCATTCGACAACAGATTGATGACGATTTGCTTGAGCCGTGTCTGATCTGCCCAAACAAAGCTGGGTTGGTCAAACTCAGGGAAAGTCAGAACGATGCCGCGCTCTTGGGCTTGCGCTTCCATCATGGCGTGGCATTCCGACAAGACTTCCGGCAAGTCCACAGGCTCCAAAGACAAAGACACTTTGCCGGACTCGACCACGGAAAGGTCCAGAATTTCATTGATCAGCTTCAAGAGGTGCCAACCCGCTTGCAATATTTGGGTGATGCTTTCCTTTTGCGCATCAGAGGGCGCGGGCGATGCCGTGGCCATCAGTTGCGCAAACCCCAAAATGGCATTGAGTGGCGAGCGCAGCTCATGGCTCATGCCAGACAAAAAGTCGGACTTCGCCAAATTGGCCTTCTCTGCGGCGGATTTGGCACTCTCCATTTCCACATTGGTTTCTTGCAAAGCTTGCTCAAAGCGTTTGCGCTCAGTGACATCACGCGCAGCCGCAAACACGCCTTGCAAGGTGCGGTCACGGTCATAGAAGGTGGTGGCGTTGTACGACACCACCGTTTTTTTGCCATCACGCGCACAGGCCGTGAGTTCGTAGTCTGTGACCTTCTTGTCACTCAACACCAGTTTGATGCCCGCCTCGGCCCGCGCCGGATCGGTGAAATAACTTTTGAAAGGCGCGCCGATCAATTCATCACGGGTGCAGCCTGTGAGCGCCTCCATTTGCTTGTTGACGTCGGTGATGATGCCGGCCGGATCGGTGGTCATCAAAGCGTCAATGTTCGACTCGATCAGTGAGCGGGTGTAGAACTGTTGATCACGCAACCGTTGGTCGAGCTTTTTTTGATCCGCCTCCACCTGTTTGCGGGCGGTGTTGTCGGTTCCGATCAACAAATACCCGATGATGACTTTGTCGATGTCACGCAGCGCGGTCACCGAAACCACCGCTGGGAAACGGCTGCCATCTTTGCGGATGTAGGTCAGCTCGTAAATGTCTTCAATGCCCCTGGAGGCTTTGAAAACCAAGGCTTCGAAGCCAGGGGTGATGGGCGTATCGAATTCAGCACTCAAGGCACCCGCCCGGGTGATCAACTCTTGAGGGTCTGAAATCTCTGCCGGCGTGATGGTGTTCATCACATCGGCGGCCAAATAGCCCAACATGCGCTCAGCACCCACGTTGAAGATCTGAATCACCCCTTTGGCATCTGTGGCGATGCTGGAGAAGTTGGCGCTGTTGAAAATGGCGTTTTGCAAGGCCCCGGTTTTGATGACGGCCTCTTCCAGCCGAACTTCAGTGACACCCTCCTGCGCTGCGTGACCAAGGTCGAGAGACAGGTTTGGATTCATGAGGTGGTGTGGCGGTCGGTCGTGCAGGGGAGAAATTGATCGGGATCAAGAAGAGCCCTTTCAACACATGAGGGGGGACATTGGAAGGGTGCGAGCGGGCCAATGGGGCATGTGACTCCGCTCGGAAGATGCCCCACGATAACAGCAGACGCCATTTTGCTGTGGTGCCGCCATGGATGGGCACAGCGGCCAGACCCTCAATGGGCCTCGACATCCGAGGCGGCTGGCGTTGTTGGACGGTCGGGTCAGGTTCGGCTGGGCCTGAGGCTTGCCCCGCTGAACCGATCCCCAAACGGCGCCGGATTGCCCTCAACCCTTGATGTGCGTCAACACAAAGAGGGCCTGAAGTACAGACAATTCCCCGCAATTGACGGAATTCCCTCATATGAAATACAAAAATACCGTTCCGACGTCCATCGAAAGAGTTTTGGCCGATGACGAATTCATCATCTCCAAAACCGATACCAAGGGCAAGATCATCTATGGCAACCGCCAATTCAACGCGTACTCGGGGTTCTCTGAGAATGAGTTGCTGGGTGTTCAGCACAACATCGTGCGCCATCCCGACATGCCTCGCGCGGTCTTCAAGTTGCTGTGGGACGAGGTGCAAGCGGGCCGAGAAGTGTTTGCGTTTGTGAAAAACCTCAGCAAAGACGGCTCGTTTTATTGGGTGTTTGCCAACGTCACGCCATCTTTTGACATGAAAGACAACATCGTGGGGTACTTTTCTGTGCGCAGAAAACCCAAGCGCAGCGCCTTACCTCAAGTCGCGGATCTCTACCAAAGAATGTTGAGCGCGGAGCGACAAGCAGGACCGCGTGATGCCATCGAAGCATCAACCCAAATATTGCGCGATGCGTTAAATACCGCGCACACCAACTACGAGGATTGGGTCCTGAATTTGCAAAACGCCTGAGGGGAATGGGCCAATGTGGTCTGCCCATCCCTTTAGCGCCAGCGCATGAACGCTGTCAGCCTTGGTGCGCCGCCAAGGCCTTGCCGACCTCCAGCGCACCCTGCTCGGAGCCCGAGCGCGGCACCATCTCGCCATGCCGATCCGTGACTTGCGCCAGCGCGGCCGCCAAATGCTCGGCCGTGTCGGGGCCAAGGCCCAGGTGCACGCCTTGCGTCAGGGTGATGTGCGCCACCTCAAAGCTGCCAGCCCCCGCGCAGATGATGGTGCGGTTGGGTGCCTCCTCACTGGCCATGACCAGCATGGCGGGAACGACTGCGCTGGGCTCCAAGGCTTTCAGCACGGCTTCGGGCATCAGGCCTTCGGTCATTCGGGTGGCGGCGGTGGGAGCCAGGCAGTTCACGCGGATGTTGTTTTTCTCACCCTCGATCGACAGGGTTTGCATCAGGCCCGCCAGCGCCATCTTGGCTGCGCCGTAATTGGCCTGGCCAAAGTTGCCGTACAAACCGCTCGAGGACGTGGTCATGACCACACGGCCATAGTTTTGCGCCTGCATGAGGGGCCAGACAGCCTTGGTGCAGTGCACCGCGCCCATGACGTGCACGTCCATGACCAACTTGAAGTCGGCCAGCGCCATCTTGGCAAAGCTCTTGTCGCGCAAGATGCCCGCATTGTTGACCAAAATGTCCACCCGCCCCCAGGCATCCACGGCTTGCTGAACCATGGCTTGCACGGCCTCGAAGTCGGTGACCGATGCCCCGTTGGCCATGGCTTCGCCTCCCGCAGCGCGGATTTCATCGACCACCGCTTGCGCAGCCGACACCGAGCCGCCCACGCCGTGCACATCACCCCCCAGGTCGTTGACGAGCACTTTGGCCCCGCGTGCGGCCAGCGCCAGCGCGTGTTGTTTGCCCAAACCGCCGCCTGCGCCGGTGACGATGGCCACGCGGCCTTTGAAATCAATGCTCATGGGTGTTCCTTGGTTTGTAGGGGTGTGAACAGGTGACAGGTCTTGGGTCCAGCGTCTGCTAACCTGACTTTGTCGCCCGATAGGGGGCCCACTTTAAAACAAGCAGCCTTGAGGCTGTGTTGCACGATTGACAGCTTGCCCATGGAACTGAACACCCAAACCATCACCACACCGCCGCTGGATTCTGCCTCGGTGGTTCTGCTGCGCGACAGCGCCCAAGGCCTTCAAGTGCTGCTGCTGCGGCGCCACCAAGCGTCCAGCGTGTTGGGCGGGGCCTATGTGTTTCCAGGCGGCAAACTGGACCTCGCCGACCAAAGCCAGGCGGTGCTGGCCCGTTTGAGTCAAGACCCGTCCACCCTGCACCAACGACTGGCCGAACCCGATTTGAGCGCAGACCGCGCCGCGGGCTTGTTTGTCGCAGCCATTCGTGAAGCGTTTGAGGAGTGCGGCATCTTGCTGGGCCAGCCCGGCAGCACGAGCGCGTCCACCGACTTGCAAGCCCTGCAAAACGCCTTGGCCAGCGGACAAAGTTGGGCCGAGGCGTTTCAAACCCTCTCTCTGCGCTTGGCCACCGACGCCTTGGTGCCTTGGACCCGGTGGATCACGCCACGGCAAGCCTCGGTGACCCACAAGCGTTTTGACACCCGTTTTTTCATTGCCCGCGTGCCCGAAGGCCAAACCGCGGCGCACGACAACCACGAGACCACCGAAACCTTGTGGACCACCCCCCGAGAGGCCCTGATCCGCTATTGGGACCACGACATTGAACTGGCGCCACCGCAAATCATGGGCTTGGTTCAATTGGCCAAGCACCAAGACACCCACAGTGCGCTGTCTGAAGCGCAAAGCCGCCAGCCCCCGGTGGTGGAGCCCGAACCTTTTGATCAAGACGGTATCCGCACCATTTGCTACCCAGGTGACCCCAGGCACTCCATCCCTCACGCGGCATTCCCAGGCCCCACACGCTTGATGTTCAAAAACAAGCGTTTTGAGCCTGAAACGGGTTTGTCGGGTTTGCTCGATTGAGCGTCTTGGGGGTTACAATTTTTAACCCTCTTGCACACCCCCCGCTTGACTTTATGAGCCCATCCACAGAGCCGATTTACCTGTCCATTGACCGGGCCATGGAATTCATTGGGGATGCCAACGGGGTCTTGACCTTGCTGAAAACCTTGTACCAAACCCTGGGCGAAGAGTTGCCGCGGATTCAAGCGCTGCTGGACCAAGACGATGTGCTTGGGGCCAACCGTTTGTTGCACCAACTCAAAGGCTTCACCCCTGTGTTTTGTGTCGACAGCTTGGTGGAACGGGTGGTGAATGTGGAGCATCTGAGCAAGCACGCCGAACCCTCGGAGGTCCGGGCTGCCTACAAGCTCCTGGCGCCTCAGCTTGAAACACTGCGCAGCGAAGTCGCCACGCACCTGCGCCTTCACCCCGCCGACTGAGCAGACAGCCACTGGTCTATCTTGACCGGGTCGTGCAGCAAACGCAGCTGATCAAACGCCTCTTGCGCTTCGGGGTAAACGCGTCGCAAATAATTGAGCCACTGCTTGAGGCGTCCTGCCCGGTGGCGCGGCGCCACCCGCAGGGCAATGCCCTGCCAGAACAAGCGCATCAAACCCACGATTTGCGACCACTGGACGGCTCTTTGCTGGCCACCCTTTGACAAAGCATCGTGCTGCGCGATGGCCAAAGCCAGCCCAGGATCGGCCACCATGCCCCGCCCGATCATCAAACGCTCGCAGCCGGTCACCTCGCGGCAGCGCAAAGCATCGGCCAAAGTCCAGATTTCGCCATTGGCCACCATGGGCATGCGCACATGTTGTCGCAAATCGGCAATGCGCTCCCAATAAGCAGGTGGCCGGTAGCCATGGGCCTTGGTGCGGGCATGCACCACCAAATCGCTGGCCCCGGCGGCTTCGATGGCCAAAGCACACTCTTCAGCGCGGCTGTCGTCGTTGTAGCCCAAACGCATCTTGGCCGAGACCGGGATGTGCGCGGGCACCGCCCGGCGCACCGCGGCCACGATCTGCCCCACCAGCTCGGGCTCGTCCAGCAAGACCGCGCCGCCCCGGTGCTGGTTCACCGTCTTGGCAGGACAGCCAAAATTCAAATCAATGCCCGCAGGTCCCAGCTGGGCCAGTGCGGCCGCATTCGCCGCCAAAAAATCGGGGTCAGACCCCAATAACTGCACCCTGACCGGCACGCCCGCCACGGTGCGGCTTTGGTTGAGCAACTCCGGCGCCACCCGAATGAAGGCGCGGCGCGGCAGCACGGTGTTGGTGACGCGGATGAACTCGGACACACACACATCCACCCCACCCACCCGCGTGAGCATGTCGCGCAGGGTGTGGTCGAGCAATCCCTCCATGGGCGCCAGCAAAATGCGGGCCCCAGAAGGCATCAGGGACATCAGCCGAGCTTGCGCTTGAGGCGCACTTCTTCAACCTTCACGCCACCCAAAGGCACCGTGCGGGCTGTGTTCATCTCGCGCTTGAAGCCTGCCAGGTCGTGAAAGCGCAAGGTCTGCTCGTGCAGCAAGGGCAGCCAAACCGTCACGTCGGTGCAGTCCTCGTCTTGTAATCCTTCGCGCGCGGCATCCCACAGGGCCAGACCAACACCTTGGCCAATGCGCTCGGGCGCGGCATAAATGGCCCAGATTTCGCCCGTGGTGTTTTTGGACTTCGGGTCGCGAGAGCGGTCAAAACCCACAAAACCCACCATCTCTTGGCCATCCATCGCCACCATGACCTGTGGTTCGCCGTATTCGATGGCCTCTTTCCAGAACGACACGCGTTTGGGCATGGGCGTGGCGTCCCAATGGGCATCAGGCACTTGGCCTGCATAAGCAGCGCGGCAGGCGCTCACATGCAATGCCGCCACTGCGGGAGCGTCTTTGAGGGTGGCGAATCGAACTTGGATATCGGACATGGCTTGAACAGATAAAGAAAAACAAGACGCCCAAAGCATGGGCATTCGGCGTCAAACCCGACATTGTCGCCGCTTCGGTTATCGTCAATCCATGAGGACCATTTTCAACGCAGAGTATTTTCACGCTGGGCTGAACGCCAGCCAACGCATTGCACAGCGAAAGCAGACCCTTTTGCCTGGTTTCAAGAGCGCAGCCTTTGGGATGTTGGTGGCCGCCATGGCCCTGCTGGCATCGCCCATCAAGGCACAAACACCCGCCCGGTTCAGCGACGACATGGCCGAGCGCACCCGTGCTTGCACCGCTTGCCACGGCGACCAGGGCCGCGCCGGCCCTGATGGTTATTACCCTCGCCTGGCTGGCAAGCCCGCGGGTTACCTGCACAACCAGTTGCGCAACTTTGCACAGGGCCGCCGCCATTACGAACTGATGGCCCGCTTGGTCGACCCTTTGACCGATGCGTATCTGGGAGAGATGGCACAGTACTTTGCCGACCTGAAACTGCCCTACCCCGCACCCGCGACCCAACAGCCCATCACGCCCGAGCGCTTGGCCAAAGGCCAGCAGTTGGTCACACAAGGGGACGCCACTCGGGGTCTGCCCGCTTGCACGCAATGCCACGGCGCTCGGCTGACGGGGGTTCAGCCCCATGTCCCCGGCCTGCTGGGCTTACCGCTGGACTACCTGAACGCCCAACTGGGGGCATGGCAAACCGGACAACGCCGCGCACACGCCCCCGACTGCATGGCCGAGATCGTCAAGCGCATGCCAGCGCAAGACCTGATCGCCGTGTCCAGTTGGCTGGCCCGGCAAGCCCTGCCTGCAGACACCCGGCCTGCCGAACGTCCGCCAGCTGGGCCGGCTTTGCCTGACAGTCTGCGCTGCGGCAGCGCGCCAGAACTCTCGGCCGCACGCCCAGCCCAAGCAGGGGGCCGCCCATGAAACCAGCCATTCAAAAGATGCACCCGGTCAAACGACTCGTGTGGGTCACAGGGCTCAGCGTGGTCGTTTTGGCCTTGGCCGTGGTGGCGGACAACTGGGGCGACCTGTTGCTGCCGGCCAAAGCACCCGTGGCTGCCCGGGTCATCGACACCCAGTCCCAGCTGGAACAAGGCCGATACTTGGCTTTGGCCGGCAACTGCATGGCTTGCCACACCACTCGGGGCGGCACACCCATGGCGGGGGGGCGTCGCATCGACACCCCTTTTGGCGGGGTGTACAGCAGCAACCTCACACCCGACCCCGACACAGGCTTGGGCCGGTGGAGCGCCCAAGATTTTTGGCAAGCCATGCACCTGGGCCGATCCAAAGGCGGGCGTTTGCTGACGCCGGCCTTCCCCTACAACCACACCAGCGTGGTGACGCGCGAGGACAGCGACGCGGTCTTTGCATGGCTCAACACCCTGCCCCCGGTCGCGCAGGCCCCAGCGGCCAACACCTTGGCCTGGCCCTTGGGCACACAGCCCGCTTTGGCCGTGTGGCGCAGCCTGTACTTTCAGCCCAGCCCCTTTGAGACCGACAAGGCCCAAACTGCCCAATGGAACCGTGGCGCCTATTTGGTCAAAGGCCTGGGCCACTGCGCCGCCTGCCACAGCCCGCGCAACGCGCTGGGGGCCAGTGGCGCGGTGGACGATTTGTCAGGTGGGCTCATCCCCGTGCTCAACTGGTATGCCCCCGACCTGACCCGTGACGCCGAAAGCGGCATGGCCAGCACACCTTTGCCTGAAATCGTGCGCCTGCTGCGAACGGGTGCGTCCAGGAACGCGCAAGCCAATGGCCCCATGGGCGAAGTGGTTCAGCACAGTCTGCAGCACCTCTCCGAAGCCGACCTTCAAGCCATGGCGCTGTACTTGCAATCACGGGCCCAAACGGCCCCTCCCAGCAAGGCGATGGAGACCCCACCCCAACGCATCACCTTGCAAGTGGCCCATCAAGGCGCCAAGGTGTACGAACGCCAGTGCCTGCAATGCCATGGGGAGCAAGGCGCGGGGGTGACCAGCACCTCGGGTGAGGTGGCCTACCCCGCTCTGGCCGGTAACCGTGCGGTGCTCCTGAAGGATCCGACCAACCTGGTGCAACTGGTGTTGTATGGCGGCTATGGCCCGGCGACGGCAGGTCACCCTCGGCCATTTGGCATGCCGCCCTTTCTGCTCGAGTTGGACGACCGCGACATCGCCGCCGTGCTGACCCACCTGCGCACCCAATGGGGCAACCAAGCGGGCGAAGTCACGCCTTTGCAAGTGAACCGGATCCGGGCGGCGCAGGGCCGTTGAGCTTTTGAAGCCGTTGGCAAGGGCAGTTCCCCTGCATGCATTCGCGAGCAGGGGCTCGCTCCCACAAAGACAAGGGTGGTCTCTGGCTGTGAGAAGCCATCCCTGCGGCCGAAGGTGCGCGGTGGCTCCAGCCTTGTGGGAGGCCGCCCCTGCGGCCGAAGGTGCGCTGTGGCTCCATCTTTGTGGGAGGCCGCCCCTGCGGCCGAATGGCTGGGCAGCTGGACAGCCTGTCATCTGCGGCACCCACGGGACGGTTTCATGCCGCTAGCATGTCGGCCATGCCACAACACCTCTACATCCTCACCGGCGCTTCACGCGGCATGGGTTTGGCCATGGCCGAGCAATTGCTGCAGCCCGGCAACGCGCTGCTGTGCCTGTCGCGCCACACCCACCCCCTGCTGGCCACGGCGGCCCTCCAGGCGGATGTCCCCCTCACGCAATGGACCCATGACCTGGCGGACGGCGAAGGCGCCAGCGCGCGGCTGCGCGAGTGGCTGAGCCGCCAGAACCCTCAGGATTTCGCCAGCGCCAGCCTGATCAACAACGCGGGCGTCATCCCCCCCATCACCCCGCTGCGACAGTCCCAGCCCGCCGATCTGTCACTGGCACTGCGCGTGGGACTGGAAGCCCCGATGGCCTTGAGTGCCGCGTTTTTGGGGGCCACTGAAAACTGGTCCCTGCCGCGCAAAGTGCTCAACATTTCATCGGGCCTCGGCCGTTTCCCCATGGCCTCGCAAGCGGGCTACTGCGCGGCCAAAGCAGGTCTGGACCATTTCACCCGCTGCTTGGCCTTGGACGAAGCCCTGCACGCCAACGGTGCCCAAGTCTGCTCGCTCGCCCCCGGCGTGATCGACACCGACATGCAGGTGCAACTGCGCGCTGCGGCGGGCGAGGCTTTTCCGGACCAATCGAAGTTTTTGCAACTCAAAGCCCAGGGGCAGCTCAGCTCGCCCGCTCAGGCGGCCGAGCAGGTGCTGCGCTTTCTGGCCCGCCCCGACTTCGGCCGCGAACCGGTGGCCGATGTGCGGGGCTGAAAGGCCTGCGCGAACCCGCCCGCCCCCTTGTCAGGCCGCTGTAGCCATTGCGCCTGACACTGATTGGCGTTGTAAACCTTGGGCATCTGTTCATTTTTTTTAATCCTGGAGACCTCTCATGAGCCGTGAAGTTGTTGTTGTCAGCGGTGTGCGCACCGCCATTGGGACCTATGGCGGCAGCCTGAAGGACATTGCGCCCACCGAGCTGGCCGCGCAAGTCGTGCGCGAAGCCTTGTCGCGTGCAGGCACCGATGGCAAGGATGTCGGTCATGTTGTGTTTGGCCATGTGGTCAACACCGAGCCCAAAGACATGTACCTGTCGCGTGTTGCAGCGATCAACGGCGGCTGCGCCGAAGGCACACCCGCCTTCAACGTCAACCGCCTGTGCGGCTCGGGCCTGCAGGCCATCGTCAGCGCCAGCCAGTCCATCTTGCTGGGCGACTGTGACATCGCCATTGGCGGCGGCGCTGAAAACATGAGCCGCGGCCCCTACGCCAGCTTGAGCGCCCGCTGGGGTGCCCGCATGGGTGACACCAAGATGGTCGACATGGTGGTCGGCGCTTTGCACGACCCCTTCCACACCATCCACATGGGTGTGACCGCCGAAAACGTGGCCGCCAAGTACGGCATCACCCGCGAGATGCAAGACGCGCTGGCGGTGGAAAGCCACAACCGCGCAGAGCGCGCGAGCGCAGCGGGTTACTTCAAAGACCAGATCCTGCCCGTCATGCTGAAAAGCAAAAAAGGCGACGTCGCCTACGCCACCGATGAGCATTTCCGTCCCGGCTGCAAGCTCGAGGACATGGCCAAGCTCAAGCCCGTGTTCTTGAAAGAAAACGGCACGGTGACCGCGGGCAACGCCTCGGGCATCAACGACGCCGCTGCGGCCGTGGTGCTGATGGAAGCCGGTGCGGCCAAAGCCCGAGGTGCCCAACCCATGGCCCGTCTGGTCGGCTATGCCCACACCGGTCTGGACCCCAAAATCATGGGCGTGGGCCCGATCTCGGCCACGCACGCCGTACTCAAGAAAACCGGGCTGACGGTCAACGATCTGGACGTGATCGAAGCCAACGAAGCCTTTGCCGCACAAGCCTGCGCGGTGACCCGCGAGCTGGGTCTGGACCCGGCCAAGGTCAACCCCAACGGCTCGGGCATTTCACTGGGCCACCCCATTGGCGCCACGGGCGCACTGATCACCGTGAAAGCTTTGTACGAACTGCAACGCGTGAACGGCCGCTACGCACTGGTCACCATGTGCATCGGCGGCGGTCAGGGCATTGCGGCGATTTTCGAGCGCATGTGATGCCAGCGGTCTGACCTGAAGGGCCCATTCAGGTCAGCACACCGCTGCCGTCACCACCACCTCGATCAAATAGGACGGATCGGCCAGGGCAGCCTCGACCGTGGCTCGGGGTGGAGCGCTGCCGGCCACCACCCAGGCGTCCCACACCTCGTTCATGGCCGCGATGTCGGTGATGTGTTTCAGGTAAATCTGGGTGCGCAAGATGCGGGTTTTGTCGCTGCCCGCCTCTGTCAAGCGCTGCTCGATCTGGCGCAGCACATCGGCCGTCTGGCTGCGGATGTCGCGGGCTTCGCACTCGGGCACCATGCCCGCCAAATACACCACACCATTGAAAATGGCCGCCTCGCTGTAGCGGGCCGCCACATGCAAACGCTGGACGTCGTGCTTCATTCTTTTTTCTTTCCCAACTTGGACTCGGTTCCGGCCAACAAGCGGTGGATGTTTTCGCGATGCCGCCAAACCAGCAGCAAAGCCATCACCGCCAGGCTGAACACTTCTGCCGAATGGGCATGCCAGGCCACGCCGTCACCGAACAGGTAAAACACAGGCGCAAATACAGCGGCCACCATGGAGGCCAGAGAAACGTAGCGGCTGAAATAAACCACGATGGCAAATGTGAGCACCGTGGCCAAGGCCAAAGCACCGCTGACGCCCACCAACACGCCCACCGCCGTGGCCACGCCTTTGCCACCCACAAAACCAAAAAACACCGGGTACAAGTGCCCCAAAAAGGCCGCCAAGCCCGCCAACGCGGCCACGCTCTGGCCCAAACCGTGTTCGGGCCCCCAAGCCAAAACCATCGCGACCGGCAACCAGCCCTTCACCGCATCGAGCAACAAGGTCAGGATGGCGGCTTTCTTGCTGCCCGAGCGCAGGACGTTGGTGGCGCCGGGGTTTTTGCTGCCATAGCTGCGTGGGTCGTTCAGGCCCATCAGGCGGCTGACGATGACGGCAAAACTGAGCGAGCCGATCAAATAACTGGCCAGCACCACGGCCACCGGAATCAACACATCCATCGCAAGCTCCCTTGTTTTTGTATGGGCGTCATTCTGCCAGTGCGCAATTGACCACCTTGGCGTTCAGCAGTTGCATGCACACCTGAGGCGCTATGCCCACCAGATAACCACGCCGCCCACCATTGATGCAAATGCGCGGCAACTCGAGGATGGTTTCTTCGATGTACACCGGCATGTGGCGGCGCGTGGCAAAGGGCGACGTGCCGCCCACCAGGTAACCGCTGTGGCGGTTGGCCACCTCGGGGGCACACGGCTCGACCGATTTCAGCCCCAGCTGCCGCGCCAGGTTTTTGGTGGACACCTTGCGGTTGCCGTGCATCAAGACCACCAGCGGTTTGGCGTCCTGGTCTTGCATGATCAAGGTTTTGACCACACTGAAAGGGTCCATGCCCAGCACTTGGGCGCTGTGCTGGGCGCCGCCATGCTCCAGGTAGTCGTAGGGGTGCTCGGTGAAGTCCACCCCGTGCTGGCGCAAGAGCGCCGTGGCCGGGGTTTCGCTGACTTTGTCTTTCTTGGCCATCGCCCGATATCACCCCGCCAAGTCACAACGCCGGGTCGCGCAGTTCCCAACGGATGTCGTCAATGGCCTTGAGCACTTCGGGACTCAGCTGTGTGCTCCAAGCGGCCAGGTCTTCGTTCAGCTGCGCCAGCGATGTGACGCCGATGATGGTGCTGGTCACACTCCAGCGGTGGTAACAAAACGCCAACGCCATCTGCGTCGGCGTCATGCCGTTGTCACGCGCCAACTGGTTGTAGCGCCGTGCGGCCACCAGCGCCTCGGGGCGGCCCCAGCGCTGTTTGCGCATGGAGTCGTAACGGGCAATGCGGCCGCCATCGGGCACCAAGGGGCCCTGCAAGTCGTCGTGGTCATATTTGCCTGTCAGCAAGCCAAAGGCCAGGGGCGAATAAGCCAGCATCGACACATTCAGGCGGTAGCAGGTTTCGTCCAGACCGTTGTCGTAAGTGCGGCTGACCAGGGCGTAGGGGTTTTGCACCGTGGCCACACGGGGCAAACCATGCTGCTCGGCCAGGCGAACAAACTCGTGCACGCCATAAGGCGTCTCATTGGACAAGCCGATGTGGCGCACCTTGCCCGCCTTGACCAGCTTGGACAGGGCTTCAAGTTGCTCGTGGATCGAGGTCACCGATTTGTCCTTGGCGGGATCAAAGTAGGTCATGCCAAACACCGGGACATGGCGCTCAGGCCAGTGGATCTGGTACAGGTCAATCACGTCGGTTTGCAGTCGGCGCAGGCTGGCGTCGCACGAATTCAGGATGTCTTGTCCCGTCATGCCCGTGCCCTCGCGGATCCAGGGCATGCCACGCGAGGGGCCGGCCACCTTGGTGGCCAGCACCAGCTTCTGTCGGGCGCCGGGGTTCTTGGCAAACCAGTTGCCGATGAACGTTTCCGTCGCGCCGCAGGTGTCGGCCGAAGCGGGAACCGCGTACATCTCGGCCGTGTCGATGAAATTGATGCCCGCTTGCATCGAACGGTCCAGGATGGTGTGCGAATCGGCTTCGCTGACTTGCTGGCCAAATGTCATGGTGCCCAAGCAAATCGGGGTCACTTGCAGGTCAGATTGACCGAGTTGAACGAGTTTCATGGTGTGTCCTGAGTTGGATGGAAGTGGTTCTGAACGCCCTTGGGCGGGAAAAACAAGGCTGAGTCGATTTTGTCACGCCTCAAACAGGGTGGGCCTGCTGGTCTGTCGCGCGCGCTTCTTCTTGGAGCCGCAGCACACGCCGCTGCACTTTGCCCGTGGTGGTCATGGGCAATTGCGCGATGAATTCGATCTCTTTGGGGTATTCATAAGGGGCCAACAGGCCTTTCACATGGGCCTGGAGTGCGCGGCGCACCTCCTCGTCAAAGCCGGCTTGGCCTGGCCCCACTGGCCTGCGGGCCAAGCAATCGGGTGACAAGACCACATACGCCTTGACCAGCGCACCGCGCGCTTTGTCGGGTTTGGGCACCACGGCAGCGTTGGCCACGGCGGGGTGTTTGACCAGACAGTTCTCAATTTCGCCCGGGCCAATGCGGTAACCGGCGGACTTGAACATGTCGTCGGTCCGGCCTTGGTACCACAGGTAGCCATCTTCGTCCGCCACGGCCATGTCGCCCGTGCGGCACCAGTCGCCCGTGTATTTGGCTTGGGTGGCCTTGGGGTTGTTCCAATAACCCAAAAAGAACACCGGATCGGGATGACCGTGCACATCGAAACGGTTGACCGCTACCTCACCCGGCGTGCCCGCTGGACAGAGGGCGCCGGCCTCATCAATGACCGCCACTTGGTGGCCGGGATAGCCCTTGCCCATGCTGCCAGGCTTGGCAGGCCACAAGCGCGTGCAGTTGCCCACCACATAGTTGATCTCGGTCTGTCCAAACATCTCGTTCACGGTCACGCCCATCTGCTGCTGGACATAGGCAAACACCGCATCGCCCACCGCTTCGCCTGCGCTCATCATGGCTTGCAGTTTCAGGTTGTAGAGGCCTTTGACCTTGGGGACAGCCTTCATCATGGCTTTGAGCGCCGTGGGAAACAAAAAGGTGTGCGTCACGCCGTGGCTTTGCAAAATCTCAAAGGCCACTTCAGGGGAGAACCGCCCGTTGAAAGCCACGATGGGCCGCCCCCAATAGAGACTGGGCAACAAGGCGTCCATCAAGCCCCCAGTCCAAGCCCAATCCGCCGGCGACCAGAACACCGCCTGGGACGGGCGCTCGGCGTTGAAGGGGTCGAATCCGAACCAGTTTTGGCTGCATACAAAACCCGTCAGGTTGCCGATCAGTGCCCGGTGCGGGATGAGTGCACCCTTGGGGTTGCCGGTGGTGCCACTGGTGTAAATCAGCACCGCCGGGTCTTCCGCCCAGGTGCTCACGGCTTTGAACGATGGCGCTTGGCTGGCCAAGGCTTGCGCGTAATTCAGGTCGGCCAGCGCCCCGGCTGGCCCCACCCCGATCAAGGTTTGCAAGCTGGGGCAGTCGGGCCGAGCCTGCAGCAAAGCCTGCACGGTCGATTCGTCACACACGGCCACACGGGTTTGGCTGTCGTTGATGCGAAAGGACAGCGCCTCAGGGCCAAACAACATGGACAGTGGCATGGCCACCGCGCCCATTTGCAAGACGGCCATGTAGGCCACGGCGGTCTCAAAGCGCTGGGGCATGACGATCGCCACCCGGTCGCCACGCTGCACCCCTTGAGCGCGCAGCACCCGGCTCAGGCGGTTGGCCTCTTTTTGCAACTGACCGAATGTCCAACTGCGCCCCAAGCCCTGACCCGCCACATGTTCACGTATGGCCTGGCGTTTGGCGCTGGCCGCTTGTGCCGCCCATTGCCCGCAGCAAGCCTGCGCCATGTTGAAGCGCTGGGGCACTTTCCAGCCAAAGCCTTGGTGAATGGCCGCATAGCGGTCAGGGGTGGCAGGGTTCGTGCGGTCCTGGTTGCGACTGACGCTCATCGTTTGTCTCCTTATGATAGAAAGTATGTACCAAGTTCAACGCGAATCTCAAAGCTCCTGGGTGCCACTGCGCGGCTGCCGTTACCACGTTCGCCACTGGGGCAGCCCCCAGCCCGGCGCCACCCCCCTCGTCTTGGCCCACGGCTGGATGGACGTGGCGGCCTCTTGGCAATTCATGGTGGACGCCTTCAGTGAGGCTTTTGTCAGCCAGCGCCACATCATCGCCATGGACTGGCGAGGCTATGGCCTGACCGAGGCCCCGGTGACCGACAGCTATTGGTTTCCCGACTACCTGGCCGATCTGGACGCCTTGCTCGATCAGCTGTATCCCGGTCAAGCGATTGACCTGGTGGGCCACAGCATGGGCGGCAACGTGGTGATGATGTACGCGGGCTCTCGGCCCGAGCGCATCCGGCGGCTGGTCAATTTGGAAGGGTTTGGCATGGCGGCGACCAGCGCCGCGCAAGCCCCCAGCCGCATGACACAGTGGCTGAACGAAATCAAAGCCCAGCGTGAAGAGGTCAACGCCCTCAAACCCTATGCCGACGCCGCAGGCGTGGCCGCCCGGTTGATGAAAACCAACCGCCGACTGGGCCAGGGCCAAGCCGACTGGCTGGCGCAGCATTGGGCCCGGCCGGGGCCAGATGGCCAATGGCGCATCTTGGGGGATTCAGCCCACAAAGTCATCAACCCCTATTTATTCCGAGTCGAAGAAGCACTGGCCATGTACCAGCGCATCAGCGCACCGGTCTTGGCGGTCGAAGCGTCCGATGACTCGCTGTCGCAGTGGTGGAAAGGCCAATACACCTTGGCCGAGTTTCATGAGCGCTTGAAATCGGTGCCCCGACTGGAAAAAGCCACGATTGCAGATGCGGGTCACATGCTGCACCACGACCAACCCCATGCACTGGCCAGCCTCCTCGAAGGTTTTTTGGATTGAGAAGCCCTAAAATCAATCCGTTTTAATTTCGACGACTGTCCCCCATGCGCATTTTTCACGCTCTGCCATCTATTTTGGCTCTCACCATGGCCTCTTTGGCTGTGACTGCCCACGCCGATACCGCCCAGCGCTATTGCCCGGACTTCTTGGCGGTGAAAGGTGCAAAGGAACCCGCACACCGGGGAGAGCTGACTTTTTCGCCCTACACCCACCACTGGAGCCAGAACCCCGAACACAAGCAGGTGGTGCTGGTCGCTGTCGACGAGCAAGTGCCCGGTGACCGTTTGTGTGGCGTCAGCTTTTTCAGCAATTCCTTTGGCCAGCCTTCGGTGTACCTGTACGCAGGTCAGCAATACAACCAACTGTTGGGGGTTCCTCAGTTGTTTGCCAAAGTCACAGCGGGCTTGATGTATGGCTACGTGGCCCCGTATGAGAACAAAGTGCCCCTCAATTACAAAGGCTTCAACCCGGCCATCATCCCGGCGGTGGGCTACAAGCTCACGCCGCACGACTCGGTCCAGCTGAAGTTTTTGGGCACTGCCGCGCTGATGTTCTCTTACGGGCGTCAGTTTTAAGCCCTGCGGCCGGCCGGCTTGACACCAAGTCATGAGAAAATGCCCGGTTTACCGAACCGGACACCTTCCCCATGGACGCAGAACACATCAACCAAATCGGCGCATCCCTCACAGACCTGACCGCTCGTACCCACGAGTTACGGGGGTATCTTTGACTACGATGCCAAATCTGAACGGCTGAGAACCGTCAACGCATCTCTCGAAGACCCTTCGGTCTGGAACGACCCCAAAAAAGCCCAAGAACTGGGCAAAGAGAAGAAAGCCCTGGATGGCGTGGTGGTGACCATCACCAACCTGACCAGCGAGTTGGCCGACAACCTTGAACTCTTTGAAATGAGCAAGGAAGAAGGCGACGACGAGGGCCTCCAAACCATCGAAGCCGAAGCCGCCAAACTGGCCAAGCTCGTGGAAGACCTTGAATTCCGCCGCATGTTCCGCCACGAGGCCGACCCGCTCAATTGCTTTGTCGACATCCAGGCCGGCGCAGGCGGCACCGAAGCGTGTGACTGGGCCAGCATGCTGCTGCGCCAGTACATCAAGTACGCCGAGCGCAAAGGCTTCAAGGCCACCGTAGAAGACGAAACACCAGGCGACACCGCGGGCATCAAGGGCGCAACCATCAAGATCGAAGGCGAATACGCTTTTGGCTTGCTGCGCACCGAAACGGGCGTGCACCGTTTGGTGCGCAAGAGCCCGTTTGACTCCTCAGGTGGCCGCCACACCTCGTTCGCTTCGCTGTTTGTCTACCCCGAAATCGACGACTCGATCGAGATCAACATCAACCCGTCCGATGTGCGCACCGACACTTTCCGCGCCAGCGGTGCGGGCGGTCAGCACATCAACAAGACGGACTCGGCGGTGCGCCTGACGCACATCCCCACGGGCATCGTGGTGCAGTGCCAAGACGGCCGCAGCCAGCACAGCAACCGCGATGTGGCGTGGCAACGCCTGCGCTCGCGCTTGTATGACTTTGAGATGCGCAAGCGCCTGGAAGAGCAGCAAAAGCTGGAAGACACCAAGACCGATGTGGGCTGGGGTCACCAGATCCGCAGCTATGTGCTGGACAACAGCCGCATCAAGGATTTGCGCACCAACGTCGAAATTTCGGCCACCCAAAAGGTGCTCGATGGCGACCTCGATGCATTCATCGAAGCCTCACTGAAACAAGGCCTCTGACCCGGTCAGACCTCAACCAAAACGGAGTTAGTGATGCGTGAAGGACAACCCACCGCGATTCACCGGGAGGCTTATGCCGCCCCGGCTTTCTGGATCGACACGGTCGATCTGACGTTCGACCTCGACCCCAGCAAAACCCGCGTGCTGAGCAAAATGCGACTGCGTCGCAACCCCGACGTGGCAGCGCAAGCACTGCGACTGGATGGTGAAGACCTCAACTTGGCACGCGTGCTGGTCAATGGCGGTGGCACCTCGTTCAAGATGGACGGCCATCAGCTGGTGCTGGAAAACTTGCCCGAGGGCCAAGACGCTTTCGATCTGGAAATTTTCACCACCTGCAACCCCGAGAAGAACTCCCAACTGATGGGTCTTTACGTCAGCCAGGGCACCTTCTTCACGCAATGCGAAGCCGAAGGTTTTCGCCGCATCACCTACTTCCTGGACCGCCCGGATGTGATGGCCAGCTACACCGTCACGTTGCGCGCTGACAAAGCCAAATACCCGGTGCTGCTCTCCAATGGCAACCTGGTCGAGCAAGGCACCTTGGACGACGGTCGGCACTTTGCCAAGTGGGTCGACCCGCACAAAAAACCCTGCTACCTGTTTGCACTGGTCGCTGGCCAACTGGTGGCGCGCGAGCAGCGCATCGTCAGCCGAAGCGGCACCGAGCACTTGCTGCAGGTGTTTGTTCGCCCCGGCGATTTGGACAAGACCGAACATGCGATGAACTCTTTGATGGCCAGCGTGGCCTGGGACGAGGCGCGCTTTGGTTTACCGCTGGATTTGGAGCGCTTCATGATCGTCGCCACCAGCGACTTCAACATGGGCGCCATGGAAAACAAGGGCCTGAACATCTTCAACACGAAGTTTGTTTTGGCCAACCCCAACACGGCCACCGATTTGGACTTCGGCAACATCGAGTCGGTCGTCGGACACGAATACTTCCACAACTGGACCGGCAACCGCATCACTTGCCGCGACTGGTTTCAGCTCTCCCTCAAGGAAGGCCTCACGGTTTTCCGTGACCAAGAGTTCAGCCAGGACATGGCAGGCGTTGCCAGTGCGCGTGCCGTCAAGCGCATTGAGGACGTTCGCGTGCTGCGCACCGTGCAGTTTGCCGAGGATGCTGGCCCCATGGCCCACCCCGTGCGTCCCGACAGCTACGTGGAGATCAACAACTTCTACACCGTCACCATCTACGAAAAAGGCTCAGAAGTCGTTCGCATGATGCAGACCTTGGTGGCGACCCCGAACGACTTGCAGGGTCGCGACGGTTTTGCCAAAGGCATGAAGCTGTACTTTGAACGGCACGATGGCCAAGCGGTGACCTGCGACGACTTCGCGCAAGCGATCGCCGATGCCAACCCCGGCTCGGCCCTGGCCCAGCATCTGGACACCTTCAAGCACTGGTACAGCCAAGCCGGCACACCCCGACTGCAAGCGGCTGGCCGCTACAACGCCGACGCGCGCACTTACACCCTCACCTTCAGCCAAAGCTGCCCGGCCACCCCCGATCAAGACCGCAAAGCACCTTTCGTGATCCCGGTCACTTTGGGTCTGCTGGGCCGCGATGGCGCAGCGCTGCGTTTTCAGCTCGACGGCGCCAGCCAAGCCCTGGCCCAGCACACCTTGGTGCTGACCGAGGCCAGCGCCAGCTACACCTTCGTCAACATCGACAGCGAACCGGTGCCTTCTCTGTTGCGCGGCTTCAGCGCCCCCGTGGTGCTGGAAGACGGCCTGAGCGCCGACGACCTGCTGATCTTGCTGGCCCACGACAGCGACCCCTTCAACCAATGGGAAGCCGGTCAACGCCTGATGCTGCAAAGCGCCTTGGGGGCCATCCAGCAAAACAAGGACCTGACCGGAATGCCCGTGCTGTCCGACGCCTTGGTGGCCGCCTTGCGCAATGTGTTGCGCCACCCCGAGTTGGATGCCGCCTTCAAGGACTTGGCGCTCACCCTGCCTTCGGAAAACTACATCGCCGACCAGCTGGATGTGGTGGACCCGCAGCGCGTGCATGCCTTGCGGGAAACCATGCGACTGCAACTGGCCACAGCCTTGCAGGCCGACTGGCAATGGGCATGGGACGCGCACAAGAACAACGGCGCTTACTCGCCCGACGCGAAGTCCAGCGGGCGCCGCGCCTTGGCTGGTTTGGCGATGGGCATGCTGTGTGTGGCTGCTGCGCGCAGCGGCGACGCCGTGACACCCGGTCGGGTCTACCAACAGTTCAAAGATGCGGGCAACATGACGGACCGCTTCAATGCCCTGTCGGCCTTGGTGGTCAGCGGCCATGCTTTGGCGCAAGACGCATTGGCCCTGTTCCACAAACAATTTCAACAAGAAGCCTTGGTCATCGACAAATGGTTTGCGCTCCAAGCCAGCGCCCCCGACCGTGCAGGCGACGTGCTGCCTCGGGTGCGCCAGCTGATGCAACATGCCGACTTCAGCCTGCGCAATCCCAACCGCGCGCGCAGCCTGATCTTCAGCTACTGCAGCGCCAACCCGGCAGGTTTTCACCGCGCCGATGCTGCGGGCTATGTGTATTGGAGCGAACAGGTGCTGGCGCTGGACGCCATCAACCCGCAAGTGGCCGCCCGCCTGGCCCGCGCCATGGACCGCTGGAGCCGACTGGCCGAACCCTATCGAAGTGCGGCCAAGGTGGCCATCGAGCGCGTGGCGGCCAAAGCGGATCTCTCCAACGACGTGCGCGAAGTCATCAGCCGTGCGCTGAGTGCGGCTTGATCGCGCAGCTTCAAGCCAAGGAATGAACATGAGCAGCAAAATTTCCCTCTCCCGCTACCTGGTCGAACAGCAACGCGACAAAGGCCATATCCCGGCCGATTTGCGCCTCTTGCTGGAAGTGGTCGCCCGGGCCTGCAAAAGCATCAGCCACGCGGTGAACAAGGGCGCATTGGGCGGCGTCCTGGGCAGTGCTGACAGCGAGAACGTGCAGGGTGAAGTCCAAAAGAAACTCGACATCATCGCCAACGAAGTGCTGCTCGAAGCCAACGAATGGGGTGGGCATCTGGCCGCCATGGCCAGCGAAGAGATGGACAGCATCTATCTGGTGCCCAACCGCTATCCTCAGGGCGAGTATCTGCTGATGTTTGACCCACTGGACGGCTCGTCCAACATCGATGTGAACGTCAGCATTGGCACCATCTTCAGCGTGCTGAAAAAAGCCGATGACAGCCAAGGCGTGACCGAGCAAGACTTTTTGCAACCCGGCAAGAACCAGGTGGCCGCAGGCTATTGCGTGTACGGCCCCCAAACCACGCTGGTGCTCACGGTGGGCGATGGCGTGGCCATGTTCACCCTGGACCGCGAACAAGGCTCTTTTGTGCTCACCCAAGAAAATGTGCAAGTGCCTGCAGACACCAAGGAATTTGCCATCAACATGAGCAATATGCGCCACTGGGACGAGCCGGTGCGCCGCTACATCGACGAATGTCTGCAAGGCAAGGATGGTCCGCGCGGCAAGGACTTCAACATGCGCTGGATCGCCTCCATGGTGGCCGATGTGCACCGGATCCTGACCCGCGGCGGTGTGTTCATGTACCCCTGGGACAAGCGCGAGCCGCACAAACCTGGAAAACTGCGCCTGCTGTACGAGGCCAACCCCATGAGCTGGCTGATCGAGCAAGCCGGCGGCGCATCGACCAACGGCCAAACCCGCATTCTCGACCTGCAACCGGGCCAATTGCACGAACGCGTGAGTGTCATCCTCGGCTCCAAGAACGAAGTCGATCGCGTGACGGCCTACCACGCGAAGGCATGAGCGCTGGGCTGTGCCGCTTGGCGGATGCAGCTCACCCGTCAAAAGGCCCCTGACGCTGGCGTGTCAGGGGCCTTTTGACTTTCATGGGCGCAAGCCATGGGCTTGCGTGCTGAATCACGCTTCGCTGTCTGGCGGGAACCCATCGCCAGAGGATGCAGGCGCTGCGCCCACCGCAGGGTCAGAAACCACAGCGCGCAGGGTTTCACGCAGCATTTTCTTCTCGGGCAAGCTCAAGGCACGGGCCAAACGCTGACGCATGCGCAGCAAAAGCTGACGGTCCACCTCTTGCGGTACGCCTCGGCTCACTTGCAATGCGTCACGCAAGTCTTCGCGCAAATCCTCGGGCTCATCGGCCCACCAAGCGGTGATGACTTCGTGCATCGATTTGCGCAGTTCTTCCACATCCTCCACAGCCAAGCCCATGCCCGTGGGCAGCTTGCCCTGCAGCATGTCGGCCAGCGCCTGCGAGTTGACCATGACGCGACGGTCTGCCTGCGCCAACAAGCGGGCCCAACCCGGATCGGTACGCACCATTTGTGGCATGTTGCGGGCGGACTCGTCGGCCAGCAAATGCACGCTCACGCCACTGAGTTGGGCTTCATCGATGGTGGCCAAGAAGCGCTCGTCATCGCTGGCCACCAGCACGTGGTCACACGCATGGTGTTCGGCCAGCTGTTTCAGGTCGTGACCGAGAGAGCGCAGCAATGAAGCACCGCCGTCGGCATCGTGGGTTTGCACCAAACGAACAATCTGGTCGTCGATGATCAGCCCGTCCGAGCGGTCGCTGTACCAATAAATTCGGCGCAAATCCACATCCAATCCGGCATGTGCCAGCGCTTGTGAGAGCAAGCTGAGCAAGCCCTGGCGATTGACCGTCTCGCCCGTGGTGCCCACGGCGCCTTGCTGGGCCATCCAAATCAAAAACCGACCATCGATGAGCGCCATGCAGGTGCCGGAGCGGTGTTCGCCAAAACGGCGCTCGGACGAGGTGTTGTGCGAAAAATAGTCACGCTTCATGCTGTAAACCTAAATCAATAAAAAATAGCGCTGCTAAAAAATGCAGCAAGGGCCATTTTAAAGCGGGCCGCGTCTGTGTCGGTTATAAACACCGACTGTGTCTTCCCCACCGTCTTTTGATCCCCGCAATGTTCCTGTTTGGCGCATCGACCACGATATGCCGGCCGTGCCGTCTGCACACCTGTCGCCTCATGCTCTGCGAGCGCGGTTTGCCAAGCCCCCCGTTTGGCAGCCCGAGGTTGAAAGGGAAACATCGTTCTCCACCCGGGCCCCAGCCCAAGCCGCCGTCTTGGTCCCCATCGTGATGCGGGGGACAGATGTGGCGCAGTCCACCGTTTTGCTGACACAGCGGGCCACGCACATGAGCACGCACTCTGGGCAAATTGCATTTCCTGGCGGCAAGGTGGACCGTGAAGATGCCAACCATCAAGCCACGGCGCTGCGCGAAGCACAAGAAGAGGTCGGACTGGCCCCTCAACATGTGCAAGTGCTAGGTGAATTACCGGTCTATGTGACGGGCACCGCCTTTTGGGTGACACCCGTGATTGCGCTGGTCTCGCCCGATTTCGAATTGACGCCCAATCCAGACGAAGTGCAGGATGTGTTCGAGGTGCCCCTGTCTTTTTTGATGAACCCGGCAAACCACCGCCGCCATCAAGTGGACTGGCAGGGCCAACAACGGCAATGGTTCTCCATGCCCTACCACGAAGCTCGCTTGGGCCCCAATGGGCAAAGCGAAGCGGTGGAGCGTTTCATTTGGGGAGCGACTGCCGCTATGCTTCGTAACTTCTACCGTTTTCTGGTGGTCAACCCAGTGCAATGAGGAAGCCATGAGTTTTTTTGCCATTCTGCTGGCCTTGGTGCTGGAGCAGGCCCGACCGCTGAACCCGGTCAACGTGATTTACACCACCATGAACCGGTGGATCGCTTGGGGTGCCCGCACATTTGACGCCGGTGTTCAGCACCAAGCCTGGATCACTTGGGGCATCACGGTCGTCGGACCCGCCCTTTTGACCATGGTGGTGCACTGGAGCCTAGAGTGGGGTTTGGGGTGGTTGTTCGCCGTGGTTTGGAATGTGGCGCTGCTGTATCTGACCTTGGGTTTTCGACAGTTCAGTCACCATTTCACAGCCATTCGCGAAGCGCTCGAAAACGGTGATGAAAACCAGGCCCGCGAAAAGCTGGCCGAATGGCAACAAGTGCAGGTCGGACAAATTCCGCGCAGCGAAATCGTGCGCCATGTCATTGAATACTCCATGATCGCTGCCCATCGGCATGTGTTTGGGGTGTTCTTTTGGTACACGGCTTTGTCCATCGTGGGCTTGGGGCCCTTGGGCGCCGTGGTTTATCGCCTCACTGAACTGGCGCAACGGCGTTGGCAAGAGCCCGCCGCCGATGGCGCCTTGGCCAGCGAGGCGCTGCGCTCAGTGGCTTCGAGGGCCTGGCTGGCCTTGGACTGGCTGCCATCGCGGATGACGGCTTTGGGTTTTGCCATTGTCGGCAGTTTTGAAGACGCCATGGATGGCTGGCGCAACCATGCGCAAAACTTTCCGGAAGACAACGATGGGGTCATCTTGGCGGCCACTGCTGGCGCGATCAACATCCGTTTGGGTGGCGCCCCCTTGCAAGCCACCCAACAAGACGAGGAAGCGGTGCCCCCATCGGGCGGCAGCAGCACGCCTGGCCGCACGCCAGAAGTGGCTCACTTTGCCCAAGTGGTGGGTCTGGTTTGGCGCACGGTCATCATGTGGCTGGTGCTGGTGGCTTTGTTGACCATGGCCAATCTGTTGGGCTGAGACGCACAGGGTTACCAGCGCTGCTGGCCCAGCTCTTCAAACAGCTGTGCGTAAATGCGGTGACGGCGTGCGCTGATGGTGCCAACGTGCTGCTCGGTTTCTACTTGCGCCAACACCGCACAGCCGGGTTCGTGCAAATGCGTGCAGTTGTAAAACTTGCAGCCCCCCAAGTGCTTGCGCAAATCGGGCATGCAGTCGGCCAGGCGGGTGGGTTCAATGTGGTGCAGGCCAAACTCCTGAAAACCAGGTGAATCAATCAAGGCCGTTCGTCCAGCGCCCTGAGCAGCGCTTGCATCGAGAGCGGGCACCCAGTACCAGCGGGTGCTCGTCGTGGTGTGTTTGCCCGAGTTGAGCGCCAGCGATATCTCACCCGTTTCCACCTGCGCATCGGGCACCAAGCGGTTGATCAACGTGCTTTTACCGCTGCCCGAAGGCCCCAGCACCAGCGTGGTCAGTCCTTGCAAATGTCCACACAAGGCGGCCACGCCATCGTCGGCCACCGGGCTGCGCGGGCTCAGGCTGATGGGCATGACGCTGTAGCCCATGGCGCGATAGGGGGCCAGTCGCTCCCATGCTTGGGCAAAGGCTTGGGCCAGATCGCTTTTGTTGAGTGCAATGATGGGCGTGATGCGCTCGGCCTCAGCAGCCACCAAGGCCCGTGAGAGCTGGCTTTCCGAATACTCAGGGTCGGCAGCGATCAGGATCAGCACGCGGTCGAGGTTGGCCGCGAAAGATTTGGTGCGGATTTCGTCTTGCCGGTAAAACAGGTTGCGGCGCTCCAGCAATTTTTCGATGCTGCCCTCGTCGCCTGCGATTTGCCAGAGCACTTGGTCACCCACCACCACTTGGTTTTTCTTGCCACGGGGGTGGCAGATCAGGCGCCGTCCTTCGGGTGTTTCCACCAGGCAGTGGCGGCCATAGGTTGCGACCACCAAGCCCGGCTCGAGATCGTGGGCCAGGGGCAAGGCCGGGCGCGCTTTGGGTTTATTCATGCCGCATCATGCCGGTAACAAGGCATCGGTCTGGGTCGCGGCATCAAAATCCAGTCGGCTCAAGCCGCGCACATCGTGCGTGTTCCAGCGCACCACGCAGCGGCGGTAGGTCAGCACCAGCTCCGGGTGGTGGTTGAGCTTTTCAGACAACCAGCCCACGCTGTTGACGAAGAGCAATGCGTGGGTGTGTTCGACAAAGTCAAAGGCCTTTTCGATGGCGATGTTGTCGCCATCACCCGACAATCGCCAGCCCGACACCTGGCTGAGCGCCATGATCACCTCGGTGGGTTTGAGGGCGCGAACTTCTGGCGTGCTCATGCGGTTTTCATCCTCAGCAAACGCTCGCTGGCCGGAGGGTGCGAGTAATAAAACTTCACATACCAAGGGTCGGGCGTGAGGGTCGAGGCATTGTCCTGGTACAACTTGAGCAGGGCCGAAGACAAGTCCTTACCCGGGGTTTGCGACAAGGCATAGGCATCGGCTTCAAACTCCTGCTGGCGTGAGCGCCAGGACGACACAGGGGCCAAGAACAAAGTGAACACGGGCGTGACCAACATGAACAAGACCAGCGCCAGCGCATCGTTGCTGCCCGACAAATGGGGCATCACGCCCAGGCCTGTGTAGAACCAAACCTGCTGGGCCAACCAACCGAGCAGCGCCAAACCCGCCAGCGTCATGGCAAAGCTGCTGGCCATCATCTTGACGATGTGTTTGTGTTTGAAGTGGCCCAACTCATGGGCCAGCACCGCTTCCATTTCGGCCGGGCTCAGTTGCTTGAGCAAGGTGTCGAAAAACACCACGCGCTTGCTGGCGCCAAAGCCTGTGAAAAATGCATTGGAATGCGCTGAGCGGCGACTGCCGTCCATGACAAAAAAACCTTTGGCCGTGAACCCTGAGCGTTGCATCAAGGCCTGGACGCGGGCCTTGAGCGTCTCGTCTTCCAGGGGTGTGAATTTATTGAACAGCGGCATGATCACATTGGGCGCAATGGCCATCAAAAACAGCTGCCAAGCCACCAGCACGCCCCAAGCCCACAGCCACCACCATGGCCCCCCGGCTTGCATGAGCCACAGCACCACCCACAAAAGCGGCAAGCCCAACACCAAACCCAGCGCCAGGCCCTTGACCCCATCGGCCAGCCACAAAGCGATAGTGATTTTGTTGAAGCCAAAGCGCTGCTCCACGCCAAAAGTCTGCATGAGCGACAGCGGCAATCCGATCAGACCGCCGACCAGCATGAAACCCAACACCAGCGCGATTTGCTGCCCCATGCCCGGACCCATCCAGCCCAACAGCACTTGGTTGAGCGCATCCAGACCACCCAGCAGCGTCCAGCCCAGCAGCACCGCCGCATCGAGGGCGATGTCGATTTGCGACAGTCGGGCTTTGGCCAAGGTGTAATCGGCCGCTTTTTGGTGGTCGGCCAAGGCCATGGTGTCGGCGTAAGCCTGTGGCACCGCATCACGGTGACGGGCCACATGGCGCACCTGGCGGGCGTTCAGCCAAAATTTGAGCGCCACATGGGCCAGCAAGGCCACCACCAGCGTCAGGGTCAAAGTCAGGGATGCATTCATCCCTGCATTGTAGGAGCCGTCCCCGAGTGCGCTCTGTTGTGCCGCGTTTCAAGCATGCTGCCTGCAGGTTCATGGCATCGGCGACAATCCCCCCATGTCTGATGAGCACAACCCTACCCCCGCCCCTGAAGCCACAGCGCTGGCCAAATCCGATCAGAACCTGGTCTGGATCGATTGCGAAATGACCGGCCTGGACCCGGAAAAAGAACGCTTGCTGGAGATCGCCGTGATCGTGACCGGCCCGCACCTGACCCCGCGCATCGAAGGGCCTGTCCTGGTGATTCACCAAAGCGACGAATTGCTGAACCAAATGGACAAATGGAACAAGGGCACCCACGGCAAAAGTGGGCTGATCGACAAGGTCAAGGCCTCCACCACCAGCGAAGCCGATGCCCAAGAGCAGATCCTGGCTTTCCTGAAAAAGTACGTGCCCAAAAGCGCATCCCCTCTGTGCGGCAACACGATCAGCCAAGACCGCCGCTTTTTGGTCAAGTTCATGCCCAAACTGGAATCGTTTTTCCACTACCGCAATTTGGACGTGAGCACGCTCAAGGAACTCTCGCGCCGCTGGAAGCCCGAGGTGTATTCCTCATTCAAGAAACAGCAAAAGCACACTGCTTTGGCCGATGTGCATGAATCCATCGACGAATTGGCGCATTACCGCGAGCATTTCATCCGATTGTGATTTTTCAGGGAAAACCCTAGCGTTTTTTCTTTGGCCGTGCCATAATCGTGGGCTTGCTGCATTTCAGGTGCGGCAATTCATACATCTCCCTTCATGCCTTGACCCAACGATAGGGTCACTCACAGTGGCCAGGCTTCATGCCCAGCGCCCCTCGCGAGCACCGTTTGATGGTTGATGTTTTTTCAACCTTGCGGTGCTAAGACCTGATGCAACAGTTTTTCTGTTGGCGGTCGTTGTCCCGTGCGAGTTTTTTACACACATGACCGACACTTTGAACACAGTGCAGGACGACTTGTCGCCTGCCGAAATCACATCCATCACCACCGAGTCGACTGCGCAAGCCGCCCAGAAAAACTTGGCCACTGAAATCATGGTCGCCGCAGCGGCCGAAATCACCTCTGAAACGCCCGCTGAAATCGCGAGCGAAGAATCCGAACAATTGGCCGCTGTCGCCGATGAACCCAATGGGTTCGTGGAACTGGGCCTGGCCCCTGAGCTGGTGCAAGCCGTGGCCGATTTGGGCTACACCCAGCCTACTGCGGTCCAATTGCGTGCCATTCCTCTGGCCTTGCCCACAGCGGGCGGCTCCAAAGACGGCAAATCCAATGGCTACACCGACCTGATGGTCTCCAGCCAAACCGGCAGCGGCAAAACCGCCGCCTTTTTGCTGCCCGTGTTGCACACGCTGATCCAGCAGATGGCAGAGCAAGAAGCGGCTGAACGTGCAGAATTTGACCAAGCATGCGCCGACGCTGCCGCCAAGGGCGAGCCAGCACCCAAGCGCTCCAAGCGCAAAGACCCCACCAATCCACGCAATTTCAAGGCACCCACACCGGGTGCGCTGATCTTGTGCCCCACACGCGAGTTGGCCCAGCAAGTGGCGCAAGACGCCATTGAGCTGGTCAAACACACACGCGGTCTGCGCGTGGCCAACGTGGTCGGCGGCATTCCTTACCAGTTGCAAATTGCCAAACTGCAAAATGCCAACTTGGTCGTGGCCACCCCCGGCCGGTTGCTTGATCTGCAACGCTCCATGCAAATCAAGCTGGACAAGGTGCAATTCTTGGTGGTGGACGAAGCCGACCGCATGCTCGACCTGGGCTTCTCGGACGACTTGGCTGACATCAACGACATGACCAGCCAGCGCCGCCAAACCATGATGTTCAGCGCCACCTTTGCGCCACGCATTCAACAATTGGCCATGCGTGTGATGCACGACGGTGGCTCATCGGTCCAGAAAATCCAGATCGACAACCCCCAAGAAAAACACAACAACATCAAGCAGGTGCTGTTTTGGGCTGACAACGCCCAACACAAGCGCCAGATGCTTGACCATTGGTTGCGTGACGCCACCATCGACCAAGCCATCGTGTTCTCCAGCACCCAAATCGAATGCGACGGCTTGGCCGCCGATCTGCAGCAAGACGGCTTCTCGGCTGTGGCCCTGCACGGCGCCTTGAGCCAAGGCATGCGCAACCGCCGACTGATGGCCCTGCGCAATGGCCAGGTCCAAATTTTGGTCGCCACCGACGTGGCCGCCCGCGGCATCGACGTGCCCACCATCACCCACGTGTTCAACTTCGGCTTGCCGATGAAGGCCGAGGACTACACCCACCGCATTGGCCGTACAGGCCGTGCTGGCCGCGATGGCTTGGCCGTGACATTTGCCGAGATCCGTGACCGTCGCAAAATTGGCGACATCGAGTCCTACACACGCCAGCCTTTCAAGGCCGAAGTGATTCCGGGCTTGGAGCCCAAGGTTCGCATGCCCGAAGCCCGCAAGCCCATGGGCCGTGGCGGTGACCGCTTTGGTGGTGAGCGCAATTACGCGAACGCAGGCGGTGGTTTCCGTGGTGGTCGTCCCGCCCCTGGTGGCCGTGACTTCGGTGGCAACCGCGACCGCGACAACGGTGGTGGTTTTGACAACCGCGCCCCACGTGGCCACTTCCGTGACGAGCAACCTCGATTTGAGCAACGCAGCGAACCCCGCTTCGACGTCCGAAAAGAAGGCGGTCGTTTTGACGCCCCCCGTGGTGAGAACCGAGGCGGTGACCGTTTTGAGCAACGCGCAGCACCTGCGCACCCTTGGGACCGTGGCGACAGCCGCCCTGCCCAACGCCAGGACGCACGTCAAGACGGTCCCCGTCAAGGTGGCCGCTGGGAAGAGCGTGGTGGTGACAACCGCAACGCCGCGCGTCCTGCACCACGTGGCGCAGCAGGTGCGGGCGACAAGTTCGCTCGCGGCCCCAAGCAGTTCGGTGCCAGCAACTTCAAACCCCACGGCGCAGCTGGCGAAGGCCCTGCCAAGCGCGGCGGCACCCGCGTGCTGAAGATCACACGCGGTTGATTGTTGTTCTGGCTTGCAACCAGGACTTCATGGCCCTCTCGAAGGTCTTGCCCTCAACGGCAAGACCTTTTTTCATGGCCGCAAGGCCATCAGGAGCCCATTTGAAACGCCCATAAAAAAAACCGCCCTGGGCGCAAACCCGGGCGGTTTTTTCGTATCTCCGAAAAGGCTTTACGCTTTGGCAGCAGGTGCTGCTTTGCGCTGAGGCAACTTTTCTTTGATACGTGCCGACTTGCCGCTGCGGTCACGCAGGTAGTACAGCTTGGCGCGGCGAACATCGCCACGACGCTTGACTTCAATGCTGGCGATCACAGGGCTGTAGGTTTGGAACGTACGTTCCACACCTTCGCCACTGGAGACCTTGCGCACAGTGAAGCCGCTGTTCAGGCCACGGTTACGCTTGGCAATCACAACACCTTCGTAGGCTTGGACACGCTTGCGCGCACCTTCCACCACGTTGACGCTGACGATCACGGTGTCGCCGGGGGCAAATTCAGGAATCACTTTACCCAGACGGGCAATTTCTTCCTGCTCAAGAGTTTGAATCAAATTCATTTTTTGAACTCCGTCCGATCATGCCTCGCTACACAAGGGGCGTTCTGTGCTGTAAAGGCCATGCATGTGCATGACTGAGCCAGATCGCGGCGGGTAGAGGATCGAAAAGCCTTTGATTATAGCTTTTTCGAGTCCGCACTGCTGCGAACAGCCGATGGGCCCTGCTCAAGCTGCTGGAGGAACGCTTCGTCCTGTCGACTGAGCTTGCCCGACAGACGCGCCTGCTCCAGCAATTGCGGCCGATGCAAGGCACTGATGCGCAAGCTTTCTTCGCGCCGCCAGCGCGCAATCTGGGCGTGATGGCCCGACATCAAGGCCGTGGGCACGGCACTGTCCTGCCAAACCTCAGGGCGGGTGTAGTGCGGACTGTCCAGCAAACCGTCCAATGCAGGGTTGAAGCTGTCTTGCTGGTGGCTGCCTTCGTCATTGAGGACACCGGGTTGCAAACGGGCGACGGCATCGAGCAGCGCCATGGCGGCAATTTCACCGCCAGAGAGCACAAAATCTCCCAGACTGATTTGCCGATCGACGTACTTGTCAATGAACCGCTGATCGACACCTTCATAGCGGCCACACAACAACACGGCCCCCGGGCTGCTCGACCACGACTCGACCACCGAATGGTTCAGCACCTGCCCAATGGGAGAAAACAACACCAAAGGGGCTGGATGGGCCTCTTGGCGCTCGGCACGTATCGCCGTCAGGCATTTGAACAAGGGCTCAGCCAACATGACCATGCCAGGGCCACCGCCAAAAGACCGGTCATCGACACGGCGGTAATTGCCTTCGGCGTGGTCGCGCGGATTCCACAAGCGCACATCGACCAAACCGCTTTCGTAAGCACGGCGGGTGATGCCACTCGTCATAAGCGGCGCAAAAAGCTCGGGAAACAGGGTGATGATGTCAAAGCGCATGGGGATGGCCCTCCACGGCCGGGGCCGCTCAGTAGTCGGGCTGCCAGTCGACTGTGATGCGCTTGGCGGACAGGTCAACGCCATCGACGAAGGCCGCCACAAACGGAATCATGCGCTCGACGGGTTTGGCGCCTTCGGTCTCAGAAGCGGCTTCAATGACCAACACGGTTTGTGGACCGGTGGACATGAGGTCGCGCACTTGGCCAAGATCAATGCCTTCACGGTTGAGCACTTGCAAGCCGATCAGATCGACCCAGTAGTACTCACCCTCTGCAGCGGTCGGAAAACTGGAGCGCGGAACAAAAATGCGTGCGCCGCGCAAAGCCTCGGCGGCGTTGCGGTCGTTGATGTCTTGGGCACAGGCGACCACGGTGTCCGAATGGTCTTTGACTTCCTTGAGGCACAACAGCAAAGGCTCGGTCCAAGCCACTTGTTCTGTTTTAGAGGCCGCCATTTCGGTCGCGCGTTGAGGTTTCATGGGCCGCTCGGGCGGCAACAAAAACCAGCGCTTGGCAGAAAAAAGCGCCTCGGGCGAGGCGCTGTGGGGCAAGACCTTGAACCAGCCTTTGATGCCCCAGGCATCGGTGATGCGTCCGATTTCGATGGCGTCAGCCGGCAGTGCGGCTGTTTCCAAAGGCGGACGCATGACCCGTGCGGACCAATCAGGCGGCAGCTTTGCCGGCTTGACGGATCAGGCGTTCCACGGTGGGGGAAGCCTGAGCACCCACGCTCTTCCAGTAGGTCAGGCGGTCTTGTGCAATGCGCAGGCCTTCTTCGCCACCTTTGGCTGTGGGGTTGTAGAAACCGATGCGCTCGAGGAAGCGACCATCGCGACGCACGCGCTTGTCAGCCACGACGATGTTGAAGAAAGGACGTGCTTTAGAGCCGCCGCGGTTCAAACGAATAACAACCATGATTTATCCTTGGGTGGTTGGGTATCTTGGGAACAATTGCCCAGATGCCCGGTATCCTTCAGCGTTTGAGACACGCAACTGGCCACCCGGCCAGTGACACACTGAAAAGCCCACCATTATACAACGGGAGCTCTGCCTTGCCACTCATCCGACCCAGCCGCGACGAAGATGTTGCGGCCATCACGGCCATTTACCGCCACCACGTGCTCACAGGGACTGGCACTTTCGAGATCGACCCGCCCTCTGAGGCCGACATGGCCAGCCGCCGCGCCGATGTGCTGTCCAAAGGTCTGCCCTACTTGGTGCTGGAAGACGAAGACCGAGTCATGGGATTTGCCTATTGCAATTGGTTCAAACCCCGCCCCGCCTACCGCTTTTCGGCCGAAGACTCCATTTACATGGCCCCCGATCTGCACCGCAAGGGCATGGGCCGCGCCCTGCTGGGCGAATTGTGCGCCCAGGCCGAACGCGCAGGGGTGCGCAAATTTTTGGCGGTGATTGGGGACTCGGCGAATGCAGGATCAATCGGCGTGCACAGCGCCGTGGGCTTCAGCCACGTAGGCATCCTCAAGTCATGCGGATGGAAATTTGACCGTTGGCTCGATGTCGTGATGATGGAAAAGCCTTTGGGCGCTGGCGACAGCTCGGCTCCGCAATAATCAAGCCGATGAAAAACAAAACCCTTGCAACTTGGCTGACTTTTTGGACGGGCCCATTGGGCCTGCACCGCTTTTACCTCTATGGCTTGACCGACACCTTAGGATGGCTGCTCCCTGTGCCCACAGCGCTGGGTTTATATGGCCTCGAGCGCGTGCAGAAGTTGGGCCAGGACGACACCCTCAGCTGGTTGCTGATCCCCTTGTTGGGTTTCACCATCGCAGGCTGCGCCCTCAATGCCATCGTGTATGGCCTGATGCCCATCGAAAAATGGAACGCCAAATTCAACCCGACCGCCGATGAACTGGCAGCTGCTGGCAGAACCCAGTGGGGCACCATCATTGGCACTGCCACAGCCTTGCTGCTAGGCACCACCGTCTTGATGGCCAGCTTGGTCTTCAGCTTACAACGTTACTTTGAATACCAGATCGAAGCGGCGCGCCTGATCAGCCAATAAAAAAGCCACCCGATGCTTTCATGCGGACGGCTTGGCTTGACCTGACAGCGCCCTAGTCCAACGCTGTCGGTTTGTACATCAGTCAAAAATCTGGAAGCTCACCCAATAGGCCAGCGCTGCAACAAAAGCGCTGGCAGGAATGGTCAATACCCAGGCCCAAATGATGTTGCCAGCGACTCCCCAACGCACGGCGCTGGCACGCTGGGTCGAGCCCACGCCCACAATGGCACCCGTGATGGTGTGCGTGGTGGATACGGGTATGCCCAAGGTGGTGGCCAAAAACAAGGTCATGGCACCACCCGTTTCGGCGCAAAACCCACCCACGGGTTTGAGTTTGGTGATTTTTTGACCCATCGTTTTGACAATGCGCCAGCCGCCAAACATGGTGCCCAAGCCAATCGCCATGTAACAAGAGACGATGACCCAGCCCGGAGGCGATGCATCAGCAGTGGTGGCATAACCGGTCGCAATCAAGAGCAACCAGATGATGCCGATGGTTTTTTGCGCATCGTTACCGCCATGGCCCAAGCTGTAAGCACCAGCAGATACAAGCTGCAAACGACGGAACCATTTATCCACCTTGGACGGTCTGGAACGTCGGAAAATATGGGCCACAGCCACCATCATCAAAGAGCCCAACAAGAAGCCAAGCAAGGGTGAAACAAAAATGAAAGCCACCGTTTTCATGATGCCCGTGGACACCAACGCACCGGCGCCCGCCTTGGCAATGACAGCGCCCACAATGCCGCCAATCAGGGCATGTGAAGAGCTGCTGGGAATGCCGTAAAACCAGGTGATGACGTTCCAAGTGATGGCCCCCAACAAGGCGCCAAACACCACATGGGTGTCCACGATGCCTGGCTGAACGATGCCCTTTCCCACCGTGGCAGCCACACTCAAATGGAAAATAAAGATGGCGATGAAGTTGAAAAAAGCGGCGAAGACCACTGCTTGGGCGGGCTTGAGCACCCCCGTGGAGACCACGGTCGCAATCGAGTTGGCTGCATCATGAAACCCATTCATGAAGTCAAAAATGAGCGCCAAGGCGACCAACAAAATCACCACCCACAAGGCCGCTTGTACGGTTTCCATACGTCAGGTTCCCGCGTTAGATCAGGAGTTCTCGAGGACGATGCCCTCGATCTGGTTGGCCACGTCTTCACACTTGTCGGTGATGGTTTCCAGCAGTTCGTAGATAGCTTTGAGCTTGATGATCTCGCGGACATCGGGCTCGTCGCGGAACAGCTTGCTCATGGCGCTGCGCATCACGCGGTCCGCATCGGACTCCAGGCGGTCAATCTCTTCACAAGTCTTCAAAGCGGCTTCGGCCACCGAGGGCTCGCCAATTTTGGCCAGTAGTTTGACCGCGTCCTGCACGCGCTCGCAGCACTTGACGGACAAATCGGTCAGACGGGTAATTTCTTCCGTCATGTGCCGCACGTCATACAGCGCCATGGTTTCCGCTGAGTCCTGGATCAGATCGGCCACATCGTCCATCAGGTTGATCAGGGCGTGAATTTGCTCACGGTCAATCGGGGTGATGAAGGTGGTGTGGATCAGGCGGTTCACTTCCTGGGTCACGCGGTCAGCGGCGTGCTCGGCGTTGTCCACATCGCGGTTGTATTTTTCACGCAGATGCACATCGTTGTAATTGGCCACCAAGTTGGAGAAGGCCCGTGCCGCTTCGACAATCCGGTCCGCGTGTTGGTTAAAGAGTTCGAAGAAGTTGCCTTCTTTGGGCAGCAATTTGCCAAACAGCATGGAAAAGCTCCTGGTAACGGTACAAAGTCAAATGTGACAAAGGTGTGACAGCAACGAGTTTAACCGTACAAAAACCAGGAATTGAGAACCCACGAATCAGGGGCTTCTGAAAATGAAATAAACCGCCCCCACCATGCACAAAGCGGCCCAAAGGTAATCCAACTTGAAAGGCTCTTTGAGGTAAAAAATCGCAAAAGGTACAAACACACTCAAAGTGATGACCTCTTGCATGATCTTCAGCTGTGCCACGCTCAATTGCGTATAACCGATGCGATTGGCCGGCACCTGGAACATGTATTCGAACAAGGCGATGCCCCAACTCACCAAGGCCGCGGCATACCAAGGGGCTGTGGACATGTTGCGCAGATGGCCATACCAGGCAAAAGTCATGAACACGTTGCTGGCCAGCAACAGCAAAATGGTCTGCAGGGACACGGGCAAACTGGTGAAAAAAGTCATGTGTGCGCCGCTCCATCGCGTTCGATAACTTGCCCCACCACACGGGCCATGTCTTCAGGCAACACACGCTGCGGCCACACATCGGCCAAGGGGTAAAGCACAAAAGCCCGCTCACGCCAGCGTGGGTGGGGCAGCGTCAGGCGGGGGCTGTGCATGCACGCATCGCCGTAAAACAACAGGTCCAAGTCCAGGCTGCGCGGTGCATTCACGTAGGGGCGCAAACGGCCCGCCTGGTGTTCGATGGCTTGCAAAGCATTCAGCACATCGGGGGCGGTCAAGCGCGTGTCGATGCGGGCCACCGCATTGATGAAGTCGGGCCCCTGTGCTTCATGGGGCGCTGTGCGGTAAAGCACGGAGCGGCCTGTGAGCTCCATGCCGGGCCAACTGGCCAGTGCCTCGAAGGCCTGCAGCACCGCCGCACGGGCATCGCCCAGATTGGCCCCTAAGGCCACACAGGCGGTGACTGGGTCTCGCAAGATCGCCCCTCGTGAATCAGATCACAGGCTCAAGCGGCGCTGCCGCCGTCGCCAGCCTGATCCCCCGCGGCGCCGGGCTTGCGGCGACGGCGGCGGCGTTTTTTGACTGCACCGTCCTCGCTGCCTTCAGCGTCTGCGGCAGGACGGCTCTCGGCTGGCGCAGGCGCGCCTTCGGGCCGGGGTGCTCGGCGCACGCGGGGCTTGGCCGCTTGCGAGGCCTGCTGCTCGGCCTTGGCCGCCTGCACCAGATCTTCGCGCTCTGCATCGCTGGCCATGCTGAACTCTTGCCACCAGTCGGCCAGGCGAATATCCACCTCATCAATGTCCGCGCGCAGGCGCAAAAAGTCGAAGCCCGCACGAAAGCGTGGCTGCTCCACCAAGCCAAAAGGTGTGCTGCCCACGCGCTTTTCAAAGCGCGGCTGCATCATCCAGATCTCGCGCATGTCAGCCGCCAGCTTGCCCCGGCCAGACACATCGCCGATGCGGGCGTCAAACACCTCGTCGATCGCATCCTGCAAAGCCGGGTGTGGGTGCTCTTTGCGGGCCAGGCGTTTGGCCCAGCCTTCGCGCACATCGGCCCACAGAACGCAAGCGAGCAAAAAGCTCGGCGCCACGGGCTTGCCCTCGCCCACGCGGCGGTCGGTGTCGGCCAGAGCGACTTGCACAAAAGCGCTGTCGGCCCGCTCCACCACCACATCCAGCAGGGGGTAAATGCCGGTGGCCAGTTCCAGGTTCTTCAACTGGGCGATCGAGGCCAAGGCGTGCCCGGTTTGCAAGAGCTTGAGCATCTCGTCAAACAATCGGCTTTGCGGCACATCGGCCAGCAAAGCGGCCGAGGTCGTCAGGGGCTTGGCGGTTTTGGCTTCGAGCTTGAAGCCCAGTGGGCTGAGCTTGGCGGCAAATCGCACGGCGCGGATGATGCGCACCGGGTCTTCGCGGTAACGCGCCACCGGGTCACCGATCATGCGCAAAACGCGTTTTTTAGCGTCCTGAATGCCGCCGTGGTAATCCACCACGATTTGCGACTCAGGGTCGTAGTACATGGCGTTCACTGTGAAGTCGCGGCGCGTGGCGTCTTCGTCTTGCGGACCCCAGACGTTGTCACGCAGCACTCGCCCGGAGGAGTCCACCGCATGCTGCATGCCTTCGAGCTGGCGCTTGCTCGTGCGCTCGTTGCCTTTGACCTGTTCAGCAGCCACGTTGTCCAAATGCGCCCGGAAGGTGGAGACCTCGATCACCTCGTTGTCGCGCCCGCGGCCGTAGACCACGTGCACGATGCGAAAGCGCCGCCCAATGATGAAAGCACGGCGAAACAGGCCCTTGACCTGCTCGGGCGTGGCGTTGGTGGCCACATCAAAATCTTTGGGGCGCAAACCCAGCAGCAAGTCACGCACCGCGCCACCCACCACATACGCCTCGAATCCGGCCTGCTGCAAAGTACGTGTGACGTTGATGGCCCGTTCGTCCACCAAGTTGGGGTCGATGCCGTGCACAGACGCGGGCACCTCGGTGCGGCGGCCAAAGTGGGGTTTGCTGCTCTTGGGTGTTTTGCCCATCAGCTTGTCGATGAATTGTTTGATCATTCTTGAAAGAGGTCGAGGATACGCCAGCCACGTTCAGTGGCCAATTGACGCAACCGAGCGTCAGGGTTCGTTGCCACCGGATGGTGGGCTTTTTCCAGCAGTGGCAGGTCGTTCATGGAGTCCGAGTAGAACGTCATCTCCACGTCGCCCCAGGCCAGGCCTTTTTGGCTCAGCCAATGCGCCACCCGAGTGACTTTACCCTCGCGAAAAGAGGGTGTCCCCCGGATTTCGCCTGTGATCCAACCGCTGGAATCACGCTCGAGGTCCACAGCGATCAACTCGCTCACACCGAAGGCCTGGGCAATCGGGCGGGTCACAAACTCATTGGTGGCCGTCACGATCATGACCGTATCGCCGGCCTGCTGGTGCGATCGTACCAGTGCAAGCGCCTCGGGCGTGATGCGCGGCCGGATCACTTCGTCCATGTACCGGGCATGCGCCTGGGCCGCCTCGCTCGCGCCGCGTTCGCGGGCAGCGCGCGTGGCAAAGCGCACATAGTCATGAATGTCCAGCGTACCCGCTTGGTAGTGGGCGTAGAACTCGTCGTTGCGTTGGCCGAAGAGCACCGGGTCGGTCCACCCCATCTCGGTGGTGAACACGCCCCAAGTGTGGTCAGAGTCCAATGGCAACAAGGTATGGTCCAAGTCAAACAGCGCGAGTTTCATTCGTTCTCCAGCATCGCGCGCACCAGCGGAATGGTCAGGGCACGTTGCGTTTGCAAAGCATATTGATCCAAGTGGTCCAGCAACTGCATCAGACTGCCCAAATCACGCGAAAAGCGCTTGAGCATGTACGACATGACTTCGTCGCTCAAAAACAGGCCGCGGGCATCGGCCTCTTGGCGCAGCACGGCGCGGCGCTCGGACTCGCCCAGTACCTGCAGGGCATCGATGTGGCCCCAGCCCAAACGGCTGCGCAAGTCGTCGCGCAGCTTCAGATCGGCCGGCGGCACAGCACCGGCGGCCAAAACCCAGCGCGGCGAACCGCTGCGGGGCGTGAGCGCGTTGACAAACCAGTTGAAGGCGGTGTGCTGCTGCTCGGCGTTGTACAGGTGCACATCGTCCATCAGCACGGCGGCCCAGTCGTCCTTGAACTCGGGCGGGTCCATGGTGTGGGCATCCAGCCAGCCGACTTGAGCGCCTTGCTCTTTGAGCGCATGGTGAACCGCGTGCAACAAATGGGTTTTGCCCGAACCGCTCTCACCCCATAAATAGCTGGGCACCGGAGAGCGACTGCTGGAAGATGTCCACAACCGCAGGTGGCTCAGTGCCGCCTCATTGGGGCCTGCAAAGAAATTGCCAAGGGTGGGCGTCGATGCCAAGCCAATGTCCAAAGCCAGCTGCTTCATGCCTGATCAGGCCCTTGCTCAGCCATGCCTGAACCGCTTTTTTGATACAACTGGCTGTGCAGGTATTGGTGGCGCAGTCGACGCAAGGCCACCAGCAACACCGCACTGGCAGGAAGGGCCATCAAGACGCCCACAAAACCCAAAACTTGCCCAAATGCCATCAAGGCCAAAATGACGGCCAGCGGATGCAGGCCAATACGCTCGCCGACCAATCGCGGCGTCAGCACAAAACTTTCGATCAACTGACCCAAGCCGAACACCACGGCCACCATGACCAGGGCCTGCGCCGAAGCAAATTGCAACAAGCCAGCCAGCAGCGCCAGCAACAAACCCAAGCCAAAACCCAAGTAGGGCACAAACACGGCCAGACCGGTGAACACGCCGATGGGCAGGGCCAAATCGAGGCCGAACAGCTTGAGTCCGGTCGAATAAAAAATCGCCAATGCCAGCATCACCAACAACTGTCCCCGCAAATATTCGCCCAACACCTGGTCACAGTCGTGCATGAAGCCATCGAAGCGCCCGCGCCAAGAGGGCGGGACCAATTCGAGCACGCTGTTGACCATGCGCGTCCAGTCATGCAGCATGTAAAAAAGTGCGACCGGCACCAAGACCGCATACCCAGCAACAGCCAAAGCCACACTGCCCCCCAACTTAAGGGACGACATGAGCGGCGCCCACCAGTCTTCGCGGTTGGCGCTCAAATAATTCACCAAATGGGATTTGAGGTCACGCAAATCCAAAGACACATTCAGCCCCATCTGGGCCAGCAAAGGGTTGATGGCGTTGTCCAATCGGTCCAGCAACAGGGGCAACTGCTGCTGGAGCAAAGGCCATTCGCGCACCAAAATCGGAATCAAAAGCAACAAAATGCCGAGCAAGGCGAGCAGCGCCAACGCTTCAATGAGCACCACCGCCATGGCCCGAGGCAGTCGGCCTTGGGTCCAGCCTTCCAGCCGGAGCACCAAGGGGTGAAGGACATAGGCCAATACAGCGGCAATGACAAAAGGCGCCAGCACGGGAGCCAGCAACCAAAAAATCAGCGCAGCGACCATGGCCACGCCCAGCCATGCGGCCAAGCGGGTCATCAAAAATGGCAAAGGTGCTTGCAAGTGGGGCTCGTCTTTGGCGTGGTGGGATTTCAAGCGGTCAGGGTCAACCCTTAAAATAGACCCTGATTTTAGTCTGCCAGCCCGTTTATTGGCCTTTCCTTCTCTATTTACATGCCCCAAGTCGGGCAAAAACCATGAGCCAAACTCCCCTTTCCTACAAAGACGCAGGCGTCGACATCGTTGCAGGTGATGCCCTGGTCGAGCGCATCAAACCTTTGGCCAAGAAAACCATGCGTGAAGGCGTGTTGGCCGGCATCGGCGGTTTTGGTGCTTTGTTTGAAGTGCCCAAGCGCTTCAAAGAGCCTGTGCTGGTCAGTGGCACGGACGGCGTGGGCACCAAACTCAAGCTCGCTTTTGAGTGGAACATGCACGACACCGTGGGCATCGACTTGGTGGCCATGAGCGTGAACGACGTGCTGGTGCAAGGGGCTGAGCCCCTTTTCTTTTTGGATTACTTCGCCTGCGGCAAGCTGGACGTGGACACGGCAGCGGCCGTGGTGGGTGGCATTGCCAAGGGCTGCGAGTTGTCAGGTTGCGCCCTGATCGGCGGCGAAACGGCCGAGATGCCTGGCATGTACCCTGCAGGCGAATACGATTTGGCGGGTTTTGCGGTCGGTGCGGTCGAAAAGTCGAAAATCCTCACGGGCCAGAATGTGAAAGCTGGCGACGTGGTGCTGGGACTGGCTTCGAGCGGTGTGCACTCCAACGGTTTCAGCTTGGTGCGCAAATGCATCGAACGCGCGGGCAGCAACGCGCCAACGACCCTCGACGGCAAGCCTTTCAAACAAGCCCTGATGGCGCCCACCCGCTTGTATGTGCTGAATGTGTTGGACGCTTTGGCCAAACACCCGAACACGGACGAAGCCTCGGGCATCAAGGCCCTGGCCCACATCACAGGCGGTGGCTTGCTCGAAAACATTCCCCGCGTACTGCCCGATGGCCTGGCCGCTCACCTGCAAAAAGGCAGCTGGCCGCAGACGGAACTCTTTGCTTGGCTGCAAACCACGGCAGGCATCGACGACACAGAAATGAACCGCACTTTCAACAACGGCATCGGCATGGTGGTGGTGGTGGGCGCGGCCCATGCCGACAACTGCGCTGCCACCTTGCGCGCCGCGGGTGAGCAGGTCTACACGATTGGCCGCATTGCAGCCCAAGGTGACGGGGCTCAGGTGGTGGTGGCTTGAGCTGGCCCTTCGGCGTCGGTGCGCCATGGCTGACGCATCGCAACACCGCTGGGTAAGGGCGGGCCCAGTGCTTGGCCCGTGCTCAAAGCGCGGCGAGTTCAGACACCCTGTTTTTCAGCGCCACGGTGTCTGGCGCGGCAGGCTCGGCTTCCAGATAAACACGCAAATCCTGTAAGGCTTCATGCACATGCCCCAACTCGGCATGCACCAAACCCCGGTCTCGCCGCTCTGTCCAGACCTCTGGCAACAAAACCACCAGACGGTCGAGCACCTGCAGCATGCGTGGCCAATCTTCCTGTGATCGGAAGATTTCTTTCAAATTGCGCAGCATGCGGGCCAGCACATCACGGGCCGGGCAAGCTTGCAAATACAAGCCCAAAGGCGTTTCACCTTCGTCCAAATCGGCCGAAGCCACCCGGTCCGCGGGATCACGGTACGGACTCAACCGCTCTGACAAGTTGTCCAGACCCAAAGATTCACCCGTCAGCGGATCGAGGACGACCAAGCCATCATTCAGGGTCACTTTGACCAGGAAGTGGCCTGGGAAGGAAATGCCCTGCGCTTGCAGCCCCAGGGACTGGGCCAATTCCAGCCACAACACAGCCAAAGAAATCGGTATGCCCCGGCGTGTTCGAAGAACCTCATTCAAATAGCTGTTTTCAGGCGCGTAGTAATCATTGGCGTTGGCTCCAAAGCCCAGTTCTTGGTAAAAGACCTGGGTCAAAATGGCCATTTGGGTCAAGTCATCGGCATCTTCAGGCAGGCGTGCCTGGACCCGCCGCAGCAAACGCGCCACATCGTCCAGCACGTGTTGCACATCCAAACTCGGCTCTTCGTCTTGCGCCAAGCTGGCCGCCGCTTCCAGCAGTGGGAAATGGGCGTCGCTTTGCACCAGACTGGCAAAGTAATCGAGCGGGGTGGGCGATGACAAATTCAACAACATGGCGATTCCGAATGCTTGTCAGCGTTTGAGAAAGGCTTTGAGCCGCAAACCTGTGGCCCACAAGACCCCAAAGTAAAGCAAGGCCGAACACAGCAAAACGCCCAACATCCAGCCGATGCGCAGCCAAGCCTCTTGGCGCATGGCCACCCAGGGCAAATGGTTCGCTGCGAACCACAGCAAGCCGGTCAACAAGGCGGTAGCCAGCAGCACCTGCAAACCAAAACGCCACCAGCCGGGCTGTGGCTTGTAGCTCCCCCGGCGCAGCAGGCCCACCAACAACCACAAGGCGTTGACCAACGCCCCCAAACCAATGGACAAGGCCAGCCCGGCATGGGCCAGATAGGGCACCAGCAACACGTTGAGAATTTGGGTCAGTACCAGCACCGCCACCGCAATGCGCACCGGGGTGCGAATGTCCTGACTGGCGTAATAACCCGGCGCCAACACCTTGATGGCCACCAAGCCCAGCAAACCGACGCCGTAGCCGGTCAGGGCCAAGGTGGTTTGCTGCACATCGCGGTCGGTGAAGGCCCCATAGTGGTAGAGCACCGACACCAGCGGCTGCGAAAACACCAACAAAGCCGCCGCGCACGGCAAAGCCAGCAGCAGCACCAAACGCAAGCCCCAGTCGAGCATGGCGGCGTAACGCTCGCTGTCGCCCGTGGCTTTGGCTGCGGCCAGTTGCGGCATCAGCACCACGCCCAGCGCCACGCCCAAAATGGCGGTCGGGAACTCCATCAAACGGTCGGCATAGGTCAACCAGCTGACGCTGCCGGGCGCCAGGTGCGAGGCGATCTGGGTGTTGATGAGCAAGGAAATTTGGGCCACGCCCACGCCCAACAAGGCCGGGCCCATCAGGCGCAGGATGTTCAAGGTGGCGGGGTTGGTCCAAGCCTTTTTGACGGCGCGGGGCCGAACGCCCAACCGTGGCAACAAACCCAGCCGGGCCAAGGCCGGAATTTGCACCGCCAACTGCAAAACGCCACCCACCATCACGCCCACGGGCAAGGCATAGATGGCCTCCACCCCCTGCTGGGCCAACCAGGGCGACAAGAACCAGGCCGCGGCGATCACGCTGACATTCAGCAGCACGGGCGTGGCCGCAGGCACTGCAAAACGCTTCCAGGTGTTCAAAATGCCGGCCGACAACGCCACCATGGACATGAAGGCGATGTAGGGGAACATCCAGCGCGTCATGTTCACGGCCGCGCTGTAACCGCGCGCGTCTTGCTGCAAGCCGCTGGCCAAAGCCCACACCAGCCAAGGCGAAACCAGCACCCCCAACACAGACAGCGCCAGCACGGACCAAGCCAGCGCTGTGGCCACGCTGTCGATCACCTCCTTGGTGGCTTCATCGCCATATTGGGCACGGTTGGCGGCCAAAACCGGCACAAAGGCCTGGCTGAAGGCCCCTTCAGCGAACAGCCGACGAAACAGGTTGGGGATTCGGAACGCCACATTGAAGGCATCGGTCAGTGCACTGGCACCGAACAAAGAGGCCATCAGCAACTCGCGCACCAAACCCGTCACCCGGGAGGCCAGGGTGAAAATCGACACAACAGAGGCAGAACGTAAAAGGCTCACAGTGGGCGAGTGTAGCGGCCACTTTGCTCGCTCCAAAGCGCCTGCCCGGGCACGGTCATGCCCAAGCCACAGGAGTAGGGTGCAATGGGCGGGTCAAAAAGCGGCGTCGGCTCTGCTAGAATGTTGGGTTCGCTGGACATCATCCTCAGACACTGAAAGAATTTTTATATGGCATCCGCTAAACCCAAAAAGAAAAACCCCCGTCTTGCTTCCGGCCGTAAACGCGTCCGTCAAGACATCAAAATCAACGCTGCGAACTCTTCGCTGCGCTCCAAATACCGCACTGCTGTGAAAAACGTTGAAAAAGCCGTTGCAGCGGGCGACAAAGCCAAAGCCACAGAGTTGTTTGCCAAAATGCAAACCGTGGTGGACATCATTGCCGACAAAGGCATCTTCCACAAAAACAAGGCTGCTCGTGACAAGAGCCGTCTGAGCGCCAAAGTCAAGACTTTGGCCCTCGCCGCAGCCTGATCCGCTCCAACAGATCAACAGCCCGGCGAGGCCCAGTCCTCGCTGCCGTTTGAAACGGGTGCGCTGTCCGCGAACACTGAACCGCCTTGGTGCAAACCTTGGCGGTTTTTTCATGCCTCATCGGCAACTTGATGTTGGTATTGGGCATTTGGCGAAGGCTGAGTTGGTGCCATCGCCGGGCTCCTCATGACTCGCTTCGCTCGTAAAAATCATCGCCCGGCGATGGCCCCAGCTCAGCGAGGTTCATCAGTTCCAACTCCCAAGAACTCGGGACCCATAAAAAAACCGCACAAAAGCGGTTGCTTGTGCAGTCTTATTTTCGAGGGGGAAGATCGGGCAACAAACAGGCTTCGGCCACTTGCAAGCCATTGTCGCGGGCAAAATTCATCACAAAATCCCAGGCCATGACGTCGTGATCGCGTAAATCATGGTGCACCACCACACATTTGACGTTGCCCATCGTGGTGGGAATGCACCAAGGCGAATAACTCAGGTGGCTGCCGGGAACGGCACCGCCGGGACGAAACTGGCTCATCACACCTGCCAAACGTTCAGCCCAGTCGCTGGGCCTGAATGTCTTTCCGTCCTGGGTGATGCCCTGAATGAAGACTTCTTTGGCAGAGTTGGAGACCATCGGATAGAGGTATAGGAGTGTTGGCGAAAAGCACCGGGATCACCGCTGCTTTTCTTGTGAAAGTATTGTATCTTATATAAGACTTCAGACTTGTGACAGCGGACATCCCAGCGTCACGCAAAGCCTCTAAAATATTCTCTTACCGGCCCTACAACATGGGCCGATTTTTATTGCAGGAGTTCACGCATGTCCGCTCACATTGAAGCCGCCTCACCGCACACCATGAACACCTATGGCCGACTGCCCATCGCACTCAGCCATGGTCAGGGTTGCCGAGTTTGGGACGTCAATGGCAAGCAGTACCTGGATGCCCTCGCCGGCATCGCGGTGAACACATTGGGTCACAACCACCCCGACCTGGTGCCCGCCCTGCAAGACCAGCTCGGCAAGATGATCCACAGCTGCAACTACTTCCATGTGCCCAACGCGGAAGTATTGGCGGCCAAACTGGTCGAACTGTCGGGCATGACCAATGTGTTTTTTTGCTGTACGGGCCTTGAAGCCAACGAGGCAGCGATCAAGCTCGCACGCAAATACGGCCACGACAAGGGCATCGACAAACCCGAAATCGTGGTTTATGAAAAAGCTTTCCATGGCCGCAGCATCGCCACCCTGAGCGCCACCGCCAACGAAAAGCTGAAAAAAGGCTTTGGCCCCATGCTCGAAGGCTTTGTGCGCGTGCCGGTCAACGACATCGAAGCCCTGAAAAAAGCCACCGAAGGCAATCCGAATGTGGTGGCGGTGTTCATGGAAACCATCCAGGGCGAAGGCGGCATCAACCCGATGCGCATCGAATACCTGCAGCAAGTGCGCGCCCTGTGCGACCAAAAAGACTGGCTGATGATGATTGACGAGGTGCAGTGCGGCATGGGCCGCACGGGCAAATGGTTTGCCCACCAGTGGGCTGGCATCGTGCCCGACGTGATGCCACTGGCCAAGGGCTTGGGCTCAGGCGTGCCGATTGGCGCGGTGGTGGCTGGCCCCAAGGCGGCCAACATCTTCCAGCCCGGCAACCACGGCACCACGTTTGGCGGCAACCCGCTGGCCATGCGCGCGGGTGTTGAAACCATCCGCATCATGGAAAAAGACGGCCTGATGGCCAATGCCGCAAAAGTGGGCGCACATTTGCACGGGGCACTGGATCAGGCACTGAAGGGCGTGGCAGGCGTCAAGGAAGTGCGCGGCCAGGGCCTGATGCTGGGCATTGAACTGGACCGGCCATGTGGCCCAATCTGGAGCCGCGCTGCAGAAGCTGGACTGCTGCTGAGCGTGACCGCCGACAGCGTGATCCGCCTGGTGCCGCCACTGGTCATGACCGAAGCCGAAGCGGACGAGGTGGTCGCGATTTTGGTGCCCCTGATCACCACCTTTTTGGCAGAAACCGCATGAGCCAGTCCCCACCCGTGCCCGTGCGGCACTACCTGCAGTTCACCGATCTGACCGCCGACGAGTACGCGCATGTGTTCGCCCGCGCCGCCGAGATCAAACGCAAATTCAAAGCTTACGAAAAATACCACCCGCTGGCCGACCGCACGCTGGCCATGATTTTCGAAAAAGCCAGCACCCGCACCCGCGTGAGCTTTGAGGCAGGCATGTACCAGCTGGGTGGCTCGGTGGTCCATCTGACCACAGGCGACAGCCAGCTGGGCCGCTCCGAGCCCATCGAGGACAGCGCCCGCGTGATCAGCCGCATGACCGATTTGGTCATGATCCGCACCTATGGCCAAGACAAAATCGTGCGCTTTGCCTCGCACTCGCGTGTGCCCGTCATCAACGGCCTGACCAACGAATACCACCCCTGCCAGATCATGGCCGACATCTTCACCTACATCGAGCACCGAGGTGCGATTGCAGGCAAAGTGGTGGCCTGGGTGGGAGATGGCAACAACATGGCCAACACCTGGCTGCAAGCGGCCGAACTGCTGGGCTTCACCGTGCACCTGAGCACGCCCAGCGGCTACGAGGTGGACCAAAGCGTGGCCGGTTTGCGCAGCGCCGATGGCTACAAAATTTTCCAGAATCCGCAAGACGCCTGCCGAGGTGCCGATTTGGTCACGACCGACGTTTGGACCAGCATGGGCTACGAGGCCGAGAACGAAGTGCGCAAAAAGGCCTTTGCCGACTGGTGCGTGGACGAAGCCATGATGCAAGTGGCCAAGCCCGACGCCCTGTTCATGCACTGCTTGCCCGCACACCGGGGCGAAGAGGTCAGCGCCGAAGTCATTGACGGCCCCCAATCGGTGGTCTGGGATGAAGCCGAAAACCGCATGCATGTGCAAAAAGCACTCATGGAGTTTTTGCTGTTGGGCCGTGTGAACGCCTGAGCATGTCTGGCTGCACCACCTGCGGCGCTTGCTGCGTGAGCTTCAGGGTGGACTTTTCCGTGTACGAATACGAAGAAGGGGGCGGTGCGGTGCCTGCTGGGTTGGCCTCGCCCATCACCGAGCACACCTGCCGCATGCGCGGCACCGACCACAGCCCGCCGCGCTGCGCAGCGCTGTATGGCAAGACCGGTGAAAAAGCCATTTGCGGCATTTACGAATGGCGACCCTCGCCCTGCCGAGAGTTTGAAGAAGGCAGCCCCGCTTGCGCGCAAGCGCGCCGCCGCCAGGGTCTGCCTGCGCTGAACGTCTGAAGTCTTTTTGATCGGTGTTGGAAATAACCGACACCACGGTTTTTTGTGGGGTGCTACCTTCGCACACCATGAAAAAAATTTGGGACATCTCACCCCCTGTCGATGCGCAAAGCCCGGTCTTTCCGGGCGACACACCCTACACCCAGCAATGGGCAGCCACGCTGTCGGACAGCTGCCCGGTCAACGTGAGCGCCATCACACTGTCACCGCATGTGGGGGCGCATGCCGATGCCCCCTTGCACTACGACCCGCAAGGCGCGGCCGTGGGCGCTTTGGACCTGCGGCCCTTTCTGGGCCGCTGCCGCGTCATCCACGCCCTCGATGCCGCCCCCTTGATCACCATCGCCCACCTGGCACACGCCCTGAACGACGTGCCCGAGCGCCTGCTGGTGCGCACCTACCGCCAGTTCCCGCACGCACAATTCGATGCCCAACTCACCGCCTTTGCCCCTGCCACCGTGCAACACCTGGCCGACCTGGGCGTGCTGCTGATCGGCACCGACAGCGCCAGCATTGACCCGGCTGACAGCCAAGCCTTGCCCAGCCACCAAGCCATCCGCCAGCGCGGCCTGCGCGTGCTGGAAAACCTGTTGCTCGACGACGTGCCCGAGGGCGATTACGAGCTGATCGCCCTGCCCCTCAAACTCATGAGCGCCGACGCCAGCCCTGTGCGTGCGGTCTTGCGCGAACTTTGAGCCCACAATTGAAAGACACCCCCATGATGAACCTCACCCCCAGCTTGCCAGACTGCGAACTGCTGGATTTGCAAGACCCACTGCGCCCCTTGCGCGCGCAATTCGATTTGCCGCCCGGTGTGATTTATTTGGATGGCAACTCGCTGGGCGTGCTGCCCAAAACCGCCCCCGCCCGCGTGGCCCATGCCGTCACGCAGGAATGGGGGCAAGACCTGATCAAAAGCTGGAACACTGCCGGCTGGTTCACCCTGCCCCAGCGCGTGGGCGACAAGATTGCCCGCGTCATCGGGGCGCAAGCGGGCGAGGTGGTGGCCGCAGACAGCACCTCCATCAACCTGTTCAAAGTGCTGGCGGCCGCGCTGCACATCGCCCAAGCCGACCACCCCCACAAAACCAAAATCGTCAGCGAACGCAGCAACTTTCCCACGGACCTGTACATCGCCGAAGCCCTGTGCAAGGAGCGCGGTTACACCCTGCAACTGGTCGAGGCCGATGAGATCTCGGCTGCGATGCAAGCCGATGTGGCGGTGCTGATGCTCACGCATGTGAACTACCGCACCGGGGCCATGCACGACATGCAGGCCGTCACCGCGCAAGCCCACGCCCAAGGCATCCTCACTGTGTGGGACTTGGCGCACAGCGCGGGTGCGGTGCCCGTCGACCTGAACGGCTCAGGGGCCGACTTTGCGGTGGGCTGCGGCTACAAATACTTGAACGGCGGTCCCGGTGCACCGGCTTTTGTGTGGGTGCGCCCAGAGCACACCGACCGCTTTTGGCAACCGCTGGCCGGTTGGTGGGGCCACGCCGCGCCCTTTGCCTTCACCCCCGACTACCAACCTGCCGCGGGCATCACCCGCTACCAATGCGGCACGCAACCCATCTTGAGCCTCACAGCACTCGACTGTGGGCTCGACGCCTTTTTGAGTGCAGAGACACTGGGCGGCATGGCCGCGCTGCGCCAAAAGTCGCTGGCGCTCACGGGCCTGTTCATGCAGCTGGTGCGCACGCGCCTGCATGGCCACGGCTTTGGCATCGCCACCCCGGCCGAAGAAGCCCTGCGCGGCTCGCAAGTGAGCCTGACCCGCGCCGAAGGCGCTTACGCCATCGTGCAGGCCTTGATTGCACGCGGTGTGATCGGCGACTTCAGGGCGGGCGATGGCGGCGTGCACGCCGACATCCTGCGCTTTGGTTTCACGCCGCTGTACATCGGTTACGCCGATGTGTGGCAGGCCGTTGAGCACCTGTGCCAGGTGATGGACAGCGGCGAGTGGCAAGACGCCCGCTTTGCGCAAAAGAACGCCGTGACTTGAAAGGCCCGTCATGAGTTCCTGCCCTTTCTCCTTCGCCCCTCAAAGCAGCGGCGCCCAAGGCGAGCGCATCGTGCACGATGAAAAAGCCCAGCTCGACTTTGACGGACGCATGAGCTACGGCGACTACCTGCAGCTCGACGCGATCTTGAACGCCCAAAAACCGCTCTCGCCCGAGCACAACGAAATGCTGTTCATCGTGCAGCACCAAACCAGTGAGCTGTGGATGAAGCTCATGCTGCACGAGCTGCAGGCGGCCATCCAGAACATCGCCAGCGACGAACTGCCCGACGCCTTCAAAAAGCTCGCCCGCGTCAGCAAGATCATGGAGCAACTGGTCCACGCCTGGGACGTGCTGGCGACCATGACGCCACCCGAGTACAGCGCCATTCGCCCTTACTTGGCGCAATCGAGCGGCTTTCAGAGTTGGCAATACCGCTGCATCGAGTTTTCGATGGGCAACAAGAATGCCGCCATGCTGCAGCCCCACGCCCACCGCAGCGACCTGTCGGCCGTTGTGCAGGCCGCCTACGAAGCGCCCTCGCTGTACGACCAATGCCTGCGCCTGTTGCAGCGCCGTGGTCTGGATGTGCCGGGCACCCACACCCAACGCGACTGGCGTCAGCCCTACCCGGCCAGCGAGGCGGTCGAAAACGCCTGGCTGGTGGTCTACCGCAAGCCGCAGCAGCACTGGGACCTGTACCAACTGGGCGAAGAACTGACCGACCTGGAAGACGCCTTCCGCTTGTGGCGCTTTCGGCATGTGACCACGGTGGAGCGCGTGATCGGCTTCAAACGCGGCACCGGGGGAACAGGCGGCGTGAGCTACCTGCGCAAGATGCTCGATGTGGTGTTGTTCCCCGAAATTTGGACGCTGCGCACGCAACTGTGAAGTGACTCACCCAGGGGGTCTGCGGCAGGGCCAAACAAGTGCATTCATTTGCACTAATATGCCTTCTTCCATCACAGGGGATAAGTCTTGCAACTGAACATCAACGGCCAAAGCCGAACCTCGAGCGCCGACCCCAGCATGCCTTTGCTGTGGGTGCTGCGCGATGAGCTGAACCTCACGGGAACCAAATTTGGCTGCGGCATTGCCGCTTGCGGGGCCTGCACCGTGCACGTGGGCGGTCAAGCCGTGCGCTCTTGCGTGATGCCCGTTTCTGCGGTGGCCCATCAAGCGATCAAGACCATCGAGTCCTTGGGCACAGCAGAAAAGCCCCATCCGCTGCAAGCGGCCTGGATCGCCGAACAAGTGCCGCAATGCGGTTACTGCCAAAGCGGCATGCTGATGGCCGCAGCCGCCCTGTTGGAAAAAATACCCCACCCCAGCGATGCCCAAATTGACGCGGCCATGACCAACCTGTGCCGCTGCGGCACTTACCAGCGCGTGCGCGCCGCCATCCACCGCGCTGCGGCCCCAATGAAGTCAGGCGGTGCCACATGAAGCGCCGCACCTGGTTACTCAGCGCTTTGGGTGCCACTGGCGCATTGGTCGTTGGCTGGGGCGTGCTGCCCGCACGCTCGCGCCTGGGCTCGCCCGAGCTCATGCGCCAAACAGCCGGCGATGTCGCTCTGAATGGCTGGATCAAAATCGCCCAGGATGGCGCCGTGGTCTTGGCCATGCCCCGCAGCGAAATGGGCCAAGGCGTGCACACCGCATTGGCCATGCTGGTGGCCGAAGAACTCGACGTGCCCTTGAGCCGCGTGCGCTTGGAGCAAGCCGGTGGCGACAGCATTTACGGCAATGTGGCGATGCTGGTCGCCAGCCTGCCTTTTCACCCGATGGACAGCGAAGGCGGACAAAAACCCACCAAAATCAAAATGGCCGAATGGGTGGTGGGCAAATTGGCCCGTGAATTGGGCATCAATGCCACGGGCGGTTCGTCCAGCATGGCCGACCTGTGGGACCCCTTGCGCATGGCGGCGGCCACAGCACGGGCCAGCTTGGTGCAGGCAGCGGCTTTGGCCTGGCAAGTACCGGCCCAGGACATCACCGTGGTCCAAGGCGTGTTGCGACACGCAAGCGGCCAATCCGCACCTTTCGCAGACATGGCCGCTGCGGCTGCGGGCGCCCAACCCCAAGACATCCGCACCAAAGCCCGCCAAGACTGGAAGCTGATCGGTCAATCCACCGCGCGCACCGATATCCCCAGCAAGGTCACGGGACAAGCCCAGTTCGGACTGGACGTGCGCCTGCCCGGCATGCTGTATGCAGCCATGCGCATGAGCCCTGTCTTGGGAGGCAAGGCCTCGTCCATGGACAGCCAAGCGGCCTTGGCCATCGCCGGCGTAGAACACGTTGTGCCAATCGACGCTTGGGGCGGCGGCACCGCGGGTGTGGCCGTCGTTGGAAAAAGCTCCTGGCATGCCCGCCAAGGTGCGCAAGCTGTGCAAGTTCAGTGGCAAAACCCGAGCACAGCGCTGGCAGACACCGCCCGCATCCAAGCCGATCTGCTCCAGGCCCTGAACACCGAAAGCGGCTTCACCTTCCACGAACAAGGCGTGCCCACCCAAGCCGAAAAAGCCGCGGCCTCCCGCATCGATGCGCTGTACCAAGCCCCCTATCTGGCCCACGCCACGATGGAGCCGATGAACTGCACCGCGCAAGTCAAGGACGGCAAGGTGGCAATTTGGGTGCCCACACAAGTGCCGCAAATGGCACGCGACATGGCCGCCAAAGTGGCCAAGGTGGACAAAGACCAAGTCACCGTCCATGTCACCCAATTGGGCGGTGGTTTTGGTCGTCGCCTGGAAGTCGACTTCGTCGGCCAAGCGGTGCAAGTGGCCATGGCCTGCAAGGGCCTGCCCGTGCAACTGAGCTGGTCACGCGAAGAAGACATGGCGCATGACTTTTACCGCCCCATGCACCTGGCCAAGTTCCAGGCTTCGCTGGACGAGCAAGGCGACATCACCAGCCTGCGCATCAAGTCGGCCGGTGACGCCATCACCCCACGCTGGATGGCGCGTGCTGCGCCCCACCTGTCCGGGCCCATCGACATGCCCGACAAAACCGCCTCCGAAGGGCTCTTCGATTTGCCCTATGGCTTTGCCAGCCAGCACATGAGCCATGTGGCCACCCAATCGGGCGTGCCCGTGGGTTTTTGGCGCTCGGTGGGCCATTCGCACAACGCCTTCTTCTCGGAAAGCTTCATCGACGAACTGGCCGCCGCCACCCAGCAAGACCCGCTGGCCTTCCGCCTGAAATGGCTCAAAGACGCACCCCGCTACGCCGCCGTGCTGAAGCTGGCCGCCGACCAAGCGGCTTGGGGCCAGCCCCTGCCCGCAGGCCGTGCGCGGGGCATCGCCTTGCACGCATCGTTTGGCGCCATCGTGGCGCAAGTGGCCGAGGTCTCGCTCGATCAAGGCCAGATCCGCGTGCACCGCGTGGTTTGCGCCATCGACTGCGGCACCGTGGTCAACCCTGGCACCGTGGCCCAGCAAATGGAAAGCAGCGTCATCTATGGCTTGAGCGCCGCACTCTTCGGCAAGATCGACATCGTGGGCGGCGTGGTGCAGCAAGGCAACTTCCCCAGCTACCCCATGGTCTCGCTCAGCCAGGCCCCGCAAGTGGAAACCCACATCGTGCCCAGCACCCGTCACCCCGCAGGCGTGGGCGAACCGGCCGTGCCGCCGATCGCCCCCGCTGTGGGCAACGCGCTGTTTGCCCTCACGGGCAAGCGACAACGGGCTTTGCCTCTGGGGATTTAAGGCCTCAAAACCGGGCCTGCTGCGCTGCCGATGCCCAACAGTGGCGGGGTTTGGTCTTCAGGCAGCGGGGCCTTGGCCATACAGCCAAGGCACATCCATCACCCGCTCGCCCATCAGCCGCAGCGACAGGTTGCGCCCCAGCGCGACAGGGCCTTGGGCGTGGAAGATCCGGCCGTTGCGGATGGCCCGCGCTTGCACGCGGGCATTGCGCGCCCAGCGCTGCGCAGCATAGCCTTGCAGTTGCTCAGGGACCGATGCGCCACCAGCGCTCAAGCGCTGTGCCAAGACCTGTGCATCTTCGATGGCCATGCCCGCGCCCTGCGCCAAATAGGGCCGCATGGGATGGGCGGCGTCGCCCAACAAGGCCACGCGGCCTTGGGCCATTTCACTGGCCTGACGCACAGGCACCCGGTCGTGCAGCGCCCACTGCCGCCATGCGGGCACCGAGGCCAAACGCTCGCTCAAATCGCGGCCCACCGCGCCCATGGCCTGCATCAGCGCCTGGGTGTGACCTGCCTGGTCCCAGTCTTGATCCTGGATGGGCTTGTCACCGTGCACGATGGCCACAAGGTTGAGCCATTGGCCGCTGCGCACGGGGTAATGCACCACATGCAGTCGCGGCCCCATCCACACGGTCACTTGGTCACTGCGCAAGTGCGCTGGCAAATCGGCCTGCGCCACCAGTGCCCTGTAAGCCAAGTGACCGGTAAAGCGGGCTGGGGCATCGCCCAGCAGTTGCTGGCGCACCGCGCTCCACACGCCATCGGCCCCGATCAAGGCCTCGACTTGCACGCTGTCACCTTCGGCCGTGCTGACTTCCAAACCCTCAGCGGTGTCGCGCCAACCCTGCACGGTTTGGCCAAGCCGGATGTTCACCCCCGCGCTTTGGACTGCGCGGTGCAGCAAGCCCTGCAAATCGGCCCTGTGGATGGTGGCGTAAGGCGCTCCATAGCGCAGCTGCGCCCGCTCGCCCAAACGCAAGGTGCCCAGCACCTGCCCCGTCTGGGCGTCACGCGCTTGCAGCTGCTGCGGAAAAGCGGCCACCTGCGCCAGCGCCTCGCCCAGCCCCCAGGCCTGCACAATGCGCGTCACATTCGGCCCCATCTGAATGCCCGCACCCACCTCGCTGAGCTGCGCTGCGCGTTCGATCAACTGCACGGGCACGCCACGCTGCGCACACGCCAGCGCAGCGGCCAGGCCGCCAATGCCGCCGCCTGCAATCACCACCTGTTTGCGCTCATTGCTTGTCATGTATCCATTGTGCGCGAAGCCCCAAATGGGCCAGAACACCACCTCGCTTCAATGAGCGGGCTTGTTCGAGACCATCTGGCGGGGTCTCTGACATGGCCAAGGCCTTGATGGCCCTGCAGGCTGCACAGCAATTTAACGGCCTGTGTCCATGAATCCCTTGGCCCAGCCATGCCCGCTTCGACCGCCAAAGACCAACTGACACGCCGATGTCAGCGCCCGTTCAAGGGATAAGACGGGTCGTTGTAGCCTGGTGTGGACGGGTGCCCGGGTGCCACCAGGCTGTTGACCAGGGCTTCGTCTTCGGCGGTGATGTCCACCTCCAATGCGCCTGCGTAGTCTTGCCACTGCGCCAGCGTGCGCGGCCCGGCAATCACAGCGCTCACATGGCGATTGGCCAGCACCCAGGCGGTGGCAAAGTGCGCCAGCGACACGCCTTTGGCCTCGCAGTGCTGGCGCAGGGTTTGCGCAATCTGCAGCGACTCTTCGCGGAACTCGGTCTCCAGAATGCGCTTGTCACCCCGCGCAGCACGACTGCCCTCCGAAGGGGCTTGGCCGGGTGCGTATTTGCCAGTGAGCACGCCACGTGCAATCGGGCTGTAGGGCACCACGCCCAGGCCGTGATGCCCGCAGGCCTCCAAAATTTCCACCTCGGGCAAGCGGTTGAGCAGGTTGTAATAAGGCTGGCACACCACAGGAGCTGGCATGTTCATCTGGCGGGCCATGTTGACCATCTCGGCAATGCGCCAGCCCCGGAAATTGGACACACCCCAGTAGCGGATCTTGCCGTCGCGCAACAAGGCTTCGATGGCCCGCAAGGGCTCTTCGAGGTTCATGCCGTTGTAGTCGCGGTGCAGGTAGTAAATGTCCAAGTGGTCGGTGGCCAGTCGGCGCAGACTGTCTTCGCAGGCCCGCAGCATCCAGCTGCGCGAATAAGCCTGGTGGTTGGGCAGATCCGACATGGCGTTGCCCACCTTGCTGGCCAGTACCCAGCGGTGGCGCTGCCCCTGGAGCACCTGACCCACGATCTCTTCGGATTTCCCCAGCGTGTACACATCGGCGGTGTCGATGAAGTTGCAACCCTTGTCTTGTGCATCGGCCACGATGGCGCGCGCCTCTTCCAGCGGCGTCTGGTCGCCAAACATCATGGTGCCCAGGCACAGGCGCGAGACTTTCAGGGGGCTTTTGCCCAAGGTGGTGGTTTTCATGCTGGTGACTCCGGAAAAACTGGGAATGCGAAGCCCTTTTGGGGACTTGACGCTGAACAAAGTGCACATCGTAGCCAAGCAGCCGGGACGCCACTGTCCAAAACGGACACAAAAAAGCCCGCGCTGTTGTGCGCGGGCTGAAGAACTACTTCGGGTGTGGCGGATCAGGCCATCGGCACAAACTGGTACCCATTGCCCGAGGGCGTGATGGCGCCAAAAGCCGGGAAGGGAAAGTGGAAACCACCGGCCACCATTTTTTCCTTGACCAGCATGTCAAAGATTTTGCGGCGGCTTTGGCGGGCCATCTCCGGGTTCATGTCAAAGAGCACCGCCCAGTCGGGGTTGCGGGCAAACAGGGATGGCACGTTGGTGATGTCGGCCACGTAGGCAAAGGACTGGCCCTCAGAGCGCACCGTGAACAAAGTGTGGCCCGGGGTGTGGCCAAAAGCGGCGACCGACTGGATGCCTGGGGCCACTTGGGCGCCCGGTTCGAACTTGACCAATTGGTCTGCGGTCAAGCCAGTCAAGGCACGTTTGACAGCCCCAAAAGCACCTTGCATGGGCGCTGGTGCTGCCGCGATACGGGCTTCATCTGTCCAGAAGGCGTGCTCGGGGGCGGGCACATGCACGCGGGCGTTCGGGTAGACCAGGTTGCCGTTTTTGAAGCGCAAGCCGTTGATGTGGTCGCCATGAAAATGGCTCAGCACCACGTTGTTGATGTCCTCCGGCTTGAAACCCGCAGCGGCCAAATTGCCCAGCAGCTTGCCCGTGGTGGGGGGGCCGTTGTCGGCAAAACCGGTGTCAAACAAATAGCGCTGGTTGCCGTTGATCAGCAGGAACGGGGTGAAGGGAATATCGATGTAATCGGTGGGCAGGTTTTGTGTGGCCAAAAGCGCCTTGACTTGGTCGAGCGGCACAGCGGGCACAAATTCTTGCCCCAGTGGGCGACGCAAAGCCCCATCGTTCAGGGCAATGATTTCCATGGTGCCCAACTTCATCCGCTTAAATCCCACCGAGGGCAATTCAGGCGCGCCGAACTGCGGGGTATTTTGCGACCAGACGGAAGAAAAGGTCAGCGCAGCGGCACCGGCAATGCCTGTACCCAAAAAATGACGGCGGTTGAACATCACGGTGTCTCCTGAAAAATGAATTCTCAGAATACGCGGGCCGCCTTTTTTCTTGCCCTGGGCCCACATTGCCCACGGTCAACACAGGGGTATTGCCGCACACGATGGGGCGCAAAAAAGCCCCGCCAGCTTTCGCTGACAGGGCTCACTCTCCACGCGAGGAGAATCAGGCGGTCACGCCTTTGGCGTTCTCAACGTACTCGTCGATCTGGTTGAAGTTCAGGTACTTGTAGATCGCCGCGCCGTCTTTGTTCACGATGCCCATGGCTTCGTGGTATTCGGCCACGGTGGGGATGTGACCCAGCTTGGACGCAATCGCGGCCAATTCGGCACTGGCCAAAAACACGTTGGTGTTTTTGCCCAATCGGTTGGGGAAGTTGCGAGTGCTGGTGGACACCACCGTGGCGCCTTCGCGCACCTGGGCTTGGTTGCCCATGCACAGCGAGCAGCCTGGCATTTCGGTGCGGGCACCGGCGGCGCCGAAGTTGGCGTAGTGGCCTTCTTTGATCAGCTCGCTCTCGTCCATCTTGGTCGGTGGGGCCACCCACAGCTTGACGGGGATGTCGCGGCTGCCGCCGAGCAGCTTGGCCGCGGCGCGGAAGTGACCGATGTTGGTCATGCACGAACCGATGAACGCTTCGTCGATCTTGGTGCCGGCGACGTCGGACAAGAACTTGGCGTCGTCCGGGTCGTTGGGGCAGCACAGGATCGGCTCTTTGATCTCGTTCATGTCGATTTCGATGACGTGCGCGTATTCGGCGTCCTTGTCGGCTTCGAGCAGCTCGGGCTTGGCCAACCAAGCTTCGACTTTCTCGATGCGGCGAGCCAGCGTGCGGGCGTCGGCGTAACCGTCGGCGATCATGTTCTTCATGAGCACGATGTTGGACTTCAGGTATTCCTCGACCGGCTCTTTGTTGAGCTTGATCGTGCAACCCGCCGCCGAGCGCTCGGCGGACGCATCGGACAATTCAAATGCTTGCTCGACCTTCAGGTTGGGCAGGCCTTCGATTTCCAAAATGCGTCCAGAGAATTCATTGATCTTGCCGGACTTGGCCACGGTCAGCAGGCCCTTCTTGATGGCGTACAGCGGAATGGCGTGCACCAAGTCGCGCAGGGTCACGCCGGGCTGCATTTCGCCTTTGAAGCGAACCAACACGGACTCGGGCATGTCCAGGGGCATCACGCCGGTGGCGGCGCCAAAAGCCACCAGACCGGAGCCGGCGGGGAAGGAAATGCCGATGGGGAAACGGGTGTGCGAGTCGCCACCGGTACCGACGGTGTCGGGCAACAACAAACGGTTGAGCCAGCTGTGGATCACGCCGTCACCGGGGCGCAGGGCCACGCCACCGCGGTTGCTGATGAACGCAGGCAGCTCACGGTGTGTTTTCACGTCAACCGACTTGGGGTACGCCGCTGTGTGGCAGAAGGACTGCATGACCATGTCAGCCGAGAAGCCCAAGCAAGCCAAGTCCTTCAACTCGTCGCGGGTCATGGGGCCGGTGGTGTCTTGTGAACCCACGGTGGTCATCTTGGGTTCGCAATACGTGCCGGGGCGCACGCCTTGGCCTTCTGGCAAACCGACCGCACGACCCACCATTTTCTGGGCCAGTGTGAAGCCGGCTTTGGTGGCGGCAGGGGGTGCGGGCAAGCGGAACACGCTGGACGCGGGCAGGCCCAAGAACTCGCGGGCCTTGGCGGTCAAGCTGCGACCGATGATCAGGTTGATACGGCCACCAGCGCGCACTTCGTCAAACAGCACGTCGCTCTTGAGTTTGAACTCGGTGAGGGTGGCGCCGTTCTTCATGATCTTGCCGTCGTAGGGCAGGATATCGATGACGTCGCCCATCTCCAGCTTGGACACGTCCACTTCGATCGGCAAGGCACCCGAGTCTTCTTGGGTGTTGAAGAAGATGGGGGCGATCTTGCCACCCAAGGTCACGCCACCAAAACGCTTGTTGGGCACAAACGGGATGTCTTGGCCGGTGGCCCAGATCACGCTGTTGGTGGCCGACTTGCGGCTGGAGCCGGTGCCGACCACGTCGCCCACGTAGGCCACTAAATGGCCTTTTTTCTTCAGGTCGTCGATGAACTGCATGGGGCCGCGCTTGCCGTCTTCTTCGGGCGTGAACGCTGCGCCGGTGCGGGTGTTCTTGAGCATGGCCAGGTAGTGCAAGGGGATGTCGGGGCGGCTCCAGGCGTCGGGCGCGGGCGACAGGTCATCGGTGTTGGTCTCACCGGGCACCTTGAACACGGTGACGGTGATTTTTTTCTCGACTGCGGGGCGGGTGGTGAACCACTCGGCTTCGGCCCAGCTTTGCATGACCTCTTTGGCTTTGGCGTTGCCGGCCTTGGCTTTTTCGGCGACGTCGTTGAAGAAGTCAAACATCAACAGTGTTTTCTTCAGGGCCTCAGCGGCCACGGCGGCGACTTCCGCGCTGTCGAGCAACTCGATCAGGGGGTGCACGTTGTAACCGCCCACCATGGTGCCGAGCAATTCGGTGGCTTTGGCTTTGGAGACCAAGGCGACGCTCAAGTCACCGTGGGCCACCGCGGCCAAGAAAGAGGCTTTGACTTTGGCGGCATCGTCCACACCCGGTGGCACGCGGTGCGTGAGCAGGTCCATCAAAAAGGCGTCTTCGCCAGCGGGTGGGTTCTTGATCAACTCGATCAGATCGGCCACTTGTTTGGCATCCAGCGGCAATGGCGGAATGCCCAGCGCAGCGCGTTCTGCTGCATGTTCACGGTAGGCTTTCAACATGGTTTTTTCTCCTGTCAGTCAAGGTTTCAAGATTTATCGCCCCATGCCTGTCGTGTCGATCAGGCTGGGCGGAGGGTTGGATTTCATATCGGCGGCGTAGGCCATTTGTTCGGCATTGGCACATTCATCGGCCAGACGGCGGCCTTTTTTCTGGTCCATCAACATCGATTTGTTGGCCAATTGCAACCAAACAGCACCCGCTTTGCGGTCTTCCAGGCGGATCGCCCCCGTGGTGGTGGCGACAGGGTGCATGCGGTATCGGAAGCCTTTGCCATGCAAATAGAAATAGCCAGGTTGCGACACATCGGCCTCCAAGCGCACCGTGGTGCCCAGCTCACAAGGCAACTGGCCTTTGTGCACGCGTTCTGCAATGGCCAGCTCATCGGGGCCCATCAAGGTCTCGGGCTCCGCCGGGGCAGGTTTTTTTTTGGCCTGGGCCTTGGCGTTCTTCACTTGTGCAGGCTTGTTCTTGGACGCCGTGCTCGCCGTGGTTTCGGCGCTCGCTTGGGCCCAGGTCGAACCAGACCCCATGCACCACAAAATCGCGGCACAAAGCGCTTGAAAGCGCAGGTGCTGGCGCGTGCCCAGAGCCATTGAATGCAAACGCTTCATCATGGTGCAAGCCTGTTGGGTGGGGCGACGGCCACAAAAAATGACTGCAGCTCTTGCGGCAAGCGACAACCGGTTTGGTGGGCGCGCTCGATCAATTGCCAAAAGAAACGGTAACTGGCTCTGTCATGCAACTGTCCAGCGTGGCTGATGGGCGCCCACTCCGCAGCGAGCGCAGCCAAAATGATCGCGCTGGCCTGCTCAATCTGAGCCTCACTGGGGGCCATCGCCTCAAGAATGGGTCGAATCTGATCGGGGTGGATGCTCCACATGCGGGTGTAACCCAGCTCGCGTGCGGCTTTTTGGGCCGCCATGCGGATGGCATCGGTGTTCTTGAACTCGGTGACCACGCAGTGCGAGGGCACCTTGCCATGGGCGTGGCAGGCACTGGCAATGTCGAGCTTGGCGCGCAGCACCAGCGGGTGGGTGAACTGCCCCTCAACGCCCATGCCGTCGGCGGGGATCGCGCCGCCATGGGCCGACACAAAATCCATCAGGCCAAAGCTGATCGACTGCACACGCGGGTGGGCAGCGATGTCAAAGGCGCGGTGCACGGCAGCGGGCGACTCGATCAGCACATGCAAAGGCAAACTGGGCGCACCCGCCTGAACCAAGGCCTGCTCGGCCAACTGCACATCGGCCACCGACTCGACCTTGGGCACCATGATGTGCGTCAAGCGTTGGGCGGCCTGGCCCGCAATGGTGGCCATGTCGGCCTGGAAACTGGGGTGATCCACGGGGTGCACACGCACGGCCACATGGGCAGCGGGTGCCGCGCCCAGCGCCAGCTCGGTGACCCGGGCGGCGTGCTCCGCCTCGCCACCCACGGGAGCGCCATCTTCGCAATCGAGGGTCACATCAAAGACGCAGGCTCCAAACTCCTGCGTCATTTCAGCTTGCAGCTGCAAGCTTTTGCGCATCCTCGCCTCGACACCGCTGTAATGGTCACAAACCGGCAGCTGAAAGCGCCCGGCTTGTGCTCCCAACAGGACGTCGCGAGGATGGCTCACTTGGACTTCTCAGCCTGAATCAGATCAGGTGGGCCACGCCAGCTTGCTCGTCGGTCAACTCTTTGAGGGTCTTGTCGATGCAGCCTTGGCTGAAGGCATCGATTTCCAGACCTTCAACGACCTTGTACTCGCCGTTTTCGCAGGTAACAGGGAAGCCAAACATGACATCTTTGGGGATGCCGTACCAGCCTTGCGATGGGATGCCCATGGTGACCCACTTGCCGTTGGTGCCCAAGGCCCAGTCGCGCATGTGGTCGATGGCGGCATTGGCAGCCGAAGCGGCCGAGGACAGGCCACGCGCTTCGATGATGGCCGCGCCGCGCTTGCCCACGGTGGGCAAGAACACGTTGGCGTTCCATTCCTGGTCGTTGATCATGGCCTTGACAGACTCGCCCTGGATGGTGGCGAAACGGTAGTCGGCGTACATGGTGGGCGAGTGGTTGCCCCACACGCACAGTTTTTCGATGTCGGCCACAGCTTTGCCGGTTTTGGCAGCGATCTGGGAAGCTGCGCGGTTGTGGTCCAGGCGCAGCATGGCGGTGAAGTTGCCGGGTTTGAGGTCCGGCGCTGCCTTCATGGCGATGTAGGCGTTGGTGTTGGCGGGGTTGCCGACAACCAGCACTTTCACGTCGCGCGAAGCCACCGCGTTCAAGGCCTTGCCCTGGGCGGTGAAGATGGCACCGTTGATGGCCAGCAATTCAGCGCGCTCCATGCCAGGGCCGCGTGGACGCGAACCGACCAACAAGGCGTAATCGACATCTTTGAAGGCGGTCATGGGGTCGCCATGCGCTTCCATACCCACCAGCAATGGGAATGCGCAGTCTTCCAATTCCATCATCACGCCCTTGAGCGCTTTTTGTGGGCCTTCGACAGGTACTTCCAGCAATTGCAAGATGACGGGCTGGTCTTTGCCCAGCATTTCGCCAGAGGCGATGCGGAACAACAATGCGTAACCAATTTGACCTGCTGCGCCGGTAACGGCAACTCGGACGGGCTTTTTGCTCATGGTGGATAACTCCAGAAGGTTGAAAAGAGGGGTTGCAGTCCACAACACAAAGCGTTGCCAGGCCTGTCCGGCGGTGCGGACCCACGCTTGCCGCTCAAAAATTCAGCGGAAAACATGCGCAAACAGCTTCTGAGTGTACCCGCGAAAACCCTCAGGGGTCAATTTGTCTTATGTCTTATATAAGATATGATGCGACACCTGACGCCACACTGACCCATGCGTCATTTCCCACCCATGAACAACAACTCCCCCATGGCCGACTCCAGCGCAGCAGCCGTCTCTGCTGGCGTGCCAACGCCTGCGTTCAGTCCGCTGTATCAGCAGATCAAAGGGCTGATTTTGCAAAGCCTGCAATCGGGCGAATGGAAGCCCGCTGAGTCCATCCCCAGCGAGATGGAGCTGGCCGCCCGTTATCGGGTCAGCCAAGGGACCGTGAGGAAAGCGATTGATGAATTGGCCAGCGACCACTTGCTGGTGCGCAGGCAAGGCAAAGGCACCTTTGTGGCCACGCATGCGGAAGACCACGTGCAGTACCGCTTTTTGAAACTGATGCCCGACCGCGGTGACTTGGACTCAGAGGGGCCTGCGCAGCGGGACATTGTGGACTGCAAACGCTCCCGGGCCAACGCCGACATCGCCAGAGCCTTGGCGCTTCGCACCGGTGACGCCGTGCTCCAAGTGCGGCGCGTGCTGTCTTTTGGCAACACGCCCACGATTTTGGAAGACTTGTGGTTGCCTGCAGCCCCCTTCAAAGGCCTGACCGCCGAGCGACTGGCCGATTACCATGGCCCCATGTATGCCCTGTTTGAAACCGAGTTCGGGGTACGCATGGTCCGTGCGGATGAAAAAATCCGTGCCGTTTTGCCCGATGCGACCCAAAGCCAGCTGCTGAAAGTCAGCCCCAGCACCCCTTTGCTCAGCGTTGAGCGCGTGGCTTACACCTACAAAGACACGCCCATGGAGCTGCGCCGAGGCTTTTACAGCACAGAAAACCATCACTACCGAAACGCCCTGAGCTGAGTCCCTTCGGCCCTCGAAAATCACCCTGTCACCTCCGTGTGCAATGCTCATGTCAGTTTGCTGCGTTGCAATAGAATCAGACGGATTTGATCCCAATAACTCAAACGCATCCATCCAGAAAGTACCCACATGACCGAACTCGCGCGCAAGCGGCCTGAATTCCGCAACATCAACGCCCTGAAAGATTTACCCACTTACCGCCTCCCCGCGGCGGGCATCGTGTCGATTCTTCACCGAATCAGCGGCTTCCTCATGTTTTTGCTGATGCCACTCATCATTTGGATGTTTGACAGCTCCATCACTTCTGAAATTTCATTTGCCAAATTGTCGGCAGCTTTCAACATCGGCCTGGGTTTTGTGCCGGGTTGGTTCATGAAGCTGGTCGCATTGGCCTTGATCTGGGCTTACCTGCACCACTTCATTGCAGGCCTGCGCCACTTGTACATGGACATGTTCCATGCTGTGACCAAGGAGTTCGGCAAGTCTTCGGCCATCGTCACCCTGGTCCTGAGCATTGGCTTGACCGCCGTGCTGGGCGCCAAGCTGTTTGGTTTGTACTGATTTTTGCCATCACAACAAAAAGGAAACAGATTTATGTCCGTGAACTTCGGCTCCAAACGCATCGTGACCGGCGCTGGCTACGGCTTTCGTGACTGGCTCGCACAACGCGTCACCGGCACTTTGATGGCCCTCTTCACCGTGGTCTTGTTGGCCCAGGTGATCTTCACCACCGGACCCATCGGTTACGAAGAGTGGGCAGGCATTTTTGCCTCCCAATGGATGAAGGTCTTGACCTTCTGCGTGATCCTTTCCCTGCTGTACCACGTCTGGGTGGGCATGCGTGACATCTGGATGGACTATGTCAAACCCTTGGCTGTGCGCCTGGCTTTGCACGTTTTCACCCTTGTCTGGCTGATCGGCTGTGCTGGCTGGTCCGTTCAGGCACTGTGGCGCCTTTGAGCCGCCCATCACCGCTGTTCATTGCGCTGACTCCCTACCAACCAAGATAAACCATGAGCTATACCAAAGACAAAATCACCACCCGCAAGTTTGACGTCGTGATCGTCGGCGCCGGTGGTTCGGGCATGCGTGCCTCGCTGCAATTGGCCCGCGCGGGCCTCAATGTCGCCGTCCTGTCCAAAGTGTTCCCCACCCGTTCACACACCGTCGCGGCCCAAGGCGGCATCGGTGCTTCGCTCGGCAACATGTCCGACGACAACTGGCACTACCACTTCTACGACACCATCAAGGGCTCCGACTGGCTCGGCGACCAGGATGCGATCGAATTCATGTGCCGCGAAGCGCCCAAGGTCGTGTACGACCTGGAGCACATGGGCATGCCTTTCGACCGCAACCCCGATGGCACAATTTACCAGCGCCCCTTTGGCGGCCACACCGCCAATTACGGCGAAAAGCCCGTGCAACGCGCTTGCGCCGCTGCTGACCGCACAGGTCACGCCATGCTGCACACCCTGTACCAACAAAACGTCGCCGCCAAAACCAGCTTCTTTGTGGAGTGGATGGCGCTGGACTTGATCCGCGATGCCGAAGGCGATGTCGTGGGCGTGACGGCGCTGGAGATGGAAACCGGTGACCTGCATGTTCTGCACGCCAAAACGGTGCTGATGGCGACAGGTGGTGCGGGCCGCATTTATGCGGCTTCCACCAACGCCTTCATCAACACGGGCGACGGCTTGGGCATGGCCGCACGCGCGGGCATCCCGCTGGAAGACATGGAGTTTTGGCAATTCCACCCCACCGGCGTGGCGGGTGCTGGCGTGTTGCTGACGGAAGGCTGCCGCGGCGAAGGCGCCATCTTGCTCAACAGCAATGGCGAACGCTTCATGGAGCGCTATGCGCCCACATTGAAAGATCTGGCACCGCGTGACTTCGTGTCCCGCTGCATGGACCAGGAAATCAAAGAAGGCCGCGGCTGCGGTCCGAACAAAGATTACGTGATGCTCAAGCTGGACCACTTGGGTGCAGAGACCATCCACAAGCGCCTGCCCTCGGTGTACGAAATCGGCGTCAACTTCGCCAACGTCGACATCACCAAAGAGCCGATCCCTGTTGTGCCCACCATCCATTACCAAATGGGCGGCATCCCCACCAACATCAACGGCCAGGTCGTGACCCAGAACGCCACGGACAACAACGCTGTGGTCAACGGTTTGTATGCTGTGGGCGAGTGCTCTTGCGTGTCGGTGCACGGCGCCAACCGCCTGGGCACCAACTCGCTGCTCGACTTGTTGGTGTTTGGCCGGGCAGCCGGCAACCACATCGTGGACTTCGCATCCAAAACCAAGTCACACAAAGACTTGCCAGCCGATGCCACAGACCGCACGCTGGAGCGCCTGAACAAACTCGAAGGCCGTGGCGGCGAGTACGCCCAAGACGTGGCCAACGACATGCGCGCCGCCATGCAGCTGCACGCTGGCGTTTTCCGCACACAAGCCGCCATGGACGAAGGTGTCCAAAAGATCGCGGCGATTCGCGATCGCGTCAATGCCATCGGCCTGAAGGACACGTCCAAAGTGTTCAACACCGCCCGCATCGAAGCGCTGGAAGTGGAAAACCTGATCGAAGCGGCGCAAGCCACCATGGTGTCTGCTGCCGCCCGCCGTGAGTGCCGTGGCGCCCACACCGTGAGCGACTATGAGCGCCCCGTGGACGATGCCGTCGCGCCATTGGGCCGTGACGACGCCAATTGGATGAAGCACACCCTCTGGCACAGCGAGTCGAACAGCTTGACCTACAAGCCCGTCAAGCTCAAGCCTCTGACTGTGGACTCCGTCCCCCCAAAGGTTCGCACCTTCTAAGTTTTGCCAAGACCGCTCACCTCAGGGTGGCGGTCGACCCACCGAACACATCAGGAGTTCTTTCATGACCCTACGCACATTCCAGATCTACCGCTACGATCCTGACAAGGATGCCAAGCCTTACATGCAAACCATCCAGGTTGAACTGGACGGCAACGAGCGCATGCTGCTCGACGCTTTGATGAAACTCAAGGCCGTGGACCCCTCCATTTCCTTCCGCCGCTCTTGCCGTGAAGGCGTCTGCGGCTCGGATGCGATGAACATCAACGGCAAAAACGGTCTGGCATGTCTCACCAACATGAACACCTTGCCCGGCACGATTGTGTTGAAGCCCCTGCCCGGCCTGCCCGTGATCCGCGACGTGATCGTGGACATGACCCAGTTCTTCAAGCAGTACCACTCGATCAAGCCCTACCTCATCAACAGCACCATCCCACCTGAGACCGAGCGCCTGCAAAGCCCGGAAGAGCGTGACGAGCTGAACGGATTGTACGAATGCATTTTGTGCGCCAGCTGCTCGACCAGCTGCCCCAGCTTCTGGTGGAACCCCGACAAGTTCGTGGGTCCAGCCGGTTTGCTGCAAGCCTACCGCTTCATCGCTGACAGCCGCGACGAAGCCACCGCTGAGCGTTTGGACAACCTGGAAGATCCCTACCGTTTGTTCCGCTGCCACACCATCATGAACTGCGTCGATGTCTGCCCCAAGGGTCTGAACCCCACCAAGGCCATCGGCAAGATCAAAGAGATGATGGTCCGCCGCGCCGTCTGATGACCGTCACCCCTATCCTGGAAGACGCGTCATTGGTTGGCGCTGACCGCCTCGCGCCTTTGAGCGAGCGGTCACTCAGCAAGCTGCGCTGGCGCAGCCGCCGGGGTCTGCTCGAGAATGATTTGTTCATCGAGCGCTTTTTCAACCAACACGCGAGCAGTTTGTCGGTTGGCCAAGCCCGGGGGATGTATGTCCTGATGGACCTGTCTGACAACGATCTCATGGACTTGCTGTTGCGCCGCAAGGAGCTGCAGCCTGAGATCAGCACCGAAGAGGTGCGTGAAGTCCTGGACATGTTGAGAGCGTGAACCGAACAGGTTCAACCCCCTGAATTTTTGAGGAAACCCACCATGAAACTCGCCGATAACAAAGCCACCCTGTCGTTCTCCAATGGCAGTCCCAGCATCGAGATGCCCGTTTACTCGGGCAACATCGGTCCTGACGTGATCGACATCCGCAAGCTCTACGGCCAAAGCGGCATGTTCACTTACGACCCCGGCTTCCTCTCCACGGCATCGTGCCAATCGGCCATCACCTACATCGATGGTGACAAGGGCGAACTGCTGTACCGCGGCTACCCCATTGAGCAATTGGCCAACAAGGCCGACTATCTGGACACCTGCTACCTGCTTTTGAATGGCGAATTGCCTGTGGGCCAGCAAAGCAAAGACTTCCACAAGCTGGTGAACCAGCACACCATGGTCAACGAGCAGATGCAGTTTTTCCTGCGCGGCTTCCGCCGTGATGCGCACCCCATGGCGGTGTTGACAGGCCTGATTGGCGCTTTGTCAGCCTTCTACCATGACAGCACAGACATCAACAACCCAGAACACCGCCACATTGCAGCGATCCGTTTGATCGCCAAAATGCCCACCTTGGTGGCCATGGCCTACAAGTACGGCGTCGGCCAACCGTACATGTACCCCCAGAACAACCTGAGCTATGCCGGCAATTTCCTGCGCATGATGTTCGGCACCCCTTGCGAAGAGTACGTGGTCAACCCCGTGCTCGAGCGCGCCATGGACCGCATTTTCACGCTGCACGCTGACCACGAGCAAAACGCGTCGACATCGACGGTCCGTCTGTGCGGCTCGTCGGGCACCAACCCTTTCGCCGCCATTGCTGCGGGCGTGGCTTGCCTGTGGGGCCCTGCCCACGGTGGCGCCAACGAGGCTTGCCTGAACATGCTGGAAGACATCCAAAGAATGGGTGGCATCTCCAAGGTCGGCGAATTCATGGAAAAGGTCAAAGACAAGAACTCTGGCGTCAAGCTCATGGGCTTCGGTCACCGTGTTTACAAAAACTACGACCCCCGCGCCAAGCTGATGCAAGAGACTTGCGACGAAGTGCTCAAAGAGCTGGGCCTTGAAAACGATCCCCTGTTCAAGCTGGCCAAGGCCCTGGAAAAGATCGCTTTGGAAGACGACTACTTCGTCAGCCGCAAGCTCTACCCCAACGTGGACTTCTACTCCGGCATCGTGCAACGCGCCATCGGCATCCCTGTGAACCTGTTCACCGGTGTGTTCGCCCTGGCCCGCACAGTGGGCTGGATTGCCCAATTGAACGAAATGATCAGCGACCCCGAGTACAAAATCGGCCGCCCACGTCAGCTGTTCACGGGCTCTCCACGCCGCGACGTGCAGCGTTGATCGGTCAACACCCGAACCGCGAAAGCCCGCCCTGTGCGGGCTTTTTTCATCAGGACCACCAGCACTTGAGCGGTTGGGGCCCGGGGCTGTCAGGCCGATTTGCTGGCGCGAAGCGACTGATGAGGCCTGGCAGCCCCGGACCCCGGCCGCTCAAGTCACCGCAGCGACCAAAACGCCATGACAGAAGGCCCAATGAAGGCCGCCTATCCGCATAAAATGGCAGGCTGCACAGCAAGGAACCTCCATGGCACGCACGCTCTACGACAAGATCTGGGACGAACACGTCGTCCACACCGAAGAAGACGGCACCTCCGTCCTCTACATCGACCGCCACTTGGTGCACGAAGTCACCAGCCCCCAGGCTTTTGAAGGCCTGCGCCAAGCCGGCCGCAAAGTCTGGCGTGTCAGCTCCATCGTGGCCACCGCCGACCACAACACCCCCACCACCGGCTGGGAACTGGGCTACGACGGCATCACCGACCCGATCAGCAAAGAACAAATCACCACGCTCGATGCCAATATGAAGGAATCGGGCTCGGCCGCCTTCTTCCCCTTCTTGTCCAAGCGCCAAGGCATCGTGCACGTCATCGGCCCTGAAAACGGCGCCACCCTGCCCGGCATGACCGTGGTCTGTGGCGACTCGCACACCTCCACGCACGGCGCGTTTGGCGCACTGGCCCATGGCATCGGCACTTCCGAGGTCGAGCACGTCATGGCCACGCAAACGCTCTTGGCCAAAAAAGCCAAAAACATGCTGGTCAAGGTGGAAGGCACGCTGGCCAAAGGCCTGACCGGCAAAGACATCGTGCTGGCCATCATCGGCAAGATTGGCACCGCGGGCGGCACCGGCTACACCATCGAATTCGCAGGCTCGGCCATCCGGGCACTCAGCATGGAAGGCCGCATGACGGTCTGCAACATGGCCATCGAAGGCGGCGCGCGCGCTGGCCTGGTGGCGGTGGACGACAAAACCATCGAGTACGTCAAAGGCCGTTTGCTCTCACCAGGCACTGACCCGAAAACGGGCCAGTTTGTCGGTGGCGCCGAGTGGGACCACGCCGTGGCCTACTGGAAGTCCTTGCAGTCCGACCCGGGTGCGCACTTTGACGCCGTTGTCGAACTCGACGCCAGCGCCATCGTGCCGCAAGTCACCTGGGGCACCTCGCCCGAGATGGTGCTGGGCATTGACGGTTTCACACCCGACCCGGACAAAGAAAAAGACGACGTCAAGCGCGACGCCATTGAGCGCGCACTGACTTACATGGGCCTGCAGCCCGGCAAAGCGCTGTCCGACATCACCATCGACAAAGTGTTCATTGGTTCATGCACCAACAGCCGCATCGAAGACATGCGCGAAGCGGCGGCCGTCGTCAAAAAGCTCGGCCAAAAAGTGGCGAAGAACGTCAAGCTGGCCATGGTCGTGCCGGGTTCGGGCTTGGTCAAAGAACAAGCCGAGCGTGAAGGCCTGCACGAGATCTTCAAAGCCGCAGGCTTTGAGTGGCGCGAGCCCGGTTGCTCCATGTGCCTGGCCATGAACGCCGACCGCTTGGAGCCCGGTGAGCGCTGCGCATCGACGTCCAACCGCAACTTCGAAGGCCGTCAGGGCGCGGGGGGCCGCACCCACTTGGTCAGCCCCGCCATGGCCGCCGCCGCGGCCGTGCACGGCCACTTTGTTGACATCCGCCAATTCGCCTGAAGCGTTCGAGGAACCACAACATGCAGAAATTCACCCTCCTCAAAGGCCTGGTGGCCCCGATGGACCGCGCCAACGTGGACACCGACGCCATCATCCCCAAGCAGTTCCTCAAATCGATCCGCAAAACCGGCTTTGGTCCCAACCTGTTCGACGAATGGCGCTACCTGGACGTGGGCTTTCCCGGCCAAGACCCGGCCAGCCGCAAGCCCAACCCGGACTTCGTGCTGAACCAGCCCCGCTACCAAGGCGCCAGCATTTTGCTGGCCCGCAAAAACTTCGGCTGCGGGTCTTCGCGCGAACACGCGCCCTGGGCGATTGACCAATACGGGTTTCGCTGCGTGATCGCACCCAGCTTTGCCGACATCTTCTTCAACAACTGCTTCAAGAACGGCCTGCTGCCCATTGTGCTGCCCGAAGCCGTGGTGGCCCAACTGTTCGACGAAGTCGCGGCTTTTCCCGGTTTCGAACTCACCGTCGACTTGGAACGCCAGGTCGTGGTGCGCCCTCAAGGCCAGGAAATCCCGTTTGAAGTGCAAGCTTTCCGCAAATACTGCTTGCTCAACGGCTTGGACGACATCGGCCTGACCCTGCGCCACGCCGACAAGATCAAGGCCTATGAAGCCGAGCGCCTGGTCACCAAGCCTTGGCTGGCCCACACCGCCCATTGACCCAAGCACCCCTTGTGGGAGGCTGCCCCTGCAGCCGAATGCACGCCCATATCTCGGCCGCAGGGGCGGCCTCCCACAGCAGAGTCAGTGAACATGAAAATCGCAGTCCTCCCCGGTGATGGCATCGGCACCGAAATCGTCGCCGAAGCCGTCAAAGTCCTCAACACCCTCGGGCTGAAGTTCGAGATGGAAACCGCCCTGGTCGGTGGTGCCGCCTACGACGCCTATGGCCACCCCCTGCCCGAAGCCACGCTCAAGCTGGCCATGGACAGTGACGCCGTGCTGTTTGGTGCGGTGGGCGACTGGAAATACGACAAGCTCGACCGGCCTTTGCGCCCCGAGCAAGCCATTTTGGGCCTGCGCAAAAACATGGGCCTGTTCGCCAACTTCCGCCCGGCCATTTGCTACGAGCAGTTGGTGGGGGCATCGAGCCTGAAGCCCGAGTTGATCTCGGGTCTGGACATCCTGATCATCCGCGAGCTGACGGGCGACATCTACTTTGGCCAGCCGCGCGGCCGCCGCATCGCCACCGATGGCCACTTCCCCGGCGCCGAAGAAGCGTTTGACACCATGCGCTACTCCAAGCCCGAGATCGAACGCATCGCGCACGTCGCCTTCCAGGCCGCGCGCAAGCGCAAAGCCGCCGGCACAGAAGGCCGTGTGACCAGCGTGGACAAAGCCAACGTGCTGGAAACCTTCCAGTTCTGGAAAGACGTGGTCACCGAAGTCGGCAAAGAATACCCCGACATCGCGCTGGACCACATGTATGTGGACAACGCCGCCATGCAACTGGTCAAAGAACCCAAGCGTTTTGACGTGGTGGTCACGGGCAATATGTTTGGCGACATCCTGAGCGACGAAGCCTCCATGCTCACCGGCTCGATCGGCATGCTGCCCTCGGCCAGCCTCAACACGAAAAACCAGGGCCTGTACGAGCCCAGCCACGGCAGCGCCCCCGACATCGCGGGCAAAGGCGTGGCCAACCCACTGGCCACCATCTTGTCGGCGGCGATGATGCTGCGCTTCAGCCTGAACCAGCCCGAAGCTGCCCAGCGCATCGAAGCCGCGGTGCAAAAAGTGCTGGCCCAGGGGCTGCGCACCGGCGACATCTGGAGCGAAGGCACCACCAAGGTGGGCACCGCACAAATGGGCGATGCCGTGGTCAAAGCACTGGGTTGAACCACCCAAGGATGCTGTCAGGAAGCACTCAGGCCGCATCCATTACAATTTCGCCCATGTTCCACGCACACCTGTTCTCCCTGAACGTCAACACTGCCGCTGCAGTGGCTGTCGGTGTGCGTGCAATCACCATCAAAACGACGACCATTAAGGGCTAAGGGCTCTGGTTCGTCGTGCGCCCTCCCCGGCCAGACGAGCCGGGGCAAACAGTCAGGTCTCACACTGTTTAACTTTGAAAGGGCAATGAAATGAGCAAGTTGGTAGGTTTGGTTGGCTGGCGCGGCATGGTCGGCTCGGTTCTGATGGACCGCATGATTCAGGAAAAAGACTTTGACCTGATCGAGCCCTTGTTCTTCTCCACATCGAACTCGGGCGGCAAAGCCCCCTCGATGGCCAAGAACGAAACCACGCTGCAAGACGCCTTCAACATCGAGCAGCTCAAGCGCTGCGAGATCATCATCACCGCCCAAGGCGGCGACTACACCTCTGAAGTGTTCCCCAAGCTGCGCGCTGCCGGCTGGAATGGCCACTGGATCGATGCCGCATCGACCCTGCGCATGGAAAAAGACGCCGTGATCATCTTGGATCCGGTCAACATGCCCGTGATCAAGAACGCCTTGGCGCACGGCGGCAACAACTGGGTGGGCGGCAACTGCACCGTCTCGTGCATGTTGATGGGCGTGGGCGCTTTGTACAAAGCCGGCCTCGTCGAATGGATGAGCACCCAGACTTACCAAGCGGCTTCGGGCGGTGGTGCGCAGCACATGCGCGAGTTGCTGACCCAATACGGCACGCTGAACGCCGAAGTCAAAGCCCTGCTGGACGACCCCAAGAGCGCTATTTTGGAAATCGACCGCAAAGTCATTGCCAAGCAACGCGCCCTGACAGGCGCCGAGACCGCCAACTTTGGCGTGCCACTGGGCGGCTCGCTGATCCCTTGGATCGACAAGGACCTGGGTATCGGCAAAAACCGGGACGAAGCCGGTTGGGGCACGTCCAAGGAAGAGTGGAAAGGCATGGCCGAAACCAACAAGATCTTGGGTCTGGGCGAGGGTTTCAACTCGGCGGCCATTCCCGTGGACGGTTTCTGCGTGCGCGTGGGCGCCATGCGCTGCCACAGCCAAGCCCTGACCTTCAAACTGAAAAAAGACGTGCCTGTGGCCGACATCGAAGCCATGATCGCCGCCGACAACGCGTGGGTCAAAGTGGTGCCCAACACCCGCGAAGCCACCCTCCAGGACCTGACCCCTGTGGCCGTGACCGGCACCATGACCATTCCCGTGGGCCGTGTGCGCAAACTGGCCATGGGCCCAGAGTATGTCGGCGCGTTCACCATCGGTGACCAGCTGCTGTGGGGCGCGGCCGAGCCGCTGCGTCGCATGCTGCGCATCTTGTTGGACGCTTGATGCTTTTTCGGCCGATGCGTCTGCGACCACCCCCTGATCCGCAGGTGTTGGGCCTGCGCCTGGGATTGACTTTGGCCATGGCCATGGCCAGCCCGTGCGCGCTGGCTTTGACATTGGGTCAGGTGTCGGTGGAGTCGGGCATCGGACAGCCGCTTCGGGCGGCGATTGAAATCACGCAGTACAAGGTCGAGGATTTACGCAGGCTCAAGCTGCAGCCAGCCTCCTTGGCCAGCTACGAGCAGGCCCAAATGGCCTTCCATCCTGCCTTGAACGGTTTGCAGACCAGCCTCGAGTTTCGCGGCGACGGCAAACCCTTCATCGCCTTGACAGGGTTGACACCCGTCAACGAGCACTTCATCGATGTGATTGTGGAGGCGCAGTGGCCTTCGGGCCGCTTGGCCAGGAATTACACCTTGCTGGTCTCCCCCGTTGGCGCCGTCGCCCAACGCCCCGCCCCAACGCCATCGGAGGGAGAGGTCACCTCCCCTGTGGTCGCCCCACTGGCTTTGGCCGCCGTGGCCAACCCTGTCGCGCGGGCAGACAACCCGCGTCCCCCAGAAACCGTCAAGGTGCGGGCAGGGGATACCGCCACCGGCCTGCTTGTGCGCCCTTTGCCTGCGGGCGTCACGCTGGAGCAAATGCTCTTGGCCATGGTGCGTGCCAACCCAGAGGCCTTCATAGAGGGCAATGTGAACCTGTTGCGTGAAGGCGCTCAAGTTCAACGGCCCAGTGCGCAAGAAGCCGCTCAAATTTCAGCCGAAGAAGCCCGGCAAACCGTGGTGGCGCAAACCGTGGATTTTGTGGCTTATGCCCGCCGGCTGGCGCAATCGGCGCTCAAAGCGCCCGACACGGCCAGCCGTGAAATGGCTGGCAAACTCAGCCCCGCTGAGCCCACACCGACGGCGCCGCTTGCGGCCAAAGACACCTTGACGCTCAGCAAACGTGAAGCCGGCAAGGATTCCGACGAAGCCCGATTGGCCGTTGAAAGAGAAATTCAGGACAAAACAGAACAACTGGCAGCGCTCAAAAAAAACCTGGACACACTCAAGTCCTTGTCGGCCTCCAGCCCGCCTGTGGCCGATCCAGCTCAGGCGAGTGCCCCGACTGAGCGCCAGACTTCCGCCCCCAACGTGCCCCTGGCTGTCGCGACAACGCAGCCCTCATCTTTGTTGGAAAAAATCAGCGCCAGCTCGGCCATCTGGGCTTGGGCTCTGGCGCTTTTCAGCGGCATGTTGGGCTGGGTGTGGTGGGCCAGACGACGCCCAAGCAGCAGCCATCCCTTGTTTGCCGAGCATGCTGCCAGCGGTTTACCGCGTCAACCGGGCGCGTCTTTCACCACAGGCCCGCAGCATGAAGTTCAGCTTGAACGTCCGCCTTTGCCTTCCGGTTTGCCGCCGCAGTTTGCCAACCTCGACCTGAACCTGACGCCCACGCCCGCAACGCGCCCCGCGCCTGAGGCGGACCCAGCGGCAGGCCCCACAACGTGAGAGTCGCCCTCGGTGTTGGCTATTTGGGCAGCGCCTACCAAGGCTGGCAAAGCCAAAGCACGGGCCAAACGGTGCAAGACAAACTCGAAAATGCTTTGTCCAAATTTGCCGATGTGCCCCGGGTCAGCACTTTGTGTGCGGGGCGCACCGATGCGGGTGTGCACGGGCTCATGCAGGTCGTGCATTTCGACACCGACCTGAAGCGCGAGCCACAGTCTTGGCTGCGCGGCACCAACCGCTACCTGCCCTCTGACATTGCGGTGCAATGGGCGCAAATCGTGCCCGACACTTTCCATTGCCGCGCCAGCGCCACGGGCAGGCGTTACATCTACGTGCTGCTCGATTCAGCCGTCAGGCCCAGCCTAGAGGCCGGACGCGTGGGCTGGGTGTACCGCCCACTGGCCGAGGCGCCGATGCAAGAAGCCAGTCAGCACCTGCTGGGTGAGCACGATTTCTCCTCTTTTCGGGCCAGCAGTTGCCAGGCCCTGTCGCCTGTCAAAACGCTGCGGCACATCCGCATCTCCCGGCACGGCGCTTATTGGCGCTTCGAGTTTGAAGGCAACGCCTTTTTGCACCACATGATCCGCAACATCATGGGCTGCTTGGTGACCATCGGCCAAGGGCAACAGTCCCCCGACTGGATGCGTGAGGTGCTGCGGGCCCAATGCCGAGATGCGGCAGCGCCCACCTTTTCCCCCGATGGGCTGTACTTTGCAGGCCCCATCTACAGCCCCGAATGGGGCCTGCCCGACACCACCCCTGCTTTTGATTGGTTGCCATGACGCTGATCAGCCCCGCCCCGCAGCAACGCACGCGCATCAAGATGTGCGGTTTCACCCGCGAGGCCGATGTGCTGGCCGCCTGCGCCCTCGGTGCCGACGCCATCGGTTTTGTGCTTTACCCGCCGAGTCCGCGCAGCGTGAGCACGGAGCGCGCCGCCGAGCTGGCTCGCCTGCTGCCGGCTTTTGTGACGCCCGTGCTGCTCTTCGTCAATGAAACGCCCGAGCGCATTGAGGCCGCTTGCGCCGCCGTGCCCGGCGCCTTGCTGCAGTTTCATGGCGACGAGACGGCCGACTTCTGCCAAGACATGTCGCAGCGCACGGGCCGCCCCCACCTCAAAGCCGCCCGAATTCCCCTGTCCGAGGTCCATGACTTCGACTTGCTAGAATTTGCACACTTTCATCAATCAGCCCAAGCCCTCTTGCTCGACGCCCACGTCGACGGATACGGCGGCGGCGGAAAAACATTCCATTGGTCACTCCTGCCACCAAACGTCAATGCTCACCTCGTTTTGTCTGGTGGACTCACACCTGCAAACGTGGGCGATGGCATTCGGGCACTGCGCACGCACGGCCTGTCTCTGGCCGTTGACGTGAGCTCCGGCATCGAAGCAGGCAAGGGCCTCAAAGATGCCGACAAAATGCGGCAGTTTGTCCAAGCGGTGCGCACCGCAGACAACGCAATCTCCCTTTAAAGCATTCCCCGCGCTGGCCTCGGCTCCCTTTGCAACGTTCAGCACTGCGAGCACCGAGCACACCCGCCCCCCACCAAGGCCATCACCATGTTCGATTACCAACAACCCGACCTCAAAGGCCATTTCGGCATCTATGGCGGCAGTTTCGTCAGCGAAACCCTGACGCACGCCATCAACGAGCTCAAAGCCGCCTACGCCCAATACCAACACGACCCGGCCTTCATCGCCGAATTCAAGTCGGAGCTGGCGCACTTTGTCGGTCGCCCCTCCCCCATTTACCACGCGGCCCGCATGAGCCGTGAGATGAGCGGCGCACAAATCTTCTTGAAGCGCGAAGACCTGAACCACACGGGCGCCCACAAGATCAACAACACCATCGGCCAGGCCATGCTCGCCAAGCGCATGGGCAAGCCGCGCATCATTGCCGAGACGGGCGCAGGCCAGCACGGTGTGGCCACCGCCACCATCTGTGCCCGTTACGGTCTGGAATGCGTGGTGTACATGGGCGCAGAAGATGTGAAGCGCCAAAGCCCCAACGTCTACCGCATGAAGCTCTTGGGCGCGACCGTGGTGCCCGTGGAGTCCGGCAGCAAAACCCTCAAAGATGCCCTGAACGAAGCCATGCGCGACTGGGTGGCCAACGTGGACAACACCTTCTACATCATCGGCACCGTGGCAGGACCCCACCCCTACCCCATGATGGTGCGAGATTTCCAGAGCGTGATCGGCGAGGAGTGCCTCACGCAAATGCCCGAGCTGTTCAAAACGCTCCAAATGGCAGAGCAGCAACCCGACGCCGTGATCGCCTGCGTGGGCGGCGGCAGCAATGCCATGGGCATTTTCTACCCCTACATCCCGCACGACAAAACCCGCCTGATCGGTGTGGAAGCTGCGGGCGAAGGTCTGGACACCGGCAAGCACTCCGCCTCGCTGCAACTGGGCACACCGGGCGTGCTGCACGGCAACCGCACCTACATCTTGCAAGACGAAAACGGCCAAATCACCGAGACGCACAGTGTGAGCGCTGGCTTGGACTACCCCGGCGTCGGCCCCGAGCATGCCTTCTTGAAGGACATTGGCCGCGCCGAGTACGTGGGCATCACCGACCAAGAAGCCCTGCAGGCCTTCCACTACCTGTGCCGCACCGAGGGCATCATCCCGGCCCTCGAATCGAGCCACGCCGTGGCCTACGCCATGAAATTGGCCAAAACCATGCGCCCTGAGCAAAGCATTTTGGTCAACCTGTCCGGGCGCGGCGACAAAGACATCGGCACCGTGGCCGATTTGTCGAACGCCGATTTTTATTGCCGCCCCAGCTGCCAAGGCCAATCGGTCAAAGGTGGCGAGCAGCCCGTCAACTTCGTCAAATAAACCCTCGTGGGAGGCGGCCCCTGCGGCCGAATGGACCCGTCAAAGCCTGTCGTTCATTCGCAAGCAGGGGCTCGCTCCCACACTCCTACAAGGTCAGCCATGAGCCGCATCGACGCCACCCTCTCCACCCTGAAATCCCAGGGCCGCAAAGCCCTGATCCCGTATGTCACGGCAGGCTTCCCCCAAAAAACCACCACCGTGCCCCTGATGCATGCCATGGCCGGCGCCGGGGCCGACATCATCGAACTGGGGGTGCCGTTTTCGGACCCGTCTGCCGACGGCCCGGTCATCCAAAAAGCAGGCGACAAAGCCCTGGCACTGGGCATTGGCACCGTGCAGGTGCTGGCCATGGTGCGCGAATTCCGCCAAACCAACACCACCACCCCGGTGGTGCTGATGGGTTACGCCAACCCGGTGGAGCGCTATGACCAAAAACACGGCGCTGACAGCTTCATTCGCGACGCCTCGGCGGCGGGCGTGGACGGCGTGTTGATCGTGGACTACCCACCCGAAGAATGCGTCGAATTTGCCGCCAAGCTGCGCGCCCACCACATGGACCTGATCTTTTTGCTGGCCCCCACCAGCACCGACGAGCGCATGCAGCAGGTGGCCCAAGTGGCCAGCGGCTATGTGTATTACGTGTCGCTCAAGGGCGTGACCGGCTCGGGCACCCTCGACACCGACGCGGTCGAAGCCATGCTGCCGCGCATTCGCCAGCACGTCAGCGTGCCCGTTGGCGTGGGCTTTGGCATCCGCGATGCCCAAACGGCCCAAGCGATCAGCCGCGTGGCGGACGCGGTGGTGATCGGTTCGCGCCTGATCCAGCTGATCGACGCGGCCCAGGACACCGACATCAACGCCGTGGCCTCTGACTTTTTGCGCGGCATCCGCCAAGCCCTGGACGCCTGAACAAGCCGGCCGACGTTTCAACGATAATTCGTCGCACAAGGAGAACCCCTCATGAGTTGGCTCGAAAAACTGCTCCCCCCCAAGATCCAGCACACCGACCCGGCCGACCGCCGCTCGGTGCCTGAAGGCTTGTGGGTCAAGTGCCCCAGCTGCGAGACGGTGCTTTACAAGAACGACCTGGAAGAAAACCAGAACGTCTGCCCCGGTTGCTCACACCACCTGCGCATCGGTGCGCGCGCCCGCCTCAATGCCTTCCTGGACGGCGAAGGCCGCTACGAAATCGGTCAAGAAGTGGTGCCCGTTGATGCCTTGAAGTTCAAGGACAGCCGCAAATACCCCGAACGCCTGAAAGAAGCCATGAACAACACGGGCGAAACAGACGCCCTGGTGGTCATGGGTGGGGCCGTGCACAACATTGAATTGGTGGCAGCCTGTTTCGAGTTCGACTTCATGGGCGGATCCATGGGCTCCGTCGTGGGTGAGCGCTTTGTGCGCGGTGTCGAGACCGCGATCGCGCAAAAAGTGCCTTTTGTTTGCTTCACCGCCACAGGCGGCGCCCGCATGCAAGAAGGCCTGCTCTCGCTCATGCAAATGGCCAAGACCAACGCCGCCCTGACCCGTCTGGCCAAAAAAGGCCTGCCCTACATCAGCGTGCTGACCGACCCGACCATGGGTGGTGTCTCGGCGGGTTTCGCCTTTTTGGGCGATGTGGTGATTGCCGAACCCAAAGCCCTGATCGGCTTTGCAGGGCCCCGCGTGATCGAAAGCACCGTGCGCGTGACCCTGCCCGAAGGTTTCCAGCGCGCCGAGTTTTTGCAAACCAAGGGGGCGGTGGACTTCATCTGCGACCGCCGCGAACTGCGCAAAACCATTGCCAGCACCCTGGCCATGCTGCAGCGCCAGCCGGCCGATGCCGTCAGCTGAACCCCAACAAGGCCAGCATCTCCCATGAAAAAGCCCTCATCAGAGGGCTTTTTCATGGGGCGGGTCGTCCAAGGGCTCAGCGCATCCAGCCCATCTGCAGGCCTGCCAGCAGCATGCCCAGCATTTGCAAGAGCAGAAGCAAGGCCAAGGGTGACAGGTCGATGCCACCGATCAAGGGCACCCAGCGCTGAAAAGGGCGCAGGAAAGGGTCACACAAACGAACGGTCAGGGCGTACATGGGAGAGCCCGGGTTGACCCAAGACATGATGGCCAAGACCAGCACCAAGGCACTCAAGGCCGACACCACCATCTGGGCCAAGCCGACCAAGCTGAACAAGGGCAACCAAGCCAAAGACCCAGAACCGCCGGCAATGAGCCACAGCAACAAAAATTGCACCAACTTGACCAACCAAGCGCCCACCCAGCTGGACAAATCCCAGTTCGTCCAAGCAGGAATGACTTTGCGCAGAGGCATGATCAACCAATCGGTCATGGCAAACACGAATCGACCCAAAGGTTGGTGAAACGAGATGCGCTGCCACTGCATCAGGAAACGCAGCAAACAGGTGCCCGCCACCAAACCAGCGACCACATCCAAAACCATGCTGACCATTTGAAACCACATTGCACATCTCCTGCTCGTGCGATGATACCCAGATGAGTTCAGTGCCCACCCCATCCCCCGCGCCATGGGAGGAATTGCCCCTGTTCCCCCTGGGCACCGTGCTGTTTCCCGGCGCTCTCTTGCCCCTGCAATTGTTTGAACTGCGCTACCTGCAAATGATCGGTGAATGTGAACGCCAAGGCAGCGGTTTTGGTGTGGTGACGCTCACCCAAGGGCGTGAAGTCCACCGACCCGGGGCGGCCCAAGAGCAGTTTGAAACCATCGGGACACGGGTCAACATCGAGCGCATCGAACGGCCCCAGCCCGGTTTGGTCATGGTTTGGTGCCGCGGCATGGAGAAATTCAGGTGCCAGACCCCGCAGCAGCGCAGCGACGGTCTGTGGACGGGCCCAGTGCAAGCCCTGCCGCCCGAGCCCGCCGTGCAAGTGCCTGAAGACTTGCAACACCTGTCCACACACATGCACGAAGTGCTGAGCCAACTGAGCGAGCAAGCCAGCGTGGTGCCCCACTGGGCCGAGGCCTGGCGTTTGCAGGACTGCAGCTGGTTGTCCCACCGCTGGGGCGAATTGCTGCCCTTGCCATTGCAGATGAAATACCGCCTGTTTGCCCTGCAGGAGCCCTTGCTGCGCTTGGAGCTGATCGGGGACATGGTGAGCGGCGCCAAGCCTTCGGCAACAAGCCCAGCAAGCCAAGGCCAAAAGCCCCCTGCAAACTCTTAAAATAGAGGGTGACGCGCCTTGGCGCAGCAACGCTCTCTATTTTTTTCCGCAATCCAGGCTCACACCCGCCACGCGCCCTGAGCCCAACCACCGCCCCACATGTCCGACACGAACGCCAACGCTGCAGCCGCGCCCGCCCCTCAAGATGAAAACCAACTGATCGCTGAGCGCCGCGAAAAACTCAAGGCCATGCGCCAGGCGCAGGCCGAGGGCAAGGGCGTGGCGTTTCCCAACGACTTCAAGCCCGAGCACCATGCGGCCAACCTGCACCAGGCCCATGGCGAGAAAGCCGCCGAAGCGCTGAACGGCGAAGGCGTGGCCCCAACCACCGCCAAGGTGGCCGGCCGCATGATGCTCAAGCGCGTCATGGGCAAAGCCAGCTTTGCCACCCTGCAAGACGCCACAGGCCGCATCCAGGTCTATGTCACCCGCGACGACGTGGGCGAAGAGCTGTACGCCCTGTTCAAGCACTGGGATTTGGGCGACATCGTGGGCGTGGAAGGCCACCTGTTCAAAACCCGCACCGGCGAGTTGTCCATCCATGCCACCTCGATCCGCATGCTCACCAAGAGCCTGCGCCCCATGCCCGACAAGTTCCATGGCGTGGCCGACCAGGAAGTCAAATACCGCCAGCGCTATGTGGACCTGATGACCGATGAAGCCGCCCGCAAGCGCTTCATGGCCCGCAGCAAGGCCGTCAGCGGCATCCGCGAGTTCATGGTCCAGCACGGCTTCCTCGAAGTCGAAACGCCCATGCTGCACCCCATTCCGGGTGGTGCCAACGCCAAGCCCTTTGTGACGCACCACAACGCGCTCGAGCAAGAAATGTTCTTGCGCATCGCGCCCGAGCTGTACCTCAAGCGCTTGCTGGTGGGCGGCTTTGAGCGGGTGTTCGAGATCAACCGCAACTTCCGCAACGAAGGCATCTCGGTGCGCCACAACCCCGAGTTCACGATGATGGAGTTCTACGCGGCTTACTGGAACTACCAAGACCTGATGGGCTTCACCGAAAGCCTGATCCGCGACGCGGCCATGACCGCTGCCGGCACGCTCAATCTGACCTACAACGGCAAGCCTGTCGACTTGAACAAGCCTTTCGCCCGCATGACGATCCGCGAAGCCATCGTGAAACACACCGAAGCCGCAGGCAACGTGGACAACGCCGAGTGGCTGATCAACGCCCTGAAAAAGCTGGGCATGAGCGAAGCCAAGGACAAGCTGTCCACACGCAGTCTCGCCAGCCTGCAGGTGTTCTACTTCGAAGAAACCGTGGAAGACAAGCTCTGGGAGCCCACCTTCATCATGGAGCACCCGACCGAGATCAGCCCGCTGGCCCGTGCCAACGACACACGTCCCGAAGTGACCGAGCGCTTTGAGCTCTACATCACCGGTCGCGAGTTCGGCAACGGCTTTTCCGAGCTCAACGACGCCGAAGACCAAGCCGCACGCTTCCACGCCCAAGTGGCCGCCAAAGACGATGGCGACGACGAAGCCATGTACTACGACCACGACTTCGTGCGGGCGCTCGAATACGGCATGCCGCCTGCAGGCGGCTGCGGCATCGGCATTGACCGTTTGATGATGCTGCTGACCGACAGCGCCAGCATCCGCGATGTGATCCTGTTCCCTGCCTTGCGGCACGTGCAGGAATAAATGGCCCAAGCGCCAACAACAAACCCGGCCTCGGCCGGGTTTGTCTTTGGGAAAATCAAAATTCAATCCCGCTGGCGGGGCGGCAAGCGCGGAGCATCCTCCAACACCTCACGCACCTCCACATCGACCACCTGGTCGTCATGGGGAAACGGGGCACCTTGGGCTCTGGGGGGCTCAAAGCCTTGTGCGGCGCCTGCACGGAAACCACCCTGTTGGAAGCCCTGGCGCATGGCCTTGAACTGCTGCCAAACCATCACCACCTGAGGTTTGCGGCCTGTCAACAACCAACGCACCGTCGCATAAACGATGTAGCACAGCAAACCCAAGAGCAAGGCCGCCAAGAAACCCAGTCCAAGCAGACCCATGATGATGCGTGCAATCCAGTTCATTCTGGTGTCCTGTGGTTGGTCAAGGCAAGCGGTCGAGCGCGTGCATGTAGTCGGCCGAGCGCACCAACTCGTCCCAAGGGCGGGCGGGTGACCGAGGCAAAAGGTTCAAGCGCCGCTCTTCGCTGATGTCGCTCGGTGTCCAGTGGCCTTTGAGTTGGGCCTCGGCCAGCTGGTCCAGCACCTCGTCCAGTTCGGCGCCCTCATTCACCGCCGAGCGGTTGCACAGCAGCGCCAGATCGCACCCGGCTTGCAGCGCGGTGATCACCGCCTCGGTGTAGCTGAGGGTGCGGCCGTCCAATTGACGGGCCGCCGCCATCGACAAATCGTCGGTGCACACCACGCCCTGAAAGCCCAGTTGGGCGCGCAGGATGTCTTGCAGCCAGCGCGATGAGAAGCCCGCAGGGCGGCTGTCGACCTTGCTGTAGATCACATGGGCGGGCATGACGGCGGTCAGCACGCTGGTGAGCCAGCGGTAAGGCTGTGCGTCATCGGCCAAGATGGTTTTGAGGCTGCGCTTGTCCACGGGCAGCGCCACATGCGAGTCGGCCTTGACGGCCCCGTGTCCTGGGAAATGCTTGCCACAGTTGCCCATGCCCGCTTGCAGCAGGCCTTGCATCAGGCTGCGTGCCAGCAGGCTCACGACGCGCGGGTCGCGCGCAAAAGCGCGGTCGCCGATGACGCCGCTGCGGGAAACGCCGGGCCGCCCCAAGCTTCCCGAGCCTCCTCGGGGGACCGCCTGGGCGTGCCCTGCCGTGGGGGTGTCATCCACGTGGTCCAAATCCAAAACAGGTGTGAAGCTGAAGTCCACGCCGCAAGCGCGCAACTCGCTGGCCAGCACAAAGCCCGCCGAGGTGGCCGCCTCGCAGGCCTTGAGCACGCCAGAGCCAGCTTGGCCCTTGTCGTCTTGCGCCCAAAGCTCGCCCAAGGCGCGCATGGGTGGCAGGTGGGTGAAGCCGTCGTTGCGAAAGCGCTGCACACGGCCGCCTTCGTGGTCCACCGCGATCAAGAGGTCGGGTCGGAGGCTTTTGATGTCGGCACACAGCGCGGTCAGCTGCGCGCGGCTGTGCCAGTTGCGACCAAACAAAATCATGCCGCCCACGAGCGGATGCGCCAAGCGACGGCGGTCCACATCGGTCAAGGTGGTGCCGGCAATGTCGATGATCAGGGGGGCGTGGAAGCTCATGCGTGTCTCAGAAGTTCAGGGTGAACAAAAGTAATTCAAGAGGAAGCGTGCGACTCGACCACACAAAAACTGGCGGCGTATTCGGACTCGTCGGTCACGGTGATGTGGGCACTCAGGCCCTTGGCTTCAAACCAAGCCTTGAGTTCACCGTGCAGCACGATGACGGGCTGACCGCTGGGGAGTTTGCCAATTTCGCACGAGCGCCAGGTCATGGGCATGCGCATGCCCAGACCGATGGCCTTGCTGAAGGCCTCTTTGGCCGAAAAGCGTGTGGCGAGATAGCGCACACCCCGCTCGGGCCAGCGGGCGCTGCGGGCTTTCCAAGTGCTCATTTCGGCGTCGCTCAAGACCTTGGCGGCAAAGCGCTCGCCGTGCCGCTCCAAGCTGGCTTGGATGCGGCGGATGTCGCAGATGTCGGTGCCGATGCCGTAGATCATTTTTTCAGGCAAGCGAGGTAAGCCTGCACCGTGGCGCTGTAACCCAGCTCCAGCGCGTCGGCCATGAAGGCGTGGCCAATCGAGACCTCCTGCAGGCCTTTGACGGCGGCCACAAAGGCGGGCAAATTGTCGCGGTTGAGGTCGTGTCCTGCGTTCAGGCCCAAACCCACTTGCAAGGCGGCATGGGCCGCATCGGCGTAGCGCTGCAGCTGGGTGGCGTGGTCTGGCGTGCCCCAGCTGGCGGCATAGGGCTCTGTGTACAGCTCCACCCGGTCGGCCCCCACGGCGCGGGCAGCCGCCATTTGTTCGGGTTCGGGGTCCATGAACAGGCTCACGCGCACGCCCAGGGCCTTGCACTCGTCAATCAGCGGTTTGAGGCGCTCGGCATCCTGCGGAAACGTCCAGCCGTGGTCGCTGGTGAACTGCCCTTCGCTGTCGGGCACAAAGGTCACCTGGTGCGGTCGCACGGCGCGCACGTGGTCCATCAGGTTGTGAAAAGGGTTGCCTTCGATGTTGAACTCCCGGTCGGGCCAAACTTGCATGAGGGCGTGGAGCTCGGGCACGTCGCTGGCGCGGATGTGTCGCTCGTCAGGCCGAGGGTGGATGGTGATGCCTTGCGCACCCGCTTGCAGGCACTGCTCGGCGGCACGCGTGACGCTGGGGATGGCCAGGTGACGCGAGTTGCGCAACAGCGCGACTTTGTTGACATTGACCGACAAGGCCACGCTTTGGGATGTGTTCATAGGGATTGCAGGTCCAGCATCATTTGGCGGGTGCGCAAGGCACCGACACCACAATGGTAATTGAGCATCAGGCGCAAAGGCCTTTGGAGTTGCACCAGCAGGTCGGCGCAGTCCCGCAGCAAGGCCGCCAAGGGGCTGGCTGAAGCCAGCGCGGCGTGCAGTGCCAGCCATTGGTCGCCGCGCAAGGCGTGGCGGGGGTCATCGCTCACCCACTGCAAGCCCGCTTCAGGCACCAGGGCATAACTGTCCGTGGGCAACAAAGGCTTGAGGGTCAAGGTCTGCAAGTTCAGGGCGGGCAAGAGCCCCATGTCACGCAGCAGCAGCAATTCAAAACCGCGCAGGGCCCATTGCAGGGCATTGGGGTCGCCACTGGCGAGCAGGCGAACGGCAGCGGCATACACCTCAAACAAATGCGGATGGGGATCGTCTCGCGCTGTCAGGCGCATCAGCAACTCGTTGATGTAGTAGCCCGACAGCAGCGCTTCGCCCGTGGGCATGACATGGCCGCCCACCCATTCGGCGGACTTGAGGGTTCGGATGTCGCCGTCGCCCCCGAATGCCAGCGACAAAGGCTGGAGCGGCAAGAGCACCGGGCGGAAACTCGATGTGGGCCGCTTGGCCCCTTTGGCCACCAAGGCCACCCGGCCATGGTGGCGGGTGAAGACTTCGAGGATCAGGCTGGTTTCGCTCCAGTCGTAGCGGTGCAGCACATAGGCTGGCTCGTCTGCAATCCGCTGGGTGGCCATGGACGCCGGGCTTACTCGTAGCCAAAGCTGCGCACACGCGCTTCGTCGTCGGCCCAGCCCGAACGCACCTTCACCCACAGCTCGATGAACACCTTGGCATCCAGCAGCTTTTCCAGCTCAACACGCGTCTCGGTGCCGATGCGCTTGAGCTTTTCGCCCTTGTCACCGATCACCATGGCCTTGTGGCCTTCGCGCTCGACCACGATGGTGGCGGCAATGCGCAGCATGCGTTTGGCGGTGCGACCCGCTTCTTCTTCGAACTTGTCGATCACCACCGTGGAGGTGTAGGGCAACTCGTCACCGGTCAGGCGGAAAAGTTTTTCGCGCACCATTTCGCTGGCCAAAAACTTCTCGCTGCGGTCGGTCAATTCGTCTTCGGCATGCCACCAGGCTTGCTCGGGCAGGTACTTCTCGCAAATGCCGAGCAGGCGTTCAATGTCTTTGGGCTGCTTGGCCGACATGGGCACAAACTCGGTGAAGGCGTGACGCTCGTGCATGCTTTGCAGCCATGGGGCAATGTCGCCACGGCGGTGCACGTTGTCGAGTTTGTTGGCCACCAACAAGACCGGGATGCCGGGCTTGAGCAGGGCCAGCACCTTGGCGTCCGCCGTGGTGAAGCTGCCCGCCTCGACCACAAACAGCACCAGGTCCACATCGCTCACAGCGCCGACCACGGTTTTGTTGAGCGACTTGTTGAGCGCCGTGCCATGGATGGTCTGGAAACCGGGCGTATCGACGAACACATACTGGGCAGCGCCCTGCGTGCGGATGCCGGTGATGCGGTGGCGCGTGGTTTGGGCTTTGCGCGAGGTGATGCTGATTTTTTGGCCCACCAAGGCATTGAGCAGCGTCGACTTGCCCACGTTGGGCTTGCCCACAATGGCCACCAAGCCGCAGCGCTGGCCCGCAACGGGAGCGGGAACGGGAACGGGGGTCGCGACCACGGGGGGCAAAGCGGCGTCTTCTGAGGCGACGCGCGGCTGAATGGTGACGCCCGCGATTTGAACCGGGCGGCGCAGGGTCTGCTCTTGCGCGGTGCGCGCCGAGTCATTGGTTTTTTGGTCGGTGCTCATGCGGCGCTTTCGGATTTCAAGGTCTGCAGCATGGCGGCTGCCGCTGCTTGTTCAGCTGCACGACGCGACGCGCCCGAGCCTTGTTGGGTTTGGCGCAATTCGGTCACCTCGCACGAGACCTCGAATTGCTGGCGATGCGCCGCGCCGGACGTGCCGACGACGGTGTATTTGGGCAGCGCAAGCTTGCGCCCTTGCAACCACTCCTGCAGCTCGGTCTTGGGGTCTTTGCCCACGGCCTGCATGTCGGGTTTGATGTCGACTTTGGCATAAAGCCGTTCGACCAAGGCTTGGGCAGCCGGGTAGCCACCATCGAGGTAGACCGCGCCAATGATGGCTTCGACCATGTCCGCCAAGATGGAAGGCCGGCCTTGACCGCCAGAGCGCATCTCACCTTCGCCCAAACGCATAACGACAGAAACGTCCAGCGTTTTGGCCAATTGGTGGAGTGTGTCTTGCTTGACCAGGTTGGCCCGTACGCGGGACAAGTCCCCTTCAGGCATGTCGGCCAACTGGGCGTACAGCAGGTGCGAGACGGCCAGGTTGAGCACCGAGTCGCCCAAAAACTCCAAGCGCTCGTAGTGGTCTGCACTGAAACTGCGGTGCGTCAGCGCTTGTTGCAGCAAAGCGGGCTGGCGAAAGGCATAGCCCAGGCGAATTTGCAGCTCAGACAAACCGGGGGGGACAGCGCTGGTGTTGGCCACGCTCACCTCAATCAAAAGCGCCGATGCGCTGGAGGTTGCCGAAGTTCATCCAGACAAAGAAAGCTTTGCCCACGATGTTGGCGTCCGGCACAAAACCGAAATAGCGCGAATCCAAGGAGTTGTCGCGGTTATCGCCCATCATGAAGTAGTGGCCAGCAGGCACTTTGCACGTCACCCCTTCAACGGTGTAGTTGCAGTTTTCGCGGCCAGGAAACGGGTCTGCGCCGGGCACAAAGGCGGGGCGGTCATCGTCCATGAGCGTTTGGTGGGGCTTGGGGCCCAGCGTTTCACGGCGCTGCTTGTGGTAGCGCATGGTGGACTCGTCGAAAAAGTCGGGCATCAGCTCGGTGGGCACCGGTTTGCCGTTGATGGTCAGACTTTTGTTCAAGTACGCCACCTCGTCACCCGGCAAACCGACCACACGCTTGATGTAGTCCACGCTGGGCTTGGGCGGGTAACGGAACACCATCACATCGCCACGTTGCACGGGTGCGCCTTCGGTGAGCTTGGTGTTGGCCACAGGCAAACGCACACCGTAGTGGAACTTGTTGACCAAAATCAGGTCGCCAATGTGCAGCGTCGGGATCATCGAGCCCGAGGGAATTTTGAAGGGCTCGAACAAAAACGAGCGCAGCACGAAGACCACGACAATGACTGGGAAGAGCCCCGCCGTCCAGTCCAGCCACCACGGCTGCATGAGCAGCTTTTCGCGGCTTTCGCGGATGTCGCTGTCCACCTTGGCAATGCCCATTTTGGACAACTCGGCTTGCCTTTGGGCGGTTTCGGCTTCCAACTGTGCCACCGCTTTGTGTCGCTGGGGCAAGAAGAACAAGCGCTCGGCCACCCAGTAAATGCCCGTGACCACGGTCGCCAAAAGCAAGAGCAAAGCGAAGTTGCCCTCCAGATAACCCAAATACCAAGAACCGGCATAGCCGACAAAAGCGGCCAAAACCAAGGACGTGAGGAACTGCATCAATCTTCCACCTGCAAAATGGCCAAGAATGCCTCTTGAGGCACCTCGACCGAGCCAATTTGTTTCATGCGCTTTTTACCCGCTTTTTGCTTTTCCAGCAGCTTGCGTTTGCGCGAAATATCGCCACCGTAACACTTGGCCAGCACGTTTTTGCGCAAGGCCTTGATGCTTTCACGGGCAATGATGTTGGCACCAATTGCCGCCTGAATCGCCACATCGAACATCTGTCGGCTGATGATCTCGCGCATCTTGGCCACCACCGCACGCCCCCGGTACTGCGACTGTGAACGGTGCACGATGATGGACAGCGCGTCGACCTTTTCGCCGTTGAGCAAAATGTCGACCTTCACCACATCGGATGCGCGAAATTCCTTGAACTCGTAGTCCATCGAGGCATAGCCCCGGCTGACCGATTTGAGCTTGTCAAAAAAGTCCAGCACGATCTCGCCAAGCGGCATTTCGTAGGTCAGCATGACCTGACGGCCGTGGTAGGCCATGTTCATCTGCACACCGCGCTTTTGGTTGGCCAGCGTCATGACGGGGCCCACATAGTCTTGCGGCATGTACAGGTGGACCGTGACGATGGGCTCACGGATCTCTTGCAGCTTGCCTTGGTCCGGCATCTTGGAGGGGTTTTCCACCATGACGACTTCGCCGCCAGGCTGAACCACCTGGTAGACCACGCTGGGCGCGGTGGTGATCAAGTCTTGGTCGAACTCGCGCTCCAAGCGCTCTTGCACGATTTCCATGTGCAACAAACCCAAAAAGCCACAGCGGAAACCAAAGCCCAAGGCTTGCGAGACTTCAGGTTCGTAATGCAGTGAGGCGTCATTGAGCTTGAGCTTTTCCAGCGCATCGCGCAGGCCATCGTATTGGTTGGCCTCGGTCGGGTACAAACCCGCAAACACCTGGGGCTGGATTTCCTTGAAGCCCGGCAAAGCTTCGGTGGCCGGGCCGGCATTGTTGGGGAGCTTCTTCTCCAAGGTCACGGTATCGCCCACCTTGGCCGCTTGCAATTCCTTGATGCCAGCAATGATGTACCCCACCTCGCCCGCCTTGAGCATTTCTCGGGGCTGGTTGGCGGGTGTGAACACACCCAAGCTGCCCGCTTCGTAGACCGCGTTGCTGGCCATCATGCGGATGCGCTCATTCTTGAGCAACTGGCCATCGACCACGCGCACCAGCATGACCACGCCCACATAACTGTCGAACCAGCTGTCGATGATCATGGCGCGCAGCGGCGCATCCGGGTTGCCTTTGGGCGCCGGAATGCGCGCCACCACGGCCTCCAAAATTTCCTCGATGCCCATGCCTGTTTTGGCCGAGCACGGAATCGCATCGGTCGCGTCGATGCCGATCACGTCTTCGACTTCGGCCCTGGCGTTGTCGGGGTCCGCGTTTGGCAGATCCATCTTGTTGAGCACGGGCACCACTTCCACACCCAGGTCGAGTGCGGTGTAGCAATTGGCAACGGTCTGCGCTTCCACGCCTTGGCTGGCGTCCACCACCAGCAAGGCGCCTTCGCAGGCCGACAAGGAACGCGAAACTTCATAGGAGAAGTCCACATGGCCGGGTGTGTCGATCAAGTTGAGGTTGTAGACCTGCCCGTCTTTGGCCTTGTAGTGCAGTGCGGCTGTCTGCGCTTTGATGGTGATGCCACGCTCTTTCTCGATGTCCATCGAGTCGAGCACTTGGGCTTCCATTTCACGCGCCTCGAGTCCACCACAACGTTGAATCAAACGATCGGCCAACGTCGATTTGCCGTGGTCAATGTGCGCAATGATCGAAAAATTTCTGATGTGATTCATCAAGGACGGTCTGCAAGTGTTTGTGGATCAAGGATCCGGAAAAGAAAAAAGGGCGCGTCTGGTGGTGACGCGCCCTGAACCAACAATCTTTGGCAACTGCGATGGTTGGGCTTTCATTGTAGGCAAATTGGCCCACATGCAAAGCCTTCCAAACAGCTTGGGCAAGTCGTTGCTGCAGTGCAACACTCATTTTATCCACACGTTGTACACAGGATTTTCGGCATCATGTTGAACAACTTGTGGGCCATCTGTGGATCAACGGTGGATGCAGGGTTTGCATCTCGCATCGTGAACTCAAACTTGCGCTTTGTGCCATGAATCTGGGGTCAGGAGGCCTGATTTTATCCAAATTCGGTATGAGCACCGCAGGAAGTTAGTTTGCACAAACTTATAAAAACATTTCAAGCTGTCGTCTTTTTTTTGGAAATCCCGCTTTTTGGACCGAATTGCCCCCATTGACCTGCATGTTAATGGGGGCATTTCAAAGTCCAGCCCCTCAAGGGGCAGGTCGTATCAAGACGTACTGCGCGCCATCCCCGCGCCGAACCAGCACGCTGGCAGGTCGACTCTTGTCCACCCGAGACATGATGGCTTCGAAGGACTTCACCGAGGTCACTTCGGTGTTGGCAATCGCCACAATCACATCACCTTCACGGATACCCGCTCTGGCCGCGGCATCGACGGCCGCGTCAACCCGCACGCCACCCCGGACACGAAACTCTTTCTTTTGAACCTCGGTCAGATCGCTGACCGTCAAACCCCAATGTTGCGCATGGGCGGCAGGCACATTTTTGTCCGGCGTGCTGGCGGCCACTTTCTCGGCCTCGATCTCAGCGACCGTGATGCTCATCTCTTTGACACTGCCGCGACGGAAAACGCTGATGTTGACCTTGCTGCCCGGCTTGGTATTGCCCACAGCGCGGGGCAAATCGGCCGGCTTGTCAACCACCTTGCCGTCAAAACGCGTGATGATGTCACCCGCTTCGATGCCCGCCTTCTCTGCGGGCGAGCCCTCCTCCACGCCTCTGACAAGCACGCCTTGGGCTTTCCCCAAACCAATCGATTCGGCCACCTCTTTGGTCACGGGCGCAATTTGGACACCAATGCGGCCACGGCTGACCCGACCGCTCGTGCGCAGCTGCTCGCTCACACGCATGGCCTCGTCCATGGGGATCGCAAACGAGATTCCCATGAAGCCCCCTGAGCGCGAGTAAATTTGGCTGTTGATGCCCACCACCTCACCGCGCATGTTGATCAGCGGACCGCCCGAATTACCAGGGTTGATGGCCACATCGGTCTGGATGAAAGACAGATAGTCACCCGTATCGCGTTGCTTGGCGCTCACAATTCCAGCTGTGACGGTATTTTCCAAACCAAACGGCGAACCAATCGCCATGACCCATTCGCCCACACGCAATCGGCTCACATCCCCCACCTTCACAGCGGGCAAACCCGTGGCCTGGATTTTGACCACCGCCACATCGGTGCGCTTGTCAGCGCCCACGATGCGCGCCTTGAATTCACGCTTGTCGGTCAGGGTCACCATGACCTCGTCTGCGCCGTCCACCACATGGGCATTGGTCATGATCAGGCCATCGGCACTCAAGATAAAACCGGACCCGACACCACGCGGCTGAGCTTCTTCCTGCGGACGGTTCTGGCGAGGGGCTTGCCTGGGTGCGTTGGGCATGGGCACGCCAAAGAAACGCCGAAACAATTCCTGCATTTCGTCGTCGGGCGAAGAACCCGCTTGGGCACTGGGGCGGACCTTTTCAAGGGTGCGGATATTGACCACCGAAGGCCCCACCTGCTCGACCAAGTCCGTGAAGTCAGGCAAACCGCGCACCGCAGCTGGGGCTTGCGCCAGCACTGTGGCGGGCGCTGCCCAGAACCCACCCACGACCATGGCACTGCTCAGTGCGACCGAGGCCGCCTTGTTCATCCAATTGAGCTTGAGCACAAATACCTCCATGTGTTGTCCATAACGATGTCCTCTGCTTGAAACAGATGTGGCCGGACTGACGGGATTCAAGCCTGGCCTCTTCTGGTCAAAGTCCTGCAAGGCCAGATGGCTTATCAGGCTTTGGGCGCGAATATACAGCGCATCTAAATCCATGCCACTGAGAGGGCATGGTCTGCTGGCTGACCCACGCACAAAACCACGGCCCTCGGCCCTGCTGCGCCGTCGGCTCCTCCTGCAGCAAGAGCAGCATACCGGTGCCCCAATCCAAGCCCACGGCCACATTGAGCTCTTGCTCTTCTTCGCTCAAGGCATCTGCGGCCACTGCGCTTCGCCACAACCAAGTCTCGCCAAGCCACAACAGGTCGCCCCCGGACAGGATCTGCCGAGGTCCAGCGCAGGCGGTGGCAGCAGCGCTTGCGGCCCAAAAAATCCAAGCGCCCCAGACCATGGCGTGGGAGGCCTGGCTTTGCCATTGCCAAGCCATCAGCCCGGCTGCAGACAAAAACAGGACACCCCCCAACAACACCGGCCCCCAAACAAAACGCCCCACCGGGTAAGCCACAGGTGGGGCGTTGTGCATCAAGGCAACCTGACTTTCAAGTCATCCGAGGCGTTTGAAAACCAAGGAACCGTTGGTGCCGCCAAAACCGAAGTTGTTTTTCAGGGCCACTTCGATTTTCATGTCGCGTGCCGTGTTGGCACAGTAGTCCAAATCACATTCCGGGTCAGGGTTGTGCAGGTTGATGGTCGGCGGCACCTTTTGGTGGTGCAAGGCCAAGACGGTGAACACACTCTCAATGCCGCCCGCGCCACCCAAAAGGTGACCGGTCATGGACTTGGTTGAACTGACCACGGTTTTGTAAGCGTGCTCACCCAAAGCCGCCTTGATGGCATTGGTTTCGTTGATGTCGCCCAACGGTGTGGACGTGCCGTGGGCGTTCAGGTAATCGATCTGGTCGGCATTGACACCCGCATTGCGCATGGCATTGACCATGGCGCGACGGGGGCCGTCCATGCTCGGCGCCGTCATGTGACCCGCGTCTGCACTCATGCCATAACCACCGAGTTCGGCGTAAATCTTGGCACCGCGCGCTTTGGCATGTTCGTACTCTTCGAGCACCATCACACCCGCACCTTCGCCCAGCACAAAACCATCACGGTCTTTGTCCCAAGGCCGGGATGCGGCAGTCGGGTCATCGTTGCGTGTTGACAAGGCGCGCATGGCCGCAAAGCCACCGACACCCAGTGGAGACACGCAAGCTTCAGAGCCACCTGCGACCATGACATCGGCGTCGCCGTATTCAATCAAACGACCCGCTTCGCCGATGCTGTGCAAACCCGTGGTGCAAGCGGTCACAACGGCCAAATTAGGCCCTTTGAAGCCGCTGCGCATGGACACATGCCCCGAGATCATGTTGATGATCGAGGCAGGCACGAAAAATGGAGAAATGCGACGCGCGCCGCGCGCCGTGTACTCGCTGTGGGTTTCTTCGATCAGCGGCAAGCCACCAATGCCCGAACCAATCACCACACCGATGCGGCACGCTTCATCCTCGCTCAGCGCGTCCCCGGTGGGCAAACCCGCATCTTGAATGGCTTGCGCAGCAGCAGCGATGCCAAAGTGAATGAAGCGGTCCATGGTCCTGGCTTCTTTCGAAGACATGTAGGACTCAAGATCAAAATTTTTGACTTCGCCTGCAAAGCGGCAAGCCACGGCAGCAGAGTCAAAACGTGTGATCGGACCAATGCCGGATTGACCGGCGATCAGGCTGGACCATGCATCCGCCACCGTGTTGCCCACGGGGCTGATGCATCCCAAACCCGTGACAACAACGCGGCGCCGGGTCATCGTCGATCAGGCCTTTTTGCTTTGGGCGTAGTCGATCGCAGCTTGCACCGTGGTGATTTTTTCTGCGTCTTCGTCAGGAATCTCGATGCCGAACTCGTCTTCGAGTGCCATCACCAATTCCACCGTGTCCAGGGAGTCGGCACCCAGATCGGCCACGAAGGCTTTTTCGTTGGTGACTTGTGACTCTTCAACGCCGAGTTGTTCAGCAATGATTTTTTTGACACGTGCTTCGATATCGCTCATGGGGTCCCTCTGAGGGTTGTGAAAAATGGAGATTTTACCTGTCCGGAAGGGCTTTCCGGAAATCAGGCCATGAACATGCCACCATTGACATGCAATTCTTGTCCGGTGACATAGCCCGCGTGCGCGCCAGCCAGGTAGGCCACAGCATGGGCAATGTCATCGGGTTTGCCCAAATGGCCCAGAGGAATCTGGCCCAACAAGGCTTTTTGTTGCTCTTCAGGCAGGCTGGCGGTCATGTCGGTTTCGATGAAACCGGGGGCCACACAGTTGACCGTGATGCCTCGGCTGCCCAGCTCACGGGCCAGCGCACGGGTCATGCCCGCCACACCCGCCTTGGCGGCAGCGTAGTTGGCCTGACCGGGGTTGCCCGAAGCGCCCACCACGCTGGTGATGCTGATGATGCGGCCATAACGCTGCTTCATCATGGGGCGCATGACCGCTCGGCTCATGCGAAATACCGCCTTGAGGTTGGTGTCGAGCACCGCATCCCAGTCGTCGTCTTTCATGCGCATGGCCAAGGTGTCGCGGGTGATGCCCGCGTTGTTGACCAGCACCTGCAGGCCGCCCTGCTCTTTGACGATGGCATCGATCAGGGCCGCACCCGCGTCTGCATCGTTCACATTCAGGTTGGCACCACGGCTGCCTGGGTAGGCTGAGAGGGCCTGGCTGATTTTGGCAGCACCGTCGTCGCTGGTGGCGGTGCCAATGACCACAAAACCTTGTTGGGCCAAATGCAGGGCAATCGATGCCCCAATGCCGCGGGACGCCCCTGTGACCAGGGCCACTTGTTTTGGTGCTTCGCTCATCCGAGAAGTCCTTTCACTTCAGCCAGGGTGGCGGGGTCGTACAGCGCCACACCGTTCAATTCAGCATCAATGCGCTTGGTCATGCCGGCCAACACCTTACCGGGGCCGCATTCGACCAGCGTGCTCACGCCACGGGCCTTGATGGCCTGCACACACTCCACCCAGCGAACCGGGCCAAAAGCCTGACGGTAGAGCGCATCACGGATGCGATCGGCATCGGTTTCGATGGCCACGTCGATGTTGTTGAGGACCGGGATTTGGGGCACGCCCAAGGGCAGTGTGGCGAGCTTCTCGCGCAGCTTTTCTGCCGCAGGCTTCATCAAACTTGAATGAAACGGAGCCGACACAGGCAAGAGCAGCGCACGCTTGGCCCCCAGGGCCTTGAGCACTTCGCAGGCCTTGTCCACCGCCGCTTTGCTCCCCGCGATCACGGTTTGTGCCGCATCGTTGAAGTTGACGGCTTCCACCACTTCAGCGCTGCCTGCAGGAAAGGTGGCTTGCGCCTCTTGGCAGCCTGCAATGACTTTGTCCGAGGGCAAACCGAGAATGGCGGCCATGGCCCCCACGCCCACGGGCACGGCTTCTTGCATGGCCGCAGCGCGCAATCGCACCAGCGGCGCGGCTTGTGACAAGGTCAACACCCCCGAAGCCACCAGGGCGCTGTACTCGCCCAGCGAGTGCCCCGCCACCACCGACGGCTTGGCGCCGCCTTCGGCCAACCAAGCACGGTACGCGGCGACCGCCGACACCAGCATCACGGGCTGGGTGTTGGTGGTCATGGCCAAGGCCTCTTTGGGGCCTTCGTGGATCAGTTGGGCCACGTCTTCGCCCAAGGCGTCCGAGGCTTCTTTCAAGGTTTCGCGCACCACGGGGTGGTCGCCCCAAGCGTCCAACATGCCCACCGATTGGGAGCCTTGACCGGGAAAAACAAAAGCAAATAAGGTCATGTGCAAATTCTGTCTCTGTAAAGAATCGGGGGCAGCGTGCCGCGCATCGCTGACCCGGGCCTGTCAAATCAATAGCGAAGGAGTACGGAGCCCCAGGTGAAGCCGCCACCCACACCTTCGAGCATGAGGGTCTGGCCCCGCTGAATGCGACCATCGCGCACAGCGGTGTCCAGCGCCAGCGGTATCGAGGCGGCCGAGGTGTTGCCATGCTGGTCCACCGTCACGACCACCCTGTCAGGACCCATCTTGAGCTTCTTGGCGGTGCTTTGCATGATGCGGATGTTGGCTTGGTGCGGAATCAACCAGTCAATGTCGGCATCGGTCAAGTGGGCTTTGGCCAAGCTGGCCCGTGCGGTGTCTTCGAGCACCCCCACGGCCAGCTTGAAGACAGCTTGGCCGTCCATCTTGAGCACCGGGTCACCCAAAATCGCGCCCCGGTTCACGTGCCCGGGCACACACAGGATGTCCTTGTATTTGCCGTCGGCGTGCAAATCGGTGGCCAAGATGCCGGCTTGGTCCGAAGCTTCCAAAATGACTGCGCCTGCGCCGTCACCGAACAACACACAGGTCGTGCGGTCCTTGAAGTCGAGGATGCGGCTGAACACTTCCGAGCCGATCACCAAAGCGCGCTTGGCCGAACCTGACTGGATCATCGAATCGGCGATCGTCAACGCATAAATAAAACCGCTGCACACGGCCTGTACATCAAACGCCGGGCAACCTGCGGTGCCCAATTTGTGCTGCACCATGGTCGCCACAGACGGGAACACCATGTCTGGGGTGGATGTGGCCACGATGATCAGGTCCAACTCGTCGGCCGTGATGCCTGACGCGGTCAGGGCTTGGCGTGCCGCTTCGGTCGCCAAGTCGCTGCTGCCCTGAGTGTCGGCCGCAAAATGGCGGGCACGGATGCCGGTGCGCTCCACGATCCAGTCGTCCGAAGTTTCAACGCCCTGCAGCGCCAGTTCGGCCGCCAAGTCAGCGTTGCTCAGGCGTTTCTCAGGCAGGTAGCTGCCTGTGCCCAAAATGCGGGAATAAATTCTCATACAGTTGGGCTGGTAGGTTCCGCCCGATCCGCCTGTACACCCATCAACAAAGGCGCAGCACGGGCGATGCGTTCGCGAACACGTTCCAGCAATTGATTTTTAGAAGCATCATAAGCCCGGTTCAAGGCGGTCTCAAAAGCCACCTCGTCGGCTGAACCGTGACTCTTGAACACCAAACCTCGCAAACCCAGCAAAGCCGCACCGTTGTAACGGCGATGGTCAACGCGATTTTTAAAAGCAGTTAAGACCGGATAGGCGAAAATTGCGACAATTTTCGTGAAGATATTGCGTGAAAACTCATTTTTCAGGAAGCCGCCAATCATGGTGGCCAAGCCTTCGCTGGCTTTGAGCGCCACATTGCCCACAAAGCCATCACAGACCACGATGTCGACCGTGCCCTTGAAAATGTCATTGCCTTCGACATTGCCATGAAAGTTCAAATCACCGTTATTGGCTGCAAATCGCAACAATTCACCGGTTTTTTTGATGTTTTCATTGCCTTTGATCGCTTCTTCACCAATGTTCAGCAAACCCACCGTCGGCTGCTCTTTGTTTTGCAAGACAGACACCAGCGCAGAACCCATCACAGCGAATTGAAGCAAATGCTCGGGCGAGCAGTCGACATTGGCACCCAAATCCAGCATGGTGGTGCCGCCACCCTTGAAATTGGGCATTTGGCCAGCAATGGCAGGACGGTCAATGCCGTCCATGGTCTTGAGGACGTAGCGGGCAATCGCCATCAAAGCACCCGTGTTGCCCGCCGACACAGCCGCTGAGGCTTTGCCGTCGCGCACCTGCTCAATGGCCAGGCGCATCGACGAGTCTTTCTTTTTGCGCAAAGCCACTTCCAGCGGATCGTCCATTTCAACCACTTCACTGGCAGCCACCACCTCGGCGCGGGGATCGGTGAAGGAGGACAAAGCTTCCAAACGCCCCACCAGGAGCAGACGGGCATCCGGGTGTTTGGCCAAAAAGCTTCGGCAAGCCGCCAGCGTGACGCGGGGACCGTGGTCGCCGCCCATGCAATCGACTGCCAGGGTGATCGGGTTGGGCGAGGTCATGCAATCCTAAAGCTCAAAACCGTGAATGAATTCAAAGCCAAAAAAACAAAAGCCCGATGCTACTTGCAAAAGTAGCGCCGGGCCTCTTGAGGCTTGGGGCTGACGCCGATCAGGCTTCGGATTTGTTTTTCAACACTTGGCGGCCACGGTAAAAGCCGTTGGGGCTGATGTGGTGACGCAGGTGAGTTTCGCCTGTTGTGGGCTCCACAGCAATGCCTGGCACGTTCAGGGCATTGTGCGAACGGTGCATACCGCGCTTGGAAGGCGACTTTTTGTTTTGCTGAACAGCCATGGTGGCTCCTTGGAAGCTTGGAGGCCGCGCCAATGAACGCAGCGTCTGGTTGATGATGGTGTCGCTCAGTGTGATTGAGCGAAGCCGCTGATTATAGCCCAAACCCAAGCCCAAGGAAAGTGGCCTGGGTTTGGACTCACTTGTTGGCACCCGTTTTGAGGCCCGCCAAGACCCCAAAGGGGTTGGGACGCTCGGCCGCCACGTCGAACTCGGGGTCCACAGCGGACATGGGGACGGTTTCAGGGCAAACCTCGTGCAAAGGCACCAGAGGCAAGGACAAAATCAACTCATCCTCGACCAGCGACAAAGCGTCAAAGTCTCGGCTGATGACCAAAATGTCCTCTTCGGCTTCATCGTCCAGTGCCGCGGCGGTGGCCTCGTCGGCCACAAAACGGAACGAACGCTCGGCCTCTACCGTCTCCAGCACAGGGGTCAGGCAGCGCTGGCACTGCATGGGCAGTTGCACCGAGGCACGCACATCCAACCAAGCTTGGTCAGCGCCGCCCGATTGAGAAACCGTGCGACCGTCCAATTGCCAATGCACAGCGCCGGGCGCCAGGGTAGCGCCGTGCTGCTCAGAGGCCAAACGGGGCCAATCGGCCAATACGCCCTCGCCTTGCAGATGGCAGGCGTCGCGGGCGAAAGCCAGCACATCCAAATGTTGGGGGTCTGATTTTTTTTCCATGCCCGCAGTGTAAGAGAATCACCCATCTGAATTGACTGGGAAATGCACTTTGACACCGACAGCAGATGCCTCGACCGCTGCGCCACGCTCTGTGGTGCTGGGCTCCACCTCGCGCTACCGCCGGGAATTGATGGAACGCCTGCGTGTGCCTTTCACCGTTGCGCCGCCGCATGTGGACGAAACCCCCTTGCCCGGCGAAGCGCCGAAAGCTTTGGCACTGCGGCTGGCTTTGGCCAAGGCACAAGCCGTGGCGGCCCTGCACCCCGAAGCGGTGGTCATTGGCTCAGACCAAGTGGCCGATTTGGCAGGCCAGCCGCTGGGCAAACCCGGCGAGCACGAACGCGCCGTGGCCCAACTGCGCCAAATGCGCGGCCAAACGGTGATTTTCCAGACCGCATTGGCCGTGGTCTGTTTGGCCACGGGCTTTGAACAAGTGGACTTGGCCGAGGTGCGTGTGGTTTTCCGCGATTTGAGCGACGAGGAGATCGAGGCGTATTTGCAGGCCGAAAAACCCTATGACTGTGCAGGCAGCGCCAAAAGCGAAGGCTTGGGCATCGCCCTGCTCGAGTCCATTGACAACGACGATCCGACCGCCCTCATTGGGCTGCCGCTGATACGCACCGCCCGCATGCTGCGCCAAGCTGGAGTGAAATTGCTGTGAACACCCCCAAGCCTCTTCAAGGCCGCCTGTTTTTGGTCCCCACGCCCCTCGACTTTGGCTGCGCCGAACAAGCACCCATCACCGATGTGTTGCCCACCCACACCTTGGCCACAGCGGCCAGCATCCAGCATTGGGTCTGCGAAAACGCCAAAAGCACCCGCGCCTTCTTAAAGCGGGTGGGGGAAACCCATCCTTTGATCGCCCCTTTGGCCGAACAAACCATCACCGAACTGCCTCGCCATGTGCACAAAAAAGGCGACCACCAATCGGGGTTTGACGGCAAACCTTTGTTGGCGGCGGCATTGCAAGGAAAGGACGTGGGCCTGATCAGTGAAGCGGGCATGCCCGCTGTCGCCGACCCCGGCAGCTCGGTGGTGCGCGCCGCGCACGATCTGGGCATCGCCGTGGTCCCGCTGGTCGGCCCGGTATCCTTGTTGTTGGCTTTGGCTGCCAGCGGCCTGAACGGCCAAAACTTTGCCTTTGTGGGTTACCTGCCGCAAGATGCAGCAGAGCGTTCCGCGCGCCTCAAACAACTGGAGTCCTTGGCCCTCAAAACCGGTCAAACCCAGTTGTGGATTGAAACCCCTTACCGCAACGCGGCCATGCTCAGCGGCTTGCTGCAAAGCCTGCACGCCAACACGCGCCTGGCCATCGCCAGCGGCTTGACCTTGCCGTCGGTCAGCATCCAAAGCCACAGCGTGGCGCAATGGAAAAAGGGCCTCAAAGGCCCTGATGGTCACACGCCCGCGGTTTACGCCATCGGGCCTTGAAGCGGCTTTGGGACTTGCGCCTCAGCGCAGGCCCGTGCTGTGGCGCAAAGCGCGGACCGAGCCCTCACCGACCGCAGCACCAAAGCGTTTGACCAAGCGCTCGGCCACGTTTTCACGCTGCGTGTAGTCGATCACATCGGGGGCTTTGACGACTTCACGGGCCACGCCGTCGAGGCTGCCCAGACTGTCGGCCAAACCCAGATCCACCGCTTGCTGACCACTCCAAAACAGGCCGCTGAACATCTCCGGGGTTTCCTTCAACCGATCGCCGCGGCCCTTTTTCACTACCTCAATGAACTGGGTGTGGATTTGGTCCAGCATGGCTTGGGCATGCTTGCGCTGGGGCTCGGTTTGCGGGCTGAACGGGTCCAGAAAACCTTTGTTGGCACCCGCCGTCATCAGGCGGCGCTCCACCCCCAATTTGTTCATCAACTCGGTGAATCCGAAACCATCCATCAGCACGCCGATGCTGCCCACAATGCTGGCTTTGTCCACATAAATTTGGTCTGCAGCGGCGGCAATGTAGTAAGCCGCCGAGGCGCAAGACTCTTCGACCACAGCGTAAATCGGCTTGTTGTGCAAAGCCCGCAGACGAACAATCTCATCGTTGATGAGGCCTGCCTGCACGGGGCTTCCGCCGGGAGAATTGATCAGCAAAACCAAGGCTTGCGATCCCGAATCTTCTAGAGCCAAACGCATCGACGACATGACGTTTTCTGCACTGGCCTCGGTCTCTGAGCCAATCTCACCCACGATGGAGACCATGGCCGTGTGTGGCAAGCTCGGGTTGCTGCTTGGCGAGCCATAACTGAACAAATGCCAAAACACCACCGCCAAAAAAACCAACCACGCCATGCGAAGGCCCACCTTCCAGCGGCGGGCGGTTTTTTGTTCGTTCAAATTGGCAAAGGCCAATCGCTCCAGCGTCTGGCGCGACCAAACACTGTCGACGGGTGCGCTGTCTTTCAGGGGGTCACTGGAGGCCGAGGCGGACGCGTGGTCCTGGGGATCTTGCATGGTCAAAATTCAAGCGGTTTTAAGTTGTAGGCAGTATGCCAGTGAACCACGCCGCCCTGCTCTGAAAGGTCTATTTTCACCAGGCCTCCACGGCAAGGCCCACCCGAACAAGCACCGGTATCGGGCTGGTAAGTGGCACCGTGTGTCGCACACATCAACCATCGGCCCGTGTCGTCAAAAAAACGGTCGGGCTGGTAATCCATCTCCATGGCCACATGGGTGCATCGGTTCAGATAAGCATGCACCTGGCCCTGGTAGCGAATGGCAAAGGCGCGGCAGGTCTGACCGGCATACACGATGTCAAAAGGGACTGCGCGACCACCGTTGACCAAGTCAGCGCTGTTGCACAAAGGGACCGCAGCTTGCATAAAAACTCCTTGGGTCAGGCGTTTTGCAACAACCAGTCGTGCAAATCCTGCACGCTGTGCGCCACATGGCGAGGTTTTAAAACATGAAAGGCTTCAGGTTCATGCGCCCCGTAGCTCACGCCCACACTGGCACAGCCCGCATTCAGGGCCATTTGCAGGTCGTGCGTGGTGTCGCCGATCATCAACGTGCGCTCGGGCTCGGCGCCGAACTCGCGCATCAATTCATGCAGCATCAAGGGGTTGGGTTTGCCGGCCGTTTCATCGGCGGTGCGCGAGCCATCGAAAACGCCGCGCAGCTCCACCGCATGCAAAGCCTCGTTCAGGCCTTGGCGGCTTTTGCCGGTGGCCACGGTGAGCCAATGGTGCCGGGCCTTGAGGGCGTCGAGTAATGGCAACACCCCCTCAAACAGGCTGATGTCGTTTTGGTGCTGGATGTAATGGTGGCGGTAGCGTTCACCCAAAGCGGGGTACTTGTCTTTCGGCACATCTGGCGCGGCATGGGCCAGCGCGGGCATCAAGGCCATGCCGATCACATAAGAAGCGGCTTCGCGCGTAGGCTCCCGACCGCCCACATCCACCACCGCACGCTGGATGCAGCGGGTGATGATGGCTGTGGAATCGAACAACGTGCCATCCCAGTCGAAAGCGATCAGGTCAAACTGGCGGGGTCTTGTCTTGGGCATGGTCGACATACGCTTTCAATTCAGGGGGTAAATCGGCTTGAAGGGCCACGCGCTCGGCGGACACCGGGTGATTGAATTGCAAGCGCCAGGCGTGCAAAAACATGCGCTTGAGGCCCGGGCCCGAGCTGGGTTTGAGCAACTGGCGGTTCCAGTCAAAGTCCCCATATTTGTCATCTCCCGCGATCGGGTGCCCTTGGGCTGACAAATGCACCCGGATTTGGTGGGTGCGTCCGGTCTTGATGGTGACCTCTAGCAAAGAAGCGCCCGGCAGCCGCTGCGCCACCTTGACCAAGGTGATGGAACGCATGCCATCCGGGTCATCTGCCGTGGTCACGCGCACACGGCGCTCACCCTCTTGCCCGTCTTTCCCGGGCAAAAGGTATTTGTGCAAAGGCTGGTCAATCACCTTGAGCTTGGCTGGCCAATCGCCCTTGACCAGGGCCAAATAGGTTTTGCCTGTCTCGCGCTCTCGAAACTGGTCTTGCAGGTGCTTGAGTGCGCTGCGTTTTTTGGCCACCAACAAGATCCCACTGGTGTCACGGTCCAGCCGGTGCACCAACTCCAGCAATTTGGCTTGAGGGCGGGCCTGGCGCAACTGCTCGATCACGCCAAAACTCACCCCGGAGCCACCATGGACCGCCACCCCCGAGGGTTTGTCGATCGCCATCAGGCTGTCGTCTTCCATCAGCATGGGGAATTCACGGCTGGGCGCGGGGTTCGCGGCCTTTTCTGCCACTTTGTCCGACATGCGCACCGGGGGCACACGCACTTGGTCGCCGGTTTGAACCCGTGTCTCGGCGGCGGCGCGTCCTTTGTTGATGCGCACTTCACCGCTGCGGATGATGCGGTAGACATGCGTTTTGGGTACGCCCTTCAAATGACGCATCAAAAAGTTGTCCAAACGCTGTCCAGCCGACTCCTCGTCCACTTCCAAGCTTTTGACGGCAGGTGCAGCGCTGTCTGACTTGGCCCCTATAATGTGATTCACTGGCTATTGGCTGTAAGTGGTTGATTCAAATGGAAATGAATTCCTGAGAGCAGGAGTTTAGTCCACCACCACCTCGCCAATCCAGATGGTCGATGCCACCCTCGGCACGATTTGCAGACTGAAGGCCCTTGCCAACAGTGGCCGATCGCCCCGGAGGTTGGGCCGACGCCCAGAAACCCAGATACGGAATACCCCAAGTTCAGCAGCCCGAAGGGCTGTTGAACGGATCAAAGCGAGATGGTTGTGTTGTTCGGAACTTTGCTGATGTGCTTGGAGTGGCTTACAAAGCCGCTCAACACCGTCACGCCTGGTGCCGAACAGTTTGTCTTGGACACCGGGGGAAGCCCCCGGCAGTGGACAAATCTTTGCATGCCTTTTGACTCGCCCCATCCACGCGCCACGATCCCCATTCCTGTGCTCACGCACAGCTGAATGGCGGTCAACTTCGGCAGTTCCCTTCGTTTCAGGCGTCAGCTCCGGCAACGGTGGCTTTGAGATTTCCAAAAATCCAAAGCCTGTTGTGTAAACAGGTCTCAGACCGCAGACATCTTTCTGCACTGGGGCCAAGCTGATATGAAAAGGAACGCATCATGAAACGGATGCTGATCAACGCCACGCAAGCTGAAGAGCGCCGCCTGGCCATCGTCGACGGACAAAAACTCCTCGACTACGAAATCGAAATCGAAGGCCGCGAACAGCGCAAAGGCAACATCTACCAAGCGGTGGTGACCCGCGTCGAGCCCTCGCTCGAAGCCTGCTTTGTGGACTACGGCGAAGACCGCCACGGCTTTTTGCCCTTCAAAGAAATCTCGCGCCAATACTTTGCTGAAGGCGTGTCCGTCAGCCAAGCGCGCATTCAAGACGTCATCAAAGAAGGCCAGTCCCTGCTGGTGCAGGTCGAGAAAGAAGAGCGCGGCAACAAGGGTGCGGCCCTGACCACTTTCGTCAGCTTGGCTGGCCGCTATGTGGTGCTCATGCCCAACAACCCCCGTGGCGGTGGCGTCAGCCGCCGCATTGAGGGCGACGACCGGGCCGAGCTCAAAGAAGCCATGGACCAGCTCGAGTACCCCAAGGGCATGTCCATCATCGCCCGCACCGCTGGCATTGGCCGCTCCGCGCCCGAGCTGCAGTGGGACTTGAACTACCTGCTCAAACTGTGGACCGCCATCGATGGCGCCTCCAAAGGCGGCAAGGGTGCCTTCCTGATTTACCAAGAGTCGTCGCTGGTCATCCGCGCGATTCGTGACTACTTCAACAACGACATCGGCGACATCCTGATCGACACCGACGACATCTACGACCAGGCTCAGCAGTTCATGAGCCACGTGATGCCCGAATTTGCCCCACGCGTGAAGCGCTACCGCGACGACGCGCCGCTGTTCAGCCGCTTCCAGATCGAGCACCAAATCGAGTCGGCCTATGCCCGCACGGTGCAGCTGCCCTCTGGCGGTGCGATCGTGATCGACCACACCGAAGCTTTGGTGTCGGTGGACGTGAACTCGGCCCGCGCCATCAAAGGCGGCGACATCGAAGAAACCGCGACCCGCACCAACCTCGAAGCCGCTGACGAAGTGGCCCGCCAGATGCGCCTGCGCGATCTGGGTGGCCTGATCGTGATCGACTTCATCGACATGGAAGAGTCGAAAAACCGCCGCGAAGTGGAAAACCGCCTGCGCGACGCGCTGCGCCAAGACCGCGCCCGTGTGCAGTTCGGCACCATCAGCAAGTTCGGCCTCATGGAAATGAGCCGTCAACGCTTGAAACCTGCCTTGTCCGAAGGTGCATCCATCCCTTGCCCACGTTGCGGCGGCGCTGGCCACATCCGTGACACCGAAAGCTCGGCACTGCAAATCCTGCGCATCATCCAGGAAGAGTCCATGAAGGACAACAGCGCCGCCGTGCACGCCCAAGTGCCTGTCGAAGTCGCGTCTTTCCTGCTCAACGAAAAGCGTTCCGAGATCGCCAAAATCGAACTTCAGCAACGCATCAACGTGCTGCTGGTGCCCAACAAGTCGCTGGAAACCCCACACTACAAGCTCGAGCGCTTGAAGCACGACGATCCACGTCTGGACCGCATCGAAGCCAGCTACAAGATGGCCGAAGAAATGGAAGATGCGACCACCGTGACGCGCCGCTCGCAAGAGCCCACCAACAAGCAAACGCCGGTCATCAAGGGTGTTTTGCCCGATGCACCTGCACCGATTGCACCCGTGAAGGCCGAAGCCCCAGTGGCCAGCGCCAAGCCTGTGCGCAAGGCCGCAGCGGCAGCACCCCAAGCCGCCGAGGTCGCGCCAGCGGCGAGCGGTGGTTTCTTCGGTTGGCTGAAAAACCTGTTCGGTGGCAGCGCCCCTGAAGCAGCGCCAGCGGCTGTGGGCAAACAAGACGACAAAACCCGCGAAGGTCGCAGCGGCGAGCGCCGTGAGGGCCGTGATGGCGAGCGCCGTGAAGGCGGTCGCGATGGCCGCCGCGGTGGCCGCCGCGGTGAACGCAGCGACAGTGCCAACGGCGAAATCCGTGCACCTCGCGAAGGGGGTCGCCGTGGTGAAGGCCGCAGTGAAGGACGCGCAGAAGGCCGCAACGAATTGCGCGAAGGCGAAGCCCGCCCGGCACGCGGTGAGCGTGCTGAACGCGGCGAACGCACTGAGCGCCCTGCTGGCGAACGTGCGCCGCGCGAAGGTCGCCGCGATGGCCGCAGTGAGGGTCGCAACGACAGCAGAAACGAAGGCCGCAGCGATGCCGCGCCAGAGTTGACTGCCGAAGGCACCGAAGTCCGCCAAGAACGTGCGCCGCGCGGAGAAGGTCGCCGTGAACGCGGCGAGCGCAGCAGCGAAGGCCGACGTGAGCGTGGCGAACGCGGCGGTGAGCGCGGTGGCGACAGCCGCCAAGGCGATGCCGCCCCCAGCGACGTCAACAGCTCGGCCAGCGAAGTGACCGCTGCACAAGGCCAAGACAACCCATCGACCTCGGAAGCTTCGGGCGCAGAAAACACGGGCGAGCGCCGTGAGCGCCGCTCGCGTGACCGTTACGGCCGTGACCGCCGTGAACGTGGCGGTGACAACCGTGCAGAAAGCGCTGGCGAGGAAAGCCCAAGCGATGTGAACGCCCAAGCAACGGAAGCGGCTGCAGCGCCCCAGAGCGAAGACCGCCCAGCACCACGTTCTTACTTTGAACGTGCCCAGCAAGCGGCGGCCCAAACGGCCGACACTCGCGCACAAGCCCCTGCGGCCGAACCCGCCGCTGCGCCTGCGCAAGCCCCTGTCAGCGCTGCACCTGTGGCGGCTGCACCTGTGGCGGCTGCACCTGTGGCGCCTGTCGCAGCCCCAGCCCCCGTGGTGGCCGAAAAACCCGTGTCAGCGCCCGCTGAGCCGGTGGCCGCAGCGCCTGCGGCCATGCCGGCTGCAGCGCAATACATCCTGCAAATGGACCAACTCCAGCAAGTGGCACAAGGCTCTGGCTTGGTTTGGGTCAACTCGGATGCCGCCAAAGTGGCCGCGGTTCAGGCGGCGATTGCTGCCGAACCCCAGCCCGTGCGCGTGCCCCGCGAGCGTCCCCCCGCAGTGGTGGTGAACGAAGGTCCCTTGGTTTTGGTGGAAACACGCAAAGACCTGAAAGACATGAACCTGCCGTTCTGACCTGCAGGGCCAGCTGGCACAAAAAAACCGGGCCCATGGCCCGGTTTTTTTTCGCCTGCGGCTTACCAAGGGCGCGACCTCGAGCGAATCACCAGGGCATGTCTTTCGCACTGCCTGAAGCTTCACCGGTTGGTGCCGCTCAGGGCGGTCAAGGTCAGGACGCGGTGAGTTGTGCGGCCTGCTTCCAGGCCGCTGTGGCTGCGGGCAGATCTTGTCGCTGCTCGGCCAATTCGGCCAAAGCGCACCAAGCCTGACGCTTCAAGGCGGGGGCTTGCAAGCCTTTGACAGATTGGGACAGCAGGCCTTGGGCTTTGCCCCACAACTGGTGGCGCAGACACAGCATGCCGGCCAAGTATTGCCACAAGGGGTCTTGTGGGCGCGCCAATTGCGCCGCCTCCACACGGGCCAACCAAGCCCTGGCATCGCTGGCTTGGGCATCGGTCAAAGTGGCCTCCAAGGCTTGCACCATTCGGGCCAATTGGTCTGGCGTCCAGGGCTTGGATTTGGGGGATTGCAAAGGCTCCCACACCGCTTGAAGCCAAGGTCTGGCCACCGCGCAAGCGCCACCCAAAGACAGAAAACGCAAAGCGGCCTCTGCCGCCAAATCGGGCATGCTGCGCTGCGCTGGGCTCAGCTTGAGCCACAGGCGCTGAAGCGCATCGGCGTCGTGCGTATGAGACAGCCAAGTCAAGATCAGGCTGCGCACCAAACTGTCGGCTGCAGCCGGGGTGAAGGCGCGGTGTTTGGCCAGCAAGACGGCCGTGTCCAAAGCTTTCGCGGGCTGGCCAGCCAGGCGGGCAGCCTTGAGTTGCAGGCGCATGGCCACCATGCGCCGGGAAGCGGCCGAGGGCAATGCCTGCAACAGGGCAAGACTCGCTGGGGCATCGCGGTCGTCCAGTAACCAACGGGCAGCGCGCAGCTGAATGCCCTCGCTCAAGGTCCGCGACTCGAAAGCAGGCGCGGCCTTGGCCGATTCCAAAGCAGCGTCCCAATGGGTTTGCCGCACATCCCTGTCTTGCAACGCATGGGCCGATTCGGCGGCCATGACGTGGGCCAAGGTGCGCAAAACCACCGCATGGTCCAAGTCGAGTCCAGCCTCGGTCAGCAAAGCTTCTTTTTCAAGGGCCGATTGCGCCGACTTGCGGGCACGCAAAAACCGCCCGGCCATGAAATGGCTGATCGACTCGAGCATGGCCGCGTGGGCAGCACGTTCTTTTTGTTGCAAACGCCACCGCTGGGCTTGTTGGGGCAAGGACAACAAAGCCGACAAGGCTTGCTGCGCCAACACGACCACCAACACCACCAAGCCCAGCACCAGCAAGACCAAGTTCAGCGACAGATCGATCCGGTAAGGGGACAGGAAGAGCGTCACGGTGCCTTGGTTGTTGCCTGCCAACCAAGCCGCAGCCGCCGCCAAAGCAAACAAGCTGATGAGCCAAAGCGCTGCTCGCATGGGGGTTTACCTTCCAGCCGCGGCCGTGGCCAACGCAGCCAAGGAGCCTTCGAGCCGTGGACTGTCGCTGGCTTTCAACTGCTCGGCCGATTGCTCCAGCAATTGCAGCATCTGCACCGTCTTGCGCGAAGACGCGTCGGCGTAGCGGCGCACCGTGATCGAGGCAGACGCCAAATCGGCGCGTGCCGCGTCTTTTTGCCGCGCCAACAAACCCAGGCGCGCGTTGAGCAGTTTCAGCTTGAGGTTTTCACGCAAGAAAAACCCCTGCTCCGGTGACAACAAGGCCGCCTCAGGCGACTCAATTCGGCTCACCCTCACCAGCCCTTTGAGCTGATCGGCAAATTGCTTGAGGCCCGCCATCCACCAGGAAGGCGCGGCTTCGGGCGGCACCGCAGACGAAGCAGCATTCATGAGCGCTGTGGGCAAAGCCTGGTTGGCCAACACCAGACCATCCACCAAGGCCACGCCCTCGTCCAACTTGATCAACAAACCGGGCAGATCAAAAACTTGGGCCGTGCTCAGACGGTCCAGGTCTTTTTCCAAAGCCCGCAGCACCGGCGCCAGCCGGGGCTGAGCGGCCCGCTGCAAACGGGTTTGAGCCGATTTGAGTGCCGCCAACAAAGGCTCCAAACTGCCTGTCAGCTGGCTCTGCTGCTGCGCCATGCGCAGGGCCGACTCGATGTCCACCACCAAATTTTCATCGCGCGAACGCGACAAGCTTTGGATCAACTCCTCCAGCTGGCTGCGCTGCAGAGCGACCTCGCCCAATCGGGTTTCGACCAGTGCCAAACGCGCGGCACTGTCTTTGACCGTTTCCTGGGCCTGTTTGGCCCAAGCCTTGGCCTCCAGCGATTGCTGGCCCGCATCGGCGCTTTGGCGCGCCAATTGTTCTTGGATACGCGAGAGCTTTTGCCACAACAACACCGACACGAACAACGCCAAGCCAGCGACCACGATGGCCAACCAGCGCCAAGCCAAGCGATGCGATGGCGCAGGCCCTTCGGGGATGGCAGGGGCTTGGGCGGTTTCAGGTGATGCACTCATGCCAGCGATTTTATAGACTCGGCTTGGGCTTGCAGTCCTGCAGGCACGATTTCCACACGCCCCCAACCCGCTTTGAGCAAGCGCTGGGCAATGCGCGGGTGGGTGGCCAGCGCGCGCGCTTGGCCAATGGGCAACTCGGGGCACACCTGCAGCAAATGCTGCGCCGCCTCAGAACTGCTGAACAACCACCACGAGCCCTCTTGTATGGCCTGTTGGCTCAAGGCCTGTTGCTGGGCCGTCAAAACGGGTGCGCGCCGAACATAGGCCACGGTTTGCAGCACCTGCGCGCCCACACCCTCCAACTGCAAAGCCAACCAATCGCGTCCAGCCAGTTGGCCTTGTGTATCCGCACCACGAACAAGCAACACCGTGGGCTGTGGGCGTGAACCGTCAACCGCCAACTCCACCGCGCCCTGGGTCTGCTGGGCCACCAAGTCCCAGAGCGCCTCAGAATCAAACTGCGTGGCCGTCTCGGGTGGGGAGTCAATCGACTCCGCTGGCCAGCCCGCCGCCAGCAACGCGGCCTGCGTGCCGGGGCCTGTGGACCACGCTCGGCAATTGGCCAGGGCCACCCCCGCAGGTCGGGCCGCCATGAAAAAACGCACGGCGTTGGCGCTGACAAACATCACAGCCAAGTGCGTGGACACCGTTTGCCAGTGGCGCGCCAAGTCCGAGGCGTCGGGCAAAGCCGCGATCTCGATGAGGGGCAAGGTGTCGCATGGCACGCCATGGGACTGCAAGGCATCCGCCCAAGCACGGGCCTCGCGCTCAGGCCGGGTCACGACCACACGCCGGGACGGGGCCACAGGAAAGGGGGAAGCTGCCAGCGCCATGTCAGCGCCAGAGTTCAATGCGCCCCGCCGTCGCGCAAAGCCTGCGCCACGCTCAGGCCCAGTGCCTCGGCAGCCTGCAGGCCATCGGTGCTGGCCTGCGCATCGGCGGTGACCAAGGTGCTCGCGCCTTCGGGGTCGCCCCAAGCCGCTTGCAACTTGAGCACACCGCCCTCGATGGTCGCATGCGCGGCCAAAGGCATGGAGCAGCTGCCGCCCATGGCACGGCTCACCGCGCGCTCGGCCGCCACGCGACGCCACGAAGGGGCATCGGCCAGCTGGGCCAGCAGCGCACGCAAATCGGCCCTGTCGCTGCGGATTTCAATGCCCAAAGCGCCCTGCCCTGCGGCCGGCAGCATGTGCGCGGTTTCAAAAATATGGCGGATCCGATCCGACAAGCCCAATCGCTTGAGGCCCGCCGCCGCCAGCACAATGCCCGCGTACTGGCCCTCGTCGAGTTTGCGCAATCGCGTGTCCAGGTTGCCGCGCAGGGGCTCGATCTTCAAATCGGGGCGCAGCGCCCGCAGCAGCACCGTGCGGCGCAGGCTGGAGGTGCCCACCACAGCGCCTTGCGGCAAGTCTTCCAGGCGGGCGTACTGCGACGACACCCAAGCGTCGCGGGGGTCTTCTCGTTCCATGACACAGGCCAGCTCAAAGCCCTCGGGCATGTCCATGGGCACGTCTTTGAGCGAATGCACCGCGATGTCGGCGTGGCCCTCTTGCAGCGCCACTTCCAGCTCCTTGACGAACAGGCCCTTGCCGCCCACCTTGGACAGGCTGCGGTCCAAGATTTGGTCCCCTTGCGTCGTCATGCCCAGCAGCTTGACTGTGCAACCCAAGCCCTCCAGCAAGGACTTCACATGCTCGGCTTGCCACATAGCCAAACGGCTCTCGCGGGTGGCAATGACGATAGAGGGCTGCTTGGACTCGGTCACGGCGGATTTCCTGAAAAAAATTTTGACATCATCAAAATGAAATCAATGGGTAATTTTGTCTCTCCGAGCGATGCTAGCATGATGTCAAGGCGAATTGACACCCCCATTTGACAGTTGTCGATCGCCTTCCGACCCACGGCATCCACCCCACAGCGCAGCACCCATGAAACAGGCCCCTCTCAAAAACACCCCGCCCGTCAACAGCAGCGCCAGCACGCCCAATAAAAGCCAAAAACGCGACAGTGAGCGCCCCTTGGTCGAAGACATCCGCCTGCTGGGGCGTATTTTGGGCGATGTGATCCGCTCGCAAGAGGGCCCAGAGGCTTATGAACTGGTCGAGCAAATTCGCAAACTCTCGGTGGCTTTCCGCCGCGACGCTGACCAAGAGGCCGACAAAGCCCTGAAGAAGCTGCTCAAAAGCCTGCCCGGTGACCGCGCCGTGAGCGTGATCCGCGCCTTCACTTATTTCAGCCACTTGGCCAACTTGGCCGAAGACCGGCACCACATCCGCCGCCGCGCCATCCACGAGCGGGCTGGCCACACGCAAGAGGGCAGCATCGATGTGGCCCTGCAGCGCTTGCGTTGGGCGGGCATCACGCCCAAAAGCATCTCGGACATGTTGGCCACCAGCTACGTCTCGCCCGTGCTCACCGCCCACCCCACCGAGGTGCAGCGCAAAAGCATTCTGGACGCGGAGCGCGACATCGCCCACCTGCTGACCGAGCGCGACGCCATCAAGGCCCGCGCCGCGGCCGTCAACGCCGCCAAGGACGCGCTGACGCCCAAAGAGCTGGCAGCCAACGAATTGCACATGCGCGCCCGCGTGATGCAGTTGTGGCAAACCCGCCTGCTGCGTTTTACCAAGCTCACCGTGGCGGATGAGATTGAAAACGCGCTGAGTTACTACGAAGCGACTTTTTTGCGCGAAATCCCCAAGCTTTATGCCGAGCTGGAAGAAGCCCTGCCCGGTCAGCCCATTGCCAGTTTTTTGCGCATGGGCCAGTGGATCGGCGGTGACCGCGACGGCAACCCCAATGTGACCGCGTCCACCTTGGAACACGCCCTGACCCGTCAAAGCGATGTGGCGCTGCGGCATTACCTGACCGAGGTGCACTTTTTGGGCAGCGAGCTGTCGCTGTCGGCCATGCTGGTGCCTTTTGGCAGCGCGATGCAGGCCTTGGCCCATCAGTCACCCGACACGAACGAACACCGCCAAGACGAGCCCTACCGCCGGGCGTTGACGGGCATTTATGCCCGACTGGCCTCGACCCTGAAGGCGCTCACGGGCGGGGATGCCGCACGCCACGCCGTGGCCCCGCAAAACCCTTACCCCAGCGCCGAAGCGTTTTTGGCCGACCTGCGCGTGATCGAAGCCTCGCTGTGCAGCCAGCATGCCCAAGCCCTCGCGGCCCAGCGCCTGCACCCCCTGATCCGTGCGGTGGAAGTCTTCGGCTTTCATCTGGCCACGGTGGACCTGCGCCAAAGCTCGGACCAACACGAAGAAGTCGTGGCCGAACTGTTGTCCACCGCCCGCGTGGAAAAGCACTACAGCCAGCTCGACGAACACGCCAAGCAAGCCCTGCTGCTGGGCCTGCTGAACGACGCCCGCCCGCTGCGCGTGCCCGGTGCGCCCTACAGCGCGCACACCCAATCCGAGCTGGCCATCTTTGAATGCGCCAAACGCATGCTCGCCACTTTCGGCCCTCCAGCCATCCGCCACTACATCATCAGCCACACCGAAACTGTGAGCGACTTGCTCGAGGTGTTGCTGCTGCAAAAAGAAGTGGGCCTTCTGCGGGGCACGCTGGACAGCGAAGCGGTCAACGACCTGATCGTGGTGCCGCTGTTCGAGACCATTGAAGACCTGCGCAACGCCGCGCCCATCATGCGCGACTTCTATGCCCTGCCCGGCGTGGCCACGCTGGTCGCACGCTCGGGTGGGGAGCAAGACATCATGCTGGGCTACTCGGACAGCAACAAAGACGGCGGTATTTTCACCAGCAACTGGGAGCTGTACCGCGCCGAAATTGCTTTGGTGGCCTTGTTTGACCAACTGCAAAGCAGCCACGGCATCACCTTGCGCATGTTCCACGGCCGGGGGGGCACCGTGGGGCGCGGCGGCGGCCCCAGCTACCAGGCCATCTTGGCGCAACCCCCGGGCACCGTGCGCGGGCAGATCCGCCTGACCGAGCAAGGCGAAGTCATCGGCTCCAAATACGCCAACCCCGAAATTGGTCGCCGCAACCTGGAAACCTTGGTCGCCGCCACCTTGGAGGCCACGCTGCTGCAACCCACCAAGCCTGCCTCCCGGGCCTTTCTGGACGCGGCAGCCCAACTGTCTGAAGCCAGCATGCAAGCCTACCGAGGCTTGGTGTACGACACCCCCGGTTTCACCGACTATTTTTTCGGCGCGACGCCGCTCAAAGAGTTGGCGCAGCTCAACATTGGCTCACGCCCCGCGTCGCGCAAAGCCCTGCAAAAAATCGAAGACCTGCGCGCCATCCCCTGGGGCTTCAGCTGGGGCCAATGCCGCCTGACGCTGCCCGGCTGGCTGGGCTTTGGTTCGGCCGTGCAAGCCTTTCTGGACAAACCCGATGCAGCCCAGCGCAAAGCCGCTTTGGCCTTGTTGCAGAAGATGTACCGCCAGTGGCCGTTCTTCCGCACCCTCTTGTCCAACATGGACATGGTGCTGGCCAAAAGCGATTTGGCCTTGGCCTCGCGCTATGCCGAATTGGTCAGCGACGCCCGCTTGCGCAAAAAAATCTTTGCCGCCATCGAGGCCGAATGGCACCGCACCGCCGAGGCACTGGCCCACATCACAGGCGAAAAGAACCGCCTGGCCAGCAACCCGGCGCTCGACCGCTCCATCCGCCACCGCTTCCCCTACATCGACCCGCTGCACCATCTGCAGGTCGAGCTGATCCGCCGCTACCGGGCAGGCCTGGCCGACGAACGCGTGCAGCGCGGCATCCACATCAGCATCAACGGCATCGCAGCAGGCCTGCGCAACACAGGCTGAAACCGGGCCTGCACGCCTTGGGTGCTGCGGGTTTTTTCGCATGACGGCGCAGGCTCTCGACACCCATAATGGGCACCGGGCCTGCCGCCGGGGCATGTCCGACGCTTTGATGAAAGCCCTGCATGTCCCACCCCCCTGAATTGCCGATTTTCCCCGCCGCCAGCGACTGCGATCCATTGCAACTGGGGTGGATGCAAGGCTCCCCACCTTCAGCGGACAAAATCATCCAGGCCCACGACGGCAGCGGCTACCGCTTCCCGCAATTGCGCTGGAGTTTTGCGCACTACCGCCAGCTGGTGCCCACCGCCACCGTGTCCAAGGGCTTGGCGCCGTCCACGCCCTTGCCCCCAGCCAGCCGCTCGCTGCCCCAGATCCGTTACAGCCCCATGGGCAGCAGCGCCGAGTGCAGCTGGGCCGACATGATGGAGGCCACCTACACCGATGCCTTGCTGGTCTTGCACAAGGGGCAGGTGGTGTTTGAGCATTTCGGCGGGGTGATGACCCCTTTGCACGCGCACATCGCCATGTCGGTCAGCAAATCCTTCATGGGCTTGCTGGCCGCCGCTTTGGTGGCCGAGGGTGTTCTGGACGATGCCCAGCGCGTCGACCACTACGTCCCCGAACTCGCGGGCAGCGGCTTTGGCGATGCCACGGTGCGCCAAGTCATGGACATGACCACCGGCATTGACTATTCCGAAAACTATGCCGACCCGCAGGCCGAAATCTGGAACCACATGCGTGCGGGCGGCGTGATGCCCCGCCCGCCTGGCTACAGCGGCCCCGCCCACTTCTACGACTACCTCCAGACCGTTCGAAAGCTCGGTGCGCATGGCGAAAAGTTCACCTACCGCACGGCCAACACCGATGTGCTGGGCTGGATCGTGCGCCGCGTGAGTGGTCAAAACACAGAGCAGATGCTGTCCGAGCGCATCTGGCAGCCCATGGGCGCCGAGCTGGACGCCTGCTACACGGTGGACCCGATCGGCACCGCCTTTGCGGGCGGAGGCCTCAACACCGGCCTGCGCGACCTGGCCCGCTTTGGCGAACTGGTGCGCCAGCATGGCCGCGTGGGCCACGCCCAGCTCTTGCCCGCCGCGGCCGTGGCCGACACCTTTGCGGGCGCCGACCCGGCCCGGTTTGCGGCCAATGGCCCGGCCACGCTGGCGGGCTGGAGCTACCGCAACATGTGGTGGGTGTCGCACAACGCCCACGGCGCCATCATGGCGCGCGGCGTGCACGGGCAAAACATCTACATCGACCCCAAAGCCGAGATGGTGATCGCCCGCTACGCCTCGCACCCTGTGGCGGCCAACATCGCCAACGACCCGCACACCCTGCCCGCTTACCACGCCTTGGCGCTGGCTTTGCTGGGCTGAGGGCCGGAAAGTCCAAGCGCGCCGAAGCCCGATAAAATTGCGGGCTTATGACAAACCAACTCGACAAAAAATCCCAAGCCTGGTCCGCGCTCTTTTCTGAACCCATGAGCGAGTTGGTCAAGCGCTACACCGCCAGCGTGTTCTTTGACAAGCGCCTGTGGCAAGCCGACATCCAGGGCTCGCTGGCCCACGCCGAGATGCTGGCCGCACAAAACATCATCGGCGCGAGCGACCTGGCCGACATCCAGCGCGGCATGGCGCAAATCACCCAAGAAATCGAGTCCGGCGCTTTTGAGTGGAAGCTGGACCTGGAAGACGTGCACCTGAACATCGAAGCGCGCCTGACCCAGCTGGTGGGTGACGCGGGCAAACGCCTGCACACAGGCCGCAGCCGCAACGACCAAGTGGCCACCGACGTGCGCCTGTGGTTGCGCAGCGAGATGGACCTGATCATCGATTTGCTGGTGGACCTGCAAAAGTCGCTGGTCGATGTGGCCGAGCAAAACGTCGAGGTCATCCTGCCCGGCTTCACCCACCTGCAAGTGGCCCAGCCCGTGAGCTTTGCCCACCACCTGCTGGCCTATGTGGAAATGTTCAGCCGCGATGCCGAGCGCATGGGCGACGTGCGCCGCCGCACCAACCGCCTGCCCCTGGGCAGCGCCGCCTTGGCCGGCACCACCTACCCGCTGGACCGCGAACGCGTGGCCCGCACCCTGGGCATGGTCGACGAAGCTGGCCACCCGCAAGTCTGCCAAAACAGCTTGGACGGCGTGAGCGACCGCGACTTTGCGATCGAGTTCACCGCAGCGGCCAGCCTGTGCATGGTGCACATCAGCCGCTTTTCGGAAGAGTTGATTTTGTGGATGAGCCAGAACTTCGGTTTTGTGCGCATTGCCGACCGTTTCACCACCGGCTCGTCCATCATGCCGCAGAAGAAAAACCCCGACGTGCCCGAGCTGGCACGCGGCAAAACCGGCCGCGTGGTCGGCCACCTGATGGGCCTGATCACCCTGATGAAAGGCCAGCCCCTGGCCTACAACAAAGACAACCAAGAAGACAAAGAGCCGCTGTTCGACACCGTGGACACGCTCAAGGACACCCTGCGCATCTTCAGCGAAATGGTGGGCGGCCAAGTCAACCCGGCCACGGGCCAAAAAGAAGGCGGCATCACCGTCAACGCCGCGGCCATGGAAGCGGCCGTGAAAAAAGGCTACGCCACCGCCACCGACTTGGCCGACTACTTGGTGAAAAAAGGCCTGCCTTTCCGCGACGCCCACGAGGTGGTGGCCCACGCGGTCAAGACTGCGCAAGGCCTGGGTGTGGATTTGTCCGAGCTGCCACTCGAAACCCTGCAAAAGTTCGACAGCCGCATCGAAGCCGATGTGTTTGGCCCGCTCAGCTTGCAAGGCTCACTCAATGCCCGCAACACCTTGGGCGGCACCGCACCTGCGCAGGTGCGGCTGCAGATCGCACGGCACCGCAGCCGCTTAGTCTGAGCCGCCTGCCGTGCCGGGGGGCGGTACATCGCGCCCCATGAGCCGCTGCCCCAGCCACTTCAAGCCCGCTCCGACATCCATCCGGCGGGCTTGTTGCTTTGCAGGCTCATGGCTCTGGCCAGCCGCCAATGGCGGGCCAATGTCAAAAGCAAACACGTAAGCGGGCTCTTGCCCCATGCGCAGGTCGGTCACGACCAACCGGTCCTCGTCGCGTTGGATTTTGAAAAAGCCATCGGTGAAACGGCTCAAACGCTGCAGCTGAGGGTGTTGGGCGTTTTCTGCCGCCAAAGCCGCGCCCCGCGCATGGGCCACAAATCGAATGGCCCTGTCGCCGTCCATGAACGCGTAAAAGCCCTCGTGAAACCGCTCGCCATCCATGGCCACCACGCGCCACAACACCGTGTTGAAAGGCGCGGGTGTGACCAACAGCTGTTGGCTGGGCAAGCCTTGCGCTTGCAAGGACTCGCGGGCGTGCTGCGTCACCCACGCTTGCGCCAGCGCACTCCAGGCCAAATAGGCCGTGCTGAAGGCCAGTGCCCAGGCATTGATGCGCAAGGCCTGGCCTGTCCTCTTGATGCGCAGCGCCGCGATGACCCCGGCCAACAAGGGCAATGAGTACACCGGGTCGACGATGAAGATGCTGCCCAAACCATAGGCTTCGTCGGTGAAAGGCTGGAAAACCTGGGTGCCATAAACGGTCATCAGGTCCAACAAAGGGTGCGTGACCAGCGCCAAGGCGATGGCCCACCACCAGCGCCCATAAAGCTGAGGCTGGCGATGAATGCGGCTCACCCCCCACGCCATCGGAAATGCAAAGAGCGTGAGCAAGAGCAAGGCGTGGGTCTCGGCCCGGTGCCGAATCATGTTGAGGACCGGGTCCCCATGGTCGATCAGCACATCGAGGTCAGGCAACAGGCCGGCAACGCCACCCCAGAGGGCAGACTTCCAGAGCGCAGTGCGCCGCCCCATGACGGCCACCCCAACCGAGGCGCCCAAGAGGACTTGTGTGACGGAATCCATGGTGGTGACTCAGCGATCCAATGTCGAAAGTGCAGAGGTTAAAGGCTTGCGCATGACCTGTCTGTTCACAGGCCTAGCCCTTGGCCGACCTGTTCGGCCTGTTCGGCCTGTTCGACCCCTGCAGCCCTAAGGCCGCGCCTGAAGGGCGATAATTGAGCCGACAGTCCCAATCATTTTCTACCATGTCACACACTGCCCAAGCCACTGCCGCCCCCACCCTGATGCCCTGGACCGATTCCCTGCAGACGGGCGACGCCCGCATGGACGAAACGCACCAAGAATTTGTGGACATGATCAACCAGATTTTGGCCACGCCCGAAGACCAGCAGTTACCGGTCTACAAGGCCTTCCTGAACCACACGGTGGAGCATTTCGCGCAAGAAGAGCGCTGGATGTTGGCCACCGGTTTTTCAGCGGACAACTGCCACGCCGAACACCACGCCACCATCTTGGAAACCATGCGCGTCGTCGAAGCCCACTACCTGGACAGCGACACCACCATCATCACCCGCATGGCCGAAGCATTGGCCGAGTGGTTTCCGGGTCACGCCAACAGCATGGACGCCGGGCTGGCCGCACACCTCAAGTCCGTGGGCTTTGACAGCGTGACCGAAACCCTGGCCGACCCTTCGGCCGTCCAAAAAGTGACCATGTCGGGCTGCGGCAGCGTCAGCTGCAGCTGAACCCGACCCAGTGGGTCACTCCACCGTGATTTTTTCGTCCTTGACGATTTTGGCCATCGCTGGAATTTCTGAGCGCATCCATTGACCAAATTGCTCGGGCGTCATGCCCGAGGGCTCCGCGCCCAATGCGGTCAAACGCTCTTTGATCTCTGGCAAGGCGGCAATGCGTTGAACTTCGGCATGCAGCTTGTCAACGACCGCCTTGGGTGTGCCCGCTGGGGCCAGTAAGCCCTGGAAACTGCCCGTCAAAAAGCCCGGCAGACTCTCGGCCACGGTCGGCGTGCCGGGCATTTGTGCGTTGCGTTGGGTGCTCGAGATGGCGATCAGTTTGATCTTGCCCGCCTTGACGTGCGGGTAAGTGGCCACCATGCCATTGAACATGACATCCACTTGCCCGCCAATCAAATCGGTGATGGCTTGTGCACCCCCTTTGTAAGGCACATAGCCCCACTCGATGCCGTTGCGCTGCGCGTACATGACGCCCGCCAGATGCGAGGCACTGCCCATGCCGGCCGCCACCGCGTAATTGACCTTACCCTTTTGCGCCTTGGCGTAAGCCACCAATTCGGCAGGGGTATTGGCGGGCACTTTGGTGCTCACGGCCAGCAAATGGGGCGAATACGCGACCATCGCCACAGGGGCAAAGTCTTTCTCGACCTGGAAGGGCAGCTTGAACAAGGCCGGGCTGATCACCAGATTGCCCACGTCCATCAGCACCAAGGTATGCCCATCGGCAGGCGATTTGGCCACCAGGTCCGCGCCCAAATTGCCACTGGAGCCAGGCTTGTTCTCGATCACCACGGGCTGGCCCCAGCTTTCGGTCATCTTCTGACCCAATATGCGGGCCAACACATCGGAGGTGCCACCGGCTGGGAACGGCACCACGATTTTGATGGGCTTGGACGGGAAAGCCGCCTGAGTCCAAGCAGGTGCCATGGGTGTGATCAGAACCGCTGCCAAGGCAGCCAATAACAAAGGTTTTTTCATTTCAATCTCTGGTTTTGAAAAAAATACACAGCCATCACGACAACTCAACACTGCCCTGCGTCCAGCGACGGGCCTGCTCGCTGAGGGACACGCCCAAACCCGGCAAGGTCGGCACCAGCATTCGGCCGTCTTGGATTTGGATGCGTTCATTGAACAGGGGCTCCAACCATTCAAAGTGCTCGACCCAAGGCTCGGTTTTGTAGGCTGCAGCCAAATGGATGTGCAACTCCATCGCAAAGTGCGGCGCCAGCATGACGCCAGCGTGTTCAGCCAGCTGCGCAATCTTGAGGAATGGGGTGATGCCACCCACGCGAGGGCCATCGGGCATCAGGAAATCAGCAGCGCGGTGGCGGATCAAGTCCCAGTGCTCCTGCACGCTGGTCAGCATCTCACCCGTGGCAATCGGGGTATCCAACTGCACAGCCAGCGCGGCATGGCCTTCATGGTCGTAGGCATCCAAAGGCTCTTCGATCCAGACCAAGTTCATCGGCTCCAAGCGGCGACACATGCGCTGCGCGGTGGGGCGGTCCCATTGTTGGTTGGCGTCCACCATGATCGGAAACCGATCGCCCAGATGTTGGCGCACGGCGCTCACGCGCTCGATGTCTTTGTCACAGTCGGGCTGACCCACTTTGAGCTTGATACCGCCAATGCCCTTGGCCACCGAGGCCGAAGCGTTGACCAAGAGCTGATCCAGCGGTGTATGCAAAAAACCGCCCGAGGTGTTGTAACAGCGCACGCTGTCGCGGTGCGTGCCGAGCAACTTGGCCAGAGACAAGCCCGCGCGCTTGGCTTTCAAGTCCCACAAAGCCACATCAAAAGCCCCGATGGCCTGAACAGAGAGGCCGCTGCGGCCTACCGATGCACCTGCCCAGCACAGCTTGTCCCAGAGCTTGGCGATGTCGCTCGGGTCTTCCCCAATCAACACCGGAGCAATCTCTTTGGCGTGCGCGAACTGGCCAGGGCCACCTGCTCGCTTGGAATAAGAAAAGCCCAAACCCTCAGCGCCATCCTTGGTTTTGATCTCGACAAACAGAATGGCGATTTCGGTCATCGGCTTTTGCCGGCCTGTCAGCACCTTGGCGTCGCTGATGGGGTTGGCCAACGGCAAGGTGCACGCGGACACCCGCACCCAAGAGATGGCATCGGACATGGGGAATTGTTTTCTTATTGGGGTTTGATGCCGGCGGTCTTGATCACACGGGTCCACTGGTCCAACTCGGACTTGACGAACTCGGTGTAGGGCTTGCTGCCTTGAGCGGGAATCACAAAGCCAGTCGAAGTCAGGCGTTGCTTGAAATTGGCTGACTGCATGGCCTGTGCCATGGCCGCTTCGAGCTTGTCCACGATCGGCTGGGGCGTGCCCTTGGCCACCGACAAGCCCGACCAAGACAGCGCTTCAAAACCCTTGTAGCCGGATTCGGCCACGGTCGGTACATCCGGGTAAAGCGCATTGCGCTCTTTGCTGGTCACGGCCAGTGCCCGCAGCTTGCCGGCTTTGACATGGGGCAGCGCCACATCCTGGTTCAAAAAGACCATGGGCACGGTACCGGCCAGCAAGTCGTTGAGCATGGGACCGCCGCCGCGGTAAGGAATGCCCGTCAGGAAAATGCCAGCGGTCTGCTTGAACAATTCCATCGCCATGTGTCCTGAGGCTGCATGGGTGTAGCCGTAATCGAGTTTTCCGGGGTTCTTCTTGGCATGCTCCACCAATTCTTTCACCGTCTTGAACGGTTGTGAAGGGTGAACCAGCAGCACGTTGGGGCCCGAGTGCACCTGCGCGAGGTGAATGAAATCGGTCACCGAGTTGTATTTGATGTTGGGGTCCAGGCCGTGCGCCACAGCGTTCTGGCCCACGCCGGTCTGGATGATGGTGTAACCATCTGCAGGCATCTTGACGGCGCGATCGGTGCCGACAATGCCCCCGGCGCCACCGATGTTCTCGACAACCACGGGCTGTTTCAGGACTTTGGTCAGTTCCTCGGCCATCAAGCGGCCCATGACATCGCTGGTGCCGCCAGGTGGAAAAGCCACGATCAGTTTGATCGGTTTGTTGGGGTAATCGGCTTGGGCCAAGGCTTGGCCTTGGCTGAGCAAGCCCAGACCAGCGAGGCCGATCGCGGTGAGCAGTTGGCGTTTTTTCATCATCTTTGTCTCCTGGTGTTGTCGTGTCAAAAAAGCAGAGGGGCTTGGATGCTCAAGTGATCGGAGCCGGGTTGAACAGCACCAGTGCGTTATGCAGTTTCCAGTGCTCAGCCCATGTTCTGTGACCGCTGGCGGTTTCGAGCAGCATGCGAAACAGCGCCCAGCCAGCGTCTTCAATCGTCATCTCGCCATCGGCGATCTGACCTGCGTTGAAATCCATCAAGTCGTGCCAGCGACGCGCCAAATCGCTGCGGGTCGCCACCTTGACCACCGGGCAGGCTTGCAGGCCATAGGGTGTACCCCGGCCGGTGGTGAACACATGCACATTCATGCCAGCGGCCAACTGCAGCGTGCCGCAGATGAAGTCGCTGGCAGGGGTGGCCGCGAACACCAGGCCTTTTTGATCTGGCTTGAGCTTGTCGCCGGGCGCGAGCACGCTCGCAATGGCGCCGCTGCCACTCTTGATGATCGAGCCCATGGCTTTTTCGGCAATGTTCGACAGCCCGCCCGCCTTGTTGCCCGGTGTGGTGTTGGCCGTGCGGTCCACCCGACCACGGTCGAGGTATTGGTCGTACCAGCCGAGTTCGCGCACCACGTCTTGCGCGACTTGCGGCGTCGCGGCGCGGCTGGTGAGCTGCTCCACCGCATCACGCACTTCGGTGTTTTCAGAAAACATCACCGTGCCACCCGCGCGCACGATCAGATCGGCCATGAAGCCCACCGCCGGGTTGGCGGTCACGCCCGAGAACGCGTCGCTGCCACCGCACTGAACACCCACCACCAGAGCACTCGCGGGCACGGTCTGTCGCTTGCGAGCATTCAAGCGCTCCAAATGGGGTTTGGCACGTTGCACGATGTCGTCGATCATGGACATGAAGCCGACGTGCTCATCGTCTTGCAGACACACCAGGTCGGGGCCTTGTTCCTTGTCACGGCCATCGTGGATCGGGAAGCTGCCAGGTGGCAGCAAGCGAGATGGCTGCAGTTTCTCGCAGCCCAAGCTCACCACCATCACCTCGCCACCAAAATTGGGGTTCAGGCTGATGTGGCGCAGGGTACGGATAGGGATCTCAGCGCCCGGCGCGTCGATCGCTACGCCACAACCGTAGCTGTGTTCCAAGCCCACCACACCGTCCACATTGGGGTAAAGCGGCAGCAACTCGCGTTCGATGCGCTCCACGGCAATTTTGACCACACCCGCCACACATTGCACTGTGGTCGTGATGGCCAGCAGGTTGCGCGTGCCGACCGAGCCATCCGCATTCACATAGCCTTCAAAGGTATGGCCCTCGAGCGGAGGCCAGGCCGGTGCTGGCTGAGTGGCCATGGGCAGATCTTGCAACTCGCGTGCAGGCGGAATGTCGAGCAAACGCTCATGGACCCAGCTGCCTGCTGCCATGGATTCGCGGGCGTAACCCACGGGCACGTTGTAGCGGCGCACGGCTTGACCCGCAGCGATATCGGTCAAAGCCACCTTGTGGCCTTGCGGCACCTTGTCACGCAACACCAGACCGGTCGCAGGACCTTCGGGCATGACCGTGCCCGAAGGTAATCCTCCGTCGTTGGCAATGATGGCCACGTTGTCATCCGGGTGCATGCGGATGGCCAGAGGGCGAATGGGTGTGTTCTTGTCCATCAAAGTGCTCAAAAGCGGGGTTGTTTGCCCGTGAAACTGGGGTCGTACTTGCGCATTTGACCCCCATCATCGCGGTTGCGGATGCCGCAATGCAAGTAGTTGTTGTGCAAACGGGCCAGCGCTTCAGGGTCGATGGTGACCCCCAGCCCCGGTGTACGGGGCACACGCAGGCTGCCGTTTTCAAACTTCAGGCGACCACCCTGCACCACTTCGTCGTCCTGCCAAGGGTAATGCGTGTCACAGGCGTAGGCCAAATGCGGCACCGAAGCGGCCAGATGTGTCATCGCGGTCAGGCTGATGCCCAAGTGCGAGTTGGAGTGCATGGACAGCCCCATGTCAAAGGTCTGGCACAGACGCGAGAGCTGCTGCGTGGTGCGCAGGCCACCCCAGTAGTGATGGTCGGACAGCACAATGCGCACTGGGCACCCCAGGCGCACGTTCTCAGCAAATTCTTTGTAGTCCGTCACCACCATGTTGGTGGCCAAGGGCACGTCACATTGCTGGGCAATCGCGGCCATGCCGTCCAGTCCGGGCGCAGGGTCTTCGTAATACTCCAGCACGCCGCGCAGCTGCTCGACCACCTTGAGGCTGGTGGCCACGGTCCAGTTGGCGTTGGGGTCGATGCGCAGGGGGGCACCCGGAAAAGCTTCGGCCAGGGCCAGCAGCGCCGCCACCTCCTGCTCGGGCGGCAAGGCTCCGGCCTTGAGCTTGATGCTCTTGAAGCCATGTGGGTCAATCATGGTGCGCGCCTGCGCCACCATCTGTTCGGGGCTCAAGCCTTCGCCATAGGCATCAGCGCTGTAAGGTTTGTCAATGTGTTCGGCGTATTTGAAAAACAGATAAGCGCTGAATGGCACGGTATCTCGCGCAGCACCGCCCAACAGGTCAACGATCGGGGCATTGGCCAGCTGACCTTGCAGATCGAGCATGGCCACCTCAAAAGCGCTGATGACCTTGGCCACGTTCTTGGACACGTGGGTGCCGGGCGCCAAAGAGATCTGTTCACCCAAAAACTCCGAGCCGCTATGGCCAGGCGCCACCAACGCGGCCACTCGGGTCTCCATGGTGTTGAGGTCCCAGGGCGAGAGGCCCTGCAAAGCCGGTGCGGCTTTGGCCAGCACATCGAGCATGGACTGGTCGCCATAGGTCTCGTTGATGCCCACGCGCCCACAGGCGGTTTCGATCTCGATGATCGAGCGCAAAGCCCAGGGCTCGTGGATGCCCGCCGCATTGAGCAGCGGCGGATCACGGAACGCGATGGGTGTGATGCGGATGCAGCGGATGGCCAGGGTCATCACCATCACTCATTTGAGCAAATTCGGCAGCCACAAAGTGAACGCAGGCACATAGGTCACCAAGAGCACGGCCACGGTCAGGGCACCATAAAAAGGCGCGATGGTGCGCATGACCTGCCCCACCGATATGCCGCCAATCGCGCAGCCGACAAACTGCACTGAGCCCACAGGCGGTGTGTTCAGGCCCAGAGCGCAATTGATGAGCAGCATGATGCCGAACTGCATCGGGTCCATGCCAAAGTGCATGGCAATCGGCATGAAGATCGGCGTGCAAATCAGGATCGTGGCCGCCATGTCGAGGAAGGTGCCCAAGATGAACAACAAGATGTTGATCATCAGGAAAATGATCCAAGGCTCGGTGGTGATTTTTTGCATCAGTGCACCGGTCATCTGTGGCACCTCATACAAGGCCATGAAATAACCGAAGGCGTTGGAAATGCCAATCAAGAGCAGCACCACACCGGTGGTTTTGCAGGCTTTGGCACAAGCTTTGAGGAAGTTCTGAAAGGTCAGGGTCCGGTAAACGATCACCGTGACAAACAAGGCCCAGGCCACCGCAATCGAGGCCGACTCGGTCGCGGTGAAAGCACCCGACAAAATGCCGCCCAAAATGATGACGACCACAAACAAGCCGGGCAAAGCCGCGCCAAAGGCCTTGAAGACTTCGAGCCAACCCGGGAAATTGCCGTGAACCGGGTAACCCCGCCGCACCGCCACCCAGTAAGCCGCGCCCAAATTGCAAAGCGTCAAAATGATCGCGGGCACCAAGCCCGCCAAGATCAAACCCAGCACACTGACCGAGGCCAAGCCTGAAGCCGCCAGCGTGAAGATGATCATGTTGTGCGAGGTGGGCATGATGGCGCCCACCAAGGCCGCGTGGGTGGTCACGTTCACCGCGTAGTCGGCGTCATAACCTTCTTTCTTCATGAGCGGGATCATGACCGAGCCCATGGCCGACACATCGGCCAGAGGGGAGCCGGCGACACCGCCAAAGATGGTGCAACCGATCACATTGCTCATGCCCAGACCGCCGCGCACATGGCCCACCAGGCTGTTGGCAAAACGCACGATGCGGTCGGCAATGCCGCCGTAGAGCATCAACTCTCCGGCAAACACAAAAAACGGAATGGCCAGAAAAGAGAACACCTGCATGCCCCCGACCATTTTCTGGAACACCATGGCCACCGGCAATCCGGCGGCCAAGATGGTGGCCACAGACGACAAACCGATGGCAAAGGCGACCGGTACACCCAGAATCAAAAGGAGCGTGAAGCTCAGCGCAAGGACGGTGAGTTCCATGATCAGTCCCAAACAGGTTCGACCACTTTGCCTTGCACGAGCGCAACAATGTGTTCAATGGAGAAAAGCAAAATCAAAGCGCCGGCGATGATGACTGGCACATAGTCGATGCCGTCGGGCACGGGCAGCATGGGTTTTTTCTCACCCCACTTGGCACTGGCCCAGAGCCAGCCGCCTTGCACCATCAAAAAGCCAAACAGGCCCACCAAGCCATGGATCAACACCTCAATGCGGTGTTGCCATTTTTCGGGCAACAGGATCACCAAAGACTCCAGACCAATGTGGCCTGCATCACGCACACCCACGGCCAAGCCGAAGGCGGTGACAAAAAGCACGATCAACATGGCCAGCGCTTCGGCCCAGGTGGGTGTGTCGTTGAGCACATAGCGACCGATGACCTGCCACTGCACACACAAGATCACAGCGATCAGGCCAACGACGGCCAGCACCAAGCAGATCTTGGAGACCGTTGCACAAAATTTGGTGAACATGAAAAAACTCCAACCCCTGACGCCATGTCAGGGGCACAGGGGAAAAGCCAATTACTTGGTGTCTTGGATCGCTTTGATCGCACGCTTCATGTCAGGCGTGGTCATGAACTTGTCGTACACCGGGCCCATCACGGCCTGGAATGAACGCTTGTCCACTTCGACGATCTCGGCACCCGCGGCCTTCACATTGGCCAGCGATTTGCCTTCCGCCTCGTCCCAGGCCTTGCGCTGCACGGCCACAGACTCTTTGGCCGCTTGGCGAATCATGGCTTGTTCGTTGGCAGGCAACTTGTCCCACACCACTTTGGACATCACCAAAATCTCGGGAGCCATGGAGTGCTCGGTCTTGGAGTAGATCTTCACTGCCTCGACGTGCTTGGCGGTGTCAAAAGACGGGATGTTGTTTTCTGCCGCGTCGATCAGGCCAGTCTTCAGGCCGGTGTAAACCTCGCCATAAGGCATGGGCGTGGCGTTGGCACCCATGGCACTGACCAAGGCCACCCACAGGTCGGATTGCTGCACGCGGATTTTCATGCCCTTGGTGTCGGCCACGGTTCTGATGGGTTTTTTGGCGTAGATGGAGCGGGCACCGCTGTCATAAAAAGCCAGGCCCACATAGCCCACCGACTCGCAGCTTTTCAAAATTTCTGCGCCAACAGGGCCGTCCAGCGACTTGCGCATGTGCTCGACCGAGCTGAACAAGAAGGGCATGGTGGGCACCATGGTCATGGGGCAAATGCCGTTCATGGGGGCCACGTTCACGCGCACCAGATCAAGCGCACCGATCTTGACTTGGTCGATGGTTTCTTTTTCAGAGCCCAAAGCGCCTTTGTTGAAGACCTTGATCTTGTGCTTGCCACCCGACAATTTTTCGAGGACGGTGCTCATGTGCTTGACCGCGACCACGGTGGGGTAGTCGTCGGCGTTGTGGATGTCGGCCGAACGAAATTCGGCAGCTTGTGCAGAAAAAGCCAAAGCCGCAGCGATGGCCATCAGGGATTTGTTCAGTTTCATGGTGTTGTCTCCTGGTTTAGGTTGATTAAAAAAACACGTTACACACTGGCGGGAAAACGAGAAAAAACAGACTCCGGCAGTCCACGTACGCCAGGCTGCAAGGCAATCACCGCGCCACTTTGGCCACGGGTGGCGTCTGTGGTTTGCGCGGGAATGATGGAGGTCACCACCATCTGGTCCAGGTCGGCGCCAGCAAAGGCGCACATGGAGGGCTTGGGCATGGGCACCGTGAGGGATTGCTGCCACTGCCCCTGCGCATCGAAGGCGTGGATCTGCCCGGCATCGTTGCCACAGATCCAATAATGCCCTTGCGCATCCACCGCCGCGCCATCGGGTCGGCCGGGCCAGTCGTTCATGTCCACGAACAAGCGTTGCTGGCTCAAATGGCCCGTGGCAGCGTCCAGATCAAAAGCCCAGATTTTTTGCACCTTGGGGTGCGAATCGGACAAATACAAGGTGCGGCCATCGGGGCTGAACCCCAAGCCATTGGGTGTGAGCAAGCCGCTGACGTGCGGCCCTGTCAGGCCCCGCTCGTCCAGGCAATACAGACCACCCTGGTCGCTAGCCAAAGACATGTCCATGACCATGGTGCCCACCCAGAGGCGACCACTGGCGTCGCAACGTCCATCGTTGAAGCGCATGCCCACTGCGGGATGTTGGATCTGGGCCAGCCAAACCAGGTCCACCTGACCGTCTGCGTGCAAGGTCACACGGGCGATGCCGGTTTCCATGGCGGCCACCAATTGACCCTGCACCGGTGTGAGTGCGATGCAGCCCACGCGCTCGGGCATCCGCCAGGACTGCACAGCCTCGGCCTGACCCAGAGGGGTGCTGCGAACAAAAGCACCTTCGATGTCCACCCACCACAAACGCTGGGCACGAACATCCCACACGGGGGATTCGCCCACACGGTCCGCTGTGTCTGCGATGGTTTGGTATGCGTTCATGAAAAAGTGGCCATGGTCTGCGGTGTTCTGCTACATTCGCATCAATGCTTGATGTGATCAGTTGTCGTACAAGTTGATTGTGAGAGCCCTCCGTCCAAACTGGAATGCGTATTTACCCGATGAACACCCCGCAAGCCGACCCAGAAAAGCGCAAATCACGCAGCCTGACCTACGAACTGGTGGATCAGCTGAGCGCCGAAATCCAGAACAGCACCCTGAGCAGCGGACAGAAACTGCCCACCGAAGCCGCCATCATGGCGCGTTTTGGCGTGAGCCGCACAGTGGTGCGCGAAGCGATTTCCAAGCTCCAAGCGGCCGGCCTGGTCGAGACGCGCCACGGCATTGGCACCTTTGTACTGACGCAATCGGAGTCACCTTCTTTTCGTGTCAACCCCAGCCAACTGAGCACCCTGCACGATGTGATTGCCCTGCTGGAGTTGCGCATCAGCATCGAAACCGAAGCCGCAGCCTTGGCAGCGGTGCGGCGCAGCGACGCCAATTTACGGGTCATGCAAGAGGCCATGAGCGCATTCTCCAGCGCCATCGAAGAAGGCCGAGACGCCATTGCCGCAGACTTCCAGTTCCACCACGAAATCGCCCGCGCCACCCAGAACAACCACTTTGCCGACATGATGAATTCGCTGGGATCGCAATCCATCCCGCGTGCACGGCTGGAAACCTCGCTGCGGGTAGACCCCACGCGCCTGGCCTATCTGCGGCGCGTGCACCAGGAACACGAAAGCATCCTGAACGCGATCAGCGCTCAAGACGCCGAATCGGCCCGCGCAGCCATGCGCACACACCTGTCCAACAGCCGCGAGCGGCACAAAAAAGGCGCCTCCAGCCACCACTGAAGGCGCTGCCAAGGGTTAACACGCATCACAAGATGGGCGTTTGAGTTGTACGATGTCTATTGACTACAGGCACCCACGATGACCCCTTCCTCCACCCCCACCGTGACCCGCATGCAGGTGATCCCTGTGGCCGGCCACGACGGCATGCTGCTCAACCTGAGCGGCGCGCATGGCCCGTTTTTCACCCGCAACATCGTCATCCTGACCGACTCCTCAGGCCACACGGGCCTGGGCGAAGTGCCCGGTGGCGAAAAAATCCGCCAGACGCTGGAAGACGCCCGCCCCCTGGTCGAAGGGCAAGCGATTGGCCATTACAACCAAGTGCTGAGCGCCATGCGCCAGCAGTTTGCCGACCGCGACAGCGGCGGCCGGGGCAACCAGACCTTTGACCTGCGCACCACCATCCACGCCGTCACCGCCGTCGAGTCGGCTTTGCTGGATGTGCTGGGCCAGCACCTGAACGTGCCCGTGTGCGCCCTGCTCGGCGAGGGACAGCAACGCAGCCGCGTGCAAATGCTGGGCTATCTGTTTTATGTGGGCGACCGCCAGCAGACCGATCTGGCCTACAGAAGCGAACCCGATCAGGCCGACGACTGGTTGCGCCTGCGCCACGAAAAAGCCATGACGGCCGAGGCCGTGGTGCGCTTGGCCGAAGCCGCACAAGAGCGCTACGGCTTTCAGGACTTCAAACTCAAGGGCGGTGTGCTGCGCGGCGAAGAAGAAGTCGAAGCCGTGGTGGCGCTGCACGAGCGCTTTCCCAAAGCCCGCATCACGCTCGACCCCAACGGCGGCTGGTTGCTCAAAGACGCGGTTCGCCTCTTGCGCGACCACCGCAGCACCATGGCCTATGCCGAAGACCCCTGCGGCGCAGAAGGCGTGTTCTCGGGCCGCGAGGTGATGGCCGAATTCCGCCGTGCCACGGGCTTGCTGACGGCCACCAACATGGTGGCCACCGACTGGCGCGAGATGGCCCACAGCATCCAGCTGCAGTCGGTCGACATCCCGCTGGCCGACCCGCATTTCTGGACGCTGCAAGGCTCGGTGCGCGTGGCCCAGCTGTGCCAGATGTACGACTTGACTTGGGGCTCGCACTCCAACAACCACTTCGACATTTCGCTGGCCATGTTCACCCAATGCGCGGCCGCCGCGCCGGGCAAAGTCACCGCGATTGACACGCACTGGATTTGGCAAGACGGCCAGTTCCTCACCCAAGACCCGCTCCAAATCAAGGACGGCTACGTCGATGTGCCCGCCAAACCCGGCCTGGGCATCGAGGTGGACATGGATGCGGTGATGCAAGCGAACCGGCTTTACCAACAACACGGCCTGGGTGCTCGCGATGACGCCATCGCCATGCAATACCTGATCCCCGGTTGGAAATTCAACAACAAAATGCCTTGCATGGTGCGCTGAGCACCCGAGCCATTCATTTCAAAGGAAACACCATGAAACTCGGATTCATTGGCTTGGGCATCATGGGCGTGCCCATGGCCGGGCACCTGCTCGCGGGCGGCCACGAAGTCTTTGCTTTTTCGCGCAGCGGCGTGCCTGCGGCCGTGCTCGAACAAGGCGCCCAAGCCTGCGCCAGCCCGGCCGAAGTCGCCCAAAAAGCGGACATCATTTTCACCATGGTGCCCGACACCCCGCATGTGCAAGACGTGCTGTTTGGCGAGCAAGGTGTGGCCAAAGGCCTCAGCACAGGCAAAACGGTGGTGGACATGAGCTCCATCTCACCCATCGCCACCAAGGCTTTCGCCGCCCAAATCAACGCACTGGGTTGCGAGTACCTGGACGCTCCCGTGTCGGGCGGCGAAGTGGGTGCCAAAGCCGCCAGCCTCACCATCATGGTCGGCGGATCTGAAGCCACCTTCAACCAAGTGCAGCCCCTGTTTGCCTTGATGGGCAAGAACATCACCCTGATCGGTGACAACGGCAGTGGCCAGACCTGCAAAGTGGCCAACCAAATCATCGTGGCGCTCAACATCGAGGCCGTGGGCGAAGCCCTCTTGTTTGCCGCCAAAGCCGGTGCCGACCCGGCCAAGGTGCGCCAAGCCCTGATGGGGGGCCTGGCCACCAGCCGCATTCTGGAGCTGCATGGCGAGCGCATGATCAAGCGCACCTTCAACCCGGGCTTTCGCATCGAGCTGCACCAGAAAGACCTGAACCTGGCGCTGGAAGGCGCCAAGGCCATGGGCCTGAGCCTGCCCAACACGGCCAACGCGCAGCAACTGATGAACACCTGCGTGGCGCACGGCGGCGCAGCCTGGGACCACTCCGGCATGGTGCGTGCACTGGAGATCGCGGCCAATTTCCAGGTTGCAGGCAACTGAACTTTCCCCCATTCCACCTAAGAGAACAACACCATGGACATGCCCGTCAACCATTTCAAACACGCCATCCAGTCCGGCCAAAAGCAAATCGGCCTGTGGTCGCACCTGTGCAGCAACATCAGCACCGAAATCCTGGCGCACTGCGGCTTTGACTGGCTGCTGCTGGACATGGAGCACTCGCCCAACGACCTCACGGAAATCGTGGCGCAATTGCAGGCCATGAAAGGCAGCCCCACCACGCCCATCGTGCGCCCACCGTGGAACGACATGGTGACCTTCAAGCGCTTGCTCGATGTGGGCGTGCAGACCCTGTTGGTGCCCTACATCCAGAACGAAGAGGAAGCCCAACAAGCGGTGTCCTACACCCGTTACCCGCCCCACGGCGTGCGCGGTTACGCGGGCGCACCCCGCGCCAGCCACTATGGCCGCGTGAAGGGTTACGCCCAACACAGCAGCGAAGAAATTTGCGTGCTGCTCCAGGTCGAAACCGTGGAGGGCCTCAAAAACATCGAAGCCATTGCCAACGTGGACGGCGTGGACGGTGTGTTCATCGGCCCTGGCGACTTGTCGGCCGCCTTGGGCCACTTGGGCAACCCCAAGCACCCCGAGGTGCTCAAGGTCATCGACGAATCCATCGCCCGCATCCGGGCCTGCGGCAAAGCGGCGGGCATCTTGACGGGCGACGAAGCGCTGGCCAAACACTATGTGGACCAAGGCTGCCTGTTTGTGGCCGTGGGCGCCGACCAAAACGTGTTGCGCGACAGCGCCACGGCCTTGGCTGGCCGTTTCAAAGCCTGAACAGGACAACCCACATGCTCAACACCCCCGCTTCCACCATCCGATTCCCCCGCTTGCTGCTCACGGGCGCCGGCGGCAATCTGGGCAAAGAACTGCGCCCCCGCCTGAAAGCCTACTGCGATGTGCTGCGCGTGAGCCACCGCCGCGAGTTGGAACCCGCCACAGCCGGCGAGGAAGTTCAACTCGCCGCCTTGGAAGACAAGGACCAGATGCTGGCCTTGCTCGACGGCGTGAACGCCGTGGTGCACATGGGCGGCGTCTCGACCGAGCAGCCTTGGGACCCGATTTTGGCGGGCAACATCGTGGGCATGGTCAACCTGTATGAAGCCGCTCGCCTGAAGGGCGTCCAGCGCATCGTGTTTGCCAGCTCCAACCATGTGACCGGTTTTTACCGCCAGGACGAAGTCGTCAACACCCGCATGCAGCCCAAGCCCGACGGGTTTTACGGCCTGTCCAAAGCCTTTGGCGAAGACCTGGCCCAGCTGTACTGGGACCGCTGGGGCATCGAAACGGTGAGCCTGCGCATTGGCTCCTCGTTCACAGAGCCGCGCGACCGCCGCATGCTGGCCACTTACCTCAGCTACGACGACTTGGAGCGCTTGGTGGTGGCGGCCCTCAGCGCCCCCATCGTCGGCCACAGCATCATCTACGGCATGTCGGACAACCAAACCACGTGGTGGGACAACACCCACGCCAAACACATCGGTTACCGGCCACTCGATTCCTCTGATGTGTTTCGCCCAGCGGTCGAAGCCCGTCAGCAAACCATCGACCGGCACGATCCGGCGGCCATTTACCAAGGCGGCGCTTTCGTCAAGGCCACGCCGCACGGCTGAGCATCCGGCCCCCAGCCTGCGCCTGGGCGCATGGACCCTGGGCCCGGGCCCAGGCGCAGGCACAGCCCCACCAAAAATTTCAAAGGGGCTGTCTCAAGTTTCACAGCGAGCGGCCAGGCCTGCGGCTACGATGGGCGACTTTCAAAAATCGCTCGACCCCCAGCAGGAGACCCCCCATGCCCGTGATCACCAACATCGAAGACCTGCGCGTTCTGGCCGAAAAGCGCGTGCCGCGCATGTTTTACGACTACGCCGACAGCGGCTCCTGGACCGAGGGCACCTACCGCGCCAACGAGACGGACTTTCACAAAATCAAGCTGCGCCAGCGCGTGGCGGTGAACATGGAAAACCGCACCACGGCCACCAAGATGGTCGGCATCGACACCAAGATGCCCGTGTGCATCGCCCCCGTGGGCCTCACGGGCATGCAGCACGCCGATGGCGAAATGCACGCCGCCATGGCCGCCAAGAAGTTCGGCATCCCCTTCACGCTGTCGACCATGAGCATCTGCTCCATCGAAGACATCGCGGCCCACACCCAAGCACCGTTCTGGTTTCAGCTGTACATGATGCGCGACCGCGAAGCCATGGCCCGCATGATCGACCGCTGCAAAGCCGCCAACGTGAGCGCCATGGTGCTCACGCTCGACTTGCAGGTGATCGGCCAACGCCACAAAGACCTCAAAAACGGCCTGACCGCGCCACCGCGCCCCACCATTGCCAACATCCTCAACCTGATGACCAAGCCGCGCTGGTGCCTAGGGATGGCGGGCACCAAACGCCACACCTTTGGCAACCTGGTGGGCCACGTCAAAGCCGTGACCAATATGAAGTCGCTGGCCTCGTGGACCAACGAGCAGTTTGACCCGACGCTCAATTGGGAAGACATCGCCTGGGTCAAAAAGCAATGGGGCGGCAAGCTGATCTTGAAGGGCATCATGGACGTGGAAGACGCCAAGTTGGCCGTGGCCAGCGGGGCCGACGCGATCGTGGTCAGCAACCATGGCGGCCGCCAGCTTGACGGCGCGCCCAGCAGCATCGAGGCCCTGCCCGCCATCGTGGCCGCTGTGGGCGACCAAATCGAAGTCTGGATGGACGGCGGCATCCGCTCCGGCCAAGACGTGCTCAAGGCTTGGGCCTTGGGTGCCAAAGGCGTCATGATCGGTCGCGCCATGGTCTATGGCCTGGGCGCCATGGGCGAAGAAGGCGTGACCAAAGCGCTGCAAATCATCCACAAAGAGCTGGACGTGACCATGGCCTTTTGCGGCCACACCAACATCCAGAACGTGGGCACCAACATCTTGTTGCCCGGCACATTCCCAAAGGCGTGAATGCAGCGCCTGGGCTTCTCGCCGTGCGTGAGTGGCCTTCGCGTGGCGCTATGCTTCTAGGGTGACCGAGACCGCCCCCACCACAGCCTTGCCCCGGCGCATCGCCCACCTCGACATGGACGCGTTTTACGCGTCGTGCGAGCTGCTGCGCTACCCGCAGCTCAAGGGCCTGCCCGTGGTCATTGGCGGCGGCCGCCGCAAAGAAGACGACCTGCTGGGCAAGCTCCAAACGGCCTACCCCGAAGGCGAGTGGACAGAAGAGACCTTTGCCGAGCGGCTCGACCGCATTCCGGTCGATTTTTTCCCGCGGATTGAGGGCTACACCGGGCGCGGTGTCATCACCACCGCCACCTATGCGGCGCGGCAGTTTGGCATCGGCTCGGCCATGGGGCTGATGAAAGCCGCCAAGCTCTGCCCGCAGGCCATCCTGTTGCCTGTGGACTTTGAACGCTACCGCTACTTCTCGCGCACCTTCAAAAGCATCATCACCGACATCGCCCCCGTCATGCAGGACCGAGGCGTGGACGAGGTTTACATCGACTTCACCCACGTGCCCGGTGGCCAACGCGAAGGCGGGCGCGTGCTGGCGCGGCTGATCCAGAAAAGCATTTTTGACGCCACGGGCCTGACCTGCTCGGTGGGCGTGGCCCCCAACAAGCTGATCGCCAAGATGGCGAGCGAGTTCAACAAACCCAAGGGCATCTCGATCGTGCACGAGGCCGACCTGCAAACCCACATCTGGCCGCTGGCCTGCCGCAAGATCAACGGCGTGGGCCCCAAGGCCGATGAAAAGCTCAAAGGCTTTGGCATCCACACCATCGGCGACCTGGCCGCGCGCGAACAGCACTGGCTGATTGAAAACTTTGGCAAAAGCTACGGCGCCTGGTTGCACGAGGCCTCGTGGGGCCGCGACGACCGCCCGGTGGAGACCGAGAGCGAACCCGTCAGCATGAGCCGCGAAACGACGTTTGAGCACGACCTGCAGGCCGTGCGCGACCGCGAAGAACTCGGCGCCGTCTTCACCCGGCTGTGCGAACAGGTGGCCGCCGATTTGCAGCGCAAAGGCTACGAAGGCAAAACCATCGGCATCAAGCTGCGCTATGACAACTTCCAAGCCGTGACCCGCGACCAGAGCCTGAGCGAATACACCGCAGACGCCAAACGCATCCGCCAAGTGGCTGGCCAATGCCTCAAACGGGTGGACCTGTCACGCCGCATTCGGCTGCTGGGTGTGCGGGTAGGCTCGCTGGTCAAGGCGGGAACAGCGCCTGATTCGGTCAGTCAGCCCATGAAGGCCGAAGAGCCGGGCCATGAGTGGCAAACGCAGCTTCTGTTCACAGACGACTGATGGCCACCGATGGGGGGGGTCGCCGCCTGATGTGCCCTTGCGACCCTTTTAAAGTTTCGGAATATAAGAAATTTAACAGCTTGAGTCTATTTATCTTCAAACATTTCTGATTTACCGAAATATCTATTGACTTAGCCTGAAAAATCTCATATTTTCGGAATTTCAGAAATTTAGCCAAGCCAACACTTGGGTGCTCTTTGAAAGTACAGGATGAATGAAACGCTCACCCGGCAAGCCAAGCTTTTGAGCAGCGCCAGCGCACTCGGCGCCCTTGTGCGCGAACGGCGCAAATCCCAAGCCTTGCGCATCGATGATGCTGCTGGGCTGCTGGGTGTGTCGGTAGACCTCATGTCCCGGCTCGAAAACGGCCAAGGCACGGTGCAGCTGAACAAAGCCATGGCCGTGCTGGACGGATTGGGACTGACTTTGATGGTGCTGCCCAAAGACCACCCTTGGGTTCAACAGGCCACGGCCGCAAACGCCAGCAGACCCACGAAAGACAAGCCATGACCCATGCGCTGCAGGTCTGGGTGGACAACAACCCCGTCGCGGTCATCGAGCACGAAGGCCGGGATGATCGGTGGGGCTTGCGCTATGCACCGCCATGGCTCGCCGATGCACAGGCTTTCCCGCTGTCGCCCGCGTTGCCACTGGGGCGCGCACCCAATGAGCACGCCTCTGCAACCATCAAGCGCTTCATCGAACACTTGCTCCCGGAGGGCCGGGCGTTGGACGTGGTGGTCGCCTTCAAAGGCCTGACCAAGACCAATGTCTTTGGCCTCATCTGGGCGCTGGGTGCCGAGACAGCGGGGGCCCTGCGCTTCACGGGCGATGCAGCAACAGCCACCAAAGATGCGAGCGACCAGGCATCGACACCACGCGAAATACCACTGAGCGAACTGGATGAGCGCATCGCCCAGCACGAACAGGTGCCGCTGACCGTTTGGGACGGCCATGTGCGCATGTCGGTCGCAGGCCTGCAAGACAAGCTGCTGGTTTACATCGACAAACCATGGGTGGATGGGGGCCGACTTTTCCTGGTGGACGGGCAACAAATGGCCTCCACACACATCCTCAAACCCGACACGGGCCACCCCAAGACGCCTCACCTGGCCGTCAACGAGCACTTTTGCATGTCACTGGCCCGCCGCATGGGCCTGCCTGCGGCTGAAGTGGACTTGCTGCGCACACCTCGCCCCGTGCTGGTGGTGCGCCGCTTCGACCGAACTGTTCAGCACACGGGCGATCAAGTGCAAGTCCAACGCCTGCACATCATCGACGCGTGTCAGGCCTGCGACTTGCCCGTGAGCTACAAATATGAACGCCATCTGGGCAATGCCCCCGAAGTGCGACACATACGGGATGGCGTGAGCTACGAAAAGCTTTTTGCCTGCGCCGACTTGAGCGGCAACAAGGCCAGCACCCGGCTGGCGATGCTGCGCTGGGCACTGTTCCAGTTCCTGATTGGCAACAGCGATGCACACGGCAAAAACTTTTCGTTTTTCGTGCGCCCCGGTGGCCTGCTGGAGCCAAGCCCTTGGTACGACCTGGTGAGCGTGCTGCAATACCCAGGCTTCGACACCGAACTGGCCATGGCCTATGGCGATGTTTTCGAGCACGAAACCGTGAGCGCTTTCGCTCTGGCCGACTTTGCCACCCGCTGCGGCATCGACCGAAAATTGCTACGCAGAGAAGGCCAACGCCTGGCCAAACTGGCCGAGACAGCGGCCATGGCGCAAGCACAAGCAGCGGATTACAAAGCAGACGAACAGGCATTTGTCCAAGGGATCGCTCAATTTGTGGCGCAGCAGGCAAAGCGACTGAGCCAACTCGTCGCAGACGCCGCCAACATCAAGTCCGAATACCTCTGATCCAACTTGACAGGGCCGCCCAGTGCAAGCCCTCGGGTCAAGACGGGGACAGCGCAGCCCATCAACGATGGGCTAACCTGCGCCAAAGGAGACACCCCATGAAATCACTCAACTGCTTTTCTTTGACAACTGAAGGCCACGTGGCCCACCTGGTGATGAACCGCCCCGAGGCGATGAACACCATGCACCCGACGTTTTGGCGCGAGCTGCACGAGGTGCTGACCGACATCCACAAAGCGGGCACCGCCCGGGCGCTGGTGATCTCCAGCACCGGCAAACACTTCAGCGCGGGCATGGACCTGCAAACCTTTGGCAGCGCCATCCAGATGGACGACAGCAGCGCAGAAGGCCGCTCGGCCGTGTACGACCTGCTGACCGACATGCAGCACACCTTCACCCTGCTCGAAGAACTGCGCATCCCGGTCATCGCCGCCATCCACGGCGGCTGCATTGGCGGCGCGGTGGACATGGTCACCGCCTGCTGCATGCGTTATGCCTCGGCCGATGCGTTCTTCTGCATCCAAGAAATCAACATCGGCATGGTGGCCGACGTGGGCACCTTGCAGCGCTTGCCCAAGCTGCTGCCCATGGCTCTGGTCAAAGAGCTGGCCTACACGGGCCGCCGCCTGAGCGCCGACAAAGCGCTGGCCCACGGCCTCGTCAACGAGGTGCTGCCCACCCACGAAGCCACCGTGGCCGCCGCCCTGCAAGCGGCCAAAGAGATCGCCAGCAAACCGCCCGTGGCCATCTGGGGCACCAAGCAAGTGCTGCACTACGCCCGCGACCACAGCACAGAAGACAGCCTGCGCCACATGGGCTGGCTGCAAGGCGCCATCTGGAGCAACGCCAACGTGCGCGAAGCCATCAGCGCCATGCAACAAAAACGCGAAGCCAACTTTGCGCCGCTGCCGCCGCTCAAGGGGTTTCGGGAATTTGGTTGATGGCTTAGCAAAGCCCCGTGCAAAGAATTGGATTAAACCGGGGCAAACGGGTTGAAGACCTCAAACCCCAGCGCCTGAAAGTCCGCCACATTCCTTGTCGCCACAGTCAGTCCATGCACTTTGGCCGTGGCGGCAATCATGGCGTCTTCGTAGAAGGTGTCTGACTTGCGGTGCATCAATTTCGCCCAAGCCGTGAAGGCTGCCGCATCCATGGGCAAGACGTTGTAAGCGCCCGCCACCAAGGCCAGCCAGTCTTCAATTTGTTGAGCCTTTTCGGGGTCTTGTTCACGCGTCAGCTCGATGCCCACTTGGATTTCGCCCAGGGTGACCGCCGACACGTAAAGCTGAGCGTCATCCAGCGACTCCAGCCAAGCCACAACGCCCCCATGCGGGCGCGGCTTGCGCAACTCAGACACCACGTTGGTGTCCAGCAAATAGCGCTGCGTCACAGCATCGGCTCCACAGGTCGACGTTTGGCCTGCCCTCGAGGCGGCACGATCAACTCGGTGCGAGCTTGGTCTGAGAGCAGCAGTTGCTTCAGCGAAGGGCGAGCTGCCGACTGCATACGCCGCCACTCCTGCACGGGCACCAACACGGCAGCTTCAGCGCCACGTCGGGTGACCATTTGCGGCCCATCGACCAGGCACGCATCCAAAAACTCACTGAACCGCGCTTTCGCGTCTTGTACCGGCCATGTATGCATCTCAGCCCCCTTAAACTAGTCAGCCATCTAGTCTGCTCATATTTCGTACCCCTGTCAAGGTAAGCAGCGGTTTGCCTTCCTTGGGCACTGGCACACTGGAGCCCAAACAAGACTCAAGCCTATGAAAATCTTCCACAACACCCGCCACGCTGAGCACGCAGGCCGCCAGGAAATGTTCCGGGGCCGCATGGTCGATTGCCACGAAGTGCCCATGCGCCTGCAGCATGTGCTCGATGAACTGAACAAGCGCCCTGTCGGCACCCTGGTGCAACCCGCAGCCGACCTGCCGCTGGACGCGGCTTTGCGCCAAGTGCACAACGCCGACTATCTGGACTTTTTGGCCCACGCTTGGCGCGACTGGGTGGCGCTGGACCCGGCCAATGCGTTGGTCGACGCCCTGCCCTCGGTCTGGCCGCTGGCCGCTCGGCACGGCTTTCGCACCGACGCGCCGCCTCTCAACTTTGCGGCGCGGCTAGGGCAGTACGCGTTTGACTCGGGCACGCCCTTGATGGCGGGCAGCTGGGCCGCCGCACGCGAGGGCGCGGCCTGTGCGCTGGCCGCCGCGCAAGCGGTGCTGGCGGGTGGTCGTGTTGCCATGGCCCTGACCCGCCCGCCGGGCCACCATGCAGGCCCCAACTACATGGGTGGTTATTGCTTCATCAACAACGCCGCCATGGCCGCACAGGCCTTGCGCGATGGCGGGCTGCAGCGCGTGGCCGTGCTCGATGTGGACTACCACCACGGCAACGGCACACAGACTTGTTTTTATGAGCGCAGCGATGTGCTGACGGTATCCATCCACGGCGATCCGCGCACCGAATACCCCTTCTTTTTGGGCCATGCCGACGAGCGCGGGCATGGTGCGGGCGAAGGCTTCAACCTGAACCTGCCGCTGCCGCGTGGCACCGGGTTTGACGTTTGGTGGGCCACCCTGCAAACCGCTTTGCAGGCGGTAGCTGACTTTGCCCCGCAAGCACTGGTGGTGCCGCTGGGGCTGGACACGTTCGAGGGTGACCCGATCTCGGGCTTCAAGTTGCGCAGTGCCGATTACCTGCAGGTCGGCCGAGCGATCGCCGCTTTGGGCTTGCCCACGGTGCTGACGCTCGAAGGTGGCTACGCTGCGGCAGATTTGGGCGTGAACACGGTGAATGTATTGGAAGGCTTGAAAGGCTGAGCGATAGCGGTTTTTGTAGGAAACCAAGCCGTGAGCGAGAGGCAGGGTACACGTCCTATTGACCGAGTTGTAGCTTGAAGCGCTACACACTACAATGCCCCTGAAATGATCAAGACATTTCGTCACAAAGGCCTGCAGCGCTTTTTTGAGACCGGCAGCAAGGCAGGTATTCAGGCTGCGCACGCTGCAAGGCTGCGTCTTCAGTTGGCGGCTCTTGATCAAGCGGTCAAGCCCGAAGACCTCTCAGCACCAGCATGGGGACTGCACCCCCTCAAGGGCGACTTGAAAGGTCATTGGGCCATCACCGTCAATGGCAACTGGCGCATGGTGTTCATGTTCGATGGAACGGACGCTGTGCTTGTGGATTACCTCGACTATCACTAAGGCCGTCATGACTCGCATGCACAACCCTCCGCACCCAGGGGAAGTCCTTCGGGAATATCTGGGTGACATCACCATCACCGAGGCCGCTGTCAGGCTGGGCGTCAACCGTGTCACGCTCTCGCGTGTGGTGTCTGGCGCATCAGGCGTTTCGGCTGACATGGCCTACCGACTCGCGCAAGCCTTCGGCACCAGTGCCGAAATGTGGGCGGGCATGCAGATGCAATACGACCTTTATCAAGCGGGCGAGGTCAAACGTCCCAAGATTGAGCGCTTCGCAGCTTGATCGGCGACAGCAGCGACTGACCGAGCCTCAGACCCTTTAGTTACACCCCCAGCACTCCCTCCATCAAAAAACCGAGAACTTTCCGTTAACATCCGGTCTCACTTTGTGAGTACCAAATGGGTCTTAATTGGAACGAAATCAAATCCAGGGCATTGCTTTTCAGCAAGACTTGGGCCGACGCCTGCAACGAAGACAGCCAGGCCAAGCCCTTTTGGATCGATTTCTTTGAAATCTTTGGCATCACCAACAAACGCGTCGCCACCTTCGAGCTGAATGTCAAAAAGCTCGGCGGTGCGCAAGGCTTTGTGGACCTGTTTTGGCCCGGCGTGCTGTTGGTGGAGCACAAGTCGCGCGGCAAAAGCCTGGACGGCGCGGTAGACCAGGCCATGGGCTACCTGCACAACCTCAGCGAGCGCGACCTGCCCCAGCTGGTGGTGGTCTGCGACTTTGCCCGCTTTCGGCTGCACCGCCTGGCCACGGGCGAGACGGTGGCGTTTGAGCTCCGGCACCTGCACAAACACATCAAGCTGTTTGGCCTGTTGGCGGGCTACAAGGTGCAAGACATCCGTTCGGAAGACCCGGTCAACATCAAGGCCGCCGAACGCATGGGCCGCCTGCATGACGCGCTCAAGGCCTCAGGCTACCAAGGCCACGCGCTCGAAGTGCTGCTGGTGCGCCTGCTGTTTTGTTTGTTCGCCGACGACACGGGCATCTTTCAGCCCGCGCAATCTTTCAGAGACTTTGTGGAAGAACGCACCGCGCCCGACGGCTCGGACTTGGGGCCGCGCCTGGGGCAACTGTTTCAGGTGCTCAACACGCACGAGAGCCAACGCAGCCAAAACATCGACGAACAGCTGGGCCAGTTTGCCTACATCAACGGCCGCCTGTTTGAAGAAACCCTGCCCATGGCCGACTTCAGCACCGCCATGCGCGAAGCCCTGCTGGACGCCTGTGCGCTGGACTGGTCGGCCATCAGCCCGGCGATTTTTGGCAGCCTGTTCCAAAGCATCATGGACGACCAAGCCCGCCGCAATCTGGGCGCGCACTACACGTCTGAGGCCAACATCCTCAAGCTGATCAAGCCCCTGTTTCTGGACGAACTGCACGCCGAGTTTGAGCGCGTGAAAGGCCACCGCAACAAGCTGTTTGAGTTTCACAAAAAGCTGCGGCGGCTGACGTTTTTGGACCCGGCCTGTGGGTGCGGCAACTTCTTGGTCATCAGCTACCGCGAACTGCGCGAGTTGGAACTGAAAGTGCTGCGGGCCGACCACGAACTGAGCGCCCACAAAGGCCAGCTGGCGGTGGACGTGCATGGCCTGATCGGCGTGAACGTGGACCAATTCTTTGGCATCGAGATCGAAGAGTTTCCGGCGCAAATTGCCCAAGTGGCCCTGTGGCTGGTGGACCACCAGATGAACCTGCGCGTGAGCGTGGAGTTTGGCCTGTACTTTGCCCGCATCCCGCTCAAAAGCTCACCGCAAATACGCCACGCCAACGCGCTGCGGCTGGACTGGAACGAAGTGCTACCTGCGGAGCGGTGCAGTTATGTGTTGGGCAATCCACCGTTCATCGGCAAGAAAGAACAAACACCACATCAAAAAGCTGACTTTGAGCCGGTGATGAATCGCATCAAAGGGTTTGGCGTTTTGGATTTTGTGGCAGCTTGGTACGTCAAAGCGGCCAATTACATGCGCTGCGTTGAGTCTCAACAGGCCCCGCGCGTGGCGTTCGTCTCAACCAACAGCATTACTCAAGGTGAACAGGTTGGCGTTTTGTGGGCGTGGATGTTGTCGCAAGGCATCCACATCCAATTTGCGCATCGCACGTTTTCTTGGTCCAACGAAGCCAAAGGCAACGCAGCCGTGCATTGCGTGATCGTGGGTTTTGGTCGAGAGGATCGTTCCGACAAAATCATTTATGAATACGCCGACATCAAAGGCGAGCCTCTGGCTGTGCCAGCCAAGAACATCAATCCGTATTTGGTTGATGCCCCGAGCATTGCAATTTCAAAAAGAAGCACACCCGTTTGCGCATCACCTCCGATAACAAAAGGCAGCGAAGCGACTGACTTCGGGCATTTGGTTTTATCAACGGAGGAAAAAACCGAACTGATATCCAACGAACCCAAAGCTGAGCACTGGATCAGAAAGTTCGTCGGCGGTGACGAACTCATCAACAACCAAGATCGATGGTGTTTGTGGTTAAAAGGACTTTCGCCAGCTGAATTACGGAGCATGCCTTTAACCCTTGAGCGAATCCAAAAGGTAAAAACTGCACGACTGAACAGCGGCAAACAACGCACACAAGAATGGGCAAGCACGCCCTCTCTTTTTACAGAAGATCGGCAACCAACGACCGATTACTTGGCGATTCCAAAGGTTTCATCAGAAAGGCGTTTGTACCTCCCGATCTGCTACGCCCCGAAGGAGTGGATCGCAAGCGGAAGCCTATTAATCATTCCAAACGCAACATTGCATGAATTCGGTGTGCTCAATTCATCAATGCACATGTCTTGGATGCGGGCTGTTTGTGGTCGCATGAAAAGCGACTACCAATATTCTGCAAGCGTGGTCTACAACAACTACCCCTGGCCCGGCTACGCTGGCGAACCACTCAGCGACAAACACCGGAACGCCATCGAACAAGCCGCGCAATGGGTGCTCGACGCCCGCGCCCAATTTGCAGACGCATCACTGGCCGACCTGTACGACCCACTGACCATGCCCCCGGCCCTGCTCAAGGCCCACCAAAAACTAGACGCCGCCGTAGACGCCGCCTACCAACCCAGCGGCGGCAAAAAATCCTACGCCTCCGACGCCGAACGCGTCGCCTTCCTGTTCGAGCTGTACCAACGCATGACCAGCTTGCTGCCCGCACCAGCCGCGCAGAAAACACGCAAATCTAAATCTAAAGAAAGTTGAAAAATATGAATGAAACGAAAATGCGACCAACTAATCTTGCATTCTTACGCATAGTCAAGCGAGCAGAACGTCAGGACGACGCGGTTCTTCAAAAGACCTTTGTTGATTTTGGATCTATTTTTACAGTGCTATCTTCGATCGATCATCAAATCGTGTTCGGTCGCAGAGGCACTGGGAAAACGCACTTGTTAAGTGTTTTGAGACAGGCAAAACAGGCTAAAGGCGAACTGGCCCCTGATGGCCACCTAAATTCCCCCACTTATGGCCACCTCAAACTCCCCCACCTGAATTGATCGGGGACAGGGGTTCAACGCCGACACCGTCGGCACCTGTTGGCAGGACGCATGTTCTGACCTTCC
>NZ_NESG01000006.1 GCF_002778275.1 Limnohabitans sp. G3-2 | reverse complement strand
TTGATTGTGATTGACTCATTCACAACCACAGTCATCGTGATACCTTTAACTTTGGTTTGTCTGAATGCACGATAACCATCAAAGAAGTCTTCAGCAATGTTCTGAATCTTCGCTTCTTTGCCAACGAAATCTTGATAATGCTTTGTGTATGTCTTTATGTTCGTCAGACGACCTGCACTGATTTGACCACCTTCAACCAATTCAGTGACATGCTCAAGATACTTGTTCCGCAAATCTGACGCTGTCAGTGAGAATAATTTCTCACCATTCAATAGTCTTGCTTTGTACTGAATGTACTCAGCCTTTGCAATTTCAATTGCAATTAGTTTGTCTCTTGTCTTGAGAGATTTGCGAATGTACTTCTTCTCTTGCGAGATCCACATTCGTAATTGCCACACATCACCGCTGTGTGTGGTCCGAAAAATTCTGACTTCGCCATCATAGATTTCAAGAACATCGTGCATTCGCACTTGTTTTTGATTCTTGTTGAGACGCTTGATTTGCACATCAGCATCATTGTCAACAGCGGTAATTCGTGTTCGCAACATTTGTCACAGTAAAATTTGTAAATGCTTGATTTATAACGCATTTCCCAAAAGTCTGCAACAAGTTTGTAAGTTGTTTTTCTTTATAAATCAACAACTTACAAACAACCAATCACTCCCACTCGATGGTCGCTGGTGGTTTGGAGCTCACGTCGTAGGTGACCCGGTTGATGCCGCGCACTTCGTTGATGATGCGTCCTGACACCTTTTTGAGCAGCGCGTAAGGCAGCTCGGCCCAATCCGCCGTCATGAAGTCGCTGGTTTGCACCGCGCGCAGGGCCACCACGTAATCGTAAGTGCGGCCGTCGCCCATCACCCCCACACTTTTCACGGGCAAGAACACGGTGAAGGCCTGGCTGGTCAGGTCATACCAGGACTTGCCCGTTTCATCGGTGAAGTTGCGCAGCTCTTCGATGAAAATCGCGTCCGCACGGCGCAAAAGGTCGGCGTATTCTTTTTTAACTTCGCCCAAGATGCGCACACCCAAGCCTGGGCCTGGGAAGGGGTGGCGGTAGACCATTTCACGCGGCAGGCCCAGCGCCACGCCGAGTTCGCGCACTTCGTCTTTGAACAGCTCGCGCAAAGGCTCTAAGAGTTTCAGGCCCAGTTGCTCGGGCAAGCCGCCCACGTTGTGGTGGCTCTTGATGGTCACCGCTTTCTTGCTCTTGGCGCCACCGGACTCGATCACATCGGGGTAGATGGTGCCTTGGGCGAGGAAGGTCGCGCCTTTGACGGCTGGTCGGCCCTCATGGCCCTCTTTGCCGCCGTCGGCAGCTTTCAATTGGGCGGCTTGCTCTTTGAACACGTCCACAAACAAGCCACCAATGATCTTGCGCTTGGCTTCGGGCTCGCTCACCCCCGCCAACTTGCCGAGGAACAAGTCGCTCGCATCGACGCGGATCACTTTGGCGTGCAACTTGCCCACGAACATTTCCATGACCATGTCGCCTTCATTCAGGCGCAGCAAGCCGTGGTCCACAAACACACAGGTCAGCTGGTCGCCAATGGCGCGGTGGATCAAGGCGGCGGCCACCGACGAATCGACACCGCCCGACAGGCCCAGAATGACCTCTTCGTCACCCACTTGTTCGCGGATTTTGGCCACGGCTTCTTCGATGTAGTCGCCCATGATCCAGTCTTGGCGGGCCTTGCAAATGTCGAGCACAAAACGGTTGAGCAGCGCCTGGCCCTGCACGGTGTGCGTGACTTCGGGGTGGAACTGCACCGCATAGAAGTGGCGGGACTCATCGGCCATGCCGGCGATCGGACAAGCCGGGGTGGAGGCCATGACCTTGAAGCCGGGCGGCATGGCGGTGACTTTGTCGCCATGGCTCATCCAAACCTTGAGCATGCCGTGGCCTTCTGGCGTGGCGAAGTCTTCGATGCCTTGGAGCAGTTCGGTGTGGCCGTGGGCGCGGACTTCGGCGTAACCAAATTCGCGTGTCGTGCCCGCCTCCACTTTGCCGCCCAACTGCTGCGCCATGGTTTGCATGCCGTAGCAAATGCCCAGCACGGGGATGCCCAACTCAAACACGGCATCCGGTGCGCGGTCGTCGACTTCGTAGACGCTGGCGTGGCTGCCCGAGAGGATCACACCTTTGAGGTTGCCGTCCTTGGCGTACTCGCGCACCCAGTCGCTGCTCACGTCGCAGGGGTGCACCTCGCAAAACACATGCGCTTCGCGCACGCGACGGGCGATGAGCTGGGTGACTTGCGATCCGAAGTCGAGGATCAGGATTTTGGAGTGCTGCATGGCAGGCGCCGTATTAAAGAAATGAAAAGGCGTCTGGGTTGCAGACGCCTTGGAGGTCAAGGCGCGATTTTACTCAGCCCGGTAGTTCGGGGCTTCCTTGGTGATCTGCACGTCGTGCACATGGCTTTCGCGGATGCCCGCTGCGGTGATTTCCACAAACTGGGATTCGTTGTGCATGGCCTCGATCGTCGCGCAACCGCAGTAGCCCATGCTGGCCCGCAAGCCGCCGGCCATCTGGTAAATGATGGACACCACCGAGCCTTTGTAAGGCACGCGGCCTTCAATGCCTTCGGGCACCAGTTTGTCGGCGTTGGGGTTGCCGGTGCTGGACTCTTGGAAGTAGCGGTCTGCGCTGCCCTGCTGCATGGCACCAATGGAGCCCATGCCGCGGTAGCTCTTGTAGCTGCGGCCCTGGAACAACACGATTTCTCCGGGGGCTTCTTCGGTGCCCGCGAACATGCCGCCCATCATGACGGTGCCCGCACCAGCGGCAATGGCTTTGGCGATGTCGCCGCTGTAACGGATACCGCCGTCGGCGATGAGGGGCACGCCCGTGCCTTGGAGGGCCGTGGCCACCGAGTCCACCGCCATGATTTGCGGCACGCCCACGCCCGCCACGATGCGGGTGGTGCAAATGGAACCTGGGCCAATGCCCACTTTGACGCCGTCAGCGCCGGCGTCAACCAAAGCCAAAGCCGCAGCGCCTGTGGCGATGTTGCCGCCAATGACTTCGATGTGCGGGTAGTTTTGCTTGACCCAGCGCACACGGTCGAGCACGCCTTTGCTGTGGCCGTGGGCGGTGTCGACCACGATGGCGTCAACGCCTGCGCGCGACAAGGCCTCCACACGCTCTTCCGTGCCCTCGCCCACACCCACGGCAGCGCCCACGCGCAGTTTGCCAGCGGTGTCACGCGCGGCATTGGGGAAATTGAGCTGCTTGGTGATGTCTTTGACGGTGATCAGGCCCTTGAGCTCAAAGGCGTCATTCACGACCAGCAGGCGTTCGAGTTTGTGTTTGTTGAGCAAATGCTTGGCTTGCTCGGGCGTGGTGCCTTCGGGCACGGTGACCAGGCGCTCGCGTGGCGTCATGATTTCACTGACTTTTTGGTCGTAGCGGGTTTCAAAACGCAGGTCGCGTCCGGTCACAATGCCGACCACCTTGCCGCCATCGCAGACCGGAAAGCCCGACACGCCCAATTCATCGCTCAGGGCCATGACCTGGCGCACGGTGGTGTCGGGGGTGATGACGACCGGGTCGCGCAGCACGCCCGATTCATAACGCTTGACCTTGGCCACCTGGGCGGCTTGCTCTTGGGCTGTGAGGTTTTTGTGGACGATGCCAATGCCGCCTTCTTGGGCGATGGCGATGGCCAAGCGCGCTTCGGTCACGGTGTCCATGGCGGCAGACACCAGGGGCAAGTTCAGGCGGATGTTGCGGGTGAATTGCGTGGCAAGGGACGTGTCCTTGGGCAGGACCTGGGAGTACGCGGGGACGAGGAGAACGTCGTCAAAAGTCAGGGCTTTACCGAGTAGGCGCATAAGCTGAGGCTCCAAAAAATGGATTGTACCCGTGTAGAACAAGGGGTTTCCCTGATTTTTGGCCCCCAACAGGGCCAGCCAAGGCCGGCCCTCCCCCGCTGGCTCAGGCGTTTTGGTAATGCAGCACCTTGAGCGACTTTTCCGGGTCCCTGTCGGCAAACGCTGGAGGGTTGGCCAGCCGCTCCACAAACCGAAGGCCAGGGGCTGCTTCGGCCACCTGGGCGTGCAAAAAAGCCGTGTCCAACTCGGGCGCATTCAGGCAGAGCAAGACGTGGCCCTGAGGCTCCAAGAGGTCGGGAACGCGGCGGATCAGCTTGATGTAGTCCTTGGTGGCGATGAAGCTGCCCTTTTGGTAACTGGGCGGGTCGATCACGATCACGCCATACGGCCCCATTTTGCTGATCTTGCCCCAGGTCTTGAAGATGTCGTGGCCCAAAAAACGGGCTTTGGTGGGCAGCTTGTTGAGGCGGTGGTTTTGCTGGCCCACAGCCAAGGCGCCTTGGCTCATGTCCAGATTGACCACCTGCGCCGCCTCACCCTGCAAGGCCACCACAGAAAATGCGCAGGTGTAGGCAAACAGGTTGAGGATGTTTTCGTGCTTGGCATGGCGCCGGAGCCATTCACGGCCCTTGGCCATGTCCAAAAACAAGCCATGGTTCTGACCCCGCATCACATGAACCAAGTAGCGCGCACCTTGCTCGGTCACCACATGCGGCTCGGGCACGCAGCCAGCCATGAGACGGGTTTGCGCTTGGCCTTGGGCACGGCACTGGAACACCCAATTGAGCGGCTCGCCGGGGGCCAGGGTTTCCCAGCGCTGGGCCAGTGCCTGGTGACATTGGGCCAGCTCGTCCTCGCGCACGGCTTTGAAGCTGGTCAACACCCACACGGGTGCAAACCAGTCCAAGGTCCAATGCTCACAGCCGGGGTACATGCCGCCGCGGCCGTGGAAGACCCGATGCGCGTCAGCGGCCTTGTCCATCTGGGCGATGGCATCCAAAAGTGCTTGCATCTTGGCTGGCTCAATAACCGGCCGCAGAGCCGGCCTTGCGCTTGGCAAAAAGACCGGTACGCCCTTTGCCTTGGCCTTTGAAGCGCTGTCGGCGGGCGACCTTGGGATCCACCTTGAGAGGGCGGCACAGCTCAATCCGATCGTCAACGTTCACCCGCTGTGACCAAGGCACTTTTTTACCCCAAATGCCGGGTTGTTGAAACTGCAGGGATGACAAAGAGACGCCGTCGCTGGAAGTCTGATTTTGCAAACACAAAGCGATGCCCTGCTCCAGCACATCTTGAACGGTACTGCCGACGGGCACTTGCAAACGCATCTCATGGACATGCCGGGCCGACAGGCTCCAGCAGAGTGTGACACCCATCAGTTGCTCAGCCATAGACCGCTTCGGCACGTTTCACAAAAGCATCGACCAAGCTGGCCGCGATCTTGTCAAAGACAGGGCCCACCAGCGCCGCCAAGGTTTTGCTGGAAAAGCCGTATTGCAGATCCAGCTCCACTTTGCACGCACGCTGCGTCCCGTCGCCCACGGGCGTGAAGCGCCACATGCCGCTCAGGTTAGAAAAAGGGCCTTTGACCAGGCTCATCCTGACCGAGCGCCCCTCTTCATGGGTGTTGCGGGTGGTGAAGGTTTGCTCAATGCCGCCCAAGCTGATGCCGACCTCGGCGACCATGCCTTGCGCATCGTTTTCAAGCACGCTGGCACGGTCACACCAAGGCAAAAATTCAGGGTAACGCGCCACGTCGGTCACGAGGCGAAACATTTCCTCTGGTGTGTACCAGATGAGAACGGACTTGTGGATATTCTTCATACAATGCACCGATTGTAGTTTTCCGATCCGACTGTTGGCTGACCGCCAAAAAGCACGCCCTTGCGAACGGCAGTGCAGCCCTTATTTGCTCCTCATGGCCACCACCAAAAAGTCTCCTGCTGCTCCCGTTTTTGCCAAGATCGCCGAGAACAAAAAAGCGTCCTTCGACTATTTTTTTGAAGAGCGCTACGAGGCGGGCATGGTGCTGGAAGGCTGGGAAGTCAAAGCGATTCGCGAAGGCAAGGTGCAACTGACCGATGGTTATGTGGTGATCCGCAACGGCGAGTTGTTCATCATCGGTTGCCTGATCAACCCCCTCAAAACCGCGTCCACCCACATCAACCCCGAAGCCGCACGAACGCGCAAACTGCTGCTGAACAAAGAAGAGATCAAGCGCTTGATCGGCAAGATCGAGCAAAAGGGTTACACCCTGGTGCCGATCAATTTGCACTGGAAATCAGGCAAGGTCAAATGCGACATTGCGCTGGCCAAAGGCAAGGCCGAGCACGACAAACGCGACACCATCAAGGACCGCGAAGGCAAGCGCGAAGTGGAACGCGCCATGAAGAGCCGACACCGCTGAATTTCTGTAGGAGCAAGCGCTTGGTATTTTTGGGAGGCCGCCCCTGCGGCCGAATCTGCTCGCACAGCGGCAGATCAGGCATTCGCGAGCGGGGGTTCGCTCCTACGTTAAATCGCGCAGGGGGTGGTGCTCAGAGGGCCACGGGCTGGCAAAGAAGCGTGCCGCTTCTGACCCATCCACCTCTTCCACCCGGGCTGGTCTCCACTGCGGGGTGTGGTCTTTGTCGACCGCCAAGGCCCGGATGCCTTCCACCGTTTCACTGTCCGCCACCGAGCGCAGATGGAAACAGTGGTGCACCATGTCCCGCTCCATCCGAAGGTCGTCGGCCAGGCTCATTTGGCGGGCGCGGCGAATTTGTTCCAACGACACATGCAGCATCAATGGGGAGCGCTGGCGCAAAGCGTGGGCCGTTTTCTGGCTCCACTCATCAGACGCCGACTCCAAGCGGCTCAAGATGTCGGCCACCGCAGGCAAACCAAACACTTCGTCAATTTGCGGCTGAGGGCTGAGCTTTTCTGGGGTCAGGGCACCGGCTTGGGCCAAGACCCAGCGCTCCACCGATTCGGCGTTCTCAAAGGGGCTGCTGACCAAGGTTTGCCAGATGGGCTCCATCATGCCGCTGGGCAATGCGATGTCGGCCAACTTGGCGGCCACGGCCTGTGCCCCGCTCAGCATCTGCCCTGTCAAGGCCAGGTACTCACCCAGACGCCCCGGACAACGGCTGAGGAAATAGCCACCGCCCACATCCGGGAACAGGCCGATGTGGGTTTCGGGCATGGCCATCTTGGTGCGCTCGGTCACCACGCGAACGCTGGCACCCTGGCTGATGCCCATGCCGCCGCCCATCACGATGCCATCCATGAAGGCAATGTAGGGCTTGCTGTAGGTGTGGATCAGGTGATTGAGGCGGTACTCTTCGGTGAAAAAGTCCCCCAAACTGGCGTCACCCGCATGGGCGGCTTGGTGAAAAAATCGGATATCACCGCCCGCGCAAAAAGCGCCAAAGGGGCCCTCTTTGCCCGTCCCGCGGATGGCCACGGCCAACACTTGCGGATCGCTCTGCCATGCCAGCAGGGCTTGGGTCAGGGACCTCACCATGTCGAGCGACAAGGCGTTCAGCGCCTTGGGGCGGTTCAGTGTGATGCAGCCGATACGGCCTTCAACTTGCGCAACGACATCAGACATTGTTTTGCCTCCAGCCTAACCATTCATTGAGAAGCAAGGCCCCCAAGACAAGGCCTCCCCCGAAAAGCACACTCAGCTGAGGCGCTTCATTCGCACCCCACCACGCCAAAGCAATGCCAAAGACAATTTCGAGCAAGGCCAGCAAGGACACCTCGGGTGCCTGGAGGACCCGGGCACACACCACCGACAAAGCGCAGGGAATGGCCAGTTGGAACAAACCCAACAGGCCGAGCAGACCCACATCATGCGCCGAAGCCTGAAACGGGAAAGACAAAGGCCAAGTCAACAAGGTGGAGATCAAGGCGCCAAGCATGACCGAGGGCACCAAATCCAAATTTTGGCCTTCGCTTTGACTTTTTTGCACCAAGGTCCATTGCACGGAGGCCGCGATGGGCACACACAGGGCCACCAAAGAGCCCATCAGGAAATTCGGATCACCCAAGCTCAGCTGAGAACCATACATCCAGCCAATGCCAATGCCCGCCAGCACAATGGACAGCCAAGTTCGGGCCGGCAATCGGTGGCCCAAAAAAATCCGCGTGATCAGCGCCGTGAGCAAAGGGCCCACCGCCATGGTGATCAAGACATTGGCCACCGCCGTCAAGGTGAGCGCCACCATGAAGGCCGTGAACATGACACTCCAGCAAACGCCGGAGTACCAAAAATAGGGGCTCCGCCAGGGCAACCGTGACCAAACACCGCGGCCTTGCCACAAGGGCAAGATGACCACCAATGACAGCACCGTGAAGAAGCTGCGCCAGAAGGTCACTTCAAAGCTGCGGGCTTGCTCCAGGTGCCGCGTCACCACCCCAGCCATGGACCACAGGGCGGTGCAGCCCACCATGGTCCAAACGGCCAGGCCGTGGGTGAAACGCATGATCGTCAGCCGATCACTTGTTGCGCTTGCGGTCGCTTTCCTTCAGGAAGCGCTTGCGCAGACGCACGCTCTTGGGCGTGATTTCGACCAACTCGTCGTCTTCGATGAACTCGACACCGTATTCCAGCGTCAAGTCGATCGGGGGCGTGATCTTGATCGCGTCTTCCTTGCCGGACACACGGAAGTTGGTCAGCTGCTTGGTGCGGGTGGCGTTCACCACCAAGTCGTTGTCACGGCTGTGGATACCGACAATCATGCCTTCGTACACCGGATCGTTCGCCTTGACAAACATGCGGCCACGGTCGTCCAACTTGCCCAAGGCGTAGGTGAAAATTTCGCCATCGTCCATGGAAATCAGCACACCGTTCTTGCGGCCACCGATTTCGCCCTTGTGCGGCTCGTAGCCGTCAAAAATGTTGGAGATCAGACCGGAACCACGGGTCAAGTTCAGAAATTCGTTGGTGAAACCGATCAGGCCACGGGCTGGGATGCGGTATTCCAAACGGACGCGACCACGGCCATCGGGTTCCATATTGACCAACTCGCCCTTGCGCTCGCCCAGGGCTTGCATCACACCACCTTGGTGGGTTTCTTCGATATCGGCTGTCACCAATTCGATCGGCTCATGGCGCTCGCCATCGATGTCACGGTAAAGCACACGTGGCTTGGACACCGCCAATTCATAGCCTTCGCGGCGCATGTTTTCCAACAAGATGGTCAAGTGCAATTCACCGCGGCCAGCGACTTCAAAAATACCGTCTTCATCGGTTTCTTTGACGCGCAGCGCCACGTTGTGTTGCAGTTCTTTTTGCAGACGGTCCCAAATCTGGCGGCTGGTCACGAACTTGCCTTCACGGCCTGCCAAAGGCGAGGTGTTCACGCAGAAGTTCATGGTCAGTGTGGGCTCGTCCACCTTGAGCATCGGCAATGGCATCGGGTTGGCAGGGTCGGTGACCGTCACGCCAATGTTCAGGTCGGCAATGCCGTTGATCAACACGATGTCGCCAGGACCGGCTTCGGTCACTTGCACACGGTCCAGACCTTGGAAGGTCAGCACTTGGTTGACGCGCCCCTTGATGCTTGAGCCGTCGGCGCCTTCCATGACGACCACGTCCATGTTGGGCTTGACCGTGCCTTGGCTGATGCGGCCCACGCCGATGCGGCCCACAAAAGTGGAAAAGTCGAGCGCGGAAATTTGCAGCTGCAAAGGGGCTGCTGGGTCACCCGCATTGGGCTTGACGTGCTTGAGCACGGTGTTGAACAGGGCCGACATGTCAGGACCCCACTGCTCGCCAGGCGCGCCTTCATCCAGAGATGTCCAGCCGTTGATGCCGGAGGCGTAGACCACGGGGAAGTCGAGTTGCTCGTCGTTCGCGCCGAGTTTGTCGAACAAATCAAAAGCAGCGTTCACCACTTTGTCGGGGTTGGCACCGGGCTTGTCGACCTTGTTGACCACCACGATGGGCTTGAGGCCCAAAGCCAGGGCTTTCTTGGTCACGAAACGGGTTTGAGGCATGGGGCCTTCTTGCGCATCGATCAGCAAAACCACACCGTCCACCATGGACAAGGCGCGTTCCACTTCACCGCCGAAGTCCGCGTGACCGGGGGTGTCGACGATGTTGATGTGGGTGCCTTCCCAGCTCACGGCGCAGTTCTTGGCCAAAATGGTGATGCCACGCTCGCGTTCGATGGCGTTGTTGTCCATCACGGTGTCCACGATTTTCTCGTGGTCAGCGAAGGTGCCCGACTGGCGAAGCAGTTGGTCCACCATGGTGGTTTTGCCATGGTCAACGTGGGCGATGATGGCGATGTTGCGAATTTGCTTGGTCATGCTTTCTCTTCCTTTAAACCTGCTCGGCCAGCAACGGCGCGGTGGCAGGTGAACTTTCTAAAATCTGTTGAATTTCCATCGGGCTCAACAATCGACCCGGAATCAATTCGCCGCCATGCACAACCGCTGTTCCCAGCAAGGCACGAGGATGTTCTCCATACACGGCTACTTGATCACAATCACCCCAAGGGCCGCGTCTGCGCACCCCATTCAAAAATCGATCTGCACTGTCTTTGTCCAGCTGCACCTCGGTGTAACCCGGCAACAAGACATCCACAGCCTGCAATGCAGCCAATCGGTCGCACTCGTCCATGGCTTCCAGTTGCACCAATGACACACAGGCGGCTTCGGCAAAAGGGCCTGTCACCACGCGGCGCAAGGCGCTCAAGTGGCCGCCACAACCCAAAGCTTCAGCGATGTCTTCGCCCAAGGTTCGGATGTATGTGCCTTTGCTGCAACGCACACGCAAACGCAAAAAAGGCGCATCGCCCTGCAGTTGCATGTCCAGCAGCTCCAGATCATGGATCACCACGTTGCGCGCTTCGCGCTCAACGGTTTCGCCCTCTCGGGCATATTCGTACAAGGCCTTACCGTCCTTCTTCAGGGCGCTGTACATGGGCGGCACTTGGCTGATGGGCCCCATGAACCGATCGAGCACTTCCACCACCCTACCCGCTGTACATGACACTTCTCGGACAGCGATCACTTCGCCTTCGGCATCAGCCGTGCTGGTTTTCAAACCCAAACGAACCGTGGTTTCGTAAGTCTTGTCGGCATCCAGATGCTGCTGGCTGAATTTGGTGGCAGCTCCGAAGCACAGGGGCAAAACCCCCGTGGCCAAAGGGTCCAGCGTGCCCGTGTGGCCTGCTTTTTCAGCCCGCAACAACCATTTGGCTTTTTGCAAAGCTTGGTTGCTGGAGAGTCCCAGCGGTTTGTCGAGCAAAAGCACCCCGTGCACAGGGCGCCGCTGCACCCTGGTGCGTGGCGCGTTCATGCTCAGTCCTCCTGGGCGCGAGACGACACGGCCTTGGCGATCAGTGCATTCATGTCGGAAGCACGCTCGGTGGTGCGGTCAAACAAGAAGTGCAAAGTCGGCACGGTGTGGATGTGCAAACGCTTGAACAAACCATTGCGCAGAAACCCCGCTGCGGCGTTCAAGCCCTCTGTGGCCTCATCGGGGTTACCCGTCAAAACACTGAAATAGACCTTGGCGTGCGCGTAGTCAGGCGTGACCTCGATCGCATTGATCGTGACCATGCCCACACGCGGATCCTTCAACTCGCGCGCAATCAACTCGGCCAGATCCCGCTGGATCTGGTCGGCCACGCGGAAACCGCGGTTGGGCACAGAGGACTGCTTTTTGCGCGCCATTTACAGCGTTCTCGCAATTTCCTTGACGTCGAAGAATTCGAGGTAATCGCCTTCTTTGATGTCGTTGTAATTTTTGAGTTTGATACCGCACTCGAAGCCTTCTTTGACTTCGCGCACGTCGTCCTTGAGGCGTTTGAGCGAGTCGAGCTCACCGGTGTAGATGACCACGTTGTCGCGCAACAAACGGAACTTGGCACTGCGGGTGACCTGACCGGAGGTGACCATACAACCGGCCACCGTACCGATCTTGGAAGCCACGAAAACGGTCCGAATTTCGGCCATACCCATGATTTCTTCGCGTTGCTCTGGGGCCAACATGCCCGACATCGCCGCCTTGAGTTCGTCCACAGCGTCATAAATGATGTTGTAGTAATGCAAGTCAACGCCATTGCCTTCGGCCAATTTGCGCGCACCGGCATCGGCACGCACGTTGAATCCGATCACGATGGCTTTGGAAGCGATCGCCAAGTTGATGTCCGATTCACTGATACCGCCCACGCCGGAGTAGACCAACTGGACTTTGACCTCTTCGTTGGACAACTTGAGCAAGGAGGCGCCCAAGGCTTCTTGCGAGCCTTGCACATCGGCCTTGATGATGATGGGCAGCATCTTGACCTCGCCCGCCGACATGTCGGTGAACATGTTCTCGAGCTTGGCCGCTTGTTGCTTGGCCAGTTTGGTGTTGCGGAACTTGCCGGCACGGTAAGTGGCGATTTCGCGGGCACGGCGTTCATCGCCCATGACCATGAATTCGTCGCCAGCTTGTGGCACTTCGGTCAAGCCTTGAATTTCCACCGGGATCGATGGTCCTGCAGACTTGATGGCGGCGCCGTTTTCATCCAACATGGCGCGCACGCGGCCAAATGTCTGACCCGCCAGCACCACATCGCCCGTGTTCAACGTACCCGATTGCACCAGGATAGTGGCCACAGGACCGCGGCCTTTGTCCAAACGGGCTTCGATGACCAGACCCTTGGCAGCGGCTTGCACCGGCGCTTTGAGTTCCAACACCTCGGCTTGCAAGAGCACTTGCTCCAGCAGGTCGTCGATGCCCATGCCTGTTTTGGCGGAGACGGACACGAAGGGGGCATCGCCACCGAACTCTTCGGGCACGACTTCTTCGGCGATCAATTCACTGCGCACGCGCTCAATGTTGGCGTCGGGCTTGTCCATCTTGTTGATGGCAACCACGATCGGCACACCCGCCGCTTTGGCGTGTTTGATGGCTTCTTTGGTCTGGGGCATGACGCCGTCGTCACCCGCCACCACCAAGATGACGATGTCGGTGGCTTGGGCACCACGGGCACGCATGGCCGTGAAAGCCTCGTGACCGGGCGTGTCCAGGAAAGAGATCATGCCGCGAGGCGTTTCGACGTGGTAAGCGCCAATGTGCTGCGTGATGCCGCCGGCTTCACCCGAAGCCACTTTGGCTCGGCGGATGTAATCGAGCAGCGAGGTTTTACCGTGGTCAACGTGACCCATGACGGTCACCACAGGGGCGCGCGGCAAGGCTTCTGCATGTTGATCCAACACTTCGTCGTCAGTGAAAGCTTCTGGGTCATCCAGGGCAGCAATCACCGCTTTGTGACCCATTTCTTCCACCACGATCATGGCGGTGTCTTGGTCCAAAGGTTGGTTCATCGTGGCCATTTGGCCCAGCTTCATCAGGTGCTTGATGACCTCCGAAGCCTTGATCGCCATCTTGTGCGCCAACTCGGCCACGGTGATGGTTTCGGGAACGTGCACTTCCAAGACGCGCACTTCCGCGGGCGCTTGCTGGCTGTGACCTTCGTCACGGTCGCGCTCATTGCCACGGCGACCACGGGGGCCTGTGCGCCAGTTGTTGCGGCCCACACCACCGCTGGTGTCACCACGGGTTGGAATGGCTTTCTTCTTGGCCGGATCCCCTGCCCAGCTGGAAGACAGCTTGGCAGATTTGACTTCTTTGTTGCCACCGGGCGCAGCAGGTGCGGCATTTTGAGCGGCAGCGGCACGTGCACCGGGCGCAGGCGTGCCTGCGGGTTTGTGCAAAGTGCCTTTGACCGCCGCTTTGGCCTCAACCTTGGGCTCTTCTTTCTTGGCAACCAACACCTTTTTAGGGGCATTCATCATGGAGCGGATGGCTTCGGCTTCGGCCAATGCCTTGCGGCGGCGTGAATCCAAATCAGCGGCACGCGCCGTGTCTTCGTCGGCTTTGGCCTTCGAATCGGCAGCCGCCTTCAAGGCCACAGCTTCGCGCGCTTCTTGATCGGTTTTGGCTTTGGCCACAGCCGCTTCGGCCGCTTCAATGGCCTTGGCAGCCGCCACAGTTTCAGCGGAAATCGTTGGCGCTGCAGGTGCAGACTTGACCTGAGAGGCGGCATTGATGCTGGCCGCTTCGGCGCGGGCCAGCTCTTGACGCTCGTCGCGGCTCAAGGTCGGCTTGGCAGGCACAGCTTGACCCGCCGCCACAGCCGCAGCGTCGGCAAGCGATTGAACCTCAGCGCGAGCCTGGGCTTCTTGGGCCTGCAATTCGCTGCGCTGTTGGGCTTCTTGCGCTTCACGCAGACGGCGCTTTTCAGCCAACTCTTCTTCTTGACGTCGGATCAATTCGGCTTGTCGGCGGGCCTCTTCTTCGCGGCGGGCCAAGTCGGCGTGGTCGATCACGGGCTCTTGTGGTTCTAAAGCGGGCGCTTCTTGCACAGGCTCGTCATCGCGTTTGATCAAGGTGCGTTTTTTGCGCACTTCCACCTGGATGGTGCGGGCCTTGCCCGATGCATCGGCTTGTTTGATCTCGCTGGTGGACTTTTTGACCAGGGTGATTTTTTTGCGATCAGCGGTCACGGTGCCGTGACTGGCTTGCAAATAACTGAGCAATTTTTGCTTGTCAGCGTCGGTCAGCGTGTCGCTGACAGCGCTTTTGACGACGCCAGCCGATCGCAATTGATCGAGCAAAACATCGGCAGATTTTTTGAGTTCATTGGCGAACTCGGCAACAGTGGTACTGGACATATTGTGTTCAAGCCTCCATAGCTTCAGGCCTGGCCTGCGAACCAATGTTCGCGGGCTTTCATGATCAGGGCGGTCGCCTCTTCAGCAGTCTGAGCAGTGATGTCAGTCAGTTCGTCGGTGGCCAAGTCAGCCAAATCGTCACGGGTGTGGATGCCCGCTTCAACCAGCTTGGAAATCAGCTCAGGCGTGAGGCCTGGCAGGTCACGGAGGTCTTGCGACACGTCTTCAACGCTTTCTTCGCGTGCAATTTCGAGGGTCAAGAGCGCGTCTTTGGCGCGCGTGCGCAACTCGTTGATGGTGTCTTCGTCGAAGCTCTCGATTTCCAGCATTTCCTGGATCGGCACATAGGCCACTTCTTCGAGGCTTGTGAAACCTTCGCCGATCAGGATGTCTGCAATTTCTTGGTCCACATCGAGCTTTTCCATGAACAACTGGCGGATGCCTGTGGTTTCTTCGGCCTGCTTTTGGGCCGATTCGGCAGCGTCCATGATGTTGATTTTCCAACCCGTGAGGTCAGAAGCCAAACGCACGTTTTGACCACCACGGCCAATCGCGATCGCGAGGTTCTCTTCGTCCACCACCACGTCCATGGCGTGCTTCTCTTCGTCCACCACGATGGACTGCACATTGGCAGGCGCCAAGGCACCGATCACGAACTGGGCGGGGTCTTCACTCCACAACACGATGTCGACGCGCTCGCCCGCCAACTCGTTGGTGACGGCATTCACACGGGTGCCGCGCACACCGACACAGGTGCCAATGGGGTCCACACGTTTGTCGTGGGACAACACAGCGATCTTGGCGCGCGATCCAGGATCACGGGCGCAGGTTTTGATTTCAAGCAGACCTTGCTCGATCTCGGGCACTTCCTGACGGAAGAGCTCGATCATGAACTCCGGCGCCGAACGCGACAACAAGATCGGGGCGCCACGCAAGGTCAAGTCCACTTCCATGATCATGGCGCGAACACGGTCACCGCTGCGCAGGTTTTCCTTGGGGATCATCTCGCTGCGACGCAGGCGGCCTTCGATGCGGCCAGACTCACAGATGATGTCGCCCTTGTCCATGCGTTTGACGGTACCGACAAAAATCTTCTCGCCACGCGACATGAAGTCGTTGAGCAGCATTTCGCGCTCTGCATCGCGGATTTTTTGCAAGATGACCTGTTTGGCGGCCATGGCACCAATGCGGCCAATCGGCAAAGACTCGATCGGCTCTTCGATGTACTCGTCGACCTCAATGTCCGGAATTTGCTCTTTGGCTTCGAACAACAAGATTTCCTGCTCGGGCAACTGCAGACCCGCCTCATCGGGAACCACATGCCAGCGGCGGAAAGTTTCGTAATTGCCGTGGTCGCGGTCGACAGAGACGCGGATGTCCACTTCGCCCGAATACAACTTTTTGGTGGCTTGGGCCAGTGCGGCCTCCACAGCACCAAACACCACGTCGCGCTCAACGTTCTTTTCACGTGAGATGGCTTCAACCAACATCAACATTTCGCGATTCATGAATGACTCTCCTGTTCCACTGGGTCCGTGATTCAGACCCGATATAAATGCTCGAAACCCGACACCCGGTCAGGCTTCAACCTTTGGCTTGCGCCCTTTGAAATCCACCACGGGGGCCAATCGGGCCTCGCGCAATTCGTCCAATGTGAAGCCCAACGCGTTCAAAGGCGCCGGGATCCGTTTTTTACTGATTCTTTGACCGGGTTTGCCGACGGGCTCATCGCTCCAGACGATTTGCCAACCCGTGTTGTCCGCTGTTCGCTCCAGCGCGCCCCGGAATTTTTTGCGGCTGGCACTGACCAAACCCACAGCGTTCTCACCCATGGGCGCCTTGAGGGTGATGTCGATCAATTCACCGGCAAAGCGTTCAAAATCTTGTTCATGGCGCAATGGGCGGTCGATGCCGGGAGAGGACACCTCCAGCCGGTTGTAAGTGACGCCATCGACTTCAAGGGCAAACTGAAGTTGCCGATTGACTTTTTCGCAGTCTTCCACATTGATGAACAGCTCAGTGCCTGCTTGCCAGGGAAAATCGATGGTGATGCGCAACAAACCGCCCGCTGTGCGGTCAATTTCGACCAGGTCATAGCCCAGGCCGGTCACGGTTTCTTGAACAATTTGCTGCAATGCCACAGAGCTTCGAAATTTCAACGTTAAAAAAGAAAGACCCAAAAAAAACGGGCGGTGAAAACCCGCCCGTTTGGTCGTGAAGCCAATATTCTAGCTCAAAAACGTGCTAAGTGCGTGATTTTGAAGGAAAACACAGAGCGAACGGAGGGTGGATGCAGCCCATCAGGTAAAGGCTTCGAGCAAACGGCGGGTGTAGGCGTGGGCCGGATCGCTCAAGACCTGAAGGGCATCTCCCGCCTCCACCACCTGCCCGGCCTTCAACACCAAGACCTGATGTGACATGGCCTTCAACACATCGATGTCATGGGTGATCAACAAGTAGGCCATCCCGCGTTGGGTTTGCAAGGTCTGCAGCAATTGCAGGATTTGCTTTTGCACAGTGACATCCAAAGCACTGGTCGGCTCATCCAAAACAAGCAAAAGGGGTTCCATCACCAAGGCGCGCGCCAAAGCGATGCGCTGTCTTTGACCGCCTGAAAAGGCATGGGGGTAACGGTTGAGCAAATCAGGAAACTCCGCCACAGACAAACCCACCTCGGCCAAGGTGCTGTACACCTTGGCCTGAATTTGTGGCTCGGACAGCTGGGGGGCATGCCAGCGCAAACCTTCCGAGACGATTTCCCCGACCGTCATGCGAGGCGACAAACTGCCATACGGGTCCTGGAACACCACTTGGACCTTTTGGCGCAAGGCTTTGTCTTGGGCGGGTGCATGGCGCCATGTTTCGCCGCCAAAGGACAAAGTCCCCGCAAAGGGAATCAAGCCAAGCACCGCTTGCGCCAAACTGGATTTACCGGAACCGGACTCGCCCATCACCCCCAAGGTTGTGCCCGGTCTGATGCTGAAGTCTGCGCCCTGCAAGGCGGTGAATTCACTTTTCCGGAACCAATGACGAAATCCAGCTGTGGCCATGGGATAGCGCACCTGAAGGTTTTGGGCCTCCAGCAAAGGCAAAGCCTGAGGCACATCCAGACTGGCGTCTGCCAAACCCTCCCGGCTGGGTCGACTGTCCAGCAACTTTTGGGTGTACGGGTGTTGCGGACGGGTGAACACCTCCGACAAGGTCCCCTGCTCAACCAATTGCCCCTTTTCCATGACCGCCACACGGTCCGCGAAATGACGCACCAAAGACAAATCGTGGGTGATCAAGAGGACAGCCATGCCGGTTTTTTGTTGCAGCTCGGCCAGCAGCTGGAGCATCTGCAATCGCAAACTGGCATCCAGCGCCGTCGTCGGCTCATCGGCCAGCAACAGTTGGGGCTCAGAGGCCAGCGCCATGGCCATCATGGCGCGTTGGCGTTGTCCGCCAGACAACTGGTGGGGATAGGCCGAGAAACGCCGCTCTGGATCGTCGATGCCGGTATCGGCCAGCCATTGCACGGCACGGACATCGGCTTCGCGGTGGGTCAACAACTTTTTGAGCTGTAAAACTTCTGAGATTTGCTGGCCCACCGTCATCAGCGGGTTGAGCGCCGTCATCGGCTCTTGGAAGATCATCGCGATCTCGTCGCCACGGATGCTTTGCATCGCGTTGGCTGAGCGCAGCAGCAGATCTTCACCCCGCCAAAGCACCTGACCCGTCAACTGCGCAGATTCCAGCAAACGCAACACCGACAAAGCGGTGACCGATTTACCCGAGCCAGACTCGCCCACCAAGGCCACCCGCTCGCCCGCTTGGATGGACAAATTGAGACCGTGCACGACGGCCTGAGCGCCGAAAGCGATGCGCAGGTCTTTCAAGGCCAACAGGGGTTGGGGGGTGCTCATGCTTGGGCCTTTCGAGGATCTAACGCATCGCGCAGCGCGTCCCCCATGAAGGTCAGCAGCAGCAAGGTCACCACCAGCACAGCGAAAGTGGACAAAGAGATCCACCAAGCATCGATGTTGTTTTTGCCTTGCGCCAACAACTCGCCCAGTGAAGGCGTGCCCGGTGGAACACCCAAACCCAGAAAATCAAGCGAAGTCAGTGCCAGGATGGCGCCACTCATTCGGAAAGGTAAAAAAGTGACGACCGGGGTCATGCTGTTGGGCAAAACATGTCGCCAGATGATGGCCCAGTGTCCCAAACCCAGCGCACGGGCCGACTTGACGTAATCGAGTTGGCGGTTGCGCAAAAATTCGGCCCGCACATAGTCCGACAAACCCATCCAGCCAAACAAACTCAGAAGTACCAACAACAGACCGACACTGGGTTCAAACACCGCTGAAAAAATGATGAGCAAATACAACTCCGGCATGGCACTCCAGATTTCAATGAAGCGCTGAAACACCAGGTCGGTCTTGCCCACGAAAAAGCCTTGCACAGCCCCTGTCAGGACGCCCAGCAACACACCAAACAGCGTCAGCGCCATGGCAAACAAGACCGAGACACGAAAGCCATAAATCAAACGCGCCAAGACATCGCGCCCCCGGTCATCGGTGCCCAGCCAGTTGCGGCTTGTCGGTGGTGCCGGGTTGGGCAGGGGCGCAAAATAATCGAGCGTGCTGTGGTGGTAGGGGTTGGGCGCTTGCAAAGCCCAGTTGCCATTTTTATTCAGTTGCTGCTGTATGAACGGGTCCAGGTAATCGGCGGGCGTTTCAAAATCGCCACCAAACACTTTCTCTGGCAGGGTTTGCACAACGGGGAAATACCAATGCCCATCAAACCGCACGAGCAAAGGCTTGTCATTGGACAAAAATTCAGCGCCCAAACTCAGCAAAAACAGCGTGACAAAAACGATCAGGCTCCCAAAGCCCAAGCGGTTGCGACGAAAGCGCTGCCAAGCCCGCGCCGAGGGAGAGAGCTGCGCTGGTGACATCGGCGCAGCTGTTTGAGAAACGTTGGACATGTCGTGTGAGACCTGCAGGTGTGTGTTCATGCATCAAACTTCACGCGAGGGTCTACCCACAGATAGCAAAGATCGCTGATGAGCTTGGTCACCAACCCGATCAGCGTGAACAAATACAAAGTGCCCAACACCACGGGGTAGTCCCGCCGAATCACAGCCTCATAGCTGAGCAAGCCCAGACCATCGAGCGAAAACAAGGTTTCGATCAGCAAAGAACCAGTGAAAAAAGCACCGATGAACGCCGCAGGAAAACCAGTGACCAGGGGAATCAAGGCGTTGCGCATGACATGGCGGTACAACACGCGGTTTTCGCTCAGGCCTTTGGCACGTGCGGTCAGCACGTACTGCTTGCGTATTTCTTCCAAAAAGGCATTTTTGGTCAGCATGGTGATCACCGCAAAAGAGCCCAGCACACTGGCTGTGACCGGCAAGGCGATGTGCCATAAATAGTCCACCACTTGAGCCCCCCAACTGAGTTGATCCCAATTGGACGAGGTCAGGCCGCGCAAAGGAAACCATTGCAGTTGCCCGCCAAAGACCACCAGCAATGCCACGCCCAAGACAAAGCCCGGAATGGCATAACCCACCAACACCAGCAAGCTGGTCAGGGTGTCAAAACGCGTGCCGGCACGCACCGCCTTGGCAATGCCCAAAGGCACCGAGATCAAGTAACTCAGAAAAAACGTCCACAAGCCCAAACTGATGGACACAGGCAGTTTTTCCTGAATCAGGCTCCAGACATCCTTGGGATAAAAAAAGCTTTGACCCAGATCGAATTGGGCAAACTGTTGGAGCATCATCCAAAACCGCTCGACGGGTGGCTTGTCAAAGCCGTAGAGTGTTTTGATTTCGGCAATGCGGGCGGCATCCACGCCTTGTCGGCCGCGGTAGCCGCTGCCCGCTGCCGCAGCGCCCTCCCCGCCGGTGTCTCGCCCCTGCAATTGCGCCACCATTTGCTCCACCGGGCCACCGGGTACAAACTGGATCACCACAAAGGTCATCAACAAAACCCCGAACAAGGTCGGGACCATCAACAGCAAGCGTTTGAAGATGTAGGCCAACATGGGTCAGGGCGCTTTCTGCAGGGCTGATGAGGCCACTTTGGGTGGTGTTGCAGTAGGCGACCACCACACCGAAGTCACGAGTTTCTCAGGCTGGTAAAACCTGGGCAGTTCAGGCGGTCTGTCGAAGGCGGCAGCACGCCACGACACCCGGTGCACCGCGCCGTACCAATGCGGCACCACATGGTGGCCATGACGCAACACGCGGTCAAGTGCCCGCAGGCGCGGGACGAGTTCAGCACGGGTGGTGGCGCTCACAGCCTTGTCGAGCAATGCGTCCACGGCAGGGTCTTTGAGGCCCAGAATGTTGCCAGACCCCTCCACGTCAGCCGATTTGGAGCCAAAGCGCTCGATCAGCTCCGTGCCTGGCGCCTCGCTGCCCACGGTGCGGTTGCTCACGATGTCAAAGTCAAAGACGTCCATGCGCTTTTGCAGCAGTGCAAAGTCGATCACTTTGTAGCGGACCTGAATGCCCAATTTTTCCAGGTTCTTGGCAAAGGGCGTGACCACCCGCCCCATGGAGCCAGAACTGTCCAAAAATTCGATGCTCAAGGGCTGCCCCTTGGCATTGCGCAAGGCGCCATCGCGGTAGCGCCAGCCTGCAGCTTCAAGCAAGTCCCGGGCTTGGCGCAAATGGTCGCGCAGGGTATGGCCCGATGCGGGGTCGAGCGCAGTTTGCGGCGGCTGGGGCACGGCTTGCTCAAACACGGCGGGCGGAAGTTGCGCTCGCAAGGGCTCCAGCAACCGCAACTCGTCAGGGCCTGGCAAACCCTTGGCCTCGAAATCGCTGGCCACAAAAAAACCACGCACCCGGCTGTAAGCGTTGTAGAACAACTGGCGGTTGAGCCATTCAAAATCCATGGCCAAGGCGATCGCTTGGCGCACCCGCACATCTTTGAAGTGCTCTCGGCGCAAATTGAATTGAAAACCCTGGAAGTCGCCCGCATTGCCATGCGGCAACTCGGCCTTGATCAATGCCCCACGGTCAAACGCCCGGCCCGTGAAAGCACGGGCCCATTCACGGGCCACAAAGGACTGCATGTAATCGAACTCGCCGGCCTTGAACGCTTCGAGTTGGGCGGTGCTGTCCTTGTAAATTTTGTAGGTGATGCGGTCAAAGTTGAACTGCCCCTTGCGCACATTCAGATCTCGGGCCCAATAGGCCGGGTCCCGCACATAGGTGATGTCTTTGCCAAACTGCACCGGGCCGATGCGGTAGGGACCCGAGGCGATGGGCATGTCCATGACCATTTGGTCAAAGGCTTTGTGCGCATCGCCCTGCAAACCCCACTTGCGACTGAAAACGGGCATCGCGCCCACGATCAAGGGCAGCTCACTGTTGGGACGTAAAAAATCAAACCGAACAGCGCGTTCAGCCAGCACCGTCGCACTTTTGACCTCGCCAAAATAGGTGCGGTACTGGGGCGCAGCCTGCTTGCTGGTGAGGCGCACAAAGGCATGGTGAACGTCGGCCGCCAACACCGGGTCACCGTTGTGGAACCGGGCTTGCGGGTGAATCTGAAAGACCACCGACATGCGGTCGGCGGCGACCTGGATGTCGGAGGCCAGCAAACCATAGGCCGTGGTCGGCTCGTCCATATTGCTCACCAGCAAGGTGTCGAACATCATGTTCAACAGGGCAGGCGGTGCACTGCCTTTGAGTGTGAAGGGGTTGTACTTGTCGAAGTTGGTTTGCCGAGTGGGGGGCACCAACACGATCTCGCCCCCCTTGGGGGCGGCAGGATTGACGTAGGCGAAATGGGCAAAACCTGCGGGGTAGCGGATGTCGCCAAACTGCGCATAGGCATGTGCAGCCCACGCATGACCCGTGGTGCAAAGCCCAAGGGCCAGCAAGCAGTGTGTCCAGATTCGGGCCAGGGGTCTTCGCATGCGACAATTCTGCACACATTTTTGAGGAGTTGAAGACATGACAACAAAAACAGGATTTCTCTCGGGAAAAAAGCTGCTGATCACCGGCGTGCTGTCCAACCGCTCGATCGCCTATGGCATTGCCAAGGCCTGTCACGCACAAGGCGCCGAGCTGGCGTTCAGCTACGTGGGTGAGCGCTTCAAGGACCGCATCACCGAATTCGCTGCCGACTTTGACTCCAAACTGATTTTTGATTGCGATGTGGGCAGTGACGAGCAGATTGAAAAACTGTTCACCGATCTGTCGGCCACCTGGCCCAAGTTCGACGGTTTTGTGCACGCCATTGGTTATGCGCCACGAGAAGCCATTGCGGGCGACTTTCTGGACGGCTTGTCCCGCGAAGGCTTCAAAATCGCCCACGACATCAGCGCCTACAGCTTTCCCGCCATGGCCAAAGCCGCCCTGCCCTACCTGAACGACAAATCGGCCGTGCTGACCCTGACCTATTTGGGCGCGATCCGCACCGTGCCCAACTACAACACCATGGGTCTGGCCAAAGCGAGCTTGGAAGCGTCGGTGCGCTACCTGGCCGAGTCGCTCGGCAGCCAAAACCGGGGCCTGCGGGCCAACGGCATCTCGGCGGGCCCCATCAAAACATTGGCCGCCAGCGGCATCAAGGGCTTTGGCAAGATTTTGTCGGTGGTGGCCGAAGCCTCACCCATTCGCCGCAATGTGACCATCGAGGACGTCGGCAACGTGGCGGCCTTCATGTTGAGCGATTTGGCTGCGGGTGTGACCGCCGAAATCACCTATGTGGATGGTGGTTTCAGCCAAGTGGTCGGCGGCATTGCGGAGCCTACTCCGGCCGCTTGAGGGGTCCCATCCCGACATGAAAAAACGGCCCAGGCCGCTTTTTTCATGTCTCCCCGCGGGTGAGTTGGGGCCCTGTGCGGAGGCGATGTGGCAAAGCGAAGCGCCTCTGAGCCTACGCACAGGGGCCCAACTCACATGCCACTCACGGTTACGCCTTCACGCAATCCGCAAAATAACGTTTCTTGCCTTCGTCGTCCACGGTCTCCACCAAGCCGTGGATGTCTGTCTCAAAGCCAGGGCACTTCTCATTGAACTCACGGGCGAACTTGAGGTAATCCACGATCTTCTTGTTGAAAACTTCGCCGGGAATCAACAAGGGAATGCCGGGTGGGTAAGGCGTGACCAGACCCACGGTGATGCGGCCTTCCAGGTGGTCGATTTCGACGCGCTCGGTTTTGCGTTGGGCAATGTGGGCGTAGGCATCGGACGGACGCATGGCCGGTGCCAAGTCCGACAAATACATGTCTGTCGTCAAAATGGCGATGTCGTACTTGGCGTACATCTCGTGCACATGCTGGCACAGATCGCGCAAACCCATGCGTTCGTAGCGGGGGTGCTTCTGGCAGAACTCCGGCATGATTTTCCACATCGGCTGGTTCTTGGCGTACTCGTCTTTGAATTGCTGCAAAGCCGTGAGCAAACTGTTCCAGCGGCCCTTGGTGATGCCGATGGTGAACATGATGAAAAAGCTGTACAGACCCGTTTTCTCCACCACCACACCGTGCTCGGTCAGAAATTTGCTGACGATGGACGCGGGAATACCGGTCTTGTCGAACTTGCCATCCAGGTCCAAACCCGGCGTGACGATGGTCGACTTGATCGGGTCCAGCATGTTGAAGCCATCGGCCAACTGCTGACCAAAGCCATGCCACTTACTGGCTTTTTTGCGCGGGTCGTTGCGCAAGATCCAGTCGTCGGCGCGGCCAATCCCCTCTTCGGCAAACTTCTCCGGCCCCCAGACCTTGAACCACCAGTCTTTGCCATACTCCCCGTCGATCTTGCGCATGGCGCGACGGAAATCCAAGGCTTCGGCAATGCTCTCTTCCACCAAGGCGGTGCCGCCGGGCGGCTCCATCATGGCGGCGGCCACGTCGCAGCTGGCAATGATGCTGTACTGCGGCGAAGTCGAGGTGTGCATCAGGTAGGCCTCGTTGAAGAGTGGCCTGTCGAGTTTGACGCTTTGCGCGTCCTGCACCAGCACATGGCTGGCCTGACTGATACCAGCCAGCAATTTGTGGATGGACTGCGTGGCGTAGACCATCGACTCTTTGGGTCGTGCACGTTTTTTGCCCATAGCATGGTAGGGACCATAAAACGGGTGAAAAGCGGCGTGCGGCAACCAGGCCTCGTCGAAGTGCAGGTTTTCCACATAACCATCGAGCATGCTCTTGATGGTTTCGGTGTTGTAGAGCACGCCGTCGTAGGTCGACTGGGTGAGTGCCATCACGCGTGGCTTGACCTTTTTCGGGTCCACGCCTTTGAGCAAAGGGTTGGCCTTGATCTTGGCCATGATGGCCGCAGGCTCGAACTCGCTTTTGGGGATGGGGCCGATGATGCCGAAATGGTTGCGTGTGGGCTTCATGAACACGGGCACCGCGCCGGTCATGATGATGGCGTGCAAGATGGACTTGTGGCAATTGCGGTCCACCACCACGACATCGCCCGGGGCCACGGTGTGGTGCCAAACGATCTTGTTGGAAGTGCTGGTGCCGTTGGTCACAAAGAAACAGTGGTCGGCATTGAAGATGCGCGCGGCATTGCGCTCGCTCTCGCCAATGGCGCCGTTGTGATCCAGCAGCTGGCCCAACTCCTCCACCGCGTTGCACACGTCGGCGCGCAACATGTTCTCGCCATAAAACTGGTGGTACATCTGGCCCACCGGGCTCTTGAGGAAAGCCACGCCACCCGAGTGGCCCGGGCAATGCCAAGAATAAGAGCCGTCTTCGGCGTAATCGAGCAGCGCCTTGAAGAACGGCGGTTGCACCCCCTCCAAGTAGCTTTTGGCTTCGCGGATGATGTGACGCGCCACGAACTCGGGCGTGTCTTCAAACATGTGGATGAAGCCGTGCAACTCGCGCAGGATGTCGTTGGGCAGGTGGCGCGAAGTTTTGGTTTCGCCGTAAATGTAAATCGGCACGTCGGCATTTTTGCGCCGCACTTCGTCAATGAAAGCGCGCAAGTTGATGACGGCTGGATCCAGATCCGGACCGGGTGAGAACTCTTCATCGTCGATCGACAAAATGAAAGCACTCGCACGGCTTTGCTGTTGAGCGAATTGCGACAAGTCACCATAACTGGTCACACCCAAGACCTCCAGTCCCTCGCTGACGATGGCGTCTGCCAAAGCGCGAATGCCCAGACCCGAAGTATTTTCGGAGCGGTAGTCTTCGTCGATGATGACGATGGGGAAGCGAAATTTCATGGGCTTGTCGGGCTGTGCGCCAATAAAGGGACAAAGGAATTCGTGAAGAGGCGAAGTTTAAGGACAAAAAGACGCGCTTGCGCTGCAAGCAAAAGAAATCGTCCAGAAACCACCTCGGTCAGCATAAGGCAGCCGTGTGACAAGAATTCAACAGGGGCCCCAATTTGCTGTTTTTCCCCTGCTACAATTGCCCCCTTCGGAGCGGTGGATGAGTGGTTTAAGTCGCACGCCTGGAAAGCGTGTGTGGGTTAATAGCCCACCGCGGGTTCGAATCCCGCCTGCTCCGCCAAAACCAAAAAAAGCCTGCACATGTGCAGGCTTTTTTTCGTCTGTTCTGTTTACCCGACACCTTTGGGCATCGGGTGAAAGTGCCCCCGAAACATCGGGGGCAGTCAGATCAGCGGACCACAGCGATCTGTGAACGCTCGCCACCCTTGTAGGTGTACAAGGTCAAAGCGCCGTTCTTGATGTCGCCTTTTTCGTCAAAAGCGATGTTGCCTGTCACGCCCTTGTAGTTGATGGCTTTCAACACAGGCAGGTACTTGGCTGGATCGGCGGAGCCGGCGGTCACCATGGCGGTGGCCATGACTTTGACAGCGTCATAAACGTAAGGTGCATAGACCTGGACGTCAGCGTTGTACTTGGCCTTGAAGTCTGCACGGAACTTGTCCATGCCCACTTTTTGCTCGCCTTCCACGCCGCCGGCTTCAGCGCACACCACGCCTTCGTCCTTCATGGCGTCGCCAGCCAACTTGGCCAACTCGGAAGTGCAGATGCCGTCACCGCCCATGAACTTGGCTTGGATGCCCAAAGATTTCATTTGACGCAACATGGGACCGGCCACAGCGTCCATACCGCCGAAGAACACGACGTCAGGCTTCTTGGCCTTCAAGGTGGTCAAGATGGCGTTGAAGTCAGAGGCTTTGTCGGTGGTGAACTCGTGACCCACGATGGTGCCACCCGCGGCAGTGGCGCCCTTTTTGAATTCTTCTGCCACGCCTTGGCCGTAAGCCGTGCGGTCATCGATCACGGCGATGTTTTTGCCCTTGAGGGTTTCCACAGCGTACTTGCCCAATGTGCCACCCAAGTGCACATCGTCAGCCACGACGCGGAAGGCACCAGCGTAACCCTGACGGGTGTACTTGGGGTTGGTGGCCGATGGGGAGATCTGGGGGATGCCAGCGGTGTTGTACAGCTGGGAAGCGGGAATGGTGGTGCCGGAGTTCAAGTGACCGATCACGCCGTTGACTTTGGCGTCGACCAGCTTTTGAGCCGCTGCAGTACCTTGCTTGGGATCGGCTGCATCGTCTTCTGCCAACAATTCGAATTTGACGGCTTTGTCGCCGAACTTCAGACCGGCTGCATTGAGTTCTTCAATGGCCATGCGGGCACCGTTTTCGTTGTCTTTGCCCAAGTGGGCGATGGCGCCACTGACAGGACCCACGTGACCGATTTTGATCACTTGGGCATCGGAAGCGGCGTCTTTTTTGCCGCAAGCTGCCAACACGACTGCAGCAACAGCCACAGACACCAAAGTCAAAGTACGCGTACCAGAAAATTTCATGGAAACTCCGAAAAATAAATTGCTTCAATCAAGCAAGCTGCAAAGATACTGCAAAACAAGGCCTTTTGCAGCTAGGGAAAACCAAAATCTCAGAAAAACTGTGGGTGGTTTTGTACGCGGCGGTCAAGCCATGCCACCTGTGTGCTTGCGCCAGGCCTCTCGAAGGCCGACTCGCACCAACTCAGTGGTCAAACGCTCCATTTCAGGGCGCAAAGCCAGGAGCAAATCCGACTCCAAGGACATCCAATCCATCTTTTTTTGAGCCTGCGCATCGAGCGCAGCCCGCAGGGCTTGGGATACGGCCGCCTCCGGCACCACCGTGGTCAACACCGGAATACTTCCTGTCGGCATGCCCGGTGGAGATGAAACCATGTCGGCCGTCGCGTTCGAGGGGGTCATCCGGCCACCGCCTTGGACAAATCGTGTTGTTTCAGGGCATAGCCTTGAGCGCTGTAGTGGCGCCAGCGCTGGCGCGCGGTCATGCGCCCATGGTCATCCGTGGCCACGATCTCAATGAGTCGCCCAAATGATTCAAAACCTTGGGGCACCTCGTCGCCCAGATTCACCAACACGTCCATGCCGCTCAGCTGGGCAGGGTCCATGTGCAAGCGAATGGGCGATGCATCTTGCACTTCAAGACCATCGGCAGCGCTGCTGTGCGGTAAAAAATCAGTCTCAGAAAACGACCACAGCGCCGCATCGAGTTGTCGAAGACTGGCCTCAGAACCCACCACGCCCACCCGAAGTTCTCGGGCATGGGCTTTGCGCAAGAGCCGGCAGGTGTACTGCAAGCGCTCCGTGGTGTTGAAATGGAACTCAATCTGGGTCATCAAGCCCATCACTTCCGATGGCTGGCTGCCAATTTGAGTGTTTTTTGTTCCGCCTGGATCAACAAGTAACTCAGGAGCAAGGAGACGGGCCTGCCCGTCGCCCCCTTGGCGGCGCCGCTGCGCCAAGCGGTACCGGCGATGTCCAGGTGTGCCCAGGGGTAATTCGAAGCAAAGCGCTGCAAAAACTTGGCGGCAGTGACCGCACCGGCTTGCCGGCCCGCCACGTTGGCCACATCGGCGAAACGGGACTTCAGGCCTTCCGCGTAATCATCGTCCAGCGGCATGCGCCAGCAAGTGTCGCCCGATGATTCACCGGCCAAATGGATCATTTCAGCGAGGGCATTGTCCGCGGTGAAAAGACCGGAACGAACCCCACCCAAGGCAATCACGCAAGCGCCCGTCAAGGTAGCGATGTCGATCACAGCGCGCGGCTTGAAGCGTTCTGCATAGGTCAAGGCATCGCACAACACCAAGCGACCTTCGGCATCGGTGTTCAAAATTTCGATCGTCTGGCCGCTCATGCTGGTCACCACATCGCCTGGCTTGACCGCGGATCCATCGGGCATGTTTTCAGTGGCGGGAATCAAACCCACCACATTGATGTTGGGCTTGAGTTCACCCAAAGCTTTGAACACGCCCAAAACGCTGGCGGCCCCGCACATGTCAAACTTCATTTCGTCCATTTCAGGCGCAGGCTTCATGGAGATGCCACCCGTGTCGAAGGTGATGCCCTTGCCCACCAGCACCACAGGCGCTTGCGTCGAAGAAGCCCCGTTGTAGCGCATGACGATGAAGCGCAAGGGCTCCACAGACCCCCGAGCCACGGCCAAGAACGCCCCCATACCCAGCTTGCTCACCTCTTTGGGCCCCAACACCTCGCATTTGAAGGACGCCCCTTTGGCGATGGACTTGGCTGCATCGGCCAACATGGCAGGCGTGGCATGGTTCGCGGGTCGGTTGGCCCACTCTTTGGCCACTTCAATGCCGGACACCAAGGCCTGCGCGTGGGCCACTGCCGCGCGCTGCTCGGCAAGGACTTGTGGGGTGCTGAAAACCACCCATTTGAGAGAGCGGGGTTTGGCTTGACTCAAGGTGGTGGTGTAGCTGTAACTGGCTTGCGCCAATGTGCTGGCCGCCACTTGCAGGGTTTTGGCCGTCAAGTCAAATGGGGCGTGAACACCCATGCGCTTGACTTTGACGGACTTCAAAACCGACCAAGCCGCGTTCACCGCCGTGCGAACTTGGGACGGGCTGCCATCGGCCACCGACACGATCACCAGGTGCCTGGTTTTGACGCCCGCTTGGGCATACAAGGTCAGCGCAGAACCCGCTTTGTGCTCAAAATCACCGTGCTGGAGGGCCGACTTGACCAAGGCTGCGATGGGGTCTTTGCTGGCCAAGAGCTCGGCGTCTTGGGTCGGCCACAAGACCACCAAGGCATCCAGATCGTCACGAATCACCGTGGAGAGAGCGCGTTTTTGGATTTCGAAGTTCATAATTCAGCTTTTCCTTCGTGCCGATGTTATTCCATTCTTCTTTACGCAAAGACCTGGCCCGAAATTTCGGGGCCACGCTGGTGGTTTTGATCACCATCGTGATCACCATCATCTTGATCCGAACATTGGGTCAAGCCAGCCGAGGCAGTGTCAACCCCTCAGAAGTCCTGCTGGTGATGGGATTCAGTGTGCTCAGCCAACTGACCACCATCATCACCTTGAGCCTGTTCATCGCGGTGGTGGCCACTTTGTCAAGGATGTACAGCGACAGTGAAATGGTCATCTGGTTTTCCAGTGGTCAAGGTTTGGGGCAATTCATTCGGCCCTTGTTTGGATTTGCGTGGCCTATTTTGTTGATCGTGTCTTTGCTGGCCATTTTTGCTTGGCCCTGGGGCAATCAACAGATTCAGGACCTGAAACAGCGTTTTGAAAAACGCAACGACATCGAGCGTGTTTCACCCGGTCAATTCCAGGAATCCTCTGGAGGACAACGGGTTTTCTTCATCGACAAGGACACGCCAGACAACCGTTTCGGCCGCCATGTGTTCATCTCCAGCCAAGACGGTTTCACGGAAAGTGTCACCACCGCCCAACAAGGCCGCATTGAGCTGACAGGCAACGATCGCTTCTTGATTTTGGACAAAGGCCAAGAATGGCATACCCATTTGCAAACGGGCGAAACACGGCTGACCCAATTTGAGCATTACGAATTGTTGATCGACGAAGATGTGAACCTGCCTTCCTTGAATGCGTCCAGTCGCCTGTCCACGACATGGCGCTTAATCCAAACCCCCAGTCCTGAAAGCTGGGCCGAATTGTCTTGGCGCTTCGGACTGGGGCTCGCAGGGATCAACTTGCTCTTGATCGCTTTGGCCGTTTCCGCTGTCAACCCCAGAGGCGGGCGCAGTTACCACTTGGCCATGGCCTTGTTTGTGTTCATCGCTTACTACAACATGCTCAATGTGGGACAAAGCTGGATCAGCACGGGCCGGGTTGGCTTTGGGACATTCATGCTGGTCGTACACGGCGGTGTTTTCATGTTGGCGATGCTGTGGCTCGGCATTCGCCACGCCAACTGGTCCTGGCGTTTCCTCCTCCCGACTCGCCAAGCGGCCATCAAGGACATGCCATGAAAACCGTTCGCCGATTGCTGCATGGCGAAATCCTTCGGGCGGTGGGCTTTGTGTTGGTGGGCTTTCTGGCTTTGTTCCTGTTTTTTGACGTCGTCGATGAACTCCAGAACTTGGCCCAATTGGCCAGCCAAGGCTACAAATTGCACCATGCGCTTTTGTTTGTGGCTTTCAAAACACCCTCTCACATTTATGAGTTGATGCCCATTTCGGTGCTGATCGGCTGCATTTTTGTCATGGCACGGCTGGCCCAAAGCTCCGAGTTCACGATCCTGCGCACGGGGGGCTTGGCCCCTTTGAAAGCCTTGAGCACTTTGCTCCAGCTGGGCTTGGTTTTTGTGTTCATGACCTTTTTGATCGGGGACTATGTGGCGCCCTGGGCAGACCGCCAAGGGGTGCTGGTCAAAGCCCCCTTCCAAGGCAACTTGACTGTGGGCCGAACGGGCGCCTGGCTCAAAGAACGGCAGGACAAGCGTCACTTTGCGGTGAACGTGCGCAGTTTTGACGGCATCCGCCGCATGCAAAACGTCCGAATTCACGAATTCAACGAAGACGGCCAACTGCTGGCCATCATTTCAGCGCCCCAAGCTGATTTTGGCGAGGGGCAATGGCTGCTGCAGCAGGCAGAGGAAACGTCCTTGAAGAACAACGCGGCCGACAACACAACCCGATACCAGTTACGGGAACATGCCCAATTGGCTTGGCCCACGGGCATCAGCGCCGACATGGTGACCGCTGCCGTGCTCAGTCCAGAGCGCATGAGGACTTGGGAACTGTTCAATTACATGCGGCATTTGTCCAACAACAACCAAAATGCTCAGCGCTACGAAATCGAGTTCTGGCGCAAAGTGTTTTACCCCTTGAGCTGCCTGGTCATGTTGGTGATGGCACTGCCTTTTGCTTACGTGCACTTTCGTTCCGGTCAAATTTCTGGGCATGTCTTTGGCGGTGTTTTGGTCGGCATCAGTTTTGCACTGTTGAACAATTTATTTGGCCACGCAGGCAACTTGCAAAACTGGCAGCCTTGGCTCACTGCAGCGGCACCTTCCTTGATTTACAGTGCCATTTCTTTGATGGGTTTTTGGTGGATGGTGTTGCGACGATGACGACGGACTTGAAGCCTGAAACGGCCGTGATTTTGTTCGCCCACGGTTCTCGCGACCCGCTTTGGCGCCTGCCCATCGACGCTGTGGCCCTCGAAATGACCCGGCAATGGCCGCACCTGTCTGTCGCCTGCGCCTTTTTAGAACTGACCGCGCCGGACTTGCCCACCACGGTTGAGCACTTGATGATGCAAGGCAAAACCCATTTGCGCATCGTGCCCATGTTTTTGGGTGTGGGCCGGCACGCGCGAGAAGATTTACCGAAATTGGTGGACGACTTGGTGCAAGCCTACCCCCAAATGCAGTTTGAATTGCTGCCCTCCATCGGTGAACACCCCGCCATGACGCAACTCATGGCCCAAATAGCCGCCCATGCCCCCGCTGCGCATAGACCCGATAAAGCATAATGACGTCAGTCAATATGGCATTTAATGTATGAACCTTCATCAGTTTCGTTTTGTCCAAGAGGCTGCTCGCCGCAACCTGAACCTCACTGAAACGGCCAAAGCGCTGCACACCTCACAGCCGGGCGTCTCCAAAGCCATCATTGAGCTGGAAGAAGAGCTGGGCATCGAGATTTTTGCCCGCCACGGCAAACGTCTCAAACGCATCACAGAACCCGGCCAGCATGTGCTGCAGAGCATCGAACTCATCCTGCGGGAAGTGGGCAATTTGCGCAAAATCGGCGAGCAATACAGCGCACAAGACAACGGCACCCTGTCGATTGCCACAACGCACACGCAAGCGCGCTATGTGCTGCCTCAGCCTGTCGCCAAGCTGCGTGAAAAATACCCCAAGGTGAACATCAGCCTGCACCAAGGTGCGCCGGACCAAGTGGCCAAAATGCTCTTGGACGATACCGCCGAAATCGGCATTGCAACCGAATCCTTGTCGGCCTACGAAGAGTTGGTGACCTTGCCTTGCTATGAATGGCAACACGTCTTGGTACTGCCTTTGGATCACCCTTTGGCCCGCAAAGCGCATTTGTCGCTGGAGGACATCGCCAGCGAGCCCCTGATCACCTACCACCCCTCATTCACAGGCCGTGGGCGCATCGACCAGGCCTTTGCCGCCAAAAAACTGCACCCGCGAATTGCGCTGGAAGCCATCGACTCGGACGTCATCAAAACCTATGTCCGCCTGGGCTTGGGGATTGGCATTGTGGCCGAGATGGCCATCCAAGACGATCCCGTCAAAGACCTCGCGATTCGACCTTTGGGCCAATTGCTGGGCAAAAATGTGGCGCGCGTCGCCTTCAAGCGCGGCGCTTACTTGCGCCAATTTGTGTACCACTTCGCCGAGCTGTTGAGCGACCGTTTGACGGCCCCGCTGATCACCAAGGCCATGACAGGCCACGTCAACGATTACGAACTGTGATCGCTCACCACTTAGCTGCTGATTTCAATTCCCTCCTCACCGCCATGAACGCTCGCACCCCCCACCTCGTCTCCAAAGCGCCCCACATGGGCACCACGATTTTCACGGTCATGTCGGCCCTGGCCACCGAAAAAAATGCGGTCAATCTGGGTCAAGGTTTCCCGGATTTTCCGTGCGACCCCCAGCTGCTCGATTTGGTCAACGATGCCATGCGTGAGGGCCTGAACCAATACCCGCCCATGACCGGTGTAGCGCCACTGCGTGAGGTGGTGTCGCGCAAAATTGAAACCCTGTACGGTCGACACTATGACCCGGTGAGCGAGATCACCGTCACCGCCGGGGCCACCCAAGCCATCCTGACCATCGTGCTGGCCATCGTTCACCCAGGCGACGAAGTGATGGTGCTGGAGCCTTGCTACGACAGCTATGTCCCCAACATCGAGCTGGCGGGCGGCGTGGTCGTCCGCGTGCCGCTCACCCCCGGCACATTCCGCCCCGACTTCGACAAAATTCGCGCCGCCATCAGCCCCAAGACCCGCGCCATCTTGATCAACTCACCGCACAACCCCAGCGGCATGATTTGGTCCAAGCAAGACATGCTGACCTTGCAAGAGATCTTGGCCCCGACCAACATCGTGCTGATCAGCGACGAGGTGTACGAGCACATGGTCTACGCACCCAACCAGCATTGGAGTGCTGCCCACTTTGAGGGCTTGGCGGCTCGGGCCTTCATCGTCTCCAGTTTTGGCAAAAGCTTCCATGTCACCGGTTGGAAAATCGGCACTGTGGCGGCGCCTGCGGCTTACACCGCAGAGTTTCGCAAGGTGCACCAGTTCAACGTGTTCACCGTCAACACGCCGATGCAACACGCTTTGGCCCGGTTCATGGCACAGCCCGCACCGTATATGGAGCTACCCGCTTTCTACCAAAGAAAGCGTGACCTGTTTCGCCAAGGCTTGGCGCAAACCCAGTTCAAGCTGCTGCCAGGCGAAGGCACTTATTTCCAGTGCGTGGACATTTCAGGTTTGAAAGTGCCCGAGAAAAATCTGAGCGATGCCGATTTTTGCAAGTGGCTGACCACCGACATCGGGGTGGCCGCGATACCGCTGTCGGCTTTTTATGGCGACGGTTTTGACCAGAAGGTCATCCGCTTTTGTTTCGCCAAGAAGGACGAAACCCTGCAGGCCGCACTGGACAAGCTCAAGGGTCTTTGACTTGGGTTGTGCAGGGCACGCGCCTGCCCGCACGGCACCGAAACGGTTGCTGCGGCAGCGCCTCAGTCGTCTTCGGCAGCGTTGATTTCAGGGAACAGCACCTCGGTGAACCCAAAGCGCGTGAAGTCGCGCACCCGCATCGGGTACAGCTTGCCCAGCAGGTGATCGCATTCGTGTTGCACCACCCGGGCATGGAAACCCTCCACGGTGCGCTCGATCGGCTGGCCCTTCTCGTCGTGACCGCTGTAATGAATCCGTGACCAGCGCGGCACCACGCCCCGCAGGCCGGGAACGGACAAACACCCTTCCCAATCTTCCTCTTCCTGCGCACCCAAAGGCGTGATGACCGGGTTGACCAGCACCGTGGGCGGCACCACAGGGCGGTCGGGATAGCGCGGGTTACGCGCGGTGCTGCCAAAAATCACCACCTGCGCATTCACGCCAATTTGCGGCGCAGCCAAGCCTGCACCGTTGACGGCAGCCATCGTGTCGCGCATGTCGGCGATCAGCGCATGCAACTCAGGGGTATCAAAAGCCGCGACAGGCTCGGCCACACGCAACAGTCGGGCATCGCCCATTTTGAGGATGTCACGCACGCTCATGGTTTTTCTCCCGCCAACAACATCGCCAAACCCGTGTCGTCCAACACGGGCACACCCAAGGCTTGGGCCTTCTCAAGTTTGCTGCCCGCCTCGGCCCCAGCCACCACGTAATCGGTTTTTTTGCTGACCGATCCGGCCACTTTGGCCCCCAAGGCTTCCAGTTTTTCTTTGGCTTCGTCGCGGCCCATGCTGTGCAAGGTGCCCGTCAAGACCACCGTGGTGCCGGCCAAGGGCATTTCGGTCGGAGCCAGCGCATCGCCTTCGGGCCAAGTCACGCCTGCGTCGCGCAGTGCCTGCACCACCTCGCTGTGGTGTGGCTGGGCAAAGAAGGTGTGGATGCTGTGCGCCACCACCGGGCCCACATCGGCCACTTGCAGCAAGGCGTCCTCGCTGGCGGCCATGACCGCATCGAGCTGTCCGAAATGCCGTGCCAGTTCTTTGGCCGTGGCCTCGCCCACATGGCGGATGCCCAGGCTGAACAAAAAGCGAGCCAAGGTGGTGCTTTTGGATTTTTCGAGCGCCTCGAGGAGGTTGACCGCCGACTTCTCAGCCATGCGCGCCATGTTGGAGAGCGTCTCGGGTTTCAGGTGGTAGAGATCCGCCAGCGTTGTCACATGTCCGGCATCCACCAGCTGGTCGACCAGTTTGTCACCCAAGCCATCCACGTCCATGGCTCGGCGGTGGGCAAAGTGCCAAATGGCCTGCTTGCGCTGGGCGCTGCAGAACAGCCCACCCGTGCAGCGGTGATCGGCCTCGCCCTCTTCCCGCTCAGCCAAACTCCCGCACACGGGGCAATGGTCCATCATGGTGAAGGGCGGCGCACCCTGCGGGCGGCGGTCCAGCACGACCGACACCACTTCGGGAATCACATCCCCGGCACGTCGCACGATCACGGTGTCGCCGACCCGCACATCCTTGCGGCGGGCTTCGAGTTCGTTGTGCAGCGTGGCGTTGGTGACCGTGACGCCGCCCACAAAAACAGGGGCCAGTTTGGCCACGGGCGTGAGTTTGCCCGTTCGGCCCACCTGCACGTCGATGGCCTGCACCGTGGTCATTTCTTCTTGCGCAGGGTATTTGTGGGCCACGGCCCAACGCGGCTCACGGGTCACAAAGCCCAGTCGGGCTTGCAGCGCCAGGTCGTTGACTTTGTAGACCACGCCATCGATGTCATAGGGCAAGGCGTCGCGTTCGGCCGCGATGCGCTGGTGAAAGGCCACCAGACCGAGCGCACCTTGAACGCAAGCGGTTTGCTCGGCCACCGGCAAACCCCAAGCCTTGAGCTGCATGAGCATGTCGAAGTGACTGGCCCAGTGCGGGCCGCCTTCTGTTGCCGGGGTGATGTCGCCCAGTCCGTAGGCGAAAAAGCTCAAGGGCCGCTCGGCGGCAATGCCCGAATCCAGTTGACGCACCGCGCCTGCGGCCGCATTGCGCGGGTTGACGAAGGTTTTTTCACCCTTGATACCCGCGGCGATGCGCTGGCGTTGGCGCTCGTTCAGGGCTTCAAAAGCGTCGCGGCGCATGTACACCTCGCCGCGCACTTCCAGCACATCCGGCGCATGGGGCGGCAAGCGCAAGGGGATCTGACCGATGGTGCGGATGTTGGCGGTGACCTCTTCGCCCGTTTCGCCATCGCCCCGGGTGGCGGCCTGCACCAGCACGCCGCGCTCGTAGCGCAAGCTCATGGCCAAGCCGTCAAATTTCAGCTCGCCCACATATGTGACCGGCGCATCGGATTCACCCAGGCCCAACTCCTTGCGCATGCGGGCATCAAAAGCTTCTGCGCCGCTGGGCTCGGTGTCGGTTTCGGTGCGTATGCTGAGCATGGACACGCGGTGCTTGACCTGCTCAAAAGCGGCGAGCACCGCGCCACCGACCCGCTGCGTGGGCGAATCGGGACTCAAGAGTTCGGGGTGGGCCAGCTCCAAGGCCTGGAGCTCGCGAAACAAGCGGTCGTATTCGGCATCGGGCACCTCGGGGGTGTCGAGCGTGTAGTACGCGTGGCCGTAGCGGTGCAAGAGGCTGCGAAGGTCAGCGGCGCGCTGTGCGTCGGCAGGCCCACCCGCAGGCAGGTCGCCAAACAAATCCGGATGCGACATGGTCAACGAGCCGGCTCAGGAGAACAGCCGACGGGCTTGTGCCGAACCCGCCGACAACTCGCGAGATGCCAATGCGTCGTACAACTGCTGCAGATCGCTCGCAATCTGGTCCAGCACCTCGTCACCCAGCATTTGGTCATTGCCATCGGTCACGACGCCGTCCATGTTCTGGGCCAGCAAACGGGCGCATTCGCGCAAACGCTGAAAGGGTTGGTCTTCGCGGGCGATCTGGGGCACATCCAGGCTGAGCGAAAATTCGCGAATGGCGGACAAGGCCGGGTCGTCCGCCATGGCCGCTTGGGTGTCGAAGGTCAGGGACAAAATGGGTGGCCAACCGACCACCGCAGCCGGGATGACCATGCGTCCTGGAATCACCCCCGCCACAAAGCCTAAACGGGCGGCATGCTGTTGGATGTAACCGGGACTCCAAGCCGAAGCCCGGGCGCAGATCGTGAAGCTCAGCTGGGCATCGTGGGCGCTGGCGAATTGGTCCAATTCACGGGCCCGAGCCACCTCCTCCAACATGTCGCTGAAGATGGGGCTGCCGCCCACCGCATCGGCGAAGGCCTGGGTTTTGACCACAAATTCAGAAAACTCGATGTTGTTGAGTGCACCCACCCGGTTGGCCAATTGCACCCCTGCTTGGAAAGCAGAGTAACGACGGCCCGCAGCCAAGGCCTCCCATTCACCGTTTTCATCGCTGCACCCTTCCACATGGAAGGGCTTGGTGCCCACCCGGCGGGTGGTGGGCAAGGCGGCCAAGGCCGCATCACCCGAGACGGGGTGGTCAACTTCAATCGTGGCGATCACATCGATCAAGGCATCGAGTTGTGGTTTGCGTTCAGGTTGCGGCAATCGGGCGAAGTCATCGGTCAACACCGGTTCGGTCTGCTCGACGGGGCCAGACAAGCTGCCGACGGGTTCACCCAAAGGCTCCATCTGTGGCTCCGCCTGTTTGGGCGCGTTCTTGCGCGATGTCCAGTAATTGAACAACACCACAGCACCCAGGGTGAGGGCACCCACCGCGGCCAAACTCAACTGCAAAGAACTCATTGATTCCAACATAAGGTCCTCAGGCCATGTCGGCCATAGAAACGGCAGACTCCATGTCCACGGCCACAATGCGCGAGACGCCCTGCTCTTGCATGGTCACCCCGATCAACTGCTCGGCCATTTCCATGGCGATTTTGTTGTGGCTGATGAACAGGAATTGGGTTTCTTTGCCCATCCCCGCCACCAGCTTGGCGTAGCGTTCGGTGTTGGCGTCGTCCAGGGGCGCGTCCACCTCGTCCAGCAAGCAAAACGGTGCGGGGTTGAGCTGGAAAATCGCAAACACCAGCGCAATCGCCGTGAGGGCTTTTTCGCCGCCCGAGAGCAAATGGATGGTCTGGTTTTTCTTGCCAGGCGGCTGCGCCAGCACCTGAACACCCGCATCCAGAATTTCGTCGCCAGTCATCACCAGGCGGGCATTGCCACCGCCAAAGAGCTCTGGGAACATGCGGCTGAAGTGCTCGTTGACGATCTTGAATGTGCCGCCCAGCAGCTCTCGGGTTTCGGCGTCGATCTTGCGGATCGCGTCTTCCAGCGTGTTCATGGCATCGGTCAGGTCAGCGCACTGCGAGTCCAGGAACACCTTGCGTTCGCGCGACGTGCTCAGCTCTTCCAGCGCGGCCAGGTTGACCGGGCCGAGCGCCGTGATTTCGCGGTGGATGCGGTCAATCTCGCCTTGCAGGCCCGTGACACGCACCTGGCCTGCTTCAATGGAATCGGCCACGGCTTGCAGGTCCGCCTGGGCATCGGCCAGCAGCTGGGTGTATTGCTCAAGGCCCAAGCGCGCGGCTTGTTCCTTGAGCTGCAAATCGGTGATGCGTTGGCGCAGCGGATCGAGTTCGCGCTCGAAGCTCACGCGGCGCTCGTCACTGGCCCGAAGTTTGGCGGTCAGGTCGTCGTAGGCGCTGCGGCAAGCCCCCAAGGCTTGCTCGCGCTCGAGTTTGACGGCCAGCACATTTTGCAAACCCGCTTGGGCAGCGGCATCGGTCAGGCGGCTGAGTTCGTCGCGGGCGCGCTGCATCTCGGCGTCGATGCTGCTGACCTGCTGCTGCGCGGTTTCAATCGTGCGTTGCAGTTCGGCACGGCGGGCGTCTAGGCTGCGCTGCGAGAACTGGGCTTCTTGGGCACGGCGCTCCAGGCTGCGCTGCTGCTCGCGGCATTCGGCCAGCTTGCGCTCGGCCTCGATCACGCGCTCGTCCAGCTGGGCGTGGCGCTCTTGGGTATCGGCCAATTGCATGTCCAGCTCTTCAAAGCGGGCTTCGGCCGTCACGCGCCGCTCTTGCAGATCGTCCAGCAAGGCTTCGACCTCGGTCAAATCGGTGTTGATTTGTTCACTGCGCGCGCGGGTTTGGGCCACCAATTGCGACAGACGCAGGGTCTCGACCTGCAGCGCGTGCGTGCGCGACTGGCTCTCGCTGGCTTCGCGGCGCACCGAGATCAAACGCTGCGAAGCGTCGGCGTAAGCCGCTTCGGCCCGCACCAGGGCACTGCGGCTTTCCTCGGCAATCAGGGTCTGGGCGCGCAACTGCTTTTCCAGGTTGTCGATCTCTTGGGCACGGCCCAGCAGACCGGCTTGTTCAGAGTCTTGAGCGTAAAACACCACGCTGTTGCGGTCCACGGCGTGGCCCGCCTGCACGAACAAGGTTTCACCCGCTTGCAGCTGAGGGCGCCAAGACAGTGCGTCTTCCAGAGTGGGCGCGGTGTAGCAGCCTTGCAGCCAGTCGGCCAGCAGGGCTGACAAGCCCGCATCGTGCACACGCAGCAAGTCGGCCAGAGGCTTGCAGCCTGCGGGCAGGCCACTGCGGGGGGCCGCTTGGGTGGCCAGTGGGGGGCTGAAAAAGCTCAGCTTGGCAGGTGGCGCGTCGTTGGCAAAGGCACGGACCATGTCCAAACGGGAGACTTCCAGGGCCGACAGGCGTTCTCGCAGAGCAGATTCGAGCGCATTTTCCCAGCCAGGCTCGATGTGGATGCGGCTCCACAGGCCTTCGAGCCCGTCCATGCCGTGCTTGGCCAGCCAAGGTTTGAGCTTGCCGTCGGTGCGCACTTTTTCTTGCAAGGCCTTGAGCGCGTCGATGCGGGCGCTCAGGTCGGCCAGTTTGGACGACTCTTGGTTCACGGCGATTTGGCGGGTGCGTCGGTCTTCGTCCAGAGCGGGCACTTGGCTTTGCAAGTCTTGCAAGCGCGCTTCCGATTCCGATGAGAGCGCCTCGGCCTCGGCCAGTTGTTCTTGCAAATGGCTCAGCCGGGCCTCATCGGGTGCGGCCAGGGCGTTGCGGTCGCTCAGCAGGCGTTCGCGGCGGCTCTCGAGCTGGCGCGATTGTTCTTCGACGTTGCGCTGGTCGGCCGCCAGCACACCGATTTGCTGCTGCACCTGCACCACCGTGGCGCGTTGGGCGGTGGCGTCGTTTTGGGTTTTGCGCAGGGCTTCTTCCAGGTCGGGCAAAGCCATGGCCTGGTCTTCCACTTGGGCGGCCAGTGTCATGCTCTGGTCTTCGGCCAAAGCGGCCTGCTCGGCCAGCGTTTCGAGCTCGGTTTGGGCATCTTGGCTGCGCGTGCCCCATTGCGCGGTTTGCTCCACCAATTGTTGCAGACGCTGCTCGGCGCGTTGACGGCCCTCCACCACAAAGCGGATTTCGGCTTCCAAGCGGCCCACCTCGGCACTGGCTTCGTACAAAGCACCTTGCGCCTGATTGACCTGGTCGCCTGCGGCGTAATGCGCCTGTCGAATGGTCTCCAGATCGGCCTCGACGTGGCGCAAATCGGCCATGCGCGACTCCAGCGCATTGACCGCTTGGTCCACATCCGACTTCATGCGGCCTTGGTCGGCCTCGGCGTCGCGGCGCTTCAAAAACCACAGCTGGTGCTGCTTCAGAGTGCTGTCGGCTTGCAGGGTGTTGTAGCGCTGGGCCACCTCGGCCTGCTTTTCGAGCTTTTCCAAGTTGGTGTTGAGCTCGCGCAGGATGTCGTCGACCCGGGTCAGATTTTCGCGGGTGTCCGACAGGCGGTTTTCGGTCTCGCGGCGGCGTTCCTTGTACTTGGACACGCCCGCGGCCTCTTCCAGAAACAAGCGCAGCTCTTCCGGGCGCGACTCGATGATCCGGCTGATGGTGCCTTGACCGATGATGGCGTAGGCGCGAGGGCCCAGGCCCGTGCCCAAAAACACGTCTTGCACATCGCGGCGGCGCACGGGCTGGTTGTTGATGTAGTAGCTGCTGTTGCCGTCGCGCGTCAGCACGCGTTTGACGGCGATTTCTGCAAACTGCCCCCACTGGCCGCCTGCGCGGTGGTCGGCATTGTCAAAGACCAACTCGACGCTGGCGCGACTGGCGGGTTTGCGGGTGTTGGTGCCGTTGAAGATGACGTCCTGCATGGACTCGCCACGCAATTCAGACGCTTTGGATTCGCCCAAGACCCAGCGCACCGCGTCCATGATGTTGGATTTGCCGCAACCGTTGGGCCCCACCACCCCCACCAACTGCCCGGGCAGCAGGAAGTTGGTCGGTTCGGCAAACGACTTGAAGCCGGAAAGCTTGATGGAATTGAGGCGCACGGCGGTATCGAATCGGTGTCAGATCGGTTGGAGATCGGCGCAATGGGCCAGCCCAAAAGGCCAACACACCGCAAAACGTCAATATTAACTGACAGGGATGGCCAAAAGACCTGGGATCGGTCCTCGCAGCCCCAAAAGCCCCCGCCACAAATTCAGACCGGGCTTCCCGGATAATCGAGGGATGAATCCCCTTCTTGCCAAGCTGCAACCCTATCCCTTTGAACGGCTCAAGCAGCTGTTCGCCAGCGTCACGCCCAAGCCCACCCTGGGCCACATCAGTTTGGGCATTGGCGAGCCCAAGCACGCCACGCCCGCCTTCATCCAAGAAGCGCTCAAAAACGCAGTGGCGACAGGCTTGTCGGCCTACCCGGCCACGGCCGGCGAGCCCAGCCTTCGCCAAGCCTGCGCCGCTTGGCTGCAAACCCGCTACAAGCTGAGCCTGAACCCGGCCACACAGGTGCTGCCGGTGAACGGTTCGCGCGAAGCCCTGTTTGCCCTGACCCAAACCGTGGTCGACCCGACCCGGCCCGGTGCCACGGTGGTCAGCCCCAACCCTTTCTACCAAATCTACGAAGGCGCGGCCTTGTTGTCGGGTGCCGAGCCGTATTACGTGCCCAGCGACCCCGCGCGCAACTTTGGCAACGACTGGGACAGTGTGCCCGCCGAGGTCTGGGCCCGCACCCAGCTGTTGTTCGTTTGCTCGCCCGGCAATCCCACGGGCGCGGTCATGCCCCTGGCCGAGTGGGAAAAGCTGTTTGCCCTGTCCGACCAGCATGGTTTTGTGATCGCGTCAGACGAGTGTTACAGCGAGATTTATTTCCGCGAAGAAGCCCCCTTGGGTGGTTTGGAAGCCGCCCACCAACTCGGGCGCACCGACTTCCAACGCCTGATCGCCTTCACCAGCCTCAGCAAGCGCAGCAATGTGCCCGGCCTGCGCAGTGGCTTTGTGGCGGGTGACGCGGCCATCATCAAACAGTTCCTGCTTTACCGCACCTACCACGGCAGCGCCATGAGCCCCGTGGTGCAAGCTGCCAGCGTGGCCGCTTGGGGCGACGAAGCCCATGTGGTGGACAACCGCAACCAGTACCGCACCAAGTTCGCCCAGGTCACCCCCGTGCTGGCACAAGTGCTGGATGTGAAATTGCCCGACGCCAGCTTTTACCTGTGGGCAGGCGTGCCCACCGGTTGGCAAGGTGACGACGCCTCATTCGCCAAAGCGCTGTACGAACACGAGCACGTCACCGTGCTGCCCGGCAGCTACTTGGCGCGTGACTTCAATGGCGGCAACCCTGGCCGGGGCCGCATCCGCATGGCCCTGGTCGCCGAAACCGCCGAATGCCTGGAAGCGGCCGAGCGCATCGCCCGCTTTGTGCGCGCCCACCCGAACAAGGTCTGAGCCATGAACGCCACCACCGCCCCGACTGTTTGCCACGACACCCTGCGCCTGGCCGAGCAGCTGATCTCGCGCCCCTCTGTCACGCCCGAGGACGCAGGCTGTTTGGACCTGATCAGCGAGGCTTTGAAACCTCTGGGTTTTGTCTGCGAGTTCATGGACGCCGGGCCCGACACCTTCCGTGTGCGCAACCTTTGGGCCAAACGCGCAGGCACATCGGGCCAGACCTTGGCCTTTGCGGGGCACACCGACGTGGTGCCCACCGGTCCGCTCGCGCAATGGGACAGCGACCCCTTCACCCCCACCCACAAAGACGGCAAGCTGTTCGGGCGCGGCGCCAGCGACATGAAAACCTCGCTCGCGGCCATGGTGGTCGCGGTGCAGGAATTTCTGGCCACCCACCCCCATCCGGCCTTGGGCATCGCCTTTTTGCTGACCAGCGATGAGGAAGGCCCGGCGCTTGACGGCACCGTGGTGGTCTGCGAAAAGCTGCAAGCCCGTGGTGACGCGCCGCAGTTTTGCATTGTGGGCGAGCCCACTTCGGTGCAGCAGACGGGCGACATGATCAAGAACGGCCGACGCGGCACCCTGAGCGGCAAACTGACCGTCCAGGGGGTGCAGGGCCACATCGCTTACCCGCACTTGGCCGACAACCCGATCCACCGCTTGGCCCCAGCCCTGGCCGAGCTGGTCAGCATTCGCTGGGACGAAGGCAATGCCTTTTTCCCGCCCACCAGCTGGCAAGTGAGCAACATCCACGCAGGCACGGGTGCGAGCAACGTGATCCCGGGTGACTGCGTGGTCGATTTCAACTTCCGTTTTTGCACCGAGTCCACACCCGAGAGCCTGCAGCAGCGCCTGCAAGCGGTGCTCGAGCAGCACGGCCTGAAGTACGCGCTGAAATGGACGCTCGGTGGACGCCCCTTCCTCACCACGCCCGGCACTTTGGTCAAAGCCATGGAACAAGCCATCAGCGATGAAACCGGTTTGACGACCGAGCTGTCCACCACAGGCGGCACCAGCGATGGGCGCTTCATCGCGCAGATCTGCCCCCAGGTGATCGAGTTCGGCCCGCCCAACGCGACCATCCACAAAGTCAACGAGCATGTGGCGCTGGCCGATATCGCGCCGCTCAAAGCCATTTACCGCCGCACGCTGGAGAACCTCAACGCAGGTTTGTCGGCATGAGTGCCCTGACCCTGTCTGCGCTGATCGCGCAAGCCGACCAACGGCTGCAAGCGGCGGGCGTGGCCTTTGGCCACGGCACCCAGAGCGCCTTTGACGAAGCCGTCTGGCTGGTGCTGTGGCGCTTGGGCTTGCCGCTCGACACCGAGTTGGACGGTGTGGCGCAGCAAACCGTGACCCCAACGCAGCAAGCCGATTGCGCCGCGCTGATCGAAGAGCGCATCAGCACCCGCAAACCGGCCGCCTACCTCACCCGAGAGGCCTGGTTGCAAGGCGTGTCCTTTTACATCGACGAGCGGGCCATCGTGCCGCGCAGCCTGATCGCCGAGGTGCTGGCCGACGGCACCATTGACGCTTGGCTGAGCGACCAGACCCAACAGGTCCTGGACCTGTGCACGGGCAACGGCAGCTTGGCCGTGTTGGCCGCGCTGGCCTGGCCCGAGGTACAAGTCACCGGCGCCGACATTTCCGATGACGCGCTGGCGGTGGCCACCATCAACGTGCAGCGACACGACCTGCAAGAGCGCGTGACACTGGTGCACAGCGATGGCCTGAAGGCCCTGCCCCCTCCTGCACATGGCCCCTTCGATCTGATCCTGTGCAACCCGCCTTATGTGTGCCAAGCCAGCATGGACGCCCTGCCCGCCGAGTACCGGGCAGAACCGGCGCTGGCCCTGGCAGGCGGCGACGACGGCATGGACTTTGTGCGCCAGCTGTTCAAGGATGCGCCATCTTGCATGACGGAACACGCGGTCTTGGTGCTGGAAATTGGCAACGAAGTGGCCCACTTCGCCGCGGCCTTTCCCGAGCTCGAAGCCGCATGGCTGGACACCAGTGCCGGGGATGATCAGGTGCTTGTGATCACCCGCGAAGCCCTTCTCAAGCGCTGAATGGCCTCCCCTGTCCCTGGGGGGAAACAGCAAAACTTCGTGCGCGCCCTCTCACCGACACCCACTTCGGCGAAAATGGCGGGTTACGCCCTTTGACATCAGCCCAGACGCTGACTGAGCCCCCTCTTGCCGGAACCTGTCCGGTCACTGCTTTTTCATGATCAACCTCAAAAACGTCACCCTCCGCCGAGGCACCAAGGTGCTGCTGGACCAAGCCTCGGTCACCCTCAATCCCGGAGAGAAAGTCGGTCTGGTCGGACGCAACGGCGCGGGCAAATCCACCCTGTTTGCCCTGTTCAACGGCAGCTTGACCGAAGACGGCGGTGACTTTGAGATGCCTCGCCAGTGGCGCATGGGCCAGGTTGCTCAAAACATGCCCGAAACCGACCAGCCCGCCTCTGACTTCGTGCTGGAAGGCGACACCCGCTTGGCCGAGCTGCGTCAGCGCCTGGTCGCCGCCGAAGCCAGTGGTGACGGCATGGAGATGGCACACGTTTACACCGACCTCGCCGATGCAGGCGACCACGACGCGCTGCCCCGTGCCGAGGCCTTGATTCTGGGTTTGGGCTTTCGGGTGGACGAATTGAACCACCCGGTCAACAGCTTTTCTGGTGGCTGGCGCATGCGTTTGCAACTGGCCCGGGCCCTCATGTGCCCATCGGACATTCTGATTCTGGACGAACCCACCAACCACCTGGACTTGGACGCGCTCGTGTGGCTGGAAGCTTGGCTGCAGCGCTATGCGGGCACCATGATCGTGATCAGCCATGACCGCGAATTTTTGGACGCGGTCACCAACGTCACCTTGCACATCGACCACGCCAAGCTGACCCGCTATGGCGGCAACTACAGCGCATTTGAAATTCTGCGCGCCCAACAAATGGAGCTGCAACAGGCTTCATTTGCCAAGCAACAAGACAAAATCGCGCACCTGCAAAAGTTCATCACCCGCTTCAAGGCGCAGGCCAGCAAGGCCAAGCAAGCCCAAAGCCGGGTCAAGGCACTCGAGCGCATGGAAAAAGTGGCGCCGCTGCTGGCCGACGCCGAGTTCACCTTTGGTTTCAAGGAGCCCAACAACCTGCCCAACCCGATGCTGGCCATCAGCGAAGCCAGTTTTGGCTACGTGGTCGATGAACAGCCCAAATCCATTTTGCAAGGTGTGAGCAAATCGGTGTTGGCCGGGCAACGCATCGGCATTTTGGGCGCCAACGGCCAGGGCAAGTCCACCTTGGTCAAAACCATTGCCCGCACCATGCCGCTGTTGGCGGGCACACTGACCGAAGGCAAGGGTCTGAACATCGGTTACTTTGCCCAGCAAGAGCTCGATGTGCTGCACCCTCAGGACAACCCGCTCGAGCACATGATCCGCCTGGCCAAAGAGCTGGGCCCCAACAGCGGCGAGCCCAGCCGCGAGCAAGACCTGCGCAACTACCTGGGCACCTTCAACTTCACGGGTGACATGGTCAAGCAGGCCGTGGGCACCATGAGCGGCGGCGAAAAGGCACGCCTGGTGCTGGCCATGATCGTGTGGCAGCGCCCCAATTTGCTGCTGCTGGACGAACCCACCAACCACTTGGATTTGGCCACGCGCGAAGCGCTGTCGATGGCGCTCAACGAGTTCGAAGGCACCGTCATGCTGGTCAGCCACGACCGCGCTTTGCTGCGCGCGGTGTGTGATGAGTTCTGGATGGTGGGACGGGGCAAAGTCGAGCCCTTTGATGGCGACCTGGACGATTACCAGAAGTATTTGCTGGAAGAATCCAAGCGCCTGCGTGAGGTGGCCAAAAACGCATCCCGCGACACGGCCACGCCCATTCCAAGCGTGGCGGCAGAACCTTTGGCGCCTGTAGCCGAAGTGCGTCACGCAACCCTTGCGCCCCCAACGCCGGCGCTGAGCAGCGCCGAGCAACGCAAAGTCGATGCCCAAAAACGCCAACAACTGGCCGCCCAAACCCGTCCCTTGAAGCGGGAGTTGGAGCAAAACGAGCAGCGCATGGCCAGCATCGAAATCGAAAAGAGCCAGTTGGAACAGTTGCTGACGACGGCCATCTCCCCTTCGGACATGGCCGATGCAGGTCGACGCCTGAAAGCCTTGGCCGACGAAGTGGCCCGGCTTGAGGAGCGCTGGCTCGAACTGACCCAGCAGCTCGAAGCCAGCGTTTAAGGCCGGTTCTGGCGCACCACCGACCAGCCAACGTGCTGGTCGGCTTTGTTGTTTTCGTATTCCCACGCAGAGCCACAACGGTCACACCGATAAGCGGTGATGGTCGCTGGACCAGACGCGCGCTGCTCTTTGCGGTTAGCCCCTTGCACGAGTTCGGCATGGCCAGGCGCTCGCCGCCAGTTGCGCTGAATCCCCGAACAAGGCTCACACAGCGCCGAGGTTGGGGTGTCAGGGGGGGTTAGGGAATCGGTCATCAAAGGCTCTTTCGGGGGAGGATTCGGGCCACCTTGAACGCGACCATGAAAAAAGCACTTTGTACCGAAGTACAAAGTGCTTTTTTGGTTTTTTGGTGGGACCAGCGGGGGTCGAACCCACGACAAACGGATTAAAAGTCCGCTGCTCTACCAACTGAGCTATGGTCCCTTTGCTGCCGTGTAGTGCACTGCAGCAAGCCTTGAATTATAGCCTTATTTTTGGGGCTTCAGATCGGCGGCGGCCAAAAAGTTCAAAATTTCTGAAGCGGCGCACATGCCGAAAGTGGCCGTGACGCTGACCACCGATCCATAGCCATGGCAATTGAGTGAGCCATCGCCTTCGACCGCACAACTGGCATCGGGCGGCGCCACCGCTTCACGGCTGAACACGCCCTGAATGCCCATGCGTTTGTCACCTCGGGCTGCGCCATGGTGCTTGCGCAAGCGGTAGCGCAATTGCGCCAGCAAAGGGTCGTGGGTGATTTTGGACAAATCGTCCACATCGACTTTGTGCGCCAAACGCTTGCCCCCCGCCGCACCCACGGTGATGAAGCCCACCTTGTTTTGCAGGGCCCAATGCGCCATGGCCACTTTGGCACTGACCTGGTCACAGGCATCGATGAGGGCATCGGGTTGACCCCGCAAGAGCGAAGGCCAGTTGTCGGGCGTGACAAATTCGTCGATCGCATCGACTTGGCAATCGGCATGGATCAGGGCAATGCGATCGCGCATGGCCTGCACTTTGGCTTGACCTGTGGTGGTGCTCAAGGCATGGATTTGGCGGTTGATGTTGGACTCGGCAATGTGGTCCATGTCGATCAAGCTCAAACGGGCCACACCACTGCGGGCCAGTGCCTCGGCCACCCAAGAGCCCACACCGCCGATACCCACCACCACCACATGGGCTTGGCGAATGCGTTGCGCCCCTGGCATGCCATACAAACGTTGCAGTCCCCCAAAACGGCGTGCGTCGGCTTCCCACGCATCCTGCCCCGTGGTCATAAAGAGGCCTCCGCTCGGCGCAGCTGCCAGCTCAGTGCAGCCACAGCCCCCACCACGATCCCAAAGACAGCGAGAAAACTGCCCAAACTCAGGGTGGACAGACCCGACAAGCCTTGGCCGATGGTGCAACCCATGGCCAAAACGCCCCCCATACCCATCAAGGCTCCGCCCAGCAAATGCAGCACCAAATCTTCCGTCTGTTGGAAGCCTTCCCAGCGGAATTGACCCTGCCAAAAAGCATGGGCCCAAGCGCCCAAGAACAAGCCCAGGGCAGAGACCATGCCCAGCGACAGTTTTTTGCTGCCATCACTGAAATACATCAAAGCATCCCACCCATACGCCACGGGTGCTGTCAAGCTCATGGATTCCATGCGACCACTGGAGGTGGCCAAGAAAACGGACTCCAAGGTCTCCGGATGCTCTGACACAAAGCCCATGACCCCACTCACCCACCACAGCCCCACCACCAAAACGCCAATGGCTGCACCCGAAATGACTTCGGGCCATGGGACCGATTCACGGTCTTTGAAAACCCAGAACATGACCGCGGCGAACACCCCGCAAGCGGCCACAAAAATAGACACCGGCGTGCCCCATTCGGTGACACTGGCCAACCATTGCCCAACAAAGGGGCCGGGGCCGGTACCGATGCTCACGGGGTCCAATACATTCACGCGCCACACAGCCGTGAGGCCACGCAGTGTGGCCAGGGCTGAGATGCCCATCGCCATCAAGACCACCAAGGACTTCAGATTGCCCCCACCCAATCGCACCAAGGACTTGCTGGCACAACCTGAGCCGATCACCATGCCAACACCGAATAAAAAACCACCCAACAGGAGAGAAAGCCAACTCAGCTGTGGATTGGCATAAATGGTGTTGAGGGGACTGATCGCTCCATGCCAGGACAGCAGGCCAAAGCCCAAAACGGCCACGGCAACCGCCACGGCCCATTGCTTGGCGCGGTGGGTGTTCCCCATGAGAAACCAGTCACTGATCGCGCCCATGGTGCAAAAGTGACTGCGGTGAAACAGCGCCCCGGCCAAGGTGGCCAACAAAAAGGTCAGCCCCAACACCCCGTCAGTTTGTAACTGCAACTGTTCGAGGCTGATCACCGGGGGCCCCGCACTTCAGCGCAAACGCGTCAAGCGGTCGCGTGCCGTGGCCGCAGTTTCGGAGGCAGGATAGGTTTTGACCAACTCTTCCATCGTTTTGCGGGCAGCTTTGAGGTCCTTCAATTCGATTTGAACGTTGGCCACAGCCAGCATCGCCTCGGAGGCTCTGGGGTGGTTCGGCGCCGATTTCAACAGCTTCTGAAAGTTCGCCATCGACTCTTTGTAGTCCTTGTTGGCGTATTGGGCGTTGCCCAGCCAAAACAAAGCCGAGTCCTTGTAACCACTGGTGGTGTAGCGCTGAATGAAGCCACTCAAGGCCACTTGAGCGGCCGCAAAATCCCCTTTGCGGAAGGTCTCCATGGCGGCATCGTAGTCACGCTTTTCAGCGGGCTCCGCCATGAACTCGACCCCTTCCAAAGTCACCTTCACAGGATCGAAGCGTCGCAAGCGGTCTTCCACGCCCTGGACCAAGTCTTTTTGGCGAATCTGCGACTCAGACAAGGCTCGGGCCAATTCCGCCTGGGCACGCATCGATTGCTCTTGGGCACCCCGGCTTTGCGACAACTCGGATTTCAGGCCTTCAATCTGGCCTTGAAAATCGAACAAGCCTCGGCGCAACTGGGCATTTTCGTCCGCCAAAGCTTTGATGGCGGCGTTCGACTGCTCCACCCGCTGACGCAAATCCAAAATGGCTTTGCGGGCCTCATCGTCTTCAAAAAGACCGGCCTGGGCGGCGCCCATCCAAGCGAACAGGCCCCACACGAACACCCATTTTGAACAGGTCAATGCGGACATGGTACGCGAGCTCATGCGGTTCAATACCGGATTTCAACACGGCGGTTTTTCGCCAAATCGGCTTCTGCGGAGCCTTGGGCTGCAGGTTTTTCCTTGCCGTAACTCACGGCTTCAAGCTGGCTCTCGGGCACACCCATCAAACTCAAGGCTTGACGGACGGCTTCTGCGCGCTTTTGACCCAAAGCCAGGTTGTATTCACGGCCGCCGCGCTCATCGGTATGGCCTTCCAAATTGGCTTTGCGTTGCTTGTTGGCCTGCAAGAAACGGGCATGGCTCTCGATCACAGGACGGGCTTCAGCACGCACCACAAAGCTGTCGTAGTCAAAAAAGACCACATGGGCCACACCCGCAGGACCGATGCCTGTGCCCGACTTCTCGACCACCACGCTGGCCACGCCTGTTTGTGCACCACTTTGGTTGCTGCCAATGCCTTGCGTCGAAACACCCGAGGAAGAGGCCGACTTGTCTTCCACCGGCACATCGTCCAACTTCACGCCCGATGCGCAACCTGCCAAAAGAGCCACCATCAAAGCACTGGCCAAAAATTGAGTCTTCATGTTTTACCTCATCCCATTACTAAAAAAAATTCCAAAATCATTTGCGCACCGGGCCCCAATGGGGTTCCCGAATGTCGCCGCCCTGCCCCGCCAATCGGGCTTTGACACGGCCATCGAGCGTGGTGGTCATCAAGGATTCACGCCCCTGAACAATGGAAGCGTAGACCAGCAGGCGGCTGTTGGGGGCAAAACTGGGGCGCTCATCGGCGTTGGTGTCGGTCAAGGCGGTGACTTGTCCAGAGGACAAGTCCATCAGGTGCAGACGGTAGCCACCGCCCATGCGCGATACATAGGCCAACCAACGGCCATCGGGGCTGAGCGCAGGGGAAATATTGTAGGTGCCGGAAAAGGTGACCCGCTCCGCTGGGCCGCCTTGGGCAGGCATGCGGTAGATCTGAGGGCTACCGCCCCGGTCACTGACAAAAAACAGCGCACTGCCGTCCGGCGAAAAAGCGGGTTCGGTGTTGATGCTGCCCGACTGGGTCAAGCGGCGAGGCTCTCCACCTTGCAAGTCGATGCGAAACAACTGGGAGCCGCCATCACGGCTGAGTGTGGCCACCAAGGATTTGCCGTCAGCACTCCAAGCCGGAGCGCTGTTGGAGCCCTTGAAATTGGCCACAGCACGGCGTTGCCCAGTGGCCAATTCGTGCACATACACCACCGGTTTGCGCTGTTCAAACGACACATAGGCCAACTGGCTGCCGCTGGGGGACCAAGAAGGTGAAATGATGGGCTCAGGGCTCGTCAGGGCCGATTGGGCGTTCTCGCCATCGGAGTCGGCAATCCACAAAGCGTAGCGCCCACCCGACTTGGTCACATAACTGATGCGCGAGGCAAAGGCACCCGGCGTCCCTGTCAACTGCAGATAGACCCAATCGGCAATCCGGTGGGCTGACAAACGCAGATCGGCGGCCGTGACGGTGTCCTTGAAATCGCCTTTGTCCTGGCCCTTGACCGCGTCCCACAAGCGGGCTCGCACGTCATAACGACCGTCGGCCAAACGCGTGACCGAACCGGCCAACAGCGCTTCAGCGGACAGTTGCCGCCAAGTGGACCAATCGGGTCGGCTCGACTCGTCCATCACGGCCGCGCCAGCCGGCAAACCCTTGAACTGGCCACTGCGCTCCAAGTCGGCTTGGACAATGCTGGCCAACTTTTGCGGTGCAGCCGCCTCGCCTTTGAAGGGAACCATCACCACCGGCAACTGGGTCATGCCCACGCCCGTCACTTCGACGCGAAACTGCGCCCAAGCAGGCAGGGTCACGAGGCTAAAAAACAGCCATGGAATCCAGCTGGACAGCAGGCCCATGCGCAAAAAAACAGGCTTCATGAGGGGCAAAAGATCGTTGGTGATGGGAAAGCCGTGATCGTACACCGTAGAAACGCGTTTTTACGAGGCTCAAAAGCCCAAGTCCTTACAATCAGACGGATGCGTGAGCCACAGCCCCCTACCCCTTCGCCCTTGAGCATTCCCCAAAGAATGCGCAAATTGGCACCCTATTTTGGCGACCAAAAAGGCATTTGGGTGGTGGCCATTTTGGCCACTTTGATGGGCGCCTTGACCGAGCCGATGATCCCCGCCTTGTTTCAACCCCTTTTGGACCAAGGTTTTGCCGAAAACAAACTGCCACTTTGGGCGATTCCCGTGGCTGTGGTGGGCCTGTTCTCGGTGCGAGGTCTGGCCAACTTCATTTCTCAGTACGCCTTGTCCAGGCTGACCAACGATGGCATGGAAAAACTCCGCTCTGAGTTGTTTGAGCGGCTCATGAAAGCCGATTTGTCGCTGTTCTCCAAACAATCGGCCAGCACTTTGTCCAACACCATCGTGTACGAGGTGCAAAACGGCGCCTCCCAATTGGTCTCTGCAGTCATTGCCCTGGCGCGAGATGGTTTCACCCTGATCGCCCTGCTCAGTTACCTGATGTGGCTCAACTGGAAGCTCACCTTGGTGGTCTTTACCGTGGCCCCAGGCTTGAGCTGGATCATGAAGGCGCTTTCTCGTCGGCTCTACAAACTGACCAAAGAAACGCAAAGCGCAACCGACGACTTGGCCTATGTGGTCGAGGAAAACGTGCTGGCCCACCGCGTGGTGCGTCTGCAAGGCGGCCAAGCGCACCAAATGGATCGTTTTGACCAATTGGCCAAGGTGTTGCGCCGTTTGGCCTTGAAAACCACCGTGGCCTCGGCCGCCATGTCGCCGCTGACACAAGTCATGGCCGCTTTGTCCTTGTCCATGGTGCTGGTGATCGCCCTCTACCAAAGCCAAAATGGGGCTTCAGGGGCCACGGTGGGCGGGTTTGTGGCCTTCATCACCGCCATGCTGATGTTGATCGCCCCCATCAAGCGCTTGGCTGAAATCTCCAGCCCCATCACGCGTGGCCTGGCTGCGCTCGAAAGAGGCCTGACCCTCATGCACGAGGCACAAGAGGAAGCGCAAGGCACCCACACCCGCCCCCGCGCCGAAGGCGCTGTTGAATGGCGCGATGTGCATTTGCAGTTCAGCCCCGATGGCCAAGCGGCCTTGTCGGGCGTTTGCCTCCAAGTCAAACCAGGCGAAACGGTGGCTTTGGTTGGCACATCGGGCGCCGGCAAAACCACCTTGATCCAATTGCTCCCGCGCTTTGTCCAGGCCACCTCTGGCGAAGTCCTGATCGATGGCGTGCCCGTCCAGCATTGGCGTCTGGACAGTTTGCGACGCCAGATCGCCATGGTCAGCCAAGATGTGGTCATGCTCAACGACAGCGTGGCGGCCAATGTGAGTCTGGGACACGGTGCCGACCCGCAGCGCATTCAGGCCTGCCTGGAAGCTGCCAATCTGTGGGCCCACGTCTCGCTCATGCCACAAGGCATGGACACGCTTTTGGGTCACAACGCCAGCCAGCTCTCTGGCGGACAGCGCCAGCGTTTGGCCATTGCCCGCGCCCTTTACAAAGATGCGCCCATTTTGATTCTGGACGAGGCCACCTCGGCACTGGACAACGAGTCCGAGCGCTTGGTTCAAGACGCCCTGCAAAAACTCATGCAAGGACGCACCACATTGATCGTGGCGCACCGACTCTCCACCATTGAGCACGCCGATCGGGTCGTGGTGATGGAAAAGGGGCAAATTGTCGAACAAGGGGTGCCCGCCCAATTGCTGGCCCAAGGCGGCGCTTATGCACGGCTGCACCACCGGGGCGAGTGGGCCAGCGAAGACGCCGATCAGACCCCGCCACTGGCCTGAAAAGGGTCATAGCAGCACGATGTCGTACTGCTCGGGCCCCATGGCGGACTCGACTTGCAAGGAAATGGGCTTGGCGATGAAGTCCGACAAACCCGCCAGGTGCTGGCTTTCTTCGTCCAACAGCAAATCGATGACCGCCGAAGCCGCCACGATGCGGAACTCGCGCGGGTTGAACTGACGCGCTTCGCGCAAAATTTCGCGCAAGATGTCGTAAACCACCGAGCGCGGCGTCTTGACAATGCCCTTGCCTTGGCAACTGGGGCAAGGTTCGCACAGCATGTGCGCCAAGGACTCGCGTGTGCGTTTGCGTGTCATCTCCAACAAACCCAGCGATGAAAATCCGCCGGCCATGGTTTTGACACGGTCACGGGCCAGTTGTTTGCGGAATTCGGCCAGCACGGCCTCCTGGTGTTCGGTGCGGGACATGTCGATGAAATCGGCAATCACGATACCGCCCAAGTTGCGCAAGCGCAATTGACGGGCAATGGCTTGGGCCGCCTCCAAGTTGGTCTTGAAAATCGTGTCCTCAAAATTACGGGCCCCGACGTAACCCCCCGTGTTCACATCCACCGTGGTGAGTGCCTCGGTCTGGTCAATGATCAGATAGCCGCCCGATTTGAGCTCCACCCGGCGGCCCAGCGCCTTGGCGATTTCCTCGTCAATGGCATACAAGTCAAAAATCGGCCGTTCGCCTTTGTACAGCTGCAGGCGCTCGGCCGCTTTGGGCATGAATTCCTGGCCAAATGCCTGCAACTGGGCAAACTGCTCTTGCGAATCGATGCGGATGCTTTGCGTCGCTTCGCCCACCAAATCGCGCAGAACCCGCTGCAAGAGCGTCAGGTCCTGGTGCAGCAAGGACGCGGGTGGCAAGCGCATGGAGGCTTCTTTGATGCGGGCCCAGGTCTTGCGCAAGTAGGCGATGTCGTCGCTCAACTCTTCATCGCTGGAATCTTCGGCGTTGGTGCGCAAAATGAAGCCGCCCCCAGCCGGTCCCACCAAGGCCTGCAGCCTCAGGCGCAGCGCATCACGCTGGACGGCCGGTATTTTTTGGGACACCCCAATGTGGTCGTCTTGCGGCAAGAACACCAAATGCCGGCCCGCGATGCTGATTTGCGTGGACAACCGGGCCCCCTTGGTGCCCATGGGGTCCTTGATGACCTGCACCATGATGGCCCGGCCTTCGAACACCTGCTTCTCGATCGGCACCAGCGGCTGCCCTGTGCGTGCAGCCGCCGCCTCCCCTTCCGCATGCTTTTGCCAGACATCGGCCACGTGCAAAAAAGCCGCTTTGTCCAGGCCAATGTCAATGAAGGCCGATTGCATGCCGGGCAGGACGCGGGCCACTTTGCCCAAATAGACATTGCCAACCAAGCCCCGCTCGAGCGTTCGCTCCACGTGCAATTCTTGGACTGCGGCAAACTCCACCACGGCGACACGGGTTTCCTGGGGTGACCAATTGACCAAAATATCTTGTTGCATGGAGAGCATCAGGTGGGGAGAGGTGAAAACAAAACAGACAAAGGCACAGCACCTTCAGCACAGCACTTGGCGCCAGGCCTCAACAGCGCACGCCGATCGCACGCAGCAAAGTGGCGGTCTCGAACAGCGGCAAACCCATGATGCCTGAATAACTGCCCCGGATCTGTTCAATATGAGCAGCCGCTCTGCCCTGCACCCCATAAGCCCCGGCTTTGCCCATGGGCTCACCCGTGGCCACATAGGCACGAATGTGTGCGGCGGTCATGGGCGCAAAACGCACCCAGGACTCTGAAACCGCTGAAACACGTTGGCGGCCCTTTTGAACGGCCACGGCCGTCAAGACCCGATGCGAGTGGCCCGCCAGCCGCTGCAAAATGCGCACGGCATCGGCTTCGTCGGCCGGTTTGCCCAAAATGTCACGCCCCATGCACACGGTGGTGTCGGCACACAGCACAGGCGCTGCAGGCAGGCCCTGACGTTGCAGCCGCTGCACAGCCGCATCGAGTTTGAGGCCCGTGACCCTGGCCACATAGCGCGACGGCGCTTCCGCGCCATGGATGTCCTCCAAAGATTCGGCATCTTCGTCAGGTCCGGCCAAGAGCAGCTGGTGGGCCACGCCAATTTGGTCCAGCAGCTGACTGCGCCGGGGACTTTGGGAGGCCAGGTAAATGAAATCACTCATTCGCGGTGGTAGGGGTGGTTGGCGTTGATGGACCAGGCGCGGTAGAGCTGCTCGATCAAAAGCACCCTGGCCATGGCGTGGGGCAAAGTCATGTCAGACAAGCGGATGCGTTCACGCGCGGCTTGGCGGAACTCGGGCTCGAGCCCGTCGGGGCCGCCAATGACCAAGGCCACATCGCCGCCACCCAGCTGCCAGCTGGTCAGACGTGTGGCCAAAGCCTGGGTGGTCAGAGGGGTGCCGCGTTCGTCGAGCACCACCATGCGGGTGCCGCGAGGAACAGCCGCCTCGATGCGTTGGCGCTCCGCGGCATACAGCGTGGTGAGGGTTTTGGAGCCGCGGGGCTCGGTTTTCACCGCCTTGAGCTCGACTTTGAGCTCAGGCGGAAAACGTTTGGCGTAGTCGTCCCAGGCCGTCTGGGCCCAGTCGGGCACACGCAGGCCGACCGCAACGATCAGCAGCTTCATGCAGGATCAATCGGCTTTGCGGCGGGTGGCGGCTTGAACGGCCTTGCGGGCCGGGGCCTTTTTGGCCGCCGGTTTAGCCGCAGCCTTGGCGGCAGGTTTGCCCACGGTTTTCACGGGCGTTTTGGCAGCAGACGGGGTCGACTTCTTGGCGGCCAATGCGCCTGTTGTCTTGGCTGGCGTCTTGGTCGCTGTTTTGGCCGCCGTCTTGGTGGCCGGCCGGCTCGACTTCACCGGGGCTTTCAAGGCAGGCTTGGCCTTCGCTGCGGGTTTGACCGAAGCCGACTTGGCGGCGGTGGTTTTGGCTGCAGGGGTTTTGACGCTGGCTTTTTTGGCCACAGCGTTCTTGATGTGGCCTTTGACCTCGCCTGTCGAGACGGGTTTGGGGGCACCGAATTTCAACCGAACAGGTGTACCGCCCCAAATTTCTTCCAGGTTGTAATAGGTGCGGATGGTCGGCTGCATGATGTGCACCACGGCAGGGCCGCAGTCCACAATGATCCATTCGCCGTTGTCTTCGCCTTCGATGCGGGGCTTGCCAAAACCGGCGTTGCGCACTTTGTCGCGCACGCTGGCGGCCAGCGCCTTGGTCTGACGGTTCGATGTGCCCGACGCGATGATGACCCGCTCAAACAAGGAAGAGAGATGCTCGGTGTCAAACACCTGGATTTCTTGGGCCTTGACGTCCTCCAAGGCATCGACGATGGCCCTCTGGAGTTTCTGGATGTCTTTTTTGGCTGCGTTTTCGGTCATCAAAGGGGCCTGTAGAGGTGGTGGTCGTGAATATAGCGCTCAATGGCGGGGGTGACCAGACCGGTCAAGGTCTGCTCCTGGGCCGCCTGCACACGGATGTCCGTGGCACTGTGGGGCATCAGCGGCATGTTCAGCGTCAGGATGCGCGCTTGCAGCGTGTCGGTAAGCTTTGCTGGTGAGGCGGGCAAGTCCAAATTTTCATTCCAGGCCCGCACGGCCACATCACGGCCTGCGGCGCAGATTATAGCGATGCGACCAATTTCATCGATTTGGTGCCACGCTGGCAAAGACCGGCGTTGGTCATCACCCAGCAACAAATAGATTTGGGCCTGCGGGTATTCGGATTGCAGCGCTTTCAAAGTGTCCACGGTGTAGCTGGGGCCTGCGCGGCGCACTTCACGCTCGTCCACCACCACCTGCGGGCAATGCGCAAAAGCCAAACGGGCCATGGCCACCCGATGCCGGGCATCGGTCAATGCCCTTGTTTTATGCCAGGCCTGCCCGGTCGGCACCACGTGCACACGGTCCAGGCACAGTTGGTCCAAAGCCGACTCGACCAAGGCCACATGGGCCGGGTGTGGGGGGTCAAAAGACCCTCCGAAAACACCCAGACGTTGGACGGCCTCTGGGCTGGAAGTGGCGTTCAGAGGCAGATTCAAACCCAGGCCTTGGGCACCAAAAAGTGACTGAGCAAACGCGCCTCGGGTGAGCCCGCCTCGTCCTGGCGCTGGTAGGACCAACGAACCTCGGGCGGCATGGACAGCAAGATCGATTCGGTGCGGCCCCCAGACTGCAAGCCGAAATGCGTTCCCCGGTCCCAAACCAGGTTGAATTCCACATAGCGACCACGGCGGTAGAGTTGGAAGTCGCGCTCGCGCTCGCCATACGGTGTGTCCTTGCGGCGCAGCACAATGGGCATGTAGGCGGCCAACAAGGCATTGCCCACGCTTTGCATCATGGCAAAGCTCTGGTCCATGCCCAATTCGGAAAAATCGTCAAAGAAAATGCCACCCACACCGCGTTGTTCGTGGCGGTGTTTGTTGCAGAAATAATCGTCACACCAGGCTTTAAAGCGCGGGTGCAAGCCCTCACCAAAGGGGGTCAGCGCATCTTTGCAGGTCTGGTGAAAATGCACCGCGTCTTCGTCAAAACCGTAATAGGGCGTCAGGTCCATGCCGCCGCCAAACCAGGCCACTGGCGCCCTGCCCTCGGGCTTGGCGGCGATCATGCGCACGTTCATGTGCACCGTCGGCACATAAGGATTGCGCGGGTGAAACACCAGCGACACGCCCATGGCCTCAAAGGCCGACCCCGCCAGTTCGGGGCGGTGTTGGGTGGCCGAGGGAGGCAATTGCGGCCCGCTCACGTGAGAAAACCCGCAACCAGCACGTTCAAAAATCGGCCCCCCTTCCAGAATCTGGGTGATGCCATTGCCCTGGAGTTTGTCCCCCGGGTCTTTCTGCCAGACATCGGTCAGGAAAGGTGTGCCATCGAGGTCGGTCAAGGCCCCCGTGATGCGGGACTGCAGGCCCACCAGATATTGTTTGACCGTGCCGAGTTCGAAGCTGTTGCTCATGGTGGGTAGGGACGTTGAAAGGTTTCAGGAAGGGGTCTTGGTTTCTGAAGCGGTCGATGGCCTTGGCTGGCCCGGACTCCACGGAAGAATCGGGCCCATCTGGTGTGCATGAAAACCCTGCACGCCTTCAAAAACGTGGGCCATGTGGGCGTAATCCTGCTCGATTTGACCTGAGAGATCGTAAAAATCAACCACGCTGAAGCGGCGTTGCCCCCAGTCGAGCTTGACGAGCGCCAAGGGCACTTTCGCCCCCAAGGCCAACTGGTAAAAACCGCTGCGCCATCCGGGTGTGAGACTTCGGGTGCCCTCTGGCGCCAAGCCCAACCAGAGCAACTGGTCGTTTTGCTTGTGCTGCTCGAACACATGGACCATCTGCCCGACCACACCGCGCGAGGAACTGCGGTCAATCGGGATGCCACCGACCCAGCGCATCCAGGCACCGACCAAAGGAAACTTGAACAAGGCATCCTTGCCCCAAAAGTGGGCCGGAATCCCCAGCGCCCATTTGGCCAGCATGCCGATGGGGAAATCCCAATTGCTGGTGTGGGGGTACACAATGGCCACCCCCTGCCGGCTTGGAAAACCGTCGAAGTCCAAGCGCCATCCCAGCATTTTCAAAATCCAACGGGCCAAACGGGAGCCCTTGAAGGTCACGGGATGGGAGATTGGGGTGCGCATGAGGGCTGGCGGCACTTCAATTTTTGATGGCGCGGTAACCAATGTCCGTGCGCATTTGCATGCCGTCAAAGGCAATCGGGCCTGCAGTTTGGTAGGCCTTTTGTTGGGCCTGCTTGACCGAGTCGGCCAGCGCCGTGACGCACAGCACGCGCCCGCCCGAAGTCAAAATTTGACCGTCTTTTTCACAGGTGCCTGCATGGAACACCATGGCATCGTCCTGGTCCTTGGGCAAGTGGGTGATGGCATCGCCTTTGCGGGGGTTCATCGGGTAACCGGCCGCAGCCATGACCACACCCAAGGCCACGCGGCGGTCCCATTCCATCTCGAAGGTGTCCAAACCCTCTGAGGTCGCGGCCAACAACACATCCAACAGGTCTGACTTGAGCCGCATCAGGATGGGCTGGGTTTCAGGATCGCCCATGCGGCAGTTGAATTCCAGGGTCTTGATGCGGCCTTGTGGATCGATCATCAAACCCGCGTACAAAAACCCGGTGTAGTTGATGCCGTCTTTGTCCATGCCGCGGATGGTGGGCAAGATGACCTCGCGCATCGCGCGGGCATGCACCTCGGCCGAGACCACGGGTGCGGGCGAATACGCCCCCATGCCGCCGGTATTGGGGCCTTCATCGCCGTCCAACAGCCGTTTGTGATCTTGGCTGGTGGCCAAGGCGGCCACATGCTTGCCATCGCACAGCACCATGAAGCTGGCTTCTTCGCCTTGCAAAAATTCTTCAATCACCACCCGCGCGCCACCCGCGTTATGCGACACACCCAGGGTGTTGTCCAGCAGCATGAAGTCGATCGCCGCGTGGGCCTCCACCAGCGTCATGGCCACCACCACGCCTTTACCCGCAGCCAAGCCGTCGGCCTTGACCACGATGGGCGCACCCTTGCGGTCCACGTAAGCGTGGGCAAGCGCTGCGTCGGTGAAGGTCTCAAACTCGGCCGTCGGAATGCCATGGCGTTGCATGAAAGCCTTGGAAAAAGCCTTGGAGCTCTCCAACTGCGCAGCCGCTTGCGTAGGGCCGAAGATGCGCAGGCCATGCGCCCGAAAATCGTCGACGATGCCCGCAGCCAATGGGGCTTCTGGGCCGACCAGGGTCAGGCCAATGCCATTGTCCATTGCCCACTGGCGCAAAGCGGCCCCATCGGTGATCGGTACATTGACCAGGTTTTTGTCTTGGGCCGTGCCACCGTTGCCGGGTGCCACATACACCTGCTGCACTTTGAGCGACTGCGCCAGTTTCCACGCCATGGCATGTTCACGCCCCCCACTGCCGACGACCAATACTTTCATCCAACTTCCTTAATCTTCAAATTCGGCGTTGTGGAACACGTTTTGAACGTCATCCAGATCTTCCAACACATCCAGCAATTTTTGCATTTTGGCAGCATCATCACCGGACAAAGTCACACTGTTCTCTGGGCGCATGGTCACTTCGGCCACCTCGGCCACCAAGCCGGCCGCTTCCAAGGCATTTTTGACCGCCTCAAAATCCGTGTACGCGGTGAGCACCTCGATGGCGCCGTCAGCGTCCGTGATCACATCCTCCGCGCCCGCTTCGAGCGCCACGGTCATGAGCTGGTCTTCATCGGTGCCTGGCGCGAAGACCAATTGTCCGCAGTGCTTGAACTGGAACGCGACCGATCCCTCAGTGCCCAAATTGCCCCCATGCTTGCTCAAAGCATGCCGCACTTCGGCCACCGTGCGCACCCGGTTGTCGGTCATGGTGTCCAAGATGATGGCCGCGCCACCGATGCCATAGCCTTCGTATCGGATTTCTTCGTAGCTCACCCCCTCCAGGTTGCCAGTGGCCTTGTCAACGTTGCGCTTGATGGTGTCGGCCGGCATGTTCGCCGCTTTGGCTTTTTCGATGGCCAGGCGCAAGCGCGGGTTGGCGCTGACATCACCCCCCCCTGTGCGGGCCGCGACCATGATTTCACGCACCACCCGGGTCCAGATGCGCTGGCGTTTTTCGTCCTGCCGCCCCTTGCGGTGCTGAATATTTGCCCATTTACTGTGGCCAGCCATCGGGAATTCCTTGAATGTTGATTTAACCTAGAGCCTGGATTTTACTTTTCACCGACAGGAGAAAAAGCAACATGGCCGATCCGATGCTGATTGCACGCAACTCACAGGCGCAATGTCACCTGCTGCCGAACTTGGCCAACCGACACGGCTTGATCACGGGCGCGACCGGGACCGGCAAAACGGTGACCTTGCAAACCTTGGCTGAAAACTTTTCCCGGCTGGGTGTCCCGGTTTTCATGGCCGACGTGAAAGGTGACCTCACCGGCATCAGCCAGCGCGGGAAAATCGGCGAAAAACTCGCGGCGGTGCTGAAAGAACGCGGCATGGACATGCCCGAACCACGGGCCTGCCCCACGACCTTGTGGGACGTCTTTGGCGAGCAAGGCCACCCGGTGCGGGCCACCATCTCCGACATGGGGCCTTTGCTGCTGACACGCATGCTGGGCCTGAACGAGACACAGGCGGGGGTGTTGAACCTGGTGTTCAAGATCGCCGACGACAACGGTTTGCTGCTGCTGGACATGAAAGACCTGCGGGCCATGCTGCAGTTCGTGGGGGACCATGCCAAACAGTTCACCACCGAGTACGGCAACATCAGCGCTGCCAGCATTGGCGCCATCCAGCGTGGTTTGCTGCAGATCGACAGCCAAGGGGGTGACCAATTCTTTGGCGAGCCGATGCTCAACATCGAAGATTTCATGCAAACCGATGCGCAGGGCCAGGGGGTGGTGAACATCCTGGCCGCCGACAAACTCATGAACTCGCCGCGCCTGTACGCCACCTTTTTGCTGTGGATGCTGTCCGAGTTGTTCGAGGTGCTGCCCGAAATCGGCGACCCTGAACAACCCAAGCTGGTGTTTTTCTTTGATGAAGCCCACTTGCTCTTCAAAGACGCGCCCACTGTGTTGGTCGAGCGCATCGAGTTGGTGGTCCGATTGGTGCGCTCCAAAGGGGTGGGCGTTTATTTCGTGACCCAAAACCCGCTGGACATTCCCGACAGTGTGCTGGGCCAGTTGGGTCACCGGGTGCAGCATGCCTTGAGGGCCTTCACACCGCGCGACCAAAAAGCGGTGGCGTCAACGGCACAAACCATGCGCCCCAAGGCGGGGCTGAACATCGAGGCGGCCATCACCGAGTTGGCCGTGGGCGAGGCCTTGGTCAGCTTTTTAGATGCCAAAGGCCGACCCTGTGAAACCGAGCGGGTGTTTGTGCTGCCACCCGGCAGCCAACTGGGTCCGATCACCCCAGCGCAACGCCAAACACTGCTTCAAGGCTCTTTGGTGGCCGGGGTGTACGAACAAAGCCAAGACCGCGAGTCAGCGTTTGAAAAAATCCGAGCTTCAAACGCAGGCAACACAGCCACCGCTGCAAGTGGTGCCGGTTTGCCGGGCCAAGCGACTGCCCCAACAGAGACCGCGAGCAGCGGCTTGATGGGTGGTCTGTCAGACCTGTTATTTGGCAGTTCCGGGCCTCGAGGTGGTCAACGCGATGGTGTGGCCCAGATGGTGGTCAAAAGCGCCGTACGCACCGTGGGTTCGGCCATTGGCCGTGAAATCGTGCGCGGCGTGCTGGGTGGCCTGCTGGGTTCGAGCCGCCGTCGCTGATGGCAGACGAAAAAAAACCGCAGGGTGTTGGCCCTGCGGTTTTTCGAAGTGTCTGACGAGGTCAGGCCGTATCAGGCTGTTTCGCCCAGCACGGTCACGGTCACATCAACCACCACGTCGGTGTGCAATGCCACAGCCACGGTGGACTCGCTGACCGTCTTGATCGGGCCCAAAGGCATGCGGATCTGGGACTTGAGCAGTTTGTAGCCTTGCTTGTTCAGCGCTTCGGCAATGTCGTTGTTGGTCACGGAACCAAACAAGCGGCCATCCACACCGGCTTTTTGCGACAACTTGACCACCGTGCCGGACAGCTTTTCGCCTTGGGCTTGGGCTTCGGCCAATTTGGCAGCTGCGGCTTTTTCCAGTTCAACGCGGCGAGCTTCGAACTCGGCCTTGTTGGTTTCTGTGGCGCGGCGTGCGCGGCCTTGAGGGATCAGGAAGTTACGGGCATAACCGTCTTTGACTTTGACGATATCGCCCAGATTACCCAGGTTCACAACCTTTTCGAGCAGAATGATTTGCATGGTTGGACTCCTTAGACTTTGTGCTGGTCGGTGTAGGGCAACATGGCCAAGAAGCGGGCGCGCTTGATGGCGGTGTTGAGCTGACGCTGGAAAATGGCACGGGTGCCAGTCAAGCGTGCAGGGATGATCTTGCCGTTTTCGGCGATGAAGTCACGCAAGGTGTCCACATCTTTGTAGTCGATTTCTTCGACGCCAGTGACTGTGAAGCGGCAGAAACGCTTGCGCTTGAACAGCAGTGACTGGGTGTTGCGCTTTGGGCGCTTGTCTTTGTTGAATTTTTTGAACGTGGCCATGGGGCCTCCTGAAATTAATCTTGCTGAAACTCTTGAATGTGCAACACGACACTTTTGCCTTGTCGAGGGGTGGCCAAAAAGCCTTTGAACGTCCAAACACTGCCAACCGCTTGCTTGACCAGTCTTTCGGCCAGCGACCCGAAGGCCAAGGCACGAAGCTTCAACTGGACTTTGCGAATTTGCCCTGCCTCTTCCATTTCAGAGGCGTGCTCCAGAATCAAATCCAGAGCTGGCAAACCAGCGGGGGTATATCGCAAAGCGGCTTGCTCGGCAATACAGGCACTCAGTTCGGTACGGTTCACTCCTCAACAGACACGTGTCAAGCGGCGAATTCGGCTTGTTGTGACTTGCGGGCTTCTTCGCGCTCGACCGTCTTCATCATGGACGAAGGACCGGTGTCGGCTTTTTTCTTCAGCACCGTCAGGTGACGCAGAACAGCGTCGTTGAACTTGAACGCGTGCTCGAGTTCGGCCATCACAGCCTGATCGGCTTCGATGTTCACGCACAGGTAGTGGGCTTTGCCCAACTTGTTGATCTGGTATGCCAGCTGGCGGCGGCCCCAGTCTTCAACACGGTGGATAGCACCACCGCCGGCAACGATCATGCCTTTGTAACGCTCCAGCATGGCTGGAACTTGTTCGGACTGATCGGGATGGATCAGCAAAATGATTTCGTAATGACGCATTGAGACTCCTTGCGGTTAACCCAAAAGGTTGGAAAAGCCGCCCCCAGCGTCTGTCGGGGTGCGGCAAGGCGAAGCCTCAGATTATAGCTCGATTTCAGAGCCCTGGATACTCGCTTTGAACCCTGGCAACCGGGATTGCGGGAGGCACACGGCGCACCACCCAAGAGTTGGGCAAGACCCAGGTCAAGACCACCATCACCAAAAAACCAACTGGAACACCAAAAACGCCTGCCGACAGAGGCTGGATGCCGTACCACAAGCCCTCACCGGGGGTCAGCCCCAAGAGGTGACGGAAACCAGGGGCGTTGACCACCATGTAGTACAGCGTGACACCCAAACCCGCCAGCATGCCCGCCACGACCGCCGGGCGATGGACTTTGGGCCAGACCATGCCCAAGACCATGCCGGGGAAAAATGCCGCCGCGGCCAAGGAAAATGACGTGGACACCAAAGCCAAAATTTCGGCCGGTTTGAAAGCGGCGACAACGGCGGCCAACATGGCCACCGCCAACAGCGCAAACTTGGACAAAATGACACGGCCTTCGGCTGACTTGGGTTTTCGATCGCGACCGGGGCCAATGTCGTGCACCAGCGCGTTGCTGATGGTCAACAACAAACCATCGGCTGTTGACAAGGCCGCCGCCAAGCCCCCTGCCGCCACCAAACCTGACACCACGAAAGGCATGCCACCCATCTCGGGCGTGGCCAACATGACCATGTCGGCCCCCAACTTCAATTCCCCCAACTGCAAAATTCGGTCGCCATTGACGTCTGAGAAGGCCAAAAGCCCCGAATCCAATCGGGCCCACTGGGCCATCCAACTGGGCAAGTCCTCAAAACTGCTCCCCACCAAATTGTTGAGCACTTCGAACTTGACCATCACGGCCAGCGCAGGAACGCTCACATAAATCAAGCCGATGAAAAACAGGGACCAAGCGACCGAAGTGCGGGCCTCGGCCACCGAGGGCACCGTGTAAAAGCGGGTCAACAAATGCGGCAAACCCGCGGTCCCGACCATGAGGCAAAAAACCAAGGCCAAGAAATTCAAACGCGACTCGCCAAACAATTTCGCCTCTTCCGGGGTGCCATCGGGCTTGCCCGCAAAAGCCTGGGCGTGCGGGGGCATACCGCCCAAGGGCTTGGCGCGTTCTCGGTTGTCGAGCATGGCCCGCGTCCACTGCTCGCGTGCCTCGGTGGCATCACGCGGCACGGCCAAAAGTTCGCGCCGGACTTGCGCAATGGCGGCGAAATCGGCCGATTGTGATTTGAGCAGGCGGATTTTCTCTTCCAACTCTTGGCGCAAGGCCACCATGGCGCCATCCACATTTTGAAGACGTTCTTCATAGACCTGGGCCCGCCGAGCAAAAGCTTGCCGAACTTCAATTTCAGCGGGGTCGTTCATCAACCTCTTTTCAATCGCCTCAATTTGGGACAATTGCTGCCCATAGGCCAAAGGCGCCAGGGGCGTTCCCAGTTGTTTGTAGGCCAGCCATGACACAGGAATCATGAAGGCCATCAACAACATGATGTATTGCGCCACTTGGGTCCAGGTGATGGCCCGCATGCCGCCCAAAAAAGAACACAGCAAGACACCGCCCAAGCCCAGCAAAATGCCAATTTCAAACTGCACGCCGGTCAGACGCGAGGCAATCAAGCCAATGCCATAAATCTGCGCCACCACATAGGTGAACGAGCACAACACCGATGCCAAAGCGGCAATGATGCGCGGCCAGCGGCCCCCGTAACGCTGGTCAAAATAGTCTGGCAAGGTGTAGAGCTTCATGGCCCGCAACTGGGGCGCAATCAGCAAAGCCACCAAGCAAAAACCGCCCGTCCAGCCCATCACGTAGGCCAATCCACCGGGCTGCTGCCCGCTGCCAGAAAAGCCTTGCAAGTACAGGGCCCCCGCCAAACTGATGAAGGAGGCCGCACTCATCCAATCGGCGGCCGTGGCCATCCCGTTGTACATGGCCGGGATGCGCCGTCCGGCCACGTAATACTCGTCTTCATCGGTGGTGCGACTGGAAATGCCGATCAAGGCATAAATCATCACCGTGCTGAACAAGAAGATCGGACCGATGAGGTTGCGCGACAAACCCCATCGCTCAGCCGAGGCCATGGCCCCCATCAAACAGACGAGGATGGCCATGTAAATCAGCACATTGCGATGAATCCGCCAGTGGTAGGACGAAGAGGTGGTTGCTGCCGGTTTCATCGCAAGGCCTTCAACGCCAGCATCAGCTGCCCAGATTGGTCCAGGTTTCGATGACGGTGTCCGGGTTCAGGGAGATCGAACTGATGCCCTGCGCCATCAACCAATGGGCGAAGTCAGGGTGATCAGAAGGGCCTTGTCCGCAAATGCCAATGTACTTGCCCTGGGCCAAACAAGCCCGAATGGCTTGCGAGATCAAGGCCGTGACGGCCGGGTCACGCTCGTCAAAATCAGCCGCCAACAAGGTCATGCCCGAGTCACGGTCCAAACCCAAGGTGAGTTGGGTCAAATCGTTGGAGCCGATCGAAAAACCGTCAAAGAACTCAAGGAACTGCTCAGCCAAAATGGCATTGCTGGGAACCTCACACATCATGATGACCTTGAGGTCGTTTTCACCACGGCGCAAGCCTTGGCTCGCCAGCAGTTGGGTGACCTTCTCGGCTTGCCCCAAGGTGCGCACAAAAGGCACCATGATCTGCACATTGGTCAGGCCCATCTCACCGCGCACCCGTTTGAGGGCTTCACACTCCATGGCGAAGGCTTCGCCAAAGTCTTCACTGAGGTAACGCGCAGCGCCCCGAAAACCCAGCATGGGGTTTTCTTCTTCGGGTTCATAACGGCTGCCACCGATCAGTTTGCGGTATTCGTTGCTCTTGAAATCGGACAAACGCACGATGACCGGCTTGGGCCAGAAAGCGGCGGCGATGCTGGCCACGCCCTCGGCGACCTTGTCGACATAAAAAGCGCGGGGGGAGGCGTGGCCCCGGGCCACAGATTCCACGGCTTTCTTCAAGTCAGCGTCGATGGCGGGGTAATCGAGTATGGCCTTGGGGTGCACGCCGATGTTGTTGTTGATGATGAACTCCAAACGCGCCAAGCCGACACCGGCGTTGGGCAACTGGGCGAAGTCAAAAGCCAGCTGAGGGTTGCCCACGTTCATCATGATTTTGGTTTTGATCTCAGGCAGCACGCCGCGTTGGATCTCACTGACCTCCGTCTCCAGCAAACCATCGTAAATGTGGCCGGTATCGCCCTCGGCGCAGCTGACGGTGACCAACGTGCCTTCGCTCAGTTGCTCGGTGGCGTTGCCGCAACCCACCACCGCTGGAATGCCCAATTCACGGGCGATGATGGCCGCATGGCAGGTGCGACCGCCTCGGTTGGTGACGATGGCGCTGGCACGCTTCATCACCGGCTCCCAGTTCGGGTCGGTCATGTCGGTCACCAGCACATCACCGGGCTGGACCTTGTCCATCTCGCTGATGTTGTGCACCAAGCGCACCGGACCCGTGCCAATCTTTTGCCCAATGGCGCGGCCTTCGGCCAGGATGGTGCTTTTTCCTTTGAGCTTGTAACGCAGCTCGGGCGTGCCTTTGGCCTGGCTTTTCACGGTCTCGGGGCGAGCCTGCAAGATGTACAGCAAACCATCGGAGCCGTCTTTGCCCCACTCGATGTCCATCGGGCGGCCATAGTGCTGCTCGATCACCACCGCGTAGCGGGCCAATTGCTCGACCTCGTCATCGGTCAGGCTGTAGCGGTTGCGCAGTTCGGTGGGCACATCGGTGGTTTTGACCAGCTTGCCCGAAGAGGCTTTCTCTTCGGGGGTGGCAAACACCATCTCGATCAGCTTGGAGCCCAGGTTGCGGCGTATCACGCTGCGGTGGCCAGCGGCCAACATGGGTTTGTGGACATAGAACTCGTCGGGGTTCACGGCCCCCTGAACCACCGTCTCGCCCAAGCCATAACTGGAGGTGATGAACACCACATCTTCAAAACCCGACTCGGTGTCGATGGTGAACATGACGCCCGCCGCACCCAGATCGGAGCGCACCATGCGCTGCACACCCGCTGACAAGGCCACGTCGGCATGGGCAAAACCCTTGTGCACTCGGTAGCTGATGGCGCGGTCGTTGTACAAGGAGGCAAACACCTCTTTCATCTTGTGCAGCACGTCCTCGATGCCCACCACGTTGAGAAAGGTTTCCTGCTGACCGGCAAAAGAAGCGTCTGGCAGGTCTTCGGCTGTGGCCGAAGAGCGGACCGCAAAAGAGGCCTCCGGATGGCCGCCCTGCAGGCGCAAAAACGCCTCACGAATGGCTTGGGCCAAATCCTCAGGGAATGGCTGGGCCTCAACCATGGCCCGAATTTCTGCCCCCGCCGCCGCCAAGGCACGCACATCTTCGGTGTCCAAGGCATCCAATCGGGCGTTGATGCGCTCAGTCAAGCCGCCAAACGCCAAAAACTGACGGAACGCGTGGGCCGTGGTGGCAAAACCCGTGGGCACACGAACCCCCGAAGGCAGCTGGGAAATCATCTCCCCTAGGCTGGCGTTTTTACCGCCGACCGACTCGACATCGGTCATGCGCAAAAGCTCGAAGGGAACGACCAAAGCGGTCTCACTGAAAAGATCAGACATGCAAAGCTCCAAAGTTAAAACCTGGCTCCAGTGCACAGCTGGGGGTTTTTCTTGTTCTTGGCATAGAACCCCAAGCCGACTGCGATGGATAATCGACTGATTTTAGGGGTCTTGTTGACCTCGGCCTTTGAAATAAATTACAAGCATGTCAAAACGAACCGTTTTCTTTGTATCGGATGGCACGGGCATCACGGCTGAGACTTTTGGCAACGCGATACTGGCCCAGTTCGACATGAAATCGCGCCATGTCCGTTTGCCCTTCACCGACACCATCGACAAGGCCCACCAAGCGGTCCGTCAGATCAACCACAGCGCCGAGACCGAAGGCAACAAGCCCATCGTGTTCACCACCTTGGTGAACATGGACGTGCTCAAGGTGCTGCAAGAGCACTGCAAAGGAATGCTGCTGGACATGTTCGGCACCTTCGTCAACCCACTGGAAGCCGAGCTGGGCATCAAGTCCCACCACCGGGTTGGGCGCTTTTCGGATGTGAGCAAAAGCAAGGAATACCACGACCGCATCGAAGCCATCAACTTCTCACTGGCCCATGACGATGGCCAATCCAACCGGGATCTGGAATCGTCGGATGTGATTTTGGTGGGTGTCAGTCGCAGCGGAAAAACGCCAACCAGCTTGTACCTGGCCATGCAGCACGGTCTGAAGGCGGCCAACTACCCGCTCATTCCAGAGGACTTCGACCGCAGGCAATTGCCCCCAGCCCTGGTGCCACACCGTCAAAAAATCTTCGGGCTGAGCATTCACCCGGACCGCTTGGCCGAAATCCGCGCCGAACGCCGTCCCAACTCGCGATACGCCAGCATTGAGAACTGCCGCATGGAGGTCTCAGAAGCCGAAGCCATGATGCGCCGCTCTGGCATCCGCTGGCTGTCCACCACCACAAAATCGATCGAAGAAATCGCCACCACGATCCTTCAGGAAATCAAGCCAGAGCGCTTGATTTACTGAAGACTGGCTCGGCATTTGCCAGCCATCTTCAACTCAGCGTCGCAGCGATGCTTTCAGCACACGCGCGTGCTTGTCCCGCATCACGCGCCTCGACCATGACCCGAACCAGCGGCTCAGTGCCACTGGCGCGAATCAAGACCCGTCCGGCATCGCCCAGCTTCGCTTCGGCTGCGCGCGTGGCCTCCCACAGCGCTGGGTGACCTTGCCAGTCAAATCCGGGGGTCAAGCGCACATTGATGAGGGTTTGAGGGAAAAGTGTGATGCCCTCGAGCAATTGCGCCATGGTCTTGCCGCTGCCCACACACGCCTGCAGCACCTGCAAGGCACTGACCAGACCATCGCCCGTGGTGTGCTTGTCCAGGGCCAACAAATGGCCTGAACCCTCCCCGCCCAACAACCAGCCTTTTTCGTGCAGGACCTCCAGCACATAGCGGTCACCCACTTTGGCACGGACAAATTGCACGCCCCGCTGCTTGAGTGCAACCTCAATGGCCATATTGGTCATCAAGGTGCCCACAGCACCCGGCACAGCTTCGTCGCGGGCCAATCGGTCCGCCACCATCAGATACAAAAGCTCATCACCGTTGAACAAACGCCCACCCGCGTCCACGAACTGCAAGCGGTCGGCATCACCATCCAGAGCAATGCCGTAATCGGCCTTGTGGTCCTTGACCGCCTCGACCAAGGCCTGAGGATGGGTCGCGCCCACGCCTTTGTTGATGTTGAGTCCATCGGGTGAACAACCCATGGCGATGACCTCTGCACCCAATTCATGAAACACTTTGGGGGCGATTTGGTAGGCGGCGCCGTGCGCAGCATCCACCACGATCTTCAGGCCCTTGAGGGTCAAATCGTTCGAGAAAGTGCTCTTGCAAAACTCAATGTAGCGGCCAGCCGCATCGTCCAGGCGGCGGGTTTTGCCCAGAGCGGCAGAATCGGCCCAAACCGGGTCCTCCAGCAAGGTAGCCTCCACGGACGCTTCCCACGCGTCCGACAGCTTCTTGCCTTGGGCACTGAAAAATTTGATGCCGTTGTCGGCAAAAGGGTTGTGGCTGGCGCTGATGACAACGCCCAGAGAGGCGCGTTGCGCGCGGGTCAGGTAAGCCACAGCAGGCGTCGGAACAGGCCCCAGAAGCACCACATCGACCCCTGCGGAATTGAAACCCGACTCCAAAGCACTTTCCAGCATGTAGCCCGATATGCGTGTGTCCTTGCCAATCAAGACCGTCGGGTGGGCTTCTTTGGCCTTCAACACGCGGCCCACCGCATGCGCCAAGCGCAAGATGAAGTCGGGTGTGATGGGGCTTTGTCCCACAGTGCCGCGAATGCCGTCTGTGCCAAAGTATTGTCGCGCCATGTGAACGATCCTGATTTTTGTTATGAATGAAAGAATTTTAGCCGTCCCATGACAGCCAAAAGCCCAGCGATGGGCTGGGCGAGTCAAGCCATGGGGACTTGCTGCTGCACGGCTCGCCACACTTTGAGCGCATCGACCGTGCCCTTGACGTCGTGCACCCTCAGGACTGACGCCCCTCGCTCCACCGCCATCAAAGCGGCTGCCACACTGGCGAATTGCCTTTGCGCGGGTTCTGGCACCTGTCCGTCTTGCGCCAGAGCAGCCCCCAGAGCCGATTTGCGAGACCAACCGGCCAAGAGTGGAAAACCCAGCTGCAGCAAGTCGGTTTGACGGGCCAGCAGTTGAAAATTCTGCGCCACGGTTTTGCCAAAGCCAATCCCCGGATCCAGCACCACCCGGGAAGCCGATACGCCGCTGTCAAACAAAGCGTGCACACGACCTTGCAAAAAGGCCGCCACCTCGGTCAACACATCCCCGGTCATGGGCTCTATTTGCATGGTTTGGGGGTCACGGTGCATGTGCATCAGACACACCCCGCATCGGGGGTGGCCCGCCACCACTTGCGCCGCACCGGCTTGGCGCAGTGCCCAAACATCGTTGACGATGTCGACCCCCCAATCGAGGCAGGCCTGCATCACTTCGGGTTTGTACGTATCGACGGACAGGGGCACTTGCCAACGGACCGCTTCGCGCACAAAAGGCTCTAGACGTGCCAACTCCTTGGCCAGGGGCACCACCTCAGCCCCTGGCCGGGTGGACTCCGCACCAATGTCCAAGATGTCCGCCCCCTCGCGCAGCAGTTGTTCGGCATGGCGTAAGGCTTGTGAAGTTTCGGCATGCTGTCCGCCATCGGAAAAGGAGTCTGGCGTGACATTGACAATGCCCATGACCAGGGGCTTGGCCAAATCCAGTTCAAAACGTGCGGTTTGCCAATACGGGGCCGCTTGTGTTGTGGAAAGAGAGGGAGGCATCAAAGTTTTTCCATGAAAAACGGGGCCAGAGGCCCCGCTTTTTGCACACCGAACTTAAAAATCAAGCCGCAGTGGCCGCTGGTTCAGGCTGCACGTCCGGTGTGCCGCCACCGCTGCTGCCACCGGAGGGCGGCGTGCGGGGCGTCCAGTCCTTGGGAGGCAAAGGATCACGGCCCGCCATGATGTCGGCAATCTGATCTTTGTCGATGGTTTCCCATTCGAGCAAAGCCTTGGCCATGGCGTGCATCTGCGAGCTGTGCTCCTCGATCAAACGCCGAGCCTCGCTGTACTGCTCATCAATGATGCGGCGCACTTCCATGTCCACCTTTTGCATGGTGGACTCGCTCATGTTCGTGGTCTTGGTGACCGAACGGCCCAAGAACACTTCGCCTTCGTTTTCGGCATAGACCATCGGGCCCAGGGCATCGGTCATGCCATAACGCATGACCATGTCGCGGGCAATGGAGGTGGCGCGCTCGAAGTCGTTGCTGGCCCCTGTGGTCATCTGGTTCATGAAGACCTCTTCGGCAATCCGCCCACCAAACAGCATGCTGATCTGGTTGAGCATGAACTCCTTGTCGTAGCTGTAGCGGTCCTTCTCAGGCAGGCTCATGGTCACACCCAGGGCGCGGCCACGGGGAATGATGGTGACCTTGTGCACCGGATCGCACTTGGGCAGCAAATTGCCGATGAGGGCGTGCCCTGCTTCGTGGTAGGCCGTGTTGCGGCGCTCTTCCTCGGGCATGACCATGCTCTTGCGCTCGGGGCCCATCAGGATCTTGTCCTTGGCTTTTTCAAAGTCGACCATCTCGACCACACGGGCATTGCGACGCGCGGCCATCAAAGCCGCTTCGTTGCACAGGTTGGCCAGATCCGCGCCGCTCATGCCAGGTGTGCCGCGGGCGATCACCGCCGCATTCACGTCCTGGCCGATCGGCACTTTGCGCATGTGCACATTCAGGATTTGCTCGCGACCACGGATGTCGGGCAAGGTCACATACACCTGACGGTCAAAACGGCCGGGGCGCAACAAAGCAGCGTCCAGAATGTCTGGGCGGTTGGTGGCCGCCACAACGATCACACCCAGATTGGTTTCGAAGCCATCCATCTCGACCAACATCTGGTTGAGGGTTTGCTCGCGCTCGTCGTTGCCGCCGCCCAGGCCTGCGCCACGTTGGCGGCCGACCGCGTCGATTTCGTCAATGAAAATGATGCACGGTGCGTTCTTTTTGGCATTCTCGAACATGTCACGAACACGGGAAGCACCCACACCCACAAACATTTCGACGAAATCAGAACCAGAAATGCTGAAGAACGGCACTTTGGCCTCACCAGCGATGCTTTTGGCCAACAGGGTCTTGCCGGTTCCAGGAGGCCCGACCAAAAGCAAACCGCGGGGAATGCGGCCGCCCAATTTTTGAAAGCGTTGAGGGTCCTTGAGGAAATCCACCACCTCTTTGACTTCTTCTTTGGCTTCGTCACAACCGGCCACATCGGCAAAAGTGGTGTTGTTGTTGTTTTCGTCCATCATGCGGGCCTTGGACTTGCCAAAACTGAAGGCGCCGCCCTTGCCACCACCTTGCATCTGGCGCATGAAATACACCCAAACACCAATCAGCAACAGCATGGGGCCCCAGCTGACCAGCAAGGTCATGAGCAATGAGCCTTCTTCGCGGGGCTTGACGTCAAACTTGACGCCGCTGTTGATCAGGTCACCCACCAGGCCGCGATCCAGGTAGGTCGCGGTGGTCTTGATGCGACGGTCATCGTTGGTGATGGCCAAGATCTCGGTGCCTCCAGGGCTCTCGGAAATGGTGGCACTCTTGATCCGGTTACCGCGAACCTCTTCGAGAAAATCCGAATAACCAATGGCATTCGCGCCTGCGACACCACGGTTGTCAAATTGCTTGAACAAGGTGAACAGCACCATGGCAATCACCATCCAAACGGCAATTTTGGAAAACCAAGGGTTATTCAAGAGAGGCTCCAATCGAAAAAAATGACTGAACTTATTTTAGGCCTGCAGCCAGCCCTTGGCGGCAACAAATGACAGTTTGGCCCTCGAAAAGGGAGGAATTAAGGGCTCAAGTGGCGTGAATCAGACCCATGCCCACCAAAAATGTCTCAGAGGACTTGTCGCGCGAGGACTTGGGCTTGATGGGTTTGACGACTTTGAAGGTCTCTTTGAACATCTTGACAATCTGGCTGTAGCCGCTGCCATGGAAAACCTTGACCACCAAAGCCCCCTGCGGTTTCATGTGGTTTTGCGCAAATTCCACGGCCAATTCAATCAAATGCTGGATTCGGGCCGCGTCGGAGGACTCGATACCCGACAGGTTGGGCGCCATGTCTGACACCACCACGTCGGCTTGACGCCCTTGCAATGCAGCTTGCAGCAAAGCGGCCACTTCGTTTTCCCGGAAATCCCCCTGGATGAAGTGAACCCCCTCCACCGGGGCCATGGGCAAAATGTCCAGCGCGATGATGCTGCCATTGAGTTCGCCCACGGCCGCGCCATCGGGTGACAAACGGCGGCGCAGGTATTGGCTCCATGCCCCGGGCGCCGAGCCCAAGTCCACCACCAAATCGCCTGGCCGTATCAAGCCCAAGGTTTCATCGATTTCTTTGAGTTTGTACGCCGCCCTCGCCCGGTAACCCTCTTTCAAGGCCAGTTTCACGTAGGTGTCGTTGACGTGGTCGTTCAACCACGCTTTATTGACTTTTTTACTTTTGGTTTTGACTTTCATTCTTCTGCGTCCTTGCGGGGATAATACGGGGATGCCCCAAATACAACTCACACCTGCCGAGCGCAAAGTTTTTCGCGCCGATGCCCATCACCTGGATCCGGTCGTCATGATCGGCGGTGATGGTTTGACCCCCGCCGTCATCAAGGAAACCGAAGCCGCCTTGAATGCCCATGGATTGATCAAAATCCGTGTGCTGGGCGATGACCGTGCCGCTCGAGAAGCCATGTTCGCCCAACTCGCCGACCAACTCAGTGCTGCGCCTATCCAGCACATCGGCAAGTTGCTGATCATCTGGCGGCCACAGCCTGAGAAGATCAAGGAAACCGACGAAGACCGCAAAGCAGGCCCTCGCGATTTCAAAATCTTGAAATACAGCTCACGCGGCGGTCAACGCCCTGAAGTCAAAACCGTTCGCGTGCTGGGCAACCAACGTTTGGCCGCTGGTGGTCAGATCAAGCGGGCCAAGCCCAAACAAAAATCGGTGAAAAAGGGCCGCCACGACTGAGTGGACCACCCCTTCAAGGCGTCTGCGCTGCGCCAAAAGGCCATGTTTCAATGGCCTTTTTTCATGCCTCAAATGTAGGAAACACCCACAATTTCATAGCGGCGAACGCCACCGGGTGCCTGGACCTCGGCCACATCACCCTCCTCTTTGCCAATCAAAGCCCGCGCAATCGGACTGCTGATGTTGATCAAGCCCAACTTCAGATCGGCCTCGTCTTCACCCACGATTTGGTAGGTCACCGACTCACCTGAGCCCTCATCTTCCAGCGCCACGGTGCTGCCAAACACCACGCGGCCTCCGGCATCCACCGATGCGGGGTCGATGATCTGCGCAGCGGACAACTTGCCCTCAATTTCCTGAATACGGCCTTCCACAAAGCCTTGGCGGTCTTTGGCCGCGTCGTATTCAGCGTTTTCACTGAGATCGCCCTGCGCACGCGCCTCGGCAATGGCTTGGATCACACCTGGACGGTCAACGGTTTTGAGGCGATGCAACTCGTCTTTGAGTTTTTCTGCACCGCGCTTGGTGATCGGGATGGTGGACATGTGAGGTTCTCCAAAAACAAACCGCCGAGTGTTGAAACTCGGCGGTCATACGCTGCATTATGCCCTGCCCCATCGACAGGGTGATTCGAATGACAAGGGGTCAGGCCAGCAACTGTGCATGCATTTCCTGCACAGAGATGACATCCAACTTGTCCATGTACTTCATGCCCTCCACCGCCGCTTCGGCGCCAGCGATGGTGGTGAAGGTGGTCACGCGGTTGAGCAAGGCCGATGTGCGAATGTGGCGCGAATCGGCAATCGCATTGCGCCGCTCTTCCACCGTGTTGATGACCAGGACAATCTCGTTGTTCTTGATCATGTCCACAATGTGCGGGCGTCCCTCGGTGACTTTGTTGACAAGGGCACAAGCCACCCCAGCTTCGGTGATGGCATTGGCCGTGCCTTTGGTGGCCACCAAGGCAAAGCCCTGCGCGGCCAGTTGACGCGCCACTTCAATGACACGCGCTTTGTCGTTGTTCTTGACCGAGATGAACACCTTGCCGGAAGGCTTGCCGTCGGCTTTGTGGGGGCGCGGCAGTTTGGTGCCGGCGCCCAACTGGCTCTTCACAAAAGCCTCGCCAAAGGTCTTGCCCACGCCCATGACTTCACCCGTGGACTTCATCTCAGGGCCGAGGATGGTGTCCACGCCCGGGAACTTCACGAATGGGAACACCGCTTCTTTCACGCTGAAATACGGCGGCGTGACTTCTTTGGTGATGCCTTGCGAGGCCAAGCTCTGGCCCGCCATGCAGCGCGCGGCCACCTTGGCCAGCTGAATGCCTGTGGCTTTGGACACATAAGGCACCGTGCGTGAAGCGCGCGGATTGACTTCCAGCACGTAGATCACATCTTGGCCGTCGATGTTTTGAATCGCGAACTGCACGTTCATCAAACCCACCACATTCAAAGCACCTGCCATCGCGGCAGATTGGCGTTTGAGTTCGTTCACCGTGGCGCCCGACAAAGAGTACGGCGGCAAAGAGCAAGCCGAGTCACCGCTGTGCACGCCCGCTTGCTCGATGTGCTCCATCACGCCACCGATGAAGGTCTTGCCTTCGGGGTCGCGCAAACAGTCCACATCGCACTCGATCGCATCGTTCAAGAAACGGTCAAGCAACACCGGCGAATCGTGCGACACCTTGACCGCTTCGCGCATGTAGCGCTCTAGGTCACGCTGCTCGTGCACGATCTCCATGGCGCGACCACCCAGCACATAGCTGGGGCGAACCACCAAGGGGTAACCCAAGGCAGCGGCTTTTTCCAAAGCTTCCGGCTCGGTACGCGCCGTGGCATTGGGCGGTTGGCGCAGACCCAGGTCTTGCAACAGTTTCTGGAAGCGCTCACGGTCTTCGGCCGCGTCGATCATGTCAGGGCTGGTGCCGATGATCGGCACGCCAGCCGCTTCCAGGTCAAGCGCCAATTTCAAAGGGGTTTGGCCACCGTACTGAACAATGACGCCGGTGGGTTTTTCTTTGTCGACGATTTCGAGCACGTCTTCCAAAGTGACGGGTTCAAAGTACAAACGGTCCGAGGTGTCGTAGTCGGTGGACACGGTTTCAGGGTTGCAGTTGACCATGATGGTTTCGTAACCATCTTCACGCATGGCGAGCGCGGCGTGCACGCAGCAATAGTCAAATTCGATGCCTTGGCCGATGCGGTTGGGGCCACCGCCCAGCACCATGATTTTCTTGTTGGCTGTGGGCTCGGCTTCGCACTCACCGTCGCCATGGCCTTCGTAACACGAGTACATGTAGGCGGTGTCGGTCGAGAACTCGGCTGCGCAGGTGTCCACACGCTTGTAAACGGGCCGGATGTTCAGGGCGTGCCGGCGCGCGCGCACCACGTGCTCGGTGGTTTTGAGCAATTTGGCCAGGCGACGGTCCGAGAAGCCTTTCTTCTTGAGTGCACGCAACTCGTCCGCGGTGATGGCCTCGAGTGTGGTGGTTTCAAGTTCCAGCTCGATCTTCACGATCTCTTCAATTTGCACCAGGAACCAAGGATCAATCTTGGTCAAGGCAAAAACCTCGTCCACGCTCAAGCCCATGGCGAAGGCATCGCCGACGTACCAAATGCGCTCGGGACCGGGCTCGCCCAGTTCTTTTTCCAGAACTTCGCGGTCCTGGGTTTTTTCATTCATGCCGTCCACGCCCACTTCCAGACCGCGCAAGGCTTTCTGGAATGACTCTTGGAAGGTGCGTCCCATGGCCATGACCTCGCCCACCGATTTCATTTGGGTGGTCAAGCGGCTGTCTGCCGTTGGGAATTTTTCAAATGCGAAACGTGGGATCTTGGTGACCACGTAGTCGATCGAGGGCTCAAACGAAGCCGGTGTGGCACCGCCTGTGATTTCGTTGCGCAACTCATCCAGGGTGTAACCCACCGCCAGCTTGGCCGCGACTTTCGCAATCGGGAAACCCGTGGCTTTGGACGCCAAGGCAGACGAACGCGACACGCGGGGGTTCATCTCGATCACGACCATGCGGCCGTCTTTGGGGTTGATCGAGAACTGCACGTTGGAGCCGCCTGTGTCCACCCCGATTTCGCGGAGCACGGCCAACGAGGCGTTACGCAGAATCTGGTATTCCTTGTCGGTCAAGGTTTGGGCGGGCGCCACGGTGATGGAGTCACCGGTGTGCACGCCCATGGGGTCCAAGTTCTCGATCGAGCAAATGATGATGCAGTTGTCCGCTTTGTCGCGCACCACTTCCATCTCGTACTCTTTCCAACCGAGCAAAGACTCTTCAATCAGCAACTCGGTCGTCGGCGAAGCCTCCAGACCGCGTTTGCAGATGACTTCAAACTCCTCAGGGTTGTAGGCAATGCCGCCGCCCGTGCCACCCAAAGTGAAGCTGGGGCGAATGACGGTGGGGAAACCCAATGTCTTTTGTACATCCCATGCTTCTTCCATGCTGTGGGCAATCCCCGAGCGCGCAGAGCCCAGACCAATCTTGGTCATGGCGTCTTTGAACTTCAAGCGGTCTTCGGCTTTGTCGATGGCTTCAGGCGTCGCGCCAATCAACTCGACCTTGTACTTGTCAAGCACGCCTTGGTGCCACAAGTCCAAAGCGCAGTTCAGCGCGGTCTGTCCACCCATGGTGGGCAAGATCGCATCAGGGCGCTCTTTGGCAATGATCTTTTCAACCGTTTGCCAAGTGATGGGCTCGATGTAAGTGACATCTGCCGTGGCGGGGTCGGTCATGATCGTGGCAGGGTTGCTGTTGATCAGGATGACTTTGTAGCCCTCTTCACGCAAAGCTTTACAAGCTTGCACGCCGGAGTAATCGAACTCGCACGCCTGACCAATGATGATCGGGCCTGCGCCAATGATGAGGATGCTTTTGAGGTCGGTGCGCTTGGGCATGATTATTTCGCCTCCATCAAATGGATGAAGCGGTCAAAGAGGTAAGCAATGTCGTGCGGGCCGGGCGAGGCCTCAGGGTGGCCTTGGAAGCAGAAAGCAGGCTTGTCGGTGCGGGCCAAGCCCTGCAAAGTGCCGTCAAACAAAGACACATGCGTGGCACGCAAGTTGGCGGGCAATGACTTCTCATCCACTGCAAAACCGTGGTTTTGGCTGGTGATGGAGACACGGCCTGAGTCAAGGTCTTTCACAGGATGGTTCGCGCCGTGGTGGCCAAACTTCATCTTGAAAGTCTTGGCACCGCTGGCCAAGGCCATGATCTGGTGGCCCAAGCAAATGCCAAAGGTGGGGATACCGGTTTCGATCAACTCAGCGGCCGCAGCGATCGCGTAGTCGCAAGGCTGGGGGTCGCCAGGGCCGTTGGACAGGAAGATGCCGTCAGGCTTGTGCTTGAGCACTTCAGCGGCTGGCGTCTTGGCAGGGACCACGGTCACCTTGCAGCCGCGCTCGGCCAGCATGCGCAAAATGTTTTTCTTCACGCCAAAGTCATAAGCGACCACATGGAACTTCGGTGCGGTCAAGTTGCCGTAGCCTTCGCCCAATGTCCACTCGGTTTGTGTCCACTCATACGGCTTGGACACGGTGACTTTTTGCGCCAAATCGAGGCCCGCCATATGGGGCGCGCCTTGGGCTGCAGAGACGGCTTGGTCGATCAACGCTTGCGTGACTTCTTGGCCTTTGGCCAGGCCCACAATGGCACCGTTTTGCGCGCCCTTGGTGCGCAAAATACGGGTCAGTTGACGGGTATCGATGTTGGCGATGGCGACGGTGCCGGCACCCACAAGGTAAGAAGAGAGGGTTTGGCTCGAGCGAAAGTTGCTGGCGACCAAAGGCAAATCTTTGATGATCAAACCAGCAGCATGGACTTTGTCAGCCTCGATGTCTTCCACGTTGACGCCATAGTTACCGATGTGCGGGTACGTCAAGGTGACGATCTGCTGGCAGTAGCTGGGGTCGGTGAGGATTTCTTGGTAGCCGGTGAGCGAGGTGTTGAACACCACTTCGCCGACTGTGGAGCCCGTGGCTCCAATCGAGTTGCCGATAAAGACCGTGCCGTCTGCGAGCGCCAAGATGGCGGGCGGGAAGGTTCCCTGAAGAGACAAAAGCACTGGGTTCTCCGGAATAGTTCGGGTACGCCTCAGCACTCACCAGAGATGCGATCTCTTTTTGGCTGCTTGTTCGAGGATTGGGCCTGGGATGGACTGTGGCGTACAGGTTGATGCGGGAAAGCCCACCATTATAGCTGAGGACTACTTGAAAACCCTGACAAATCGGCCCTCAAAACCCTCGCACAACGGGCAAAAGTATCACAGTGCCACGGTCGCACTGGCATGCAAACAAATGGCCGCAGCCGTGGCCACGTTCAAGGACTCTTCACCACCGGGCTGAGCGATGCGAACGGAATGCCGAGCCATGGCCATCAGGGCCTCGCTCACACCCTGCCCTTCGTGCCCAAAAACCCAAGCGCAAGGACTGGGCAAGTCACCTCGGCGAAGCACGTCATGCAAGAAAGGCCCTTCGTGCGAACTGGTCGTCAAAATGGGCACTTGCAAAGCCGCCACGTGCGCCTCGCTGACCGATTCGACCAATTTCAGACCAAAATGCGCGCCCATACCGGCTCTGAGGACCTTGGGGGACCACAGGGCTGCGGTGCCTTTGACCGCCAAAACCTGTCGGTATCCAAAAGCCGAAGCGCATCGCAAAATGGCCCCCACATTGCCGGCATCTTGCAAGCGGTCCAGCACCACGGTCGGCTGATCGGGCAAAACCTGTGTTTCAGCACCCCAGGCCACCACAAAGCCCATGCGGGCCGGTGACTCCAAACCACTCAAGCTGTCAAACAAGGCATCGGGCAAGACAAAGACTTGATCGGTCAAACCCATCCACTTTTCACCCTGTTCGCGTTGAAAGGTCTCGGTCATCACCACCTGCAGGGGTCGCACACCACGCTCGAGAGCCGCGCGGCAGAGGTGATCGCCTTCCAGCCAAAATTGTTCCACTTTGCGGTAGGCCGTGGTCTCTTGGGCCAAACGCCGCCAAAGTTTCACATGGGGGTTGTCTCGCGACGTGATCGGCTTCACCGCACGCTCCTGGCCACCGGGGCAAATGTCAATCTGTGGCAATCTGCCGGGCCATGGGCTTGCAGGGCAGCCAAGTGTTGGGCCGTGCCATAGCCTTTGTGTTGGTCAAATCCATACACAGGGTAGCGCAGGTGCATCGCTTGACACAAGCGGTCGCGGTGCACCTTCGCCAAAATAGAAGCCGCTGAAATGGCCGGCACCAAAGCATCGCCTTGCACAATGGCTTCAGCCCGAATGGCCAAAGTGGGCAAGCGGTTGCCGTCGACCAAGACCAATTTAGGGGGCAGTCGCAACGCTTCAACGGCCCGTTTCATGGCCAACAATGTGGCTTGCAAGATGTTGATTTGGTCAATTTCTTGCACACTGGCTTCGGCAATGGCGAAACACAGGGCGCGCGCCCGAATTTCGTCAAATAAGGCCTCGCGTCTCTTGGCGGTGAGTTTTTTGGAATCGTTCAATCCACGAATGGGGTTCAAATCGTCCAAGATCACCGCCGCGGCAACCACGGGGCCAGCCAATGGGCCTCTCCCAGCCTCGTCTACCCCGGCCACCAGGCCATCGGTATCCCAATTCAAGGTTTTTTGCTCAAGCAGCAATGACTTTTTGGATCGCATGGGTCGCCAGCGTCGGCATGTCCTGACGCAGTTGATGGTGCAAATCTGTGAACCGCCCCTGAAGGTGGGCCACAGCGACAGGATCTTCCAGCCAACGCAGGACCGCCTGTGCCAGCGCTTTGGGCCGCACTTGCTCTTGCAAAAATTCGGGCACCAAGCTGTCGTTGCACAAAATATTGGGCAAGCCGACCCACGGAAGCAAGCGCTGACGGTTGGCGATCTGCCAAGACAGCCACTGCATTTTGTAAGCGATGACCATGGGGCGCTTGTGCAAAGCGGTCTCCAAAGTGGCCGTACCACTGGCCACCAGGGCCACATCGCAAGCCGCCTGCACCTCGTGCGATTGGCCCAGCACCACCTGCACATGTGACTGCAAACCCGTCTGGGCAATGGCGGCATCGATCACGGGCTTCAAAAGCTCAAGCGTGGGCAACACAAATTTCAATTCAGGCCTTTGCTGACGCATCCACTGCGCCGCCTGCAAAAACGGCAAGGCCAAACCTTTCACCTCAGAAGGCCGGCTGCCTGGCAACAAAGCCACGATGGGGGCCTCGGGTGGCAAACCCAGAGCGGCCCTTGCCTTCAAGCGGTCAGGCTCCAGCGCAATGACATCGGCGACGGGATGGCCCACAAAAGTGCCATCGATGCCATGCTGGGCCAACAAATCCGGCTCGAACGGGTAAATACACAGCACATGGTCCACGCTTTCGCGGATTTTTTGCACCCGCTCAGGACGCCAGGCCCAAATAGAGGGACACACCAACTGAACCGTCGGCACACCTTTTTGCCGCAGCAAACGCTCCACGGGCAAGTTGAAGTCGGAGGCATCGATGCCCACATAGAGGCTGGGGGGGGCGGCCAGCAAATCCTGGATCAAGGTCTGCCGGATGCCGTTGATGTGGCGGTAGCGCCAAAGCGCCTCCACCAAGCCGCGCACCGACAACTCGTCACACGACCAGCGCGATGCGAAACCCGTCGCATCCATACGCGGCCCGCCAATGCCCGAAGCTTGCATGAGCGGCCAGGTTTTTTGCATGCCTTGCAACAACAAGGCCGCGAGCATGTCGCCCGAACGCTCGGCCGCCACCATGCACACCCGCAAGTCTGCAGTGGCGCGGGTCGAAGCTGGCCCTGCGTCCGCCATCACGCCTTCAAAGCCTGGCGAATCACGCCGCACACTTCGTCGATGGCTTCGTTGCTCAGCTCTGGATAGATGGGGAGCGACAAACAGCGCTGCGCAACCGACTCGGTGACCGGGAAATGGGCTCCTGCGGAAATGTCGGCAAATACCTTTTGCTGATGCAAAGGCACGGGGTAATAGACAGCGCTGGCGATGTTGTGCTCGGTCAAAGCCTGTTGGATGGCCGCACGGTCATCGGTCAGCAAGGTGTACTGGTGAAACACATGCAAGCCCACGCCATCTTCGCAGGGCGTTTGCAAGTTCAGCAAACACAAGCCAGCGTTATAGCGGTGAGCCACACGGCGACGCTCTTGGTTGTAATGGTCAATCAAGGGCAACTTGGCCCGCAGCACCACGGCCTGCAATTCATCCAGTCGGCTGTTGTAACCCACGATGTCGTGGTAATAACGCACCTTGCTGCCGTGGTTACGAAGCATGCGCAGGGTTTGCGCCATCTCGTCCGACTGCGTTGTGACCATGCCGCCGTCACCAAAGCAGCCCAAATTTTTACTGGGGAAAAAGCTGAAAGCGGCCACATCCCCCATCGCGCCAGTCTGGATGCCACCGATATCGGCACCAAAAGATTGGGCGCAGTCCTCCACCAATTGAAGCCCGTGTTCTTTGGCCAGGGCCATCAAAGGCGCCAAATTGGCGGGCTGTCCAAACAAATGCACCGGCAACAAGGCCTTGGTCTTGGCGGTGATGGCGCGCTGGGCCTGCGCCACGTCGATATTGAAGGTGCAGGGATCGATGTCAACAAACACGGCTTTGGCCCCCACATAGGCAATGGCCTCTGCGGTCGCAATGAATGTGAAAGGCGTGGTGATCACCTCGTCGCCAGGCCCAATACCCGCAGCCAACAAGGCCAGGTGCAATGCATCGGTGCCGTTGGCACAAGTGATGGCATGGGCCACACCGAGGTACTCGGCCGCCTCTTTCTCAAAGGCTTGGACATTGGGGCCCAAAATAAATTGCGCAGCCGTCAAGGCTTTCAACAACGCAGGTTCCAGCTGGGGTTGGAGATCGCGGTATTGCGCGACCAGATCGACCATTGGGATGGGCATGGCGTACCTTTCAAACAGGCAAAATCATTAGGAAATCAGACGGGTGGCTTCGGTGATGCGCTGAACAGCTTCCAGCGCACGGCGCCCAGCCTCACCACTCACCTTGGGTGGGCGGCCAGCGCGAATGCTCTCGACAAAGTCGAGGATTTCAGAAAACAAGGGATCGGCCTCGCCAAACGACTGCTCGTGACGCTCAATGGCCAACTCGGTATCGGCCAAGAGCGCGGTGGCGCCTTTGTAAGTGGTCAATGTACGGGCCTGAAAATCCAGAGAGTGACAGGCTTTCTCTTGAAAAACACGCATTTTTCGCTCGCTTTTGGCGCTCACGCGGCTGGCGGTGACGTTGGCCACACAACCATTGGCAAAACGAATGCGGGCGTTGGCAATGTCAATGTCGGTGGTCAACACGCGGGCACCCGAACACTCCACACTTTCCAGCTCGCTGTCGACCAGCGACAAAATCAAATCCACATCGTGGATCATCAGATCGAGCAGCACACTCACATCGGTGGCGCGTGGCTTGAACGGGGCCAGGCGCGAACTGTCGATGAAGCGGGGGTTCGACAACAAAGGCTCCAAGGCCAAAGCCGCAGGGTTGAAGCGCTCCAAATGCCCCACGGCCAAGACGCAGTTGTTCTCTTTGGCCAAGCGGATCAGTTCATCGGCCTGCTCCAAGGTGGTGGTCATGGGCTTTTCGACCAAAACGTGCACACCGGCCCGAAGAAATTCGGCACAGACCTCGTAATGCCCCTGTGTGGGCACCACGATGGAAACCGCGTCGACCTGACCGATCAGAGCACGGTAATCCGTCAGCGCCGCACACCCCAAAGGACCTGCAACCGCTTCGGCCTGTTCTTGACGGCTGTCCACCACCGCCACGAGCTGACACTCGGGGATTTTGGCGTACTTTTGAGCATGGAATTTGCCCAGATAACCAACGCCGATCACGGCGCAACGCAACAGGGCCACAGGGCCCTCCTTTCATGCTCGGGCCAAGCAAACGCTGGCCCTGGGTTTGTTCAATCGACCGAACGGCGACGCGAACGAACGATGCCCACTTTGGGAGAAACACCGGACAAAAAGTCCAGCATCATGTCCACATCGGGCTGGACCTCGGGTTTGGACTTGGCGATTTGCAAGATGCGTTCTTTGGACGCTTCGAATGTGAGGTTTTCTCGGTACAGGGCTTTGTGCATGGCCCGAACGGCCGTGATTCGGTCAGGCGAATAACCGCGCCGACGCAAACCTTCGGCATTCACAGTTCGGGCAGCAGCGGGCTGGCCCTGGCACGTCATGTAAGGCGGCAGGTCGGCAAACAACAAAGTGCACATGGCCGTGAAGCTGTGCGCCCCCAGACGCAAGAACTGACGCACCACCGTGAAGCCGCCCAAAATGACCCAGTCGCCCACCACGACATGTCCCGCCAGCTGGGAGTTGTTGGCAAAAATCGTGTGGCTGCCCACCTGGCAATCGTGCGCCAAATGGACATACGCCATGAACAGGTTGTCGTCACCCACTTGGGTCACACCGCCACCGTTCACGGTGCCGGCGTTGAAGGTGCAAAACTCACGGATGGTGTTGCCATGGCCGATCACCAAGCGGGTCGGTTCACCCGCGTATTTCTTGTCCTGCGGCGCAGCGCCTAAGGATGTGTAACTGTGGATGTGGTTGTTTTGCCCGATGGTGGTGTGCCCCTCAATCGTGCAATGCGAACCCACCGAAGAGCCGGCGCCCACCACCACGTTGGGGCCAATGATGGTGTAGGGACCGACGGTGACGGAGGCATCGAGCTGGGCGGCCGGATCGACCAAAGCGGTTGAATGAATAGTGGCCATAAATCCTCACGCAATTTTGCGCATCGTGCACATCAACTCCGCCTCACAAGCCAATTCGTCTCCCACTTTGGCTTGGGCTTTGAATTTAAAAATACCCGCCTTCATGCGGTCCAGTTGCACTTCCAAGGTCAACTGATCACCCGGCTCCACGGGCCGCTTGAAGCGTGCCCCATCAATGCCCGCGAAGTAATAAACCGTATTTTCGTCCGGGGCCGCATCCAAGGTGTCGAAAGAAAGCAAAGCTGCCGCCTGGGCCAGTGCTTCGAGCATCAGCACACCGGGCATGACGGGCCGGTGCGGGAAATGGCCCGTAAAAAAGGGTTCGTTGATCGTGACATTCTTCAAAGCCTTGATGCGCACGCCCTTTTCGAGCTCGAGCACGCGGTCCACCAGCAAAAAGGGGTAACGGTGCGGCAACTGCTTGAGAATCTTGTGAATGTCCATCATGGTCGGTTTTCCTTGTTGTTTTGAATGTCCGCCTCGAGGGCTTTGATGCGTTCGCGCAAGCGGGACAATTGTTTGAGGCTGGCGGCGTTTTTTTCCCAATGGGCATTGGTGTCCAGAGGAAACATGCCGGTGTAGTGCCCGGGCTGCGAGATGGATCGCGTGACCACCGAGGCGGCAGAAATGTGCACATGGTCCGCCACGCTCAGGTGCCCCAGCACCACAGCACCGCCGCCCACGGTGCAATGGGCGCCAATCTTGGCACTTCCTGCCACGCCAACGCAACCGGCCATGGCCGTGTGCTTGCCCACCTGCACGTTGTGGCCAATCTGAATCAGGTTGTCGAGTTTGACACCGTCCTCGATGACCGTGTCCTCTAAGGCGCCTCGGTCGATGCAGGTGTTGGCGCCGATTTCAACATCGTTGCCGATGCGCACCGCGCCCAGCTGCTCAATTTTTTCCCACTGGCCTTGGTGCGGCGCAAACCCAAACCCGTCGGCACCAATCACAACCCCAGAATGCACCAGACAACGGGCTCCGATTTTGCAATCTTCACCCACCGTCACGCGAGACTTCAGCCAGGTTCCGGGACCGACTTCGGCGCCACGCTCCACCACACACAAAGGACCAATGACGGCATCTGCGGCGATGAGGGCCTCGGGGTCGATCACCGCACTGGGGTGGATGTTGGGAACTTTAGAGCGCGGGAGCGAACGCTTCCACAACTGGGTCAATCGGGCAAAGTACCCATACGGGTCATCGGTGATGATGGCCGCGGGACGCTGGGCCACCTGGACCTCAAAAGCCGGGCTCACGATCACACAGCTCGCCAGACTGTCCGCCAACTGGCTTTGGTAGCGCGCTTGGCTCAGAAAACTGATCTGGCCGTGCTGCGCACTCCGCAAAGGCGCCAAACCCGTGATGACCTGGTCAGGTGCGCCCAACAAGCGCCCGCCCAGAGCCTCAACGATCGCGCCAAGCGTCAAAGACACGGTATCGAACAGGCCAAGGCCTGTTATTTGCCCACCGAGGCGTTGAGAACTTTGATGACTTTTTCAGTGATGTCGTGCTTGGCGTTGAAGTAAGCAGCATCCTGCAAAACCAAATCGTATTTTTCAGTCTCAGCCACTTGCTTGACGGCGCGGCCTGCTTTTTCGAACAACATCTGGTTTTCTTCGTTCTTACGGGCACCCAGGTCTTCTTGGAATTCGCGCTGGCGACGCTTCAAATCACGGTCTTGATCGACCAATTGTTTTTGCTTGGCCAAACGCTGCGCCTCAGACAAAGTGGGCGCATCGCGCTCAAATTTTTCGGCCGCGGTCTTGAATGCGCTGATGGCCTCGTTCAAATCTTTTTCGCGCTTCAAAAACTCAGACTCCAGCTTGGCCTGGGCATTTTTGGCCACATTGGAGTCGCGCAAAATGCGGTCGGTGTTGACGATACCGATTTTGAAATCTTGCGCTTGCGCCATGCATGCCCATGTCGATGCAACAGCCACCAAAGCGACGAGAAGGTTCTTGCGGATCGTTTTCATTAGAAGGAGGTTCCGATTTGGAATTGAAGTCTCTGTATTTTATCGCCTGTCAACTGGCGTACAGGCGTCGCATAAGAAAAGCGCAAAGGGCCCATTGGAGAGATCCAGCTCAGACCAATACCGGCAGACGCACGCAATGCATTCAGAGACACCTTCTCCGAATCCCCAAAGGCGCTGCCAACGTCGGTAAAGCCATAAAGCCGAAGGGTTTTGTCGTTGCCGGCGCCTGGGAATGGCATCATGAGTTCGGCATTCAAAACCACTTTTTTGGAGCCACCGAGATAAACAAGTGCCGAACTGCTGTTGTTTTGAATGCTTTGAGTCGCGGGTCCGAGTGTGGATTGCTCAAATCCACGAACGCTACCTAAACCGCCGACATAAAAGTTTTTAAACAGCGGAAACTGCTGACCATTCAAGCCCTTACCCGCCCCAAAATCAGCATTGAGTGCAAGCGTGTATTTTTTACTCAATGGAAAATACTGCTGGTACTGGTAATTGCTGCGGAAATAACGGACATCACCGGCGAGGCTGAGATCTGCGTTCAAACGCTGATAAACACCCTTGGAAGGCACCAAGGCACTGTCTCGACCATCTCTCGCCCACCCCAAAGTCAATGGAATAGCTGAACTGGTCGCACCAAAGTCATCTGCATACTTTTGATACGGGTAAGGCAAACCCGTGCCTGCCTTGATTTGGGTCTGCTCCACATTGGCCCCCACAAAAACGGTGTCGGTCTCGGTCACGGGCAAACCAAAACGCAGGCCCACACCCGAGTTGACCAAACTGTAAGAGTCGAGATCACCCAAATAGGGGCGCGTCGTGCGTTGGAACAGGTCAATGGTGCGCGAGATACCGTTCTGCGTGAAATAAGGATCGGTGGTGCTCAATACCAAATTGCGGTTGTATTTGCTGGTGTTGACCTCCATGGCCAAATAGTTACCCGAACCAAAAGCATTCTCTTGTCGAATGCCGAAGCTCAAAGTGACTTTTTCGGCCGTGGAAAAACCAGCGCCAAGTGAAATGCTACCGGTTGGCTTTTCCGTCACCGTGAAGGCCAGATCCACCTGATCGGGTGTACCGGGTATTTCAACGGTCTCCACATTGACGCTGGTGAAAAAGCCCAAACGGTCAACACGGTCACGCGAAAGACGGATCTTGTCGCCGTCGTACCAAGCCGCCTCATACTGACGGAACTCCCTGCGGATCACTTCGTCGCGGGTGCGGTTGTTTCCAGCGATCAAAATGCGCCGAACGTAGGCACGGCGCGAAGGTTCTGCTTGAAGGACAAACTGCACGCGGTTGTTTGTTCGGTCAATTTCAGGTTTGACCTCCACTCGGGCAAAAGCGAAACCGAAGGTGCCAAAGTAATCCGTGAAAGCTTTGGTCGTCTCGGCCACAGTCTCCGCGTTGTACGGCTTTCCCAGATCAATCTTGACCAGGGCTTTGAATTCATCGTCCTTGTTGAGGTAATTGCCTTCCAACTTGACGCCCGACACGACGAAGCGCTCGCCCTCGGTCACATTGATCGTGATGGCCATTTCCTGCTTGTCGGGAGAGATCGCCACTTGGGTCGAGTCAATCCGAAACTCCAAGAAGCCTCGAGACAGATAGAAGGAGCGCAACGCTTCCAGATCGGCATTGAGTTTGGTGCGGGCATAGCGGTCCGACTTGGTGTACCAACTCATCCAGCCGCCTGTGTCCAAATTGAACTGGTCACGCAGATCGGATTCGGTGAAAGCCTTGTTGCCCACGATCTGAATTTGTTTGATTTTGGCGGGTCCACCTTCGGTGATGGTGAAGCTCAAGTTCACACGGTTGCGGTCCACGGGCGTGGCCGTGCTGACCACCTCTGCACCATACAAACTGCGGCTGATGTACTGCCGCTTGAGTTCTTGCTCTGCCTTGTCAGCCAATGCTTTGTCGTAAGGACGCCCTTCCGCCAAACCGACTTCTCTGAGCGCTTTGACCAACACATCCTTGTCGAACTCTTTGAGGCCGATGAACTCGACCATGGCCACCGAGGGGCGCTCTTCCACCACCACCACCAAGATATCGCCCTGGGTTTCCAGGCGCACATCTTTGAACAGTCCCAAGGCAAACAAGGCCCGAATGGCAGCAGCCCCCTTGTCGTCAGAATACTGATCACCGACCCGCAAAGGCAAGGAAGCGAACACGGTTCCAGACTCAATCCGTTGCAAGCCCTCCACCCGGATGTCGCGAACAGTGAAAGGATCAACAGCCCAAGCGGGCAGGCACGCCACCAAAGTCGCTGCGAAAGTGACTGCAGCGGGTTGAAGGCGTGATCGAATGTTCAAAAAATTCATGGAACAACCATTCAAAGGTCTGAGGCAAATGGACCGAAACAAAGCATCGTTGTTGCCCTGTTTGCAAACACAGCAAAACGCCTGCACCGTCACGGTCAATTCGGCATGTTCACACCGGATGAACGGGTCAAAACGTTGCCCGGTGCGAAGTCTCGATAATACACCTGACCATCAGGTCCATGACCGTGACGACTGTGCGCTGGCCCTGTGCCCAATGCCTTATCCGAACTTGGCGACAGACAGCCTTGCAGCCTCTCGGCTGCGGCGGTCAATGTCCAACAAGTCGGCCAAATTTGCAGGGCGGACAGCACTCACCGAGTTCAAAGTGGCATCGTTGACGTGGTGGATTTGGTCAAAGCGGATTTGCCGATTCAGAAAGGCCTCGACAGCGATCTCGTTGGCGGCATTGAGTACAGCGCAACTGCCCGGTTCAGCTTTCAAGGTCGCCCATGCCAGTCTCAAACCCGGAAATCGCTCAGGATGGCCATGGCCATCCATGGCTTCAAAGGTCATGGCCGCCAGCGTATGAAAGTCCAGGGCGGCGGCGCCCGACTCGATGCGCTCGGGCCAACTCAGGCCATAAGCGATGGGCACCCGCATATCGGGGGTACCCAGTTGAGCCAGCACCGAGTTGTCTTTGAATTGGACCATCGAATGGATCACGCTTTGGGGGTGAATCACCACGGTGAGTTGGTCCGGATCCAGGCCAAAAAGGTAACGCGCCTCAATCACTTCCAAGGCTTTGTTCATCATGGTGGCCGAGTCCACCGAAATTTTTCGCCCCATCACCCAATTGGGGTGAGCGCATGCCTGCTCGGGGGTGACCTCTTTCAATGTGGAGGGCTCGCGGCTGCGAAAAGGCCCACCGGAAGCGGTCAATATGATTTTGTCAACCCGACGCGCCCAGGTGGCAGGAACTTCGGGCAGTGATTGAAAAATGGCGGAATGCTCGCTGTCAATGGGCAAAAGCACCGCCCCGCCCTCGCGCACAGCCGCCAAAAAGACCTCCCCACCGACAACCAAAGCCTCTTTGTTGGCCAGCAGCAGCCTTTTGCCTGCGCGTGCAGCCGCCAAACAGGGGGACAAACCCGCCGCCCCCACAATCGCGGCCATGACCGCGTCCACCTGGGGCGCACAAGCGACCTCATCCAGCGCCGCGGCACCCCACCGAACCTGGGTCTTCAAACCTTCGGCCTTGATTTTGTCGGCCAATGTTCGGGCCGCGACTTCGTCGACCATCACCGCCACTTCGGGTTTGAATTGCGCGCATTGCGCCAGCATCAAGTCGACTTGGGTGGACGCCGTCAGGGCGAACACGGAAAAACGATCAGGGTGACGTTGCAAGACATCCAAGGTGCTTTTGCCAATCGATCCCGTGGAGCCCAGAATGGTGATGCGTTGGGTAGTTTGCATGTTCAGCGCCTTCTATCAAATCCAAAAAACCAACATCATCGCCAAAGGCAAGGTTGGCAGCAAGGCGTCGACGCGGTCAAGTACGCCGCCATGGCCTGGCAGCAAACCCGAGCTGTCTTTCATGCCCGCACTGCGCTTGACCAATGACTCCACCAAATCGCCCACCACACTCATGGCGGACATGAACAGCAAAGCAGGCAAGGCCAACCACCACCCTTTGGCAAACAACAAAGAGTAAAAACTCAGATCGGGCCAGGCCCATCTGCGGTCGATTTCAACCCACATCCAGGCCACCAACAAGACGCCGAGCATGCCGCCCAAAACGCCCTCCCAGCTTTTGCCCGGGCTGATGCTGGCCGCCAGCTTTGTTTTGATCCAGCGACCGCCGACGGCCTTGCCCACGAAATAGGCGAACACGTCGGCCGCCCACACCAGCACCAACACCGACAGCAAAAAGTTCACCCCCCGCTGGTGCGCTTGCGCCATGGCGACCCAGGCCAACACCAGCAACACCAAACCCACCAACCAGCGCCATGAGCGCGACCACAGGGCCCAGCCTGCCACGCCCCGCTGGATCATCCAGCCACCCAGCAACACCCAAAAAGCGCCCGCAAACAACCACACGGCAAGAGGCGTGCGCTGCACCCAGCCCACTTGCTCGGCCAAGGCGCAAGCCCCCAAACTCAACAAGGCGCCGGCCCAAGACACCCCAGCAGGCACGCCATTCAAACGCCCCCACTCCCAGGCGCCAGCCGCAATCAAGACCATGGTCAAGGCCATGAAAGGCCAAGGGTTCGAGGCGAACAAGGCTGGCAACAAGAGGGCCAACAAGACCAGCGCGGTGATCACTCTTTGCTTGAGCATGGTTTCTCCAGAAAAAAAGGCCGCCAAGGGGGCGGCCTGTCAGGCCGTGGAAGCCACGGCATGGGATTCAAACTCAAACGGCCATGATCTCTTGTTCTTTGGCAGTCACCAATTGGTCAATCTCTGTCATGCGCTTGTCGGTCAGTTTTTGGACATCGGCTTCGGCACGCTTTTGATCGTCTTCGGAAGCTTCTTTGTCCTTGACCAGTTTTTTCACCGATTCATTGGCATCACGGCGCAAATTGCGGATCGCAATTTTGGCGTTTTCACCTTCGGTGCGGGCCAATTTGGTCATTTCCTTGCGCCGCTCTTCGCTCATGGCGGGCATGGGCACACGGATCAACTCACCCAAAGAAGCGGGGTTCAAGCCCAACTCACTCTCTCGGATGGCTTTTTCGATTTTGGCGGCCATGCTTTTTTCCCAAGGCTGCACGCTGATCGTGCGCGCGTCCATCAATGACACGTTGGCAACTTGGGACAGAGGCACCAGCGAGCCGTAGTAATCAACGTGGATGGTGTCGAGCAGCGCGGGATTGGCCCGGCCCGTGCGGATACGGGTCAGGTTGTTTTTGAACGCTGCGATGGATTGCTCCATCTTGGCTTCGCAGGTTTTCTTGATCTCTGGAATGGTCATCGGGTTCTCCTCGTCAGAACAGTCTCAAGCATGCACCAAAGTGCCTTCGTCCTCACCCAAAACCACACGCTTCAAAGCGCCGTTTTTGATGATGGAAAACACTTTGATTGGCAATTTTTGGTCGCGACACAAAGCAAACGCTGTGGCGTCCATGATGCCCAGGTTGCGTGAAATGGCTTCATCGAAGCTGATTTCACTGTAGCGCGTGGCATGGGGGTCTTTTTTCGGATCGGCGGAATAAACACCATCCACCTTGGTGGCTTTGAGCACCATCTCCGCCCCGATTTCGGCGCCGCGCAAGGCAGCAGCGGTGTCGGTGGTGAAAAAAGGATTGCCCGTGCCCGCCGCGAACACCACCACTTTGCCCTCTTCAAGGTACTGCAAAGCCTTGGGTCGAACGTAAGGCTCCACCACTTGATCGATGCCGATGGCCGACATCACACGGGCTGTCAAACCCGCCTTGTCCAAAGCATCCGCCAAGGCCAAAGAGTTCATGACCGTGGCCAGCATGCCCATGTAGTCGGCGGTCGCGCGGTCCATGCCGACCGAGCCACCCGCCACACCCCTGAAGATATTGCCGCCGCCAATGACCACCGCCACCTGCACGCCCAGCCGGTTGATCTCAGCGATCTCTTCGGCCATGCGCACGATGGTGGCTCGGTTGATGCCAAAAGCATCCTCGCCCATCAAGGCCTCGCCGGACAGCTTGAGCAAAATGCGCTTGTAGGCTGGCTTAGCAGAGGACATGGTGGGCTCCTTGAGGTTCAATGTGAATGGTGGAAAGGCAACTCAACAGGGCAATGGACTCAGGCTGCGCCTTGAGCTGCAGCCACTTGGGCAGCCACTTCAGCGGCGAAGTCGTCAACCTTCTTCTCAATGCCCTCACCCACCACATACAAAGTGAATGCCTTCACCGTGGTGCCAGCAGCCTTGAGCATTTGCTCGACGGTTTGCTTGTCATTTTTAACGAAAGATTGGTTGAACAGAGACACTTCCTTGAGGTATTTCTGAACAGAACCTTCGACCATCTTGGTCACGATGTCCGCAGGCTTGCCCGACTCGGCGGCCTTGGCGGCAGCGACCGAGCGCTCCTTTTCGATCAACTCGGCTGGCACTTCGGCGCTGGTCAAAGACACAGGCTTCATGGCGGCCACATGCATGGCCACATCTTTGGCGGCGGTCTCGTCACCGTCGAACTCCACCAACACGCCGATGCGGGTGCCGTGCAAGTAATTCGCAATTTTGGCGCCGCCAGCCGCACGCTTGAAGCGACGGAAGCTCATGTTCTCGCCGATTTTGCCAATCAGGCCTTTGCGCACTTCTTCCAGGGTGGGGCCAAAACCGTCTTGGCTGTAGGGCAAGGCACCCAATGCAGCGATGTCGGCGGGGTTGTGCTCGGCCACCAATTTGGCTGCGGCGTTGGCCAAAGCCAAGAAGCTGTCGTTCTTGGTCACAAAGTCGGTTTCGCAGTTGACTTCGATCATGGCGGCCGTGGTGCCATTGACAAAACTGGTCACCACACCTTCGGCGGTCACGCGGGAAGCGGCCTTACCGGCCTTGGTGCCCAGCTTGACGCGCAGCAATTCTTCGGCTTTGGCCATGTCGCCTTCGGCTTCGGTCAGGGCTTTTTTGCACTCCATCATGGGGGCGTCGGTTTTTGCGCGCAGTTCAGCGACCATGCTTGCGGTAATTGCAGCCATTTGATTTCTCCGTATTCAGTCTAAAAGTTAAATTAAAAAAAAGGGGCCACAAAGCCCCTTTCATCGAGTCTGGGTAACTCAGGCAGAAGCGTTGGCTTCTTCGACGAATTCGTCAGCGCCTTCGGTCACTGCTTTGACCACGTCGTTGACCGCATTGGCGCGGCCTTCGATGATCGCGTCAGCGATACCACGGGCGTACAAAGCCACGGCCTTGGCCGAGTCGTCGTTGCCGGGGATGATGTAGTCGATGCCTTCAGGCGAGTGGTTGGAGTCCACCACACCGATCAATGGGATGCCCAATTTCTTGGCTTCCGAGATGGCAATTTTGTGGTAACCGACGTCGATCACGAAAATCGCATCCGGCAAAGCCGCCATGTCCTGGATACCGCCGATGTCTTTTTCGAGCTTTTCCATCTCGCGCTTGAACATCAGCTGTTCTTTTTTGCTCAGGCTGTCGAGGCCGACTTCTTGCTGGGCCTTCATGTCCTTGAGACGTTTGATGGAGGTCTTGACGGTCTTGAAGTTGGTCAGCATGCCGCCCAACCAACGCTGGTCGACGAAAGGCACGCCAGCGCGCTGGGCTTCGGAAGCGACCATCTCACGGGCTTGACGCTTGGTGCCGACCATCAGGATGGTGCCGCGGTTGGCAGACAACTGCTTGGCAAACTTGATCGCGTCCTGGAACATCGGCAGCGATTTTTCCAGGTTGATGATGTGAATTTTGTTGCGGTGGCCGAAGATGAAGGGGGCCATCTTGGGGTTCCAGAAGCGGGTTTGATGACCGAAGTGGACACCGGCTTCCAGCATTTCGCGCATGGTAACGGACATATTGATACTCCAAAGGTTGTGTCTAAAACCAGTCCACTGATTCAGCAGGTTTGAAAAACCGCGCCAAACACCTTGATGGGACAGGTTTGCGAGTTGACTTAGGCAGATGGTCATCGGCATTTGGAATTTGACACCCAAAAGACACAGATCGCTCTGCACAAAGCCTTAGGATTGTAGCATCCCGACACCCCTTTTTGAGGCGACCTCCTATGAAACAAGATCTGACCGCCACACGCCAAGCACTGCTCAGTGGCCACCAACAAGCCTTGGGAGTGGCCGAAAGCTGCCTGGAGATGGCGCAAAGCCAGGCTTGCCAGCATGTCTTTCGGCAAATCACCGCCGACAGTTTCAAGAGTGAAGCGACCCAAACCCCGGCCACCCAGCCCCTTGCGGGCTTGGCGGTGTCGGTGAAAGACCTGTTTGACGTGCAGGGGCAAACCACGGCGGCGGGCTCCATCGTCCTGCAAAACCAGCCCCCGGCCCAAGTTGATGCCTTGGCCATCGCCCGTTTGCGCGCTGCAGGCGCAGGCTTCATTGGCCGCACCCACATGGTCGAGTTTGCCTTCTCTGGTGTAGGCGTCAACCCACACCACGGCACGCCCGCCGCTTGGGACGCCTTGACCGACACCCCGGCAGGATCGCCCGCCCATGCCCACGCCCCAGGGGGCTCGAGTTCGGGGGCCGCGGTTTCGGTGGCCACGGGAGCGGCCTTCATCGGTCTGGGCTCCGATACGGGGGGCTCCATTCGCATACCGGCTGCACTCAATGGCATTGTGGGCTTCAAAAACACCGCCCGACGGGTCCCCACGCAAGGGGCACTGCCCCTGTCCACGACCTTGGACACCGTTTGCGCTATGACCCGCTCGGTCAGAGATGCCGTGTTGGCCCATGAAGTGTTGTCCGCCAGAAAGGTGCCCGTCTCCAACAGGCCATTGTCTGATTACCGACTCGCTGTGGCAAAAAACCTGATGCAAGACGGCATGGACAGCGGCGTGGCTCGGGCTTTTGAGCGCAGTTTGCAAAATTTGCGTGCCGCTGGCGCCCACATTGAAGAAATCCCTTTGGCAGAACTGCTGGAACTCGCCCCCATGATGGCCACGGGCGGCTTCAGTCCTGCCGAAAGTTACGCATGGCATCGGGATTTGATCACCCAATATGCCGACCAATACGACCCACGCGTTGCACAGCGGATCCTGCGGGGGGCACCCATGTCTGCGCACGAATACATCCATTTGGTTCAAGCCCGTGCCCACTGGGTGGCCCGCATGGAAAAGCAGTTGCAGCGCTTTGACGCGGTGTTGTCCCCCACCACGCCCATCACCGCGCCCTTGATCAGCCAAGTTGCCCCCGGCTCTGAGCGCGATGCTGAATTTTTCAGAATCAATGCCCTGCTGCTGCGCAACCCCAGCGCCATCAACACGCTCGATGGCTGCGCCATATCGCTGCCCTGCCATGCGCCCGGCGAGCTGCCTGTGGGATTGATGGCTTGGCACACCGCGATGCACGACGACACCATTTTGCAACTCTCCTTGTTGCTGGAGCCTTTGCTGAAAGCCGCATGAGCACTTTACAAAGCCTCTCCTCTGACCGTGCATGGCCAATCTATGGCAGAGATGGCATACGGGCTTTGGAAGCCTTGCTGCAAGCCCCAAACCCAGTGCCACTGATGCAGCAAGCGGGGTTGGCCGCGGCCCAGCTGGCCATGGCCGTGGCGCCCCATGCACAGCGCATTTGGGTGGCAGCCGGCCCAGGCAACAACGGGGGTGACGGGCTTGAAGCCGCTGTCCACCTTCATCAATGGGGGAAAAATGTGGCCGTGGGGCTCTTGGGCCGAGTCGACGAGATGCCCACAGACGCCCGTGCCGCTTGGCAACGCGCGCACACGGCCGGGGTTCCTCTCTCCCACGGCCTGCCCAGTGACGGGTTGAAAGACTTGGGGCCGCATGACCTGATCATGGACGCCCTGCTGGGCATTGGCGGCAAGCGGCCTCTTGACGGCGCCCTGCTGTCCTGGGTTCAGGCCATCAACTCCTCCATGGCCATGGTGCTGGCGCTTGATGCGCCGACAGGACTTGACGCGGACTCTGGTGCGTTTTTGGGGCCCCGCCACGACGCTCACTGCATCAAAGCCCAACACACCCTCACCTTCATGGCCGCCAAACCGGGATTGTTCATGGGGCATGGGCGCGATGTGTGCGGGCATCTCTGGCTGGCCGATTTGGGCTTCAGACCGTCCGCTCTGGGCCCGGCACCTGCTGCCTGGCTCAACCCAGCGTCAGCACGCCCAGCCAAAAGCCACGCCAGTCACAAAGGCAGTTTCGGGGATGTCGCGGTGATTGGCGGTGAGGCCGACGTGCGGGGCATGGGCATGACGGGTGCCGCCGTGCTGGCGGCCACTTCGGCCTTGCATGCAGGTGCTGGACGGGTCATCTTGAGTCTGCTGTCAGGCCAAGCCAGCCACTCAGCACAAGCCGACCTCATGCAACGCGATTGGCAAAGTTTGGATTTGGAAAAGCTGCATGTGGTGTGCGGCTGTGGAGGCGGTCAATCTGTCCAACAGGTTTTGCCAGCGGTCTTGCAGCGCTCCATGCAATTGGTGCTGGACGCTGATGGGCTCAATGCCGTGTCACAAGTCCCTCAACTTCAAGCTTTGCTGCGCCAACGCGCGCCAACGCAAGCCACGGTGCTGACCCCACACCCCTTGGAAGCGGCCCGACTGCTGAAGACCTCCACCCAAGAGGTCCAAAGCGAGCGCCTCGCCGCGGCCCAAACCCTCATGGACTTGTTCCAATGCACCGTGATCTTGAAAGGCTCGGGCACGGTCATCGCCTCACCCGGTCAAACGCCGCGCATCAACCCCACGGGCAATGGCCGTTTGGCCGTGGGTGGAACGGGCGATGTCCTGGCCGGTCTGGTCGGTGCACGCATGGCGCAGGGCTACACCGCTTTCGAGGCCGCATGCATGGCCGTGGCACAACATGGCCAAGTGGCCGACCAGTGGCCCGCTGGACAAGCGCTGACAGCCAGCGGCTTGGCCATGCGGCTGAGCTGAGGCGAATCAGCGCCGAGGCTTGGTGCCTCGCGGCCCTTTTTTCTGACTGGCCGCCTTTTTCACCGAGGCTTTGAGCGCCTGAATCGGTGAACGGTTGCGTTCCGCATCGGCTTGCCTGCGATCGCTCGAGGCTTGCTTTTTCCCTCGCACACCCTCAGCGGGCATGGAGGCCCCTTTGTCACGCATGGCGCGAGGCACCAAGTCATCGGCCGCATTGACCAGCCTGAAGTCGATCTTGCGTCCATCCAAATCCACCCGACTGACCTGCACCTGCACACGGCTGCCAATGGCATAGCGGATGCCTGTGCGCTCGCCACGCAACTCCTGACGCAACTCGTCAAAGCGGAAGTATTCACCCCCCAGCTCGGTGATGTGCACCAGACCTTCCACATACAAAGTGTCCAAGGTCACAAAGATGCCGAAGCTGGTGGCGGCTGAGACCACACCGCTGTACTCCTCTCCCAGGTGCTCGCGCATGTATTTGCACTTGAGCCAGGCTTCCACATCGCGGCTGGCCTCGTCGGCGCGGCGCTCATTGGCGCTGCAGTGCAGTCCCGCAGCTTCCCAAGCACGTTGGTCTGCGGCTGACATGCGCACCCGCGGCGCAGACGACTCGGGCGCATCGCCCTTGGCCGCGCGGCTTTTTTCCAGGCGCTTGCTGAGTTTGGCATGGGCCTCGCCCGGCACGGGCAAGCTGGGCAAGGTGTATTTGCGCCCAAGCAGAATCGATTTGATGACCCGATGCACCAGCAAGTCCGGGTAGCGACGAATCGGGCTGGTGAAGTGGGTGTAGGCCTCGTAGGCCAGACCAAAGTGCCCGCTGTTGACGGGGGTGTAAATGGCTTGCTGCATGGAGCGCAGCAGCATGGTGTGGATCTGCTGCGCATCCGGGCGGTCTTTGGTCGCTTGCGCAATTTTTTGGAACTCGCTGGTGTGGGGCTCGTCGCTGATGCCCATGCCCAGACCCAGCGCCTTGAGGTAATTGCGCAGGATGTCTTTTTTCTCGGCCGTCGGGCCTTCGTGCACGCGGAACAAGCCGGGATGCTTGCCCTGCTGGATGAAGTCAGCACTGCAGACGTTGGCGGCCAGCATGGCCTCCTCGATCAAACGGTGGGCTTCATTGCGCACGCGCGGCACGATTTTTTCAATTCGGCCGCTCTCGTCGCAAACGATCTGTGTTTCCGTGGTTTCAAAATCGACCGCACCGCGCACCGCACGGGACGCCAGCAAAGCTTTGTACACATCCTGCAAATTCATCAGATCGGTGACACGGGCTTTGCGTTTGGCCGCTTCGGGTCCACGGGTGTTGGCCAAAATGGCCGCCACCTCGGTGTAGGTGAAGCGGGCGTGGCTGTGCATCACGGCCGGGTAGAACTGGTACGCGTGCACATCGCCCTTGGCATTGACCAGCATGTCGCACACCATGCACAAACGGTCCACATCGGGGTTGAGCGAGCAAAGGCCGTTGGACAATTTCTCGGGCAGCATGGGGATCACACGGCGCGGAAAATACACACTGGTGGCACGGTCATAAGCGTCGATGTCGATGGCGCTGCCGGTTTGCACATAGTGGCTCACGTCGGCAATGGCGACCAACAAACGCCAGCCCTTGCCACGGCCCACCTTGGCCGGCTCGCAATACACCGCATCGTCAAAGTCGCGGGCATCTTCGCCATCGATCGTGACCAAAGGCACATCGCGCAAATCCACCCGGTCCTTGCGGTCCTTGGCCAACACTTTGTCGGGCAGGCCCTTGGCCTGATCGACGCAGGCGGCAGAAAACTCGTGCGGGACGCTGTACTTGCGCACGGCGATTTCAATCTCCATGCCCGGGTCGTCAATCTCGCCCAGCACTTCCTTGACGCGGCCCACAGGCTGGCCAAACAAAGCCGGCGGCTCCGTCAACTCCACCACCACCACCTGACCGGGTTTGGCCGGGCCAATGGCCCCTTTGGGAATCATCACATCTTGCCCGTAACGTTTGTCTTCGGGCGCGACCAGCCACAAGCCGCCTTCATGCAACAAGCGCCCGATGATGGGTTGCTCGGGTCGTTCCACGATTTCAACGATGCGGCCTTCGGGTCGCCCTTTGCGGTCCTGGCGCACGATGCGAACCTTCACGCGGTCCTTGTGCAAAACAGCACGCATCTCATTGGGAGAGAGGTAAATATCCGACTCGCCGCTGTCGCGGATCAAGAAGCCATGACCGTCACGGTGTCCCTGGACACTGCCTTCGATTTCTTCCAGCAAGCCGCTGGGTGGCGCTACTTTTTTGATATACAATCCTTTTATTCCTGAGGCGCCCAGATGGCGGAATTGGTAGACGCACTAGTTTCAGGTACTAGCGAGTAACATCGTGGAGGTTCGAGTCCTCTTCTGGGCACCAATCTTATCGAACCCGATAAGTTAAAAACATCACAAGCCGTTGATTTCCGATCAACGGCTTTTTTGTTGCCTGCACGCCCGGGCACCCGCATCAAACCGGCACCCCCACCAGGTCGTGACCTTCCACGCTCACGATACGGGCTCGGGTGAACTCCCCCACCTTGAGTGTTTTGCTCAGCTTTTCGGGCGGCAACAAGCGCACCACGCCATCGATCTCAGGGGCATCGCCAAAACCACGCCCCACGCCACCGCGCCGGCCCATCGCCGGTGCAGAATCGACCAACACCTGCATGGTCATGCCCACGCGCTGCTGCAAACGGGCAATCGAGACCTCTTCTGCCACCGCCATGAAGCGGGCACGGCGCTCTTCGCGCAGCGACTCGGGCAACATGCCCGGCAGCTCATTGGCCGTGGCGCCTTGGACGGGGCTGTAGGCAAAGCAACCGGCCCGGTCGATTTGCGCTTCGCGCAAAAAGTCCAGCAGGTGCGCAAACTCTTCTTCGGTCTCTCCCGGAAAACCAGCAATGAAGGTGCTGCGAATCACCAACTCGGGGCACAGTTCGCGCCATCGCTGGATGCGCTCGAGGTTTTTCTCGCCGCTGGCAGGACGCTTCATGCGCTTGAGCACATCGGGGTGGCTGTGCTGAAAAGGCACATCCAGATAGGGCAAGACCAAGCCCTGCGCCATGAGAGGAATGATGTCGTCCACGCTCGGATAAGGGTAGACGTAGTGCAGCCGCACCCAAGCGTCGTGTTCGCGGGCCATCTCACCCAGCGCTTGCACCAACTCCAGCATGCGGGTCTTGACCGGTTTGCCATCCCAAAACCCGGTTCGGTATTTCACATCCACACCGTAGGCCGAGGTGTCCTGGCTGATGACCAGCAACTCTTTCACGCCGCCTTCAAACAAGGCCTTGGCTTCTTTGAGCACATCACCGATGGGGCGCGACACCAAGTCACCGCGCATGGACGGGATGATGCAAAACGTGCAGCGGTGGTTGCAGCCTTCGCTGATCTTCAAATAAGCATAGTGGCGGGGCGTGAGTTTGAGGCCCGCCTCGCCAAAACCGCCAGGCACCAAGTCCAGAAACGGGTCGTGGGGCTTGGGCAAATGGGTGTGCACGGCGTCCATCACCTCTTGCGTCGCGTGCGGGCCCGTCACGGCCAAAACGCTGGGGTGCGTTTCCAGGACCATATTGCCCCCGCCCTCGCCTGTTTTGGCACCGAGACAACCGGTCACGATCACTTTGCCATTGGTATTGAGCGCCTCGGCAATCGTGTCCAGGCTTTCCTTGATGGCTTCATCAATGAAGCCGCAGGTGTTGACGATGACCAAGTCAGCGCCCTCAAAAGTTTTGGAAGTCTGGTAACCCTCGGCGCTCAGTTGCGTCAGGATCAGCTCGGAATCGGTCAGCGCCTTGGGGCAGCCCAAGCTGACAAAACCCACTTTGGGGGTCGGGAGGGGGGCAGTTGCGGTCATTTCACTCATGCCCCCATTGTCCCCGCAAAAACGACCGCCTTGTGACAAAGGGGCATGTTGCGCCCATCAAGTCCTCAAACCCATGACGCCCAGAAGCTGTTCGGTGTTCTTTTGAATTTGAGCTTGCATCTGCTCCTGCATCTGCGCCATGACGTTTTGGGAGGGATTGGCCAGCCCCGAAAACATGTTGTGCATCAAGGGGGTTTGCCACTGCATGAACTGAGACCACACCTCTGGGCTCAAAGCGGGACTGGACTCGCCCAGCTTGCTCTGCCAATCCATGAAGGACTGCACATGGGTCTCCAAATAAGACCCCATGTGGCCTTGCATGGCATGTCCATAAAAGCGAATGATGTTGGACAGCACGGCCTCACTGAACATGGGCACCCCGGCCGACTCCTCTTCCAAAATGATCTGCAACAAGATGGACCGCGTCAGGTCTTCACCGGTTTTGGCGTCGACCACCAACAAGGGCGAAGAAGTCATGACCAACTTTTTGAGCTCGGACAAAGTCACATAGCTCGAGGTCTGCGTGTCATACAGCCGCCGGTTGGGGTATTTTTTGATGGTCCGAACGGACGACGGTGAGGTTTCGGACGGGCTGGGCACCTTCACGGACCGGGCGGTCTTGGCGGGTGTGTTCGACCGAGCTGAGGGCTTGGCAGGCAAAGAAAACTCCTGGTGACAGGCAGCCCATGAAAAATCTGCTGCAATGCAACATTCTAGGCACACACTTCTGGCCTTGTCGCCTTGGTTAACCCTGAGCTTTTGCGAGCCCGGCCTGTGCTTTGCCCTCTGGATGCGTGCATTTTTCTTGCGCCGCCAGCCGATTCACCCTCTTTACCTGCGAAAATACACGGCTATGTTCACCGGAATCATCACCGGCGTGGGGCGAATCGTCGCCATCCACGACCTGGGTCGCTCTTTACACCACGGCAAGCGCCTCACCCTCGAGGCCCCCGCCGGGTACCTTGACGATGTGGGCTTGGGCGACAGCATCGCCCTCAACGGCGCTTGCATGACCGTCACCACCTTCAACCCCGAGCGCCGTCAATTCACCATCGACATCTCGGCCGAATCGCTGGACAAAACCAGCGGTTTGGACCAGCAAGGCACTGTCAACCTCGAAAAAGCGCTGCGCGCCAACGACCGTTTGGGTGGGCACATTGTGTCTGGCCATGTCGACGGCGTGGGGCAAATCAGCCATTTCGAGCAGATCGGTGAAAGCTGGGAGTTGCGCATCCTGGCCCCGCACGCGCTGGCCAAATACCTGGCCTACAAAGGCTCGATCACCGTCAATGGCGTCAGCCTCACTGTCAACCGCGTGGCCGACCTGGCCGATGGCTGCGAAATCAGCATCAACCTGATCCCCCACACCGTGGACAACACGGCCCTTGGCAGCCTGAAAGCGGGCAGCCGGGTCAACCTCGAAATCGACACCGTGGCCCGCTACGTCGAGCGCATGCTCAGCGCTGGCCTGACCCAGAAAGACCCTGCATGAACGCCCCAGCACAAGCGACACCCGTGGCGATCTCGCCTGTCGAAGAGATCGTGGCCGAGATGAAAGCCGGCCGCATCGTGATCCTGGTCGATGAAGAGGACCGCGAGAACGAAGGCGACTTGGTGCTCGCGTCTGACCATGTCACCCCCGAAGCCATCAACTTCATGGCCCGCTTTGGCCGGGGCCTGATTTGCCTGACGCTCACCCGCGAGCGCTGCGAATTCTTGAAGCTGCCGCCCATGGCCGCGCGCAACGGCACTGTTTACAGCACGGCCTTCACCGTCTCGATTGAAGCGGCCGAAGGCGTGACCACCGGCATCTCGGCCGCCGACCGCGCCAAAACCGTGCAAGTGGCCGTGGCGCGCAGCAGCCAAGCCACCGACCTGGTGCAACCGGGTCACATCTTCCCTTTGCAGGCCGTGGACGGCGGCGTGCTCATGCGCGCGGGCCACACCGAAGCCGGGTGTGACTTGGCCGCCATGGCCGGTTGCGCCCCCTCCTCCGTGATCTGCGAGATCATGAAAGACGACGGCACCATGGCCCGCCTGCCCGACTTGCAACTGTTTGCAGCCGAGCACGGCCTGAAAATCGGCACGATTGCCGACTTGATCGAGTACCGCAGCCGCAACGAATCTCTGGTCGAGCGCATTGGCAGCCGCACGCTGCAAACCGCGCACGGCGAATTCACCGCCCACGCCTTCCGCGACCAACCCAGTCAAACCGTGCACCTGGCCTTGGTCAAAGGCCAATGGTCGGCCGACACGGAAGTGGCCGTGCGTGTGCACGAGCCGCTGTCCGTGCTCGATGCTTTGGAAGTCAACCGCGCCATGCACTCCTGGGGCCTGGACGCGAGCCTGAGCTACATCAACGCCCAAGGGTGCGGCGTGGCTGTGCTGCTCAACTGCGGCGAGTCGGCCGACCAGTTGCTGGCCCAGTTTGAAGGGCGCGCCCGCTCGGCCCAAGCGCCCGAGCGCGGCAAGATGGACCTGCGCACTTACGGTGTGGGTGCCCAAATTTTGCGCGAGTGCGGCGTGCACAAAATGCGCCTCATGGGCAAGCCGCGCCGCATGCCCAGCATGACCGGCTACGGCCTCGAAATCACCGCTTACATCCCCAAGGAATGAACATGCAAGACGCCAACAAAGGCCAGGCCGAAGAACTTGACGGCCAATTTCTGCATATCGGCATCGTGCAGGCGCGTTTCAACGAAGACATCACCAACGCCTTGGCCAAGGCCTGCATCGCAGAGCTCGAGGCGCTGGGCGTCACCAGCATCGATCACGTCTCGGTGCCGGGCGCCCTGGAAGTGCCCGTGGCCCTGCAGGCCATGGCTGAGCGGGCCGAATACGACGCCTTGATTGCCCTGGGCTGCATCATCCGCGGAGAGACGTACCACTTTGAATTGGTGGCCAACGAGTCGGGCGCAGGCGTCAGCCGCGTGTCCCTGGACTACAACCTGCCGATCGCCAATGCGATTTTGACCACCGAAAACCTTGAGCAAGCCGTGGCCCGCCAAACCGAAAAAGGGCGCGACGCGGCCCGCGTGGCGGTCGAGATGGCTTGCATCATGGATGACCTGGCCGCCGACATGGCTGAGCTGGCCGACGAATTCGACGAAGAAGATCCAGCCTGATGACCGATTCGACCAGCACACCCGAGACCGCCAGCGAAGCCGCCGCACCTGCCGCAGCGGGCACGCGCAAATCCTCGGCCAAGCCTGCCCGCAGCCGCTCGCGTGAGTTTGCTTTGCAGGCGCTTTATCAGCACATCGTGGGCCGCAACGAAGCCGCCGACATCGACCTCTTCACGCGCGATTTGTCCGGCTTTCACAAAGCCGACTCGGCCCACTACGACGCTTTGTTGTATGGCTGTGTCGAGCAATCCCCAACGCTGGACGCCCTGATCGGGCCCAAGCTGGACCGCAGCTTTGCCGAAATCTCGCCCATCGAGCGGGCCATCATGTGGATCGGCGTCTACGAAATGCAGCACTGCCTGGACGTGCCATGGCGCGTGGTGCTCAATGAATGCATTGAGCTGGCCAAGGACTTTGGCGGCACCGACGGCCACAAGTATGTGAACGCCGTGCTCGGCGGCCTGGCGCCTGAGTTGCGCAGCGCAGAAGTGCAGGCCGACCGCCAGTCCGGCCGCGTCAAATAAAAGCCCAGGCCATGCGCATCTCTGAGCGAGCCGAGCGGATCGAGCCCTTTTGGGTCATGGAGGTGGCCAAGGCCGCCGCGCAAAAAGCCCGCGAAGTCGCTCACACCGACCGGCCCGTGGTGTTTCTGAACATTGGCGAACCCGACTTCACCGCACCGCCTCGCGTTCAAGCCGCAGCGCAAGCGGTCATCGCATCCGGCCAAACCCAATACACCTCGGCTTTGGGCCTGGACGCCCTGCGCCAAGCCATCAGCGGCTGGTACGCGCAGCGCTTTGGCGTGCAGGTGCCCGCCAGCCGCATTGTGGTCACCGCGGGCGCCTCGGCAGCATTGCAACTGGCGTGTTTGGCATTGGTCGACAAGGGCGATGAAATCCTCATGCCCGACCCGAGCTACCCCTGCAACCGCCACTTTGTGAGTGCCGCAGAGGGCACAGCCGTGCTGGTGCCCACCACCGCCGAGGAACGCTTTCAACTGAGCGCAGCCAAAGTGGCCAGCGCTTGGGGCCCCCAAACCCGTGGCGTGTTGCTGGCCTCGCCCTCCAACCCCACAGGCACCTCGATTGACCCGGCCGAATTGGCGCGCATCGTGCAAGTGGTTCGCGCGCATGGCGGCATCACCTTGATCGACGAAATTTACCTCGGCTTGAGCCACGACGAACAATTCGGCCAAAGCGCCCTGGCCTTGGGCGACGACGTCATCAGCATCAACAGCTTCAGCAAATACTTCAACATGACCGGCTGGCGTCTGGGCTGGCTGGTGGTGCCTGAGTCACTCACGCCCGTCTTGGAGCGCCTGGCGCAAAACCTGTTCATCTGTGCAAGCAGTGTGGCGCAACAGGCGGCCCTGGCCTGCTTCGAGCCCGACAGCCTGGCCGAATACGAACGCCGCCGCGCCGAGTTCAAAGCGCGGCGCGACGTCTTCATCCCGGCGCTGAACGAATTGGGCCTGACGGTGCCCGTGGCCCCCGACGGCGCGTTTTACGCCTGGGCCGACTGCTCGGCGGCTTGCCAAAAGCTGGGCCTCAAAGACAGCTGGGAGTTTGCCTTTGCCGCGCTGGAAAACGCGCATGTGGCCATCACGCCGGGGCGGGACTTTGGCACCGACCAAACCGCCCGCTTTGTGCGCTTTTCCACGGCCAACTCGATGGCCGAATTGCAAACGGCCATCGCCCGCCTGAAAGCCTGGTTGCAGCCATGAACAGCAGCCATGTCAGCCCCAGCGTTTTTGAGCACCCCATCCGCATCTATTGGGAAGACACCGATGCGGGCGGCATCGTTTTTTACGCCAACTACCTCAAGTTTTTTGAGCGTGCCCGCACCGAATGGCTGCGCGCGCTCGGCTTTGGCCAGCAGGTGCTGCGTGATGCCTCGGGCGGCATGTTTGTCGTGTCCGAAACCGCCGTCAAGTACCACTCGCCCGCCCGGCTGGACGACACCCTGATCGTGACGGCCGAACTGCAGCACGGGGGCAAAGCCAGCCTGACCATTGCCCAGCGCGCCTACCTGCGCACACCGGGCCCCTCCCCAACAAGCGACCGACTCTTGGCCGAAGGCACCATCCGCCTGGGCTGGGTCGACAGCACCACCTTGAAACCCGGCCGCATCCCGGCCCCTGTTCTGGAAGCCCTGAAATGAACCAAGACATGTCCATCGTCTCGCTGCTGCTGCACGCCAGTTTCGTCGTGCAACTGGTGGTGCTCATTTTGCTGAGCATCTCGGTGGCCAGCTGGGCCGCCATTGTGCGCAAGCTCACGGCCATCAAGCGCATCAAAAACCTCAACGAAGAGTTCGAACGCGTGTTTTGGTCGGGCACCAGCCTGAACGAGCTCTTCCATGCCGCCAGCCAGAATGCCAAACTGTCCGGCCCCATGGAGCGTATTTTTGCCAGCGGCATGCGCGAATACCAAAAACTGCGGGAGCGCCAAATCAGCGACCCCGGCACCCTGCTCGACGGCGCACGCCGCGCCATGCGAGCGAGCTTCCAGCGCGAGATGGACGTGGCCGAATCCCAGCTGGCCTTCCTCGCGTCGGTCGGCTCCATCTCGCCCTATGTCGGTTTGTTTGGCACGGTCTGGGGCATCATGCACGCCTTCACCGGCTTGGCGAGCTTGCAGCAAGTGACCCTGGCCACCGTGGCCCCGGGCATTGCCGAAGCCCTGGTGGCCACCGCCATTGGCTTGTTTGCGGCCATCCCGGCCGTGCTGGCTTACAACCGCTTCTCGCACGACGTGGACCGCATCGCCATCAAGCTCGAAACCTTCATCGAAGAGTTTTCCAACATCCTGCAGCGCAGCTTGGGCGCGGCCAACAACTCGGCTTCAGGCTACTGAAAGGAACGCCATGCCCGCAGTGTCATCCCGTGGCCGTGGTCGCCGAACCATTGCCGAAATCAACATGGTGCCCTTCATCGACGTGATGTTGGTGCTGCTGATCATCTTCATGGTGACCGCACCCATGATCACGCCCAGCGTGGTCGACCTGCCCAGCGTGGGCAAAGCGGCCAAGCAACCCGACAAAGTCATTCAGATCGTGATCCAAAAGGACGAGCGGCTGGAGCTGGTGAGCGATGGCAAAACCGACAGCGCCACCCTCAGCAGTGTGGCCGCCAGCGTCAAAGCTTCAGTGGGTGACGGCGACAACACCGCCGTGGTCATCAGCGCCGACCGCTCCGTCAAATACGAGACCGTGGTCAAAGTCATGGACAGCCTGCAACGCGCAGGCATTGCCCGCGTGGGCTTGTCGGTGCAACTGGCACCTTGAGGGAACCCAGGTTTGAACCCCAAGTCGACGCTCCACCTCGAATTTGCCCCACCGGCTCAGCCGGGTGCGGGCCGCGCCTGGGTGTTGGCGGGCGTGGCGCACGCCTTGCTGTTCTTGGCCCTGGGCTTGGCGACCGCCTGGAAAACACAACCACAAACCGTGCAAGCCGAGGCCGAATTGTGGTCCGCCGTCCCTGCGGCGGCGGCGCCCCGCCTGCAAGAGCCGCCACCCGAGCCAGAACCCGAACCGGTGCCCGAGCCCCAAGCCACGCCACCAGCCAAACCTGTACCACCGCCCCCACCCGCGCCCGATCCGGCACTGGAGGCGCGCGATGCGCAGATTGCTCTGGAAAAGAAAAAACAGCTGGAAAAGAAAAAAGAGGCCGAAAAAGCCGAGACATTGAAAGCTGAAAAAGAAAAACGGGACAAAGAGAAAAAAGCGCAAGAAGACAAAGAACGCGACAAGAAAAAAGCAGCTGAAAAAGCCAAGGCAGAAAAAGCAGAGAAGGCCGAAAAAGCCGATGCAGCCCGGGCCGATGCCATGCGCCAAGAGAACCTCAAGCGCATGCAAGGCATGGCGGGCGCTTCGGGTGGCGAGAATGCCACGGGCACTGCCCTCAAATCATCTGGCCCATCGGCCAGTTATGCGGGCCGCTTGGTCGCTCGCATCAAACCCAACATCACCTACCCCGGTGATGTGGTGGGCAACCCGCGCGCAGAGGTGGAAGTCAAAGTCGGCCCGGACGGCAGCATCCAAAGCCGCCGCATTGTCCAGTCGAGCGGCAACAAAGCTTGGGACGAGGCCGTGCTGCGGGCCATCGACAAAACCGAAGTCTTCCCCAAAGACAGCGACGGCCGCGTCCCGCCTGTGATCGTGCTGGGCTTCAGGCCCTCGGATTGACGGCCACCCAGGCCCAAGCCAGGGACCTCAGAGATCGATGACCACATTGCCCACCGTCTGCCCCGCTTCGACGGTGCGGTGGGCATGGGCCACTTGTTCCAAAGGAAAACGCGCACCGATGCTGTGCTGGAGTTGGTGGTTCGCCAACATGCTGGAAAGACGTGAGACGGCGGTCTTCCGGTCAGCAGGGGTCAGCTCGTAGACCAGAAAAAATTTGACGCCAATGGACTGGAACAACCAGGGGCGAAACGGCAGGTTGACGTCCAAGGCGTTGGAGCCGTAGCACACCACTTGACCGTGCGCGGCCAAAGCGCCTTCGGCAGCCCATCGCGCGGTGGTCGAGAAATCCATGTCGATGATGACGTCGGCGCCCCGCCCTTGCGTGAGCGCTTTCACGCGTTCAGGGACCGATTCTGTTTTGTAAAAAATGGCGTCCTGCATGCCCGCCGATTTCGCGTGCACGGCTTTGGCTTCGGAGCCCACCGTGCCGATCACCCGGCCGCCGGCCAAGCACACCATCTGTGTGATGTAGTGGCCCACAGCCGATGAGGCGCCGCTCACCAAAACGGTTTGTCCACGCAAATCACCCGCCAAGCGCTCCGCCAGAATGACCGCCTGCACGGCCGTCAGCCCCGGAATGCCCATGCACGCGCCAGCGGCAAAGTCGGTGCCGTCTGGCAGGGCCACCGCCTGCACCTCGGGCAAGGCGATGAATTGGGCGCAGGTGCCCATGGGGCGCTGCCACTGGCCATTCCACACCCAAACGCGCTGACCCACACGCGATGCCGGGACACCCTCGCCCACGGCTTCGATGACCCCCGCACCATCGCTGTGCGGCACGACCAAGGGGTCGGTCAACGGCCGCGCCCGGCGCGATTTCACGTCCGAAGGATTCACGCCCGAGCAAGCCAAGCGCACCAGCACTTCGCCCGCCTGCGGCGTGGGTGTGGGCAGCTCACCCACCTGCATCACGTCTTGGGCTTCGCCGTTTTGGGTGTACCAGGCTGCTTTCATGGGGAGGTCCTCAAAGTTGAAAGGATCAGTCGTAAACAATCCGCGCCTGCCCCTGATCGGCCTGGGCCATCCAGCTGGCCAGGGCCGCGTCGGTCGGGAAGAATTTGGCGGCTTCGCCCAGCGCCAGCTCGGCTCGGGCAGCCAGTTGCGCGTTGCTGCGCTCCAGCACCAAGCGCACGGGCAGTCCGCGCACCAGGTCGCCGTGCTCGGTTTGCTCGCGCTGCGCGGGAAACTCTTTGACGATCCGGGCAATGTCGGGCGCACGGCCATTCACAGCGACGCGCAGGTATTTGCCGTAGCGGCAGCGGGCAGCGCCCAGGTCCATGATCTGCTCGATCTTGAGGCGAAAGCCCCCCGAAAAACGGTCCGCCTGCATCTTGGCCGTCACAATGATCAGCTCATCGTCTTTGAGCAAATGCTTGGCCGAGTTGATCAAGGCTTCATCGGCCGTGGCTTCCAACATGCCCGATTTGTCGTCCAGCTTGAAAATCGCCACCTTGCCACGCTGACCATTGATGATGCGCAAATCACTCACGATACCGGCCAACACCAGGGACTCGCGGCTGTCGATCAGGTCGTCGATTTTGCGGCGGGCAAACTGGCGCACTTCGCGCTCGACCGCATCGAACAAATGGCCCGACAGGAAAAAACCCACCGCCGTTTTCTCGAGCAGCAACCGCTCCTTGATGCCCCAGGGCATGACTTCGACCAGCTCAGGCTCTTGCGTGCTCGAGCCGTGCGAGTCGTCGCCGAGCATGTCAAACAGGCCGCCTTGGTTGGCGTTGGCGGTGGTGGCGTTCGAGAATTCAAATGCGCGCTCAATGCTGGCCGACAAGGCGGCGCGGTTCATGTGCAGCGAGTCAAAAGCCCCGGCCTTGATCAGCGCGTCCACCGTCCGTTTGTTGATTTTGGTGCGGTCCACGCGCACCGCAAAGTCAAACAAGCTCTTGAAAGGCCCCCCCTCGTTGCGGGCGGCGACGATGGCGTCGATGGCCTGCTGACCTGTCCCCTTGATGGCACCCAGACCGTAGCGGATGATTTTGTCGGTCACAGGCTCAAAGCGGTGCGTGCCCCGGTTCACGTCGGGCGGGTCAAAGCGAATGCCGAACTTCAGGGCATCTTCGTGCAGCACCTTGAGCTTGTCGGTGTCGTCCATTTCCACCGTCATGTTGGCGCAGAAGAACTCGGCGGTGTAGTGCACCTTGAGCCAACCCGTGTGGTAGGCCAGCAGCGAATAAGCGGCGGCGTGCGACTTGTTGAAGCCGTAGCCTGCGAACTTTTCCATCAGGTCAAAGACTTCGTCGGCCTTGTCCTGCGCAATGCCGTGGGTGGCCAAGGCGCCCGCACGGAACTTCTCGCGGTGCTCGGCCATTTCTTCGGCCTTCTTCTTGCCCATGGCACGGCGCAGCAGGTCGGCGCCGCCCAGCGAGTAGCCCCCCAGAATCTGGGCCGTCTGCATCACCTGCTCTTGGTAGACCATGATGCCGTAGGTCTCCGACAGCATCTGCGCCACCGCAGGGTGCGGGTACTCCACCTCTTCGCGCCCGTGTTTGCGGGCCACAAAGCTGGGGATCAGGTCCATGGGGCCTGGGCGGTACAAAGCGTTGAGCGCGATCAGGTCTTCCAGGCGGCTCGGGCGCGCATCGCGCAGCATGCCCTGCATGCCGCGGCTTTCAAACTGGAACACGGCCTCGGTCTTGCCGTCCGAAAACAGCTTGTAGGTCTGCGCATCGTCGAGCGGGATGTTCTCAAAGGCGAAGTTCTCCTGGCCTTTGTGGCGCTTCATGATGAATTCGCGGGCGATCTCCAAAATGGTCAGCGTGGCCAGGCCCAAGAAGTCGAACTTCACCAAGCCCGCCGCCTCCACGTCGTCCTTGTCGTACTGGCTCACCGCCGAGTCACTGCCGGGCTGCTGGTAGAGCGGGCAAAAGTCGGTCAGTTTGCCCGGTGCAATCAGCACCCCTCCGGCGTGCATGCCCACGTTGCGGGTCATGCCTTCGAGCTTTTGCGCCAGCTCGATCAGGGTCTTCACATCCTCTTCGCGCTCGATGCGCTCGGCCAGGATGGGCTCCATGGCAATCGCATAGTTGTTCTTGTCGCCTTCTTTGGGCGTGGCGGGCGGGTACTGCAGCGTGACCGACATGCCCGGCTTGTTGGGAATGAGCTTGCTGATGCCGTCGCAAAAGGTGTAACTCATGTCCAGCACGCGGCCCACGTCACGGATGGCCGCGCGCGCCGCCATGGTGCCGAAGGTCACGATCTGGCTGACCGCCTCGCGACCGTATTTGTCCTTCACATAGTCGATCACCCGGTCACGGTTGCCCTGGCAAAAGTCAATGTCAAAGTCGGGCATGGACACCCGCTCGGGGTTCAAAAACCGCTCGAACAGCAAGTTGTACTGCAGGGGGTCGAGGTCGGTGATCTTGAGCGCATACGCCACGAGCGAGCCTGCGCCCGAGCCTCGGCCCGGCCCCACAGGGCAACCGTTGCCCTTGGCCCATTGGATGAAATCACCCACGATCAGGAAATAACCCGGAAAACCCATCTTCAAGATGGTGTTGAGCTCAAACTCCAAGCGCTCCACATAGCGCGCACGCTCCTCGCTGCGTTGGGCTGGGTCAGGGTACAGATGCACCAAACGTGCCTCCAAGCCCTCAAAGGAAACGTGACGGAAATAATCCTCCACCGACATGACCACGCCATTCACGGGTGGAATGGGGAAGTCTGGCAACTGGGGCTTGCCCAACACCAAGGTCAGGTTGCAGCGTTTGGCAATTTCGAGGGTGTTGGCAATGGCGCTGGGCACATCGGCAAACAGCTCGCACATTTGTGCAGCCGACTTGAAATACTGCTCTCGGGTGAAGCGGCGCACGCGGCGCTGGTTGGCCAGGATTTCGCCTTCGGAGATGCACACCCGTGCTTCGTGGGCTTCGTAATCGTCGGGCCCATGAAACTGCACCGGGTGCGTGGCCACCACAGGCAGGTGCAAACGGGCCGCCAAAGCCACGGCGCCGGCCACTTGGGGCTCGTCTTCGGGGCGGCCTGCGCGTTGCAGTTCCAGGTAAAAGCGGTGGGGGAAGATGGACGCCAGCTGCAAAGCGACATCGGCCGCTTTGTCGTGGTCACCCTGCACCAAAGCTTGACCGACCGGCCCGGCTTGTGCGCCGGACAGCAAGATCAAGCCCTCAGAGAGTTCATGCAGCCAGGCCAATTTCACGGCGGCCACGCCTTTGACCACGTTTTGGGTCCAAGCGCGGGCCAACAACTCACAAATGTGCAGGTAACCCCGGTGGTTTTGCACCAAGAGCACCACACGGCTGGTGGCGCTCAGATCGGCGCCCAGGCCTTCCAAATGGATCTCGGCGCCAATGAGGGGTTTGACGCCTTTGCCGCGGCCTTCTTTGTAGAACTTGACCGTCCCGAACAGGTTGTTCAGGTCGGTGATGGCCAGCGCGGGCTGAGCGTCTTTGGCCGCGATCTTGACCACATCGTCGATGCGGCAAGTCGAGTCAACGACAGAGAATTCGGAGTGAAGGCGCAGGTGAACAAACATAGCCTGTCATTGTAGGAGGTCAACCTGCGGCAAAAGGTGTGCGTTTTCAGTCACGCAAGACGTGCAGGACCTCGGAGCGGAACTCGCGCCCGTACAAGATCAGCACCACCAAAGCCGTGGCCAGCACCAGGGCCATGGGCGAAAAAAACCAGGCCATGGCGGCGAATGAAAAGTAGTAGGCCCGCAAGCCGTCGTTGAAGGTTTCGGCGGCGGCACTGACCAAATTGCCCGCCCGCTCGGCAAAGTGCTGGCGGTCGAACAACTGGGCATCAAAGTCTTCGGGGGGCGGCATGGCGCCGATGACCAGCGCCACAAAGGTGTATTGGCGCATGGACCAGGAGAAACGGAAAAAGGCGTACACAAAGATGCCCACCATCACCAGGATCTTGAGCTCAAACACCAACAAAGGCGTGGGCTCGGCAAACGGAATTTCACCCACCAGCTCGGCGGCTTTGTCGGTGGTGCCCAAAAGCGCGAACAGACCACCGATGATGATGATGCTGGTCGAGGAGAAAAAGGCCGGGGTTTGCGACAGGTTTTGGGTGATCACACCGTCGAGCACACGCGGGTCGCGCCGCGTGGCCTGCACCATCCACATTTGGCGGTAACGGTTGGTGTTGGCGATCAGACTCTGGTCACGCAGACCGCGCACTTTGGCCAGCCATGCATAGCCGACCCACAAAGCAAAAAAAGTGATCAGCGCCAGCCAATCGGCCCATGGCAGCATGGTGATGATTTTCATGCTGCGATGCTAACCGACATGCCTCCCTTCGGCCGCAGGGGCGGCCTCCCACAAGGAAGGCGGATCCATCGAACCCACCACCCACAAGACCAATTGCCCCGCTACCAACTCCCCCTGTACCAACTGCCCCTGTGGGAGCGATCCCCAGTGGGAGCGAGCCCCTGCTCGCGAATGAAGGGGGGTGGTCCACCCCCTTCGGCCGCAGGGGCGGCCTCCCACAAGGGAGGCGGATCAGCCGCGCAGTTTGGCCGCGACAGCTGCCACGCGCTCGCCGTAGGCTTTGGCGGTGTCGAGGTCACCCTGGGGGATGTCTTCGGCAGGGCTGGTTGGGCCCACTTGGGCCATCACGCCAGAGTTGGAGCCGATGCGGTTGATGGTGCCGTCGTTCATGGCCGGCTGACCCACCCAAATCATGCCCTGCTGCTGCGACAAGGTGATGAAGTACTGGAGGGTGGACAGTTTGTCACCGCTGGGGCTGGCCGAGATGGTGAAACCGCCTGCGACTTTGTCTTTCCAGGCGCCGGTGAACCAACGCTTGGACGAGGCGTCGGCAAACTTCTTGAACTGCCAGGATGCCATGCCCATGTAGGTGGGCGAGCCAAAGATGATCGCGTCGGCCGCGTCCAATGCGGTCCAATCGGCGTCGGTGATGTTGCCGTCGGCGTCGATGGCGATCACTTGCGCGTTGGCGCCTTGGGCCACGAACTGCGCCACGCGCTGGGTATGGCCGTAGCCGGAATGGTAGACAACAACTGTTTTAGCCATGAAAAACTCCTAGGGGTTGAGAAAAAATCAAGCGGACAAGTCAAACACCAGCACTTCGGCGTTCTCGCCTTGTGACAAGCTCAGGGCCGATTCGTCCTGCAGCATGGCGGCATCGCCTGCGCGCAAGGCTTGGCCGTTGACCTGCAAGCTGCCGCGCACCAAAAAGACATAGGCTTTGCGGGCGGGATCGAGCGGCAATTGGGCTGCCTCGGCACCATGGAAGAGGCCGGCAAACATGCGGGCATCGGCGTGGATCTGCACGGCGTGCGGGGCCGACTGTGCGTCGGCCGCGGGTGCGGCCACCAAGGCCAATTGACCGCGCTTGGCACTTTCAGGCACGGTTTTTTGTTCGTAGCCGGGGTCGATGCCCGTCACATTCGGCTCGATCCAGATCTGCAAAAAGTGGGTGGGCTCGCCTTGGGCGTGGTTGAACTCGCTGTGGCGCACCCCACTGCCAGCGCTCATGCGCTGCACGTCGCCGGGCGGAATGCCTTTGACATTGCCCATGCTGTCTTGGTGGGCCAAATTGCCCGACAGCACGTAGCTGATGATTTCCATGTCGCGGTGGCCATGGGTGCCAAAGCCGGTGCCCGGGTCGATCCGGTCTTCGTTGATGACGCGCAGGTTGCCAAAGCCCATGTGGGCGGGGTCAAAGTAGTTGGCAAAAGAAAAGCTGTGGAAGGACTTGAGCCAGCCGTGGTCGGCGTAACCACGTTCCGATGATTTGCGCAGGGTCAACATGGGTGATTCCTCAAAACAGAGCTGAACTGTAGGGAAAAAGAGCCAGCCTGCGGTGCAATGGTTTTGCCGTCATCATTCAAATTATTTGAAATAAAATAGCCAAACCATGCAAAGCCCCAAAGATTGGCTCACGCCAGACGCCCTGTTCATGCTGCAAACCATTGCCGAACAAGGCAGTTTTGCGGCCGCTGCACGCCAGTTAGGCCTGGTGCCCAGCGCCCTGACCTACCGGGTCAGACAACTCGAAGACGCGCTGGATGTGCTGCTGTTTGACCGCAGTGCGCGGCAAGCCCGTCCCACGGCCGCTGGCCGTGAACTGCTGCGCGAGGCCGGGCGTTTGCTGCAAGACATCGACAGTGTGGCCAACCGTGTCAAACGTGTGGCCACCGGCTGGGAGGGTGTGCTCACGGTGGCGGTGGACAGCATCATGGCCCGCGACGTGGTGATGGATTTGTGCGAGGCCTTTTTGGCCCTGAACAGCCCCACCCGTTTGCGGATTCGCCACGAAGCGTTGTCGGGCACCATGGCCGCGCTGACCTCGGGGCAAGCCGACTTGGCCTTGGGCGTCGCGCTGGGCCAGCACCTGACCGCAGACATCCAGCACATTGCATTGGGCGACGTTCAATTTGTCTTTGCCGTCGCGCCGCAACACCCTTTGGCCCAGGCCCAAGAACCTTTGAGCAATGCCCTGCTGATGCAGCACCGGGTGGTGGCGGTGGCCGACTCGGTCCAACGCGGCAGCGGCCTCACCGTGGGCCTGCAAGGCGGACAGGACGTTTTCACGGTGCCCGACATGCCCAGCAAACTGCAAGCGCAATTGCGTGGCCTGGGCGCGGGGTTCTTGCCCATGAGCTTGGCCCAACCCTTCGTGGCCACAGGCGAGTTGGTGATCAAAAACACCGAACAATCGAGGCTGAACAGCGTTCACGCCGCTTGGCGCGACAGCCGCCTGAGCCCCGCGGGTCACGCGCTGCTGTGGTGGACCGCGCAGCTCCAACAAGCAGGAACGCGAGAGGCGCTGCTCGGATCCAAGCCCTGAGGTCAAGCCGCATCGGGACAAACCCACCCAAGCGATCAACACGCGCATTTCTGGGCTAAAGTGGCAGCATGACCACACAACACATCGCCATCATTGGAGTCGGCATGGCCGGCGTGACTTGCGCACGCACCCTGCGCCAAGCCGGACACAACGTCACCTTGTTCGAAAAAAGCCGAGGCCTCGGCGGGCGCATGTCCACCCGCGCCAGTGCTTTCGGCAGCTTTGACCACGGGGCCCAGTACTTCACCGTGCGCGATCCGCGTTTTGAGCTGGCCATGGGCACAGCGCCCGGCGTGTGCAAGCCCTGGAGCGCCAACGCGGTGCGTGTGCTCGACCCCAATGGCCGTGTGATCGAGGCAGGCCTGCCCGGCGGCGAACGCCACTGGGTGGCAGCACCCGGCATGAACGCTTTGGTCAAAGCCTGGGCCACGCCTTTGGTCGAAGACGGCAATGTGCAACTGCACACCCGTGTGACGCAGATCATGGCCGACCCCCTGAAGAAAAACGGCTGGCAGTTGCAAACCGAAACCGAAGATGGCGGGCAACACATTTACGCGGGCTTTGACAAAGTGATTTTGGCCATTCCACCCGAGCAAGCCACCGCTTTGCTCAAAGCCTCAGGGCAAAGCGCCTTGGCGCAGCCTTTGGGGAAAGTGACCGTCGATCCTTGCTGGACCCTCATGCTGGCCTACCCGCAAGCGGTGCAACCGGGCCTGATCACCTTGGGCCCGCAATGGAACGCGGCCCGCAGCACACACCACCGCATCGCCTGGATGGCGCGTGAGTCGTCCAAGCCCGGGCGTGAGCGCATCGAGCGCTGGACCGTGCAGGCCAGCGCCCCTTGGTCAGCAGAGCACATCAACGACACGCCCGAGCGCGTCAAAGGCAAGCTGATCAAGGCCTTTGCCGAAATCACCGGCATCCGCGTGACGCCCGCACATGCCGAAGTGCACCGCTGGCTGTACGCCAAAACCGGACAGCCTCTGGGCCAAAGTTTCTTGTGGTCCAAAGACCAAGGCATCGGTCTGTGCGGCGACTGGTGCTTGGGCCACCGGGTGGAAGACGCTTTTGTGTCTGGCCTGGAGCTGGCTTTGGCGGTGCTCAAAAAACGATAAGCACCCGGCGCTGAATCGGCATGAGCGAGGTTTACACAGGCCGGTTTGCGCCTTCGCCAACCGGCCTTTTGCATGCCGGCTCGCTGGTGGCGGCCTTGGCCAGCTGGCTCGATGCCCGCGCGCAAGGTGGGCGGTGGCTCGTGCGAATCGAGGACGTCGACACCCCCCGCTGCGTGGCCGGCGCCGACCTGGCCATCGTGCAGCAGCTGGCCGCTTGTGGCATGGTGCCCGATGGGCCCGTTCTTTACCAACACCCGCGCGGCGACGCCTATGCCGCGGCCCTGCAGACTTTGGTAGACCAAGGCTGGGCCTACCCCTGTGGCTGCTCGCGCAAAGACATTGAATTGGCCCAAGCCGTGGCCCGCCACAGCGCGGCCATCTACCCCGGCACCTGCCGATATGGCCTGGCAGGCAAAACGGCGCGCGCCTGGCGGCTGAATGTACTGGCCGTTCAAACCGCCTTGGGCTTGCCCGCCGTGACCCCTTGGTTCGACCGCAGATTGGGGCCGCAAGCGCAAAACGTAGAACAGGACGTGGGTGACTTTGTGCTTCGCCGCGCCGATGGCTTGTGGGCTTACCAACTGGCCGTGGTGGTGGACGACGCGGCCCAAGGCATCACCCATGTGGTGCGCGGGGAAGACCTGGCCGACAACACCGCTCGGCAAATGCTTTTGCAAGCCGCCTTGGGCCTGCCCACGCCGCATTACTGGCACACGCCACTGGTGCTGGGCACGAATGGTGAAAAACTCAGCAAACAAAACGGGGCGCTGGCGCTGGATTTGCAAACGCCAGCCGCAGCCCTGACCGCCCTCAACGCCGCGGCGCGGGTTCTGGGTTTGCCGCCAGCGCCTGAATCCACCGCCATCACGCAAGCGCTCGAAAATTGGACGACACAGGACCGATCGCCCCGATAATCACAGTCTTTGCTCCACCCAGCCGCTCCCCCCATGACGATGCCTGAAGACACCACCACCGCCCCGGCACCTGTTGGCCAAGAGGCCCAAGACACGCCCTTCATGCGGCAAATCAAAACCTATGTGCTGCGCGCGGGTCGCATGGGCTCGGGCCAGGTGCGGGCGTTTGAGCAGTTCGGCCCGAAGTTTTTGGTCCCCTACAGCGCAGCGCGTCTGGATGTGCCGGCCGCCTTTGGGCGCAGCGCCCCCCTGATTCTGGAAATCGGTTTTGGCATGGGCGATGCCACCGCCAAGATCGCCCACGTGCGCCCGGGCGACAACTTTTTGTGTTGCGAAGTGCATGAGCCGGGCGTGGGCGCCTTGCTCAAGCGCTGCGGCGAGGAAAGCATTGGCAACATCCGCATCGTCCAGCACGATGCCATCGAGGTCATGGACCACATGCTCGGCCCCAACAGCCTGGACGGCGTGCACATTTTCTTTCCGGACCCTTGGCACAAAAGCCGACACCACAAACGCCGCCTGATCCAGTCCCCTTTCATCCAGCGTTTGGCCCAACACATCCAACCCGGCGGCTACCTGCACTTGGCCACCGACTGGCAGCCCTATTCCGAACAAATGATGGGCGTGCTGCGTGCCGAGCCCTTGCTGGTCAACACCAGCGACGCCGTCGATGGCTTTGCCGCCAAGCCCGACTACCGCCCCCTGACCAAATTTGAAAACCGGGGCCTGAAACTCGGCCACGGCGTGTGGGACCTGGTGTTCCGCCGCGTCTGAGATGCGCGCAGCAGGGCACGCCGTCCCCTTGCCCATGCGCGATGGCGTGAGCGCCAGCGTGGTCTCCTTGCCCCAGGGCGCCGCCAACGTGCTCGATTTTTTGGCCCAGCGCATGCCTGGCATCTCGCGCAGCGAATGGGCCGAGCGCTTGGCCCATGGGCTGGTGCTGCACGAAGACGGGCAAACCGCCCTGCCCCAGCACAGCTGCCCGCCCGGCCATCGCCTGTATTACTACCGCCATCTGGCCGATGAGCCGGCCCTGCCGTTTCAGGCGCACATCCTGTTTGAAGACGCGCATTTGCTGGTGGCCGACAAACCGCATTTCATGCCCGTCACGCCCTCGGGCCGTTATTTGCAGCAAAGCCTGTTGGTGCAGCTCAAGCGCCTGACGGGCTGCGCCGAGCTGGTGCCGCTGCACCGCATTGACCGCGAAACGGCAGGTCTGGTGCTGCTGGGCAAACGCCTGCCCGACCGCGATGCCTACCACGCGCTGTTTCGCGACAAAGACATCCACAAGACTTACCACGCGCTCGCCGCTGCGCCGCGTGACTCGGCCTTGCCCGCGGTGTACGCCAGCCGCTTGGTGCCCGGCGAGCCATTTTTCAGAACGAAGGAAGTGGCAGGCCCCGCCAACAGCGAAACCCGCATCCGGGTGTTGAAGACGCAAGGCGAGCGGGCGCTGTACCAACTCGAACCCGTCACCGGCAAACGCCACCAGCTGCGGGTCCACATGAGCGCCTTGGGGCTGCCGATTGAGGGCGACCCCTTCTACCCCACCGTTTTGCGCGGCCCGGATGCGCCCGAGGACTTCAGCCGGCCCTTGCAACTGCTGGCGCAATCGATCGCCTTCACCGACCCCCACACGGGCCAAGCCCGTGTGTTTGAAAGTCAGCTGAGCCTCAAGCTGTGACAGGCTTGAAGGTCAGCCCGTCCCATCAGGCCTTGATCTCGGTGGCGGTGATCGTGTACTTGAAAGCGTCGGGGGTGTAAGAGTCCAAACGGCCTTCGGCGGTTTCGGCCACGGGGTACATCAAGAAATTGGCCACACCGCCTTTGGCACCCGGCAAATTCACATCGTGTGCGCTGTTCCACGCCATCCAGTTGCCTTCCCAGCCGCCAAACAGGTGTTTGTACACCGGGGCCACCACAGGGTGATCGGTCTTCTTGATCCACTCGGCGGTTTCCAGGCGCATGACCTTGGCCACGTCGGCCGGGTCCATCGCCACCCAACCACGCGCTTGCAAATACACCTCGGCACGGCAATGCTGCGCGCCCTTGAGGCTGACCGGGTTGCCCGACAGTTCCTTGTAGCCAAAAGCCGATGGCGCCAGGCGGATGCCGTACACATCGCGCGCAGGCAAACCGACCGCGCGGCACAGGCCCACAAACAAGGCGTTCAGGTCGGCGCACTTGCCGCCCAGGTTGCCGGTCTCCAGCATGGTCTTGATGTCGCCTTCGCCGCAACCGCGTGTCTTGGGGTCGCGGAAAGCGTTGGTCACCACCCAGTCGTAGATGGCACGGGCTTTTTGCTCGTCGCTCTTGGCGCCCTTGGTGGCCGCCAAGGCCGTGGTGCGCACGATGCCGTCGGTGGGCAGCAAACGGGTGGGGCGGGTGTAGTGGCGCAAGGTGTCGGCGCTTTCGGCCACGAACACGCGGCCCGCGCTCAATTCGGCAGCACGGTTCTGTGTTCTCACGCGGCTGGTGACCTCGATCACAGGGCGCACACCTGCGGCGAATTCGGCCGACACAAAACGAGCGCCTTCCACCAAATCGCTGCCCATGCGGGCCGCGCCGTTGCTGCTGAAGCGGGTGTCCAAAGATTGTTGCCAAGCGGTGTCCATGCTGGGCACGGGCAACCAGACTCGGGTCGCCCCCTGAGGGTCGGCGATCTCCACACGGGTGGTCACCTCAAAGGTGCGCCAGGTGCCCACTTCGGGGGCAAAACGGCGTTCGGCCGGGGCCGTGGTTTGGGCGTGCAACCAAGTGGGTGCAGCGAACAGGGCGCCCAGAGCGGCGCCTCCTTGGAGCAAAGAGCGGCGAGCGGTGGTCATGGAAAGAACTCCGATATTGAGGTGAGACCTGTCGGCACATGCAAGGCGTTGCAGAAAACGCCAATGCCCCGAAGGCAGGTCGCCCGGCACAAAGCGCGCAGGGCCCGGCGATTATGACCGACCGCCTGGGCCTGCTTGAACGGATGCGGGGCCCAGAGCCTTACTGGGCGGTTGGCTTGGCGGTTGACTTGTCGGTGGACATGGCAGCGGACTTGGCGGTCGCTGTCGGAGCTTGCAAATCCTTCAACCAAGCCCGGGCGGTGGGGCCGCTCCAATCCAGCTCGCCCACCACACGCCAACGCGCCCGGCCTTCGGGCCCGATCAAGACCGTGGTCGGGTAAATGCGCACGCCCCACTGGCGCGTCAAATCGCCCTGAGCGTCCAGCACCACCGGCAAATCCAGCTGGTGGGCCGCCATGAATCGGCGCACCGTGCTGGGCGATTCTTTGACATTGATGGCGATCACGACCGCTGGCCGCGCGTCGCCGGGGCCCGGCTTGGGGTCTTGGTGCAAGGCCTGCAAGGACGGCATCTCCTCTTGGCAAGGGGCGCACCACGTGGCCCAGAAGTTGAGCACCACCACCCGGCCCTTCAGCGCAGCGCTGGTCCAGCGCTGGCCCTGCAGGTCCACCACATCGATGGCCGGCGTGGCTTGCGCGCGGGGCCAGGGGGTTTTGTCAAACTGGGCATGCGCCAGCAGCGGCAAGCCACACAGCAAACCCCCAAAAAAAATCTGTTTGTAGGAGGCAGGCCCAGCTGCCGATTTGTGGGAGGCAGCCCCTGCTGTCGTTTTGTAGGAGGCAGCCCCTGCTGCCGAAGGGTGGCTTAGCACAGGCGTTTGAATTTCTTGAACCATTCGCGAGCAGGGGCTCGCTCCCACATCGGCGCGGGATCCAAACCCACTGCGGCCTCCAGGGACGGCATCAGAGCCGCTCGGCGACCCAAGCCTGCACACTGGCCATCGCAGCAGGCAAGGCGGCAGGGTTGGTGCCACCGGCCATGGCCATGTCGGGCTTGCCACCGCCTTTGCCACCCACTTGGGCGGCCACAAAGTTGGCCAGCTCGCCCGCCTTGACTTTGCCTGTGGTGTCGGCGCTCACGCCCGCAGCAATCTGCACCTTCTCGCCGTCCACCGCCGTGAGCACGATCACGGCCGTTTTCATCTTGTCCTTGAGCTTGTCCATGGTGTCGCGCAGGGTCTTGGCGTCTGCACCCTCCAGCTTGGCCACCAAGAGCTTGACGCCTTGGATGTCCACGGCTTGCGTCATCAGCTCATCGCCCTGGGCAGACGCGAGCTTGCCTTTGGCTGCAGCCAGTTCTTTCTCCAGCGCCTTGACCTGGTCGAGCACCTGCGCAATGCGGGCGTTCAACTCGGCCGGTTGGGCTTTGAGCGTGCCGGCCGCTTGGTTCACGGTGTCTTCGAGTGACTGCAAGTAAGCCAAGGCGTTCGCCCCGGTCACCGCCTCGATGCGGCGCACGCCGGCGGCCACGCCGCCCTCGCCCACGATCTTGAACAGGCCGATGTCGCCCGTGGCTTTGACGTGGGTGCCGCCGCACAGCTCGCGGCTGGAGCCAATGTCCAAAACACGCACGGTCTCGCCGTACTTCTCGCCAAACAGCATCATGGCGCCGGTTTTCTGGGCGCTTTCGATGTCCATCACGCGGGCTTGCGCCGCCGCGTTGGCCAAAATCTCGGCGTTCACCTGGGCTTCGATTTGGCGGATCTCGGCATCGGTCACGGGGGCGTTGTGCGCAAAGTCAAAGCGGGTGCGCTCGGCGTTCACCAAGCTGCCCTTTTGCTGCACATGGCTGCCCAGCACTTCGCGCAGGGCTTTGTGCATCAGGTGGGTGGCGGAGTGGTTGCGCACGGTGGCGGCGCGCACAGCCATGTCCACATGGGCTTGCACCGCATCGCCCACCTTCAAGCTGCCGGATTGGATTTCGCCATGGTGGCCAAACACATCGGCTTTGATCTTGAGCGTATCCAACACCTTGAACTGGCCGCCCGCGTGGTGGACCATGCCCTGGTCGCCCACCTGACCGCCGGACTCGGCATAAAACGGGGTCGTGTCCAACACCACCACGCCGGATTGGCCAGCTTTGAGCTCGCTCACGGCGTTGCCATCGGCGTACAAGGCCAGCACTTTGGCGTGGGCCGTCAGGTCTTCATAGCCCACAAAGTCGTTGCCCGCGCCCGCATAGTCGAGCGCCTTGTCCATCTTGAACTTGCCCGCCGCACGGGCCTGGGCTTTTTGCTTTTCCATGGCAGCGGCAAAACCCGCTTCGTCCACGCTCAGACCACGTTCGCGGCACACATCGGCGGACAAATCGAGCGGGAAGCCATAGGTGTCGTGCAGCTTGAAGGCCACTTCGCCCGGCAGCACTTTGACGCCACCGTCGAGGGCCGCGTCCAAAATTTGCATGCCGCTTTGCAGCGTTTCAAAGAAGCGCTCTTCTTCCACACGCAAAACGTCGGCAATGCGCTCGGCCTGATCGGCCATGTTGGGGTAAGCCACGCCCATGAGTTGGACCAAGTCGGGCACCAGCTTGTGGAAGAACGGGGTCTTTTGGCCCAGCAAATAACCGTGGCGAATGGCGCGGCGCACGATGCGGCGCTGCACATAACCCCGGCCTTCGTTGCTCGGCACCACGCCGTCGCTCACCAAGAAGGCGGTGGCGCGGATGTGGTCGGCGATCACGCGCAGCGACTTGTTGTTCAGGTCGGTGCAGCCGGTCTCACGGGCAGCGGCCTTGATCAGCGCGTCAAAAATATCGATCTCGTAGTTGCTGTGCACGTGCTGCAAGATGGCGGCCAAGCGCTCGAGGCCCATGCCCGTGTCCACGCAAGGCGCGGGCAGCGGCGTGACGGCACCGGTTTCGTCCATGTTGAACTGCATGAACACGTTGTTCCAGATCTCGATGAAGCGGTCGCCATCTTCATCGGGGCTGCCGGGTGGGCCGCCGGGAATGTGCGCGCCGTGGTCGTAAAAAATCTCGGAGCAAGGACCGCAAGGGCCGGTGTCGGCCATCATCCAGAAGTTGTCAGACTTGTAGCGGCCACCCTTGTTGTCGCCGATGCGGATGATGCGGTTTTCGGCTTTGATGCGCTCAGGCGTCCAACCGGCTTTGACAAAAATGCCTTCCCAAATGCCATGGGCCTCGTCGTCTTCCATGTAGACGGTGGCGTAGAGCTTGTCGGCGGGCAGCTTGTAGACCTGGGTGAGCAGCTCCCAGGCCCACTCCAGCGACTCGCGCTTGAAGTAGTCGCCAAACGACCAGTTGCCCAGCATCTCGAAGAAGGTGTGGTGGCGCGCGGTGTAACCCACGTTTTCCAGGTCGTTGTGCTTGCCGCCGGCGCGCAGGCAGGCTTGCACAGAGGCGGCGCGCACATACGAGCGCTTGTCCGAGCCCAAAAACACGTCCTTGAACTGGACCATGCCCGAGTTGGTGAACATCAGGGTCGGGTCGTTGCCAGGCACCAAGGGGCTGGAGGCCACCACGGTGTGGCCTTTGGACTGAAAAAAGTCCAAAAAGGTCTTGCGGATGTCGGAGACGGAGAAAGTGGCTTGGCTCATGGGGTGTTTCGCTCAAAGTGCAACCGTGCATTATAAGTTTGGGGCCTCTGGGTCCATGGGCTTTTCGGCGGGGCTGATTTGCATCCCCCAACCGGCTCGCACATAATATGTGTGAATTTGCCATTCGGTGGGGTCCACCCCTCTGAACCCTTGAGAAAGGCCCGCCATGAACATCACCCTGTCCGTTGACGAACGCGTCGCACAAGCCGCTCGGGAAGCCGCCCGCAAGATGGGCAAAAGTCTGAACCAAGCTGTGCGCGACTATCTGGAACAACTGGCGGGTCAAGAACGACAAGCCGCCGAATGGCAACTTTGGGAGCAGCGTTGCCTGAACGGTGGCGGACGTCTGCAGGGCTACACATTGGACCGAGACGCCCTGCATGATCGCAGCTGAGCCCACGCCACCTTGGGGCCCATTGTTGAGCCTGCCCAAAGCCCGATGCTTCATCGACACCAACGTTCTGGTCTATGCCGACAGCACCGATGAACCCCGCAAACAGCGCATCGCCATCGATTTGCTGCGCCACCTCCGATTTGAGCGTTTGGGCGTGCTGTCTACACAGGTGCTCAACGAATACATCCAGGTCGGCCTGCGCAAACTGGGCCTGACGCATGTTCACATTCGAGAACAGCTGCACTGCTACCGTCAGCTGGACATCGCTGCCGTCACGCCAGACACCATCGACATGGCACTGGATTTGCACCAAAAACACGCTTTGAGTTACTGGGATGCCCTCATCGTGGCCAGCGCCCACATTGCGGGGTGTTCGGTGCTGCTCACAGAGGACATGGGCAACGGGGAGATGTTGGCCGGGGTGAAATTGGTCAACCCCTTCGACTGGACTGGATGAGCGCACCGAGCATGCCCATGAATGGCTGGATGGGCCACCATGCGCCATGGATCCAGACGTTAAATGCGCGACACAGCGCCGCTTTGTTGACCGCTATGCTCACGTTTGAACCAGCCAACCCCAAGCTGCCGAGCCTTTTCATTTCAACTTGAACACCATGACCACCTCCCCCCTTGCCTTGCTCAACGACCCCACTTTGCTCAAAACCGACGCCCTGATCAACGGCCAATGGGTCACGGGCAGCCAGCGGTTTGAGGTGACCGACCCGGCCACGGGCGGGCATTTGGCCAACGTGGCCAACCTCGGAGCGACCGAAGCCGAAGCCGCCATTGCCGCGGCCAACGCCGCCTGGGGCCCCTGGAAAACCAAGACCGCCAAAGAGCGCAGCATCATCTTGCGCAAGTGGTTTGATCTCTTGATCGCCAACACCGAAGACCTGGCCCGCCTCATGACCGCAGAAAACGGCAAGCCCATCGCCGAGTCTCGCGGCGAAGTGGCCTATGGCGCCAGTTTTGTGGAGTGGTTTGCCGAAGAGGCCAAGCGCGTCAACGGCGAGACCCTGCCGCAGTTTGACAACAACCGCCGCCTCTTGGTGCTCAAGCAGCCTATTGGCGTGTGCGCGGCCATCACGCCCTGGAACTTCCCGCTGGCCATGATCACCCGCAAAGTGGCCCCCGCGCTGGCCGCCGGCTGCCCCGTGGTCATCAAACCGGCCGAGCAAACCCCACTCACAGCCTTGGCAGCGGCGGAGCTGGCGATCCGCGCCGGCATCCCGGCCGGGGTGCTCAACATCATCACCGCCGATGGCCCGCAAAGCATCGCCATCGGCAAGGTGCTGTGCGCCAGCGACGTGGTGCGCCACATCAGCTTCACCGGCTCCACCGAAGTGGGTCGCATTCTGATGGCGCAATCAGCCCCCACCGTCAAGAAGATGTCGCTGGAGCTGGGTGGCAACGCCCCCTTCATCGTGTTCGACGACGCCGACATCGACAGCGCTGTGGAAGGTGCATTCGCCAGCAAATACCGCAATGCAGGCCAGACCTGCGTGTGCACCAACCGCTTTTATGTGCAGGAGTCGGTGTACGAAGAGTTCACCAGCAAGTTCGCGGCCAAAGTCAACACCGCCAAAGTCGGCAACGGCTTTGCCGAGGGCGTGAACCAAGGCCCGCTGATCGAGCCCTCGGCTCTTGACAAGGTCGAGCGCCATGTGAAAGACGCCATCGCCAAGGGCGGGCGTGTGCTCACTGGGGGCAAGCGCCTGGACGGGCAGTTTTTTGAACCCACCGTGATCGCCGACGCAACCGCCGACATGGTCTGCGCCAAAGAAGAAACCTTTGGTCCGTTTGCGCCCATCTTCAAGTTCAAGACCGAGCAAGACGCCATCTTTGCCGCCAACAACACCGAGTTTGGTCTGGCCAGCTACTTTTACAGCCGCGATGTGGGCCGCATCTTCCGCGTGAGCGAAGCCCTGGAGTACGGCATGGTGGGCATCAACGTGGGCATTTTGGCCACCGAGCATGTGCCCTTTGGCGGCGTCAAGCAATCAGGCCTCGGCCGCGAAGGCTCACACCACGGCATGGACGACTATGTGGAAATCAAGTACCTCTGCATGGGTGACATCCTGAAGTAAACTCCACACCTTCGCGGGTGTCGTTCAATGGTAGGACTCTTGCTTCCCAAGCAAATAACGTGGGTTCGATTCCCATCACCCGCTCCAAACAAAAAGGCCCCTCACGGGGCCTTTTCATTGGCAGTTTGAAGACCAGATCAGAAGATCAGCTTCACACCCGTCTTGGCCTGCAGCGCCTCAGGCGTCACGCCCGGGGCCAGCTCGACGACCTTGAGGCCCGCGTCGGTCACGTCCATCACGGCCAGGTCGGTGATGATGCGGTCGACCACGCCCTTGCCGGTCAGCGGCAGTGTGCACTCGGGCAGGATCTTCATGTCTTCGGTGCCGTCTTTCTTCTTGGCCACGTGTTCCATCAGGATGATCACGCGCTTGACGCCCGCCACCAAGTCCATCGCGCCGCCCATGCCCTTGACCATCTTGCCGGGGATCATCCAGTTGGCCAGATCGCCCTTGTCGGTGACTTGCATCGCGCCCAGGATGGACAGGTTGATCTTGCCGCCGCGGATCATGGCAAAGGACTGCTCGCTGCCAAAGATGGACGAGCCTTTGATGGTCGTCACGGTCTGCTTGCCCGCGTTGATGAGGTCGGCATCGACCTCGTCTTCGGTCGGAAACGGGCCAATGCCCAGCATGCCGTTTTCGCTCTGCAGCCAGACTTCCTTGTCGGCGGGCACAAAGTTGGCCACCAGCGTGGGGATGCCGATGCCCAGGTTCACATAAAAACCGTCTTCCAGTTCGTGGGCCGCACGGGCGGCCATTTGGTCTTGACTCCAGCTCATATCAGACTCCCGCCTTTTCAGTGATGGTGCGTTTCTCGATGCGCTTTTCAGGTTTCGTGTTGAGCACGATGCGGTGCACATAAATGCCGGGCAGGTGCACGCTGTCGGGGTGCATGTCGCCGGTTTCCACAATCTCTTCGACCTCGACCACGCAGATCTTGCCGGCCATGGCGACGGCGGGGTTGAAGTTGCGCGAGGTGTAACGGAACTGCAGGTTGCCGGACTTGTCGGCGCGGTGCGCTTTGACCAGCGCCACATCGGGCACCAAGGCACGCTCCATCACATAGGTCTCGCCATCGAACTCGCGCAGCTCTTTGCCTTCGGCCACCAAGGTGCCCACACCGGTCTTGGTGAAGAAGGCCGGGATGCCCGCACCGCCCGCACGCAGCTTCTCGGCCAGCGTGCCTTGGGGGGTGAATTCCAGGGCCAGCTCGCCCGCCAGGTACTGGCGCTCGAACTCTTTGTTCTCACCCACATAAGACGAAATCATCTTCTTGATCTGGCGGGTCTGCAGCAGCAAGCCCAAACCGAAATCGTCCACACCCGCGTTGTTGGAAATCGCGGTCAGGTTCTGCACACCGCTGTCGCGCAGGGCAGCAATGAGGGCTTCGGGGATGCCGCACAGGCCAAAACCGCCCACACCGATGAGTTGACCGTCAGCCACGATGCCCTTCAAGGCCTCGGCTGCGGAAGGAAAAATCTTGTTCACGCCAGTCTCCGGTAGAAGATGAAAGCGCTACGATACTACGTATTGGATTACGTAGTTTTTCGTAGTGGCTGGACCTGAGGCCGACGTCTTGGGCCCACCCTCATTCGGCCGCGGGGGCGGCCTCCTACAAAGATATGTTTTGGGACCAATCTCATTCGGTCGCGGGGGCGGCCTCCTACACGGATACGTTTTGGGGCCAAGCTCATTCGGCCGCGGGGGCGGCCTCCTACACGGATACGTTTTGGGACCAATCTCATTCGGCCGCGGGGGCGGCCTCCTACAAGGATGCGTCTTTGAGCCACCCTGAATCGGCCGTGGGCGTAACCGCCCACACAGAGGCGCAGCAACACCATGAACACCGACATCGACTACCGCCTCGCTTTTGACCTCGCCCCCATCGGCATGGTGCTTTCGCGCAACCGCACCATGGTCGACTGCAATCAGCGCGTGTGCGAGATGTTTGGCGTGCCCCGCGAACAACTGATTGGGCAGACCTTCCAGCTGCTCTACCCCAGCGCCGACGAGTACGAGCGCACCGGCCAGCGCATCACCCCCATCCTGAACGCCAAGGGCGTGTACGCCGACGACCGGGTGATGAAGCGCGTGGACGGCCGATTCAAGGGCGAGACTTTTTGGTGCCATGTGACGGGACGTGCGCTCAACCGCGACGCCCCACACGAAGCCGGCATCTGGACCTTTGAAGACCTCTCGGCCCGCAAACCGGTCAAAGCCGAGCTCACCGCCCGCGAACGCGAAGTCGCCGCCCACCTGATGGATGGCCTGACCAGCAAAGAGATTGGCAAAGCCCTGGGCATCAGCCACCGCACGGTCGAGATCTACCGCGTCAAGTTGATGCGCAAATACCAGGCCTCAGGGGCAGCGGATCTGATTCAGAAGTTGATGCGGGGGTGAGCCCACATCGGGTGAAATCAATCTGCAAGCGCCCAATTTTCGACCCGCAAACCCGGCACACGCTCGAACTCCCGGGTATTGTTGGTGACCAAAGTCCAGTCCTCTGCCAAGGCGTGGGCAGCCAGCCACAAGTCGTTGTTGCCAATCGGCAAGCCCTGCCGTTGCAAGATCGCGCGGATATTTCCATAGTGCTCTGCGGCAGCCATGGGCAAAGCACTCGGGCGAATCATCTGAACCAACTGGTCCAAGGTCGCCAAAGCACGATCACGGAATTGGCTTTTTTCTGCGCCAAAACGCAGCTCCCCCACCGTGATGGTCGACATGGCCAGCGTCTGCAGCGGCTGCTTTTCAAAACGGTGGCGTACGGCCAATGGCTGGCCTTTGGCAATGTAGATGCAAATGTTGGTGTCCAACAGATAGCGTTGGGCGCCCATGGCCAAGGTCAAAACCCCTCGCGTTCTTGCGGCGGAGTGTCTTGTCTGCCTTCTGCCATAAAGTCAGAAGGCAAACTGCTCAACAGGTCAAAAACGGCGGCGGCATGGGAAGGCACTTGCCGCAAAACGATGTCATTGCCCTGTCGAAAAATTTCAACTTGGTCGGCATCAAATCGAAACTCTTTGGGCAGACGAACTGCTTGGCTGTTGCCTGATTGAAAAATACGAGCCAATGCCATTCGCGCCTCCCCATTCGATGTATATACGGGAAGTATATACACCCCACCCCAATGCGTCTACCCCTCTGAATGGATCGTGGATGCCGCCACCCGCCGCAGGTGCTGCGCCACCCCACCAAACTGCTGCTCGATGACCGTGAGCCGCTTGAAGCCGTGGCCCACGGCCAGCTCGTCGGTCATGCCCATGCCGCCATGCAACTGCACCGCGCCCTGCCCCACCAGCCGCGCCGCACGCAGCACCGTGACATGGGCCGATGACACGCGCTCGGCGCGGCGTTCGGGGCGCTCGCCCAGCACATCGGCACAAGCGCCCACCGCCGCCGCGGCTTGCACCAGCGCCATGTACATGTCGGCCATGCGGTGTTGCAAAGCCTGGAAGGCCGCCAGGGGCTGGCCGAACTGTTTGCGCTGGCTGGTGTAGTTCAGCATGTCGCGCATCAAGGCTTGCATCACGCCCACGGCCTCGGCGCCTGCGGCCAGCGTGGCCGAGTCCCAAGCATGCGAGAGCGCTGACAGTGCATTGCCTTGGCCGATGATGGCCTGCACGGGCGTTTGCTCAAACGCCAATTCAGCTGCCCACGCGCCGTCAATCAGCCGAACATCGCGCCGCTGCACGCCGCTGGCTGCGGGGTCAAGCAGCGCGATGCGCAGCTGGCCTGCGTCGTCCCGTGCGCTCACCAGCCAGTGTGTAGCCCCGGGTGCGCCGCGCACCATGGCTTTGTGCCCACTGATGCGCCACTGGCCGTTCAGGTTGTGCAACCGGGTCTGCACGCGGCTCAAATCGCTGCGCCCTGCCGGCTCCAAAGCCGCCACGGCCACACGCACTTGGCCCTCGGCCAGGCCTTGCAGCAGCGCGTCGGCCGCCGGGTCGGCCAGCGCCTGCAGCAAGTTGGCGCCCAAGACGGCCGCGCTGCTGTAGGGCTCGGCCACCAAAGCCGCGCCCAGGGCCTGGCAGATCAGCAGCTGCTCGGGCAAACCACCGCCCATGCCGCCCAGATGTTCCGGCAGCGCTGCGCCCAAGAGACCCAACTCGTGCGCCAGGCCTTGCCACAGCGGCCCCATCGCCTCTGGTGTGGCGATCATGGGTGCGCGTTGGTCAAACGGTAATTTGTCTTGCAACCAACCTTGCAGACTGTCCACGAGCATGGCCTGCGTCTCGTCAAGCGGCAACACAGGCTCCACCACCTCGGCCCCCAGAATGTGGCGGGCAATCAGGTTGCGCTGCACTTCGTTGGTGCCGCCATAAATCGAGGCGGCGCGGTCGTTCAAATACGCCCGGGTCGCGAACACCGACTCTTCGGGCACAGGCAGCGCGTGGGCCGTGGCTTCTTCGATGGTCAGGCTGGTGCTGCCATAGGGGCCCGCAATGTCCAGGCCCAGCTCGGTCAGGTGTTGCTTGAGCTCGGTCGCCAGCACCTTGCCCATGGAGGGCGCAGCCGGCATCCAGCTGGGCTGCGTGCCGCCGCCAATGCGCGCGGTCAGCACCTGCTGCTCCCAAGCGTGCAAGGCGTCAATGCGGCACTGTGCGTTGGCCAAGCTCACGGCGATGTCTTCGTGTTCGGTGCCCGGCGCGCTTTGCGCAAAGGCCTCTTGCAAGGATTCGCGCAAGCGGGCCAGCCGGCCCCGCAGGAACGGCGCAGACGAGCCGCCCCGCTCATGCTCCAGCAAAAATTTGGCAATCGTCCAGCCCTGGTTCTCTTCGCCGATCAGCGCGTCAGCGGGCACACGGGCTTCGTCAAAAAAGACCTGGTTGAATTCGTGGTCGCCCGAGATGCTGATGATCGGCCGGATCTGGATACCCGGTTGGTTCAACTCGAACATCAAAAAGCTGATGCCTTGCTGGGGCTTGCCGCTGTTGTCGGTGCGCACCAGGCAAAACATGTGCGTGGCGCGGTGGGCGTGGGTGGTCCAGATTTTGGAGCCGTTGATCACCCACTCGTTGCCTTCGCGGCGGGCGCGGCATTGCAGCGATGCTAGGTCCGAACCCGACCCCGGCTCGCTGTAGCCCTGACACCAGTAGCTCTCACCGTTGCGGATGTCCGCGAGCCAACGCTCTTTTTGGGCCTGTGTGCCAAAGGCCACCAGCACGGGCGCGGCCATCACCAGCCCCAGGGGCGAGACTTTGGGGGCATCGGCCGCCGCCATCTCGCTGGCAAAAATGTCGTGCTGCCGGGGTGTCCAGCCGCAGCCCCCCCACTCGACTGGCCAATGTGGCGCAGCCCAGCCGCGCTTGGCCAGAACCCGCTGCCAGGGGATCCCGACTTCGTAGTCGGAAAAAATGCCCGAGGTGCGGTGCCCGCCCAAGCGAATCTCGTCGGTCAACTCGGCCGCCAAAAAGGCTCGCACCTCGTCACGAAAAGCCATCTCGTCTTTGCTCAAGTTCATGGGGTCTTCACTCCAAGCGTCCGTCGCCATCGCCCGATGGCCAATGAATAAAAAGGTTCAGAAGCCGACGTAACGCACAAAGTTGGCGGCGTCTTCGCGCACCGACTTGACGCTGTTGGCCACAAAGTCTTCGTCCGGGTAACCCATGGCGATGCAGATCATGATGTTCTGGTCGTCGGGGATGCCCGCGTGCTCGCGCACCACCGCCGACTGCATGATGCCTTGGCCGTTGATGACGCTGCCCAGGCCTCGCTCCCACGCGGCCAGCACCAAGGCGTGCGACAAAGCGCCCAGGTCAAACTGGCTGATGGCCGCAGGCTCGAGGTATTTGTCGTAGGTCAGCACCAGCGACACGGGCGCATCGAACTGCCGAAAACCGCGCATCACCCAATCGGTGCGCCGCTCTTTGTCGTCGCGGGCGATGCCCATGGCGTCGAACAGCTGGATGGCGATGTCGACTTGGCGCTTGCGGTGGATGCCCTCATAGGACTCTTTCATCGGAAAGTCGCGCTTGGGCGGCACGCCCTTGACCATGTTCTCGGTGTTGCCCCGGCGAATGCGGTCCAAGGGCTCGCCCGTGACCACATGCACATACCAAGGCTGGGTGTTCATGGACGAGGGCGACCACTTGGCCACCTCGATGATCTCTTCGATCACCTCACGGGGCACGGGTTTGGGCAGGTAGCCGCGAACGCTTTTTCGGGCCTTGATGAGTTCTGAAAATTCCATGGGGTTTGTCTCCTCATCCGAGAATCGGTGAAAAGCCCCAAGCCGTCAATGCAGCCCTGTTGCCTGCGTTACTCGCCCCGCCATGGCCCAAGCGCGCTCAGGCCATGGACTCGACCACTTCGGTGACGGAACGGAAGGCGTCGATGGCGGTCGGAAAGCCGCAGTACACGGTGGCGTGCAGCATCACTTCGCGCAACTCTTCGGGTGTGGCGCCGTTGTTGATGGCGCCGCGCACATGGGCTTTGAGCTCGTGCTGCTTGCCCTGGGCCGTGAGCATGGCCACGGTGATCAGGCTGCGGGTTTTCATGTCGAGACCCGGGCGCTGCCAGACATTGCCCCAGGCATTGGCCGTGATGAATTCCTGCATGGGCAGGGTGTAGTCGGTGGCGGCGCCCAGGGCGCGGTCCACGTACTCGGGGCCCATGACCTGGGTGCGGGTGGTCAGGCCCGCCTGGAAGGCGGCGTCATCAGGGTGGGCCTCGCGGGCTTGCGCAATGGGTGAACGTGCGGGTGTGTTGGACATGTCAGGCTCCTTGAAGTGGAGTGAGCATAATCAAAAGCATTGCAACCTGGAGACACCATGAGCACAGCGCCCACCCCGCGGTACCCCGCCCCCGAAATCCATGACCTGCCCGAAGACATCCAAGCCAAGGTGCTCGAAGTCCAAGAAAAAGCCGGTTTTGTGCCCAACGTCTTTCTGGCCTTGGCCCGCCGCCCGGCCGAGTGGCGCGCTTTTTTTGCCTACCACGACGCCCTGATGGTGCCCGAGTCGGTGGGGCGCGAGAGTGGCCTGACCAAAGGCGAGCGCGAGATGATCGTGACCACCACCAGCGCGGCCAACCACTGCCTGTATTGCGTGGTGGCGCACGGCGCCATCCTGCGCATCTACGAAAAGAAACCGCTGGTGGCCGATCAGGTGGCCATCAACCACCGCAAGGCCGACATCAGCCCGCGCCAGCGCGCCATGCTGGACTTTGCGATGAAGGTCTGCCAGCACTCCGACCAGGTCGAAGACGCCGACTTTGCCGCCCTGCACGCCCACGGCTTCAACGACGAGGACATCTGGGACATCGCAGCGATCACCGCCTTCTTTGGCCTCTCCAACCGCATGGCCAGCTTCAGCGGCATGATGCCCAACCCCGAGTTTTATCTGATGGGCCGTGCGCCCAAAGCCAAACCCGCGGCCTGATCCGGCCGGGCCAACAAGGCCCAGGCCACCTGCACCAGCGCGTCTTCGAGCGCCGCTCCGCCCAAGAGCGGCGATTTTTCGAGGCTGGCGCTGCGCAAAGTGCCGATCACCGAGCGGCTGAGCACAAACAACTGTGCGGGCGATGGTGACTTCAAGGCCGGGTGGTTGATGCGCTCAAAGAAGATCGCCAAGCGATCGGCCACTTGGCGCACCACGCTGGCCGTCTCCTGGGGTTGCTCCATCACCCAGCCCAAGCGGATCAGGCTTTGGCTAAAGCCTTTACCGCTGGCAAAGCCCTGCAGCAAGATGCGCATCGCTTGCCGCAGCAGGTCTTGCGGATCCATCTGGGACACATCGGGCCGCAACTCGAGCGCCGCCAAGTATTGTTCCAGGGCTTGCAACACCATGTCTTGCCCTTTGGCCGCCATGGCCCGCACCAGCACCTCCTTGCTCGGAAAGTACTGGTACAGCGTGCCAATTGAAAAACCCGCAGCGGCGGCCACTTTGTTGGTGGTCAAACCGGCCTCGCCGTCCTTGTCCAAAATCTGAGCAGCCGCCTTGAACAAGGTTTGCATGGTTTGCTGGGCACGGGCTTGTGAAGGCTGGCGCCTGAGGCTCGGTGGGCCTTGCAGCGGCGCTGTTGCTTGATCGGGTTTCGGTCTGGGCATCGAAAAAACCTCTTCCAAAATGTGAGCAGATCGCGAGTTGCAAGGTCTTTGCAAAACATGAACAATGCTCAGATTCTGACCGATCTCCCAAAGCACACCCCATGAGCACCTACCCTGCAGCCCCCACCGAATTGACCGTTCGCCGACTCAGCGTGGACCTGAGCCAAGGTTTTTCTCGGCACTGGAACGGCGGTAATGCGTTTTTGACCGCCTATGCCAACGCCCTGTCCATGAGCTTCCCCGTGGGCGAGCAGTCCTTCATTGACGCGGTCAAGGCGGGCGCGAAAAACCTGCCGGACACGCCAGAAAACGCCGAACTCAAGCAGATCGCCAAGGGCTTTGTGGGCCAGGAAGCGACCCACCGCCACCTGCACGCGCTGTACAACGCCCACCTGGAAAAACAAGGGCTGGTCAACCACTGGGGCCCCCGCGCGGAGCGGCGACTGAAACAAGGCCGCGAAGAATTTTTCAGCAAAAGCGACAAAGGCTATTTGCACGAGCTGGCGATCACCGCCGCTTTTGAGCACTACACCTCAATCTTTGGTGACCTGACCCTGGACCGCCTGGACCAGCCAGGCGACTGGTTTGCCGGGGCCGAAGAGCCCCTCAAAACCTTGTGGCGCTGGCACGCGGCAGAAGAGTCCGAGCACAAATGCGTGGCCTTTGACCTGTACCAGCGCTTGGGCGGCAACCACGCCTGGCGCATGCGCTGGTTCTGGTACGTGACCATCCAGTTCAGCACCGACGTGCTGCGCCAAACCGTCAACAACCTCTGGCACGACAAGACGCTGTTCAAGCCGTCCACCTGGTGGTCGGCAGGCAAGTTTTTGTTCGGTCGCCACGGCATGGTTTGGCGCGTGGCCAAGCCCATCATGGCGTACACCCGCAAAGACTTCCACCCCATGCAAGTGGGCAGCGCGACGCTGTCACAAGACTGGCTGAACCAGCACGCCGACCAGTGGCGTGCGGTGGGCGGCACGGCGTCAACTGCGGCTTGAGGCCTTCGCGCACGGAGGTGCACTCCCACACCAGGGCGACAGCTCAGTCGCTGACCAAGGCCCGCATCCAGTCGGGCAGGGTCACGGCTTTTTGGTTCGGGAAATCCACCCAAATCGTGGTGGCGCCACCGGCGGCAAAGATCACTCCCGGCTGGTCGGTGCGCTCCAATGTGCACCAGCTCTCAAAGGTGGTGCGGCCCGGGTCACTCACAAACATCTTGGCCAAGATGTCGCCCGGAAACTCGAACTGTTTGTAGAAATTGCAAAACGCGTTCACGATGACCGGGCCCTGCCCTTGCGGGTTGACCTGACAACCGATGGCCTCAAACCAGTCGATGCGCAGCGTCTCCATGTAGCGGAAGTACACCGTGTTGTTGACATGGCCCATGGCGTCCATATCGCCCCAGCGGATGGGGATCACCAACTCAAACACTTGCTTTTTGTGCGCAGGCAGCTCCAGCTTCATGGCTTGGCCCTCACACCGCGAAGCCGTCGTCGGCCGACACCACCGCACCGTTGATGAAGTGGCTCTGGTCGCTGGCCAGCAGCATCAGCAAAGCGTCCAGGTCTTGCGGCTGGCCCACGCGCTTGCGCGGCAGCATGCTGATGAGCTTTTGGCCTTGCTCGGTCTGCCAGTGGTGGTGGTTGATCTCGGTGTCGATGTAGCCCGGGCAAATCGCGTTCACGTTGATGCCAAATTTGCCCCACTCCACCGCAAAAGCCTTGGTCATCTGGATCACGGCGGCCTTGCTCATGCAGTACACACCGATTTGCGGCAGCACCTTCAGGCCCGCCATCGAGGCGATGTTGATGATGCGCCCGCCCGTGAAGCTGCCCGGCGCCGAGCCCTTGGCCCTGGCCAGCATGCGTTTGCCCACCTCTTGCGCCACAAAAAACGCGCCGCGCACATTGGTGTTCATGATGAAGTCGTAGTCTTCTTCCGTCACGTCCTGGATGCGCTGGGTGGTGCTCACGCCCGAGTTGTTCACCAGAATGTCGATGCTGCCCATCTCGGTTTCGGCGTGCGCCACGGCCGCGGCAATGCTGTGGCGGTCGGTCACATCCATCTCGACCACATGGGCGTCGCCGCCCGCCGCTTCGATCTCGGCGCGCAGGTCCTTGAGCTTGTCCATGCGGCGACTGGCCAACACCACGCCCGCCCCTGCGGCGGCCAGTGTTCGGGCAAATTGCGCCCCCAAACCACCCGAAGCACCGGTGACCAAAGCCACGCGGCCCGACAAATCGATTTCATAAGCCATGACAACTCCTTCAAGATGGAAACCCCTGCGGGGCAAAACTGCTGACGCCATTGTGCGGGGCAAGCGGAAAAGAGCCGCATAAAATGAGTCACACGCCCGACACCCCCCGTGTCTGGACATTTGTTTTGACCCTTCCCTAGAAGAGACGTTCATGAGCCCCGAAGAAATCCTGAGCACTTACGGCCCCCGCGAATCCATGGAATACGACGTGGTCGTGGTCGGTGGCGGCCCTGGCGGCCTGTCCACAGCCATTCGGCTCAAACAACTGGCCGCTGAAAAAGGCCAGGACGTGTCGGTCGTGGTCCTGGAAAAAGGCGGCGAGCCCGGCGCGCACATTTTGTCCGGCGCGATCATGGACCCCAAGGCCCTGACCGAACTCTTTCCCAACTGGAAGGAACTGGGCGCGCCGCTCAATCAGCCCGTGACCGACGACGCCTGGAGCTTTTTGAGCGAAACCGGCGCCACCCGCACCCCCGGCATCTTTCTGCCCGAGTGCGCACAAAACCACGGCAACTACATCATCAGCCTGAGTAATTTCACCCGCTGGCTGGGCCAGCAGGCCGAGAATTTGGGCGTGGAAATCTTCCCCGGCTTCACCGCCGCCGAGGTGCTCTACAACGACGACGGCAGCGCGAACGGGGGTTTACCTTCGGTAAAGGGCGTGGCCACCGGCAATCTGGGCGTGGGCAAAGATGGCGAGCCCACCGACAACTTCCAGCTGGGCATGGAACTGCACGCCAAGTACACCGTGTTTGCCGAAGGCGCACGCGGCCATCTGGGCAAGCAGCTGATCGCCAAATACAAACTCGACGAAGGCCGTGACCCGCAGACCTACGGCATCGGCATCAAGGAAGTTTGGGAAATCGACCCCTCACGCCACACCCCTGGTTTTGTCATGCACACCGCCGGCTGGCCCATGAACAACGACACCTACGGCGGCGCTTTCATGTACCACATGGAAGACAACAAAATCGCCATCGGCTATGTGGTGGGCCTGGACTACGCCAACCCTTGGCTCAGCCCTTTTGAAGAATTCCAGCGCTGGAAAACCCACAACAACATCAAGTGGTACTTCACCAACGCCCAAGGCGAAGTCAATGCCAAGCGCATCGGCTACGGCGCCCGCGCCATCACGGCGGGCGGCCTGATGAGCCTGCCCAAGACCGTGTTCCCAGGCGGTGCCTTGGTCGGGTGTGACGCCGGTTATCTGAACGTCAGCCGCATCAAAGGCAGCCACGCCGCCATCAAGACCGGCATGCTGGCCGCCGAAGCCGCTTACGACGCGGTGGTGGCCGGTCGCCAGCATGATGAGTTGAGCGCCTACCCCGAAGCGTTTGAAGCCAGCTGGCTGCACACCGAACTCAACAAGTCCCGCAATTTCAAGACCTGGTTCAAGAAGGGCCTGACGGTGGCCACACTCATGAACGGCTTCGAGCAGTTCGTGCTGCGCGGCCACATTCCGTGGACACTGCGCCGCGACAAGGCCGACCACACCTATTTGAAGCCAGCGGCCGATTGCCCCAAGATCGACTACCCCAAGCCCGATGGCAAGCTGACCTTTGACCGCCTCTCGAGTGTTTTCATCAGCAACACCAACCACGAAGAAAACCAGCCGGCTCACCTGACGCTGAAAGACGCGTCGGTGCCCGTGGGCATCAACCTGGCGAAATACGCTGGCCCCGAGAGCCGCTACTGCCCAGCGGGGGTGTACGAGTACGTGAAAAACGAAGACAACTCGGACCGCCTGCAGATCAACGCGCAAAACTGCGTGCACTGCAAAACCTGCGACATCAAAGACCCGACGCAAAACATCGTTTGGGTCACGCCCGAGGGCGGCGGCGGGCCCAACTACACCGGCATGTGAGGCCGCCATCCCCCTCCAGAGGCCAAAATGGCCTCTTGGGGGTGGATCCCGCACCCTGCGGGTGCGTCACCTAGGCATCAGCACCCCCGCGAAAACCCGTAGGCCCAGCGCGCCACCCAGACCCCATAATCAAATTTGTATGACAAGTTGATGTCCAGCTTGTCGTCATCCACCCACCCACGAGGAGTTATCCCATGAAATTGAGCAAATTGATGTTGGGCCTGAGCTTGGCCATCGGCATCATGTCCACGGCATCTTCACAAACCGTCATGCGCAACAGCATTTCGGTGGGCCAAAACTCCCACCAAGGTGAAGCCATCGACACCCTGTCCAAAGAAGTCGAAAAGCGCACCAACGGTCGCATCAAGATTCAGAACTTCTACTCCGGCTCTTTGGGCGGCGAGCGCGAGTCCATTGAATCGGTGCAATTGGGCACCCAAGAATTGGCCACCACATCGACCGGCCCGGTCCCCAACTTTGTGCCCGAAGCGCGCATTCTGGACGTGCCCTTCTTGTTCCGTGACAAAGCACACGCACGCGCTGTGCTCGATGGCCCCATTGGCCAAGAGTTGCTGACCAAGTTCGACTCCAAAGGCTTCAAGGCTTTGGCCTGGGGTGAAAACGGCGTGCGCCACATGACCAACAGCAAGCGCCCTGTGAACCTGCCCGATGACCTCAAAGGTCTGAAGATGCGCACCATGGAAAACCCCGTGCACGTTGCGGCCTACAAAAGCTTGGGCATTGTGACCACACCGATGGCCTTCCCTGAAGTGTTCACCGCTTTGCAGCAAGGCACTGTGGACGGTCAAGAAAACCCCCTGTCGGTGATCATGGCCTCCAACTTTGACCAAGTGCAAAAGCACCTGACACTGACTGGCCACGTCTACTCACCCGTGGTGATCTTGATGAACAAGGGCTCGTTTGACAAGCTCAGCGCTGCCGACAAGCAAATCTTCCTCGACGCAGCCAAAGAGGCAGTCAAAGCCAACCGTGCACGCGTGGACAAAGACGATGCCAACGGCGTGGCTGAGCTGCGCAAAAAAGGCATGAACATCATCGAGAACGTCGACAAGACCAAGTTCATTGCCACCATGGCCCCGGCCATTGCCGAGTTTGAAAAGCAGTTCGGCAAAGCCAACCTGGACCGCATCCGCAACACCAAGTGATCTGAAGTGTGTGCAAACGCCCGACCAATCCCAGATTGGCGGGCGTTTTTTGATTTTGTCGTGAAGGATTTTTTATGCGCTCGCTCTATCTGAGCATGGAAAAGTGGACCACTGGGTTCTCCATGCTTGTAGCCTGCTTGATGTTGGCACTGGCATCCCTCTTGGGCATGCTGCAAATTTTCACCCGCTTTGTGCTCGAAGTTCCGGTGGAGTGGACAGAAGTGCTCATCCGCTTCAGCCTCATTTGGATGGTCTTCATGGGCATCCCCATGGCTTTCCGCCAGGGTGCGATGGTCAGCGTGGATGTGCTTTACCGCTGGAGCGGCCCGCGCATGAAAAAAGTCCTCGACACCGCCGTGGCTTTGGCCGCGCTCACCTTGGTCTGCATCATCCTTTGGTGGGGCTGGGACTACGCCAATCGCGGCAAGGTTCAGTCCATGATTGGCTTGGAAGACGTCTCCATGTTTTGGGCCTACATGGCTTTGCCTGTGGGCGCCTGTTTCAGCGTGATCAGCATCATCGGCAATTGGCTCGATCCCCAGCGCCTTGAATTGGAGACCGCACAATGAGCGTCGTCATGCTTTGCACCATGGTGCTGTGCTTTGCACTCACCATCTCCGTGGCCGTGTCCATTGGTTTGTCGGCGATTGTCGGCATCCAAATTGGCAACGCCAACATGCTCATCTCCGTCAAAGAGATGTTCAATTCGATCAACAAATTCCCGCTGGCCGCCATCCCCTTCTTCATTTTGGCGGGCAACATCATGGAAACCGGTGGCATCTCCCGCCGCCTGGTGGAGTTCGCCAAGAGCATCGTGGGTGGCGTGCAAGGCGGCTTGCCCATGACCTGCGTGCTGACCTGCATGATCTTTGCGGCCGTCTCGGGCTCGTCGGTGGCCACCACTTTTGCCATCGGCACCATCCTGATCCCAGCCCTCATCAAGCACGGCTACCCCACCACTTACGCGGCTTCTTTGCAAGCCACGTCGGCCGAGTTGGGCGTGATCATCCCGCCCTCGATCCCCATGATCTTGTACGGCGTCAGTGCCGAAGTGTCGATCGGTGAATTGTTCATTGCCGGTTTCGGCCCTGGCCTGTTCATTGGCTTGGCGCTGATGTTCTGGGTCTGGATCTATTGCAAATACAAAGGCTGGGGCAAGAACGACGGCGAGGGCCGGCTGAGCTTTGGCAAAGCCTCATGGCAAGCCGGTTGGGCGCTCATGATGCCTGTGATCATTCTGGGCGGCATCTACGGCGGGGTGTTCACCCCGACAGAGGCCTCAGCCGTGGCGGTGTTCTACGCCCTGATCGTCGGCACCGTGATTTACCGTGAGATCAAGCTGAAAGACTTGGCCATCATCATGCGCAAATCGGTGCTGTCCAGCGCGGTGATCATGTTCATCATTGCCAACGCGGGCTTGTTCGCTTTCCTCATCACCCGCGCGGGTGTGCCCGAAGCGATTGGCCACTGGTTGCAAGACGTGCTCAAGTCACCTGCTTACTTCTTGCTGGGTGTCAACGCCGCTTTGTTCCTCATTGGCATGTTCATCGAGACCAGCGCCGCCATCATCGTGCTGGCCCCGATCTTGGCCCCTGTGGCCATGCACTTCGGCATTGACCCGGTTCACTTTGGTCTGGTCATGGTGGTCAACCTGGCTTTGGGCATGATCACACCGCCTTTTGGGGTGAACCTCTTTGCGGCTTGTACGGTGGCGCGCATCTCGCTGGACCGCATCATCAAGGACTTGATCCCCTTTGTGCTGGTGATCCTGGTTTGCCTGATGGTGGTGACCTATGTGCCGGCCCTGTCCTTGACTTTGCGGGATCTGGTCTACGCCAAATAAAGCTAGAATTTCCCGCAATCTCACACCGCCTGGCCCTTTGAGGGCCAGGCTTTTTTATGGTTCAACATGTCCATCCAATACTCCGAAGACCACACCTGGCTAAAGCGCAATGACGATGGCCTGACCGCCACCATGGGCATCACCGTCCATGCCCAAGACACTTTGGGCGACATCGTGTTTGTGGATTTGCCCGACATCGGCAAAACTTTTGCGGCGCGAGAAGTGGCCGGGGTGGTGGAATCGGTCAAAGCCGCGGCCGACGTGCACATGCCTGCCGCAGGCGAAATCATCGAGGTCAATGAAGCCCTGCGCGGCGACCCCTCTTTGGCCAACTCCGACCCTTTGGGGGCCGGCTGGTTCTTCAAGGTCAAGCTGACCCAGCTGTCGGACCTGGACGCCTTGCACGACGAGGCCAGCTACCAGAAGTTCACCGACTGATTTTTTGTCTTGGGCCTGCCAGACTTGAATTCAGGCCGTAGAATCTGCAACACAGGGGCGACGCCGGTTTTGCAACCGTTGCCCCGAGTCGGAACCAGTCCGACGTTCACTGTGGGAGAGCTTGGGGGCCAACAGCCCTCAACGCCGAAGGAGCAACCACCCCGGAAACTCTCAGGCAAAAGGACCGTGGTGAACAAAGCACTCTGAAGAGCTGCCGGGATTCGTCCCCCGGCACACCGCAGGAGCAAGCCCCCAGCCTTTGTGGCTGCCGGGTGAATCTCTCAGGTTTCAAACAGAGGGGGTCGTTCTGCACACATGCGGTGTGCGGTGCGTCCATCCGTTTGAGACGTTTCACTGAGAGAAAATCCGATGAAAAATCCCATTGTCAAAAGACATATCGTTATTGTGGGCGGCGGTATCACGGGCGTCACCTCCGCCTACGCCCTGGCCCAGCAAGGCCTGCAAGTCACCCTGATCGAAAAAAACCGCTACCCCGGCATGGAGACGTCGTACGCCAACGGCGGCCAGCTGTCCGCCTCCAACGCCGAGGTCTGGACCCACCCGTCCACCCTCGTCAAGGGCCTCAAATGGATGCTCAAGAGCGATGCCCCTTTGCTCATGAACCCCGCGCCCACTTGGCACAAACTCAGCTGGATGGCCGAGTTCGTGGCCGCCATTCCCAAGTACAAAGACAACACCATTGCCACCGCCCAGTTGGCCATTCAATCGCGCGAGCACCACTTTGCCTGGGCCCAAGCAGAAGGCATCGACTTTGACCACAAGCGCGAAGGCATCTTGCACATCTACCGCGACAAAAAAGGCTTTGACCACGCAGGCGAAGTCTCCAAACTGCTGGCCCAAGGCGGCCTGCCCCGCCGCGCCGTGACGCCAGACGAGATGAAAGCCATCGAGCCGACCCTGCAAGGCCAGTACTACGGTGGTTACTTCACCGAAAGCGACTCGACAGGCGACATCCACAAGTTCACCTTTGGTTTGGCCAAAGCTTGCGAGCGCCTGGGGGTGAAGATCCTGACCGAGCACCAGGTGCTGAATGTCGCGTCCAATGGCCAAACCGCGACGGTGCAGGTGCAGCACCAAGGCCAGAGCGAGACCCTCAGCTTTGACAGCATCGTGATTTGCGCAGGCGTGCATGGGCGCAAACTGGCCGAGCAACTGGGCGACCGCTTGAACATCTACCCCGTCAAAGGCTATTCGATCACCGTGGGCTTGAACGACGCCACCAGCCAGGCCGCCGCACCGCAGGTGAGCCTGCTGGACGACGAAACCAAGCTGGTCACCAGCCGTTTGGGCACAGACCGTTTCCGCGTGGCGGGCACCGCCGAGTTCAACGGCATTGACCTGGACATCCGCGCCGACCGCATCAAGCCGCTGGTCAACTGGGTCAACCAATGCTTCCCCGGTGTGGACACCCGCCGTGTGGAGCCCTGGGCCGGTCTGCGCCCCATGATGCCCAACATGTTGCCGCGTGTGGGGGCAGGCAAGAAAGCCAATGTGTTCTACAACACCGGCCACGGCCACTTGGGCTGGACCTTGTCGGCCATCACGGCGCACCAATTGGCCGGCCATGTGATGGCTTCTGTGCAGGACAATGGGCGCTCCTTCCTGTCCCCTGCCCACGCCTGACCATGCCGCTTCACATCCTGCCCGTTGATTACCAGAACCCTGCACACCGCCAAGCCTTGGTGATGCTGCTGGACGCCTATGCCCAAGACCCGATGGGTGGGGGCGAAGCGCTGGCGCAGGATGTGAAAGCGCGGCTGTGCGATGACTTGGCCGCGCGCACCGATGCGGCCAGCTTCATCGCTTGGCTGGACGATGCGCCTGTGGGACTGGTCAACTGCATCGAGGGGTATTCGACCTTCAAAGCGCAGCCCCTGATGAACATCCACGACATCGCCGTGCTGCCGGGCCACCGAGGTGCGGGGGTCGGTCAGGCTTTGCTGGCCGCGGCCGAGCAACACGCCCAAGCGCGTGGCTGCTGCAAGCTCACACTGGAAGTGCTGACGGGCAACACGCGGGCCTTGAAGAGTTACCTCGGCTTTGGTTTTGAGCCCTATGCCCTGGACCCTGCGGCGGGCCAGGCCAGCTTCATGCAGAAGTGGCTTTAGCCAGCTGCCACTGCTCTTTCAGCCAGCGCTTGAGTTCGGCATCGTTCTCAATGCGGCGCAAATCCGATACCAAGCTTTCCGCGATGTGGCGCTGATCGGCCTGCAGGCGCTGCAGCGACTGGGCCATCACCGCCTCGTCCGCGTCGGCCCGCACGGGCACACACAACTCCCGGCTCAAGCGGCTTTGCAGTTGGTCCAGATCGTCTTCGAGTGCGGCGACTTGCTCTTTGAGCAAGACCGACATGGCCATCAATTTGTCATCGGCCATGCGGGCCGTACTTTGGGTGCCACCCTGCGTGACCTGCATTTGCAGGCGAAGCAAGGTGCTCAGGTCGTTTTTTTCATAGGCGGCGTTGACCTCGCTCATCCAACCGGTTTTGCGCAAGCGCTCTTGCGCATCGGGCTCGCGGTCGGGGTGAAGGGCGCTGGCCAGTTGCCGAAAAATGGTGCGGATGGCGCTTTTGGCGTCCAGCTCGCGCAGCACGGCGAGGGGCACGTCGCCTTTTTCAGAGGCTGCGCTTGTCTTTTGCGCCTGTTTTTGGGCTTTGCGGGCGGCACGCTTGGCCGCTTTGCGCGCCTCGTTCGCCTCTTGCTGCTGCTGCCACTGGCGCATGCCCGCCTGCATCATCTCTTCAGGTGTTTGGTATTGGCTGGGTTTGTTGAGCGGCTGGCCCAGCGCTTCTTCGATGCGCTCGCGCAGCAGCTGCGCCGCCTCGGCCTGCTCCTCGGCGGCTTCCTGCGTGTCTTCTTCGCTCACGTACAGCTCGGACAAAGCCTGCACTTGCGGGTCGGCGCTGGCCGACAGTTGCGCGATCAAGCCACGCACCAGCCCCCGGGCCATGCGCTGCTGGCGGTCGGTGAAGTCGCTGGTTTGCAAGCGTTCGTGCACAAACAGGAGCAAGCTTTTGCGGTGCACCTGCGCCTGCATCACCCATTCACGCAGGGCCTGAATGTGCCCATAGCGGTGCCGGTCCGACCAACTTTCCAGCCGCTGGATCTGGCCCGACAAGCGCTCAATCCTGGCCAACAAGTCGTTGAAGCGCTGCTGAGTGGCGGTGAGTGGGGCCTGTGCCGATGCCTGCACCATCAAGGCAGACAAAGGCAAGGCAGCGTCCAGAGGCGCTTCGGGCGAGGGGGTCATTTGGAAAAAGAGCGGAGACTTGTGGGCTGCTGGATGTTAACCCCCTGTGGAAGGCTGTCCTTGAGGGAAGCTGACTGCTTGCCCAGTGCAGAGGGCTGCCTGGCTTTTGTAGGAGGCCGCCCCTGCGGCCGAAGGGGGGAAGGTGGCTTGACCGTCGATAATCCCCCCACTGATCCGAAAACCGCTCGCCTGATGCCCAGCCCCACCCCATTCAAAGTGCTCAGCCTCATCCCGCCGATGACGCAGCTGAACACGCCCTACCCTTCAACGGCCTACCTGACGGGTTTTTTGCGTTCACGGGGTTTCGATGCGGTGCAAGAAGACTTGGCACTGGCCACCGTGCTGGCCTTGCTCAACCGCCAGGGGCTGACGGACTTGCGCGACGCGGCGCTGGCTCTGCCCGTCGAAGACCGCTCGGGCCCGGTGAACTTTTTCCTTGACCACTTTCATGACTACGCGGTCAGCATCGCGCCGGTGATCGCCTTTTTGCAAGGGCGCGACAGCACCCTGAGCCACCGCATTGCAGGCCGGGGCTTTTTACCCGAAGGCCCGCGCTTTGCGGCGCTCGACGCCTACGAAGACGACGGCACAGGCGACCCGATTGGCTGGGCCTTTGGCGCTTTGGGCCAGACCGACCGCGCCCGGCACCTGGCCACGCTGTACCTGAATGACCTGGCCGATGTGCTGCGTGACGCGGTGGACGAAGGCTTTGAGTTCGTGCGCTACGCCGAGCGCCTGGCCGCCAGCCAACCGAGCTTTGACGCGCTGGCCGAAGCGCTGGCGCAGCCGCCCAACCTGATCGACCGCACGCTGGAGCGCCTGGCGCTGCAGGCCGTGGCGCGGCACCAGCCCACATTGGTGCTGCTGTCGGTGCCCTTCCCCGGCTCGGTCTACGCGGCGTTTCGCATCGCCCAATGCATCAAGCGCTCGCACCCGCACATCCGCATGGCCCTGGGCGGCGGCTTTGTGAACACCGAGCTGCGCGAGCTCCAAGACGCCCGGGTCTTTGACCATGTGGATTTCGTGACCTTGGACGGCGGCGAGCGCCCTTTGCTGAGCCTGATCGAGCACCTGCAAGGCCAGCGCAGCGCTCAGCGCCTGCAGCGCACCTTCATCCAGAATGCCGCAGGCCTAGTGCAGTACATCAACTTGGCTGAGCCCGACATCCCCTTTGAAGACGTGGGCACACCCACTTGGGATGGCCTGCCGCTGCACCAATATTTGTCGCTGCTCGACATGCTCAACCCCATGAACCGGCTGTGGAGCGACGGGCGCTGGAACAAGCTCACGGTGGCGCACGGCTGCTACTGGAAGAAATGCAGCTTTTGCGACGTGAGCCTGGACTACATCAGCCGCTACGAGACCGCGCAGGCCAGCACCCTGGTGGACCGCATCGAACAAATCGTGGCCGAAACGGGCCAGACCGGCTTTCACTTTGTGGACGAAGCCGCGCCGCCCAAAGCCCTCAAGGCGCTGGCCGAGGAAATCCTGCGCCGGGGCGTGCAAATCTCGTGGTGGGGCAACATCCGCTTTGAGAAAACCTTCACGCCCGAGCTGTGCGAGCTGCTGGCCCAAAGCGGGTGTATTGCCATGTCGGGCGGGCTCGAAGTCGCGTCTGACCGCTTGCTGGCGCTGATGAAAAAAGGCGTCTCGGTCGAGCAGGTGGCGCAGGTCACCAAAGGCTTTGCCGATGCGGGCGTGCTGGTGCACGCCTACCTGATGTACGGCTTTCCCACACAAACCGTGCAGGACACGGTGGACGCGCTCGAATACGTGCGCCAGCTGTTTGAAAACGGCTGCATCCACAGCGGCTTTTTCCACCGCTTTGTCTGCACCGTGCATTCGCCCGTGGGCCAAAACCCCGAGGCCTATGGCGTGTCGTTGCTGCCCCTGCCCGAAGGCACGTTCGCCAAAAACGATGTGGGCTTCACCGATCCCACCCCCATGCCTGCGGGCGTGGACCACGACCTGCTGGGCCAGGGCCTGAAAAAAGCCATCTACAACTACATGCACGGCGTGGGCGTGGAGGCCGATGTGCGCCAGTGGTTTGAGCTGCCCAAAGGCCAGTGCCCCAAAACCACCGTGCCCCGACACAAGATCGCCAAGGCGCTGGGCTGATAGAGAAGCGTTGACGCCCCCTTCACCAGGGGATGTGCCGCCCCAGGTGGTCCACAAACTGCGCTCGCCCGGTGGGCTGCAAGTGGTCCAGCACGCTCAGCAAGCGCCGGGCCGCTTCATCGGGCGGGAGGGCGTCGTCGCCCACGAAGGGTTGGCTCAATGCGGACTGCACCGTGCCCGGTTGCAAAGCGGCGACCACAGCCATCGGCCTGCGCCGCGCGATTTCAATGGCAGCGGTTTGCAACAGCATGTTGAGCGCGGCTTTGGCCGCGCGGTAGCCGTACCAGCCGCCTTTGCGGTTGTCTTCGATGCTGCCCACCCGCGCCGACAACTTGCCCCAGATGACGCGCTGGCCCGTCGCCAACAAGGGCGCGACATGTTTGAGCACCAAGGCTGGCCCAACGGCGTTGGTCTGGAGCGCTGCCAGCAAATGCGCCGCGTCCAGCTCATCCAGCCGTTTTTCAGGGCCGCGGCCGTTCAATGTGAGTGCGCCCGTCGCGTCCAGCACCAGATGGAAAGGCCCCTGCCCGGCCAGCGACTGGGCGCAGTGGGCGATGCTGGCTTCGTTCAACAGATCCAGACCCGGCTCGCTTTGGCGCGACACGCCCAAAGCGCCAGCGCAGCGCGGGTCGCTTTGCAGCTGCCGCAGCAAGGCTTGGCCGATGGCGCCGCTCGCACCGATCACCAGGGCGCGATAGCCCTCAGGCAGGGACAGCATCATGAAGGGGTCTTGCTCGGCTTGGGTTTGTTGAGCGGCAGGTCGTAGGCACAGCGAAAGCCGAGGTACACCACATACACATCCGCCGGCTTGAAGGCCTGGACATCGGCCTTCATGTTGTAAGCGCCGTACCACCACGAGCCGCCCACGGTGCGCCGCTGGCCACCCTGCTCATCGGTGGTCCACTCCCACACATTGGCACCCATGTCGTACAAGCCATTCACGCCCTGGCGCGTGGCACCGGCGGGCGCTGCCCGGGGCCAAGGGTCGGGGTCGCTGGTGTTCGCGCCTTGCGGGCTGTCACCCGTGCTCCAGGCATACGTTTTGCCTTTGACCCAAGGCGCCGGTGGCTTGTCGCGCAACTCGGTGAAGCCGGCTTTTTGCCATTCCGCGCCGGTGGGCAGGCGCCCGCCGGCCCAGCGGCAGTAAGCCTGCGCCTCGGCAAAGTCCAGATGCACCGCAGGCAAATCGGCACTCGCTGAAACGCCATCCGGTTGGCGCCAAGACCAACCGGGACGGCGTACCCATCCGCCCACGTACTCAAAACCACCGCCCTCTTTTTCGGCGCGGGTCACGGTGCCGGTCGCGCGCACATAGCGCTCAAACTGGCCAATGGTGACTTCGGTGCGGTCCAGGGCCCAATCGCCCAAAGCCACCTTCTCACCCACTTGGGCGAACGCCAGGTTCGTGCAAGCAGCGATCAGCGCGCCCGCACCCCACAGCGAGCCCCAAGGCCAAACACTGGAAATCACGCGATTGAACATGTTCAAACCCTTTAGCCTTCAGACCAACGCCGCACCCATTTCTGCATTTGCGGGCGAACCTTCAAAAACATGCGGTAACCGAGTTCAAAACACCAAGACAGGGGCGGCCAAGCCGACAACCAGCCCAGCCAGCGCCAGCCCGCAAACAAACGCCACATCTGCGAAAACGCCGCCGCGCCACTGAACATGCGGCCCTGGCTGTCGCGCACATGGAAGCGGGCCATGGCCGCTTGGCAGCTCAGACCGCCCAAGTCTTGGCCGGCACTCACGTCCACCCACGTCATGGCCTGTGACTCGGGCAAACGGCGGTAAATGGCGATCTCGGCGCGGCACAGGGGGCACGAGCCATCGAAATACACCGTCAAGATCGGGTAGGCGGCGGTGTTCATGCCGCCACCCGCGCACGCGCGCGCAAACGCCCTTGGGCATCGACCCAAAAGCCTTCGCCCATCTCGGGGTAGGCGCCGGTCAAGGCGGTCATGATGACTTGGTGGGTCACCCACACCTCGGTGCGCCCGGCGGGCATGGCCAGCAAGCGCTCGCGCAAGGCCTGGATTTGCGCTGCCGGGTTGCCTTGGCCTGCAAAGGTGCTGTTGAGCGCTGGCCAGTCTTCGTACTGCCCAAACGCCAAACGCGCCGTGTCTTGGCAACGGCACCATTGGCTGGTTCGCACCGCATCGGGCTTCAAGCCCTGGGCGCGGGCCCACTCGCCCATGGCCCGCGAGGCGCGTTGCCCCTCTGGGCTCAAGTTGCGCTGCGTGCGGCACTGGCCCAAAACAAATTCGGGCGGATCGCCCAAACCCGCTTCGGTCACGGCATGGCGCACCAACAGCACCCCGCCCTCTCGGCGCCAAAGCGTGGCCAATTCGGTCAATGCGCTGCCCGTTTGCGCCCCCACCGGGCGGGGCAGCAGCGACAACAGGGGCGCGGACACCGCGAGCGCCAAGCCAGCCAGCGCGCTTCGCCGTTGCCACTGCGCGGGCCCATCCCAGTCATGCCGGTTCATGGCTCAACCCACTTCGCCAGAGGCGATGCGGCGCAGGGCTTGCTCAAACACCTCGACCGGCTGCCCGCCAGAGATCAAGTGCTTGTCATTGATGATGATGGCCGGCACCGAGCGGATGCCCGCTTGGGTGTAGAACTGCTGGCGCTCGCGCACTTCGGCTGCATGGGCATCGCTGTCCAACACCGCGCGGGCAGCCGCCACATCCAGCCCGGCGCTGGCCACGGCGGCCAACAAAACTTCGGCGTCTTCCATGCACTCGGCGCGGCCTTGGTAGGCCTGCAGGAAGGATTTTTTCAGGGCATGCTGAGCCCCCTCGCCTTGGGCCTCGGCCCAATGCAGCAAACGGTGGGCATTGAAGGTGTTGTACACCCGCCCCCGACCACCGGGGTGGAACTCAAAACCCACCTCTGCCCCTCGTGCGGCAATGTTTTGGCGAATTTGCGCCTGCTGCTCGGGCGTGGAGCCGTATTTTTCGGTCAGGTGTTCACCCAAATCCTGTCCCCCCGCTGGCATGTGGGGGTTCAGCTCAAAGGGCTGAAAGTGCAGCTCGGCCTGGACCTGGCCGTCCAGCCGCTCCAAGGCTTTTTCCAGCGCGCCCAGCCCCACAGCGCACCAGGGGCAAGCAATGTCAGAGACAAAATCGATTTTCAAAAGGGGGGTCATGCGCAGACTTTCCGCAAAAGGCGCCTGCACACAGTCAGGCATTGATGGCATTTTCTATGCAGCGGCTGGGATTTGCTCCCTTGTCCCTGCAAAAACCCAGTCCCCGCAAGGGCGGCACTTCAAAACAACAACTCTTTGAGCAAGGCGGCATTGAACGCTGCATCGGCTTCATAAGGCACCCAATGCCCTGCATCGGCCACGGTCTGCCAGCCCCCCCAATTCGCAGACAAAGCAGGCATGGCCGATTGCAGTTCTGGCAATCGGCCTCGGTACAAAGCGTCGTGCTCGCCATAAATGGCGCTGACCCTTGACTGAATGCGCGGCAAAGTTTGCGCCAGGATATCGGTCGACGACAAGCGCCTGCGGGGCATACGGTCGCGTTGCACATTGGCCGTGTGCAGGCTCAGCGCCAGCCCGTCCAGCGACTCGGGCTTTTGCAGCATCAAGGCCATCAGGTTGTGGCGATGGACTTGCACTTGCGCCTCAAGGGTGGGCAAATGCCGCCAACCCTTGAGACGCACGCGCTCAGGGACGGTGAGGCCCATGCCGGGCGCACCCACCAACACCAGTTGCTCGGCATCCTGCGGGTATTGCGCCAGCCACAAGGCCCCAGCCATGGCACCAAACGAAAAACCCGCCAAATGGACCCCTTGCCCGCACATCCCCTCGCCTTGCAACTGCAACAAGCCCGCGTGCAAATGCTCTGGCAAGTGATCCACATCGGTGCAGCCTGCAGGCAGATCCGAGTCGCCAAACCCTGGCAAATCGGGCACCAGCACGCGGTAACCGGCATGGCGCAAAGGCGCGATGTTGCGCACCCAGTGCGTCCAGCTCCCGCTGCCGCCATGCAGCAAAACCACCACCGGCTGCGAGGCATCGCCCCACACGTGCCAGACGGTCTTGGCCTGCTGGTGTGTGCTGACGCAGCGCTGAGCACCCGCCAAAGACAGGGCCAAGGCCTCAGGCAAAAAATGGGGCAAATCCGCCGGATGAATCGTGGGTGGGCTCATGACCGATCGATCTGGGGGTACCGGACTCAAGGCAGCCGGGGGTGCTGCAAGCGCCAGACTTTGAAGGCGGCTGCCGTGGCCACGGCACTGGTGACAACGCTGAGCACAAACACGCTGCGCAAACCCCAATGCTCGCTGATGAGCCCGCCGAGCAAAGCGCCGATCACGCCCGGAAAACCGTAAGCGATGACGGTGTAGAGCGCTTGGCCCCGGCCACGCAAACGGCCCGGGAAATGGTGCGAAATCAAAGCGATGCAGACCGTGTGGTGGGTCGCGAATGTGATGGCATGCAGCGTTTGCGCCAACAGCAGCACCCACAGCACATCCGCCCAAGCCGCTGTCATGCCCATGCGCAGCAGCATGGTGGCCGAACACAGCACCAGCCAAGCCGTCAGGGGCATGCGCGGCAACCAGCGCGATTGGCTGAAGAACCACACAATTTCAACCGCCACCGACACCGCCCACAGCAAGCCGATCATGGTTTTGCTGTAACCCAATGAATCGAGGTACAGGGAAAAAAACACGTAAATGCCAATGTGCGACAACACATGCAAAAAAGTGGATGCAAAAAACCATTGCACCGGTTTTTGCTTGAGCACCGGCCGCACAGGCAGATGGGTTTGGGCATGGTGGCTCGACTCTTTCACGTCCGGCATCCACCCCACGCTGAGCAAAACAGCCCCCAAAGTCAACACCGTCCAAGCTGGAAAATGCTGCATGCCAAAGGCCTCGAACCAGGCCCCGGCAACGAACACCGTGATCAAAAACCCCATGGAGCCCCACAGCCTGACTCGGCCATAGCGCTTGGTGTCAAAAGCACCCCCCTGACTGACCAAGTGGGCCATGGCCGCCTCGCTCATGGGCATCATGGCGCTGGTGTGGGTGAACATGAGCAACAACACCAAGCCCAGGCCCAAAGGCCCCCAATCCCAAAACAGCAGGCAAGCCGAGGCAAACGCCACCCCTGCGCCGATGCGCAGCAGCTTCACACGCTCGCCCGTGCGGTCGCTCAAAGCGCCCCAGGCGTAAGGGGCAAACAAACGGGTGGTGGCTTGCACAGCCGTGAGCACACTGATGGTCAGCAGGCTCAGCCCCATGTCTTGCAACCACAGCGGCAAGTAGGGGTTGAAGAACCCGATGTGCGCAAAGTAGCTCGCCGACAAGGCGGCAAATGGCAAGAGCTGCCGCCGCTCAGTCATAGACCATCACAGCCCCTGTAGGAGGCTTCCCTTGTAGCAGGCTGCCCCTGCAGCCGAATCTGCGCTCGGGGCAAGGGATCGAGCATTCGCGAGCAGGGGCTCGCGCCCACAAACAAAGGCATCAGGGCTTGGCCGCTGGAATCGGGGCCAGGTCGTGCGACACATCACCGCACTGCGCGCGGTGCTGCAAAGCGTGCTCCATGACCACCAGGGCCAGCATCGCCTCGGCAATGGGCGTGGCACGGATGCCCACGCACGGGTCATGACGGCCTTTGGTGATGACCTCGGTCGGCTGGCCCGCTGAGTCAATCGATTCACGGGCGATCAAAATGGAACTGGTGGGCTTGACGGCAATGGCCACCTCAATGTCTTGCCCGGTGCTGATGCCGCCGAGCACGCCACCCGCGTTGTTGCCGACAAAGCCTTCTGGCGTGAGCGTGTCGCCTGCGGCGCTGCCCTTTTGCGTGACACAGCCAAAACCCGCACCGATCTCCACGCCCTTGACCGCGTTGATGCCCATCATGGCGAAAGCGATGTCAGCGTCGATCTTGTCAAACAAGGGCTGACCCAAACCGACGGGCACGCCTCGCGCCACCACCCGCAGCCGAGCCCCACACGAGTCACCCGACTTGCGCAGGGCGCCCATGTAGTCCTCCAGCGCCGACACATCGGCCACCGGTGCAAAAAACGGGTTGTTCGGCACATGGTCCCAGCTCTCAAAGCCGATCGGCACATCGCCGATTTGGGTCATGCAGCCCACAAAGGTGGTGCCAAACTTTTCCTTGAGCCACTTCTTGGCCACTGCGCCGGCAGCCACCATGGGGGCGGTCAGGCGAGCCGATGAGCGGCCACCGCCTCGCGGGTCGCGCAGGCCGTATTTGCGCCAGTAGGTGTAGTCGGCATGGCCCGGGCGGAAGGTTTGCAGGATGTCGCCGTAGTCTTTGCTGCGCTGGTCGGTGTTTTGGATCAGCAGGCAAATGGGGGTGCCGGTCGTCAGGCCCTGGTACACACCTGAGAGGATTTGCACCGCATCGGGCTCGTTGCGCTGGGTGACGTATTTGCTGGTGCCAGGGCGGCGTCGGTCCAGATCGGGCTGGATGTCGGCCTCACTCAAGGGCATGCCCGGAGGGCAGCCGTCGATCACGCAGCCAATGGCCGGGCCGTGGGATTCACCAAAATTGGTGACCGAGAAAAGATGTCCGAATGTATTGCCGCTCATGAAGCCATTATCCCAGAGCGGCGCTTCGTGTTGTGTGGGAGGCCGAATTGGTGCGCGCTGGGGCAGTTCAAGCATTCGCGAGCAGGGGCTCGCTCCCACAGAATGAATGGACCCGCGCTTGGTTCCCCGTGGGAGGTCGCCCCTGCGGCCGAATCTGCGCACATTGGGCCAGTTCGGGCATTCGCGAGCAGGGGCTCGCTCCCACAGATGGAGAAGGTATTTTGTGGGAGGCCGCCCCTGCGGCCGAATTGGTGCACGCTTGGGCAGTTCGAGCATTCGCGAGCAGGGGCTCGCTCCTACTAAGTGAGGGCGGGGGGCCGCCAGCGGAAAGAATCAGAGTTTGACGTCTTCGGCCTCGGGGGCCGAGCCTTCGGGCCAGTCGCGGATGTAGGCTTTGAGCATCTTGTTTTCGAAGTTCTGGCCATCCACCACAGCTTTGGCCACGTCGTAAAAGCTGATCACACCCATCAGCATGTGGCCCTCCATGACCGGCATGTAGCGGGCATGGTGCTCCAGCATCATGCGGCGCACATCGTCAATATCGGTCTCACCCGTGCAGGTCAGCGGTTGGGCATCCATGGCATCGCTCACCAAAGAGGCCCCGGCCTGACCGCCGTTTTTGACGATTTGCAGGATCACCTCCCGGAAAGTAAGCATGCCCGCCAAGGCCCCTTTGGCCATCACGACCAAAGACCCCAGGTCTTTTTCGGCCATGTCGGTCATGGCGCGACCCAAAAGCTCGTCCGATTGGACCGTGAACAGGGTACCGCCTTTGACGCGGAGGATGTCGCTGACTTTCATGGTGTGTCTCCTGAGGGTCGATCCGGGTTAGAGGTGTTGTCAATATAGCCCACAATGAACGCTCAAGACAGCGCCCAGGCCGCACCCAAGCTTTCTTTTTGAGGAGACCACCCATGGCGGGTTACAGCGATCCCGGTTTTGACACTTTGGCACTGCACGCAGGCGCGGCGCCCGACCCGAGCACGGGCGCACGCGCTGTGCCCATCCACCTGACCACCTCCTTTGTGTTCGAGTCTTCGGACCAAGCCGCCGCCCTTTTCAATTTAGAGCGCCCAGGCCATGTGTACAGCCGCATCAGCAACCCCACCAACGCGGTGCTGGAGCAGCGCATCTCGGCATTGGAGGGCGGCATTGGGGCCATCACCACATCCAGCGGCCAGGCCGCGCTGCACCTGGTCATCGCCACCCTCATGGGCGCGGGCTCGCACATCGTGGCTTCGTCGGCCCTGTATGGCGGCTCGCACAACCTGCTGCACTACACTCTGAGCCGCTTTGGCATCCGCACCACCTTTGTCAAACCCGGCGACTTGGATGCCTGGCGGGCCGCCGTGCAGCCCGACACCAAACTCTTTTTTGGCGAAACCGTGGGCAACCCCGGCATGGACGTGCTGGACATCGAAGCCGTGAGCGCCATCGCACACGAAGCAGGCGTGCCGCTGCTGGTGGACTCCACCCTCACCTCGCCTTGGCTCATCAAGCCCTTTGACCACGGGGCCGACCTCGTTTACCACTCGGCCACCAAGTTCCTGTCGGGGCACGGCACGGTGGTGGGCGGTGTGGTGGTCGATGGCGGCAGTTTTGACTGGGACCGATCGGGCAAATTTGCCGAGCTGAGCCAAGCCTACGCGGGCTTTCACAACATGGTCTTCAGTGAAGAGAGCACCGTGGGCGCCTTTTTGCTGCGGGCGCGGCGCGAGGGCCTGCGTGACTTTGGCGCCTGCATGAGCCCGCACACCGCCTGGCTGATTTTGCAAGGCATCGAAACCCTGCCCTTGCGCATGGCCCGGCACATGGAAAACACCGCCAAAGTGGTCGAGTTTTTGGCCGCGCACCCGCTGGTCAGCCGCGTGGGCCACCCCCTGCTGGACAGCCACCCCTCGCACGCCTTGGCGCAAAAGCTCTTGCCGCGCGGCGCGGGCTCGGTGTTCAGCTTCGACATGAAGGGCTCTCGAGCCCAAGGCCAAAAGTTCATCGAGACCCTCAAGGTCTTCAGCCACCTGGCCAATGTGGGCGACTGCCGCAGCCTGGTGATCCACCCGGCCAGCACCACGCATTTCCGCATGACGGACGAAGCCCTGGCCGCAGGCGGCATCGGCCCCGGCACCATCCGTTTGTCGATCGGTTTGGAAGACCCGGCTGACCTGATCGACGACCTGAAAAAAGCGCTCAAAGCGGCCGAAAAAGCGGGAGCCTGACCATGAAGATCTCCGTTCAAGGCCATGACCTTTACGCCTACACCGGTGGCAAGCCTTTCAACCCCGAGCAGCCCACTGCGGTGTTCATCCACGGGGTGCTCAACGACCACAGCGTCTGGATTTTGCAAACCCGCTACATGGCGCACCACGGCTGGAACGTGCTGGCCATCGACCTGCCCGGGCACTGCAAAAGCGCAGGCACCCCGCCCCCAAGCGTGGAAGCCGCCGCCGACACCGTTATCGCGCTGCTCGATGCGCTCAAGATCGAAAAAGCCGCGCTGATCGGCCACAGCTTTGGCTCGCTCATTGCCTTGGAGGCTGCGGCCCGCGACGCGGCAGCCCACCCCGGGCGCGTGAGCCACTTGGTCATGGTGGGCACGGCCTACCCGATGCGCGTGTCGCCCGCCTTGCTCGAACTGTCGGTCAGCGCCCCCTTCAAAGCCATCGACATGGTCAACAGCTTCTCGCATTCCACACTCGCTCCACCGCCTTCGGCCTTGGGCCCCGGCACCTGGCTGTATGGCGGCAGCAAGGCGCTGATGCGCCGGGTGCTGGCCAGCAACACCCAGGTCAACGTGTTCCACACCGGCTTCAAGGCCTGCGACGACTACCGAGGAGCGGAGTCGGCCATGCCGCAAGTGGCCTGCCCCACCCTGTTGGTGCTGGGCAGCGCCGACCAGATGACGCCGCCCAAAGCCGCACAAAGCCTGATCGAGCTGTGTGCCAGGCCTCAAGTGGTGACGCTGCCTGCAGGCCATTCGCTCATGACCGAAGCGCCCGAGGGCGTGTTGCAGGCGCTCAAGGATTTTTTAAAACCGTGCGCATGACAAGCCATCGCGAGCAGGGGCTCGCTCCCACGGAACACGGCAAGCACTTGGCTTTTGTGGGAGGCTGCCCCTGCAGCCGAAGGACGGCTTGGGTTTTGAGGGACATTCGCGAGCAGGGGCTCGCTCCCACGGAACACGGCAAGCACTTGGCTTTTGTGGGAGGCTGCCCCTGCAGCCGAAGGACGGCTTGGGTTTTGAGGGACATTCGCGAGCAGGGGCTCGCTCCCACGGAACACCGCAAGCACCCAGCTTTTCACGGCTCGCACCTGGCTTTTGTGGGAGGCTGCCCCTGCAGCCGAAGGACGGCTTGGGTTTTGAGGGACATTCGCGAGCAGGGGCTCGCTCCCACGGAACACGGCAAGCACTTGGCTTTTGTGGGAGGCTGCCCCTGCAGCCGAAGGACGGCTTGGGTTTTGAGGGGCATTCGCGAGCAGGGGCTCGCTCCCACGGAACACGTTTTGGTGGACATTCGCGAGCGGGGGCTCGCGCCTACGACATGAACACACTGACTGCTCACATCACCCCGCCCCTGTCGGCGGACAGGGCGCAAGAGATCGCTCGGACGCTCGACCTGCGGGCCTTGCCGCGCGACTTTTTGGACAACCCTTACCCGGTCTATGCCGCACTGCGCGAGTCCGAGCCCTTCAAGCGCATGCCCGACGGCTCGTATTTCCTCACGCGCCTTGCCGATGTGGTGGCGGTGTACCGCGACGCCAAGGTCTTCAGCTCTGACAAACAAGTCGAGTTCGGCCCCAAATACAACCACGCGCCTTTCAACCAGCCGCCCTTCGCCACGGCGAGCGGCCTGGCCCCGCTGTTCGAACACCACACCAGCAGCCTGGTCTTCAACGACCCACCACTGCACACCCGGGTGCGGCGGCTCATCATGGGCGCCCTCACCCGCCGCGCCATTGAAGCCATGGAGCCTGGCCTGGTGCTGCTGGTGGACAGCCTGCTGGACAAGCTCCAGGCCCAAGGCGGCGGCGACCTGATCGAAGACTTTGCCTCGGCCATTCCGGTGGAGATCATCGGCAACTTGCTGGGCGTGCCGCACGCCGAGCGCGAGCCTTTGCGCGGCTGGTCGCTGGCCATTTTGGGGGCGCTCGAGCCGACCCTGAGCCCTGAGCAAGAAGCATTGGGCAACCGCAGCGTGAGTGAATTTTTGGCTTACCTGCGCCGTTTGGTGGCCGATCGCCGACAGCACCCCGGCGACCCGGAGCGCGACGTGCTGACCCGCTTGATTCAGGGCGAAAAAGACGACAAAAATGGTGTCGATGCCCTGAGCGAAGTCGAGCTGCTGCAAAACTGCGTGTTTTTGCTCAATGCCGGGCACGAGACCACCACCAACCTGATCGGCAATGCGCTCATCTCATTGCAAGAATGGCCAGGGCAGCGCCAACAGCTCCAGGCGGACTTGAAGCAAGCGGCCACTGAGGCAGAACGTGATCAGATCATGGGCCTTGCGGTGGACGAGTTCTTGCGCTTTGAATCGTCCAACCAACTGAGCAACCGCCGCGCGCTTGAAGCCACCCAGGTCAACGGCATGGACTTGCCCGCCGGCGCCTTGGTCACGCTGTGCATTGGCGCCGCCAACCGCGACCCTGCCGTGTACGACAAGCCCGAACAACTGAACCTGCGCCGCACCGGCAACAAGCACCTGGCCTTTGGCTTTGGCGTGCACCAGTGTGCGGGTTTGAGTTTGGCGCGCTTGGAGGGGCGCATCGCCATCGGGCGGTTTTTGCAGCGCTTTCCCGACTACCAACTCAGCCAAGCCCCCGTGCGCGGGGGCCGAGCGCGGTTTCGCGGCTTCTTGCACGCGCCGTTCTCAACCTGCTAAGCACCCGGAGACACACCATGGACAGCACCGAAACCCCCGCGCCTCGCCACACCTGCTTTGCCGACTTCTACCCTTTTTACCTGAGCGAGCACAGCAACCGAAACTGCCGGCGCATGCATTTTGTGGGCAGCACCTTGGGCCTGATGTGCCTGGCCATGTTGGCCGTGACCGGCAAGCCCCAGTACTTTTTGTATGGCCTGCTGTGTGGTTACGCCTGCGCCTGGATCGGGCATTTTGTGTTTGAGAAAAACAAGCCGGCCAGCTTCAAACGCCCGCTCTACAGCTTCATGGGCGACTGGGTCATGTACCGCGACATGTGGCGCGGCCGGGTGAGCTTTTAAACGCTCACTTGGGCAGCAGCTGCGCCAAACGGATCTGGTCCAGACCCGTTTGCTGCCAAATCGGATCGCTTGCAGCCCCGCGCAGCACCAGCAAGCGGTCGGCCAGCGGGGCCACCGTCGCCAGCGCAGGGTCCACCAGCAAGACCTGGCGGGCTTGGCCCTGGTCGTTTTGCTCCGTCAGGCGGCCCACCCAATCGAGGCTTCGCAATACCTCCAGCACATGCCGCAGCTCGCTCGACTCCACCCGCAAGCGCAGGGCCAACTCGTCGGTGCTCCAGCCCCGCTGCTCGCAGGCCTTGGCCGCGTTCAACGCACCCAACACCTCCAAAGCCAGCCTGAAGGACCAGCCCGCCCCCTGGGGTTTGCGCCACTCTTGCCGGCCCAACTCGGGCAAGCTGGCGGCCAACACGGCCCCCAAGAGCACCAGCAGCCAAGTCACGTAAATCCAGACCAGCAAAATCGGCAGCGCCGCGAAGGCGCCGTAAATCAAGGAATAAGTGGGCACTTGCAGCAGGTACACCGCCATGCCTTTTTTGGCCAGCTCCAAGGCCCCAGCGACAAAAAAGCCGGCCGTGATGGCGTGGCGCCAGCGCACGCGTGTGTAGGGCACATAAAAATACAAACCACTGACACAGGCGGTGAGCAGCAAAAACTCAAAACTGTCGAGCAACCACCGGATGGAGCCCGGCAGCACATTGACCACATCGCTTGAAGCCGTCACCACATAAGAGGTGATGGCCAGGCTGGCCCCCAAAAACAAAGGCCCCAAGGTGATTGATGACCAATACAGCAAGACCCTTTGCGCCAAAGGCCGCTGCCGCTGCAAGCCCCAAATCTGCCCCAAAGTGCGCTCGATCGTGACCATCAAAAACACGGCCGACATCAACACCGCCACCAAACCGACCGACCCCAGACGGCTGGCTTTGCGCGAAAACTGCGTCAAATAACTCAGCACCTGGCGGGCAATGCTCTCGGGCACCAGACTTTCAATCAACCAGCGCTGAATCGTGTCTTGGAACTTGCCAAACACCGGAAACGCCGCAAACACGGCCAAACCGACCGCAAACAAAGGCACCAAAGCCAGCACGGTGGTGAAGGTGAGCGAGCTGGCGCTCACGCCCAAGCGGGCATCGCGAAAGCGCTCGGCCAACACGCCGGCCATTTGGCGCCACGGAAAAACCAACAACTCTTGCCACCATAGAGCGGCATGGGCGCGTAAAGTGGTCTTGGACAGAGAAGATTGCATGCCCGGTATGATGCCACCGCAATGAACACACACACAGAAAACAACCCCGCAGGCGTCGATTTCACCCGCTGGATGGCCGTGGGCAGCTTGCTCGGCCTCATCGCTTTGGGCTTGGCATGGGAACTTTGGCTGGCGCCCTTGCGCCCGGGTGGCTCTTGGTGGGCCATCAAGGTTTTGCCGCTGTGCATCCCGCTGGCAGGTTTGCTCAAAAACCGCATGTACACCTACCGCTGGGTCAGCATGCTGGTGTGGCTTTATTTTGTAGAGGGTGTGGTGCGGGCCTGGGGCGACGCCTGGCCGTCCAACGCGCTGGCCGGGCTGCAAACCCTGCTGTGCACCACCCTGTTTGTGGCCTGCGCTTTGCATGTGCGCATCCGCTTCAAAGCCGCCAAAGCCACAGGCCATTTTGTGCCCGTTCCCCGGGACTGAACGCCATGACCGCTGCCTTGTTAGATCAATTGCGCCAGATTTGTGGCCCCGCCCACGTGCTCACCCACGAAGACCCGGCCACCGACCTCAGCCCCTGGGAGCAAGACTGGCGCAAACGCGTCAAAGGCCGTGCCTTGGCCGTGGTGCGTCCGGGTGACACCGCACAAGTGGCCGCCGTGGTCAAAGCTTGTGCCGCGGTGGGCGCGCCCATCGTGCCGCAAGGCGGCAACACCGGGCTGGTGGTGGGCGGCGTGCCCAACGGCTCGGGCACACAAATTGTGCTGAGCATGACCCGCATGAACGCCGTGCGGGCCATCGACCCGGCCAACCTCACCATCACGGTCGAGGCCGGTTGCGTGCTGCAAAACCTGCAGGCCGCCGCCGAAGCGGCGGGTTTTCTGTTCCCCCTGAGCTTGGGCGCCGAAGGCAGCTGCACCATCGGCGGCAACTTGGGCACCAATGCGGGCGGCACGCAGGTGGTGCGCTACGGCAACACCCGCGAGCTGTGCCTGGGCCTGGAAGTGGTGAACGCCCAAGGCGAGGTCTGGCACGGCTTGAGCGGCCTGCGCAAAGACAACACCGGCTACGACCTGCGCAACCTGATGATCGGCAGCGAAGGCACGCTGGGCATCATCACCGCGGCCACCCTGAAGCTTTACCCCCAGCCCGCTGCGCAACTGACCGCCTGGGCCGCCGTGCCCAGCATGGAAGCGGCCGTGCAACTGCTGGGCCTGGCCCACCAGCGGCTGGGGCCGGGCCTGACGGGTTTTGAAGTCATGGGCCAGTTCGCGCTGAGCTTGGTGGACAAACACTACCCGCAGCTGCGGGTGCCGCTGTGGCAAGAAACGCCATGGTGTGTGCTGCTCGAGAACTCGGACAGCGAAAGCGAAGCACACGCCCGCGGACAGTTCGAAGCCCTGCTCGAAGCCGCGCTGGAACTGGGCTGCGTGACCGATGCGGTGGTGGCGGAAAACCTGACGCAGGCCAAAGGCTTGTGGCACATCCGCGAGAGCATCACGATGGCGCAGGCCACCGAGGGCCTGAACATCAAACACGACATCAGCATCCCGGTCTCGCGCATCCCCGCCTTTGTGGCCGAGACCGACGCCCTGCTGGCGCGTGAAGTGCCCGGCGTGCGCATGGTGGACTTTGGGCACTTGGGCGACGGCAACCTGCACTACAACGTGCAAGCGCCCGAAGGGGCCGATGGCCAAGCCTTCTTACGCGCGTTCGAAGACAAGGTGAACACCTGGGTGTTTGACCAGGTCAAAAAATTTGGCGGCTCCATCAGCGCCGAACACGGCGTGGGCGAGCAAAAAGTGCACAAACTGCCGCTTTACAAAGACCCCACGGCCCTGGCCATGATGCGGGCGGTGAAAAAAGCCTTGGACCCGCAAAACTTGCTCAACCCAGGGCGGGTGCTGGGCTGAAAGAGCAAGTCAGCGCAACACCCACTCACCGTGGGATTTGATGGCCTGGTACATCGCATCGGGTGCCAAATCCAAGTCCCCGGGCCACGAGACTGCGCCACCTTCTACAAAGGCCTGCGCAAAAACCAAGGGGTCTTGGAGTGCTACAAACACACCCGTCAGGTGGCTGGGTTCAAACCGTACCCGTCCTTCAGTGCCATCTGCAAATTGAACCTTGAGCGCCAAATGCGCCACAGGTTTGACAGAGATAACATCCCAATCCATGTGTGACCTTATTTGAGTGGTGCGATCGGTTTTGGCGCTTGCTTTTCCATGCACAAACGCCAATCTTCCAACAATTCTTCCTGATGCAATTCAGCCCAATCCAGAACCAATTCTTGCGCCCTTCGAGGCAAATCACCACCTGAAATTGTGAGCATCGCAATGTCTACGGTTGCTTTGTACTCAGCGTACTGCACATGAAAATGCGGTGGTGCATGGTCATTAAAGTACATTTGAATCAGGATACCGTAAAAGGAACTGATGGTGGGCATGAAGGACTCCAATGGCTGAGGACACGGCCACTGATTGAATCCATATAAACCCTAAAATGAAATAAATATACGACTTAATTCGTAAAATTTATTGAAGCCCCACCCGCTTCACCCAGGAGGGGTCTGATGCTCAATCACCCTGTCAAAAGCTCACTTCACCACAGCCGCATCGGTCAATTTCTTGAGCAAGGCGGCGCGGCGGTTTTGGACCACGGCGGCTTGCAGCAGGTTTTTGCTCTCGTCAAAGCCGGGCACCTGGTATGGGCGCTTGCCTGTCAGCTTAACCACATGCCAGTAAGGGCCCACCTGAATGGGTGCAGCCGACACCGCGCCTGAGGCCAAATTGACCACCACATTGGAAATGGCCGGCGCAATTTGGTCGGGCAAGAACCAGCCCAGTTCACCGCCCTTGTCTTTGCTCGGGTCCATGGAGCGGGATTTGGCCAACGCATCAAAAGCCTGCCCTGAGCGCAGGGCGGTCATGACCGAACGGGCATCGGCCTCCGAGGACAACACAATGGTCGAAATCTGGAACTGCTGCAGGTCGCCGGCTGCCTTCAAGGCTTTGACCTGGCGCTCGTACTCGGCTTTGAGCTCGGCCTCGGCGATCGGGTTTTTGGTGAACTCGTCGTTCAGCACCAACTCGATCAGCAGGTTTTGGCGCATCGTCGCCAACGCGTCTTGCGTGGCAGGCAGTTTGTCGAGGCCGCGCTTTTGCGCCTCTTGCGCCATCAGCTCACGCGCCACCAGCTCTTGCTTGAGCGCGGCACGCAGCTCGGGCGTGTCTTTTTGGCCCTGGGCCACATTGGCCTGGACATTGCGGTCCATCAGGCGGGCCGCGATGGACACGCCGTTGACCACGGCCACAGGGGCGTCCGCCGACAAAGCCAGACCCGAAAAACACAGCGCACCAGAAAGACCCAATGCAGACAAGCAAAACTGAGAACGAATTTTCACAATGAACTCCAACAAATCACAAATAGACCATCTATCGTATCAAGGACGCTGGACGATCCAGAAAGAGACACGCTGCTCACCGCTTTGCAAGGCCCATTGCAAGGGGAAGCGGCGCAGCGCCGAATCCGTCAGGCGAATGGCATCGCGCTGGGGTGACAGCGCCACGCCATCTGGTGCACCTTGCAGTCTGAGCGACGCACCCGCCGCCTGGAGCCAGTTTTGCAAAGCCGCTGGCAGTGGGATGTCAGCATCCGCCCAGCCCTCGCGCAGCGCAATGTGGACCGCCCCCGCCTCATTGTCTTGAGGCAGCTTGAGCACGGTCACTTGGTAAGCCGCTGGCCACTGCGGCGCATCAGGGTGAACATCATCGGAACACTCAAAACCTGCTGACTGTCTATACCCAAAGCAATTTGGTTGCCGACAGTGACTCAACATTGAACGTGAAGTCTGGCGCTAACTATTTAGTGAGTTAAAAGGCACTGCCGGCATAGATACCACCCACACCCAGCGCTGCAGCAGAGAACCCCAAGGGCGGTGACTGGACATGTTTTCTTTTGGATTACAGGATGGGATGGACAAGCAGAATGGTAACAATGTCGCCCTCTGAAGCGATCCTTGCGCCGAGTGCCGCGGGCGGGTGGCTTAAACTCAAGCACCATGAACACCCCTGCCCAGCCCCCTCTGCGCCCTGTCCGCAGCCAGTACGAAGATTTCATGCGCCACGTCTACACGACGGGCGTGCAAAAGGGGGACCGCACCGGCACCGGCACGCGCAGCGTGTTTGGCCATCAGATGCGCTTTGACCTGAACGAAGGCTTCCCGCTGGTCACCACCAAGAAGGTGTTTTTGCGGGCCATCATCGTGGAGTTGCTGTGGTTTTTGCGCGGCGACAGCAATGTGAAGTGGCTGCAAGAGCGCGGCTGCACCATCTGGGACGAATGGGCGCGCGAAGACGGCTCGCTCGGCCCGGTTTATGGCGTGCAGTGGCGCAGCTGGCCCACGCCGGGCGGCGGCCACATTGACCAGATGCAGCAGGTCTTGGACACGCTGAAAAACAACCCCGACTCGCGCCGCATCATCGTGAGCGCCTGGAACGTGGCCGAACTCGACCAGATGGCGCTGATGCCTTGCCATGCCTTCTTTCAGTTTTATGTGGCGCCGCCCCAAAAGGCGGGCGACAAGCCCAAGCTCAGCTGCCAGCTCTACCAGCGCAGCGCCGACATCTTTTTGGGCGTGCCCTTCAACATCGCCAGCTATGCCCTGCTCACCCACATGGTGGCGCAGCAGTGCGACATGGATGTGGGCGACTTCATCTGGACAGGTGGGGATTGCCACATTTACAGCAACCACCACGATCAGGTGGAACTGCAACTGAGCCGCGCGCCCATGGCCTACCCCACGCTCAACATCAAGCGCAAGCCTGCTTCCATCTTCGACTATGAGTTTGAAGACTTCGAGGTCGTGGGCTACGAATGCCACCCCGCCATCAAAGCGCCTGTCGCTGTCTGAGGCGGGGACCGATGAAGCTGCACCTGATTTACGCCCGCGCCCGCAACGGCACGATTGGCAAAGACCAGCAGATGCCCTGGCATCTGCCGGAAGACCTGGCGCATTTCAAGCGCGTCACGCTGGGCCAGCCGGTCATCATGGGCCGCAAGACCTGGGACTCACTGCCCGCGCGCTTCAGGCCCCTGCCGGGTCGCACCAACATCGTCATCACCCGTCAGGCCGACTGGAGCGCCGATGGCGCATCGCGTGCGGCATCCATCGAAGAAGCGATGCGCCTGTGTGGCGATGTGCCCGATGCCTGGATCATGGGCGGGGCCGAGATTTACCGCCAAGCCGAACCGCTGGCCAGCACGGCGGTCGTCACCGAGATCGACGCCGACTTTGACGGCGACGCTTTTGCACCCGAGCTGGGGGCGGCCTGGCAAGAGATCCACCGCGAAACCCATGTGGGGGCAAATGGCCTGCCCTTCAGCTTCGTCACCTTCCAACACGCCATTTGAGGACACAGCCATGTCAGGACACGGATTTCATGTGCACGGCCCGCACGACCACGAACTCGAACACGCCGCGCAAGGCCACGGCGGCAACCACACCAACAGCATTGCCATGTTCACCGCCATCATCGCCACGGTGGGCGCCCTGTTCGGCTACATGGGTGGCGCCACGCAAGCGAATGCGGGCCTCTACAAAAACAACGCTGCGATCAAGAAGACCGAAGCCTCCAACCAGTGGAACTATTACCAGGCCAAAAGCAGCAAGCAAAATCTGAGCGAGTTGGCCATGGAATTGACCCCGTCCAAAAAAGAGTTTTACCAGGACGAAATCAAACGCTACAAGGGCGAAAAAGCCGAGATCAAGGCCGCAGCCGAAAAGCTGGAAGCCGAATCCCAACACTGGGACAAACAGTCGGACGAACAAATGCACCAGCACCACCGCTGGGCCCAGGCCACCACCGTGCTGCAAGTGGCCATTGCCATGGCTGCGATTGCCTTGCTGTCGCGCAAAAAATGGCTGGAGTACGTGATGTTCGGCGCGGGAGTGATCGGCGTGGGCGTGGGTGCATTGGCCGCCTTCCACATTTGAGGCCCGTATGAAAATCGCCACCTGGAACGTCAACTCACTGTCGGTTCGCCTGCCCCAAGTGCTGGACTGGTTGGCCGCTCAAAAAGAGTCGGGCGGCATTGACGTGCTGGCCTTGCAAGAACTCAAGCTGACCGACGACAAATTCCCCATCGCGGCCTTCCAAGAGGCGGGTTTCCAAGCGCAGTGGTTTGGCCAAAAAACCTACAACGGCGTGGCCCTGATATCTGTGGCCGAGGGGACCGAGGTGGTCAAAAACATCCCCGGTTTCGAAGACGACATGTCACGCGTGTTGGCGGCCACCTACCCCGACGGCGCAGGTGGCAGCCTGCGCGTGATCGGGGCCTACTTTCCAAACGGCCAGGCCCCGGACAGCGACAAGTTTGTCTACAAAATGCGCTGGCTCGACGCGCTGCGCGATTGGGTGCACAGCGAAATGACGCGCCACCCGCAACTGGTGCTCACAGGGGACTTCAACATCACTTTCGACGAACTCGACATGTGGGACCCGGTGGGCCTGAAGGACACCATCCACTGCACAGTGGCCGAGCGTGAAAAACTGCAAGCCTTGACAGACTTGGGCCTCGCCGACAGTTTTCGCCTGTTTGAGCAGCCCGAAAAAAGCTACAGCTGGTGGGACTACCGGGAGTTTGCGTTCAGGCGAAACCGGGGTTTGCGCATCGACCACATTTTGATTTCAGACGCGCTCAAAGCCAAAGCATCGGCCTGCGTGATCGACCGGGCCCCGCGCAAAAACGAACGCCCCAGCGACCACACGCCCGTGGTGCTGACCCTGGCCCCCTGAGCCGTCTGTCTTTGTAGGAGCGAGCCCCTGCTCGCGAATGAGGGTTGGGGGTCAACAAGCATTCGGCCGCGGGGGCGGCCTCCCACAGGGGTGAAGATTCGGCCGCGGGGGCGGCCTCCCACAAAGACCTTCCGAACGGGTCAGGCCGCCTGTGGCATCAAAAATTCGCGGCTGATGCGGCCGCCCAGGACGTTGACGCGCTCCAAGAACTGGGTCAGGTAGGCGTGCAGGCCGGTCGCCAGAATCTCGTCGATGCGGCCAAAGGCCAGCTCCGAGCGCAGACGCCCGGCGTGGCGCAAGGTGTCGCTTTCGCGGTCATGCGAGACCAGCGCGAGGTTGGACACCACTTCGTTCAGGCTGGCGTGCAGCGAACGCGGCATGTCGGGCCGCAGAATCAGCAACTCCGCCACGCGCTCAGGGCGGATCACATCGCGGTAAACCTTGCGGTAGACCTCAAAACCGCTGACGCTGCGCAAGATGGCGCTCCAATGGTAGAAGTCGTATTCCTGCGCACTCTCGGTCTCTGCCGCGCCGTATTGCGGGGCGCCAAAAAAGTCGTTTTGCATGGCGTGGAACTTCACATCCACCAAACGCGCGGTGTTGTCGGCCCGCTCCAAAAACGTGCCCATGCGCATGAAGTACAGCGACTCGTCCATCAGCATGGTGCCCACCGTCACGCCGCGCGAGAGGTGCGAGCGAAACTTCACCCACTCAAAAAACTGGCCCGGGTCGCGCTCGAACTCGCCGCTTTTGAGCATGCGGTTGACCTCGAGCCAGGTCTGGTTTTGCGTCTCCCACACCTCGGTGGTCAGGGTGCCGCGCACGGCACGGGCGTTCTCACGGGCGGCGCGCAGGCAGGAGATGATCGACGAGGGGTTGTCGGCATCTTTCACCATGAACGCCATCACATCGCGTGGCGTGATGGTTTTGTAGAGCGCCAGGTACGAGGGCAGCAATTCACTGATGGACAAAATGCCTTCCCAGCCGGCTTCGACAGCGGCGGCCGATTGCGGCAGCAAGGAGGTTTCGTAGCTCACATTGAGCATGCGGGCGGTGTTCTCCGCCCGCTCCATGTAGCGGGACATCCAGAAAAGGTGATCGGCGGTTCTTGAAAGCATGTGTGTTCTCCCCTGTTCAGTCCTGCAAGATCCAGGTGTCTTTGGTGCCGCCGCCTTGGGACGAGTTCACCACCAAAGAGCCTTCTTTCAGCGCCACGCGGGTCAAGCCGCCGGGTACCATCTGCACCGTGCGGCCGCTCAGCACAAAGGGGCGCAGGTCGATGTGGCGCGGTGCGATGCCGCTGTCCACGTAAGTCGGGCACGTGGACAAACTGAGCGTGGGCTGGGCGATGTAGCCCTCGGGGTTGGCCAGCAGTGCGCCGCGGAATCGCTCGATTTCGGCCTGGGTGGAGGCCGGTCCCACCAGCATGCCGTAGCCGCCTGCGCCGTGCACTTCCTTGACCACCAGGTCTTTCAGGTTGGCCAGGGTGTATTTCAGATCGTCGGGCTTGCGGCACTGAAATGTGGGCACATTCTTGAGGATGGGCTCCTCGCCCAGGTAAAACTGGACCATGTCGGGCACATAGGGGTAAACCGACTTGTCGTCGGCCACGCCCGTGCCCACCGCGTTGCAGATCGCCACATGGCCGGCCTTGTAGGCCTCCATCAGGCCCGCGCAGCCCAGTGTGGAGGTGGGACGGAACACATTGGGGTCCAAAAAGTCGTCGTCCACCCGGCGGTAGATCACATCCACGCGCTTGGGGCCGCGTGTGGTGCGCATGTAGACAAACTTGTCTTTGACGAACAGGTCTTGCCCCTCCACCAACTCCACGCCCATTTGCTGCGCCAAAAAGGCGTGCTCGAAATAAGCGCTGTTGTACATGCCGGGGGTGAGCACCACCACCGTGGGCTCGGCCGTGGTGGCGGGGCTGCTGGCGCGCAAGGTCTCCAGCAGCAGGTCGGGGTAATGCGCCACCGGGGCCACGCGGTGTTGGCTGAACAGCTCAGGAAAGAGCCGCATCATCATCTTGCGGTCTTCGAGCATGTAGCTCACGCCGCTGGGCACACGCAGGTTGTCTTCGAGCACGTAGTACTCGCCCTTGCCGGCGCTGTCGGGGGCGCGCACGATGTCGATGCCGCTGATGTGCGAATAGATGTTGTTGGGCACATCCACCCCCACCATCTCGGGGCGAAACTGCGCGTTGTGTTCGATCTGCTCGCGGGGGATGATGCCGGCCTTGAGGATGTCTTGGTCGTGGTACACATCGTGGATGAAGCGGTTGAGCGCCGTGACGCGTTGCACCAGCCCGGCCTCCATGCTTTTCCACTCTTGGGCAGCGATCACCCGGGGAATCAAGTCAAACGGGATCAATCGCTCAGTCCCCGAGCCGTCCTCGTCTTTGTCGCCATACACTGCGAACGTGATGCCCACGCGGCGAAAAATCATCTCGGCCTCTTCGCGCCGGGCGGCCATGGTCTGCGGGGCTTGGGCCTGTAACCAGCGGGCATAGGCCAGGTAGTGCTCTCGAACTTCTCCCTCTTGGCCCGATGCAGGCAGGCGGCTGTACATTTCATCGAATTGTCGCATGGCTCTTCACTCCTCAACACCTATTAGCAAGATATATACCCAAAACGGGCTTCAGGGCGGAATGCGGTGGTGCCAGTAGCGTTGTCGCTGCGTGCGCTCACACCGGACCAGCTCTGGTGCGCTGCTGCGCCACGTGGCAGCGCCGCATCGGGGGCTGTCGGCCAGTGCGATGCCCCATGCTTGGTACCGAGCCACCACTTCGGGCGCCGGGTGCCCGTAGCGGTTGCGGTAACCGGCTTGCAGCAAACCCCAGCGGGGCCTGAGCGCCTCCAAAAATGCCCGGGTGGACGACGTTTTGCTGCCGTGGTGGGGCACCAGCAAGACATCGACCGGGCTGAGGCCCGCCTGGACCAGCGCCAGCTCTTGCGCGGCCTCGATGTCGCCAGCCAACAAGGCCGAGCCCTGAGGGCCGCCTGTCATGCCCTGCGCCTGACTGGCAATGCGCAGGACACAGCTGAGCGCATTGGGCTTGGGCATTGGGGGCCCATTTTCCGCAGGGGGCGGCGGGTGCAGCACCTCAAAGCGCACGCCATCCCACTCCCAAACCTGCCCAGCCTGGCAGCGTGTCCAAGCGGGCCGCAAGGCGTGCAAAGGGTGCGGGTCTTCCAACGATGACCACAGCGCCGCCTGCCCTTGCATGGCCAACACCGCCGCCGCGCCCCCAGTGTGGTCGCTGTCTCGGTGGCTGAGCATCAAGGTGTCGATGCGCTCACCCATCTGCGCCAGCAGGGGCACCAGCACCCTGTGACCCGCGTCGCTTTCCGCCGAATAGCGCGGCCCGGCGTCGTACAACAAACTGTGGGTGGCGGTGCGCACCAGCACCGCATTGCCTTGCCCCACGTCAGCGGCCAACAGCTCAAAGGTGCCGGGTGCGGGGCGTGGGTGCGACCAAAACAAAACCGGCCAAAACAAGGGCAAAACCGCCCACTTCCAGGAAGCTGGCCAAGGCGTCACGGCCACCCAAGCCCCGGCCAGCGCGAGCGCGGCCAAGTACCAAGGCGGCATGGCCGTCGACACACTGGCCCAAGGCCATGCGGCCAAGCGGGCCAGCACCCAAGCCATGGGCTGCAGGGCCCAAGAGGCCCATTGCCAGGCATCGGACCAGAGCACACCCAAGAGGGACAAAGGGGTCACGATGAGGGTCACCCAAGGAATGGCCAACAGATTGGCCACCAAGCCCACCACCGACACCTGACCAAAAAACAAAAGCGTGAGCGGGGCCAAAGCCAAGGTGACCACCGCTTGCTCGCGCAGCAAAGCAGCGGCGCGGCGCCAAACCCAAGAGCCCCAAATAGGGCCTTGGGATGCACCCCATCGGTGCCATAAGCCTGATCGCACCACATCGGTGCGCAATGGCGACGCCAACGTGACCGCTTCGGCGCCTCGCGCAGCGCTGGGCGTTGCACCCGAGGCCATCAACACCCCGACGGCCACAAAACTCAACCAAAAACCCGGCTGCAACAGGGCCCAAGGGTCCCAAGTGAGCACCACGGCACACGCCGTCAGCCACACCAGCGCACCAGGCCACTGGCGGGCCGACAAGCGCAGCACCACCACCACACACAGCATCAACAAGGTGCGTTGCGCAGGCACACCCCAGCCGCTGAACAGGGCATAAAAACCCGCCAAGAACAAGCCCGACACAGCCCCCACGGGGGGTGCAGGCCAGCGCAAAGCCCCCTGAAAACCCCACAAGGCCGAGCGCCGCCAACCCCAAGCCACCAAGCCCGAGGCCAGCCAAGCGAACAAGGTCACATGCAAACCCGAAATGCTCATGAGGTGGGACACACCGGTGGCCCGAAAGACATCCCAATCGCTGCGGTCAATCGCCGCTTGGTCGCCCGTGACCAGGGCGGCCACGATGCCCGCTCGCTTGGCGGCGTCGGCAGGGCTGCCCGCGGGCGACAAATGCGCCAACAAGCGCTCGCGCACCGACTGCCGCCAGCCTTCTATCGGGTGCGCCCAAGTGCTGGCCAAGCGCAGAGGCACCGGGTCTTTGCGGCCTGTGCGCACAGAGCCCGCAGCGCCAATGCCCTGCTCCCACAGCCACAACTCGTAGTCAAAACCCCGTGGGTTCAAATGGCCGTGGGGCGCTTTCAGGCGCACCCGCAAACGCCAACGCTCCCCGGCTTTGACCGGCTCGGGCACGGCCGCCGTGCTCCAGCCACTGCCCTGCAAGCCGTCTTGCCCATACCAACCCAAATACACCTGCCGGGGCAGGTCAGCGTCCAGCTGCACTGCTTGTGCGGTTCCTTGCGCGTCCACAGCCCAGGCTTGCTCGATGTGAAAGCGAAAGCGCCAGCCCACATCTTGCCGCTGGGGCATGGCTTGCACCACGCCCACCACATCCAGGTCTTGCCCTTCCAGCGCTGGGGCGATGGTGTGCGCCCGTGTCCAGGCGTGCAAACCCGTGGTGCAAAAAGCGGCAGCGGCCCAGACTAAGGCCCAAGCCAAAATTGGCGCGGCCCAGCCTGCTGCTGGCCATGGGCGTGCGTTTTTCAGCCACCAAGCGCAAGCCGCCACCCCCAGCAAAACGCTGGCATAGCTGGCCCATGGCCACAAAGCGGCTTGTTGCAATTGCAGCGCCACCCCCAAGCACCAGGCCAACAAATTCCAAGACAGGTGACGGGCCCAGCCCATGCCGATCATGCCCAGCCGCGCCAGGCCAACGCCTGCGCCCCCTTGGCCCCAAATGCCTTGCCTGTCTTGCGCGCCTTGCGCGCCCTGTTGAGACGCACAGCCCCGCGCCACACGGCGCATCCGCATGGTGTCATGACAGCCTCCCTGAAATGGCTGGTTGTTGTTTTTCGCTGGCGCTCTTGGCATGGCCCTGCGCCGTGCGGGCCTCGCAGGGCAGGGGGCGTGAATCTTGGCGCGTGTCTTGCTAGTTGTAACTGCCCAAGCTGCATTTGCCATCCGTGCAGCCCCTGTTGCGCTGAACGAGATATGTCGATACACGTTGCCCTGCACCACGTCACCCATTACGAATACGACCGCCCCGTGCAGCTCGGCCCACAAGTCATTCGCCTGCGCCCTGCCCCGCACAGCCGCAGCCGCATCCTGAGCTACAGCCTCAAGGTTGAACCCGCAGAGCATTTCATCAACTGGCAGCAAGACGCTTTTGCCAACTACCAGGCGCGCTTGGTCTTCCCCCAAAAAACCACCGCCTTCAAGGTCACGGTGGACGTGGTCACCGAGATGGCGGTGTTCAACCCCTTTGACTTCTTTCTAGAGCCCTCGGCCGAAGAGGTGCCTTTCAAGTACTCGGACACCGTTCGGGAAGAGCTGCAGTCTTACTTGGACAAAGACCCCAAGACCCCGCTGTTCAAAAAATACCTGGCCAGCATGGACCGCCAGCGCCAACGCACCATCGACTTTTTGGTGCACATCAACCAGCGCTTGCACCAGGACATCCGCTACACCATCCGCATGGAGCCGGGTGTTCAAACGCCCGACGAAACCCTGAGCCTGAAAAGCGGCTCCTGCCGCGACTCGGCCTGGCTCTTGGTGCAGCTGTTTCGGCACATGAACATCGCCGCCCGCTTTGTGTCGGGCTACTTGATTCAATTGACCCCGGACGTGAAGTCGCTCGACGGCCCCAGCGGCACCGACGTGGACTTCACCGATCTGCACGCCTGGTGCGAGGTGTATTTGCCCGGTGCAGGCTGGGTGGGCTTGGACCCAACCTCGGGCCTGCTGGCGGGCGAAGGGCATATTCCACTGGCCTGCACACCCCAGCCCTCGGCGGCCGCGCCCATCGAAGGCCTGATGGACGAAGCCGAGGTCAAGTTCCACCACGAGATGGGCGTGACGCGCATCCACGAGTCGCCGCGGGTCACCCAACCCTACAGCGAGGCCCAATGGGCCGAGGTGCTGCGCCTGGGCGATGAGGTGGATGCCCAGTTGCTCGCCGATGATGTGCGCCTGACCATGGGGGGCGAACCCACCTTCGTCGCCACCCAAGACCGCGATGGCGCCGAATGGAACACCGACGCCTTGGGGCCCACCAAGCGGGGCCTGGCCACCGCGCTGGTGCACAAGTTGCGCCAGCAATACGGCCAAGGCGGTTTTTTGCACTTTGGCCAAGGCAAGTGGTACCCGGGCGAGCAGTTGCCACGCTGGGCGCTCAGCATTTACTGGCGGGCTGACGGGCAAGCTTGCTGGCAAGACCCTGCGGTCTTTGCCGATGAACGCGAGGCCAGTCACTGCACCAGCGCCGATGCCCAGCGCTTCATGCACACCTTGACGGCCAGACTGGGGCTGTCCAACGACACCGTGCTGCCCGGTTACGAGGACACCTGGTATTACCTCTGGCGCGAGCGCCGTTTGCCGGTCAATGTGGACCCGTTTGACGCGCGGCTGGACGACGAGATGGAACGCAACCGCTTGCGCCGCATCTTCAGCCAGGGCTTGGACCAGGCCGTGGGCTATGTGCTGCCCCTTCAAGCCGTCGAGCCGACCTCGGCTGGGCTGACGGGCACGCAGTGGCAAACCGGCCGCTGGTTTGTCCGCGATGAACGCCTGTACCTGATGCCCGGCGACTCCCCCATGGGCTGGCGTTTGCCGCTGGACTCGCTGCCTTGGGCTGCGCCCACCGAGCGCTGGCACATGATCGCGCAAGACCCGTTTTCGCCCCATCTCGCGCAGCGCAGCGCCCTGCCCGCCCAAGTCGCCGTGACCCCACAGCCGCGCCATGCCCTAGCCCAGACAGCATCGGTCGCGCCCGCCAAATTCAAATCCGACCCGTCCGTGGTGCGCACCGCCTTGTGCGTGGAGGTGCGCGATCCGAAGCGCGCCAACGGCCCCAAAGTGGAAGCCGAGGCCATGAACAAGGGTGAACAGGCCGGCGTGCTGTATGTCTTCATGCCGCCCCTGGCGCGGCTGGAAGACTACCTGGCGCTGCTCAGCCAAGTCGAGGGCACTGCACGAGAATTGGGTTTGAACATCGTTTTAGAGGGCTACCCACCGCCGCGCGACCCGAGGCTCAAACTCTTGCAAGTCACCCCGGACCCTGGCGTGATCGAGGTCAATATCCACCCGGCGCACAACTGGAACGAGTTGGTCGAGCACACCGAGTTTTTGTACAAAGCCGCCTTCGAGACGCGCCTGTCCGCCGAAAAGTTCATGACCGATGGCCGCCACACGGGCACAGGCGGCGGCAACCACATGGTGATGGGGGGCGCCACGCCCGCCGACAGCCCTTTCTTGCGCCGACCCGAACTGCTGGCCAGCCTCATCCTGTATTGGCACAACCACCCCAGTTTGAGCTATTTGTTCAGCGGCATGTTCATCGGCCCCACCAGCCAGGCCCCGCGTGTGGACGAGGCCCGCAACGACCAGGTCTATGAACTGGAAATCGCGCTGCGCGAGATCACCCGCAATCGCAAAAAGTTCGGCGCCGACATGGCCCCGTGGATCGTGGACCGCACCTTGCGCAACATCCTGATCGACGTGACCGGCAACACGCACCGCAGCGAGTTCTGCATCGACAAGATGTACTCGCCCGACAGCAGCACCGGGCGTTTGGGCTTGCTGGAGCTGCGGGCCTTTGAGATGCCGCCGCACGCGCGCATGAGCATCGTGCAGCAACTGCTGCTGCGGGCCTTGGTGGCCCGGTTCTGGAATGCCCCCTACACGGCGCCGGTCACCCGCTGGGGCACCGAGTTGCACGACCGCTTCATGCTGCCCCATTGGATCCACCAAGATTTTGACGACGTGCTCACCGAGCTGGGCGACGCAGGCTTTCGTTTTGACCCCAGCTGGTTCGCACCGCATTTTGAGTTCCGCTTTCCGATGGTGGGGCAAATCCAGGTCGACGGCGCGGTGCTCACGCTGCGCCATGCGCTGGAGCCCTGGCACGTCATGGGCGAAGAAAGCGGGGCCGGCGGCACCGCGCGCTACGTGGATTCGTCGCTCGAGCGCATCGAAGTGCATGTGACGGGCATGAACCCCGCGCGCCACACCGTGACGGTGAACGGCCGTCCCCTGCCCTTGCAGCCGACGGGCGTGGTGGGTGCATACGTGGCCAGCGTGCGCTACAAGGCCTGGAACCCGCCCTCGTCGCTGCACCCGAGCATCGGTGTGCACGCGCCGCTGACGTTGGACCTGGTGGACACCTGGATGAAGCGCTCTCTGGGCGGCTGCCAATACCATGTGGTGCACCCCGGTGGCCGCAATTACGAGGGTTTCCCGGTCAACGCCTACGAGGCCGAGAGCCGGCGCATGGCGCGCTTCTTCCGCATGGGCCACACACCCGGCGCCATGAAACACCTGCCCACACTGGCACCCAATGCCTTGTTGCACGCAAGCCCCGAATTCCCCTACACGCTGGACTTGAGGCGCAGTGGATCAACGACAATGGTCTGATGCATGAGCCTTCACCCCCAGTGACCGACGCCAGCGAAGCCCCAGCCTTGACTTGGCTGTCGCTGCAGCAAGAGCGTGCGCCCGCCGGGCACTGGGACGAACTGCGGGGCGAGGCCAGCCCACTCAAGGCCCCATCGGCCAGCTCGCAAGCGCCCACCATCCGTGACACATGGCAGCGTTTCATCGATCCGCTGGACAAGGCGACCAAGGCCCGCGAGGCGGAGCTGAACAAGCGCATGGCCAACTTGCAGCGGCAGGTGCGCGACAACGGCATCACTTACAACGTGTACGCCGCCGCCGACCAGCCGCAGCGCCCTTGGTCACTCGATTTGTTTCCGCTCATGCTGGAGCCGGGCGACTGGCAACAGATCGAGGCGGGCGTGATGCAGCGCATGCAATTGCTCGAACGCATCATGGCCGACGCTTATGGGCCGCAACAACTGGTGCGGCAAGGCCAATTGCCGGCCGCCTTGGTGCAAGGCCATCCCGCGTATTTGCCGGCCATGCACGGCGTCGCACCGGTCGGTGGGCGGTATTTGTCCTTGGCCGCTTTTGATTTGGCGCGTGGCCCCGACGGCCTGTGGTGGCTGCTCTCGCAGCGCACCCAAGCCCCCTCAGGCTTGGGCTATTTGCTGGAAAACCGGCAAATCGTGTCGCGCCAGTTCCCGCAAGCTTTTGAGGCCTTGCCGGTGCAACGCCTGGCAGAGACCTACCGCACGCTGATCGACGGCATCAAAGCGCGAAGCCCAGCGGGTTCTTCGGCCCATATTGCGCTGCTCACGCCAGGCCCTTACAACGAAACCTATTTTGAACACGCCTATCTGGCCCGCTATTTGGGCCTGAGCCTGGTGCAGGGCAACGATTTGACGGTGCGCGATGAAAAGCTGTACCTCAAAACCTTGCAAGGGCTCAAGCCCGTCCACGGCTTGCTCAAACGCGTGGACGACGATTGGCTTGACCCCCTGGAATTGCGGGCCGAATCCACCCTGGGCGTGCCCGGCTTGCTGCAAGCGGTGCGCAGTGGCCATGTGCTGGTGGCCAACACGCCCGGCTCGGGTTTTTTGGAGTCCAATGCGCTGCTGGGCTTCATGCCTGCGCTGTCGCGTGAGCTGCTGGGCCAAGCCTTGCAACTGCCCGCCATCCCCAGTTGGTGGTGCGGCGAAGCGGCGGCGCTGCAAGATGTGCTGCCGCGCATCCAAAGCTGCGTGATCAAGCCCACCTACCCCTACCACACCGATCGCCAAAGTTTTGAGCCGGTGCTGGGCCACCGCTTGTCTCGCCAAGAACAAAACGAATGGGCGGGCCGCATTTTGCGCGACCCCGACGCGCACACCCTGCAGTCCTGGTTGCCGCTGTCACACCAGCCGACTTGGCAGACCCACCCCAATGGCCCGTCCAGCATCGAGTCGCGCCCGGTGGTCCTGCGTGTCTTTGCCGTCACCGACGCGCAAGGCGGCTGGCAGGTCTTGCCCGGCGGTCTGGCCCGGCTCGGCACCCGCGAAGGCATTGCCTCGATGCAGCGCGGCGGCAGCAGCGCCGACGTGTGGGTGCAAAGCCCCGCCCCCCAAGCGTTCAAGCCGAGCAGCCTAGGCGCACAGTCACAGTCACAGTCACAGTCACAGTCGCAGTCACCCTCTTCGTCACAGCCGTCAACGCCCGTAACAGCGCAAAGCCCAAGTGCCAGCACCATCCCGGCCGCCAGTGACGCCACGGCCCAGCGCCAGCGCTTGGTGACGAGCCGCGCAGCCGAAAATTTGTTCTGGATGGGCCGCTACACCGAACGCACCGAAAACACCTTGCGCTTGGTTCGGCTGAGCCTGGAGATCCTGAGCGGAGAAAACCAGAACCTGCCCTGCTTGCTCCACTTCATCACCCGCATGGCCACGCGCCACGGCTTGGTGCGCGCCGAAGTCCCCGCCGCAGGGCAAGCGCACCGGGTGTTCGAGCGCTCCTTGATCTCGGGTTTGTGGGACCAAGAACTGGCCACCAGCGTGGGCTTCAATTTGCGCTCGGTCCGACTGGCCGCCGCCTCGGTGCGTGAACGCCTCTCGCCCGAACACTGGCGCTTGCTGGAACAAGCCGAGTCCCGGTTTTTCAAGCCCAGCGAAGACCCCCTGGGGCCCCACACCGCCATGGCGGGCTTGGACACCATGACCGTGCAAAGCCTGCTGGCCGACACCAGCCAGATGTTGGCCGCCCTCACAGGCGCACAAACCGACCGCATGAGCCGCGACGACGGCTGGCGCTTGCTCTCGATTGGCCGCCACATTGAACGCCTGGCCTTTTTGTCGGACGCCATGGCGCAAGCTGTGCAGCTCGGACTGATCGCTGAGCAAGCCGGCTTCGATGCCGTGCTCGACCTGTTTGACAGCACCATCAGTTTCCATGCCCAACACCAACAAAGCCGCACCCCGCAAGCCCTGATGGACCTGCTGGTGACCGACCCAGACAACCCGCGTTCGCTCGGTTGGGTGGCGCACACCTTGTGTGGGCGTTTGCGCCGCATGGGCACGCTGGCCGATGGCGCCACCTTGTCTTTGGCCGAGGGCGTGCCCCAACTGATTGGCATGCCCCCCCAGGCGCTGTGGCCCTACCCCAGCCCGGGCCCCAGCACCGACTCCTCGGCCCCCTTGCCTTTGCTCGCCACGCTGACCGATTGCCAAAACGCGGCCCGGGAAGTCTCGGACCATTTGTGCGGCTTGTTTTTCACGCACAGCGGCGAAGCCCGCTACAGCGTGAGTGCTTGAGCAAACACCCCATGCGCTTGGCCATCACCCACGACACCCGTTACCGCTACAGCCCTGCGGTGCAAACGGCGCAGCATGTGGCCCATCTGCAAGCGGCTGACACGCCCTGCCAAAAGGTCCTTCGCCACTGGATGCAGGTGGAGCCAAACGCCACGGTGCAGCACAACATCGACGCATTTCTGAACCACCGTGCCTATTGGGCGCTGACGAACCCGCACGAGGGCTTGCTGGTCCGGGCCTACAGCGAAATCGACACCCGCCCCACCGAAGCGGCGACCACCGGCCAAAGCTGGGAGGCGGTGCGCGAGCATTTCCGTTACCGAGGGGGTCATGCGGCTGATGTGCACAGCGGTTTCGTGTTCGGCTCGCACCATGCGCCGGTGCACGAGGCATTTTTGGCCTATGCCCAAAGCAGCTTCACGCCCGGCAGATCTTTGGTGCAAGCGGCCCAAGAGCTCACTGCGCGCATGCACAGCGAATTGCGCTACGAGTCGGCCAGCACCGACATCAACACCCCGGCCCTTGAAGCCCTGCAAGCACAACGCGGTGTGTGCCAAGACTTTGCCCACATCTTGCTGGCCTGCCTGCGCTCGCTGGGCTTGCCGGCCCGCTACGTGAGCGGCTACCTGCTGACCCAGCCGCCCCCCGGTCAGCCTCGGCTGGTGGGCAGTGATGCCACGCATGCCTGGGCTTCGGTGTACCTGCCCGAGCTGGCCACCCACGCCTGCCAAGGCTGGCTGGATCTGGACCCCACCAACAACCGCAGCGGTTGGGCCAGCCCCGGCGAGGATTACGTGCGGCTGGCTGTGGGGCGTGACTTCGCCGATGTGTCACCGCTGCGCGGTGTGCTGCAAGGCGGCGGCGCCCACACGCTCGAGGTTGGCGTTACAGTGGAGCCTCTTTTGACCCCAGAGGACCCTGACCATGAGCGTTTACGACACCCTGAAATCCCTGAACATTGAGCTGCCCCCTGTGGCTGTGCCCGCGGCGGCTTATGTGCCTTTTGTACAAACAGGCCACTTGGTTTTCCTCTCGGGTCATATCGCCAAAAAAGACGGCAAAGTCTGGGTGGGCCAACTGGGCAAAAACATCGACACCGCCGAAGGCCAACAAGCCGCTCGCGCCGTGGCCATCGACCTGATGGGCTCGCTGCATGCGGCCGTGGGCGATCTGAACAAGGTCAAGCGCATCGTCAAAGTGATGAGCCTGGTCAACTCGACCGGCGACTTCACCGAGCAGCACCTGGTCACCAACGGCTGCAGCGAACTGCTGGGCCAGGTGTTTGGCCCACAAGTCGGCGCGCATGCCCGCAGTGCTTTTGGCGTCGCCCAAATCCCGATGGGCGCTTGTGTCGAAATCGAATTGATCGCCGAAATCGGCTGAATTTCACTGTATCCACCGGAGACTCCCATGCACATTTCCATGTCCAGCGCCTGCTTGCCCGTTTGCACCCGCATGCTCACCAACCTGAGCCACATCCTGGCCAAGGCCGAGCAGTTTGTCGAAGCCAAAAAGATTGACCCCACGGCGCTGACCACTTACCGCCTTGCCCCCGATATGTTCCCGTTCACGCGCCAGGTGCTGATCGCCTGCGACGCCGTCAAGAACGGTGTAGCCCGCCTGTCCGGGGTGGATGCGCCCAAGTTCGACGACACCGAAACCACCTTGGCCCAGTTGCAAGAGCGCATCCAGAAAACGCTGGCCTACATCGCCACCGTTCCCGCCGCCGCCATCGACGGCACCGAGGACAAAGAGATCACTTTCCCCGCCGGCCCTGGCAAGACCCGCACCCTCCAAGGCCAGGACTACCTGACCAGCTGGATGCTGCCCAATATGTACTTCCACATCACCACGGCCTACACCATCCTGCGCCACAACGGTGTGGAGGTGGGCAAGATCGATTACCTGCTGGGTGCGCAGGGCTAAACAGGCTCTGGGTTGGGCCTCAATTCAACGAGCCCACCCAGTTCTCCACCATCAAGCCCGGGACGCGGGCGAACTCGGACAGGTTGTTGGTCACCACCACCAGCCCTTCGCTGCGGGCGTGGGCTGCGATGTGCAAATCGTTGACCCCAATGGTCTGCCCTGCTTTTTCCAGGTCGCTTCGGATAGCGCCGTAATGCTGCGAAGCTTTGGCGGTGTAAGGCAGCACCTCCAGCAGGCTGGCGAACTCTTCGATCACTTCCAGGTTCTGTGAGACCTTGGCGCTTTTTTCAGCACCGTGGTAGAGCTCTGACAAAGTGATCGCCGAAATCGCCATGCGAGCGGCGTTGGCATTGAACTGAGCCAACACTTCCAAAGGGCGACGCTTGACCACGTAGATCACGATGTTCGTGTCGAGCAGGTACTTCAACATCAGAGCGACTCACGCTCAGGCTGAGTTTGCGAGGCACGTTCTGCCAAAAAGTCTTCGCTGACCTGGGGTCCATTCAAGAAGAATTGGTCCCACGAATGCCCCACTGGCGAGATGATCCGGTCGGCACCTCGGGCACGCACCTCCACCTTTTTGACATCCTCAGGCAAGCGCAAATCCGCAGGCAGTCGGATGGCTTGCGAACGGTTGTTGGTGAAGACGGTGGTGATGGTCATGGCGGCCTCATTTTGGGATATGACATAAGTATATGGCAACACCCAAAGAATCCCCAAACCCCGTGCCCAAAGCTGTGGACAAGTGCAGGGACAAGCCGCCAAAGCCGCGCCCGGCAAGGGTTGGCGGGGTGTGCTCAATCGTTGAGCACACCCTCAATCGCACCATTGACAATGCGCTTAACCGCATTGAAAATAACGTTTTTTCAAAACGCACGCCCACCACCATGTCCCAACTGACGGCCAACGATCTCAAAGTGCGCGGCATTGCTGCGATCGAGTCGGCTTTGACTGCGCAAACCGAAGCCACCATTTCGGTGCGGGGCAAAGACCGGTTTGTGGTGATGGACATGGCGCAGTACCACTACCTGCGCGAATGCGAGTTGGAAGCCGCCTTGATGCAGAGCCGGGCCGACCTGGCCGCTGGCCGAGCCCGACAAGAAAGCGCCGAAGACCACATGGCCCGTCTGGACGCCCTGCTGCGCAAGCCATCGCACTGAGACGACGAGCTGCTCAAACGGCATGCCCTACTCACTGGTCTTTACCGACGCCTACATGCGCCGGGCTGTGCGTTTCATCAGGCGGCATCCCGAGCTTCGTTCACAGTACGCCAAAACCTTGGCTTTGCTTGAGCTCAACCCGCAACACCCCTCGCTGCGCTTGCATGCCCTGTCAGGGCGACTGAGCGGCCTGCATTCGGTGTCCATCAACCTGTCTTACCGCATCACTTTGGAGCTTCTGATTCAAGATCAGACCATCATCCCCATCAATGTGGGTGACCACGACGCGGTTTATTGACACAAATGTCCCCAAACCCCGTGCCCAAAGCTGTGGACAAGTGCAGGGACAAGCCCCCAAAGCCGCGCCCGGCAAGGGCTGGCGGGGTGTGCTGAAAAAAGCATCACCCCACCCGGATCACTCCACCCGCGAGACCCGGTTCGGCTTGAAGCCCAAATCGGCGACTTTGCCCTTTTTGGCGCGCGCCACTTTGGCGTTGTTCAGGCTGCGGATCTCCAGCGTTTCTTCGCGCTCCTTGCCGCCGCGGCCGATGCCCGCGATCTTGACGCTGCGCGTGTAGGCCGCAGCACCGGCCAAGGTGTCTTTGGCTTCGAGGTCAATGAGCATCAGGCCCCGGCCACCTTTTTCCATGGTTTTGAGTTCACCGATCTCAAAGCTCAGCACACGGCCGCCCGTGCTGGCACAGCACACACTGTTGGCGGCGGGCATGGGCTGTTTGTCCGCGGGCACGGTGGCACTGCTGCCGCTCACATGGCTGGGGGCGCAGACGGTTTCGCCCTCACCCAGGCTGATGAAGGCCTTGCCTGCTTTGTTGCGGGAAATCATGTTCTCGACCGAAGCCAAGAAGCCGTAGCCGCCCGAGCCGCTCAACAGCAGCGTGGCTTGGGCCGGGCCTGCGAAGTAATGGGCAATTTGCGTGGTGGGTTCGAGCTCGATCAGCGTGGTCACCGGCTGGCCGTCACCGCGTGCGCCGGGCAGTGTGGCCACGGGCACGCTGTAGATGCGCCCGTTGCTGCCAAAAATCAGCAGCGTATCTACCGTGCGGCATTCGAAGGTGCCATACAAACCGTCGCCCGCCTTGAAGGCGAAGCTGGTGGCGTCGTGGCCGTGGCCGGTGCGGGCGCGTACCCAACCCTTTTCAGACACGACCACCGTCACGGGCTCGTCCACCACCTTGACCTCGGCCACGGCTTTTTTCTCTTCCTGGATCAGCGTGCGGCGCGGGTCGGCAAAGGTTTTGGCATCCTGTTCGATCTCCTTGACCATCAGACGGCGCAGCGCGGCGGGGCTGCCCAAAATCTCCTCGAGCTTGCCCTGTTCACCCCGCAGTTCGCTCAGCTCTTGCTCGATCTTGATGGCTTCGAGCCGGGCCAGTTGGCGCAGGCGAATCTCCAGGATGTCTTCGGCTTGGCGGTCGCTGAGTTGGAAGGCCTCGATCAGCGCGGGCTTGGGCTCGTCGCTGTGGCGGATGATGCGGATCACCTCGTCGATGTTGAGCAAGACCAGCTGGCGGCCTTCCAAAATATGGATGCGGTCCAGCACCTTGTTCAAGCGGTGCTGGCTGCGTCGGGTGATGGTGGTCTGGCGGAAGCTGATCCACTCCACCAGCATCTGGCGCAGCGACTTCTGGATGGGCTTGCCGTCAATGCCCACCGAGGTCATGTTGATCGGCGCAGACGTTTCCAGGCTGGTGTGGGCCAGCAAAGCAGTGATGAGTTCTTGCTGTTCAATGCGGCTGGTTTTGGGCTCGAACACCAGGCGCACGGCCGCGTCTTTGCTGGACTCGTCACGCACCACGTCCAGCACATTCAGAATGCTGGCTTTGAGCAGGACCTGATCGGCGCTGAGCGCTTTTTTGCCGGCCTTGACCTTGGGGTTGGTGAGTTCTTCGATTTCTTCGAGCACGCGCTGCGAGCTCACGCCCTGCGGCAGCTCGGTCACCACCAGTTGCCATTGCCCGCGGGCAAGGTCTTCGATCTTCCAGCGGGCGCGCACTTTGAGGCTGCCGCGCCCGGTGCGGTAAGCGTCGGCGATGTCGCTGGCCGGGCTGATGATCTGGCCGCCACCGGGGTAGTCGGGGCCGGGGAGGATGGCCATCAGCTCGCTGTCGCTCAGCTTGTCGTTTTTGATCAAGGCCACGCAGGCGTCGGCCACTTCGCGCAGGTTGTGGCTGGGGATCTCGGTGGCCAGGCCCACGGCAATGCCGCTGGCACCGTTGAGCAGGCTGAACGGCAATCGGGCGGGCAACTGGCGCGGCTCTTCGGTGGAGCCGTCGTAGTTGGGGATGAAGTCCACCGTGCCCATGTCGATCTCGTCCAGCAGCAAGCTGGTGATGCGCGACAGCCGCGCTTCGGTGTAACGCATGGCGGCGGCGCCGTCGCCGTCGCGCGAGCCGAAATTGCCTTGCCCATCAATCAGTGGATAGCGCTGCGAGAAGTCTTGCGCCATGCGCACCAGCGCGTCGTACGCCGCCGTGTCGCCGTGCGGGTGGTAGCGGCCCAGCACATCGCCCACCACACGGGCGCTTTTGACCGGCTTGGCCGCGGTGTTGTTGTTCGGGCCGCTGTAGGACAAGCCCATGCGGTCCATCGAATACAAAATGCGCCGCTGCACCGGCTTTTGGCCGTCGCACACATCGGGCAAGGCGCGGCCTTTGACGACCGACAGCGCGTATTCCAGGTAGGCGCGCTGGGCGTAGGCGCCCAGGTGGTCGCCTTCAGGCGCGGCGGTGGGTTCGGGGGTTAAGAGCTCAGTGGTCATGTCAATGGTTTTGTAGGTCGGAGCTTGAGCTCCGACGTGGGGTGCGCACACATTTGTCGGAGCTCAAGCTCCGACCTACAAGAAATTCAAACGTCGATGTCGATGCTGTCGCCGTGCAGTTCCATCAGCTCGCGGCGGGCGGCGGCTTCGCCTTTGCCCATGAGCTGGGTCATGAGGTTTTCAGTGCCCGCGTTGTCCAAGGGGCCCAACTCGATGGGCAGCAGGCGGCGCGTGTCGGGGTTGAGCGTGGTGTCCCACAGCTGCTCGGCACTCATCTCGCCCAATCCCTTGAAGCGGCTGATGCTCCAGCCGCCCTCTTTCACACCGTCTTTGCGCAGCTTGTCGATGATGGCGCTCAACTCCCCATCGTCCAGCGCGTAGGCTTTGGACGCGGGCTTTTTGCCGCGGGCCGGCGCATCGACGCGGAACAGCGGCGGCCGCGCCACATACAGGTGCCCGGCTTCGATCAGCTTGGGGAAGTGGCGGAAAAACAAAGTCAGCAAGAGCACCTGGATGTGCGAGCCGTCCACGTCCGCGTCCGACAAGATGCACACCTTGCCGTAGCGCAGGTTGCTCATGTCGGGCGTGTCGTTGGGGCCGTGCGGGTCCACGCCAATGGCCACCGAAATGTCGTGGATTTCGTTGTTGGCAAACAGGCGGTCGCGGTCCACTTCCCAGGTGTTGAGCACCTTGCCGCGCAGGGGCAAGATGGCCTGGCTTTCTTTGTTGCGGCCCATTTTGGCGCTGCCCCCGGCCGAGTCGCCCTCGACCAAAAACACCTCGTTGTGCAAGATGTCTTTGCTCTCGCAATCGGTCAGTTTGCCGGGCAGCACGGCCACGCCGGAGCTCTTGCGCTTTTCCACCTTCTGGCCCGCTTTCTGGCGGGTTTGCGCGGCTTTGATGGCGAGTTCCGCCAGTTTTTTGCCGTAATCCACATGCTCGTTCAGCCACAACTCCAAGGCCGGGCGCACAAAGCTGGACACCAAGCGCACCGCGTCGCGCGAATTCAGGCGCTCCTTGATCTGGCCCTGAAACTGCGGGTCAAGCACTTTGGCGGAGAGCACGTAGCTGGCCCGGGCGAACACGTCTTCGGGCATGAGCTTGACGCCCTTGGGCAGCAAGCCATGCAGCTCGATGAAGCTTTTGACGGCGGTGAACAAGCCGTCGCGCAAGCCGCTGTCGTGCGTGCCGCCCGCGCTGGTGGGGATCAAATTCACATAGCTCTCGCGCACCGGCGCGCCGTCTTCGGTGAAGGCCACGGCCCACGAAGCGCCCTCGCCTTCGGCAAAACTGTCGTGGTGGGCGTCGGCAAAGCCTTCGCCTTCAAACAGGGGGATGACCGGGTCGCCGTTCAGGGTCTGCGTCAGGTAGTCGCGCAGACCGGCTTTGTATTGCCACTGCTGGGTTTCCTTGGTTTTTTCATTCACCAAGGTCACGGTCACGCCCGGCATGAGCACGGCTTTGCTGCGCAGCAGGTGCGTCAGCTCGTTCATGGGAAGGGCGCTGGATTCGAAATATTTGGCGTCGGGCCAGGCGCGCACGGTTGTGCCTTGCTTGCGGTCGCCCTCAGCTGCGCCGCGTTTGACCAGCGGCTCGTTCACGTCGCCACCCGAAAACACCAAGGTGGCCACTTGGCCTTCGCGGTAGCTGGTGGCTTCCAGGCGTTTGGACAGCGCGTTGGTCACCGACACGCCGACACCATGCAGGCCGCCCGAGAAGCTGTACGCCCCGCCCTTGCCCTTGTCGAATTTGCCGCCCGCATGCAAGCGGGTGAAGACCAGCTCGATCACCGGGGCGTTTTCTTCGGGGTGCAGGCCAAAGGGAATGCCCCGGCCATCGTCTTCGATGCTGACCGATCCATCGGCGTGCAAGATGACTTTGATCTTTTTGCCGTACCCCGCCAGCGCCTCGTCGGCGGCGTTGTCCAGCACCTCTTGGATGATGTGCAGGGGGTTGTCGGTGCGGGTGTACATGCCCGGGCGTTGCTTGACGGGCTCCAGGCCCTTCAAGACGCGGATCGAGCCTTCAGAGTACTCGTTGGAGGTTTTGACAGTTGATTGGGTGGCCATGGTGGCGGATTGTAGTGGGATTTCACGCCAAATACTGGATACAAAAACAGTGCCGCCATCTGCGCGGCGTTCAGGCATGTGAGCGACCCGGCGTTGTTGACACATTGGTTAAAGTCAGGGGATGCAACCCAAACCCCTCTCTCTGACCCAAGTGCTGCTTTGCGGCGCGGCCATCGTCACCCTGTCCATGGGCATTCGACACGGCTTTGGCCTGTGGCTTCAGCCCATCACCCAAGCCCAAGGATGGGGCCGCCAAGAGTTCGGCTTTGCCATGGCCATTCAGAACCTCTCCTGGGGCTTCATGGGCATTTTTGCGGGCATGGTGGCCGACAAGTTCGGTGCCTTCCGCGTGATTGCCGTGGGCGCCGTGGTCTACGCCGTGGGCCTGCTGGGCATGGCCTGGGCCACCGACCCTTGGATGTTTGCCTTGTTTACCGGGGTGATCATCGGCACGGCCCAAGCGGGCACCACCTACGCGGTCATTTACGGCGTGATTGGTCGCAACGTGCCCATCGAGCGCCGCTCTTGGGCCATGGGCGTGGCGGCTGCGGCGGGCAGTTTCGGCCAGTTTTTGATGGTGCCCGTCGAGGGCTTGCTGATCAGCCAAATGGGCTGGCAAACCGCCTTGGTCATCTTGGCCGCCGCAGCCATGCTGATCATCCCGCTGGCTTGGGGTCTGCGCGAACCGGCTCTGAACGCACCCGGCCAAGTCCAGCGAGACCAAACGATCGCCCAGGCTTTGAAAGAAGCCTTCAAGTACCCCAGTTTTCAGCTGCTGATGGCCGGTTATTTTGTGTGCGGCTTCCAAGTGGTGTTCATTGGCGTGCACATGCCCAGCTACCTGAAAGACCACGGCCTGGCGCCTCAGGTGGCCAGCAACGCTTTGGCCTTGATCGGCTTGTTCAACGTGTTTGGCACGTACATCGCGGGCACTTTGGGTCAGAAAATGCCCAAGAAAAACATCTTGGCTTTCATTTACATCGCCCGCTCGGTGGCGATTGTGCTGTTCTTGCTGGCCCCGCTCACGCCCACCAGTGTTTACCTCTTCTCTGGGGTCATGGGCATGCTTTGGTTGTCCACGGTGCCCGTCACCAACGCGGCGGTGGCCCAAATTTTTGGCATTTCACACCTGTCCATGCTCAGCGGCTTCATTTTCTTCAGCCACCAGATTGGCTCGTTCATGGGCGTCTGGCTGGGCGGCTATTTGTACGACAAGACCGGCAGCTACGACATCGTCTGGTACCTGGCCATTGCTTTGGGCGTGTTGGCTGCGCTGGTGAATCTGCCGGTGCGCGAGGCCCCCATTCAGCGCCACGCACCCCAAGCAGCATGAGCGCCAACCTGCCTGACAGCCCGCCTCACCCAACCCGTGTGAGCGAGCCCCTGCTCGGGCATGCAAGCCAAGCTCCAACGCCCTGTCAAGCCTCTCGCCTGACACCCCCTTGGGCCGCAGGGGCGACTGCCCCCAGAGCACTTTACAAAAAATCCGGGCTTGGCATCGTGGCCGCTCTCCTGCTGGCCATCACCTTCTGGCTTTATACCCAGCCCGATCTGGTGATCATGCTGGCCGAACAACTGTGGGCTTGTTTCTAAATTCAAGAGGAAAACCATGCACGGCACCGAAAACCCCTCAGCTTGGCTGCAACGCTGGGCGCATTTGATCGCGCCCCACAGCCACGTTTTGGATGTGGCTTGTGGGGCAGGCCGACACATGCGTTTTTTGGCCGCACAAGGACACACCGCTTGGGGCGTTGATCGCAACCCCGATGCGGTGTCAATGGCCCAAGCCTATGGGAGCGTCAGCTGCGCCGACATAGAAAACGGCCCTTGGCCCTTCCCCGGCCAGACATTTGGCGGCGTGGTGGTGACAAATTACCTTTGGCGCGACCTGATGCCCGTCATCGTGCAAAGCGTGGCCCCGGGTGGCGTGCTGATTTACGAAACCTTTGCAGCGGGCAACGAGACCGTGGGCAAACCCTCTCGGCCCGACTTTTTGCTGCAAGCGGGCGAGTTGCTCCGGGTCACCCAAGGCATGCATGTGGTGGCGTACGAAGAGGGGTTCGAAGCCTCACCAGAGCGCTTTGTGCAGCGCATCGTGGCTGTTCGACCCCACGACACGGGTGTTGCAGCCCGCTGGGCCTTGAAAGCCCAGACCGACTTGACGCAAGCGGCACCGTGACATCGGGACACATTCCCGCCCATTCCAAAGCCTGAAAACCGTTCGCACTCGTTAGAATGGTTGTTTTATGTTCAGAAACCACTGAAATGACCTCCGAATCTCGCCCCATCCAAGGCAGCATCCCTGCCCTGATCACCCCCATGCTCGAAGACGGCCAAGTGGATTACCCCACTTTGCGAAAACTGATCGACTGGCATGTGGCCGAAGGCACCGATGCGATTGTGGTCGTCGGCACCTCTGGCGAATCCCCCACCGTCACGGTGGACGAGCATTGCGAGATCATTCGCGTCTCAGTGGAGCAAGCGGCCAAACGCATTCCCATCATTGCAGGGTGCGGTGCCAATTCCACGGCAGAAGCCATTGAATTGGCCCAGTTTGCTCAAAAAGTGGGGGCCGATGCCCAATTGCAGGTGGTGCCCTACTACAACAAACCCACCCAAGAAGGCCTGTACCAGCACTTCAAGGCCATTGCAGAAGCTGTGCCTGGCTTGCCCGTCATCCTCTACAACGTGCCCGGTCGCACCGTGGCCGATTTGCAGCACGACACGGTTTTGCGCCTGGCCCAAGTGCCCGGCATCATCGGCATCAAGGAAGCCACCAGCAACATCGAACGCGCCCAATGGCTGATCCGCGATCTGCCCAAGTCCTTCGCGGTGTTCTCGGGCGATGACGCCACGGCCGTGGCCCTCATGTTGTGTGGCGGTGCCGGCAACATCAGCGTGACGGCCAATGTGGCCCCACGCCTCATGCACGAATTGTGCGTGGCCGCCACCCAAGGCCAAGTCCAAGAAGCCATGCGCATCCAGTTCCAGTTGTTGCCTGTGCACAAAAACCTGTTTGTTGAAGCCAACCCCATCCCCGTGAAATGGGCCATGAACCGCATGGGCCTGTGCGGACCCAAGCTGCGCTTGCCCATGACCGAACTGTCCGAGTCTCAGCACCCAGCAGTTGAGGCCGCGCTCAAGGCCAGTGGTCTGATTTGATTTCCACCTAAGGATTGCCTGTGAAATTGCCCCATCGCCCCCTGTCTTCCACAACGGTTCATCGCACGGCGGTGGTCGCCGCTTTGGCCATGCTGGTCAGTGCTTGCTCTGTTTTCGAAGAAGACAAAATTGACTACAAAAGCGCCGCCAAGGCCCCCACCTTGGAGATTCCTCCCGACCTGACGCAATTGCGCAAAGACTCGCGCTACGCCATCGAAAGCAACTCGGCCACCGCCTCGGGTTTCCAAAGTGCTGGCGCTCGGGTGGCCGACGCCGGCACGGCGGCCAACGTTGTGGGCGATGTGCGCATGGAGCGCCAAGGCAACCAACGCTGGTTGGTGGTGTTACGCCCAGCAGACAAAGTGTGGGAACCGCTGCGCGAATTCTGGACCAGCAACGGTTTTGTCCTGATCACTGACGCGCCTGACGTGGGCATCATGGAAACGGACTGGGCTGAAAACCGGGCCAAAATTCCACAAGATTTCATCCGCAAGACCTTGGGCAAAGTGCTGGACTCCTTGTATTCCTCGGGTGAGCGTGACAAGTTCCGCACCCGTGTTGAACGCCATGCGCAAGGCGGCGTAGAGATCTACATCACACACCGCGGCATGGCCGAGAATTACGCCAACGCACAAAAAGACCAAACCGTCTGGCAACCCCGTGCCGGCGATCCTGAACTCGAAATCGAATTCTTGCGCCGTCTGATGGTCAAGCTGGGCGCGTCCCCTGAAGCGGCGAAATCCGCCACGGCATCGGCTGCCCATGCGCAAACAGCCAGCGTGACCACGGTCGAAGGCCAACCCACCATCCAGATCACTGACAGCCTGGACCGCGCTTGGCGCCGAACCGGTGTGGCCTTGGACCGCACGGGCTTCACCGTCGAAGACCGCGACCGCTCCAAAGGCATTTACTTTGTTCGCTACGTGGCGCCCGGTACCGCCGCTGGCCAAGAGCCGGGCTTTTTTGCCCGCATTTTCAGCAGCAAAAAAGAAGAAGCCGCTTTGTCACGCTACCGCATCGCCTTGACCGAAAAAGGCAATGCCAGTTGGGTTCGTGTGCTGGACGCCAATGGCCAGCCCGAAACATCCGGCAATGCCGAGCGCATTTTGAAATTGCTGGCCAACGAGTTGCGCTGACCCGAGCCATCTCTCTGACCAATAAAAAAACCCCGCCATGCGGGGTTTTTTCTTGCAGTCCCGGCCAAGACCGGGAAAGCGGCCAAATATTACTTGGCGGCAGATGCGTCAGCAGCTGGAGCTGCAGGAGCAGCAGAAGCGTCAGCAGCAGGTGCTGGAGCAGCCACAGGAGCAGGAGCGGCTGGAGCAGCAGCTTCTTCTTTTTTGCCGCAAGCGGACAAAGCAGCAGCAGCGATGATGGCGGCCAAAACGAGGGACTTGTTCATGATGATTTTCCTTGTAGGGGTTAAAAAACAATTTCCGGAAATTGTCGAATTCTGATTCAAGAAAACTTGAACCGAGACAAAAGCACTCGAGCTCTTCTGCACTCAGCGCTGGATTATATCGTTTTCCCTAGGCCCCTTAGAAACAAAACGCACCAAACTGACGCGAAACCTTCAAAAAACCCCTCACTGGGGTAAGTCCTGAGCGGGTTTCAACCAATCCGCCGACATCCAGTCGCGCAATGCCTCTTGCGCAGATTCACTCAACTTAGCGCAAGATGAGGCAGAAAGAGACCTGTTATCAGCCAGTTGACGCAAAAAACGGGCATCCCTGCCCCCCACTCGAAAGCTTTCCCCATTGATGAACACATGCCGCTCGTCGTACATCATTTTGCTTCTGCGATCGAGGTGAACCCCTTTTGACAAATCAGGCGCGTTTTCAGACCCCTCAAACCACACATGGGCTTTGGGCTCGGTCAGGTACTCACCCAGCAAACTGTCCAGCAAATCCGGATTTTTGAGCGCTTTATCGACCACTTGATGTGCAAAGAGAGCCAAAGAGGGCGGTATAGCCGCCGAAGACATCACTGCGGGCTGGCGAGGATCGCGGTAAATGGCCTCCCCCACACCGTCGAACGCCTCATCGGCCAAGCCGAGCAGCAGCTCCCGCGCCAACTCGCCTTCTTGGGGCGCCCTGAAACCGATGGACCAGGTCATGCACTCCCCCTCGGCCACGCCGTCGTGTGCGTATTTGGGGGGCAAATACAGCATGTCCCCCGGGTTCAGCACAAACTCTTCTTCGGCCTCGAAGTTTTGCAAAATTTTGAGCGGCACGCCCGATTGCAGCGTCAAGTCCCTGTTGCGACCAATGCGCCAACGGCGTTGGCCATGGGCCTGCAGCAAAAACACGTCATAGCTGTCAAAGTGTGGCCCCACGCCACCGCCATCGGTGGCGTAGCTGATCATCACATCGTCCAAGCGCGCATCGGGCACAAAACGGAACTGCTGCATCAGCGCGTGCACGCCATCGTGGTGCAAGTCCACGCCCTGCACCAAAAAAGTCCATTTTTTCTGAGCGAAGGGCGGCAAACTGCGCTTCGCAAATGGCCCATGCTTCATCTTCCAACCCTTGGGAGAGTCCACGATCAAGCGCGATTCCACCCCCTCCTGCCCTGCCAAAGCCACCAACTCTGAACGCCCCACGCAAGGCGTAAAACCGGGGATGGCTTGGCGCACCAACAAAGGCTTTTTCTGCCAATGGCGCTGCATGAATTGACTGGGTGTCAAGCCGCCCAGCAGCGCCAAGGGTTGTTCTGTGTTCATCTCGGGTTCTCGCATCTCAAAACCAAAGCGGCCAAAAAGTGGCCGCCAAACTGCGACAATTGTCGTATGGAAATCAAGACACCTTCTGTGGTCGCACTGACCTGGACACTCAAAGACACGCTGGGCGAAGTTCTGGACACGCTGGACGAACCCGTGGAATTTTTCATTGGCGGACAAGACCTGCTGCCCAAGATCGAAGAAGCCCTGCAAGGCCACGAACGTGGCGCCAAGGTCGATTTGCACCTGGAGCCCGAAGACGCCTTTGGCGACTTCGATGAAAACCTGCTGTTTTTGGAGCCGCTGGCCCTGTTCCCAGAAGGGCTCGAGCCCGGCCTCACGATCGAAGGCACTGCTTTGCCAGAGGGGTGCAACCCGGACGCGCCGCGCAACGCCCTCTACACCGTGACCGAAATCTACCCCGAGCACGTGGTGCTGGACGCCAACCACCCACTGTCGGGCATTGCGCTGCGCCTGCACCTGAAGGTCGAATCGGTGCGCGAGCCGACCGAGGCCGAAGTGGGCAGCGGCAGCTGCGGCACCGGCTTTTTCAAAATCGAGGTGGGCGACGAAGGCTCAGCCGCTGGACCCACCCTGCACTGAGCCCTTTGACAGCGCCTTGCCAGGCGCTTATTTTTGGCCTGTGGAGCCGTAACCGCCCTCACCGCGCTCGGTCGCAGCACCGAACTCGCTCACGACGTGAAAGCGCGCTTGCACCACAGGCACGATCACCATCTGCGCGATGCGCTCCAAAGGTTCGATGGTGAAGGCCACCTCGCTGCGGTTCCAGCAGCTGACCATGAGCTGTCCTTGGTAATCGCTGTCGATCAGCCCCACCAAATTGCCCAAGACGATGCCGTGCTTGTGGCCCAAGCCCGAACGCGGCAAGAGCATGGCCGCGTAGCCAGGGTCCTTGAGGTGGATGGCCATGCCCGTGGGCACCAGTTGCCAGGCGTTGGGCGCCAAGACCAGCGGCGCGTCCAGGCAAGCGCGCAGGTCCAAGCCCGCACTGCCGGGCGTGGCGTAGGTGGGCATTTGCGCGGCAATGCGCGCATCGAGGATCTTGACGTCAATGTCCATGGTCATGCTTGTTCTCCGCCCAGCCGCCGGGCAATGTCTTCAATGAGTTGAATGGCCAGCACCTGCTTGCTGGCATGCGGCAGTTCTCGGGCGCCTTGGGCGTCCACCAGCAGCAAAGCGTTGTCGTCTTGCCCGAACGTGGCCGGGCCGATGTTGCCCACCAGCAGCGGCACCTGTTTGCGCGCGCGCTTGGCCGTGGCATGCGCCAGCAGGTCGTGGCTTTCTGCCGCAAAACCCACACAAAACAGCTCGCCTTTTTGCGCCGCAGCCGACTGGGCCACGGTCGCCAAAATGTCGGGGTTCTCGACAAAGGCCAGCTCGGGCGTCTGCCCTGAACCGTCTTTCTTGATTTTTTGATCGGCCGCGTTGGCCGGGCGCCAGTCGGCCACCGCCGCGGTGGCGATGAACACGCCCCGCTCGGGCACATGGCCTTGCACGGCTTCAAGCATGTCGCGGGCGGAGCGCACGTTCACGCGCCGCACGCCGCGCGGCGTGGCCAGGCTCACCGGGCCAGCGATCAAGGTCACATTGGCCCCAGCCAAGCGGGCCGCCCGGGCAATCGCAAAGCCCATCTTGCCGCTGGACAAGTTGGTGATGCCGCGCACCGGGTCAATGGCTTCGTAGGTTGGGCCCGCCGTGACCAGCACTTGCTGGCCCGCCAGCACCTGCGGGCTGAAAAACGCTTCGAGCTCTTCCAGGATTTCTTCGGCTTCGAGCATGCGCCCGTCACCGGTTTCGCCGCAGGCTTGGTCGCCCTGCCCCACATCCAGCACGTGAATGCCGTCGGCTTTGAGTTGCGCCACATTGCGCTGGGTGGCGGGGTTGGACCACATTTCGCGGTTCATGGCCGGCGCCACGATCAGCGGCACCTTCTCCAGTGGACGTGCCAGGCACATTAGACTGAGCAGTTCGTCGGCGCCGCCGTGCAGCAACTTGGCCATGAAGTCGGCGCTGGCCGGGGCCACCACAATGGCGTCGGCCTCGCGGCTCAGGTTGATGTGGGCCATGTTGTTGGCCTCACGCGGGTCCCACTGCGAGGTGTACACCGGCCGGCCCGACAGGGCTTGCAAGGTGACCGCCGTCATGAATTGTTCGGCGGCCTCGGTCATCACGACCTGTACGGTGACGCCCGCCTTGACCAAGGCGCGGCAGAGTTCAGCCGACTTGAAGGCCGCAATGCCGCCCGACAAGCCCAGAACGATGTGTTTTCCAGCCAATGTGCTCATGCCGGGGAATGTAGCAGACGTGACTGTCTATAATCACGATTTCCACCTACCGGGGGCTGAAAGCTCCCGTCTTGGACATGACCAAATTCGTCTTCGTCACCGGCGGTGTGGTGTCTTCCCTGGGCAAGGGAATCGCCTCCGCATCGCTCGCCGCCCTCCTTGAATCGCGCGGCCTCTCCGTCACCCTCATCAAGCTCGATCCCTACCTGAATGTGGACCCCGGCACCATGAGCCCGATCCAGCACGGCGAGGTGTTTGTGACCGACGACGGCGCAGAAACCGACCTCGATTTGGGCCACTACGAGCGCTTCATCAACACCCGGATGAAGAAGGCCAACAACTTCACCACCGGCCAGATCTACAAGAGCGTGCTCGAGAAAGAGCGCCGTGGTGACTACCTGGGCAAGACCGTGCAGGTCATCCCCCACGTCACCAACGAGATCCAGGACTTCGTCAAGCGCGGTGCCGGCTTTGGCACCCCCGAAGCGGTGGATGTGGCCATCGTCGAGATCGGCGGCACCGTGGGCGACATCGAGTCTTTGCCCTTTTTGGAAGCCGTGCGCCAGCTCAGCCTGCGCTTGGGGCCCAACAACACCGCCTTTGTGCACCTGACCTACCTGCCCTGGATTGCCACGGCGGGCGAACTCAAAACCAAACCGACCCAGCACACGGTGCAAAAACTGCGCGAAATCGGCATCCAGCCCGACGCCCTGCTGTGCCGTGCCGACCGCTATATTCCGGACGACGAGCGCGACAAAATTTCGCTGTTCACCAACGTGCAAAGCTGGGGCGTGATCTCCATGCCCGATGTGGACACCATCTACAAAGTGCCACGCGTGCTGCACGAGCAAGGGCTGGACGGCCTGATCTGCGACAAGCTGCGCCTGAACACGCCGCCTGCCAGCCTCAAGCGCTGGGACGATTTGGTGTACGAGACCGCCAACCCCAAAGGCGAAGTGACCATTGCCATGGTCGGCAAATACGTCGAGTTGTCGGACAGTTACAAATCGGTCAATGAAGCGCTGCGCCATGCCGGCATGCGCAACCATGTGCGCGTGAAGATCGAGCACATCGACTCCGAAACCATCACCCCTGAGACCGTGGCCAGCCTGGCCCATTACGACGGCGTGCTGGTGCCCGGTGGTTTTGGCAAGCGCGGCGTGGAGGGCAAGATCGAAACCGCCCAATTCGCCCGGACCCAAAAGCTGCCTTACTTGGGCATTTGCTTGGGCATGCAGGTCGCCACCATCGAGTACGCGCGCCACGTGGCGGGTATGAAGGACGCCAACAGCACCGAGTTCGAGCCCGAGACGCCCTTCCCCGTGATCGCCCTGATCAACGAATGGAAAGACGCAGATGGCTCCATCCAGGTGCGCGATGCCAACTCCGACCTGGGCGGCACCATGCGCTTGGGCGCACAAAGCTCCGATGTGGCCAAGGGCACTTTGGCCCACCAAATTTATGGCGACGTGGTGACCGAGCGCCACCGCCACCGCTATGAAGCCAACGTCAATTACCTGGACGACCTGCGCAAAGCGGGCCTGGTGATCTCGGCGCTCACGCAGCGCGAGCAGCTGACCGAAATCGTCGAGCTGCCGCAAACCGTGCACCCTTGGTATGTGGGCGTTCAGTTCCACCCCGAGTTCAAGTCCACCCCTTGGGATGGCCACCCCCTGTTCAATGCCTTCGTCAAGGCGGCGATTTCGCACAAAGCGGCCGCCTGAAACACCCGCACGAAGGACAGCCATGAAACTTAGCGGATTTGACGTTGGCCTGAACCAGCCCTTCTTTTTGATCGCGGGCACCTGCTCCATCGAAGGTCTGGAGATGTCCATCGAAGTGGCGGGTCGCCTGCATGAGGCTTGCTCGGCCCTGGGCATCCCGCTCATCTACAAAGGCTCGTTCGACAAAGCCAACCGCTCGTCGGGCAGCACCCAGCGCGGTGTGGGCATGGATGCGGGCCTGAAAATCCTTCAGGAGGTGCGCCGCCAGATCGGCGTGCCCATCCTCACCGATGTGCACGACGAATCACAGGTCAAAACCGTGGCCAGCGTGGTTGACGTGCTGCAGACCCCGGCCTTTTTGTGCCGCCAGACCGATTTCATCCGCGCCGTGGCCCAATCGGGCAAGCCGGTGAACATCAAGAAGGGCCAATTTTTGGCGCCCTGGGACATGAAGAACGTCATCGACAAAGCCCGCAGCGCGGCCCGTGAAGCCGGTCTTCCCGAAGACAATTTCCTGGCGTGTGAGCGCGGCGTGAGCTTTGGCTACAACAACCTGGTGGCCGACATGACCAGCCTGGCCGAGATGCGCAAAACCGGCGCGCCTGTGGTGTTTGACGTGACCCACTCGGTGCAAAAACCCGGTGGCCAAGGCACCAGCAGCGGCGGAGCGCGCGAGATGGTACCGGTGCTGGCCCGCGCAGGCGTGGCCGTGGGCGTGGCGGGCCTCTTCATGGAAACCCATCCCAAGCCCGCAGAGGCTTGGTCTGACGGCCCCAATGCCGTGCCGCTGGGCCAAATGAAGGCCTTGCTCGAGACGCTGGTGCAGCTCGATGCCGTCACCAAAAAGAACCCCTTCCTCGAGGACAACTTCGCATGAGCGGCTATATCATCGCCAACGTCCAAGTGACCAACCCCACCCAGTACGAAGAGTACAAAAAGTGGTCCACCGCCGCCATGCAATCCACGGGCGCTGAAGTCTGCGTGCGTGGCGGAAAAGTCGAAGTGCTGGAGGGCGACTGGTCGCCCGAGCGCATCGTGATTTTGAAATTTCCGACCTTTGAAGCCGCCAAGGCCTTTTATGAAGTGCCCGAGTACCTCAAAGCCCGTGAGGCCCGTGCAGGTGCGGCCATCATGCGCATGGTCGTGGTCGAAGGTGTTTGACGCCTTGGACCCCCAACCGGTTTTTATTTTTCAATTTGAGAGAGTCTGAACATGAGTGCAATCGTTGACATCGTCGGCCGTGAAATCCTCGACAGCCGTGGCAACCCCACCGTCGAATGCGACGTGCTGTTGGAATCGGGCGTGATGGGCCGCGCCGCTGTGCCGTCTGGCGCCTCCACCGGCAGCCGCGAAGCGATCGAGCTGCGTGACGGCGACAAGAGCCGGTATCTGGGCAAAGGCGTGCTCAAAGCGGTCGAGCACATCAACACCGAAATCTCCGAAGCCGTGCTGGGCCTGGACGCCTCCGAGCAGGCCTTTTTGGACCGCACCCTGATCGACCTGGACGGCACCGACAACAAGAGCCGCTTGGGTGCCAACGCCATGCTGGCCGTGTCCATGGCCGTGGCCCGCGCCGCGGCCGAAGAATCGGGCCTGCCGCTGTACCGCTACTTTGGCGGCATGAACGGCAACCAGCTGCCCGTGCCCATGATGAACGTCATCAACGGTGGCGCGCACGCCAACAACAACCTGGACCTGCAAGAGTTCATGATCATCCCCGTGGGCGCACCGTCGTTCCGCGAAGCGGTGCGATGGGGCGCTGAAGTGTTCCATGCGCTCAAGAAAATCATCCACGACAAAGGCATGAGCATTGCCGTGGGCGACGAAGGCGGCTTTGCCCCCAACGTGGACAGCCACGAAGCGGCCATCCAGATGGTGCTGGACGCGATCGCTGCTGCCGGTTACACCGCGGGCGAGCAAATCGCCATTGGCCTGGACTGCGCCGCCAGTGAGTTCTACAAAGACGGCAAGTACGTGCTGGCCGGTGAAGGCGGCATCAGCCTGACGTCTGAGCAGTGGACCGACATGCTGGCCACTTGGTGCGACAAGTACCCCATCATCAGCATCGAAGACGGCATGGCCGAAGGCGACTGGGACGGCTGGAAAGTGCTGACCGACCGCTTGGCCAAGAACGTGCAAATCGTCGGTGACGACCTGTTTGTGACCAACACCAAAATCTTCAAAGAAGGCATCGACAAGGGCATCGCCAATTCGATCCTGATCAAGATCAACCAGATCGGCACCCTGACCGAAACCTTCGAAGCCATCGAAATGGCCAAGCGCGCCGGTTACACCGCCGTCATCTCACACCGCTCGGGCGAGACCGAAGACAGCACCATCGCCGACATCGCTGTGGGTTTGAACGCGGGCCAGATCAAGACCGGCTCGATGAGCCGCTCGGACCGCATGGCCAAGTACAACCAGCTGCTGCGCATCGAAGAAGACTTGGGCGAAGTGGCGGTGTACCCTGGCCGCGCGGCCTTCTACAACCTACGCTAAGCCGGCACAGCCATGGGCAACCGCCTCGTTCCGATCGTGTTGGTCGCCTTGCTGGTGATCGTCCAAGCCCAACTTTGGTTGGGCAAAGGCGGCGTGTCCACCGTTGCCGAGCTCGAGCGGTCTTTGCAAGAGCAAAAGGCCGAGAACGAAAAAGCCCACCGCAAAATTGACCAACTCAGCGCCGAGGTCAATGACCTCAAGGAAGGCCTGAACATGGTCGAGGAACGTGCAAGGCATGAGCTGGGCATGGTCAAACCCAACGAGATCTTCGTTCAAATCGCCAAATGATGTCCCCGGTCGAGATCGCAGGTTTTGTCCTCGGCCTGGCCATGGTGGTTTGCAACATCCAGCAGTGGCATTGGGGCTGGCCACTGTCCATCGCCAGCGCCATTCTGTATTTCTTTGTGTTCAAGGACAGCTTGCTGTACGGCGAGGCGGGCCTGCAACTGGTTTTTGTGGCCATTTCCCTGTGGGGTTGGTGGCAGTGGCTTCGCAGAACAGATGACGCCCAAGCGGCCATCGCTGTTCAACGCCTGTCTTGGCGCGGCTGGGGGGTGGTGCTGGTCTGCAGCGCCGCGCTTTGGCCTGCACTGGCTGTGCTGCTGCAACGCTTCACCGACAGCGATGTGGCCTGGTGGGATGCACTGCCCACAGCCCTGAGTTTGGTCGGGCAAGTCCTGTTGGGGCGCAAATACCTTGAAAACTGGCTGGTCTGGGTGGTGGTCAATGCCATCAGCGTGGCCTTGTTTGCCCACAAAGGCCTGTGGTTGACCTGCGTTTTGTACGCCCTGTTCACCGCCATGAGCCTTTGGGGTTGGCGGTCCTGGCGACGAAGCCTGGCCCTCGAAGCGGCTGAATCGCTCGCATGAGCCCGATTGAGCGCATCGCCATTCTGGGCGCAGAGAGCACCGGAAAATCTGGCTTGACCCAGGCCTTGGCAGGTGTGATGCGTTCGCGTGGGCACACCGTCCATGCGGTCGAGGAGGTGTTGCGCCACTGGTGTGCGCGTGAAGGCCGAACGCCGCTGGCCCACGAACAAAGTGACATTGCCCAGGCCCAGGCCCAAGCGGTGATGCGCATCCGGCAAGGCGTGGTGATTTCAGACACCACGCCCCTCATGACAGCGGTCTACAGCCACCTCTTGTTTGGCGATGAAAGTCTCTACGCCATGGCATTGGCGCACCAAGCGCTTTTCGACAAGACTTTGGTGACCGGCCTCGATTTGCCTTGGGTGGCCGATGGCTGGCAACGGGACGGCCCGCAGGTGCGTGGCCCGGTCGACACCCTGGTGCGACGTGCGCTCGAGCGTGCAGGCATTGCCTACCGGGTGGTCTACGGGCAAGGCCAGCAGCGGCTGAACAACGCCCTGCTGGCTCTGGGGCAGCCTGGCGAAGACGACGCAGCCCGCATGACCAGGGAAAATGCCCAGTTCGCCATCAACGAGGGGCGCACCGTGTGGCAATGCAACGCGTGCAGCGACCCGGTCTGTGAACACCAACTGTTCACCAGGCTGCTGGCCAAGCGCCCCACCTGACGCCATCCTTCGCGAGCAGGGGCTCGCTCCCACCAGAATTCGGTGGACGCTCCACGACTCTCCTTGTGGGAGGCCGCCCCTGCGGCCGAATCTTTGTCGCACCCGAGCGATCATTCGCGAGCAGGGGCTCGCTCCCACCAGAATTCGGTGGACGCTGAGCGACTCGCCTGGTGGGAGGCCGCCCCTGCGGCCGAATCTCTGCTGCGGCAGCGCGATCCTTCGCGAGCAGGGGCTCGCTCCCACAAGAATTCGGTGGACGCTGCGCGACTCGCCTTGTGGGAGGCCGCCCCTGCGGCCGAATCTTTGTCGCACCCGAGCGATCATTCGCGAGCAGGGGCTCGCTCCCACAAGCATTCGGTTGACGCTGAGCGGCTCCCCTTGTGGGAGGCCGCCCCTGCGGCCGAATCTTTGTCGCACCCGAGCGATCATTCACGAGCAGGGGCTCGCTCCCACAAGCATTCGGTTGACGCTGAGCGGCTCCCCTTGTGGGAGGCCGCCCCTGCGGCCGAATCTTTGTCGCACCCGAGCGATCATTCACGAGCAGGGGCTCGCTCCCACAAGCATTTGGTTGACGCTGAGCGGCGCTCCTTGTGGGAGGCCGCCCCTGCGGCCGAATCTTTGTCGCACCCGAGCGATCATTCGCGAGCAGGGGCTCGCTCCCACCAGAATTCGGTTGACGCTCAGCGGCTCCCCTTGTGGGAGGCCGCCCCTGCGGCCGAATCTTTGTCGCACCCGAGCGATCATTCGCGAGCAGGGGCTCGCTCCCACCAGAATTCAGTGGACCGAGCCGCCGGGCACGTCAGCGGGCAAACCTGTGAACAGGCCCGCCGCGTCCACCGGGTCAAAACGGTATTGCGCACCGCAAAAGTCGCAGCCCACTTCCACCTGACCTTGTTCGGCGATGATGCCCTCCACCTCTTCGGTGCCGAGGCTGCGGATCATGTTGCCCACGCGCTCGCGGTTGCACCGGCAGGCAAAACGCGGGCCAGTCTCGCCGATGAAGGGCTCGAACCGCGCGAGGGGCTCCTCCCAATACAAACGGTGCAAGATGGTTTCGGCGTCCAAGCCCAACAACTCTTCGCGCTTGAGGCTCTTGGTCAAGATCGAGATGCGGCTGAAATCTTCGCTCTGGCCCAGCACCGACTCGCGCAGGAATGAATCGGTTTGACCGGCCAGATTGCCCTCGCCTTCGATGGGCAGGCGCTGGATCAGCAAGCCCGCCGCCACTTTGTCGTCGGCCGCCAGCACCAACACGGTGTCGAGTTGCTCGGACTGCAACATGTAGTGCTCCAACACCTCGCTGATGTTTTCCAGTTTTTCGCCCCGATCGCCAAACAGCGGCACCACGCCTTGGTAAGGCTGCTGGCCGGGCAAACGGTCTTGCGGGTCCAGGGTGATGGCGCAACGCCCTTCGTTGTTCACGTTGACCATCTGGCTCAGGGTGGCGTTGTCGGCCACCTCGCCCACTTGGGTGCAGGTGGCCCGCAAGCTCAAGTCGGGCTGGACTTCGACCACACCCAACTTGACCGGACCATCCCCAAAAATCTGCAGCACCAAAGCGCCATTGAACTTGATGTTGCCCTGCATCAAGACGCCCGCTGCGGCCATCTCTCCGAGCAACTGGCGCACAGGTGCAGGGTAAGCGCCCGTCTCGGAGTTGGCAGCGCGGCGCGCCAGAATGTCTTGCCAGGCATCGGTCAGACGCACCAACATGCCGCGCACCGGCAGGCCTTCGAAAATGAATTTATGGAGTTCGGACAAAGTTCAATCAACAGCCCCACAGGGCCGATCCTCGGTGGTTAAAACGTTCGCGGCGGACCCACAAAGGGTCCACAACGCATTCAGGAAATGGCTTTCAAGCCTGTTTTGAAACGACGGGCGTTCTCGACGTAATGCTGGGCGCTTTGGCGCAGGCCCTCAATCTGCTCGGGGGTCAAGGCGCGCACCACCTTGGCAGGGGTGCCCATGATCATCGAGCCATCGGGAAATTCCTTGCCCTCGGTCACCAGCGAACCCGCTCCCACCAGGCAGTTTTTGCCAATTTTGGCACCATTGAGCACCACCGCGCCAATGCCGATCAGCGACTCGTCACCGATGGTGCAGCCGTGCAGCATGACCATGTGGCCCACCGTCACATGTTTGCCGACCTTGATTGGCTTGCCGTGGTCGGCGTGCATGACGCTGCCGTCCTGGATGTTGCTGCCCTCACCGATCTCAATCGTCTCGGTGTCACCACGCACCGTCACGCCAAACCAGATGCTGGCATCGGCCGAGATCTTGACCGCGCCCATGACCTGCGCGTTCTCGGCCACCCAGGCACTGTCGGCCACATCGGGGGTTTGATCATCCAATTGGTAAATGGCCATGGCGGTCTCCTGTCGGTTGGGTTTTCTTGAAAACCTACAATTGTAGGGATGCCCACCCCCTGCTGTGGGCGCAGCCAGTGATCGCCATGCACACCTTGCGCTCCGCCGCCCTGATCCCCTGGGCGCAAACCGACCCGAACCTGAAAGCCCAGGCCACATTGGCCCTGGACCTGAGCTTGCCCGTGGGCGCGCTCGAGAACCTGAGCGCCCCTTCTGCAGGCCCGGGCCGTGCAGCACGCCCGCTGCTGGTGCCGCACACCCAGCTCAAAGCCAAATCCATGGCCACGCCCGAGGGCCGGGCCATGCTGGTGCACTCGATCGCGCACATCGAGCTCAACGCCATCGACCTGGCACTCGACGTGGTGTGGCGCTTTGCGGGCATGCCCGAGGCTTTTTACACGGATTGGGTGCGCATTGCCCAAGAGGAGGCCAAGCACTTTGGCCTGCTGCGCCAACACCTGCTGAGCCTGGGCTTTGACTACGGTGACTTTCCTGCCCACAACACCTTGTGGGACATGGCCGAGCGCACCCAGAACGACATTCTGGCCCGCATCGGCATCGTGCCGCGCACCATGGAAGCGCGGGGCCTGGACGCCTCACCGGGCGTGAAAAACAAACTGGTCAGTGTGGGCGACCACAGAGCGGGTGAAATCCTGGACATCATTTTGCAAGACGAAATTGGCCACGTGGCTGCTGGCAACCGCTGGTACCGCCATGTGTGCGAACAACGCGGCTTGGAGCCGGTCAGCACCTATGCCGAATTGATCGCCCAATACGAGGCCCCCAAACTGCGTCCGCCCTTCAACATGGCCGCCCGGCGGCTGGCAGGTTTTGACGAAGCAGAGTTGGCCGCTTTGAGCTGAGCACACCCGCGCCTGTGGGAGTGAACCCCTTTGTGAGCGATCTCTTGTGGGAGTGAGCCCCTGTAGGAGTGTGCCTCTGTGGGAGCGAGCCCCTGCTCGCGAATGAAAGCTGTAGGTGAACCCACATTCGGCCGCAGGGGCGGCCTCCCACACAACACCAAAGCCCATGCCAATGTGGGAGCAGGCCTCTGTTGGAGTGAACCACTGTGGGAGGGTGCCTCTGTGGGAGCGAGCCCCTGCTCGCGAATGAAAGCTGGAGGTGAACCCACCTTCGGCCGCAGGGGCGGCCTCCCACACAACACCAAAGCCCATGCCAATGTGGGAGCAGGCCACTTTGGGAGTGAAACCCTTATGGGAATGAGCCCCTGTGGAAATGACCCCCTGAGGGAGTGTGCCCCTTGTGGGAGCGAGCCCCTGCTCGCGAATGAAACCTGTAGGTGAACCCACCTTCGGCCGCAGGGGCGGCCTCCCACAAAATACCCAGGCCCATTCCAATGTGGGAGCGAGCCCCTGCTCGCGAATGCATGCTGAGACTGAGCCATCCTTTGGCCACAGGGGCGGCCTCCCAGATGGAAAGCAGACGCATCAGCCTCTGGGGTGGTGCTGCGCGTGCAGCGTTTTCAGGCGCTCTCGGGCCACATGGGTGTAAATGGTGGTGGTGGAGATGTCGGCATGCCCCAACAGCATCTGTACCGCCCTCAAGTCGGCCCCATGGTTGAGCAAATGCGTGGCAAAAGCGTGGCGCAGGGTGTGGGGCGACAAAGGGGCGGTGATGCCAGCGTCGATGGCGTAGCGCTTGACCAGGCTCCAAAACATCACGCGGGACATGGCGCTGCCGGGTGTGGTGCCACTGGTGGTGACAAACAGGTCTTCGGTCTGGCGTGGGCCCAGCATGGCCGACCGGGCTTGGCCCATGTAGCGCTGCAACCAGTCGCGCGCTTCTTCGCCAAAAGGCACCAAACGCTCTTTGCTGCCTTTGCCCATGATGCGCAGCACGCCTTCGTGGAGCGAGACGTGCAAGGTTTTGAGGCTCACCAACTCGCTCACACGCAGTCCGCTGGCGTACATCAACTCCAGCATGGCGCGGTCACGCAAACCCAAAGGCGTGCTGACATCGGGCGCGGACAACAACGCATCGACCTGTGCCTCGCTCAAGGTTTTGGGCACGCGCAGGGCCTGTTTGGCGGCCAGCATGCGCAAAGTGGGATCGGCTTGGATGAGGCGCTCGCGCAAGGCCCATCTGAAAAAACGCTTGAACACCGTGAGCCGGCGGTTGGCCGAGGTGGCCTTGGTCTGCCCATGCCGCTCAGCAAAGTACGACTGCAGGTGGTGTTCTTGGCTCGCCGCCAGCGCCAGCCTGTGCGTTACAAACAACCAGGTGGCGTAAAGCGACAAATCGAGGCGGTAGGCCGCCAAGGTGTTGGCGGCCAGCCCGTCCTCCAGCCAGAGGGCCTCGGCAAAGCGGTCGATGGCGTTCTGGCTGGCCTCGTGCATGGACGAAGGATCAGTCCAGCTTGAGTTTTTGCTGGTCCACCACTTTCTTGTACACCTCGAATTCGGCCTTGATCTGGGCGCTGAACTCTTCGGGCGTGTTGGCGATGACCAAAGAGCCCGTGTCGTTGATGCGTTTGGTCACACCGGGCTCTTGCAGGGCTTTTTTCACACCCGCGCTGATCTTGTCCACCACCTCTTTGGGCAGGTTCTTGGGGCCCAAGATGCCGTAGTAAGCCATGCGGTTGACAGGCTCCAAACCGATTTCCTTGAAGGTCGGGACATTGGGCAACTGGGGCAGCCGCTGGGGAGCCGCCACCACGATCGGGATCAGCTTGCCCGTTTGGATAAATGGCAAGGCCGAAGGCAGGTTGTCGAAAATGATGGGCACTTGGCCTGCGACGGTGTCGTTCAGGGCAGGGCCTGCACCACGGTAAGGAATGTGGGTGATGAAGACACCCGCCAAGCTTTTCCACAATTCGGTTTGCAGATGGCCGATGCCCCCCGTGCCCGAAGAGGAATAGGAATATTTGCCCGGGTTTTTCTTCAACTCGGCCAGGAAGGCTTTGTAATCTTTGGCCGGGAAGCTGGGGTGCACCGCGATCACATTGGGCGTGGCCGCAATGTTGATGATGGGCGTGAAGTCGGTCAAGACGTTGTACGGGATCTTGGGGTTGATGGCCGGGTTGGCGGCCGTGGTCGACACCGTGGCCATGCCCAGGTTGTAGCCATCCGGCGCCGCACGCGTGGTTTCTGTGGCACCCACCACGCCACCGCCACCGGCTTTGTTCTCGACGATCACGTTTTGGCCCAAGGCCTTGCTCAGGGGCTCGGAGATCACGCGGGCCACGATGTCGGTGGTGCCGCCAGGCGCAAAAGGCACCTGCAATTTGATGGGTTTGTTGGGGTAGGCCTGTGCCCATGCCGAACCACTGGCCAAAACGGTGACAGCCCAACCGGCTGCCGAAACCAAACTGCGACGTTTCATGTCAAAACTCCTAAAAAGTGTGCCCATGATATGCAAAAAAAAGGGCGACTTGAGAGAGGACAAACCCACAAATCCGTCAAAAATCCGGGCATTACCCGCTACCAGCCCTTCGCTACCAGCCCTTCGCCACCAGCCCCCCGCCACCATCCCTTCGCCCCCAGCCCCTTGCCCCAGGGTGACAAGCGGCCGGCATGACGGCGGCTTGCAGCCGTTATGCTCCCAGGGTGAACTTTGCCCAACTCCTCTTCCCCGATTTTTCGCTGATTTTGTGCGGCTACCTGATTTGCCGCTACACCGCCCTGAACCGCTCGGTGTGGCAACAGGTCGACAGTTTGGTGTACCTGTTCCTGTTCCCGGTGCTGCTGTTCCGGTCCATCGTCAAAAGCCCGCTCGATCTGGCTGCCACGTCCAACCTCATTGGCGCTGGCCTGAGTTTGGGGGTCTGCGCCATTGCCCTGTCCTACAGCTTGCCTTACTGGCCGATTCTGGGCAAACGGCTGGACAAACGGGACCATGCGGCCAGTGCCCAAGTGGGTTTTCGCTTCAATTCGTTCATCGCGCTGGCCCTGGCCGAGCGCTTGGCGGGCGCAGAGGGCTTGCTGCTGATTTCGGTGTTGATCGGGTTTTGCGTGCCCCTGTTCAACATCGGCGCCGTTTGGCCCATGGCACGCCATGCCAACACCGGTTTTTTGCGCGAACTGGTCCGCAACCCCTTGATCATCGCCACCAGTTCCGGACTGGCCTTCAACTTGATGGGTTTGAGCATTCCGGCCTGGATGGACCCCAGCGTCAGCCGCATCGGCGCCGCTTCCCTGGCCTTGGGGCTGATGGCTGCGGGTGCGGGCATGGAGCTGCGCACCCTGCGCCAAGGCCAGCTGTTGGCCGTGAGCGTGCTCTTGGTCAAGCACCTGCTGCTGCCCTTGATGGCGCTGGGCATGTCGCAATTGTTTGGGCTGACCGCCATGCAAACGACCATACTGCTGGCCTTTTCTGCACTGCCCACCGCGTCGACTTGCTACGTGCTGGCCGCCCGCATGGGCTACAACGGGCCCTATGTGGCGGGGCTGGTCACGCTGTCCACGCTCTCGGGCATGCTCAGTTTGCCCTTTGCGCTGGGCGTGCTGCGCTGACGGGGCGCCAGGCCCCCTTGACCCACCCCACCATCCGGCCGCAGGGGCGGCCTCCTACAAAGGGGCAGCTGCTTTGGCCAGCGACCAGGCCACCTGCTCTTGAACCACCGGATCGGCATGCCCAGCGTGGGCCGCCAAACCCTGCAACACCCGCTCTCGCTCGCCTGCAGACAACGCCGGCGAAGCCAAGGCATTGCCGGCGGCCAAAGCCAGGTTGCGCAGCCAGCGGGCGTGGCCGATGCGGCGGATGGCACTGCCTTCGGTGCGGCGCAAGAATTCGGCCTCGCTCCAGGCCATCAGTTCAGCGATGGTGGACGCCCCCAAACCTTCGCGCGGCTGCCAATCGGGCACGCTGCTGATTTGCGCGAATTTGTTCCAAGGGCAGGCCAACTGGCAATCGTCGCAGCCGTAAATGCGGTTGCCGATCAAGGGACGCAGCGCCTCGTCGATGGGCCCGGCATGCTCAATGGTCAGGTAAGAAATGCAGCGCCGGGCATCCAACTGGTAGGGCCCCACGATGGCTTGGGTGGGGCACAGGTCCATGCACGCGGTGCACTGACCGCAGTGCGCCGAGACCTGCGGCGTCTCAGGCAGTGCAAAGTCCACGAACAACTCGCCCAGAAAGAACATGGAGCCGGCCTCACGGCTGAGGACCAGGGTGTGTTTGCCGCGCCAGCCCAGACCGCTGCGCGTGGCCAGCTCGGCCTCCAACACAGGCGCCGAGTCGGTGAACACGCGGTGCCCAAAGGGGCCAATGGCTTGGGCGATGCGCTCTTGCAGTTTTTGCAGGCGGCTGCGCAAGACCTTGTGGTAATCGCGCCCCCGGGCATAGAGCGAGACCACCGCCTCGCCTGGCTGCAGGCTGCGAGCGGTTTCTTGGGCCAACCAGTCGGGTGCTGTGCCCAAGGGCAAGTAATCCATGCGGGCCGTGATGATGCTCACCGTCCCTGTGTGAAGCTCGGCCGGCCGGGCCCGCTTCATGCCGTGGCTGGCCATGTAGTCCATGCTGCCGTGAAAACCTGCGGCCAGCCAAGCTTGTAATCCGGGCTCGGCCGAGGACAAATCGATGCCTGTCACGCCAATTTGGGACAATCCAAGCTCACGCGCCCAGATCGGAATCTGGGGCCACAGTTCTAGAAGGTCGAATTGAGTACGTTGAGCAGTCACCCACCGATTGTAGAAAGCCCCACTGCCCCAGCGCATTGGCAGGGTCTGTGGCCGAACGAGGCGGCCACACAAGCCTTTGCCGAGCAGCTGAGCGCAGCCCTGCAAAGCTGGCCCGGTGGGCGAGATGCGTGCATTGAATTGCGCGGCAACCTGGGAGCAGGCAAAACGACTTTGGTGCGCCATTTGCTGCGCGCAGCGGGCGTGCAAGGCCGGATCAAAAGCCCCACTTACGCCGTGGTCGAGCCGCACTTGGCGGGCTCGGGCGACTCGGCGTGGCCTGTTTGGCATTTTGATTTTTACCGATTCAGCGATCCGCAAGAGTGGGAAGACGCTGGCTTTCGGGACATTTTTGCGGGGCCGGGACTCAAACTCATGGAGTGGCCTGACAAAGTGGCTGGGCAGCTGCCAGCACCGGACTGGGTGATGGCGCTCGAGGCGATCGACGAAGACCAGCGCCGGGTGCACATCAGCGCGGGCACAGAGCGAGGCCAAGCGTGGTTGGCCTCTTGGGCCACCACCGGCCACGGGGGAGCCGCCGATGCGCTCTGACCGCCGCCGCTGGCTCAAAGCCGGATTTCTGGTGATGAGCCTGGGCGCAGCGCAGCTGGCACGCGGGGCCAATATGTTGGCCGTGCGCATTTGGCCTGCGCCCGATTACAGCCGGGTCACGCTCGAATCGGACGCGCCCCTCAAAACCACGCAAACCTTCATCGCCTCGCCCCCGCGCTTGGCCATCGACATCGAAGGCTTGGAGCTCAACGCCGCTTTGCGTGAATTGGTGGGCAAGGTGCAGGCTTCTGACCCCAACATTGCGGGCATACGGGTGGGCCAGTTCAACCCCAGCACGGTGCGCTTGGTGATTGACCTCAAGCGGGCCATTGCGCCGCAAGTCTTCACCCTTCAACCCGTGGCCACTTATGCCCACAGGCTGGTGCTGGACCTGTATCCGAAGGACGGCCTGGACCCGCTGGCGCAACTGATACAAGAGCGTGCGGCGGCGGCACCTGTGCCCGCGCCGGCCTCGGGTTTGCCCGCCACCAGCACCAGCGTCAATGACCCTTTGGGTGAGCTGATCGCGCGGCGCAACGGGGCTGCCGCTGGGGGCGCTTTGAATCCGGCGCCCTCTGCCCCCGCGCCCTCCACCCGGCGACAAGACCTGTGGCCCCCTTCTGCGGTGTCGATGGACAGCCCCAACCATCCGCCCCGCGCAGAAAAAGGCGCACAGGACAGCGACCGTTTGATCGTGATCGCGCTGGACCCCGGCCACGGCGGCGAAGACCCGGGCGCCATTGGCCCGGCTGGCACACGAGAGAAAGACGTGGTGCTCAAGATCGCCAAAATGCTGCGCGACCGCATCAACGCCAGCAGCGTTCAGGGCAGCCCCATGCGGGCATTCCTCACCCGCGACGCCGACTTCTTTGTGCCCCTTCATGTGCGGGTGCAAAAGGCCCGGCGCGTCCAAGCCGATTTGTTGGTCAGCATCCATGCCGATGCGTTTTTCACGCCCCAGGCCAGCGGCGCCAGCGTGTTCGCTCTGAGCCAAGGCGCGGCATCGAGCAGCGCAGCGCGCTGGATGGCGCAAAAGGAAAACAAGGCCGACCTGATCGGTGGGCTGAATTTAGGCACCCAAGACGCCCAAGTGCAGCACGCCCTGCTGGACATGAGCACGGCCGCACAGATCAAAGACAGCTTGCAGTTGGGCAGCAGCTTGTTGCGCGAAATCGGTGGCGTGGGTCGCCTGCACAAACCCCGCGTTGAGCAAGCGGGTTTCGCCGTCCTCAAAGCCCCCGACATCCCCAGTGTGCTGGTGGAGACGGCTTTCATCAGCAACCCACAAGAAGAAGAAAAATTGCGCAGCGAGGCTTACCAGCAGCAACTCACCGATGCGCTGATGCGCGGCATCGTGCAGTACTTCTCGCGCAACCCGCCCTTGGCGCGCAACCGGAAAATCTGAGCGTCAAAGGGACGCGACAAACTGCTCAGCAGTCCGCGCATCTTGGTCAAATTGCGCCATCGCGGCCAAGGTCAAGGCATCGGTGGCCAAGCTGGCCGCGAATTCTGGGCGCACCGTGACGGCATGGGCACCCAAGGCGATCAAGCGCGACAACACATCCGCCGACTTGATGCTGGCGGCCAACAGCTGCAAACCGTCGGCCTGCACCGCCACACACGCCTCGATCAGCGACCACACATCGCGGCCATCGGCCTGCAATCGGCCCACATACGGCGCGACAAAATGGGCTCCCTGGGCGCGCGCCCAAAGCAGCTGCATCGGATTGGACAGCCCGGTGAGCAAGCTGGGCACGCCCCAGGCCTGAACTTCGCGCAGCACGGGCTGCCAGTCGGGGTGACAGGGCAACTTGATGGTCAGGCGCACACGGGCCTGCACCGCAGCAGGCAGCAGCACTTCGAGCCACTGGGCCGCTTCGCCCACGTCGGCGCGGGGCAATTGCAGCATCAGCTCCGGGATACGCACTTCTCCTGCTTGCGCCACCAACTGCAAATAGCCCGCCAGGCTGACCGGCAAACCGGCTTGCATGACCAATGTGGGGTTGGTGGTGACGCCCTGCACGGGAGGACAGCCCGCCGGCAAGGTCCATTGGCGGGCTTGGGCCGAGTCGAGGTAGAACTTCATGCGGCATCCTGCTTCAGAAAGATGTCTTTGTCCGGGAAAAACTGGCTGTGCAGCGGCAGCAGCGCCCCGCCCAAAGCACGGGCGTGGGCGCCCACCTGCCCGGCCAGCAGCTGCGGTTGGTGCATGCCGTCAAAGCGGTACTGGCTCAGGGCGTCTTGTGTGGCCGCCATCAGCGCGGTCATGAGCGGCGCGCCCAGCGAGCCGTCCATCACCACGGCGTCCAGATCGAGCAAGGCGGCGGAACTCGCCACCGTCATGGCCAAGGCCTGGCTGGCCTGAGCGAGCCAAGGCGCCGTGAGGCCGGCATAGGCCTTGTCCATGATGGCGGCCTGGTGAATCAGCAAAGGGTCATGTCCCGCGGCCAGCAAGGCTTGTTCGAGCTGCCAGCCCGAAGCCTTTTGCAAGAGTTGAGGCGGCATGCCCGAACCGCTTGAAGCGCAACCCACTGGCAAGGAGCCAATCGCCCCGGCATTGCCTCGTTCGCCGTTCATGATGTGACCGGACAGCACCAAGCCGCCACCGATGAAGGTGCCCACAAACACATACAAAAAACTGCGCACGCTGCGGCCATGGCCTTGCAGCAATTCGGCCACGCACGCGGCCGTGGTGTCTTTGGCAAACACCACTGGCAAATCGGTCAGGCGCTGCACCTGGGCCGTCAGGTCGATGTGCTCCCAGCGGGCCAAGGCTTGAGCGGCCTGACCGCCCATCAGGTCGGCCCATTTGTGCAAGGACAGCGGCGCTGTCAGCCCCACACCCACGGTACGGTGCCAGAGCTCGCCCATGCGCTCTTTCAGGGTTTGCAGACCCTGCGCCATCGACTCCAACAAGACATCCGGGTCGGGATAGTCGTAGAGGACTTCGACGCGCGCCACAGGCTGGCCCGTGAAATCGGCCACCAGCAACTCCAGATTGCGGCGCCCCACCTGAATGCCCACGCTGAATGCCCCTTGCGGGTTGAGCGACAGGGGCACCGAGGGCTGACCGATCTTGCCGCGCACGCGGTCCTGTTTGAGGAGCAAGCCGTCGTCCAGCAAACGGCCCACGATGATGGCCACCGTTTGGGTGGACAACTGGGTCAGCCGCGCCAGATCGGCCTTCGGGATCGCCCCGTGGTGGCGAATGGCCTGCAGCACGATGCGTTCATTGAACTGGCGCATCCCCACGTGGTTGGAGCCCCGCATGGCGGAAGTGGGCGTTGCGGAGTTCATGGTTGGTGTTGCTCTGATTCAGAAAAAAATCACGCCCTTACAAAATGCGGCGTTGCCGTAGCCCGAGCCCTCGCCACTTTGCACGATGAGGCTGGCCCCCTTGATTTTCTCGTAAAACGCAAAGCGCTCCACCGCTTCGACCTGTTCAGGCTTGAATCCCTCGGCCACCACCAAGTCCAGCACCGCTTGTTGGGCGGGGGTTCGAAAATCAGGGGCACTGTGGCAAGCATGCATGTAAGCCGCAGGCTGCGCCACATCGGTGGCCAGGGGGAACACCGACAGCACGGCTCGGCTCACCCGCTCTAGGCTGTGGCCAGGCAAGCGCACTACCGGTTTGCCCTGGCTCAAATGGTCGGCAGTGAAGTTGGCGTCCACCACCGCCACCCATTCGCCGTGGCCCATGGCGCACAGGTGCATCAGCAGCTCGGGTGTGAGCAGTGGGTCTATCCCTTTCAGCATGTGGCAGTCTCTTCAGAGCGCAGGCTGGCCGGATCGATGGCGCCGGTGATCAGGCCCACGATTTCTTCGGGGCTGGTCTCGCGGGTGCGCCTGCTGCAGATGATGCGGCCTTGGCGAAAGACCCAGATGCGGTCCACCAGGTCAAACACCTGGCGCAGGTTGTGGCTGATGATGATCAAGGGCACACCGCGCTCTTTGAGCCCTTTGATGATGCCTTCCACACGGGCCGTTTCCTGAACGCCCAGGGCGGCCGTGGGCTCGTCGAGGATGATGAGTTTTTTGGCAAACCCTGCAGCGCGCGCAATGGCCACGCACTGGCGCTGACCACCCGACATGCCGCGCAGGCTCTCGGACATGTCCTGGATCTGCACGCCGGTGGTGGCCAGCATGGCGGCCGATTTCTCGCGCATGGCCTTGTGGTGGAGGATGGACAGCGGCCCCAAGTTCAGGCGCGTGATTTCGCGGCCCAAAAAGATGTTGGCGGGCACGTCCAGGTCTTCGGCCAGCGCCAGCGTCTGGTACACGGTTTCGATGCCCTGATCTCGGGCGTCCAGTGGCGACTCGAAATGCACTGTTTGGCCATCCAACAGGATGTCGCCCGCATTGGGCTGCTCTGCCCCGGTGATCAGGCGCACAAAGGTGCTTTTGCCCGCGCCGTTGTCGCCCACGATGGCGGCATGCTCGCCAGGCATGAGGCGAAACTGGGCATCGGTCAGGGCTTTGACACCGCCATAGTGTTTGGTCAGTTGCTGGATTTCAAGAACGGGAGCAGGTGTCGACATGGCGCTACTTTCACTGTGAATGGCCGCGATCATGGCGGATTGGCGGAGAATTCGTATTAGTAAAACTACTAGGTTTACTTAGTCTTGTTTTTCGTTTCCAATGCGTTCGCGGTCAGACAACAGAATTGCTGCCCGGTACAACCCAACACGGAGACACACACCATGACCACAAAACGCACTTTCGTCCGCTTGGCCATCGCTGCAGCGGCAGCCACCCTGTTCACCTCGGCCATGGCCGCAGACATCACCGTCGCCTACATCACCAACGGCAACACCAACGAAGGCTGGACGCTGATCAACGGTGGTGCCAAAAAAGCGGGCAGTGCCAAGGGCGTGAAATTCATCGAATTGGCGGCTGAAAAGGGCGAGTTGTCGCGCCAACTGGCCATCGTTGAAGACATGATCACCCGCAAAGTCAACGCAATCGCCATTGCCCCTGTGGACTCAGCTGGCATCGCCCCCGCCATCAACAAGGCCTTGGCCGCTGGCATCGCCGTCGTGGCTGTGGACACCGGCATCACCGGCTCCAAGATCACGTCTTATGTGGCCACTGACAACATCAAGGCGGCCAACGTGCAGGGCAAGTGGGCGGCAGAACAGATCAAAGACGGCGACACCGTGATCTATGTGACCGGCGACCAGGGTCAATCCACGGGCCAAGAGCGCAAAAAAGGCTTTGTGGATGCTTTGAACGCTGGGCGTAAAAACATCAAAATCGTTGAAGTGGCCACCACCTGGGACCAGACCATGGCCCAAAACGGCGTGGAAGCCGCCTTGCGTGCCAACCCGGGCGCCAAGGTGATCGCCTGCGCTTGGGACGGCGGCGCCTTGGGTGCCAAAGCGGCTTTGATGGCCGCTGGCAAGAAGCCCGGCGACGTGAAAATCGCGGGTTTTGATGGCTCCCCAGGCGGGCTGGACATGATGAAGCAAGGTTGGCAACAAGCCAACGCCGCACAAATGCTGGCCAAGATCGGCCAAGTGGGTGTGGAAACAGCCATCGCGGCCGCACAGGGCAAAAAAGTCGAAGCGCGGATTGACACCGGCTCATTCCTGGTGCTGCCCGCCAACGTGGACAAGTTCGCGGCCGACTCCGGCGTGGGCCAGTTCATGCGGGTCAAAGCCAAGTGACCTGGACGGCCCCGACAGGGCCAGCCCGGACCTGAGGGTCCGGGCTTGTTTTTTGGAATATTGAGAAATTTATGAAATCCATCACCCGACAAGAGTGGTACGGCGCTTTGGTAGCGGTGCTTGTGCTGGGCGCTTTGCTGACTTTGGCCTCGCCCTACTTTTTGACCGCAGGCAACCTGTCCAACATCTTGGTGCAGGCGTCGGTCATCGCTTTGCTGGCGGGTGGTCAAACTTTTGTGATCTTGACCGGTGGCGTCGACCTGGCCGTGGGGGCACTCACAGCCCTGGCCGGTGCCGTGGCCGGTCACATGATGGTCAAAATGGGCCTGGACCCTTATCTGGCCATGCTGATGGCGCTGGCCATTGGCGCGGCAGTGGGCGTGTTCAACGGCTACCTGGTGGCCTTTGTCGGCATACCCGCTTTCATCGTCACGCTGGGCGGCCTGACGCTGTGGCGAGGGCTGGCCTTTGACTTGACGGGCGGCTTTGACCATGCAGGCTTGCCCGACCCCCTGCCCTTCATTGGCTACGGCGATGTGCTGGGCGTGCCCATGCCCACGCTGATCACCGGCATCTTCTTTGTGGTGATGGCCTTTGTGCTGTCAAGCACCAAGCTGGGCCGCTACGTGTACGCCATGGGCTCCAACGAAATGGGTGCTCGCCAGGTGGGCATCAACATCCGCTGGTACAAGCTGGGTGTCTATGTGATCTCTGGCCTGTGCTGCGCCCTGGCGGCCATCGTGCTCATGGCCCGCATGGATTCCTCGAGCGGCAAGATGGCGCAAATGTTTGAGTTGGACGCCATTGCGGCGGTCATCTTGGGCGGCACCTCCTTGTTTGGCGGGCGTGGCAGCATTTGGGGCAGTTTGCTGGGCGCGGTGCTGATCACCATGATCCGCAATGGCATGAACCTGATGGAAGTCTCCCAGTTCAAGCAAATGATGGCCATCGGCGCCGTCGTCATCCTGGCGGTCTGGATCGACGTGGTTCGGCGCAAGCACTTGCTCAAAAAATAAGCGCTCGGAGCTTGAAGATGACATCCCCGATTTTGGTGCTGGGCGAAGCCTTGATGGACTGCATCGCTCAAGCCGATGGCCAACTGCGCCCGCTGATGGGCGGCAGCCCCTTCAACCTGGCCCGCGCCGCTGCACTGCAGGGCGCCCAGGTGGCCTACCTCAACCCCTTGTCCAAAGACCTGTTCGGACAAGGCATGGTGAAACAACTGCAGCAAGACGGCGTCACGCTGGCCGGTGGCACCAGCCCACGCCCGACCTCTTTGGCCGTTGTGCAAGTGTACGACGGCCAGCCCAGCTATGGCTTTTACCGCGAGGGCATTGCCGACCGCGACTACACGGTCGATGGCATCGTGGACCTGTTGCGTCAACAAGCCGTCCCCGGGATATTGCACACGGGGTCTTTGCTGCTCATTCCACCCGAGCACCACAAAGTGGTGGCCATTCTCCAAGCTGCGCGGGATTTGGGCTGGACGGTCAGCGTCGACATCAACCTGCGCCCCCAAGTGGCGGGCGACTTGGCACCCTATGTGGCGGCTGTGCGCGAAGTGATCGGCCTGAGCGACTGGCTCAAAGCCAGCGACGAAGACCTGAAAACCATGGGTTTGGCCGACGTGAGCCTCGGTGAATCGCCCCGCTTGGTGAGCGAGTTGCGCGCCGCGGGCGCGCCGGGCACCTTGAGCCGCGTGGCCCTGACCTTTGGCGGCGATGGCGCTTATCTGGATGTGCAAGGCCACAGCCATGGCCTGCCGGCGCCCTCGGTCACTGTGCTCGATACCGTGGGTGCAGGCGACACCTTTTGGGGAAACGCATTGGCCGACTGGTCCGCCAACGAATCACCGGCCAGCGCGCGTGTGGCCGACACATTGGCCTTGGCCATGAAAGCGGCTGCCATCAACTGCACCCGACAAGGCTGCCAGCCGCCCACACGCGCTGAACTGTTGGCGTTCTAAACCGTGCGCCGAGCCTTCCAGGCGCCCAACATGGCGATCAGGCCCGGCACGATGATCAAAGCCCAGATGATTTTGGACAAGTGGGTTTGCACGAAGGGCAAGTTGCCAAACAGGTAACCGGCCAGGGTCAGGCCCACCACCCAGATGAAGCCGCCCACCACATTGAACAGGGTGAACTTGCTGCGGGTCATCTCGGCCACGCCCGCCACAAAGGGCACAAAGGTGCGGATGAACGGCATGAAGCGCGCCAGGATGATGGTGATGCCGCCGTATTTTTCGTAGAAGGCATGGGCCTGGTCAAAGCCTTTGCGGCTGAAAAACCGCGAATCTTCCCACTGGAACACCCGAGGGCCAAAGTAGCGGCCGATCGTGTAGTTGGTCTGGTCTCCCAATATAGCGGCCACCAGCAGCAAGCCCATGACCAGCGGCAAGTTCATCAAACCTGCACCGCACATGGCGCCCACGATGAACAAGAGCGAGTCGCCGGGTAAAAACGGCATGACCACAACGCCCGTTTCCACAAAAATGATGAGGAACAACAGGGCGTACACCCAAGCGCCGTATTGCCCCACAAAGGCTTCCAGATAGCGGTCGACGTGGAGGATGAAATCTACGAGTTGCAAAAGGATGTCCATGACCGCGATTATCCAAGAAGGCATTCGGCCGCAGGGGCAGCCGGCCACAAATAAACAGAACGGCCGCAAGGCCTAAAATCAGGCGGTGACTTCCCAACAGACCCCGGCTACCGCGCGCCGCCCCATTCGCGAACTCCCCGATGAACTGATCAGCCAAATCGCCGCCGGCGAGGTGGTCGAACGCCCGGCTTCGGTCGTGCGCGAGTTGGTGGACAACGCCATGGACGCAGGGGCACGCAGCATCACGCTGCGCCTGATGGGAGGCGGCACCCGGCTGATCTCGGTGGAGGACGACGGCGGCGGCATCGCACCGGACGAGCTGGCCACCGCCTTGAAGCGCCACGCCACCAGCAAGATTGGCAACCTGGATGACCTGGAATCGGTCATGACCATGGGCTTTCGGGGTGAAGCGCTGGCCGCCATCCACTCGGTGTCTGAGCTCACCTTGCTCTCGCGCATGGACGGACAAGCCAACGCCTTTGCGCTGGACGGTCGCACAGGCGAGATCCGCCCTGCCGCGCGCGCTGTGGGCACCACGGTGGAGGTCAAAGAGCTGTTTTTCTCCACGCCCGCGCGCCGCAAGTTTTTGAAAAGTGACAGCACCGAGCTGGCCCACTGCATCGAGGCGGTGCGCCGCCATGCCCTGGCCCGCCCTGATGTGGGTTTTGCCATCTGGCACGAAGGCAAGCTGGTCGAGCAGTGGCGGGTCCACCCCGGTGCTGCGGGCTTGGAGCAGCGCCTGGCCGATGTGTTGGGCCAAGAGTTCGTGAGCCAGTCCATCGCCGTGGAATACAAGGCCGGCCCGCTCCAGGTGATCGGCCGCGCCGGCCTGCCCGACGCCGCCCGTTCGCGCCCAGACCACCAGTTTGCTTATGTCAATGGCCGTTTTGTGCGCGACAAGGTCGTCATGCACGGGGCCCGCAGCGCTTACGAAGACGTGTTGCACGGCCACAAACAACCCGCTTATGCGCTGTTCATGCAGATCGACCCGACCTTGGTGGATGTGAACGTGCACCCCACCAAGATCGAAGTGCGGTTTCGCGACAGCCGCGCCGTCCACCAGGCGGTGCGGCATGCGCTGGAACATGCGCTGGCCGCCCCCCGCTCGCAGAACCTGAGCGGTGACGCTGGCGAACCTGCCAGCGACTTTGGCCTGAAAGCCCCCGCCGCCAAAGCCTTGCCCGAGTCGGCCACTTGGCAGCAAGGCGGCATGGCGTTTGAACGGCCCGGCCCCTCGATCTTCCAGGCGCCGGCCTTCAAACCCGCAGATTTTTTGCGTCCCCGGGTCAATGGCGAGCAGGCCATGGCGGACCTGAAGGCGCTGTGGCAGCCCTCACCGCACGCCGCAGAGGCCGCAGGAATGTGGGAGGCCGCCCCGGCAGCCGAAGGCCCTTCGCGAGCAGGGGCTCGCTCCCACGAAGAGGATTCGCGAGCAGGGGGCTCCTACGAAGGGGATTCGCGAGCAGGGGCTCGCTCCGACCAAGAAAGCACCACGCCGGCATCGCCCATGCCCGAGGGCGACTGGCCGCTGGGCCGGGCGGTGGCGCAGCTGCACGGTGTCTACATCCTGGCCGAAAACAAACAAGGCTTGGTGGTGGTGGACATGCACGCAGCCCACGAGCGCATCGTCTACGAGCGCCTGAAAAACCAGCTCACCGCCGCCGAGGGTGCAGGCCCGCGCATCGCGAGCCAACCGCTGTTGATCCCGGCCACCTTTGCCGCCACACCCACCGAAGTCGCCACGGCCGAGGCCTGCGCCGAAGCGCTGGAACAGTTGGGTCTGGCAATTTCGCCCTTATCGGCCAAGACCCTGGCCGTGCGCGCCGTGCCCACGAGTTTGGCGCAAGGCGATGCCGTCGAGCTGGCCCGCAGCGTGTTGGCCGAGCTGGCCCAGCACGACGCCAGCACGGTGGTGCAACGCGCCCAAAACGAGATTTTGGCCACCATGGCCTGCCACGGTGCGGTGCGTGCCAACCGCCGCCTGACGCTGAACGAAATGAACGCCCTGCTGCGCCAAATGGAAGAGACCGAGCGCTCCGACCAATGCAACCACGGCCGTCCCACCTGGCGTCAGATGACGATGCGGGACCTGGATGCGCTGTTTTTGCGAGGTCGGTGATGCGCGCCATGTCGCCCCAACTGATCGTCCTGCTCCTCGCGCTGCTGCTCGGCCTGCAGCCTGTCACCACCGACCTGTATTTGCCCGCCCTGCCCGCCATCACCCAAGGTTTTGGGGCCGGCATGGGCCAGGCCCAGCTCACACTCACCGCTTTGCTGTTGGCCTTTGGCCTGTCGCAACTTGTGTGGGGGCCTCTGTCGGACCGCTTTGGTCGCCGCCCCATCTTGTTGGTGGGCATGGGGGCTTACACCTTGGCATCCATCGCTTGCGCTTTGGCACCCGACATGGCCTGGTTGATTGCAGGGCGCACGGTGCAAGGCGTGGCCATGGGCGCGGCCGTGATGGCCGCACGCGCCGTGGTGCGCGACCTTTATCAGCCGCTTCAGGGGGCCACGGTCATGTCTCAAGGCTTGACGGGCCTGGGCATCATCGCCTGCGCCTGCGCGCCACTGGGCGGCATGTTGACCGACACACTGGGCTGGCGTTACGCCCTGCTGGCACTGGCCGTGTTCGGCGCTGCCACATGGGCCTTGCTGCTCTGGCGTTTTGAAGAAAGCTTGGCCCGCCCCGACCCGCATGCGCTGCGGGCAGGGCCTCTCTTGCGGGCCAACCTCGAGATCCTGCGCAACCCGGTGTTTCTCACTTGGTGCGCCTTGTCGGCAGGCTCTTATTTGGGGCTGTTCACCTTTTTGGCCAGCTCTTCATTTGTCTTTGTCACCTTCATGGGGTACAGCAAAACGGCCTATGGCTTTCTCATGCTCAGCATGTCGCTGTCTTACATCGTGGGCACGTTCTGGTGCCGCTGGATGCTGCGGCGCACCAGCGTGCACCGGACCGTGGGCATGGCGGCCGCCCTGACGATCACAGGCGGCGTGAGCATGGCGGTCCTGGCCTATGCGGGGCAAGGTCAGGACTGGTATGGCGCCTGGGCCGTGATGGTGCCCATGTACATCTTCATGATGGGCCACGGCGTGCACCAGCCTTGTGGCCAAAGCGGCGCCGTCGCGCCCTTCCCTCACCGGGCGGGCACGGCCTCGGCGCTGAATGGTTTTTTGATGATGTTGGGCGCTTTCTTCATGGGTGCTTGGCTGGGCTCGCACATGGACCAACCGGTTTTGGCCCTTGCGCACGGGCTGTTGCTGTGGGCGCTCGTCATCACTGCGGTGGCTTGGACGGCTGTGCAGCGCCATGGCAAGCCTGCAGCCGTGTTGGCCCAACCCCGCTGATCCCGAGATGACACAACGCCCCATCGACGCCATCGCCATCGTTGGCCCCACGGCCAGCGGCAAAACGGCAGCGGCTCTGGCTTTGGCCGACAGCCTGCAGGGCCAAGGCGGCGCAGAAATCATCAGCGTGGACTCGGCCCTGGTTTACCGCGGCATGGACATCGGCACCGCCAAACCCAGCCGCCAAGAACTGGACGCTGTGCCGCACCACCTGATCGACACCCTTGAGCCGCTGCACAGCTACAGCGCGGCCGACTTTGCCCGAGAGGCCACCCCCCTGATCGCGGACATCCGGGCCCGGGGCAAAACGCCCTTGCTGGTGGGAGGCACCATGCTTTACCTCAAGGCCTTGCTCGAGGGTTTGAACGACATCCCATCGGCCAACCCCGAGGTGCGCGCAGCCATTGCGCAACGCGCCGAGCAGCTGGGCTGGCCCGCCCTGCATGCCGAACTCGCGCAGGTCGACCCGGCCACAGCCGCCCGCCTGGCCCCAGCCGACAGCCAGCGCATCGGCCGCGCCCTGGAAGTCTGGACGAGCACAGGGCGCAGCTTGTCTTCGTTTCACCAAAGCGCCAAACCGGATGCGCCCAACTGGCACATCCCGGTCATCAGCCTAGAGCCCACCGACCGCGCTTGGTTGCATGCGCGCATCGCGCTGCGCTTTGACCACATGATGGAAGCGGGCTTCTTGGACGAGGTCAAAGGCCTGCGGGCACGCGGCGACCTGCACCCCGATCTGCCTTCGATGCGCTGTGTGGGCTACCGCCAAGCCTGGCAAGGGCTGGACGAAGGCTGGCCAGAAGCCAAGATCCGTGAGCACGGCATCATCGCCACCCGCCAATTGGCCAAACGCCAAATCACTTGGCTGCGCAGCATGCCGGAGCGGGTGGTGGTCGATGCCCGAGCGGGCGATGCGGTGCATCAGGTCAAACAGATGGCCATGCAGGCGCTGACGGCTTGAAAGCGCTTTAGCGGGGATTGATGCTAGGATTTCCCACCGATTTTCAAAGGTTGAGCCATGCGTCTGTCTGAACATGAAAAAGAAACCTTGAAACACGCTGCCTTGGCGTGTTTTGGCCACGGTACTCGTTTGCGTTTGTTTGGTTCGCGAGCCGACGAACAGCGCAAAGGCGGTGATATCGACCTGTTGATCGAATCCACAATGACCGATCCGGCCGATATTGCCAAAGCACACACCCGTTTTTTGAGCCAAATTTATACCCGTTTGGGTGAACAAAAAGTGGACGTGCTGATCGACTATCCAGGACGCCTTTCGCATCCACCGATTTTCAAAGTGGCGCTTCAAGAGGGCATTTTGCTATGACCCACACCGCGCCAGTCCGTTTGCTTGACGCTTGGCAGCAATGCCAACGCCACGCACACCACATGGCCCATGCCATGTCAGCCATCACACCCACACTGCCATTGACTGCCAACGCCCTGTCCCAACTCAGCGACGAAGCTGTGCAGGACTGGGACCAGTTCGTTCTCAGGTTCACCAAGTTGCAAGATACATTGGGGGCCCGGCTTTTTCCGGCTTTACTGGAACACCTGCAAGAGCCCTACGAAGACCGCCCCATGATCGACAAACTTCACCGGCTCGAAAAATTAGGCTATTTGCCTAAGCTGGACGATTGGCATGCGCTGCGTGTCATTCGCAATCGGTTTGCACACGACTATCCCGAAGACGATGCCCTGAAGGCCGCCTATCTGAATGAAGCCATCTCGGCCGTTCCCCTTTTGCTCGCTTTGCTCGCTGGCATTGCGCCAGTGATCGGTGGTTTGCAGGGCGCCTGACCTGCCACTGATCAAGCTTGAGTGCACCGACGTCGTCGATGCCCCATGGGCTCTGTAGCCCACGAAGACGAGCAGGCCCTGCGTTTTGAAGCGGCTGCCGTACCCGACGGGGCCTTCCCCATGCAGGTGATCATGCAACTGGGCAACCAGCGCGTGTTGGTGGTGATTTCTGAGCGAACGGCGTAAAAGCGACCCGGTCTGTTTGAGCGCATGGCTCGATCGTTAAACTCTTGGCATTTGCATCGCAAGTGCGTTTGAAGTCGAGACATGCGTTTTTTCATTTTGGTGTGGTGTGGGTGGATCCCCATGGCGTGGGCTGCGGAGCCGGCCATACCTGTGCGGCTGATGTCGCAGACCGTTCAAATGCCCAACACGGGCCGCGGTGACGTGGCATTGGTTTGTCCTCGCAAAGGCGCTGCAATGGCCAAAGCGCCGACCCCTGCGGCAGAACCGTCTGAGATTCCGGGTGACGACGCGGTCAATGAGGCCTTGCAAAGTGCAACAAACAACGCAACAGCGAACCTGCCAGCCAAACCCTTTATTCATCAGCCATTGCTGACCCGACCCCATGGCTGGCGCCTCGCCATTTGGGGAGACAGCCACATGGCGGCGGCTTTTTTCAGCGACCAACTGGCACGCAAGCTGGTGCCCGTTGACACCCTGGTCAGCAGCCGTTTTGTTCAATCGGGCGTGGGTCATGGTGGCGTGCGAGGCCTGGTTCGCAAGACCTGTTTGTCGGGGGAATGGGGCAGAGAAATGGCTTATGCCCATGCCGACGCCGCTGCGGCCCCCGGGCCAGGCATGACCAGTTTGGTGGCCAAAGGCAGCGGCGCCACACTGGCGATGGACCTGCGCGACGCCCAAGGCCAGCCGCGCCACAACAGCTTGCAACTGCTCTACCACGGCGAAGGTTTAGGGTCCACGCTGTTGGCCATCCGAGTGGACGACGAAACCGAAACCGAGGTGAGCTTGGACAACCGTGCAGGGCCACACGCGCTGGTGCTGCAAACCAGCCAGGCCTTGGCCACCCTGCAAATTCGTGTGGTCAGCGGTCAGTTCCGATTCCAGGGCATCAAACTGCCGGAAGCGCCCACGCCACCCCCCCTGCACCTGGACCTGTTCGCCTACCCCGGGGCCACCGTGGGGGGCTGGGCGCGCAGCGACTTGGCTTATCTGGCTTCATGGTTCACCGACCAGCCCTATGACCTGGCCCTGATCGCCTTTGGCACCAACGAGGGCAATGACCCACGTTTCAATGAAACGACGTACCGGGAGACGCTGAACAAGGCCTTGGGCAACTTCCGCCAAGTGTTTCCGCAAACCCAGTGCCTGCTGATCGGCCCGGGTGACCGAGGGATCCGGGTGGTCAAATCCAAAACCACCAAATCCAGCAAAAACAGCCCCAGAAAAGGGGCCAAGCCCCCAAGCAAAGGGGCCCAAAATACCCCATCCACCCGGTCTGGCCCTTCAGCACCAGCGGCCCCATTGCTGAAGTACAGCCGCATCCACGCGCACATCGGGCACATCCAAACCGAGTTGGCAGCGCAACACGGTTGTCTGGCTTGGAGCATGCAAGAAGCCATGGGGGGGGTGGGCAGCGCCTACGCTTGGGCCCGCAAAAATCCGCCCCTGATGGCCCCTGACCTGATCCACTTCACCCCAGCCGGATACCGCGAACTGGCCAACCGATTCATGGCCGACTTCGGCCTGGCCTCGCCATGAGCGCATTGGCCCGATTGCCCGGTCTCGATGGTTTGCGCGGTGTGGCCGTGCTGGCCGTCGTCGGTTACCACCTGAATCTGGGCAACTTTTTACCCGCTGGTTTTCTGGGGGTGGACATTTTCTTCACGGTGTCGGGTTTCATCATCACCGCGCTGTTGTTGCAAGAACACGCGCGAGCCGGTCGCATCGACTTTGCAGCGTTTTACCTGCGCCGGGCACGCCGCCTGTTTCCGGCCGCCTTGGTCATGCTGCTGTGGCTGGTGGCCATCACGCCCATGGTGCTGCCGGAGGCTCTGCCGCGCTTGGCGGAAGACCTGCCCGCCGCATTTTTCTACCTGTCCAACTGGTGGCAAATTGTGGCGCAACAGTCCTACTTCGAGGCCATCGAACAACCCCGGCTGCTCCAGCACTTGTGGTCATTGGCCGTGGAAGAGCAGTACTACCTGCTGTGGCCGCTGCTGGCCTTGGGGCTGCTGAACAAAACAGGCAAAACGGGTTTGGGATTGGCGGCTGCCGGCATTGCAGTGGCCAGCACGGCTTGGATGGCTTGGCTGTACCTCACGCAGATCGACGGCGGCGATCCCAGCCGCGTGTACCTGGGCACCGACACCCACTTGATGGGCTTGTTGACCGGATCGGCCTTGGCCGCCTGGTGGAACCCTTGGAAACTTCGCCTGACGTCCGCCACCAGCGACGAAGTGCTCAACCTGGCCGGAACAGCCGCCTTGGCCACCCTGATCTGGGCCATGGCCGAAACCCACGAAGGCATGCCCGGGCTCTACCAAGGTGGATTTTTAGGGGTCGCCGTCCTCACGGGTCTGGTGATTGTGGCCAGCACACGTGAAGGCACTTGGGTGGCTTGGATGCTCTCCACCCGCCCGATGCTGTGGCTCGGCGCCCGCTCTTATTCTCTGTACCTGTGGCATTGGCCTGTGGTGATTTGGCTCAAACCCTCCCCGCAGGCCAATGCGCTGGAGCTGAGCGGGGTCCTTGTTACCCGCTTGGCACTGACGCTGGCCTGTGCCGAAGCCTCCTACCGCTGGGTTGAAAAGCCTTGGGTCGCCGGCTCTCGCAAGGCCTGGGGGCGCCGCACTTGGATCGGTCTCGCAGCGCTGGTGTGCGTCAATGTCGGTGTTTTGGGTTTCATGCACACACTCAGCGGCAGTGCCCCCACCACGTCCCCCCTCCCCGCCGTGCAGGCCACGACCCCCGTGCCCAACCCCCGCACGGCTTTGCCCACCCCATCGAAGCCGGCCGTCTCCGCGGCCTCAGCCCAGCCGAACCCGGCAGGCTCGGCTTACCAGCGGGTCACGCTGGTGGGCGACTCGGTTTTGCTGGGTGCCAGTCCTTATTTGCTGCGCCATTTGCCTGCGGCCCGCATCGAAGCCAAAGTGGGCCGCCAAGGCAGCGAGGGCCTGAAACTGGTGCAAAGCCTGAAAAGCGAAGCGCAGCTGGGGGACGCCACGGTCATCCACTTGGGCACCAATGGCTATTTGAGTGAAAAACAGTTTCGGGCTTTGCTGGAACAACTGGCCGACCGCAAAACGGTGGTGGTGCTCAATGTCTATGGCGCACGGCGCTGGACCGGCCCCAACAACGCGCTGATCGCCAAGGTCAGCCAGGCGTTTGACAACGTGCGCTTGGTGGACTGGCACGAGATGGGCCAAAGCAACCCCGCTTACTTTGTGCAAGACGGCATCCACCTCTCGGGCAGCGGTATTCATGCCTATTACCAACAGATCCGAATGGCTCTGGGTCAACCTGAAGTGACCCTGTCAGGGCCTTCGCTTCGACAAGTCAAACGCCCGCAACTGCCCCCGCCTGCCCCAACGGCGGTGCCATCGGGTGCAACGGCCACGCCCGCGGCCCCAGAGGGGATGCCCGCCGATCCTTCCGCGGGCGAGCGCCCCAACCCACCCGGTACATCCGGTTCATCTGGCACATCCGGTACTTCCAGCACACCCGGGGCAAGCGCACAGCCCTCTGCGTCAACGGCTTCGCCAAGCCCCTCGCCATCGGGCACTCAGCCCAAGCCACCCGAGCAATGAGGGTGACCCCCTCCGCTCAGGGCCGAAGGATGGGGATGGGCGTGTTCAAGGGGTTCGGTGTGGGGGTGGGCAGGCTCAATTCGGCATAGGGCGACTGGCGCCACTGGCGAAGTCCCACCAAGGTGGCACCTTGCCCCCCAGGCAAAGTGTTGAGCGCGCTGTTCATGAGCCCCAGGGCGGCTTCAGAGGTGCCCTGTCCGCCTTGCCGCATGCTGAGCATTTGCGCCGTGGTCGGCATCATGCCGCCCATGGGCTGAGCCCTGCCTGGCGCGTTCAATCCCGCCAAGGTGGGCGCCGCAGTGCCTTGTAGGCGTTGCGTTTTTTCGATCATGGAAGCCAACACGCTGGCGTAGTTGGGTGCCGTGGCGTAACCCGCTTGCTGCAAAGCAGAGGCAAAGGCTTGCGGGTTGTCCAGTTGCCGCATGGCGGGCGCGTAGCGCGGATTTTGGCTGATCAGCCGGGCATAGTCCTTGAATGACTCTTCGTAACTGCCGTAAGCACGAAATTGGCCCCGCACTTTTTGTGCGCTGCCGTTCACAAATTCGGTGGTCCAAACCTCGGCCACAGGCCCCTTCCAGTTGCCCCCAGCACGAATGCCAAACAGGTTGTGCGAGCTGCGGCCATCTTCAAAGCGGATCTCACGCTGCCCCCAGCCCGTCTCCAAAGCGGCTTGGGCCACCATGAATGTGGCCGGAATGCCGCTGGTGGCTTGGGCCTGCTGGGCCGCCTGCGCATGTTGGGCCAAGAAGGCGCGCTGCCCCACGGCATGACCCTGGCCGCCCAGATGGGGGCCCGCAGTGTTCAAGTCGGAGGACTGGGCTTTGGCGTAAGGGGTAACCGAACGGTCGGGGTTCAGCGCTTCGGCCAAGGCCAAAGGCTGCGCCGACGACAAGTCAATGCGCTGGTCGGGATAAATCAAGTTGGCGTTGGCAATCCCATTGTCCGCGGCCACCTTCAGCGCCACCCGGTACAACTGCTCCCCCGAGAGCTGCAGGGGTGAATGGGTGTCTTTCAACTGCTTTTGGATGAGGCCACTCAGGGTGTCGCCCGGGCGGACGGTGACCACGTCCGCTGTCGGTTTGAGCTTGGACAAAGCCTGCGAAAAGGCCACGCCTTGCTGCGCACCCGTGGATGAAGGCAAAGGGCCTGAACGCGCAGACGCACCCGCCAGGCGGTCCGAGGCATCGGACGCCGCAGGGGCAAATGGCGTGGCAAGCAGTGTCATGGCTTCAGGGGGGCACCGTGATGGCGTTGTTCAGGCTCTCAAAATTGACGGTTATTCCACAGTTCGATCCATTCAAGCAATTTCCAGGCCCAAGTTCCGGCCTGCCTTCGCCCACTTGGGTGTCATCCACCCGCCCGATCCTCCCATTTGAGTGGTAAAACCATGGCTCACCGCGCTTGCAGGGACCTTTTTCTGAACGCTATCCTTCCAAAATACACGCTGGCCTGGGTCATCGTGGCCGCCTTCGGCTCAGCCAGCACCCTGGCCGCGGCCGACACGGCCGTGCTGCGCGTGGCCGGGCTGGGCGATCCGGGGGAACTCCAATGCCCGCAGCCCAAAGCGCGGCAACAGGCCAGCCGCCCCATCGCCGAAGCCACTGGGCTGGCCCAAGCCGTCTTCACGCCATTGGCCTGGATGCCCACACCGCCGGCCAACGCCCAGCCCAACGCCCTCAAAATAGGGCTTTGGGGTGACAGCCACACGGCTTCAGGCACCTTTGCCGACAGCATGCTGGAGGCCCTTCGGCTGCCCTTGGCCCAAACCCACCCCAGTTTCATGGCCCCGACTTGGGGTCTCAAGGGGGTTCGCCACCCCCTGCGGCGGGTTTGCCTGAGCGACGATTGGCAATTGAGCCTGGCCTACCGCACCAGCAAAGAGGGGCCTGACAACCATGCCAAGTCACTCAGTGCCCTCCAGACCGCCCAAGCCGGGGCTTTTCTGTGGCTGGACTTTCGCTACCCCAGCCCGCAAACGCGTGTGAAATGGGCCGACATTCACTTGACCAAAGACAGCACCGACAAGGGCTTGACCTTGGGCATCACCGTCGACGGTGGCACCGAATCGGTTGTCCAAGTCCCAGCGGGCGGCCCTGCGCGCCTGCGCGTACAGGCCGACTTGCCTTGGGCCACACTGCAATTGCGGGTCTTGGCGGGGGGCGCTCGCATCGATGGCATTGCGCCTGTGTACGAGGCCCCAAGCCGGGTGATTCTGGATGTGTTCAGCATCCCCGGCGCCACCGCCAAAGGCTGGCGCACCGTCAACCCTGAATACCTGCGCCGGGAAGACCCGCTGGGCAAGGGCTATGACGTGGTGATTCTGCAATCGGGCACCAACGAGTCGCTGGACCCGGACTTCAAAGTCGCTGTGTACGAACAACAGATCAGCGCGAGCCTCTCCCGCCTCAAGGCCGCCTACCCCCGGGCCCGCTGCGTTTTGATGGGCCCGCCCGATGCCCAAAAGTCATCCACCCACGTTCGCTTGATCAACGACAGCCAATACCGCCTGGCCATCGCCCAGGGCTGCGCCCATTGGCACTGGCAAAAAGCCATGGGCGGGCCGGGCTCGGCACAACGCTGGTGGGCCAAGGGCTGGATGCAAGCCGACCTGCTGCACCTCACCCCCGAGGGCTACACACAAAGTGCCCGCAGCTTGGTGAGCATGGTGCCGATCAAGCCGCGGTGAGCACCCGTCGGTGTTTCACAGGGCATATCCATGGCCAACCCCCATGAAAACTCAGTCCCTGCCCTGCCTCGATGCCTTGATCTTTGACTGGATGGCTTTGCCTTGCAGCCGCCTTTTCACTGAGCCATGCGTCGGCTTGGTGGCTTTTCGGGTTTTGGGGGGCTTGGCGTACAGGTCCAGCGTTTCGTAAAGCCTGGCCCAGGCGTCCACCCGGTTGGCTTCTTGCGTGCGGTGTTTTTGGGCTTTGAGGATGAAGACACCCTCTTGCGTCAATCGGCTGTCGCCGGATTGCAGCCAACGCTGCTTGACGTCGTCGGGCAAAGCAGACCCGGCCACATCGAAGCGCAGCTGGATGGCGCTGCACACTTTGTTGACGTTTTGGCCGCCCGGGCCTTGCGCCCGAATGGCCGAGAGTTCAACTTCGGCATCGTCGATGTGCAGGGCGTGTTTCATGTTGCAGCCTTTTCTTGGTGGGCGCTCGCCCCTGCGGCCGAACAAATGCTGTGGCGAGAAAGTCATTCGCGAGCGGGGGCTCGCGCCTACAAGGGCAGAGAAGGGCACAGTGGGGCACTGTGAAACCGTGACACAAGGTGTGCCGTGGCACTCACTGCAGCGGGCCTTTGAGGTTTTCTGGCACGGGAAGGGGCATGACGTCGATGCCTTCGTCGATGAGAGCTTCGGTTTCTTCACGGCTCGCTTGGCCGCGGATGTTGCGCTCCTCACGCTCGCCGTAATGAATTTTGCGGGCCTCCTCGGCAAACTGCGACCCCACATCCTCGGTGTTGGCCATGACGTGGCGGACCATCTTCATCATGGCCGCTTGCATCTGACGCAAAGTCTCTGGGTTCAGCGCAAGGCCAGAAGCGGCGGCTGGAGAACCCGGCTCAGGCGCAGGTGCTGAGGCAGGTGCTGGGGCAGGCAGGTGCTGGCCTCCTGGCGCCGCATCATTGGGCGCGGTGGCAGCCGCAGGCGGGGCGCCATGGCCCAAATTCAAGCGAGGCGCCGAGAGCATTTTGGTGATGTCGCTGTCGTTGCACACAGGACAAGTCACCAAGCCCCTGGCGCGCTGGCTGTCGTAATCGTCTTGGGAACCAAACCAGCCTTCAAAGCTGTGGCCCTGCGCACATTGAAGATCCAGCACTTTCATGGGGTCGCGCGCTCAGTCCAAACTTTGCCAAACCAAGGGCCATGACCCAGACAAGGTGTTTTGCAACCAAAGCGCACCGGTGAGGGTTTTGGCGTCGCTCACCTGGCCATCCCTGCACCAGTCCATCAATTGCGCTGGCGTTGCGGTGAACACGTCCAAAAACTCTTCGGCATCGAGTTGACGCGCCCCCAAGCGCAAGTCTTTGGCAAACCAAATTTCAATGACCTCGGTGGAATAAGCGATCACCGGGTGCAGGACCCCTGCCCTGGCCCACTGGCCTGCGGTGTAACCGGTTTCCTCTTGCAGTTCGCGCTGTGCACACCGCCATGGGTCTTCGCCGGCATCGCGCTTGCCCGCCGGAAACTCGATCATCACCTGGCCCACCGGGTAACGGTATTGCCGCTCCAGGACCAGCTTCAGGCCCTCAGGCGTCTCCAACAGCGGAATGACCATGACGGCGCCGGGGTGCACCACGTATTCACGGGTGGCCAACGCTTGGTTGGGCAGGCGCACGGTGTCTCGAAACGCGTGCAAAAAATGGCCACGCAGCAACTCTTCCTGGCTGACCTGGCGCTCGATCAGATGGGCATCGGTCATGGGCAATGTCGCAGGCTGAGAAGGCCGATACCCGCTCAATGTGGACGGTGCATGAGGTAGCGGTAAACAAAACCGGGGAATGCCAAGGTCACAAACATGGTGCCTGTCACCGCATAAAACTCCCACCCTTGCGGTGCGATTTGGCCGCCGTGGTTTTCGAGGGCCAAGCCCACCCCACCGACCACAAAATACAGCAGCACCAATTCGGCCAGCCGCCACACAAGGGGTTTGGCCTCGCGGTGAGGCCCGACCACCAAAATGCGTTGGTTGGCAAAAGGCAAATTGGCGGCCAGCAAAGCCAGCAACACCAAGATGACAATTTGCGAAGAGGTGCTCATGGCCGTCAGGTCAGATGGCCAACATGCGGGCCACCGAATTGGCGCACAGCGCCATCAAAGCACCCGGCACGATGCCCAGAACCAGCACCAACAAACCGTTGATGGACAGCACCACACGCACATCGGTGTCGGCGGACACGGTGGTGGCGGTGACGGGTTCGTCGAAGTACATGACTTTGACCACGCGCAAATAATAGAAAGCACCGATCAAGGACATGAGCACGGCAAAGATGGCCAGGCCCATGTAGAAGCTTTGGCCCGAAACCAAGAGCGACTGCAAGACCGACAGCTTGGCGTAGAAACCCACCATGGGCGGGATGCCGGCCATGGAGAACAGACAGATCGCCATCACGCCCGCATACAAGGGGCTGCGCTGGTTCAAGCCCGCCAAGTCGGTGATTTCTTCGCTCTCAAAACCTTGACGCGCCAGCAACATGATCACGCCGAAAGCGGCCAAGGTGGTCAACACGTAAGAGACGATGTAGAACATGGCCGAGCTGTACGCGTTGGCCGCCAAAGTGGTTTGGCCGTTGATGACCCCAGCCACAAAACCCAGCAAGACAAAACCCATTTGGGCGATGGTCGAATAGGCCAGCATGCGCTTGAGGTTTGTCTGCGCGATGGCCGCGAGGTTACCGATGAGGAGCGAGCCGATCGCCAAGACCGACAGCATCTGCTGCCAGTCAAACGCCAAGGGCAGCAAGCCTTCCACCAGCAATCGGATCATGATGGCGAAAGCCGCCAACTTGGGCGCACCACCGATCATCAAGGTGGCGGCAGTGGGCGCGCCTTGGTAAACGTCGGGAATCCACATGTGGAAGGGCACGGCGCCAATTTTGAACGCCAAGCCCGACACGATGAACACCAGACCGAACACCAGCACCTGGTGGTTGACTTGCCCGGTGGCAATCGCCTTCAAGACTTCGGACAACTCGAGGCTGCCGGTCGCGCCATACATCATGGACATGCCGTAGAGCAAGAAACCCGAGGCCATGGCACCCAGCACAAAGTACTTCATGGCCGCTTCGGTGGCTTGCGTGTGGTCACGGCGCAGGGCCACCAAGGCATAGCTCGACAAGGTCAAGAGCTCCAGGCCCAGATAGATCACGATGAAATTCTGACCCGAGATCATGAAGCTCATGCCCAACAAAGCGAACATGCTCAGGCTGAACAACTCCCCGCCACGCAACATGTCGCGATCAAACGCATAAGGGCGCGAGTAGACCAAGGTGACCATCACGGCGATCGTGGCAAAGCAGCGCAGCCAATGCCCCATCGGGTCACTCACCACCAAGCGGCCAAAGCCATACACGGTGTGCCCAGCGTCTGCATACAGCGCATGCAGCGCAGCCACACCGCCCAATGACAACAAGGTCAGAGCGTAGGTGGCAGTGCGCTTGGGGCTTTTCACGAAGAGGTCGACCAGCGCGATGACGCAGGCCATGACCAGCAACACGATCTCCGGATAAACCGTCATCCAACTGGAGTTGTCCATCATGGGTGTTCTTTCAATTCTTCAAATCTGGCAATGCGAGACCCATCCCCTGCTCAAGGCAGTTTGGACTGGGCCACGTGTTTGAGCAGGTCCAGCACCGAGCTGTCCATCACATCGGTGAACGGCTTGGGATAGACGCCCATGTAGAGCACGGCAGCAGCCAACAAGGCCATCACCAAAAATTCGCGGCCATTGATGTCGGTCAAGCCTTTCACGTCATCGTTGGCCACAGGCCCGAGGTACACGCGCTTGAACATCCACAGGGTGTAAGCCGCACCAAAGATCAAGGCCGAGGCGGACAACAGGCCCACCCAGAAGTTGAACTTGAGGGCACCCAGAATGACCATCCACTCACCGACAAAACCGGCTGTGCCTGGCAAGCCGCAGTTGGCCATGGCGAAGAACAGGGCAAATGCCGCAAACTTGGGCATGGTGTTGACCACGCCGCCGTAGCTGGCGATTTCACGCGAATGCACGCGGTCGTACAACACACCGATCGACAAGAACATGGCGGCGGACACAAAGCCGTGCGCGATCATCTGCACAATGCCGCCGGACACGCCCAGCGGATTGAAGATGAAAAAGCCCAAGGTCACAAAACCCATGTGCGCCACCGATGAATAAGCCACCAGCTTTTTCATGTCTTGCTGCACCATGGCCACCAATCCCACATAGACCACCGCCACCAGGGACAAGACAATGATCAACATGCCCCACTCGCGTGCTGCATCGGGTGCGATGGGCATGGAGAAACGCAGGAAACCGTAAGCACCCAGCTTGAGCATGATGGCGGCCAAAACAGCCGAGCCACCGGTGGGGGCTTCCACGTGCACATCAGGCAACCAAGTGTGCACCGGCCACATAGGCACCTTGACGGCAAACGCGGCAAAGAAGGCAAAGAACAGCAAGGTTTGCACCGAACCAGCCAAAGGCAGTTTGTGCCAGGTCAGGATATCGAAACTGCCGCCGGAGGCCACATACAGGTAAATCAGCGCGATCAGCATCAACAAAGAGCCGAGCAAGGTGTACAAGAAAAACTTGAACGCGGCATAAATCTTGTTCGGGCCACCCCAGATGCCGATGATCAGGTACATCGGGATCAAGGTGGCTTCAAAAAAGACATAGAAGAGGATGCCGTCGAGCGCACTGAAGACGCCGATCATCAAGCCCGACAGGATCAGGAAGGCGGCCATGTACTGGTTGACTTTGCGGGTGATGACTTCCCAGCCCGCGATCACCACGATCACGTTGATGAATGCGGTCAGCAGCACCAGCCAAAGCGAAATACCGTCCACACCCAAGTGGTAGTGCACATTGAAGCGTTCGATCCACGAGGCTTTCTCGACAAATTGCATCGCCGACGAACCGAGCTGAAAGCCCGAGTAAAGCGGCAGTGTGACCAGGAAACTGGCGATCGATCCGACCAAAGCCAACCAGCGCACGGCGCGGGCTTGGCTGTCACGACCGAGGGCCAGCAAGACGACGCCGAAAGCGATCGGCATCCAGATGGCAAGGCTTAACAATCCCATTTTTATCTTGTCCTCAAAACCGTTAAGCGAGCCAGACGAAATACGTCATCAGCACGAACACACCCAAAATCATGACCAGGGCATAGTGGTACAGGAAGCCCGACTGGAACCAGCGCACCACACCAGACACCAGGCCCACGACTTTCCAAGAACCGTTGACCAAGAGCCCGTCGATGATGGCGCGGTCGCCCACCTTCCACAGGCCCAGGCCCAGGCCGCGCGCACCCTTGGCCAAAATGTTCTCGTTGATCCAGTCCATGAAGTATTTCTGCTCCAAGACCACGATCAGTGGGCGCAAAGCACGGGCGAAGAACGCCGGCACTTTGGGGTTGACGAGGTACATGTACCAAGCCGTGACCACGCCGGCCAAGGCCAACCAGAACGGTGCGGTGCTCAAGCTGTGCAGTGCCATGGCCACGGGACCGTGGAACAACTCGCCCAATTGCTTCATGGCCGGGTGCTTGACCGCGTCAATGAAGATCACGTCTTTGAAGAACTCGCCGTACAGCATGGGCTGGATGGTCATGAAACCAATCACCACCGAAGGAATGGCCAACAAGACCAAGGGCACAGTGACCACCCAAGGCGATTCGTGCGGCTTGTCGTGGCCATGGTCATCGTGACCGTGGTGGTCATCGTGGCCATGGTGCGCATCCGGGTTCTGGTCGTAACGCTCTTGGCCATGGAAGACCAGGAAATACATGCGGAAGGAATAGAAGGCCGTGACAAACACGCCGGCCAAAACCGCGAAGTTGGCAAAGCCGGCGGCAGGCAAGGTGCTCAGATGCACGGCTTCGATGATGCTGTCCTTGGAGTAAAAACCCGAGAACAAGGGCGTTCCGATCAAGGCCAGCGAACCCAGCAAAGAGGTGATCCAAGTGATGGGCATGTACTTGCGCACGCCGCCCATCCAGCGGATGTCCTGGTTGTGGTGCATGCCCATGATGACGGAGCCAGCACCCAAGAACAGCAAGGCCTTGAAGAAGGCGTGCGTCATCAGGTGGAACACCGCCACCGAGTAAGCCGATGCCCCCAGTGCCACGGTCATGTAGCCCAACTGCGACAGGGTGGAATAAGCCACCACGCGCTTGATGTCGTTTTGGATGATGCCCAAAAAGCCCATGAACAAGGCCGTGATCGAGCCGATCACCATGATGAAGTTGAGGGCTGCATCCGACAACTCAAACAAGGGCGACATGCGCGCGACCATGAAAATGCCAGCCGTGACCATGGTCGCAGCGTGGATCAGCGCAGAGATCGGCGTGGGGCCTTCCATCGAATCGGGCAGCCACACATGCAATGGGAACTGCGCCGACTTGCCCATGGCACCGATGAAAAGGCAAATACAGATCACGGTGATCAGCATGGCGTCCATGCCAAACACATACCAAGGGAAGTCGATGGCGGCCAGCTCACCCGCTTTGGCAAACAACTCGGTGTAGTTGAGCGTGCCGGTGTAGGCCACGATCAGGCCGATGCCCAAAATGAAACCGAAGTCACCCACACGGTTGACCAAGAAGGCCTTCATGTTCGCAAAAATGGCGGTCGGCTTGTTGTACCAAAAACCGATCAGCAAATACGACACCAAACCCACGGCTTCCCAACCGAAGAACAGTTGCAGCAGGTTGTTGCTCATCACCAACATCAACATGGAGAAGGTGAACAGCGAGATGTAGGCGAAGAAACGGTTGTAGCCTTCGTCCTCTTCCATGTAGCCGATGGTGTAGATGTGCACCATCAGGGACACGAAGGTCACCACGCACATCATCATGGCAGTGATGCCATCGACCAAGAAGCCGATCTCCATCTTCAAGCCACCCACCACCATCCAGGTGTAGAGGGTTTCGTTGAAGCGGGCACCATCGATGACGTTTTTCAGCGTCATGGCCGACAAGATGAAGGCCACCAGCACGCCCAAAATGGTCAGCGTGTGGGTCAGGCGGCGGCCGATCCAATTGCCACCGAATTGGGTGCCGAGCACACCCGCCAGGACAGCGCCCACCAGGGGCGCGAGGGGCACGGCCAGCAGTGTGCTGGCATTGAGGGTTTGACTCATATTCTTGTTAACCCTTGAGCGAATTGAGTTCGTCCACGTTGATGTTGTTCTTGTTGCGGAACAACAGCACCAGGATGGCCAAGCCAATGGCCGATTCGGCCGCAGCCACCGTGAGGATGAAGAACACAAACACTTGGCCGTGCATGTCACCCAGGTAGTGAGAGAAGGCCACAAAGTTCATGTTCACGGCCAACAACATCAGCTCGATGGCCATGAGCAAAACGATCAGGTTTTTGCGGTTCAAAAAGATGCCGATCACCGCCAATGCAAACAGCATGGCGCCAAGCGACAGAAAGTGTCCGAGGGTCAGTGTCATCATTTCTTCACCTCTTCAGAGGCTGTTTCGCTGGCCAGCGCAGGCTCAGGTGCGACTTGGGTCGCCGTCATCTTGACCAACTGCATGCGGTCAGCAGCCCGAACCCGAACTTGAACCGAGGGGTCAATGGCCTTGCTGTCTTTGCGCTCACGCAAGGTCAGGGCAATGGCCGCGACCATGGCCACCAACAAAATGGCTGCCGCAATCTGAATGGGCATCACGTATTCGGTGTACAGCAAGATCCCCAGCGCCTTGGCGTTGTCCACCTGCACTGCGCCTGCAGCCATGGCGGGGGCCTCTGTCAAGCGGAAACCCGACAACAAGACCGCGGCCATCTCGAGGGCCACCACCGCACCCAGCGTCGCTGCGAGCGGGAAGTTTTTCCAAAACCCCTTGCGCACCGTGTCCATGCCAATGTCCAGCATCATCACCACGAACAAGAAGAGCACCATGACAGCGCCCAGATACACCAGCACCAGCAAGATGGCCAGGAATTCGGCGTTGAGGAGGAACCACACCGCAGAGGCTTGCGAAAACGCCAGCATGAGGTACAGCACCGCGTGCACGGGGTTGCGTGCGGTCACCACCCGGAAGGCTGCAAACAGCAGCACCACCGAGAAGAGGTAAAAGAAACCGGTCTTGACGTCCATAGGTCTGTCTTTTTAAGTGTTCAGGACTGTGCGGCGTTCAACGGTAAGGAGCATCAGCGGCCTTGGCAGCCGCGATCTCTTTTTCGTAACGGTCGCCCACGGCCAGCAACATGTCCTTCGTGAAGTACAAGTCACCGCGTTTTTCACCGTGGTATTCGAAAATGTGGGTTTCGACGATCGAATCCACCGGGCAGCTTTCTTCGCAAAAACCGCAAAAAATGCACTTGGTCAGGTCGATGTCGTAACGCGTGGTGCGCCGGGACCCGTCTTCGCGCTGACCCGCTTCGATGGTGATGGCCATCGCAGGGCACACGGCCTCGCAGAGTTTGCAAGCAATGCAACGCTCTTCACCGTTGTCGTAACGGCGCAGTGCATGCAGGCCACGGAAACGGGGTGACAGGGGTGTTTTTTCTTCCGGGAACTGCACCGTCACCTTGCGGGCGAAAGCGTAGCGTCCGGTCAGGGCCATGCCCTTGATCAACTCCACGAGCATGAAGCTCTTGAAGAAATCCTTGATCGAAAAGGAGGAAGCAGTCATTGTGGTCATGTCGTGCACCGCTTATTTCCAGATGTTCCAAGGTGAGTGGAGCCAAACGCCCACCACCAGCAGCCACACCAATGTGACCGGGATGAAAATCTTCCAACCCAAACGCATGATTTGGTCATAACGGAAGCGCGGGAAAGTGGCACGGATCCAGATGAACATGGACACGACCAAGAAGGTCTTGAGGCCCAGCCAGATCCAGCCAGGAATCGCATTGAACAAAGCGCTGTCGATGGGCGACAACCAGCCGCCCAAGAACATGATCACAGCCAAGATGGACACGAGCCACATGCTGGCGTATTCGGCCAAGAAGAAAATGGCAAAACCCATGCCCGAGTACTCGACCATGTGACCGGCCACGATTTCGGCTTCACCTTCGACCACGTCAAAGGGGTGGCGGTTGGTTTCGGCCACACCAGAGATCAGGTACACGATGAAGATGGGCAGCAAAGGCAACCAGTTCCAGGAGAAGATGCCGAGGCCCATGTGCGCCGCGGTGCCGCGGCCTTGCGCCAAAACGATTTCGGTCAGGTTCATGCTGCCCGAGACCATCAAGACCACCAAGAAGCAAAAGCCCATGGCAATTTCATAGCTCACCATCTGGGCCGACGCACGCAGTGCACCCAAAAAGGCATATTTGGAGTTGGAGGCCCAACCCGCAATGATCACACCGTACACCTCGATCGAGGTGATGGCCATCACCAGCATCAAACCCGTGTTGATGTTGGTGAGCGCCACTTCTGGCCCGAAGGGAATCGCCACCCATGCGGCCAACGCCGGCATGATGGCCATGATCGGACCCAAGCGGAACAAGCCCAAGCTGGCGGCAGAGGGGTTGATCAATTCCTTGGTCAGGAGTTTGAGCGCATCGGCAATCGGTTGCAGCAAGCCCATGGGGCCCACGCGGTTGGGGCCGTGACGCACTTGCATGAAGCCCAGCAGCTTGCGCTCCCACAGCGTCAGGTAAGCCACAGCGCCCATCAGCGGCGCGAGGATGGCCACGATCTTGAGCAAGATCCAGAGCACAGGCCACACCAACGTGGCCCACCAGCTGGCTGCCACCAAGTTCAGGCCGCCGTTGTACAGAGCGTCAATCATGGCGTCACCTCCTGGCGTGCGTCTGCAGTCAATTGCAAGGACGGCGCGCGGCGAACGATGCCGTCGAGTTGGTAAATCGAAGCGCTCACGGGTGCGCTCGTCGTGGCGGTCAAAGAGATCGCGGCACGGGTGGCGTTCGATGCGGACAGGGGCTGTGCGCTGGCACGGGCCAAGACCTCTTGTGAGGTTTCAAAAGCCACACCCGGGATGTCGAGCAAGTTGGCCAACACCCGCAACACTTTCCAAGCGGGACGGGTTTCAGCCAGGGGCTTGACCACGGCGTGGAAACTTTGCAGACGGCCTTCAGCGTTGACAAAGCTGCCCGATGTTTCAGTGAACGGTGCGATCGGCAGCAGCACATCGCTGTAAGCCATGTTGGCTTTGAACGGACTGAGTGTCACGACCATGTCGGCCTGGCCCAGCGTTTGGGCAGCGGCAGCGCCTGCAGCGCTGTCAAATTCAGGTTCGGTGTTGAGCAAGATCGCGGCTTTGAGGCCCCCTGCCAACATTTGACCCGCGTGCTTGCCACCCGTCTGCGGTTGGGCACCCACCCACTGGGCGCCCACGGTGTTGGCCGCTTCGGTCAGGTAACCGACGCTTGCACCCGTGTGCTCACCAATCCAGTTGGCCAAGGCCAACAGACTCGACGCATTCGAAGCGTGCGCTGCGGCGTTGCCCAGCAACACCGCTTTGCGCTCGCCGCCGATCAAGGACTTGGCGATGGCTTGCGCTTGGGCGGTGACGTTGCCCGCACCGCTTGTGGTGCTCAAGGAGACGGGAGCGCTCACGCCCTTCTCTGCGGCAATGGCTGCGGCCACATCGGCCAGGGCTTGCGCCCAGCCTGAAGCATCGGACAGCACGGCCTGCGCCACAGGCATGGCCCAGGCGTCGGCGTGGCTGAAAGCCGCAGGTGTTGTGATCACATTCACCTGAGCGCCATGGCGCACCGCATGGCGCACGCGCAGCGCAAACAGCGGATGGTCTTTGCGCAGGTTGGCACCCACGACCAGCACGCGCTGCAAGGTGCTGAGCGATGCAATCGATGTGCCCAAGGTGCGCACACCTTCGGCTGCTGCAAACTCGGCGTGGCGCAGGCGGTGGTCGATGTTGTCAGAGCCCAGGCCACGCAGCAAAGCGCCAGCCAGGTACAACTCTTCGACGGTGCTGTGCGGGCTGACCAAAGCGCCGATGCTGCCCGCACCATGGTCACGCTGGATGTTGCGCAGGCCGTTGGCCACGTATTCGAGAGCGGTTTGCCAGTCGACGGTTTTCCACTCGCCGCCCTGCTTGAGCATGGGCTGGGTCAAGCGCTCAGCGCCGTTCAGGGCCTCGTAAGAGAAACGGTCGCGGTCAGCGATCCAGCACTCGTTGACGTCTTCGTTCTCCAGAGGCACCACGCGCATGACCTGGTTGTTCTTGACCTGCACGATCAGGTTGGCACCCGACGAATCGTGCGCAGCCACCGACTTGCGGCGCGACAACTCCCAAGTGCGGGCGTGGTAGCGGAATGGCTTGCTGGTCAAGGCCCCCACGGGGCAGATGTCAATCATGTTGCCCGACAACTCGGAGTCAATGGTCTGGCCCAGGAAAGTTTCAATCTCGGCATGCTCACCGCGGTGCGACATGCCCAACTCCATGGCGCCGGCGACTTCTTGGCCGAAGCGCACGCAGCGTGTGCAGTGGATGCAGCGGCTCATTTCTTCCATGGAGATGAGCGGCCCGACTTCCTTGTGGAAGACGACACGTTTTTCTTCTTCGTAACGCGAGGTGCTGCCCCCATAACCCACGGCCAAGTCTTGCAACTGGCACTCACCGCCTTGGTCGCAGATGGGGCAGTCGAGCGGGTGGTTGATCAGCAAAAACTCCATGACCGACTTCTGAGCCGCAATGGCCCGGTCGCTCTTGGTGCGCACGATCATGCCTTGCGTCACGGGCGTGGCGCATGCGGGCATGGGCTTGGGGGCCTTTTCGACCTCGACCAGGCACATGCGGCAGTTGGCCGCGATGGAGAGTTTCTTGTGGTAGCAGAAATGGGGAATGTAGGTGCCGGCTTTTTCAGCCGCATGCATTACCATGCTGCCTTCGGCAACTTCCACTTTCTGACCGTCGAGTTCTATTTCAACCATGGGTCTTCACCGCTGTTGCATCGGCGCCGACCATGGAGGTCTTGTGCTCGATGAGGTGTACAAATTCGTGACGGAAATGCTTGAGCATGCCGCGCACGGGCATGGCCGCTGCGTCGCCCAAGGCGCAAATCGTGCGGCCCATGATGTTGCCGGCCACGCTGTCGAGCATGTCGATGTCGCTGGCACGGCCCTGGCCGTTTTCAATGCGGTCCACCATGCGCCACAGCCAACCCGTGCCTTCACGGCAAGGCGTGCACTGGCCGCAAGATTCGTGTGAGTAAAAGTAGGACAAACGCGCCAAGGCCTTGACCATGCAACGCGTCTCGTCCATGACGATCACAGCGCCCGAACCCAACATGGAGCCGCCCTCTTTGGCAATGCTGTCGTAGTCCATGGTCAGCTTCATCATCAACTCGGCAGGAATCACGGGCGACGATGAGCCGCCAGGGATCACCGCTTTGAGTTGGCGGCCACCGCGCACGCCACCAGCGAGTTCAAGCAGCTTGGCAAACGGTGTGCCCATGGGCACTTCGTAGTTGCCAGGCCGTTCCACGTCACCGCTGACGGAGAAGATCTTGGTGCCGCCATTGTTGGGCTTGCCGCATTCCAGATACGCCTGGCCACCGTTGCGGATGATCCAAGGCACCGCCGCGAAGGTTTCGGTGTTGTTGATCGTGGTGGGCTTGCCGTACAAACCAAAACTGGCCGGGAACGGGGGTTTGAAGCGGGGCTGGCCTTTTTTGCCTTCCAGCGATTCGAGCAAAGCGGTTTCTTCGCCGCAGATGTAGGCGCCAAAACCGTGCGATGCATGCAACTGGAAACTGAAGCTGCTGCCCAAAATGTTGTTGCCCAGATAGCCTGCGGCACGGGCCTCTTCGAGGGCTGCTTCAAAGCGCTCGTAGGTGTGAAAAATTTCGCCGTGGATGTAGTTGTAACCCACGCTGATGCCCATGGCATACGCCGCGATGATCATGCCTTCGATCACCGTGTGCGGGTTGTACTCCATGATGTCGCGGTCTTTGCATGTGCCCGGCTCGCCTTCGTCCGAGTTGCACACCAAATACTTTTGACCCGGGAACTGGCGGGGCATGAAGCTCCACTTCAGGCCCGTGGGGAAGCCCGCACCGCCGCGACCACGCAGGCCGGACTCTTTCACGGTGGCGATCACTTGGTCTTGGGTCATGCCCGCCACGCCGGTTTCGGCGTTCGGTGCGCTGCCGTCTTTGCCCAAAATTTTGCGCAAGGCCGCATAGCCGCCACGTGCTTCGTAGTCTTGGATGCCCCAGTTCTGACCATTCAAGCCGGCATAAATTTGCGGGTTGATGTGTCGATCGTGGAAGCAGGTTTCCACGCCCGTGGCTTGGAATTGGCTGAGAATTTGTTCGACTTTCATCAGGCGGCCTCTGCTTTCTTCAGGCTGTCGACGAGTTGATCGAGCTTTTCATGGCTCATGAAACTGCACATGTGGCGATCGTTGACCAAGAGCACCGGCGCATCTGCGCAAGCACCTTGGCATTCGCTGGGCTGCAAAGTGAACAAGCCATCGGCAGTGGTTTCACCGACGTGCACACCCAATTTATGCTCCAGATGCGCCAGCGCCTGAGCACCGCCACGCAACTGGCAAGGCAAGTTGGTGCAAACGTTCAACTTGAACTTGCCCACTGGCTTTTGGTTGTACATGTTGTAGAAGGTGGTCACTTCGTGCACGGCCATCACGGGCATGCCCAAAACTTCTGCCACGACTTGTTCACTGTCGGGGCTGACCCAACCTTGTTCCTGCTGCACGATCGACAGGCAAGCCATGACGGCCGACTGCTTTTGGTCTGCGGGGAACTTGGCAACTTCACGCGCAAAGCGTGCTTTGGTTGACTCAGAGATCATCGGTCAATCTCTCCAAAAACGATGTCCATGGTCCCGATGATCGCGACCGCATCGGCCAACATATGGCCTCTGGCCATTTCATCGAGGGTGGCCAGATGGGCGAAGCCCGGGGCGCGAATTTTGAGGCGGTAGGGCTTGTTGGCACCGTCGCTCACCATGTAAATGCCGAACTCGCCTTTCGGGTGCTCGACCGCTGCGTAGGCTTCGCCTTCGGGCACACGAAAACCTTCGGTGAAGAGCTTGAAATGGTGAATCAAGTCTTCCATGTTGGACTTCATGCCTTCGCGCGAAGGTGGTGCGATCTTGTGGTTGTCGGTGATGACCGGGCCGGGGTTGGCGCGCAACCAGGCCACGCACTGCTCGATGATGCGGTTGGATTCGCGCATCTCCGCCATCCGAACCAAATACCGGTCGTAACTGTCACCGGTTTTGCCCACCGGCACATCGAAATCGACTTTGTCGTAGGCATCGTAGGGCTGCTTCTTGCGCAAGTCCCAGGCAAAACCGGAGCCGCGCAGCATGGGGCCGGTCATGCCCAGATTCAGGGCGCGCTCGGGCGCCACCACACCCACGCCCACCGTGCGCTGCTTCCAGATGCGGTTGTCGGTGAGCAAGGTTTCGTATTCGTCCACACACTTGGGGAAGCGCTGCGTGAAGTCGTCGATGAAATCGAGCAACGAGCCATTGCGATTGCTGTTCAGCTGCTCGATGGCTTTCGCGTTTTTGACTTTGCTGACCTTGTACTGAGGCATGCTGTCCGGCAAGTCACGGTACACGCCACCGGGGCGGAAGTAAGCGGCATGCATGCGCGCGCCCGAGACGGCTTCGTACATGTCAAACAGGTCTTCACGCTCGCGGAAGGTGTAGATCAGAATGGTGGAGCTGCCGCAATCGTTGCCGTGCGAGCCGAGCCACATGAGGTGGTTCAGGATGCGGGTGATTTCCGAGAACATCACGCGGATGTACTGGGCCCGCATCGGCACTTCCAGACCCAGCATCTTCTCGATGGCCAGGCAGTAGGCGTGCTCGTTGCACATCATGGAGACGTAATCGAGTCGGTCCATGTAGGGCAGCGACTGGATGTAGGTTTTGCTCTCGGCCAGCTTTTCGGTGGCACGGTGCAGCAAACCGATGTGCGGGTCAGCGCGCTGCACCACCTCGCCGTCCAGCTCGAGCACCAGACGCAGCACACCGTGCGCGGCCGGGTGCTGTGGACCGAAGTTCAGCGTGTAATTCTTGATTTCGGCCATATCAGTTCAGGCCTCCGTAGTTTTCTTCGCGGATGATGCGAGGCGTGATTTCGCGTGGCTCAATGCTCACGGGCTCGTAGATCACGCGTTTGCGCTCTGCGTCGTAACGCATCTCGACGTGACCCGACAGCGGAAAGTCTTTGCGGAAAGGATGGCCAATGAAACCGTAATCGGTCAAGATGCGGCGCAGGTCGTTGTGGCCTTCAAACACGATGCCGTACAGGTCAAAAGCTTCACGCTCGTACCAGTTGGCCGAGTTCCAGAGTTCGTTGACCGAAGCCACCAAGGGCAAATCGTCATCCGGACACAGCACCTTGACGCGCACGCGCTGGTTCAGACTGACCGAGAGCAAATGCACCGTCACGCCAAAGCGGGGGCCCTCGGTGCCCACCTCGCGGTAGGTGGAGTAGTCCACACCCGCCAGATCGATCAGTTGCTCGAATTGACAGCCCGCGGCGTCGCGCAGGGTCTGCATCACACTCAGGTAGTGGGCGGCGCTCACATGAACAGCAACCTCACCCAAGGCGATGGAAATACTTTGAACCCGGTCCCCCAAGGCCGCAGCCAAGGTGTCTTGCAGGTCTTCGGGGCGAATGGCGAAATGGGTCATCGTCATTCCCTTCAAGCGCGCGCGATGGTGTGCGTGCGGCGGATTTTTTGCTGCAGCTGGATGATGCCGTAGATCAGCGCTTCTGCGGTGGGTGGGCAACCCGGCACATACACGTCCACAGGCACGATGCGGTCGCAGCCGCGCACCACAGAGTAGCTGTAGTGGTAGTAACCACCGCCATTGGCACAAGAGCCCATGGAGATCACCCAACGCGGCTCGGACATTTGGTCATACACCTTGCGCAGGGCTGGGGCCATCTTGTTGCACAGGGTTCCGGCCACGATCATCAAATCGGCTTGGCGTGGGCTGGCGCGGAAAACTTCAGCGCCAAAGCGGGCCAAGTCATAGCGGGCTGTCGCCGAATGCATCATCTCCACCGCGCAGCAAGCCAGACCAAAGGTCATGGGCCAGAGAGAACCGGTTTTGGCCCAATTCACCACCGAGTCGTAACTCGTGGTGATGAAACCTTCTTTCATCACGCCTTCAATCATTTTGAGTCCTTCAGCAGGCTGAATGGTGTTGTGTTCGACAAAATCATTCCCAGTCCAGGGCGCCTTTTTTCCACTCGTAGACGAAGCCCACGACCAGGATGGCCAAGAAAATCACCACGGCCACAAAGCCTGCCAGACCCACCTCCTTGAGCGCCACAGCCCAAGGGAACAGGAAAGCGATTTCCAAATCGAACAAGATGAACAAGATGGCGACCAGGTAGTAGCGCACATCGAACTTCATGCGGGCGTCTTCGAAAGCTTCGAAGCCGCATTCGTAGGGGGAGTTTTTTTCCGCGTCGGGTTTGTTGGGGCCGAGGACGTAGCCCAAAACCTGGGGAATGATGCCGACAGCAATGCCGACCAAAATGAACAAGAGAATGGGGAGGTACTGATCGAGGTTCATTTTGGAACTTGCGGTATCACCGAATGAATTGCCCAAGCCTTTCGGATTGGGTTTTTCTGTTTATCTGGTGCCGTCGGCGAGACTCGAACTCGCACAGCTTTCGCCACTACCCCCTCAAGATAGCGTGTCTACCAATTTCACCACGACGGCTGGATACGTTTGACCCGATTGCAAGAGGTGCACCACGTGGCGCAGTTGGCTCTCAGGTCAATCACTGAGTTTACTCTGAAAACTCCGCAATTTCCTTTCGCAAACCGGGAAAATTGTGCAGAGCAACAAAGCTGAATGCCAGCTTACTTGGCGGGTGCCGGTGGCACGCTGTTGTCGGATTTCGCGGCAGGCGCGTTGCCCGGAATTTGTGCGGCAGGGCTGCTGTCCACAGGCGCTGCAGGGGCGGTGACGGCAGCACCTTCCAAAACGCTGCCCGAAGGAGCCGCTGGACGGACGTTGCTGAAGTAAGCCAACAACAAAGTGCACACAAAGAAGACCGCGGCCAAAACAGCCGTGGTCCGCGACAGAAAGTTGGCACCCCCGGTCGCACCAAACAGGCTGCCCGAACCGCCACTGCCAAAAGCCGCACCCATGTCAGCCCCTTTGCCGTGCTGGATCAGGATCAAACCAATCATGGCCAAAGCCGACAACATCTGCACCACCAAAATCAAAGTCAACACCATGCTCATCTCTATCTCCAAAAATCAATCAAAAATTCAGCCAAAAAATCAGCGCGAAGCCGTCTTCAGCATGGACAAAAAGTCAGGCGCTTTCAATGCCGCACCACCGATCAGACCACCGTCCACATCGTTCTGGGCCAACAAGTCGGCAGCGTTGGCCGCGTTCATGCTGCCCCCATATAAGATCGACACGCGCTCAGCGTGGGCCGTCGCGGCTTGCAACTGGGCCCGCAGCACAGCGTGCACCTGTTGAGCTTGCGCCGGTGTGGCCGTCAATCCCGTGCCAATCGCCCAGACGGGCTCATAGGCCAGCACGATTTCACTGATGCAATGGCCATTCGCATGGATCACCGCGGCCAACTGGCGCTTGACCACCACTTCGGTCTGGCCCGCTTCGCGCTCGGCCAGACTCTCACCCACGCACACAATGGGAGTGATGCCTGCAGCCAAGGCACGTTGGGCCTTGCTGGCCACCACCAGATCCGACTCGCCGTGGTGTTGCCGCCGCTCCGAATGGCCCACGATGCAGTAGCGCACCGCCAAGTCACGCAACATGGTGGCCGACACCTCGCCGGTATAAGCCCCATCCTCATGGGCAGACACGTCTTGCGCCCCCAAGGCCATGGCAGAGCCTGCGAGCAAACTTTGCATTTGCGCCAGATAGACCGAAGGCACACACACCGCAGCACGGCAAGTCACACCGCCCATGCCACCCAACACCTCGGACAACAAAGACGCATTGGCAGCCAAGCTGCCATTCATCTTCCAGTTGCCCACCATCAACTTGGCTGCCATGGTTGTCACCAAGTCACCACCAATTTGCCGACATGCTGGTTGGTTTCCATCAAGGCATGGGCTTGCGCAGCACCCGAGGGCAAACCGCCACCCGCCGCCATGGCGTCAAACACGCTGTGGATCACGGGCTTGATGCGGCCCGACTCGATCCAGGGCCACACGGTTTTGAGCAAGGACTGGGCAATGGCGGCTTTGAACGCCACGGGACGAGGCCGCAGGGTGGAACCCGTGATCGTCAAACGGCGACGCAGAACCAAACCCGCATTGAAACCACTCTGGATACCGCCTTGCACCGCGATGATGACCAAGCGGCCATCTTCGGCCAAGGCTTCCACTTCACGCGCCACATAGTCACCCGCGACCATGTCCAGAATCACATTCACACCCACACCGCCGGTGAGGCGTTTGGCCTCGGTCACGAAATCGGTGGTCTTGTAATTGATGGCGTGGTCTGCGCCCAAAGCCAGGCAAGCCTGGCATTTGTCGTCCGACCCGGCCGTGGCGATCACCGTCGCACCGGCTGCTTTGGCCATCTGAATAGCGGTCACGCCGATGCCGCTGGTGCCGCCCTGAATCAACAGGGTCTCACCCGCTTGCAAACGACCACGGTCAAACACATTGCTCCACACCGTGAAGAACGTCTCGGGCAGCGATGCGGCTTCGGTGTCCGTCAGGCCCTTGGGCACGGGCAAACACTGGGCCACGGGCGCCACACACAGTTGTGCATAACCGCCACCGGCCACCAAAGCGCACACACGGTCACCCACCGCCAAGCCCGCCTCTGCCATGGCTGCGGCATCGCCAGAGACCACCACACCCGCGACTTCCAGGCCCGGAATGTCCGAGGCACCGGGGGGCACGGGGTAATGGCCCAAGCGTTGCAGCACGTCGGGGCGGTTGATGCCGCTGGCCGAGACGCGGATGAGCAACTCCCCTGCCCCGGTCACAGGATCGGGACGGGTTGCGGGCACCAGCACCTCAGGGGCGCCGTAGCTTTGGATTTCAATGACGTTCATGGTGAATCCACGCGATGCCGGGTGGTCCTCGACCACCCGAAACCAGCGTTATTTAGCCTTGAGCAGGACGGTCCAACAAAGCCTTCATCGACAGTTTGATGCGGCCTTTTTCGTCGGTTTCCATGACCTTGACTTTGACGATCTGGCCTTCGCTCAGGTAGTCGGTCACTTTTTCAACGCGCTCGTGGGCGATCTGGCTGATGTGCAGCAGACCGTCTTTGCCGGGCAGCAGGTTGATCAGGGCACCGAAGTCCAAGATCTTGGTCACGGGGCCTTCGTAGACCTTGCCGATTTCGACTTCCGCCGTGATCTGCTCGATGCGTTTCTTGGCGATCTCGGCCTTCTCGCCATCGGTTGCAGCGATGGTGATCGTGCCGTCTTCGGAGATGTTGATCTGGCAACCGGTTTCTTCGGTCAGGGCACGGATGGTCGCGCCACCTTTGCCGATCACGTCACGGATTTTCTCGGGGTTGATCTTCATGGTGAAGAGCTTGGGTGCGAAATCAGACACTTCGGTGTTGGCCTCGCTCATCGCTTCTTGCATCTTGCCCAGAATGTGCATGCGCGCTTCTTTGGCCTGGGCCAAAGCGACTTGCATGATTTCCTTGGTGATGCCCTGGATCTTGATGTCCATCTGCAGCGCAGTGATGCCGTTGGTGGTACCGGCCACTTTGAAGTCCATGTCGCCCAAGTGATCTTCGTCACCCAAGATGTCGGTCAACACCGCAAAGCGGTTGTCTTCCTTGATCAGGCCCATGGCGATACCGGCCACGTGGGCCTTCATCGGCACACCGGCATCCATCATCGACAGGCAGCCGCCGCAGACCGAAGCCATGGACGAAGAACCATTCGATTCGGTGATCTCGGACACCACACGCACGGTGTAGGGGAATTCTTCTTTGCTCGGCAAGACCGCGGCCAAAGCACGCTTGGCCAATCGGCCGTGGCCGATTTCGCGGCGCTTGGTCGAACCCATGCGGCCCACTTCGCCGGTGGCAAAGGGAGGCATGTTGTAGTGGAACATGAAGCGGTCTTCGAACTCGCCAGCCAGCGCATCGATGCGCTGCGCATCGCGCTCGGTGCCCAAGGTGGTGATCACCAAAGCCTGGGTTTCACCACGCGTGAAAAGGGCCGAGCCGTGTGTGCGGGGCAACACGCTGTTGCGGATTTCGATGGGGCGCACGGTGCGTGTGTCGCGGCCGTCGATGCGGGGCTCACCGGCCAAAATCTGGCTGCGCACGATGCGCGCTTCGATTTCGAACATCAGGCCGTCGAGCTTGACGCCGTCGAAGGCCACGCCTTCTTCTGCCAAAGCGACTTTGACCGAAGCGTAGGCCTCGCGGCACGCGTGTGTGCGGGCTTGCTTGTTGCGGATTTGGTAGGCCGCGCGCAGTTTTTCTTCAGCGAGTGTGGCCAGCTTGGCTTCAAAAGCCGTGTCGCGGGCAGGCGCTTGCCAGTCCCACACGGGCTTGCCGGCTTCGCGCACCAGCTCGTGGATGGCGTTGATCGCAATGGCCGACTGCTCGTGGCCGTACACCACACCACCCAACATGATTTCTTCGGACAGTTGCAGGGCTTCGGACTCGACCATCAGCACAGCGGCTTCGGTACCGGCCACCACCAGATCCATCACGCTGTCTTTGCGCTGGGTCTGGCCGGGGTTGAGCACGTATTCGCCGTTGATGTAGCCCACGCGAGCGGCGCCGATGGGGCCGTTGAAGGGGATGCCCGAGATGGACAAAGCGGCAGACACGGCGATCATGGCCGCGATGTCGGCATCGACTTCAGGGTTCAAGGACACGGTGTGGATGACCACGTGCACATCGTTGTAGAAACCTTCGGGGAACAGCGGGCGGATCGGGCGGTCGATCAGGCGGCTGGTCAGGGTTTCGTGCTCGCTGGGCTTGGCTTCACGCTTGAAGAAGCTGCCGGGGATCTTGCCTGCGGCGTAAGTCTTCTCGATGTAATCGACCGTCAGGGGGAAGAAGTCTTGACCGGCTTTGGCGATTTTGGAGCCCACCACGGTGGCCAGCACCACAGTGCCTTCCATGTCGAGCAGCACAGCGCCGCCGGCTTGGCGAGCGACTTCGCCGGTTTCCATCTTGACCGTGTGCTGGCCCCACTGGAATGTTTTGGTAACTTTGTTGAAAATGGACATGTTCAGAACTCCTGAAAACAAAAGCGCATGAGGCTGCACTGTGGGCCCGGAAATTGACGCTCTGAACTCGATGCCATTCCACAAAACCTTGGGTTGAAAGTCTTGTGGAATGACACAGCGCGAGATCGCCCTGACAAATTCCGACTGAAAAAAAGAATAAAGCGCCTGAGCTAGTGAACTAACTCAGGCGCTTTTCATCTGGAGAGACGGTTATTTACGCAGGCCAAGCTTGGCGATCAGCGCAACGTAACGGTCAGCATCACGGGACTTGAGGTAGTCCAGCAGTTTGCGGCGACGGCTCACCATGCGCAGCAAACCACGGCGACCGTGATGGTCTTTGGCGTGTGTTTTGAAGTGAGGTGTCAGCTCGTTGATACGGGCTGTCAGCAAAGCCACTTGGACTTCTGGGGACCCAGTGTCGTTGGCAGCACGTGCGTTGGCCTTGACGACCTCGGCCTTGATTGAAGATGCAATCATGGTATTTCCTTGTTTTCGCTGGATTCTTGAGGAATATCAGCGGGTGAATGACTTGCGCCAACTGCCGGAAAAGCGGATGGCGTGCGCTTTGCAAATCGCAAAACAGGCGGATTATAGCCCGAAAGCGCGCCCTTTTCACCCGCAGTCGGCATTTGCCCGATGCAAGGATCGGCTCGGAGACGCCAACAATGGGGATCAGCACCCCTCAAATGAATTGCTTAATTGGTGTCATTAATTGGGGTCAGATCCCAATCATTAATTGGGGTCAGATCCCAATTAATGGGAGTCAGATCCCCATTGATTTTTAGCCAACCAGCTTTGGAGACGCTCCACACCTTCGGTCAACCTGGACAAGTCTTTGGAGGCAAAACACCAGCGCAGCCAACCCGCTGCTTCGGGGGCAAAGGCTTCGCCGGGGGCCAGCCCCAGACCCGCTTCGGCCACCAGCCGCTTGGCCGTCTGCACAGCGTCCGGGTGCCCTTCGAGCTTGAAAAATGCGTACATGCCGCCCTTGGCGGGCGCCAATTGAACGCCAGGCACGGCTTGCAGCAGCGGCACCAGGGTGTCGCGGCAGGCTTTGAGGTGCGCCACCACGCGCGGCGTGATGTCGGCGGTGTTTTGCAAGGCCACCACACCCGCCTTTTGGGTGAACACCGAAGCGCACGAGGTGTTGAATTCGATCAATTTGCCCATGTGGGGCGTCATGGCGGCCGGCATGACCAGCCAGCCCAGTCGCCAGCCGGTCATCAAAAAGCTTTTCGAAAAGCTGTGCACCACGACCAAGCGGTCGTCGGGCTCGGCCACATCCAGAAAAGACGGCGCGCAGCCATTGGCCGTGTCGGTTTCGTAATACAGGCGCTCATACACCTCGTCGGCCAGCACCCAGGTGCCGGTGCTGCGGCAATGCGCCAAGATCTCGGCCTGCTCGGCGCGGCTGAGTGTCCAGCCGGTGGGGTTGTTGGGCGAGTTCACGATCAGCATGCGGGTGGCGGGCGTGATCGCGGCTTTGAGCGCCACCATGTCCAACTTCCACTGACCACCCACCGGACGCAGCGACACACATTTCAAATGGGCGCCCATCACCAATGCCTGCGCCGTGAGGTTGGGCCAGACAGGCGTGACGGCGACCACTTCGTCGCCCGCATCGATCAAGGCTTGCGCGGCCAGCATCAAGGCGTTCACGCCGCCCGAGGTGATGGCCAAACGCTCTACGCCAACGGGTCCGTGCAAGGATGACATGTAGTCGGACACGGCTTGGCGCAACTCGGGCAGGCCCAGGTTGTGCGAATAAAAGGTCTCGCCTTTTTGCAGCGAGTCGATGGCCGCCTGGCGCACGGTATCGGGCGTGACCTCGTCGGACTCGCCAAACCAGAAGGCCAGCACATCGGGGCGGCCCATGCCCGCGTTGGCCACTTCGCGGATGCGGGACTCTTCCAGGTCCATGACGGCCTGGCGCATGAAAGGAGCAGTGTTGGGGTTCATGCCCTCATCGTAAGGGCTGATCTGCCCTGCAAGTGTCACCCCTTGCACAAGCACGGCAAATACCTATCATGAACAGCCTAAAAACAATCAGGGAGACGGCCATGAACACACGGCATTGGAGGACCGCGCTCGCCAGCGTGGGTTGGGGGCTTGTCTGGCTGGCCACAGCGCCCACCAGCCATGCGGCGGACAACTTCACCGCTGTCTCTGCAGCCGACACACCGGCCAAGGCCAAAAAACCGAAACCAAGCAAAGCCCCCAAACCACCCGCCAACCCCAGCACGGGCGAGAGCAAGGCCGAACGCGACAAGCGCCTGCTGCGCGAATGTCGGGGCAAGACCAATGCGGGGGCTTGCGAAGGGTTTGCCAGTTAGAGGACCCCAAAGAGCCTTGGTGTGTGCAAGCCTTCGCGAGCAGGGGCTCGCTCCCACGGCAGGCCAAGCCCTCTTTGATGTAGGAGGCCGCCCCTGCGGCCGAATGCCTGATGTGGGGGGCCGCCCCTGCGGCCGAATGTGTGGTGTGGGAATGCAAGTCTTCGCGAGCAGGGGCTCGCTCCCACGGCAGGCCAAGCCCTCTTTGATGAGGGAGGCAGCCCCTGCGGCTGAATGCCTGATGTGGGAGGCCGCCCCTGCGGCCGAATGCGTGGTGTGGGAATGCAAGTCTTCGCGAGCAGGGGCTGGCGTGCACTCAGTTCAGCGTCCACCACTGCGCCAAGCCGCTGGCCCGCACGTTTGGGCGGTCGATGGCCGCTTCGAGCAAGCCCGCTTCGGCTTCGATCAGGGTGAACTGTTCACGTGCCCGGGTGATGCCCGTGTAGACCAGCTCACGGCTGAGCACCTCTGCGCCGCCAGGCGGCAACACCAGCGCGGTGTGCTCGAACTCCGAGCCCTGGCTTTTGTGCACGGTCATGACAAAAGCCGTTTCAACCTGCGCCAAGCGCATCACGCTGACAGAGCGCAGCGCCTCACCGTCGAGGAACCAGACCTTGAGCGCGCCCTCGACATGGGGCAACACCACGCCCACGTCGCCGTTGAACACGCCCAACTGCGCATCGTTGCGCGTGACCATGACCGGCCGCCCGGCGAACCATTCGCCCGAGACTTTGAGCAGGCCCTTGTCGGTCAGCGCTTTTTGTACGGCGGCATTGAGCCCCTGGGTGCCCCAGTCGCCCTGGTGGACGGCACACAAAATGCGAAAACGCTCGAAAGCTTGGAGCACGCTGCGCACCCAAGCGGCGTGCGTTTCAGTGCCCGGCCCTGCGGGGCCGTCTTGCGTGAGGCGCAGGTAATGGGCGTAAGACGGTTGGCCCGAGGTGCTCAAGGCCAAAGCGCAGACGACTTGGGGGCTGGAGGGTTGCAGGGCGAGAAGGGCGCTGGGTTCATGAAGGGGCGTGGCTTCGGCAGACATGCGCGAGCGGGGGCTCGCTCCCACAGGGTTCAGGAAAGCCGCTCGGGCGGCCAAAGCGTTCCCGCCATTCACCGCCAGGGCGAGCTGGCCGATGGCGCCTTTGAAGCGGCGGCTTTGGCGCAGCATCACGGTTTGTTGCGCGAGCAAGGGCGCAGCGCCCGCACACAGGTATGGGGCTGGCAAGGTCTGCCCGGCAACGCTCTGCACAAACTGCGCCGTGTCCGCGCTGTAGCGGCCTGCGGCGGCGTCGCGACACAGGTCGCCCAGCACGGCGCCCGCTTCCACCGAGGCCAGCTGGTCCTTGTCGCCCAGCAGCACCAGCCGAGCCGTGGGGGGCAGGGCCTGCAGCAACGCGTCCATCATCTCCAGATGCACCATCGAGGCCTCGTCCACGATCAGCACATCCACATCGAGCGGGTTGGCCGTGTGGTGTCTGAACTGGCGCGTGTCGGGCCGCGCACCGAGCAGCGAATGCAGCGTGCGCGCCGGGCCCATGCGGGCGATCAGCGTGTTCAAGTCCAGACCGCTGCCCTCGGGCACCTGCTCTTGCAGGCCGGTCAGTGCGTTGTCGATGGATTGCTTGAGCCGCGCCGCCGCCTTGCCCGTGGGCGCAGCCAGCGCCACACGCAGCGGGCTGTCGCCTTCGTGCAGCGCCAGCAGCAAGGCCAGCAAGCGTGCAGCAGTGTAGGTCTTGCCCGTGCCCGGCCCGCCTGTGATGACCGACAGGCGCGCGCGCAGCGCCACCGCGCAGGCCACTTTTTGCCAGTCGGTGTCAACGGGTGTGTCGGCCTTGGGCACAAAGAACCGGTCGAGCCAGCGGCGGGCCACTGCCTCGGGCACAGGCGATGGTTCGCTGGCCCGTTGCAACAGACCCCGGCCCACACGCTGCTCGTAGCCTGCATAGCGGCGCAGGTACAAGAGCGGTGCATCAACGCTGCCCCCCAGCACCAGCGGTTGACCTTGGTCGGGTGCATCGCTCAGACGCGAACAGGCACGGGCTGAACTGCTTTGCAAAGCGGCTTGCCAGTCGGCCAGCGTGGCGGGCAGCTGCGCCCAAAGCGCTTGCAAGCCTTGCGGCCCCTCCACCGCCACGGCAGGCCAGCCCAACAGCGCTGCAGGCGGTGTGCACAGGTCTGCCAAAGGCAGGCAGGTGTGACCCCGCCCTTCCATTTGCGCGAGCATGGCTGCCGCCACCAGCAGCGCGGGGCTGGCCTGGCCATCGAGCCGCAGCAGTTGGGCTGCGAGGGCACTGTCGATGTGGCGCAGCAGACCTTGCTCGGTCCACAGCCGCAGCCACTGCAGCGTTTGCGCGGCGCTCAGGCCTTGGGCCGGCAAGTCGCTCAGCCAATCCATTTGGGCGCTCGACACAGACACCCTTCTGAGGGGCTTTTTGAAAGTCATGCTTTCACCTCGGCATGGAGCATGGCGTCTAGGCCGTCGAGCAATTCGAGCGGCGCAGGCAAGGTGCAGCAGCCGCCTGCCGGCCCGTCGATGCCGCGCAAGAACAGGTACACCGCGCCGCCCAGTTGCTGCGCCGGATCGTAGGCCTCACCCAGGCGAGCGCTCAGCAGGCGGTGCAGCGCCAGCATGTAAATCGCGGCCTGCACCTCGTAGCGGTGATGGGCCATGGCGGCATCGAGCGCCTGCGCGGTGTAAGCCGCGTCATCGTCACCCAAGTGGTTGGATTTGTAGTCGAGCACCCAGTAGCGCCCGCCGTGCTCGAACACCAAGTCGGCAAAGCCCATCAGCATGCCGTGCAGTTGCGCGTCGGGCAGTTGCGGGCGGCTCACACCGGGCAAAAGGTACTGCTGGCACAGGGCGTCCACCTCGCGGGCGTGCAGCCGCTCGGCAGGCAGCCAGAACTCCATCTCGGGCAGCAAGGCGCCCAGCGCATTGAGCGGGCGAGCTGGCCCGCGCAAGGGTTGCGCCACCACTCGGGTGAGCCATTGCACCACGTCGTCGGCCTGGGTTTTGTAGCCTGCGTTGTCGCAGCGTTTTTTCAGGCGCTCGGCCTTGGATGCGTCGAGCACAAAACCATCGGCCGCCAACCATTCGAGCTGGTCGTGCAAAAAGTTGCCTGCGCTCGGGCCTTTGGCAAAGCCGTGCCAAGGGGCCACCGAGCCCGCAGGGGCTGCAGGCGTGGGCAGCGTCTGTGCGTCTTCGGGCGGTTCGTCATCGGCCGGGCGCGGCGCGGCCAGGTGCATGCTCATGGGCGCGAGGGCTTGCGAAGACAGGTCACGCGTCAGGCGCGAGAAACTCGCAATGGTCCACGACTTGTCAATGCGGGCGGTGCAGCTCAGCGCATCGCGCAGTCCGGTGGTGCGGGGGGCGCGCTGCCAGACCGTGATCGGCACCGCTTCGCTCGCGCTCACCCGTTGCACCGACAAGCGCTGCGCATCCGCATCGGTTTCAAGGGCTGCCAGTTGAGGCAACCAGTCGGCGGCCTCGAATGCCTGGCCCTGACCCAGCAAATGGCCAGCCGCGCTGTCGTGGTTCACGCAGCTTTTGCCCGAGCCCCGCGTGACCGGGCTCCAACCCACCCACAGCGCATGCCGCGCCCGCGTGAGCCCCACGTACCACAGGCGCAGGTCTTCACGCAGTCGGTCGCGGTCGGCCGCCGCTGTGTCGTTCTTGTCAAAGTCCAAAGTCCAAGGCCGCTCGCCCGCGCCGTCATCGCGCTGCAACACCGGGGTTTTGTGGGCTTCCATCATGCGGTGGCTGTGCGCAAAGGGCAGGCACACCACCGGGTACTCCAAGCCTTTGCTGGCATGGATGGTGATGACCTTGACCAGGTCTTCGTCGCTCTCCAGCCGCACAGTCTGGTCTTCGCTGTCGCCTGCACCGCCCGCCTTGACCTCCTCGATCTGCTGGGCCAGCCAGCGGATCAGGGCCTGCTCGCCACCCTGCTGGCTGCTGGCGGTTTGCAGCAGCTCGGCCAGGTGCAGCACATTGGTCAGGCGGCGCTCGCCGTCGCTCTGGCCGCGCCAGCGTCCGGCCAGGTGCAACACATGCAGCGACTGGCGCAGCATGGCCAAAACGCCCTGCCCTTGCCAAACCCCGCGCAGCTCGCGCATTTGCTCGGAACGCAGGTCCAGCACTTCATCGTGTGTGGCCAGTTCGTGCAACTCGGCCAGCGACAGGCCCACCGTGCGCGTGCCCAAAGCGGCGCGCACGCGGCGCATGTCTTGCGGCTCGGCCACGCCGCGCAGCCACAGGCAAAGGTCCTGCGCTTCGTCGCTGGCAAACACCGAGTCGCGGTCCGACAGGTACACCGAAGCCACACCCCGCACGCGCAAGGCGTCGCGCACAGCAGCGGCCTCTTTGCCTGTGCGCACCAGCACGGCAATGTCTTTGGGCTGCAGCGGCTGATCGCCCTTTTTCGGATCCACAAAGCGGGCCTGCGGGTCACCCAGCCAGGCCACGATCTGCTCGGCACACAGGGCCGACAAATGGGTCTGCGCATCGCGCTGGCTGCGCAGTGTGACGTCGTGCACCAAGGTCATGGCTTTGACCGCACCCCCACGCGTCGTGAACACTTCGCTGCGGCCCTTGGCCTTGACGGGCTGGAAAGGCAGCGGGTCGTCGACGCCCTGACGGTAAGCAAAAGCATCGTCAGAGATTTGGAACCAGCGGTTGACCACATCCACCACCGCTTGGGTGGATCGGTAATTGGTGCCCAGCACATGGTGACGGCCTGCGGTGGCGCGGCGCGCGGCCATGTAGCTGTGGATGTCGGCACCGCGAAAACCGTAGATCGATTGCTTGGGGTCACCGATCAACAACAAGGCGGCGTCTTGCCGGTTCTCGGCTGTGCGGTAGATGCGGTCAAAAATGCGGAACTGCAGCGGCGAGGTGTCCTGGAACTCGTCGATCATGGCCACCGGGAACTGCTCGCGCAGGCGCTGCGCCAGTCGCTCGCCCGAGTCCGGATCGGCCAGCGCCACATCGAGGCGCTGCAGCATGTCGGCAAAGCCGAACAGACCACTGCGTTTCTTCAGCTCGGCCAGGCGCTGCAGCACATGCGTGCGGGCGTGCAGGCGGGCGGCTTGTGCGGGTTCGGGCAAGGCCTGAAGTCCTTCCAGAAGTTGCGCATAGGCCGGGCTTTCTGGAGGCCACGCCACCTCATCGCCATTTTTCCGGCACGCCAGAAGACCTTCTGGCGTGAAACGGTCCCAGCCTTTGCCCATCGCATCTTTCAGCGCTTTGAAATCACCATCACTTTGCGCCCATGTCTTCAGTGATTCCAGCCATTTCTGAGATCGGCCAAGCTGCAAAAGAGTGCCATTCCAGCCGTGTTTTTTCGGGGCCAGCTGCCCCTCGATCCAGCCCAGCAAGTGGTCGGCCTTTTCAACCCAGCCTTGCTTGAGCGCTGGCAGCTGCGCATCGCGCTCGGCCAGCGCCGCACCGAAGGCCTGCGCCAGCGTGCCGGGTGCGGGGTCGGGCAGCGGCACCGCCATCAGGGCCCGCATGTCCTTGTCGAGCGCGGGCACGTCGCGCCAGACGCGCTGCACCTGCGCCACCAGCGCTGTGGCCATGGGGTAGAGCTGCAGACGCCAATAGTCCTGCACGGCTAGGAGGCGCAGCGCGGCTTCGTCGCCGACCAGCTGCTCTTCAAACAGGCTGCCGCTGTCAAAAGCGTGTTCGCGCAGCATGCGCTGGCACCAGGCGTCGATGGTGTAAACGGCCGCGTCGTCCATGGCCTGCGCGGCCAGTGCCAGCCGATAGGCCGCTTGTTCGCGCGGCTCGCCTTCGCCGTATTCGCTCTGGAGTTGGTTCAGAAAGTCGTCGTCCGTTTTGGCGATGCCTCGGAACACCTGCGCCGCCTCGGTCAGGCGGGCGCGGATGCGGTCTGACAGCTCACGGGTGGCGGCGCGGGTGAAGGTCATGACCAGCACGTCTTGCGGCAGCATGGGCCGCATGGGTGCGCTGCCCGCATCGCCATGGCCCAGCACCAGGCGCACGTACAGCGCGGCAATCGTCCAGGTCTTGCCCGTCCCGGCGCTCGCCTCGATCAGGTGGCTGCCGCGCAGCGGAAAGCTGTGGGGGTTGAGCGCGTGCGCCGTACTCATGCCTCGTCCCCTTCATCGTCTGCTGGCGCACCGGGCAAGAGCTCGACATGCGCCTGCGCCGCCCAGTCCTTGAGGGGCGCATACACCGCCTGCGCCAAACGCTCGAGTGCGCCCGTGGCCAGCAAGTCTTGCACCGTGGGATAGGTGCGGGCCAGGGCCGGGTCTTTGTCTTTTTCTGCGCTCTTGAAGTCGCTGCCTTCGTAGGCATCGGCCAAGGCATTGAGGTTGTGGGGGTCTTTGAGCCACTGCAAGGCGACGCCGGGCGGCAGGGGCAGCGGCCAACGCATGCCCTCGGCCCAGGTGGCCAGCAGGGTCTGCAACTGGGCACGCGCCGCATCGGGGTCTTGCGGGGGCACACGCACAACGGCGTTGCGGCCCACCACCACGCAGTGCAGTGAATGCCCCATGGCGGCAGCGGCCAGCGACTGCAGCCAGATGTCGATGAGTTTTTCAGGTCTGGCCAAAGGTTTTTTGGGTTGGAGGTCTGCCACGTCGTTGGCGCGCAGACTCAAAAGGAGTTGCCCACCTTCGCCCGCCAGCACGCCGCCCAGCGCGTCCTGCAAACCCACTTGAGGGTGCATCGGCGGATAGGCTTGGTCGATCAGCACGCGCTCGCCCGCTTCGGGGTAGGCCGCGCGCTCGCGCAGCGCAGCGGCCAGCTGGGTCTGCAACATGTGGGTGAGCTTTTGGGCTTCGAGCGTGCCCACACCGGCCAGCGGCAAAGCGCCGGCCTGACGCAGCTGCTGCACCACACGCGCTGCATGGCTGGGCAGTTCATCTGCGCTCAAATCCGCAGGCACGTGCTGCAGTTCGTGGTCGAGCAGCTGGTACAAGTCCAGCCCCCCTAAACCAAACAGTTCTTCGTCATGCAGCGCGCTGCGCTCGTCCTCCAAATGCACCTGCAGCCGCTCGCGGAAAAACGCAGCCACAGGTTTGCGCAGGAGGCGGGCCAGTTGCAGCAAGGTGATGACGGGTACGCCGTTGGCGGACTCCCATACTGGCAACAAACCGGAATTCCCTGTGGGAGCGAGTCCCTGCGCGCGAATGTCCGCATCGGGTCCGCCTGCATTCGGCCGCAGGGGCGGCCTCCCACCCCAAAACGCAGCGCCATCTCCCGTGGGAGCGCGCCTCTGCGCACGAATGTCCGCATCGGGTCCGCCTGCATTCGGCCGCGGGGGCGGCCTCCCACCCCAAAACGCAGCGCCATCTTCTGTGGGAGCGAGCCCCTGCTCGCGAATGTCTGTTGGATCTGATGCTGCGAGACATTCGGCCGCGGGGGCGGCCTCCCACAAATGATCTGTCTGAGCAAGCCTGTCCATCTGCGCCGCCCGCCACTCTTTGGCATAGGTCTGCAAACCACTGCCCTCTTCAAAGTAAGCACGGCTGAACGGTTGCAGCGGGTGCACGGTGGTCAGGCCTTGGGCCGTGTCTTGGCCCCAGAGCAGGTCAATCTCGTCGCGCAACTGCGACACCAGCACCGAGGGCGGTTGCTCGCTGTTGTCGCGCACACTGCGGCCGCTCCAGCTCACATACAACACCTGCCGTGCCGACAGCAGCGCTTCGAGCATGAGCTGCCGGTCGTCGTCGCGGCGCGAGCGGTCGCCGGGGCGTGCCATGCCCGGCAGGCCCATCAGGTCAAAGTCGGCACGCGGACTGCGGCGCGGGTAGTCGCCGTCGTTCATGCCCAGCAGACACACCGCCTTGAACGGGATCGCCCGCATCGGCATCAGCGTGCAAAACGTCACGCCGCCAGCGCGAAAACGCTGCTCCAGCCGGGGAGCATTCAACGCTTCGAGCCAAGCCGATCGGGCCACGGCCAGCGGCACTTCATCCACGAAACCCGCTTCGTCGCAAGCCCGCACCCAGTCGTTCAGTGCTTGGTCGAGCGCTGCCAGGGCCTGGCGGTCGTTGTCGTCGCGCGGCTTGAACAGCGCCGTCAGCATGGCGCGGCTGCGCTCGGCCCACTGTGCGGGCGTGGCGCTTTGGGAGCCGATTTGCCACCAGTCGATCAGGGCCTGCAGCAGGTGCGCCAGCGACCCCGCCAGTTCGGCGTCCAGCCTGCCGACTTCGGCATAAGGCGACACGCCCGATGCGGCGCCCTCTGAGTCAACAGGGTCGGCCCCGCAGGCATAGCCCATGAGCATGCGCTGCACGCCAAACAGCGCCGAGTTGTCGTCGCCGCACACGCCCAGCCCCAGGCCCGCGCGGTGCTCGGCCGTCAGGCCCCAGCGGATGCCCGAGCCCGCCATCCAGCGCGTGAGCGTGGGCAGGTGTTCGTCTTTCAGACCAAAGCGGGCCGCGAGCGCAGGCACTTCGAGCAGCTCGACCAGCTCGCTCATGCGGCTGCGCTGCTGCGGCAGGGCCAGCAACCATTCGACCGCTTGGATCAGTGGACTGATGGCCTGCGCACCCAGGTCGGCAATGTCATAAGGAATGAAACGCGCATCGCTGCGCTTGTATTGGCCAAACACAGCGCGGATGGCCGCAGCCATGCGCTCGATGTCGGGCACCATGACCACCACGTCACGCGGGGACAAAGGCTGATCACCCAGTGGGGTGTGGAACCACTGCAGCAGCTGGTCGTGCAGCACTTCGAGTTCGCGCACCGGGCTGTGCGCCACGCCGAAGGTGACCGAAGCGTCGCCCTGGCGCAAAGGCTGGACTGGGGCGCCACCGCTCGACGGCTCCAAGTCGCGGATGCGCCGCTGCAGCTGCGCGAGCAAACGCGTGCCGTCTTCGCCGGGCACATCGTCAAAAAAGTCCAGGCGTGGCCACTGCGTGATGTGTTGGGCGGCTTGCAGGTCGTCAAAGGCGTCGAGCTGGCGGATAAAGTCGCGCCCCTGCCGCCCCCATGCCGCCAAGAGCGTGGGCGCGTGCAGGTGCATCTGCGCCAGCGGCAAGCCTGCCAGCGCCTCGCCACGGTAGCCGTGACGTCGCCGCTCGGCCTGCAGCCACTCGCGCCCATCGATGATGTCGCCCCAGTGGTACTGGCACGGGTTGGGCACGGCCAGCAGCACCTGGCTGTGCGCGGCCAGCGCCGCCAGCATCTCGAGCAGCTGCCCCGGCATGTGGCTCATGCCGAACACCGACACGCGCCGCGCCACAGCGCTGGCCAGGGGCTGGCCCGACTGCAGGTGCGCCAGTGCCCGCGCATGCAGGGCGGGACGGGTGGCCTGGCGCTGGGTCTCGTCGAGCGTGGCGAGCACGCGCCGCCACAGCTCGGCCTGCCAAAGTTGGTCTTCACCCAACGCATCTTGGCCCGCGGCTTTGCGCAGCACATGGCGCCCAGCGGCCCAGTCTTGCAGCCAGTCGGGGCGGTAAATCTGGTATTGGTCAAACAGATCGGCCAGTCGGCTGGCCAGTTGCAGCAGGCGGTCGGGCTCGTCGCCTCTCAAGAATCCCGCCACGGGTTGGAACACCGGGTCTGCCAAACACCCCGGCAGCAAGGCCATCAGCCGCCAGGTCATGGGCAGTTTGTCAAGCGGCGAGTCGGGCGGCACGTTGTGCGCGCCCAGCACCTGCCGGTAAGTGCGCCACAAAAAGCGCGAGGGCAGCTCCACCCGCGTGGCGGCGCACACCCCCCCCTGACGCGCCAGCTCGATCTTGATCCACTCGGCCATGCCGTTGCTCTGCACCAGCACCACTTCGCTCTCGAGCGGCAGCAAAGGGTGCGTGCGCAGCCAGCCCGTGAGGGTATCGGCCAGCACCTCGGAGCGGTGGCTGTGCAGGGCAATGAAGCCGGGAGCGATCAAGGAGGAGGTCATGCGGGAATGGTCAAGGCAGCTGACAGGAAACCAAGCTTGGAAATCGCGCGTAAAGCAACAAGAATAGCCGCAAATCAAGCGCTTGCAGGCGCATGGGTCGAGCCTGAAGCGAACCCTGCAACTGCTGCTTTTTTAGGCACTCACCGCCAGCCCAACAGGCATGCGCCTTGGCCGGCTTGTTCAAGGACTTATCCACAGCTTTGGGCACGGGGTTTGGGGGCAAGGTCATGGGGGATGGCTTTCCCCAAAGTCACCCTTTTGTGCGCGATGGACAAGCCCCAGCCGGGGCATCGGTGCCGTCCCAAGGTAGCATGGACCCCGTGGGCTCAGCCAATGGGTCCTGGTGTGATCCCTGTCACTTTGGACCCCGTGCCTACAAGGCCCCCAGATGCGCCCTTTCAAGCTTGACCACTTTGGTGCCCAGCGGCTGCTTGCGACCCTCGCTTGGCTTTTTTTGGCCGCCTGCAGCGCGCCTGCGACACCGCAGAACACACCCCTGGCACCCCACAAAATCACCCCAGCCCAAGGGCTGGCGGCCACGCCCATGCGCTTTGATCTGCCCGGGGGCGACAGCCTGGCCGCTCGGGTCTGGGCCACGCCTGCCCCTGGGCACATTGTGCTGGGCGTGCACGGCTTCAACGACTACAGCAAGGCTTTCGAGCCATTGGCGCAGCACCTGGCGGGCGAACTCGGTGCCACGGTTTACGCCTATGACCAACGTGGCTTTGGGGCCAACCCTGAACCCGGCATCTGGCCAGGCTCACAGGCGCTTTTGGCCGATTTGCGCCACATTGCGAAGCAACTGCGCCAACGGCACCCGGGCTTACCACTCACGGTGATCGGCGAAAGCATGGGCGGCGCCTTGGTGTGGGTCGCGGCAGGTGAGTCGCCTGGCTTGGCTGCGGACCACCTTGTGCTCAAAGCGCCCGCCGTCTGGGGGGCTCAAAGCATGCCCTGGTACCAACGGCTCAGCCTTCAATTCATGAATGCCGTGGCGCCCGACATGACCTTCACAGGCCGGGGCGTGCAGTCGCTGGGCATCACCCCCACCAACGACATCGAAGTCTCTCGCGAGCTTGGGCGCGACCCGCTCTTCATCAAAGCCACCCGCGTCAGCAGCTTGGCCGGGGTGACCGCACTCATGGGGCGCGCTCAAAACCTGAACACCCTGCCACCACAGCGCAGCCTGGTGCTTTATGGTCTGCGCGACCGCATCATTCCTCCCCTGCCGGTCTGCGACTGGCTCACCCAACTGAACGCGGCAGGCGCCCCCGGCACAGCGCTGGACTTTGTGGTTTACCCCGAAGGCTGGCACCTGTTGACGCGCCAGCTGCAAACCCGCGAAGTCCTGCATGACCTGCACCAATGGTTGCAGCAAAGTCCGCTGGCCCGACGGCAAAGCCCGCAGCAGGCGCAGGAAGTGGTTTGTGCCAAACGGCTGTGACCACACCCGCTGCCGAGTGGCCATCCAAATTTTTTGCTGTCATGTCTTCCTGTGAGCTGGTGGCGCCCGGCTGTGCAGGACCGGCATGTTGGGCCTGGCTTGTCCCGTCTGAATTTGGCACCCAGACACAAAACACATATACTTCCACATATACTTTCCACGCTGGAGCTGAACCATGTCACAAATCACGCTGTATTTGGACGATGCCACCCAAGCCTTGGTCGATGAAGCCGCCAAAGCGAATGGGGTTTCCAAAAGCCGATGGGTGGCGGACATCATCCGCACTTATGCGGCGCACGATTGGCCGCAGGACTGCCTGGCGCTGGCGGGGCATTTTGCAGACTTCCCTCTGCAAGAAGACGCGCCCCAAAGCCTGCCCGCCGATGTGCCGCGCCAGATTTTTTGATGCCAGGCCATGTTGATCCTCGACAGCAACACCATCAGCTATTACTTCAGAGGTGACCCACAGGTGGTGCCTCGCATGCAAGCCGTGAGGCCGGGCACGCTCGGCGTTCCGGCCATTGTGGCGTACGAGTTGCGCTACGGACTGATGCGCTTACCCAAAGAAGCAGCCGAGCCTCGCTTGGTCGCCTTGGCCCAATTTCTTCGCCCTTTGCAAATGCTGCCCTTTGATGGTGAATGTGCTGTGCAGGCCGCCAAGATTCGCATCGCTTTGGAAGCAGCAGGCACGCCCATCGGTCCACACGACACCTTGATAGCGGCCACCGCCATGCGCCATCAAGCCGCGCTCATCACGCGCAACGTGCGCGAGTTTTCTCGGGTCCCGGGCCTGCAGTGCATCAACTGGCACGACCCGGCTTAGGCCAACCATCCCAGGCGTTCAAGCGTCCAAAAAACGCCCAGCACCACGATGGCCGAAGAGCCACCCGCCACCACCACCCAGCGGTAAAAGCGGGTGTGGCGCAGCCACCAAGCCACAGGCAAAAACGCCCCCACGATGGCCAGTTGCCCCAGCTCCACGCCCAGGTTGAAGCCGCCCAAGGCGGCCAGCAAAGCGCTGGCGGGCAGACCCAAATCCAGCAGCACGCTGGCAAAGCCAAAGCCGTGCACCAAACCGAAGACAAAGGCCAGGCGCCAGCGCTTGAGCGCACTGAAACCCAGCAAATTGTTCAGCGCGGCCAGCACCACCGAAATGGCAATGGCCGGCTCTACAAAATCCGCAGGTGGCGTGAGCCAATCTGTGATGGTCAAGCCCAGTGTGATGGAGTGCGCCACCGTGAAAGCCGTGACGACCGCCAGCACGTCCAGCACCACAGGCCGGGCCCGCGGGGCCGCTGGCCAATGCACCACCCTTTGGCGAGAAGGTAGCAAGGGGGCCAGCACCAACAAGCTCAGCAAGAAAACGATGTGGTCCATGCCAATCCAGATGTGCCAAACGCCCTCAAGGACGTAGCGACCGAACACCTTCAGTGGGCTGTTGTCGGCGCGGCTGATCTGGGCCTCGGGCCTTTCCGGGCTGAGCAAGGCGCTGAAGGTGTCATCGCCAAAATCGACTTTCAGCAAGCCGCGGTGCAAACTGTCTTGCGCAAAAATCAAGTCATAGCGCAGCGCCAATCGGGCATCTTTGGCGTCTGCCGCCGCAGACAGCCCCGGGCAGTTCACGGCCCACTGAGCACTCAGGTAGGTGCCATCGGCGTGCTCGCTGGCTTGCAGGTCTGCGGGCCCCAAGGCACATTTTTGGACCGCTGCGGTGAGCGAGATGCCTTGCGCCAGCCAATCGTTCAACTCGGGGCTTCGCGCCTGTGTCTCGCCCCAAGTGACTTGGCCATCGCGGTTGGCATCGAGGTCAAAAATCAGGTCCAGGTCTCGCATGTGGACATCGGCCCGCAGCGTCAACGCGGGGCCAGAGGTGCTGAGCGTGAGGTAGCTGTTGCTGCTGGCGTGCGCATGGGCCACAGGCGCACTGAACAGGTTGAGCCAAACCCATAGCCAGGTCGAAACCGCAGCCACCCACCAGCGCTGCGCCAAAGGCTTTTGAACAGAAGTCATCAGGGTCGCCCCCCTGTCCAGCTGGGGTGCGCCTTGAGCTTGGCCAGCAAAGGCGTCAATTGCGGATCGGTGTAGCCGGTTTTCTCTGCCCACTTGAGCACGGGCTCGGCGGCCCGGGCTTGGCCCAAGGCCAGCGCGGCCTGGACAAACAAGACCGCATCGGGCGGTTCTTTTTGCAGCTGCCAGTTGTCGATGGACAAAGCCAGACCCGCTTTCAGGTCGCGTCCATAGGCAATTTGGTAAATCAGTTGGGGCCGCTCGATCAAGGCCTCTTGCCGCAAGGCTTGCGACTGGAGCCGCGCTTCCAACTGGCTGGCCAAGCGGGCTTCGTCTGGGTCCTTCAGGCCGCGACTGGCCAACACCGCCTGCATCAAGAGCGCATCACTCATTGGGGCGGTGCTGCTGGGGGCGCCCTTGCCACTGGCGGCCATGGCGATGGTTTGGGCTTGGCGGTACTGGCCTTGCTGGTTGAGCAACTCGGCGAGCGACAAGCGGATCAGGTGCGACTGCGGGCTGGCTTGCAGGCGCTGCCCCCAAACGGCCAGAGCGCGGGCAGGCTGCCCGGCCACGCGCAACGCCTCGCCCCAATGGAAGCCCAGCCAGTCTTGCGAGCCGGCGTCTTGGTAGTTGGCCGAGCGAATGGCCACGCTCAGCATGTCCACCGCGGGCCATGGCTGGCCTGTGCGGTAAAGCCACACAGCGCGGTAGACCTGGGCTTCTTCTGGGCCCAACAAGCGGACCATTTCGTCAATGTCTTGTTGGGCCGCCGCCATGTCGGCCAAGAGCAGGTGCAAGGCAAACCGCCAAGACCAAAATTCGGCCCGTGCAGGCTCCAGCGCGATGGCTCGGTTGATGTCTTGCAAACCCGCCTGGAAATCGTGAAAGCCTTGCTTGACCAAGCCCCGCAAAAAATAAGCCTCCGCCGGCAAATCGTCAGCCGTCCACCAAGGCGTCAAAGCCGCCTTGGCCGAGCCGTACCAACGCAAATCACCCTCGCTCAGGCCCAGCGTGAAGACCGCCCGGGCATAAGCCAGTGCGGAGGGCATATGTTGAGGCTGGGCGCGCCAGGCTTTGTCCAAAGACCGAAAAACACTGGGCCGGCCACTGGCGGCGTGCACCGATGTGGACAAGACCACCGCAGACGCTGCGGGCTTCAAACGCTCTTGCGCTGAAACAGGTGACACGGCCACCAGCAAGCCCCAAAACGTGGCCAGGATCGCGCCTGAAAGCGGCGTGGAAACATCACAGCGGTGGCGATGGGTTTTGTCCATGGTTTTCATGTGCCTTTGATGCTTGATAGTATGCATCTGTGCGTTGGCTCACATCGGCGCACTTTTTTTGACCCTTTTATCAACCTCTCTCCTCCAAGGTGTTTTTATGAAATTCGTGATGACCGCTCTCGTTTCCGCTTTCATGTTGGTGTCCCTGCCCGCCTTCGCAGGTTCGCACGGCGGCGGCAAAATGGACGACAAAAAAGTCGACTGCTCCAAGAAAGAAAATGAAAAGAACCCCGCTTGCGTCAAGAAGTAAACTTCCTGACCTTTAGGCCAAACCCCTCTTGAGGGGTTTTTTTACGAGTGGAGCCTTATGCACTTTTACGAACCCCATCTGGGCCACGGCCTCAAGCACGACCCGTTCAATTCGATTGTGGGTCCTCGTCCCATTGGCTGGGTGTCCAGCCGCAGCGCGGACGGCGTCTTGAATCTCGCACCCTACAGTTTTTTCAGCGCCTTCAACTACGTGCCGCCTCTGATCGGGTTTTCGAGCATCGGACGCAAAGACTCGCTCAACAACATCGAGGCCACCGGCGAATTTGTCTGGAACCTGGTCACGCGGGAGCTGGCCGAAGTGATGAACCAGACCTGCGAGGCGGTGCCCCCTGAGGTGGACGAATTTGCGCTGGCGGGCTTGACGCCTGAGCCTTCGCGCATCGTGGGCGTGCCGCGTGTGGCGCAAAGCCCCGTGAGCTTTGAGTGCCGCTGTACACAAATCCTGCAAATGGAAAACCTGGAAGGCCAAAAGCTCCAAACTTGGATGGTTTTTGGCCAAGTGGTGGGCGTGCACATCGACAAGCGGCTGGTGCCTGAAGGCATTTACGACACCGCCCATGCCGGCCACATTTTGCGGGGCGGCGGCCCCGCTGATTACTTCACCATCGGCCCTGAGCAGTTGTTCAAGATGTACCGCCCCGAAAGCGGTGCCCGCGACCTGCCCAAATGAGCTGTCGGCCAAAAATCCCAACCCCCACAACAGGACACAGACATGAACGCAGCACTCACAGGACAAGTGGCATGGATCACCGGCGGGGGCAGCGGCATCGGGCTGGCCGGCGCGATGGCGCTGGCCCAAGCTGGGGCCCATGTGGTGATTTCGGGCCGCAACGCCGCCACCAATGACAGCGCTTTGGCGGCGCTGCAGGCCGTGGGCAGCGCCGAGGCCCTGCTGCTGGACGTGGCCGACAAGCATGCTGTCAAGGCGGCCGCGCAACATATTCTGGACCAACATGGGCGCATCGACATCTTGGTGACCAGTGCGGGCACCAATGCCACGCAACGCAACTTCGACGTGGTCACGCCCGAGGCTTGGGACGATGTGGTGGCCATCAACCTGTCTGGCCTGTTTTATTGCGTGCATGCGGTCCTGCCCGCCATGCGCCAGCAACAAGGCGGCTTGATCATCAACGTGTCCTCGTGGGCGGGGCTGTACGCGTCCAAGCTGACGGGCCCGGCCTACAACGCCACCAAACGCGCCGTGCTGGCCCTGACCGAATCCATCAACATGGAGGAGTGCACGAACGGCATCCGCGCCACTTCACTCTTGCCGGGCGAAGTGGCCACGCCCATTTTGGACAAGCGGCCCGTGCCGCCGTCTGCCGAGCAGCGCGAACGCATGGTGCAGGCCGAAGACATGGGCCAGGCCATCTTGTTTATCGCGCAGATGCCGGCTCGCACCTGCATCAACGAATTGGTCATCTCCCCCACCTTCAACCGCTTCTACACAGGCGGCCTGGAGGCGGCGCCCAAGCGCTGAGCCCCGCACGATGAGCCAACTTTTCAGTGACAGCGCCCGGCACCGCCGCATCGGCATCGCGCTGGTGACCGTGACCACTTTGATGTTTGCGGTGCTCGATGCCTCGGCCAAGTGGCTGGTGCTCTCGCTGCCCGTGATGCAGGTGGTGTGGATGCGCTTTCTCACCCATTCGCTGTTTTCCATTGCGGTGTTTGCCCCATCGGTCAAAGGCGATTTGCTGCGCTGGCGGCACCCGCGATTGCAGCTGCTGCGCGGCTTGATGCTGGCGTCCATGACCGCCTTGAACTTCTGGGCCTTGCAGTATTTGCAGCTGGCCGAAACCGGGGCCATGCAGTTTTCCGTCCCGATTTTGATTGCCCTCTTGTCGGCCTGGTGGCTGGGCGAGCGGCTGGACGTCAAGCGATGGGGGGCCATTGCGGTGGGCTTTGCGGGCGTGCTGGTCATCATCCGGCCGGGCAGCCAGGGCTTTCACCCGGCGATCCTGTTGTCAGCGCTCAATGCCATTTTGTACGCGCTCTTCAACATGATGACGCGCTACCTGGCCAGCAGCGAAAACCCGGCCACGACACAGCTGACCTCGGCGCTGGTGGCCACCTTGGTGCTGACGCCTGTGGCGCTGTGGCAGTGGCAACCACCGGCCACCTGGCTGGAGTGGTTGGTGATGGCGCTGGCCGGTTTGTGTGGAGGCATTGGCCACTACTTTGTGGCCGTGGCACACCGTTATGCCTCGGCGGCTGTGCTGGGGCCGTTTTTGTACCAGCAGATCCTGTACATGACCGTCTTCGGCTGGCTGGTCTTTGGCCAAGTGCCCGATCTGGCTGTGGTGCTGGGGGCCTTGGTGGTGGTGGGCAGCGGCTTGTATTTGTTGTGGCGCGAGTTTCAAGGTCAGGGCCCGTTGAGCCCCAGCGAGCACTGAACGCCCCGGATCAAGCCAAGCCAAGCCAAGCCAAGCCAAGCCAAGCCAGGTCGGGGCCACGCCGCCCGCAGTCAGATCGGTGACACAAAGCCAGCCGCCCTGCGCACAAGATGCGAGGCTCGCACAGCACCCATCTTGGGCTGGGTCCGTCATCACAGGAGTCTGGCATGTCTACCTCTCCCCGTTGGAAACACCGCCCCCCGGGCTCGAACTGGGGCGACTTTGGGCCTGACGACCAGTTCGGTCGCATGAACCTGTTGACGCCCGACAAAGTGCTGCAGGGCATGCAAGAAGTGCGCACGGGGCAAACCTTCAACCTGAGCCTGCCGCTGGATTTCCCGGGCGGCAACGTGCTCAACCCCCGGCGCCAACCGCCTGTGCTGCGCCCCACCCTGCGCGAGGGCAAAGCCAATATGAACTACCAACTGTGGTGCGACGAACCGGCCTGCACCGATGTGGTGTGTGACGACCTGGTGATCCTGCATTTGCAGTACAGCACCCAGTGGGACAGCCTGGCGCATGTGGGCTCGATGTTTGACGCCAACGGCGACGGCGTGCCCGAGCCGGTGTACTACAACGGCTTTCGCGCAGGCACCGATGTGGTGGGGCCCAGCAGTGGCTCGGGGGCTGGCATTTTTGGCTTTCCGGAGATCGCGCGCGAATCGACCTCATCGGCCAAGGCCTTGGGCATCGAGAAAATGTCCGAGCGCTGCGTGCAGGGCCGCGCGGTCATGATCGACTTGCATGCCCACCTGGGCCGCGAGCGGGTGCGGGTGGGCTACGACCTGCTGATGGACATCCTGAAGAAAGACCAGGTGGTGGTGGAACCCGGGGACATGGTGTGCCTGCACACGGGCTTTGCGCAGATGCTGCTGGAGATGAACAAACAACCCGACCCCCATGCGGTTGAAAACTCGTGCGCCGTGCTGGAGGGACGCGACGAGCGGCTGCTGCAGTGGATCACCGACTCAGGCCTGGTGGCGCTGATCGCCGACAACTACGCGGTGGAAGGCTTGCCCGCCACTCCCCGCCCTGGCCGCTGCGCGGCCCTTCCCTTGCATGAGCATTGCCTGTTCAAACTGGGCGTACACCTGGGAGAAATTTGGCACCTCACGCCTTTGGCCCAGTGGCTGCGCCAAAACGATCGGAGCCGTTTTTTGCTCACCGCCCCACCCTTGCGCTTGCCCGGGGCCATTGGCTCACCGGCCACGCCGATTGCCACGGTATAAAGCTTGGCCGCCTCTGGCTTTCTGGAGACCTCCCATGGTTCACTACTTTGACGAAGCCCGCGTGCAGCAACTGCTGAACGTGCCCGACTTGCTGCAGGGCGTGCGCGAAGCCTTGGTGGCGCTGACGCTGGGCGAGGTGGTGCAACCGCTGCGCATGGTCATGCCCATCGGCGAGGCATCGGCCGATGGCTTGCTGTTTTTGAAGCCCGCCCAGCTGGGCGACGCCCTGAGCACCAAGCTCATCACCTTGGTGCCCGCCAACGCACAAAAGGGCTTGCCCACGCTGCTGAGCACCATCGTGCTGATGGACCCGGCCACGGGCCAGACGCAGGCGGTCATGGAGGGCAACACCATCACCGCCATGCGCACGGCAGCGGCCTCTGCCGTGGCGGCCGACGCGCTGGTGCCACGCACCCCGCAGGTGGTGGCCATGTTGGGCAGTGGCGTGCTGGCCCGCAGCCACGCGCAAATGCTGCGGGCCGTGCGTGAGGTGTCCGAAATCCGCGTGTGGAGCCCCAACGCGGCCAACGCGCAGCAGTGCGCACAAGACATGGGCGGCGTGGCCTGCGCGAGCGCCGAAGCGGCCGTGCGCGGCGCCGACATCGTGTGCACCGTGACCAACGCCAGCGAACCGGTGCTGCACGGCGCGTGGCTCAAGCCCGGTGCTTTTGTGGCGGCGGTGGGTGCGCCCCGCCCCACTTGGCGCGAGCTGGACGATGCGGCCATGCAGCATTGGGTGGTGGCCGACCAGCGTGAAGCGGCCGAAAAAGAATCGGGCGACGTGATGCTCTCGGGTGCCAGGGTCGCCGCCGAAATAGGCGAAGTGTTGTGCGGCCGCGTGGCGCCCCCACCGGCAGGCACCACCATCATTTTCAAATCACTGGGCCAGGCGGTGGAAGACACCGTCGCGGCTCGGCTCGTGTACCGCGCGGCTTTGGCTCAAGGCGCTCGCCCATGAGCCCTGCCGATGTGGTGATCGTGGGCAGTGGCGTGATGGGCGCGGCCACGGCCTATTGGCTGACCCGCTTGCAACCGGGCCTGCGCGTCACGCTGGTCGAATCCGACACGCGCTACGAAAAAGCCTCCTCATCGCTCTCGGCCAGCTCCATCCGGCAGCAGTTCACCTGCCCCGTCAACATCCGCCTGAGCCAGTACGGCATCGCGTTTTTGCGCGAGGCCGAGCAGCATCTGGGTCTGCCCGACCACCCTGTGGCGCTGGGTTTGCAAGAGCCCGGCTATCTGTACCTGGCGCAACCCGAACAAACGACCGCACTGCGCACGGCGCACCAGATCCAAAAACATGCGGGCGCCGACGTCACCTTGCTGGACCCTGAAGCCCTGCGCCAGCGCTACCCCTGGCTGAACGTGGACGATGTGGCCTTGGGCAGCCTGGGCTTGAGCGGTGAGGGTTGGTTTGACGGCCCGGCCCTGCACCAGGCCTTCTTGAATAAAGCCATGGCGCAAGGCGTGCAACGACTGCACGACCGGGTGGTGGGTTTGGACCACAACGACACGCACATCAGTGCGGTGCGGCTGGCCAGTGGTGGCAGCCTGCCCTGCGGCCAAGTGGTCAATGCCGCGGGGCCTTGGGCCGGCGAAGTGGCGGCCATGGCTGGGGTGCCGTTGCCCATTGAAGCGGCGCGGCGCACGGTGTTTGTCTTGTCATGCCCCGAGCCGCTGCCGCAGTGCCCCTTGCTGATCGATCCGAGCGGCTGGTGGCTGCGGCCCGAAGGCCGGTTTTTCATCAGCGGCGCAGAGCCTTTGCACACAACGCCCGGCCTGCCGCTGGAGCCCGATTGGGCCGAATGGAACGACGAACAATGGGCTTGTCTGGCGCACCGCATCCCGGCATTGGCCGCCTTGCGGGTGGAGCGTGCCTGGGCGGGTTATTACGAGATGAACACCTTCGACCACAACGCCGTGATCGGCCCGCACCCGGGGCTGGGCAACCTGTATTTCATCAACGGGTTTTCGGGCCACGGCATGCAGCATGCAGCGGGCGCGGGTCTGGCGTTGGCCGAGTGGATGCTGCGGGGAAAGTCCACCACCATTGCCGTCGAAGAACTGGGCTTTGAACGCCTGTTGCACAAGCGCCCGCTGCGCGAGTTGGCGGTGATCGGCTGAGGCTAAAGGTCTTCTCGCGCTTCGATCTGCAAGCGCTGCACCACCGCCCCCCGGCTGCCGGCCACGGCACGGATGCGCAGGGCCGGACCGGCTTCGAGCACCAGGCGACAGTGGTAATCGAGCCCATCGGTTTGGCCCGGGCAGCTGCTGGCGATGCGGCGGTGCCACTGCCGCTTGCCGTCGATCTCCAGTGTCAGTGCGTGCCAAGCTTGTGAAGGGTCTTCGGGCACGCGCACCAGCAAGCTCACATCGATGTCAAATGTGCGAGGCCGCTTCAATGCGCCGGGAATGTTCAGCACGGCCACCGCATCGGCCGTCTCGGTCCGCCACAACTCGGGTTTTGCCTGTGCGGCCATGTTGCTCAGGCTTTGAGCAAGGTGCTGAGTTCGCCGCTGGCGATCAGGCGGCGCAGGTCATCGGCCCCACCGACCAGCGTGCCGCGCACAAAGACCATGGGAAAGGTGGGCCAGCCGGTCCACATCTTCAGGGCATTGCGCAAGCGCCATTGCGAGAAATAGCTGCCCAGTTCGATGTATGCGTGCGCCACGCCCGCAGCGTCCAGCGCTTTGCGGGCTTTGCCTACAAACGGGTTACCGGACAAGCCGACCACCACCACCGCATGCTGGACGGTGGCGTTTTGCACTTGTTGGATCACGGGCAAGTGGTGCTCGGCAATGCGTTGGCGGATGGCCGGATGGATGGCCGATTCGGCCAGAAGAGGTCGGGTCATGGAGGTCCTTGGAGCGCCGAAAAAATGGCTGGAAAAATGTGCCCGTTTTCAGGCTTGGAGGGCACGGGCCCCATCGTGCATGAGTTGCGCGATGTTGGCCGCCCCCAGCAACTGCATGGGGCTGTCGTTGGCCAAATCAATGGCGGCTTGGCTGAAGACGCCCAAACTCATGCAGGTGCACGAAAAAGCATCGCGGCTTTCACGCACCGCCAGCAGTTCACGCAAATGCTCGGCGCCCACCGTGGCCGCTTTCCAGCGCTTGGCACTGACCAGGGTGACGCGGCCATTTTTTTCAATTTGGAAATCGGCAGGGCCCTCGTTCAAACGGGAAACGACAAAACCCTGCTGTCGCAGAGCTTCTTCCACCAACACCGAAAAATCTCGCCAGCCCATGCCCCGTGCCTGCTCAAGCAACTCCTGGATACGGTTGGGGGAGATGGCGTTTCTTTGTCGCCAAGCCGCCATGACACCGATCACAAAAAAGGGAAAGGCGCCCAGCATGCCCGCTGTTTTGTAGGCCTCAGGCAGCAAAGCCCCAGCCACCAAGGCCACAGCCAACATCACCAAAAAGCTCACCCACCACGGGGCGCGTAACAAAGTCGCAAACAGCGACTTTTCGGACATTTTGAATTTCATGGGGATTCAGAAGTAGAAAAAACCAGCGCCGTGTCTCGAAAAGAAATTCTGCGTTTCGAAGCCAGTGGTCAGAGTTTAGTTGAGCCCAGCGCAGGCGCTGAACAATATCTGGCATGCCCCCATGCTAAAGTGAAAATCTCTGTTTCAGTCAGGACACCCGCCATGCCGCAGACCCACAACGACCACCACGACCACGACCACAACGGGCCCACAGCCCACGATCACCCGCCGACCGACTGGAAACACGATGGTGTGCGCGTGGTGCCAGGGGACCAGCTGGATGGCAATGTGCCCTCGACACCCGGCATGGACCGCAAGGCCGCCATCAATTTTGCGCGGGTGGGCGCCCAGAAACTTTGGGCAGGCACCGTGCACATCCACCCCAACGCCAAAACAGGCGCACACCACCACGGGCCCTTGGAGAGCGTCATCTATGTGGTCAAGGGCCGTGCCCGCATGCGCTGGGGCAATGCGCTGGAATTCACAGCTGAAGCCGGCCCAGGTGATTTCATTTATGTGCCGCCGTACGTGCCGCACCAGGAAATCAATGCCAGCGCAGACGAGACCTTGGAGTGCGTCTTGTGCCGAAGCGATGGCCAGGCCGTTGCCGTCAACATGGACATTGAGCCCGCAGAAAAACCAGAAACCGTGCTCTGGATCGACCCCACACACCCACAAGGGGGTGTTTGATGGCGGCACCCGGTTTCACGACCGGGTGTGCGTCACACAGCCATCAATCCACCGTCACGCCCGCGCTCTTGACCACTTGGCCCAAACGGATCGTTTCTTTTCGGATCAGCTCCCCAAACTGAGCGGAAGTACCGCCGATCACTGGGGTGCCAATGGCTTCCCACTTTTTCTTGAATTCTGAATCATTGAAGATCGCATTCAGGGTGGTGTTGAGTTTTTGCACGACGGCCGCAGGTGTCCCTGCACGCACGGCAATACCGTGCCAGCCGGTCAGCTCGTAACCGGGAACTCCGGCCTCGATCATGGTCGGCACATTCGGCAGCGAAGGGTGGCGCTTGGCCGATGTCACGGCCAACGGTTTGAGCTTACCGCCCTGAATATGGGGCAATGAGCTGCCCAGAATGTCAAACATCACCTGAACCTGCCCACCGATCAAGTCGTTGAGCGCAGGGCCTGCGCCGCGGTAAGGGATGTGCGAGATGTTGGTGTTCATCTGCGTGTTGAATATCTCACCGGCCAAGTGCTGAGGCGTGCCGTTTCCAGCAGAAGCAAACGAGAGTTTGCTGTCTGGCTTTTGTGCCAGAGCGATCAACTCCTTGACGTTGTTGACCGGCACGCTCGGGTGCACTTCCAGCACCAGCGGGAAAGCCGAAATCTGGATCACGGGGGTCAGATCGGTCATGGGCACAAACGGCATACTGCGAAAGAGTGTGGGGTTGACCGCCATAGGGCCGCTGGCAGCCAACAGCAAGGTGTAACCATCGGCGGGTGATTGCTTGGCCACTTCGGCACTTCCGAGATTGCCACCCGCACCGCCTTTGTTGTCCACGATCACCGTGACGCCCAAACGCGTGGTCAATTCGCTTTGCAGCATCCGGGCCATCAAGTCTGTGGGGCCACCTGGGGGGTAGGGCACGACAAAACGGATGCTTTTGCTGGGATAGTTGTCCTGTGCCAGCGCGGGCAAAGCCGTGGCTGCAAGCAAGGCGGTGGTCAATGTTGCAACGAAAGTGATGCGTCTCATGTTGTGTCTCCTGAGGAAATGGAAAGGATTAGGCGGCCCAAAAGGCTTCACGTGCCTGATGGGCCGTGTAGATGCTGCGTCCCAGCACGCTGGCCGAGTCGGCCACTTGGCGCACCAAGGCGGCGTTGTCCGGAGCGATCTGCCCGTTTTTGAGCAAGAGGTTATTTTCAAAGCCCACGCGCACATGTCCGCCTAAGGCAGCGGCCGTGGTGGCGCAAGCATGTTCACCTGCACCAAAGGCACACATGGACCATGGCTCTTTGCCTGTGTGAGCCATGACAAACGGCAACAGGTCTTTGGCCTCTGAAGTCTGGCCCACCGAATAACGGCCCAACACGAACAACAGCGACCAAGGCGCATCGGGAATCACACCTTGTGCCTGCAGGGCTTGCCAGCGCTGGAGATCGGCCACGTCGTACACGATGACCTGGGTCATCACGCGCTCTTTGGCCAGCCAGCCAAAAAATTGGGCGAGTCCTGCTTCACCGATTTCAGCTTGGTCGACCTCCCGCAGGCCGACGGAAACGGCTTCAGGTTTGAGCGCAGTCACCATCGCGATTTGTTCTGGCGCTTTGTAAACGCGGGCCGCTTCGCTGGTGACTTGGACGATCATTTCATCGCCCACCGCAGCCTTGACCGCCTGCTGCGCGTCGCGATAGCCCTGCACGTCAAGACTGTGGCGACCTTGTGCATCCCGTATGTGCATGTGGATCATGGCAGCGCCAGCATCGAGGCACAACTTGGCGGTTTCCCCCAATTCAGCCGTCGTGATGGGCAAGGCTGAGTGATCGGGCCGTTGCTTGTAGGCGCCGTTGGGCGCCACAGTGATCAAAATAGGGTGTGAAAAAACAGCCATGTCTATGCCTTGCTCATTGGTTCTTCGTGGTCATCCATCTTGGGCGTCAAGAGGCGGCAACTCAGCCGCCAGCAAATTCAGCCCTTGGCGTAACAAGCGGTCGTAACGTTCGCGCTCAGCCTTTTGGGTCTCGGGCGTCCAGTTGAAAAAGCCCTGCCCGGTCTTCATCCCCAAATCACCTCTGGCGACACGCTCTTGCAACACGCGGGCAGGTTCCGTATTCACCGCCAAACTGGGGTACATGCTGGCGGCTGCAGCGGTGTGCACCTCTAAGCCCGCATGGTCACGCTGCATGACCGGGCCTGCCGCGAGAAAACGAAAACCAAAACCAAATCGAACGGCCGCATCCACATCTTCCGGCGAGGCCACACCTTCATCGATCAGTGCGAAGGCCTCACGCGCCAAGGCGTGCTGCATCCTGTTGGCCAAAAAGCCTGGCTTGTCCTTGCGCACCAACACCGGCACACTGCCGCAGCCACGCATGAAATCGCACAGTTGCTCAGCTTCTTGCACATTTGACGCGGGGCCAAGCACCACTTCTACCAGCGGCACCAAGTGCGCAGGCATGAAAAAGTGCAAACCCAGCATGCGCTCGGCGGTCTGCAAACCCTCTGCGATGGCACTGATCGGAAAACTGGAGCTGTTGCTGCACAAAAGCGTCTCTGGCGCAGCCAGTTGCGACAGCTTCAAAAAAAGGGCTTGCTTGATGGGCAATCTTTCGGGAATGCATTCAATCAGCAAAGACACCCCTGGCCAGGTGATGTCGGCCAAGTCGGACACGGCCTGCACGCGATCCGTGCGGTGCGCCATCCCCAGGGGCTCCAGGTTGAGACGCACATGGGCGGTCAAGGCTTGGCGCTTGGCCGCATCGGGCTCCACAACGATGACCTGACTGCCACCACGGGCCAGCACGATGGCCACGTCCATGCCCATGGTGCCTCCACCGACCACCACGGTGCGCGACTGAGAAGGATGGGAAGAGATCATGCGTTGAACGGGTATCCAAGAGAATTCTCGAAGTCTAGGAACACTGCATTGGTTCGTCTAGCCGTTTTTTTCTATAAACTGATTCGTTATGCCAATCAATGCACAACTCAACTGGACGCCCCGCGACCTGGACATTTTTCTGCTGCTGGCCGAAAACGGCAGTTTTCGCCGCACCGCCACCCAGGCACATTTGTCGCAATCTGCCGTGTCCGGCGTGATTGCCCGGCTAGAAGAAGCTCTGGCTACACGTTTGTTTGACCGTACCACCCGCAGCGTGCACCTGACCGTGGCAGGTCAGGTGTTTGTCGAGCAAGCCAAACTGCTCAGCGCCCAAACGCTTGAGGCCGTTCAGCGGGTGCAGCAGATCACGCAAGTGCAGTCGGGCAAAGTGTCCATCGCCGCCTTGCCATCACTGGCTGCGACTGTCGTGCCACGCGTCATGGCGCGCTTTGCAGCCCAATACCCGCACATTGCCTTGCAACTGCACGACACCTTGTCAGGGCCTGCATTTGACCTGGTGCGGTCCGGTACGGTGGACTTGGCCTTGACGGCCGCCAACCCCGATTACGCAGACCTGGACTACACCCCCTTGTCGGCCGATGGCTTTGTGCTGCTCATGCCCTTGGGACACCCTCTGGCCAAAACCCAAAGTCCCCTGAGCTGGTTGGCCGTGGCCGAATTGACCCACATCTCCATGCCGCTGCCGGCCAGCGTGCGGCAATACGCGAACACCGCCTTCATGACGCATGGCATGGCTTTTCAGCCGCGCTATGAGGTAGAGCACATCGCCACGATCCACGCCATGGTCAAAGCTGGGTTAGGGGTGGCCGCACTGCCTGAGTTGGCAGCAGCCTTTGTCCAGCAAGGTGGCGTGGCCACGCGCCGCCTCAAGGGGCCGGATATTCAGCGGCCCCTTGGCGTGGTCACAAGACGCAACCGAAGCCTTTCTCCAGCCGCACAAGAAATATTGCGCATGCTCAGACAAGAAACTACGTCTGTGTTGCCTTGAACAAGCCGACACGCACGCGTCGTTGCCAACGCGCCGTTCAACCCGCCATTAAAGTGTCACCATGCCAACAAGCAAAACCGATTTCCCCCCTCTGTCTCAAGAAGAGGTCTCCGGCATCATCGGCATGGCCTGGTCTGACGACACGCCCTTTGAAGCCATTGCCTTGCAATTCGGTTTGAACGAAGCTCAGGTCATCGCATTGATGCGTGACCAACTCAAAGCACGTTCGTTCAGAGTTTGGCGCATGCGCGTGCGCGGTCGCTCAGCCAAGCACGGCAGCAAGCAAGACGCCCAACAAGCGCTTGGCCTTCAGGCCAGTGCGCCCGACTGGGCAGCAGCCCTGGACAGTGGCCAGGTCGACTTCCCCGTGCGCACCACGTACGTGAAACGTGACGCTTTGAATTGAGTCTGCCCGAAACGCGGGGGCGACAGCCCCGAAGCTTCACGCCCTTTTTTGCGAGACAGGCACTTGGCCTGCGTTCAGCGCATGGTCGCGTGTGGGCGCCTTTGCCCAATGCGTTTGCCGAGCGGCACAAGCATCCGTGAGCGGGTCGTTTTCAAACGCCGACGGCTTGGGCAAGATGCTTTGCAAGACGCTCAGCACGTTTTGCAGCCTCGGGTCTTGGGTGTGTGCATCGTCGGTGGTGTCGTTGATGCAGAAGAAATCGAGCGCCCCGAATTCGGCCTGCAAGGACTGCAACTGCGTTTTTTGGTCGTCTTCGCCCGTCGAGACATGGCGGTGACGGTAAGACCGAACGCTGGCCAAACCATGTGCCAAGGCCCAGCGCAACACAAAGTCCGACACGATGGTGGGCTTGTCCCAGCTGCGAAACACCGTCGAGCGCACGGCGGCAAACAACTCGGGCGCCGTGTCCTCCAATTCCAGCAAGATCGACTTGAGCATGGGCCGAGGCGAATGCGCAAATGTGCGGAAAGTGCTTTGGTACAGCGGGTCTTGCTCGCGCAGCGCGGGTGTGCCCGAGCGGGCTTTGTCTGTCAGCCACTGGATCGACAAGCGGCAGGCGTTTTCGAGCGAGGTGGCGTCCACGCGCATGGCTTCGTCGGTGACCCACGGCTCATCCGACCAAGTGACATGAAATCCATCGTCGCTGAACCAGTCACTCAGCTGCACCGGGGCCCCAAAAAACACATCGTCGTTGAAATAGAAATAGCGCTCTGACAAGCCGGGAATGTGGTGAATCCAAGACTCGATGTGGCCTGAATCAAAAGTGGGCAAAGACGCCTCGGGCATCAGGTCGCGGTGATCCACCAAGGTCAGCCGGTCCGAAGGTCGCAGCCAGTCGGGTGCTTGCGCATCGGTGACGATGTAGACGTGGCCGTGCTCGGGAAAGAACTTCTCCAGCGCCCGCAGGCTGTAGCGCAACTCGTGGTTGTCACGGAAGCGGCCCTCGACGTTGCTGTAGCGGGCCATCGCGGCGCTGGAATCGCTGGGGAGTTGCTGCAGGGCGGCTTGCCGCTTGGCCCGCCAGGTCGAGTCGTTGCCGTCCACCCACAGATAAACAACATCGATGGGCCCGTCGCTCGGTAGATCTACTTTGACATTTTTCAAGGCCACGAGTCTAGCAGTGGCCATGTGGGGGCATTTTGAATAACCGCCCTGCGCTCAGGGCCACTGTTTGGGCGCCGCGACAGTGTCCATTTGCACGCAGAGCAAATGGGCCCAATCGGTGGTGTAAGCGGGCGTTTTGAAATCTTGCTTCATGTGCCAAATTTGCGCCGCCTGCCCAGTGCCCGCGCTGCCCAGCTTCAGGCTGCCCCGGCCGTGGCGGTGGTTGATCTGGTCAATGGCTTGCATCAAACGCGTTCGGTTGGCGGGCTGGGCATCGCCTGCGTGGCGCGACAAATCCAGCGTCATCTGTTGGCGCGTGGCCGGTTGCAAACCCATCAGCATCACACCCGCTTTGGCATACAAGAACCCCGGCTGGTAAATGTGGTCCAACAAAGCCATCACCGCCTGCGTGATGTGCGCACTGTCGCTGGTGGGCACGGGCAGCGGCAGGCAGGCGCTGCGGCTGTACTGCGCGTCTTGCTTTCTGAACGGGCTGGTGCGGATGAACACCAGCACCTGCGCCGCATGGCCCTTTTGCTTGCGCAACTTTTCTGCGGCGCGGCAGGCGAACTCGGTCACCGCCTGCTGCAAATCGGCCAGCTCGGTCACCGGGCGGCCGAAGCTGCGGGTGCAGGCAATTTGTTGTTTGGCTGGCGGCTCGTCTTCAAATTCGATGCAAGGCGTGCCATTGAGTTCGCGCACGGTTTTTTCCAGCACCACCGAGCGCATGGCCCGCGCAGCCGCCGGGCTCATCATGGCCAAGTCTTGCGCTGTGTGGATGCCCTGCGCCCGCAGTTGCGCGGCGATGCGCGGGCCCACGCCCCACACCTCGCCCACTTCGGTGGCCTGCAGCAGCTCGGCCAACTCGTGCGGGCTGCACACCCCCAGGTGGCAGATTTGTGCGTGGTGCGCGGGGTAGCTGCCGGGTTTGCGTTCGGCACTTTTGGCAATGGCGTTGGCTAGCTTGGCGAGCGTCTTGGTGGGGCCGATGCCGATGCAGGTCGGGATGCCAATCCACTTCAAGATGCGCCTGCGGATGGTGCGGGCGCGGCGCACCAGGTCACCGGGGATGCCGCTCAGGTCCACAAAGCTTTCGTCGATGGAGTACACCTCTTGCTGGTGGCCCAGGCCTGCGGCCAGGCTCATCATGCGGTCGCTCATGTCGCCATACAAGGCGAAGTTGGCCGACAGCGCGATCAGGCCGGCATCGCGCTCGAGCTCGCGCAGCTGAAAGTACGGCGCGCCCATCTTGATGCCCAGGGCCTTGGCCTCGTCACTGCGGGCAATGGCGCAACCGTCGTTGTTGGACAGCACGACCACCGGCCGGCCTTGCAGCCAGGGCTGGAACACGCGTTCGCAAGAAACGTAGAAGTTGTTGCCGTCGATCAGGGCGAGCATGGGGAGGGGCATGGTCAAATACTGTACAAATGAACAGTATAAAGACCTGCAAACCCATCACCCCAATCCACGAAGCCCTTGCTTGATGTTTGACGCGCGCTTTGCAGGGGCTGCGGTCCGAACCTTGACGGATGTCTGAGGCCGAATGCTCAGGCCCACACGCATGCCCGCGCTGGTGGCCATGTTGACCAAGGCATCGAGACTGAAAATTTCAATCTTGCCTTTGAGCAATTGATTCAAGCGCGGCTGCGTCACGCCCAGCGTCTTGGCTGCGGCCGCTTGCGTCAAGCCGCTGGCCTTGAACCACTGCACCAATGCGACCATGGTTTGCGAACGCAACAGCAGGTTTTGCGACTCCTGAGGCCCAAAGCCAAGGTCCGCAAACACGTTGGCGCTGCCTTTGGTGATTTTGAGGTCTGTCATTTGGAACTCCTTTCCTTGCTGAGCGCCTTGTAGCGGGCGATGGACAGGTCCATGTCTTTCTTGCTCGTTTGGGGTGTCTTCTTGATGAAGGCGTGCAACACATAAACGGCTTCACTGAACTTGGCCACATACAAAACACGGTACGAGGCCTCAGCTCGGATGCGAACTTCTTTCACCCCGGCACCCACGTTGTCCATTGGCTTCCAATCCAGCGGATCAAGCCCCCATTGAATCAAACCCAACTGGTGACCTGCTGAGCGTCTGGCTTCATCAGAAAACGCCTTCAGCCCTTCCAGACTGTCGCCAAGCCAAAGCAATTGTTTGGGTTGCATCTTCATTTGAAGCCTCCAATGATATTCCAGTTTTAGAATAAATCCATGGATCATCTATGGGCTGTTGGCGCTCCGATTTTTAAGCGGCAGCAAACCCCAAGCGCCGCGCATACAAGCCATCAAACACCGCCACCTGCGTGCTGCAGAGTCAGGTCGTGCGCGATGTACTTGGCTTGGTGGGGGTGAGTTGCAGGGCCGTGGATATGAATTTAAAAATGTTCACGTCCGAATGCTCTTCTCTCAAAATTTTATTTTTAGAAGGTATCTATTTTATTTTTTTAAAACAAAACAAGCGGTTTCGAGTGTTTGCACCCATCCACGCCAGCTGGACCCACAAGCGTGCGCCAGCGGACCGATGGCCCGCCTCCCATTTGCTTTAATGTCTGACCAAACCCCTTTTGCAAGCGAGCGTTTATGCGTTGGTTGATTGCTGTTTTGTTTCTTTTTTGTGGAGCCGCCATGGCCGTTGAAGAACCGCGTTACACCGTGCTGGTCTCAGACCCGCCTTTTGAGGTGCGCCGCTACGCCGCTTTCACCGTGGCACAAACCCAAATCAGCGGCGACTTTGACGCGGCCAGTCGCAGCGGCTTTCGGCGCATCGCCGCCTACATCTTTGGCGACAACCTCCAAGCCGGTCTGGGCGCACAGCGCAAAATTTCGATGACCGCCCCCGTGACCGTCACCCCCATGGATGAAGGTTGGCGCGTGCACTTTGTCATGCCGTCCGCCGAAAGCGTGCAAAGCTTGCCCCAGCCTCTGAACCCGCAAATCCAGCTGCGCCCCATCGCCGAACACGATGTGGTGTCGGTGCGTTTTGGCGGTTTCACGACGCAATCGAGCATCCAAGAACAAACCGAGCGCTTGCGGGCTTGGGCAAAAACCAAAAACCTCCAGCTCAGCCCCAGCGCCCAAGTGGCCCGCTACGACGACCCGTTCACCCTGCCCTGGAACCGCCGCAACGAAATCCTGATCGACCTGATGCCCTGAAAGCGATCGGGATCAATCGCCCGGTCAGGCATGTGCCGCAGGTGGTCTGTTGTAGCCTTGGGTCATGGTCAACACAGTCTTGCTGCCGTGACGGGGCGCATTCGCCAAAAGCGCATTCAAGCCCTGCTTGAAGCCTTGCCCGCACCGCGCGGCGGCGACGTGCTGTGCCCGCTGTGCGAACGCCCCATTCCACCCAGTCAACAAGACGCGCACCATTGGGTGCCCAAGTCGCGCGGCGGCGTGCAAACAGCGTTGCTGCACCGCATTTGCCACCGCCAAATTCACGCGCTGTTCACCGAGACCGAATTGGCACGGACCTATGCCACGGTCGAAGCCCTGAAGCAGCCCGAAGAGATGGTCCGCTTCATCCGTTGGGTGCAAACCAAACCCGATGCGTTTTTTGAAAAAAGCCGCAAGAGCCAGCGGCTCAAAAGCAGGCGCTGAGCCAAAGAACCACATCCCCAAAACCTGCCCGCCCACGCCCATGACCATGCCTACCTCGACCGCCAGCCGCATCGAACTGAAAGACTTTCGTCTGACCACCCGCATCGGCACCTACGCCCCCGGCGACACCGTGCCCGATGGCCACGCGCTGGATTTGACGCTGTGGATCCACGCTGATCGGGTGCTGATTGCCCAAGACGGTATGGCCCATGTGTTCGATTACGACCCTTTGGTGATCGAGATCGAGCGACTGGCCGCCGACGGGCTGTACGCCACCCAAGAGCGGCTCATGACGCGCATCGTGCAGGCCTGCGCGGCTTACCCCGCGATCGAGGCGCTCGACATCGGTTTGCGCAAATTCCCGGTGCGCGCAGGCAGTGGCTCTTTGGGGGTGCGTTTGGCGGTCGACGGCGCACAACTGCAAAGCATGCGAGACGACCGACGCTGAAAGCGCGCCAGTTGGTTCACAACAACACCATCTCGACGCTCTGCGTGAGCACCGGGCGGCACAAAATTTTGTAGCTGTCGGCATCAAAATGGGTGGCCGCTTGGCTGGCTGTTTGGCTCAGCGCCTGGGCCGCCTCGGCGCTGGGGGCGCTGCCCAAATAGCACCAATGCTTGACCACGTGAATTTGCGTGAACTCGGCATCGCGTTCAATCAGGCCCACCGCGCCCGGGTAGGGCCAGCATTCCACGCGCAGCGCCAGCAGGCTGCTGAACAAGCGCTCGCGGTGTGCCTCGGGGGTTTCATCGCCCCGGCACACACCCGCACATTGGCGAATGGCCGCCCGAAAGCAGGCTTTGCCAGGCGGCAACTTTTCCAGACCCAAGGGGCCGTAACAAAGTTTGTGCTGGTCGGCCACGGCCCGCAGGGCATTGAGCGCCGCGTGGCGGCTGGCGTACAGGCCATACAGGTCGGGCTGGGTGGCAAAGTCGATGTCTTTGGCATCAACCACCCGGGGCACACCGCCCGTCATTTGCAGGCTGCACAGTTGTTTGTTGCGGCGCAGTTTCTGGTTGAAGAGGGGGTGCTGGGCCTTGATCATTTGGGCCTCTAACAGCAAAGCGCCGATCTCACCCGCCGTGCGGATGTGGCTGATGCGTTGGGTCTGGCGCAGCATGCGGGCTTCGTCTTCGGTGCGCAAATGCGAGAGCAAGCGTGCGCGGATGTTGATGCTTTTGCCGATGTACAGCGGCAAGTCCCCTTCTGCGCCGTGGAAGGTGTACACACCTGCGCCGGTGGGCGCGTCTTCAATGGCTTCGCGCAAGTGCTGCGGGTAGGCGTAGACCCGGCTGGCTTCAAAGTCATCGCGACGGTGGCGTGGAGAAATGGAGGCCATGTCAAAGTGGTGAAGGGCAGATTGGGTCAGGTTTGGTGCTGGTGAATGGTCGCGACCACCACGCCCCAAATTTCCACACTTTGCCCATCTTTGGGAACAATGTCGGGGTAGTCAGGGTGGGCCGCTTGCAAACGGATGCCCTCGCCTTGCAGGCGAAGCGTTTTGCAGGTGAAGTCCCCGTCGATCACCGCCAACACGATTTGTCCGTCCGCCGGGGTGATGGCGCGGTCCACCAACACCACCGAGCCATCGAGGATGCCCGCGTCGCGCATGCTCTCGCCGCGCACACGGATGTAAAACGTGGCCTGAGGGTGTTTCACCAATTGCTGCATGAGGTCGATGCGCTCGACCTGGTGGTCTTCGGCCGGCGACGGAAAGCCTGCGGCAATGCTGGCGGGCAAGGCTTGCAACCACCAAGGTCCGGGCGGCAAGGCTTGTGGGGTATCGAGGGCGAACATGGTCAGGGTTGAACTCTGGCTGCGGCTTTTTCTGCCAAGTACTGTTTATATTTACAGTATACTGAGCTTGTCATGCTTTTTGCAGTTGCCTGACAGTTTTGTTGATTTACGCCCCGGTCTTTGCGGCCCGGGGCGTTTTTTTGGCGTCTGCCCCCTGCGCCCATTCAAAGCGCCACATACCGGCCATCGCCTTGCTTGGCCACTTGTCCCTGCGCCAGCAGTTCATCCAGGTGCATGGCGATGGTGTGACGTTCGGCACAAGGCACAAAAGGCACGTCGTAGCCTGCGGGGTACAGCAGGCGGCGGTTGACGAGTTCATCCAGCGTGTGAGGCGTTTGCAAATAACCCAGCAACTGCGCGCTGCGCTCGTCGATCTTGCTGGCAAAGCGGGCCAGGTCGGCCATGAATTGCGTCCGATCGGTGATGACCGCCTTGTGGTGCGAGGTGGCCCAAATGCGCGCGTCGAGTTCGGCCACTTTTTTCAGGGTCTGCCGAAAATCCCTCAGACTGGAGGTGGCGTCGCCGTAGTACGGCCCAAAACCGCTCAAGTCGATGTCGCCAATGAAGGCCAGGCCCTCGCTCTCGACCACCAAAGCGCAGTGGCCTGCGGTGTGGCCGGGCAGGTGGTGGGCCCGCACGCGCACACCGCCGCCCAAGTCCCACAGCGCGCCGTCGCTGTAAGCGGTGGCGTCGGGGCGGGGCTGGTAATGGAAATCCTTTTGCACGATGGCCAGCATCGCGTCCAGCACGTCTGGCGGGTAACCGTAGTGGTGGCACATCCCCTGCCACGACTGGGCGGCGGCCAGGTCGGCCTCGTGCACCTGCACCCGGGCGTGCGGCAGGCGGTGCAGGCCGGCCATGTGGTCTTCGTGCACATGCCCCAGAATGACCAAGTCCACCGTGTCCAGCTCGGGACCGATGCGGTTGGCCACCTCGGGCGTGTCAAAGGCCACCCGGGTGTCGCCCCCCTGCACGATGAGCTGGTTGCCGTCGGGGTACTTGCCGGACTTCTCACCCAGGTGCACGCGGACCGCACCAAAATTCAACACCGAGGCCATGGCTTCCTTTCCTGAACTGCGCCCCATCCAAGGCGCGACAAGCCACTATAGCCAGCGTGACACCCCCGTGCTGGCGCGCGCGCTACAGTCAAGCGCATGACCGACCTGCCCTCCCCCGCCACCCTGGCCCCCACCGCTTTGATCGACAGCGACCACCCGGACGTGATCGCCTTGGCCCGCGAGCATGCGCAAGGTGCCACCGAGCGCGAGCGCGCGGTGGCGCTGTACCTGGCGGTGCGCGACCAGTTTCGTTACGACCCTTACCGCATCGACCTGTCGCCCCAAGGCATGCGGGCCAGCTCGGTCATCGCCCAAGGCTCAGGCTGGTGTGTGCCCAAAGCGGCGCTGATGGCGGCGGCCTGCCGCGCCGCAGGCTTGCACGCTCGGCTGGGCTACGCCGATGTGCGCAACCACCTGAGCACCGAGCGCTTGCGCCAAACCATGCAGACCGATGTGTTCATTTGGCACGGCTATACCGACATCTGGCTGGACGGCCAATGGGTCAAGGCCACGCCCGCTTTCAACATCGAGCTGTGTGACAAATTCGGCCTGCTGCCGCTGGTGTTTGACGGGCGAAACGACTCGATCTACCACCCCTTTGACAAGGCAGGCAAGCGGCACATGGAGTACGTGAAGCAGCGCGGCACCTTCGATGACATGCCTTTGCCGCAGATCGTGGCCGATTTCAAAACCGTCTACAGCGGCTGGATGGCCGAGAGCGACCCGCTGCACAAGGCCAGTTTTGCGCAAGATGTGGCGCAAGAAACGCGATGAGCCAGCGCCAACGGGTTTTGCTGGACTCGATTGCGCTGGTCGACGCCACGCATGCCGGCGCGGTGATCGTGTCGGGCTCGCACGGCGGTTTGTCGGCCTCGCATTTCGTGACGGCGCAAACCCTCAAGCCTTTTGCGGTGGCTTTCAACGATGCGGGGGGCGGCAAAGACGATGCCGGGCGCGTGGCGCTGCACGAGTTGCAGGCCGTGGGGGTGCTGGCCATTTTGTATGCGCACACCTCGGCCCGCATCGGCGAGGCACAAGACGGTCTGGACAACGGTGTGGTCAATGGCCTGAACGCTCTGGCGCTGGCGCAAGGCTTGCAGCTGGGCATGCGTGTTGCAGACGCCGTGCGGCATTTGGGGGCCTGAGGCTGCAAAGCATCGCCCACAGCGCTAGGTGCCTGCCGAACGGCTTTTGGCCGGGCCTGTTTAACGCTGCGCGGGTTGGGCCAAAGGCACGGCCTCAAACGCCACTCGGCTGGGCACGTCGCAAGCCACCCACATGGCGGGCGGTTGGGTGTGCATGACGATACCGGCCACGCTTTCGACGCGGCTTTCGGGCGGAACGCTCGGGTCGGGGCTGCGGCAAATGGACAAAAATCCATCCGACTCGTCGCGCAAAAAGTGCTCTAGCTCGGCTTGGCCAATGGGGCGCTGCAAAGTGTGTTGATGGGCGGTGATGAGGCGGCTTTGGCTCGACAAACCGGGGCCCATGGGGGCCTGCTCGGCCAGCAGCGATTCGCACACGAAATGGTTGGTGTGCAGCACCACGCCCTCGGTGGGCGTGACCTCGGCCCAGCCTGCGGGCGAGACCTCGAAACACGCGGTCTGGCCCTGGGCATCGGCACAGGGCACGTTCGAGGCCGCGCCAAAGCCCAGACCCAGTTCGGATTGCAGGACAGTCAAACGCTGGCGGGCGTGTGCCACCGAGTCGCCATCGAGCAAATGGCGCAGCAACACATGCACGGGCACACCCAGGCGGCTGCCGTCGCGCACCGAGCGCAAGATGTTCAGGCCCAGCGCAAAGCCCGATTGGTTGATGCCGATCTTGGCCAGCATGCCCGCCTCGGTCAGGGTGGTGATGCTTTGGCCGCTCGGGCCTTGGGTGTGCAGCACCACGAGGGCTTGGCGCTGGCGGCCCATCCAGTCCCAGTTCTGCGCGAGCCAAGCTTGGCCTGTGCGGCTGGCGGCGGCGGTCACGCCCATGGCGGTGCATTCGCCGTCGTGCAAGGCCTGGTCCCAAACGGCTCGCGCCAGCCAGTCGGGCAGGCCTGCGGCGCGGTTGGCGGCCAGCGCAGCTTGGGCGGCGTCTTTCAAGTCTGGGGCATCCGCCAAGAAGGTGGGCGGCAGGATTTCGGTGCGGCAGTTCAGCGCCATCAGGCTGCCCAGCGTTTGGCCGCTGCCATCGGCCATGCCGCGCAACTCGGCCATCAGGTCGGCGTCGACTTGGGCAATGACGCCCTCAAAACGCATGGCCCGATCGCAAGCGCTGACCCAGTCGATGCCACAGGCGGCAAACAAACGGGCATAAGTGACCACGCTGTGCTGGATTCGGTTTTTGGCCTCGCGGCCATAGATTTGGCCGCGTTCAAAAGCCGATGCGGCACCCACAGTGTCGATGCAAGGAAACATGCGCCATCTCCGTCAAGGGGCTTCAGTCTTAATCCTGCACGGCTTGCTGTCAACCCGGGCCAACGCAGATCTTCTCTCAGCTTGGCACCTCGGTGACTGTGCAAGGCCAGACATCGGGGCCATCATGGCCAGATGTTGAACGGGAGGCCCTATGCGTTTGCTGATCGCGATGATGATGCACGAGACCAACACCTTCTCGCCTGTGCCCACCGACCTGCAGCGCTTTGCGCTCGGCCCGGGTGAAGCGCCGCCGCGAGGCGATGCTGCCGTGGCAGCATTTCGCGGCACGGGCACGGCCACCGGGGCGTTCATTGACTTGGCCGAGCAGGCGGGGGCTGAGTTTGAGCTGGCGCTGGGTGCGCACGCTGCGCCCAGCGGCCTGGTGTTGGATGCGGCCTACGAGGCCATGAGTGAAGCCATCTTGCAGGCCGTCGCCCGCGGTGGGTTTGACGGCATCTTGCTGGATTTGCATGGCGCCATGGTGAGCGAAAGCCACGAGGACGGCGAAGGCGAGTTGCTGCGCCGCATCCGCGCCATCGACGCCCAAACCCCCATCGGCGTGGCCTACGACATGCACGCCAACGTGCATGCCGACATGGTTGAGCTGGCACAAACCGTGGCAGGCTATCAGACCTACCCGCACGTGGACATGTATGACACCGGCATGCGGGCAGGCTCGGCCTTGCTCAAGCTGCTGCGGGGCCAGGCCCAACCCACCACCGCGTGGGGGCGCTTGCCCATGATCCCGCACATCATGCGGCAAAGCTCGCTGGACGAGCCCAACCGCGCCATCCAGGCCCGCGCCCAGCAAATGGAAAAAGAAGGCGCTTTGTGCGCCAGTGTGTTCACCGGTTTTCCACACGCCGACATCGAGAACGCGGGCATGTCGGTGGTGGTGGTGACCGACAACGACCCGGCACTGGCCCAGCGGCTGCGTGACGAGTTGATGCAAATGGCCTGGGACAGCCGCGCCCAATGGGTGTACGAGGTGGAACCCCTGGCCACGTCGGTGGCCCGTGCGCAAACCTTGACCGAGTTCCCGGTCATGTTGCTCGACCATTACGACAACGCGGCCTCGGGTGGCACCATGGACACCACCGCCGTGCTGGCCGAGGTGCTGCGCCAAGGCTTGCGCAACGTGGCGGTGTTTGCGATTTTTGACCCGCAGGCGGTGCAAGAAGCCATCGCAGCAGGCATCGGCGCACAGGTGCGATTGCAAGTGGGCGGCAAGATGGCCATGCCGCTCATGCCGCACCGCAGCGCCCCCATCGCCTTGAGCGGTGTGGTCAAACTGATCTCGAACGGCAAGTACCGCAACAAAGGCCCCATGAGCCGAGGTGCCCGCCAGAACATGGGCCAAGCCGTGGTGATCGACACGGGCGATGTGGAGGTGGCGCTGATCTCGCGCCATGTCGAGCCCTTTGATGTGAACGCCCTGCTGAGTCTGGGGATTGACCCGACACAAAAGGATTTTGTGGTGCTCAAAAGCCGGGTGCACTGGCGCGCGGGCTTGGGCCACTTGGCCCGCGCCACCGTGGAGTGCGCGGGGGCTGGGGCCTGCACCTCGGACTACAGCGAACTGCAATTCAAACGCCTGCGGCGGCCGATCTACCCTTTAGACCTTGATGTCTGTTGGCCCACAAAGCCCTGATGCGGTCATGCCGGGTCCGCGCGCCAGCCACAGCCGCGCGCCGACCCCATGCGGGTCATCAATTGGCTTTGGCGCCTGAAATCCGGATCACCTCAGACAGTCGGGCTTCGTCACGGCGCATCCGGGCTTCGAACTGGGCAGGCGTGCCCCCCAAGGGATCACCGCCGGCTCCTCGGATGACCTCCAAAAAGCTCGGCTCGCGCATCAGCTTGTTGATCTCGGCGTTCAGGCGAAGGACGACCTCTGGCGGCGTTTTGGCGGGCGCCAAAATACCGAACCAGCCCACCAGCTCGTAGTCGTTCAGACCCAATGCTTCGTTCACCGTGGGCACATCCGGCAGCAAGGCCGAGCGGCGGGACCCGGTCACAGCCAGCGCTTTCAACCGTCCGGCTTTGACGAACTGCATCGCCACGGGCAAATTGACAAAACCCACTTGCAAAGTACCGCCCAAGTGGTCGTTGGTGGCTTGGGCATTGCCCTGATAGGGCACATGTGTGAACTTGGCACCGGTCTTGACACCCAGCAACTCCGCAGCCAAGTGGCCCGAGCTACCGGCCCCTGGCGTGCCGTGGTTGAACTTGTTGGGGTCGTTGCGCGCCTGTTGCACCAGCTCGCTCAGCGAGTTGATCCCCAAACTGGGGTGCACGGTGACGACATTGGTGACCTCGGCCACCTCGATCACCGGCACCAGGTCACGCATGGTGTTGTAGGGCAGTGAGGCGTAAAGCGCCTGGTTGGTCACCAGTGGCAGGCCATTGATCAGCAAGGTATGACCATCTGGGGCAGATTTGGCCACGAAGTCGTTGCCGATGTTGGTGCCGGCCCCGGGCTTTTGCTCGACGATGACCGACTGGCCGAGGGCAGGCCCCAAGCGCTGGGCCATGGCGCGGGCAAACACATCGGCACTCCCCACCAAAGCGGGCACCACAATGCGCACCGTCTTGCTTGGAAAAGCCTGGCCTTGGGCCAAGGCGGGCAAACCCACACCCGAGAGCATCAGACTTGCAGAGGAAACGAGCAATTCACGACGGCGCATAGACCCATCCTTTCGGTGATGAACGAACAAAGAAGCTGACGAAAGCGTTGCGCACGCCCGTCAGTGAAATTCCATCAAAGAGCCAAACCCGGCTTTTTTGTCTTGCACCCCCAGGGCCCGCAAAGCGTGCCAGTAGGTGGCGGTGTTGATGGCGATGACCGGCTTACCCAAAAACAACTCTGCTGCTGCGGCCAAACGAATCATGGACAGATTGGTGCCCACCTGAACGATCGCGTCGACGTCGTCTCCATCGAGCTGCAAGATCGCCTGGCGGCACATCTCGTCTGTGGTGTGGGCGATCTGCACCGGACTGGGCCGCTGCAAACACAAATCGCGCACCACCGTGAAGCCACAGTCTTCGTAAAAACGACGCACTTGGGCATTGGCCACTTCAAAGTAAGGGGACATGAAGGCGATGCGCTTGGCCTTGTAAACATTCAAAGCGGCCTCGGTCGCGAAAGAGCCACAAGAGACCCCCACTTGCGCCCGGTCCTGCATCATTTTCAGGTATTGCCCGGCCCCTTGACGACCGTTCCAGAAGGTCGCCGCAGACATGCCCATCACCAGGTAATCCATTTCGCACGTGCGCAAAACGTCCACAGCCTCCATGGTGGCCTGGTTGATGCTGTTGACCAGTTTGACAAAGCTGGCATCGTCGGTGACGGGGTCATTGGGAATCGCGATGCGGCTGTAATGGTTGGTGACGCCCACCGGCCTCAGGTCATCAAAGTCGGGTTGAACGATCGTGTTGGTCGAGGGCCCCAAGGTGCCCAGTTTTTGACGGTATGCGAGGTGGTCCATAGATCAGATGCAAGCCTTGGCGGCTTGGTGTTGGGTGATGAACTCATCGCGCGTCATCACGTCGGCGTATTTTTGTTGGATGTCAAAAAGGTTGGCGGCATGTGGCTCCAAAGCACGGTCGCCCACACAATCCGAAATCACCAGGGTGCGCAAGTTGTGCTGCATGGCATCGACCACGCTGGCACGCACGCAACCGCTGGTGGTGCAACCCGTGATGACCACGGTATCGACCCCACGCTGCAACAACCAGCCCGCCAGGCCGGTTTCAAAAAAGGCGGAGGCAGACTGTTTTCGAATCACCCATTCACCCTGCTGGGGTTCGAGTTGAGGCACGATCTGCGAAGCATTCGCCTCTTCTGTGAGTTTTTGCAAAGGCGGTATGCGAAGGGCAAAAATATTGACGTCCGAGCCATCGCTGGAGAAGACCACACGGGTGTGAACGATCGGCAGACCCTGCGCCCGAAAATAAGCCAGCAAAGCCACCGTTTGGTCTGCAGCGGCCTGAATGTGCGCCCCACCCAATTGATCGGCATCGACAAAGCCATTGACAAAGTCCACCAAGATCAAGGCGCACCGACGCCCGATGCCACTGGTGCCACCCAAACCTTGATGTCGGTAAATCGCGAATTTATCCATGGTCAGCGCCGCCCTCTGGTCACTTTGCGCAGGGGTTTGACCCCATCCCGGTCGTGGTGAATCATGCGATGGACTCTGCGCGCTCCAGCGCTTCGATCATGGATGACTTGCGAAGATAGTCCAGCGCCTTGGCTGGGTTTTCGCATGTGGCTCTCAACTCATCTTGCACCCGCTGGCGCACCACCGGATCGCGCTCTTCAATCTCCCGCTTGTTGCGCGCGGTGCTGGCGTTGATGTAGTCGATAGCAATGGTGCGGCGCTGGCGCTCATAGCGTGACATGACCGCCATGTCTGCGCCCTGTTGAATGACCTGGAGCAATTTTTGAGTCAAATTCATCGCGTCATGCACGCCGCCGTTCATGCCCATGCCCCCCAGGGGGTTGTTGATGTGCGCGGCATCACCGGCCAAAAAGATACGGCCCTGAATGAAGGTCTTGGCAACACGCTGGTGAACTTTGTACAGCGTGCGGTGCACGGTGTTGTAGGGCTGGGGCTGCGGCAGCAAACTTTGCAAACGGGCCTGTACCGCTTCGTCGGTCATGACCTCCTCGTCCGATTCTTGCGCCTTGGTGGGAAAAAGCACGCGCCAAAGGGTGGGCACACGCAACAAAACACACCACTCCTGCGGGTCAGAGCAGTAATTGACATACGACAAACGCGGCAAGTGACTGGCGTAATCGAAGTCGGTGGAGATGACCAAAAAGCGCTCCGGATAGGTCAGACCTTCGAAATCGATGCCCAGGGTCCGACGCGTGGCACTCCAGGCACCATCGGCACCAATCATGTAATCGGCTTCGATGGGGTGGGTTTGCCCCTCGGTGTTGACCATGGCCGAGACCTTATCGGCGCTTTGTGCAACCGATTCCAGCCGGGTTGAAAAAAGCAACTTGACGTGGGGCAAGCGCTCAAGTTCCTGTTTGATCAGGTCGGCCAGTTTCCATTGCTCGCATTGCAGACGAAAGGGGTGATCGGTGTGTCCCTTGAGCACATCCAAGTCAAATTCCGCAATCACACCGTCCTTGCGGTCACGCTGTTGGGTGTAACGGGCCACCAAGCCTTGCTCCACCAGTTTGGCGGTGAGACCAAAGGGGGCGAGCATGTCCAGCGTAGGCGGGTGAAAGGTGGATGCCCGCAGGTCCCGATTGAGTTCAGCCGACGATTCAAGCAAGGTCACCGCCACGCCCGCCTGGCCGAGTACCAAAGCGCTGACCAGGCCGACAGGCCCTCCACCAGCAATCAACACATGTGCGCGCATTCGTTTTCCCAAAGAGACAACTCTGGATAAACTGTACACAAAGTCAATTCATACCTGTTGGCAAAATTCATAGATTCAGGGAATTCACCTACAAAATGAGCAGGATTACCCCACAACCCCCAAAAATAAAACCTCAAAACACGCGCTTGACATCCATTCGCCTTTGAAAATGTACACAAGTTAAACCCAACTCCCCCTTCACACCGACCATGACGCGTGCCAGCAGCCTTGCCCACAACACCATCCGTGAACTGATCATCCGCGGCAGTTTTCAGCCCGGCGAACGCCTGTTGGAGGAAGAGTTGGCGCAGCGCGTCGGCGTTTCGCGCACCTCCATTCGTGACGCGCTCAGACGCCTGAGCGCCGAAGGGCTGGTGCGCACCGAGTCCAACCGCGGCACCTTTGTGGCGCAATTGAGCAGTTCTGAGGTGGATGAGATCTTTCAACTTCGGGCCGTCCTGGAAGGCCATGCGGCCTCCTTGGCCGCCATCCATGGGCAGCCAGACCATTGGGACGCTCTGGCCGAAGTCGCCACCGAAATCGACCGCCAACTGGCGCAAGCCGAACTGTCGGAAGAAGACCGATACACCCGCTTTCAGACCTGCAACACCCGCTTTCATGACATCTTGCTGCAAGCGAGTGGGTCGCCACGACTGCAGTCCCTGGCGCGCTCTTTGATCGAGTTGCCTTTGGTGACCATGAAGCAGCACACCTGGCCCGGGGAGGTGCACATCCGTCGATCCAATCAGCAACATTGGGACATCATCGAGTCCTTGCGGAGCCGAGATCCTTTGCTCGGGCGACTGAAGATGCAAACCCACATCATCAGCGCCCGGCCTTTGGCCATGCTCAGTCAAACCTTGATGCCCATCCACATGCTCTGAGACACCGCCATGAACGCAGGATTCAGTAAACTGGGTCGTCCGTGATGCGCTTCCAATGCCATGGACCATCCTTCCCGGGCAGGGCCAATCCTTGGCTTTTCATCAACAAGGCAGTGCAATGAAATTCGATGTCGCCATTTTGGGCGCGGGGGCCGCGGGCATGTTTGTGGCCCTTGCCGCTCAGGCGCGTGGCCTGCAGGTCGCCTTGATCGATCCCCATGCGCACCGGCTCAACAACTTCGCCATCAGCGGCGGTCTTTTCCCAGCAGCGGGCTCGTCACTGCAGCGTGCCGCTGGCAACGCCGACAGCCCTCAAGCCTGGTTAGACGATTTGCGCCAATTTGCCCCTGGCATGGTCAATGAAAACATTGCCAGTGCTGTGGCGCATGCCCTGCCTTTGGCCACCGATTTTTTGCTCCAGCAATGCGCTGCGCCCTTGCATTTTTTGCCCGACATGGTCGCCCCCGGTCACAGCCAATTGCGCTTTCACTGCGTGGTGCCCGCCTCGGGGGCCGCTTTGCACGGCTGGTTCCGCGAAGCCTGCGCGCAATACCCTCGCATCCGGTGCTTGACCGAGCCCGCACAAGTGCAGCGCCTGGATCCGGGTTTTGAGTTGCGGGTCGGCAGCGATCGCATCCAAGCCCGCCAAATCGTGCTGGCTGGCGGGGGTTTCGGGGCCAACGCGGAGATGGTGGCCCGCTTCATCCCCGGCATGGCCGGTGCACTGCACAATGGCTCGCCCACGCAAGACGGCAGCACCATGGCCCTGGGCATCGCGTGGGGTGCACAGCTCTGGGGCATGGACGGCTACCAGGGCCAAGGCCACACCAACCCCGGCGGTGCGACCCGTCTGGGCATGTCCATACCGACACTGGGAGGCTTTCTGGCCAACCGACAAGGTGTGCGCTTTGTAGCCGAAGACATCGGCCCTTCGGCACTCGCCCCCGCTGTGCTGGCTCAAGCCGGTGGCGTCGCGCTGGAGGTTTTTGATGCCGCCATCGAGGCCCAATTGGGCAACCACGGGGCCTACCAGCAAGCGGTCAAGGCAGGGCAAGTCATCACTGCGCCCGATTTGGCCAGTCTTGCCGCGCAAACCCAGATCGATTTGCCCACCTTGGAGCGGACGCTGGAGGCCGTGGGGACTTTTGCCACGGGTCAAGCACACGACCCGCTGCGCCGCCAGGTCTTTGCGCGGGTGTTGGCCCCGCCGTTCAAGGCTTCTTGGGTGACCGGCGCGCTGTCGCACACCCAGGGTGGCTTGCTGACCTGCGCGGATGGGAAAGTGTTGGACCAACAAGGCCAGGCCATCCCCAACGTGTTTGCCGTCGGGGGCTGCGCCGCCGGTTTATCAGGGCGTGGCGCTGACGGGTACTTGCCGGGCAATGGGCTGGCCCAAGCTTTTGGGTTGGGCTGGCGACTGGCTCAGGCTTTGACCTGAGCCAGACACCGGGGCCTTGGCTCATTCGGCCTTGGCACCCGAGATCTCAACCGCCCGTTTGAACTTGGCCATTTCGCTGCGGTGAAAGGCTTGGGTGTCAGCGGCACTGGTGCCCACCACCGTGGCGCCTTGTGCTTCGAGTTGCTGCTTCACGCCCGGATCGTCCAAGGCTTTTTTCACCTCGGCCTGAATGCGTGCGACCAAGGCTGGCGGGGTGCCCGCCGGGGCCATCAAAACGATCCAGGCTGTGGCATCAAATCCAGGAATGAACTCGGAAATCGCAGGGACCTGCGGCAGCTGGGGGGAGCGTTTGAGGGACGTCACCGCCAAGGGGACAATGTTGCCGGACTTGATCTGACCGACCAAGGAGGGCAAGCCTTCAACACCGGCCTGAACATCGCCGGCCATGACCGCCTGCATCGCCGGAGCACCGCCCCGGTAGCCCACATGCGTGAGCTTGATGCCCGCGTCGGCCTTGATCAATTCCATGACCAAGTGCGATGTGGTGCCCGGCCCGGAAGAGGCGTGGGCCAATTTATCGGGCTGGGATTTGGCGGCAGCGATCAGCTCGGGCAAGGTCTTGAAGTTTTGCTTGGGACTGGTCACAACCACCTGAGGAAAGGACACCAACTGGGTGACCGCCGTGAAGTCCTTCAGGGCATCGTAGGGCAACTTGGCGAACAAATAGGGGTTGATGGCCATGGTGCCGGGAGAGCCGAGCAGCAAGGTGTAGCCATCGGGCTTGGCTCGGGCCGCAAAGTCGGTGCCAATGTTGCCGCTCGCACCGGTTTTGTTGTCCACGTTCATGCCTTGCGCGGTGTTGGCCGCCATTTTGTTGGCGATGATTCTGGCCACCACATCCACGGCCGAGCCTGCCGCGAAAGGGTTCACCCAGGTGACGGGGCGCGTCGGCCAATCGGTGGTTTGGGCCCCACTGCTCAAGGGCCACAAGAAAGGCAAGGCGGCGAGCGAGGCCCATGCCAGGCGACGGGTTTTCAGTGCGTTCATGCGAGTCTCCGTGTTGATGAAAAGGACATTCGTGCAGATGGCCAACAGGTCGGGCGCAGCGTCATACCGACACCCCCACACCATAACCTTGAGCGGTGGCTGACAATGTCTCCCCGGCGGCAAGGCAGTCACCGACCCGGTAAAACGGTTGTCCACTGGCCTGCAGGGCTTGCAGCAATTCGGTGTTGGGTTGGCGCGGCGTGGCATAAGTGAGCAGCGCCACGTCGTGGATCTCGCGGCGCAGACCACCATAAATGCTGTCGAACGCCAATCGCCCGTGCGCCTCAAAACCATCATCCCAGTGCAACTGGCTCAGCACATGCACCGTGACGCCAGCCTGGTGCATGCGCCGCAAAACGCTTTGGCGCGTGACCAGGCTGCAGTCCAGCGCAATTTGTTCTCGCGGCGTCAACACCACCACCTGCTCAAACAAGGCCGCCAGGCGTTCGGCCACCGCATAGGTTCCCTCCACCGGGTCCAGGTCCCAGATCACCGCCGTGCCTTTTTGCCGCTGGCCATAACGCGGCAAATCGGCGCACAAGGTGGGCAGGTCCGGAATCCAGCCCAGCTCACGCAGGGACTCGGGCAACTCCAGCGGCCACACCGGTGTGCCCCCCGTGGCCAATATGAACGCGTCGCAGTCTTGCTGGGCCACCTCCTCAGGCGCCAGTCGGCGGCCCAGATCAAACTGCACGCCGTGTTCCTGCGCCCGTTCGAATTGGTAGTCGTAAATGCTGGACAAAGCATCTTGCGTGGGCAAACTGGCCAGACGGCGGGCTTTGCCACCCACCTGCGCCGAAGCCCCCACCACGCGCACCTGATGCCCCCGCGCCGCAGCGGTCCAGGCGGCTTCAAGACCGGCGATGCCGGCACCAATCACCAACAGTTTTTGGGGCTGGCGGGTGGGGGGCAGCGCTTGCCCCTCTGTTTGCGCCGCCAGTCTGGGGTTGTTGTCGCAGGCAATGGGGCGGTCTTGCACGATGGTTTTCCAGCAGGTGTTGCACGACACGCAGTAGCGGATGAGTCCGGCTTTCCCCCGCCTAGCCTTCTCGGGCCACTGCGGGTCGGTGATCAAAGGCCTGCCCAAACCGATCAATTGAACCCGATCTGCCTGCAGCAGCGCTTGGGCTTCGGCCGGATCGGTGATGCGCCCCAGACTCATCACCGCCACGCCTTGGGCATGGGCCGCCAGTCGCTCAATCAATGGGCCGTAGGGCATGCGTGGGCCGGCAATGTCAGGCAAATGCATCTCGAGTGAGCGCGCGTGCGCGCCTTGCGCAAAGGCCAGGTAATCGGGTCGGCACTGCTGGAGCAAGGCTTGCACGATGGCGATGGCCTGCTCAGGTGCAATGCTGTCGGCCAAGCCGTCATCGGCCGGCAATTTGATGCCCACCACAAAGCGCTCACCGCAAGCCTTCCGAACCGCCCGCGTCATCTCGGCCAGCCAGCGGGTGCGGCCGGTGGCGTCACCGCCATACGCATCGTCGCGGCGGTTGGCCCTGGGCGACAAAAACAAGTGAAACAAATGCCCATGACAGGCCGACAACTCGACCCCAGAGAAACCGGCCCGCTGCAACAACAAGGCCCGCTCAGCGACCATGCCCACCCAATCCTGAACCTCTTGGGTGCTCATGGCACGCGGCATGGTGCCACTGAGGTCGTCGGGCAAGGCACTGGGGGCCAATGCCTGGCTGCCACGGCCTGGAATGTGGCGCCCCCGCCCTGGATCCTGAATTTGAGCCACCAAATGACACTGGTGAGCCCCCACGGCATCCGCCAAACGCGCAAGAGCGACGCCATGCACCGCGTCGTAGGCTGACAAACGCATCGGGTTTTGCCAAGGCCCCAGACCCACAGGTTCTGTGACCAGCATGGCTGCACCGCCCCGGGCGCGCGCCTCGCAGTAACGCAAGTAGCCTTCGCCCAAAGCCCCACGGGCACCCAAACGTGTCGAAATAGAGGCGTGAACGATCCGATTTTTGAGCGCTACCCCACCCAAGCGCAAAGGCGAAAACAAAGCGGGGTATGGATTGTCTGGAGATTGCGGGGTGAGCTGCATCCAATCAAGTATGGATGAGCAGTCCGGCAGCAAGTCTCCACGAAAACCCTAGGACAGAGCGCCCTGCGAGACCCCGGGAGCTGACCTGCTCAGAATCCCGGACGCGCCATTTGGCATTTGCTGGGCAGACGGGCTTGCTCGGCCTTGATCTGCCGCACCACCTTGAAGCCATAGCCCGAGCCCTCGACATCGAAGGGCACACCCGGGCTGCCCTGGCGCTGCATCACGCCCACCACCAAGGGCTGCTGAAACTGGTGGTCTTCGGCGCGCATGAAGCCGGTTTGCCCGGCCATGCTGACGCGGGCTTTTTCAAGCGCCAAAGCCAGGGCCATGGGCTCGGTGCTCCCCGCCTTTTCGACGGCTTGGGCCAGGGCCTCGACCATCAGCTGCATGCGCACATGCACATAGTCCTCTGAAGGCTTGCTGAAGCGTTGGCGAAAAGATTGATAAAACGCCTCGCTGGCCTTGCCCGGCACATTGGGCAGCCAGTCGGCCACGGCGATCACGCGGTCCACACCGGCATCCCCCAAGGCCGCAGGCGCGCCCAACGCGTTGCCATAAAAGGTGTAGAACTTGCCTTCGTAGCCCACATCACGGGCCGACTTGACCAAGAGCGTGAGGTCGTTGCCCCAGTTGCCGGTGATGACCGCTTGCGCCCCGCTGGCTTTGATCTTGGTGGCGTAGGGCAAAAAGTCTTTCACCCGGCCCATGGGGTGCAGCTCATCGCCGACCACTTTCACATCTGGGCGTTGCTCGGCCAATTGGCGTTTGGCTTCGCGCAGCACAGCCTGGCCAAAGCTGTAGTCCTGCCCGATCAGGTACACCGATTTGATTTTTTGGTCTTCACGCAACACGGTCATGAGGGCGGTCATGCGCATGTCGGCGTGGGCGTCAAAGCGGAAATGCCAAAAACTGCACTTCTCGTTCGTCAGCGCCGGGTCCACCGCCGAGTAGTTCAGAAACAGCACACGCTGGGTCGGCTCGCGCTCGTTGTGTTTGTTGATGGCATCGATCAGGGCGGCGGCATTGGCCGAGGAGTTGCCTTGCAGCACCACTTGCGCCCCGTCGTCGATGGCCGACTTGAGGGCAGACAAAGCCTCTTCGCTCTGCCCCTTGCTGTCGTAGCGCTCGAGCACCATGGGGCGCGTGCCCTGCGCGGTCTTGACGCCGCCGCGGGCATTGACGCGCTCCACCGCCCAAGCGATGTTGCGTACCACCGCCTCACCCGTGTTGCCAAAGGGACCACTCAGGCCCTCGATCAGCGCCAGCTTGAGGGGGGCTGGCGATTGCGCCCCAGCGGGCGTCAACACCAAGCTGGCCACCAGCGAGACCAGGGCACGACGAAAAATGAACGACGATCGCATATTGAAAACAGAACCTCATCAGACGGGTAAATGCACAAGCGGGCGCAGTGTAACTGCCCTGTGTGAGCCGGTATTTGACGCGTGAGCCAAAAGGCTTTTGTCGGAGGACGCCCCTGCGGCCGAATGCCTGCTGGCCGTGCGGTTTGAAAAGGCCGAGTGGCTTGCCGGCCTTCGCGAGCGGGGGCTCGCTCCCACACGGGAAAAGGCCAGCGTCAAACCAACTCGTGCAAGGGCCAGCGCGGTTTGACGTCGAAGCTGTAGCGGGCCTCGGCCACTTGTGCACCGGACTGCAAACGCATGGCGGCGGCCATGGCGATCATGGCGCCGTTGTCGGTGCACAGGTGCAGCTCGGGGTAATGCACACGCACTTTGGCTTTGGCGCAAGCGGCATTGAGTTGGGCGCGCAGCTCGCGGTTGGCCCCCACGCCGCCGGCCACCACCAAGCGTTTCATGCCGGTGGCCTTGAGGGCGTTCATGGATTTTTTGACCAGCACTTCCACAATCGCCGCCTGGGTCGATGCGGCCAAGTCCGCCCGCTCGGGCGCGCCGTCGGTGTGCGCGGCGGGGCCGATTTTTTGGCTTTGGGTGAGTACGGCCGTCTTCAGGCCCGCGAAAGAAAAATCAAAGTCACCGCTGTGCAGCAGCGGACGCGGCAACTTGTAGGCGGCCGGGTTGCCTTGCTCGGCCAGGCGCGACAGACCCGGGCCACCGGGGTAAGGCAAGCCCATGAGCTTGGCCGACTTGTCAAAGGCCTCGCCTGCGGCGTCGTCGATCGTCTCGCCCAGCAGCGCGTAGCGACCCACACCGTCCACCCGCATCAACTGGGTGTGGCCACCCGACACCAGCAAGGCGATGAAGGGAAATTGCGGTGGGTCGGCGCTCAAAAACGGCGAGAGCAAATGCCCTTCGAGGTGGTGCACGCCCAGCACCGGCTTGCCCAAAGACGCGGCCAGCGCACAGGCCACACCCGAGCCCACCAAGAGCGCCCCGGCCAGACCCGGCCCACGGGTGTAGGCCACCACATCGACATCGCGCAAACCGACCCCGGCCTCGCTCATGACCTGGCGCGTGAGCGGCAACACCCGGCGGATGTGGTCGCGGCTGGCCAGCTCGGGCACCACGCCGCCATAGGCCTGGTGCATCTCGATCTGGCTGTAAAGCGCGTGCGACAAAAGGCGCGGCAGCGCATCGCCCGTGGTTTCCACCAAGGCCACGCCCGTCTCGTCGCAGGATGATTCGATACCCAAAATTCGCATAGCAGGTAGTTTAAGCGGGGCATGGGCGCTGGCCCTGCCCTTGGCCATAATCCTTGCTGCGAGCAACGAGGGCGTCGCTCCCACAACCGTCCCCCATTCAAAGCCCAGACCATGACCACACTCCGACTGATTTCTTCCATGGCCACCAAGCCGCTGCTGGCCGATCTGGTGGCGCTGTACCAAGCGCAAGCCCCGGACGTGCACATTCAAGTGGAGTCGGTCGGCGGTGTGGATGCCGCCAAGCGTGTGCAGGCGAGCGAAGCCTTGGACGGCGTCGTGCTGGCCAGTGACGCCATCGACAAACTGCTGGCCAGCGGCCATGTGCAGGCGGGCAGCCGCGCCGACCTGGTGCGCTCGGGCGTGGCGGTGGCCGTGCCCGCGGGCCAGCCCGTGCCCGACATCTCGAGCGAAGCGGCGCTCAAGGCCGCCATCCTGGCCGCCCCCACCTTGGGCTATTCGACCGGTCCGAGTGGCGTGCAACTGGCCAAACAGTTCGAGGCCTGGGGCATTGCCGAGACCGTCGCGCCGCGCACCGTGCAGGCCAAGCCCGGTGTGCCCGTGGGCTCGCTGGTGGCCCAAGGCGAGGTGGCGCTGGGCTTTCAGCAGCTGAGCGAAATGCTGGGTGTGGCGGGCATCACCATCGTGGGCGGCCTGCCACCCGAGGTGGAGATCATCACCACGTTCTCGGGCTCGGTGGCCGCGACCTGCAGCCAGCCAGACGACATGCGTGCGCTGCTGGCTTTTTGGCAATCCCCCGCGTGCGACGCGCTCAAGCGCCAGCACGGCATGGCTGCGGCCTGAGCCCCATACCCATATAACCAGCAGTTAGATGGACTCCTCCACAATGCGTGGCATGGGCATCGGGCACTACATCAAGGACATCGGGCGCGGCAAAGACGGCGCGCGGGCGCTCGGCCGCGCGCAGGCGGCCGACTTGATGGGCCAGATCCTCGACCAAGAAGTGAGCGACCTGGAGCTGGGTGCGTTTTGCCTGGCCATGCGCATCAAGGGCGAAACGCCCGAAGAGATGGCGGGTTTTCTGGACGCCACCCACGCACGTCTGAACAAGGTCCACACCCATCACGCCCCCACCGTGGTGCTGCCCAGCTACAACGGCGCACGCAAACTGCCTGTGCTCACGCCTTTGCTGGCCCTGATGCTGGCCCGCGAGGGTGTGGCGGTGGTGGTGCACGGCACGGCCACCGAAGACAAGCGGGTGAGCAGCCAAGCGGTGCTGGCCGAGCTGGGTGTGGCGGCATGCGGCGCATCGGCCCAGGTGAAAAAAGGCGAAGTGGTGTTTGTGCCCACGGGCACTTTGAGCACTGGGCTGGAGCGGCTGCTTTCCGTTCGCCGCGTGGTGGGCCTGCGCAACCCCGGGCACAGCCTCGTCAAACTCATGAACCCCTGCGATGGCCCAGCGCTGGTGGTGGGCAGCTACACGCACCCCGAATATTTGCAGTCCATGTCGGCCACGTTTGCGCTGACCGGGCAACACGCCCTGCTGCTGCGCGGCACCGAGGGCGAGCCCGTGGCCGACGCCCGGCGCACCCCGGCGATGGACGTTTTCAAAAGCGGCCAAACCCGGCGCGTGCAAGCCCAGCAAGAAGGCGCCTTGGCTCAAATGCCCGATTTGCCCGGCACCGACGCTGCGGCCACGGCGGCCTACATCCAGCAGGTCGTGCGCGGTGAATGGCCCGTGCCCGCCCCCTTGGCGCTGCAAGTGCAGCACATCTTGCACGAGGTGAGCGCATGAGCACCCCAACCCCAGGGCGTTGCACACTGGTCGGCGCAGGCCCGGGCGACCCGGAGCTGCTCACGCTCAAAGCCGTCCGCGCGATAGCCAGCGCCACCGTGCTGCTGGTGGACGATCTGGTCAACGACGCGGTGCTGGCCCATGCCTCGCCCACCGCACGCATCGTGCATGTGGGCAAGCGCGGCGGCTGCAAAAGCACACCGCAGGCCTTCATCGACAAGCTGATGATCACCGCCGTGCATGAAGGTGAACACGTCGTGCGGCTCAAAGGGGGCGACCCGTTCATCTTTGGCCGGGGCGGTGAAGAGTTGGAGCACCTGCGTGCCGCAGGCATTGAGGTGGAGGTGGTCAACGGCATCACCTCGGGCCTGGCGGGCATGAGCAGTCTGGGCGCGCCGCTGACGCACCGCGAGCACGCGCACGGCGTGGTGTTTGTGACGGGCCACGCCAAACCCGGTGACACCGGCACCGACTGGGTGCTGCTGGCCCACACCGCCCACCAAGCCAAGCTGACGCTGGTGATCTACATGGGCGTGAGCAGTCTGGCGCACATCTGCCAGGGCTTGCAAAGCGGTCTGCCTGCCCACACGCCCGTGGCCGTGGTGCAAAACGCCAGCTTGCCCACACAGCGCCAAGTCCTGACCACGCTGGGTGAACTGGTGGCTACGGTGCAAGGGCAAGACCTGCACAGCCCCTGCATCATCGTGGTGGGCGATGTGGTGCAAGGTGCACGCGCTTGGCAAAAGGCCGAGCCACACACGGCGGCTCAGCGGATCGCTTGACCTGATGCCCCCTGTGGGCGCTCGCCCCTTACACTCCTGACCCATGAATACATGGGATGCGGTGATCGTGGGTGCCGGGGCTGCTGGCTTGTTTTGTGCGGGTGTCGCAGGTCAACGCGGACTGAAAGTGCTGGTGCTCGACCACAGCGACAAACTGGCCGAAAAGATCCGCATCTCGGGCGGAGGGCGTTGCAACTTCACCAACCGCTTGCTGGACGCATCGGCACCGCAAAAACACTTCATCGGCCAAAACCCGCATTTTTGCCGCTCTGCCCTGTCGCGTTACACGCCGCAGGACTTCATTGACTTGGTGCAAAAACACGGCATTGCCTTTCACGAAAAGCACAAAGGCCAGTTGTTTTGCGACCACTCGGCCGAGGACATCATCCGGATGTTGCTGGCCGAGTGCGATGCAGGCGGCGTAACGCTGCGCAGCCGCTGTGGCGTGCAAGCCGTTCGCCACTTGGCCGATGGCCGCTATGAACTGGACACGGCACAAGGCCCGTTGCAGACACGCTCACTGGTGGTGGCCACGGGTGGCTTGTCCATTCCCAAAATCGGGGCCACAGGCTGGGGTTATGAGGTGGCCACGCAATTTGGGCTGCGCCTGGTCGAGCGCCGAGCGGGCTTGGTGCCTTTGACGTTCGACGGCGCCGCCTGGTCACCTTATGCCGAACTGGCAGGCCTGGCCTTGCCCGTCGGCATCAGCACCGGCGAGAAAAAAGACCGCATGCAGTTTGACGAAGACCTGCTGTTCACCCACCGGGGCTTGTCAGGCCCGGGCGTGTTGCAAATTTCAAGCTATTGGCAAGAGGGCAGCCCCATCCGCCTGAATTTAGCGCCCGAGGTGAACCTGCCCGAACGTTTGCAAGAGGCCAAGCTGCGCTCCAAAAAACGGCTGGGCAACGAGCTGGCGACCTTGGTGCCCAGCCGACTGGCAGAAGCCTGGGTCAGTCAGGACCCGGCTTTGCAACGCAGCTCGGCCGAAGTGCCCGACAAAGCCCTGAACAAATTGGCCGAGGCGCTGTCCAACTGGACGCTCACCCCCACAGGCAGCGAAGGCTACAAAAAAGCCGAGGTGACGCTGGGCGGGGTCGACACGCGCGACCTGTCCTCTCAGACCATGGAGTCCAAACAGCCCGGCCTTTACTTCATTGGCGAGGTGGTCGACGTGACCGGCTGGCTGGGCGGCTACAACTTTCAGTGGGCGTGGGCCAGCGGCCATGCTTGCGCCCAGGCATTGCCCACCGCAGCCCATTAGATCCACCGGGATCACCGACATCAGGCCCGCAAGCGGTTTACAGGCGCTATAATCTCAGGCTTTGCTGGCAAATCCCCCGTCTGCCAAATACTAGTTCGTGACGGGGAACCGCCGAAACTGGCTTTCAAGGGCCCGATCTCCCTTGTTTGCGCAGCCGGCACATTTTTGGAAAATTTGATTCAATGACCACCATCCGCGTGAAAGAAAACGAGCCGTTTGACGTTGCCCTGCGTCGCTTCAAGCGCACCATCGAAAAACTCGGCCTGCTGACCGACCTGCGTGCCCGCGAGTTCTACGAAAAGCCAACGACCGAGCGCAAGCGCAAGAAATCGGCCGCTGTCAAGCGCCACTACAAGCGTGTGCGCAGCATGCAGTTGCCCAAGAAGATGTATTGATCTTCTGTTTTGTATGACCTGAAAAGGTCTGCAAACAAGCCCGCTGGAGGACGCTCAGGCGGGCTTTGTTGTTTCTACCCCCCTCTTTGTCACCCACCAGGAGCCTCCCATGAGCCTGAAAGACCAGATCACCGAAGACATGAAGAACGCCATGCGGGCCAAAGACGCCGAGCGTCTGGGCACCATCCGCTTGCTGCTGTCGGCCATGAAGCAAAAGGAAGTGGACGAGCGCATTGAACTCGACGATGTGGCCGTCGTGGCCATCGTCGACAAGTTGATCAAACAGCGCAAAGACTCGATCGCGGCATTTGAACAAGCCGCTCGCCAGGACCTGGCCGACAAAGAAAAGGCCGAAATGGCCGTGCTGCTGGCCTACCTGCCCGCGCGCATGTCGGCCGAAGAAGTCAGCGCCGCCGTGCAGGCCATCGTGGCCGAGCTGGGTGAAGAAATGGGCAAGAAGGTGGGCCCAGGCGACATGGGCAAAGTGATGGGTGCTGTGAAGGCCCAACTGGCCGGCAAGGCCGACATGGGTCAGGTGTCGGCTGCGGTCAAAGCGGCCCTCGCAGGCTGACACAGCCGGGCCATCAAGCCTGCAAGATCAGCGCCGCCCCGGCCACCGCCATCACCGCCCCTCCCCAGGCGCCCCAAGCCGGGCGGCGGCGGTACACCCCCCACAACAAGGGCAGCAGCAAGATGGGGGTGAGCGAGGAGAAAATGCCCACCAAATTGGCCTGACCGGTCTGCAAGGCCTGCAAGATCAAGGTCATGCCCAGGGCCATGGCCACTGCGGCACTGGCCCAAGTGTTGAGCAGGGTTTTGGCGCTCAAGGGGTTTTGCACCCGCGCCACCTGAGCCCCCGTCCACAGCAGGGCCAAATGTGCCAAAAAGCTGGCACTCGTGCGCACAGCGGACGCCGCCACGGCATCCACGCCCGAAGCCATCAAGGGTTTGATCATCAAGGTGGCCACCGACTGGCACACGGCGGCCAGCAAGCCCAACAAAACGCCGGTCAACAAAGTGCCTTGGGTGTTCTCCCACGCATGGGTTTCACTCTCGCGTCGGCCCCACACGATGGCCACCATCACGCCCGAGACGAGCAAACTGCCGCCCAGCAAGGTCCAGCCCCAGAGGGTTTCACCCAAAAACAGCCAGGCCAGCAGGGTGGAAAAAATGGCATGCGTGGCAAACAGCACGCCACTGCGGCGAGGCCCCAGCCGGTTCATGCAGGCAAACAGGGCCGTGTCGCCAATGAAAATGCCAATCAAGCCCGAGAGGGCCAGCCAGCCGATGCTCGAGCCGTCCAGGCTGCGCCATTGACCCGTGAACAGCGCCAGCGCCCACAGCAAGGTGAGCGCAAAAAACAAGCGCCAGCGCGTGAAAGCAAACGCGCCCATGCGGCTGGACGCTGCGGCAGAAAACAAACTGCCCACCGCCCACGACAAAGCGGCCAACGCCGCCAAGAGTTCAGCCTGCACAGCGCGGCAGGCCTTAACTGCCGGCCAGTTTCATGCGGTTGACCAAAATGGAGCCCGTCGATTTGGCCCCCATGTTGTAGGTGTCCGAGCCCACCGCCTCGATGCCCATCAGCATGTCTTTGAGGTTGCCGGCGATGGTGATCTCGTGCACCGGGTAGGCGATCTGGCCGTTTTCGACCCAAAACCCACTGGCCCCGCGCGAATAGTCACCCGTCACGTAATTCACGCCCTGCCCCATCAACTCGATCACAAACAGGCCCGTGCCCAGCTTTTGCAGCATGGCATCCAAGTCGTCGGTGGACTGCGTCAGGCGCGAAGTCAGCGTCAGGTTGTGGGAGCCGCCCGCGTTACCGGTGGTCTTCATGCCCAGTTTGCGGGCCGAGTAGCTGCTCAAAAAATAACCTTCGACGCGGCCACCTTTGACCACCTGACGACGCGCCGAGCACACGCCCTCGTCGTCAAAAGGTGAGCTGCCTTTGCCCCTCAGCACAAACGGGTCCTCTTCGATGTCGATGTGCTTGGGGAACACTTTTTTACCCAAGGAGTCCAGCAAGAAACTGCTCTTGCGGTACAGCGCCCCACCGCTGACCGCTTGCACAAAACCGCCCAACAAGCCTGCGGCCACGGGCGACTCGAACAACACGGGGCACTCGGTCGTGGCGATCTTGCGCGCACCCAAGCGCGACAAAGCCCGCTCTGCGGCGTAGCGCCCCACCGCCTCGACCGAGGCCAATTCATCGGCAGAGCGCATCGAGGTGTACCAAGCATCGCGCTGCATTTCTGCGTTGCGACCGGGCAGCTTGGCAATGGGCGCGACCGATACGCTGTGACGCGAGCTGGCATAACCGCCTCGAAAGCCGTGCGTGTGGGCACTGAAAAAATGGCTCTGCTGGGCCGACACGGCGGCACCATCGCTGTTGGTGATGCGGCGGCTGGTTTTCAGGGCGGCGGCTTCGCATTGCAATGCAATGCGGGCGGCTTCTTCGCTGTTGATGGCCCAGGGGTGGAACAGGTCCAGATCACGCTGATGGGTTTCGATGTCGGCCTCATCCGGCAGCCCGGCGGTCGGGTCTTCGGCTGTGAAACGGGCGATGTCATAGGCCGCTTGAACGGTGCGCTCAATGGCCGCTTTGGAGAAATCCGACGTGCTGGCATTGCCCCTGCGGTGGTCCACATAGACCGTCACGCCCAAGGACTTGTCGCGGTTGCGTTCCACGTTCTCGAGCTCGCCCTTGCGTACACTGACCGACAGGCCGCAACCTTCAGACGCCTCGGCCCCGGCGTTGGTCGCGCCGAGTTTTTTGGCGTGGTGCAAGGCGATATCGACCAGCTCTTCAAAATGGTCACGCGAGTAGCTGAAGCCATCGTGCGGCTGCGCATGGGAGGCGGTGGCCGGTGTCTTGGGTGTCACGGAATTTTTCACAGAAATTTTCACGCAGGGGGTCTCGAAAAAAATGGCGGGCGCCAGGCCCGCAGTGGCCGCTATGATACTTGCCACCCAGCCCCTGCGCTGTCCCAGAGAACGAGTTCCCCCAGTCATGTCCCGTAAACCCAAAAAAGGCTATTTCGTCCGCGGTCAGTTTGTTGCCGAAGGCAGCGAGCTCGACCTGGAGTACAAGCGCGAGCTCAAAGGTGGCTTCGATGGCCCCAGCCGCACCGAACTCAAGCGCGAAAGTACCGAACTGCAAGAACTGGGCACCGATTTGCTGACCCTGCGCCGCGACCTGATGGAGGGCCTGTCCCTGCCCGACAAACTGGTCGACGGCCTGGCCGAAGCCAAGCGCATCACCAACTTTGAAGGCAAACGCCGCCAGATGCAGTTCATCGGCAAGCAAATGCGTTTGCTCAGCCCCGAAACCCTTCAAGCCGTGCGCGAAGCGCTCGACATCCAGCGCCTGGGCAGCGCCAAAGACACCCAAGCCCTGCACCTGGCAGAAGCCTGGCGCGACCGCCTGATCGCCGACGATGCGGCGGTGGGTGAATGGATTGCGCACTATCCACAAACCGACATCCAACAGCTGCGCGCCTTGGTGCGCCAGGCCCGCAAAGACGCCGTGCCGGTCACCAATGCGGCGGTATCGCAAGGCTTGGCACCGCGCCAGGGCCGTGCTTACCGCGAGTTGTTCAAGCTGGTGCGCAGCGTGCTGACCAACGGCGAAAGTGACCACACCCCCGACGAGGAATCCGAAGATGAATGACGCCACGTTTGACCCGGTCAAGATCGGCATCGTGTCCATCAGCGACCGGGCCAGCACGGGTGTGTACGAGGACAAAGGCTTGCCCGCATTGCAAGCGTGGCTGACGCGCGCCCTGCACAACCCCATCCATTTCGAGCCGCGCCTGATCCCCGACGAAAAAGACCGCATCAGCGCCACCCTGATCGAGCTGGTGGATGCCGGTTGCAGCCTGGTGCTGACCACAGGGGGCACTGGCCCTGCCCTGCGGGACGTGACCCCTGAAGCCACTTTGGCCGTGGCCGACAAGGAAATGCCCGGCTTTGGCGAGCAGATGCGCCAAATCAGCCTGAAATTTGTGCCGACGGCCATTTTGTCGCGTCAAGTGGCGGTCATCCGGGGCCAGAGCCTGATCATCAACCTGCCCGGCCAGCCCAAATCGATTGCCGAAACGCTGGAAGGCCTGAAAGACGCCAATGGCCAAGCCGTGGTGCACGGCATTTTTGCAGCCGTCCCCTATTGCGTCGATTTGATCGGGGGCCCCTACATGGAAACCCGTGACGAGGTTTGCAAGGCGTTCCGCCCCAAAACAGCCATTCGGCCCTCGCAAGCGAGTTGATCAGCGCCGCACTTCGGTATAATCCACGTTTTTCGGCAAGAGCGACAGCAGCACCTCCGGCTAGACCACCGCCATCAGCGCGATGCCCCCATGTGGGCAGGTCACCGTTCCGCAAGGACTGCACTCCAAATGTTCGCCCTCCATCTTGCCATTGCAGATTTGACGCCCATCTAGGGTGTTGATCTGTGTCTTAACCCACGCCCGCGCCGGGATGTATTTGGCGCTGACTGTGTCCGTTTCCTTGTCTGTTTTGATGTTCCGAGGTGCTCATGCCTGCTCAAAAGTCGAAGAAGCCTGCCCAGGCCGCTGCCAAAGCCAAACCCGTTGCCAAGACCGCTGTTGCCAAAAAAGCCCCCGCGCCCGTCGCCAAGCCCAAGGCCAGCAGCCCTGTGACTGCCAAAGCCCCCGCCAAAAAGCCCGCCCCCGTGGTGAGCACGGCCAAAGCGCCAGCCAAGAAAGCAGCACCCGCTGCAGCCAAAACGGCACCGAAAGCTGCCGCCAAGCCTGCTGAAAAAGCGGTCACAAGCCAAGTCAACGCAACGAAAAGCCCGGCCTCTCCTGTCAAGCCCGTGAAGAAAGCCGCATCTGTGCCCGCCAAGAAATCTGAAGTCGCCGATAAAAAATCCACCGCCAAGGCCAAAGAAGCCGCCGTCGAAGTGGAAGTGAAGAAACCCGCCAAGGCCGCCAAAGCCGCCCCCGCCGAAGACAAGAAACCAGCGGCCAAAAAAGCCGTGACCGGGGCCAAGCGCGGTCCCAAGAAAAAAGGCAGCATCGCCGAGCCCAGCCTCGAAGATGAACTGGAAATAGAAGCCGACCTGGAAGGTGAACCGGTCGTTGACGCAGGTTCGGATTCGACCGAAAAGGTCAAACCACTGCGCATGAAAATCAGCAAGGCCAAAGAGCGCGCCTTGATGAAGGAATTCGGCTTGGACGAAACCGTCCTGACAGAAGCCGAGATGAAGCAGCGCCGGGACCGCCTCAAAGCCCTGATCAAACTGGGCAAGACCCGCGGCTACCTCACCAACGGCGAAATCAGCGATCACCTGCCCGACAAACTGGTCGATGCCGAAACCCTGGAAGTGGTGATTGCCACCCTGAACGACCTGGGTGTCGCGGTGTACGAGCAAACGCCGGACGCCGAGAGCTTGATCATCACCGACAACGCCCCCACGGGCTCCACCGAAGAAGAAGCCGAAGAAGCCGCCGAAGCCGCTTTGTCCACCGTGGACAGCGAATTCGGTCGCACCACCGACCCGGTGCGCATGTACATGCGCGAGATGGGCACCGTGGAATTGCTGACCCGCGAAGGTGAAATTGAAATTGCCAAGCGCATCGAAGGCGGCCTGATGGACATGATGGCCGCGATCAGCGCGTCACCCGCCACCATCGCCGAAATCTTGCGCATGGCCAACGAAATCCGTGAAGGCAAGGTCGTCATCTCCACCGTGGTGGACGGTTTCGCCAACCTGAACGAAGCCGACGACTATGTGGCCGAAGAAGACTTTGACGAGTTCGACGAAGCCGACGACGACGACGGCAAAGGCGGCTCCAAGGCTTTGACCAAAAAGCTCGAAGAACTGAAAAACCAGGCCTTGGAACGCTTTGACCGCATCACCGAATACTTTGAAAAAGTGCACAAGGTGTACGACAAAGAAGGCTGGGGCACCCCGGCTTACGTGAAAGTGCAATCGGCTCTGTCAGAGGAGCTGATGACCATCCGCTTCACGGCCAAAACCATTGAAAAACTGTGCGACATGGTGCGTGGCCAAGTCGACGATGTGCGCAAAAAAGAGCGCGAGCTGCGCCGCATCATTGTGGACAAATGCGGTTACCCGCAAGACAACTTCATCGCCGATTTCAGCGGCCGTGACAAAAACGGCAAACGCGTGGAATCGCAGTTGCTCAACCTCAAGTGGATCGAAAAGCAGGCCGCTGCAGGCAAGAGCTGGAGCGCCGTGATGGGCCGCAACATCCCGCCCGTGCAGGACCTGCAGCAAAAGCTGATGGATCTGCAATCGCAGGTGGTGGTGCCTTTGGACGAACTCAAAGACATCAACAAGCGCATGAACGCCGGTGAACGCTCATCACGCGATGCCAAGAAAGAGATGATCGAGGCCAACTTGCGCCTGGTGATCTCGATCGCCAAGAAGTACACCAACCGCGGTCTGCAGTTCCTTGACTTGATCCAGGAAGGCAACATTGGTTTGATGAAGGCGGTGGACAAGTTCGAATACCGCCGCGGCTACAAGTTCTCCACCTACGCCACTTGGTGGATCCGTCAGGCCATCACCCGCTCGATCGCCGACCAGGCCCGCACCATCCGCATTCCGGTGCACATGATCGAGACGATCAACAAGATGAACCGCATCTCGCGTCAGCACTTGCAGGAGTTTGGCTTTGAGCCCGATGCGTCCGTCTTGGCCGAGAAGATGGAAATCCCGGAAGACAAGATCCGCAAGATCATGAAGATCGCCAAAGAGCCCATCTCCATGGAAACGCCGATCGGTGACGACGACGACAGCCACCTGGGCGACTTCATCGAAGACAGCACGCACACAGCGCCCATCGACGCGGCACTGCAGGCTGGCTTGCGCGACGTGGTCAAAGACATCCTGGACAGCCTCACGCCCCGCGAAGCCAAAGTGCTGCGCATGCGTTTCGGCATCGAGATGTCCACCGACCACACCTTGGAAGAAGTGGGCAAGCAGTTCGACGTGACCCGCGAACGCATCCGCCAGATCGAGGCCAAGGCGCTGCGCAAGCTCAAGCACCCCAGCCGCTCGGACAAACTGCGCAGTTTCATCGACACGATGTAAGCCAAGCGGTCTGCCCAAAAACAAAGCCTCCTGGCTGCAAAGCCAGGAGGCTTTTTCTTGGCCAATCAAAAGGACATTGCTTGTTTCATGCTCACCAACGCAGCAGGATTGAGCACAACACGGTAGTCGATCTGTTGAGAAGGGTCGATCTGATCGCGATAGCGAAGGCGGGTATTGGCAGGGTAATAAATACCCACATAGAGCCTTTGGCCCAGTTCAATCATCGCTCGGTATGCCGTGGTAGGGTAACTGGCGGATGGCAGAGGTGTCGTCGCCACCCAGGCTCGCGCGCCCTGAACAGTCACGATGGTTCCGGAGTTCAGCCCGTAACTGTTTCCGCCATAAGACCAAATTGGATGGGTGGCAAAAAAATTTTCAACCGCTGATTCTGGCCCTGCGTAAGCATTGACTTGGGCATCGAAGGTGGGTGAAGACCAATCGACCACCGCCAGCATCGGATCTCGGTGATAGCTTTTGATGGAGGTGTACGCGGCCTCATTGTTCCAGTTCGTGTTGGGGTCAATCCCGGCAGCCACTGGCAATTGAAACAAGTCGTACTGACGGTTAAAAATGTCATTGTTTCCAACAGGGCCGGACAGCCGAACAGGTGCACTGACATCGTCCACCACCTCCACAAAAAGCACAGTCCGACCGTCTACATCGTAAAAATGAGACTCTATGACATCGTCAACATAAGCGGCATGAATCTTAGAGTCGATCAAACGATATCGGATCGCGCCGTTGTGCAAAACTCTTTGGGCACTGCGGTTGATGTTGTCTGGAAGCTCCAAGGTGGCGGTCAAGTTGAAGCGTGCCCAATTCAAAACTTGCGGCCCATCCCTCGGCGATGCGGTTGCCGAAATGACGGTTGCAAACAGGTAATCGGAAGGGCTGCGATTTGGCGAACGCAATAACCAACTCAGTGATGGTGCAACACCGGCTTGAATCCATGCATCAAACCGACTTTGGTTGACGCTCAGTGTCCGAGGTGCATCGGAAGAACCACCGCCTCCACATCCAGACAAGGAGAGGGAAAAGATCAACACAAGCGCCGAGTTCAAAAGCTTCTTCATCGTTGTTTAATTTTATCCATCGCCTTGAAACAGCTGGTATTGAGGCCTTCTAACGTTATTGGCAATCAAAGGATTGTCCTCTTCATCCAGCTGTCCACTGACCACCCACCGGAAGAAGTGGGCAAGCAGTTCGACGTGACCCGTGAACGCAAAACAAAGCCTCCTGGCTGCAAAGCCAGGAGGCTTTTTTGATGCCCAAAATCTGTTCAGGCTCAAAGTGCTTTTGGCCTGTTTGCCTGGCTTTTGATCCAGGGCTTCACCCAACTCAAACCGTGCGAAACATTTCAGCCCGTCGCTCAAACACTTCGACCATGGCCTTGCGCAGGCCCTGAACCACCTGGGGGTCTGTTTGAGCCAGCAAGGCTTCTCCGGTGAGTTTCCCAGCAAAGTAAGCACGGGCATGATCGAGCAATTGCATGCTGGCCGGTATGCCCAAGGATTTGACCAAATAACTGGCCACGGGTGAGTGGCGCGTATCGTGAACGGAGTCGGCCGATCGCCCCGTTTCCAGCAAATCCATCACGATTTCCTCTTGGCGATCACGTGCTTGGTAAGGATTGGCGATATGAGGGAGGTAATTCTCAAATTGAATCGGGAAATCCATCTTGCCCGGCAATTTACCCATGATGGAAGACAGGGAAACTTCTTCACCCAAGCTCAGGGACAAGGCTTCAAGCATGGTGATGGACAACAATTTGAGACGCAAATAAAGCCGCGCCACTTCCAGGTTGCGCAAGGTCAAATCCAGTCGTCGCTGGTGCACTTCGGGCGAGGGCTCATCGGCAAACTGTCGGAACACGGCAGCCGGCTGTAAAAAGCCCAAGAAGCCTTCCATCTTTTGCAAGGAAATGCGGTAGCCCTTGACGGTGTACGTGTTGGTGCTGACCAAATCATGGTTGGTCTCGGGGATCAAGTTCCAAGTGTTGTTCAAGAACTCGGAGGGGTGTTCACTGGCGAAATTGCCAATGTCACGGTTGGCCACCCGCACACCCATCAGGATGGTTTCCAAACAGGCGGCATCGTCCAAACCCAGCGCATGGTTTTGGTTGGCCTGTTTCAGGCGCTCGAGCAAAAGTTGTGAACAGCTCGTGCCATCGGGCTGCGGGCTGCGAAACGGCACGGTCGCTTCAATGCACGCGGCAATTTGTGCGCACACCGGTTTAGACAAAACGCCTTCCAAGACACGCACGGCCAACAAGGCGCTGAGGAACTCATTGAGACCCGCGAAGGGCGACAACACTTGCCCTCTCGCGAAGCCAAACAGGGTCATCACCATGTCCAAGTCTTGCGCTGGCGCGTCCTCCATCGGATCGATCACCAAGCCTTTGTCGCTTTCACGGACGTAAGGTGCGACATAGCGTGCCAAGTTCACATGGATGCCGGAATCCACTTGGGCATACACGAGGTCATGGAACAGGGCCGCAACGACTTCCACGGGCGTCCCACCTGCGCCGACTTCGAAGATGTGTTCTGGCGTGTGGAAAGACCGCCAGGGCCCCGTCATCGACTGGATGATCAAGTCAGCCATGCTCGCCAGGCGAGGCGACGAAGAATCCCCACCCAAAGCTGCCACTGCGCTTTGCAGCTCAGCATGACATTTGGAGATGTAATGTTGTGGGTCCATGGGGTCTGTTACCTGAAGAAGTTTGGGCCATTTTAGCTTTGCCAGAGAGGCGCGGCTCAGGAAGTGCGCCAAGCAGCGGCGCCCAGAGACTGCGCATGGACACCAGCGCCAAAGCGGGGGGCTTTTAAAAGAGGCCCTCAACGCGATTGGGCTTTGTTGCCGTAGGGGCAATGGTTGGGGCGAGGCCCCACCTGGGGGTGCAAGCGGCAGGTGTTGGGCCGTTTGTCGTACACGGTGCAGCGGCGCGTCTTGGCGTCGAGCAAATGGCAGTCCCCACTGGCGCGACGCGCCAAACTGAAGATGCTGTTTTTAAAATTAAAGTGGTCAATCAAGCCCGCTTTGCTCAGGCGCTTGGCGATCTGCTTGGGGTCATCGTGCTCGGCCTCGAACGGATCGACCATGCCCAGGCGCACCAAATCGGCCATCTTGACCTCGACCGGCATGGTGCAGCAATTGGCCGCACAGGTGTCGCACAGACCCGCTTTGTAGCGGGTCCAGGTTTCGCAACGGTCAACGTCCACAACGGCAATGGGGGATCTCATGCCTGCGATTATCCCCGCATGTGCCTCAGCCCTTCTTGGCCACCAGCGTCAGGATGTCGTAGCTGGCCACGACTTCTCCCAGCTGGTTGGTGACTTCCACGTCCCAGGCCACCACGCCTTGGCCGACGCCGTTGGCATCTTTCTTGTGGCGGTCGATCTTGCGTTTGGCCGTCAGGCGCGCCTGGATGGTGTCGCCAATGCCCACCGGCTTGACAAAGCGCAAGGTGTCCAAGCCATAGTTGGCCAGCACCGGGCCGGGCGCGGGTGAAACGAACAAGCCCGCCGCTGCCGACAAGACAAAGTAACCGTGCGCGATGCGCTTGCCAAACGGCGAATCCTTGGCGGCGATCTCGTCGAAGTGCATGTAGAAATAGTCGCCCGACAAACCGCCGAAGGCCACGATGTCGGCTTCGCCCACGGTGCGGCGGTGGGTGAGCAAGCTCTCGCCAATCTGCAGCTCTTCAAAGTGGCGGCGGAAGGGGTGGACCTCGGTCTCGATCAACTTGGCGCCCCGCATGTACTCGCCCGTGACGGCGGCGATCATGGTGGGCGAGCCTTGCAGCGCAGTGCGCTGCATCAGGTGCTTGACGGCGCGGATGCCGCCGAGCTCTTCACCGCCGCCTGCGCGGCCTGGGCCTCCATGCTTGAGTGGCGGCAGCGGCGAGCCGTGGCCCGTCGACTCCACCGCCGACTCGCGGTCCAGAATGTGCAAGCGGCCGTGCAAGGCGGCCGCCACCGGGATGATGCGTGCCGCGATTTTCGGGTCTTTGGTGACCAGCGTGCCGACCAGGCTGCCTTGGCCGCGCGCGGCCAGTTGCAGCGCTTCGTCCATGCTGTCGTAAGGCATGAGCGTGCTGACCGGGCCAAAAGCCTCGACGTCGTGCACGCTGTCGGTGTGCAATGGCTTTTGGCACAGCAATAACGTGGGTTGGAAGAAGGCGCCGCCTTCGACGCCCTGCCCCACGGGGTTGAAGCCAGCGCCGCCGCCAAACACCAGCTCGGCGCTTTGGCGCAGCAGGGCCACACGAGCGGCCACATCGGCTTGTTGCGAATGCGAGGCCAGGGCCCCCATCTTCACGCCCTCCACCGACGGATCGCCCACCACCACCTTGGCCAAACGCGCTTGGAGCTTCTCGGCCACCGCATCGAGGTGCTGACGCGGCACGATGGCGCGTCGGATCGCGGTGCATTTTTGGCCGGCTTTGACGGTCATTTCGCGGGCGACTTCTTTGACAAACAGGTCAAACTCTTCGTCGTCGGGCGTGACATCGGGCGCGAGGATGGCGCAGTTGAGCGAATCGGCTTCGGCGTTGAAGGGGATGCTGTGCTTGATCACATTGGGGTGCACGCGCAGCATGGCGGCGGTGTCGGCCGAGCCCGTGAAAGTGACCACGTCCTGGCCGTTCAGGCGGTCGAGCAGGTCGCCTGTGGAGCCGATCACCAGCTGGAGCGAGCCGGCAGGCAAGATGCCCGATTGCTCGACCAAACGCACCATGGCTTCTGTCAGGTAGCTGGTGGACGAGGCGGGTTTGCCAATGCAAGGCATGCCCGCCAAAAAGCTGGGCGCGAACTTTTCCAAGAGGCCCCAGATGGGGAAGTTGAAGGCGTTGATGTGCACCGCGATGCCGCCACGCGGCACCAGGATGTGCGTGCCTGCAAAGCCGCCCTTCTTGCCCAAGGGAAAAGCCGGGCCTTCGTGAATCAAATTACCGCTGGGCAGCTCGTTGCTGCCCATGCCCGAGTACGCGAAGAGCGTGCCCGCACCACCTTCGATGTCCACCCAGCTGTCTGCGCGTGTCGCGCCCGTGTGGGCCGAGATGGCGTAAAGCGTTTCCTTGTGCTCGCCCAAGTACTTGGCCAGGGCCTTCAGGCGCTGGGCACGTTCTTGAAAATCCAGCTGGAGCAAATTGGGCAGGCCCACGGTGCGGGCGTAGTGCACCGCGTCTCCAAAATCAATCGCCTCGGCATGGGTTTGAAATACCGTGGCACCGTTGATGGCGCTGCGCAGGTTTTGCGCACCTTGCTGGCCGATCCACTGGCCACCGATGAAACTTTGCAGGACTTGGGTCATGGGAAGACGCTTTCTGTGAGGTGCAAACCCAGTCGCGTCGAATTAACCAACCGGGCGGTCGGGAAATTTTAGTCGGTTTACCGCGCACATCCATCCGTGAAACGCCTGGGCTTTTCAAAATTAGTATGCATGCATATAATATCGCCACTTTTCAACTTCCTTGGCTGGAGCTTCCATGGGCACTGCATCGTCTCAACTCCCCGTCATCGTCGCGGGCGGCGGCATTGGTGGCCTGGCGGCTGCGCTCGCACTGGTTCGACAAGGCTTTCAGGTCACCGTGCTGGAGCAAGCGCCCGAAATCGGCGAGATCGGTGCAGGCATACAGCTCGGCCCCAACGCCTTCCACGCCTTTGACGCTTTGGGCATTGGCGACAAAGCCCGTGGCCGCGCCGTGTACACCGACTACATGGTCATGCACGACGCCATCGACGAATACCAGGTCGGCAAGATCCCCACGGGCGACCAATTCCGTCAGCGTTTTGGCAACCCCTACGCCGTGATCCACCGCGCCGATGTGCATTTGTCACTGCTCGAAGGTGCACAAGAAACCGGCCAGGTTGAATTCCACACCAGCACCCGCGTGGTGCGCATCGCGCAAGACGACAGCAGCGTGACCGTGTGGGACCAACACGGCAAGGCCTTCAAAGGCTGCGCCCTGATCGGCGCCGATGGTGTGAAGTCGGTGGTGCGCGAGCAGTTTGTGGGCGACCCGGCCCGCGTGACCGGCCATGTGGTGTACCGCGCCGTGGTCGACAAAAAAGACTTTCCGCAAGACCTGCAGTGGAACGCCGCGGCCATTTGGGTCGGGCCCAACTGCCACCTGGTGCACTACCCCCTGCGCGGTGGCGATCAGTACAACGTGGTCGTGACTTTCCACAGCCGTCAGCAAGAAGAATGGGGCGTGACCGAAGGCAGCAAGGAAGAGGTGCAAAGCTACTTCCAAGGCATCTGCCCCAAGGCCCGCCAATTGATCGACCTGCCCAAGAGCTGGAAGCGCTGGGCCACCGCCGACCGCGAACCGATTGGACAATGGACCTATGGCCGCGTGACCCTGCTGGGCGACGCGGCACACCCCACCACGCAGTACATGGCGCAAGGCGCATGCATGGCCATGGAAGACGCCGTCACTTTGGGCGAAGCCCTGCGCACGCACCACAACGACTGGCCCCAAGCGCTGGACATGTACCAACGGGCCCGCGTGGCCCGCACGGCCCGCATCGTGCTCTCTAGCCGAGAGATGGGCCGCATTTACCACGCCAAAGGCGTGGAGCGTTTGGTTCGCAATGACCTTTGGCGTGGCCGAGGGGCCGAGCGCTTTTATGATGCGATGGCATGGCTGTACGGTTGGAACGTCAGCAACTGCCTCGATGCCGCTCAACACACCTGATTGCCCGGAAACACACCATGAACGACCTCGGCCGAATCGAAGACCTGCCCCCAGACTATGTGCAAGACCTGCGCCAAGTGAACCTGGTGCCCCTGTGGCCCAGCCTGCGCGGCGTGCTGCCGCCCAAGGTGCCCACGCGCCAGACCCAGCCGACTTGCTGGGCGTACCAAGACATCAAGCCGCTGCTGCTCAAAGCAGGCGAGCTGACCCCCATCGAAAAAGCCGAACGCCGCGTGCTGGTGCTGGCCAACCCGGGGCACGGTCTGGACAAAATGCAGGCTTCTGCTGCCATGTATTTGGGCATGCAACTGCTCATGCCTGGCGAATGGGCCCCCAGCCACCGCCACACGCCCAACGCGGTGCGCATGGTGGTGGAAGGCGAAGGCGCGTGGACCACCGTGGACGGCGAGAAATGCCCCATGAGCCGAGGCGACCTGATCCTCACACCCACGGGCCTGTGGCATGAACACGGCCACGACGGCAGCGAGCCTGTCATCTGGCTCGACGTGCTGGACCTGCCGCTGGTCTATTACATGGAGGCCAGCTACCACATCAACGGCGACCGCCAGACCGTGGTCCCCGGCCAAGGCGACAAGCAATACGCCCGTGGCGGTGTGGTGCCCTCGCATGTGTTTGAGCGCAGCAAGAAGGCTTACCCCATGCTGCGTTACGCCTGGAAAGACGCCAAAGCCGCGCTCGAATCGCTGGCCGCCGACGATGCGGGTTTGGAACAGGTGCAAGTCACGTACACCAACCCCGAAACCGGTGGCGATGCCGAAAACATCTTGGGCTTTTATGCCCTGATGCTGCGCCCCGGCCAGACGCTGCGCTTGAGCGCCCGCTCGCCCGCCCAGGTCTTCCATGTGATTGAAGGCGCGGTGCAGGCGCAGATTGTGGCCAGCACCTTCACGCTGGCCGAGGCCGACACCTGCTGCGCGCCTGGTTACGAGGCTGTGACGCTGACCAATCTGAACGCCGCTCAGCCTGCGTTCGTGTTCATCGCCGACGAGTCGCCCCTGCACCGCAAGCTGGGCGTCTACGAGAACCGCGGCTGATGCACCTGCCAACATGGCCCATGAGGACATGCTGATGCCCGATTTTTGCGGGAAGCTGTCCCTGCTGCCGAATGGTGAATCAGCCCAGTCTTTTGCAAAACGACTGGGTGATTCGGGCATTCGCGCGCAGGGGCGCGCTCCCACACCGAGACCCTTTCGCCATTCCACCCTTTGAGTCCCTTCATGACCTCTTACCTCTTCAATCCCCCCGCCGTTCAGTCCCTGCCCATCCGCGGCCAAAAGGAACGCTTCCCCGTCAACCGCATCTTCTGTGTGGGCCGCAACTACCACGCCCATGCCGTCGAAATGGGCCGCCCCGTGGACAAGAGCGTCGAGCAGGCCTTCTACTTCACCAAGTCGCCCCAAACCTTGGTCGAAACCAGCGCAGATTCAGCCGCTGTGGTGGCTTACCCACCCCGCACCAGCAATTACCACTTCGAAATGGAGCTGGTGCTGGCCATTGGCAAAGCAGGCTTTCGCGTGAGCGAAGCCTCGGCCCATGAACTGGTATATGGCTACGCCGCAGGCCTGGACATGACGCGCCGCGACCTGCAATTGGTCGCGCGTGACAAGGGCCGCCCGTGGGACACGGGCAAGGACATCGAACAAGGCTCGGTCTGCTCCGAGATCGTGCCCATGCCCGGCGTGGTCATCGAGCGCGGCGCCATTGCCCTCGAAGTCAACGGCACCACCAAGCAGTCGTCCGATGTGGACAAACTGATCTGGAACATCCGCGAAATCATCGCGGACCTCTCCACCTACTACCACCTGCAAGCCGGCGACCTGATTTACACCGGAACCCCTGAAGGCGTGGGCGCGGTGGTCACGGGCGACAAAATCACCGGCCGTGTGCAAGGCGTGGCCGAGTTGACCCTGACCATCGGCGCTGCGGAGTAAGACCATGAAGTTGTACAGTTTTTTCCGAAGCGGCACGTCTCACCGCCTGCGCATTGCCCTGAACCTCAAAGGCATCGCCGCCGACTACGTGGCCGTGGATTTGCGGGTCGACGAGCAGCAAAAAGAGGCCTTCAAAGCCATCAACCCGCAAGGCTTGGTGCCGGCCTTGGACACCGGCGAGCAGGTGATGATCCAGTCCCCAGCCATCATCGAGTGGCTGGAAGAAAAATACCCCACACCCGCCTTGCTGCCCACAGGCGCAGACGCGCGGGCCCATGTGCGGGCCCTGGCGGCCATGGTGGGGTGCGACATCCACCCGATCAACAACCGCCGCATTTTGCAAACCTTGCGCAAGCAGTTCGGTGCCGACGAAGCGGCGATCAACGCCTGGTGTGGCACTTGGATCAGCGACGGGTTTGACGCCTACGAAGCCTTGATCGCGGCCGACCCCAGCCGCGGCCGTTTCAGCTTTGGCGACACGCCCACGCTGGCCGATGTGTATTTGATCCCCCAAGTGGAAAGCGCACGGCGCTTCAACGTGGACATGAACCGCTGGCCCCTGATCAGCGCCATCGACCACGCTTGCGGCGAACTCGATGCCTTCAAGCAGGCAGCGCCCCTGGCGCAACCCGATGCCTGAACAGGCGTTGCGCCCCTCAATGGCAGAACACGACGCGGGCGCTGGGCCCACAAGCACGTGGTCCGATCAGGCGAAGGTCTCGGTATCGACTTCGCTGTTGGCCTGCGCGTTGTAGCGGTCGCCCGCCACCGTGTTCTGGTTGATCAGGGCTTCCAATCGCGCCATGACGGCCACGTCCAGCTTCACATCGACCGAGGCCAAGTCATCGCGCAAATGCGCCACCGAGGTGGTGCCGGGGATGGGAATGATGTCATCCCCTTTGTGCAGCAACCAAGCCAGCGCCAACTGAGAGGGGCTGCAGCCCGCCTCTTGGGCCAGCGCATGGTAGGCGGGCAGCAGTTTCAAGTTGGCCGCGTAATTTTCGGGGTTGAAGCGGGGCATGCTGCGGCGGATGTCTTTCGCATCGAAGCCCGCAATGTCGAGTGCAGCGCCGCACAGAAAACCTCTCGCCACAGGGCTGAAAGCCACAAAGGCCACGCCCAACTCACGGCAGGCTTGCAAGACCGCGATCTCGGGGTTGCGCGTCCAGAACGAATACTCGGTCTGCACCGCTGCAATCGGGTGCACCGCATGCGCTTTGCGCAAGGTGCCCGCTGACACCTCGGACAAACCAATCGTCTGGATCTTGCCTTGGCGCACCAGATCGCTCAATGCGCCCACGCTGTCTTCGATGGGGACTTGTTTATCCCAGCGGTGCAGGTAGTACAAATCGATCACATCGGTCTGGAGACGGCGCAGTGCGTCTTCGCATGTCTTTTGAATCGTCTCTGGACGGCCGTCGATCACGCGGACCTTGCTGCCATCGCTTTGCGCCACCCCTTGCATGCCGCATTTGCTGGCCAAGGTGAACCGTTGACGGTGTGGCTTCAAGACTTTGCCGACCAAGGTCTCGTTGGCGCCAAAGCCATACAAAGCGGCGGTGTCAAAAAAGGTGACGCCTTGGTCCAGGGCGGTCAACAACACGCGCTCGGCTTGTTCGGCCGGTACGGGTGCGCCATAAGCATGGCTGAGGTTCATGCAGCCCAGGCCGATGGCGCTGACGGAAAAAGAGGCCAATTGACGGTTTTTCATGCGCTGCATCATAGCCCGACCGAGTCAAGCCGTTCGGGTCTTCAATTCGATCAGAAAACCCAGCAAACCCATGTGTGCAGACCTCGTGGCAGCGGCGCTTTCAGCGCCCCCCCTGACAGGCTCAAGATGCTCAGCCCTGTTGGCGGGTCCAAGCAGGCAGCGGGGCCGACTTGTGCAGCACGTCCTGGTGCAGCCATGTGGCACTTTTTCTTGCCCGCGCAGCCACGGTCTCCAATGGCAATTGCTGGTAGTCGTCGTTGAACACCTCGAAGCTGTAGTCGCCCCGGTAGCCAATGCGATCGAGGCGCAGCACCAGATCGGCCAGTTGCTCGCTGTGCACGCCTTCGCCGGGGAAGACGCGGAAGGTTCGGGCCGTCGTCATGCGCTCTTCAAAAGTCGGCGTTTCTTGCCACATGAAGTCCGACAGCTGGACCAGGAAAATTTTGGCCGGGTCGAGCTCTTCGATGGCATCGAGCGGCGTTTTCGCTGCAAAGATGTGAAAAGAATCGATGCCGATCCCTAGGTTGGGACAATCGGCGCGGCACACCACGTCCCAACTGGTGGGGAATTCGTTGACGGTGCGCCCCCAAGACAAGGCCTCGTAAGCCACCTTGATCCCCAAAGGCACGGCCAGCATCGCCAGTTTTTTCAGATCCGCCGCAATGAGGTCCAAATCCTGTGTCGCGTGGCGCGACGTGGACGAGCAGGCCAAGAGGACTTGGCTGCCCGTGGCCGCGCACATCTCGAGCATGGACTTGGCGATGTCCAACTTGTAGCTGTGCAGGTGACCTGACAAGCCTTCAAAGTCACGCAGCACCTGAAACCCGGTGGGACGCATGCCGCTTTGGCGCACCGCGTCCACCGCTGCCGTCACCCCCCCCGGGTGCGTCACCAAATCGCGGGCCATGAGCATCACCTGAGAAAAACCAGCCCCTTTCATGGCGGCCAGCTTGGCCTCCAAGGTGCCGGCCATCGTGATGGTGTCCATGCCGTAACCGTCCAGCAAGTTCATGGCGCGGCTCACTGGTGGACGAGCTCAAAAGCCACCGAGCCCAAAGTGGCGCGGGTCAATGCGCCCCGGTCTTCCGGGTGCAAGCGGGTGGACTCGACAAACTCCACGCCCCTGGCCTTGAGTGCCACCACGGCTTGGCCCACATCGGCCACACCAAAGCCGATGCGCTGCAAGCACTCAGGGCTGTCGTCGGCATCCATCCAGGGCTCTGGCTCAATCAATTGCCACAGAAAACTGCCGCAGGGACTTTTCATCAGCTTGCCTTTGGGCAAGATGCCAAAGCGCTCTTCGTCAGGGATGGCGGTGAAATCGAACATGTGTTCGTAATAGGTCTGCCAATCGGCACTTCGCGCGGCACCGATGTACTGCACCACGCCAAAGTAGCTCATCCCCGCCAGTGCGGGTGGATGGGGGTCCACGGTGGGAATCGGTTTGAAGTCAATGTCGTAGATCGAAAATTCTTGCCAGCGGTCGACAAAGTAAAAACGACTGCCGCCAGGCCCGTGGATGGCCGGTATGTGTAACTCCATGGCTTGGGCGTGGCTGTCAACGCCCCATGCCCCCAGGTCCAGACAACGTGTATGCGCCTTGAGTGCGTCTTGAACCCGAAAGGCGACCGCCGAAATCACAGGCTGACCGTCCACGGTGGCGCTGACCCGAGCGTCATCGGGGCTGGCGTTCACCACCAGGTTCATGCCGCCTTGCCTGTAGAGCGTGACTTCACGAGAGCGGTGTCGGGCGATGGGACGAAAGCCCATGCTCTCCAACACCTGCCCCAAGACTTGTGGTCGGCTGGTGGCGTATTCGATGAATTCAATCCCTGCAATGCCCAACCTGTTGGGCATCTCCGGGACAGCTTCGCGGTCAACTTTGTTCAGGGTCATCTCGGGGCTCCAGTTCATCGCTCAATTCAACATTCAAGGCTCAATAACTCAAGCGGGCCAAGCGGCGCAAGACATCGGCGGTGGTCGTCGGCAGGCCGAAATACTCCAGATAGGCCGGTATTTGTTCATACAGCATGTCCGTGCCCACTTGGGTGCGGCAGCCACGCGCCTGCGCTGCGGCCAAAAACGCTGTCGTCTCGGCTTTCATGACGACTTCACCCACAAAGGTGTCGGGTGACAAACGGCTCACGTCCATGGGCAGCGGGTCACCTTCATTCATGCCCATGGGCGTGGCGTTGACCACCAGATCGTGGTCTGCAGGATCGTTGCTGCCCGTGCGCACCTCGATCTGCGGGTAATGCGTTTGGAGGCGTTGGGCCAATGCCTCGCAGCCCACGGCGTTGACATCGAACAAGCTGATGGCGGCCACGCCTGCACCGGCCAGTGAAGCGGCGATGGCGCAACCCACACCGCCCGTGCCCACGACCAGCACGCGCTTGGCGCTGGGGTCAAACCCCTTGCGCTGTACCCCACGCACAAAACCGGCACCGTCGAACATGTCACCCACCAGACGGCCATCGGGCAAGCGCTTGACCGCGTTACAGGCGCCGGCGACACGGACCGTGGCCGTGACCTCGTCCAGTAAATCCACCGTGCTGACCTTGTGCGGCATGGTGATCAAAGCGCCCCGAATGTTCTCCAAGGTGAACACCGACTTCAGAAAGGTCGGATAGTTCTCGCTTTTGCAACCCATGGGCACCACCACCGCGTTGATACCCGACTCCTGAAAGTACGGGTTGTAAATCATCGGCGACTTGAACGTGTGTGTGGGGTAGCCGATGTGGGCGATGAGCTCGGTGTGGCCGTTGATCATGGGGGCAAAAAATTCAATTATTTGGTTTGGGCGGCTGAAACGCCTGCACGCAGCGCCAGCAAATAGCTGTCCGCGCCAAAGCCGCAGATCTGGCCCTTCACAATTTCGGCAAAGACCGAATGGTGACGGAATGCTTCGCGGGCGTGGATGTTGGACATGTGCAACTCCACGATGGGGCAAGTCAGCACGGCCAATGCGTCGCGGATGGCGTAGCTGTAGTGGGTCCAGGCACCGGCGTTGATCAGCACGGCATCCACTTTGTCCAAATAGGCTTGGTGGATGCGCTCGCACATGTCGCCTTCGTGGTTGGTCTGGTAGCACTCGACTTGCGCACCCAACTCGCGGCCCAGTGTTTGCAAGCTGGCGTTGATTTCATCCAGCGTGATGGTGCCGTATTGCTTGGGATCACGTTTCCCAAACATGTTGTGGTTCACGCCATGCAACATCAAGACTTTCATGAGAACTCCAATAGAAGAAAAACTCTGGGTCAAAACCATTTGACCCAGAGTGTGTTGGGCCTTGAATCCGGCAAACCGGACCCGAGACCCATGGCCATTATTTGCGCAACTTGGCCAGCTCGGTTTGCAACTCGGCCACGGTGGCAGCGATCGGCTCACCGTGCTTGGCGATCACAGGCTTCATCTTGTCACGCAAGATGGCCACTTCGGCGGCCGGCAAGGTGGTCACTTGCATGCCATTTTTCTTCAAGTTGTCCAACAAACTGGCTTCCTGGGCGCGGGCCTGGGTACGCTGAAACTTGGACGACTCGGTCACCGCATCCGCGACAATTTTCTTCTCGGCCGCGGACAAGGTGTCCCAGAACTTCTTGCTGATGACCACCGACTGAGGGTTGTACTGGTGACCCGTCAGAGCCAGGTGCTTTTGGACTTCATAGAGCTTGGCACCGTTGATGGTGGCCACAGGGTTTTCTTGTCCGTCCACGGCTTTTTGTTCCAGTGCAGCGTACAGCTCAGGAAATGGCAGCGGTGTGGGGTTGGCACCCAAGGCCTTGACCCAATCCACGTTGATGGGGTTGGGGATGACGCGCAATTTCAAACCGTCGATGTCCGACACTTTGTTGATGGCACGGCGACCATTGGTCAAGTTGCGAAAGCCCAGCTCGTAGTAGCCCAGACCGACCAAGCCCTTCTCTTCCAGCTTGGCATGCATCTTCTTGCCGAAGGTGCCGTCCACCACAGCATCCGCTTCTTGACCGCTGGCGAACATGAAGGGGAAATCGAAAACGGCAAAGTCTTTGACCTGCGAGGCGAAGATGCCCGAATTCATCGAGGCCATCTCCAAAGTGCCGCCCTGAATGGCCGAGACGTTGGCTTGGTCACTGCCCAAGGCGCCCGCGGGGAACAGGTTGACCTTGAGTTTGCCGCCGGATTGCTTCTCGACGATCTCCTTGAACTTCTCCATGCCCTGAACGATGGGGTGGCCCGGCGCGTTCTGGTTGGCGAACTTGATGGTCCTGTCTTGCGCCGAGGCCACACCCATGGCGGCCAGCGCCACGGTGGCGATCAAGGACTTGATGAATACACGTTTCATGAAGGGTCTCCAGAAAAAAGAAGGACGTACGCTGTGCATGAGAGGGATGGTCGTCAGGCGTACCCGATCAGACAACCACACCCGGGAATCAATAGAACCAACGCGCGGGCACCATCACCAAGGCCGGGAATGCCACCATGGCAAACATGATGATGAACTGGGCGATCATGAAAGGCATCACACCGCGCGTGACTTCGTCCATGCTGATTTTGCCCACACCCGCCACCGCATTGAGCACCGTGCCCACAGGCGGGGTGATCAGGCCAATGGCGTTGTTGATGATGAACAGCACACCGAAGTAAACCGGGTCAATGCCCGCCGCTTTGACGACCGGCATCAGCACGGGGGTCAACAACAAAATGGTTGGCGTCATGTCGAGGGCCGTGCCCACCACCATGGTGATGACCATGATGGTCAACATCAGCAAGCGGGGGCTGTCGAGCAGGGGCTGGAGCAACTCGATCAGTTGCGCAGGCAAATTGGCCACCGTGATGAGCCAAGCCGAAACCATGGCCGCTGCGACCAAAAACATCACAATCGCGCTCGTCTTGGCCGAATTCACAAACAGCGGGTACAGGTCTTTCAAGCTCAGTTCGCGGTAAACGACCGTGGAAATGAACAAGGCGTAAACCGCCGCCACCACCGCCGCCTCGGTCGGGGTGAACACCCCGAACTTCAAGCCAAAGACAACGATGAGGGGCATCACCAGGGCCCAGGTGGCTTCGCGCATGGCCACCAAAATCTCACCCATGTTTTTCCGTGGAGGCACCTGCACCACCTCGCGGCGCGCCAACCACCACCAAGTGACCCACAGCGAAGCCCCCAGCATGATGCCCGGCACGATGCCGGCCATGAACAACTTGGAAATGGACACATTGCCCGCCACACCGAAAATCACAAAACCAATGCTGGGCGGTATCACTGGGGCGATGATGCCGGCCGATGCGATCAAACCCGCCGAGCGGGCCCGGTCATGCCCTGCTGCCACCATCATGGGCAAGAGCAAGGCCGACAGCGCCGCCGCATCGGCCACGGCCGAGCCCGACAAGGCCGCCATGATCACCGCAGCCATGATGGTCACGTAACCCAAGCCGCCTTTGATGTGGCCCACGCAGGCCATCGCAAAGTTCACGATGCGGCGGGACAAACCGCCTGCGTTCATCACTTCTCCGGCCAACATGAAAAATGGCACGGCCAGCAAGGGGAAACTGTTGGCGCCTTCGAGCAAGTTTTGAGCGAGGATCTGCGCGTCAAACATGTTCAGGTGCCACATCAAGGCCACACCGCACAACAACAAAGAAAATGCGATGGGAATCCCGATGGCCATGGCACCGAGCAGGGATAAAACAAAAACTGCGATTGTCATTTTTATCTCCGTCGCACTCAGGCTTTGTGGCCGCTGTGAGGCGATTCTTCGGTTTCTTGGATCATCACTAGGTCCTCATCGCGCACTTGACCGGTCAGCAAGCGCAGCAATTCGACCAGCAAAATCAGGCCCCCCAATACAGCAAACACCACGCCGGGCGCATAGACCCAGGCCATGGACACTTCCATCACCGCACTGGTGCTGCCCAGGTTGATCAAGGTTTGCTGGTAGGCGCCTTTGAACAAGAGCCAGCAGATGTAAAGCATCAAGACATAGGACAGTGCCAAGCAGAACTTCTTGCCCGCCGGACCCAACTTGCTCACCAACATGTCTGTGCCCAAGTGGCCGCGCTCTTTCAGGGCCACGATGGCGCCCAAAAAGGTCATCCAAACAAACAACCAGCGCGACAACTCTTCGGACATGGTCAGACCCGAGTTGAAGGCATAGCGCATGACCACATTGCCAAACACCAAAACCACCATCACCGCCAAGCAAGCGGCCATGACCACGCGCAAGAGGCTGGAAAAACTGTCCATGATTTTTTGAATCAACACACCGCTCCTCATGTAGATACCCACTAATGTACGAACTGGTTAGTTTTTTTATCACAGGGAAAACCCTGATCAAACCCACGCCAGAGGCCTAGCAGTTATGCCGGGATGGAATGGCTGACAAAGCGCAAGATCAAGTCGACCACATGACCCCGCTTGAGGGTGGTGGCCTTGTCTTGGCTGGCACGGTCTTGGAAGATCAGGCCGAAGGTGTGGCGGTTCGAGACATTGAAAAACGTGAACGCCGAGATGGCCGAATGGATGTCCACAGGGTCCAGGCCGGCCCTGAACACGCCTTGAACCACGCCTCGATCGTAAACATCCCGCACCGACTCGATGGCCTTGGAGTTGAGCTGTTGGATGCTCTGGCTCTGGCGTAAATAGTCACCCCGCTGGATGTTTTCGTTCATCACCAAGCGTATGAAGTCTTCGTTGTCGCGGTGGTGGTCATACGTGAACTCCACCAGCTTTTGCAAGGCATCGGTGGGCGGCAAGTCGTCCAGATGCAAGTCAGACTCGATGGCCCGCATGCGCCGATAAGCCTCCTCCAGCACCGCCAAGTACAAACCGTCCTTGCTGCCGAAGTAGTAATAGATCATGCGCTTGCTGGTGCGCGTGGCGGCCGCAATCGCATCGATGCGGGCCCCGCTCAGGCCCTTGTCGGCGAACTCGTGTGTGGCCACAGCCAAAATCTCGGCCATGGTCCGGGCCGGGTCATTGGTGCGGCTGGATTCTTTGGCTGACTCGGGGTTTGGAAGATCTGTCACGGGGATATGTACCAATTGGTTCATTTGGGGAGTATAGGGGCGAATCAGCGCGCAGCTGACTTCGCGAAAGCTCCACGGGTAAGAAGTTTGGGTATATTGGAATGGATTTGTGTTTGAACCAGAAAGCCCCCATGTCCAGCTCCCAAGAAGCCCTTGATCCACGCGACTGGATTGCAGGGCTTGAAAAAGGTCTTCACATCATCGAGGCCTTTGACGCTGCGCACCCGCGCCTGACGGCCACCGAAATGGGCGAGCGCTGCGGGATGACCCGCACGGCGGCCAGGCGGTACTTGAAAACACTGGTCCATCTGGGCTATGTCGGCACAGACGGCAAGCTGTACTGGCTGATGCCGCGCATCTTGCGGCTGGGCCATGCCTATCTGGAGTCGGCACGCTTGCCGCGCCTGGTTCAGCCCTTTTTGCAGCGCATCACGGCGGGCACCGAGGAGATCGCTTACCTGGGCGTGCTCGATGGTGGCGACACGATTTTCATTGCCCGCAGCGGCTTGCAGCGGCACATGGCCAGCGGTTACATGACCGGCACCCGCGTGCCCACGCAGGTGACGGCAGCGGGCATGGTCATGCTGGCCTACAGCGACGAAGCCTTCATCGATGAATGGATGAAGACCTATGACTTGCGGGCTTTCACCTCGTTCACTTTGTCCAGCAAGACCGAATTGAGGGAGACCCTGACAGGCTTCAAACGCCAAGGATGGTCGGTGTCAGAGCAGCAGCTGGAGCTCAACTTCAGAGGCATTGCCGTGCCACTTCTGGACAGACAAAACCATGTTCTCGGTGCGATCAGCATCACCATGCCGATCAACCGAGAAGAAACCGACCACGCCCTCAACCGGGTGTTGCCGGTGCTCCAAGAGGCCGCACACAGCCTGCGACCGCTGCTTTAAAACACTCAGGGGCCCTTCCCTTTGATCGCCTGGAAAGGGCCAAAGGTGAAGTGCTGGCCAGGGTTCAGGGCGTGCGGGTCGCCGCCGAGGTGGTGTGCGCTCCGCCCAAGAACAAACGCTCCATCTGCGGATCGGCCAAAATCTCGGCAGCCGATTTGTAGAGCACCAAACGCCCCGACTCCAAGGCGATGGCGTGGTCGGAGTACTTGAGGGCGCTCTTGACGTTTTGCTCGACCATCAGCACGGTGGTGCCTTGGTCGGCCAGTTTGCGCAACAACTTGAAAACATCTTGCACCACGATGGGCGACAGGCCAATGGACGGTTCATCGATCAACAAGACCTTGGGGCGCAGCAGCAAGGCACGGCCGATTTCCAGCTGCTTTTGCTCGCCACCCGACAAGGCCGAGGCACGCGAATTCATGCGCTCCTTCACACGCGGGAAAAAATCCAACACCTCCGGAATGCGTTCGTGCGTGGTCTTCATCCCGAGGGTGATGCCGCCCAGTTCCAAGTTTTCGTAAACGCTGAGTTGGCCAAACAAATTCCGGCCCTGGGGCACAAAAGCGATGCCATCGGCCAACAAGGCTTTTTGCGAAGCGCCCGTGATGTCTTTGCCATGGAGGTAAACCTTGCCTTGGCGGGGTTTGAGCAAGCCGAACAGCGTCTTGAGAACCGTGGATTTGCCGGCGCCGTTGGGGCCCATGAGCAGCGTGATCGAGCCCTTGGGCACTTTGAAGGACAGGTTGTTCAGGATCATGAAATCCTTGTAGCCTGCGACCACATCGGCGAATTCAATGCAGGTATCGGTGGTGTGTGCTGTCATGTCAGTTCCCCAAATAGGCGTCGAGCACCTGTTTGTTGGCCCGGATTTCATCGGGTGTTCCGATGGCCAACACCTGGCCCTCCACCATCACCATGATGCGGTGACACAGGTCCATCACGAAGTCCATGTTGTGCTCAATCACCACGAAACTGCCCTGGCGTGAGCGGTTCAAGTCCTTGAGCAAAGTGCTGATCCCCCCCACCAAGGACGGGTTCACCCCAGCGCAGGGCTCGTCGAGCAAGACCAAGTCAGGCTCACTCATGAAGGCCATCGCAATGTCCACCAGTTTTTGCTGGCCGTAACTCAGTTCGCCCGCCTTTTTGTCGGCCACATGGCGGATGTGGAACTGGTCGATCAGCGCGTCCGCCTTGTCCCCCAGCCCAGAGTCGCTGGGGGCGAACATGCGGCTGAACATGCTGCCTTGGTGTTCTTGCGCGGCCACGATCAGGTTGTCGCGCACGGTCATCTTGCCAAACACCTGCAGCGTCTGAAAGGTGCGGCCCACGCCAAGACGGTTCAAGGCCAGCGGACCGAGTGTGGTCACATCTTGTCCGTTCAGCTCGATCTTGCCCTCATCGGGTGTGATCTGGCCCAGCATGCTGTTGAACAAGGTGGTCTTGCCCGAACCGTTGGGGCCGATCACGCCAAATATTTCGCCTGGGTAGACTTCAAAAGAGACCCCACCGACGGCTTGGATGGCCCCGTAGGCCTTCTTCATGTGGGTGACTTTGAGGACGGGCGCGGTCATGCTTTGACTCCTTGGCCTGCGGCGGCACGATCGGCCGACGCTGCGCGAGATTGGCGACGGGCTTTGATGCGATCAGGAATGCTGAGCAAACCATCGGGCAGCCAGATCATGAGCAGAACGACCGCCGTGCCAAACACAAACAAATACCACGCCTGGGCAAAGCGCAACCATTCCGGCAACACCACACCCACCGCCGAACCGAGGATGGGGCCGAGAAAATAACCCGGACCGCCCACCACCACCATCAGGTACATCATGATGGAGGCGCCGACCGTGAAGAGTGCGGGGTCAATGAAGCCCACTTGCGAGGCATACAGACCGCCCGCCACGCCGGCATAGACGGCTCCGATCGCGAAGCTCAGCAGCGTGTAGCTGCGGGTGTCGATGCCCAGGCTCTCGGCGCGGATGGCGTTGTCGCGCAGCGCCGTGAACGCTTTGCCCCAGGGCGAGCGCAGCAAGCCCCACAAGAGCAGCGCCAGCACGATGGTGAAACCCAAGACCAGGTAGTAATACGCCAAGTTCCCATCCAAGCTGATACCGCCCAGGCTGGGCCGTGCGATGTTGTTGATGCCAAAGGTGCCGCCTGTGAGCCACTCTTCGTTGCGCATCACCAGCCACAAAGCGGTGTTGAAGCCCAGTGTCGCAAAGGCCAGGTAGATGGTCTGCACACGCAGCGCCGGGAACCCCAGGGCCAAACCCACCACAAAGCAGAACAAGGCAGCCACCGGCAAGCCGAGCCAGAAGCTCAAGCCCGCCTTGAGAAAGATGGCCACGGTGTAGGCCCCGATGCCAAAGAAGGCGGCATGACCCAGCGATTTCTGCCCGGCATAACCCACGGTGAGGTTCAGGCCCATGGTGGCGATGATGAACACCAGCCAGGTGGTGAACATGTGGATGCCGTAGTTCTTCAGAAAACTCGGCGCGATGATCAGCGCGGCCAGCGCCAGCACTGCGAACAACAGGTTGAGCTTTTTCATACTTTGCGCTCCTCTTTTTTGCCCAGCAAACCTTGTGGCTTGAACAGGATCACCACCATGAAAAGGACCAAAGCGACGGCATCTTTGTAAGCCGAAGAAATGTAGGCCGCAGCCAAGTTTTCACTCACGCCCACCAGCAAACCACCGACCAGCGCGCCGCGTGAATTGGTGAAGCCGCCGATGATGGCGGCAAAAAAGGCCTTGGTGCCCAAGCCCTCGCCCATGTCGAACTTGGCCAGGTAGGTGGGGGTCACCAGCAAGGCCGCCGCTGCGGCCAGGATCGCGTTGATGGCGAAGGTGTAGAAAATCATGCGCGGCACATTGATGCCCAAGACCGAAGCGCTCTCGGTGTTTTGTGCGACGGCTTGCATCGCGCGGCCCGTGACGGTTTTGCTCAAAAATGCCTGCGTCACCAGCACCAGCACCATGGCGAAGACGAAGGTGCCGACGTCACCGGCAGAAAAGGTGACACCCGCGACATCAAAAATAAGGTCAGGGAAGACCTGCGGAAAGGGGTGAGGTTCGGCGCTGTAACCTGCCCGCACACCGTTGCGCATGGCGATCGACAGGCCAATGGTGGCCACGACGATGGGCATCATGCCGTACTTGAACAAGGGGTCCACCAAACCGCGTTTGAACAACCACCCCAAAACCACCACCGACAAGACGATGCTCAGCGCAAAGGCGAAATACAGCGACAAACCGGAGCCCAGCAGCATCACCATCATGAAGGCGGGCAGCATCACGAATTCGCCTTGCGCGAAATTGATGGTGCCAGACGCTTGCCACAGCAAGGTGAAGCCCAAAGCCACCAGCGCATAAATGCTGCCCGTGGCCAAGCCACTGAAAAAGAGTTGTAAAAAGTCGGTCATGGGAGAACTCCGAAAACGGGGGAGGCAGGCATCAAAAGCCGCCTGCACGGGCTCAATCCACACGATTGGCCTGAAAAAAAGCGGACCCCACAGGAGCCCGCTTTGTTTTCAACACGTCAATTACTTCTTGGCGGTCAGTGGCGGCAAAGTCGCGTTGATCACGGGCTGGCCGCCCTTGACTTCGATCAGGAAGCTCTCACGGTCCAGATCGCCCTTGTCGTCAAAACACACGTCCATCAGGATGCCGGGGTGTTGCTTGGCGCTGAAGCAGCTGTTGCGAATCGCTGCGGCAGCCGCTTTGCGGTCGATCTTGCCGGCTTTCTCGATGGCGGCCTTGAGCACGTACATGCCGGTGTAGCCCTTGATGCCGTTGTGGTCCGATTCGCTCTTGTATTCGGCCTTGTACTTTGCACCGAAAGCTTTGAACGCTGGGGCGTCCACTGTCAGGCCCACGTGGGCCAGTGCGCCGTTGGCGGATTCACCGGCCAGCTCGATCACTTTTTGGCCCGTCAGCGTGGTCTCGCCGATCAGCATTTTCTTAACGCCTTGCTTGCGGAATTCGCGCAGGGCACGGGCCGACTCTTCTTCGTTGGTGTACACGAAGATCGCATCGGCATCGGTCTGCTTGGCCTTCAAAACAGCCGCCGAGAAATCCACCTGACCCGCATCGGTCGAGATGTCGGCCACGATCTTGGTGGACGTGCCTTCCAGCAACTTGGTCAGGGTGTCACGACCGCCTTTGCCGAAGTCGTTGTTCACATAAACAATGGCCAAGGTCTTGGCTTTGGAGTTGATGAACTTGGCCAGCTTGGGGAAAGACACACTCTGACCGAAGGCTGTACGGAACACATAGGGGTTGCCTTGTGCGGTGATCGCAGCGGCTTCACCGCCTGTGAAGTTGGGCGTTTCGCCACGCTTGGACTCGGCCATGGAGACCATGATGGAGCCGGAATACACAGGGCCAAAAATGGCAAACACGTCGTTGTCGACCGCTTTTTGCGTCAGGCCCTTGGCCACACCCGGGTTGGTCTGCGTGTCTTCGGTGGTGTAGCTGATTTTCTTGCCCAAGATACCGCCTGCGGCATTGATTTCTTTGATGGCCAACTCGGTACCGTTTTTGAACAAGGTGCCGGCGGTGGTGCCGGGGCCAGACAGTTCAACAATATTGGCAATTTTGATGTCTTGAGCTTGCGTCACGCCCGTCACGGCCAATGCAGCGCAGACGGCCAGGGTTTTCAGAGTTGCTTTCACAGAGGTCTCCTCGTTGGTGGAATCAGGCCAGCATGCCCGGCCAGGGGGGTTGAAAAACGTTTTACAAACTTGGCAGGAGCTTGCAATGTAGTGGCTAATCTCATCGGCGTCGGCAGCATTTCCAGCCACGCCGAGCGATGATCGCGCAAAATTGATCGATGATCGAACATATTAGGGGTTAGACCTGAGAAACAGGCGCTGCGGCCATCAGATGGCGAACGGCCAAATACGCAAACACCAAGCCCGGGCCAAGGGTGATGCCCGGGGCCGGGTACACCCCGCCCATGATGGAATTCATGTCGTTGCCCACGGCGTACAAACCCTCGATGGCCTGAGCGTCTGCATTCAGCACTTGCGCATGTTCATTGGTCTGCAAGCCTTGCGCCGCGCCAATGTCACCGGGGTAGAGCTTGACGGCGTAATACGGCCCTTCGCTGATCGCGCCCAAGTTGGGGTTGCGGCCACCGGCGGCGGCGTCACCGATGTTCTGTTGGTAAGCCGTCACGCCCCGCTGGAACTGGGGGTCCACACCGGTTTGGGCAAAGGCGTTGTTGTCGGCCACCGCTTGGGCCAAACCCGATGCCGAAATGCCCAGCTTGTTCGCCAGCGCTTGCAGGCTGGCGCCTTCGGTCAAGTAGCCATCGGCCAAGAACGGGGCCAGCCCCTTGCCACCGGGGCGCACCATGCCCATGCCGTATTGGCGCAAGGCTTTGGCATCGGCCACCATGTAAGCGGGGACGGCCTGCTGGGCCGCCTGCATGCCCAGGGCAAACAGGTGGTAAGAGGTGCTCTCGTTGACAAAGCGCTCGCCCGCCTGGTTGACGGTGATCATGCCGGGCTTTGCGCGGTCCATCACAAAGTGCGGGAACACGGCGGTGCTGCCATCGGGGCGTGGGCGCAAAGACACCGGCGCCCAAAACGCCGGGCTTTGCGCGCCCTGCCCTTCGGCGGCGCCCAAGCCCCGCGCCAAAGCCTGCGCCTCGCCGGTGTGGCCGGGTGCACCGGGGCACCACTCGGCGGGAATGCCGGGCAACTTGTGTGAACGCAGGGCCGGGTCGCGGTTGAAGCCGCCACTGGCCAACACCACGCCATGCTTGGCCAACACGCGGGCCTTGCCGGTGGCACTGCTCAGGCGCACCGCCACCACACGGCCGCTCGCGTCACGCTCGAGCGCATCGACCGAGGTTTTCAGCGCCAGCGTGGCGTGGGCGTGCTGCGACAAAGAATGCAGCAAACGGCCCACCAGCGCGTTGCCCATCACCAAGCGGGTGCCGCGGGCATGGGTCAAGCGATCCCGCAGGTGACGCCCCAGGATGCTGAGCGCGTGCTTGAGCGATGCCCAAGACTTCGTCATGGCCAGCAAGTGGTTGATGTCGGTGCGGTCCACCATCATGCCGCCGAGCACGGTGAACTCGGGGATGGGTGGTCGCAGCAAGGCAAACAGATCGCCCAGCAAGCGGCCATCAAAAGGCAGGGGCTCCAAAGCGCGGCCATTCAAGGTCGAACCCGGCAGATCGCTGATGTAGTCCGGGTGCTTGGGGTAAGGCCGGTATTTCATCGACGAGTGCGCTTCGATTTGGGCCACGGCTTGTGCACCGTTTTTCAAAAAGGCTTCGCGCAAAGCAGCAGGCGCTTGTGAGCCCACCGCGTGGTTCAGGTAAGTCGTCACGGCGGCCAAGTTGTCGCTGGGGTTGACGGCTGAAGCATGGTGGGTGCCTGGCACCCAGGTGGTGCCCGCCGACCAGGCGGTGGTGCCGCCCACGTACTCGGTGCGCTCGACCACCAGCACTTTGGCCCCGTCGATGGCGGCAAACACCGCCGCAGACAAGCCCGCACCACCCGCACCGATGACCACCAGGTCAAATTCGCTGCCGTCCTGCCCACCCGCCAAACCGTTTTTCAGCACCTGCATCTCAGGCCCCCAGCAAAAAGTCAACCATCAGGTCTTTCACCTGCGCAAACATCTCCGTGCCCGTGAGGGTGCCGCACCCCAGCGCCTGCGCAGCGGCGACCATCGGTGTCACGGCAGGCGCGGTGATCACGCAGCCCACGAACATGGCGGGCGTGAATTTCGCCGATTCGATCGGATGCGGATCGCCCGCTTTCATGCCGATCGGCGTCGCGTTGATGGCGATGTCAAACCCTGTGGGGTCGCTGCTGCCCGCCACCACAGTGCACTGGCCCAAGGCGGCCAAGCGCTGCACCAGCGCGTCGCGCCGGGCCGTGTCTTCGTCGTGGATGGCCAGCTCGCGCACGCCGCCGGTGACCAACGAATACGCGATGGCCGAACCGGCCCCGCCTGCGCCCACCAGCAAAGCTTTTTGGCCCTGCAAGCTGCAGCCCTTGAGCGCCAAGGCTTTCACATAACCCAGGCCATCGAACATGTCGCCATGCCAGCTGCCATCGGGGTTGCGGCGCAAGGTGTTGATGGACTTCAAAAACGCGCCGCGGTCCGAGGTTGTGGCGCACAGATCAAAGTAAGCGAACTTGTGCGGCACGGTGACGATGATGCCGTCCACGTTTTTGGACAGCGACACACCCGCCGTCCAGCGCGCCAGATCGGCCGGGGCCACATGGGCCGGGATGCACACCGCATTGAGCCCCGCATCCTGAAAAGCCTGGCTCACGCCCGAGGGCGATTTGACCTGGGCAATCGGGTCGCCCACGATGAAATGGATGCGCGAAGCGCCGTCCAGGTGCAAAGGCTGTGTCGGGTTCATGGCCGCGATGATACATAAAAACGGAATTCGATTCCACTTTTGAATTTATTTCCAAAAATCCATATACTCCCCCATCGACGCACCCCACTGCACACGCAAACAAACCATGCACAAGTTCCCTCTGGCCGTGATTGGCGCTGGTGTGATAGGCCGCACGCACATCGAACGGATCCTGAAAACACCCGAGTTCACTCTGGTGGGCGTGGCCGAGCCGGGCACGGCCGGTCGCCAGTGGTGCGCCGAGCGCAACGTCCCCACCTTTGAAAACCACCAGGCGCTGCTGCAAGCCACCCAGCCGCAAGGCGTGGTGATCGCCACCCCCAACCCCACCCATGTGGATGTGGCCGCCGACTGCATGGCGCGCGGCATCGCGGTGCTGATTGAAAAACCGGTGGCCGACACGCTGGCCGCTGCCGAGCGGCTGGTCCAGATCGAGCAGAGCACCGGTGTGCCCGTGCTGGTGGGCCACCACCGCCGTCACAACCCGATCTTGCAAAGGGCCCGTCAAATCATGGCCGAGGGTCGCCTGGGCCAGGTGCTCAGCGCCAACGTGATGGCCAACGTTTACAAGCCCGAGGCCTACTTTGATGTGGCCTGGCGCCGCCAAGCCGGTGGCGGGCCGGTGCTGATCAACCTGATCCACGACATCGACATGCTGGTGTACCTGCTGGGCGAGGTGCGTGCCGTGCAAGGCAGCCTGTCCAGCGCGGTGCGCGGTTTTGACGTCGAAGACACCGGCGCGGCTTTGTTGGAGTTTGCGGGCGGCACGCAAGCGGTGATGACGGTGTCCGACACCACCGTCTCGCCCTGGTGCTGGGATTTTTGTGCCGGCGAGCAAAGCCAATACCCCCGCCAACACGTGCAGTCGCACTTTTTGTCGGGCACGCAGGGCTCGCTGTCGCTGCCCGATTTGGCGTTGTGGCGCTACCCCGGAGAACGCCATTGGCACCGCGAGATGACCCGCGAACAAAGCAGCCCGCACGAGATCGACGTGTACGTTCAGCAATTGCGGCACTTCCGCGCGGTGGCCGAGCGGCGCGAAACCCCAATCTGCTCGGCCCTAGACGGCTGGCGCACTTTGCAAGCCACTTTGGCTTTGCTGCAAGCGGCACGCTCCGGTCAGCGTCAAACCTGCCCGGCCTTCACGGCTTCAAGGAATCCCACATGAGCGGCGTTCTCGAACGGACTTTGAGCATCCTCGAATTGCTCTCGCAACACGGCGAAGGCCTGGAGCTGGCGGCGATTGCCGATCGGCTGGACATCCCGCGCAGCGGCACACACCGCCTGCTGAGTGATCTGGTGCGCCTGGGCTATGTGCGCCAGACACGCGGCCACGGCGACTACCTGCTGACCACCAAGCTGGTCTCCATGGGCCTGAGCTACCTGAGCAACAGCGGCATCGTCGACATTGCGCAGCCCCTGCTCAACCGCTTGGCCGAAGTCTCGGGCGAGCTGGTGCGCTTGTCGGTGGTGGACGGCGAGCGCCTGACCTGGGTGGCGCGCGCCCAAGGTGCCCGCCAAGGCTTGCGCTACGACCCCGACATGGGCAGCGACGCGCGACTGTCGTGCTCGTCCTCGGGCTGGGCCTTGCTGTCGACCATGAGCGATGACGCGGCCCTGGCCCTGGTGGCCAAACAAGGTCTGGGCCTGCCGGCCCAATTTGGCCCCGACGCCCCCACCAGCTTGCAAGCCGTGATGGACGCCGTGGCCCAAACCCGCCAGCGGGGCTACAGCCTGACCACCGACACCTACACCGCAGGCCTGTCGGCCATGTCCGCGCCCGTGCGCTTTGCGGGGCAAGCCGCTTTCGGTGTGCTGACCATCGCGGGCCCCACAGTGCGCTTCACCCCCGACAAAATGCAAGCCTTGGCGCCCGAGTTGCTCAGCACCGCGCAACAGCTGGCCGCCTCCAGTGGCGCTTCGCCCTTCTTCAGTCTCACGGCCGAGACCGGCAGCGCCACCCCCACCGATGGGCGCAAACCGATTTACGCGCTGTGATGCGAGCCCGCCGATGAACGCTGCACAAGCTGCCACCGAACACTGCGACCTGCTGGTGGTGGGCTCGGGCGCGGGCGCGCTGTCGGCCGCCGTCACGGCGGCGCACTTGGGCCTGAAAGTCATCGTGGTCGAGAAAGACGCGCAATTCGGCGGCACCACGGCTTGGTCCGGCGGCTGGATGTGGGTGCCGCGCAACCCGCTGGCGGTCGAAGCGGGGCTGCTGGAGCGCATTGAAAAACCGCTGTCCTACCTGCGCCGCGAACTGGGTGAGCAATTCGACGAGTCCCGCGCACTGGCCTTCCTGAACAACGGCCCGCGTATGGTCGAGTTCTTTCGCCGCCACACCGCGCTGCAGTTCATCGATGGCAACGCCATTCCAGACTTTCACGGCCTCACCCCCGATGCGGCGCTGGGTGGCCGCTCGATTTGCGCGGCCCCTTTTGATGGCCGCCAACTGGGCAATCGCCTGCACGAGCTCAAGCCCCCGCTGCACGAGACCACGCTGTGGGGCATGGGCATCGCCTCGGGGGCTGATCTGCGGCATTTTTTGAACGCGCTGCACCAGCCTGCATCGTTCTGGCATGTCGCCCAACGGCTGCTGCGCCACGGGCGTGACCTGCTGCTGCACCGACGCGGCACGCACCTGGTCAATGGCAATGCCTTGGTTGGCGCTCTGGCCCAATCGGCCATGGATCTGGGCGTTCCCATTCGCCTGAACAGCCCCGCTGTGCGTTTGCTGCAAAGCGAAGGCCGCGTGACGGGTGCCGTGGTCCACACACCCGAGGGCGAAGTGCACCTGCACGCCCGCTGCGGCGTGGTGCTGGCCACCGGCGGCTTTCCACACGACCCGGTGCGCAAACAGCAACTGCTGCCGCATGCCCCCACGGGCCATGAGCACTGGTCGGCTGGCCACCGCGGCAACACGGGCGACGGCCTGCGCTTGGGCGAGTCCGCAGGCGGCGTGGTGGCGAATGATTTGGTGCAAGCGGCGGCGCTGGCCCCCGTGTCCTTGGTGCCCCGCCAGGACGGCAGCGTGGCGCATTTCCCGCACCTGATCGAACGCGCCAAACCTGGCCTGATCGCCGTCACGGCGCAAGGCCTGCGCTTTGGCAACGAGGCCAACTCGTACCACGACTTCATGCAAGACCTGCTGGCCGCCACACCGGCCGGTCAGCCGCCCGAGGCTTGGCTGGTGTGCGACCACGTGTTTCTGCGCGACTACGGCCTGGGCGCGGTCAAGCCGGCCCCCATGCCGCTGGGCCCTTGGCTGGCCAACGGCTACCTGAAACGCGGTCAAACCTTGAAAGCATTGGCCGACGCTTGCGGCATAACCGCCCCAAGCCTGCAAGCCACGGTGCAGCGCTACAACGCCATGGCCCAAGACGGCCAAGACCGCGACTTTGGCAAAGGCGAAACACCCTACAACCGCATTCAAGGGGACGCCATCAACGCCACACGGCGCGGCCTGCGCAACCCCTGCATGGGACCCATCGAACGCGGCCCGTTTTATGCCGTGAAAGTCGTCATGGGCAGCTTGGGCACCTTCGCCGGTTTGCGTGTGAACGACCACGCCCAAGTCACCGACGCCCAAGGCCAAGCCATCCCCGGTCTGTATGCCGGTGGCAATGACCTGAGCAGCATGATGGGCGGCCACTACCCTGCCGGCGGCATCACGCTGGGGCCAGCCATGACCTTTGGCTTCATCGCCGCCCACCACGCCGCAGGCCGCGATCCAGCGGCCACCTGCGAATACCCGATCCCCCACACGTCAAGCCCCCCCTCGAAAGCCCCAACCATGTACTACGAACTTGCCACCATGACCCTGCCTTTTGGCACCGCAGGCCAAGCCGCCACCCAGGTGCAAGCCTTCGCCACGGCACCTGAGGCCCAGGGCGAACTGCTGGGCTGCTGGTTCAGCGACATCGGCGTGCTCAACCAAATGACCGTGCTGCGCGGCTTTGCCACGCTCGAGGCCTTGCAGGCCGAACGCGAGCGCACCCAGCAAAGCGCCAGCCCGTTCGGCTGCGGCGAAATCTTCCAGTCGCTGGAGCAACACAGCTACAAAGGCTTTCCCTGGATGAAGCCGGTGCGACCCAGCGCGGAAAGCGGCATCACCGGCCCGGTCTACGAGATCCGCACCTACGGCATCCGAACCGGTGGCGTGCAGCCCACCATCGACCTGTGGGAACAGTACGTGCCGGCACGCGACAAGCTCTCGCCTTGCGTGGTGGCCATGGTGGCACTGGACGGGCCGCTGCGCTTCACCAACATCTGGGCCTACGACAGCCTGAACGCCCGCAGCCAGATCCGCGCCGAAGCCGTGGCCCAAGGCATCTGGCCGCCCAAAGGCGGTCCCGCGCACTTGACGACGAACATGGTCTCGACCATCGCCATGCCCACGGCCGTGTCGCCTTTGAAATAACACCCATGACCCGCACCTACTCCCTCGCCTACCTGAGTTCACACCGTTGCACCCCGGCCGAAGCCATCCGGGTGGCCGCGCAAACGGGCTACAGCTTTGTCGGTCTGCGCCTGTGGCCCAACGCCGCTGGCGCGCCGCAGCAGCACCTGCTGGGCCAGCCAGCAGCGCTGCGCGAGACCTTGGCGGCACAAGCCGACACGGGCGTGGGCGTGTTCGATCTGGAGATCATCCGCATCGGCGAGCAGTTCGATCCGCACACCTGGGATGCGCTGTACGACGTGGGCGCGGCCCTGAAGGCCAAGGCCATTTTGGTGGCCGGGGACGACACGCACGAAGCCCGCCTGACCGAGCACTACGCCCGCCTGTGTGAAGTCATGAAACCTTTTGGCATGACGGCCGACTTGGAGTTCATGCCCTGGACGGCGGTGAAAGACGCCAACGCGGCGCTGCGCATTGTCCAAGGCGCTGGCAGCCCCGCCAATGCAGGCATCTTGGTCGATGCGCTGCACGTGGGGCGCTCGCGCACCACACTCGAAGACATCCGCGCCATCCCGCGTGAGTGGCTCCACTATGCGCAAATTTGCGATGCAGAGGCTGGTTTGCATTTCACGACCGAGCAAATGGTCCACACCGCCCGCTGTGAACGTCTTTTGCCCGGCGACGGCACCATCGATGTGCAAGGCATTTTCAAGGCCCTGCCTGCCGACCTGCCCGTGAGCGTGGAGGTGGTGAACCTGGGCCGCGAAGCCCACACCTCGGTCCAAGACTGGGCCGCCGAATGTCTGGCCAAGAGCCGCCCGTTTGTGGAAGTCTGAAGCGATGCCCACCCCTTTTGAACAACTCTCCCGCCTGCCCTTCTTCTTTGGCGCACGTTGGTTCAGCAGCGCTTGAAAAGCGCCGTCTGCTGCGGTAGGTCGGTGGCTTTAGCCCCGACATGCATCACTGGCGCACTGCTCCTGTAGGTCGGTGGCTTTAGCCCCGACAAGCATCGGCGGCGCAGGGTGTCGGCGCTGAAGCGCCGACCTGCACAAATGAAAATCTGAATGCCGGAGCAAGTCCAGCATGACGCACAAAAAACACCAAGGAATCACCATGGACTTTTCCCTCAACGACGAACAAAAAATGATGATCGAAACGGTGCGCCGTTTCATCGCCGAAGAACTGCAGCCCCTCGAAGACGAGGTCGAGAACCAAGGCTTTTTGGACAACAGCAAAGCACAGGCCATCCACGACAAAGCCAAGGCCCTGGGCTTGTACGGCATGAACATGCCCACAGCGCTGGGCGGTGGCGGCCTGTCCAACATGGACCGCATCCTGTGCGAAGAGCAGTTCGGCCACACCACCGACATCCTGATCCGCCGCGCCTTTGGCAATGTGTACGAACCCCTGCTGCACTGCAAGGGCGAGCAAATCGAGCGCTGGCTCAAACCCTCTGTGGCGGGCACACGCACCTGCGCCATCACCATCACCGAACCCGGCGCGGGCTCGGACGCCGCAGGCATCAAAACCAACGCCAAGAAAAACGCACAAGGTTGGGTCCTGAACGGCTCCAAGCACTTCATCAGCGATGGCGAGTGGAGCGACTTCTTTTTGGTGTCGGCCAAGACCGGCGAGAAAGAAATCTCCATGTTCATGGTCGACAAAGGCCTGGCCGGTTTCACCGTGGGCAAAGACCAAAAAATGATGGGCCTGCGCGGCACGCCGCACCTGGAATTGTTTTTTGACAACGTGCAACTCGAAGACGCCGCCCTGTTGGGCGAAGCGGGCCAAGGCTTCAAGCTGGCCATGGGCGCGCTCAATGTGGTGCGTCTGGCCCAGGTGGGCGCCCGCGCCGTGGGCAAGGCCACGCATGTGTGCGAGCTGATGCTGAACTGGGCCCAGGAGCGCCAGCAGTTCGGCAGCAAGATCGGTGACTTCCAGATGGTGCAGCAGATGATCGCCGACAGCGTGATCGAGATCAACGCCGCCCGCTGGATGGTCTACCACGCCGCCTGGATGCTGGACCAAGGCATGGACGCGCGCGAGCAGATCGCCATGGTCAAGGTGCACGCCGCAGAAACTTTGGGCCGCGTGGTGGACTGCGCGGTGCAGGTGTTTGGCGGCATGGGCTTTTGCAAGGAGCTGTCCATCGAGCGCTATTACCGCGACGCCCGCATTTACCGCATCTACGACGGCACCAGCGAGATCCACCGAGGGGTGATCGCGAAAAGTGCGATGAAAAAAGGCGCCGTGCTGTTTGATGTGAACCGCTGATCAGGGGTCTGCTTGCGTGCTGTGTATTTGCGCAAGATGAAAGGCCGGGATGGGCGGCCTCCTCATACTGGGGTACCAGAAATCGTCGGCCGCCCATCCCGGCCTTTCATCGGGTTTGCATGGACATGAACACCCCCAATGCTTGCGCAGGTCGCAGCTTCAGCACCGACATAGGACAGTGGACGAAGCACAACTGCCTGCGTAGGTCGGAGCTTCAGCTCCGACACAGGCAATTGGACGAAGCACAACGTCGGAGCTGAAGCTCCGACCTACAAAGTCTCAGCAAGCCCACGCCACACCCGATGCAGCACACCCAAAATCTGCCAGTCAACAAGCCATAAGAGACTCAAAAAATGCAAAGCAAATTCATGACCGCCACACAAGCGGCACAACTCATCCAAGACGGTGACACCGTGGGCCTCATGGGCGGCGGCGGCGGCTTGATGGAAGCGACCCATGTGTTTGAAGCGGTGCAAGAACGCTTCCTCAGCACACAAACACCGCAGAACCTCACCGTCGTCCACGCGCTGGGCATTGGCGACAAAAAAACCAAAGGCATGAACTGCTTCGCGCACGAAGGTCTGGTCCGACGCGTCATTGGCGGCCACTGGGTGTGGTCGCCCGCCATGCAGCAGCTGGCCTTGGCCAACAAAATCGAGGCCTACATCCTGCCCGGTGGTGTGAGCAGCCAGCTCCTGCGCGAAATCGGTGCGGGCCGCCCCGGCGTCATCAGCCACGTGGGTCTGGGCACGGTGTGCGACCCGCGCCACGGCGGTGGCCGCATGAACGATGCCGCGCAAGACGACCTGGCCGAAGTCATCCAAATCGATGGCCGCGAATACCTGCGCTACAAACCCTTCCCCGTGCACGTGGCCATCGTGCGCGCCAGCAGCGCCGACGAGGACGGCAACATCAGCTTTGAACACGAAGCGGCCAACCTCGATGCGCAGTCTTTGGCCTTGGCTGCCCGCAACAGCGGGGGCAAAGTCATCGTGCAGGTCAAAGAACGCTTGCCCAAGGGCGCCCTCAAAGCCCGTGAAGTGCGCATCCCCTCGGCCTGGGTGGACGCCATCGTCGTGGATCCGCAGCAGTCCACCAGCTACGCCATCCCTTTCGATCCGGCCTTCAGCGGCGAGTTGACGGGGCCCGCGCGCTTGAGCAGCGAAGCCCAAGACCACGCCCGCGAAGTAGCGGCTGCGCAAGAAGCCTTCAGCGAGCGCCAGGCGGTGGCGCGACGGGCCTACCAGGAGTTGTTCAACACCGGCAAAACCCGGCCCGTCATCAACTACGGTGTGGGCGTGCCCGATGCGGTGGCCAAACTGATGGCGGCGCGCGACGAGCAGCACCGCATTTACCAAACCATCGAACACGGCACCTATGGCGGCACGCTCATGGACGGCGTGTTGTTTGGCTACGCCCGCAACGCCACCGCCATGCTGGACGCCGCGACGCAGTTCGACTTTTATGGCGGCGGGGGTCTGGACATTGCCTTTTTGGGCTTTGGCGAATTCGACGAAGAAGGCTCGGTCAACGTCTCGCGCTTGGGGGGCGTCACGGTCGGCCCCGGCGGCTTCATCGACATCGCGCAAAACGCGAAAAAAGTGGTGTTCTGTGGCACCTTGGCGGCCAAGGGCGTCCAGCTTGAAACCGGCGACGGGCAGATGCGCGTGATCGCGCAAGGTGCGGTGAAAAAGTTGGTCAAAAAAGTCGACCAAATCACCTTTTCAGGGCCGCAAGGTTTGGTGCGCCAACAAGAAGTGCTGTACCTGACCGAGCGCGCCAGCTTCAGGCTCACGCCCAAAGGCATCGAACTCTTTGAGCTGGCCCCCGGCATCGACCTGCAGCGCGATGTGCTCGACCAGATGGCGTTCGTGCCGCTGATGGCCCATCCCCTGAAGGTCATGGACGGGGCCTGCTTCAAGGCCTGAGGGTCACGAAAACGGGCCAGGGCCAGGGCCAGGGTGAGGGCCCCTTGGCCCTTGTCAAACCAAGGGCACGGTCAGTTGTTGAATGACGGCAGCCGTGTCTGGGCGCACGCCACGCCACCACTCAAAAGCCTCCGCGGCTTGCTCTGCCAACATGCCCACGCCATCGGCCAGCTGCGTCACACCGGCTTGCTGAGCGAGCCGCAGAAAGGGCGTGAGGCCCTTGCCGTAAGCCAGTTCGTAAGCCAGACACCCGGGTGCAAAAGCCGAAGTGGGCAAAGGCGGCAATTCGGCGGTCAAACTGGCCGAGGTGGCATTGAACACCGCATCAAACGCCGCTGTGCCCAGATCGGCGTAGCCGATCCCCCGAACCGGCACCGCGCCCGTCTGGTGCTGGCCCGCCAATTGAGCGAGCGCTTGGGCTTTGGCCACGGTGCGGTTGACGACCCACAACTCGGCCGGCCTCTGGGCCAAGATGGGCAGCAAGGCCCCCCGGGTCGCACCGCCCGCGCCCAAAATCAAGACCCGTCGCCCTTGCAACGGGCAGCCCAGGTTGTGCACCACATCACGCACCAGACCCACACCGTCGAAATTTTCGGCATGAACTTTGTCACCCTCGAATTTCAAGGCGTTGACGGCCCCGGCCATCTGCGCGCTGGGTGCCAGATCGGTGGCATAGGCAAAGGCATCGAGCTTGAAGGGCGCGGTCACGTTCATGCCCCGCCCCCCTGCGGCTCGAAATGTTTCCACGGCCGCGGCAAAGCCACCCAATGGGGCCAACAACTTGGTGTATTCGATGTCATGCCCGGTGACTTGGGCATAGGCGGTGTGGATGAGCGGCGACTTGCTCTGCGCGATGGGGTTGCCGATCACGGCGTAACGGTCTGTCATAAGGAATTCCAGCAAACAATCTGCCGATCTTATCGCCGCGACAGCGCCAAATGGCTGACACCGGGTCACAATGCCTTTTTGTTCTGTCAATTGCCCCATGCCACTGAGTGAACCTGCCATTGACTGCCATGTCCATGTGTTTGACCCGCTGCGCTTTCCCTATGCCCGTGACACGTGGTATGTGCCCACGCCCGCAGAAACCGGAACACCGGCCATGCTCGCCCAAGTTTTGGATGCCCACCATGTCAAGCATGCCTTGCTGGTGGGACCGAACTCGGGCTATGGCTTGGACAACCGCTGCTTGCTTGACACCCTGAAACAAGGCGGTGGCCGCTACAAAGGCATCGCTGTCGTTCCCAACGACACGGGCCTGAGCGAACTGCAAGACCTCCAAGCCGCGGGCGTGGTGGGGGTGGCGTTCAATGCCGCATTGCTGGGCACTGACTTTTATGCCAACACGGCGCCGCTCTTGCAACGGTTGCGCGATCTTGACCTGTGGGTGCAAGTGCAAATCGAAGGCAACCAACTCGTGTCTCTGAACCCCCTGTTGCAAGACAGTGGCGCCCGCGTGCTCTTTGACCACTGCGGTCGCCCTGAAGTCAAAGCCGGTGTGCAACAGGCTGGCTTCCAAGCCCTGCTGAAATGGGCAGACTCAGGGCGCGCCTGCGTGAAACTGTCGGGCTGTGCCAAGTTTTCCGCCCTGCCCTGTCCCTGGGTCGATGCAAGACCGTATGTGGCGGCGCTGATCGAATCCTTCACACCGAAAGCTTTGGTGTGGGCTTCGGACTGGCCCTTCTTGCGGGCTCCAGCCCGAATCGATTACGGGCCCCTTCAGCGTTGGCTGAAAGATTGGCTGCCCGATGCGGCCGACAGACACCAGGTGTTGTGGGACACACCGCAACGCTTGTTCGGCTTCAAGGCATGAGCCCGGACCTTCAGTGCCGCCCCACCAAACGGTAGACCACGGCGCCCAAGGCGATGACACACACGGCCGCTGCCGTGAACGCATAGGCCAGCCAGCCCATGTCCACACTTTGGGCCATGAGCAGCACCCCCGTGGACTGACCGAAAAACAGCGAACTGGCAAACAGGGTCACCGCCGTTCCCCGCGCTGCCGGCGCCATCTGCGTGGCTTGTACTTGCAAGGTGTTGTGCAACATGTAAAAGCCCAGACCCGTGAGGGTGCAGGCCAGCATCCCTTGCCAAGCCGCGCTGCCCCAGGCCAACAACAAAAAGCCCGAAACGATCAAGCCCGCACCGGTCCGCACCAGCCCCCGCTCGCCCAGCCAAGCCAGCCAACGCCGCGCCATCTGGCTGTAAAACAAGCCCCCTACGCCGTACAGCATCATGACCGAGCCTGCGGCCACCACACTCAAACCATAGTGCTGGTGCAAATGTGTGGGCATGAAGGCCATGGAGCCGAAGACCAAAGCCCCTTCGCTGGCCGTGACGCTCAGCACCCAGCGCACCCGTGGCATGCCCAACAATTGCCCCGTCGTGCGCAGCGAGGCCCATAAACCGGGCGCATCGCAAGCTGAGGCCAGCGGGTGGCGGCGCAGCAAACGCCACAACATGGCAGCGGCCACCGAAAACAACACCGACAGAACCACAAAGGCGCTTCGCCAGCCCAGCGCGTCGGCGGCAAAACCACCAAACCACAGGCCACTCATCATGCCGATCACGGTGGCGCTCATGATTTTGGCCAGCGTTTCCTGCCGCCTTTCGTAGGGCACTTGGTCGCCCACCCAGGCCATGGCCAAGGGAATGATGCCCGCGCCCGCCATGCCCATGAAACCGCGCATGATGACGAGCATGGGCAAATTCGCCGACATGCACGTGATGGCGCTGAACAGCGCACAGGCCAACACCGCCCAAGACACCACACGCAGCTTGCCAAAGCGGTCCCCCAAAGGGCCATACAGCAGCTGAGAGAACCCATACACCACGGCATACACCGAGACCACCGCCGAGGCGTCTCCCGTACTGACCTGGAACTCCTCGCTGAGCACGACCAGCATGGGATCGCCAATGCGCATGGCGGCCATGCTGGCAAAACCCGCCAAGCCCAAGACCTTCAGGTACTGGCTCTCGAGGTGTGGCGTGAGTGGGGTCATGCGCTGGGTGTCAGGCCAATTGCTGCTCCAGGTCATGCAAGACCTGGTAGCACGGCAAGACTTGCGCGATGCTGGAATTGGGCTCTCGGCCTTCACGGATCGCGGCAAAAAACTCGCGGTCTTGCAATTCAATACCGTTCATCGAGACGGCCACCTGGGACACGTCGATTTGCGCCTCCTTGCCCGTGAACAAATCGTCATAACGGGCCAGGTAAGTCCCGGTGTCACCGATGTAGCGGAAGTAGGTGCCCAGTGGGCCGTCGTTGTTGAAACTCAGGCTCAGGGTGCAAATCGCCCCATTGGCCGCTTGCAGCTGGATGCTCATGTCCATGGCGATACCCAGGGTGGGGTGGATCGGACCTTGCACCGCATGGGCTTTGACAATGGGACTGCCGCACTGGTAGGCGAACAAATCCACCGTGTGCGCGGCATGGTGCCAAAGCAGGTGGTCGGTCCAGCTGCGGGCCTGGCCCAGCGCGTTCATGTTGGTGCGGCGGAAAAAGTAGGTCTGCACATCCATTTGCTGGATGTTGAATTCACCGGCCTTGATTTTCTGGTTCACCCACTGGTGGCTGGGGTTGAAGCGGCGGGTGTGGCCCACCATGGCCACGAGACCTGTTGCTTGTTGGACACGCAAAACTTCCTGGCCCTCCTGGTACACATCGCACAGCGGGATTTCAACCTGCACGTGCTTACCGGCCTGCAGGCAAGCCAGGGTCTGGCTGGCGTGCATTTGTGTGGGTGTGCACAAGATGACGGCGTCGACTTCTTTCAGAGCCAATGACTCATGGAGGTCGGTGGTGACGTGAGCAATGCCGTATTTGTCCGCCACCTCTTGGGTTTTGGCCAACTCACGGCCGATCAAAGAGACGACTTGCACGCCGTCGATGTTTTGGATGCCGTCAAGGTGTTTGATGCCGAAGGCGCCAGCGCCCGCCAGGGCGACTCGGATGGTTTGACTCATGGTGAACTCTCTCAGGTATTTTCAAGAATGGCGTGGCCCACCGCCGTGTTGCTGGCAGGCACATGGTAGAAGCGGTGCGCAAGATTCGGCGCCTGACCGGTCACTTGGCCGTCCTGGACATCGCTCATCGCGCCGCGCGCGATCAGCCACATCACCAGCTCAATGCCTTCGCTGCCGGCTTCGCGCACGTAGTCGATGTGCGGTGTGTTGGCGGCGGCCACCGGGTCGTGGATCAGCTGGTCCAGCCAAGCGTTGTCCCATTCGCGGTTGATGAGCCCGGCACGCGCACCCTGCAGTTGGTGGCTCATGCCGCCTGTGCCCCAGATGTGCACATTCAGGTCTTCGTCAAAGCTCTCGACCGCTTTGCGGATGGCTTGCCCCAACTTGAAGCAGCGCTGGCCACTGGGCACAGGGTACTGCACCACGTTCACCGCAAACGGAATCACCGGGCAAGGCCAAGCGTCCTTCACAGGGTCCAGCTCGCCGCACATCAGGGACAAGGGCACCGTGAGGCCGTGGTCCACATCCATCTTGTTGACGATGGTCAGGTCAAAGTCTTGCTGGATGACCGATTGGGCGATGTGCGAGGCCAGCTCCGGGTGACCCTTGACGACCGGCACAGGGCGCGGACCCCATCCCTCGTCAGCGGGCTGGTACGCGGGCGCCGTGCCGATGGCAAACGTCGGGATCATGTCCAGGCTGAAGGCCGTGGCGTGGTCGTTGAACACCAAAATGATCACGTCGGGTGGGTTGTCCTTCATCCACTGCTTGGAAAACTCGTAGCCCGCAAACAGGGGTTTCCAGTAGTCTTCTTGGATCTTGCCCAGGTCCATGGCCGCACCAATGGCGGGGACATGCGAGGTGAAAACGGATGCGGTGATTTTGGCCATGTTTATGCTGCCTTTCCTGGTGCACGTTGGGTTTGACCCGCTGCCCCTTGGGGCTGGCGGTGCGCCTGCGCATCGCCGTCTTCCCCGATGTAGCGGTTGCCTTCGATGCTGCGGCCACCTTGGACCATCATGTTGCGGTACTCCTCTTCGGTCATACCGGTCATGGAGCCCGCCATTTGTTGGAAGCTCTTGCCGTCGGTCGAACCGATTTTGGCGAGGAAGTAAATGTTGCCGCCGGTGCGCATGCACCAGTTCAGGTCGCGCGCCAACACGGCTTGTTTTTGTTCCTCGCTCATGGGCCACTCGTCCAGGTAGGCGCGTTCGTCGGCCTTGAAGCGTTCGCGGTTCTCCGCCTTCATCAGCGACATGCAAAACTGGTTGATCCAGTAACCTTTGCGCGATTGCTCGGCGTCAAAAATGATCGTGCCGGGCACGTCGGTGTAGGGTTTGTCGAGTGCCATCAGTTGTTCTCCTCGGGCCAGTACAGGCGCATCGGGTTGTCCACCAACAGCTTGCGTTGCAGCTCTGATGTGGGCGCGATGTGCGGGATGAAGTCCACCAGCAGGCCATCGTCGGGCATGTGGTCTTTCAAGTTGGGGTGAGGCCAGTCGGTGCCCCACAACACGCGGTCTGGAAACGCCTCCACGATGCGCTTGGCAAAGGGGATGACGTCCTGGTAAGCGTTTTGCTCGCCGTTCAATGCCTTGGGGCCAGTGACCGACAAACGCTCGGGGCAAGACACCTTGCTCCAGACATTGGGGTGCTCGCGCATGAACTTCTGGAACAGCGCGAACTGCGGGCCGTCCACGGGCAGAGACACATCGGGGCGGCCCATGTGGTCCACCACCACGGTGGTGGGCAGTGCGGTGAAGAAGTCCCACAACTCAGGCAGATCGACCGCCTCGAAATAAATGACCACATGCCAGCCCCATTTTTGAATGCGGCCAGCGATCTCGAGCAACTCGTCCTTGGGCGTGAAATCCACCAGGCGCTTGACGAAGTTGAAGCGCACGCCGCGCACACCCGCGTCGTGCATGGCCTGGATCTCTTCGTCCGTCACGCTGCGTTTGACGGTGGCCACACCACGCGCCTTGCCGCCGGAGTTGACCAGGGCATCGACCATGGCCCGGTTGTCCGCGCCGTGGCAAGTGGCCTGCACCACCACGTTGCGCTCAAACCCAAGGTGGTCGCGCAGCGCATACAGCTGGTGCTTGGACGCATCGCAGGGCGTGTACTTGCGCTCAGGTGCATACGGAAACTCGGCGCCGGGGCCGAACACGTGGCAATGCGCGTCCACTGCGCCAGCGGGCAGTTGGAAAGTCGGTTGGCTGGGACCGGTGTACCAGTCCATCCAGCCAGCGGTTTTGGTGAAATCACCTGTTGTGGGTTTGGTCATCGTGAAAGCCTTATCCATGTCTAATTGGTAGGTCGGCGGCTTTAGCCCCGACATGAACCTGTGTCAATCCGCACCTGTCGGACCTGAAGGTGCCGACCTACAGGCGGTCAGTCGATGTACTTCAGCCCCGCAGCCGCCAGCGGCTCGCGCATCTTGTACATATCGAGGCCCAGCACACCGGAGGCCAGTTTGGCGCGTTTTTCGCCTTCGAAGCTTTCGCGTTTTTGCGCCGCTTCGAGCGTTTGCACGGCACGGGCAGCCGGCACGCACACCACACCATCGTCATCGGCCACGACCACGTCGCCGGGCGTCACCACCATGCCTGCGCACACCACAGGGATGTTGACCGAGCCGATGGTGGCCTTGATGCAGCCCTTGCTGCTGATGGCTTTGCTCCACACCGGAAAGTTCATTTTTTGCAGCTCTTTCACATCGCGCACACCGGCGTCAATGATCAGGGCTCGCGCGCCACGGGCCTGAAAGGACGTGGCCAACAGGTCACCAAAGTAACCGTCGGTGCAGTCGGCTGTGATGGCCGCGACCACGATGTCGCCCGGCTGAATCTGTTCAGCCACCACGTGCATCATCCAGTTGTCGCCGGGGTGCAAGAGCACCGTCACGGCCGTGCCCGACACCTGCGCACCGGGATAAATGGGGCGCATATAAGACTTCATGAGGCCCACGCGGCCCATGGCCTCATGCACCGTGGCGGAGCCAAGGGCCGCCAGGCCATCAGCGGCTGCGCGGTCCGCGCGGGTGATGTTGCGGTAAACAACGCCGAGTTCGTACATGCTTATCTCCTGATAGGGGGTTTGCGTTGTGGGAGGTCGCCCCTGCGGCCGAATGCAAGTGACCATTCGGCTGCAGGGGCAGCCTCCCACAAAAGACGTGTTATTTGCCCTTGGCGGTCAACTGATCGTCCAGACGCTTGAAGACGCGGCGCGCATTGCCTTCGTAGACCATGTAACGCTCTTGGTCGTTCAGGTTGGCCGTGGCTTGCACATAGCGCTTGGTGTCGTCGTAGTAGTGGCCGGTTTCGGGGTCGATGCCGCGCACCGCCCCGATCATCTCGGAAGCAAACAAAATGTTCTTGACCGGGATCACTTTGGTCAGCAAGTCGATGCCTGGCTGGTGGTACACGCAGGTGTCAAAGAAGATGTTGTTCAGCAGGTGCTCGGACAACAAGGGCTTCTTCAGCTCTTGGGCCAAACCGCGAAAGCGCCCCCAGTGGTAAGGCACCGCGCCGCCGCCATGCGGGATCAAGAACTTCAGCGTCGGAAAGTCCTTGAACAAATCACTGGTCAGGCACTGCATGAAGGCGGTGGTGTCGGCGTTCAGGTAGTGCGCACCGGTGGTGTGAAAACAGCTGTTGCAACTGGTGCTCACGTGGATCATCGCGGGGATGTCGTACTCGACCATCTTCTCGTAAATGGGGTACCAGGCCTTGTCGCTCAAGGGCGGCGATGTCCAGTGACCGCCCGAGGGATCGGGGTTGAGGTTGATGCCCACGTTGCCGTATTGCTCGACGCACTTGACCAGCTCGGGAATGCAGGTGGCCGGGTCCACGCCGGGCGACTGGGGCAGCATGGCGGCAGGCACAAAGTGGTCGGGGAACAGCTGGCTCACGCGGTAGCACAGCTCGTTGCAGATCGCGGCCCAAGTGGACGACACATGGAAGTCGCCGATGTGGTGGGCCATGAAACTGGCCCGCGGGCTGAAGATGGTGATGTCCGAGCCACGCTCTTTCATCTTGGCCAGCTGGTTGGTCTCGATGGTCTCACGCAGTTCGTCATCGCTGATCTTCAGCTCGGACACTTTGGGCATGGACGCGGGGTCCTTGATGCCGGCGATCTGGCGGTTGCGCCAATCTTCCAGCGCCTTGGGGGCGGTGGTGTAGTGGCCGTGCACGTCGATGATCAAGGGTTTTGTTTGGCTCATGGTGGCTTCCTCAGGTGACCTTTGCTGGTTTGGATTGTGCCGTGACACCTGGCGACGGCGCCTCCCCATGGGCATCTAGCAGATAGATCAAAAACGCATAGCCAAGATGCGGATATGACAAAATGATCTGCAACGATAGCCCCTCAAGACCCCCATGGACCTCAAACAGCTGGAATATTTTGTGCGCGTGGCGGAACTGGGCAGTTTCACCCGCGCCGCCCAAGCCCTGAACATCGCTCAACCGGCCCTGAGCCGCCAAGTGCGGCTGCTCGAAGTGGAGTTGCGGCAAAACCTGCTGGTGCGTAACGGGCGGGGCGCCACGCCCACCCAGGCCGGGCAACTGCTGCTCGAGCACGGGAGGGGCATCTTGCACCAAGTCGAGCGGGCGCGCGAAGAACTCGGGCGGGTGCGCACGGGGCTCACGGGTCGGGTGGCGCTCGGGCTCCCGCCCAGCGTGGCCCGGATGCTCACGGTCCCCTTGACCCGCGCCTTTCGCGCCAAGATGCCCGAGGCCCAGCTCTCCATCAGTGAGGGCCTGTCGAGCGCGATGCAGGAAAACCTCCAAAACGGCCGCTTGGACATCGCCGTGCTCTACAACCCCAGCCCCATGCCAGGCATCGAGCACACCCCTCTGGTTCAAGAAGAACTGTTGCTGGTGCAGCCCCGCCCACCCGGCTTGCAAGAAGACCCGCCCCCACCCGCCATCCGCTTGCAAGAGGTCGCCGCCCTGCCCTTGGTCATCCCCACGCGCCCCAACGCCATCCGCATGCATGTGGAGTCGGAAATGGCCGCCATCGGCTGCCGGCCGCTCATTGCGCTGGAGATCGATGGCGTCAGTGCCATTCTGGACTTGGTGGCCGACGGCGCGGGCTACGCCATCTTGCCGCGCAACGCCGTCGTGCGATCGGTTCGCCCCTCGGCCTACACCGTCAGGTCTGTCTCAGCGCCGGCCTTGAACATTCAGCTCACAACGGCCATCAGTTCCTTGCGCCCCACCACCTTGACCCAACAAGCCACGCTCGCCTTGATCAACGACATCTCTCGGGCTTGGCTGAGCGCTGGCTAAGGGTTCAAAGTGGGTGGTGCTGCAACACCCAGAGCAAACCACTGAGAGAGAAGAAAGACAGCACCGTCGTCACCAGCGCGGCAGCCGCGCTGACCGCGCCGTGCCCATGGCGCTGACTCAAAATCGTGTAAATGCCCATCATGGGCAAAGCGCTGGTCAACAAAACCGCTGAACGCAGTGCAGGGTCGGCAATCGGCACCACCCACGTGAGCACAGCCCACATGACCAATGGGCTGATGAGCAACTTGCCCACCACAATCTGGGCCACCGTGCCTTGCAAGCCATTGACCTGGAGCCCGACCAATGAGCCGCCAATGACAAAGAGCGACAAGGCCGCGCTGGCTTGCGCAAACAAATCCACCGTTCGGCCCAAGGGTGCGGGCATGACCCAGCCTGAAAGCGAAAACAAGAAGCCCCCCACAATGCCCCAAATCATGGGGTTCTGTGCCAAGTTTTTGAGGGTTTGCCCAATCAAGCCCCGCCAACGGCCCGCCAGACCTCCGTCTGAATCCGCCACCGCCAGCAAGAGGGGGATCATCAAGAGGTTCTCCACCACCATGTTCAAGGCCAGTGCCACACCTGCCACCGGGCCAAAGCTGAGCAACATGATCGGGTAACCCACAAAACCGCTGTTGGGGCAAGACATCCCCATGGCCATCATGCTGCCAAAGCTCAGGCTGTGACCTTTGACTTTGCGGGCCCACAAAAGCGCCCCCCCCGTCACCACCAGGGCGCCCATGGCATAGGCCAAAAGGTAGGCAGGATTGAGGATTTCTGCAACCGTGCGCTGCGACAGCGCATTGAACAACAAGGCGGGCAGCGCCAGGTTCAGGGTGAACTTGCCAAAAACCTGCATGTCGCTTTGAGTGAACAAGCCTTGACGTGTCGCCCAGTAGCCCAGCGCGATGGCGCAGTAAATCGGGCCGGTGATGCCCAAAATCTCCAAAGCCGCACCCATGGAAGAAGCCTGCATCAACGCGTGAACAGTTGCCCGACCAACCACAGACTCAATGACGGCACCATCAACAAGACCACCAAGCGGCCGATGTCCCAGGCCAAGAAAGGCATCAGGCCTTTGTAGGTTTCGCTCATGGGCACATCACGCGCCAGGCTGTTGACCACATAAACGTTCAAGCCCACCGGTGGCGCAATCAAGCCAAAGCTGACCGTCATCAACACCAAAATGCCAAACCACAGCGCCTTGAGTTCATAGGTCAAGCCCCACAAATCGAGGGCCATGACCGCCGGGAAAATCACGGGGATGGTCAAGAGCAGCATGGACAACTCGTCCATCACGCAGCCCAAAACGATGTACAAAATCAGCACCGCCGTGACAATGCCCAAAGGCGCCACGGGCAAGCCCGACACCCAAAAAGCCACCATTTTGGGCATTTCCGTGAGCGCCAAGGTGGCGTTCATCATGTCCGCGCCCAAAAAAATCATGAACACCATCGCCGTGGTCTCAGCGGTGCTCAGCAATGCGGCTTTCATGCCTGCCGACTTGAGTTCTTTTTTGGCCAAACCCACCAACAAAGTCAACACAGCGCCCACACCCGCGCCCTCGGTGGGTGAAAAGTAGCCGCCGTAAATGCCCCCAAAAACCACCACAAAAACTGCCACGATCGGCCAGATCGACAGCAAAGCGGCCCACTTTTCTGCCCAAGGCAGTGCCGGGGTCAGCGGCGCCATATCGGGCCGTGCGCGGGCATACAGGCCAATCACCAACAGGTAACCCAACATGGCCAAGATGCCGGGGACAATGGCCGCGGCAAACAGCTTGGCAATGTTTTGCTCGGTCAAAATGGCATACACCACCAGTGGCACAGAGGGGGGAATCAGAATGCCCAAAGTACCGCCCGCCGCCAATGAGGCTGTGGACAAACGGCCTTGGTAACCATGGCGTCGCATCTCGGGGTAAGCCACTTGGGTGATGGTGGCCGATGTCGCCACCGAAGAGCCGCAAACCGCACCGAATGCACCCGCTGACAAGACAGAGGCCATGGCCAAACCGCCACGCACATGCCCCACCAATGCCGCTGCCGCTTTGAAGAGGTCTCTGCTCAGTCCGCCTTGTGTGGCGAATTGCCCCATCAGCAAAAACAAAGGAATCACGCTCAACTCATAAACCGTCAAACGCGCCACGGCGCTGCCCTTGAGGAAGTTCAGCATGGTGGCCGTGTCGCTCATCAGGGCGTAACCGACCAGACCCGGAATGAACATGGCCGCCGCGATGGGCACGCGCAAGGCCATGAGCACAATCATGGCCACAAACATCACCAAGCCAATTTGGGGGGCCCACTGCATCATGCGGTCACCTCTTGCTGGGATGGGGATGGTCCGAACAGGCCTTGCACCAATGCCACCCAACCGGCCAAAGCCAAGCCCGGTGCCAAACAGGCATAGGCCCACCACATGGGCAAGCTGATGATCATGGTGGTCTCACCGGCTTCGCGGACCGAGAGGGCCCCGATGCTGGTGCGCCAGGCCAACAAACCGTAAAGCAACACCAAGGACAAGTTGCCCAGGGCATCGAGTCTGTTGCGGGTGCCTTCTGAGCTGGACTGGGTGAAGAAATCCACAATGATGTTCCCTCTTTGCAACTGGCAGTAAGGCAGGCACATGGAAATGGCAAATGCAATGCCCATTTGCGTCATCTCCACATCCCCGGGGATGGGTTGAGACCAAACAGCACGCATGATCACACTCACCAAGGTGAGGAAGCCCGTGGCCAGCGCCACGGCGGCACCCACCATTCCAAAAGCCCGGCACAGGGGCGCTAACAGCATTGACGACGACATCATGGATTTCCAGTTCAATAAAGCCAAACCAGCCCCTCAGGCCGAGGGGCTGGCCGACCCTCACTTGTTGTATTTTTTGATCAGGTCTTTGGCGTCTTGCAGCATCTGCTTGCCGGGCAAACCGCGCTTGTCCATGTCGGCCACCCATTCGTCATACAAAGGGGCCGAGGCTTGGATCCAGCGGTCAGTCTCAGCAGCGCTGATCTTGTTGAAGGTGTTGCCGCGGGCGACAGCCGCATTGCGACCAGTGGCTGTGGCTTCATCCCAATAACGACCGATGGTGCGCGACAGGTTGGCACCGCTGTTTTTGTCGATCACGCTCTTGAGGTCTGCCGGCAAGCTGTCGTACTTGGCCTGGTTCATCGCCATCACGAAACCCGCGGTGAACATGGAAGGACGGCTGGGTTCAATTTCGGTGTGAAACTTGCTGACTTCGTGCAACTTGAAGGCCGGGATGATTTCCCAGGCGGTCATGAAGCCGTCGATCGTGCCTTTGGTCATGGCGTCGGCCACAGGGGGAATGGGCATGCCCACAGGGGTTGCGCCCAAACGGGCCAAGAGTTTGGTGGATTGGCGGCTGGCCGCACGGATCTTCAAACCCTTGAAGTCTTCCATGGTTCGGATGGATTTGCTGGAGGTGCTGACAAAGCCTTCGTCGTGAACCCAGGTGGCCAAGATTTTGGTGCCTGTGAATTCTTTGGTGGCGTACTTGCTGTAGTAGTCCCAGGCGGCGGCAGATGCCGACTCGGCCGTGTTGGTCATGAAGGGCAACTCCAGCGCTTCCATGATCGGAAAGCGGCCGGGGGTGTAGCCAGGCAAAGTCACCACCAAATCGTCCACGCCGTCCTTGACACGGTCCACCAACTGCGCGGGCGTACCGCCACCGGTCATGGCAGGCAGGATTTGGCAACGCATGCGGTTGTTGGAATCTTTGGCAATGGCTTCACACCATGGGGCCACCACGCGGCTGTGACCAATGGCCATGGTGGGCCAAATGTGGTGCACTTTGAGCACCACTTCTTGGGCTTGTGCAGATGCTGCAGCCGCCAGCGCCAGCGCGGTGGCGCCGCGCATCCATCGGTTTTTAATGGTCATGAAAGTCTCCTGGTTGGTTGGGGGGATCGAAAAAAACAAACAAACGGCCTGAAGTGAAACAGGCTCAACGGAAAAACACAAACTCAGACTGTCGCCTCAGTAACGCCCAACGCCCAGCCTCAAAAGCCCAGACGTCGAGGTGTTCACCGAGTTTTTGCACAGGGTCGGCCGGGCGACCGGCGGCTGTCTTGTCGTCGCTCAGGCGCCCTGTCCACAGCAGCACCGTGGCCTTGGACTGCACCCGATCGGGGGAGGTCCACACCAGATGGACATTGGACAAAAGGTGCCGGGTCATGCGGTCCGGCTGGCGCTGGGCATAGGCGTCACACACCGCCTGTGGCCCTTGCAGCGCTTGGCCATCGGGCCTGACGAAAACCACATCGGGGTGCAAGCAGTTCGCCAAATCGGCCAGATCACTGTGGTCAATGGCCCAGCCCACGCGGACGATGAGCGCGTGAATGGCTTGCTCGTGCGCCGTGCGCCAAAGCAGGTCGGGCTCGTCCATTGTGGGCTGACTCACACCGACTCCATGGGCAAAGGTGTCGACGCCAGCCAGTCGGCCAACACCTGCGCCACGGCCGCAGGCTGCTCCATCGGCGCCATGTGACCGGCTGACTCGATCGCGGTCAAAACCGCTTGGGGCAACAAGTGGGCCATGGCTTGGTGTTGCGCCAAAGGGGACCAACTGTCTTGCGCGCCACACAGCAGGTAAACCGGCCCTGCCGTGCTTTGCAGGGTTTGGCTGGCATCGGGCCTGGCCAACAAGGCGCGAATCTGCGCAGCGAAATGCGCTGGCGTGCGCCGGGCAAACATGGCGACGATGTCGTCCATCAGGGCGGTGTCGCTCAAACGCGAAGGGTTGACCATGCCTTGCGCCCAAGTGCGGGCCATGGTCTGCACGCCTTGGCTCTGCGCCAAATCCAGCAAGGACTGACGTTTGGCCGCCTCGGCTTGGCCTTCAGCACCCAGTGGGCGAGCCAGGTAACCCGTGTCCAACAAGGCCAAGCGCCGCACCCGTTGAGGCGCCAGACGGCGCATCTCCAGCGCCACCCGCCCCCCCATGGAATGCCCGGCTACCGCCAAAGCGCCCGGGACAGCCGCCAAAATTTGCTGCGCCATGCCCACGATGTCATCGCACAGTCCGTGGTCGGGCACCACCGCGCCATGGGCTTGCGTCCCCAAATGCGCCATCACGCCAGACCAAACCGCGTGATCACACATCAGGCCCGGCACCAGCACCAGAGTGGTGTTCGCCATGTCAGAGGTCCAGCACCAAACGCGCGGTCTGGCTGCGTGAACAGCACAGCATGATGCAGTCGCCTTTGGCTTGCTCCTCGGGGGTCAGGTAACTGTCCCAGTGGTCGGGCGTGCCCGCCACCACAGTGGTCAAGCAGGTCCCGCAAATGCCTTCGGCGCAAGAGAACGGCGCGTCATGCCCCGCATCTTGGAGCGCTTTCAAAATGGACTGCTCTTTGCCGACCTGCAAAATGGTGCCGCTTTTTTGCAACTGGATTTCAAAGCTGCCATCTGCAGCAATGGGGGTTTGGGTCAAATCTGTGCTGTTCATGCGCTCACTCCGGTGGTGTTTTCCAAGGCCAGCCAACGGTCAATGATGCGGCGCGATTGCACGCCACCCGAATCGATGTTGAGCATCAGCAGTTTGCGGTCCGGCCATTGGCTGATGTTGGCTTGCTGCAATTGCAGCATTTCCATGTCCTCGTTGAAGATGCCGCCTTGCCCGATCCGAATCTTGTCGGTCAGTGCCGCATCGTGCGGCTTGAATTGGCGCGCCATGCCCCAGTGGTACCAATGCGAGGTTTCGGTCTCGGGGGTGATGAAGTCCACCACCACGCTGTAAGCCTTGTGCTCGGGCGCGGCATCGAAGCCCCCTTTGCCCGCCAGGGCCACACCCACGTCGATCATGATGTGGCTGGGCGGCGTGAAGCGGCAAATCTGCCAGCGATCGACCTTGGCCTGGGGGTCCAGGCCATTGGCAGCCATGGCCATTTGCCAAAAGGGCGGTGCCTGTATGCACTCCATGTGGCGTTGCAAGATGACTTGGTCGCCCTCGACCGTGGTGGTGCAGGGCGTCTCGTCGATCTCCGGCTGACCGATGCTGTTGGCGTGCACATAGGTCTCGTGCGTCAAGTCCATCAGGTTGTCGATCATGAGGCGGTAGTCCGCCTTGACGTGGTAGAGCCCGCCGCCATAAGCCCAGGCGGGGTTGTCAAAAAACTCAAAGAGGGGCATTTGCGCTTCGTCGGCCTTGGCCTGATCGCCAGGCCAGACCCAAACGAATCCGTAGCGCTCGACCACGGCGTAGCTCTTGATGGCCGGAAAACCGCGCACGCGTTGGCCTGGCATGTGCACCGTCTTGCCTTCGCAGCCCATCTCCAGGCCGTGGTAGCCGCACACCAATTTGCCCTCGCACACTTTGCCCAGCGACAAAGGCGCACCGCGGTGCGGACAAAAATCTTCCACAGCCGCCACTTTGCCGTCGGGACCTTTGAAAAAAGCCATGGACTCATTGCAAATCTTGCGGCCCAGCGGCTTGTCGCCCAAGGCCTCCAATTCGGTCATGGCACAGGCCACATACCAGGTGTTTTTGATGAACATGTTTCAGACCTTGTTTCGAATGAGTTGCACACCGGGCATGTCGACCTGCTGCGGGTTTTGCATGACCAAGCCGAGGTTGTGACGTGCCAGCCGAGAATGCTCACGCATCAGCGCCTCGGCGCGACCGGCCTCCCGTTGCACGATGGCGTCCAGCACTTGCCGGTGCTGGTGCTGCGCGACCACCAGCATGTCGCGCGCATCGGCCGTATGGGCTTGAACGCCCACAAAACCGGAAGCAGAAGCAAAAGGCAGGCGAGATGCCCGCTCAATTTCGCGGGCCAAAACATCGCTGTTGGCCATGTCGGCCAACAGTTTGTGAAAGCGCCCGTTCAGACCCACATAGCTGGAAAAACTTTCGTCATCCAAGGCCGCTTGCCGCAGCAGCTGGTCGATTTGATCCAAGCAAGCACAGGCCTGGGCCATCACGGCGGCCGGCGCGCCACGCTCGGCCGCCAGCCGCGCGGCCAGGCCTTCGAGTGTGCCGCGCAGCTCGATGGCATCGGCCACCTCGCGCTCGGAAAAAGTGCGTACCGCATAGCCCCCACCACTCAAGGCTTCCAACAAACCTTCCTGTCCAAGACGCATCAGCGCCGCCCGAATGGGGGTGCGCGACATGCCCAGGCGCTCGACCAGCGCCAACTCGGCAATGCGCGACCCGGCTGGCAGGTCACCGGCCAGGATCAGCTCGCGCACACGCTGCTGCGCCTTGACAGCTTGCGAGCTGCCTTCGGCGTCAGAATCGAGCAGATGTACAGTGGATGCGGGCATGGGGGTGTGCGTGAAAAGCTGGATTTAACCACCTTCACCACCCGCGCTGTATACAGAAAACCCTAATAACCCCTTAATTTGCTCAATTTTTAAGCGAATAATGCACTTCATGTATCCAGCAGACCCCACAGAAACCCGCAAGAAAACCGCTTGGCGGGATGGATGAGGCCCATGGATTTGCAATTTCTCGAATTTGACTGCAGCGAAGACAGCCAAGGCGTGGTCTGCTGGGACGCCTTGGCCCAACCCGCTGCACGCCACACCCCCGCCCTGCTGGAAGAGGTGCGGCTCTTGCTGGCTTGGGCGCACCGCTTCAGCTCGCAAGCACCAGGCCCTCTGGAGGACGGCGCCGATTGGGACTTTGACCTGCAGGTGCATGGCGGCAACAGACCGGTGCATTGCCTTTGGCACAGCACGCAGGAAAAACTCGAACTCTCGCCCCCCGCCTCGGCCACCGAGGAAATCGCCCTGAGTCTGAGCATCAGCGGCACCCCTGCATTTGCACACGCCTTTCGCGAGCAATGGCACACCCCTTGAACACCGCCCAGCCACCCGCCCCGGTCAGTTTGGCGCAGGCCCTGAAGTTCTGGCTGTGGCTGGGCTGCGTCAGCTTTGGCGGCCCGGCAGGCCAGATCGCCCTGATGCACGAGGAGCTGGTCGTGCGCCGCCGCTGGATTTCTGAAAAACGCTACTTGCACGCGCTGAACTACTGCATGCTGCTGCCCGGCCCCGAAGCACAGCAACTGGCCACTTACATGGGGTGGTTGATGCACGGCACGCGCGGAGGTCTTGCGGCGGGTGCACTTTTTGTATTGCCATCCCTCCTGTTGTTGATCGTGCTGAGCTGGGCCTACACCGCCTGGGGCCAACACCCTTGGGGGCAAGCCTTGCTGTGGGGCCTGAAGCCCGCGGTGACCGCGCTGGTTCTGCAGGCCACCCACCGCATGGCCCAGCGCACGCTCACAGGCCGGTGGCTGTGGGTTCTGGCCGCCTTGTCCTTTGTCGGCACCCTTTGGGGACTGCCCTTTCCGGTGCTCATCGCGGGCGCGGCGGCCGTGGGGTTTTACCTTTCTCGCCAGCGCCCTGAAGTGCCTGAGCCCATCCCTTCGACCCGCCATGCCAGGCCCTCCACCGAGGTGCCCGCCTGGCTCGACGAGCAGACAGCACCCGCCGCACACACCCACCACCGTGTCCAGTGGCTGTGGCGTGCTCTGGCCGTGGGCTTGGGTTTGTGGGCGCTGAGTCTGGGCCTGATCGCTGCGCTCTTGGGCGTGGACCACACCTTGACCCACATGGGCGGCTTTTTCACACAAGCGGCCTTGCTCACTTTTGGCGGCGCCTACGCGGTCTTGCCCTATGTGACCCAGGCGGCCGTGGTGCAATACGGCTGGCTCTCGGCGGCGCAAATGATGGATGGCCTGGCCTTGGGGGAGACCACACCCGGGCCGCTGATCATGGTGGTCGCCTTTGTCGGCTTTCTGGGCGGACACAGCCAAGCCTTGCTCGGGGACCCTTTGCTGGGCGGCGTGGTGGCCGCCTGCGTGGTGACCTGGTTCACCTTCCTGCCTTCATTTGTTTTCATTCTGGCGGGCGGCCCGCTCGTCGAATCGACACGGCACATGCCCTCTCTGACAGGTCCTCTGCAAGGGATCACGGCGGCCGTCATCGGCGTGATGATGCACCTGGCGGGTGTGTTTGCGCGCCAGACCTGGCTGCCCGGGGGCTGGCACATGTTGCCCGACTTGAGCGCGATCGCGCTGACCTTCCTCGCCCTTGGGGCCTTGGTTTGGAGGGGTGACAGCGTGCTGCGCGTGTTGTGCGGCTGTGTGTTGTGCGGTCTGCTGCGGCACGTCCTGTTGTGATGCGGCACACGCTGTCACGCATGGCGCTTGAAATGCTGGACCCTGACCCGACAGCCTGAGACAATGGCTCACTTGACTTTGGGTTTTTTCATGGCTTCCAACACCTCTGCTGCGTCATCCGCCTTCGCCCCCCTCCAAAACGACACCTTCCTGCGCGCTTGCCTGCGCCAGGCCACCGACCACACCCCCGTCTGGCTCATGCGCCAAGCCGGCCGCTACCTGCCCGAGTACTGCGCCACCCGCGCCAAAGCCGGCAGCTTCATGGGCCTGGCCACCAACGTCGACTACGCCACCGAGGTGACTCTGCAGCCGCTGGACCGTTACCCGCTCGACGCTGCCATCTTGTT
>NZ_NESG01000005.1 GCF_002778275.1 Limnohabitans sp. G3-2 | reverse complement strand
AGTTGACCAACGTGCTGGTGACCCCGGCCACCCTCCAGACGCTGGTGGACAACGGCCAAGCGGTGCAAGCCCCCGGCGGCTTGATCATCTTGTCGGCCCAAGCCGCCAGTGGATTGCTGGGCGGCGTAGTGAAGAACAGCGGCGCCCTCTCGGCCACGGGGCTTGTGAACGACGGCGGCACCATCCGCTTGAGCGCCAGCCACAAGATTGAACTGACGCCAAGTAGCCGCATCAGCGCCGATGCCGCGCCAAGCAGCGCGGGCAATGGCGGGCGCATCGACGTCATTGCAGACCTGGCCAACGCCACCGGCATCACACAGGTTGACGGCACCATCAGCGCCAAGGGCGGCGAGCAGGGCGGTTATGGCGGATTCATCGAGACCTCGGCAACGCATTTGAAGATTGCGGATGCGGCACGGGTCACCACGCTCGCGCCCCGGGGGCAGGCAGGCAACTGGCTGCTGGACCCGAATGATTTTGAGGTATCGAGCACCGGCAACATCAGCGGGTCGACACTGTCCACCTTGCTGGCGAGCGGGAACGTCACTCTGCAAGCCGGCACTGGCACGGACACGTCGGGGACCAAGTTCGGCAATGTCAGCACCACAGGCACCAAAGGCGACATCAACATTTACGACGCCGTCAGCTGGAGTGCCAACTCACTGACGCTCAATGCGGGCTACAACATCCATGTGGGCTCAAGCAGCGCCACAGGGTCTTTGACCGTGACGGGTTCTGGCTCTTTGAATTTAAACCCCAGCTCCAGCGCAGTGACCGGCTACACAGCAGGTGGTGCTGTGCTCATGGGCATGGCCACTTCGCCTGCGAGCGGTTTGACGGGTGGTTATTTGTCAGCTGGCTCTTTTGGGGCTGGTGCGGCCACTGGTTTTAATGGGCAAATCAACGTCTCGACCAGCGGTACGGTAAAAATCAGCAACACAAGCTACAGCGTCATCAATTCTGAAGCGGATTTTGTCGGTATCGCCAGCGGCGGCAATTATGTGATGGGCAGTCAGCTGGGGTTCAGCACCGTTTACACCGCTGCTGTCGTGGCAAGTTTCGGTGGAAAACTCAATGGCTTCGGCCATGTGATTTCCGGTCTGAATATCAATAACCCGAGTGCGAGCGGATTCATTGGCCTGTTCGGTAGCAGCAATGGCAATGTCAGCAACTTGGGTGTGAGCGGGAGCATTGTGGGTCCCAGCTGGGTTGGAGCGATTGCCGGCTACACCAACGGGCTGGTCATCAAAAGGTCTTATTCGACGGTAGCGGTGACAGGTGCTGGTGGCGTTGGCGGTCTGGTGGGGTTGGCGCAGCCAGTCACCATATCGGAAAGTTATTCAACGGGAGATGTCACAGGCAATACGAGCAATGGCGGCTCCATGGGGGGGCTGGTAGGTTTCTTGTATGGAGGCACGATTAACAGCAGCTATGCCACAGGTGCGATTCGTGGGGTATCTGGCACCGGCGGTTTGGTTGGCTCTATGCAGAACCACTCACACATCACAAACAGCTTTGCCACGGGTGATGTGATTGCGATGCAGTCCAACAAAGATTCTTTTGGTGGGCTGGTGGGTTATGTTCCAAACGGTGACAACAAAACCATCTCCAAGAGCTACGCAACGGGTGCTGTCAGGAACAACACGGGCGTGACAGGAACTACGTACAGGGGCGGGCTCATTGGCAACCTTGGTACTGGCACAAACGTCAATATTGAAGACAATTATTGGAATGCAACCGCGAACCCGAGTTTTGATGTTTCTACAGGTGGCATGGGTAATGGCACCGTTTTCAGCGGCGTCTCGGCGCTCACCGCGTCGCAATTGAAAAATGCTTCCAGTTTCTCAAGCGCTTTTGGAAACACCGCTGGCTCATTCACTGATGCATCGGGTTGGGGTTTTCAGGCGGGTGTGAATGGTGGCTTTCCAGTACGCTGCGCCATCAGCCAATGCACGGCTTACGACTCATCGCTCTTTGCGCTCACCTACAACGGTGCTTCGAACGGTCTCTGGTCCATCGCTTCCAACTGGGTGTTGAGCGGTACCAGCACTGTGGCCAGTTTCGCGCCAACGGCATCGAACCAGGGAAATATTTCTGCCTTGACCCTGAGCGCGGGAGGGGTGGTCAATTACGACACGGCCAACGTGGGCTCTTTGAGCGTTCCTATCGCGAACGCAGGCACCATTAATTTCACCGGTAGCAGCGATGTCTCGATCTATGGCGTGATCAGCGGCAGTGGAGCGTTGACCAAGGCCGGTACGGGCACCATCACCCTCTCTGGCGCCAACACCTATACCGGTGCGACCACCGTGAGCGCAGGCACCCTGGCCATCAGCAACGCCACCGGCTTGGGTTCAACGGCCGGTGGCACCACCGTGGCCAGTGGCGCCACGCTGAACCTGCAAGGTGTGTCCGTGGGGGGCGAAGCCATCACGCTGAGCGGCGGCACTTTGGCCACGTCGACTGGGACAAGCAGTCTGTCGGGGGCAGTCACACTGGGTGCTGACAGCACCATTAATGTGGCGGGGGCTGCATCGCAATTGACCTTATCGGGTCTGGTTACAGGCGCCAGTGCGCTGACAAAGTCAGGCACGGGCAATTTGATCATGGCCAACCAAAACACCTTCTCGGGTGGTTTGACAATTGCCTCGGGCACAGCCACAGAAGCGACCACTTACAACGGCTCTTCTGGGCCCTTGGGTTCGGGCACAGTGACGGTTCAAACGGGTGCCACCCTGGACTTGAACAATTACAACATCTATGCCCCGGTTTCTTTGGCAGGTGGTGCGCTGGTGAATAACGCCACCAGCGGAGGCGTTGGCCAGGGTGATGTTTCGCTCGGTGTGAGTTTGACGGCCAATTCAATGATGGGTGGCGCTGGTTACTTGCATGCCTTTACCGCCATTTCCAGCAATGGGTATGGCTTGGTATTCTTGGGGACGGGCACAAAAAATCTGAGCAATGTCAACAATACCTTGAGCACCATCGCATCGGGCTCTGGGTTGGGTGCATTGAATGTGGTCAACAACCAGGCCCTGACCATTGGTCAGGTGGCGATAGCGGGCAACACTTACCGCGGCATAGACTCGACGGGCACGATCGCGGTGTCCACACGCACGGGTGACCTGACAGTTTCGCAAAATGTCTCCACCACAAGCACCTCAAACAATGGCAATGCACCCGCTATCAATTTGAGAGCGGGCACCCTCTCGGCGGCTGGCATGGTGACGGGTGGCGACCTGGTGTTGAGTGGAAGTCCCAGCTTCAGCATGGGTGCCAATGCGCTTGCCGTCTTTTATTCTGGCAATCCAGCCACGTTCGAAGCTACAGCGCTGATCAGCCAACTGTCCGCGTATTCCCCGTTTGACAAGGTCTACAACCGAGACAGCGGCAGCAACATCTTCGGCTCAGGCTATTGGGCCGCCTTCCGCGGAGCGGCCCCAGTCACCATTTATGTATTGCCCGTGTCGGGCCAAAGCAGTACTTACGGCACCGCCCCAACGTCATTAGACTATTGCTATTCCAGCAGTTCGGCCAGTTGCGTGAATGTGTCTTACTCGGGTATTCCATCGACTTCACAAAGCTTTGCGCTAACCTCTGGCGCCTTATCGGGTGCTGTCAATGTGCCCACTGGGGTAACGGGTAGCTTGGCACTGACTGGGTCGTCCAGCATCGCTGCAAGCGGGTTGGTCGCCAGCACAAATGCGGGCACCTACACCCTGAGCTTGACGCCCAGTTTGACGCTGCCGGGCTATATCTTCAGCGCCGGTAACGCGGTCAATTACACGGTCAACCGCAAGTCGGTGAACCTCACCAACATCGCCCGAACCACCACCTACGACGGCGTGACCACCTACGCAGCATTGGCCAATGGCATCAGCTACGCGGTCAACGGCCTGGTGGGTCAAGATGCACTGGCCTCGGTCACCCAGACGCCCAGCGGCCATGCAGGCTCTGCGCTCGGCGTGGCCCAAGCCGGCAACTTCAGTGTCCGCCCCTCTGGGGCGGTGCTGAGTACGGGCAATGTGAACAACTACAACTTCATCTATGGGGACAGCACCCACACGGTGAATCCAGCACCTTTGAGCGCCACGCTCACGGGCAGCAGCAGCAAGGTCTACGACGGCAGCACTGCCGTCACTTTGACGGCAGGCAACTTTGCCTTGTCGGGCTTTGCCAACTCGGAAGGTGCCAGCGTCAGCCAGACGGCAGGCACGCTGGACACCGCCAATGTGGGCACCAGCAAAGCCGTGACTGCAGCGCTGGGGAGCAGCGACTTTGCCGCCAACAGCGGCACCCAGCTGAGCAACTACATCTTGCCCACTTCGGCCAGCGGCAGCATGGGCAGCGTCACCCCAGCGCCTTTGACCGTGACCGCGGTCACCAACACCAAGAGCTTTGATGGCAACACCGAGGCGCAAGCTGTGCCTGTGGTCAGCGGTCTGAAGGTGTCCGATGCGGTGGTCAATTTGAGGGAAGCTTATGCCGATGCCAACCCGGGCACCGGCAAAACCTTGAGCGTTCAAATGGGTTACCAAATTGTGGACGGCAACAACGGCAACAACTACGTGGTCAGCTTGGTGCCCAACCAGACCGGTGAGATCCGCGCGCTGCCCGTGGCCATTTTGGCCCCCACATTGGCGGTTGTACCCACGGCCAACAGCGCACCGCCCACTTTGACGGTGCTGGCCTCCAGCAGCGCAGGCGCGAGCAGTGCGGGCAGTGCGGGTGGTAGCTCTAGCGCGGGTGTGAGCGTCAGCACCATCAGCTCGCCCACTCAGCAGGTGACCGGCTTGGTGGCGGTGTTGGTGCCCGCGGGGACCGCCACCGCAGGCTCTGGCTTGGTGATTGCTTTGCCCGAGCAGGTGGTGACGCCTGCTGCATCGGGCGCTGCGGTGAAGGTGACGCTGCCCAACAGCGAGCCCTTGCCCGCCTGGATTCGCTACGACGCGGCCACGCAAACACTGGTGACCAGTGCGGTGCCTGCCGGCGCGTTCCCCTTGTCGGTGGTGGTGACGGTGGGCGGTCAGTCGACGGTCGTGCAGATCTCGGAGTCGCCGACTGGCCAATGACACCCGTGTTCAAAGGCTGATCAGCGCAGTGCCCGAACGCCCTCGGGGGTCAGGCCTGTCCAGCTTTTGAACGCCCGCATGAAACTCTTCTCGTTGAGAAACCCCACCTCCGCGGCAATTTGTTTGATGGGGCGCTGCGTGCGCAGCAGCAGGTCGGTGGCCAGGTCTCGGCGCACCGCGTCTTTGAGCTGCTGCAGGCTGGCGCCTTCTTCTTTGAGTTGTCGGTGCAGGGTGCGGGTCGACAAATGGAGCCAGGCCGCCAAGTCTTCGGCATTGCGGCTGTGCTCGGGGTGTTGGGCCAGGGTCTGGCGCACTTTTTCCACCAGCAGACGGTCGCGCCGGTAGGGGCGCACGGTGAGCAGCAGGGCGCGCTGCAGCATGCGCTGCAGGGCGGCCTCGTCGCGGCGCACGGGCAGGCTCAGGTAGCCCGCGTCAAACTGCAGGCTGTGCGTGGGCGCTTTGAACTGGGTGGGCCCGTCAAACAACACGCGGTAACTGTCGGCATGAGCCGGCGGGGCAAAGCGCAAGGTGGTTTGCCGCAAGGGGATGCGCGAATCCGTCAGCCAGCAGGCCACGCCCAAGGCATTGCGCAGGACCGACACCACGGCAAATTCCTGCAAAGCGCCCAGTTCGCGTTGCTCGGTCAACTGCAGGCTGGCCACGCCCTGTGCTTCCTTGACTTGCAGCTGGATGTCGTCGGTCAGCAGGCCGTGGTGGCGGCACCAACGGGCCAGCGCCACGCCCAAGGTGGGTGCTGTCAATGACGCGCGCACCAGCATCCCGTAGCTGCCCCAAGGCAGGCGGCGGCTGAACCAACCCAGCGCCTCGTCGTCCAACTCGCGCATGGCGGCGGCCGAAAGCCATTCCATTTGTAAGGCGGTGATGCGTGCATCGGGCTGGTGCAGTTGGTCTGGCGCAATTTGTGCTGCCTGCAACGCGGGCAGGGGGTCCAGGCCACGCAGGGTGAAAGCGCTGGCAATGGCGCGCACAAATGCCATGGGGGTTTCGGCGCGCACGGCGATGCCAGGGCGATGCGCCCCAGGATGGATGGGGCTCGGAAGGGGGCTGGCGGCGTGTTTCATGGCGGCATAAATTGTGGCACGATTTGCAACCCATTTGACACGCGCCCATGGGGCGGCAGGCATTAAGCTGGCCAGCATTGCACGTTCGATGCGCCCGGGGCCCAGCCCCGCGCCCCAGCCTATAGGAAGCACCATGACCGTTTTGCATTCCCAACTGAACCCGCGTTCCGCCGATTTTCAGCACAACGCCGCCGCCATGCGTGGCCTGGTCGATGAGCTGCGCGCCCACTTGGAGCGCGTGTCCCAAGGCGGTGGCGATGCCCCCCGCGCCAAACACACCGCCCGGGGCAAATTGCTGCCGCGCGACCGCGTGCAGATGCTGCTCGACCCCGGCACGCCGTTCCTCGAAGTCGCACCGCTGGCGGCGCTCAATATGTACAACAACGACGCGCCCAGCTCGGGCGTGATCGTGGGCATTGGCCGTGTGAGCGGGGTGGACTGCATGATCGTGTGCAACGACGCCACGGTGAAGGGCGGCACCTATTACCCCATGACGGTGAAGAAGCATTTGCGGGCGCAAGAGATCGCGCAGCAAAACCACCTGCCCTGCATTTATTTGGTGGACTCGGGCGGTGCCAACTTGCCCAACCAAGACGAGGTCTTTCCCGACCGCGACCACTTCGGACGCATCTTTTTCAACCAGGCCAACATGAGCGCGCAAGGCATCGCGCAGATCGCGGTCGTCATGGGCAGTTGCACCGCAGGCGGCGCCTACGTGCCCGCCATGAGCGACGAAACCATCATCGTCAAGAACCAGGGCACCATCTTTTTGGGCGGCCCGCCTTTGGTCAAAGCGGCCACAGGCGAAGTCGTGAGCGCCGAAGACCTGGGCGGCGGCGATGTGCACACCCGCCTGTCTGGCGTGGCCGACCACTTGGCGCAAAACGATGTGCACGCGCTGGCGCTGGCGCGCCAAGCCGTGAAAAACCTGAACGCACAAAAGGCCCCGAACATCGCCACGCACGCGCCCGTGCCCCCGAAGTTCGATGCGCAGGAGTTGTATGGCGTGATCCCCACCGATACCCGCAAGCCGTTTGATGTGCGGGAAATCATCGCCCGCATCGTCGACGGCTCCGAGTTCGACGAATTCAAATCGCGCTTTGGCACCACCCTGATTTGCGGCTTCGCCCGCATCGAAGGCATGCCGGTGGGCATCATCGCCAACAACGGCATCTTGTTCAGCGAGTCGGCCTTGAAGGGCGCCCACTTCATCGAGCTGTGTTGCCAGCGCAAAATTCCGCTGGTGTTTTTGCAGAACATCACAGGCTTCATGGTCGGGCGCAAATACGAAAACGAAGGCATCGCCCGCAATGGCGCCAAGATGGTCACGGCCGTGGCCACTGCGGCAGTGCCCAAGTTCACCATCATCATTGGCGGCAGCTTTGGCGCGGGCAACTACGGCATGTGCGGCCGCGCTTACAGCCCGCGCTTTTTGTGGATGTGGCCCAACGCCCGCATCAGTGTCATGGGCGGTGAGCAGGCCGCGAGCGTGCTGGCCACCGTCAAGCGCGATGGCATCGAAGGCAAGGGCGGCCAGTGGAGCATGGAGGAGGAAGAAGCCTTCAAAGCCCCGATCAAGCAGCAATACGAAGACCAGGGCCACCCTTATTACGCCACCGCCCGCATTTGGGACGACGGCATCATCGACCCGGCCGACACGCGCCGCGTGTTGGCACTGGGCTTGAGCGCATCGCTCAACGCCCCGATTCCCGAGACGAAATTTGGACTTTTCCGCATGTGATGTGTATGATTTTTTAAATTCATACACATTAAGGGGTTGTGCGCATGCGAACCAACATTGAAATTGACGACGACTTGATGGCTGCCGCCATGGCGGCGGGCGGCTTCAAGACCAAAAAAGAAGCGGTCGAGGAGGGCTTGCGTTTGCTCAAGCGCAAGAAGGCCTATGCGGCGTTGTTGGCCGCGCGTGGCACTTTGTTTTGGGACGACTCTGACGAAGCCTGGGCCAAGGCGCGCGAAGAGCGGCAACTTGCAGAGACTGTGCAAGAACATGTGGCTGCTTATGAGGTCAAGCCGACTGTGATGGGCCGAAAATCCCGAGCAGCAGCGGCAACCCGGCTTCCTGCCAAAGGCAAGTCAGCATGATTTTGGTGGACTCCAGCGTGCTGATCGATCACTTTCGAGGCACGATCAACCCGCAGACCCAACAGTTAAAGCGCTGGCTCACTGGGGAAGATGGGCCGCCCGACATTGGTGTAGCCGATCTGGTTATTTTTGAGGTGGTGCGAGGCTTCTCCACGGCCAGTGCCCAGGCCCGGGTGCGAGACCTTTTGCTGGACTTGGAAGTGGTGGAGATTGGTGGCCTCGACAACGCCTTGCAGGCGGCCACACTCTATCAACGGTTGCGCCAGTCAGGGCGCACCGTGCACAGCCCCATCGACGTGCTGTTAGCCAGCTACTGCATGACCCACCGCCACACGCTGCTGCACCGTGATGCCGACTTTGAATCACTCAAAACGCTGGGAGGGCTCGACACATGGCCACAATGAACGCTTCCTCGACTTGGCACATTCACTTCAACGCCCAAGCCCGCTACCACGTCTGGGCCACGCACCGCCTGCTCGAAGCGGTCTCGCGCGTGCCCGATGCAGACTATCGGCGCGACGTGGGCCTGTTCTTCCAAAGCCTCCACGGCACCCTGAACCACATGCTGGTGGCCGAGCACCTGCTGTGGTTGGCGCGTTTTGCCAAAGGCGCATCGCCGGTGCTGCCCCTGAACAGTGAAATTGAACCGGATCGCGAACGCCTGGCGCAGGCGCTCAAGGGTGGATCGGCCAACTGGACGCCCCTGATCGCCAGCTGGAGCGCCGAGCGCTTTGAAGGGCAGCTGGACTACCGAAGCAGCAAGGGTGAGCCCCTGTCCTTGCCCTTTGCGCCCACCTTGTCGCATGTGTTCAACCACGCCACCCACCACCGGGGCCAGATCACGGCGGCACTGACCGCCATGGGCCAGCCTTGCCCAGAACTCGACATGGTTTATTTCCTTTTGGCAGAACAGGCGCCCAAAGCATGAGCACAGCACTGAAAATTTCCACCCAAGGCGGCGTGCACACGATCACGCTGTCGCGTCCTGACGTGCGCAACGCCTTCAACGACGAAGTCATCGCCGAGTTGAAAAACGCTTTTCTGGCGGTGGCCCAGGACAGCGCCGTGCGCTGCGTGGTGCTGGCTGCCGAGGGTCCCGCCTTTTGCGCTGGCGCAGACCTGAACTGGATGCGCCGCATGGCCGATTACACGCATGCAGAAAACCTGGCCGATGCGGGAGAGTTGGCGGCCATGTTGCGCGCCATTTATGCCTGTCCACAACCGACGATTGCCCGCGTGCAAGGCGATGTGTATGCGGGCGGCATGGGCTTGGTCGCCGCGTGCGACATGGCGGTGAGCGTGGACACAGCGAACTATTGCTTGAGCGAGGTCAAGCTGGGCTTGATCCCCGCCACCATCAGCCCCTATGTGATCCGCGCCATGGGCGCGCGTGCGGCACACCGCTACTTTTTGACGGCCGAACGCTTTGGTGCGGCCGAGGCGCACCGCATCGGCCTGGTGCACGAGGTGGTGAGCGCCGATGCGCTGCAGGCCAAAGTGGCTGAGCTGACGCAGGCGCTGGTGAACGCCAGCCCCCACGCCGTGCGCGCTTGCAAAAAGCTGGTGCAAGACGTGGCCGAACGCGAGATCAACGACGCGCTGGTGGCACAAACGGTGGCGGGCATTGCCGAGATCCGCGCCAGTGCCGAGGGCAAAGAAGGCGTGCAGTCCTTTTTGCAAAAACGCAAACCCCATTGGATGGCTTGAGGAAGCAAACATGTTCAAAAAAATACTGATCGCCAACCGTGGCGAGATCGCCTGCCGCGTGGCGGCCACCGCCCGCCGAATGGGCATCCAGACCGTGGCGGTCTACTCAGACGCCGACGCCCGTGCCAAGCATGTGCAGGCTTGCGACGAAGCGGTGCATGTGGGCGGCTCGGCCCCCAAAGACAGCTACCTGCGTTGGGAGCGCATTTTGCAAGCCGCCAAAGACACCGGTGCGCAAGCGGTGCACCCCGGTTATGGCTTCTTGAGCGAGAACGAAGACTTTGCCAAGGCCTGCGCTGCAGCCGGTCTGGTGTTCATCGGCCCGCCCGCATCGGCCATTTTGGCGATGGGCCTGAAGGCCGAGTCCAAGCGGCTGATGGCGTCGGCCGGTGTGCCTTTGGTCCCTGGTTACCACGGCGCAGACCAAGACCCGGCGCTCTTGCAGCGCGAGGCCGACCAAATCGGTTACCCGGCCCTCATCAAGGCCAGCGCGGGCGGGGGAGGCAAGGGCATGCGCGTGGTGGAAAAGTCCGAAGACTTTGCCGCCGCCTTGGCCAGTTGCCAGCGCGAAGCCATCAACAGCTTTGGCAGCGACGCGGTGCTGATTGAAAAATACGTGCAGCGCCCTCGCCACATCGAGATCCAGGTGTTTGGCGACACGCACGGCAACTGCGTGTATTTGTTCGAGCGCGACTGCTCGGTGCAACGCCGCCACCAAAAAGTGCTCGAAGAAGCGCCAGCCCCCGGCATGACCGAGGCCCTGCGTGCGCAAATGGGGGCGGCGGCAATGGCGGCCGCCAAAGCCGTGAACTACGTCGGCGCGGGCACGGTGGAGTTCATCGTCGAGCAAACGGCCTATGACCAACCCGAGTCCATGAAGTTCTTCTTCATGGAGATGAACACACGCCTGCAGGTGGAGCACCCCGTGACCGAAGCGATCACGGGGCTGGATCTGGTCGAGTGGCAGTTGCGTGTGGCCAGTGGCGAGCCGCTGCCTTTGCGGCAAGACCAGCTGCGCATCCAGGGCCACGCCATCGAGGCGCGCATCTGCGCCGAGAACCCCGACAACAACTTCCTGCCTGCCACCGGTACGCTGCAGGTCTACCGCAAGCCGCAGGCCAGCAGCTTTGAGCGTGGCACGGTGCGCGTGGACGATGGGGTGCGCGAGGGCGACACCATCAGCCCGTTTTACGACTCCATGGTGGCCAAGCTCATCGTGCATGGCGACAGCCGCGAGCAAGCCCTGGCCCGGCTGGACACGGCCTTGGCGCAAACCCACATCGTGGGCCTGAACACCAATGTGCAGTTCTTGCGCCATGTGGTGCGCAGCCAGGCGTTTGCCACCGCCAAGCTCGACACGGCCTTGATCCAACGCGAAACCGCTGTGCTGTTCAAACAAGAAACCGTGGGCTTGGCTGCGGCCGTGGCCGCCGTGGTGGCGCACACCCTGCACGCCGAAAAAGCTTTGCAGGGCGCAGACCCTTTCAGCCGCCGCGACGGCTGGCAGTCGCACGGTTTGGCGCAGCGCCGCTTTGAATTTGTCTGGCAAGACCAGCCCCGCTCGGCCCGTCTGAACTACTTGCACGACGGCGCGGTGAGCCTGTCGCTGGAAGGCGATGGCGCGGCTGCTGGTGTGTTGACATGGGCGGCCGATGGCGCAGGCCTGTGGGTGCAGTGGGGCCATGCCCAGAGGGTCTTCAGCCAGCTCGATTGGCAAGGTGAAACCGCACACCTGTTCACGCCCCAGGGCGCGACCCGCATCACCGTGCTCGACCCCTTGGCCCATGCGGGCGAAGCCGCGCAAGAAGGCGGTCGCCTCACCGCCCCCATGCCCGGCAAGGTGGTGTCCTTCGCCGTCAAGGCAGGCGACAAGGTCAAAGCCGGTCAGCCGCTGGCAGTGATGGAAGCCATGAAAATGGAGCACACCATCAGTGCCCCCAAAGACGGCGTGGTGGCCGAGTTGCTGTACGCCCCGGGTGACCAGGTGGCAGACGGGGCCGAGCTGCTCAAACTGGCGGTGTGAGGCATTTGCAACTGAGGGTTGCTGTGACTGTTGTGGGAGGCATTTGCTGCAGAGGTTTGCGAGGACTTTTGTGGGGGGCATCTCCTGCTGAGGCTTGCGAGGACTTTTGTGGGAGGCCGCCCCTGCGGCCGAATGGCTGTTCGGTCTGGGTGTGCATGCATGAGCAGAAGTATTCATTCGCGAGCAGGGGCTCGCTCCCACAAGGGGAGGCTGACACATTCGCGAGCAGGGGCTCGCTCCTACAAGAAGAGGCTGATGTGGGGGGCATCTCCTGCTGAGGCTTGCAAGGACTTTTGTGGGAGGCCGCCCCTGCGGCCGAATGGCTGAACAGCCTGGGGACGCATTCGCGAGCAGGGGCCCGCTCCCACAAGGGGAGACTGACGCATTTGCGAGCAGGGGCTCGCTCCCACAAGGGGAGGCTGATGTGGGAGGCATTTGCAGCAGAGGTTTCTAGGACTTTCGTGGGAGGCCGCCCCTGCGGCCGAATGGCTGAACAGCCTGAGAACGCATTCGCGAGCAGGGGCTCGCTCCCACAAAAGCCAACTGAGGGGCCTGTTCAGGCCACCTTGCCCTTGGTGACACCCCGGTCAGGCGCTTGCTGACAAAATAGCCCCATGAAGCTCACCGTTTGTTTCTCAGGCCTGTCGCCTGACCCTTGGGTGCAGGGCCTGCAGCAAGCCTTTCCGCAGGCCGCTGTGTCTGCCTGGGCACCTGGCGCCGCACCTGCCGACCACGCCATTGTCTGGGCGCCGCCCCAGCAGTTCATCGACGAGCAGCTCGGTTTGCAAACCCTGTTCAACATCGGCGCCGGTGTGGACGCTTTGCTCCAGCTGAAACTGCCGCCGAGCCTGAAGGTGGTGCGCCTGGACGATGCCGGCATGTCTGTGCAAATGGCCGAATACGTGTGCCATGCGGTGATTCGGCATTTTCGTGAGTTCGATGGCTACGACGCCGACACGCAAGCGGGCAAATGGTCTTACCGCAAACCCCGCAGCCGGGCTGACTTCGCCGTGGGCGTGATGGGCTTGGGGGTGTTGGGCGAGCGCGTGGCCAAAGCGCTTGCGGTCTTTGACTTTCCCGTCAATGGCTACAGCCGCAGCCCCAAAGACCTGCCCGGCGTTCGCTGTTTCAGCGGGGCGCAGAGCTTGCCTGATTTCCTGCAGGCCACGCGCGTGCTCGTCAACCTGATGCCACTCACACCCGAGACCGAAAACATTCTGAACAAAGACACGCTCGCGCAATTGCAAGCCGGCGGCTACCTCATCAACGTGGCCAGGGGCAAGCACCTGGTCGAGGAAGACCTGATCGTCCTGATCGACAGCGGCCACCTGTCAGGGGCCATGCTCGATGTGTTCCGCACCGAGCCGCTGCCGCTGACGCACCCCTTCTGGCATCACCCGAAAATCACCGTCACGCCGCACACCTCGGCCCGCACCCTGCGCGAAGAAAGCATCGCGCAGATCGTTGGCAAAATTCAGGCTTTGCAGCTCGGCCAAGCGATCAACGGCGTTGTGGATGCACAGCGCGGCTATTGAACAGAAAGAGAACCCCATGTCACTGCCTTCCCGAGTTCAAATCATCGACGTCGGCCCGCGCGACGGCTTGCAAAACGAAAAGCAGCCCGTGCCCGCAGCGGTGAAGATCGAATTGGTGCACCGCCTGCAAGCCGCAGGTCTGACCGAGATCGAGGTCACCAGCTTCGTCAGCCCCAAGTGGGTGCCGCAGATGGCCGACAACGCGCAGGTGATGGCCGGCATTGAGCGCCAGTCAGGCGTGCTGTATTCGGTCCTCACGCCCAATATGGTGGGTTACCAGGCTTCCATCGCCTCGCGCCCCGACGAAATCGTGGTGTTCGCCGCGGCCAGCCAGGCCTTCAGCCAAAAAAACATCAATTGCTCCATCGAAGAAAGCATTGAGCGTTTTGCGCCCGTGGTGCAGGCCGCGCTGTCTGCGGGCATCGCCGTGCGCGGCGCCATGAGTTGCGCCGTGGGTTGCCCTTATGAGGGGGATGTGTCGCCCCAGAGCGTGAGCCATCTGGCGGGTTTGATGAAGCAAATTGGCGTGCAGCGCGTGGACATGGCCGACACCATTGGCACGGGCACACCGCTCAAGGTGCAGCGCGCCATCGAGGCCACCCTCCAGCATTTCGACATCGACCACATCTGTGGGCATTTTCATGACACGTATGGCCAAGCTTTGGCCAATACCTTGGCCGCTTTGCAAATGGGCGTGTGGAACTTCCAGTCTTCGGTGGCCGGTTTGGGGGGCTGCCCCTATGCCAAAGGCGCGACGGGCAATGTGGCGACCGAGGACGTGGTCTACATGCTCCACGGCATGGGCATTGCCACGGGCATTGACCTCGACAAACTGGTGGATGCCGGCGCGTTCATCAGTGACTTTCTGGGCCGCAAGCCCAACTCCAATGTGGCCAAGGCCATCCTCAACAAGCGGGCAGGCTGAGAGATGTGTGGCGCCGAACTCCATGCCTTGCCGCAGGGTGTGCAGCGTGTGGCCGGTTTTTTGCAGGCGGCCGATCACCCCCACGCGCCGCTCATGCTCGATGGCGCTGCCCGCACCGCACAAGAGGCCGCCGACGGCCTGGGTGTTTTGCTGGGTCAGATCGCCAAGAGCGTGATCTTCAAACGCCAAGAAGACGGCGTGGCCGTGTTGGTGGTCACCTCGGGCGACCGGCGTGTGGACGAGAAAAAAGTCTCGGCCCTGGTGGGCAAGGTTGGCCGTGCCGATCCCGACTTCGTGAAAGCGCAAACCGGCTTTTCCATTGGTGGCGTCTCGCCCGTGGCGCACCTGAACCCACCGGTCACCTTGTTGGACCAAGACCTGTGGCGGTTTGAGGTGGTTTGGGCGGCTGCTGGACATCCCCATGCCGTGTTCCCCTTGGCGCCTGAAGACCTGAAACGGTTGACGCGCGCGCCTGTGGCCGACGTGGCGCAAACACCGCCCGCATGTCCGAGTGAGACCCCATGAACGACCATTACTGGGACAAATTGGCCGAGCGTGCCCAAGCGTATTTGGCCAGGCCCACACCCCCTGAGCCGAACTCGGTGCCTTCCCCTTGCATGTCGCTGTGTTTGATGCACCCCAGTGCCGGATGGTGTGAGGGGTGTTTGCGGACCCTGCCTGAAATTGGCGGCTGGAGCCGAGCCACGGTGCAGGCGCAGCACCAGGTGTGGGTTGAGATACCCGAGCGCTTGAAAAAGCGCCGTGAACTGGAAAATTCCAAGCGCTGAAGCCTGCGCATTTGCACCATGAAAACCATCACCTTTTACCTGGACTTCATCTCGCCCTACGCCTGGTTGGCCTTTGACGCCTTGCCGCGGGCGCTGGAGGGCATCAGCCACCGGGTGGTGCACAAACCCCTGTTGTTTGCGGCCTTGCTCAAGCACCATGGCCAATTGGGTCCTGCAGAGATGCCCAGCAAACGCGATTGGACCTACCGCCAAGTTTTGTGGCTGGCCCAGCAGCAGGGCACCCCTTTGCAGTTGCCCGCTTCGCACCCGTTCAACCCTCTGGGTGTGCTGCGCTTGGCCAGTGCTTGCGCGTCCGACGGTCAGCCCAACCGGTTTGTGTGTGAAAAAATCTTCCGGCATGTGTGGTGCACGGGCCTCGATGCGGCAGACCCGGCGCGACTGGCGCGCTTGCATGCCGAGCTGTCACCTGTTTTGCCACCCGATGGCGAGCAGGTGAAACAAGCCTTGCAATCCCACAGCCAAGAAGCGATTGCCGCAGGCGTGTTTGGCGTGCCCAGCTTCGTGGTGGATGGCAAAGTGTTTTGGGGCCAAGACGCTTTGCCCATGCTGCGGGCTTATTTGCAAGGCGATGCGTGGTTTGACGGACCCGATTGGCACGCCCCCGATCGGTGTGCGGTCGGGATCAAGCGCAGCAGCTGATGCGCGTTTCAGGGCGCTTGGGGCGGCTCGGGCTCGGCGGCTGAAGCCTCTGCTTCCCAGCGGTTCACCAGCCAGGCATAGACCACCACCACCGCCAAAAAGACCAGCAGCGAGCCTTGTGCGCTGAGCCAGAAGTGCAGGGGCCACCCGGCCACGGTGAACGACAGCTCGCGTGCAAAAAAGGGCAGCACAAAATTCACGCAGACCCAGATCCCCAACAGCACCGCAGTCAACACCCGTTTGCGAAAACGAAGGCGGGCGGGCATGTCAAGCACCGGTGCGTTGTGCGGCATCTTCGGCGATCCACTGCGCCGCCTTTTCCGCAATCATGAGCGTGGGGCTGTTGGTGTTGCCACTGGTGATGGTGGGCATCACGCCCGCGTCGACCACACGCAGGCCTGCCACGCCCCGAACTTGCAAGCGCCCATTGACCACCGCCATCGGGTCGTCTTCTCGCCCCATGCGGGTGGTGCCCACCGGGTGGAAGATGGTGCTGGCGATGTCCCCCGCCAGCTTGGCCAACTCTTCGTCGGTTTGGTACTGCACGCCAGGCTTGAACTCTTCGGGCTGGAAGGGCTTCATCGCGTCCTGCGCCATGATGCGGCGCGTCACGCGCAGGCTGTCGGCGGCCACCTTGCGGTCTTCGGCCGTGGCCAGGTAATTGGGGGCAATGGCCGGTGCATCTTCAAAGCTTGGGCTGGTGATGTTCACCGTTCCTCGGCTGCTGGGGTTGAGGTTGCACACGCTGGCCGTGATGGCCGGGAAGCTGTGCAGCGGCTCGCCAAAGGCGTCCAGGCTCAGCGGCTGAACGTGGTACTCCAAGTTGGCGTGCGCCTGCGATGGATCGCTCTTGGTGAACGCGCCCAACTGGCTGGGTGCCATGCTCATGGGGCCCGAGCGTTTGAAGGCGTATTCCATGCCAATCATGGCCTTGCCCCACAGGCTGTTGGCCAAGGTGTTGAGGGTTTTGGCCCCTTTGACTTTGTACACCGAGCGGATCTGCAGGTGGTCTTGCAGGTTGGCGCCCACGCCGGGCAAGTCATGTGTCACCTCAACGCCCACGCCTTGGAGCAAGGCTGCCGGGCCAATGCCGGAGAGCTGCAAAATTTGCGCCGAACCAATGCTGCCCGCACTCAAAATCACCTCTTGTGTGGCTTTGACTTCCACCATCTCCAGCCCCGTCCACACCTGCGCTCCGGTGCAACGCTTTTCGCCGTTGGCTTGGGTTTCCAAGATCAGTTTGGCAACTTGCGCTTTGTTCCACAGCTCAAAGTTGGCGCGGGCATAGCAGGTGGGTCTGAGAAAGGCCTTGGCCGTGTTCCAGCGCCAACCGCTGCGCTGGTTCACATCGAAGTACGCCACGCCTTCGTTGTTGCCCCGGTTGAAGTCGTCGGTGGCCGGAATGCCCGCTTGCTGCGCCGCTTGCGAAAACGCGTCCAGCACGTCCCAACGCAGGCGCTGCTTTTCAATGCGCCACTCACCGCCCGTGTTGCGCCCACGCAAGGTGTGCAGGTAACCGCCCTTGGGCAAGTCGGTGGGGGCCAGCAGTTCAGACTTGGCCCCTTTGGCCCCGTGAAATTCGTTGGCGCCGTTGTAGTGGTCTTCGTGCAGCTTGAAGTAGGGCAGGGTCTGGTCCCAACGCCAGGCGTCGTTGCCGGTGAGCTGCGCCCACTGGTCGTAGTCGCGCGACTGGCCGCGCATGTAAATCATGCCGTTGATGCTGGAGCACCCCCCCAGCACCTTGCCACGCGGGTAGCGCAGGCTGCGCCCGTTCAAGCCCTCGGTGGGCTCGGTTTGGTACATCCAATCCGTGCGCGGGTTGCCAATGCAGTACAGGTAGCCCACGGGGATGTGGATCCAGTGGTAATCGTCTTTTTTACCCGCCTCGATCAACAGCACGCGCTTGCTGGCATCGGCGCTCAGGCGGTTGGCCAGCAGGCATCCAGCGGTGCCGCCGCCAACAATGATGTAGTCAAAGGTGTTTTCGTTCATGGCTTGTGGGGTGTGGGCTGCAGGGTTCTGGGCGGTGACGGTGAACTGTAATGGATCAGGCCATGCCTGGAAGACGCGCAAAACACAGCTTGGTCCGCATTCAACGGCCATCGCTGGGGGGTACGGCCCAAAATGATTTCGGGGGATTACCCTTGGTCTGGGCTTGTTTCTCGCAATATGAAATTAATTCCAAGGGTTAACGCGCGGTTTGTAAGTGTTTGTTGGTTGCATGTCAGACAGGGGCAAGTGCTGGGTCCAAGAATCGCGCCAAGTTTCCGTGTCGGAGACTCTTTTTTGGAGACAGCTCTATGGCTACAACTGAACCCCGTCCGATGTCGGCGGAAGAGAAGAAGGTGATTTTTGCCTCTTCTCTGGGTACCGTTTTCGAATGGTATGACTTTTACCTGTACGGCTCGTTGGCCGCGATCATTGCCAAACAGTTCTTCAGCGGCTTGGACGAAGGCTCTGCTTTCATCTTCGCTTTGCTGGCGTTTGCTGCCGGTTTCATCGTGCGTCCATTCGGCGCGATCTTCTTCGGCCGCTTGGGCGACATGATCGGCCGCAAGTACACCTTCTTGGTCACCATCCTGATCATGGGTGCATCGACCTTCATCGTGGGCATCTTGCCCAACTACGCCAGCATTGGTGTGGCCGCTCCCGTCATCCTGATCTGCCTGCGCTTGTTGCAAGGTTTGGCTTTGGGTGGTGAGTACGGTGGTGCCGCCACTTACGTGGCCGAGCACGCCCCTCACGGCAAGCGCGGTGCTTACACCGCCTGGATCCAGACCACAGCAACTTTGGGCTTGTTCCTGTCGCTGATGGTGATCTTGGGCACACGGACCATCATCGGTGAAGAAGCCTTCGCCGACTGGGGCTGGCGCGTGCCATTCATCGTCTCGATCATCATGTTGATCATCTCGGTCTACATCCGTTTGAGCATGAACGAATCGCCTGCTTTCGTGAAAATGAAAGCCGAAGGCAAGACCTCCAAGGCCCCTCTGTCCGAGTCTTTCGGCCAGTGGAAAAACCTGAAAATCGTGATCTTGGCCCTGATCGGTTTGACAGCAGGTCAAGCGGTGGTGTGGTACTCCGGTCAGTTCTACGCTTTGTTCTTCTTGACACAAGCGTTGAAAGTGGACGGCGCCACCGCCAACATCATGGTCGCGATCTCTTTGATCATCGGTACACCGTTCTTCATCGTGTTCGGCGCGCTGTCTGACAAGATTGGCCGTAAGCCGATCATTTTGGCCGGTTGCTTGTTGGCCGCTTTGACCTACTTCCCCGTGTTCAAGGCCTTGACCAAGGCTGCCAACCCCGACTTGTACGCTGCCCAAGCCGCATCGCAAGTGGTGGTGATTGCTGACCCAGCCGAGTGCTCGTTCCAGTTCAACCCCACAGGCACCAAGAAGTTCACTTCTTCTTGCGACGTTGCCAAGCAACGTTTGGCTGGCGCATCGGTGAGCTACTCGAACGAAGTCGCACCTGCTGGCACCCCTGCCATCATCAAGGTGGGCGAGACCGTGGTGAACGTGAAGTACTCGGCTGAAGACGTCGCTGCTGCCAAGGCCAAGGCCGAGGAAAAGCTGGCGGCTCTGAACGCGGCAGAACCCAAAGATGCCAAGGCCATCGAAGCGGCCACCAAGTCTGTCAAAGACTTGAGCAACGAGAAGACCGCTGGCGCCACTTTGTTGGCTTCCAACCTGGGCGCTGCTCTGAAGGCTGCGAACTACCCCGTCAAAGCCGACATGGCCAAGTTCGACAAAGTCACCGTCATCATCATCCTCTCCTACTTGGTGTTGTTGGTGACCATGGTGTACGGCCCGATCGCCGCCATGCTGGTCGAGATGTTCCCCACCCGTATCCGTTACACCTCCATGTCCTTGCCTTACCACATCGGTAACGGCTGGTTCGGTGGTTTGCTGCCCACGACCGCTTTCGCGATCGTGGCCCAGACCGGTAACATGTACAACGGCTTGTGGTACCCCATCATCATCGCCGGTGCAACCGTCGTGATCGGTGGTTTGTTCATCAAAGAAACCAAAGACGTCGACATCTACGCTGACGACTGATCTTTCTTGTAAGCATCCCGGGGTGACTCGGGTGCTACATTTCGGGCCTTCCCTCTGTGGAGGGCCTTTTTCATTATTGGAGATGAATCATGTGGAAAATTGTTGTTGGTTTTGTGGTCTTTGCTGGCTTGGCTTTGTATGTCATCGGCAAAGGCGGTGACAGCCTGGACATGAGCGGTGAGAAGCACGGCGCTGACGCTGTGCATGTGGAGCCCGCCAAAGCAGACGCTTCTGCACCTGCGGCGCCTGCTGCTGCACCTGCGCCCGAGGCCAGCGCTGCCAAGTGATGGCCCGCTGAGTGCTTGACCCCGGTCAAGCGCCTCCAAGCAAAGCCACGCCTGTGCGTGGCTTTTCTTTTGCCCGCGCGTGTGGTCCTGTTCTGCGCCCTAGAATGTTTGGCCTTCACCCCATAAAGCCCGTCCATGTCCCAAGGTCTCATCCGCATCCGTGGTGCCCGTCAGCACAACCTCAAAAACATCGACTTGGACATCCGCACGGGTGAATTGACCGTCGTCACCGGGCCCAGCGGCTCGGGCAAGTCGAGCCTGGTGTTCGACACGCTGTACGCCGAAGGCCAGCGCCGCTATGTGGAGACCTTCAGCGCCTACGCCCGCCAGTTTCTGGACCGCATGGACAAACCGGCGGTGGACAAGGTCGAAGGCGTGCCCCCGGCCATTGCCATTGACCAGACCAACCCGGTGCGCAGCTCGCGTTCCACCGTGGGCACCATGACCGAGCTGAACGACCACCTGAAGTTGTTGTTCGCCCGTTTGGGCCAGCTGTTTGACAAAGACACGGCGCAAGCCGTGCGCCACGACAACCCCGACACCATTTATGCCGAACTGGCCCAGCGCGCCGCCCAAGCGGGCGACCCGCGCCTGTACCTGACCTTCCCAGTTGAGTTGCCCGCAGGCACCAGCGCCGAGCAGGTCGAGCAATGGCTCTCGGCCAGCGGCTTCACCAAGGTGCAGGCCGAACGCGAAGTGGCCACCCCCACCGGCCCGCGCAAAGTGCTGGACGTGATCGCCGACCGCTTTCGCATCGGCACCGCCGAAAAAGCCCGCGTGGTCGAAGCCATCGAAGTGGCCCTGAAACGCGGTGGCCGCCTGAATGTGTACGCGGAGAAATTGGGGTCAGATCCCGATTTGTCTGCTGCGTCCGAGCCCACCTTTGACCTCTGGCGTTTCTCCACCGGCCTCCATTGCCCAGACAGCGATCAGCGCTACACCGACCCGATTCCGTCGATGTTTTCCTTCAACTCCGCCGTGGGCGCGTGCGAGACCTGCCGGGGCTTTGGGCGCGTGATCGGGGTCGACTACGGCCTGGTCATTCCCAACCCCAAGCTCACGCTGCGGGCCGGGGCCATCAAGACGCTGCAAACGCCCGCCTGGCAAGAAAATCAGGACGACCTGATGCGCCACGCCGAGGCCGCAGGCATTCCGCGCGACACGGCCTGGGACAAGTTGACGCAAGCGCAGCAAGACTGGGTGATCCATGGCTCCCCCGAGTGGAAGGGGCGCTGGAACCACCAGTGGTACGGCGTGAAGCGCTTTTTTGAGTACCTGGAGAGCAAGGCCTACAAGATGCACATCCGGGTGCTCTTGTCCAAGTACCGCAGCTACACCGAGTGCCCGACATGCCAAGGCGCGCGTTTGAAGACCGAGAGTTTGCTCTGGCGCATTGGCAGCCATTCGGATGCCGATGGCGTTTTGCCCGTGGAGAAGCGTTTCATGCCCGCGGGTGTGAAGTGGTCCCGTGCGCAGTTGGAGGCGCTGCCGGGTTTGAGCCTGCACGACATGATGATCATGCCGCTCGACCGTTTGCGTTTGTTTTTTGACCGGGTGTCAGCCTCGGGTCAAGCGTTCTTGGGGCAGGCTGTTGTGGGCCTGGCAGGGGAGGCTCCGGCCGGGGATGGGCTGGGCTCCTCATACGGCGGGGGTACGCCAAAATCGTCGCCCAGCCCATCCCCGGCCGAAGCCGTGGGTACGGGTGGAAAGGCGCCTGCAAGAACAGCGACAGAGATGTTGCCAGACGATCGAGCGACCACCAGGTCTGCGACAGAGCGGGGGGCGGACGACGATTTTGGCGTACCCCCGCCTCATGAGGAGCCCGCCCCCCGCGCTGATGCAGACCGAACTTCAGCAGAAACCACCAAGGCCAACCTACACTCCGAAGAACCAGGACAAGGCAAAAGCGCTGAACAAAAAGCCCTGCAACTGCTGCTCGAAGAAATCACCACCCGCCTCAAATACCTGTGCGACGTGGGCATTGGCTACCTCACGCTCGACCGCCAAAGCCGCACACTGAGCGGCGGGGAAGTGCAGCGCATCAACTTGACCACCGCCTTGGGCACCAGCCTCGTCAACACCTTGTTTGTGCTGGACGAACCGAGCATCGGCCTGCACCCGCGCGACATGAACCGCATCACCCAGGCCATGCACCGGCTGCGTGACGCGGGCAACACGCTGGTGGTGGTTGAGCACGACCCGGCCGTGATGATGGCCGCTGACCGCATGATCGACATGGGCCCGGGCCCTGGGGAGCGCGGTGGCGAGATCGTGTTCGACGGCAGCACCGCCGACTTGCGCAACGCCGACACGCTCACGGGCGCCTATTTGGGTGGGCGCAAACAAGTGGGCCTGGGCTTCAAGCGCATGGTGTCCGACAGCACGCCGCGTTTGATTTTGGAAGGCGCACGCGAGCACAACCTGCAAAACATCAGCGTGGACTTTCCGCTGCAACGGCTTGTGACCATCACCGGTGTGAGCGGTTCGGGCAAGTCCAGCCTGATCCAGGACGTGCTGGCCCCGGCGCTGATGCGCCACTTTGGCAAAGCCACCGAAACGCCAGGCGCACACGACCGCCTGCTGGGGGCAGACCACCTGAGCGATGTGGTGTTTGTCGACCAGTCGCCCATTGGCAAAACCGCCCGATCCAACCCGGTGAGCTATGTGGGGGCCTGGGACGCGATCCGCGAAATATTTGCCACCGCGCCGCTGTCGCGCCAGCGCGGCTACACCGCCAGCAAGTTCAGCTTCAACGGTGGCGATGGCCGCTGCCCCACCTGCGGTGGCTCGGGCTTTGAGCACGTCGAGATGCAGTTTTTGAGCGATGTGTATCTGCGCTGCCCCGATTGCGATGGCAAGCGCTACCGCCCCGAAATTTTGGAGATCACCGTCGAGCGCCAAGCCATAGGTGGCGTTGTGCGCCACCTGAACGTGGCCGATGTGCTGAACTTGACCGTGAGCGAAGCCGCCGCCTTGTTCGCGCAAGACCGCGACGTGATCCGCGCCCTGCAACCCATCGTCGATGTGGGTCTGGAGTACGTCAAGCTGGGCCAGCCGGTGCCCACCTTGTCGGGCGGTGAGGCGCAGCGCCTCAAGCTCGCAGGCTTTTTGGCCGAGGCCGCCAAGAGCGCTTCCAAGAGCCGCCAGAGTCTGGCCCGCAAGGGCACGCTGTTTTTGTTTGACGAGCCGACCACGGGCCTGCACTTTGACGACATCGCCAAGCTGATGCGGGCCTTGCGCAAGCTGCTCGAGGCGGGGCATTCGCTCATCGTCATCGAGCACAACCTCGATGTGATCCGCGCCAGCGATTGGCTGATCGACCTGGGGCCAGAGGGCGGCTATGCCGGGGGCTTGGTTGTGGCCGAGGGCACGCCCGAAGAGGTGCGTCAACATGCCACATCGCACACGGGGCTGGCGCTGCGCGAGTACGCTGAATCGATGGGTGAGGTCTTGGGTGTGGCTGAGCGTTTGGGTTCTGATGGGGGCGAGGTCGGTGTTCTGGCTGGGCGGTCGGGTGTTCTTGGGAGCGAGGCTGCGGCGTCAGCGGGTTCCTCATACGGCGGGGGTACGCCAAAATCGTCACCCCCTGACACCGCAGCCTCGCTGGCTAGCGTTTCGGGTCGCGAGGGCGCAGGGTCTTCTGCAATGCCTGTCAAACGCCCACCTGTGTTGAACAACAACATCCAAATCGTCAACGCCAAAGAGCACAACCTCAAAAACCTGAGCGTCAACATCCCGCGCGGCAGCTTCAACGTGGTCACTGGAGTGAGTGGTTCCGGCAAATCCACGCTGGCGTTTGACATCTTGTTCAACGAAGGCCAGCGCCGTTATTTGGAAAGCCTGAACGCCTACGCGCGCAGCATCGTGCAGCCCGCCGGCCGCCCCGAGGTGGATGCGGTGTACGGCATCCCGCCCACGGTGGCGATCGAGCAGCGCCTGTCGCGCGGTGGCCGCAAATCCACCGTGGGCACCACCACCGAGGTTTGGCACTTCTTGCGCCTGCTGTACGTGAAGCTGGGCATCCAGCATTGCGTGCACGACAACACCCCCGTGCAACCGCAGACGCCAGACAGCATCATCGCGCAGCTGATGACGCAGTTTCGGGGGCAGCACATTGGCCTGTTGGCGCCGCTGGTCAACAGCCGCAAAGGCGTTTACACCGAGCTGGCCGATTGGGCGCGGCCTCGGGGCTACACGCACTTGCGCGTCGATGGCGACTTTTTGCCCACACAAGGCTTTCCGCGCATCGACCGGTTCAAAGAACACAACATTGAACTGCCGGTGGCCAGTCTGGATGTGCTGCCGTCCAACGAGACTGCGCTGCGCCAAGCCCTGAGCAAAACACTGGAACATGGCAAAGGCGTGGTGCATGTGCTGAGCGACCTGGACGGCTTGCTCGAAGCCATGTTCAGCGGCGAGTCCACCGCCCGCATCGGCCAACACCGCGTGTTTTCCACATTGCGCGCTTGCCCGGCTTGCGACACCTCGTATGCCGAACTCGACCCGCGCTTGTTTTCGTACAACAGCAAGCACGGCTGGTGCCCCGATTGCGTGGGCACGGGCGTCAAGCTCAGCAAAGACGAACGCCAAGTGTTTGACGATTCGGTGCAAGACGACAAACAAAAAGGCCGCGAACAAACCTTTGCCGAACCCGAGATCGAAGACTTGGCCAACGTGGCTTGCCCCAGCTGCGAAGGCACCCGCCTGAACGCCACGGCCCGCGCGGTGCGCTTGGGCTCGGCGCCTGGCCAGGGCTGGCGCATCACCGACATCGCCAGCTTGTCGGTGACCGACGTGCGGCATTGGGTGGACCAACTGCAGCTCACCGGGCGCGATGCCGACATCGCCCGCGATTTGGTGCCCGAAATCAAAAGCCGCCTGGAGTTTTTGGAAGAAGTGGGTTTGGGCTACCTCACGCTCGACCGGGGTGCACCCACGCTCTCCGGCGGAGAGGCGCAACGCATCCGTTTGGCCGCACAACTGGGCAGCAACTTGCAGGGCGTTTGCTATGTGCTGGACGAGCCCACCATTGGCTTGCACGCCCGCGACAACCAGATCTTGCTCAACGCCCTGCACAAGCTGGGCGACAAAGGCAACACGCTGGTGGTGGTGGAGCACGACGAAGACACCATCCGCCGTGCCGACCACATCATCGACATTGGCCCGAGTGCGGGCAAACGTGGTGGCCGTTTGGTGGCGCAAGGTTCGGTGGCCGACATCACGGCTTCTGCCGATTCGCAGACGGGGCGTTATTTGTTGCATGCGATGAAGCATCCGATGCAGGTGCGTCGCGTTGTGGGTACTTCTGCGCGGGGCGGTGACGCGAGCGCCTCATATGGCGGGGGTACGCCAAAATCGGCGCCCACGCCACCGCCCCACGCAGAAGCTGCAGAAACTGCGGCGGCTCCTCTGCAATGGCTCACCTTGACAGGCGCCAACTTGCACAACCTCCGCAAGGTTGATGTGCAGGTCCCGCTCAAACGCTTGGTCGCCGTTACCGGCGTCAGCGGCTCTGGAAAATCCACCCTGGCCCGCGATGTGCTGCTGGCCAATGTGCAGGCGCTGGTCGGCCAGCGTTCCACCTTCGCCGGCCGAACCGCGCAAGACGCAGGCCAGCGCGTGGCCTTGACCGCCTGCAGCGATGTGCAAGGCTTTGAAACCATCGACCGCGTGCTCGAAGTGGACCAAACGCCCATTGGCAAAACGCCGCGTTCCTGCCCGGCCACTTACATCGGATTTTGGGACACGATCCGCAAACTGTTTGCCGAAACCTTGGAAGCCAAGGCGCGGGGTTACGCCGCCGGGCGTTTCAGTTTCAACACCGGCGAAGGCCGCTGCCCGAGTTGCGAAGGCCAGGGCATGCGCACCATCGAGATGAGCTTTTTGCCCGATGTGAAAGTGCCTTGCGAAACCTGCCGAGGCGCCCGCTTCAACCCCGAGACCTTGGCGGTGACGTGGCGCGGCAAGAGCATCGGCGATGTGCTGCAGATGGAAGTGGACGAGGCGGTGGACTTTTTTGCCAGCATGCCCAGCATTGCCCACCCGTTGCAGTTGCTCAAAGACGTGGGGCTGGGCTACCTCACCTTGGGTCAGCCCTCACCCACGCTCAGCGGCGGCGAAGCCCAGCGCATCAAACTGGTGACCGAACTCACCAAGGTGCGTGACGAAGTGGGCAAGCGCGGCAACAAAGCGCCGCATACGCTGTATGTGCTGGACGAGCCCACGGTGGGCCTGCACATGGCCGATGTGGACAAGCTCATCAGCGTGCTGCACCGCTTGGTGAACGCGGGCCACAGCGTGATCGTGATCGAGCACGACCTGGACGTGATCGCCGAAGCCGATTGGGTGATTGACCTGGGGCCAGAAGGCGGCAACGCCGGTGGCCGCATTGTGGCCGCCATGACACCCGAGGCGCTGGTGCTCTTGGGCACGCACACGGGCGTGGCGCTGGGGCCCGTGTTGGCCAGGGTTTGAGCGAGTGCGAGCGGTGGTTCAACCGTTCGCGAACAGGGGCTCGCGCCCAAGAAGGCCGTTGAAGTGGATGCGATGGGCACCTGTCTTTTGACTGTGGTGGGAGGCCGCGGCGGGCTTGTGCGGGGGCGTTGTCTCTGCGTTCAAGAAGAGGTACTAAAGAAACAAATTGTAACTATTTGGTAATCATTTGTGGGTAGGATTCCTGATTCTTAACAATTCAGGAATCGTTTTGAAATTCTTTCTTGGTTACCTGTCGGCACTCGGTTTGGGTTGCTCGTGCGTGTGTGCGCAAACTGCAAACGACCTCCAACAGCGCTCTCAAGAACAAGAGCGGCGCGCTCAAGAAGCGTTGCAGCAAAGGCAAAAAACCATTCCAGCGCCTGATGTGCGCTTGCAAAAGGATGGGGTCGAACCAGAAGTTCGTTGGTTGGCAACAGAAAGCCCCTGTTTTCCGATTCAAGAATTGGCCTTGTCCATCGAGACCTTGCCGCAGTGGTCGTGGCTGCTGAGTCATGCAGATGGCCATGCCACACTGGCCAACCCAGACCCTGTGGAGGGACGCTGCATTGGCGCTCAAGGCGTGCAAATCGTGATAGACCGTCTGCAAAATGCCCTGATCGCCCGGGGCTTTGTGACCAGTCGCATTCTGGCTGCCCCACAAAATTTGCAAACAGGTCGGCTGACCCTTCAGGTCTTGCCGGGTCGCATCCAAGAAGTCCGTTGGGCACAAGGCTCCGGACAGCGCGGCAGCCTCTGGAACACGGTACCGATGTCTGCAGGTGACGTTCTGAATTTGCGAGACATTGAACAAGCGCTGGAAAACTTCAAGCGCGTTCCCACATCAGAAGCAGACATCGACATCCAGCCCGCGCAAGAACCGGGGTTTTCTGATGTGGTCATACGCCATGCGCAAACCCTGCCATTTCGCCTCAGTGCCAGCATGGATGACAGCGGCACCCGCAGCACAGGCAAGCTGCAGGGCAACGCCACTCTCAGTTATGACAACTGGTGGACGCTGAGCGACTTGTTCTACATCACTGTGCAAAGCGAGTTGGGAGCCAAAGAGCCTGGTCCCCGAGGCACTGATGGACGCACCGTGCATTACTCGGTGCCTTGGGGGTACAACCTGCTCTCGGTCACGCTCAGTCAAAACAGCTATCACCAGAACGTGGCTGGCGCCAATGCCGATGTGCTCTACAGCGGCAGCAGTGCCAACAGTGAAGTCAAACTCTCGCGCATCATCCAGCGGGATGCCGCAGGCAAAACCACCGTCAGTCTCAAAGGCTTTCAACGACGCTCCAACAACTACATCGATGACCAGGAGGTCGAAGTCCAGCGCCGCGTGGTCGGTGGCCTTGAGTGGGGACTCGGACACCGCCGGGCTATCGACCGTGCCATGTTCGAGGCCAATCTGACGTATCGCGCTGGCACCGGTGCTTGGGGTGCTTTGCCTGCGCCCGAAGAAGGTTTTGGCGAAGGCACCTCGCGCATGCGGCTGTGGATGCTTGACGCCAATGTGCAATGGCCGTTTGAGGCAGCGCAGCAATCCTGGACATGGCACAGCGCCTGGAAGGCTCAACACAACAAGACACCGCTCACCCCACAAGACCGTTTCAGCATTGGTGGTCGTTTCACGGTGCGGGGTTTTGATGGCCTGAGCGTTTTGACCGCAGAACGCGGCTGGCTATGGCGCAACGAACTGAGCTTGGCTGCCGCACAAGGCACGCAAGTCTATGCGGGAATTGACCACGGCCATGTGGCCGGTGCCAGTGCACAAAACCTGGTTGGGCAAAACCTGACCGGTTTGGTGCTGGGTTGGCGCGGGCCATACAAACGCATGCAATTTGAGCTGTTTGCCGGACGCCCACTGCGCAAACCCGAACGCTTCAAAACCGCCACTGAAACCGCAGGCTTCAGTTTGAGCGTCAGTTACTGAGATTCAAGACGTCACCGAAATGAACGCACAAGAGGGAGCTCACCATGAACAAAACCCGTCACCGCATCGTTTTCAACAAAGCCCGAGGCTGTTTGATGGCGGTGGCCGAAACCGCCATGGGGCATGGCCAAGGCGCATCCGGTGCGACAAGGTGTGGCGCTGCTCACCCGGGTCAACTCAGACTTTCTGTCCTCGGTCTGGTGTGCAAATGGTTGGCAGGGACGGCCTTGGTGTGTTTGCCCTTGGCATGGCTTGCACCCTTGCAGGCCCAAACTGTGACTACACGCATCGTGGCAGACCCTACAGCGCCCTCGGCCCAACGTCCCACGGTACTCACCACTTCAAACGGTGTGGTCCAAGTGGACATCCGCACACCCAGCGCAGCGGGTGTCAGCCGCAACACCTACAGCCAGTTTGACGTGGGCGCTGCGGGCGCGGTGCTGAACAACAGCCGCACCCCAGTGCAAACCCAACAAGGCGGCTGGGTGCAAGGCAACCCCTGGTTGGCCACGGGCAGTGCGCGGGTCATCCTGAACGAAGTCAACTCCAGCAACCCCAGCTACCTGCAAGGCTATGTCGAGGTGGCCGGACAACGCGCCCAAGTCATTGTGGCCAACCCATCAGGCATGGCCATCAATGGCGGCGGCTTCATCAATGCCAGTACGGCCACCTTGACCACCGGCACCGCAATCATGAACGCCGGAGCTCTAGAAAGCTTCCGGGTTCAAGGTGGACAAATGACCATTGAAGGGCAAGGCCTAGATGCCCGCAGCACAGACTACACCGCCATCTTGAGTCGCGCCTTGCAAGTCAACGCAGGCATCTGGGCACAGCAACTGCAAGTGGTCACGGGTGCCAACGACATTGCCGCAGCCAGCGTGAGCGCCGACACCACTGTGCAAAGCAATCTGCTGGCAAGCTCAGCAAGCCCACCCATTTATGCGCTTGACGTGGCGGCTCTGGGGGGCATGTATGCCGGCAAAATTACTCTCATCGGCACTGAGGCTGGTCTGGGGGTGCGCAATGCCGGCTTGTTGCAAGCAAGCAGTGGCCCCTTGACCCTGAGCCATCAAGGCTGGCTTTCTAACAGCGGAACCCTCCAGGCCTCAGGGGGCGATGTGGTCGTCCAGACCCAAGGCACCATGGTGCAAAGTGGCACGGTCTACAGCGAACGTCATGCCCAGTTGACTTCTCAAGGCAGCCAAACCCACAGCGGCGTTGTGGCTGCATTGGGCAGCGTACAAATTCAGGCCAAAGACACAGGCATAAGTACAAATACAGGCAGCTCTGCCCCCCAAATCCTGGCCAGCGCCACCACGGTCTGGGCCGCAGGCATGCGGGCAGACGGCAGCCTCGAAACGCTGCCTTCGGGTGCCACCACAGGCGGTCAAACCCTGCATGTATCGGCCGATGGGCTTTTGCAAACCGCAGGCCAGGCCTTGGGCACCCAAGCCCTGAGCTTGCAAGCAGCCAGCCTCGATGTCTCGCAATCGCGCCAACAAGCGCCCAGCATCCACGTGCAAGCCACCACAGGCGAGCTGCAAGCTGCAGGCAGCCGCATTCTGGCGGCGCAAACCCTGCGCATGCAGACCACCCAAACACTGACCACCGACCGTGCTCAATTGCAAGGGGAGGCACTCACTCTGCATGCCAAAGCCTTGAGCAACGTTGCAGGCCAAATCACCCAGACCGGACAAGCCGACCAAAGCCTGGCCCTGCAAGGACAACTCAACAATACCGCAGGCACCATCTACAGTGCCGCCCGTCACCTGAACATCCGTGCGCAAGGCATCGACAACACCGCCGGACAAATCTTGCACGCCGGTCAAGGCACCTTGTCCATTGACAGCCAAGGCGACTTGATCAACACCGTGCAAAGCCATACCCAAGCCGCTGTAATCGATGGGGCGCGCATCATCGGCTCCGGGGCGGTGCAAGTCAGCGCCCAAACACTCACCAACAGCGGCAGCATCTACGCGGCCCAAGACCTCAGCAGCACAGTCAAGAGTCTGGCCAACAGCGGCAGTCTTTATGCCGCTGGCTCACAAACACTCACCGTTGCCGAAAGCCTCCAAACCAGCGGCACCATCGCCGCAGCCAAAGACCTGAACATCCACGCTGCCAGCGTGGCAGGCATCAGCACCAACGTGCTGGCCGCAGGCATGGCCGCAGATGGCCAACTCAGCGGCACCGGCACACTCACAGTGAACACCAGCGGAACCCTGCAAAGCGCCGGCCAATTGCTGGCGACGAACGGCATGAGCCTGACAGGATCAGCCCTCAACCTGGCAGGCAGCCATACCGGCACCACCGCAGGCGACGTGAGCCTGATCGCCAACAACGGCGACATCAACGCCCGAAAAGCCCAAGTGAGCACACCTGGAAAACTCACCCTCACCGCCAACAGCCAAGCCACACAAAAGTTGGACAACACCGAGGGTCAGATCAGCGCCCAGCAGCTGAACATCCGAGTGGGGCAACTCGTCAACGACCATGGGGCCATTGAGCAGACCGGGACCGGCGTGCAAACGACCAGCATCAACACATTGGGCAGCTTAGACAATACAAGTGGACGAATCGTTGCCAACGCAATCAACTTCATGTTGAATGCCGGTGCACTGACCAACACCAGCGGCCTGATGGGCCACGCAGGCACAGGCCTGTTGAAAGTGGACGCAATGAGCCTGGACAACACCCAAGGCAAAATCACAGGCAACGGCACAGTTCAGATCTCCACCAGCGACAAAACCACCAACGCCAATGGGTTGATTTCCGCACAGCAAAACATGACCCTGAGCGCAGGGGGCATCACCAACACCAAAGGCACTTTGGTATCTATAAATGGGCAGGTGTCGTTGCAGTCCAAAATCAACGGTTTAGACAATCGACAAGGGCTTATTCAAGCCAAGGAAAACCTGGACATCACCCTCAGCGGAGCAGAAAACAGTTTGCAAAACGCACTCGGCCAAATCATTGCCGGACGCGAAATCCTTCTGAGCACAGGCACCCTCAACACCACCCAAGGGTTGGTGTCCGCTGGACGAGACTTGCAAATTGACACCCACGGCCAGACCCTGAGCAACCAAGGCACCCGCAGTGCTGACCCCCATGCGCCAACTCAGGGCTTGATTGCCGGTGGTCAACTGGTTATTCAAAGCGGTGGTGTCGACAACAGGTCTGGCCTCATTCACGCCCAAGGTGATTTGACGATGACCAGCACTGGAGCGGTGAACAACTCAGCGCTCTCTGGCAACAGCCAAATTTACAGCGGTGGCGAAATGATGCTGAAGGCCACAGGCCTGAACAACGCCGGCAGTCAAATGTTGGCCGTACAAAGCATGACTGCAGATGTCGCCAGCGGCACCATCGACAACAGTCAGGCCTTGATGCGAACAGGCCAAAACCTGACCCTGCTGGTGGGCGCCATCACCAACGCCAACACCCGGGCCACAGCCAGCGACGGCGCACCCGCACCCACTGGCCTGGAAGGACAAAACGTGGTCCTGAGTGCCAGCAACATAGACAATACCCAAGGTGCTTTTCGGGCTGTACATAACCTGAACATTCAAAGTGACGGATTGCTCCACAACGACCACGGTCAACTCAGTGCCGGCCAGCAATTGCACATCACCACGGGCACCAATACGCCGCCAACCACCGCCCCCACTCTGCGCATGAGCAACGATGCAGGCCTGGTCGTCGCCGACCGAAGCGTTGTGGTGCGTGCAGGCCGCTTGAGCGGGGCTGGGCAAATCGTTTCGCAAGGCGACGTCAGCCTGAGCCTGCAAAGCGACCACACCTTGGCAGGTACTTTGCAAGCCGGGGGGGAATTGCAGCTGCAAACCACAGGCACGCTGATCAATCCGGTTACCGTGCAAGCCGGCAAAAATCTCAGCATCACGGCGGGCAATTTGGACAACCAAGCCAGCGGTCAACTGCTCAGCGCCCAAACCACCACACTTCAAATCAGCCACACCCTGACCAATCGGGGCCTGATCGACGGGGCAGACACCCACATACAGGGGGCGAACGTGAACAATCTGGGATCAGGCCGTATGTACGGCGACCGTTTGGCCATTGCGTCCAATACCTTGATAAATCAAGAGGAAGCTGTGGGCGCCACCACACGAGCCGCCACCATCGCCGGTCGTGAACGGGTCGACATGGGTGTGCAAACCCTGACCAACCGAGAAAACGCCCTGATTTACAGCGGCGGCGGCATGACTCTGGGTGGCGCGCTGAACACCAACTGGCGCTCAGGCGGCACAGCACAAAGCATCCACAACAACAGCGCCACCATTGAAGCAACGCAAGCGCTGACCATTCAAGCGACCAACATCCGCAACACCAATGAACACTTTGTCAGCCAAGTGCAGCAAATCAGCCAGACCAGCATCATCGAATATCAACATGCCCCGGGTGATGTGGCATCAGCCAGTGACAACAGTACCCGATTTGCGGCTTCAGTGACACGCATATGGGATTGTGAGTCATATTGCATGACCACCGTCGCAGGCACCAGTGATGCATTTGTTCTGTACAACTACACCCGCACCATCGACGCCAGCGTGGTCACGCAAACCGCGCCTGGCCAAATCCGGGCTGGCCAAGGCATCACCATGACGGCAGACACGGTGCTTAACGACAAAAGCCAGATCCTTGCCGGTGGCTCATTGAGTGTGCAGGCCAGACGCGTGGACAACCAGCAGGGCGAAGGTACACAAATCACCACAGATGCAGGCACCGCCACATCTATTTGGCGCGCACGCCGAAACGGTCGCGACACCTCTGGCAGCAGCACTGGCACCTATGCACCCGCAGCATCCACACAAACCATAGGTATGAACGCAGCTCGCTACGAGCAGAATGCGGCCAGCGCATCCACAAGCACGGCTCCTGCAGACAGCACTTTGTCTTCCGTGCAAACACAAGCGGATGCTGCGGGTGGCGTGACCCGCCAGATGCTGACTGCAGGGTTGATCTCTGTTGCAGGGACCCAAGCCAATATCGCCCAAGGCAGCGTGACCACCGCTCAAGCCAACGCACAAAGTCCAAGCACGCAAACGCAGGTGCGCACCCAGAATTGGCGCACCACAGTGCCCAACACCAGCCTGTACCACCAACACCCCGAAGCCGGGGCCAAATACCTGGTCGAGTCCGACCCCCAATTCACGCAATACAAAACTTGGCTGGGCTCAGACTTCATGACCGCGCAGCTGCAATTCGATCCCGCCACCTCACAAAAGCGCATGGGCGATGGCTTTTATGAACAAAAGCTTGTACGCGAGCAAGTGCAGGCCCTGACCGGTCAACGCTTCTTGGGAGACTACAGCAACGACCAAACGCAGTACATGGCCCTCATGAACAACGGATTGACCACAGCCAAAGCCCTCAAGCTGCGTCCCGGCATTGCCCTCAGCGCAGCACAGGTAGCACAGCTGACCAGCGACATGGTCTGGCTGGTCACCCAAGAAGTCACGCTGGCCGATGGCTCCAAACAAAGCGTGCTGGTGCCGCAGGTGTATGTGCGGGTTCAACCCGGCGATGTGGACGGCACAGGCGCCTTGCTTGCAGGCCGTGACGTGCAGCTCAACTTGAACGCAGATGCCACCAACAGTGGCACCATCGCTGGACGCAATCTGGTGCAAATCAACGCCAACAACATCCAAAACATGGGTGGCAAGGTCAGCGGCGCAGCCGTGGCCATGCAAGCCACACAAGACATCAACAACATCGGCGGGCAAATCCAGGCTCAAAATGCAGCGCTGCTCAGTGCAGGGCGCGACATCAACCTGCGCACCACTACCCAAAGCAGCAGCCACCGAGCAGGCAACAACAGCTTTTCACAAACTGGCATCGACCGCGTGGCCGGTCTGTACGTCTCTGGCCCCGCAGGCGTGCTGATCGCCAACGCCGGGCGAGACTTCAACCTGACTGCTGCGCAAATCAGCAACCAAGGCTCAGGCCCCAATGCAGGGACTACCCTGAGCGCAGCACAAAACATCAACTTGGGTACCGTCTCCACCGCCAACAGCCAAGACATCCGCTGGAGCGGCGTGAACTACCTGCGCCAAAGTTCCAGCCAAGACGAGGGCAGCCAAATCGGCGCCGCAGGCAATCTGACTTTAAGCGCTGGGCAAGACATCAACGCCAAAGCGGCCAGCATCAACGCAGGCCAAACCCTGAGCGTGGCGGCGCAGCGCGATGTCACCATCGGTGCAGGCCAAACCAGTCAAAGCCTGGACACGGCCAACACCGTCACCAGCAAAGGCATGCTGTCCAGTCGCACGCTCAGCACCCGGCAAACCAGCCAAAGCACCACTGCGGTGGCCAGTAACCTCGAAGGTGCCAGCGTGAGCATTGCGGCGGGCCAAGACCTCACCGTCACAGGCTCCAACGTGCTGGCCGACCAAGCTGTGAACCTGAGCGCCATGCGCAACGTCACCACCCTAGCGGCGCAAAACACGCAAAACCAAACCGACTATCGGCAAGAGACCAAAAGCGGCCTCATGAGCGGTGGCGGAATTGGCTTTACGGTGGGCAAGCGCCAGCAAAGCTTGGATCAACAGGGCCAAAGCACCAGCGCAGCCCCATCGACCATCGGGGCGATCAATGGCAACGTCACCATCAAAGCAGGCGGGGCCTTCACCCAGACCGGCAGTGACGTGATGACGCCAAAAGGCGACATCGCCATCACCGCCCAGAAAGTAGACATCACCGAAGCGCGCGAAACCGGCAGCCAAAGCACAGAACAAAAGTTCAAGCAAAGCGGCCTGACGGTGGCCATCACCAGCCCGGTGGTCTCGGCCCTACAGACTGTGCAAAGCCAACTGCAAGCGGCAGGCAACACCAGCAGTGGCCGCATGCAAGCGTTGGCTGGGGCCAACGCGGCGTTCAACCTCAAACAAGCGGCAGACGCGGTCAAGGCCGGACAAGGCGACGCCAACGGCATGGTCAAAGACGCCAAGGGCAACTTGGTTGAAGGCAACGCCGCCGACAAAGCAGGTGGCATAGGCATCAGCATCAGCCTGGGCTCCAGCAGCAGCCAGTCCAAACAAAGCTCCAGCGCAGACAACGCCCGAGGCTCCAGCATCAACGCAGGCGGCAACATCACCATCCAAGCCACAGGCGATGGACAGGTCAGCAACCTCACGGTGCAAGGCAGCAGCATCCAAGCCGCAGGCACCACCACACTCAAAGCCGACAACCAAGTCAACCTGCTGGCCGCACAAAACACCACGCACGAAAGCAGCAGCGACCAAAGCAAGAGCGCCAGCGTGGGCGTGGCCATCCAGTTGGGTGCTGGCGGGGGCGGCATGGGTTTTACGGCCAGTGCCAGCAAAGCCACAGGCCAAGGCGCGGGCAACGGCGTGACCTACACCAACACGCAAGTGGCGGGCAGTGCGGTGGGCATCGAATCAGGCGGTGACACCACGCTCAAAGGTGCAGTGGTCAAAGCAGACCAGGTGACAGCCCAAGTGGGCGGCAACCTCACCATCGAGAGCCTGCAGGATCAAAACCAATACAAAGAAAGCAGCAAAAGCGCAGGCGGCTCCATCATGGTTGGAGCGGGCTTTAGCGGCAGCTTGAACATAGGCCAAAGCAAGATCAACAGCACCTTCACCAGCGTCAATGAGCAAAGCGCGATCAGGGCGGGAGACGGCGGCTTCCAAGTTGAAGTCAAAGGCAACACCACCTTGACAGGCGGCCAGATCACCAGCACGAAAACGGCCATCGACAACAACAAGGACAACAACAAGAACAGCTTCCAAACCGGCGGCACGCTCGCCACGACCGACCTGCAAAACAGTGCAAGCTATGAAGCCAAGAGCGTGAGTGTGGGTCTGGGCGCAGGGTCACTTCCCGGCAAGAGCGCCAGCGCAGGGATGAGCGGAGTGGGCTTTGGCAGCGACAAGGACAGTGCTCAAAGCACCAGCACAGCAGGCATCAGCGGCGTAGCGGGCAACACAGCAGCAAGAACGGGAGACAAAGAAGCCGGCATCAAGACCATCTTTGATGCAGACAGAGTCAAAAAAGAGATTGAAACGCAAGTCACCATCACGCAAGAGTTTGGCAAACAGGCGGGTAAAGCCATCACGGAATACACCAACGGCCAGCGCAAGACCTTGCAAGAGCAGGCTAAGAACGCCAGCACACCGGAGGAAAAGGCCAAAGCAGAACAAGCCATCAAAGACGTGAACATGCAAGAGCGGGCCTTGAACATCCTGACCGGAGCCCTGACGGGCATGGTGGGCAGCGTGATCACTAAAGAAGCGCTGTCAACGGCGGCAGAGAAGATGCGGGACTTGATGATCGAAGACTCCAAGAAGTTTGCCGGGGTGGTGGACAGCACGGGCAAAGTGCTGAGCAACGTCAGCGGCCCCAGCGAGGGTGTCAGAGGGGATGGGGTCAAGGTGGGCGGTACGCGGTTAGATTTGGATGTGTTGTGTGGGCCAGATAGCAGTCGGTGTACGTTTGTCAAGAATCAGGATGGGACTATTGATACCAGCAAGCCAGTGACATTCGATGGCAGAGTAAAACCAGACGGGACACGAGAAACATTTGATGATTTCCTGAAAACTCTCGAAGGTCAAAAAATGGTGGGTGCTACCGGTGGTTTACAGGGTGCCAAAGGCACGTTATTCGGTCTGCCTTATGCCGCAGGAAGTTGGCAAGACAAGTTGATCGAATCGTTTGCTGGATCGCATGACTACATTGGCGGCAAGGCCAGTGGCTTATACGACGAACAGGGGAACGCAGCACGGGCGCGAAGTGATTCCTTGAAAATTCTTCAAGACCGTTGGAGCGAAGCCGCAATTCCGCTTGCCGCGCCTTTTGCAGCTGCGGAAGGTATGTCACCAGAGGTTTGGAAAGCTATTGGGATTTTATTGGGAGCTGGAAAATGAAAAATCGATCTCTGATTTTTTTATGCGGACTGATTGCTATGCCTTTTCTTTTATCAGGCTGTTTGTATGGTCAGTGCATCAACGGACCATGTGCGCTTGAGCACGCGAGGATTGTTCAATCCATAAAACCCTACGGAGCCCATTGGGTTAAAGCAGGGATGACGAGGGAGGGACGCAAAGAGGATTTCATTGATTGCGGTGGTGATCCAGTTACTTTTAAAGCGGGTTATGAAATACAGCGCAACCAAACAACAGCAGATTACTTTAAAGGCTTGAATAAACATACTCTTCAGGTGCATTCATGCATGCGGGCCAAAGATTACATATATCTGGAACATTGCGATCCTCGCTGTCTTTACCCATGACCTTTGACGCAGAAATAGTCACAAAAGAGATTGAAGCGCAAGTCACCATCACTCAAGAGTTTGGCAAGCAAGCGAGCAAGGCGGTGGGGGACTACGCCCAAAAGCAATACGACCAGGCGCTTGCATCCGGCGACCAGGCGGGCATTACCGCTTGGCGTGAAGGCGGCAAGAACCGTTTAGCTCTGCATGCGGTGGTGGGTGGTTTAACGGGGGGCATGCAAGGTGCGGTGGGCGCGGCCAGCAGCCAGGCCGTGATTGACCAAATAGGACAGGCGCTCATGACCAGCGACATGCCCGCACAACTCAAGCAAGCCTTGGTTTTGGCGGCGGGCACGGCTGTCGGTGCAGCTACGGGTGGCGCAGTTGGTGCGGCTACGGCATTCAATGCCACCGACAACAACTACCTGTATCACTACAAAGGCAAGATCGTTGCGCGGGACAAGAATGACAACGACAAAATCATCAACCTCACGGACAACGATTTGCGCAAGCTGGCTGCAGAAAACCCCGAAGTCCTCAATCAGCTGATCGCAGGCATTGGCAAAACCGATACGCCGATCTTGGTCAAAGACAGCTCGGCGCAAAACATGACCAGCAGCGGTATTCAGGACCTGAACAACCCCAAAGACAGAGCAGAAATTGCCAAGGAGAGCGACATGGGCTACGTGAACATAGACGGCAAAGCGCGGGTATTTGTGCAAACGGGCATGCAAAACAAGCCAGAGACTGCAGCTGCAAGTGCGCAAGCTTTGTCCAAGGTGCTGGGGGGCGAGAACACGGGCTTCATCCTCAACAGCACACAAGGCTTGGACAAGGATGTGGGCGAATACTTGCCCAACAGTCTAAGCAAGAAGGACGTGCTCAACGAATACACCTACAGAACGCTCAACGCACAGGGGCCGACGCTGGTGGTGACACACAGCGCTGGGAACGAAGACGCAAGAAAGGCGTTGCAAGCGGGTGCGCTGTACGGCAAGGCTTATGAAAACCTGAGCTTTGTGTCACTGGGCTCGCCGGTGAGCAACAGCATCATGCGCCAGAGCGTGAGCAGCGCGGGGGCCGCTTACCTTGGCCAGGTCAATGATTGGCGGGATCCGGTGACTTACAGCAAGACGGCGGCAATCGTTGGGGGTGGTGGTTTCTTGGCTGGCGGAGCTTTGTTTGTTACAGGAATCTTTACTGCCAATCCTGCACTCCTATACACAGGCGGTTCAATTGCGGCAGGTGCAGCAGGTGCAGCAGGTGCAGCAGGTGCAGGTATTCAGTATGTGCACCCTTTCCCGCAGTACATCACCAAGCCGCAGACGCAATCGATCATGTTCGATTGGCTCAAGAACAATCCGCAGGGCAAGTGAAAGAGCGACATGGGCTACGTGAACATAGACGGCAAAGCGCGGGTATTCGTGCAAACGGGCATGCAAAACAAGCCTGAGACTGCAGCTGCAAGTGCGCAAGCTTTGTCCAAGGTGCTGGGGGGCGAGAACACGGGCTTCATCCTCAACAGCACACAAGGCTTGGACAAGGATGTGGGCGAATACTTGCCCAACAGTCTAAGCAAGAAGGACGTGCTCAACGAATACACCTACAGAACGCTCAACGCACAGGGGCCGACGCTGGTGGTGACACACAGTGCGGGCAACGAAGACGCAAGAAAGGCGTTGCAAGCGGGTGCGCTGTACGGCAAGGCTTATGAAAACCTGAGCTTTGTGTCACTGGGCTCGCCGGTGAGCAACAGCATCATGCGCCAGAGCGTGAGCAGCGCGGGGGCCGCTTACCTTGGCCAGGTCAATGATTGGCGGGATCCGGTGACCAATCCGAAGCTCTGGGTACTGGGCTCTGGTGCCGCACTTGTTGGTGGCGCAGTAGCAGGCGTTGCACTCGCGCCTACAACGGGTGGGGGGAGTTTGTACACCTATGGGGCTGCGCTTATGGGTGGTGGTTTGGGTGGTGGTTTGGGTGGTGGTGCGATTGTTTACGGAATTAACTATTACCACGCATTGGAAAAATACATCACCAAACCGCAGACGCAATCGATCATGTTCGATTGGCTCAAGAACAATCCGCAGGGCAAGTGAAAGAGCGACATGGGCTACGTGAACATAGACGGCAAAGCGCGGGTACCAGTGTCCTTAATGTCTTTCATCGGTAGCAAGACAAAGTCACCCACTCCAGCACGGGGGTGCACGCCGGGTCTGCCGCAAACGGTTCGCGCACTACGGATCGCATTGGGCCTGGCATGGTCCGTGCCATCGCAGGCATGGACACAAATTTTTGCTGACCGCAGCGACCCCGGTAGCCCACAGCCCACCATCTTGAGCAAAGTCAATGGCTTTCGGCAAGTCAACATCCAGGCCCAAGCGCAGGCGACATCAGCCGCAACGTTTACAGCCAGTTCGACGTCCAATTCAACGGGGTCATCAACATCATCATGGGAACTAGCGTCTCCAGCAGCGGCATCAACTTGGGCACCAACATGTTGAATGGCTAATGAATGGGAGATTGGCGTAGTCCAAAAGCATATTTTTTAAGGAGAGGAAATCAACATGAAATCAATAACTTTTTCAAGCGCCTGGCCTTTAGGTTTATCCATTTGGACGGCCGTGGCTTTTGCAAATCCAGCAGAACATGCTGGTCAGGCGGTCAGGGCAGGCACTCAGGCGAGTGGCAACACCAGCGCGAGCGCAGGTCACAGTTTGGCAGCTACGGGTCAATTGGCATCTGGCATCATCGCCACCCCAATTTTGGCCAGTGGACTGATTGCTTTGGGGGCGGGAGGTGCTGCAGTGCAATCCGGTGGGGCTCTGGTCGATGCGGCATCCCGATCCGTAGGCAAACCACTGCCTATCACCGATGAAACCATCTCGATTTTGCCGCCCAACAAAGCGCTTCAAATCCACAATACCCCCACCAATTGAGATACATCATGCGCTTACTCTTCACATGCTTTTTTGGTTTTTGGTTTTTTTGTTCAACCGCTTGGGCTGCTGCTGGATTCAGTTCTGCGGGCAGTTTTGCAGGGGAAACGAATCGTTTCGAGGCAGAAAAAATCATCGCTTTTGCAAAAAAAGTCGAGCAAACCTTGGCTGCAAAAGGGGTGCATGTCGCCATCCTGGCGCGCATGGGGCGACCGTTGTCTGAAATGCCTCCCGGCATGCATTTCACACACGCGGCCTTCATCGTCTACTCCAGCATCCAGACGGCCGATGGACGCACTCTGCCGGGGTACTCAATTTACAATCTTTATCAATACGATGACCAGCCAGACAAAAGCCGCTTGGTACAAGATTTTCCGGTCGATTTTTTCTCTGGCGTTGCGCAATTGGAGGCTGGAATACTCATCCCTTCTGCCGAACTCCAGCAGCGTTTACTCAAGGTCATCGCATCTTCAGATTACAAAAAATTGCATGAGCCGCGCTATTCGGTCATTGCCAATCCATTTACCCAAGGACGTCAAAACTGTACGGAATTCACACTCGATGTCATCAATTCTGCAATTTATCAAACAACGGATATTCATAAGCTAAAAGAAGTGGCGCAAAAATATTTTGTTGCGCAAGCTGTAGAAGTCAATCCCTTTAAATTGATGCTGGGTTCGATTTTCAGTGCAGAGGTAGCCACAACAGATCATCCAGGAAAACCTGTGACAGCGACCTTCGAGCGCATCAGTGATTACCTGATGAAATACGATCAAAACGCACATCTGCTCAAAGTTCTACCTTGATTGGCTTGGCCATATTCAAAAATGAGGCCTATCTATGCCCCTTTATAAGCCTCATGTAGTTGTCTCTGCCAAATGTCCGCAACTGGCACGCAGTGCAGTTGTTGGTGTCCGAAACTCTCAAGTTTCGATTTGATCTGGGGTAGTTCCTGGAGTGTATTTAACATGGCGGACACCATCGCAAATACGCCCAAATTTTTATGCAGCCGCCTCGATCAGATGATCGATATGAGTCACCGACTGGTGGCTCTGGCCTAAGTCCTGCCATGGGCCCAGATTGAAGCTGCATTTGTTGCGGGGGTTCAGCCCAGCGATGTGGCCTGCTCATGCGCCTTGCTGGCAGGTGCCGACGGCAAAACCAACCTTGGTGCAGCAGCGGCCAACGGCATCAAGATCGGCAGCAGCGTGGGCTTGAGCCATGGGGTGGGTATTGCGAGTGTTGAATGACGGATTTTGTAGGGGCCGCCTCTGCGGCCGAATGGTCGTTCGGTGCTGAGGCCTGTTTGGAGTGCGAGCGGTGGTTCCAGCATTCGCGAGCAGGGGCTCGCGCCCACGATGGCCGTTGAAGTGGATGCGATGGGCACCTGTCTTTTGACTGTGGTGGAAGGCCCCCACCTGCGGCCGAAGGGCGGGCTTAGCTTGCCACGCCCAAGCGCCAGAGTGAGGTGACTTCGGCCGAGCGTGCGGCATGCAGCGGGTCGGTGGCATCCTGGGCTTTGGCGTGCACAGGCTTCACATCCATGCGGTCCAGCACCTGCAGGCCCGCGTCCGCGATCCAGCCCAACAGGGCTTCGCGTGTGCGCAGGCCCAGGTGTTCGGCCAGATCGGACAAGATCAGCCAGCCTTCGCCGCCATCGCACAGGTGCTCGGGCAGGTCCTTCAAAAAGCCTTTGAGCATTTGGCTGCCTTCGTCGTACACCGCTTGTTCCAGCAAGGTGGTGGGGCGGGCGGGCAGCCAAGGCGGGTTGCACACCACCACGGCCGCTCGGCCTTCTGGGAACAAGCTGGTGGGCACCAGTTGCACTTGGTTTTGCAGCCCCAAGCGTTGCAGGTTGTCCAAGGCGCAGGCCAAGGCGCGTTCGGACAGGTCCGTGCCCACCACCTGCGCCGCACCACGGCGCGCCAAGACCGCCGATAAAACGCCGGTGCCCACGCCAATGTCAAAGGCCACAGAATGGGTCTTGAGCGCTTCGGGCAGCGGGGCTTTGGCGACAAGTTCCACATATTCGCCGCGCACCGGTGAGAACACGCCGTAGTGCGGGTAAATGCGCAAGGCTTCGCCCATGGCGGGCACCTCTACGCCATTTTTGCGCCATTCAAACGCACCAATCACGCCTTGCAAGCTGCGCAGCGAGATCACCGAGGCTTGTCCAGGGGCGGCTCCAAAGGCTTGTACACAGGCCGCTTTGGCATCGGGGGCGCGGCGCAGGTCAATGCCATAGTCGCCATCGAGTTCAATCAAGACCTGGCTCAGGATGCGTGTGCGTTGGGCTTGCGCCTGGCGGTGGGTGTGGAAGGCCGCGCCGGCGATCACGGGCGCGTTGGGATCTTGCTTTTTGGCGCGAACCTTTTTGGGTTTGTCGATCCGCCGTGTCAGCGCTTGCAGCATTTGCCGCGCATTCTGAAAGTCGCTGCGCCACAGCAAGCCTGTGCCCGCGCAAGCCAGGCGGTAGGCCGTGTCGGCGCTCATGGTGTCGTCGGCCAACACCACGGTTTTGGGCAGCACTTGGTCGGAGCGCCACAAAGCAGCGCGTGGGGTGTCTTTTTCAGACCAGGTCAAAAGGGTGGGGGCGTTCATGCGCAGGTCCAGTCGGTGTGTGTGTGTGTATCGCGCAGATGGCCACGAAGGGGGTTTAACGGAGTTTCAGCGCAGACGCGTCAGCAGGTGCCTGGCCAATTCGGCAAAGCCTGCGCCACGTTCGCTGGGCGTGATGTAGCGCGGCGGGTGGGTGAGCTGCGACTCAAAACGGCGGATGTTGGCCACACCCACACTGTGCGGGAAGTGTTCAAACATCACCTGGTCATTGGTCGAGTCTCCCACATAAACCCAGCGCTCGATTTCGGCATCCAGATCGCGCCCCCACAACTCGCGCACGATCCAGCGTGCGCCGGTGAGTTTGCTATGCGTGCCCAACCAGCCATTGATGTGGATGCTGCTGACGGTGGCGGTCATGCCTGCGGCCTGCATCTGGCGCACCACTTCCTCGATGGCGTGCTGCGGCAGCTGCGTGAACTCGCTGTGGTCGATGGCGATGTCGGTTTCACGCCCAGCGCTGTCTTGAGATCGGCGAGCGCCAGGGATGCGCTGCTCGATGTGCGCCAGCACCTGTTGCAGGCGTGCAAAGTGGCTTGCCCGAGTGGCGGCGTCTTGTTGGTACAGCTTGCGCAGGCCCTGCGCGGCGGTGTGCTGCAGCCCCACCGCCCCGTTTTCGGCCACGATGGCATCCACCGGCCAGCTTTGTGCAAACGCCTCGCTCCAACCCACAGGCCGCCCGGTGATGGGCACCACGTGCAGACCGGCGGCTTTCAGATCCGCCAGCGCTTGCAGGGCCTCAGGGGTGATGGCGCCATCGGTGGTCAGCGTGTCGTCGATGTCGGTGAAGACGCCGAGGATGTGGCGCGGCGCCCATGGGGCCAGCGGGCGCATGAGACTCAACCCGCCGAGCCCAGCGCCAAACCGGCGTGCTCGCGCAGCGGGTGGAAGTGGATTTTGGGGAAGCGTTCTTGCGCCAGGCGCACATCGTATGGCGAGGTGCACAAATACGCCAGCGTGCCTGCCGCGTCGAGCGACATGCGCTGCGGGTAGGCGTTGGTGAATTCGCGCAGTTCGGCCGGGGTGTCGGCGGTGATCCAGCGGGCGCCGGTGTACTGACAGCCCTCCAGTCGGACGTCGCAGTCGTATTCGGCTTTCAGGCGGTGCTGCACCACTTCAAACTGCAATTGACCCACAGCGCCGAGCAGCATGGGGCCGCCGATTTCAGGTTTGAAGACCTGGATCGCGCCTTCTTCGCCCAACTGGTCCAGCCCTTGTTGCAGTTGCTTGGTGCGCAGGGGGTTTTTCAAAATCACCGTCATGAAGAGCTCGGGTGCAAAAAACGGCAGGCCGGTGAACAGCAGGTTCGCGCCATCGGTGATCGTGTCACCCAGCTGCACGCCGCCGTGGGTGGTGAAGCCGATGATGTCGCCGGCATACGCTTCGTCCACCGCTTCGCGGCGCTGGCTCAAAAAGGTGACCACGCTGGTGGGGCGCAGTTCTTTGGCGGTGCGCTGCACCTTGAGTTTCATGCCCGGGGTGTATTTGCCGGACGCCATGCGCACAAAGGCGATGCGGTCGCGGTGGTTGGCGTCCATGTTGGCCTGCACCTTGAACACCACGCCCGAGAACGCGCTGTCTTCGGGCTGAATCTCTTTGACCACGGGCTGCTTGTTCACCCACACCGAGCTGGTGCGCGGGCGTGGTGGCGGGGCCAGGTCGACCAAGGCGTCCAGCACTTCCATCACACCGAAGTTGTTCACACCCGAGCCAAAGAAGACGGGCGTTTGCTTGCCGGCCAAAAAAGCCGCTTCGTCAAACGCGGGCGATGCGCCGGTGGCCAACTCCATGCTGTCCATGGCCGCTTGCCATTCCAGCCCGAAGCGCTCGGCCAGTTGGGCCTGTTCGGTCAGCGGGATGGTTTCGAAGTCTTGTGGCAAGCGTTCGCTGCCGGAGTCGAACACCGTCATGGCCTGTGTGCGCAGGTTGACGATGCCGCCAAAGGATTTGCCTTGGCCGACAGGCCAGGTCATGGGCACGCAGGGCATGCCCAACTCGCGCTCGACTTCGTCCAGGATGTCCAGCGGGTCGCGCACTTCGCGGTCCATCTTGTTGACGAAGGTGATGATGGGCGTGTCGCGCTGACGGCAGACCTCGATCAGGCGGCGGGTTTGAGCTTCCACGCCGTTGGCCGCGTCGATCACCATCAGGGCCGAGTCCACGGCGGTCAGCACCCGGTAGGTGTCTTCGCTGAAGTCTTTGTGGCCAGGCGTGTCGAGCAGGTTGATGACGTGCTCGCGGTAGAGCATCTGCATGACCGAGGAGGCCACCGAGATGCCGCGTTGCTTTTCGATTTCCATCCAGTCGCTGGTGGCGTGGCGCGAGGCCTTGCGTGCCTTGACCGAGCCGGCGATCTGGATCGCACCCGAGAACAGCAGCAGCTTTTCGGTCAGCGTGGTTTTACCCGCGTCGGGGTGCGAAATGATGGCAAACGTCCGGCGGCGCCGGGTTTCGTGGGCGTAGGTCACAAGGGGTCCTGAAATCGTGCGGTCGGCCAAGGGCCGCCGTGCTGGCCAGGCCCGGGCGGGCTGGCGAAAGTGCTGATTTTACCGGGCCACGTGCCGCCTGGACTGGGCGCTGGGGTGCCGGCTTATCGTGGGGCCGCAGGGCATTTGGCGTCGTCGTCCCAGGGCAAGGGGTGCAGGTCGTCGGCCTCGCAGTCGGCGGTGCCGGCCTCGCAGCGGGGGCGCAGCTCTTTGAATTCCAGCCGCAGCTCCACCCGTCGGCTTTTCTCGGGCTGGTTCAGGATGGCCGAGTTGAAGGAGGAGCCACCGACGAAAAACTGCTCGCGGATGGCGTGGCGGTCTTCCGGGCTCAGGGCGTTTGCCGATTGCTTGTCGAGCAGCACGCACAGCACGCGCTGCGAGCGTTCCAGACTCAGGTTGAGGTTGTAGAGGTAGGAGCCTTCGGGGCTGGCATAGCCTTCCAGCACAAAGCGTTTGAGCCAGTTCTGGCATTCGGGCGTGCGGGCGATGTGCAGCATGTGGGGCACAAACCCGCGCAAGTCACTGGCGCGCTGGGCGTCGAGTTCGTTGCTGTCTTTGGGAAATTCGGCCAGAGACCCGAACTCCAGCGTTTGGCCGCGCAGTTTCAAGCCGGGAAAGCTGGTTTGCCGGGTGATCTCGCGAATGCCGTCCAGGCAAGCCGAGATCGCGGTGTCGCGCTGGGCCCGGCCTTCGTCCATCTTGCGCAGGCCTTGTGTGACGCTGAGCAGGGCCACCGCCATGGCCACCAGAAACAGCACCATCAGCGCGGTCATGAGGTCGGAGAACGAGATCCAGAAGGGTTTTTCTGCCTCGTCGCGGTGCCTTTTGGCAGGCGTTCTTCGGGAGCCGAGCATCGGGTGTCAGCGCTGCTGCGGTGAACCGTTGGCAGCGGCGCGCAGCTGGGTCAAGATTTTGTAGGACAGCGCCGCTTGCATCTCGGTGGCCAAGGTCAGGCGCTCCACCGATGGCATGCCCCCTTGGGGCGTGAACAGGGTGTCGAGCGCTTGCTGCAATTCTTCGACCTGGCGGTAACGGCCCGTGAGGACCGACTTTTCGATCCAGGTGAACACCATGGCCAAGGTGATGGCCAAGGCCGAGACCAAAAAAGCATGGCCCACGGTTTGCACCAGTTGGCTCAACTCGGCCTGCACGCGTTCGGGGTTCGAAACGTCAAAACCGATCAAGCCGGCGATCAGGCCCGTGAAGGTGCCAATGATGCCCACGCCCGTCAGAATGCCGGGGATGTGTTTGTAGAAGTTCGATTGCAATGGCGTGTCGACCAAGGCCTGGTCGGTGAAATACAAGTCGGCGTGGCTGCTGGCCTGCCATTTGCCGGCCGTGGTGGCCGCGGACGATTCGAGTTGTTGCAAAGACTCCAGGGCTTGGCTGTATTCGCGCCAGACCTGGGCCAGCTGGGGATCGTTTTGGGACAGTTGCTCGATGTTGGACAGGTCCAATCGGCCGCCGCCCGAGGCTTGCCCCATGTGCCCAAAAAATGCCCGCGACAAGTGGCTCACGCGCTGGCGCGCCGCGCCCAGAGGCCCGCCGTCAGCGGCTTGCCACTGAGGCTGGAGCGTGCTGGCGTATTGCTGCCAAGCGTGCTGCAGCGAGGGGGAGGTCATGACCTGGCTTTTGAGTTGGGCCAAGTCGATGGACTGCGAGGGGCGCTGCGCGATCAAGTCGATGAGCTGCGCATGGACTCGGTTCAGGCTGGTTTTGAGCTTCAGCGCCGGGACCATGAAGCGGCTGGCGTAATCCAGCGCAATGAGGCCAATCACGGCGGCCACCAAGCCCAAATGCCAGTAGTCGGTCAAAAAGGGCATCGGTTGGGGCATGGTGCGGTGGTGTTCATGGGCATGGGCATGGGCTCAGTCTAGCAAATGCTCGGGGTTCAACCCCGCGGTTCGGGGGATCTTGTCGTCCAAGGCCCGCCGTGTGGAAAAGACTGCGATAGAATCCGGCATTCCGAGGAGCGTTGCAGCGCCCCCTGGCTTTGAACAAAAGCTGGCAGCGGGGCGTGAGGCTCGGAACACTTCAACAGCAACGACGCTCATCCACACGACGTGCGGTGAGCCTGTTTTTCCCCTTCAGTGCTTTGCCCATGGGTGTGGTTCATTCACATTGCTTGGAGCTTTTCTCATGAATGCACGTATGCCTTCCACCGTCAACGCTGACTGCGTGATCGCCGACATCGGCTTGGCCGATTGGGGCCGCAAAGAAATCAAAATCGCCGAGACCGAAATGCCCGGCCTCATGGCCATCCGCGAAGAGTTCAACAAAGCCCAGCCCCTGAAGGGCGCGCGCATCACGGGCTCCTTGCACATGACCATTCAGACGGCGGTGCTGATCGAGACCTTGCAAGCCTTGGGCGCTGACGTGCGTTGGGCCTCTTGCAACATTTTCTCGACCCAAGACCACGCTGCAGCAGCGATTGCCGCCAAGGGCACACCCGTGTTTGCCATCAAAGGCGAAACCTTGGCCGATTACTGGGACTACACCCACCGCATTTTTGACTTCGGCGCGGCAGGCACACCTGGCGAAGGCCCCAACATGATCCTGGACGACGGTGGCGACGCCACTTTGCTGATGCACCTGGGCAAGCGCGCTGAGAAAGACGCCAGCCTGATTGCCAACCCCACCAGCGAAGAAGAGACCTGCCTGTTCAACGCCATCAAGGCCAAGCTGGCCGTGGACCCCACCTGGTACAGCCGCAAGGGCGCGCAGATCATTGGCGTGACCGAAGAAACCACCACCGGCGTGCTGCGCCTGAACGAGATGGCCGCCAAGGGCAGCCTGATGTTCCGCGCCATCAACGTGAACGACTCGGTGACCAAGAGCAAGTTCGACAACCTGTATGGCTGCCGCGAGTCCTTGGTGGACTCAATCAAGCGCGCCACCGACGTGATGATCGCCGGCAAAGTGGCCGTGGTGGCCGGCTACGGTGACGTGGGCAAGGGCTCGGCCCAAGCCTTGCGCGCCCTGAGCGCCCAAGTCTGGGTGACCGAGATCGACCCGATCAACGCCTTGCAAGCCGCGATGGAAGGCTTCAAAGTCGTGACCATGGAATACGCTGCCGACAAGTGCGACATCTTCGTGTCGGCCACCGGCAACAAGAACGTGATCCGCTACGAGCACATGGCCGCCATGAAAGACGAAGCCATTGTTTGCAACATCGGTCACTTCGACAACGAAATCGACGTCGCTTCGCTGGAAAAACTGCAGTGGGACGAAATCAAGCCCCAAGTCGACCACGTCATCTTCCCCGATGGCAAGAAGATCACTTTGTTGGCCAAGGGCCGCTTGGTGAACCTGGGTTGCGCCACCGGCCACCCCAGCTTCGTGATGTCGTCTTCGTTCGCCAACCAGACCATTGCCCAGATCGAGTTGTTCACCAAGCAAGACCAGTACGAGTCCGGCAAGGTCTATGTGCTGCCCAAGCACCTCGATGAGAAGGTGGCCCGTTTGCACCTGAAGAAAGTCGGCGCCATGCTGACCGAACTGAGCGACGAGCAAGCGTCTTACATCGGCGTGTCCAAGAACGGCCCGTACAAAGCCGACACTTACCGTTATTGAAATCCACGCCATGCGCATTGACCAACTGCTCGTCGAACGTGGCCTGGCCGCTTCTCGCTCGCAAGCCCAGCGGCTGATTGCGGGGGGCGTGAATTGGCAGCAGCCCGACGGGGCTTGGCGCACCGTCGTCAAAAACCGCGACGAGGTACCTGAGAGCGCCGCCTTGGAGTTGCTCGATGACGCCGAGTCGCGTTATGTCTCGCGAGGCGGCCTCAAGCTCGAAGGCGCTTTGAAGGCCACGGGCGTGCAGGTCGATGGCTTGCGCTGCCTGGATGTGGGTCAAAGCACGGGTGGCTTCACCGACTGCTTGCTGCAGCACGGTGCGGCCGAGGTGGTGGGGGTGGATGTGGGCCATGCCCAGGTGCACCCGCGCATCAGCCAAGACGAGCGTGTGGTCTGCATCGAAGGCGTGAATGCGCGAGAGTTGGCGCCGGGCGACGAACGCATCCCCGATGCGCTCGAAGGCTTTGACCTGATGGTGGGCGATGTGTCGTTCATTTCGCTCACCCTGGTCTTGCCTGGCGTGGTGCATTTGCTCAAGCCCACGGGCCAGCTGCTCATGCTGGTGAAACCCCAGTTTGAATTGCAGCCGGGACAGGTGGGCAAGGGCGGCATCGTGAAAGACGACACGCATTTCCCGTTCATCGAAAACCGCGTGCGCACGGCACTGACCGAATTGGGCATGCAAGTGACGGCCTGGCTGGACAGCCCGATTGCGGGGGGTGACGGGAACCACGAATTTTTTGTGCAAGCCTGCTGGCCTGACCCTGCTGCGGTGCAGCCCGCACGCGAGGCCGCGCGCGTGGCGCACGAGGCCGATCTGGCCGCCAAGGCTTATGCCAAGGCCAACGACGATTGATTTTTGAAGGTGTTGTGATGTCTGGTTTGAAGCTGCCGATCAGCCTGGAATTTTTCCCACCCAAAACGCCTGAGGGCGCAGAGAAGCTGCGCGTGGTGCGCGACAAGCTCTACACCCTCAAGCCTGAGTTTTGCTCGGTCACCTACGGTGCGGGCGGATCGACCCAAGAGGGCACGTTTTCCACCGTGAGTGCCATCTTGGCTGAGGGCGTGGCCGCGGCTTCGCACTTCTCGTGCATTGGTGCCACCAAGGCTTCGGTGCGCGAAGAATTGGCCACCCTCAAAGCCATGGGCGTCAAACGCCTGGTGGCTTTGCGTGGCGACTTGCCCAGCGGCTATGGCGCAGGGGGGGAGTTCCACTACGCCAGCGATTTGGTGGCTTTCATTCGCACGGAGACGGGCGACGACTTCCACATCGAAGTGGCGGCCTACCCCGAAATTCACCCACAAGCCAAGTCGCCCGAGTCCGACTTGCAGGCCTTTGCCACCAAGGTGAAGGCGGGCGCCAACTCGGCCATCACGCAGTATTTTTACAACAGCGACGCTTATTTCCGTTTTGTGGACGACGCCTACAAACTGGGTGTCGATGTGCCCGTGGTGCCGGGCATCATGCCCATCACCAGCTCCTCGCAGTTGCTGCGCTTTTCTGACGCATGCGGCGCAGAAATACCGCGTTGGATTCGCCTTCGCCTGCAAGGCTATGGGGATGACATCGCCTCGATCAAGGCCTTCGGCCTGGATGTGGTGTCGGACCTGTGCGAGCAGCTGGTCAACGGCGGCGTGCCGGCGATTCACTTCTACACCATGAACCAGAGCGCGGCGACCTTGGACATTGTCGAGCGCTTGAAGTAAGGCAAGACCCTCGCCCTGAGGGCGGGGCGACGGCCAAACAGCCGGCCAACGCGCGCGGGTGGTGTGTTGGTGCAGGAACTGTGTACCCCCGCGCACCTGCCCCGCAGCCGCCGTGAAGGGCTTCAGCGCTCGTCGAAGCTGATCACCACCCGGTCGCTGGTGGGGCGGGCTTGGCACGACAGGATGAAACCTTGCGCGACTTCGGGTTTTTCGAGGGTGAAGTTTTTCTCCATCTCGGTGCTGCCCTCCATGACTTTGCAGCGGCAGGTGCAGCACACACCAGCTTTGCACGAGTAGGGCAGGTCCAGGCCCAGTGACAAGGCGATGTCCAGGATCTTCTCGTTCCGGTTCATCGGCATGTCATATGGCTTGCCGTCCAGCACCACGGTCAGTTGCACTTCACCTGTCTCGCGGATGGCGGGGTGACCCAGCACCGCTTGGCTGCGCTGCTCAGGGCTGAGCGCGTCGAGTGTGGGCGAGCTGAAGCGCTCGGTGCGGATGCGCTCGGGTTTGACGCCAGCGCTCAGCAGGGCTTGCTCGGTGGCTTCGATCATGGCCTCGGGGCCGCACACAAACACTTCGTCCATGCTGCCCACGGGCAAAAAAGCGTCGATGATGGCCTGCACTTTGGCGGCATCAATGCGGCCTTCGAGCAGCGGCACTTCTTGGGCCTGGCGCGAGAGGATGTGGATCAGCGTCAAGCGGTCGGGGTAGCGGTCTTTCAGGTCTTGCAGGGCCTCGTTGAACATCACGCTGTCCATGCGGCGGTTGCCATAGACCAGGGTGAACTTGGCGTCGGCTTGCTCTTCGAGCGTGCTTGACAAGATGGACAGGATGGGGGTGATGCCCGAGCCTGCGGCAAAACCCACACGGTGGATGGCGCGGGGGCGTTGCACCACAAAGCGGCCATCGGGCGGCATCACGCGCAGCGTGTCGCCCGCTTGGAGTTGTGTCGCAGCCCAATTGGAAAACACGCCACCTTCCACGGGGCGAATGCCCACTTCGAGCACGCCGTGATTGTGCAGCTGGCTGCGCGCCGAGCTGATGGAGTAGCTGCGGCGCACATCGTCTCCGCCAATGCTGGCACGCAGTGTCAAGAACTGGCCGGGCTGGAAGTCAAAGCTGCCGCGCAGGTCGGCAGGCACGCTCAGTGTGATCGCCACGGCACCGGCCGCTTCCGGGCTGATGCGTGAAATCTGAAGGTCATGAAAGCGGGGAGCGGACATGGTGCATGGCTGCTGCAAGGCAGTTCAGTAAGGTTTGAAGTAATCGAAAGGCTCCATGCACGCCAAGCACCGGTAAAGGGCCTTGCAGGCGGTGGAGCCAAAGTGTGAGGTTTCGGTGGTGTTGGCCGAGCCGCATTGCGGGCAGTTCACCACCTCGGGCTTGGCACTGCGGGCCGCAAACTGCACCACGTTGGCCGCGCCAGTGGGTGCGCTGGCACAGGCGTGCGGTGGGGCAATGCCGTAGGCGCGCAGCTTGTCTTTGGCGGCCTCTGTCATCCAGTCGGTGGTCCAAGCCGGGGCCAGTTGCGTGACCACTTTGCCTTGCAGCCCGTGGGCTTGCAGCAGCGCTTTCACATCGTCCTCGATCTGGCCCATGGCCGGGCAGCCGCTGTAGGTGGGGGTGATCACCACTTCGAGTCCTGCGGCGCCAGTGCGCACCTCACGCAAGATGCCCAGCTCGCGCAGCGTGACGACCGGGATTTCCGGGTCGGTCAGCTGCTCGAGCAGTGCCCAAGCGTGGGCCACATCGGCGCTGCGTGGGGGGGCAGAGGCGGGCAAAGCAGTGGGCACCATCGGCATGAATCACCAGGTCGCTTGCGGGTGCGCGCGGGCCAGGCTTTGCATTTCTGCCAAGACAAAACCCAGGTGCTCCGAATGGACGCCTTGCTTGCCGGTGGGCACAAAGCCGCCAAGGGCCGGGCGCTGGAGCGTGGCTTCTTGCAGTGCCGCGTCCACGATCTGGTTCCAGTCGTTTTGCAGGGCCGCCATGTCGATGCCGGTGCCATGGCTCAGCGCTGCCGTTTCTGCGGGACTGTTCGTCCAGAACTCTTGCGTGTAGGGCATGAATTGGTCGAGCGCGGCTTGTGCTTTGGCGTGTGACTCCTCGGTGCCATCACCCAGGCGCACCAGCCAATCTCGCGAGTGCCGCAGGTGGTAGCGCACTTCTTTGAGGGATTTGGCGGCAATGGCGGCCAGTTGCGCGTCTTTGGAGGCTTGCAATTGGTCCCAGGCCAGCACCATCAGGCTGCTGTACAAAAAGTTGCGCACGATGGTGGTGGCGAAGTCGCGGTCGCCCGCTGAGGTGGCGGCCATCAAAGGCCTGTGCGGCAATTCGCACAGGGTGTAATTTTTGAAGTCGGGCACATCGCGGAAATAGGCGAGCGTGTCTTCGGTGGCGCCGTTGCCTTGCAACTCGGCCGCGTGCTGGTACAGCATGCGTGCTTGACCGATCAAGTCCAGGCTGTTGTTGGACAGCGCGATGTCTTCTTCGAGGATGGGGCCGTGGCCACACCATTCGGCGTTGCGCTGACCGAGGATCAAGGCGTTGTCGGCCAGGTGCAGGAGATAGTCAATGGGGGCATTCATAGGGGCACTCATCGCCGCTCACATGTGACCGACTTCGTCGGGGATCACGTAAAAGGTGGGGTGGCGGTACACCTTGTCGCTGGCCGGATCGAAGAACTCGGGCTTGTCATTGGGCTCGCTGGCCGAGATGCTGGCCGAGGGGACGACCCAGATGCTCACGCCTTCCTGGCGGCGGGTGTAGACATCGCGCGCCATTTGCAAAGCGTGCTCGGCGTCCGACGCGTGCAGGCTGCCGCAGTGTTTGTGCTCCAGGCCTTGTTTGCTGCGCACGAACACTTCCCACAGGGGCCATTCTTTGAGTGCGGGCGTGCTCATGCTGCTTCCTTCATCTGACGTTGCTGTTGTTTTTGGGCGTGGGCCAGGGCCGCTTCGCGCACCCAGGCGCCATCGTTCCAGGCCTTGACGCGTGCACCCAAGCGTTCTTTGTTGCAGGGGCCGTTGCCGTTCACCGTGGCCCAGAACTCGTCCCAGTCAATCTGGCCGTAGTCGTGGGCTTGACGCGCTTCGTTCCACTTGAGATCAGGGTCGGGCAAGGTCACGCCCAGCACCTTGGCTTGGGGCACAGTGGCATCGACAAACTTCTGGCGCAGGTCGTCGTTGCTGATGCGCTTGATGCCCCAGCGCATGCCTTGCGCGCTGTTGGGGCTGTCGGCGTCAGGCGGCCCGAACATGGCCAGGCACTTCCACCACCAACGGTTCACGGCATCCTGCACCATGGTTTTTTGCTCGGCGGTGCCTTGCATCATCACCAAGAGGGCTTCGTAGCCTTGGCGTTGGTGAAAGCTTTCTTCTTTGCACACGCGCACCATCGCACGGGCGTATGGGCCATACGAGCAGCGGCACAGAGGCACCTGGTTCATGATGGCTGCCCCATCGACCAGCCAGCCGACCACGCCCACATCGGCCCAGTTGAGCGTGGGGTAATTGAAGATGGAGCTGTATTTGGCTTTGCCGGTGTGCAGGGCGTCCAGCATCTGGTCACGGCTGGTGCCCAGGGTTTCGGCAGCGCTGTAGAGGTACAGGCCGTGGCCGCCTTCGTCTTGCACTTTGGCGATCAGGATGGCTTTGCGTTTCAAGCTGGGCGCGCGGCTGATCCAGTTGCCCTCGGGCAGCATGCCGACGATTTCGCTGTGGGCGTGCTGGCTGATCTGGCGCACCAGGGTCTTGCGATAAGCCTCAGGCATCCATTCGCGGGGTTCGATGCGGCCATCCGCATCGATGCGGGCGTCAAACTGGGCTTGCAAAGCAGCGTCTTGTGCGCTCAGGGCTTTGGGCACCGCCTTCAGGCTGGCCGACTTGGCGTCGTCGGATGCTTCCGGGACGCTGAAAGATTGGGTGTACATGGCAGGTCTCCTGCGCCAAACAGGATGGGATGATCTTGGCGCGGGTGCCAGTATACCCATTAACCGACCAAGCGGTCGGTTAACTTCTTGGGTGGCGGCTCAGGTCTTTCCCTGAAGCCCATGCCCCCATCAGGACGATTCAACCGCCCAGTTTTTGCCGGACCCACGCGCCAGAGCCGGCCCCACAACGTCCAGCGCCTTGCGGATCTGGTCTTTCAAGGTGAAGGGGGGGTTGATGACAAACATGCCGCTGGCCACCAAGCCGCCTTCGTCGCCAGGGCCCCGGCCAATGGCCAAGGTGGCATTGAGCCATGGTTTTTGCGACTGGTTGGCCAAGGTGCGCAGCCGCTTGGGCAAGTCGTGCGCTTCAGGGCGCGGGATGATGGGGTACCAAACCAGGTACGTGCCTGTTGAGAAGCGTTTGAGGTACTCCTGAATCACGTTGGCCACTTTGGCGTAATCGGATTTGATCTCGTAGCTGGGGTCGATCAGGACCATCGCGCGCTTGGAGCCTGTGGCCGATGGCGGGGGCGGGAGCAGTTTTTTGAGCGCCTCAAAGCCGTCTTCTCGGCTCACGGTGACGGTGCGTCCGGCTTCGAGCTGGGCGATGTTGGACGTCAGGGATTTGCTGTCGGTGGGGTGCAATTCAAACAGACGCAAGCGGTCGCGGGACGCGTGGCGCATCAATTTGTGCATCAAAAAGGGCGAGCCAGGGTAAATCTTGGCCTGCCCATTGGGGTTGAAGCTGGCGATCTGCTCCAGGTAGTCCTGCACCGGATCAGGCAGGGCCTCCAGCTTTTCTGCCGCCTCCAAAAGCTTGAAAAGGCCGTCTTCGGCTTCCGCCCCTTTTTGGGAGTAATCGCCGTCTAAGCGGTACAAACCGGCCCCCGCATGGGTGTCAATCAGGGTGATGCCGGCCTCTTTTTGCATGAGGTGGCGCATGGTGGCGAGCAAGGTGATGTGTTTGAGCACATCGGCATGGTTGCCCGCGTGAAAAGCGTGTCGGTAACTGAACATGCCTTGATGGTAACCAATAACGCCCGCAAGTCCTTGATTTTTCGTATAATAGAAGGCTTCGCAGCGATTCAGTGGTCCCGCGGCGAAGACGCTGACAGCCGCAAGGCTCACGCAAATTCCCACCTAAGAGGCTCCCAAAAGAGGAGCACCGACCGTGGAAAAGGACCCGCCAAACCTTTCTTTTTAAGAGAAAACTCATGACAACAACTTTCAGCGCCAAACCCGCTGAGGTCGTGCACGAGTGGTTTGTGATTGACGCGACCGACAAGGTCCTCGGACGAGTAGCCAGCGAAGTTGCTCTCCGTTTGCGCGGCAAACACAAGGCCATTTACACGCCTCACGTCGACACCGGTGACTTCATCGTCATCATCAATGCTGCCCAGCTCAAAGTGACTGGCACCAAGACCATCGACAAAGTGTATTACCGTCACTCGGGCTATCCCGGCGGTATCACTGCAACCAACTTCCGCGACATGCAAGCCAAGCACCCTGGCCGCGCACTCGAGAAGGCTGTCAAGGGCATGCTGCCCAAGGGCCCACTCGGTTACGCCATGATCAAGAAACTCAAGGTGTATGGTGGCGCTGAGCACCCACACACCGCCCAACAGCCTAAAGTGCTGGACATCTAAGGAGCCTTGAGATGATTGGTGAATGGAACAATGGCACCGGCCGTCGCAAATCGAGCGTCGCCCGCGTGTTTCTGAAAAAAGGCACTGGCAAGATCACGGTCAACGGCAAGGACATCCAAGCCTACTTCGGCCGCGAAACTTCGATCATGATCGCCAAACAACCCCTCATGTTGACCAACCATGCCGAAACTTTCGACATCATGATCAACGTGCACGGCGGTGGCGAATCCGGTCAAGCCGGTGCATCGCGCCACGGCATCACCCGCGCCCTGATTGACTACGACGCATCGCTCAAGCCCGTGCTGAGCCAAGCTGGTTTTGTCACTCGCGACGCCCGTGAAGTGGAACGTAAAAAGGTCGGCTTCCACTCAGCCCGCCGCCGCAAGCAGTTCTCCAAGCGTTAATCCGCTTTTTCTGCTTCGACAAAAAGCCGCTCGGTTCGCCGCAGCGGCTTTTTGCTTTTTTGGGGGGCTGCTTGGGGCGCGATGCCGTGAACCGGCAAAGCCCATGTGAGCAGTAGCGTTACTGCGCCCAAGGGGTGTAATTCCCGACCAGCGCGCTATACTATTTGGCATTGAACCGGAGAAACACCATGAGCGCTCTTGCTGAAAATATCCAGACCGAAATGCCCGCCCCGATTGTCTTCACCGACAGCGCGGCCGCCAAAGTCGCCGACCTGATCGCCGAAGAAGGCAACCCCGATTTGAAGCTGCGCGTGTTTGTGCAAGGTGGCGGTTGCTCGGGCTTCCAATACGGTTTCACCTTCGATGAAATCACCAACGAAGACGATACCACCATGAGCAAAAATGGCGTGTCTTTGCTGATCGATGCCATGAGCTACCAGTACCTGATTGGTGCCGAGATCGACTACAAGGAAGACCTGCAAGGCGCACAGTTCGTCATCAAAAACCCGAACGCCACCTCCACCTGCGGCTGCGGCTCTTCTTTCTCGACGTGATGGCTTGAACGGCGAGCTTGGCTCGCTTGCATCTCAACGGGGGTAAATGGCCCCCAAAACACGGGCGCCTTGGGCGCCCGTGACGCTTGGCAAACTCGATGTTTCACGCCGCAGGGTTTTGGCGGCCAGCCAGGCAAAGGCGGCGGCTTCGACTTGCAATGGCGGCAAGCCCCGCTGTTCGCTGCCGATCACTTGCACCCCGGGCAGATGCCGAGCCAGGCGCTGCATGAGTTGCCCATTCAAAGCACCGCCCCCACACACAATCAGCTCTTGTGCAGCAGGTGCATGGCGCCTCACATCGTTGGCGCACGCCAAAGCTGTGAATTCGGTCAAGGTGGCCTGAACGTCCTGAGGCGCCAAGGTGTCGGTGGGCAAGCGGGCCTTCAGCCAAGCCGGGTTGAACAAATCACGGCCTGTGCTTTTCGGGGGCGTGCGCTGTAAAAAATCTTCAGCCATCCAGCCCGCCAAGACATGCGGGATGACTTGCCCGCTGGCCGACCAAGTGCCGTTGTGGTCAAAGGGTGCGCCCGTGTGGGCGTTGCACCAATGATCCATGAGCGCATTGCCAGGGCCGCAGTCCCAGCCCAGCACGGTGCCGTCCGGGTGGAGCACGCTCAAATTGGAAATACCGCCGATGTTGAGCACCGTCACACAGGACGCTGGGCGTCCAAACACACCTTGGTGAAAAGCGGGCACCAAGGGGGCTCCTTGCCCGCCAGCTGCCAGGTCGCGGTTGCGAAAATCGGCCACCACATCGATGCCTGTCAGTTCACCCAGCAAAGAGGGGTTGATCAGTTGCAGGGTATAGCCGACCGGTGGGCGATCAAGGGCCGCATCACCATCGAATTCCAGTGGGCGATGCCGCACGGTTTGACCGTGAGCCCCAATGGCCGCAATGTCTTGGGGCTGAAGGCCGCTGGAAGACAGCAATTGGTGCACCACATCGGCGTAATGACGCGCAATGTGGTTGCCCGCCAAGGCAGCGCGGTGCAACTCATTGGGGCCGCTTTGGTTCAGCGCCATCAGTTCGGCTTTGAATGGCGCATTGAAAGCCGTGAAGGCGTGCGCCTGAACGGCCAACTGCCCCTGAGGGTTGACGCGAGCCAGCACGCCGTCCACACCGTCCAAAGAGGTGCCAGACATCAGGCCAATGAAGTTCTGGGGGGTAGGCATGTGAGGACGAGGCGCTAGGGCTTGGGTCGAGGTTCAGTTGGGCGCACTGACATAAGCAGGCCGTGCATCAAAAAAGGGCCTTGCGGCCCTTGTGGATCACTGAACGTTGCCTTCTCGCATCTGCGCGGCCGCCTGGAGCTGCGAACGGGCTTGTGATGCAACCGTTTTGAACCGTGCCATGGCGGATGGGCTGAGCGGCACGCTTTGCGCTTGCTGAATCACTTTTTGGGGGTCCACGTGAGTGCCATTGACGCGGAACTCAAAATGCAGGTGAGGGCCTGTGGACCAACCTGTCGAGCCCACCGCACCAATGGTTTGCCCTTTTTGGACCGATTGGCCTTTGCGAACCTGAATGCGGCTGAGGTGGGCGTACACGGTGGAGTGGTTGTTGCCGTGGCGCACGATGACCACATTGCCAAAGCCGCCTTGCACCCCAGCAAATTCAACCACACCATCGCCCACAGTTTGTGCGGGCGTGCCTGTGGGCGCAGCGTAATCCACGCCCAAGTGGGCTTTCATGGTTTGGAAAATGGGGTGCAAGCGCATGGCAAAACCACTGGTTTTGCGCGAGAACGCGACGGGAGAAGCCAAATAGGTGCGGCTGAGGGTTTTGCCGTCCAAGCTGTAGTAATTGCCCTTTTGGCCCGGTTCTTGGTGCCAAACGGCTTCGTAGGTTTTGTTGCCGTTGTTGAATTCTGCCGTCAAAACACGGCCGGTGCGGATGGGCTCTCCATCGGCTTCCAGGACTTCGTAAACCACCGCAAAGCGTGCGCCTTTGCGCAGCGTGCGGTGAAAGTCGATTTGGTTGGAGAAGATTTGGGTCAGCTGGCCCACGATGGCATCGGGCAAGCGGGCTTCGTCGGCCGCGTCATAAAGTGAGCTGGCCACTGTGCCGCCTGTCATGCGCAGGCTGGTGTTCATGGGCGAGGTTTCCAAGACTGCTTGGAGACCTGAGTTCGTGCGCTTGATGGCCAGACGCTGGAAGAACGTATCGCTTTCGTTGTTGAGCCAACGCACATGCAATTGGCTCAAGCGCTCTTGGTCGTCTGCCTCGGCCACAACCGAACGGCCTGCTTGTTTGAGGGCCTGTTTGGCCAAGGGGTGCTTGCGCAAGAAGGCCGCCGCTTCAGGATCCACCATGCCCAGACGGCGCAGCAAACTCTCTGGGGTGTCTGAGGAACGGGTGCTGTCTGTGCGCGTCAGGCGCATGTTCACCAAATCGAGTGCTTGGGCCTGGGCTTGCAAAGACGGCGACTCTACGGGAACCGTGACCATGACCACGGGTTGGTCGGCAATGTCGGGACCTAAATTGGCAATGGCGAATGCACCACCACCGCCTGCGAGCAGAACCGAAGCCAAAGTGGCGCTGATGGTTTTGGGGTGTCGCTGGAGCCAGCGGCTGCACACCTGAAGGACCGATGTCAGCTGGGGGTGCTGACCATCCAGCCAAGCGAGCAGGCGTTGTGTGCCCAGCAGCACCGCGCCGAGCGCGGCTGTGCACAGGAACAAAAAGCCGACTAAGAAAGACACCAGACGGGTCTGAATGGAAACTAAAAATGACATCAAATGGATGGGTGTTTCGTGGCCAGTTCTCAGTGGGAGAGCCTGGCACGATGTTCACAGTCAAGGCACCCCTAAAATGGGCGACTTGGGAATATCGGACCATTGTACTGGTCTATGGCCATTTGACTTTAGAAAAAACCCTTATGAATCAAGCGCTTGTTACAAAATTTCCTGTGACGGACAAGGCCCTGGAGGCCATGGAGGTCACTTTGCGGGGGTGCGATGAGCTGATTCCCAAGGAAGATTGGCTACAAAAGCTCGCCAAATCCGAGGCCACAGGGGTGCCACTGCGCATCAAACTCGGCCTGGATCCGACGGCGCCCGACATCCACATCGGTCACACGGTGGTTCTGAACAAGATGCGCCAGTTGCAGGATTTGGGGCACCAGGTCATCTTTTTGATTGGCGACTTCACCAGCTTGATCGGTGACCCTTCGGGCCGCAACAGCACCCGGCCGCCTTTGACACCCGAGCAAATCAAGCTCAACGCCGAGACTTATTACAAGCAAGCGAGCTTGGTCTTGGATCCGGCCAAAACCGAAATTCGGTACAACAGCGAGTGGAGTTTGCCCCTGGGCTCCATGGGCATGATCCAGTTGGCCGCCAAGTACACCGTGGCGCGCATGATGGAGCGCAACGACTTTCATGACCGGTTCAAGGCGGGTACGCCCATCAGCGTGCACGAGTTTTTGTACCCGCTGATGCAGGGCTATGACTCGGTGGCCCTCAAGTCCGACTTGGAGTTGGGCGGCACCGACCAAAAGTTCAACCTGCTGATGGGCCGTCACCTGCAAGCCGAATACGGGCAAGCGCAGCAATGCATCTTGACCATGCCCTTGCTCGAGGGTCTGGATGGCGTGGACAAAATGTCCAAGTCCAAGAACAACTACATCGGCATTGCCGAAGAACCCAACAGCATGTTTGCCAAGGTGCTCAGCATTTCTGATGTGCTGATGTGGCGTTGGTACACCTTGCTGTCGTTCAAGTCCATGGCCGAGATCGAGTCGCTCAAAAAAGAGGTGGACGGCGGGCGCAACCCGAAAGACGCCAAAGTCATGCTGGCCAAGGAAATCACCGCACGTTTTCACAGCGCAGCCGCTGCCGATGCCGCGGAGCAGGATTTCATCAACCGCAGCAAAGGCGGCGTGCCAGATGACATCCCTGAAGTGTCTTTGTCAGGTGCCCCGCTGGGCATTGGCGCCTTGCTCAAATCGGCAGGTTTGGCCCCTTCGACCACAGAAGCTGGGCGTTTGGTGGACGGCGGCGGTGTGCGTGTGGACTCCAGCGTGGTCAGCGACAAGGGCTTGAAACTGGAAGCAGGCACTTACATTGTTCAGGTGGGCAAGCGTAAATTTGCCAAAGTGACGCTGTCTTGAGCCTTGTCCTGTTCATCGGCGCTTCATCCCCCAGGCGTATCCTGAGCCCATGAAAAATTTTGACGCTTGGATGACGCCCAAACGCATGCTCTGGGCTTCGGTGGTGGTGGCGTTGATCACCATTGGTCTGAAAACCTTGGCATGGTGGCTCACCGATTCGGTGGGCTTGCTGTCTGACGCGATGGAGTCCCTGGTCAACCTGGCCAGTGCCATTTTTGGTTTGATGATGGTCACCGTGGCCGCCAGGCCAGCGGACGATGCGCACCCCTACGGGCACCACAAAGCCGAGTATTTTTCTTCAGGCTTTGAGGGCATCCTGATCGTGGTGGCTGCTTTGGGCATCATTTGGGCCGCGGCACACCGGGTGTTGGACCCCCAGCCCATTGAACAAGTGGGCTTGGGTTTGGCTTTGTCGGTGGGCAGTTCGGCCCTGAACGGTTTGCTGGCTTGGCTGATGTTTCGCGCGGCCAAACAGCACCGTTCTTTGGCGCTGGAAGCCGACGCCCGCCATTTGGTGACCGATGTCTGGACTTCCGCTGGCGTGGTCATCGGCATTGCTTTGGTGGGTGTGACCGGTTGGCTGTGGCTGGACGCGGTGGTGGCGATCGGCGTCGCTCTGAACATCCTGAAAGAAGGCGGGCACCTGATCTGGTTGTCTTCGCAAGGCTTGATGGACGAGGCCTTGGAGCCTGAGGTGTTGGCCGAGGTGCAAAAAGTTTTGGATGGTTTTGCCCACCAGCGCGGCGAGACCGAGATCATCCGTTTTGACCACTTGCACACCCGCAAAGCCGGGCAACGTCGTTTTGTGGACGTCCACATGCACATGCCCGCCAGTTGGACCTTGGGCCGAGCTGCAGCCTTGCGCGGCAGTGTCGAGCAAGCCCTGATGAGCGAAGTGCCCGGTTTGCGCGCCACCATTCAGCTGTTGCCCAGCGATGTCGAGGTGCACTTCAACGATGCGCGGGATTTGAAATGATCGCTGTGCTGCAAAGGGTGAGCGAAGCCAGCGTGCGCGTGGAGGGCGAGGTCATCGGCCGGATCGGCGCGGGCTTGTTGGTGCTGCTTTGTGCCGAAAAAGGCGACACCGAAGCGGTGGCTGACAGGATGCTGGCCAAGATGCTCAAGCTGCGCATCTTCAATGACGCCGCTGGAAAAATGAACCTCAGTGTGCAAGACGTGGCCGGTGGCCTGCTGCTGGTGAGCCAGTTCACGCTGGCGGCCGATGTGTCTTCGGGCACGCGCCCGGGGTTTTCAGGGGCTGCAGCGCCGGACGATGCCCGCCGTCTCTATGCTTATTTTGTGGCACAGGCCCAAAAAGGACACCCGGTGGTGCAAACCGGCCGCTTTGCCGCCGACATGAAGGTGGCGCTGGTCAACGATGGACCGATCACGATTCCGATGCGCATGACGGCTTGAGTCTGAGCTGAGGCCGATGCCCGCCGATAATCGGGGCATGACTGAAAAATTCCCCGCTGTGTCTCCCGCCTCGATGACCTCTCGTTTTGACCAGCTCGCGCTGTCACCTGCCACCCTTCAAAACCTCGAACAACTGGGCTACACCCAGATGACGCCCATCCAGGCGGCCAGCTTGCCTTTGACCTTGGCAGGGCAAGACCTGATCGCCCAAGCCAGCACCGGCAGTGGCAAAACGGCCGCTTTCGGTTTGCCCTTGATAGAACGTTTGCAAACGGCGGGTTCGCCCAGCGCCGCCATTCAGGCGGTGATTTTGTGCCCCACCCGCGAGTTGGCCGACCAAGTCACCCAAGAAATCAGACGCCTCGCGCGTGCCCGACAAAACGTGAAAGTGGTCACCTTGTGTGGCGGCGTGGCTTTGAGGGGACAGACCGTGAGTTTGGAGCACGGCGCCGATGTGGTGGTGGGCACGCCCGGCCGCATCCTGGACCACCTGGAGCGGGGCTCGCTGAGTTTGGCGGGCGTGAACACGCTGGTGTTGGACGAAGCCGACCGCATGTTGGACATGGGCTTTTTTGACGACATCGCGAAGGTCGTGCGCCAGTGCGCCAAAGACCGCCAGACGCTGCTGTTCTCCGCCACTTACCCCGAGGGCATTGCCAAGCTGGCCGCGCAGTTCATGCGCGCGCCGCAGACCGTGAAAGTCGAGGCGCAGCACAGCGCGCACAAAATCCGCCAGGTGTTTTACGAGGTCAGCGAGAGCCAGCGGCTGGATGCCATCTCGAAACTGTTGGCGCATTTCCGTCCGGAGCGCACGCTCGCTTTTTGCAACACCAAGCAGCAATGCCGCGATCTGGTGGCGGTGCTGCAGGCGCAGGGCTACAGCGCGCTGGCGCTGTTTGGTGAATTGGAGCAACGCGAACGCGACCAAGTGCTGGTGCAGTTTGCCAACCGCAGCTGCTCGGTCTTGGTGGCCACCGATGTGGCCTCACGTGGGCTGGACGTGGAGGGTTTGGAGGCGGTCATCAACGTGGACGTGACGCCCGACCCTGAAATCCACATTCACCGCATTGGCCGCACGGGCCGGGGGGACGCCGAAGGCTTGGCGCTCACACTGGCCAGCATGGACGAGATGGGCTCGGTCGGCAAGATCGAGCTGATGCAGGGCCGCGAATCCAACTGGGCGCCTTTGGCGGGGTTGACACCTGCCGAGGGTGGGCCGCTTCAGCCGCCCATGCGCACTTTGCAAATCGTCGGTGGCCGCAAGGAAAAAATCCGTGCAGGCGATGTGATGGGCGCTTTGGCGGGCGAATGTGGACTGACCCGCGAGCAGGTTGGCAAGATCAATGTGAACGAGTTCTCCACCTATGTGGCGGTGCAGGCTGCACTGGCCAAAAAGGTGGAGGCGCAGCTGTCGCACGGCAAGATCAAGGGCAAGAGCGTGAAGGTTCGGTTGCTCTGATTGTTTTTTGAGAGCGGTGAATGGGGCGATGCGGCGGGCGCCTCATGACGGGGTACCGAAAATCGGCGCCCGCCGCATCGCCCGATTCCCCTTGGTGGTCATTGGAAAACCTAAGAGTGTTTCACGCCCACAACGGTTTCGGTTTGGGTAGGGCCGGGTGACGATTTTCGGTACCCCGTCATGAGGAACCCGGCCCTACCCAAACCGAAACCTCACTCATTATCGATAGGGATTTTTCAACCCCAATCCCGCCAAAATGGCCACCTCATAGGCCTCCATCTCCTGGGCATCGGCCTCGCTGGTCTCATGGTCCCAGCCTTGCGCGTGCAAAGTTCCGTGCACCAGCAAATGCGCGTAATGCGAGGCCAGCGTCTTGCCTTGCGCCTTGGCCTCACGCGCCACCACCGGAGCGCACAGCACCAAATCGGCCAGCACCACAGGCGCTTGCGCATAGTCAAACGTCAGCACATTCGTGGCGTAATCTTTTTTTCGGTAACTCTGGTTCAGCGCGCGGCCTTCTTGCTCGCCAACGATGCGCACTGTCATCTCGGCGTCGTCAGCCAAGGCATGGCGAATGGCGCGGGTGACCGCGTGCCGGGGCAGGGCCGCGCGGTGGCGCGCCGCGTTGGGAATGTCACCAAATTGCAGGGACAGTTGGAGATGTTGCAGTGGCATGGGGTTTGGGTGGGTTCTTCAATCGTCTGTGGGCAAAGGCTTGCGGCGGGTCGTGACACCCGCGCGCATGGCGGCACTGCCTTGCGCTTCGTAGGCGTCCACAATGCGGGCCACCAGCGGGTGGCGCACCACGTCGGCACTTGAAAAGCGTGTGAAGGCAATGCCTTTGACGCGCTTCAACACCCGCTCCGCGTCGATCAGCCCGCTCAGCTGGCCTTTGGGCAAGTCGATCTGGCTCACATCGCCCGTGACCACCGCTTTGGCGCCAAACCCAATGCGGGTCAAAAACATCTTCATCTGCTCGGTGCTGGTGTTTTGCGCCTCGTCCAAAATCACAAAGGCGTTGTTCAGGGTGCGCCCGCGCATGAAGGCCAAGGGCGCGATCTCGATCGCGTTGCGCTCAAAGGCCTTTTGCACCTTGTCGTAACCCATCAGGTCATACAGCGCGTCGTACAGTGGGCGCAAATAAGGGTCCACCTTTTGCGACAGGTCCCCGGGCAGAAAGCCCAGCCGTTCGCCCGCTTCGACGGCCGGGCGTGTCAGCACGATGCGCTGCACACTGGCCCGCTCCAGCGCGTCTACCGCGCAGGCCACGGCCAAATACGTTTTGCCTGTGCCCGCAGGGCCGATGCCAAAGCTGATGTCGTGCGTGGCAATGCTTTCCAAGTACGCCGCTTGGACGGGGGTGCGCGCCTTCAGGTCGGCGCGGCGGGTTTGCAAGGTGGGCAGGTCGGCTTCTTCGCCCCCGCTGTCGCCCACCAGCATGAGTTGCACCATGTCCGGCGCAATGGGGCGGTCGGCACGTTCGTAAATCGCCTGCAAAATCTCCATGGCCCGCATGGCCACGGCCTTGGGGCCGTCCACTTTGAACTGCTCATGGCGGTGCGCGATGCTCACTTGCAAGCCCGCTTCGATGGTGCGCAGGTGGGCGTCCATGGGCCCGCACAGGTGCGACAAGCGGGTATTGTTGTGCGGGATGAAGGTGTGTCTGACGATCAAGTTGATAATCCTAGCTGTGCGCGGTTTCTGGCCAGGATGGCCCGGGCGACTGCGCATTTTCTCCCATCACAGGCATTTAAGGCGTCCTCCTCCATGATTGGCAAACTCACCGGCATCTTGAGCGACAAAAACCCACCCGAGGTGATCGTGGACTGCCATGGCGTGGGCTATGAAGTGAATGTGCCCATGAGCACTTTTTACAACTTGCCGGCCACGGGCGAAAAAGTCAGTCTGGTCACGCACTTTGTGGTGCGTGAAGACGCGCAAATCCTCTACGGTTTCGCCACTTTGGCCGAGCGCGAAGCCTTTCGCCAGCTCATCAAAATTTCAGGCGTCGGCCCGCGCACGGCCCTGAGCGTGCTGTCGGGCATGAGCGTGACCGATCTGGCACAGGCCATCAGCACACAAGAAGTCGGGCGTTTGGTCAAGGTGCCTGGCATTGGCAAAAAAACCGCCGAGCGTTTGTTGTTGGAGCTCAAAGGCAAGCTCGGTGGCGACCTGGGCGGCTTGTTTGCGGTCAACACCCCCGACGCGCAAAGTGACATCCAGCAAGCCCTCATTGCCTTGGGTTACAACGACAAAGAAGCTGCCGCGGCCCTCAAGAGTTTGCCCGCTGACGTGGGCGTGAGCGAGGGCATCAAGCTGGCGCTCAAAGCCCTGAACAAATGAAGATGAACTGAGCCATGAGCATCCGCACCGACGATTTCGCCCCCCAACCCGAACCGCGGGTCATCTCAGCGGCCCCTGTGTCCCACCAAGAAGAGGCCATTGAGCGGGCCCTGCGCCCCAAGCTGCTGGATGAGTATGTGGGCCAGGTCAAGGTGCGCGAGCAATTGGAGATCTTCATCAGTGCGGCCAAGATGCGCGAGGAGCCGCTGGACCACGTGCTGCTGTTTGGCCCGCCGGGCTTGGGCAAAACCACGCTCAGCCACATCATCGCCGCCGAGCTGGGCGTGAACCTGCGCCAGACCAGTGGCCCGGTGCTCGAAAAACCCAAAGATTTGGCGGCGCTGCTGACCAACTTGGAGCGCAACGATGTGCTCTTCATCGACGAGATCCACCGCCTCTCGCCTGTGGTCGAGGAAATCTTGTACCCGGCACTGGAGGACTACCAGATCGACATCATGATCGGCGAAGGCCCAGCGGCCCGCAGCATCAAGCTCGATCTGCAGCCCTTCACCCTGGTGGGTGCGACCACCCGAGCGGGCATGCTGACCAACCCGCTGCGCGACCGCTTTGGCATCGTCTCGCGCCTGGAGTTTTACACGCCTGAAGAGCTGACCCGCATCGTGACCCGCAGCGCCGGTTTGCTCAAAGCGCCGATTGACCCCGAAGGCTCGTTCGAGATCGCCCGCCGCTCCCGCGGCACGCCGCGCATCGCCAACCGTTTGCTGCGCCGTGTGCGTGACTATGCCGATGTGAAGGGCGACGGCACCATCCACAAAGGCCTGGCGCAAAAAGCGCTGGTCATGCTCGACGTCGACCCTGAAGGCTTTGATTTGATGGACCGCAAGTTGCTGGAGGCGGTGATCCACCGCTTTGACGGCGGCCCGGTGGGGCTGGACAACATCGCCGCCAGCATCGGTGAAGAGCGCGACACGATCGAGGACGTGATCGAGCCGTATTTGATTCAGCAAGGCTATTTGCAACGCACCCCGCGCGGGCGCATGGCCACGCTGGCGGCTTTCAGGCATTTGGGCGTCACACCGCCCAAATCGTTTGGCGAACGGATTTAAAGCCGCAAGCTGTTTTGTTTTTTGTGGGAGCGAGCCCCTGCTCGCGAATGGCCGCTCTGGCACTTCCAGCATTCGGCCGCAGGGGCGGCCTCCCACAGGGGCAGCCTCACAGAGGGGCGGCCTCCCACAGGGGCGGCCTCACACAGGGTCAATAGGGGTGGATGGGTGTGTGAACCCTGGCCAATTCAGACGCTTGTCTCGTCCTGGCCCAGCGCATCGAGGTGCGAGGTGTCGCCCCAGCCCACCAGCGACAGGCCTTGCGGTGTCCACAGCAGTCGGTTGACGGCGGTGTTGGTCAGATTCCAAGTGCGGGGGGCTTGCAGGTCCAGTCGGGTGGCGGCGCGGTACAGAATGTCCAGCACGCCACCGTGCGCCACCATCACGATCTGTTGACCGGGGTGCCGGGCCGCCAGTTCGTCCACGGTGGCCACAATCCGTTCACGCAGGGCGAGCAAAGACTCGCCGCCATCGGGCGGTGTCCAGTCGGGTGTGCGTTTGCGCCAGTGCCAAGCGTGCTCGGGCAGCTCGACTTCGATTTCGGCAAAGGTGCGGCCTTGGAAAGCGCCAAAGTGGCGCTCGCGCAAGCCGGGGTGTTGCACCACCGTTTGACCGACCGCTTGTGCAATCGCTTGAGCGGTGGTGTGGGCGCGTGAGAGGTCGCTGGCATAAATCGCGTCGATGGCGTCTCGCCCCTTCAGCGACTGGGCCAAATGCAGCGCCTGGCGCAAGCCCACCTCGTTGAGCGCAATGTCCAGATGACCCTGCAGTCGGGTGTCGACGTTCCAGGCGGTTTCGCCGTGGCGAATCGCCAAAATTCGGGTGGGTTCAGACATGTCGTGAAGGGCGTCTCAGCGCGGCAGTTCGATGTTGACCCGGCGCAGCCCTGCGGGTGGGTTGGGGAAGTTGGCCATGGCCGCTTGGAACAAGGTGGCAAAAATGGGCACGCTGTCACGCCAAGGGCCGGCGTGGCTGGCGCGGGTGTCGTAAACCACTTGGCCTGATGTCAGGTCGCGCAGGATCAGGCTGACCTCGCGGCGGTAATGTGTGGGCGGTGGAAAACGCATGCCCATGCCCAAGCCCCAAGGCGTGCCCAAGCCCGAGCCGATGGTCACACTGCCGTGAGGCGTCCAGCCCGGCCCCATCGGGCGGCCCCAAGGGTCGGCCATGTAGGGCGAGTCGCTGAAGCCGACCAGCACGCTCAGGCTGGCTGCAGCGTCGTCGCGCACCAGGCCCACGGCGGTCATGGCGGCCTGCGCTTGCTGCTCGGCCAGCCCGGCTTCGGGATTGTGGGCTTGGGTCGGCAGTCGTTCAAAACGGTACTTGGCCCCCTGCAAGCTCATGCCAGATGGCACCGCCGCGACGGACACCACATCGCTGTCGATCAACCGCATCGAGGCGCAGCCCGTCAGCCAGCTCAAGGCCAACGCAGCCACGGCCAGCGAAAACCACCGCGTGAGCTGCCGAGTTGCTGTGCGCATGCGCTGCCCCTTTGAGAACTACAACGAGATGACCTGAATGCCTGGCAAAGAGGGCTCTTTGAACGCTTCCTCGTCAAAGGCTTTGTCCCCGTCGTCCGATTCGATGCCCGTGATTTTCAGGTCCTTGAAGCCATGCAGTTTGGCGTCCATCAGGTGTGAAGGCACCACATTTTGCAAAGCCGCAAACATGTTTTCAATCCGGCCAGGGTGCTTCTTTTGCCACTCGCGCAGCATATTGCCCACCTGCAGGCGTTGCAGGTTCTCCTGGCTGCCACACAGTGTGCAGGGGATGATGGGGAACTGTCGGTGTTCTGCCCAACGGATGAGATCGGTTTCGGCCACATAGGCCAGTGGGCGGATCACCATGAACTCGCCGTTGTCGCTGACCAGCTTCGGGGGCATGCCCTTGAGCTTGCCGCCAAAGAACATGTTCAAGAAGAAGGTTTGCAGCATGTCGTCGCGGTGGTGGCCCAGGGCCAGCTTGTTGCATTTGAGCTCACGCGCGACGCGGTACAAAATGCCCCGGCGCAGACGCGAGCACAGGCTGCACATGGTCTTGCCTTCGGGAATTTTGTCCTTCACGATCGAGTAGGTGTCTTGCGTCTCGATGTGGAATTCCACGCCCAACTCTTTCAAGTAAGCGGGCAAGATGTGGTCGGGAAAGCCAGGTTGCTTTTGGTCCAGGTTGACCGCGACCAGTTCAAAGTCGACCGGGGCACGGGCCTTCATCTTGAGCAAGATGTCCAGCATGCCGTAGCTGTCTTTGCCGCCCGACATGCAGACCATGATGCGGTCGCCCGCTTCGATCAGGTTGAAGTCGGAAATCGCCTGGCCCATCTGGCGGCACAAGCGTTTTTCAAGTTTGTGGGTTTCGCGCTCGATCTTGATGGCCTTGGCGGCCTCAGATTCTGCTTGCGCTTGTACCCAGGCGTTGTCGGTTTCTGTGTTCATGGGGTTCACCACTGTCCGGTTTCCATGCGAATGGCCACTTCGCAGTCTTCAAAAATTTCAAGTTTGGCAATCTTGACGCGCACGCCCAGCACGCCGGGCAACTGCATCAGGCGATTCGAGACTTTGCCGATCAAAGTTTCCAGCAGGTTGATGTGCTCGGCCGTGCATTCGTCGATGATGATTTTGCGCACCTTTCGGTAATCGAGCACCGAGTGGATGTCGTCGTCGCTCGGCAGCAGGGGTTGTGTGCCCAGGTTCAGCTCGGCATCGACCTGGATCGGCTGCGGATCGGTTTTCTCGTGTTCCAAGATGCCCAGGTTGGCGTCAAAACGCAAACCGGTCAGTTCCAGGGTTTGGTGTCCGGCAGGGGTTTTCATGTCGGGCTTTTGGTTTGAAAGATTTCAACCCCAACCGCTTCGCAGTCCGGGTACACATCGGGTTTGCAGCTGGACAGGCGCACCGCTTGCACCTGCGGGTGCGCGATCAGCTCGCGCATCAGATCATCGCACAAAGTCTCTTGGAGCACGATGTGGCCTTGCGCCACGCGCCGAGCAATCACTTCGCGGATGAAGTCGTAGTCCACCACCTCGGCCAGCTCGTCCTGCGTGGGGGTCGATGCGCTGTAGGGCACAAACAACTCGACGTTGAAGACGATGCGCTGGGGGCCGAGCTTTTCGAAGTCGTGCGCGCCGATGCGCACATCCACCGTGTGGTTGCGCAAAAACAGGCGACGGCAGTTCAGTGCCAGTTGACTGAGAACATCGTTCATGTGGCGTCCTTGGGGTCGGCCAGAAACATCACGTCGCGGGCCAGTGGCACCAGGTGCTGGCCGTTGTCCACGCACACCGTGGTGCCGGTGATGCAGGGGTTTTGCGCCAGAAACAGGCAAGTGGCCGCCACCTGCACTGGGTCGATCGGTTCGCGCAGCAGGTTGATGCGGCTGGCGCGGTCAAAGTTCTCTTGGGTTTGCGGGCCGCTCAAAAACATCAGGCCCGGGGCCACACCGCACACGCGCAAAGGGGCCAGGGCCTGCGCCTGCAAGGCCACGGCACGCTCCAGTGCCAGTTTGGAGACGGTGTAGGAAAAATAGTCCGGGTTCAGGTTGAACACCTTCTGGTCCAAGATGTGCACCACACTGCGCTGGCCGGGCTGGGCTTCGGGCGCAGCTTGCTGGGCCATGAGGGAAGCCAGCAGCATGGGGGCGATCAAATTCACTTCGAGTTGCTGGCGCGCGCCGGGCAAATCCATGTCGGTGCCCGCATCCGGCTCGAACAGTGAAGCGTTGTTCACCAGGCAGTCGAGGGGCCCAGTGGTCTGGGTGATGAAGGCCATCATGCGTTCGACTTCTGCGCTTTGTGCGAGGTCGGCCTGTACCAGTCGCACGTCAGCGCCCGTGGCCTGCAGCGATGCCTGAAGTGCCAGGGCCGCTTGGGCCGAGCGCTGGTAGTGGCACCACACCTGCCAGCCCGCGTGTGCGAAGGCTTGGCAGAGCTTGGCGCCCAGGCGCAAGGCGCCGCCAGTGATCAGAACATGTTTCAAAGAGAGGCCGCAGGGAGATTGGAAAGGCGCAATTATCGGCGATGGACCTGGCCGACGGCGAGTGTATGGGTATGGCGGGCGTATGCGAGCGGGGCTTGCACACGGTCAGACCAAGGATAATCAAGGCGTGACCGACGCTTCTCCACTTTCCTCTGAGCTGACCCTGCGCATCCACCAAGCCATCGCGCAATCGGGTGGCTGGATCGGTTTTGACCGTTTCATGGCCATGGCTTTGTACGAGCCAGGGCTGGGTTATTACACCAATGCCTTGCAGAAATTCGGTGCGATGCCGTCCTCGGGCAGCGATTTCGTGACCGCGCCGGGCATGTCGCCCCTGTTTGGCCAAACTTTGGCCGTGCAAGTGCGAGAGGCCTTGGCCGCCACAGGCACGGACGAAGTCTGGGAATTTGGTGCAGGCACAGGTGCACTGGCCCTGCAGTTGCTGGACCACTTGGGGGATGCGGTGCGCCGGTACACCATCATCGATTTGTCGGGCACCTTGCGCGCCCGTCAGGCCGATGCCTTGCTGAAACATGCCGACAAAGTGCGCTGGTTGGACGCTTGGCCCGACGCGATCGAGGGCGTGGTGGTGGGCAACGAGGTGCTCGATGCCATGCCCGTGCAACTGTTGCAACGCACGAACGGCGTCTGGCACGAGCGTGGGGTGACGAGGCAAGGCGAGGCGTTTGCATGGCAAGACCGCCCCACCGACCTGCGCCCGCCGCTCGACATGGGCGGGACGCACGATTACCTGACCGAGATCCATCCCCAGGCCGAGGCCTTTGTGGCCAGTCTGGCCGAGCGCCTGCTGGCAGGGCGAGGCGGGGCGGCGTTCTTTCTGGACTATGGTTTCCCAGAGGCCGAGTACTTTCACCCCCAGCGCCACATGGGCACCGTGATGTGCCACCAGCTGCACCAGGCCGACGACAACCCGCTGGTGGCGGTGGGGCAAAAAGACATCACCGCGCACGTCAATTTCACGGGTGTGGCCATGGCTGGGCAAAACGCAGGCTTGAATGTTTTGGGTTACGCCAGCCAAGCCTGGTTTTTGCTGAACCTGGGTTTGGCCGAAGGCATGGCCGCCGCCCCTTTGGCCGAGCGCAGCCAAGCCCAGCGCTTGATCAACGAGCACGAAATGGGCGAGTTGTTCAAAGTGATCGGTTTTTCCACCGCCACCGATTGGGCCGCTCAGGGCTTTGCCCGGGGTGACCGCTCTCACCGGCTTTGAGCGGCGCAAAGGCTGGCTATGTTGCGTTGGCTCATCGTGGTGTTTTTGGCACTGATCATTTTCAGTGGCCTGCAAAAGTGGCTGCAAAAACTCGGTTTTGGTCGCCTGCCCGGGGATTTGCGCTTTCGCCTGTTCGGCCGTGAGTTCTTCATTCCCATCACCAGCACCTTGCTGCTGAGCATGGTGGCCGCGGCCATTGCGCGCTGGGTTTGAGGCCGGCTTCAAGGGCTTTTGAGCCAAACGTGTTACAGTGCGGCACGCCATTGGCGACTTATGCCCATCTAGCTCCTTGCGAGCCGATAGCGCATCCCGGCAGAGGGATGCCAGTCTTGTCCTCCACTGTGCACATCGCCCGCCATGCTTTTGAAGAGCTGGGCCCAGACGATTTTTTTGCTTCCTTTTTGACACACCTCTGCACGGTGCTGTTGTTGGGCAGGCCTTGCGGTCTGCGTATGGAGGCGCTTTTTTGGCAGCAGGACATGCCAAGACCCGTGCCGCTGCACAGCCCCCAAGAGGGCCGAAAAAAGCGGCCCGACCCCCTTCGTTAAAATACATGACTACCTTTTACTGTTCACACCAACCCATCTCCATGGGAAAATTCCGAATTCAACCGTGCTCTAGGGCTTTGCCCAATGGCGCATTTGGCGCCCAAGTGTCCGTGGCCAGTGGCCGTGGCAGCGCCAGCACCGACCGCGTGATGCGCTTTGTGCCCGAATTCGCCACACCGGCAGCCGCCAGCCAATACGCCCTCGATGAAGGGATGTTGTGGGTGGAGCGCCAGACGACGAAACCGATCCTGCTTTGAGAAAGACGTTTTAAATGGCTAAAGAAGAACTGATTGAACTGATGGGCGTGGTCAACGAGGTGTTGCCCGACACCCGTTTTCGCGTGACGCTGGACAACGGCCACCAATTGATCGCCTATTCCGCAGGCAAGATGCGCAAGAACCACATCCGCATTTTGGCGGGTGACCGTGTGACCCTGGAGCTCTCGCCTTACGACTTGAGCAAAGGCCGCATCAGCTTCCGTCACCTGGCTGGCCGTGCACCCATGGCGCCTCGCCGCCCCCCAGCACGTTGATCTTGTCTGGTTCCTCGCGTTGATCTGAGTCAACGCGCAAGGCCCTTGAATCGCGCAGCAAGGCCCCCAAGTGCTTTTGAACCACAAGGGATGCCATGACCGATACAACCAACGCCTTGCACATTGTTTGTCCGCATTGCCACACCACCAACCGGGTGCGTGTGGCCGATAGGCACAACGCACCCGATTGCGGACAGTGCCACCAACCGCTTTTTGACGGCCATCCGCTGGCGCTGGACGCTGGCAGCTTTGACAAACACATCGGCCGCAGCCATCTGCCGGTGCTGGTCGACTTCTGGGCCCCTTGGTGCGGTCCTTGTCGGATGATGGCCCCGGCTTATGAGCAGGCCGCTGGCCTTTTGGAGCCCCAAGTGCGGGTGGCCAAACTCAACACCGAAGAAGCGCAGGCCATCGCCGCCCGTTTCAACATCCGCAGCATCCCCACTTTGGCGCTGTTTGTCGGCGGCAAAGAAGTCGCCCGTCAGGCGGGCGCTTTGCGCACGGCACAAGACATCGCTGACTGGACACGTTCTCACCTTTGAGGCGGATGTGCAGATCGGCGTCTGCACCCATGGAGGTTTTGCTTTGCACGGGCGAGCCCTTGCTCTCGAAGGGGTGTTGACTGTTCAGGCCTTCACGCGTAAGGGTTGCCTGTCTTGGTGGGCGGCTGCCCCAGCGGCCGAATGCAGGCATGGCCAACACGCACGTTCGCGAGCAGGGGCTCGCTCCCACAAGGACCTGCTTCCACAAGGACCCGCTTCCACAAGGACCTGCTCCCACAAGGACCTGCTCCCACAAGGACCTGCTCCCACAAGGACCTGCTCCCACAAGGACCTGCTCCCACAAGGACCTGCTCCCACAAGGACCTGCTCCCACAAGGACCTGCTCCCACAAGGACCCGGTTATAGCGACGCCTGCGCGATGGCTCGAATTCGTGCTTGGGTGATCTGCGCGCCAATTTGAGGGCCTTGGAGGCCCTGCGTTGCCGCGGCCTGGGCAATCGGCCCCGTTTCGACGGACAGCGCGGCCTGTTGGGCTTTCAACAAGCGTGCGGCTTGGGGGTAAGCCGCATCTTCCAAGCCCAGTCGCCCTCGCGCATCGCACTCGCAGGCTTGCAGCACCCGCGCAAAACGTTCGGGTTGCCGAATGGCGTCGCAGCGCTCGAGCAAGCGCATCAGGGCTTCGGCATTCAAGTCGCCACTGCGGTGGATGTTGCCATGCTCACGCGCCACCACCTCGGCCAGGTCCTTGCAGTCGCTCGGCACGCGCAGGCGCGCGCAGACTTTCTGCAAAAGCTTGACGCTGCGGCCTTCGTGACCGATGTGGCGGGGCAGCACATCGGCGGGCGTGGTGCTTTTGCCCAGGTCATGCATCAGGCAAGCCACGCGCACGGGCAGCGGCATGTTCAGCCGCTCAGCCATGTCCATCACCAGCATCATGTGAGCCCCTGTGTCCACTTCGGGGTGGTATTCGGCCCGCTGGGGCACGCCCCAGAGGCGGTCCAACTCGGGCAGCAGGATTTTGAGCGCGCCGCATGCGCGCAGCACCTCGAACATGCGCGAGGGTTGGGCCGCCATCAGGCCTTTGGCCAGCTCCTGCCACACGCGTTCGGGCACCAGGTGGTCCACCTCGCCGTCCGCCACCATCTGGCGCATCAGCGCCATGGTTTCGTCGGCGACAGAGAAGTCGGCAAAGCGTGCCGCAAAACGCGTCAGCCGCAAGATGCGCACGGGGTCTTCGGCAAAGGCCCCCGTCACATGCCGCAGCACCTTGGCCTGCAAGTCGCGCTGGCCGCCATGGGGGTCCACGATGTGGCCTGCCCATGTGTGGGGCGGCTGGTGCGCCAAAGCCTGTGGCACGGCCATGGCGTTCAGCGTCAGGTCACGGCGGGCCAGGTCAGCTTCGAGCGTGACGTTGGGCGCAGCCTGCACCGCAAAGCCTTTGTAGCCCCGCGCTGTTTTGCGCTCGGTTCGGGCCAGGGCGTATTCCTCGCGGGTTTGGGGGTGCAAAAACACTGGAAAGTCCTTGCCCACGGGCACATAGCCCTGCGCGGTCATGGCTTCAGGCGTGCTGCCCACCACCACCCAGTCGCGGTCGTTGACGGGCAGGCCCATCAAGGCATCGCGCACCGCACCGCCGACGACAAACACGTTCATGTCCAGCGCTTTGCTCAGCGAGAAAGCCGGAAAGGCTCTTCAAAGTCAATGAAGTCCTGCTCGGCCAAAGCGCCGTCGATCCAGGCCTTCACGCCGGGCAGGGCGCACACGCGCGCCATGTAGGCGGCCACATCGGGTGGCACAGGCAGCGCGTAAGTCTTCAGGCGCATGACCACCGGGGCAAAGTAGGCATCGGCCACGGTGAAGTGGCCAAACAGCATGGGGCCGCCGTGTTCCTGCAGCAACCCGCTCCACAGGCTGCAGATGCGCGCCAGATCGGCGCGCACAGCAGGTTTGTCGCGCAGCGCCAAAGCGCCGATTTCGGGCAAGTGCGCCTCGATGTTCATGGGGCAGGCGCTGCGCAGGCCCCCAAAGCCGCTGTGCATTTCGGCGCAGACGCTGCGCGCGCGTGCACGGGCGGCGCGGTCTTGCGGCCAGAGCTGTTTGTCGGGGAACTGCTCGGCCACGTACTCGGCAATGGCCAAGGTGTCCCACACGGCCAGGCCATCGTGCACCAGCACAGGCACTTTGCCCACAGGGTTCACGGCCTGGAGGCTGGTCTTGAAGTTGGAGTCGGGCGCGAAGCTGTCAAAGCGTACAAAGACCTCTTCAAAGTCAATGCCCGCCTGGCGCAGCAGCACCCAAGGGCGCATGGACCAGGACGAATAGTTCTTGTTGGCAATGTAGAGCTGGATCATGGGTTTCTCCCGGAAATCAGACCCTGCATGTTAACGGTCAAAGGCCAGGAAAGGGGCACGCCGCTTCCCCTCGCACATCCACCCCAAGCCCTTGCAAGTGGAATCAGCGCCCCGCACCCGCACGCCAGCGGTTCAACTTGCTGCGTGGGCCGCGGTGACCGAGGTAGCTGGGCGCCACACCCGCGGCAGATGCCGCAGTGATGCCCAGCGCGGACAAGCCTGCATATTGGCCCGTGGCGATGTTGTCCACTTTCATCGAGGCCAGGTTGTCCCGGCTCATGAGGGGCTCACCCGGGGCCAACTCCATGGCCGCAGCTTGAAGCCAGCCCACCCACATCGGCAATCCCATGACGGGGCGGCCTCGGCCCTTGTTCACACCCGCCCACTGACCCGCGCGCTGCACCAATTCGCCCAAGGTCATCACGTCTGGGCCGCAGAGTTCGTAGGTTTGCCCCACGGTGTCCTGCTTTTGCAGGCAAACGACCACGGCGCGCGCCACATCGCCCACCCAGACCGGGGCAAAGCGCGTGCCACTGCCCGCGAGTGGCATGAAGGGCGCCACGGCTTGGAGGTCGGCAAACAGGTTGAGGAATTTGTCTTCGGCGCCAAAGATCACGCTGGGGCGCAAGACCGTCAGCTGCAGCCCCGCGTTGTGCAAAACCGTCTCGCCCCGCGCCTTGCTGCGCTGGTACATCGAAGGGCCTTGCGGATCAGCGCCCAAGGCACTGATGTGCACCAAGCGCTGCACACCCGCTTTTTTCATGGCGCTGGCGATTTTTCCGGGCAAGTCCACATGCACCTGCTCGAAGCGCTCTTCATCGCCATGCAGCACGGCCACCAGATTGACCACCGCATCATGGCCGGGCATCAAGCGCGCCAAATCGGCTGCTTGGTGAATCTGGGCCTCGATCACCGTCAGCCCGGGCAAGCTTTGCACGCTGGCCGCATTCACGGCACGGCGGGTCGGCACGGTGATTTGCCAGCCCAGGCGGGCGAGTTGTTCGCAGACGTGGCGACCGACAAAGCCGCTGCCACCCAAAACCAGAACGCGAGGGGCGGCCATTCAGGTGCTCAGCCCCGTGACGGCCTGGTGCATCGCGTCCATGGCCTGGTCCACGATCTGGGTGCGCCAGGCGTCTGTGTCGGTGTAGAAAGCGTCCATCAGGTCTTGCTTGATTTTTTGCCGCAGGGGTTCAGGCGCTTCGGGGTGCAAGTGCAGCCAATGGTCGCCGCGCAGGGCGTTCATGACCTGCAATTGCGGCTGCGTGCCGTATTCCATGGCAATACCGGTGTACTCGGCTTGCGCGCACTCTTGGTAAGCCGACATCCACATCAAGCCGGTGAGGAAGGCCGAGGAGGATGAACCGTCATAAATGGACGTGATGCCCTGGCCCCACCAGGTTTTGGCCCGCGCAAAGGCTGCGGCGTCGTCGGCGCAGGCAAAAATCCGCTCACCCACGCCATTGGGTCCCAGGCCTGTGTGCAGGTCAATCCACGCCAGCTTTTGGCATTTTTGGCCGTATTTTTGAAGCACTTGACGCAGCGTCAGGTTGCTCCAGGTGGGGGCTTTGCCCCCGAAGAACAGACCCTCCGGAAAGTCGTGCTGGCCCTTCGAGACGGCCGCCTGCAACGCGTCCATGCCGCGCTCGGCGATGTACTGTTGCACGGCGGTCAAATTGGCGTTGTCGGGTGGCCAGACCTCTGGCAACAAGAGCGGCTGCACTTCTTTGTAGGGCGCGTTCTCGGGCAGGGGTTTGGAGAAATCCTGAAAGTTGCGGTTGATGTCCACGTTCTCGTGCGTCACGCGGCGCACATGCGAAAAGCCGTGCGGGTTGAGCGCGTGGATGTAGAGCACCGCCACGCCTTTGGCCTTGGCGGCATCGCGCCAGGCGGTGTTTTGCAGGGCGTGGATTTGCACGCCTGACCCGCAGTAGCCTTCCACCCCGTGGCAGGCGCTGCTGATGATCAGCAGTTGCTTGGCATCGGGCGCGCCGTCCAGCACCACGTCCATGGCCAGCTCTTCGCCGTCACGGCCCTTCAAAGGGTGGATGTTCGAATCCACCGCGAGGCCTGCAGCTTTTGCGGCGTTCAAAAATTTCTCGCGGGCTTGGGCGTAGCTTTTGGAAAAGCCAGTTTGGATGTCGGTCATGGGCGGGTCCTGTCAGGCGGTTTGTGTGGGGTGGGCCAGCCACTGCGTGGCCAATTCAACCCAGTAGGTGCCGCCCAGCGGGATCAGGTCGTCGTTGAAGTCGTAGCTCGGGTTGTGCAAGGTGCAAGGGCCGCCGCCGTGCCCCATTTCGCGGTGGGCGCCGTCGCCGTTGCTGATGAACACATAAGCCCCGGGCTTGGCTTGCAGCATGTACGAGAAGTCTTCTGCGCCCATGGTGGGCTCTTGCTGCATCACCTGCTCAGCACCGACGATGCCGCCCATCACTTGGCGTGCAAATTCGGCTTCGGCGGCGCTGTTGATGGTCGGCGGGTAGTTGCGGTGGAACTCAAATTCGCATTGCGCGTCAAAAGCCGTACAGATCGACTCGGCCACTTGCTGCATGCGTTTTTCGATCAAATCCAGCACCTCGATGCTGAAGGTGCGCACCGTGCCTTGCAATTCGCAGGAATCGGGTACCACGTTGGTGGCTTCACCCGCATGGATCATGGTGACCGAGATCACGCCTGCGTCCACCGGTTTTTTGTTGCGGGTGATGATGGTCTGGAAACCTTGCACCATCTGGCAAGCAATCGGCACCGGATCGATGCCGTTGTGCGGCAGTGCAGCGTGGCTGCCCTTGCCGCGGATGGTGATCTTGAACTCGTTGCTCGACGCCATCACGGGGCCCGCGCTCACGGCAAAAGTGCCCACCGCTGCGCCCGGCCAGTTGTGCATGCCGAACACGGCTTGCATCGGGAACTTGTCAAACAAGCCGTCCTTGATCATTTCGCGGGCGCCGCCGCCGCCTTCTTCGGCCGGCTGAAAGATCAGATACACCGTGCCGTCAAAGTCACGGTGCTTGGCCAAGTGTTTGGCCGCAGCCAGCAGCATGGCCGTGTGGCCGTCGTGGCCGCAGGCGTGCATCTTGCTTTGGTGTTGGCTGGCGTGGGCAAAGGTGTTGAATTCCTGCATGGGCAGGGCATCGATGTCAGCGCGCAGGCCAATGCCGCGCCCGCAAGCGCCGCCGTCGCGCCCGTGCACGATGCCCACCACCCCCGTTGTGCCCATGCCGCGGTGGATGGGGATGCCCCAGTCGGTCAGCTGCTGGGCCACCACATCGGCGGTGCGCACTTCTTGAAAGCACAACTCGGGGTGGGCATGGATGTCTTTGCGAATGGCCGCGATGCTGGCCGCGTCGGTGAGGATGGAATCGATGATTTTCATGAAGACAGTCTAGCGGGACTTGCCTTCCTTTGCCAATCGCCCCACACAGCGGCTGGGTTCGGGCTGTCACCTGGGTGCCTTGGGCTGCGTGCAAAATCAGGGTTCGATGTTGAAAAAAATTCTTCCAAAACCTCTGCCTTGGGCTTGGGGCTTGGCCCTGATGTTCGCGGTGGGGAACGCGGCGCAGGCTCAGGCCCAGCCCCAACTCACTTGCCAAGTCACTTATGCCGGGGCCACGCAGACCGTGGTGGCCCGCCCGGTGCTGGACCCTTACCCGGTGCCTTCGGTGGACATTGGCGGGCGATTTGGGTTCAAACCGATCGTGGTGGGCACGGCCCAAAAGATCGATCGGATTGTGATTTACAGCTATCTGGACACGCCCACCCAGCCGCTGTTGGTGCACCAGGTGAAATATTTGCCGCCGTTCCCCGCGTCCAAGACGCCCGTGCCGATCACCGGGCAAAACCACGTCTACGGCGGTCCCCTGGAGCGGGAATTGATCTACAGCTGCCGTTTGGAGGGTTGGGCACCATGACACAGGCTCCCAAACTCCCAGCCTCGGCCAGCACCTGCATCACCCCCTGGCTGGTGGTGTTGGCCTGCTGGGCCTCCCTTTGGGGTGCGGCACCGGCCCTGGCCGAAACCGCCCCCCTGTCGGACAAGCCCATTCGCTTGGTGTTTGCAGGCGACACCTTGCTGGACGATGCGCCGGGCGCCTTGATCGCCCGTGGTGCAGACCCCTTTGCCGAGTTTGCTGCGGTGTTTGCAGCTGCCGACATCCGCATCGCCAACCTGGAATGCGTGGTGGCCACGGTGGGCAGCTCGGGCGACAAGAATTTCACATTCCGGGCCCACCCCCGCGTTTTGCCTGTGCTCAAGACCCATTTCGATGCGGTCGCGCTGGCCAACAACCATTCGGGTGATTTTGGCCGGGAGGCTTTTGCCCAAATGCTGGGCTTGTTGCGCCATGCAGGCCTGGCCCAAATGGGGGGCGGCATGAACCTGCGTGAAGCACACACCCCGTGGATCGTGGAGCGACAAGGCCTTCGCATCGCCTTTTTGAGCTACAACGAGTTCATGCCCCGCAGCTTTGAAGCCGACCACAACGCCCCAGGCGTTGCCTGGAGCGAGGACGAGCAGGTGGTGGACGACATCCGCAAGGCGCGCCAAGTGCACCGCGCAGACCTGGTCATCCCCATCATGCATTGGGGCTGGGAAAACGAATTGGTGGCCAATGTCCGCCAGCGGCAACTCGCCCGCTTGATGGTCGAGGCGGGTGCCGACGCGGTGATCGGTGGGCACCCCCATGTGACGCAAGACATCGAGCACATCGAGGGCAAGCCCGTGATCTACAGCGTTGGCAACTTTGTCATGAAAGAAACCGACAACGCCAACCAGCGCCGGGGCTGGGTGCTGCGCTTGGATCTGGACAAGCAGGGCGTGCGCGGGTTCGACACCCTTGTGGCCCAAATCCGCATGGATGGTGTGCCTGAGCGCGACGACCGCGCAGCCAGCCCCTGCTGGCAGCGCGGCGATCAGGCGGTGGGGCAGTGCGTCGCGGGTCAGCGGGTGCAGCCGCGTTGACCAGGCGCCGCAGTACCTGATTGAAGCGCGCCGCAGGTGCCCGCATTCGGCTGCAGGGGCAGCCTCCCACAAAAGCCCAAAACCTAAAGCTAAAACCAAAACTAAAACCAAAACCAAAACCAAAACCAAAACCAAAACCAAAGCCAAAGCCAAAGCCAAAGCCAAAGCCACAAGCCACAAGCCACAAGCCACAAGCCACAAGCCACAAGCCCACCCCTGTGCTGTGGATGGGCATCCCTGTGGGAGCGAGCCCCTGCTCGCGAATGTGCGCAGAGCTGGTGCGCGCATGGGGTACCTGGGCAGCCCCTGAAACCAGGGTCTGACCACAGATGGCCGGGCTGCGCGACAATCGGCTTTTGACCTGTTGCTCGCCACCGACCCATGAACGATACCTCTGCCACTGTGGTGCGTGGTGCCTGCCCGCACGATTGCCCCGACACCTGTGCCTTGCTCACGACCGTTGAAAACGGCCGCGCCACCAAAGTGCAGGGCAACCCTGCGCACGCGCCGACCGATGGCGTGTTGTGCACCAAAGTCTCGCGTTACGCCGAGCGCACTTACCACCCTGAGCGCTTGCTTGTGCCCTTGCGCCGAGTGGGGCCCAAAGGCGCTGGCCAGTTTGAGCCTGTGGGCTGGGATGAAGCCTTGGACGCCATCGCCGCTCGGCTCACAACCATTGCCGCACGCGATCCGCAGGCCATCTTGCCTTACAGCTACGCGGGCACCATGGGCCTGGTGCAAAGCGAGTCGATCGCCGCGCGGTTTTTCCACCAGCTCGGCGCATCGCTGTTGGACCGCACGATTTGCGCTTCTGCTGGGGCCGAAGCCCTGACACAGACCTTGGGCAACAAGGTGGGCATGAAGGTCGAGTTTTTCGCCGAATCCAAACTGATCGTCATTTGGGGCAGCAACTCGATTGGCAGCAACCTGCACTTTTGGCGCATCGCCCAGGAGGCCAAGCGCCAGGGGGCCAAACTGGTGTGCATCGACCCCCGTCGCAGCGAGACGGCCGAAAAATGCCACGAACACATCGCCCTGCGCCCAGGCACCGACGCCGCGCTGGCGCTGGCGGTCATGCACGAGCTGATCGTGCACGGCTGGCTCGACCCCGACTACATTGACCGCTACACCTTGGGCTGGGACGCTTTGAAAGCGCGTGCCTTGCAATGGTCTCCTGAGCGAGCGGCCGAGGTGTGCGGCATTCCGGTGGCGCAAATCCGGCAATTGGCTCGCGACTGGGGCACCACCCAGCCCGCAGCCATTCGGCTGAATTACGGCATGCAGCGTGTGCGCGGCGGCGGCAATGCGGTGCGGGCCATCGCTTGCCTGCCTGCACTGACCGGCGCATGGCGACACCGGGCCGGCGGGGTGTTGCTCAGCAGCTCGGGGCATTTTCCCGTGCGGCGGGCGGCTTTGCAGCGGCCTGATTTGCTGGGCGAGCGCCGCCCCCGCACCCTCAACATGACCACCATTGGCGACGACTTGTTGCGTCCGTCATCGCCCACGTTTGGCCCGCAAATTGAAGCCTTGATCGTCTACAACAGCAACCCGGTGGCCGTGGCCCCCGAGTCGGGCCGGGTGGTGCAGGGCTTTGGCCGTGAAGACCTGTTCACCGTGGTGTTGGAGCATTTCCAAACCGACACGGCCGACTACGCCGACTTCATCTTGCCTGCCACCACGCAGCTCGAGCATTGGGACATCCACACCAGCTACGGCCACACCGATGTGCTGCTCAACCGTCCCGCGATTGCGCCCGTGGGCGGTGCGCGCACCAACACCGACATCTTCCGGGCGCTGGCCCAGCGCATGGGCTTTGACAACCCGTGTTTTGCCGAAAGCGACGAAAGCCTGTGCCGCAGCGCCATCGGTGATGCGCAGGATTTTGAGCAGCTGCTGGCCCACGGCTTTGCTTCGCTGCCCGTGCCCGATGCGCCGTTTGCGCAGGGCGACTTTCCAACGCCTTCGGGGCGCTGTGAATTTTTCAGCCAACGCTTGGCCGATCAGGGTCTGGACGGTCTGCCCGACCACCTGCCCAACTACGAGCTGGCCACGCCCGGGGGGCGCTACCCGCTGGCCATGATCTCGCCGCCTGCGCGCAACTTCCTCAATTCGACCTTCGTCAACGTGCAAAGCCTGCGCGACATCGAGGCCGAGCCCGTGCTGGAGATGCACCCCGAGGATGCGGCCCAGCGGGGCATTTCTGACGGCGCGGTGGTGCGTGTGTTCAACGACCGTGGCACGTACCACTGCAAAGCGCGGCTGAACCAGCGGGCGCGCCAAGGCGTGGTCCATGGCCTGGGCATCTGGTGGCGCAAGCTGGGCCTGAACGGCACCAACGTGAACGAACTGACCAGCCAGCACCTGACCGATTTGGGCCGAGCGCCCGTGTTTTACGACTGTTTGGTGGAGGTGGCGACATGCCCAAATTGAAAATCGAACGCGAACACACCTTGGGCATGGCTGGCGCACGCCTGGTTGCGCAGCGCTGGCGCGAACAAGCGGAACAAGAATGGGGCATGAGCTGCACCTCAGCGCCCGGTGAGTCGGCGGACCGCATGCGCTTTGAGCGCAGCGGCGTGAGCGGCGAACTGACCGTGACCGACACCCGTTTTGACCTGCAGATCCAGCTGGGGTTTTTGTTGGGCGCCTACAGCGGCAAGATCGTCGAAAAAATCAACGCCAACTTGGATGCGTTGTTGGGGCCAGAGCCCCAGGCCTGAGTCCCCATTCGGCCGCAGGGGCGGCCTCCCACAAAGAGCAGGCCTTCCCCACCGAACCCCCCTGATGCGGCATGCCTGTAGGAGCGAGCCCCCGCTCGCGAAGGCCCCAAGCGCGCTGAAGCGGTATGTGTGTGGGAGCGAGCCCCTGCTCGCGAAGGCCCGAAGAGCGCTGAAGCGGTATGTGTGTGGGAGCGAGCCCCTGCTCGCGAAGGCAGGTTGGCCCTGATCTGCAGGCCTCAGGGCAAATCTTTGCTCACTTCGCTCAAGGGCGAGTTGCGCGGCCCAATCATCCCCAGCCGGGCTTTGAGCGATTGCGGCTGGCGCGTCAGGATGGCCGCGTAGTTGGTCGTGTTCGACAGCACTTTTTTCACGTAGTCACGCGTTTCCTGGAACGGGATGTTCTCGGCCCAAATGGCGGCTTCGAGCACCGGGCCGTTGCGCCAGTTGCGCGGACGGCTGGGGCCCGCGTTGTAGGCGGCAGTCGCCATGGGCATGGAGCCTTCAAAGTCGTCCAACACCAGTTTCAGATAACCCGTGCCAATGGCCACGTTCACTTCCCGGTCGGTGATCTGCTCCGGCGTGAAGCTGGTCAAGCCGATTTTTTTGGCGGTCCATTTGGCGGTGGCGGGCATGACCTGCATCAGGCCGGATGCACCCACGTGAGAGCGCGCGTCCATGATGAAGCGGCTTTCCTGCCGGATCAGGCCGTACACATAAGCCGGGTCGAGTTTGATCTCGCCCGCGCGGCGCACCACGATGTCGCGCAGCGGCATCGGGAAGCGCTGGTCAAAGTCGATCGCCTCTTTGGTCCGGTCACTGGTGTTGATGCAGCGGTCCCACACCTGGCGCTGGCAGGCCAAGTCGGCGGCGGCCAGCAGATCGCGGTCGTTCATGCCCCCTGGGGTGTGCAAATTGGTGCTGTAGTTCCACTCGCGGTTGCCTTCGGGGCGCAGGCCGATCTGGATCGCATAAAGGGCCCGCTGCAGTCCGGGGTTGGCCAGGGCCGCCGCTTTCTCCTGCGGGGTCAAAGCCATGGGGCGCTCGGGCACGGTGATGGGCTGGCCCAAATCCTCCAGTGCCAGTTGCTCGTAAAAACCCTTCACGCTGGCGATGCTGCGCAGCAAAGCCTGCGCCTCTTGCTTTTGCGCCGTGTCTTGCGCCGTGGCCGTCAAGGCGCGGGCGCGCCAATACACCCAGGCGGGGTCTTTTTGGGATTCTGGGCTCATGGCCTGGGTGGCGCTCAACACCTGTCGCCATTGGCCTTGGCGCAGCGCAGCGCGCACCTTCCAGCTCAGCAGGTCATCGTTCAGGTCACTGTCTTTTTGCACCTTGGCAAAGTGACTGGCGGCGTTGTCCTGCAGTTTCCAGGCGGCTTGTTTGCCAATCACAGCCCATGTCCAGTTGCGCTCTTCGGGGCTGAGCTGAACGGACCAGCGGCGACTGAGCAAATCGGCCGCTTCGTCCGGGTCCTTGGCCGCCAAACGGATCAGGGCCAACACCGCCAGCTCTTTGCGGCTCTTGGTGATGGCCAGGATGCGTTTGTCCAGGTATTTGCCCGGGTCGGCGTGGATGAGGGCCACCTGCTCTGACAAGCGGGGGGCTTCGATGTCGACCGCCGCTTGCGCCGCGCGAGGGCGGTTGGCGTCCATGGCGATGCGCGCCTTGCGCCACAGGTCCAGCCCGTTGATTTGTTTGCCCGAGTGCAAGTGGTCGGCCACGTAGGTGCAGCCGTCGTCGGCCTCGCGCAGGCTGTACCACAGGCGTTTGGTTTCATCGGCCACGTCGGCTTTGCTGTTCATGGCCTCGGTGGCCAGGGCGTAACAGCGCAATTCACGGTCGTCGCGCATGCGGTAGCGGGGGTATTCGGCGGTGAAGCCTGTCCAATCCCGGCGCTTGCCCATTTGCAGCAGCCAATCGTTGCGCAAGCGGTCTTCGTAGTAGCTGCCCGCGTAGCTGTTCAAAAAGCTGCGGATCTCCGATTCAGGGGCCGTGTCCAGCCGCGCGCGCATTTCCCAATAGGCCGCCAAGGGCTCCAGCACATGGCCCCTGGACTTGGGCAGCAGGGCAGACAGGCGGGTTTTGTCGTTCTTTTTGAAGGCCTGGCTCATGTCCAGGATGACCTCATCCCCCTTGTTGGGGGCTGGAACTTGGGCGTTTGCCAAAGGGCTGCACAAGCCTGTCGTGGCGATGGCACAAAGCAGTGTCAGAATCGGATGGAATTTCATGGGTCGATTATGGACAAAGCTGACGTTAAAAGAGCCTTGCGAAAAGCCTTGGTGGCAGAAAGGTTGAACCTGCCAGACCGTTTGGAGCGGGCCGAAGCCTTGCAGCGCATCCTGCGCATCTGGCTGTTTGACCGCCCGGACACGGTGATCGGCGCTTATTGGCCCATCAAGGGCGAGTTTGACCCTTTGCCCGTGTTGCACCGCTGGAAAGAGGACGGGGAGCTGCATGGTGCACCCCAGCGCCGCCAAATTGGCTTGCCCGTGGTCAACAAGCTCCACAAAACCCTGACTTTCCACACCTGGTACCCCGGTTGTGCGATGGAGGAAGACGCCTACGGCATCCCCAAACCCAAAGACACCGAAGTCATTGTGCCCACCTTGCTGTTTGTGCCCTGCGTGGGCTACGGCACAGGCGGCTACCGGCTGGGCTACGGCGGCGGCTTTTACGACCGCACCCTGGCCACCTTGCAGCCCAAGCCATTCACCGTGGGCTTGGGCTTTACCCAAGGCTTTGTGGACGATCTGGAGCCCGAAGCCCACGACGAGCCGCTCGACGCTATCTTGAACGACAACGGGGTGGTGTGGCCGGTTTGAGGCCGCCCTTCGCACACCATGGCCCGACCCAAATCAGCCACCCACGACATCAAGCGCGACGCGATCCTCGACATCGCGGCGCAATGCTTTGCCCAGCGCAGCTACCCAGCGGCGAGCATGAACGAAATTGCGGCAGCCTGCGGCACCTCCAAGGCGCGGCTGTACCACTACTACGAGAGCAAAGAAGCCATTTTGTTCGACCTGCTGGACCGCCACACCCAGCGCTTGCTGGCGGTGATCGCGCAAACCGAAGCAACGGCCCAGCGCAAAGACCTGAACGAACGCGCCACCCTGCATGAGCTGGTGCGGGCGTTTTTGCAAGAGTACGAAACCTCGGCCACACGCCACGCGGCGCTGCTCAACGACACACAGTTTTTGAGCGATGCCGCCGATGCCTCCTTGCCCCACGCGGGTGTGTCGCCGCGCGAGCTGATCCTGAACCGCCAGCGTGACATCGTCGCGGCCATGACCCGATTCATGAAGCGGGCCTATCCCGAGCGCCTGACCCCCACCAACCAGACCGCGCTGACCATGATGCTGCTGGGCATGATCAACTGGACCTTCACCTGGCTGCGCCCGGGCGGTCCGATCAGCTACGCGGCTTTTGCCGACGAGGTGATTGGCATGCTGGAAAAGGGCCTGGGTTGAGTGGGATGCCCACAAAACCCGAGCGAATGCCGTATCCCGTAGGAGCGAGCCCCTGCTCGCGAAAGTGGGCCCAGGCTGAGCAGACATTCGGCCGCAGGGGCGGCCTCCCACAAAGAGCGGGCCTTCCCTTTGAAAGCCAGCTGATGCGGCATCCCTGTAGGAGCGAGCCCCTGCTCGCGAATGTGGGCCAAGGCTGAGCAGACATTCGGCCGCAGGGGCGGCCTCCCACGAAGAGCGGGTCTTCCCCAAGAAATCCAGCTGATGCGGCATCCCTGTAGGAGCGAGCCCCTGCTCGCGAATGTGGGCCCAGGCTGAGCAGACATTCGGCCGCAGGGGCGGCCTCCCACACAGAGCGGGTTTTCCCCAAGAAAGCCAGCTCAGGCGGTATTTGAGTAGGAGCGAGCCCCTGCTCGCGAATGTGGGCCAAGGCAGAGCAGACAATCGGTCACTGAGGGGGCCTCACACAGTGCAGAGTTGTGCCACAGCATCCACCTTTCAAATTTACCAATGCGTAACGCATTTCGTTTAAGTAAAATCGATCCCATTCATTGACCGGAGAAACTGCCATGTCCACCGCCCCCACCAAAGCCCCTGCCAAGGCCCCAACCAAGGCCCCAACCAAGGCATTTGCCAGCCAAGCCGATTTGACCGAAAAGAAGATCACATTCGAGCAACTGAGCCAGCACTGCTGGGCCTACACCGCCGAGGGCGACCCCAATTCGGGCGTGATCATCGGTGACCGTTTCATCATGGTCAGCGACGCCACAGCCACCCCTGCCATGGCGCAAGACCTGATCAAGAAGATCCGTACCGTCAGTGACCTGCCCATCAAATATGTGTTGCTGACCCACTACCACGCGGTGCGTGTGCTGGGCGCTTACGCCTACGCCGCCGAAGGCGCGACCGAGATCATCGCCAGCGAAGGCACGTTGGACCTGATCCAAGAGCGCGGCGCGCAAGACATGCAAAGCGAGATGGAGCGCTTCCCGCGCCTGTTCCGGGGTGCCGACAGCATCCCGGGCCTGACCTGGCCGACCATGGTGGTGGGCGGCGGCAAGCCCACACAAGGCGAAGTGCCCGGCAAGCTCAGCATCAACTTGGGCGGCGTGGTGGTGCAAATTTGGCACCCAGGCCCCGGCCACACCCGTGGCGACACCATCGCCTGGGTCGAGGAAGAAAAAGTGCTGTTCTCGGGCGATCTGGTCGAGTACGAAGCCGGGGTGTACACGGGCGACGCCCAACTCGAAGAGTGGCCGGCCACCCTGGAAGCCCTGCGCGCCCTGAAAGCCGAGTTCATCGTGCCCGGCCGCGGCGAGGCCATGAAGGGCAACGCCAATGTCAACAAGGCGCTCGACTACACCAAGCGCTGGGTCGAGACTCTCTACAAGGCCGGCAAGGAAGCCGTAGCAGGCAAGATGGACCTGAAAGCGGCCATGGCCCACACCCGCAAGAGCATGGACCCGGTGTTTGGCCATGTGTTCATTTATGAGCACTGCCTGCCGTTTGACGTGACGCGCGCGTATGACGAAGCCAGTGGCATCAAAAACCCCCGCATCTGGACCGCCGAGCGCGACATGGAGATGTGGAAAGCGCTGCAAAGCTGAGCGGCCCTGAAAAACACAGTCAACACGGACAAATTCTAGGAACCACGACATGGAATGCACAGTTTCTTGGACCGGCGCGGCCGGTACCCGCTCAGGCATGGGCTTTGTGGCCGAGACCGGTTCTGGGCACATGGTCGTCATGGATGGGGCACCAGACGCCGCGAAACCTGAAAACGGCGGCCAAAACTTGGCGCCACGCCCCATGGAAATGCTCTTGGCCGGTACAGGCGGCTGCACCGCCTACGACGTGGTGCTCATATTAAAGAGGGGCCGGCACGACGTGCGGGGCTGCAGCGTCAAGCTCAGCAGCGAACGCGCCGAGGTGGACCCCAAAGTTTTCACCAAGATCAACATGCACTTCACCGTCACCGCCAAAGGCGTGCCCGCCAGCGCGGTGGAGCGGGCCATTGCCATGAGCCATGACAAATATTGTTCGGCCAGCATCATGCTGGGCAAGAGCGCCGACATCACCACCAGTTTTGAGTTGGTGGAAGTGCACTGAATCCGCTATCCTCAAAGCATGAGAATTTCACTTCGCTCAAAAGCCATCATTCAGCAGGCCGTTGCGCTGCGCTGGGGCGATCGAGCGCAAGTGCGTTTGTTTGGCTCTCGCTTGGATGACTCGGCCAAGGGCGGAGACATCGACTTGCATGTGCAGGTTCAAGGTGAGGTCGATAACCCGGCTTGGGAAGCTTCTTTGCTGGCCGCTCAATTGCAACGACAGCTGGATGGCCGTAAAGTGGATGTCCGTTTATTGGGCGGGCACCAAAACCATTTGCCCATCGATGACGTCGCACTTTCAGAAGGCGCGTTGCTGACATGAGTTCAACAAGGCCGCCACTGAAAGACAAACTGTCCAAGGGCGACCGCGAGCGTTTGGCCAGTTTGCTCAGAACTGCCAAAGCCGAATTGATGCATTTGCAGCAAACAGATGCGAGGCTATTTCGTCAAGCCTTCAACCCGCAAGAGTTGGTCACGCATTTGCAAGACATTGACTTTTCAGAGCGTGTTGATGCGTTTGTTGCGCGTTTTGGTCGTCTGCAGGATCTCTTGGGCGATAAATTTTTGCCCGCTTGGCTCAAGGCCATGGAGGAGGGGGCGGGCGCTGCCCTCGAAAACCTAGACCGGGCAGAAAAACTGGGACTTCTGAGCAGCGCGGATGACTGGTTAGCCGTTCGCAAACTGCGCAATTTGATGGTTCATGAGTACATCGACCATCCAGCAACTTTGCACATGGCACTCTGTGCGGCGCACGCCCATGTTTCGATGTTGGCGCAAACCGTGGACAACTTCGAGCGCCGAACGCTTTCTTTATTGGGTTGATGGTTTGATCAGCTAAGAACTGGCCAGTGCTGGCCGTTCAAATCCGCTGCGCCACGGTGGTCATCACCTTGGCGGCCAGCTGCATCAGGGACTTGACGGGGTCTGGCAGCGCCACAGCCCCTGCCTTCATGGCCATCTGGGCGTGGGCGATTTCGTCGGCTTTCATTTGGGCCACGATGGCGCGAGAGGCGTTGTCTGCCGCAGGCAGCAAGTCCATGTGGCTTTGCAGGTGCGCTTCGACTTGGCGCTCGGTTTCCACCACAAACCCCAAGCTCACCTGATCGCCGCCCAGCTTGCCTGCGGCATAACCAATGGCAAACGCCCCTGCATACCAAAGCGGGTTGAGCAAAGAGGGGCGGCCCTTCAGTTCGTTCAGGCGTTGCTGCGTCCACGCCAAGTGGTCGGTCTCTTCTCGGCTGGCTTGGGCCAACTGCGCGCGCAATGCAGGGTTTTGACACGCCAGCGCCTGTCCTGTGTAGAGCGCTTGGGCGCACACCTCCCCCACATGGTTCACGCGCATCAGTGCGGCCGATTCACGTTGCTCGTCCGCCGTCAACGCCAACTCGGCCCTGGAGGCCTGCGGGGTCGGCCGACTGGCGCGCGGCTCGGCAAACAAAGTGCGCAAAGCGCTGTCGGCTGCCAAGATGAAAGCGTTGGTGGACATGCAAAACCTTTGGTGAGTGCCGAACTTTAATGGAGTCTTCTGGGTTTCTTGCGCCGCGCCAGCCCAAACACCCTGAAGCTCACAGCGCTGTATTCAAGCGATGCCTTCTGAAAATCCGCCAAATGCTTGAATTGATTGATAAAAATGGAAATGAAGGGTGGGAAAAGTCTCTGGTGCACCTGATTTGTTGCATTCGTGCAACGAAAAGACCTTTTATTCATGGAAGTTCTTTGAAAAGTGGTCTTGCTCTGGTGCAATAGCTCAACCTTCCGAATTTGGAGGTTGGCTAAGCGTTCAGATGGGTGTTTTTCACCTGGTGGATACGAAGCTCTTTTTTAATCTTTGGAGAAATTTGCAATGAAAAAAACTCTGATTGCTCTGGCTGCTATCGCTGCCACAGGCGCTGCTTTCGCTCAGTCCACCGTGACCATCTCTGGCGTTTTGGACGTGGGTATCAAAAACGTTAACCAAGTTAAGCCTGATACAGCCAAGATGTCCGTTGGCTCTGGCAACAACAACCGCGTTGCTTTCGGCGTGACCGAAGACCTGGGCGGCGGCTTGAAAGCCATGGCCAATGCACAAATGCGTTTTGACCCAACCACTGGCACACCAGAGGCTGCTGGCGCACGTCCCCTGTTCCAAGGCGAGACACGCGTGGGTTTGAGCGGCGGTTTCGGTACCGTGATGTTGGGCCGTGGCCTGACAGCACTGCAATTGGCTAACGGCGGCAACTCTGACCCATGGGGCGTGACCACCGTGGCTGGTAGCGTGTACGCTGCTGGTTTCGCGACCGACTACGCCGCTGGTGGCGAAGGCCGTATCGACCAAGGTATCTTTTACACAGCTCCCACCATCAACGGCTTGACATTGTCGTTGACCATGTCCCCACGTAAGGTTGCAACTGCTGCCGTTGCTGCTGCTCCTGCTGTTGCTGACGCCGGTGGCGTGCAAGGTACAAACGCAGTTTCAGCAGTTGCTGCTGGTTCTTCCAAGACTTCCCAGTCTGTCAACCTGACATACGCTGCTGGTCCTCTGGTGGTTGGTGTGGGTAACGAGCGCAACCGTGCCAACGACACCATCACGCAAGTCTACGGTAACTACGATCTGGGCGTTGCCAAGGTGTTCGCTTCTTCGGCCACCATCAAAGGCGGCACTGCTGAAGAGCAACGTTTGGGCGGCACTTTCGCAGCTGCATCTTCTGCTGTGAACACTGGTGGCACTACCAAGCAAGTTGCTGCTGGCGGCAAGATCAAGAACTGGACCGTGGGTGCTACAGCGCCTATGGGCGCCGCCACTCTGCGCGTGGGTTACAGCGTGTGGAACGGCAACGGTGCTGCTGGTCAACAAGACGACAACAAGTTTGGTATGGGCGTGAAGTACGACCTGAGCAAGCGCACATTCGTTTACACAGACGTGGCCAGCCAGACTCGTAAGAACAACAGCTACAACGCTGACAACAGCAAGAGCAACACCAAAGTCACATCGTTCGACCTGGGCGTTGCTCACTCCTTCTAATTTGACGCTGGCGCAAGCCAGCTGAGAGTTAAAAGCACAAAACCCCGCCATGGCAACATGGCGGGGTTTTTTTGTGGTGGTGTGCCCGCCCTTTTTCCAAATTGCCAGCCGTTCCCGGTTTTTTAATGAAAATGGACCGTTTGTCTGGGACTGGCGACCCAAGTCATTCGTTTGACATGGGGTGCCGTCAAAATGCTGCCATTTGCCGAGGTGATGAATGAACCCTGTACCCCCTCTGAGCCGTCCTGAAAAGTTTCCACCTGCCTTATGGCCTTCGCGTCGCCGCGTGTTGCTGTCAGGCGCGGCAGGCGCCGTGTGGGTGGCGACGGGCGCACGCGCTGCCCTTTACCCTGAAAAGCCCGTCAAAATCATCGTGCCTTTTGCACCGGGTGCCGGAACCGATGCCATGGGGCGCTTGTTGGCGCAAAAATTGGGTGAGCTGCTCAACGTTTCGGTCGTGGTGGACAACAAAACTGGGGCTTCGGGGGCCATTGGCGCCCAATTTGTGGCCCAAAGCCCGCCCGATGGCTACACCTTGTTGTTGGTGGCCGCCCCTTACACCACCGTGCCGGCCGTTTTGCCCACGGCTGGCTACGACCCCATGAGCAGTTTCACCAACATCGGCATGGTGGCGCAGGGCCCCTTGATGTGGGCTTGCCACAAAGACTTGCCGGTCAACAATTTGGCCGAATTGGTGGCGTACGCCAAAACCCGGCCGGGTCAGCTCAATTACGGTTCGGCCGGTGCAGGGGGCATCAACCACTTGGTGCTGGAGCAACTCAAGGCGCAGCAGGGGGTGTCGATTGTGCACATCCCTTATCGGGGCATCGCGCCGGCCACGGTGGACATGGTGGGCGGGCAAATCCATGTGCTGACCGGCACCATTCCGGCCTTGGCCCCCTTGGTTCGCGATGGGCGCATCAAAGCCTTGGCGGTCACCACCGGTCAGCGCCACCCCATGTTTCCCCAAGTGCCGGGACTGGCCGAGCAAAATTTGGCCGATTTGACGGCCTTGAACTATTTTGGTTTGGTGGCCCCCAAAGGTACCCCCAGCGATGTGGTGGAGCGCCTGAACCAGGCCTTGGTCAAAGTGACCGCCATGCCCGATGTGCAGGCCCGCTTGAAAAACGATGCGTTGGAAGCCGCGCCCGCAGGCGTGGCTTACATGGACAAATTCATCCGCAGTGACCTGAGCGCTTGGCAAAAAGTGGTCCGACAGCAGGGCATCAAGATCGACCAACTTTGAGCCTGGGGCCATCGCTGGCGGGCGCCAGGCTCAACAGGGTTCAACTGCGCTGAACCGCTGCATCCCATTCGGCCAGTTTGGCCTGCGCTTGGTCGCGGCTCCATTGGGGTTCAAAGACCCGCTCGGTGGCCAGGCGTTCACGCAGTTCGCCCGCGTGTTTGAACACCCCTTGTTGCAGCCCTGCCAACACCGCCGCGCCTAAGGCGGTGGTCTCGGTGGTTTGGGGACGGATGACGGGCAAGCCCATCAGGTCGGCTTGCAGTTGCATGAGCAGGTTGTTCGCGCAGGCCCCACCGTCCACACGCAGGGCGGCGACTTGCAAATGGGGCAAATGCCGGGCGTCTTTTTGCATGGCCTGCAGCAGCACCGTGCTTTGCAGGGCGATGCTCTCGAGGGCGGCGCGGGCAATGTGCGCCACGGTGCTGCCCCGCGTCAGCCCTTGGATGCTGCCGCGGGCATGGGGCAACCAATAGGGCGCGCCCAAGCCGGCAAATGCGGGCACCAGCACCACGCCGTCGCTGCTCTGCACACGGGCTGCCAGGGCTTCGACCTCGCTGCTGTGGGCAATCGCTTGGAGGCCGTCGCGCAGCCACTGCACCACCGCACCCCCGATGAACACGCTGCCTTCCAGGGCATAGTCGATGGGCGCTTGGCTTTGCAATTGCGCAGCGCATGTGGTGATCAGCCCGCTGTCGCTTTGCAGCGCCACCGAGCCGGTGTGCATGAGCATGAAGCAGCCCGTGCCGTAGGTGTTCTTCACATCGCCGGCGCGCAGCCCGGCCTGGCCCAGCAGGGCCGACTGCTGGTCACCCGCCACGCCACTAATCACGGGGCCGGGGCCTTCGCCCAGCAAGCCGTTTTGCACCCGACCAAATTCTGAGACGGAGGCTTGCACCTGCGGCAAGACGGCACGCGGGATGTCGAACAAGGCCAACAAATCGTCGTCCCACTGCCCGGTGTGGATGTTGAACAGCAGCGTGCGGCTGGCGTTGCTGATGTCGGTGCTGTGACTTTGGCCGCCCGTGAGTTGCCAGATCAACCAGCTGTCCACCGTGCCAAAGGCCAGCTCGCCGGCCTCGGCTTGCGCGCGTGCGCCAGGAATGTGGTCGAGCAGCCAGCGCAGTTTGGTGGCCGAAAAATAAGGGTCCAAACGCAAGCCGGTGCGTTCTTGGACGCGCTGCTCTGCGCCCTGGTCGCGCCACGCTTGGCACATGGCTTCGGTGCGGCGGTCTTGCCAAACGATGGCGTTGTGCAGCGGCAGCCCGGTGCGGCGGCTCCAGAGCAGCGTGGTTTCGCGCTGGTTGGTGATGCCCACGCCGCGGATGTCCGAGGGTTTGAGGCCGCACTGCGCCAACACCTGTTGCGCCGTGTCGCGTTGGCTGTGCCAGATGGCCATGGGGTCGTGCTCGACCCAGCCGGGCTGTGGAAAGATTTGCGCAAACTCTTGCTGCGCGGTGCCGACGATGCGGCCGCGGTCGTCAAAGACGATGGCTCGGGAGCTGGAAGTCCCTTGGTCGAGTGCCAGCAAATAAGTGGGGTGTGTCATGGTTCAAGTGTCTGAGGGGGTGCCAGGCGCGGCGTCTTTGGCGGGGGCCAGGACACAGCGGACAGATTGGTCGCGCAGCAGTTGTTCAAAGTCGGGCGACAGGGGGGCGTCGGTGAACAGGGTGTGCAAGGCTTTCAAGGGGGCCATCTCGATCATGGCCGCGCGGCCAAATTTGCTGTGGTCTGCCACCAACCAGACTTGCCGCGACTGCTCGACAATGGCGCGGGCCACCATGACTTCGCGCATGTCAAAGTCTCTGAGCGTGCCGTCCGCGTCGATCCCGCTGATGCCGATGAGGCCAATGTCGACCTTGAATTGGCGGATGAACGACAGCGCCGCCTCTCCCACCACACCCAAGTCTTCGTGGCGCACTGTGCCGCCTGCCATGAGGACTTCGCATTGGGGGTTGGCGGTCAAGGTCTGGGCCACATGCAAATTGTTGGTGATCACGCGCAGGTCGGCGTGGTGCAGCAATTCGCTGGCCACCGCTTCCACCGTGGTGCCAATGTTCATGAACAGACTCGCCCCGGGGGGGATGGCGGCGGCCACGGTGCGTGCAATGCGCTGTTTGGCCAGGGCATGGGTGCGTTGGCGTTGGGCATAGGTGGTGTTGCGTGCGCTGCTGTCGATGGCGCGAACCCCGCCATGAAAGCGCTCGAGCGCGCCGGTTTCCGTCAAGCGCTGGATGTCGCGGCGGATGGTCTGCAGCGTGGTCTCGAATTGGGCGGCCAAGGCCTCGGTTTTGAGGCTGCCGCGTTCACGCACGTGCTGCAGCATGGCCTGTTGTCTTGGATTGAGTGCCATGGTCATGGCGCTGGTTGTACCGCTTTTTCCAGGGATGGCCATCAGGGATAACGATCATATGTGATCATCTGGACCCCCTGTATAAACACATAAAAGAAAATAAACGAAAAAAAAGAAACATTTTCGCGCCCCATGAGCCCTCGACTTTCGCTTTCAGACTGGACCCTAGAACCTTGCGATGTGCTGGTGGTCGGTGGCGGTGCCACCGGATTGGGTGTGGCTGTTCAGGCCGCCTTGGAGGGGCGCCAAGTGGCGCTGGTCGAGGCGCGTGATTTTGCGAGCGGCACATCGTCGCGTTCAACCAAATTGCTGCATGGCGGCGTCCGTTATCTGGCGCAAGGGCGTTTCAAGTTGGTGCGTGAGGCGCTGCGAGAGCGGGCGATTGTGCTGGGCCTGGCACCGCATTTGGCGCAGCCTTTGCCGTTTGTGGTGCACGAGCGAAGCTGGTGGTCGTGGGCACTGACCACGGCAGGCCTCAAACTCTACCAATGGCTGGCGGGTCGCTTGAGCCTCGGGGCCACAGAGATGCTCCATGGGGCTGAGCTGAGCGCCTCGGTCCCTGTGCTGCCCGGCACCGTGGCTGCAGTGCGCTATTGGGATGGTCAGTTTGAGGATGCGCGCTTGGCCCTGGCTTTGGCCCAAACCGCACAAGCCGGTGGTGCGCGGGTGCGCAACCATGTGCGGGTGGTGGGCATGGTGCGGCATGGCGATGGCTGGCAAGTGCAGTTGCAAGACGGCCTGAGTGGCCAAACCGCCACGCTCCAAGCCGCCTGCGTGGTGAACGCGACCGGGGTCTGGGTCGATGCGCTGCGGCAGCTGGCCTTGCCGGCTGCAAGCCCAGCGCAGGCCATGCCGGCTTTGGTCAAGCCGAGCCAGGGCGTGCACTGGGTGGTGGACCGTGCGCTGCTGCCTTTGAAAGAAGCCGTGTTGGTGCCGCGCACTTCGGATGGCCGAGTCCTCTTTGCCGTGCCCTGGTTGGGGGCCACGGTGATTGGCACCACCGACACGCCGAGGGACGATGCGCCGCTCGAGCCGCGTCCCATGGCCGAAGAGTTGGCCTTTTTGTTGCAAGAAACGCAGCAGGCTTTGGGCGTGTGCTTGCGGGCCCAAGACATCCAAAGCGTGTGGGTCGGTTTGCGCCCCTTGGTGGGCGGTGGTTCGGCCGCTGCGGGTGGAACTGCGCGCCTGTCACGCGAACATTTGATCACGCGTGAGGCGCCCGGTTTCGTCACCGTGACCGGCGGCAAATGGACCACTTACCGCAGCATGGCGCTGGAGGTGATGGACGAATTGGTGCGTCAGGGTGATGTGTCTGCGCCGCTGCGCAATGCCCGCACCGCGCAGCACACCTTGTTTGGTGCGCCCCCGCCCGGCACCCCGGCGGTGAGTTTGAGGGATGGCCCGGGCTTGCACCTGTTGGGCACGCAAGCCGGCCAAGTGGCCAATGCCCCGGGCTCCGAAGAGCTGTTGGGGCTGGGCTTGACGGCTGCGGTGGTGCGTTACGCTGCGCGTTCAGAATGGGCCGTCACCGTCGAAGACATGTTGGCACGGCGCTGGCGTGTTTTGTTTTTGGATGCCCGCCTGGCCGCCCGCATGGCCCCGCGCGTGGCCGAGTTGTTGGAACAAGAGACGGGCATCGACCCGGCATTGCCCGCATTTTTGGCCTTGTGCCAGCAGTACCAGTTGAGCCCGTCAGATTTGGCGGACACATGCACCCCATGAAGGTTTGAAGGAGCGATGGTTGTGAACACCCCCACCCTGTCTGAAGTACGTTACGGCATCATTGGCTGCGGCATGATGGGCCAAGAGCACTTGCGCAACATTGCTTTGTTGCCCGGCGCTTCGGTGACACGTATTTTTGAGCCCGACGACGCCATGGCGGCGGCCAGTTTGGGCATGAGCCCTGGCAGCCAACGTGCATTCAGTTTGGCGGAGGTGGTGACATCCCCCGATGTGGATTGCTTGCTGGTGGCCAGCCCCAATTTCAGGCACGCCGAACAATTGGCCGACATCGCGGCTTTGCGACCCTTGCCTGTGTTGCTGGAAAAGCCCGCTTGCACCTCGCTCGAATCTTTGCGCGACTTGGCCTTGTTGCGCCAGGCTTACCCGGCGCCGATTTGGGTGGCGATGGAGTACCGCTACATGCCCCCCGTGGCTCGCTTGACCGAAGAGGCGCACAGCCAGACCCACACCGGACCGTTGTCGATGTTGTCCATACGCGAACACCGTTTCCCATTTTTGGTCAAGGTGGGCGACTGGAACCGATTCAACCGCTACACCGGCGGGACGCTGGTCGAAAAATGCTGCCATTTCTTTGACCTGATGCGCCATGTCTTGCGCAGTGAACCTGTGCGGGTTTACGCATCCGCCTCGGTGGCGCACAACCATTTGGACGAGCGCTATGCGGACGGTGTGCCCGATATTCTGGACAACGCCTACGTGATCGTGGACTTTGCCAATGGCCAGCGGGCCCTGCTGGAGTTGTGCATGTTTGCCGAGGGCGCGCGTTACCAAGAAGAGATTTCATTGGTCGGTTCGCGCGGCAAAGCCGAATGTTTTGTGCCTGGGCCGGGCCGTTTTTGGCCTGCCCATTTGGGCGCAGCGCCGGTGCCCAAGGTGGTCATCAGTCCCCGCGAGCCCAAAGGTCCTCGTGAGTTGGATGTGCCGGTCGACCCCGTGGCTTTGGCCGCCGGAGACCACAACGGCTCCACGCTGTACCAGCACCAACGCTTCAATGCGGTGGTGCGCGGGCAAGGCCAGGTTGAGGTGAGTTTGCGCGATGGCCTGGCGGCTGTGCTGATGGGCTTGGCCGCTCAAGAGTCTGCGCGCACGGGGCAGGCGATTGATTTGACCCAGGGCGCTTACGCCCTGAGCCAGATTTAAGGCATGGACGGCGGTGTCGCGAACATCACCCCAACACCTCGCGCACGAATTGCGCAGCCCTTTGCCAATCGGCCAGGGTCATGGCGTGGCCGCCTGTGCGCTCGTGCCATTGCAGGCGGCGCGAGCGCTGGGGGTCTTGCGCGGTGCCCTGCCAGTGGGGGCGAAGCAGATCGGCCATGCGCCGGGTGCCCGCCGGATTGGCCCACAGGTCGTCGCGCGCTTGCAGCAGGCACAAGCCCCTGGGCGCGATCTGGCTCAGCATCAGCCGAGGCAAGTCCATCGCCACAATGCGTTCGCGCTCGGCCGCATCTTGCATGGCAGCGCCCAACCAGTGGGGGAATTGCTGGGCCAATTGCGCAAGGCTCTCCGCACCTGGCGCTTGGGTGGACAAAGAGGCGGCGCCACCGGTGCCGCTGTTGTGAGCGATGACGGCGGCAATGCGCGGGTCCAAGGCTGTGGCCAGCAAGGCCGCTTTGCCGCCCCGCGAGTGCCCGATGGTCGCCACACCCGAGAGGCGGTCATGGGCCATTTTTTCCAAGGCATCCACGCAGCATTGAATGCCCCATGCCCAGACCGCCAAACTGCCGCTCTTGCTTGGCCGGCATTGTTCGTAAAAAGGGCCTTCGCATTGCCCTGTGTCGTTGTCAAATGCGAGCTCGGTGCGGTCGAACCAGGCCAGTGCGACCCCTTGCCGCAGAGCGGTCGACGCGGCATCGTGGCCCACCACATGCGGCCAGCAGCCATCGGGGCTGAGCAAAACCGGGCAGCGTGCCTTTTGCCGTGGCCAAAACACCGTCATGCGCCACTGAACCCCAGCGGGCGCGCCTGCGCCGACGCGCCAAACCTCCAGCACCCGGTCCGTTTGCACGAGTTGGTGCGCCAGCTGTGCATGTACCGGGGCGGTGCGGGCCACCATGTGTCCAAACAAGGCTTCGAGGGCTGCGAGGTACGTCGCCGTATCCGGCACAGATGCCGCGGGGTCAGGGCTTAATTCATTCAGCATTCGTGTAAACGATAAGCGTGTTTCGTCTTCTTTCAACTATATTCATTTCACCACTAAACGAGGAGTCCACCATGAAATCTGTATTCATCCGCCCCCTGGCTTTGGCCGCTGGTTTGTCCGCCTTGGCGGGTATGGCCCACGCCGGAGAAATTCGCGTCATGTGCTACCAAGACGGCGTGGAGTGCGAGGTCACCGCCGATCTGGCCAAACGCTTTGAAGCCCAGAACCCCGGCACCAAAGTCATCGTTGACACGGTGCCCTACAAGTCCATCGTGGAGCAGCTGCCGGTTCAGTTGGCGGCAGGGCAAGGACCGGACATTGCCCGGGTGACCGATCTGGGTGGTTTGTCCAAGTACTACATGGACATTTCTGCACACCTGAAAAACCGCAAATACTGGGACGACAACTTTGGTGCAACCGCTGGCTGGCTGCGCCCCAGCGCCACCGACAAAGGCATTTACGGTTTCATGTCGCAACTGACCATGACCGGCCCGTTTGTGAACAAAACCCTGTTTGAGCAAGCCAAAGTGCCGATGCCAGGCGCCAAAGCCACTTGGGACGACTGGATGGAGGCCAGCCGCAAGGTGGCCAAGGCCACACAAATCAAAGCCGCTGCCGCGTGGGACCGTTCTGGCCACCGTTTTGCAGGCCCAGCCATCAGCTACGGCGCCAAAATCTTTGATGCGCAGGGCAACCCGGTCATCGATGCGGGCTATAAAAACGCAGTCAATAAATTTGTGGGATGGCACAAAGACGGCGGCATGATGCGCGAAGTGTGGGCCGGCTCGGGCGGCTCAACGTACGCCTCTTCGATCGACGAATTCATCAACGGCAATGTGGCCATGGTGTTGGCCGGCAGCTGGCAAATTGGCAACCTGCAAAACAAAGTGGGCACCAATTTTGACTGGGTCGCGGTGCCCAACCCTTGCGGCCCTGCCGCTTGTTCAGGCATCCCCGGTGGTGCGGCTTGGGTGGCATTGAAAACCAGCAAATCGCCCAAGGAAGTGGGTGCCTTCATGGACTTCATGGCTTCTGAAGCCGCTTATGCCGAGTTCAGCGCCCGCACCAACAACATTCCAGCACACGCTGGATTGGCCAAAAAAGGCGTGGACTACGCCAGCGCCAAGCCTGCAGCCAAAGCGGCTTTGGGCGTGTTCAGCGCCGGTGTGGCGCAGCTCGCACCTGTGGCCTACCAATTCCAAGGCTACAAGTTCAACCGCGCCATCATGCTCCCCACGGTCAGCCGCGTGACGCAAGCCATTGTGGGTGAGATGAGCACGGACGAGGCAGTCAACAAGATCACCGCGGACATGCAAGACGCGGTCAAGCAAGCCCAAAAGTAATCCAGGGCCGCGCTTGGTCAACGCAGGTGTGGGCATTCCAATGCCCACACCGCTTTTTTTATGGTTGTGCAGATCGCCCCAGTTTGAGAGCGGGGTGAGGGTTGTTCATGAGATTTCTCGCCTTCTTTTTCAATCTGCTGGAGCCTGTTTTCCGATTCGGACAGCAGCGCCTGGGCCTGCAACGCTTGGGGTGGATGTTCGTTGCCCCCAATTTGATGGTGTTTGGTCTGTTTTGTTTCTTGCCGATTCTGATCAACCTGGTTTATGCCGTGACCGGTGGCGTGAACTTGATGCCTTTGAGTCGGCCCTTCACCGGGGCCGAGAACTTCCAAATCTTGTTTGAGTGCGGCAGCTACCTGGACTTGTCCACTTGCCGCAAGGATGTTTTTTGGCGGGCCATTTTCAACACCCTGAAGTTCAGCGTCATTCAGGTGGGCTTGATGGTGTTGCTGGCGCTGGTGACAGCGCTCGTGCTCAACCGCAAGATCTTGGGGCGTGGGTTTTGGCGCGGGGTGTTTTTCTACCCGGTCTTGTTGTCACCCGTGGTGGTGGCCTTGATCTGGAAGTGGTTGCTGCAAAGCCAAGGCGCGTTCAACGCGGGTTTGGTGGCGCTCGAGATGCCGCCTGTGCAGTGGCTGACCGAGTCGGGCTGGGCTTTTTTCTGGACCGTTTTTGTGTCCATCTGGGCGCACATGGGTTTTTACACCTTGATTTTGCTGGCTGGTCTGCAGGCGATTCCGAAAGATTTGTACGAGGCCGCCGAGATGGACCGCGCCAGTCCCTGGCGCACCTTGAGCCGCATCACACTGCCCTTGCTGATGCCCAACCTGATCGTGGTGCTGGTGCTGGCCGCCATCCGCGCGGTGCAGGTGTTCGATGAGGTGTTTGTCTTGACCGGTGGGGGGCCGGGTTCGGCCACCACCTTCATTGTCCAGTTCATCTACCAGACCGGGTTCGCAGAGCAAATCCATTTGTACGGTTTGGCCGCCGCCGCCTCCCTGGCGCTCGCTTTTTTCTTGATTGTGTTGACTTTGGCGCAGTTGAGTCTGACCCGAGCCAGCGAAGCTGGCCAGAAAGGGCGCTGAAATGGCTTGGATGAATTTTTTCTTGCGCACCCGCGGCCGCCAGCGGCTGGACTGGACCGATGTGCTCAGCTATGCCTACTTGGTGGTGGGCTTGTTCACCATGTTTGCACCTGTGGTGTGGCTGGTCATGTCGTCTTTCAAGACCGAGGCGGCAATTGGGCAATTCCCACCGACGTTCATGCCCTACGCACAAAAAACCGTGGTGGTGGCCGGGCATGACAAACCTTTGCCCCTGTTCACGGTGACCCTGGACGATGGTCGCAAACGCGAAATGGCGCAGGTGGGGCGCATCGGCATCATGGCCAACATGGTCGATCCCGCATCGCCTGAGGAGCGTGTGCAGATCAATATCCGTCAGCGTGAACCGGTCAATACCTTGAAGTTTGCCTGGAGCAACTACACCGAATTGTTTGGCAAGTTCACCTTTGGCACCTACCTTTGGAACAGTGTGTTCATCACGGTGGTGGCCACGGTGCTGACTTTGCTCTTCAACTCCATGGCTGCGTTTGCCTTGTCCAAATACCGGTTTCGCGGGCAAAAAGGGGTGTTCTTCCTCATCATTGCCACGCTGATGATTCCGCCCACCATCATCTTGGTGCCGGTGTTTCTGGTGATCAACCAGGTGGGCTTGCTCAACAGTTTGTGGGGGGTGATTTTGCCGGCCGTGGCCACGCCCACCGGGGTGTTTTTGCTGCGGCAATACATGCTGACCATTCCGGACGAGCTGATCGAAGCGGCCCGCATGGACCATGCCAGCGAGTGGCGCATTTATTGGCGCATTGTGTTGCCCTTGTCTGCGCCCGCTTTGGCGGTGTTGGCCATTTTCTCGGTCATGTGGCGCTGGAACGATTTCTTGTTGCCCTTGATTGTGTTGTCGAAGAACGAGTTCTTCACTTTGCAGCTGGCCCTCAACTCTTTCCAAGGCGAGCTCAACACCCAGTGGCACTACCTGCTGGCCATGACGGTCATCACCTTGTTGCCCGTCACCTTGGTGTTTGCATTTCTTCAGCGTTACATCACCACCGGCATCGCGGGTGCCGGGGTGAAGTGAACGGTTTGTTTTTATATTTTTGTCAGGTCATTGATCGTGTCCACTCTTGAACTGCGTGCCCTTCATAAAAAGTTTGACCAAACCCCGGTGATCCACGGTGTGGATTTGCAGGTGGCCCATGGCGAGTTTGTGGTGTTTGTGGGCCCCTCCGGCTGTGGCAAATCCACCCTGCTGCGCATGATCGCCGGTCTGGATGCGCCCACCGAGGGTGATTTGCTGATCGACGGTGAGCGCGTCAACGACGTGGGCGCGGCCGAGCGGGGTTGTGCCATGGTGTTTCAGTCCTATGCGCTGTACCCGCACATGACGGTGTACGACAACATGGCGTTCGGCCTGGAAAACGCCAAGGTGCCGCGTGCGCAGATTGAGCGCAAGGTGCAGGAGGCAGCCACTTTGCTGCGGCTCGATGCCTTGCTGCAGCGGCGCCCGACACAGCTGTCCGGCGGGCAACGCCAGCGGGTGGCCATTGGCCGAGCCATTGTGCGCGACCCGAAAATCTTCTTGTTTGACGAACCCTTGTCCAATCTGGATGCCGAACTGCGTGTCTCCATGCGCAGTGAGTTGCGCGAGCTGCATCAGCGCTTGGGTGCCACCATGGTGTATGTGACGCACGATCAGGTGGAGGCCATGACCATGGCCGACAAGATTGTGGTGTTGCGTGCCGGTTTGGTGGAGCAGGTGGGAACGCCGGTGTCCTTGTATGAAAAACCTTGCAACACTTTTGTGGCCGGCTTCATCGGCAGTCCGCGCATGAATTTCATGGCCGCGGCCCTGGTGCGCGCTTGCCCGGCTTTGTCGGCTTGGGTGCCGCCACAGGCCCAGCAGGTGGGCGTGCGACCTGAACACTGGCAATCCTGCGCGCCCGGGCAGGGCCTGCCCATGACGGTTCTTCATGCCGAATACATGGGCGCCCAACGCCTGGTCCATGCCGAGCTGGCAGACCAAACCCGCGTGGAATTGCTGGTCGACGGGGAGCAGCTGTTGTCTGCAGGGCAAGTCATTCACATGTCGGTGGCCGAACACCATGTGCATGTGTTTGATGCACAGGACCAGCGCATCGACAGGACGGCCGCATGAAACCCGTCTCCACGTCCGCTTGGCAAGCCCAGCCAAGTTCACATGCAGCCGATGCGGTGGCGCCACTGCAATCCGGTGGCCAGCTGAGCTTGGTCTTTTTATCCGACACCATGGCACGCGTGTGCTGGCAGCCCGAGGCTGGTTTCAAAGAGCCGAGAACTTGGGCCATTGCGCCTGTGGCCGGTGAGGATGTGCCTTGGCAAGGGCGCGACCGCAGCAGCTTGGCAGGCTTTGAGCGGCCCCCATTGGAGCCAACGGCGAATGGCCAAGGTCTGCAGACCCCTCAGTTGGCGGTGCAGTGGACGGGCGGCCACGGTTCTCCTGTGCGCCTGGCGTGGTCGCAGCCGCGCAGTGGCAAAGTCTTTCAGTCCGACCGTGTGACCAGTGCTTACTTGAGTGAGAAGCGCACCGGGCTGGTGCGCCACTGTGTGGTGCGCGATCCGCGCGAGCACTACTTTGGCTTGGGCGACAAGACCGGGCCGCTGAACTTGCATGGCCGCCGTTTGCGTTGTCTGGGGCAGGACTCCATTGGCTACGATCCCCGGCATGGCGATCCCCTGTACAAGCATTGGCCATTTCTGATGACCCGCACGGTCGACGGTTTGTGGGTCGGGATTTATTACGACACCTTGTCCGCTTGCACCTTCGATTTGGGTTGCGAGCACGACAACTACCACGGGCTGTTTCGCACCACGGAAATCGACGACGGTGACCTGGACTACTACCTCATGGTGGGCGAGACGCCTGCACAGGTGGTCGCCCAATTTGTGCAACTGGTGGGGGGCACTTTGCTGCCGCCGCGCTGGACTTTGGGCTTTGCTCAAACCGCCATGGGCTTGGCCGACTCCCCCAATGCCCAGGTCTTGCTGGAATCGTTCATTGACGAATGCCAGCAGCATGGCGTGCCGATATCGGCTTTTCATTACGGCTCGGGCTATTCGAACCGGGGCAAGCAGCGCTATGTGTTCACTTGGAACGCTGACAAATTCCCAGACCCTGAGCGGGTCAATGCCAAATTTCATGCCGCGGGGATGAAACTGGTCGCCAACCTCAAGCCCTGCTTGCTTGACGACCACCCGGCCTACGCCGAATTGGCCCAGCAAGGGGCGTTCATCGAGCACGAGGACACGCGCGAGCCCGTGGTGGAGCCGTATTGGGATGGACAGGGTTCCCATTTGGATTTCACCCGTGAGCAAGCCATTCGCTGGTGGCAGTCGCAGCTCAAAGCACAAATTTTGCATCGCGGTATCGATGTGGGCTGGAACGACAACAACGAATACGCCATCCAAGCCGAAGACGCTTTCAGTGCGGGCCTGGGGCAGACCCTGCCCATGCACCGCAGTCGCCCCTTGCACGGCTTGTTGATGACGCGTGCCACCTTTGAGTCGCAGCAAGCCCACGCCCGAGAGACCGGGCAAGACGATGTGGTCTTCACCATCACCCGCGCAGGCCCACCGGGCTTGCAGCGCTATGCCCAAACCTGGTCGGGTGACAACACCACCAGCTGGGCCAGTTTGAAGTGGAACATCCGCACCGGCTTGCAAATGAGCCTGTCGGGCATGTTCAACATCGGGCATGACGTCGGCGGCTTCTATGGGCCTGTGCCCGATGCCGAGCTGTTCCTGCGTTGGGTGCAGGCCTGCTGCTTGAACCCGCGCATGGTGATGAATTCATGGAAAGAGGGCAATGTCAGCAACTTGCCTTGGATGCACCCGCAAGTCACCGAGGCGGTGACCCAGGCCATTCGCTTGCGCTACCAGTTGATGCCCTACTTGTGGCAATGCTTCGAGAGGGCCAGCCGCCAGCACGTGCCCATCATCCGGCCGACGTTTTTCAACTATCCGGACGACGCCCGCTGCTTCGAAGACTGCGACGATTTCATGCTGGGAGACGACTTGCTGGTGGCGCCCGTCACCCAGCAAGGCGCCCAGCGGCGGCGGGTGTATTTGCCCCAGCTGCCGGCAGGCGAGCAGTGGTTTGACTTCTACACCCGCGCACCTTTGGCCGCAGGGGCTGAGCACGAGGTGGACGCGCCTTTGCACCATTTGCCCTTGTTCGCACGGGCAGGTGCACAGATTCCTGTGGCGAAACCCCAGGGCGGGGCTTTGCCTCAGTTCGACGATCCTGTGGTCGATACATTGGTTTTTTAACATTCAAAAAAACGACGGTTTCCGCAGTCGTTTAAGCCCTCAAGCTGTTGTTCAGAGGGTCATTGCTGAGGGATGCCCGCTTTCTGAATCACTTCGCTCCAGCGCTTGATGTCGGTGTCCAGCAATTGCGCCAATTGGGCGGGTGTACTCGCCTTGGCTTGGACGTTGAAGCCCGCCAAGCGCTGCACCATGTCGGGGTCTGACAAGACCTTGGCCACTTCGGCGCTCAAGCGGTCCACCACGGCTTTGGGCGTTTTGCCGGGGGCCGCCAAGGCGTTCCAAGACGAAACGTTGAAGCTGCTCAGTCCGGGCAGTTCTTGCACCACCGGCACTTGCGGCTGGTCTTTGGGGCGGGATGCGCCCATGACGCCCAGCAGACGCACCGCTTTGGCCGCGATTTGGGGTTTGAGCGGGCCCAGAATTTCCACCACCACATCGACTTGGCCACCGCGCAAGGCGTTGATGACCGCCGGGGTGCCGTTGTAAGGAATGATTTGGCTGATCAGGTTGGCTTGTGTCCTGAACAACTCGGCCGCCAAATGCTGTGTGCTGCCAATGTTGATGGTGCCGATGTTCAGCTTGCCCGGGTTGGCGCGGCCAAAACTGACCAGCTCGGCCAGTGTTTTAAAGGGCGAGGACTCGGGCACCACGACGGCGATGTCAAACAAGCCCAGCAGCGAAACGGGCGCAAAGTCTGTGCGGGGGTTGAAGGGCAGTGACTTGAACAAACCGGCACTGACCGCTGTGCCATTGGACATCAACAGCAGCGTGTGGCCGTCGGGTGCGGCTTTGGCCACCAGCTCGCCCGCGACAATGCCGCCCGCGCCGGGGCGGTTGTCAATCACCACCGCTTGCCCCAAGTTCTCGGACAGTTTCTGGGCCACGGCACGTGCGGTCAGATCGGCCACGCCGCCCGCGCCAAAGGGCACCACAATGCGCAGCGGTTTGCTGGGAAAAACCGAGGGGGCTTGCGCCCAGGCAGAGGGCAGGCCAATCAGGGCGATGGACTGGAGCAGGTGGCGACGGTTGAACATGGCAAGGGTTCCAAAATGGGGAGATAGGGAAATGGGGAAAAGGGGAAAAGGGGTCAGTGAATCAAAAATCGGAGAAGATGCGTGTGGCATTGTCTTTCAAACGGCACGAAAGGTCCCTCATGGTTTTCTCTGGCTTGTGGATTCGGCTTGGCCTTGGCGCGCTGGGTTTGGCCTTCCTGTCGGGGTGTGCCACGCAGGGTGAGCCGGCCCAGCGTGTGGCCAGCCCCGTTCTGACGCAGCGGCCGGGCGGCCTGCATTTCAGCGCCCAGGACAAGGCCCAGTGGGAGGCGGTGACCTTGCCTGGCAAATTGCGCACCGCCTTCAAGCTGGAAAAGCGCCAACAGCGCGAGGCCCTGAGCGCGCAGGCCGAGGCCTCGGCCAGCATGCTGCGCCAGCGGCTCCAGGTGCCTGCCGACCAACTGGGCCGGCTGCAATTTGCGTGGCAGATTGACAACTTGCTGGCCGGGGCGGACATGGGCGAACGCGACAGCGAAGATTCCCCGGTGCGGGTGATCTTGGCTTTTGAAGGCGACCGCAGCCGGTTTTCAGCCAAGAACGCCATGCTCAGCGACCTGACCGAGGCCCTCACGGGCGAGCCCTTGCCCTATGCCACCTTGATGTACGTCTGGTGCAACCGCCGACCGGTGGACACGGTCATCGTCAACCCGCGCACCGACCGTGTGCGCAAATGGGTGGTGGACTCTGGCCCCGCGCACATCCGGCAATGGCGGCAGCACAACCGGGATGTGCGCGCCGACTTTGAAAAGGCCTTTGGCGAAGCGCCCGGGGCTTTGGTGGGGGTGGCCATCATGACCGACTCGGACAACACCCGTGGCCATGTCCGGGCTTGGTACGGCGACATCCGACTCGACTGAGTGCTGTCTGGGTGGTGGCCCCCCGTGCCGCGTGCACCAGTCCTGTGCGCGACAGGCCATTTGGGGGAATTCCCTCTCCCTGAGGTGGGCCTGAATGTTGCATAGTGTGCAACTCAGTCCATCCCATTCCATGATCGAGGTGACTTTCATGAAAAGCGCAAAAAATTTGTCCGTTCGCACCACCACGTTGGTGCTGTCATTGGGTTTGGCAGGCCTGATGGGCGCCGCCGCCGTGCAAGCCAAACCGTTCAAATGGTCCAGCGCCAGCGACATTCCCACGCTCGACATCCATTCGCAAAACAACGCACTGGGCAACGGTGTGCATGCGGCCATTTTTGACTCGCTGGTCTACTACAACAGCAAGACCTTCAAGATCGAGTCCAAGCTGGCCACCTCCTGGAAAGAAATGTCGGCCACGCAATACCGCTTCAATTTGCGCAAAGGCGTCAAGTTCAGCGACGGTTCAGCCCTGACGGCCGACGATGTGGTGTTCTCTTTGGAGCGCGCACGCGCCAAAACCTCCAACTTCAACGTCTACACCCAGGGTTTCAGCAAAGTGGTGAAGGTGGATGCCAACACGGTGGACATCGTCTTGAGCGGCCCCAACCCGGTGCTGATGAACCAATTGACCGAACTGCGCATCATGAGCAAGGCCTGGGCCGAGAAGAACAAATCGGTCGAGCCCAAGGACGCCAAGGCCAAAGAAGAAAACTTTGCCCACCGCAACGCCATGGGCAGCGGCCCTTACATGGTCAAAGAGTGGCAACCTGACCAGAAATTGGTGTTGGTGAAAAACCCCAACTGGTGGGGCTGGTCTGAGGTGCCCACCAATGTGACCGAAATCATTTACACCCCCATCAAAAACGAAGCCACCCGCGCAGCCGCCTTGTTGTCGGGTGAGCTTGATTTTGTGCTCGACCCCAGCCCGCAAGACCTGGGCCGCATGCGCAGCAATGCCAACTTGAAAGTGGTCGACGGCATTGAAAACCGCACCATTTTCTTGGGCATGGACCAGCACCGGGACGAGTTGCCAGGCTCGAGTGTGAAGGGCAAAAACCCGCTCAAAGACGTGAAAGTGCGCAAGGCCTTGTACCAGGCCATCGACATCGACACCATCCACCGCGTGACCATGCGCGGCCTGTCCCAAAACACGGGCGCTTTGGTCGCGCCTCAGGTCAACGGTTGGACCAAGAACGTGGACACCCGCTTCCCCTATTCGCAAGATGCGTCCAAAAAACTGCTGGCCGAGGCCGGCTACCCCAATGGTTTTGAGGTGGACTTTGCCTGCCCCAATAACCGTTACATCAACGACGAGGAAATTTGCCAGGCCATCACCGCCATGTGGGCCAAAGTGGGCGTGAAAGCCAAGCTGCGCACGCTGCCCTTGGTCACTTATTTCCCAATGATCCAGCGCTACGAAGCCAGCATTTACATGCTGGGTTGGGGCGTGCCGACCTTTGACGCCTTGTACAGCCTGCAGTCGCTCACCCGTTCGGTGGGCTCAGGCGGTGACGGCAACTACAACGTGGGCCGTTACAGCAACACCCGCATGGACTACATCGTGGACCGTGTGAAAACCGAAACCGATCTGCCCGTGCGCAACCGCTTGCTGACCGAAGGGCTGCAACTGCAAAACGACACCGTGGCGCACATCCCGCTGCACAACCAGGTGATCCCTTGGGCCATGAAGAAAAACGTGGAGGTGGTGCACCGCCCTGACAACCGCCTCGATTGGGCCCTGATCAAGGTCAACTGATGCTCGCTTTCATTTTGCAGCGGCTGATCCAGGCCGTGATCGTCATGGTCACGGTCGCTTTCATCGCATTTTTGCTGTTTCAATATGTGGGGGATCCGGTCGTGTTCTTGCTGGGACAAGACGCCACCCCCGACCAGATCAAAGAGTTGCGCCAAGGCCTGGGGCTGGACCAGCCCTTCTTTGTGCAGTTCTGGCATTTTCTGTCCAATGCGGTGCAAGGCGAGTTCGGTCTGAGCCTGCGCCAGGGCGCCAAAGTGTCCCGCTTGATCGCCGAGCGTTTGCCGGCAACCCTCGAGTTGGCCTTGGTCGCGGCTTCCTTGGCCTTGCTCATTGGCATTCCCATGGGGGTGTACGCGGCGCTGCGCCGGGGCACCTGGACCAGCCAACTGATCATGACGGTGTCTTTGCTGGGCGTGTCCCTGCCCACCTTCCTGATCGGCATCTTGTTGATCTTGGTGTTCGCTGTCATTTTGGGCTGGTTCCCCAGCTTTGGCCGGGGCGAGGTGGTGCAAATGGGTTGGTGGTCGAGCGGCTTGATGACGGCCAAGGGCTGGCACCACATCGTGCTGCCCGCGGTCACGCTGGCGATTTTTCAGCTCACGCTCATCATGCGTCTGGTGCGGGCCGAAATGCTGGAGGTGCTGCGCACCGACTACATCAAGTTCGCCCGCGCGCGCGGCTTGTCCAACCGGGCCATCCATTTTGGCCATGCGCTCAAAAACACCTTGGTGCCGGTCTTGACCATCACCGGCTTGCAATTGGGCGGTTTGATCGCGTTTGCCATCATCACCGAGACCGTGTTCCAGTGGCCCGGCATGGGCTTGCTGTTCATTCAGGCGGTCACCTTTGCCGACATTCCCGTCATGGCCGCTTATTTGTGCCTGATCGCGCTGATTTTTGTGGCCATCAATTTGGTGGTCGACTTGCTTTACTTTGTGGTCGATCCACGCTTGCGCGTGGGCAAACCGGGGGGGCACTGAACATGGGCGCTTCACTGCAATCTGTTTTGGGGCGGGGTGCTGCGTTTGCGCGCATTGCACAGTTCCACCCCGAGCTGACAGCCTTTCGGCGCGACCTGCATGCCCACCCCGAGTTGGGCTTTGAAGAGGTGTACACCGCACGCCGCGTGGCTGAAATGCTGCAGCTTTGCGGCGTCGACAGCGTCCACACGGGCATCGGCAAAACCGGTGTCGTGGCCTTGGTCCACGGACAAGGCCGCTCGCCCGCCGATCCGGGCCGCATGGTCGGTTTGCGGGCCGACATGGATGCGCTGCCCTTGACCGAATTCAACGATTGCCCTTGGAAGTCGGGCACGCCGGGCCTGATGCACGGCTGTGGCCACGACGGCCACACCGCCATGCTCATGGGCGCGGCCCGCTATCTGGCCGAAACACGGCGCTTTGACGGCACCGCGGTGTTGATTTTTCAGCCCGGCGAAGAAGGCTACGCGGGCGCCCGCGCCATGATGCAAGACGGCCTGTTTGAGCGTTTTCCGTGCGAACAGGTCTATGCCCAGCACAACTCGCCCGAAACCCCCTTGGGTGTGATTGGCATCACGCCCGGCCCCATGCAGGCGGCGGTGGACCGGATTGAAATCTTGATTCGCGGCAAAGGCGGCCACGGTGCACGCCCGCACCAAGGCGTGGACCCGGTGCTGGTGGCAGGGCACATCATCACCGCCGCACAAAGCGTGGTCTCGCGCAACCTGTCGGCCTTTGACCAAGCGGTGCTCAGCATTTGCTCGATGCAAGGCGGTCACCCCGGGGCCATGAGCGTGATCCCGGGTGAAGTCACTTTGGTGGGCACGGTGCGCACGTACAGCGAAAGCGTGCAAGACCTGATCGAAGACCGCTTGCGGTCTTTGTGCGCAGGCATCGCCCAGGGCTTTGGCGCCTCGGCGGAGTTGACCTACGAACGCGTTTACCCCGCCACCGTGAACACGGTGCCCGAAGCCCAGTTTGCCTGTGACGTGGCCGCCAGCTTGGTGGGCGAAGACAAGGTCTGGCGCAACATGCTGCCCAGCATGGGCGGTGAAGATTTTTCTTTCATGCTGCAGGCCAAACCCGGTGCCTACATCCGCATCGGTCAAGGCCTGCCGCACGGCCCCGGTCCGCACCCGCTGCACAACAGCCGGTACGACTTCAACGACGACATCTTGCCTTTGGGCGCGGCCTTGCACGCCAGTTTGGTGGAGCAAGCCTTGCCCCTGAAGGCCGGACGATGATTTGGTTTCAGTGAGTTCATTCAACAAGGAGATACCCATGGCTTTCAAACTCAACCCTCTCGTGGTCACCCTGGCCGCCGCGCTGGCCTTGACGGCGGTGTCGGCTTCCGCCGTGACTTTGCGCATCGGCAACCAAGGCGATGCCTTGTCCATGGACCCCCATTCGCTCAACGAGTCTTTGCAGATTTCCGTCGTTGAAAACGTCTATGAAACCTTGGTGTCGCGCGACGCCAATTACAAACTCACCCCCTTGCTCGCCACCAGCTGGAAGCAGACCGCCCCCACCGTGTGGCGTTTTGAGTTGCGCAAAGGGGTCAAGTTCCATGACGGCACGCCCTTCACCGCAGACGACGTGATCTTCAGCTATGAGCGCGCCAAAGGCGATGGCTCCGACATGAAGAGCTATGTGGGTCAATTCAAAGAGATCAAGAAGATCAACGACCACACCATCGACATCATCACCAACGCCCCATTCCCCATCGTGCCCGAGTTGATCACGCACTGGGCCATCATGAGCAAGAAGTGGTGCGAAGAGAACCAGGCCACCAAACCCGTGGACCGCCGCAAGGGCATTGAAAACGCAGCGTCTTTCCGCGCCAACGGCACAGGTCCTTTCGTTGTGAAAGAGCGCCAGCCCAATGTGCAAACCCGATTTGCCCGCAACGGCAATTACTGGGGCAAGGTCACCGGCAACGTGGACGAAGTCATTTACAACGTGATCGGCAACGACGCCACCCGCGTGGCGGCCATGATGTCGGGTGAACTCGATGTGATGGAGCCCGTGCCCGTGCAAGACGTGGACCGCCTCAAAGCCAACGACAAGCTCAAAGTGCTGCAAGGCCCAGAGTTGCGTGCCATTTTCTTGGGTATGGACCAAAAACGCGACGAGCTGCTGTTCTCCAACGTGAAGGGCAAGAACCCCTTCAAAGACCTGCGTGTTCGCAAGGCGTTCTACCAGGCCATCGACATCGAAACCATCCGCACGCGTGTCATGCGCGGTGCCGCCACCCCGCTGGCTTTGATGATGCCACCACAGGTCAACGGTTTTGCGCCTGACTTGGCCAAGCGCTTGCCGTATGACGTGGAAGCCGCCAAGAAGCTGCTGGCCGAAGCAGGTTACCCCAACGGTTTTGAAGTCAAGATGAACTGCCCGAATGACCGTTATGTCAACGACGCAGAAATCTGCCAGGCCGTGGCCGCCAACCTGGCCAAAGTGGGTGTCAAGATCAACCTCGAAGCCGAGACCAAGGGCACTTACTTCCCCAAAATCTTGAGCCGCAACACCAGCTTTTACATGCTGGGCTGGACCGCCAGCACGGTGGACGCCCACAACGTGATGTACCCCATTTTGTCGACCCCCGGTGACGGTGGGCGCGGCCAGTTCAACTTGGGCGCCTACAGCAACCCCAAGGTCGACGAGTTGACCGACAAAGTGGCGTCTGAAACCGATCAGAAAAAGCGCAACGAGATGATCCGCGAAGCCATGAAGATCCACCAAGACGATGTGGGTCACCTGCCTTTGCACCAGCAAGCGCTGAACTGGGCGGCCAAGAAAAACATCGAGTTGGTGCAGTTTCCGGACAACGGCATGGCTTGGAAATTCATCACGGTGAAGTAATCCATGAACGCATTGCAACGCTGGCTGAACAGCGACGTCGGTTACAGCTTCCGCCAATCGCCCACGGCGATGGTGGCGGCGGCCATCGCCTTCGTTTGTCTTTTTTGTTCGGTCTTTGCCGGCTGGGTCTCGCCGACCAACCCGTTTGACCTGGCCACGCTGGAGCTGAGCGACGCCCGCTTGCCCCCATCGTGGATGGAGGGCGGCACCACCAAGTTCCTGCTCGGCACCGACGATCAGGGGCGCGACATCCTGTCGGCCCTGATCTACGGCTCGCGCATTTCTTTGGTGGTGGGCATCGCCTCGGTCATTTTGTCGGTGGCGGTGGGCGTGGGCCTGGGCTTGCTGGCCGGCTTCAAAGGCGGTTGGCTGGATGCTTTGTTGATGCGTTTGTGCGATGTGATGCTGTCTTTTCCCGCCATCCTCGTGGCTTTGTTGATCGCTGGCGTGGGGCGTGCTTTGTTTCCCAACGCCAACGAATCCCTGGCCTTTGGTGTGCTGATCATCTCGATCTCGCTCACCGGTTGGGTGCAATACGCCCGCACCGTGCGCGGCACCACACTGGTTGAGCGCAACAAGGAGTACGTGCAGGCCGCGCGTGTGACGGGTGTGGCGCCTTTGCGCATCATGTTCAAGCATGTGCTGCCCAACGTGATGGGCCCTGTGATGGTGCTCGCCACCATCCAGGTGGCCACGGCCATCATCACCGAGGCCACCTTGTCGTTCTTGGGTGTGGGCGCTCCGCCCACCTCGCCTTCGCTGGGCACGCTGATCCGTGTGGGCAACGACTATTTGTTCTCGGGCGAATGGTGGATCACGATTTTTCCGGGGCTGATGCTGGTGCTGATCGCTTTGTCGGTCAACTTGTTGGGTGACTGGTTGCGCGACGCGCTGAATCCGAGATTGCGATGAGTCTTTTACAAGTCAAGAATTTGGTGGTGGAATTCCCCAGCCGCCACGGCACGCTGCGTGCGCTGGACGACATTTCTTTCGACATTGCCCCCGGTGAAATTCTGGGGGTGGTGGGCGAGTCGGGTGCGGGCAAGTCACTCACGGGCGCCGCCATCATTGGCCTGCTGGAGCCACCGGGCCGTGTGGCCAGCGGACAAATCTTGCTCGAAGGCCAACGCATCGACCACCTGAACAATGACCAGATGCGCCACATCCGGGGCCGCAAGATTGGCGCGATTTTCCAAGACCCGCTGACCTCGCTCAACCCGCTGTACTCCATCGGGCGGCAGCTGACAGAAACCATTTTGGCCCACTTGCCGGTGTCGCCCCAAGAGGCGCGTCAACGGGCCATCCAACTGCTCAAAGACACGGGCATTTCGGCGGCCGAAGAGCGCATCGACCATTACCCGCACCAGTTCTCGGGTGGCATGCGCCAACGCGTGGTGATCGCGCTGGCCTTGGCCGCCGAGCCGCAGCTCATTGTGGCCGACGAACCCACCACCGCGCTCGATGTCTCCATCCAGGCGCAAATCATCAGCTTGCTCAAAAAGGTCTGCAAAGACCGGGGCGCGGCGGTCATGCTGATCACGCACGACATGGGTGTGATCGCCGAGACCTGTGACCGCGTGGCGGTGCTGTATGCCGGGCGCGTGGCCGAAATCGGCCCCGTGCACCAGGTCATCAACCACCCGGCCCACCCTTACACCGCAGGTCTGATGGCCTCGATCCCCGACATGGACAGTGACCGCGAACGCCTGAACCAAATTGACGGCGCCATGCCGCGCCTGAACGCCATCCCGCAAGGCTGCGCGTTCAATCCGCGCTGCCCCAAAGTCTTTGAACGCTGCCGCCAAGAGCGGCCCGAGCTGGTGCAAGCGGGCGTCAACCAAGCCGCTTGCTGGCTGCACAACGGGGGCCAGGCATGAGCGAGCACAAGACCCAGCCTTTGGTCGTGGCGCACGACCTGGCCAAGACCTTTGACGTCTCCTCCCCCTGGCTCAACCGCGTGATCGAGCGAAAACCCCGCCAGATGCTCAACGCCGTGGACGGCGTGAGCTTTGAGATCGAGCGCGGCAAAACCCTGGCCTTGGTGGGCGAGTCAGGTTGCGGCAAAAGCACCGTGGCCCGCTTGCTGGTGGGCCTGTACGAGCCCACACGCGGCGGCTTGACCTTTGACGGCCAAGACGCGCATGCCGCCTTCAAATCGGGCGATGCCAAGGCCATGCGCCAACGCATCCAGATGATTTTCCAAGACCCGTACGCCAGCCTGAACCCCCGCTGGACGGTGGACAACATCATTGGCGAGCCGCTCAAGGAACACGGCTTGATCAGCGACGCCGAAGAGCTCAAAGCCCGCGTGGCCGAGCTGCTCAAGTCGGTGGGCTTGTCGCCGCTGGACATGGTCAAGTACCCGCACCAGTTTTCGGGCGGACAACGCCAGCGCATTTCGATCGCGCGTGCTTTGGCCACAGCACCCGAATTTCTGGTCTGTGACGAGCCGACCTCGGCGCTCGATGTGAGCGTGCAAGCGCAGGTGCTCAACATCATGAAAGACCTGCAGCGCGAGCGGGGCCTGACGTATTTGTTCATCAGCCACAACCTCGCCGTGGTGCGCCATGTGAGCGACCAAGTGGGCGTGATGTATTTGGGCCGACTGGTCGAGCTGGCCGACAAGCACACGCTGTTCGCGAATCCGCAGCACCCCTACACCAAGATGCTGCTTGACGCGATTCCGAAGATGCACGACACCGGCCGCGCCCGCACGCCTGTGCAAGGCGAAGTGCCCAACCCGCTCAACCCGCCAAGTGGATGCACCTTCCACCCGCGCTGCCCGCAAGCCACCGACATCTGCCGCGCCGAACGCCCGCCGCTGCGCGACTTCCAAGGCATCAAGATCGCTTGCCACGCGGTGGTCTGAGGCCGCGTCACGTAGCCCGTGCATCAGCACACCGTCGGTATGCCTTGAGCGCCGGCGCTTGCCTTTTGTGGGCGCATGACCAAGATGGGCTACCCGCCCACTGCTCATCTAGGGCGTGGTGTCCTCACATGGCATCGGTCTATTCACACAGGCTTTAAACCAGAGCCAAGCCAAGCCAAGCCAACAATACTGTCCAGATCCCGGACAACCATGCCAGCGTGCAGGCGTAAAAAAACCCACCGTGTTGCCACGGCGGGTTTTTAAGCTTTTAACTCTCAACTGGCTTGCGCCAGCGGGGAATTAGAAAGTGTGGCGAACGCCAACAGCGGTTGTGCTGTACTTGATTGTTTCGTTAGGTGTAACGGACACGTCTTTAAATTTCGTTTCACCGATGTAAGAGTAAGCTGTCGTACGCTTGCTCAAAGCGTATGTCAAACCCAGCTGGTATGCGCTCAGTTTTGTGTCGTCAACGCCGTCAACTTTGATCTTGCCGTTACCAACGGTAGCCAAGGCAGTGAAAGAGCCAAATGGTACGCTGACAGCAAAGTTGTTTGCTGCAAATTTAGCATTGAAAGTTGTGTCATCAGCTTTGGTGCTGTTGTTCAAATATGCAACTTTTGCAACGCCGAAGTCATAAGAAGCAGACAACGCATTGGCTTTCCAAGAGTCAGCGCCTGCTATTGCAGCAACGTCAAACGCTGTACCAGCCAAGTCACGCGCCAAAACGCTTGTGTTCTTCACTTTTTCGTAAGCATATGCCAAAGCCAATGGGCCATTTGCATAGTTCAAGCCCAATGAAGTTTGCTCGTTCTCTTTAGCAGAACCGTTCAACTGGACTGATTCGCCGAAGCCGACTTGAGCAGATGCGCTGAAACCATTGAAGGTGGGCGTCTTGTAAGTAATGGCGTTGGATTGACGGACACGGCTGTCCATGCCACCGATCCAGCCTGCTGCTGTCACGTTTCCGATCAAGTCAGCGCCACCTTGCACACCGTGGTGCAGTGTGTACTGGCGACCCAAGTTCACGGAGCCAAAATCGCCCTCCAAGCCTACGTAAGACTGGCGGTTGGCCATTGAGGTTGTTGCCTCATCAGGCTGCACGCTGTATTCCATCAGGAAGTTCGCCTTCAAGCCACCGCCCAGGTCTTCGGTGCCCTTGAAGCCAAAGCGGCTGCCAGATGCAATGCTGTTCAGGCCAGATTGTTTAACTGTGTCAGTGCCGTCAGACAGCTTGACAGTGTTGTAGCCCAAGTCAGCCACACCGTACAAAGTCACGCTGGACTGAGCGAAAGAGCCAGTTGCGGCTGCCAATGTAGCCAGAGCAGCTACAGTGTAAAGTTGCTCTGGGTGCTTTCCCGAACAGATTTAATTACCATTCTGTCTAACACTAGCTTTATATGAGCTCAATTTATATAAATACTGGAAGTTTGATTGGCCTTGACGAATTTCTGTCCAGCCCCCAAAGCATTGTCGATGCGTGTGGTGACTCTTCACTCCTGGTCTTGCATGACAACAAGCCCGCTTTTTATGTTCTGAAACCACAGGCTTGGACCGCCCTTTGCAAGCAACTGGGTCAGGCGTCTGTTCAAGGGCTTGAAACGCTGGGCAAGGTTTCGGTCGGTTTGCCAGACGCCGAGACCCATGTGGTCAAGCCCAGGCCTGCTCAAACGGTCGAGCGGGTCTCGCAGCCGCAGACATTTGAGAAAAAGAACAACTTCACGGCGCTTTCTGAAACACTGTTGGACATCGAGTGGGAGCGCGTTTCTCGCCAAGAATTGAGCGCTTCATCTGTGGGGATTCAAAAGAACAGGCTTGACGCCCATGTGCTGCCCTTTTTCAGATACATCCCGCCCAGCCAAGTGACCCACGTCGATTTGGATGGCTTCGTGTCCCGTCTGACAAAGCACGCACTGAGCTCCACCACCATCTCGCAATATTTTGTGCTGGTTCGAAAATTGCTCAAATTGGCCACGCGTCAAGGGCTTTTGAAAGAGGTGCCCGAGTTTCCCAAAATCAAAGTGGTCACCCAACCACGGTCCATGTTGTCGTTGCACGACTACAGCAAATTGGCCAGAACAGCGCTGAAGCTTTCACGCGCCCATGTGGCGTCTCCCGAGATCAAGTCAACCGAAGGTCAAAGGGCGCGATTTTGGGTGGCCCCTCGCAACCGGTTGTTGGCGCCCGATATGTTTTGGGTGATCCGTTTCATGGCTAACAGCTTTGTCAGGCCCGGTGATTTGAGGCAACTCAAGCACAAGCACGTGACGGTGGTGCGGGGTCAAAACGTGTATTTGCGCATGAACTTGCCTGAAACCAAAAAACACGACAAGCCGATGGTCACCATGCAGGCGGCCGTGCAGGTGTACGAGTCACTGCTCCGGCATCAAAAAGCGCAGGGCTTGGCCGGCCCCGAGGACTATCTTTTTTTGCCTGCGGAAAAGGACCGCAACTATGCCTTGGCAGTGCTTGGGTTTTGGTTCAAATGGGTCATGCGCGAGGCCGGTTTGGCCTCCACCGATGAAAGAGACCGCCCTAAAACGCTTTACTGTTTGAGGCACACCTCCATCATGTTCAGGCTGCTTTACGGTCAAGGCATCGACATGCTCACCTTGGCGCGCAATGCCAGAACATCGGTTCAGATGATTGAGCGTTTTTATGCGTCCTCACTCGACGGCGAAATGAACGTGGCCATGATTCAAAGTCGCCGATCGAGCAGGCCAGCGAGGGAGCCGCTCAACCGGGTTTGATGTGCCCTTGGATGACGGCTTCTTTCCACCGGACTTGTTCGCTGGCCCTGATGCGCATCAGGGTTTGGAAGCCCGCCCCAACTGTCGCCAAAGGCTGGGAACGACCAACAGCAGGAGTGCCACAGCCATCAAGCTGCCGGACAGGGGCCGCGTGAAGAAGGTGGACCATTCGCCTTGGCTGATGGTCAGGGCCTGGCGCATGGACTGCTCGCCCAATGGGGCCAGGATCAAGCCAACGATGAGGGGTGCAGCCGGGAAGTCGAAGCGGCGCATGGTGTAACCCAGCAAACCGAAGACAAACAACAAACCCACGTTGAACACCGAGTTGCCTGCCCCGTACACACCCGCTGTCGAGATGACGATGATGCCGGCGTACAGCCAGGGCGGGGGGATCTTGAGCAGCTTGACCCACAGACTGACCAGGGGCAGGTTGAGCACCAGCAAGATCACGTTGCCAATGTAGAGGCTGGCGATCAGTGTCCACACCAAGCCGCTTTGCTGGCTGAACAATTGGGGTCCGGTTTGGATGCCATAGCCTTCAAAGGCCGACAGCATGATGGCCGCCGTGGCCGAGGTGGGGATGCCCAGCGTGAGCAGGGGCATGAGCACGCCCGCCGCAGCGGCGTTGTTGGCCGCTTCGGGTCCGGCCACGCCTTCGATGGCGCCATGGCCAAATTCTTCGGGGTGTTTGGAGAGCTTTTTCTCGGTGTAGTAAGACAAGAGGGTGGGCAACTCGGCCCCACCGGCGGGCATGGCACCGATCGGGAAGCCAAAGAAAGCACCGCGGAACCAAGCCTTCCACGATCGTGCCCAGTCTTGTTTGCTCATCCACAGGCTGCCCGTCAATGTCATGACCTCGCCCCCTTTGGACTCGCGGCCTTGCCAAGCCAGGTACAGCGCTTCGCCCACCGCAAACAGGCCCACAGCGGCCACCGTCACTTCGATGCCGTCGAGCAATTCGGGGCGGCCAAAAGTGAACCGGGGTTGGCCGGTTTGCAGGTCCACACCCACCATGCCGAGCAGCAGGCCCAAGCCCAGCGCGACCAAGCCGCGCAGCATGGAGTTGCCCAGCACGGCCGAGACGGCCACCACCGACAAGACCATCAGGCTGAAGTACTCGGCCGGGCCAAAGGCCAGCGCCGCTTCCACCACCCAGGGGGCCACAAAGGTCAGTGCCAAGGTGCCAATGGTGCCGGCCACAAAGCTGCCGATGGCGGCAGTGGCCAGGGCTTGGCCCGCGCGGCCCCGGCGGGCCATTTTGTTGCCTTCCAGGGCTGTGACCACAGCCGCAGATTCCCCCGGGGTGTTGAGCAAGATGGAGGTGGTGGAGCCCCCGTAAGCTGCGCCGTAGTAAATGCCGGCAAACATGACGAACATGCTGGTGGCCGGCACGTGGTAGGTCAGGGGGAGCAGCAAGGCGATGGTCAGCGCAGGTCCAATGCCGGGCAACACACCGACCAGCGTGCCGACAAAGCAGCCCACGAAGCCCCACATCAAGGTGGTGGGTTGCAAGGCGATGGCAAAGCCACCCATCAGGGCGTCAAAAGCTTCCATGGGGTATCCGATTCAAATCAACCAGGGCAGTGCTGGGCCCAAACCCACGCCCAGCAATTGGGCAAACACAAACCAGAAGGTGCTGGCAATGGCGCAGCAGATCAGCGCCGATTTGACGCCCAGTGGCGCGTCAAAGGAGCGGGCCACGCCCATGCCGCACAAGGTGCCAGGAATGACAAAACCCAAGGGAATCACCAGCACGATGAAGGCCACGCCGCCGCCCAGCAAGCTGAGCATGCGCACAGGGGCGCCGGGCAGGGGGGACTGCTCAGGGGCCTGGCTTTCATCGGTTTGGCGACCGCGCCACGCGCTGATGCCGTAGAGCACGGCCAACAGGCTGAGTGCGGCCACGATCACGCCCGGGGCGAGCACAGGGCCGACGGTCATCTGCATCAAAGATTCAGGAATGACCGTGACCTGCCATGCAGCCACCCCGCAAAGGGCGAGCAGCAAAAGGGCGACACGACAAGGCGTCATGCCAGGCCCAGCTCTTTCATCAGGACTTCTTTCTCGGCGATGTCCTTGGCCAGGTCGCGCTCAAAGGGGCGTTCGGTCATGAAGGCGTCGGTCCACTTGCGTGTTTCCAGTTCTTGCTTCCAGGGTGCCGAGGCGGTGAGCTTGGTGACAAAGTCGATCATGGCCTCGCGTTGCGCCGCCGAGATGCCGGGGGGCGCAAACACGCCGCGCCAGTTGGACTCGGTCACGTTGATGCCCAATTCCGTCAGGGTGGGCACGCTCACGCCGGGGATGCGGCGCTTGCCCGACACGGCCAGCGGGATCATGCGGCCGGCTTTGATTTGTTCTTCGAATTCGGAATAGCCTGAAATGCCGGCCGTGACCTGGCCACCCAAAATGGCCGCGTTGGCGGGGCCGCCGCCTGCAAAAGCCACATAAGCGGCTTCGCGCGGGTTCTTGCCCAAGGCTTTGATCAACATGCCCAAAATCAGGTGGTCGGTGCCGCCTGCACTGCCGCCAGCCACCGACACCGCTTTGGGGTTGGCCTTGATGGCGGCTTCGAGTTCTTTCCACGTCTTGATTTTGCCGTTGGCTGGCACCACGATCACGCCCGCCTCTTCGGTCAGGCGGGCAATCGGGGTCACGTCCTTGATGGTCACAGGGCTCTTGTTGGCAATGCCGGCACCGATCATGACGGAGCCGCCAACCATCAGGCTGTTGCCTTGGCCTTTGCGCTGGTTCACATAACGGGGCAGACCCACCATGCCACCGGCGCCGCCGACGTTTTCAAACTGCATGTTGCCGACCAGGCCCGCGGCTTTGGCTGCGCGCTCGATGGCGCGGGCCGTGCCGTCCCAACCGCCACCAGGCGCTGCGGGCACAAACATGTTGAGGCTGGCAATCAGGGGTTTGGCTTGCGCCCAAGCGGGCAGGGCCATGGATGCGCCAGCGGCAGCGCCGAGGGCCAGAAAGTCGCGTTTGGAAAGGGTCATGCGGGTCTCCTGTGTGAAAATGAAAACAGCTCTGCAGGGCGCGTGCGGCTTGCAGATGCGCGGATTTTGCGGCGTGGCTGGCCGCCAACCTGTCAATCAGCTGTCAATTCCGTTCGGTATTTACCCTCAAACGACCCATGACCCCCCGAATTTTGTTGGTGGAAGACACCCCCGATATCGCCTTGTGGCTGGGGACGGCTTTGCGCCTGGGGGGCATGCAGGTGGCGTTCGCCGCAGACGGGCATGCCGCTGAGCGCTGCTTGCAGTCGGGGCACGGTTTCGATGCGGTGCTGCTCGATCTGCACTTGCCCGGACCCGACGGCCTGAGCGTTTTGCAGGCCTTGCGCGAGCGAGGAGACACGGTGCCAGTGCTGATCTTGACGGCGCGCGCCAGTGTGCCTGACCGGGTGCTGGGCCTGAACATGGGGGCGGACGATTATTTGCCCAAGCCTTTCGATTTGAGTGAACTCGAAGCGCGCCTGCAGGTGTTGTTGAGGCGGCGCGGGCGCGCCAAAACGGCATCCCTGCGATGGGGGCCCTTGGAGATGCGCACCGACACCCAAGAGGTGCAACTGCGCGGGCAGCCCTTGGCGCTGACCCAGCGGGAGGCGGCGGCGCTGCGCGTGTTGCTGTCCTCGCCCCAACGCACCGTGAGCAAAGAGCAGTTGCACGCCGAGGTGTTCGCGGACGAGGCCGCCGGCTTGGACGCGGTCGAGGTGCTGATTTACCGCTTGCGCAAAAAGCTCGAACCGTCTGCGCTGGCGCCCGGCGCAGCGCTCGATGTGGCGATCACGACCTTCAGGGGCATGGGGTACATGCTGACCCAACCTGTGAAGCCGCCAGAGGCGGCATCGCCATGAGCCAGGCCCCACAGGTCTGGGCGGCTTCGGCCACGTCCTTGCGCAGGCGTTTGCTCAGCTGGATTTTGTGGCCATTGGCTGCGCTGATCGGTCTCAACGCCTGGGTGGCTTACGGCAACGCGGTACAGGCGGCCAATGAGGCTTACGACCGGTCTTTGTATTTGGCCGCCCGCACGCTGGCCGAAGGACTGCAATGGCAGGATGCAGGCCTTCAACTCGATGTGACGCAGGCCGCTGGTTATTTGTTCGAGAACCACACGGGCTCGCGTTTGTTTTACAAAATCACCACGCCCGCAGGCCAGTGGCTGGCGGGTGTGGCGGCTTTGCCTGAGGTCCCCGCGCGCGACCACTCTGCGGTGAAGTTTTTTGCGCTGGTGCAGTTTGACGACGGCCAATACCTGGGCCAAGCGGTGCGTTTGGCGCAGCTCACGCATGTGGTGGAAGGCGCGACCAGACTGACCGCGGCGGGCCCCGCTGACCCTTTGGTCAAGATCACCGTGGCCGAGACCATGGAGGCGCGCCAGCAACTGATTGAACACATTTTGTGGGACACGCTGGGCAGCCAAGGCCTGCTGCTGCTGGCGGCGGCCTTGTTGGTGCTGTGGGGGGTGCAGCGCGGCATCCGCCCGCTGGAGGCTTTTCGCCAGCAATTGGCCCAAAAAAGCGACGACGATTTTTCGCCCATCCAGCCGCCCGATTTGCCGCGTGAATTGCGCCCCTTGATCGAGACTTTGAACGGCTACCTGGAGCGCTTGGGCCGCTTGATCGAGATCCGCAAACGCTTTTTGGACAACGCCGCGCACCAGTTGCGCACGCCGCTGACCGCGCTCAAAACCCAATTGGCCCTGGCCCAGCGCAACGCCGAGCCCGAAAATGCCCAGGCGTTGATGGCGGCGGCCCGGCAAACCACGGACGATGCGGTGCGTTTGACCGAGCAGTTGCTGGCCATGACGCGGGTCGAGCATGCCCGCGAAATGCACAGCCCCGAGCGCGTGGACCTGGTGGACTTGGCACGGCGGGTGACGCAGGAGCATTTGCTGCGCGCGCACCAAGCGGGTGACGATTTGGGCCTCGAGCTACTCATCGAGCGCAGCGAGGTGCAGTGCGTGGCTTTGTTGCTGCACGAAGCGCTGAGCAACTTGATCGACAACGCCATGCACCACAGTCCCGTGGGCACGCACATCACGGTGCGGGTAGGGCCCGGCTGGGTCGAGGTGGTGGACGACGGCCCGGGCATTGCGCCCGAGCACCAAGCCCATGTGTTCGAGCGTTTTTACCGCGCCGCACCCTCGGGTGTCTCTGGCAGCGGTTTGGGTTTGGCCATCGTGAAAGAGATCGCGGACCAACAAGGCGCCGTCGTGAGCGTGCGCAGCCCGGTGGCGGATGGGCACGGTACGGCGATTCGCATGAGGTGGCAGCGCGCTGACGAACCTTGAGCTTGTAGAAGCTTTGCGGCTCAATGGCTCTGGCTGTGGGACGCTGGCTCTGCGGTGGATTCTTTGCAGGGGTTCTTTCGCGTAACCGCGCATTCGCGAGCGGGGGCTCGCTCCCACAGGATTGCGGCTCGCGCCTACCGCAGCCCGCTTCAGGTGTAACGCTTGCTGCGCAGGTTGTTTTTCATGTCCCGCAGATTGGGCTGCAGTTGCTCGCCCATGCGCAAGGCCACGGTGGTGGCCAGGATGTCGATGATGAGCAAGTGCAGCAGGCGCGAGACCATGGGGCTGTATTTGTCGTAGCCCTCGGGGTGGTCGGCGGTCAAGTGGATGTGCCCGGCGCTGGCCAGAGGCGAGCCGCTGGCGGTGATGACAATGGTCGTGGCCCCTTGTTTTTTGGCGATGTCGCAGGCGTCCATCAGGTCGCGGGTGCGGCCCGAGTTGGAGATGATCACCGCGCAGTCACCCGGCTTGAGCATGGAGGCGCTCATCACCTGCATGTGACCGTCGCTGTAGGCGATGGCATTCACACCCAGGCGAAAAAATTTGTGCTGCGCGTCTTGCGCCACGATGCCGGAGTTGCCCACGCCGTAAAACTCGATGCGGCGGTTGGTTTTTTGCGTGGCCGCCAAGGCTTGCGCGGCGTGTTCCAGCGCGAAGGAGCTGGCGTCGTTGCGGTACTTCAAAAACGCGGCCACGGTGTTGTCGATGACCTTGACCGCGATGTCGCTGGTTTTGTCGTCCACATCCACGCTGCGGTGGATGAAGGGGACGCCTTCGCTCACACTGCCCGCCAGCTTGAGCTTGAAATCCGACAAGCCGTCGTAGCCCACGCTTCTGCAAAAGCGCACCACGGTGGGTTTGCTCACATGCGCGCGGTCGGCCAACTCGGTGACGGGCAAGTTGGCAAAGGCCCGTGGGTCCGCCAAGACGAGCTTGCCCACGCGTTGCTCGGCCGGGGCCAGGGAGGGCAAAGAGGCTTTGATGCGCTCGAGCATGGTGTGTCTCCGGTTTAAATTTCTTCAGACCAGCAAAAGCCGTCGCGCGCGATCATGGCGCTCGAGGCGCTCGGCCCCCATGTGCCGGCTGCATAGGGGCGTGGGCCGATGGTGTCGTGGCGCCAGTGCTGCAAGATCGGCTCGACCCAACGCCAAGCTTCTTCTTGTTCGTCGCTGCGCACAAACAGGTTCAGGCGGCCATCGAGCACGTCGAGCAGCAAGCGCTCGTAAGCGCCCACGCGTTGGCTGCCAAAGCGCTTGTCAAAGTCCAGGTCCAGGTGCACCGGGCTCAAAGCGGCAGCGCTGCTGCCATCGCTGCGTTTGCTTTGGCCTTGGGCGAACAGGTGCAGCTCCAGCCCGTCTTTGGGCTGCAAGTGGATGACCAGTTTGTTGGCCTGCCCCAAGGGGCTTTGGAAAATCTCGTGCGGCGTTTTGCGGAAATTGATTTCGATGTGCGCCTCACGCGAGGCCATGCGTTTGCCGGTGCGGATGTAGAACGGGACACCCGCCCAGCGCCAGTTGGCGATTTCGGTGCGCAGCGCCACAAAGGTTTCGGTGCTGCTGCTCGGGCTGACACCGGGCTCTTGCTTGTAGCCGGGCACGGCTTGGCCGAACACATTGCCTGCGCTGTACTGCCCGCGGATGACGTGCTGGCTCAGGGCCTCGGGCGTCCAGCGCTTCAAGGCGCGCAAGACCTTGAGCTTTTCATCGCGGATCGCGTCGGCGTGGGCGTTGATGGGTGGCTCCATCGCGATCGCGCACAGCAATTGCAAGGCGTGGTTTTGCACCATGTCGCGCAGGGCGCCGGTGGTTTCGTAAAAGCCGCCACGTTTTTCCACGCCCAGTTCTTCGGACATGGTGATCTGAATGTTGGCGATGTGCTCACGCCGCCACAGGGGCTCAAACAAGGCATTGCCAAAGCGCAGCGCAAACAGGTTTTGCACCGCAGGCTTACCCAGGTAGTGGTCGATGCGGAAAATCTGCTGTTCTTTGAAGACCTTGCCCACCGCTTCGTTGATCGAGCGGTTGGAGGCCAGGTCATGGCCCAGCGGCTTTTCCAGCACGATGCGCGTCTTGGCGGTGTTCAAGCCGTTGGCCGCCAGTTGTTCGCAGACGGTGGTGAAGAGGCTGGGTGCGGTGGACAAATACATCACCACGTGGTCGGTCTCGCGCTCGGCCAAACGGGCAGACAAGGCCGCATAAGACGTCGGCTGGGACAGGTCCATGCGCACGTAGCACAGCATGCTGGCAAAGCGGGCGAACTCTTCGCTGTTGGGGCGCTTGTCCCCGTCCACTTGGTCAAAACGTGACTGGATTTGCTGGCGGTATTGCGCGTCCGTCATGTCGTCGCGGCCCACACCGATGATGCGGCCCCCTTCAGGCAGACTGTCGTGGCGGTAAGCCTGGAACAGGGCGGGCATGAGTTTGCGCCAGACCAAATCGCCCGTGCCGCCAAAGAAAACCAAATCAAAAGCCATGATGTTCTTGAGTTACATGAAAAATTGATTTGAAATGTAACTTTGTTTCACTGATAATTCAAGCGACTTCTCAAATAAACGCCATGAACCAACTCGACGCGCTCAAACAATTCACCACCGTGGTCGCCGACACCGGTGACTTCAAGCAACTGGCCCAGTTTCAACCGCAAGACGCGACCACCAACCCGTCGCTGATTTTGAAGGCGGTCCAAAAATCCGAATATGCGCCTTTGCTGGCCGATGCCGTGAGCGCTCACCGGGGCGAGCCGCTGGACGTGGTCATGGACCATCTGCTGGTGCGTTTTGGCTGCGAAATTCTGAACACCATCCCGGGCCGTGTGTCGACCGAAGTCGATGCCCGCTTGAGCTTTGACACCGCGTCCACCGTGGCGCGGGCGCGTCGCATCATGGCGCTGTATGAGGCCAAGGGCATTTCCCGCGAGCGTGTGCTGATCAAAATCGCCTCGACCTGGGAAGGCATTCAAGCCGCCGCCGAGCTCGAGCGTGAGGGCATCCGCTGCAATTTGACGCTGCTGTTTGCCTTTTGCCAAGCGGTGGCCTGTGGTCAGGCCAAGGTGCAACTCATTTCGCCTTTTGTGGGCCGTATTTACGATTGGTACAAGAAGTCGGCAGGCTCCGCTTGGGACGAAGCGGCCCAATCAGGCGCCAACGACCCCGGCGTGCAGTCGGTGCGGGCCATCTTCAACCATTACAAAAAGCACGGCATCCCAACCGAAGTCATGGGCGCGTCGTTTCGCAATATGGCCCAGATCACGGCCCTGGCCGGTTGCGATCTGCTGACCATCAGCCCCGAGTTGCTGGCGCAGTTGGCCGCCAGCGACGCTCCGCTGGGTTTGGCGCTGGACGCCGCAGCCGCGCAGGGCATGGACTTGCCTGCTGTGAGTTACGACGAAGCCTCTTTCCGCTTGGCGCTCAACGAAGACGCCATGGCCACAGAAAAGCTGGCCGAGGGCATCCGTGCGTTCTGTGCCGATGCGCTCAAGCTTGAAGCCTTGATGAAGAAGGCCTGAGGCATGCGCTGTGACCAAACCCCGGCCTGGAAGGCCTTGACGGCCCATGCGAGTGCGGCCACGGGTTTCGATTTGCGCGTGGCCTTCGCACAAGACGACCGTCGGGCGCAGCGCCTGAGCCAGAACGCCCCCCATGTCTTTGCCGACCTGTCCAAAAACCATGTGGACGCCGACACCGAAGCCCTGCTGCAAGCGCTGGCCCGGCAGACCGGTCTGTGTGCGCACCGCGACGCCATGTTTCGGGGGGAGCACATCAACACCACCGAGGACCGCGCCGTCATGCACTGGCTGCTGCGCCAACCCGAAGGCGCTTTTGGGGGCGCTTTGGGGGGCGCTTTGGCCGAGCCGCTGGCGCTGGTGCAGGCCACGCTTTCCAGCATGCTGGCCTATGCCGAAACCATCCGTGCCGATGCGCAGATCACCGATGTGGTGAACATCGGCATCGGCGGCTCGGACCTGGGCCCTCAGATGGCGGTGCTGGCGCTGCAGGACTTCGTGATCCCGGGCAAGCGCTTTCATTTCGTGTCGAACGTGGACGGCCATGAGTTGGCTGCGGTGCTCAAGGGGCTGAGGGCCGAGCACACGCTGTTTTTGATCGCCTCCAAAACCTTCACCACCATCGAGACCATGACCAATGCCCGCTCGGCGCTGGCATGGTTTCAGGCGCAAGGCGGCGCCGATGTGGCCCGGCACTTCGCGGCGCTGACCACCAACGTGGCGGCCGCGGCCGAATTCGGTATCCGCACGACTTTTGGCTTTTGGGACTGGGTGGGCGGGCGCTACTCGATGTGGTCGGCCATTGGACTGCCGGTGGCCATCGCCATTGGCGCGCCAGGCTTCCGAGATTTTCTGGCCGGGGCGCACGCGATGGACCAGCACTTCCAGACGGCGCCGCTGGAGGCCAACTTGCCTGTGCGTCTGGGTTTGCTCGACGTCTGGTACCGCAATTTTTTGAATTACACCAGCCGCTCCATCGCGCCCTACCACAGCGCCTTGCGGCGCTTGCCTGCGTATTTGCAGCAGCTCGAGATGGAGAGCAACGGCAAGCGCGTGGACCGAAACGGCCAGGCCTTGCCCTACGGCACTTCACCCGTGCTCTGGGGCGAGCCGGGCACCAATGGGCAGCACGCTTACTTTCAGATGCTGCACCAGGGCACCGACGTGGTGCCGCTGGAACTCATCGCGGTCAAAAAGCCTTCGCACCACTTGGTCGACCACCACGAACTGCTGTTGGCCAATGCGATCGCGCAGGCCCAGGCGCTCATGGTGGGCAAGGCCGACGAAGGGGGGCACCAGCACTTCACGGGTAACCGGCCCAGCACCTTTTTGCTGCTCGATGAGCTCACGCCCGCCAGCCTGGGTGCACTGATCGCCTTGCAGGAACACCGCGTGTTTGTCAGCGGCTCGGTCTGGGGCATCAACAGTTTTGACCAATGGGGCGTGGAGCTGGGCAAGGTGCTGGCCAAAGACATCCATGCGCGCATCCTCTCGGGCGATGTCCATGGGCTCGACGCATCGAGTGCTGGATTGTTGCAACGCGTGCGGCCAGGCTGAACTGCTTCTGCGCGGCGCACCTCGGGCTAGATCCGGGGTCCTTCTTCTGGCGGTTCTGTGGCCCAAAGCGAACGCCAGCGGCGGGGGACCCCAACGCATCTCAGGCCATGTCTTGCCCCCCCATGCCTTCCTTTTCTGAGCAGAGACCTTGGGTTTTTTAACAATTTGATACGTTTAAATTGCATATTTATTTAGTTTAAATGTATTCATATTTTAATATTCGGCCATGGACAAGGCCCTGGACCCTTACGCTGAACTCGGTGTCACACCGCAAGCCGAACCCGAAGTCATTCGGGCGGCTTTTCGGGCATTGGCCCAGCGTTACCATCCAGACCGCCAAACAGGCGCATCGGCCTTGTGGGCGGCCAAGATGGCCCGCATCAACCAAGCCTATGAGGTGTTGAGCCAGCCAGAGCGCCGTCGTGCCTACGAAGCCAGCCGGTGCCCACCAGCGCCTCAGGGGGTGGCCCCCCTGATCCACAACACGACCCGCGCATCGGTGCGCACCGGACAACCGTTTTTGACCACCTACGATGCGCGGGGCCGCTTGCACGCCTTTGTCTGAGCGCTGGCATCAAGGCTTCCCAAGGCCAGCGCCCAGTTCGGTTTGAGTTGTTTCAGTGTGGGTGAGCCCCATGGCCGTGTTGTCCAGCAGCCTTGGCGGCTGGGGCTTTCACCGCCGCCCCCACTTGGATCGAGCCGCGCATACCGGCCTCGTAGTGGCCGGGGATCAAGCAAGCCATTTGCACCAGGGAGGCTTCGGGGAAGGTCACCACCAACTCGCCGCTTTGCCCTGGCGCCACGCGGATGGCGGCGCCTGCGCCATGGTCGTGGCCCGTGCCGTGGCTGCTCCCGCCATTCGGCCCTTGACCTTTTGCCGCCGCTTGCTGCATGGCTTCGGCGTGCAGCCGAATGTCCTCTTCGCTGCCCAGCACCATTTCATGGGCCGTTTGGCCGGAGTTGCTGACCACGAAGCGGATGGTCTCCCCCGCTTGCACCTCGATTTGGCTGGGTGTGAAACGCATGAGGTCGTCCATGTTCACCGCCACGCTGCGGCTGACCACTTGGGCCCGAATGGGGTCATGCGGCGCGGTCGCGGCCAAGGCCCCGTGGTGCTCATCGGAAGCCGCCGACTCGCCGTGCAGGTGTCCGGTGGCCGCCCATTCGGGGTGGTGCTGCAGCCACTGCCAAGCAGCACCACTGCCTGCCGTTACGGCCGTGCCCAGCACCAGCACATACACCGTCAGACCCCTTGACCATTGGCGCGTTGCGCTCAAACCCAAAGCCAGGACGGAGATGAAAAAGCCCAAAGGAACCACCCAGGCACTGCGTGCAGGGGAGTCTGGAAAGTGCTGCAAACCGCCGGTGAAAAATCCCAGGCCAATCGACAGCAAAGTGCCCAGCAGCAAGGTGTGGAACAAACCTGTTCGCGGCGTGTCGGCCGACTCGGTGTTCAGGCGGTGCTCCAGCCAAGCGCCCAGCACAAATAAAACGATACCCACCGCCGCGGTCCACAGCGAACGTGTTCCGCTGAAAAAGCCGTGGTTCACGGCCCCCGAGATGAAGCTGATGCCGGAATACTTGAGCAGCATCGCAGCGTGTTGTTGTTGAAAAGAAGAAGTCATGTGTCCATCCTTGCGCGCTTGAAGTCCGCGCGTGCATACCAAATTGCCGCGTGGGCATGGCCTACGCGGAACGAGCGGTTGGGGGGGGGATTCAGAGGATGGGGGGACGCAAGCCCGGCCGCAGGCTCACGCTGCGCCAGTCTGGCTGAATCCGAGTGGCCTGGACCGACGGTGCCGTCGGCCCAAAACCCTGGTGAAGAGACCCCAGACCCAGGGCGCAGCAATGGTGGCAGTCCGCATCCGTTGCGGATGGCGTGTGCGTTGCAGGGTCGCTGGTGGACTGCGCCGCATCAACAGCCCCTTGCGGGTGCTGCGCGTGGCCGGTCTTGGCTTCGCCATGGCATGCGGGCAAAGACAAGGTCTGCTCAGACGGGTGATGCGTTGGCACCATGGCAGGCATGGCCATGGCTGTGCCCAGACACAGTTTGAACATGATCACCAGCAGACAAAACCAAGAAAAACGCCGCATGGCCAGATCTTAAGCGCTCTGCCCGGACCGAAGGGGGAAAAGAAAAAAGCCCCACGGTTTCCCGTGGGGCTTTTGACTTGGGGTCAGGGCACCGAAATGCCCAGGCCAAGCGGCCGGGGCATTACATGCCCATGCCGCCCATACCGCCCATGCCGCCCATGTCAGGCATGCCGCCGCCGCCAGCGCCGGACTCGTCCTTCGGGGCTTCGGAGATCATGCACTCGGTGGTCAACATCAAAGAGGCCACAGACGCTGCGTTTTGCAAAGCAGTGCGTGTCACTTTGGTGGGGTCCAGAATGCCCATTTCGATCATGTCACCGTAGGTGTCGTTGGCCGCGTTGAAACCGTAGTTGCCTTTGCCAGCCAACACCGCGTTCACCACCACCGATGGCTCGCCGCCGGCGTTGTAAACGATTTCGCGCAGAGGCGCTTCGATGGCCTTCAACACCAGTTTGATGCCAGCGTCTTGGTCAGCGTTGTCGCCTTTGATGGCGCCAGCGGTTTGACGTGCACGCAGCAAGGCCACGCCGCCGCCAGCCACGATGCCTTCTTCCACTGCAGCGCGGGTGGCGTGCAATGCATCTTCCACGCGGGCTTTCTTCTCTTTCATTTCGACTTCGGTGGCAGCGCCCACTTTGATCACGGCAACACCGCCAGCCAACTTGGCCACGCGCTCTTGCAGTTTTTCACGGTCGTAGTCAGAAGTCGCTTCTTCGATTTGCACGCGCACTTGCTTGACACGGGCTTCGATGTCAGCAGCGGCACCAGCGCCGTCGATGATGATGGTGTTTTCTTTGCCCACTTCGATGCGCTTGGCTTGGCCGAGGTCTGCCAAAGTCACTTTCTCGAGTGTCAGGCCGACTTCTTCGGCAATCACTTTGCCGCCGGTCAAGATGGCGATGTCTTCCAACATGGCTTTGCGACGGTCGCCGAAGCCTGGGGCCTTGACAGCCACCACCTTCAAGATGCCACGGATGGTGTTCACCACCAAAGTGGCCAAGGCTTCGCCTTCGACTTCTTCGGCAATGATCAACAAAGGACGGCCCGCTTTGGCAACGGCTTCCAAGGTGGGCAGCAGATCGCGGATGTTGCTGATCTTCTTGTCGAACAACAACACAAAGGGGTTGTCCAACAAAGCGGCTTGCTTTTCAGGGTTGTTGATGAAGTAGGGCGACAGGTAGCCGCGGTCAAACTGCATGCCTTCAACGATGTCGAGTTCGTTGTCCAAGGACTTGCCGTCTTCCACGGTGATCACGCCTTCTTTGCCCACTTTGTCCATGGCTTTGGCGATGATGTCACCGATGCTGTGGTCGCTGTTGGCAGAGATCGAGCCGACTTGGGCGATTTCTTTGGTCGTGGTGGTGGCCTTGGTGGCTTTCTTCAACTCGTCGATCAAAGCGGCAACAGCCTTGTCGATGCCGCGCTTGAGGTCCATGGGGTTCATGCCAGCGGCCACGTACTTCATGCCTTCGCGCACGATGGCTTGGGCCAACACAGTCGCGGTGGTGGTGCCGTCGCCAGCGTTGTCAGAAGTCTTGGAAGCGACTTCCTTGACCATCTGCGCACCCATGTTTTGCAGCTTGTCTTTGAGTTCGATTTCCTTGGCCACGGACACACCGTCCTTGGTCACGGTAGGAGCGCCGAACGAGCGCTCCAGAACCACGTTGCGGCCCTTAGGGCCCAGAGTCACTTTGACCGCGTTGGCCAAAATGTTCACGCCTTCAACCATGCGTGCGCGGGCTTCGCCGCCGAAAATTACGTCTTTTGCTGCCATTTTTAAGCTCCTAAATTCAAATTAATCAGTTGAGGACAGATCGAACGGGCGCTTGGCGCGTTTGTCGGTCTGTCTCGCAAATCACTCGACCACTGCGAACAGGTCTTCTTCTTTCATGACCAACAGCTCGTCGCCGCCGACCTTGACGGTCTGGCCGCTGTACTTGCCGAACAAGACGCGGTCGCCGACTTTGACGCTCAGCGCTTTGGTCTCGCCTTTGTCGTTGGTTTTGCCAGGGCCGACGGCCAAGACTTCACCTTGATCAGGCTTTTCTGCAGCGGAATCGGGGATCACGATGCCCGAAGCTGTTTTGGTTTCGCTTTCGATACGCTTGACGATCACGCGATCGCCCAAAGGACGCAGTTTCATGGAATCTCCTGGATGTGAAACGAGGGTTGAAAAACAAAAGCACCTGAAAAGGGTGCTGCTGAAATCTGAGGGGTGGGTTTTGTTAGCACTCATCCCCATCGAGTGCTAATGATACGGGCATTTCTGGGCATTTCAAGAGCGGCTTGTTGATTCCCTTGTGAATTGGATGTGATCGTCACCGCCCTCCTTTTCACCGGGGACAAGCATCTTCAGTGCAAAATCACCCCCTATGTTGAGATGGTTTTTGTTTTTTTCCCGTTGGCCCCTGTGGGCATTGCATGTGCTGGGCAGCTTGGGTGGCTGGCTGGCTTGGTGCTTTTCGGGGCGTTACAGGAGCCGCTTTTTGAAAAACGTGCGCTTTGCCGGATTGGGCTGGGGCACCGTTTTTCGGGCGGTAGGCCACGCCGGTCGCATGTCGGCTGAGTTGCCGCGTTTGTGGCTGGGCCGAACGCCGCCCTTGGCTTGGGTGGATGACCGCGCGGCGGTGGAGGCTTACGGCAGCGGTCAAGGCGTCTTGTTTTTGACGCCTCACATGGGTTGTTTTGAGATCACGGCCCAAGCACTGGCTGCACGTTTCTCACAAAAGCACGGTCCCCTGACGGTGCTTTACCGCCCCGCCCGTCATGCCGGTTTGGGCGAGGTCATGGCATTGGCCAGGAACCGTCCGGGCTTGGAAGCGGTGCCGACCACCTTGGCGGGGGTGCGCCAGATGATCAAAGCCTTGCGCAGCGGCCGCGCAGTGGGTTTGTTGCCGGACCAGGTGCCGCCCGAAGGCATGGGACAGTGGGCCCCCTTTTTTGGGCAGCCGGCCTACACCATGACTTTGGCGGCCCGTTTGGCGCTGCAAACCGGGGCCCGGGTGGTGTTGATTTGGGGTGAGCGTTTGTCCTGGGGCCGCGGCTACCGATTGCACACCCAGGCTTTGGGACATGCGCTCTCCGAGGATCTGGACACGGCCGTGGTGCAAATCAACCAAGCCATGGAACGGCTGATTTTGCAGTGTCCGTCGCAGTACATCTGGGGCTATGCCCGTTACAAGAACCCCCGACAGGCCTGAGCGACTCCCCTATGGTGCACTTGTTGATTGCATTTTTGCGCTTGTTCTCGCGGATGCCGCTGTCATGGGTGCGCGCAGCGGGTACGGGGCTGGGTTGGCTGCTGTGGCATGCGGCCCTTGCCCGCCGGCGCGTTGTGCAGGTCAACCTGCAAAAGTGCCTGCCGCAATGGTCCGAGGCGCAGCGCAAGGCCTTGGCTTACCGTCACTTTGTGGCCTTTGGCCAGTCGGTGATGGACCGCGCTTGGCTTTGGCACGCGCCCGAGGCCACGGTGCGCCAACGCTTGCGCTGGGTGGGCGACCTGGACGCCTTGAAAGCGCCCGGTCCCCTGGTGATGTTTGCCCCCCATTTTGTGGGGCTCGATGCCGGCGGTCTGGCCGTGTCCTTGGATGTGCAGGGGCCAGTGGCCTTCATTTTCAGGGCGCAATCCCGACCCGAGGTGGAGGCATGGGTCCGCGAAGGGCGAGAGCGCTCGGGCAATGTGCGGCCTTATTTCCGTCACCAAGGCATGCGCCAGATCTTGGCGGGCATCAAAAAGGGCGAACCCTTGCACCTGTCGCCGGACATGGATTTTGGCCGTGGCGAATCGATTTTTGTGCCCTTCATGGGGGTCGAGCAAGCCGCCACGGTGCCCTCCTTGTCACGCTTGTCCAAGGTGGTGGGTGCGCGGGTGGTGCCTGTGGTGACGCGCATGACGCCGGATGGCTACGACATCGAAATCCATCCCCCCTTGATGGACTTTCCCAGTGCCGATCTGGTGGCCGACACCGCCCGGGTCAACCGCCTCTTGGCCGATTGGGTGCTCACCATGCCCGAGCAGTATTACTGGGTGCACAAACGTTTCAAGACCCGGCCCGAAGGCGAGCCCGGCTTTTATTGAGGCCTTGTTCAGGCCTGCATGGGTGCGCCTAGTTCAAGGGCGCTTGGAGAAAAGCACGGATCTCCGCCATCACCCGATCGGCTTGTTCGTGCACCACCCAGTGGGTGGCGTTCTCGATGGTGACCCGTTTGAGCTCAGGGATGTGCGCATCCAGCCCTTCGCTCAGGCAGGGCAAAAGCGCCACATCGTCCAGCGCCCACAGCAACAAGGTGGGCACATCGATGCGCAGGGCGTCCTCTGGGATCTGGATGGCGCTGGCCCCAGGATCGCTGGCTGTGGCGGGGCGCAAAGGCGAAGCGCGGTAATAGTTGAGCCCACCCTGTAAGCCGTGTTGCCAGACCTCTCGGTATTTCGCCTGGACCTCGGCCGTGAGCCAATCAGGCCTTGATGCCGAGTCTGGCGTGGCCGTGAGCGACGTGAGTGAGGTGTCTTGACCGGTCAAGAAACCCAATAAGCGCTCGAAGTCGTTGGCCGCCAGCAGCGCGGCGGCATCGGCTTGCACCAGAAAATTCATGTAAGCGCTGGCTGCTTGCTGTGCCGGGTCGTGTTGCAAGGCCTGGAGCAATGGGCCCGGGTGGGGCGAGTTGATGATGACCAACTGGCGCAGCCGCTTTGGGTGTTGGTTGGCCAGGTTCCAAGCCACGGCGCCTCCCCAGTCATGGGCCACCAATGCTGCCAAGGGTGCGGCCGTGGGTGCGGCCGTGGGTGCGGGGCCGCATTCGGCTTCGATCAAAGCCAAGATGTCTTGCACCAGGTGTTTGGCCCGGTAGGCCTTGACGTCCTCGGGCGCGCTCGAGCGTTCGTAACCCCGCAGATTGGGTGCGACGCAGCGGTAGCCCCCGTTTTCGGGTCGGGAGAAATGCCTCAGCAACGGGTCCCAAACCCAAGCGCCCTCAGGAAAGCCGTGTAAAAACAGCAGCACCGGTCGACCGGGTTCGCCGCAGGCTCGGCAGCTCAAGGTGATGCCGTGGGGCAGCTGTTGCTGCCAAGTTTGGATGTCGGTGTTCACCACAAGGGGCTTTCTGTTCAAAGGGGCCCCGTGGCTGCATCACTCGTCCAGGGCTTCAGGCTCTTCTTCGGACGAAGGGGGCGTCTGGGCCGTCGGGGCGGCCAACAAAGGGCCTGCCGCGGGGTGGGTCCAGTCCCACAGCAGTTGGGCCACCTCGTCAACGCCTTGTTTTTTCAGGGCCGAAAAGAGTTTCACCTCGCCGCCGCCCGCTTGCAGTCGCGCAATCGACAAAGCCTTGGCCTGTTCAGCGCGGGTGAGCTTGTCCGCCTTGGTGAGGATGATCAAAAACTTCAGGCCTTCTTCGACCCGGGGGCGGATCACTTCCAGCAGGATGTCGTCCAGTTCGGTCAAGCCGTGACGCGGGTCGCACATCATGACAATGCCCGTCAAGTTCTCGCGGCTGACCAAATAGTTGGCCATGACCTGCTGCCAGCGCAGCTTGTCCATTTTGGCCACGGCAGCGTAGCCATAACCGGGCAAATCGGCCAATACGGCGTCGGTCACGCCCTGTTTGCCCAGTGCAAACAAGTTGATGTGTTGGGTGCGGCCCGGTTTTTTAGAAGCAAATGCCAGTTGTTTCTGTTGCGTCAAGGTGTTGATGCAAGTCGATTTGCCCGCATTCGAGCGACCCACAAAGGCGATCTCCGGGGTGTCCATGTCGGGCAAATGGTGCAGCTGGGCCGCGGTGGTCAAAAACCGGGCGGTGTGCATCCAGCCCATGGGGGTGACGACGGCGGGCACCCCAGACGCCTTGCCGGTGGGGCTGACAGACGAGGTGGGGCGTTCGATCGGATCGGCAAGAGCGCGCGCCACGGCAGGGGCCTTGGAGGGGGCGATCGGCGTGGCGGGCTGGGTGACTTTGCGGCGGGCAGACGCACGAACGGGGGGGCGGGAGCTCATAAATCAGGGATACCTTGGGTCGTCAGGAAACTGACGCAGACCTCATTGTAGAATCCTTGGGTTTTGCGCTCCCTTCTTCCAACTATTGGACGACGACCATGAAGTCAATTGTTTCTCTCCTGAAGTCCGCCACTTTGGCTGCCACCACGTCTGTTTTCATGGTGGGTACAGCACTGGCGGCAGGTCCTGCCCCCGCTGCAGCCAAGCCTGATTTGGCCAAAGGCGAAGCTTCTTTCGCCATGTGCGTGGCCTGCCACGCGGCCGACGGCAACTCGACCACACCGGTCAATCCCAAACTGTCTCAGCAACACCCCGAATACCTGATCAAACAGCTGCAGGAATTCAAGTCCGGCAAACGTGCCAACGCGGTGATGAGCGGCATGGTGGCCGGTCTGAGCGACGACGACATGCGCAACATCGCTTACTGGTTGGCTTCCAAACCAGCCAAGCCAGGCTTTGCGAAAGAAAAAGACACCGTGGCTTGGGGTGAGCGCATTTACCGCGGCGGCATTCCAGACCGCCAAATCGCCGCTTGCGCCAGCTGCCATTCGCCCAACGGCGCAGGCATGCCTTCGCAATACCCCCGTTTGTCGGGCCAACACGCCGACTACACCGCTTCTCAGTTGGTGCAGTTCCGTGAAGGCGTTCGCAAGAACAACCTGCAGATGACGCAAGTCGCGGCCAAAATGAACGACCGCGAAATCAAGGCCGTCTCCGACTACATCGCTGGTTTGCGCTGAAACCAAACCGGGTCGCCTGGATGTGCTGGGGCTTGCCCTGCTTGTTTCAGGGGGTTTTCAGGCAAAGCACATGCCCCTGCGGCACAATTCAGCATCGGCTGATATGACTTGATCCAAGGCCGGTTTTCCCGGCCTTGATCGTTTCTGGCGGGGCTTTCCCGGCCATTTCCCTGTCCCACCGCCTTTTGGGCTTCTTTCTTGAGCACCCCATGACGACTGTTGCTTCCAGCCATGAATCCGAGCGCGGCTCGCCCCGAGGGCAGGCTGTGATCGAATTGCTGTCGTCCATGCGTTTCGCCATTTCGCTGTTGACGATCATCTGCATCGCCTCCGTCATCGGCACGGTGCTCAAGCAAAACGAACCCGGTGTCAATTACGTCAACCAGTTTGGCCCGTTTTGGGCCGAGTTGTTCACCACCCTCAAACTCAACACCGTCTACAGCGCTTGGTGGTTTTTGCTGATTTTGGCTTTCTTGGTGCTCAGCACCAGTTTGTGCATTGCCCGCAATGCGCCCAAGATTCTGGTGGACCTGAAGAACTACAAGGAAAACATCCGTGAACAAAGCCTCAAGGCCTTTCACCACAAGGCCGAAGGGCACTTGGGTGAGTTGCCCGAGGTGGCTGCCCGACGCTTGGGCGCCCTGCTGGCCACAGGGGGCTGGAAAGTCAAACTGCAAGAGCGCGACACGCCGGCAGGCAAGGGCTGGATGTTGGCGGCCAAGGCGGGTGCGGCGAACAAGATCGGTTACATCTTTGCGCACTCGGCCATTGTGTTGGTGTGTGTGGGTGGTTTGCTCGACGGCGATTTGATGGTGCGCGCCCAGATGTGGTTTGGCGGCAAAGAAATTTACAACGGCGGCGGCCTGATCGTGGATGTGCCTGAAAAGCACCGTTTGTCAGAACGCAACCCGGCCTTTCGCGCCAACTTGCTGGTGGCCGAAGACACGGCTTCGGGCACCGCCATCTTGAACCAGTCCAATGGCATCTTGTTGCAAGAGCTGCCTTTTGTGATCGAGCTCAAAAAGTTCATTGTCGAGTACTACTCGACGGGCATGCCCAAGCTGTTTGCCAGCGACATCATCATCCACGACAAAGCCACAGGCGAGAAAAAAGAAGCCCGTGTGGAGGTGAACCATCCGGCCAGTTTCAAAGGCATCAACATTTACCAGTCCAGCTTTGACGACGGCGGCTCGAGTGTCAAACTCCAAGCTGTGCCGATGTCCGCAGCCACCAAGTCGTTCGAGGTGGAAGGCACCATTGGCGGCAGCACCGACCTCACCAATGGCAGCGAAAAAATAAGTTTGGAGTTCACCGGCCTGCGTGTCATCAACGTGGAAAACCTCTCCGGTGGCGAGGGGCCTCAAGCCACGGGTGTGGACGTGCGCAAAGTCGATTTGCGCAGCTCGCTCGAGGCGCGCATGGGGGCAGGACACAAAACCACCCAAACCAAAAACCTGCACAACGTTGGCCCCAGCGTGAGCTACAAGCTGCGCGATGCGGCAGGCCAGGCCCGTGAGTACAACAACTACATGTTGCCCGTGGATGCCGGCGACGGTGTGCCGGTGTTCTTGTTGGGCATGCGCGAAACGCCCAGTGAGCCCTACCGCTACCTGCGCCCTCCAGCGGATGAAAACGGCGAGTTGACCGGCTTCATCCGCTTGCGTGCGGCCCTGGAAACACCCGCCTTGCGCGAGCGGGCGGTGCAGCGCTACGCCCGCCAGGCGGTGGACCCGAAGCGGCCCGAACTGACCCAGCAACTGGCCGATTCGGCAGAGCGGGCCTTGGGCTTGTTCGCGGGTCAAGAGGAGGTCAAAGGCAAAAAAGTGGCGGGCTTGCAGGCCTTGGCCGACTTTTTGGAAGCCAATGTGCCCGAGGCCGAACGCGCCCGTGCGGGTGAAATGTTTGTGCGCATCCTGAACGGCACTTTGCTCGAGTTGGACACGGTGGCCCGCGAGCAGGCCGCCGCCAAACCTTTGCCCGAAGACAAGGTTCAGGGCTTCATGTCCCAAGCGGTGCTGGCCTTGTCCGATGCGCCGCTTTACTCGGCCCCCATGACGTTCCTGTTGAAAGACTTCAAGCAAGTGCAAGCCAGCGTGTTTCAGGTGGCCCGGGCGCCTGGCCAGTCGATCGTTTATCTGGGCTGTGCCCTTTTGATCCTGGGTATTTTTGCAATGCTGTATGTTCGGGACCGTCGCTTGTGGGTCTGGCTCTCTCCTCAGGGGGGGGGCGCGCAAGCCACCGTGGCTTTGTCGTCCAACCGCAAGACCATGGACGTAGACCGTGAATTTGAACAACTGACCGCCCGATTGCTGGGCCGCTCCGAGAAAACACCATGACGACTGTGACCTTGAACCCGGGCTATTTTTCGAGCCGCTCGGCTTTAGACTGGGGCTTTGCAATGCTTGCGCTGCTGGGCACCGTGTTCGCCTTCACCCGCTACCAGCAGTCGATGGACGTGTACGAGCAAGCCATATTGGTCTGCACGCTGCCAGCCGTTGTGGGGCTGGCTTGGTTTTGGAGTCCCCTGCGCACCTTGATGCTGGTGGTCACGGGCTTGTCGCTGTTGGCCATTTACCTCTACCAAGGTGATCTGGCCCGCTCGGAGCAGGTGTTTTTGCTCAAATATTTCCTGTCCAGCCAGTCGGCCATTTTGTGGATGAGCTTGCTGTTTTTCATCAGCACGGTTTTTTACTGGGCGGGCATGTTCGTTCGCGGGCAAGGCGACGCCATGGAGTCTTTGGGCTCGCGCATGGCTTGGGTGGCGGTGGGCCTGGCCCTGATTGGCACTTTGGTGCGCTGGTATGAAAGCCACCAGTTGGGCCCTGATATTGGACACATCCCGGTCAGCAACCTGTACGAAGTCTTTGTCATGTTCTGCTGGATGACGGCAGCGTTTTACCTGTACTACGAAGCGCAGTACAAAACCCGTGCTTTGGGTGCGTTTGTGATGTTGGTGGTCAGCGCGGCGGTGGGCTTTTTGCTGTGGTACACCTTGGTGCGCGAGGCGCACGCCATCCAGCCTTTGGTGCCGGCCCTCAAGAGCTGGTGGATGAAGATCCATGTGCCGGCCAACTTCATCGGTTACGGCACTTTTGCCTTGGCGGCCATGGTGGCGTTTGCCTACCTGATCAAGCAAACCGCAGGCGAGACCCGTTGGTACAAGCTCGCACCCTTGTGGTTGTTGGGCATTGTGTTGTGCTTTGAGCCGGTGGTGTTCCGCAAGTCGCCGACAGACGGGGGCAGCGGCTATTGGATGGTTTATTTCGGGATCTCGGCGCTGATCGTGGCCGCTATTTTGTGGGGCCGTCGTCGCATTGCCGAGCGCTTGCCCTCGTTCGAAATCTTGGACGATGTGATGTACAAAGCCATCGCCGTGGGCTTTGCCTTTTTCACCATCGCCACCGTGTTGGGGGCCTTGTGGGCGGCCGAAGCTTGGGGCGGCTACTGGAGCTGGGACCCGAAAGAAACCTGGGCTTTGATCGTCTGGCTCAATTACGCCGCTTGGCTGCACATGCGCCTCATGAAGGGTTTGCGCGGCACCGTGGCCGCTTGGTGGGCCCTGATGGGCTTGGCGGTGACCACCTTCGCCTTCTTGGGCGTGAACATGTTCTTGAGCGGCCTGCACAGCTACGGCACGCTTTGAGCGCGGCGGGGGGGCAGGCTGCGCCTGCGCCCACAGATCGCCGAATGCGCCGTTCCTTGGGGCTGGGATGCGGCAGGCGACAGTGGGGCGCCCGTTTGCCCCTTCGCTTGGCCAATCACCCGCAGCATCTCTTGGGTGTTGAACGGCGGTCACACACAGAGGGGTTATTCCGAGGGGGAGGCAGGCCGATTGGGCGAGGGTGGCTGAAACAGTTCAAAATACCTTTTGCATTCTCCGTCATCAGCCAAGGTCCAGCATGATCATTCACACAGACAAGTCCGGTTTCCAGCACCCCATCGGCAGCGAGATCACCCCTGAATCGGTGTACCAGACGCGGCGCGAGATCATTCGCCTGATGGCCTCAGGCTCGGCGGGTTTGGCCATGGCCGCTTGGGGCATGCGCGATGCGCAGGCTCAAATGGCCCGGCCTGGGCAATTGCCGGCCCTCGACGCGGTGCCCTCCAAACTGGCTGGGGCCATGGTCTTGGACAAGCCCACGCCCTACAAAGACGCCACCACCTACAACAATTTCTACGAGTTTGGCACCGACAAAGGCGACCCGGCCAAGCGGGCCCACACCCTCAAGACCGACCCTTGGAGCGTGGAGATCGAAGGTTTGGTGAAGAAACCTGCCCGTGTGAACCTGGAAGACCTGATGAAGTGGGGCGCCATGGAAGAGCGCATCTACCGCCTGCGCTGCGTGGAAGGGTGGTCGATGGTGATTCCTTGGGTGGGTTATGCCATGGCCGATCTGATCCGCCGCGTGGAACCCCTGCCTGGGGCCAAATTTGTGGAATTCGTCACGCAAGCAGACCCCAAGACCATGCCGGGCGTGCGCGGCGGGGCTTTGGACTGGCCGTATGTCGAGGCCTTGCGCCTGGACGAAGCCATGCACCCGCTGACCCTGCTGGCCTTTGGCATGTATGGCGAGGTCATGCCCAAGCAAAACGGTGCACCCCTGCGTTTGGTGGTGCCTTGGAAATACGGCTTCAAGAGCGGTAAAAGCCTGGTCAAGATCCGTTTCACCGACAAGCAGCCTGTGTCGTCGTGGGAAAAAGCCGCGCCGCAGGAGTATGGCTTTTACTCCAACGTGAATCCGACGGTGGACCACCCGCGCTGGAGTCAGGCCACCGAGCGGCGCATTGGGGAAGATGGCTTGCTGGCCAAGAAACGCAAGACGCTGATGTTCAACGGCTACGAGGCGCAGGTGGGCCAGCTGTACGCGGGCATGGACCTGAAAAAATTCTTCTGATGCTGTTTCAGGCCAAGGTTTCAGGGGCATGAGGGGGCTGCTGTGTCATCCCGCCGCTTGGTGGGCCCTGTTGGCGCTCGGCTGCGGGCCTGGGGTCTGGTTGGTGGTGCAAACCCTGCAGGACCAGCTCGGGCCCAACCCGGCAGAAGCCTTGATCCGGGCGACAGGCGATTGGACGCTGCGCAGCCTGTGCCTGGTGTTGCTGGTGACCCCTTTGCGGACTTGGCTGGGCTGGCCCGAGTTGCTGCGGTTTCGGCGCATGCTGGGCTTGCTGGTGTTTGGCTATGCCAGCCTGCACCTCCTGTGCTACGCCTGGTTTGACATGGGCTTTGACCTGGCCGACACGCTGCAAGACCTCATCAAGCGCCCCTTCATCTGGTTGGGTTTCAGTGCTTTTGTGATGTTGCTGGCGCTGGCGGCCACTTCATTCAACCGCGCTGTGCGTTGGCTGGGGGGCAAGCGCTGGCAGCGCCTGCACCGGGCTGTTTATCTGGTGGCTGTGCTCGCCGTGCTGCACTTTTGGTGGATGCGCGCGGGCAAGCAAGATTTTGCCGAGGTGCTGGTGTACGCGGGCATCTTGGCGGGTTTGCTGGGCTGGCGTGCTTTGCGCGCATTGCGGCGAAGCTGAGAGCCCCCCTTCAGTGGCGATGCAGCCGATGGCAGGCGGCGCGGCGTGTCAGACCAATTGCTCCAGCGCAAAGGTGTCGAACACGGATTCACGCTGGCGAATCAGATGGGCTTGTTGGCCGTCGACCAAAATCTCGGCGGCGCGCCCTCGCGTGTTGTAGTTGCTGGCCATGCTCATGCAGTAAGCACCGGCTGACAACACGGCCAGCACATCACCCGCTTGCACCTGCAGTTGCCGGTCGCGGCCGATCCAATCGCCGCTCTCGCACACGGGGCCCACCACGTCGTACAGCACACCCTCACCGGCAACAGGCGCCACGGGCACGATGTGGTGGAAGGCCTGGTACATGGCCGGGCGGGGCAGGTCGTTCATGGCGGCGTCGACGATACAAAAGTTCTTTTGTTCGCCGGGCTTGAGGTACAGCACTTCGGTCAGGCAAACGCCTGCGTTGCCCACCAAAGAGCGGCCAGGTTCGATCATGATCTTCCGCTGGCCGTAGCCACGTGCATCGAGTTTGGCCAGCAACAGTGCCCACAGCGCGTCGGCTTCGGGTGGGGTGTCACCGTTGTAATTGATGCCCAAGCCACCGCCAAAGTCGATGTGGTGAATCGGGATGCCTGCCGCTTCGATCTCGCCCACCAGGTCCAGCACGCGGTCCATGGCGTCCAGGTAGGGGGTGGTTTCGGTGATTTGCGAGCCGATATGGCAGTCGATGCCCACCACTTTGAGGCCCGGCAGGCTGGCCGCGTGGCGGTAAGCGCGCAGGCTGTCTTCATGGGCGATGCCGAATTTGTTGCCTTTCAGGCCGGTCGAGATGTAGGGGTGTGTCTTGGCGTCCACGTTGGGGTTCACGCGCAAACTGACCGGGGCTTGCAGGCCCAAGCCGACAGCGACCTCGCTCAGGACGTCCAGTTCGGCTTCGCTCTCCACGTTGAAGCAGCCAATGCCCACTTGCAGGGCTTGCTTCATCTCTGCACGGGTTTTGCCCACGCCCGAAAAAATCACCTTGGCCGGATCCGCGCCAGCGGCCAGCACCCGGGCCAGCTCGCCACCCGAGACGGTGTCAAAACCACAACCCGCATCGGCAAAAACCTGCAGCACGGCGAGGGTCGAGTTGGCTTTCATGGCGTAGCAAATTTGCGCTTGGCGTCCGGCAAAGCCGCGCTGGTAAGCGGCCAGGGCCGACAGCATGGCCGCTTTGGAATACACAAACAGGGGCGTGCCATGTTCGCGGGCCAGGTCCGACAAACGAAGGCCTTCCACCATGAGTTGGTGCTCGGTGTATGCGATATGGGGCTGGCCGGGCAGGCCTTGGGCAGTGACGGGTGCGTTCATGGTGGGGTGGTCTTGGGAGCCGCAGGCAGGTTCGAGGGGCGGGGGGTCGGAGACGAAAGGGTGGGTGATGACGCAGATGGCCCAGGCGAGGCGCCAGGGGCGGGCTGTGCAGGGGGGACAGACTCGGTGGGCGCCGGCCACATTTTGAGTGTTTGTGGCAAGGTGGCGCGCCCAAGGGACTCGGGGGTGCTTGGCAAAAACAAAGCCCCTTTTTGACCGCAAGCGCTCAGCATCGCCGCACCACCGACAAGGGCATGCGCCGTGACTAAAATCTTCAATACCTTCAACATGCAGCGATTGTAATGACCGACCTTGAATTTCTGGACCAAGCTGAACGCCTGCTCGCGGGCGTGGAGATCAGCAGCGATCGCCTCAACGACGACACCGACGCCGATATCGACAACCAGCGCGTGGGCGGCATGGTGACGCTCACTTTTCCCAACCGCAGTCAGATCGTCATCAACCTGCAAAAGCCCCTGCACGAGGTGTGGTTGGCGGCGCGGTGTGGCGGCTTCCATTACAAATTTGACGGTGCGCACTGGATGGACACCAAAGGGCAGGGCGAATTTTGGGAAAGCCTGTCGCGTTATGCCTCTGAGCAGGCGGGCCAAGCCTTGTCTTTCAAGCTGTGAGACCCTGACGGATTCTTGGACGGTTCAAGGCCGATGGCTTTTGTGCGGCCACTCAGTTCCTGAACAGGTCCAAAATCCGGCTGCGCTCTTCGGCGGGAGGCATGGCAGCGTTGCTCGATTTGCCTGAGCTGTCGTTGCCAGCGCCCAGGCTGCTGATGCCACCCCCTTTGGCGTACTCCTCGTACATCCAATCGCCGCTCACATGGACAAGGCCTTCGGGCACGGGGGGCTCGGAAATGGGCACACTGCGCAAAGCGGTTTCCATGAAACTGATCCACACCGGCAAACTCAAGCCACCGCCTGTTTCCCGATCGCCCAATTTGCGTGGGGTGTCGTAGCCAATCCAGACCACGGCGGCCAAGTTGGTTTGGTAGCCCGCAAACCAGGCGTCCATCGCATCGTTGGTTGTGCCGGTTTTGCCGTAAATGTCAGGCCGCTTGAGGGTGCCTTGGGCGCGGGCGGCGGTGCCCGATCGCGTGACCTCTTGCAGCAAACTGGTCATGACAAAAGCGTTCCGTGCAGGGATGACGGGTGTCTCGCCCAACTGCGCCACAGCAGGGCTGTCGACCAAGACGCGGTCCTTGAAGTCGGTGATGCGGGTGATGAGGTGGGGTTGAACCAAGTGCCCGCCGTTTGCAAACACCGAGTAACCCGTCGCCATTTGCATGGGGGTGACCGAACCCGCACCCAGCGCCATGGTCAAAAAGGCGGGGTGTTTGTCTTCATCAAAGCCAAAACGGGTCACCCACTCCTGCGCTGGCCGAGGCCCGACGGCCTGCAAGACGCGAATGGAGACCATGTTTTTCGATTTGGCCAAGCCTGTGCGCAAACTCATGAGCCCGTCAAACTTGCCATCGTAGTTTTTGGGTTCCCAGGGCTGTCCGCCTGTGACGCCGCTGTCAAAAAACAAGGGGGCGTCGTTCACCATGGTGGCTGGCGTGAAGCCTTTTTCGAGGGCGGCCGAATAGATGAAGGGTTTGAAGCTCGAGCCGGGCTGGCGCCAAGCCTGCGTCACATGGTTGAATTTGTTTTTGGCAAAGTCAAAGCCTCCGACCAAGGCGCGGATGGCGCCCGTTTGGGGGGTGATGGCGACCAAGGCACCTTCCACTTCGGGCAGTTGGGTGATCTCCCAAGCGCCTTTGGGCGTTTGCGTGACGCGGATCAAAGCGCCTTTGCGGATCTGTTTGGCCGGGGGGGTCTTGTCGGACAGTCCCGATTGCGCGGGCTTGAGGCCGTCACCAGAGAGGGTGATTTGTTCGCCGTTTTGACGAATCACCACCACTTTGCGGGGCGAGGCTTCGAGCACCACGGCCGACAACACGTCGCCATTGTCAGGGTGCTCTTCCAGGGCGTCATCGATGGCGTCGTCCATCTTTTGAGGGTCGCTCGGCAGATCGATGAATTTCTCTGGGCCGCGGTAAATCTGGCGGCGCTCAAAATCCATGATGCCTTGGCGCAAGGCTTTGTATGCCGCCATCTGCTCGGTCGACTGGACCGTGGTGTACACGTTCAGGCCACGGGTGTACGTCTCTTGGCCGTACTGGGCAAAGACCATTTGGCGCACGGTTTCTGCCACGTATTCCGCGTGCAGGATTTTTTTGTCGGCCGCCGAGCGCAGTTTGAGCGGCTCGCTCTTGGCTGCCCTGGCCTGGGCCGCCGTGATGTACTGGTTTTCTTCCATCCGCTCAATGATGTAGAGCTGGCGTGAACGGGCGCGTTTGGGGTTGCTGATCGGGTTGTAGGCCGAGGGTGCTTTGGGCAGTCCAGCCAACATGGCCGCTTCGGCGACGGTGATGTCTTTGAGGGGTTTGCCAAAGTAAGTTTCTGCGGCCGAGGCAAAACCATAAGCCCGGTTGCCCAAGAAGATCTGGTTCATGTAAATCTCAAGGATCTGATCCTTGGTCAACAGGTGCTCGAGCTTGTAGGTCAGCAAAATTTCATAAATTTTGCGGGTGTAGGTTTTCTCTGATGACAGGTACACATTGCGGGCCACCTGCATGGTGATGGTCGACGCGCCTTGGCTTTTCATGCGGCCGATATTGGCAATGCCCGCACGCAAAATGCCCAAATAGTCGACGCCGCCGTGTTGGTAGAAGCGGTTGTCTTCGATGGACAGCACCGCGTCTTTCATCACTTTCGGAATGTCTTTGATGGGCGTGAGGTTGCGGCGTTCTTCTCCAAACTCACCCATCAGTTGGCCATCTGCCGTGAACACGCGCAGCGGCAGTTTGGGTTTGTAGTCGGCCAGGTCCGAGATGTCCGGCAAGTTCGGGTACGCCATGACCATGGCCACACCCACCACCAACAAGATCGCAGCCAATCCCGCAACGGCCAGGCCCACGCCCCACGCCCCCAACTTGAGGGCCCAAGACAGGGGGCCCCCTGTACCGATGGTCGCCGAGGGGCTTTGTTTTTCTGGAGAGGCGTTGTGGTGGGCAGGCATAGGTGGGCTTTGAGGCAGCGTGCGAGTTGCACAGCGCTTGTCCATTATAAAAAAATCGACTGGAAGTATGGGTCAAACCCAATTTAAAAATGAATGATTTTGTTTTTAAAAATGATCATTCAAGCGGATTCATGTTACAAAACTGCCCTGTTCAGTCGGATCTGGGCACTTTCAGGGAGGCTCAACATGCACGGATTGGCGCATTGGTGGCAAAGGTGGGCCCGAGGGGCCGTTCGTCACGCATGGGGCATGGCGCCGATGGACGGTGCCTGGCTGTTGGCCGGATTGGTTCGGCAAAGCAGTGCCTTGGTCAAAGTGCAGACATGGGCCACATGGCGTCCCTTGAGCGAAGCCGACACGACCGACCTGAGTGGTTTGAGTGCGCATTTGCGCCAACACGCCCGTGCTCGGGGGGGTGCCCACCGGCGACTGAACATGGCTTTGCCCAGAGATTTTGTCCATGAGGGTTTCATCGACTTTCCGCTCGAATGGCCAGAAAAAGACTGGCTGTACGAGGTGCAGCTGGACGTCGCACAAGCCTTGCAATTGGCGCCTGACGAGGTCCATTTTGATTTTGAGCCGGCCCCCTACAGTGATGGTTTGGTGCGGCGTGTGCATTGGGTGGGCTGTGCACAAGCGCAAATGGCGGTGTACAAAAACTGTATCCGGGCCGCGGGTTGGCGTTTGGCGGCCGTCGAAATGGAACAACAGGCGGCACAGCGGGGCGTTCGCGCTTTGAAGGGTGGGTCGCTCAGCTTGTTGACCCAAGCGCCGCAAGACTGGCAATTCGAATTGGACCGGGTGATGCCCCGGCCGCCCGACGCGTCGGCGGCGCCTTCAGAGGAATCCGACGACACCATCGCGCAAGCCCTTGATCAGATCATGCGCACGCCGGGTGGCGCTCGCTTGGTGGCCGCTGGCTTGGCGCTGAAGGCGTGGCATTGATGCGCCCGTTCAATTTATTGAGCCATCCTGGCCTGGCTCATCAGCGCAGGGTGTTCCACCGCTGGTGGACCAGTGGGGCGGGTGTGGTGGTGGGCTGTTCGCTGGCCTGGTGCGGGCAGCAGTGGCAAACGGCTGAGACGCTGCGGCTCCAAGGGGCACACAGTCAGCTCCAATCGGAGTGGCTTGCACGCACGCAACAGGCCAAGGACGCGGCTCAGCAGCAGTTGCGCCAGCGTCTGCAGGTGGAGCAAGACCTGCATTTGCAGCGCATCGCCACGCACCAACAGGCCTGGATGGCCGTGCATGAGCGGATGCAGGACATGGCCCAGGAAGGTCTGAGGCTGTCGCGCTTGAATGCGGATGCCGACCATGTGGCTTGGCATGGCGAGTTCAGCCGCTTCGAAGCCATGGCCGCTGCGCGCCAAAGCCTGTCTGAGCAATGGGGGCAAGACCTGAGCCTCAAAGACATGGCCATGGGGCCGGCATCCCAAGTGGAGTTCGTCTGGCAAACCACTTGGCCGGCCTTGCTCGGTGCCCGGCTGACACAGGCTGAACCCGCGCTCAAGGTGCAGCCATGAGCCCCATCGCATGGCCATCAGGCGCATGGGCTTGGCCTCACCTGCAAAGACTGGCGCAGCGTGGCTTGCGCCGTTGGGGCTATGCCTTCGCGGGATGGGCCCTGGGCCTGGGGGGGATGTGGCTGGCTCAGCCTGAGGTGGGCGAGTCTTACGCCTCAGCGCTTCAAGCGCATGCTCGGCTGGCTCAGCAATTGGCAGACCTGCGCCCCAGTGCTGCTGGCGCCACACCGGAAAAAGTGGCGGCCACCGACGTCGATTCGGGGCCCCAAGCGCAGCGCCTTTTCAGTCAGTTGCCTGTGTCGACCCGGCCAGACAACCTGTGGGCGGCGTGGCAGCAAATTTTGGCGACCCATGATTTGCGGCTTGTGTTCTTGCAGCCCATGCCTTCCAACGGCCCGGTTGGGCGAGGCGATGCAGGGGTCAGCCACGCGGCCGCATGGCGGGTGGTGGGGCGCTTTGACGATTGGGTGCGGGTCTGGGCGGCTTGCGCCGAAAGTGGGCCGGTGTGTGCCCTTGAGCGCATCAGCGTGGTGGCCACGCCCCAACCCGGCGAAGTGCAAATGGATGCCGTGATGCGCGTTTGGATGCGTTCTGCCGAAGGGCCGCCGTCCGATGCGTTGGCGTTGGCCGATTGGGTGGCGGCTGTGCAACAGGGCGCGCGGCCATCCGCTCATTCGCGCACCGCCTTGTTTGCACCCAGCGGTTCATCGGCAGCGGATCTGCAGACGACGCAGGCGGTCGCACAGGTGCCGCCCACAGGCGCCGCAGGGCGCTCTGCTGGCGAGGCGGGTGTGTCGGCCTTGCCGGATGACCCCAGGCAATGGCCTTGGGCACGCATCCGATTGGCCGGCTTGTGGCGACACGGCGATGAACGGCAAGCGTTTGTCTCAGCCGGCGCGCACGCGGTCAAGGTGACGCAGGGCCAACGCATCTCTTTGGAGGGGCATCGGGTGGCCGCCATCACCGACCTGGGGGTGCACGTGCGTTTGGGCAAGGGGCCCGCGCTGGAACTGCCTTGGGCTGACACGGCTCAAGTGGGTGGCTCGGGGGGGCTGTCGGCAGGTGTCATGGCAGGCGTCATACCAGGTGTCTTGCCAGGCCCATCCAAGCCCAGCATCCATCCGGGCCTTAACACTGGGAGTTCACCCCCATGAAAAAAATGACCCATTTGGGCGCATCCATTGGCTTGTGGCTGGCGGGTCTTGACCCATCCAGTGCGGTTTTGGGGCAAACCCATGCCCCGCCTTCGCCCCCCGTTTGGACGGTGGTCAACCCCTCATGGCCCTCCACTTCGGTGCTCCATGCCAAGCCCATCAGCTTGAATTTCCAACACATCGACATCAAAGCCTTGTTGCAGGTGTTTGCCGATTTTTCAGGCTTGCATCTGGTGCCCACCGACAGTGTGACGGGCCCGGTCAGTGTGCGTTTGAGCGATGTGCCCTGGCCACAAGCGCTGGACATCGTGCTGCAATCCAAGGGCCTGCTGGCGCGCCAAGAAGGTCGCGTGGTGTGGATTTCGCCGCAAGGTGAGTGGGCCTTGCGCGAAAAAAAACAACTGGATGCCCAGGCGGCTTTGGACGCGGTCAGCCCTCTTCACATGATGTCGCTGCGCTTGCAGTACGCCCGCGCCACTGAAGTGGCTCAGCGCTTGCAAGGGGGTGCCGCGGGCAGCAGCGCTGGGCGTTGGTTGAGTGCCCGCGGCAGTGTTTTGGCCGAACCCCGCACCAACCAACTTTTCATTCTGGACCTGCCTGGCCGTTTGCAAGACCTGCAAAAAATGCTGGTGCTGCTGGATGTGCCTGTCCGGCAAATCTTGATCGAGGCAAGAATCGTGGAGGCGGATGACCAGTTTGGCCAGTCGCTCGGGGTGCGCTTGGGCTCTGCCCTGGCGGTTCCCCTGCAGGTGCAGGGGCGGTCCAATACCTTGGCGGTGGGCGCCAGTCTCCCGCCCGCAGCCGCCGGGACGGTGGCGGGCCAACAAGTGAACCTGCCTGCAGGGCTGGCGGGGCAAACGGTCAGCACCCCAGCGACCTTTGCGGTGTCGCTCTTCAATGCCGCTGCCGACCGGTTCATCAATGTCGAAATCTCGGCCCTGGAAGCCGCCGGGCTGGGCAAGGTGGTGTCGCGGCCTCGGGTGGTGACGGCCGACCAGACCAAAGCCTTGATCGAGCAGGGCACCGAGTTGCCTTATTTAACCGCCGCGGGCAACGGGGTGACCGCCATTTCCTTCAGAAAGGCCAACCTCAAGCTGGAGGTGACGCCCCAGATCACGCCCGATGGTTCTGTGGTGTTGGAGGTGGATGTGAACCGCGACAGCGTGGGTCAGATCACGGCAGCCGGTTATGCCATCAACACCAAGCATGTGAAAACCCAAGTGCGCGTCGAAGACGGGGGGACGGTGGTGCTGGGCGGCATTTACGAGGAGACCCGTCGCAGTGACGATGCCAAAGTGCCCGGTTTGGGCGACGTGCCGGGTTTGGGCTGGTTGTTTAAAAAGCGCGACCAAACCCAGCGCAAAAGCGAGCTGCTGATTTTTTTGACGCCCCGGGTGGTCGCGGATGGCCCTGCGAACGTCTCATCCGAGAACATTTCCCCCTAGGCCCTGCGCATGGCCATTGGAAAGTGTCGGCAGCAGGTCGAATACACTCTTTGCATTCAAAGTGAGGGCCGTTGACATGGCGTCCCGAGCGGCTTTTTCAGTGTGAGATTTCCTTGAGCATCATCTTCGTGGGCCTTCCAGGTTCGGGCAAAACCACCATCGGCAGGCAATTGGCACGCCGGTTGGATGTGCCGTTTGTGGACTCTGACCATGTGATCGAGCACCAATTGGGCTGCTCGATACGGGAGTTTTTTGCCCGCGAAGGCGAAGACAGCTTTCGGGATGTGGAAGAGCAAGTGCTCCACGAACTGACCCAATCGCACCACGGGGTGATCGCCACAGGGGGCGGTGCAGTGCTGCGCGAAGCCAACCGCCGCCGTTTGCACGAGCGGGGCCAAGTGGTTTACCTGCGGTCCACGCCCGAAGATGTGTTTCGCCGTGTGCGCCACGACAAAGCCCGCCCCTTGCTGCAGGTGGACGACCCCTTGAACCGCTTGCGGACCTTGTTTGAGGCGCGAGACCCGCTGTACCGCCAAGCCGCCCACTTTGTGATCGAAACCGGGCGTCCCTCTGTGGCCACTTTGGTCAACATGATCACCATGCAGCTGGAACTGGCCGGGCATCTGCCGGCCCATGCGCAGGCACCGTCACCACCCAAACTGCAGCCCTGAGCGCCTACACTTGAGGGCTATGTCCGAGTCCACATCCCCTATCCAAACGGTTGCCATATCGCTGGACGACCGCAGTTACGACATCCACATTGGCCAAGGCCTGCTGAGCCGCCCTGAAAGCTGGGCCGGCCTGCCCAAGGCGCAGACGGCCATGATCGTCACCAACGACACGATTGCCCCGCTGTACGAAGCCGCTTTGCGCAGCGCCATCGCCCCGCATTACAAACAAGTGCACACCGTGGTGCTGCCCGATGGCGAGGCGCACAAGGACTGGCAGACCCTGAACCTGATTTTTGACGCGCTGCTGGGCCAAGGCTGCGACCGCAAAACGGTGCTGTTTGCTTTGGGCGGCGGTGTGGTGGGCGACATGACCGGTTTTGCGGCGGCCAGCTACATGCGCGGTGTGCCTTTTGTGCAGGTGCCGACGACCTTGTTGTCGCAGGTGGATTCGTCGGTCGGCGGCAAAACCGCCATCAACCACCCGCTGGGCAAAAACATGATTGGCGCGTTCTACCAGCCGGTGCGCGTGGTCTGTGACCTGAACACCTTGGCCACCTTGCCCCCGCGCGAGTTGAGCGCAGGCCTGGCCGAGGTCATCAAATACGGCCCGATCGCCGACATGGCTTTTCTGGACTGGATCGAGGTGAACATCGATGCGCTCGTTGCCCAAGACCCGGCCGCGCTGGCGCACGCTGTCCAGCGCAGCTGCCAAATCAAGGCCTGGGTGGTGGGGCAGGACGAGCGCGAAGCGGGTCTGCGGGCCATCCTGAATTTTGGCCACACCTTCGGCCACGCCATCGAGGCCGGTCTGGGCTTTGGCGTTTGGCTGCACGGCGAGGCCGTGGGCTGCGGCATGGTCATGGCGGCAGAGCTGTCGCAGCGACTGGGCCAAGTCGACGCCGCTTTTGTGGCGCGTTTGCGCGCCTTGATCGCGCGTGCGGGGCTGCCCGTGCGCGGCCCGGTCATTGACGCGGCCGACAACGCAGGCCATTACATCGAGCACATGCGCCTCGATAAAAAAGCCATTGGCGGCGACATCCAATTTGTGGTGATCAATGGCCCCGGCCAAGCCACCGTGTGCGGTGCGCCCGACGCCATGGTGCGCGAGGTGATCAACGCCTGCTGCGCTTGATGCCCATGTTCGCCGAATCACTGGATGTGTCGGTGCTTTCAAGCCAGGCGCCGAGCCGCTTGTCGCCGCTGGCCTGCGACCCGGCGCACAGCCGGGGCCGACGGTTTGCCGAACCGGCTGCGCCGACACGCAACGCTTTTCAGCGCGACCGCGACCGCATCGTGCACTCCACCGCGTTTCGGCGGCTGGTTTACAAAACACAGGTGTTTTTGAACCACGAAGGCGACTTGTTTCGCACGCGGCTCACGCACTCCATCGAAGTGGCCCAGCTGGGCCGCTCCATCGCCCGGGCGCTGGGGCTCCATGAGGATTTGGTCGAAGCCGTGTCGCTGGCTCACGACTTGGGCCACACCCCGTTCGGTCACGCTGGGCAGGACGCGCTGAACGACTGCATGAGCGAACACGGCGGCTTCGAGCACAACCTGCAAAGTTTGCGGGTGGTGGACCAACTCGAAGAGCGCTACCCCGCGTTTGACGGTCTGAACCTGAGCTTTGAAACCCGCGAGGGCGTGCTCAAGCACTGCTCGCGCAGCAACGCCGAACAGCTGGAGTTGGCCGAACCCGGGGGGGTGGGACGGCGTTTCATGGACCGCACCCAGCCCAGCCTGGAAGCGCAGCTGTGCAACCTGGCCGATGCGATTGCCTACAACGCGCACGACATCGACGACGGCGTGCGCTCCGGCCTGATCAGCATCGAGCAATTGCTGCAGGTGGAACTCTTCGCGCACTACCACCGCCAGACGCTGGCCGAGCACCCGCGCTTGTCTGAAAAGCCGCGCCGCGTCTTGTACGAAACCATCCGCCGTATGCTGAGCGACCAGGTGTACGACGTGATCGACACCACGCGCCAGTGCGTTGCCCGTTCGGGTGTGACGACGCTGGCAGAGGCCCGCCAAGCGGGGCCTTTGGTGGCTTTCAGCACCGAGATGAAGGCGCGCAGCACCGAACTCAAACAGTTTTTGTTCGGCCAGCTCTACCGCCACCCGCAGGTCATGCACACCACGGGTCAGGCGCAGCAGGTGGTGCGCGAGTTGTTCGCCGCGTATGTGGCCCAGCCCTCCGAGATGAGCGCCGATTTCGCAGCCAGTGCCGACCTGCACCGCTCGGTGGCCGACTACATCGCAGGCATGACCGACCGCTTCGCCCTGCGCGAACACGAACGCCTGACGGGGCGCAAACTGCTGTGAGCGAACGGGTACGGTGGGCCCTTGGTGGGCGCGAGCCCCTGCTCGCGAACGGGTGATCGGAGGCTTGGCCGCATGAGCACTCTGCGCCAAAATCGCGCCGCCTGGCTGGTCGTTGCCGCTGGCGGCGTGGCCGCTTTGCAAGTCGGCAAGCTGCCGCCCGCCTTGCCCGCGCTGCAGGCCGAGCTGGGCCTGACGCTGGTGCAGTCCGGTTTCCTCTTGTCCATGGTGCAACTCGCTGGCATGAGCCTGGCGGTCTTCATGGGTTTGTGGGCCGATGGCATGGGGCTGAAGCGCAGCATGGTGCGTGGCCTGTGTTTGCTGGCGATGGCCAGTGGCTTGGGCGCATTCGCCACCTCGGCGACCGCATTGCTGGCGCTGCGCGCCATCGAAGGCCTGGGCTTCTTGTTGGTGGCCTTGCCTGCACCGGCCTTGATCCGCCGCTTGGTTCCACCCGCTCAACTGCCCGGCATGCTCGGTGTGTGGGGGGCCTACATGCCCACGGGCACGGCCCTGGCTTTGCTGGCCGGGCCGCTGTTCATACCGGCTTGGGGTTGGGGGGCTTGGTGGGCTTTGTTTGCGGGCGTGTCCTTGGCCATGGCCGCTTGGGTTTGGCGCAGTGTCCCCATCGACCCGATGGCCCCAGCCGCAGCCGCTGAGACAGGTGCTTGGCTGCGCCTGCGCCGCACCCTCGGCGCCCCCGGCCCTTGGCTGGTGGCGCTCACCTTTTGCATGTATTCGGGCCAGTGGCTGGCTGTGGTGGGCTTCTTGCCGTCGATTTACGCAGCCGCTGGCGTGAGCGGTGCGTTGCTGGGCGTGCTCACCGCTTTGGCGGCGGCCGTCAACATCTTGGGCAATATGGGCTCTGGCCGCTTGCTGCAGCGCGGCTGGGCACCCCGCAGCACACTGTGGCTGGGTTTTGGCGCCATGGCGCTGGGCAGCACCGTGGCTTTTGCGCCTTTCACCGAAACGCAGCCTTGGCTGCGTTATGCGGGTGTGCTGGTGTTCTCGGGCTTGGGTGGTTTGGTGCCGGGCACCCTGTTCAGCCTGGCCGTGCGCTTGGCCCCGGGGGAGCAGCAGGTGGCCACCACGGTGGGTTGGATGCAGCAACTCTCGGCGCTGGGCCAATTTGTCGGGCCACCGCTGGTGGCCAGCGTGGCTGCGCGGGCAGGGGGCTGGCAGCTCACGCCTGTGGTCACGCTCGGGTGTTGCGCGGTGGGGGCGCTGTTGGCGTGGGCGGCTGGGCGCTTGCTGCCACAGGCACAATCTCGCCCATGACCGACATGAACACCCTTGAAATTGCCGACACCGTGCGCTGGCTTGAGCGCGCCGTGATTGGCCTGAACCTCTGCCCTTTTGCCAAAGCCCCGCACGTCAAGGGCCAGATCCATTACGTGCTGAGCGAAGCCAAGGGCCTGGAAGGCTTGCGCGATGAGCTGATAGAGCAGCTGCAGGCGCTGGCTGCCACGCCCGCCGAAGAACGCGAAACCGTGCTCTTGATCGTGCCGCAGATGCTGCAGGATTTCCTGGCGTTCAACGATTTCCTGGACGAGGCCGATGCGGTGCTGCAAGAGCTGGACATGGAAGGCGTGTTCCAGGTGGCGAGTTTCCATCCGCAGTTCCAGTTCGCGGATACCGAGCCGGACGACATTGGTAATTTCACCAACCGCTCGCCTTACCCCACGCTGCACCTGCTGCGCGAGGAAAGCATCGACCGGGCGGTGGAGGCTTTTCCTGAAGCCGAGATGATTTACGAAACCAACATCGAGACGATGGACAAGTTGGGTGCCGAGGGCTGGAACAAGCTGGATGTGGGCCCAAGCCCCTGAAGCCGTAGGAGCGACGCCCTCGTCGCGATCAACCCAGCCTGAACGCCGCGAGGGCGCAGCGCCCATCAAAAAACCATGAAGAAAAAAACACCTACCGTCGACAGCCAAGCCTTGCCGCCCGAAGTGCGCCCGGGCCAGTCGGTCGAGCTGCTCAAGCAGCTGCACATCCTGACCCGCGAAGGCAAGCTCAACCAAGATTCGCGCCGCAAGCTCAAGCAGGTGTACCACCTGTTTCAGTTCATCGAAAAACTGCTGCTGGAGCTGCCTGCCCGTGAAGGCGGGCCGACCTTGGCCGACCACGGTGCAGGCAAGTCGTATTTGGGCTTCATCATTTACGACCTGTTTTTCAAGGCCTTGGGCCAAGGCACGATCTACGGCATCGAAACGCGCAGCGAACTGGTGGACTCGTCCAAGGCGCTGGCCCAGAGGCTGGGCTTTGAGCGCATGCGCTTTTTGAATGTGAGCGTGGCCGAATCGACGCAAAGTGGTGAACTGCCCGCGCAAATCGACGTGGTGACGGCCTTGCACGCCTGCGACACTGCCACCGACGACGCCATCGCCTTTGGCCTGCAAAAGAAAGCCCAATACATGGTGCTGGTGCCTTGCTGCCAGGCCGAATTGGCCCGGGCACTCAACCAGAACAAGGCTATGAATTTGCAGCGCACGCCTTTGGCCGAGCTGTGGCGTCACCCCTTGCACACCCGCGAAGTGGGCAGCCAACTGACCAATGTGTTGCGCTGCCTCTACTTGGAGTCACAGGGCTACCAGGTCACGGTGACCGAGCTGGTGGGCTGGGAACATTCCATGAAAAACGAGCTGATTCTGGCGAAATACACCGGCCAGAAAAAACGCACCTCCGGCGAGCGCCTGCTGGCTTTGCTGCAGGAGTTTGGGGTGGCGGCGCTGATGGGTGGGCGCTACCCGCTGGTCGCCAAATCAGAAACGGTCTGATCGGGCGCTCAGCAGGCAAGCAGCGCCTTATTGCGGTTCAATTTTTGCGTCGCGAATGGCCTTGGCCCATTTGGCGGTTTCGGCTTTGGAGCGTTGTGCCAATGCTTCGGGTGATGCGGGAGCGGTTTCAAAGCCCAGGGCAGAGAAGCGCTCCAAGATCGTCTTGTCGGTGGCCGCAGCATTCACCGCAGCGTTGAGCTTGGTGATGATGTCTGCAGGTGTGCCAGCGGGCGCAAAGACCGCAAAGTAGGCGATCAATTCATAGTCTTTCAGGCCCAGGGCTTCGTTCACCGTGGGCAGTTCAGGGATGGCCTTGGAGCGCTGTGTCGAGGTCACGGCCAAGCCGCGGATCTTGCCCGCCTTGACCTGAGGCAGCATCACAGCAAAGTCGGCACTGAACATGTTCACCTGGCCGCCAATCAAGTCGGTCATGGCTGCGGGGCCGCTTTTGTAGGGCACGTTGGTCATCTGGATGCCGGCCATGCTGGAGAGCACTTCGCTGGACACCAGTTGCGAAGTGCTGGCGCTGGCGAAGGTGATTTGTGTGGGCTTGGATTTGGCCAGGTCCACAAACTCTTTGAGCGTTTTGGCGGGCACCTCGTTGTTCACGGCCACGATCAGCGGCACCGAGCCCATGTAGGCCACAGGCGCAAAGGCGGTGTCTTGGTCGTAGGGCAGTTTTTTCATCAGGCTTTTGAGCGCTGCGTTGGTGCTGTTGGTGCCGATCAGGAGGGTGTAGCCGTCAGGCGCCGACTTGGCCACAGCGTCGGCCCCCAGCATGCCGTTCACGCCAGCGCGGTTGTCCACCACCACGGGCTGGCCCAAAACCTCGGACATTTTTTGTGCAAAGGCACGGCCAATTTGGTCGGTCGCGCTGCCTGCGGCAAAGGGCACGATGGCTTTGATGGGTTTGTTGGGGTAGGCCTGAGCCAGCGCTTGAGAAGCCACAAGGCTGAGGCCCAGGGCGGCAGACAACAAAGAGGTGATGCGCAAACGTTTCATGGGGTCTCCAGTGGAAAAAAGTCATTCAATCACAAATGTCAGCAGGTGCGCACTCAGGCATTTCCCGTGGGCGTCGAGCGCCAGCGAGCGGGTCACGCCACCGCCCAGGGCCTTGTGCATGACAAAGTGGAGGGCGCCCAGCTGGGGCAGGGCGTAGCGTTCGAGCGGGCCGAGCACCGTGCCAGCAAAGTGGACTTGCACGCGTTCGGCCGTCAGGTGCTGTTCCAGCAAGGCAAAGTCATTTTTGTCGTGAGCAATCACCGACAAGGTGGACCGGTTGCCTTTGTCCCCGGTGCGGGTATGGGCGATGTCGCGCAGCAGCATGTCAGGGGTCCTGTGTGAGCAGCACGGTGGTGGTGTGCACAGCGCTGCGCGGCATGAGCACGGCGGCAGCGGCAATCACCTCACGCACCGCGCGTGTGGCGCCGCCCCCACCGGCCGGGCCGTTGGTGTAGAGCGCTTCGACCTCGTGCGCCACATGCTGGGCCTGCTGCAAGCTGGGCACGCGCAGGGCCACGCGGGCGCGCACTTCGGTGGGTTCTTCCCGGTCAGCGCTTGAGGCGCTGGGTCCGAAGATCGCGTTCACACCGATCAGGTCGTAGCGGCTTTCATAGTCGGCGTAAGCTGCCAAGGCCAGGCGCTCGCGCACCACGTCCAGCGCCAGTTGGCCCCGCGCTTGTGCGCCCGGCCCGGCATAACTGATTTGGCCTTCGCCAATGAAGCCGTCGCGGTAACCCAGCGTGACCTTGAGGGTTTCGGTGCGTGGGTGGCCGTTGCCACCGGTGACCTGAACGCGGTCCGGCCCCCGTTGCGTCAGTTGCACCTGCGAAAAATCCGCCACCACATCCGGCTGCAGGTAGCGAGCGGGGTTCTCGATTTCATACAGAAGTTGTTCGGTGCAGGTGGCGACCGTCACGCAACCGCCAGAACCCGCCACTTTGGTGATGACGGCGTCCCCCGAGGCGCTGACTTCGGCCAACGGGAAACCCAGCTGGGCCAAGTTGGGCACATCCTTGTAGCCCGGATCGGCAAAGTACCCGCCCGTGATCTGCGCCGCGCATTCCAGCAGGTGTCCGACCAGAACCCCTTTGCCCAGCCGTTGCCAGTCGTCAGCGGCCCAGCCAAAGTGGTGCATCAAGGGCGCCAAAAACAGGGCCGGGTCGGCCACGCGGCCGGTGATGATGACTTGGGCGTCGGTCTGCAGCGCGGGCACAAGGGCCTCTGCGCCAAGGTAAGCATTGGCTGAAATCAGCTGGGGCTGCAAGTCGGCCAAAGTTTGTGTGCTTTCCAGCACGGGCAGCGCCAAGCCGGTTTGGGTCAGGGTGGCCAGCACATCGTCGCCCAGCACCACCGCCACTTTGAGCTGCGGCAAACCCAATTCACGCGCCACTGCCAGCACCGCGTGCCCGGCTTGCAGCGGGTTGGCCGCGCCCATATTGCTGATGATGCGTGTGCCATGGCGAAGGCAGGCGGGCAGCACGGCCCGCATGCGGGCTGCCAGCATCGGGTCAAAGCCAGCAGCGGGGTCTTTGGACCGCTCCAGCTGCGCCAAGGCAATCGTGCGCTCGGCCAGGCACTCGAACACCAGATAGTCGAGCTGCCCCTTGTCGGCCAGCTCGACGGCAGGGGGGATGCGGTCACCCGAATAGCCGGCTCCGGCGCCGATGCGAAGGGATGTCTTGTGCATGTACCAAGCTTAATGGCACGCGCGCCAACAGCCTGTCACGCGAGAGCTCGTATTTGATTGGAATCAGCTAATTGGGGTCAGATCCCAATTAAACTGCGGGTCCAGTTCAGGAAGTCCCCATGGCCCGCCAACCCCGTCTCACCGTTTCCGGTTACCCGCACCACGTCATCCAGCGCGGCAATGACCGCCAGGCCATCGTGCGCGACGATGCGGACCGGGAGCGCTTGCTTGCGCTGTGGCAAGAGCATGCGCAGACCTTCAAGGTGGCCATCCATGCCTACGTGATCATGGACAACCACTTTCATTTGCTGCTCACGCCCGAAACAGACGAGGGCCTGCCGCAGATGATGCAGGCGGTGGGGCGGGCGTATGTGCGCTACTTCAATGTGCGCCACCACCGCAGCGGCACGCTGTGGGAAGGGCGCTACCGCAGCAACCTCATAGAGAGTGAGCGCTATCTTTTGGCGTGCATGGTCTACATCGACCTGAATCCGGTGCGTGCGGGCATGGTGGCACAAGCTGCCGACTTCAAATGGTCCAGCCACAGGCACTGTATTGGGCAGTTGAGCGCCAAATGGGTGACGCCGCATGCCTTGTTTTGGGGCTTGGGCAACACCCCCTTTGCCCGTGAGGCGGTTTATGCCGAGCTGGTGCAAACCGGCCTGGCCCAGCGCGAAAAGGAGCAACTCACCCAAAGCGCCTTGTCGGGCTGGGCCTTGGGATCGGCCGACTTCTTGGGAGGCTTGCAGCAAGCCACCCAGCGGCGCCTGCTGCCGGGAAAGGCCGGGCGACCGGCCAAAAAGACCGCCGATTGAATCTGTCCCCAATTAAATAAATGCCAGGGGAAAAGCTAAATTAATTGGGATCTGACCCCAATTAAAAAGATTGGCATGGATGCTGCTGTGCACTACACTCTTCGGTCTGCGTGAAAACCCTTAGGAGCGCCCATGACTTCGGCCAGTGCAAAAGAACATTTCCAATCGACCGGTCTGTATGACCCTGCCAACGAGCACGATGCGTGTGGTGTCGGCTTTGTGGCCCACATCAAAGGTCACAAGACGCACGCCATCGTGACGCAGGCGCTCAAGATCCTGGAAAACCTGGACCACCGGGGTGCTGTGGGGGCTGACGCGCTCATGGGCGACGGTGCCGGTATCTTGATTCAGTTGCCCGATGCGCTGTACCGCGACGAGATGGCCAAGCAAGGCGTGGCTTTGCCCCCGTTTGGTGAATACGGCGTCGGCATGGTGTTTTTGCCCAAAGAGCACGCCTCGCGCATGGCATGCGAGCAGGAGCTGGAGCGTGCCGTCAAGGCCGAAGGCCAGGTGGTGCTGGGCTGGCGTGATGTGCCGGTGAACCGTGACATGCCCATGTCGCCCACCGTGCGCGAAAAAGAGCCCATCATGCGCCAGATCTTCATCGGGCGCGGCGCCGATGTGATCGTGCAAGACGCTTTGGAGCGCAAGCTGTACGTGATCCGCAAGACCGCCAGCGCCGCGATCCAGGCCCTGAACTTGACGCACAGCAACGAGTACTACATCCCCAGCATGTCCAGCCGCACCGCGGTCTACAAAGGCTTGCTGCTGGCCGACCAAGTGGGCACCTATTACCTGGACCTGCAAGACGAGCGCTGCGTCTCGGCTTTGGGTCTGGTGCACCAGCGTTTTTCCACCAACACCTTCCCTGAGTGGCCATTGGCCCACCCCTACCGCTACGTGGCGCACAACGGCGAGATCAACACCGTCAAGGGCAACTACAACTGGATGAAGGCCCGCGAAGGCGTGATGTCTTCACCCGTGTTGGCCAACGACCTGCAAAAGCTCTACCCCATCAGCTTTGCCGGCCAGTCCGACACCGCGACCTTTGACAACTGCTTGGAACTGCTGACCATGGCGGGCTACCCCATCAGCCAGGCCGTGATGATGATGATCCCCGAGCCTTGGGAGCAGCACACCACCATGGACGAGCGCCGCAAGGCCTTCTACGAGTACCACGCCGCCATGCTCGAGCCATGGGATGGCCCCGCATCGATCGTGTTCACCGACGGTCGCCAGATCGGCGCCACGCTGGACCGCAACGGCCTGCGCCCCTCGCGTTACATCATCACAGACGACGACATGGTCATCATGGGCTCCGAGACCGGCGTGTTGCCGATCCCTGAGAGCAAGATCGTGCGCAAGTGGCGTCTGCAGCCCGGCAAGATGTTCCTGATCGATCTGGAACAGGGCCGCATGATCAACGACGAAGAGTTGAAAGCCGGTTTGGCCAGTGCCAAGCCCTACAAACAGTGGATCGAGAACCTGCGCATCAAGCTGGACGATGTGGCCGAGGCCCCCGTGGCCCCAGCCTCTGATGTGCCCTTGCTCGATCTGCAACAAGCCTTTGGCACCACGCAAGAAGACATCAAGTTCTTGCTGGCCCCGATGGCCTCGGCCGGTGAAGAGGCCATTGGCTCCATGGGCAACGACAGCCCACTGGCCGTGCTGTCCGACAAGAACAAACCGCTTTACAACTACTTCAAGCAGCTGTTCGCGCAAGTGACCAACCCGCCGATTGACCCGATCCGCGAAGCGATCGTGATGTCGCTGGTGTCCTTCATCGGCCCCAAGCCCAACCTGCTGGACATCAACCAGGTCAACCCGCCCATGCGCCTGGAAGTGAGCCAGCCGATTCTGGATTTCGCCGACATGGCCAAGCTGCGCAACATCGACAGCGCGACCAAGGGCAAGTTCAAGAGCGCGACGTTGGACATCACCTACCCCGCGCTGTGGGGACGCGAAGGTGTGGAGGCCAAGCTGGCCTCGCTCTGCGCCGAAGCCGTGGACGCCATCAAGGGCGGTCACAACATCCTGATCATCAGTGACCGTGGCGTGAGCGCCACCCAAGTGGCGGTGCCCGCCTTGCTGGCCCTGTCCGCCATCCACCAGCACTTGGTCACCGCAGGCTTGCGCACCACCGCTGGCTTGGTGGTCGAGACCGGCACGGCCCGCGAAGTGCACCACTTCGCTGTGCTGGCCGGTTACGGCGCTGAAGCCGTCCACCCCTACTTGGCGATGGAAACCCTGGCCGCGCTGCACAAAGAGCTGCCCGGTGATTTGTCCGCCGAGAAAGCCATCTACAACTACATCAAGGCGATCGGCAAGGGCCTGTCCAAGATCATGTCCAAGATGGGCGTCTCGACCTACATGTCTTACTGCGGCGCGCAGTTGTTCGAGGCCATCGGCATCAACAGCGAGACCATCAACAAGTACTTCACCGGCACAGCCAGCCGCGTGGGCGGCATCGGTGTGTTTGAGATCGCCGAAGAAGCTTTCCGCATGCACACCGCCGCCTTCAGCGACGATCCGATCCTGGCCACCATGCTGGACGCGGGCGGCGAATACGCCTGGCGTGCCCGTGGCGAAGAGCACATGTGGACCCCGGACGCGATTGCCAAGTTGCAGCACTCCACGCGTGCCAACAACTTCAGCACCTACAAGGAATACGCGCAGATCATCAACGACCAAAGCAAGCGCCACATGACGCTGCGCGGTTTGTTTGAGTTCAAGATCGACCCGTCCAAAGCCATCCCGCTGGAGCAGGTCGAGCCTGCTGCCGAGATCGTCAAGCGTTTTGCGACCGGCGCGATGTCGCTGGGCTCGATCTCCACCGAAGCGCACGCCACTTTGGCTGTGGCCATGAACCGCATCGGCGGCAAGAGCAACACCGGTGAAGGCGGTGAAGACGCCAACCGTTACCGCAACGAGCTCAAGGGCATCCCGATCAAGTTGGGCGATTCCTTGAAGAGCGTCATCGGTGAAGAAAACGTCGAAGTGGACATGCCTTTGGCCGCGGGTGACAGCCTGCGTTCGCGCATCAAACAAGTGGCTTCGGGCCGCTTTGGTGTGACGGCCGAATACCTCTCCAGCGCCGATCAAATCCAGATCAAGATGGCCCAAGGTGCCAAGCCCGGTGAAGGCGGTCAGCTGCCCGGTGGCAAGGTGTCCGACTACATCGGCAAGCTGCGCCACTCGGTGCCCGGTGTGGGCCTGATCTCGCCACCACCGCACCACGACATCTACTCGATCGAGGACTTGGCGCAGCTGATCCACGACCTGAAGAACGTGGCGCCGCACAGCGACATCAGCGTCAAGCTCGTGTCCGAAATCGGTGTGGGCACCATCGCCGCCGGTGTGGCCAAGTGCAAGGCCGACCACGTGGTGATCGCGGGCCACGATGGTGGCACGGGCGCGTCGCCTTGGTCGTCCGTCAAGCATGCGGGTAGCCCATGGGAAATCGGTCTGGCCGAAACCCAGCAAACGCTGGTGCTCAACGGTTTGCGCGGTCGCATCCGCGTGCAGGCCGATGGCCAGATGAAAACCGGCCGTGACGTGGCCATTGGCGCCTTGCTCGGTGCAGACGAGTTCGGCTTTGCCACCGCACCGCTGGTGGTGGAAGGCTGCATCATGATGCGCAAGTGCCACCTGAACACCTGCCCGGTGGGCGTGGCCACGCAAGACCCCACACTGCGCAAGAAGTTCACCGGCAAGCCTGAGCATGTCGTGAACTACTTCTTCTTCATCGCCGAAGAGGTGCGTCAGATCATGGCCCAGTTGGGCATTGCCAAGTTCGACGATCTGGTGGGCCGTGCTGACCTGCTCGACATGAAGAGCGGTGTGGCGCACTGGAAAGCCCGTGGCCTGGACTTTGGTCGCCTGCTGGCGGTGCCCCAAGTGGCATCCACCGTGGCTGTGCGCCATGTGGACACGCAGAACCACGGCCTCGAAAAAGCCCTTGACAACGTGCTGATCGCCAAGAGCCGCGCCGCCATCGACAAAGGCGAAAAAGTGCAGTTCATGGAAGTCGCGCGCAACGTGAACCGCTCGGTCGGTGCCATGTTGTCGGGTGCGGTCACCAAAGTGCACCCTGAAGGCTTGCCAGACGACACCTTGCGCATCCAGCTCGAAGGCACAGGCGGTCAGTCCTTTGGCGCCTTCTTGGCCAAGGGCATCACCCTGTACCTGATCGGCGAGGCCAACGACTACACCGGCAAAGGTTTGTCCGGTGGCCGTGTGGTGGTGCGTCCGAGCCTCGAGTTCCGTGGCGTGGCGGCGCAAAATATCATTGTGGGCAACACCGTCATGTACGGCGCGACCACGGGTGAGGCCTTCTTTGCTGGCGTGGCCGGCGAGCGTTTTGCGGTGCGTCTGTCAGGTGCCACAGCCGTGGTCGAAGGCACCGGTGACCACGGTTGCGAATACATGACCGGCGGCACCGTGGCGGTGCTGGGCAAGACCGGCCGCAACTTCGGCGCCGGCATGAGCGGCGGCATCGCTTATGTGTACGACGAAGACGGTGAGTTTGCGTCGCGTTGCAACACGGCCATGGTCAGCATGGAAAAAGTGTTGTCAGCCGCCGAGCAAGAAGCGCAAGTGGACCGCAAGGTCTGGCACCGCGACCAAGCCGACGAAGCGCAGCTGAAGAAGCTGTTGGAAGACCACCACAAGTGGACCGGCAGCCAGCGCGCCCGCGAGTTGCTGGACAACTGGGCCACGGCTCGGGCCAAGTTCGTGAAGGTCTTCCCGAACGAATACAAACGCGCCTTGGGTGAGATCAATGCACGCAAAGCGGCGAATGCGGCCAAGGCCGCCAAGCCTGTGGCCGCCTGAGCCCCACGTCAAGAAGCTAAGGAAACATCATGGGAAAAATCACAGGTTTCATGGAATTTGAGCGCATCGAAGAGGGCTACAAGCCGGTCTCCGAGCGCCTCAAGAACTACGGTGAGTTCGTGATCGGTTTGACCGAAGAACAATCCAAAACCCAGGCCGCGCGCTGCATGGACTGCGGTACGCCGTTTTGCAACAACGGTTGCCCGGTCAACAACATCATTCCAGACTTCAACAACCTGGTGTTTGAAGGCGACTGGAAGAACGCGATCGAGGTGCTGCACAGCACCAACAACTTTCCCGAGTTCACGGGCCGCATCTGCCCCGCGCCTTGCGAAGCCGCTTGTGTGGTGAACTTCAACGACGATGCGGTGGGCATCAAGTCGATTGAGCACGCCATCATCGACCGCGCTTGGGCCGAAGGCTGGGTCACACCCCGTCCTGCCAAAGTCAAAACTGGCAAAACAGTGGCCGTGATTGGTGCAGGCCCGGCCGGCTTGGCCGCGGCCCAGCAGCTGGCGCGCGCTGGACACGACGTGACCTTGTTCGAGAAGAACGACCGCGTGGGTGGTTTGTTGCGCTACGGCATTCCCGACTTCAAGATGGAAAAGACGCACATCGACCGCCGCGTCCAGCAGCTCGAAGCCGAAGGCGTGACGATCCGCACCAGCGTCTTGGTGGGCGAGTGGCCCAAGGACTCCAAGGTCACCAACTGGGCCAAGGAAACCATCAGCGCCGAGCAGCTGAAAAAAGACTTTGACGCCGTGCTGCTCACGGGCGGCTCCGAGCAGTCGCGTGACCTGCCGGTGCCAGGCCGTGACCTGGAGGGCATCCACTTCGCGATGGAATTCTTGCCCCAGCAAAACAAGGTCAATGCGGGCGACAAGCTCAAGGGCCAATTGCGCGCTGACGGCAAAAACGTCATCGTGATCGGCGGTGGCGACACCGGCAGCGACTGCGTGGGCACCAGCACACGCCACGGCGCTGTCAGCGTGACCCAGTTCGAGGTGATGCCCGAGCCACCCGAAAAAGAAGACAAGTTGATGGTCTGGCCTTACTGGCCCATGAAGCTGCGCACCAGCTCCAGCCACGACGAGAGCGCCGAAAAAGGCTTGTTGCAGCGCGAGTTCGCCATCTCCACCAAAGCCTTCACCGGTGACAAGGGCAAGGTCACGGGTTTGACCACCGTTCAAGTCGAATTCAAAGACGGCAAGATGGTCGAAGTGCCAGGCACCGAAAAACAGCACAAAGCGGACTTGGTTCTCCTGGCCATGGGTTTCACCAACCCGGTCGCCACGGTGCTCGACGCCTTTGGCATTGACAAAGACGCCCGTGGCAACGCCAAGGCCAGCACCGACTTCACAGGCGGCTATGCCACCAATGTGGCCAAGGTGTTTGCCGCCGGCGACATGCGCCGGGGTCAGTCGCTGGTGGTCTGGGCCATCCGCGAAGGCCGTCAAGCCGCGCGTGCTGTGGACGAGTTCTTGATGGGGGTCAGCGACCTGCCGCGATGAGGAACATTCGTTCTAGGTAAAATCCCTAGAATGTTGGGGCGCTCGCCAGCCCGCCCAAAACCCCCTCCAACCACAAGAGCCGGACCTTCCGGCTTTTGTTTTTTCATGACCACCAGCACACCACCGCCACTCGTTGAATTGCGTGACCTGAGTTTCGGGTACGGCGACCGCGTCATTTTGAAGAACCTCAGCTTCAATGTGCCGCGTGGCCAAGTCACGGCCCTGATGGGGGTGTCGGGTGGGGGCAAAACCACGGTCTTGCGTTTGATCGGTGGGCAGATCCGCGCCAGTGCAGGGCAATTGTTGTTTGATGGGCAGGACATCACCCCCATGCGCCAAACCGAGCTGTATGCTGCCCGGCGCCGCATGGGCATGTTGTTTCAGTTTGGGGCCTTGTTCACCGACATGAGTGTGTTCGACAACGTGGCATTCCCGCTGCGCGAGCACAGCCATCTGTCCGAAGACCTGATCCGTGACATCGTGCTGATGAAGCTCGATGCGGTGGGTTTGCGAGGCGCGCGTGACCTCAAGCCCTCAGAAATTTCGGGTGGCATGAGTCGCCGTGTGGCTCTGGCGCGCGCCATCGCCCTGGATCCGGACCTGATCATGTACGACGAGCCCTTTGCCGGTCTCGATCCGATTTCATTGGGGACTGCGGCCCGCTTGATCCGCCGATTGAACGACAGCTTGGGCATCACCAGCGTGGTCGTGTCCCACGATGTGACCGAGACTTTCGAGATCGCGGACCACGTGGTGATTTTGGCGCACGGCGGTGTGGCGGCCCAGGGTTCACCTGCTGAACTGCGGGCCAGCACCGACCCCTTGATTCACCAATTTGTGCATGCCTTGAGCGATGGCCCTGTGCCCTTCCATTACCCGGCACCTCCCGCGCTGAGTGACTACGGGATGAGGTCCTCATGATCATCCGCTGGTTGACGATTTTGGGCACGGCCACTCGCCAGATGTTGGCCGATTGGGGTTTTGCTGCCCGCTTGTTTTTCAAGCTTTTGGGCATGTCGGGTGCTGTGCTCAAACGTTTTGGCTTGGTCCGTGACCAAATCCATTTCTTGGGCAATTATTCGCTGGCCATCATCGTGGTGTCTGGCTTGTTTGTGGGTTTTGTATTGGGTTTGCAGGGCTACTACACCTTGCAGCGTTACGGCTCTGCAGAAGCCTTGGGTCTTTTGGTGGCGCTCACTCTGGTACGAGAATTGGGCCCTGTGGTGGCCGCTTTGCTTTTTGCCGGGCGGGCAGGAGCTTCGCTCACAGCCGAGATTGGCTTGATGCGGGCTGGCGAGCAACTGACCGCATTGGAGATGATGGCGGTGGACCCGGTTCAACGCATTTTGGCCCCCCGTTTTTGGGGCGGGATCCTCGCCTTGCCCCTGCTGGCTGCCGTGTTCAGTGCCGTGGGCATATGCGGTGGCTACGTGGTCGGCGTGTTGCTCATTGGCGTGGACGCCGGCTCCTTTTGGAGCCAAATGCAGGGGGGGGTCGATGTGTTCAAAGACGTGGGCAACGGCATCCTCAAAAGTGTGGTGTTTGGTGTGGCTGTGACTTTCATCGCCTTGCTCCAGGGCTATGTGGCCAAGCCCACCCCAGAAGGTGTGGCCAGCGCCACCACGCGCAGCGTGGTGGTTTCTTCTTTGTCGGTGCTGGGGCTGGATTTCATCCTCACCGCCATGATGTTCAGCGTTTGAGGAGGACGGCATGCAAAGTTCAAAAAATGATGTGTGGGTCGGTTTGTTTGTGATGCTCGGGGCTGTCGCGGTGCTTTTTTTGGCGCTCAAGGCGGCCAATTTGTTGACCTGGAGCCTGAACCAGGATTACGAAGTGAGCGCCAAGTTTGACAACATCGGTGGGCTCAAGCCTGGCGCAGCGGTCAAGAGTGCTGGCGTGGTGGTGGGCCGCGTCAAGAAAATCGAGTTCGACGGCGAGTCCTTTCAAGCCAAGGTGACCTTGGCTTTGCAAACCGGCTTGGCGTTTCCGCAAGACAGTTCGCTGAAAATTTTGACCAGTGGTTTGCTGGGCGAGCAATACCTGGACGTGTCGCCAGGTGCGGATGAGAAAAATCTGGTCGCGGGCGACAAAATTGGCTCAACCCAATCGGCGGTGATTCTGGAAAACCTGATCAGCCAATTTCTTTACAGCCAGGCTGAAAAACCTGCCGCAGGAAGCACGCAGCCATGAACACCTGGAACCCACGATTCGGGAAAATCCTTGCGATCGCTGGTCTGCTCCTGTTGCAGGCGTGCGCATCGGTCAAAAATGCCGATGTGCGTGACCCTTGGGAGCCCATGAACCGAAGTGTCTACAACTTCAATGAAATGTTGGACAACGTCGCCATCCAACCAGCCGCCAAGGCCTATACCGCTGTGTTGCCGAGCCCCGTGCGCACGGGCATCCACAATTTTGTGGGGAATTTGGGCGATGTTTGGACCTTGGCCAATACCGCCATGCAATTGAAACTGCAGGCCACGGCAGAGACCTTCATGCGCATCTCGGTCAATACCTTCTTGGGTCTGGGTGGCGTGCTGGATGTGGCCACAGAGATGCGGCTTGAAAAGCGCAAAGAAGACTTTGGGCAGACGCTGGGCTACTGGGGTGTCAAGCCCGGTCCGTATGTGGTGCTGCCGGTGTTGGGACCGTCCACTTTGCGTGACGCTTTGGCCACCCCCGTCGACATGCAGGGCAATGTGACCCAGCAGTTCAACGACCCGGCCACGCGCCAAGTTTTGACAGCCACCCGTGTCTTGGATGTGCGTTCGGGTTTGTTGGAGTCTTTGGATGTCATCAAGGCCGCAGCCCTTGACCCTTACTCCTTCGTGCGCGACGCGTATTTGCAAAAACGCGAAAACGATGTGCACGACGGCAATCCGCCTGCCCGATTTGATTATTCAGAGTCTGACGCGCCTTGATGGATGACCTCAAGCCATCCCTGGTGAACGTTACAGTTGTTCACAAGATGCTGGTGGTAAAACCTTATAGTGATGGCATGAAAACTTCGATCCCGATGTCCCTGAGTCGCCGACACGGCCTGCAGCTTGCCGCCTTGGCCCTGGCGTCTGCCTTGGCGCCTGCATGGGCTGCCGATGAGGCCCCGGACGCCTTCATCAAGCGCATCACCAACGACACCTTGGAGCTCATCAAGGCGGACAAATCACTGCGCAGCGGGGACATGAGCAAACTCATCCAGTTGGTGGATGCCAAACTGATGCCGCATGTGAATTTTCGCCGCATGACTTCTTTGGCCACCGGCCCTGCTTGGCGCAAAGCCACGCCGGAGCAGCAAAAACGGCTGCAAGATGAGTTCAAAATTTTGTTGGTGCGCACCTATTCCGGCGCGCTCAGCCAAGTCAGCGACCAGGTGGTGGTGGTCAAACCCCTGCGGGCAGGCCAAGAAGACAAAAATCTGGTGGTCAACACCGAGGTGCGCGGCAAGGGCGATCCGATCCAACTGGATTACCGCTTGGAGAAAACCCCGGGTGAAGGTGCTGGCTGGATGATCTTTGACTTGAATGTTCTGGGCGTCTGGTTGGTTGAGAATTACCGCACCCAGTTCACCAAAGAGATCAATGCCGGGGGCATCGACGCCTTGATTGCCAGCTTGGCGCTGCGCAACAAATCCAACGCCAAACCCGCTTGAGGCGCTTTGACATGTTGCCCTTGAAGTTGCCCAACCGTCTGCTGCATGACCAAGCCAATGCGTGCTTGGCCCAGTGGGTGGCGCAACTGCCGGGCCATTTGCCGCCCTCCGTTGGCCTCGATGCTTCGGAGCTGACCGAGTTTGATTCTTCGGCGCTGGCTGTCATGCTGGGCTTGCGGCGGGAGTTGGTGTTGCGGGGCAGCGCTTTGCAAGTGACGGGCATGTCAGCGCGTTTGCGCGAATTGGCAGGCCTCTATGGGGTGATGGACCTGCTCGAGCCCCACTGAATGCAGGGTTTTCAGGTCTTTTTGACCGGATCCACGGGTTGACCAGCAGGGTCTGTGGGCCAGCACTTAAAATACCCCCTTCACATGCCTGCGCTCTCATTCCAATCCGTCTCTAAAACCTATCCTGCACGCCAGGCGGGAACAGCCGCATTCAAAGCACTCGACCAAGTCAGCTTTGATGTGCAAGAGGGCGAGTTTTTTGGTCTTTTGGGCCCCAACGGCGCGGGCAAAACCACCCTGATCAGCACTTTGGCGGGTTTGACGCGCCCCAGCACGGGCCATGTGCAGGTCCATGGCCACGATGTGCAATCCGATTACGCCGCCGCCCGACGCCTTTTGGGGGTGGTGCCGCAAGAGTTGGTCTTTGACCCATTTTTCACGGTGCGTGAGTCCCTGCGCATCCAGTCGGGCTATTTCGGGGTCAAGAAAAACGAGGCATGGATCGACGAGCTGTTGGACAGTTTGGGCCTGGCCGACAAGGCCGGATCCAACATGCGCCAGCTCTCGGGCGGCATGAAACGCCGTGTCCTGGTGGCCCAAGCCCTCGTGCACAAACCGCGGGTCATCGTGCTCGACGAGCCCACCGCCGGGGTCGATGTGGAGCTGCGTCAGACCTTGTGGCAGTTCATCGCCAAACTCAACAAGCAAGGCCATACGGTCTTGCTCACCACCCATTACCTGGAAGAGGCCGAAGCCCTGTGCGGCCGCATCGCCATGCTCAAGCGCGGCCAATTGCTGGCGCTGGAGCGCACTTCCGATTTGCTGCGCTCGGCCACCAGCCAAGTGCTGCGTTTCAAGCTCGACGGCGACTTGCCGCCTGCCCTGGCCGCCATCGCCCGCGTCACGGGCCGCATTGTTCAGCTGCCCGTGCACAACGCGGTCGAGATTGAAAAACACCTCGCCACCATCCGCACCGCCGGCTTGGTCGCGGAAGACGTGGAAATTCGCCAAGCTGACCTGGAAGATGTCTTCCTCGAAGTCATGAACCGCAAACAAACCGCATCGGGAGCGCTGGCATGACGGGCTGGCAAACCCTGCTCTACAAAGAGGTGCTGCGTTTTTGGAAAGTCGCTTTCCAGACCGTGGCCGCGCCCGTGCTCACCTCGGTGCTGTACATGCTCATCTTTGGCCATGTGCTGGAAGACCATGTCAAGGTCTATGACAAGGTGTCTTACACCTCGTTTTTGCTGCCTGGTTTGATGATGATGGGCGTGTTGCAAAACGCGTTTGCCAACAGTTCGTCGAGCTTGGTGCAAAGCAAGATCATGGGCAGCTTGGTGTTTCTTTTGCTCACACCCTTGTCACACCGCAGCTGGTTTGTGGCCTATGTGGGTTCTTCGGTGGTGCGCGGTCTGGCGGTGGGCTTGGGCGTGTTTGTCATCACCGGCTGGATGGTCAACATCACCTTTGTCAATCCACTGTGGATTTTGGCTTTTGCCGTCATGGGCGCTGCCATGATGGGCTCGTTGGGTGTGATCGCCGGTTTGTGGGCCGAAAAGTTCGACCAAATGGCGGCCTTTCAGAATTTCATCATCATGCCCATGACGTTTTTGTCGGGCGTTTTTTACTCCATTCATTCGCTGCCACCCTTTTGGCAAAAACTCAGCCACTTGAACCCGTTTTTCTACATGATCGACGGCTTCCGGTATGGCTTTTTTGGCCAAAGCGATGTGTCGCCCTGGATCAGTTTGGCGGTGGTCGGTACCGCCTTGGCGGCCATCGCGGGCCTGACCCTTCACCTCTTGCGCATCGGCTACAAAATCCGAAGCTGAAACCCCATGAACGCTGAGCAACTCCAAGCCATCATCGCCGCAGGCCTTTCGTGCACCCACCTCACGGTGGAGGGCGATGGCCGCCACTGGAGTGCCGTGGTCGTGTCCGAAGCCTTTGCCGGCATGCGTCCCATCGCTCGCCACCAAAGGGTGTACGCCACGCTGGGCCAAAAAATGCATACCGACGAGGTGCACGCCTTGTCGATGAAAACCTACACGCCCGCTGAATGGGCCGCACAAGCGAAATGAACCGAAGGCCTTCGGGCCCAACGCACCGACCTGACCCATGGACAAACTGAAAATTCGCGGTGGCCACCGCCTGCAAGGCACGCTCGATGTGTCGGGTGCCAAAAACGCTGCCCTGCCCGAGCTGTGCGCGGCTTTGTTGAGTGCCGAGCCTGTGACGCTGGCCAATGTGCCGCGCCTGCAAGACGTCTCGACCATGCTCAAGCTGATCCGCAACATGGGCGTGACGGCCGAGCACCACGAAGACGGTCGCGTCACCTTGGACGCGGGCGCTTTGAACAACCCCGAAGCGCCCTACGAGTTGGTGAAAACCATGCGCGCCTCGGTTCTGGCACTGGGTCCCCTGCTGGCCCGCTTTGGCCATGCCAAGGTGTCTTTGCCAGGCGGCTGCGCCATTGGCTCGCGCCCGGTTGACCAGCACATCAAAGGCCTGCAGGCCATGGGCGCTGTCATCACGGTGGACCATGGCTACATGCTGGCCAGCTTGCCCGCGGGCCGCGCGCGCCTCAAAGGCGCACGCATCACCACCGACATGGTCACCGTCACTGGCACTGAAAACTTCATGATGGCCGCGGCCTTGGCCGAAGGCGAGACGGTGCTGGAAAACGCGGCCCAGGAGCCTGAAATTCCAGACCTGGCCGAGATGCTCATCAAAATGGGCGCCAAGATCGAAGGCCATGGCACGCGCCGCATCCGCATTCAGGGTGTGGAGCGTTTGCACGGTTGCGCGCACCAAGTGGTGGCAGACCGGATTGAAGCGGGCACCTTCTTGTGCGCTGTGGCTGCGACAGGCGGCGACGTGGTCCTGCGCCATGGCCGCGCCGATCACCTCGAGGTTGTGATCGAGAAGCTGCGCGACGCCGGAGCCACGATCGAAGCGGGTGTGGACTTCATCCGCGTCAAGGCCGATGGCCGCCTGAAGGCGCAGAGCTTTCGCACCACCGAGTACCCGGGCTTTCCGACCGACATGCAAGCGCAATTCATGGCGCTCAACTGCATCGCGCAGGGTGCCAGCAAGGTCACCGAAACCATTTTTGAAAACCGCTTCATGCACGTCAACGAGCTGGTGCGCCTGGGTGCGCACATCCAGATCGACGGCAAAGTGTCGGTGATCGAGGGCGTTGAAAAGCTCTCGGGTGCGACGGTCATGGCGACGGACTTGCGGGCTTCGGCCAGCTTGGTGATTGCCGGCTTGGTGGCCGAAGGCGAAACCGTGGTTGACCGCATTTACCACCTGGACCGCGGCTATGACCGCATGGAACTGAAACTGCGCGGCCTGGGGGCCGACATTGAAAGAGTGAAATGATCACGCTGGCCCTGTCCAAAGGACGCATCTTTGACGAAACCCTGCCGCTGCTCCAAGCCGCGGGCATCGAGGTGCTGGAAGACCCCGAAAAATCGCGCAAGTTGATCTTGCCCACCAACCAGCCCAACGTGCGCGTGGTGTTGGTGCGTGCCAGCGATGTGCCCACCTATGTGGAGTACGGCGGTGCCGACTTGGGCGTGACCGGCCTCGATACCTTGATTGAGCACGGCGGCCAAGGCCTGTACCAGCCGCTGGACCTGAACATCGCCAAATGCCGCATGAGCGTGGCCGTGCGGGCCGATGACGACTACGCGGCGCTGGTGCGCACGGGTGCCCGCCTGAAAGTGGCCACCAAATACACCGCGATTGCGCGCGAATTTTTTGCCACCAAGGGTGTGCACGTGGACCTGATCAAGCTCTATGGCAGCATGGAGCTGGCGCCACTCACGGGCCTGGCCGACGCCATCGTCGATCTGGTGTCGACCGGCAACACGCTCAAGGCCAACCACTTGGTGGAGGTCGAGCGCATCATGGACATCAGCTCGCGTCTGGTCGTCAACCAAGCCGCACTCAAGCTCAAACAAGCGCCGATCCGCGCCATCATCGATGCCTTTGCGGGCGCGGTGAAGAAAGACTGAACATGGGATTGCACGCCAAACCATTGCAACTGAACACGGCGGACGCCGGTTTTGAAGCGGCCTTCGCGGCGCGCCTGCACTGGTCTGCCGACACCGACGCGGCCATCGAGCAGCGTGTGGCCGACATCCTGGCCGATGTGCAAAAGCGGGGCGATGCAGCCGTGCTCGACTACACCCAGCGCTTTGATGGCCTGCAAGCGGCCGATGTGACAGCGCTCGAGATCACCCAAACCGAGCTGCAGTCCGCCTTGGACAGCCTGCCTGCTCCCCAGCGCGAGGCCCTGCAGGCCGCCGCCGCCCGGGTTCGCCAGTACCATGAAGCGCAAAAGAAAGCGTCCGGCGAGAGCTGGAGCTACCGCGATGAAGACGGCACGCTGCTGGGCCAAAAAGTCACGCCGCTCGACCGCGTGGGCATCTATGTGCCTGGTGGCAAAGCGGCATACCCCTCTTCGGTGTTGATGAACGCCATTCCTGCCCATGTGGCCGGGGTGCAAGAGATCATCATGGTGGTGCCCACGCCGCAGGGCGTGCGCAACCCGCTGGTGCTGGCCGCCGCGTGTGTGGCAGGCGTGAGCCGCGCCTTCACGGTGGGTGGTGCGCAAGCCGTGGCCGCGCTGGCGTATGGCACGGCCACCATCCCCAAAGTGGACAAGATCACCGGCCCGGGCAACGCCTATGTGGCCAGCGCCAAAAAGCGTGTGTTCGGCACCGTGGGCATCGACATGATCGCGGGCCCCTCAGAAATTTTGGTCTTGGCCGACGGCTCCACCCCCGCCGAATGGGTGGCGATGGACCTCTTCAGCCAGGCCGAGCACGACGAGCTGGCGCAAAGCATTTTGCTGTGCCCGGATGCGGCGTACATCGCCCAAGTGCAGGCCGCCATTGACCGCCTGCTGCCGCAGATGCCGCGTCGCGAGATCATTGCCAAGAGCCTGAACGACCGGGGTGCGCTGATCCTCACGCGCCACATGGAAGAAGCCTGCGCCATCAGCAACCGCATCGCGCCCGAGCACTTGGAGGTGTCGAGCCGCGAGCCGCACCGCTGGGAGCCCTTGCTGCGCCACGCAGGGGCCATCTTTTTGGGCGCTTTCACCAGCGAATCGCTGGGCGACTACTGCGCCGGCCCCAACCACGTGTTGCCCACCAGCGGCACGGCACGTTTCTCCTCGCCCCTGGGCGTGTACGACTTCCAGAAACGCAGCAGCTTGATCGAGGTGAGCGAAGCCGGTGCGCAGCCGCTGGGCCGCATCGCCGCCGAGCTGGCCTATGGCGAAGGCCTGCAAGCGCACGCCCGCGCCGCCGAATTGCGCCTGAACCCTGTGCCCCCCATGCGAGACACACCATGAGCCAAGTCCGTCCTGAACTCCTGCAAAGAATCCGCCAAGACGTGCAGTCCATGCACGCCTACGCCATCCAGGACTCGGTCGGCATGGTCAAGCTCGACGCGATGGAAAACCCGCACCGCCTGCCTGCAGATTTGCAAAAGGCCTTGGGTGAACGCCTGGGCGCGCTGGCGCTCAACCGCTACCCCGATGGCCGTGTGAATGAACTGCGCCAAGCTTTGGCCCAATACGCCGGCATGCCCGAAGGCTTCGACATCATGTTGGGCAACGGCTCCGACGAATTGATTTCCTTGCTGGCGCTGGCTTGCGATGTGCCTGGCGCTTCGATTCTTTCGCCCTTGCCCGGCTTTGTGATGTACGCCATGAGCGCTCAGCTGCAAGGCTTGGCCTTCCATGGTGTGCCGCTCACGGCCGACTTCGAACTCGACGAAGCCGCCATGCTGGCCGCCATAGCTGAGCACAAGCCGTCCATCGTCTATTTGGCTTACCCCAACAACCCCACGGGCAATTTGTGGCATGACGAGGTGATCGAGAAAATCGTCCTCGCGCAAGGTGCGCAAGGCGGTTTGGTGGTCATGGACGAGGCCTACCAACCCTTTGCCAGCCGCAGCTATGCCGACCGCATCACGCGCCACTCGCATGTGCTGTTGATGCGCACGCTCAGCAAATTTGGTTTGGCCGGGGTTCGCTTGGGTTACATGATCGGCCCCAAGGCCCTCATCGCCGAGATCGACAAAGTGCGCCCGCCTTACAACATCAGCGTGCTCAACTGCGAGTGCGCCCTGTTTGCGCTGGAGCACACCGATGTGTTTGCGGCCCAAGCCAAAGACCTGCGCGAGCAGCGCACCCGTTTGTTGAAAGCGCTGGCCGCCATGCCCGGCGTCACCCCCTTCCCGAGCGAGGCCAACATGATTCTGGCCCGCGTGCCCGATGCGGCCAAAACCTTTGACGGCCTCAAGGCCCAAGGGGTGTTGATCAAGAACATTTCTAAAATGCACCCATTGCTGGCCAACTGCCTGCGCCTGACGGTGGGCACGGCCACCGAAAACGACCAACTCCTCGCCGCTTTGAAAGCCTCCTTATGAACCGCACCGCTGCCGTCACCCGCAAAACCGCCGAGACGAAGATCCGAGTGGCCCTCAACCTGGATGGCACGGGCCAGGCCAAACTGGCCTCGGGCATCGGTTTTCTGGACCACATGCTGGACCAAATCGCCCGCCACGGCCTGATCGACCTGGACATTGCCTGCGAAGGCGACCTGCACATCGATGGCCACCACACCGTCGAAGACATTGGCATCACCCTGGGCCAGGCGTTCGCGCAAGCCATGGGCGACAAAAAAGGCATCCGCCGTTACGGTCACGCCTATGTGCCGCTCGACGAAGCTTTGAGCCGTGTGGTGGTGGACTTTTCGGGCCGCCCAGGTTTGCACATGGATGTGAATTTCACCTCCGGCTCGCTGGGCTCGCTCGACACGCAACTGGTGTACGAGTTCTTCCAGGGCTTTGTGAACCATGCGCTGTGCACGCTGCACATCGACAACCTCAAGGGCGTGAACGCGCACCACCAGTGCGAGACCATCTTCAAGGCCTTCGCCCGCGCCGTGCGCGCCGCGCTCGAACTCGATCCCCGCTCGGCGGGTGTGATCCCTTCCACCAAAGGAAGTCTCTGAGCATGAGCGTCAACCGCGTCGCTGTTGTGGACTACGGCATGGGCAACCTGCGCTCGGTGGCGCAGGCGGTGATGCATGCGGCCTCCAGCGTGGACCATGCCGAAGTCACCGTCACGTCGGATTCGCAGGTCGTGCGCGACGCCCACCGGGTGGTCTTGCCGGGGCAGGGCGCCATGCCCGATTGCATGCGCGAGCTGCGTGAGTCCGGCTTGATGGAGGCTGTGCTCGAAGCCGCGGCATCCAAGCCCCTGTTTGGCGTGTGCGTGGGCATGCAAATGCTGCTCGACCACAGCGACGAGGGCGATACGCCCGGCTTGGGCCTGATCCCTGGGCGCGTGGTCAAGTTCGATTTGGCCGGACGCATCCAGCCCGATGGCACCCGCTACAAAGTGCCGCAAATGGGCTGGAACCAGGTCTGGCAAGAGGCACCGGCGCACCCCTTGTGGCGCGGCATTGCGGACGGCAGCTGGTATTATTTTGTGCACAGCTTTTATGCCCAGGTGGCCAACCCGGCGCACAGCGCGGCCCAGACCGATTACGGCGGCCGCTTTGCCTGCGCCACGGCCCGCGACAACATTTTTGCCACCCAGTTTCACCCCGAAAAAAGCGCGGCCCAAGGCTTGGCCTTGTTCCGCAATTTCCTCCACTGGCAGCCTTGAGAAGTTTTCACTGCCGTTATTCAGCCCCTCAGCCTTTTTAAATTCGCCATGATTCTGATCCCCGCCATTGACCTCAAAGACGGCCACTGCGTTCGCCTCAAACAGGGCGATATGGACCAAGCCACGACATTCGGCGAAGACCCGGCTGCCATGGCACGCACCTGGCTCGAAAAAGGCGCACGCCGTCTGCATCTGGTGGATTTGAACGGCGCCTTCGCGGGCAAGCCGCAAAACTTCAGTGCCATCAAGTCCATTCTCAAGGCCGTGGGCGACGACATCCCGGTGCAGCTCGGCGGTGGCATCCGCGATCTGGACACGATTGAAAAATACATCGACAGCGGCCTGCGCTACGTGATCATCGGCACCGCCGCCGTGAAGAACCCCGGCTTCTTGAAAGACGCCTGCACCGCTTTTGGCGGCCACATCATCGTGGGCCTGGACGCCAAGGACGGCAAAGTCGCCACCGACGGCTGGAGCAAGCTCACTGGCCACGAGGTGGTGGACCTGGCCAAGAAGTTCGAAGACTGGGGCGTTGAGTCCATCATCTACACCGACATCGGCCGCGACGGCATGTTGAGCGGCATCAACATCGACGCCACCGTCAAACTGGCCCAAGCCCTCCACATTCCCGTGATTGCCTCAGGCGGTCTGTCCAACATGGCCGACATCGAGCAGCTCTGCGCCGTGGAAGACGAAGGCGTGGAAGGCGTGATCTGCGGCCGCGCCGTGTATTCGGGCGACCTCGACTTCGCGCTGGCGCAGCAACGCGCCGACGAACTGAACGGTTGAACCCCACAGGACAAGCCAGATGAGCGGGCAGGCCACTTGTCGCGACACCGTGTTCGCAGGCCTGCCGGCTTGCGAGTTGGCGTTGCCGCAAGGTGATCGCTTGGTGGTGGCCCTGCACGGCGCGCATGTGCTGTCTTGGGTGTCGGGCGGCCAAGAGCGGCTGTACCTCAGCCCCCACAGCGTGATGGACGGCCAAGCCGCCATCCGCGGCGGTGTGCCCGTCTGCTTTCCGCAGTTCAACCAACGCGGCCCCCTGGCCGAGCGCCTGCCCAAACACGGCTTTGCCCGCAACGTGGCCTGGCAGGCCGATGCGCCCGAACTGGGTGCCGAGCATGCCCGCCTTGCCTTGCGCCTGAGAGACAACGCCCAGACCCGCCAGTGGTGGCCGCAAGCCTTTGCCTTGGCGCTGCACATCGATCTGAGTCCAGGTGCCTTGCAGCTGACCCTGAACATCCACAACACCGACGCCCAGCCCTTGGCGTTTTCGGGCGCACTGCACACCTATTTGGCCGTGCCCGATGTCACGCAGGCCACGCTGCAGGGCTTGGGTGGTCAGCCCGAGTGGGATTCACTCACCAACTCGCATGCGCACGCGGCCGAGGCGATCGGCTTTGCCGCCGAATTTGACCGCGTGTACGAAGCTGCACCGAATCCGCTGACGCTGAACCAAAGCCTGCACATCAGCCAAAGCCCCAGCTGGGCCAACACCGTGGTCTGGAACCCCGCGCAAGACCTGTGTCAACGCCTGGCCGACATGCCAGGCGGCGGCTGGCGACAGATGCTCTGCGTCGAAGCCGCGCAGGTCTACGAACCCATCACCTTGCCAGCGGGCGGGCGCTGGGCGGGTTGGCAGCGCTTGCAAGTGCGCAACCCCTGAACCATCCAAAAAGAGAAGTCGCCATGCTCGCCAAACGCATCATCCCTTGCCTCGACGTGACCGGCGGTCGCGTGGTCAAGGGCGTCAACTTTGTCGAACTGCGCGACGCCGGCGACCCGGTTGAAATCGCGGCCCGCTACAACGAGCAGGGCGCTGACGAGCTGACTTTCCTTGACATCACCGCCACCAGCGATGGCCGCGACGTGATCCTGCACATCATCGAAGCCGTGGCCAGCCAGGTCTTCATCCCGCTCACCGTGGGCGGCGGTGTGCGCACGGTCGAAGACGTGCGCCGTTTGCTCAACGCAGGCGCCGACAAAACCAGCTTCAACTCGGCCGCCATTGCCAACCCCCAGGTCATCCGCGATGCGTCGGCCAAATACGGCGCGCAATGCATCGTGGTGGCGATCGACGCCAAGCGCCGCACACCCGAGGACGAGCAGCGCATCGGCACCCACGGTCTGCCCATGGGCCCTGGCTGGGACGTGTACAGCCACGGCGGCCGCAAAAACGTCGGCCTGGACGCCGTGGCCTGGGCCAGCCAAATGGCCGAGTTCGGCGCAGGCGAAATCCTGCTCACCAGCATGGACCGCGACGGCACCAAAAGCGGCTTTGACCTGCAGCTCACCCGCGCCGTGAGCGACGCCGTGAGCGTGCCCGTGATCGCGTCCGGCGGCGTGGGTAACCTGGACCACCTGGCCGATGGCGTGAGCATCGGCGGCGCGGATGCGGTGCTGGCCGCCAGCATCTTCCACTACGGTGAATACACCGTGCAACAGGCCAAAACGCGCATGCGCGAGCGCGGCATCGCCGTGCGTTTGTGATGCGCTGATCCATCGATCACGTAGAAAGCCAGGCCCCCATCGGGCTGGCGGGGCCCCCCTGATTTGTCCTTGCGATCTTTCCTGCTGATTCAAAACCGATGCCACACCGGCCACACCCAGCGTGCGATGGGTGGCGCTGCCCGCCGGGCTGCATGGCACGCCAGTGCATAAAAATTGCGCTATATGGTGTTCATTTTTCAATGTTGACGCTATAGTGCACGTGAAAAACCGCTCTCTCACCTGATCGGGCAAACGGGTGGACTGCAAAAGGGGCAGCGGGTGTCATGGCCCATTTTCACCAGCACAAAGCCATGGCACACCTTTCATGTCAACCGTCAGGCCTCGCCCATACACCAGTCGCGCCTCCTGGTTTCTGAAGGCGCAGCAAAAGGAGGAAAGAAAATGGCCACAAGAAAAACAGATGCCAATACCGAGAAGATCGTTCTGGCTACGGACGTCCTGAATGTGATCCAAGACGAGGTCAAGCCTCTCCCGAAGCACGTTCTTGAGCGGCTGATTCAAGGTCGAACGCAGCGGACACAGATTCTTCACGGCTCTGCGCTTGAGCAGCATGACCACCTCAAGCCGTATGCGTACACAGTGGTGAAGATGAACTTCATCCATGAAGACGATGTGATTCGATGCGCACGAATGCTTCAGTGGTCAGACGAGCGCATGCGCGCAAGAACCGATCCCGTGATTCTCTGGGCTTGGAAAGAGTCGTACCGCGACAAGATGCTGATGGAGTTCTCGGTGGCTTGGTATTCCAAGGACTACTTTGAGGCAAGGAAAGATGCTTTCCAAGACACCAGCCATGCGAGTTACTACAGCAAGTTCGGTTTGTCACCCAAAGACATCAAGACCGAGCACGTGTTGGTGAAGGGCAAGGCCTAAGCCACCCTTCCACCGGACGCGCCGCCAATCGGCGGCGCGGACGCCTTGCAAGCCGCCAGCAATATGGCTTCGAAAGGGGCTGTTTTGTGCGGCTGCAGTTCATAGGCCAGCAGGGTTTCTTGGCCGTTCAATTTGAACTTGTAGACGAACACACCCGCGAGGTCGCCTTTCTTTTCTTCGCCCAGCTGCGGATTTTGAAGAATGGCTTTGATGGCTTCATCCAGTGTTTTCTTGTCCCGGGCGTGCAGTTTTTTGGCCACCCGGTTGAACGATGGCGAGGCGCTGACTTGCAGCATCAGCCAAACTCAAGCGCAGCCAGTCCAGCTTTGACTTCTTCACGCGAGAGCATGGTGTCTTGAATCAGCCGCAAAGGCATGTCCGGGTTGTCGATCACGGCTTTGCCGATGCGTGCCCAATACTCGATTTGCCGTGGCACCGAGCGGTGCTCTGCGGCGGCGTAAGGTTTGGCGTCTTCGACCAACTCGTCCGATAGTTTCATTGCAACAGCCATGGGGCATCTCCTTGGTGGGTTGTATTTTGCAACCAATGGGTGTTTTGTGCAACCCGGCAAGTCTTGGATGCAGCTGGATTCACGGTGCTACAGGCTGCGAATCCAGCCCTGACACCCCAATGTCTTAAGATCACCCCCCTATGAACTGGCTCGATCAAATCAAATGGGACGACAAAGGCTTGGTGCCTGTGATCGCCCAAGAAAAAGACACTGGCGACGTGCTGATGTTTGCCTGGATGAACCGCGAGGCTTTGCAAAAGACGGCCGAGCTGAAACGGGCGGTGTATTTCAGCCGCTCGCGCAACAAGTTGTGGTTCAAGGGCGAGGAGTCTGGCCATGTGCAGACGGTGCACGACATCCGCATCGATTGCGACAACGATGTGGTGCTGCTCAAGGTGACCCAACTGGGGCATGAGCCGGGCATTGCCTGCCATACGGGCCGCCACAGCTGTTTTTTTCAGAGCCTGCAGCCGCACGGCTGGCAGGCGACCGATCCGGTCCTGAAGGACCCTGAAACCATTTACAAGTGAGCGAGCCCAAGCCTATGAGCAACCAGGACATCCTTGACCGACTCGCGGCCGTGGTCGAAAGCCGCAAACCCGCCAACGGTGGCGACCCCGAAAAAAGCTATGTGGCCCGCCTGCTGCACAAAGGGCCCGACGCCTTTTTGAAGAAGATCGGCGAAGAAGCCACCGAAACCGTCATGGCCGCCAAAGACGTGGACCACGGCGGGGACAAAGCCAAGCTGGTGGGCGAGGTGGCCGACCTGTGGTTCCACAGCATGATCGCGCTGGCGCACTATGGCTTGACGCCGGCTGATGTGGTCAAGGAGCTGGCCCGGCGTGAAGGACTGAGCGGCCTGGAAGAAAAAGCCCTGCGCAAAGTGCAAGAGCGCGAGCGCTTGGGCGAATAAGCCATGAATGACCAAGCCCAGGACGACAGCACCCACACCATCAGCTGGGTCAGCTACATCCTTCACCTGATCGTGGCGGTGAGTGCCGTCATTCCCGGGGCGCAGATGGGTCCGGCCTTGCTGGTGGTGGCGCTCATCATCGATGCGGTCAAAAAAGGCGATGCCCAGGGCTGGGAGCGCACACATTTCAGCTACCGAATCCGCACCGTGATCTGGGCGGCCTTGCTCTACCTGGTGACGTTTCCTCTGTGGTTCTTCTTTGTCTTTCCCGGATGGTTGGCCTGGGTGACCATCTCCATCTGGTTTTTGTACCGCATCGTGCTGGGCATGGTGCGCCTGAACGGGCAGCGCCCGGTGACTGACTGACATTTTTTGAATTTGAAACCTATCGAGCCATGACCGACTCCCACTGTATTTTTTGCAAAATCATCGCGGGCCAGATCCCTTCGCGCAAAGTGCATGAAGACGAACACGTGTTCGCCTTCCACGACATCGCACCGTGGGCGCCCATTCACTTTTTGATCATCCCCAAGCTGCACATCCCGTCGATGATGCATTTGGCCCCTGAGCATGCCGCCTTGATGGGCCACATGATGACCCTGGCCCCCAAGCTGGCCCTGCAGGAGGGCTGTAACCCTTACCCGGATGGCGGTTTCCGCATCGTGGTCAACAACGGGACCGAAGGCGGTCAAGAGGTTCACCACCTGCACATGCACGTCATGGGCGGTCCACGCCCCTGGTTGCGGGGTTGAGCGCGGGTCTTTTCCTTTCAAATCCTTCCTTCCTCAGGGACGATCCGATGGCGGATGTCGATCCCCTTAGAATCCTTGCATTAACAGGAGAGTTTCATGGGTACTTTTTCCATTTGGCACTGGTTGATCGTTTTGTTGATCGTGGTCATGGTGTTCGGCACCAAAAAGCTCAAAAACATGGGCTCTGACCTCGGTGGTGCTGTCAAAGGTTTCAAAGACGGCATGAAAGACGGCGGCGCCAAGCCCGAAGAGAGTGCTGCGCCCGTGGCCGGTCAGGTGACCGCTTCGACGCCCGCCCAAGCCGACAAGACCACCATCGACGTTGAAGCCAAGACCAAGTCTTGAACTTTTGAACGATTGAACGCTGCACTGTGCTGGATTTAAGTTTTTCGAAAATGGCCCTCATCGGTGTGGTGGCGTTGATCGTCATCGGCCCCGAAAAGTTGCCCAAGGTCGCCCGAACCCTCGGTGCCTTGATCGGCAAAGCGCAGCGTTACGTGTCGGATGTCAAAGCTGAGGTCAACCGTTCCATGGACCTCGAAGAACTCAAAAAGATGAAAGAGACCATGGAGACGGCGGCTCGCGATGTCGAGCAAACCGTTCAAACCACGGCTTCTGACTTTGAAAAAGACTGGGCTGACACCACGGCTGGCTTGAACAGCGATTTGCCCGCCATCGAGCCGCCCCCGCCTTACTATGTGCGCCCAGACAAAAACTGGCGTTTGAAGCGTGGCGCCATGCCCCAGTGGTACAAAGCCCGCTCAGGTGTGCGCACCAAAGCGCTTTCGGGTGCCGCACGCGTGGCCCGTTATCGGCCCAAGCCCCTCAATTCTCATTGACGCTGGCGCACCTTGGGTGCTCACTGTCCAACCGACCCCGCCATGTCCGATACCCCCTCCCAGCCCGACGACGAACTCAAAGGTTCTGAGCAACCGTTCGTGGCGCACCTGATCGAGTTGCGCGACCGCTTGGTGCGGGCCGTGATCGCCGTGGCTGTGGCCGCAGCGGTATTGGCCATCTTCCCGGGGCCTGGCAACTTGTACGACATTTTGGCGGCGCCCTTGGTGGTGCATTTGCCCAAAGGCGCCACTTTGATCGCCACGTCGGTCATCTCGCCTTTCATGGTGCCCCTGAAGATATTGCTGATGAGCGCGTTCCTCATCGCTTTGCCTGTGGTGTTGTACCAAGTCTGGGCCTTCATTGCCCCAGGGCTCTACAGCCACGAGAAAAAGTTGGTCATGCCTTTGGTGGTGTCCAGCACCTTGCTGTTTTTCATTGGGGTGGCGTTTTGTTACTTCTTTGTGTTTGGCCAAGTGTTCAGCTTCATTCAAAGCTTTGCGCCCAAAAGCATCACGGCGGCGCCTGATATCGAGGCTTATTTGAGCTTCGTGTTGTCCATGTTCCTGGCCTTTGGTTTGGCATTTGAAGTGCCCGTGGCGGTCGTGGTGTTGGCCCGCATGGGCGTGGTCAGCGTGCAAAAGCTCAAGGACTTTCGGGGCTACTTTGTGGTGCTGGCCTTTGTGATCGCTGCCGTGGTCACCCCTCCCGATGTGGTGTCGCAACTGGCGCTGGCCATTCCCATGTGCCTGCTGTACGAGTTGGGCATTTGGGCCGCGCAGATCTTCATCAAGCACACCCAAGCGCCGCAAGAGCCCGACGCGGCGGCCTGAGCGCTCAGAATTCGGTTGAAAAAAGAGGCCTGCTGGCCTCTTTTTTGCGTGTGCAATTCGGTCGCCGCGTTCGGGCGTGAATCACCTGCGCTGTTTGTTGACGGCAGGGCGCTCAGCGGGGGTCAAGCGAAGGTTGACCTCGCCTTGGCGACGCCAAATGTTCAGCTCTGCGGGGGTGCCAGGCTTCAAGCTGGCCACTTGGGTCAACAACTCGGCCACATTGCGCACAGGTTGCCCCGCCACCTTGACGATCACATCCCCTGGGCGGATGCCCGCACTGGCTGCCGGGCCATTTTTCAGGACCCCCGTGATGACCACGCCCGAGGGCAGGCCTTGCCCTGCTGCCGGCAGTTGAAAGGTTTGGGCCAATTCGGCAGACAGCTCTTGGGGCTCCACCCCAATCCAGCCCCGAATCACTTTGCCGTTTTGCAGCAAGTCTTGCATGACCTGCTGGGCCGTCGAGATGGGAATGGCAAAACCAATGCCCATGTTGCCACCCGAGCGGGAGTAGATGGCGGTGTTGATGCCCATCAAATGGCCGTTCACGTCGATCAAGGCACCGCCCGAGTTGCCCGGGTTGATGGCGGCATCGGTCTGGATGAAATTTTCAAAGGTGTTGATGCCCAGTTGGCTTCGGCCCAAGGCGCTGACAATGCCCGAAGTCACGGTTTGGCCGACGCCGAATGGATTGCCAATGGCCAACACGACATCACCCACCTGCAAATTTTGGGTTTGCCCCAAAACAATCACGGGCAGTTTGTCGAGTGTGATTTTCAACAGGGCCAAGTCGGTTTCGGGATCGGTGCCGATGACTTTGGCGACGGCTTTGCGCCCATCGGCCAGCACCACTTCGATGTCGTCCGCATCTTCAATGACGTGGTTGTTGGTCAAGATGTGGCCTTCTGGGCTCACAATGACCCCGCTGCCCAGTCCTGCCGGATTTTGTTCGTCTTGCTCCCCCTGAAAGAAGCGGAACCAAGGGTCCTGGCTTTGGGGGCGGCTGCTGTTCGATTTGCTGGTGTTGATGCTGACCACAGCGGGAGAAGCTTGGCGGGCTGGCGCACTCAGGCTGCCTGCCGGGCGATTCAGGTCAGACCCCACCGGGGCTTGCAGCAAGGTCATGCCATCGGCCGAGCGTTTGGCACTGCGCAGCCATTCAGGCTGCAAAGTGGCCACCACGAACCAGATGGCGACCAACACGGTGACCCACTGCGAAAATAAAAGCCAATAACGTTTCATAGAAGCGATTGTGCTTGATTCGAGCCCGTCCAACATGAAACGGCCTGCGCCACAATAGCCAGACCAGACAGAAAGCTTTCGCCAATGACCGACGCCAAAATACTGGGCCAAGCCTTTGATGCTTTGCTCCAGCCAGAGAAGTTCCGTGATTACGGCCCCAACGGCTTGCAAGTGGAGGGTGAGCGCGACATCCAGTTGTTGGTCAGCGGAGTCACCGCCAGCCGTGCCTTGATTGAAGCGGCCATTGCTGCAAAAGCCGACGCCATCGTGGTCCATCATGGTTTGTTTTGGCGCGGCCAAGATGGGCGCGTGACAGGCTGGATGCGCGAGCGGCTGCGCTTGTTGCTGGCGCACGGCATGCACCTGTTCGCTTACCACTTGCCGCTGGACGCCCACCCCGAACTGGGCAACAACGCCCAACTGGCGCGGGTGCTGGGCTTGCAAGCCGATGGCCGCTTTGGCGAGCAAGAACTGGGCTTCGTGGGTGCTGGCGCACAAGCATGGTCAGATCCGCAGGCTTTGGCCAAGCATGTGGCGGCGCAGTTGGGCCGATCGGTGACCTGTGTGGGCGGCGGTGATCGTCCTGTTCGGCGTGTGGCGTGGTGCACGGGTGGGGCGCAAAGTTATTTTGAGGTGGCGATTGCCCAAGGCGTGGATGCGTTCATCACGGGTGAAATTTCGGAGCCTCAAGCCCATTTGGCGCGAGAAACGGGGGTGGCCTTTTTGGCCTGTGGCCACCATGCCACCGAGCGCTATGGCGCGCCCGCATTGGCCGCCCATGTGGCGCAAAACCTCGGTTTGCAGCACCTTTTCATCGAGATCGATAACCCGGCCTGAAGTCCCAGCGGCCGCCTGTTGAAACCCCACCGAATGAGCTCAACATCTTTTTTGCCAACGCCCCTGATGAGCCGGCCCATCGCCATCACGCCGGGTGATCCTTGCGGCATTGGCCCTGAAATCGTGGCCCGCGCTTGGTGCCAAGCGCCTGAGATGACGCAAGGCTGTTTTGTGGCGGGGGATGTCGGCTTGATGCGCCGAGCGATGGCTTTGGTGCAAACGCTCCCCGCTTACCCTGTGTGTGAAATTGAGACCCCTGCAGACGCTTTGCATGTGCCTGCGCGGTGCTTGCCTGTGTTGCAGGTGGTGCCTGTGGCCCCTGCGCTGCCATGGGGGCGCGTCGACGCCCGTGCGGGTCAATTGGCCGGTGATGCGGTGCTGTGGGCCACCCGGGCTGCATTGCGCGGTGATGTGGCGGCCTTGGTCACAGCCCCCTTGCACAAAGAGGCCTTGCATGCCGCAGGCGCGCCGTACAACCAATACCCGGGTCACACCGAGTTGCTGCAGGCCGAGTCGGCGCTGCACATGGGGGTGCCGCTGGATCAGATGCCCGTGCGCATGATGCTGGCCAACGACGAGTTGCGCACCGTGTTGGTGAGCATCCATGTGTCCTTGCGCCAAGCGCTGGAGGCGATCACCTCAGCGCGTGTTTTGCAAACGCTGCGCATCACCGACGCTGCATTGACGCCAGTTTTGGGTCGCAGGCCGCGCATGGCGGTGGCGGGCGTGAACCCGCACGCGGGCGAAGGCGGTTTGTTTGGGCGCGAGGAAATCGACATCTTGCAGCCCTGCTTGGCCATGGCCCAGCAAGAAGGTTTGGATGTGCACGGCCCCTATGCGCCCGACACGGTGTTCATGCGGGCGCGCCAACAAGCCGACGGTCGCCGTGAATTCGATGTGGTGATCGCCATGTACCACGACCAAGGACTGATCCCTGTCAAATACTTGGGCGTGGAACAAGGGGTCAATGTGACGCTGGGGCTGCCCTTGATCCGAACCAGTCCGGACCATGGCACTGCCATGGATGTGGCGGGCCAAGGCATCGCGAATGCCAGCAGCCTGATTCAGGCCATTCGCATGGCCCGGCACATGATCGGCGGCATGGTTTTGTAGTTCTAAATCATCTAATTTTTTTCGAAATGACCGTTATTTCACCGTCAGATGAAAACGGCGCGGCCGATTTTGAGGCAACACAGGCAAGGCAGGGGTCTTGTAAGACGCTTGTCTGTTTCACTCCGCTACAATCGCGGGTTGACCCTGATAACGACTCGCTAGAGGATTCCCATGAGTGACACCCCAGTCGACAGCAGCAAGCGGACCTGGCTGATTGCCTCCACTTGCGCAGGTGCCGTAGGCGCTGGCTTTGTGGCCACCCCCTTCGTCAGCAGTTTCCAACCCTCCGAACGAGCCAAAGCGGCTGGTGCGGCCGTCGAGGTGGATATTTCCGCTTTGAACCCGGGTGAGAAATTGACCGTCGAATGGCGCGGCAAACCCGTTTGGATCATGAAGCGCTCGCCAGAGCAGCTCGAATCCCTCAAGAAAATTGAAGGGCAGTTGGCCGATCCGGCATCTGACCGCACGGCTTACCCCACCCCCGAATACGCCAAGAACGGTCACCGTTCGATCAAGCCAGAAATCATGGTGGCTGTGGGTATTTGCACCCATTTGGGATGCTCGCCAGGCGACAAGTTCGCCACCGGTGCCCAGCCGTCTTTGCCCGATGATTGGGCAGGTGGTTTCTTGTGCGCCTGCCACGGCTCGACTTTCGATTTGGCCGGTCGTGTGTTCAAGAACAAGCCAGCACCGGACAACCTCGAAGTGCCGCCTCACATGTACCTGTCGGACACCAAGTTGATCATTGGTGAAGACAAAAAGGCCTGATGGAGAACAACATGGCTGAATTCAAAGAAATCTCTCCGAACGCCCCTGCTGGCGAAAAGCTGCTCAACTGGGTGGACAACCGCTTCCCGGCGTCCAAGCTCTACAAAGAGCACCTGTCCGAGTACTACGCACCTAAAAACTTCAACTTCTGGTATTTCTTCGGCTCGCTGGCTTTGCTGGTGCTGGTGATCCAGATCGTGACGGGTATTTTCCTGGTCATGCACTACAAGCCCGATGCGGCTTTGGCTTTTGCTTCGGTTGAGTACATCATGCGCGATGTGCCTTGGGGCTGGTTGATTCGCTACATGCACTCCACAGGCGCATCCGCGTTTTTTGTGGTGGTCTACCTGCACATGTTCCGTGGCCTGATTTATGGCAGCTACCGCAAGCCGCGTGAGTTGGTCTGGATCTTTGGTTGCGCGATTTTCCTGTGCTTGATGGCCGAAGCTTTCATGGGCTATTTGTTGCCATGGGGCCAGATGTCCTACTGGGGTGCCCAGGTGATCGTGAACTTGTTCTCGGCCATTCCTTTCATTGGCCCTGATTTGGCTTTGTTGATCCGCGGCGACTTCGTGGTGGGCGACGCCACCTTGAACCGCTTCTTCAGCTTCCACGTCATTGCGGTGCCTTTGGTGCTGTTGGGCTTGGTGGTGGCGCACATCATCGCCTTGCACGAAGTGGGCTCCAACAACCCAGATGGCGTTGAAATCAAGGGTCCCAATGCACCCAAGGACGCCAATGGCCATCCTTTGGACGGCATTCCTTTCCACCCTTACTACTCGGTGCATGACATCATGGGTGTGAGTGTCTTCTTGATGGTCTTCACCGCGATCGTGTTCTTCGCACCGGAGCTGGGTGGCTACTTCCTCGAGTACAACAACTTCATCCCAGCCGATCCGCTGACCACGCCTTTGCACATTGCGCCCGTTTGGTATTTCACGCCCTTCTATTCGATGTTGCGTGCCATCACCAGCGAGATGATGTACGCCTTGATCGCTTGCGTGGTGATCGGTGCTGTGCTGGCTGTGGCCAAAGGCAAGCTGCCCACATTGCTCAAAGGCGCTGTGGTGGGTGCTGCTGTGGTGATCTCTGCCCTGATGCTGGCCATCGATGCCAAGTTCTGGGGTGTGGTGGTCATGGGTGGCGCGGTGGTGATCTTGTTCTTCTTGCCATGGCTCGACAACAGCCCCGTCAAGTCGATCCGCTACCGTCCTGATTGGCACAAGTACTTGTACGCTGTGTTCGTCATCAACTTCCTGATCTTGGGCTATTTGGGCGTTCAGCCACCTTCACCCATCGGTGAGCGTGTCTCCCAAGTCGGTTCACTGTTTTATTTCGGCTTCTTCCTGTTGATGCCTTGGTGGAGCAAGCTGGGCACGCCCAAGCCCGTTCCTGACCGCGTGACCTTCACGCCTCACTGAGATCACGGAGATTCAAGAACATGAAAAACATCAAGAAACTCGCTTTGGGCTTTGTGATGGCCCTCGGTCTGATGGCCGGCGCTCACGCCGCTGGCGGCGGCATCGCTTGGGACAAAGCACCGAAGAAAACCAACGATTTGGCCGCTTTGCAAAACGGCGCCAAGTTGTTTGTCAACTACTGTTTGAACTGCCACTCTGCAGCTTTCATGCGCTACAACCGCCTGAAAGACATTGGCTTGACCGATCAGCAAATCAAGGACAACTTGTTGTTTGCCACCGACCGCGTCGGTGACAACATGAAGGTGGCCATGGACCCCGTCCTGGCCAAGGACTGGTTCGGCAAGAACCCACCTGATTTGACCTTGATGGCGCGTTCGCGTTCAGGCCACGGTGGCACAGGTGCAGACTACCTCTACACCTATTTGCGCACGTACTACCGCGACTCGACCAAACCCACGGGTTGGAACAACTTGGCCATGCCCAACGTCGGTATGCCCAACCCACTGTGGGAACTTCAAGGTGAGCGCGAGCCGGTTTTCACTGAAAAAGAAGAGCACGGCCATACGGTCCAAATCTTCTCTGGCTGGAAGCAAGTCAAGCCCGGCACCATGACGCCTTTGCAATACGACCAAGCGATCGGTGATCTGGTGGGCTACATGCAGTGGATGGCAGAGCCTGCTCAAAACACCCGTGTTCGCATCGGTGTCTGGGTCCTGATTTTCTTGACCTTCTTCTCCTTTATCGCTTGGCGTTTGAATGCGGCGTTCTGGAAAGACATCAAGTAATTGATCTTTCACCCGGCCATTTCATCGGTCGGGTCTTTTGGAGTGGCAGGCCTTGGGGCCTTCCACTCTTTTTGATTTTTTGAGGAGCCTCCGCCATGATGGTGCTTTATTCCGGAACCACTTGCCCTTTTTCCCACCGTTGCCGTTTTGTGCTGTTTGAAAAGGGCATGGACTTCGAGATCCGTGACGTTGACCTCTACAACAAGCCCGAAGACATCAATGTCATGAACCCTTACGGCCAAGTGCCGATTTTGGTGGAACGTGACCTGATCTTGTACGAGTCGAACATCATCAACGAGTACATCGACGAGCGTTTCCCTCACCCTCAACTCATGCCCGGCGACCCTGTGGACCGTGCCCGCGTGCGCCTGTTCTTGCTCAACTTCGAAAAAGAGCTGTTCGCCCATGTCTTGACCTTGGAAAACCGCACACTCAAAGGCAATGACAAGGCTCTGGAGAAAGCGCGCGCGCACATCCGTGACCGTTTGACGCAATTGGCCCCCGTGTTTTTGAAAAACAAGTTCATGTTGGGTGACAACTTCTCGATGCTCGACGTGGCCATTGCGCCGCTGTTGTGGCGTTTGGATTACTACGGCATTGAGCTGAGCAAAAATGCGGCGCCTTTGCTCAAATACGCTGAGCGCATCTTTTCGCGCCCCGCTTATATTGAAGCATTGACCCCCTCCGAGAAGGTCATGCGCAAGTAAGTTCTGCTGGAGCCGACGATGATCAGTGCCACCGAATTGCCATCCACGCGCCCGTATTTGATCCGGGCTTTGTACGATTGGTGCTCCGAGAACGGTTTCACACCTTATGTGGCCGTCAAGGTCGACGCCTCCGTTCAAGTGCCCCGTGAGTATGTGCAAGGTGGCGAGATTGTGTTGAATGTCAGCATGGACGCCACCAGCTCACTCAAGCTGGGCAATGACTTCATTGAGTTCAAAGCCCGCTTCGGTGGCAAGCCCCGTGACATCATGGTGCCGATCCACCGCGTGATGGCCATTTATGCCCGTGAGAACGGGCAAGGCATGGCCTTTCCTGTCAGTGATGACGAGACCCCCGGGGCCACCTTGACTGCGGTGCAGCCCCACGCCGCCGAGGCGCTGCCCGACGATGAGCCAACGCCACCGAGCACTTCGTCTTCTCGTCCCGCCTTGAAACGCATCAAATAAAAAATTGACAGCATGGGGCACGGAAAAGGCCCCAGAGCACGTTAGAATTCAGCCCGTGCCGCTTTAGCTCAGTTGGTAGAGCACCCGCCTTGTAAGCGGTAGGTCGTCAGTTCGAATCCGACAAGCGGCACCAAATTTAAAAGGCCCTGATCAATGATCGGGGCCTTTTTCTTTGGGCTCAAAAAAGCAAGCGCAACAGCGGAAAGTCAGCCCTGGCGGTTTTGAACCTTGATGCGAATGGCGGTCACGGGCAAACCATTTTGTGACAAATGCGCTTGCAATGCCGGCAACAGTTGGCGAAGTTTGGCGGCCACAGCGTTGGAGCTGACCAACAAGCACCAGCTGCCCTCGTCCATCGGGCCGGCCTGGACACTGGCGCGCAAGGGGGCTGGCAGCAGGCTGCGAATGGCCTGCAGACGGTCGCTGGACGCCCGGATCAATTCCGACAAACGTGCAAACGCAGGCGACTCTTGCGCCGCTTGCTGCAGGGGAATGGCTTGATGGCGTCTTTGCATGTCCAAAAGGTTAACACCGCTTGGGCCGCCCGTGCAGGACCGCGGGGCAACGGCCCCGCAAAACACATCGCCCAGCGGCTAAAATCAGGGGATTCGACGGGTGCGCTTCGATGGTGCCTGTTCATGGGCGTGGGGGATTGGGTCCCGCAGGTCCTGTAACACTTGAAACCTTAACTAGACAGGATTGACGGTCTGTTTCTCAACCTTGGGTTTGAGAGAGGATCTCGTAGACATGGCCATCCCTTTCCTCACCAAAATTTTCGGCAGCCGCAACGACCGCCTGCTCAAGCAATACCGCAAAACGGTGGAGCGCATCAACGCACTCGAGGCTGGACTGGAATCGCTCAGTGACGATGCCTTGCGGGCCAAAACCCAGAACTTTCGCGATCGATTTGCCGCTGGCGAAACCCTGGATGCGCTGTTGCCAGAAGCCTTCGCCGTGGTGCGAGAGGGTTCCAAGCGCGTGATGAAAATGCGCCACTTCGACGTCCAAATGTCGGGCGGCATCGCCCTGCACAACGGCAAAGTGGCGGAGATGCGAACAGGTGAAGGCAAAACGCTGACCTCCACATTGCCCGCCTACCTCAATGCTTTGGCGGGCAAAGGTGTGCACGTGGTCACCGTGAACGATTACCTGGCCAGCCGTGATGCGCGTTGGATGGGCAAGTTGTTCAACTTCCTGGGCTTGTCGGTGGGCATCAACTTGGCCCAAATGTCGCGTGAAGAAAAGCAAGCGGCTTACAACTCGGACATCACCTACGGCACCAACAACGAGTACGGTTTTGATTACCTGCGCGACAACATGGTGTACGAAGCCCATGACCGCGTGCAGCGCCCGCTGAACTACGCCATCGTCGACGAGGTGGACTCGATCCTGATCGACGAGGCACGCACGCCCTTGATCATCAGCGGCCAGGCTGAAGACCACACCGCCACGTACCTCTCGATGAAGCAGGTGGTGCCATTGCTCACCCGCCAAGAAGGTGAAGCCGATCCCCGCACGGGCGAGGGCGTGATCACCCCCGGTGACTTCACACTGGACGAAAAAGCCCACCAGATTTTCTTGACCGAGCAAGGCCATGAAAAAGCCGAAGGCCTGTTGGCCCAGTTGGGCATGATTCCAGAGGGCGCGAGCCTGTACGACCCGGCCAACATCACCTTGATGCACCACCTGAACGCGGCCTTGCGTGCGCAGCACCTGTACCACCGCGACCAACACTATGTGGTGCAAGACGGTGAAATTGTCATCGTCGACGAGTTCACGGGCCGCTTGATGACCGGTCGCCGCTGGAGCGATGGCTTGCACCAGGCCGTGGAGGCCAAAGAGGGCGTGGACATCCAGGCTGAAAACCAGACCTTGGCCTCCATCACCTTCCAAAACTATTTCCGCCTCTACAACAAGATCGGTGGCATGACCGGCACGGCGGACACCGAGGCTTATGAGTTTCAGGAAATTTACGGCCTGGAGACCGTGGTCATTCCGCCGCACCGCAAGAGCCAGCGCGAAGACCAGCTGGACCGCGTTTACAAGACCTCGCAAGAACGTTACACGGCCGCGATTGCGGACATTCGTGAATGCCATGAACGCGGGCAACCTGTGTTGGTGGGCACCACGTCGATCGAGAACTCCGAGTTGATCGCACAGTTGCTGACGCAAGAGAAACTGCCGCACCAGGTGCTCAACGCCAAACAACATGCCCGTGAGGCGGACATTGTGGCCCAAGCCGGCCGTCCTGGCATGATCACCATTGCCACCAACATGGCTGGCCGCGGGACCGACATCGTCTTGGGTGGCAACATCGAAAAAGACATCCAGGCGGTGGAGGCCGACGAGGCCCTGTCTGAAGAGGCGCGTCAAGCCCGTGTGAACGAATTGCGCGAGCAATGGAAAGCCGTGCACGAGCAGGTCAAGGCCTTGGGCGGTCTGCGCATCATCGCCACCGAGCGCCACGAATCACGCCGCATCGACAACCAGTTGCGTGGCCGTTCGGGCCGCCAGGGTGACCCAGGTTCTTCGCGCTTTTATCTGAGCCTGGACGATCCACTGATGCGGATTTTTGCGGGTGACCGTGTGCGCTCCATCATGGACCGACTGAAAATGCCCGAAGGCGAAGCCATCGAAGCGGGCATTGTCACGCGCAGCATCGAAAGCGCCCAGCGCAAGGTGGAGTCCCGTAACTTCGACATCCGCAAGCAATTGCTGGAATACGACGATGTCTCCAACGACCAGCGCAAGGTGATTTACCAACAGCGCAACGACATCCTGGACGCGCAAGATCTGAACGGTCAAATCGCCTCCTTGCGCGAAGGCTGTTTCAGCGATCTGGTGCGCCAATACGTGCCCGCCGAAACGGTGGAAGAGCAGTGGGACTTGGCCAGTTTGGAAAAGGCTTTGGCCGAAGAATGGCAGTTGACATTGGACCTGCGCGGCAAGGTCCAAGCCTCCAACGCCATCACCGACGAGGACATCCTCGAAGCCGTGGTGGGCGCAGCCAATGCCCATTTCCAAGCCAAACTGGACAGCGTGGGCGCGGACAATTTCACATCGTTTGAGCGCATGATTTTGTTGCAAAGCATCGACACGCATTGGCGTGAACACCTCAGTTCGCTCGACTACCTGCGCCAAGGCATCCACCTGCGCGGTTATGCCCAAAAGCAGCCCAAGCAAGAATACAAGCGCGAAGCGTTTGAGTTGTTTGGCCAATTGCTCGACGCTGTCAAAAACGAAGTCACCCGCACCTTGATGACAGTGCGCATCGACTCGGGTGAACAGATCGAGCAAGCGGCCCAGGCCATCGAAGAGCGCGCCGAGCACATCAGCCATGTGACCTACAGTGCACCGGACGAGTCCGGTGAGCCACAAACTGTGGCGGCTGATTTGGCAGGTTTGCAAGAAGCTTTTGGCCAAGTCGGTCGCAATGACCCTTGCCCTTGCGGCAGTGGCAAGAAGTTCAAGCACTGCCACGGCAAACTCGCCTGAATGGGCAGCGCGGATGAAACGGGCTTCGGCCCGTTTTGTTTGTGTGCCACCCGAAACGTTTTTTTCAAAGGACCGCCATGCCTGTGAACTTGCCCCCATTGGATCCCGCCCAACTCAGCCCCATTGCGGGCGTTCGCATCGGTGTTGCCGAAGCGGGTGTTCGCAAAGCCAACCGCAAAGACCTCACGGTGTTTTTGCTGGACGAAGGCACCAGCGTCGCGGGGGTGTTCACACGCAACCGTTTTTGCGCCGCGCCTGTCCAAGTTTGCCGTGAGCACTTGGTTGCAGGAAGTGCCGTGCGTGCACTGGTCATCAACACGGGCAATGCCAACGCAGGCACCGGTGCGCCAGGCTTGGCCCATGCGCGGCAAACCTGCGAGGCGATGGCCCGTTTGCTGCAATGCACGCCCGCACAAGTGCTGCCGTTTTCCACGGGCGTGATCATGGAGCCGCTGCCCGTGGAGCGCATCGTGGCGGGCATGCCTGCTGCGCTGGCCAACGCGCAAGCCGCCCACTGGGCGCAAGCTGCCGAAGGCATCATGACCACCGACACCGTGCCCAAAGCGGCGAGCGTGCAAGTTCAAGTGGGTGGCAAAACGGTCAGCATCACCGGCATCAGCAAGGGCGCAGGCATGATCCGCCCCAACATGGCCACCATGCTGGGCTTTGTCGCCACCGACGCGTGCATCGATCCGGCTTTGCTGCCGGCTTTGGCCAAACATTTGGCCGATGGTTCGTTCAACCGCATCACCATCGACGGTGACACCTCGACCAACGACGCCTTCATGCTGATCGCCACGCACAAGGCTGGCCACACGCCCATCACCGCGCTGGACAGCGCCGATGGGCAGGCGCTGCTCAAGGGTTTGATGCAAGTGGCCCGCCAGTTGGCGCACGCCATCGTGCGCGATGGCGAGGGCGCCACCAAGTTCATCACGGTGCAGGTCGACGGCGGCCGCTCGGGCGAGGAATGCCGTCTCGTGGCCTATGCCATTGCGCATTCGCCCTTGGTCAAAACCGCTTTCTTCGCCAGCGACCCCAACCTGGGCCGCATTTTGGCGGCGGTGGGTTACGCCGGCATTGAAGACCTGGACCAGAGCCTGATCGAGTTGCACCTGGACGATGTGCATGTGGTCTCGCAAGGCGGCCGCCTGGCCGAGTACCGCGAAGAAGATGGTCAGCGCGTCATGAAGGGCAGCGAGATCACCGTGCGCGTGGGTCTGGGCCGGGGCGCCGCCAGCGACACCGTGTGGACCTGCGACCTGAGCCACGACTACGTCACCATCAACGCGGATTACCGTTCATGAACGCCTCTTCCAATGCCGCCCTGGATCAGTTGCTGGCCAAAGTCAGCCAATTGGTCGACCGCATCGAGTCGGTCTTGCCCCAACCCCTGTCGGCACCCGACTGGGCGCAGGCCATTGCCTGGCGCTACCGCAAGCGCTCATCGGGTCACGGCGTGCTCGAGCCGGTGCGCCATGTGGCGGCCATGACGCTGGACGACCTCCAGGAAATCGACGACCAAAAGGAAAAACTGCAACGCAACACCGAGCAGTTTGTGCAGGGCCGCCCGGCCAACAACGTGTTGCTCACGGGCGCACGCGGCACGGGCAAGTCCTCGCTCATCAAGGCGTGCCTGAACACCTATGCGCCCCAAGGCCTGCGCCTGATTGAGGTGGACAAAGAGGACCTGACCGACCTGCCCGACATCATCGACGTGGTGGCGGGCCGCCCCGAAAAATTCGTGGTCTATTGCGACGACCTGAGCTTTGAAGACGGAGAGCCGGGCTACAAGGCGCTCAAGTCGATTCTGGACGGTACGGTGGCGGCCTCGACCCCCAATGTGCTGGTGTACGCCACCAGCAACCGCCGCCATTTGCTGCCCGAGTACATGAGCGAGAACCTCACCTACAAGCACACCGACGACGGCGAGGTGCACCCAGGTGAAGGCGTGGAAGAAAAAATCTCCCTGTCCGAGCGCTTTGGCCTGTGGATCAGTTTCTACCCCTTCTCGCAAGACGAGTACCTGACCATTGTCGGGCAGTGGCTCAGCGCTTTGGGCGCCACGCCTGCACAAATCGACGCCGCCCGCCCCGATGCTTTGCTCTGGGCTTTGGAGCGCGGTTCGCGCAGCGGCCGTGTGGCTTACCAGTTTGCGCGGGACATGATGGGCCGCCAAGCGAACCCCGCATGAGTACCGGCCTGCTGGTCGCCGATGGCGAGCGCGCCCGCGAAGACCTGAGCGCAGGCCAGGCCGAGCGTGCCGTGGTGGATGTGGCGGTGGGGGTGTTGCTGCAAGCCGATGGCCATTTTTTGCTGACCTCGCGCCCCGAAGGCAAGGTCTATGCAGGCTACTGGGAGTTCCCGGGCGGCAAGCTCGAAGCGGGCGAGTCGGTGGAGCAAGCGCTGCGCCGCGAGCTGCAAGAAGAGCTGGGCATCACCATCGGTGCCGCGCAGATTTGGAAAACCCAGATGGTCGATTACCCGCACGCCTTGGTGCGGCTGCATTTTTGCAAAGTGTGGGACTGGCAGGGCGAGCTGCAAATGCGCGAGGCGCAATCACACGCTTGGCAGCGGCTCCCGGTGGTCGTGACGCCGGTGCTGCCGGGCACCGTGCCCGTGCTCGCTTGGCTGGCCCAAGAGCGTCAGTTCACGGACGCCACGCACGCTTGAAACCCCTCGGCTTGCGGGCTGCTCACTGCAAGCGCGGATCGCCAAAGGGCTCGTCGGGCGGGGTGTCGTCGGGCAGTTTGAATTCTTCGCTGGCCCAGGCTCCCAAGTCCACCCCCTTGCAGCGGGCGCTGCAAAAAGGTCGGTAGGGATTGTGGGGGCTGTACAGGCTGGTGCCTGCGCAGGCAGGGCAGCGCACCTTTCGCGGGGCGAAGTCTTGGGGCTGGTTCGAGTCGCTCATGCGCACAAAGACATCTCAAACGGCACATCTTCGGTGGTGGCCACCAATTTGCCATCGCTTTGCTGGCGCAGCATGCGGATCACCACCAGCAAGCGGTTACAGCTGATTTCTGGGGTGATGCCCAGCGCGGGGTCAATTTTGAGCCGCAGCAGCTGAAAGGTGCGCCCTTGCGGCAGGTTTTGCTGCAATTGACCGGCGGTGGCCATGACCTTCTGGCTCGCGCCAGACTCGCGCAGCATTTTCAGCAGCAACTGAACGGCTTGTGCCAAGGGGCCAAAGGGTGCGACCCATTGCGACAGGTCTTGGGCGCGGCTGGCGGCATCGTGGTGTTGCCACGCGTGGTAGGCGGGCAGGTCAAACTCGCAAGTGCCGCCCGGGATCACGGCGCGGCTGCGCAAGGCCATCAGGAAATCGTTGTCGTTCAGGCTTTGGCCGATTTTTCCGCTGATTTGGTTCAGCGCTTCAAAGTGCTCGTCGAGTTGGGCGATCAGGCCATCCAAGGCTTTTTCCGAGATGGCCGGGTTGCCACGGTAGCCGTTGTACAGCTGTTTTTGGCGTTCCAGGTCTTTGAGCACATCGGATTTGAGTTCCGAGCGCGAAGCCACTTCGATGATTTCGAACAAAGTGGTCAGCGCAAAGTGGTGGTCCAAGGCCTCGTAGCGGCCCATCAATTGGCCCAGGCGGTTGAACAGCTGTTGCAAGCGCAGGTAAGTGCGGATGCGTTCGTTAAAAGGGTATTCGTACAGTATCACGCGGCGTCTTCCAGTGCCGCCATCATAGCCCGAAGTCAGCGGCCACTTGAGCCACTTTGGACGCTAATTGGGACAGACTCAGGCCTTGATTGAGGATCACCAGATCGGCGCAAGCCAGGCGCTGCGCACGGGAGGCTTGCAAGGCGATGATCCGGTCAATTTCCTCGGCAGCCAAGCCACTGCGCGCCGAGACCCGCTGCCGCTGGGTCTGGGCATCGCAGTCCACCACGATCACCCGGTCCACCTGTTTGCGCCAGCGTTCGCCCGATTCGACCAGCAAAGGCACATCGAACACCAACACCCGATGACCACTTTGCACCGCGGCTTGCGCTTGCTCTGCGGTGATCTGGGCCACCAAGGGGTGGATGATGGCTTCCAGCTTTTGTTTGGCTTGCGGGTCTTGAAACACCACTTCCCGCATGGCCTGTCGGTCCATGGCGCCTTGGGCATCGATCAGTTGAGGACCAAAAGTGTGTGCAATCGCGGCCATGGCGCGTCCGCCCGGCGCGGTCAGGCTGCGCGAAATCGCGTCAGCATCGATCACTGCGGCCCCTTGGGCCGCCAGCATGCTGGCCACGGTGCTTTTGCCGCTGCCGATGCCGCCCGTGAGGCCCAAGCGCCAGATGTGTGGAGTCTTCATGCGTTAAACCTGAAAGTGAGGCAGGGGGCCCCAAACCATGATCCACAGGCCTGCCAAAGCCAAAAAGGGACCAAAGGGCATTTGAGCGTCTTGCGGCAGGCGCTGGCGCAGGCGTAGCCACAGGCCACAGGCCACACCTGTCAGGGAGGCGATCAACACCACAGACAAAAGGGCGGGCCAGCCCAGCCAAGCGCCCAAAGCCGCCAGCAGTTTGAAGTCGCCTTGGCCCATGCCTTCTTTGCCCGTGATGAGTTTGAAGAGCCAATACACCGACCATAAAAACAAGTAGCCCAGCACCGCGCCCCAGAGCGCGGTGCTCAGGCCCACTTGGCTGAGCCCCAAGCTGGCCGCCAGCAAGCCGGCCCACACCAAAGGTTGGGTGATGACGTCCGGCAACAAGTGGGTGTCGGCATCAATGGCCGCCAAGGCGATCAAGGCCGCACCCCAACCAGCCCAGGCCAGGGCTTGGGCGCTCAGGCCAAAGTGGGCAAAACTCCAGCTGAACACGGCGGCACACAAGATCTCCACCGCTGGGTAACGCCACCCAATCGGGGCGTGGCATTGTTGGCAGCGGCCTTTGAGCCACAAATAGCTGACCACGGGCAGGTTCTCGAGCCACGACAGTGCATGGCCGCAGTGTGGGCAATGCGAGTGGGGGACCGCGATGTTGTAGCGTTGTGGCGGTGAGGCCTGCGCTGTTTCGGGGCTGGGGGCCTGCGCCGCCACTTCGGCGGCCCATTGCGCGGCCATCATGCGGGGCAGGCGGTGAATCACCACGTTCAAAAAGCTGCCGATGGCCAAGCCCAGCAGGACCACCAAGGTCCAGGTCAAGAGGTCCAGGTTCATGTCAAAAGACCTGACCCAAGCGAAAAATGGGCAAATACATGGCCACAAGAATACCGCCAATCAGACCGCCCAGCACCACGATGATCAAAGGCTCCAGTAAACTCGACAAACCATGGACCCGATCGTCGAGTTCGGTTTCCATCAAAGCGCCGGCGCGCGCCAACAAAGGGTCCATGGCGCCCGTCTCTTCTCCCGTCGCGCAAAGCTGCACGACCATGCTGGAAAAGCGCCCGCTTTGGGCCATGCCCTCGCTCAGGCGGCTGCCTTGCGTCACTTGCCGTTGCAGCTGCCAAGTCAAGCGCTCATAAATGGCTTGATCGCAGGCCTGCGCCACAGGCCCCAAGGCTTCGGCCAAGGGCACACCCGCTGCCAGCAAAGCCGACAAAGTCTGGGCCCAACGCGCCACCACGGCCGTCTCCAACAGCCTGCCGATGACTGGCAGTTTGAGCAGCCAGCGGTCTCGCCAAAGCCGCACAGGGCTGGCGCTTGCTTTAGTTTGGGCCTGCGCAGAGCCCCACCCCATCAGCCCAAGCAACACGAGCACGAGCACCCATGGCCCTGTTGCACTCACCCCACCGCTCAGCGCGACCACCATTTGGGTGGGCCAGGGCAATTCGGCCCCGAATGACTTGAACACATCCTCAAAGACCGGCACCACCCACACCAAAATCAGCACCAAGACCGCGATGGCCACGCCCAGCACGGCCGTGGGGTACATCAATGCCGAGCGCACCCGCGAGCGCAGTGCTTCGTTTTTCTCCAGTGTCAGCGCCAGGCGCTCCATCATGGTGTCCAAAATGCCGGCCGACTCGCCCGCGTGGACCATGCTGATGTAAAGCCCGGAAAACGGCTCAGGGTGCAGCGCCAAAGCGTCGTGCAAGGCCATCCCCGAGGCCACGTCGTTGTGCACCTGCGCCATCACCTCGCTCAGGGCCAAAGAGGGCAGGCTGCGCGACAACATGTCCAGCGACTGCAGCAAGGGCACGCCCGCCCGAAGCAAGGCGGCGAGTTGCCGGGTCATGAGCGCCAAGTCTTGGGGCCTCACCCGGGGCATGCGGTCCCACCAAAGCCGTTGCAGCCGCAATGCCCGCAGGCCCTGCCTGCGCAATTGGGCCCGTGCCAGTCCAGCGCTGGGGGCCTTGAGGCGGCCTTGTCTGGGGCGGCCCTGAGCGTCTTGCCCTTGCCAAGCGAAAGAGCGGGGCGCGCTCATGCGTCGTGCCGGGTGTTGGCCAAGACTTCGTCCAGCGAGGTCAGGCCTTGGCGCACTTTGCGCAGACCCGCCAGGCGCAGGGTGCTCACCCCTTCGCGGTGGGCCTGATCGGTCAGTGCTTGGCTGCCCGCCTCTTGCAGAATCAGACGCTGCAGCTCGGCGCTGATGGGCATGACCTGGAAAATGCCGGTGCGTCCGGCGAAGCCTTTGTGGCAGTGCGCACAACCGACAGGCTGGAAGACTTCGACCGTCGGCCCGCTCAGCCACGGGGCGGGCCAGCCGGCTTTCAGGCAGACATCGGCCGGCAAATGCGCGGGCACTTTGCACCGTGGGCACAGGCAGCGCACCAAGCGCTGGGCCGTGATCAGGGTCACACTGGCGGCAATGTTGTAAGGCGCTGTGCCCATGTTGCGCAAACGCACCAAGGTGCTGGGGGCGTCATTGGTGTGCAGGGTCGACAGCACCAGATGCCCTGTTTGAGAGGCCTGGATGGCGATGTTGGCCGTTTCCAGGTCGCGCACTTCGCCCACCATCAAGATGTCCGGGTCTTGCCTCAAAAAAGCCCGCAAGGCGATGGCAAAGGTCAGCCCGGGTTTGTCTTGCACATTCACCTGGTTGATGCCTTGGAGCTGGATTTCGCAGGGGTCTTCGACCGTGGCGATGTTCACTTCGGCCGTGTTGAGCCGACTCAGGCAGGCGTACAGCGACTGCGTTTTGCCCGAGCCCGTCGGCCCGGTCACCAGCACCATGCCGTGCGGACGGTGGATCGCCTCCTCCAGCCGGGCGAGGTCTTCGGCTTCGTAGCCCAGTTGGGTCAAGTCGAGTTGGGCTTGCGCGGTATCGAGCACCCGGATCACCAGCTTTTCGCCGAACAAAGTGGGCAAGGTGCTCACCCGCAAGTCCAGTGGGCGCCCATTTCCCAAAACCAATTTCATGCGGCCGTCTTGCGGCAAGCGCTTTTCGGCAATGTCCAGCCGTGACAACACCTTGATGCGCGAGGCCAAACGGTCTTTCAGCGCGGCAGGGGGAGCGGCCATTTCTCGCAACTCGCCATCGATGCGAAAGCGCAAGCGGTATTGGTGTTCGTAAGGCTCAAAGTGAAGGTCAGAGGCTTTGAGTTCGACCGCCTGCTCCAGCAGCTGCTGCACCCACTGCACGACCGGGGCATCGTCCACGGCGGGCACGGGTGTTCGGTGGTTGGGTTTGTCCTGCATGGCACCCCCTTGAGCTATTTTGTTTGCATGGAGGTGGGCATCATGGTCCCAGTTTTTGCTTTTGTAAATCGCGAGGCGGTGGGTGCGCTGAAGCACCGGGTAAAGCCAACTAAGATGGATGATCTGATCAAAACTTTTTGAGGTTTTTTCAGTTTTCTAGATTGAGACTTCGCATGAAATTCACGGGACTCCTTGCACTGCTGTTCTGCCTCCCGGTTTGGGCTGACCACTACAGCCCGATCACGGTTTGGCAAACCGTGCCATTCATCAAAGGCCAAGACCTGTGCCAGTTTCAAGACGCCTACGGCAGCAGCGCGCAAGAGAGCCAGAAAAAGTTGAGCCAACAGCTCGTCACTTTGCTCAATGCCGGTGCAGACCCCGCCCAGTTGATCGATTTGATCAGCGCACTGGACCGCTACACCCAGCAAAACCGTGAGCGCGCCAGTGCCGGCAAAGGCATGGACACGCTGCTGGAAGGCAGTCTCAAAGCCGCTTTGGACGCGCAGTACACCAAGCTGCAGCCACGCAACCGCAACATCACTTTCTTCAACCCGGCCCCGATTTTTGCTTTGGCCCGTGACTTGCGTGAAGAAAAACGCCAAGGCTATTTGGACGCCAGCATGTTGGGCAAGCTCAACGCCATGGCCTGGGGCACCTATTCCTATGCGCCTTCTTGCAAGGGCGATGTGGTGGTGACGCTGCACATTCAGGTCTCGTCAGGCCGAACCTACAACTACCAAGCCATTGGCCGCCCCGAGCTGGTCATGCGGGCCATCAGCACCCAACTGTTTGCCGAGTTCCAGCACACCCAGTTCCCATCCAAAGTCCAGATCGGCCAACGAACCTTGGAGTTGGTCGGTGCGCCCGGCGTGCCCATCAGTGAAACCCGCAGTGCAGAAGCCGCAGAGCGGACCTGCAAAGGGATTCAGGCCCGTTTGCCCACAGCTGAGGAGTATGAGTTCATGTCCAATTTGGGGGACTGGAACCAAGGCATTCGCACCGTGGGTCGCGTTTGGGCCTTGGCCAACAAGATGGTGCTGGCGCCAGAGTTGCCCAACCCCTCACCCGTCCGCACGGAAAGCGAAGTCCGTGCCCGCGAGCTGTATTACTACTGCGTTCGGTGACCGGTCTGCACGGGCCTGGATTTTCGGGCTCGTCTGAGCCCCAGCGGCTGAGCCGCTATCCAAGGAATTTGACCGGTTGGTACTGAGGCTCGGTGTGCTCGCACGCTTCGGCCTTGGCACAAGGCATGTGGCACAGATCCCGGTCGTTCACCGGACAAGCGCGGTTGAACGTGACCACGTGGTCCACTTCGGCCCGGATCCCGATCCATTCACCCAGCTTGTGATCATGGTGACTGGGCACATGGGCCATGAGTTGCTCGCCCGTGGCCAAGCGCAGGGTGTACAAAAACTCTGAACCTCGGAAGGCCTTGCGCACAATTTGCGCTTTCACTGGGGCGTCGTCGTCGTGCACGATGTCGTCCGCCCGCAGCAGCACGTCGCATTGCCCATCTTCGAACGCACAGGGCAGGGGGCATTCGGCCACATCGCGCAGCTCGCCCACGGGGGTGCTGACCCAAATATGCCCGTCCACCTCACGCAGGGTGGCGGGGGTGAAGACGCCGTGCCCGATGAAGTCGGCCACAAAACGGGTGGCCGGACGGTGGTACAGGCTGTAGGCATCGTCCCATTGGTGCAACTGGCCTTGGTTCATGACGCCGATCACGTCGCCAATGGCAAAGGCCTCCAATTGGTCGTGCGTGACCAGCAAGGCCGTGGCTTTGGCCGCCTTCAAGATGTTGCGCACTTCGTGGGCCAAGCGTTCGCGCAGGTCCACATCGAGGTTGGAAAACGGCTCGTCCAGCAGCAGCAGGTCGGGGCGCGGTGCCAGTGCGCGGGCCAACGCCACGCGTTGCTGTTGACCCCCTGACAGTTCATGCGCAAAGCGTCGGTCAGAACCTTCGAGCCCCACCAAAGTCAGCACCTCGGCCACGCGCTGTTGGCGCTCGGCTTTGGGCAGGTGCGCCAGACCAAACCCCACGTTGTGGCCCACGTCCATGTGTGGAAACAACGCGTAGTCCTGGAACACCATGCCAATGCGGCGGCGCTCGGCGGGCTCGGTGTGGTGGTTGTCGCTGACGACCCGGTCGGACAGCAAAATTTGCCCACCCGAGACCGGCTCGAGTCCGGCAACGGCGCGCAGCAAAGTGGTCTTGCCGCAACCCGACGGCCCAATCAAAACCCCAATGTCGCCAGCCCGCAAGCTCAGGTTCACACCCTGCACGGCGGGCGAGGTGCTGCCGGGGTATTGGATGTCCAGTTGGCGCAGTTCTAGAAACATGTTTGGGATTGTAGGCAGGTTGGCCCGCGCTCCTACAATCCCAGACTATGTTGTCCACCTTGGCCCGCCGTTTATCGGGTCTCCCCTCCTTGCTCTTGGCCCTGTTGGCATTGGCTTTGGCCTTGCCCGTTTTGGCCGTGCTGGGCTCGTGGCTGCAGTGGAATGGTGAGAGTGCCCACATTTTGCGAGAGATGGCCGCCACCGTGCTGCCCGATTACGCGCTGACCACGCTGGGCCTGTGCCTGATGGTGGCGGTGGGCGTGACGGTCTTGGGCCTGGCCACGGCGGCGCTGGTCACGCTGTTTGATTTTCCGGGGCGCGGCGTTTTTGAGTGGCTGCTGCTCTTGCCGCTGGCCATGCCGGCCTATGTGGTGGCCTATGCCTACACCGACTTCTTGCAGTTCAGCGGGCCGCTGCAGATGGCTTTGCGCGAAGCGCTGGGTTTGCAAGGCCGCTTGTGGCCCGATGTGCGCAGCGTGTGGGGCGCGGCGCTGGTGTTCACTTTGTCTCTTTACCCTTACGTATATTTGCTGGCCCGCACCGCTTTGGTGGAGAGGGCTTCGGGTTTGATGGAAGCGGCCCGCTTGCTGGGTGCCCCCTTGTCCCGACGCATCCGCGAAATTGCCTTGCCCCTGGCCCGCCCGGCCGTGGCTGCGGGGGTGGCGCTGGCGCTCATGGAAACCTTGGCCGACTTTGGCGTGTCCAGCTACTTCGGCATTCAGACCTTCACGGCGGGCATCTACAAGGCCTGGCTGTCCATGGACAACCGCATTGCCGCCGCGCAGCTGGCCACTTTGCTGCTCGCCGTGGTTTTGTTGTTGCTGCAGTTGGAGCAACGTGCCCAAAAGCGCATGCGCTTCAACCAAGGGCGCGGCTCGCGCCAGGGCTCGGCCGAGGCGCAGCCGTTCCAGCTGCAGGGCAGCCGCCGCTTTTTGGCGTGGACGGTGTGCAGCGTGCCCGTGCTGCTGGGCTTTGTGCTGCCGGTGCTCATCATGCTGCGGGCTTTTGTGGGCGAGACGAGCGACATGCCCTGGGAACGCTTTGGCCAATGGGCCTGGACCAGCTTGCGCTTGGGCGCGGTGACCGCTGTGCTGGCAGTGGGCGTGGCGCTGGCGCTGGCGTTCAGCGTGCGCACCCGGGCTGACCGCATCAGCCAGGGCGCCATTGAGTTGGTGGGCTTGGGTTATGCCATTCCCGGCGCGGTGGTGGTGGTCGGTTTGCTTTTGCCGGTGGGTTGGATCCAGCAAACCTGGCCCGCCTCGTCTGCGGGGGCCTGGATCACGGCCACTTCGCTGGGCTTGGTGTGGGCCTACTTGGTGCGGTTTTGTGCGGTGGCCCTGCAGTCGGTGCAAAGCGGCTATGCGCGCATACCGGGCAGTTTGGACGACTCAGCCCGGATGCTGGGCGTCACCGGCTGGGGCCTGATGCGACGGGTGCATGCGCCCTTGTTGCAGCGCAGCACCATCGCCGCCGCCTTGCTGGTGTTTGTGGACGTGATGAAAGAGCTGCCCGCCACCATGGTGCTGCGCCCCTTCAACAGCGACACACTGGCCGTGGTGGCCTACCAGCTGGCCCGCGACGAGCGCTTGGGCGAGGCCGCTTTGCCTTCGCTGGCGCTGGTGCTGGTGGGTTTGATCCCGGTGATTTTGCTCAGCCGGACTTTGCGACAAACGCCGCCCTGAGACCTGCGCCCTGAAACCTGCGCCCAGGCCCCGGGTCGGTCCCCTCAGGGTTGGCCGTCTTTGGGGCGCAGCAGCGTTTTCTCTTCCAAAATTTGCCGGATGATGGCCCGCGCATGTTCTTCGGTGATGCTGAATTCCCGGCGCAAATGCTCGATGGTGCGCCGTTCTTTGGGGTCCACTTGCCCATCTTTGAGCAGTTCCTCCACCTCGGTGGTGAACTCCAACTCGTGCGTGCGCACCCGGGTGGCAAAAGCCGAGGCCACGATGCCGGTGAGCAATGCCACGGTGAAGACGCCGGACAAGGCCGTGAAAGCGCCGATCACTTTGCCCCAGCTCGACACAGGCGTCACATCGCCATAGCCAACGGTGGTGATGGTGACGATGGACCACCACATGGCATCGGGGATGGTGCCCAATTTGTCGGGTTGCAAGGCGTGTTCGGCAAAGTACATCAGACACGAGGTGATGAGGATGGACAGCGCCAGCAGGTAAAGCGCCGAGATGAAAGCGTCTCTTTCGGCGTAAATGGAGGCCAGCAGGTCCTCCAGTGCGGTGGAGTAGTGCGACAACTTCAAGATGCGCATGATGCGGATAACACGCAAGAACCGCAGGTCCAAGCCTGGTAACAAAGCCTGAAGGAAAAAGGGCAAGATGGCCAGAAGATCAATCAAACCATGAAAGCTCAACACGTAGCGAAGGCGTCGGCCGTGGTCGCTGTGCAGAGCTGAGGTTCTTCTGTCTGCGGCTGTCCAGATTCTCAGAAGGTATTCCACACTGAAAAACACCATCGATATGGCATCGAAAATGGCCAAACTTTTCCCATACAGCGCTTCGATGGCGGGCACTGATTCCAGGATCACGGCCAGGACACTGGACAGTACCATCAGGGTCAGAACCCAAGAAAACACCCAAGCCGTTTTTTTGTCTTTGTGGCTCTGAAATTCAAGGATCAGAAACAGCCGATGTCTCAGTGGGTGATGTACGTTCATCCGCCCATCTTATTCAAGATTGACAAGGCCCTTTGACCTCGGCCTGGGCTTGAGGCAGAGGACGTGTCATCCCAGGGCCTCGTCCAGCAGTTGGGGCGTGTGCAAGCCCACACTGCTTAAGCGGGCTTAGGCCAATTAGTCCCGCGAATTCGGCCTGGGGCTCGGATGCAGTTGAAGGTGATTAGGCCCAGGCCGCGGATCAGTTCCGGGTGGTTGCTGAGCTCTTGCGTGCGCAGCAGGGTAGACGGACCGAAAAAGCCGATGGGTTGCTGGAACTCTGCGCTGACCTGTCGGCTGAGGGTGATGACCCTGGGCATGGCTCGCCGCTTATCTGTATTTGCACATAAGCAAAGAACAAATCAATGGTTTGAAACTGCGCCAAAATTGGCAACAATCACTGGGATGGATGCCTGCGAGGCTGCCGCGCAGCTGGCAGCCAATTTCGCATTGACCTGCCTCGTGGCTTTTTGCAGGACAATCGTGCGGCATTTTAGACATTCGAAGAAATGACACCATGGCCAAAACAGCAGCACCCGAAGACAACGTCCTGACCGAATCGGAAGAGGTTTTTGACAAAGCCGCGGAGTTGTTTCGCGTTATGTCGGCCCCCATGCGCTTGCGCATCATCAGTGCCCTGTGCAATGGTGAAAAGAACGTGGGTGAGTTGCTGGCCGAGATCGACACCACCCAGCCCAATATGTCGCAGCACCTGAACACCCTCTACCAAGCAGGCGTGCTGGGCAAGCGCCGAGAGGGCGTGCAAATTTTTTACCGAATCGTCAACGACCGCGTGGTCACCTTGTGCCGCTCGGTTTGCGTGCAAATTGCCAGCGAAAACGATTGAAAGATCGATGTCAGTTTCAGGCCGGGTTTTCACGGGCACGATTCAACCCTCGACGCGGCTAATATCCATACTTAAGGAGCAACGAATGAAGAAACACTTGTTATGGATGACTGGCCTGCTGGCCTGTACCCTGAGCTGGGCAGAGATCAAGGTGGTTTACCACTTGAGCGAGGGCATCCCCCAAGCATCACGGGCCATAGGCAACATCCGCAACCACCTGGCTGCTGACCCGACTGCCAAAATCGTGGTCGTGACCCACGGTTTGGGCATCGATTTCCTGCTTGACGGTGCCACCAATCAGATGGACCAGCCTTTTGCCGGCGGCGTCAGTGACCTGGTCAATAAGGGCGTGGAGTTCCGTGTGTGCAACAACACCCTGGTGTCGCGCAAAATCTCTGCCGACAAACTGCTGATGGAAGCCAAAGTGGTGCCCTCCGGTGTGGCCGAAGTGGCCAAGCTGCAGGCCAATGAAAGATTTGTGTATCTGCGCCCCTGATGGGCTTTGAGACATTCACAAGCCCCGACTTTTTTTTCGAGGAAAACCCATGAAGATTCAACACGCTTTGACAGCGGCCGCCTTGGTCGCCCTGTCCGGCCTGGCCCAAGCCCAGGTCGATCCGCTGCATGTGCGCAGCTGGGCCGCTTCGTGCGCTGCCTGCCACGGCACCAATGGCCATGCTCAGCCGGGCATGATTGCTTTGGCGGGTGTGCCCAAAGAGGTCACCATTCAAAAAATGATGGACTACAAAGCCGGTCGCGTGCCTGCAGCCACCATCATGCATCAGCTCGCCAAGGGCTATTCCGATGAGCAGATTGCTGCCATCGCTGGCTACTTTGCCGCCCAGAAGAAATAAGGAAGAACTGTCATGCAACGTCGTCATTTTCTGCAGACTGGCTCCGCTTTGGGTGCCATGGGACTGGTTTCGGGTTGCGCCACCGTGGGTGGTGGCAGCGGCCCCAAGGTGGTGGTGATTGGCGGTGGCTACTCCGGTGCCACGGCCGCCAAATACCTGCGCATGTGGTCAGAGCACAAAATCCAAGTCACTCTGGTCGAGCCCAGTGATGCTTTCATCTCCTGCCCTATGTCCAACCTGGTCATTGGCGGCAGCAAAACCATCACCGAAATCACCACGCCTTATGACAACCTGACCAAACGCCATGGCGTCAAGGTCATCAAGGACCGCGTCAACAGCATCGACGCCGACAAGCGCATCGTCAAGCTGGCCAGTGGTGCCGAGCTGAGCTATGACCGCCTGATCGTTTCGCCCGGCGTGGACTTCATGTGGGAAACTTTGCCCGGCATGAACAAGGCCGGCGCCAAAGACAAAGTCATGCACGCCTGGAAGGCGGGCGAACAAACCGTCACGCTGCGCAAGCAACTCGAAGCCATGCCCGATGGTGGCGTCTTCGCCATGTCCATCCCGCTGGCCCCTTACCGCTGCCCCCCCGGCCCTTACGAGCGTGCTTGCCAAGTGGCCGAGTACTTCACCAAGGCCAAGCCCAAGAGCAAGGTGCTGATCCTGGACGCCAACGACGACGTGACGTCCAAAGGCCCGCTGTTCAAAAAAGCCTGGGCCGAGCGCTACAAAGGCATCGTTGAGTACCGTGGCAAACACAATGTGACCGATGTTGATGCGGCCACCAACACCTTGAAGTTCGAGTTCAACGACGACATCAAAGCCGGCGTGCTCAACGTCATCCCCAGCATGCGTGCCGGTGACATCGCCGTCAACGCCGGTTTGGCCACGGCCAACAAGCGCTGGTGCGAAGTGGACTTCCTCACCTTCGAATCCAAAGCCGCCAAAAACGTGCACGTTTTGGGTGACGCCATCCAGATTGCGCCAGGCATGCCCAAGTCGGGCCACATGGCCAACCAGCATGGCAAAACCTGCGCTGCGGCCGTGGTGGCCTTGTTGATGGGCAAAGAGGTCAACCCCATGCCGATCTACAACAACACCTGCTACAGCTATGTCAGCAGCAAAGACGTGGTCCACGTTGCCAGCGTGCACAAGTACGACGCCGAGAAAAAAACCATGCTGACCGTGCCCGGCTCGGGCGGCGTGTCCAGCGCGGCCAATGAACTCGAAGGTGTGTACGCTTGGTCTTGGGCGCAAAACATCTGGGCCGACACACTGGCTTGATGCACCCCGAGCGTGGCTGTTGCCACGCTACAAAAAAACGCCGCAGTCCATGGGACTGGCGGCGTTTTTTTTATGCTCGGTGAGTGCGCGGTAGACCGCACTCAGAAAAAATTCAGATCTGCCAGCCCATGCTGCGGTGAATGCGCCAAGACAGGCCCGCACCCAGCCAAATGGCGATGAGGGTCAGCCAGGCCGTGAGCGAGAACACCGAGCCCCCAGTCATGCCCGCGCCCACGGTGCAGCCGCCTGCCAACACCGCACCAAAACCCATCAGAACTGCACCGGTGAGGTAGTGGCCCAGCTTGTTCTCAGTCTTGAAGCCCTCGAACTTGAAGTCACCACCGACCAGAGCGCCCAACAAAGAACCCGCAAAAGTGGCGGGCAGCAAACCGGCATCAAAGCCCAGGCTGGGCGATGTGGCGGTGGACAACACCCGCATCAACATCTCGGCCGATGCGCTGCTGAAGCTCAGGCCCTGAATCTGCACTGCTTCAAACGACTGCGAGGCGATGGCCTGCGTCAGGCCCCAGCCCATAGCAATGCTCAGGCCCACCACGATGGCCCCCAGCGCCAAGCCCCAGCGACGCTGGTGCGTCTTGAAGAAAAAGAAAACCCCTGTGCCCAAGGCCAGCCCCGACAACACCAGCCCACCCGTGGGGCCAAGGCCTGTGATGTGAAGCAAATCACGCCCGGGCCCGCCATCGATGACCCACCAGCCTGCCATGGCCTGGCGTGCAGGGGCCAGCCAACCCGCAATGCTGGCCTGCACCGTGACGGCAAAGACCAGGCCAGCCAGCAAGGCGCGTAAATTGCCATTGCCCGACAAAATCAGCAGGCGGCTGGCGCAGCCGCGCGTCAAAATCATGCCCGCACCAAACAACAATCCGCCCAGAACCGCGCCAGACACACTGCCTACCCCGGAGATGTAGCGCGAGTTGGCAGGCTGCAGCCCGCCCGCCCAAACCAGCGCCTGTACGCCCACCAGTGCCGCCCCAAAAGCCAGCCACCACACGCTGAAGCGGTCACCCGTTTGGCCCTCGCAGCACTCCACCACGGCTGCCCGCGCACAAAACCGACTGCGCTGAGCCGCCAGGCCAAAGATGAAGCCCACCAATGCACCCGCCATGGCCAGTACATTCGAGTCTCCCCAGGTTTCGAGCAAGCTTGCGAGATTCATGGATTTCTCCAATAATTCATTGGGTTCTTATATTCAACGTGCGGCACTGGCGATGCGTCAGGCCGCTGCACAAAACCCGCTATTGTCCACTGTCTGCAATTCATGGATTCCAACCCGTCTCTATTTTCTTTGTCTGCTTTGCGCCGTCGCGACTGGCTTTTACGGGTGGGGGTATCTCTTGCGGTCACTCCCGTTTGGGCACAATCGGGCCGTGCGGCCACCTTGCCCGCAGCCCAATCATTGCCCGACGAACTGTCCCGTGCTCTGAAAAACAAGCAGCCCCTGATCGTCATGGTCAGCTTGGACGGTTGCGTGTTTTGCCGACAAGCCAGGCAGAGTCACCTCTCTCCCATGGCGCTTGCCGGCACTGCGATCGTGCAGGTGGACATGCGCAACAACCAGCCTGTGCTCGACTTTGCGGGCAAGCTCACCACGCACGATGAACTGACCCGGCGGTGGAAAGTCTCCATCACGCCCACACTGCTGTTTTTTGGTTCCGGCGGCAAAGAAGTGGCTGATCGCATGGAGGGTGCCTACCTGCCCGATTTTTACGGTCCCTATCTTGAAGAGCGCATGGCACAAGGACGCAAGGCCCTGTAAATACAATGACCGCGTCAGCTGGCGGCATTGTCCACATGCTAGATTCAAAACATGATCCCCATCAAGATTGACTCAGCCTGGAAAGGCACCTCAGACTGCCGCAGCTGCGGTATCCGCGACATGGTGCTGTTTGCCGACTTGAACGAACAGGACTTTGGCGAGATTCATACCCCCATCGACGACATGGTGTTCGCGCCCGACACGGCGCTGTACACCGAAGGTCAAACCGCCGTGGGCGTGTTCACCTTGCGCAAAGGCATGGTCAAACTGGTGCGGGCCACTGCCGACGGCCGCGAACGCATCGTGCGCGTGCTGCGCCCGGGCGACGTGATCGGGCTCGAAGCCCTGGCCACCGCCCGCTATGACAGCGAAGCCATCGCCTTGGTCGAAGCCCAGGTCTGCCGCATTCCCTTGTCGGTCTTGCACCATTTGTCGTCCAACTCGCCACGCCTGCACAAGCGCCTGATGCAAAAGTGGCAACAGGCCCTGAAAGACGCCGACGATTGGCTGGCTGATTTGAACTTCGGATCAGCCCGCCAACGCGTGGCCGCCTTGGCCCTGAAGATGCGTGACCCCGACCAACCAGACTTCACGTCGTTGTTTGCGCGCGACGACATGGGCGCCATGCTCGACATCCAACTCGAAACCGTCAGCCGCGAAATCAGCAGCCTGGTGCGCGACGGTGCCTTAAAGCCCTTTGACAAACAGGGCCGGCGTTATGAAATTACCAATGAAGCTTTGTTGATACGCTAGGGTCTGAACATCGCAAGCTGCATGCAAAATGTGATTCATTCTCTTGGAACCCTGGTGGTGTTCCGGCCATTTTTGCCTCAAACAGGCTTACGTGCCGTCAGACCCAACAGGCCCGACATGCCCTGGTGGCCTGTGCCCTCGGTGATCTCAGCCTCATAGGTGCGCAGGTCGAGGATGTCCAGTGCGCCGAAGGCATTCAGCATCAGGGCTTCGTCGTACAGGTGCGCCAGTTTGCCGGGGCCGCCCGTGTTGAAGTCCAGTTGGCGCGGCGTGTAGCCCTGAACGATCAGGGTGCCCCCGGGCTTGAGGCTGCTCAGCATGCGCGCAAACAGGGCGCCGCGCTCTTCGGGTGTGGCGAACTGAAAAAAGATGCCCACCACGTTGTCGTAATGCGCAGGCCGCCAATCAAACGACTGCCAATCGCTGCAGACAAAATTCACGGCCACTTGTCGGCTTTGCGCCAAAGCACGGGCTTTGCGGATGGCGTTGTCCGAAAAATCAAAGGCATCGACCTGCAGGCCTTGCTGGGCCAGCCACACGCCGTTGCGGCCCTCGCCATCGGCCACGGCCAGGGCATTCCCAGGCGAGAGGTGCGCCGCTTGTGATTGCAAATAGGCGTTGGGCGCTTGGCCAAACACATAGTGCTCGGCGGCAAAGCGTTGGTTCCACGTCTGTTGGGGGTTATGAAAAGAGCTCATGGGGGAAATGCTTTCAATGCGCTGAGAAGGCTCGGATCTTTATACGCGCCGTGCCAGCACAACTGCTGCGGCAGAACCTGAGCTGACCACCTTGCACCACCAGCGTAACAGCCAAGGCGAATCGTGCCCTGCTAGGGCGGCGGCTTCGTCTCGGTGGTGCTGTTCGTCGACCTGGCAGCGTGCCAGCAAAGGCAGCAGGCCTGCGGGGCCGCCGTGCTGTCGCAGGTGGTCAATTTGCTGTTGGTAATGCACATCCACAAAGGTCTCGACGGCGGCGATGGTGCCGTAAACGGCACGTCGGCCGAACAGCGCGGGCAGCGCTCCGGTCAGCCAACCCGCCATGCGCCAGGGCAGCAGCAAACGACTTCTGCGCTCAGCGGGTAGCCAGTCCTCAATCAGGCGCAAATGTTCGGTTTCGGTGTCCCCATGCTGGCGGGCAAAGGCCAGCAACTCGACATCTTGTCGCCAGTGGGCCACTGCCGTGATGCCTTTGTAAATGTAGACAGCCCCGGACTCGCCCGCGTGATCGGAGCGCAGTTCGCGGACCATGTGTTCCGATAGGCTGCTTGTAGGATGTTCAGGAGGTGCAGATTTTTTCACGGCACAGAGGGGATGGCGATCGTGTTTCGGTTCGAATGCGCATCGTATAGGTCAAATTTCCCCCTGAGCTGCCGAGGCCCTCTGCCATGGTTGATGCCTTGTCGAGCCGCGATCTGAATGTTGCATTGATTGCGAGTAGTTTGACGCTTGGGCCGCTGCAAGCAAATCGGTGGTCAAGGTCGAGCAGTCTGTTTTTGACTGAGTCCTATGGCCGCGTTTTGGGGATGGCTTTCCGTCTTTATGCAGCGGGTCCTCAGTAAAATCCTTGAGGCTAAAGTTGAGCAGCTTTGCGTAAAGCTGTCTTGATTTCGGTTAAATTAGCGATTAATTATATTTAAAACCCCTCACACGGAGCTCTCATGAAACTGATTTTTGCTGCTGCTGTTGCTGTCTCTGCCCTGATGTCAGCACCCGCCTTTGCCAACATGGACATGGCCAAGAAAAACGCTTGTATGGCCTGCCACGCTGTGGACAAGAAACTGGTGGGTCCTTCTTACCAAGACGTGGCTAAGAAATATGCCGGTCAAAAAGACGCAGCAGCCAATTTGGCCAAAAGCATCAAAGCCGGTGGTTCGGGCAAGTGGGGCCCTGTGCCCATGCCCGCCCAAGCCGCTTTGAGTGAAGCCGATGCATTGACCTTGGCCACTTGGATTTTGGCCGGTGCCAAATAAATCCAAGTCTGGTCAGGCTTGATGCCAACAGCATGATTTAGAAAGCTCGATGGATACTCGTGGCTTTTTTTGCCGCTCTAGGGTCTACCCTTGAGCGGCTTTTTTGATGGGAGACTTGAATGAACACCCGAAACAAGATTGCGCTCGTCTGTGTCAGTTTCTTTTGTGCAACTTTTGCCCATTCGCAGCCGGTCATCTACAAAGATGCGGACTACAAATTGGGTGAAAAATTGATTGCCGAAAGCAAGTGCGTGGCCTGCCATGTCTCCAAGGTCGGTGGCAATGGCAGTGCCATTTACAAACCGCAGGGCCGGATCAACAACGCTTCCTTGTTGCGCGGCATGGTGGAGCAATGCAACACCGAATTGAACTTGGGCATGTTTCCGGAGGATGTGACCTCGGTCGCGGCAGTGCTCAACCGCGACCATTACAAGTTCAAGTGAGGCATTAACAAATGGCTTTGGCCCCAAGATCACGCCAAAACGGACTGCCTGCCACGTTGCAGCATTGACCGCAAACCTCCACATGATCTTTTTGCTGCGGGGCATTGGGTTCGGCTGCGGTCTACACCCCGACAGGCAATGGATGTCGGATCAGGGTTTGTCCTGATCGGGAAAGACGCTCGGTGTAATCCCTGATTCAGATTCTCTGTTTAACCTATATATTCGCATATCCGAATATACGAACTTAATCGTGAAGCAAGCTTGAACAGCGAAAAGATGGGGTGCTAGGCAAGGGGTCTGGATGAAGATGGGATCGCCAATCAAACAGCCGTGGTGGTGTGCGGTGAGCACGCAGGTCGTCATTGAATCTGCCGTGAATTGACAATTCGAAACAAGGAGTTTGTGTGAAAGAAGACAACATCAACTCAGGAAGGGTGCAAAAAGCGCCAGAAAATTTCCTGATGCCAAGTGGCATCAAGGCAGTTTTTTCCGAAGGCAAAGAAGGGCGTCGCGATTTCATTCGCAATGCCTTTGCAGCTGCTGCTGCGGGCGTTGCTGCGCCTATGGCCATGGCCCAGGGCAACCCGGTGCCTGTTGAAGGCGGGGACCCCAATATCCTGAACCTGCCTGAGCACGCGACGGGTCTGGGTCAGGGGGTGGCCGTTGAAGGTTATGGCAAGCCCTCCAAGTTCGAGGCGAACTTGCAGCGCCGCCAAAGCCCCGGTCTGACACAAACCACGCAAGCCTCGGTGTCGTTTGCGCCCCTGCAGTCCTTGTTTGGCATCGTCACGCCCAGCGGTTTGCACTTCGAGCGCCACCACCAGGGGTGGTGGGACATCGATCCATCCAAGCACCGTTTCATGATCAACGGCATGGTCAAAAAGAACATGGTGTTCACCATGGACGAGATCATGCGTTTGCCATCCGTGTCCCGCTTCCACTTCATCGAGTGCGGTGCCAACACGGCTGTCGATTGGGGTAACGTGGCGGTTCCCACGGTGCAGTACACCCACGGCATGTTGTCTTGCAGCGAGTTCACGGGCGTCCCTTTGATCACCTTGCTGGAATTGGCGGGTGCTGACCTCAAAAACGGCAAGTTCGTTTTGGCCGAAGGCGGCGACGGTTCGTCCATGACCCGCACCATCCCCATGAGCCTGATCACCTCGGGCGAGGTCATCGTGGCCTATGGACAGAACGGTGAAATGTTGCGCCCCGAAAACGGCTACCCCCTGCGATTGGTGGTGCCAGGCGTGCAAGGTGTGAGCTGGGTCAAGTACCTGCGCCGCATCGAAGTGGGCGACAAGCCCTACGCCGCCAAAGACGAGGCCATTCACTACATCGATTTGCAACCCAGTGGGCTGCACCGCCAGTACACCAATATCCAAGAAGTCAAGAGTGTGGTCACCACGCCTTCGGGTGGTCAGGTCTTGTTGGACAAAGGCTTTTACAACATCACGGGCCTGGCTTGGTCGGGCAAAGGCAAGATCAAACGTGTGGATGTATCCACCGATGGCGGACGCAATTGGCGTCAGGCGCGCCTGGAGACGCCGGTTTTGTCAAAGGCTCTGAGCCGTTTTAACCTCGATTGGGTGTGGGACGGCAAGCCCGCCATCATCCAAAGCCGTGCGCAAGATGAAACAGGCCATGTGCAGCCTACATACCAACAGTTGCGTACCGTGCGTGGTACGCGCTCCATTTATCACAACAACGCCATCCAGTCGTGGTTGGTGCAGGAGAACGGTGAGGTGAAAAATGTCCAAGTTTCGTAATGCCGTTGTGACCCTGGGTTGGTTGGCCATGGCAGGATTGGCCGCTGCACAAAGTCAACTGTTTCCGGGTGTGGGCCGCGAAGCCACACCCAAAGAAGTTGCCAAGTGGGACATAGACGTGCGCCCTGACTTCAAGGGACTGCCTGCCGGTTCGGGCTCGGTGGCAAAAGGCCAAGATGTGTGGGAATCTAAGTGCGCCCACTGCCACGGTGTGTTTGGTGAGTCCAACGAGGTGTTCAGTCCGCTGATTGGGGGGACCACTGCCGAAGACATCAAAAATGGGCGCGTGGCCAATTTGAAGCGTGCCGATTACCCCGGGCGCACCACCATCATGAAGGTGTCCACTGTTTCCACTTTGTGGGACTACATCAACCGTGCGATGCCTTGGACCAACCCCAAAACGCTGAGCACGGAAGAGGTGTATGCCGTGACCGCCTTCATGCTGAACTTGGCCAACATCGTGCCGGACAACTTTGTGTTGTCTGACAAAAACATCGCAGAAGTCCAAGCGCGCATGCCCAACCGCAATGGCATGACCACCGCTCATGCGATGTGGCCCGGCAATGAATTCGGTGGTGTTAAAAAACCCGACATAGCCAACAAGATTTGCATGAAGGACTGCACGCCGGATGCCAAAGTGGCATCATTGCTGCCCGACTTTGCGCGCAATGCCCACGGTAATTTGCTAGAGCAAAACCGCATCGTGGGTCAACAGCATGGCGTTGATACGACCAAGCCAGAAACCAAAGCTGGCATCGCTGTCGTACCAGCAGCCCCTGTGGTTGTGGTCAAGCCTGAGAACAACGAAGCCAAAGCTGCTATCGCACTCTTAAACAAACACAGCTGCACAGCTTGCCACGGTGTGGACAAGAAGATTGTGGGCCCTGGCTTCAATGAAATTGCCAAAAAGCAAGCCGGTAAAACCGACTATTTGGTAGGCAAAATCAAAGCTGGTGGTGTGGGCGTTTATGGTCAAATCCCTATGCCCGCTCAGGCGCTGCCAGATGCTGACGCCAAGCAAATTGCTGAATGGATTTCCAAGGGGGCCAGCAAGTGAAACGGGGTATAACCGTCGCACTTCTGAACCTGTTTCAATAGCATCACTCAATCATCAAGGAGATATCAGATGCAAAACCGTCGCGAGACACTCAAGCAAAGCGCTGTTGTGGCGGGCCTCTTGGCCACTGCGGGTTTCCCACAGTTCGCCCATGCTGCCTTCAACAAAACCGCATTTGACGCCAAGTCGGTGCAAGACGCTGCCAAGGCCGCTGGTGCGACCAGTTTGGCCGAGAGCAAAGACGTGACCATCATCGGTCCGGACATCGCTGAAAACGGCGCTGTGGTGCCATTGGGTGCCAGCACATCATTGCCCGGTGTCAAGCAGTTGCTGATCATGGTCGAAAAGAACCCATCCGCTTTGGTGGCCATGTTCCATGTGACCCCTGCCGTCGACGCCAACTTCTCGACCCGCGCCAAGATGGGCCAGTCCTCGGATGTCTATGCTGTGGCCATCATGAACGACGGCAAAGCTTTGTGGGCCAAGAAAGAAGTCAAGGTCACTTTGGGCGGTTGTGGCGGCTAAGCCCCTGAGTAAATCCCTCATACATTGATTCACTGAAAGATTTAGGAGAGAAAAATGGCAGATCCAATGCGCATCCGTGCCCAGGCCTCTGGTGACAAAGCAACTGTTCGTGTGCTCATGAGCCACGAAATGGAAACCGGTCAACGCAAAGACGCTTCCGGCAAAACCGTGCCCGCCTGGTTCATCCAGGAGGTGACAGCCAAACTCAACGGCAAAGACGTGTTCTCCGCTGAGTGGGGCCCCGCCGTGTCGAAAAACCCCTTCCTTCAATTCTCTGTCAAAGGCGCCAAAGCCGGCGACAAGATTGCGGTGACCTGGAAAGACAACAAGGGCGAAACCCGTACCGACGAAGCCACCGTTTCTTGATCACGCGGTGAAAAAGAAAAGGATGGGGCCAGTACTTCACCCTTTTCGCATTTGAAAAATACAAACAGAGGTGACAATGAACAAAGCATCAACTTTGGCCATGGCGGTGGCACTGGCCATGGGCACATTGCCCGCGCTGGCCCAAAAAACCGCCAGTCAGGGCATTGACGAATACCGTGCCATGCTGCAAGACGGCAACCCCGCTGAGCTGTTTGAAGCCAAGGGCGAAGACCTCTGGAAAAAAGCACGCGGCCCTAAAAACGTCAGCCTCGAAAAATGCGATCTGGGCAAAGGACCGGGCGTGATCAAAGGTGTGTTTGTGGAATTGCCCAAGTACTTCGCAGACACCCAGCGCATGCAGGACCTGGAGTCCCGTTTGGTCACCTGCATGGAAACCCTGCAAGGTTTCAATGCCGCTGAAATCTCCAAGACCCCGTTTGGTCGTGGTGAAATGGCCAACGTCACGGCCTTGGCCACTTGGATCGCCGCAGAGTCCAAGGGCATGAAGTTCAACTTGTCGCAATCGCACGCGCAAGAGAAAACGTTTTACGAAGTGGGCAAACGCCTGTTCTTCCAGCGAGGTGGTACGCACGACTTTTCGTGTGCCTCCTGCCACGGCGAAGAAGGCAAACGCATCCGTTTGCAAGACTTGCCTATCCTGACCAAGAACCCGGGTGATGGCGTAGGCTTTGCTGCTTGGCCCGCCTACCGCGTCTCCAACGGTCAGATGTGGAGCATGCAACTGCGCCTGAACGACTGCTACCGCCAGCAGCGTTTCCCCTATCCAGGTTTCGCCAGCGATGCCACCATCGCCTTGTCGACCTATCTGGGTGTGAACGCCAAGGGTGCTGCTTCGATTGCCCCGGCCATCAAGCGCTGATCTGAACAGGAGACCCTCATGAACAAAAAGACCCAACTCGTTTTGGCCAGCTTGTCTGCCGCTTTGGTGGCTGCAGGCTGCGCCTCTGGTCCTTCTGTGGCCGAACTCAATGCCTTGACGGACAAAATTGTCAAGGCTTCCTTCCGCGATGAAAGCCATGTGAAAGTGGAACGCATCACCGCCACCGACGAAACCAACATCGCTTGCAGTGAGGCCGACGTGGCGGGCAAGCCACTGGACGAGAAGATCGCCAAGCGCATCGAAGAAGCCAACCTCAAAGCCATCAAGTGGCCATCCGACGGCAAGTTCATCGGTGACTGGAAGCAAGGCGAAGCCATTGCTCAAAGCGGACGCGGCCTGACATGGACCGATTCGGCCACGGGCGTGAATGGTGGCAACTGTTACAACTGCCACCAGATGGACAAGAAAGAAATCTCTTACGGCACCATTGGTCCTAGCCTCTATAACTACGGCAAGATTCGCGGCGTGTCCAACCCCGACGATCCGGCCAGCAAGGCCATTGTGGAATACACCTGGGGCAAGATCTGGAACGCCAAGGCCTACAACGCCTGCTCCAACATGCCTCGCGCAGGTCACATGGGCATCCTGAACGAAACGCAAGTTCGCCACATCGTGGGCTTGTTACTCGACCCCAAGTCGCCCGTTAACCAATAAGCCTATGAAAACCCGGCTGGTCCGGGTTTTTTAGCTCCGTATATATCAGTGGTTGCCAATATGAATCTCTCCAAACGCGAATTTATCCAAGTCATGGGTGCCGGCACGATGGCTGGCATGAGCATGGGCGCCTACGCCCAGTCCAGTGCCAGCACAGCCGCCAATGGTCTTTATGACATGCCCAAGTTCGGCAATGTGTCTTTCCTGCACATGACCGATTGCCATGCCCAGCTCAAGCCGATTTATTTCCGTGAGCCCAGCATCAACTTAGGGGTTGGATCCATGCAGGGCAATCTGCCGCATTTGGTGGGTGAGTATTTGCTGCAAGTGGCCAAGATCCGCCCGGGTACCGCACAGGCCCATGCGCTGACTTACCTGGACTATGAAAAAGCTGCCAAGCGCTACGGCAAAGTCGGTGGTTTTGCGCACCTGGCCACACTGGTCAAGCGCATGAAGGCCAGCCGCCCCGGCGCTTTGTTGCTCGACGGTGGTGACACTTGGCAAGGCTCGGGCACCAGCTTGTGGACCAACGGCCAGGACATGGTCGACGCCTGCAAACTGCTGGGCGTGGACGTGATGACCGGTCACTGGGAGTTCACCCTGGGCATGGAGCGCGTGAAGGAAATCATCGAGAAAGACTTTGCGGGCAAGGTGGACTTTGTCGCGCAGAACGTCAAGACCAATGATTTTGGTGACCCTGTCTTCAAGCCCTACGTGATCCGCGAGATCAATGGCGTCCCCTGCGCCATCATCGGCCAAGCCTTTCCCTACACCCCGATTGCCAACCCCCGCTACATGGTGGCCGATTGGGCCTTCGGCATTCAAGATGAAAACATGCAGCAGATGGTCAACGAAGCCCGCGGCAAAGGTGCGCAGGTCGTTGTCGTCATCAGCCACAACGGCATGGACGTGGACCTGAAAATGGCCAGCCGCGTCAGCGGCATCGATGCCATCATGGGTGGACACACGCACGACGGCATGCCCGTGGCCACTCTGGTGTCCAACAAAGGTGGCAAGACCATCGTCACCAATGCGGGCTCGAACGGCAAATTTCTGGGCGTACTCGACTTCGAAGTCAAAAACAAAAAGGTCAGCGACTTCCGCTACAAATTGCTGCCGGTGTTCTCCAACATGCTGCCCGCAGACAAGGAGATGGACGCGTTGATCACCAAGATCCGCGCGCCTTACGAATCCAAGCTGGCCGAAAAGCTGGCCGTGACCGATGGCTTGCTGTACCGACGCGGCAACTTCAACGGCACGGGTGACCAGTTGCTGATCGACGCACTGCTGGACGTGCAGGGCGCAGACATCGCCTTCTCGCCAGGCTTTCGCTGGGGCACCACACTCTTGCCGGGCCAGGCCATCACGCGCGAATGGCTGCTCGACATGACCGCCACCACGTATTCGTACGCCACGGTGACCGAGATGACGGGCGAGACCATCAAGACCGTTCTCGAAGACGTGGCCGATAACCTGTTCAACCCCGACCCCTATTACCAGCAAGGCGGCGACATGGTACGTGTGGGCGGACTGACTTATAGCTGCAACCCGGTGGCCAAGGCAGGCCAACGCATTGGCGATATGCGTCTGAAAGGCCAGCTCATCGACGCGGGTAAAAAGTACAAGGTGGCTGGCTGGGCCCCCGTTGCTGAAGAAGCCCGCAACCAAGGCAACAAGCAGGTGTGGGATGTGGTGGAAACCTGGCTCAAAGCCCAAGGCGGTCGCATCAAGCCACGCCAACTCAACACCCCAAAAATCATGGGCGCATTGCCCAACAAGGGCTACGCCGGTTGACGAGTGCGTGCTGCGCCATATAGAACTGTCCAGCGCTGCACCGCGAGAGGAGGGATGACCATGATAAGAAGACAACTGTTGTGGGCCAGCGCTGCCATCGGCGGCGCAGCCCTGTGGCCCGAGGCCCGTTTGCTCGCGCAGCAAGCGCAGGACTTCATCGAAGGCCCGCCCGTGGCCGACATACCGGCGCAACAGCTGTCGCCCCATGTGTGGATGATCTACTCCCCTGACGGATTTCCCACCCCTGAAAACCAGGGCATGATGGCCAACGTCATCTTTGTGGTGACCACAGCCGGGGTGGTGGTGATCGATTCAGGTGCTTCGCTGCAAATCGGCCAGATGGCCATCCGCATGATCCGCAAGGTGACCGACAAACCTGTGGTGGCCGTGTTCAACAGCCACTACCACGGTGACCATTGGCTGGGTAACCACGCCTTCGTCAAAAGCTACGGTGACAAGCTGCCCATTTACGCTCTGCCCAGCACCATTGAAAAACTCAAAGGCTCAGAAGGCAACTTGTGGCGCAGCCTGATGGAACGCTGGACCAACCAATCCACGCTGGGCACCCAAGTGGTACTGCCCAACACGTCCGTAACGCATGGTCAAACGATTCAGATCGGCGATGTGACCTTTCGCATGCACCACTATGGCACTGCGCACACACCATCGGATCTGTGTGTCGAGGTGGTTCAAGACAAGGTGACGGCAGTGGGTGACATCGCCATGACCAACCGCATTGCCAATATGGACGAAGGCTCCTACCCTGGTACCTTCAAATATTACAAAGCCCTGCAAGCGGCCACGGGCGAGCAGCTGTGGGTGCCCGGTCATGGCCTAGCCCGCAAAGACCTGCTCAAGACCTATGGCGAGTTCATGGCGGGCATCTGGGAGCCTTGCCTCAAAGCGGTGGAGGGCAGCCAATCCGAAGCCGAAGCCAAAGCTGCCGTGCTGAAGGACCCGCGTGTGGCCGTGCGTGCCAAGACCATGGAAGGCTTTCAACGCAACATTGGCAAGTATGTGAGTCTGGCTTATCTCGAAGCCGAGAAAGTCGCGTTCTGAATGCAAAAAATCCGCACAGTTTGAAAAGGTGTGCGGATTCAGGTTTTTTTCCCGCTACAGCCATCGGGTACCCCCATCAATGGCTTTGGGTTTTAAACCCAAACAGGGTCAAAGTGCGTTCAAAGGAATTTTGACGTAGGCAATGCCGTTGTCTTCCTTGGGTGGTAACTCGCCAGCCCGGATATTGATTTGCACTGCAGGCAAGATCAGTACCGGCATTTCCAAGGTCGCATCTCGCTTTGTGCGCATGTCGACAAACGCGGCTTCACCGATGCCGTCGTGCACATGGATGTTCTTGGCTTTTTGCTCGGCCACCGTGGTTTCGAAATTCACCGGGCGGCCATTGGGCGGGTAATCGTGGCACATGAACAAACGTGTCGCGGGTGGCAAGCTCAAAATTTTGCGTGTCGAGGCGTACAAGGTTTTGGCGTCGCCACCGGGAAAGTCGCAGCGTGCGGTGCCCACATCCGGCATGAACAGGGTGTCGCCCACAAAAACGGCATCACCAAACTGGTAAGCCACACAGGCGGGTGTGTGGCCCGGCACGAACAGGGTGTTGCCTGTCAGCTTGCCCATGGTGATGGCCTCGTCCTCGGCGAACAAATGGTCAAACTGCGACCCGTCAACCTTGAAGTTGTCTTCCATGTTGAAGATGCCCTTGAACACTTTTTGAACGCCACCGATGTGGTCACCGATGGCGGTTTGACCACCCAAATGCTGTTTCAGATAAGGGGCGGCGCTCAGGTGGTCGGCGTGGGCATGGGTTTCCAGAATCCAGGCCACCTTCAGGTCGTTGGCTTTGACAAACTCGATCACCTTGTCCGCTGACTTGTGGCTGGTGCGGCCAGACTTGGGGTCGTAGTCCAACACCGAGTCAATGATGGCGCAGGCAGAGCCGGGTTTTTCGTAAACCACATAAGTCACCGTCCAAGTGGCGGGGTCAAAAATGCCGTGGACCAGTGGGTTGAGATGGGTGGTGGTCATCGAGAACTCCGTTGTTGATTAAGTTTTGCATAGTATATTGACAAATAGTTTATCAGTAAATATAATTTAGACTTTCTTTGATGCAACCGGGGAAATCGCCCATGGACACCACCACACTGGACCTTGAAAAAATGAAGACCTCAGCCGGCCATGCCTGCCGCCTGATGAAAGTGCTCTCCAACCCCGACCGCTTGATGCTGCTTTGCCAACTGTCTCAAGGCGAAAAGCGTGTGGGCGAGTTGGAAGAGATCTTGGGCATCGTGCAGCCCACCTTGTCGCAGCAGCTCACGGTCTTGCGTGACGAAGAGCTGGTGACCACCCGCCGAGATGGCAAAAACATCTACTACCAAATCGCCAGCCCACAAGCGCTGGCGGTCATGACCGTTTTATTCGCGCAATTTTGCGAACCACAAGAAGGAGCATCAGCATGAACATCGATTGGGCACATTTCACGCCTTTCGCATCCCTGATCGGCGGCATTATTTTGGGGTTGGCTTCGGCCATCTTCATTTTGGTCAACGGTCGCATCTTGGGGATCAGCGGCATCTTGGGCGGGCTGCTGCCTCCCAAAGTGGGCGACACCACTTGGCGTGTTGCTTTTCTCCTGGGTATGTTTGCCGCACCCACGGTGTTTCATGCCGTGGTGCCCGCGCAGTACATCACCGCCCCGCGCGTTGACGCGTCTGACTGGATGGTGATTGCCGCCGGTTTGCTGGTGGGCATCGGCACCCGCTATGCCTCTGGTTGCACCAGCGGTCATGGTGTGTGCGGCTTGTCTCGCCTGTCACCCCGCTCATTGGTGGCCACCCTGTCTTTCATGGGTGCCGGCTTTGTCATGGTCTACGTGCTGCGTCACATCCTCTAAGGACATCAACATGCTTAACAAAAACCACCTCTACCGCATCGCTGAGTTTGTTGTGGGTCTGCTGTTTGGCTTGGGCCTCATGCTTTCCGGCATGACCGACCCTGGCAAAGTCGTTGGCTTTCTTGACCTGTTTGGCACTTGGGACCCTTCCTTGGCACTGGTGATGGGCGGCGCCATCATGGTCGGCTTTTTCGCCTTCACCGTGGCCAAAAAACGCACCAGCACCTTTTTGGGCGGCGCTATGCGCCTGCCCACCAACATGGACATGGACAAAAAACTGGTGATTGGCAGTTTGTTGTTTGGTGCAGGTTGGGGCTTGGCCGGTTTTTGCCCTGGCCCAGCCCTGGTGTCGATGGCCGATGGGCAACCCAAGGCGCTGGTGTTTGTCGTGGCCATGTTGGTGGGCATGCTGGGCTTTGAGTTGATGGACCGTTTTGTCCACGCACCCCGCAAAGCCAAGCTCAACGCGGCTTGAACCTCACGATGAACGACCACAAGGCCGAAAGGGTGAACCCATGATTGCGCTGCGACGATGGCTCCCCAATGTTCCCTTGCTGGTGTGGGGTCGCCAATACAACCGAGAAGCTTTCACCAGCGACATGGTGGCGGCACTCATTGTCACCATCATGCTGATTCCGCAAAGCTTGGCCTATGCCTTGCTGGCAGGCCTGCCGCCCGAGGTGGGTTTGTACGCCAGCGTGGCGCCCTTGCTGCTCTATGCGGTGTTGGGCAGCAGCCGTGTCTTGGCGGTGGGGCCTGTGGCCGTGGTGTCTTTGATGACCGCCGCTGCGGTGGCCGAACATTCGGCTGCGGGGACGCATGCTTATTGGCAAGTGGCCATCACTTTGGCGTTTTTGTCGGGCGGCATGTTGCTCATCATGGGTTTGCTGCGCTTGGGCTTCTTGGCCAACTTCTTAAGCCATCCGGTGATCTCTGGTTTCATTTCCGCCTCTGGTTTGCTGATCGCCTTGAGCCAAATGAAAACCCTCATGGGCATCAAAGCCGAGGGCCACAACTTTTTAGAGCTGCTGCTTGCGCTGATGCACCAAGCCTCTAAGCTGCACCTGCTCACTTTGGGTGTGGGCATCGCTGCCACGGTGTTTTTGTTCTGGGTCCGCAAGGGCTTGAAACCGCTGCTGATTTCTGCAGGCCTCCAACCCAAGCTGGCCGATGTGCTGGCCAAGGCGGGCCCCGTGGTCGCCATTGCCCTGACCACGGTGTTGGCTTGGGCGCTGGACTGGCAAGGCCAGGGTATGAAATTGGTGGGCAGCGTGCCGCAGGGCTTGCCTCCGCTCACCGCACCCTTGTGGGATTTGGCTTTGTGGCAAGAGTTGCTGGTGCCAGCACTGCTGATCAGCGTGGTGGGGTTTGTTGAATCGGTGTCGGTGGGCCAAACCTTGGCCGCCAAACGTCGTCAACGCATTGAGCCCGACCAAGAATTGGTGGCACTGGGCGCCAGCAATTTGTCGGCGGCATTCACGGGTGGCTTCCCCGTGACCGGTGGTTTCGCACGCTCTGTGGTCAATTTTGATGCTGGTGCTGTCACGCCTGCCGCAGGCGTGTACACAGCAGTGGGCATCACACTGGCTTCGCTTTTCCTAACCCCTGCGCTTTACTATCTGCCGCAGGCCACACTGGCGGCCACCATCATCGTGGCGGTGCTCTCTTTGGTTGACTTTGGCATCTTCAAATCCACTTGGCGTTTTTCCAAACTGGACTTCATCGCCGTGGCCACGACCTTGCTGGCCACTTTGTTGGTGGGCGTGGAAAGTGGTTTGGTGTTGGGTGTGGTGGTGTCTTTGGCGCTGTTTTTATTCCGAGCCAGCCGTCCCCACATCGCCACTGTGGGCTTGGTGCCAGGCACTGAGCATTTCCGCAATGTGCTCCGCCATGCTGTGTTGACCAGTCCCAAGCTGGTCTGCCTGCGGGTGGATGCCAGCCTGTTTTTCGCCAACGCCCGGGGCGTGGAAGACCGCATCAATGCCGAGGTGGCAGCGCATCCAGGCTTAGAGCATGTTTTGTTGCAATGCTCTGCGGTGAACGACATTGACGCCAGTGCCTTGGAGAGCTTGGAGGCGATTGCCAGTCGTTTGAATGACTCTGGGGTTGCTTTGCATTTCTCGGAAATCAAAGGCCCGGTGATGGACAAGCTCAACACCACAGATTTTTTTCGGCATTTGCATGGGCAGGTATTTTTGACCAATTACCAAGCCATTCAAGCACTCACGCCCGAGGTCGTTTGTTGAAGTTGCCTTGGCCCTAAGGCCACTGCGTGAGCCATCCATCCGATTCAGCACGGCATTTTGTTCTGTCCCCAACATTCAGGGCGAGGAACTTTCCCGACATTGGGGGCGGTATTCGCAAGCATAATCATCTCGTCATGCGATGCTGGCCGCTCAACCGTTGGGGGGCGCGTCCATTGACCCCATCTCAGGAGACCCCCATGAAGAACATCCCAAAAATCGCAGCACTGTCCTTTGTTTTATTTTTGACATCCACCGCCAGCATGGCTTCTGGGAAACTGGATTGGAAAGCTTGCGAAAAAGAGGTCAAAGAATTCAAGTGTTCAGGGGATGACAAGGCCGTCTGGGCATGCCTTGAAAAGCACGACGACAAGTTGAGCAAAGCATGTCAAGTGACCCATGAAAAGGGTGACAAGTTGTTCAAGAAGTAAGTTGTTCGGATGCTGACCAAGTGCAGCATCAACGACCCGCCGCCCTCCTGCCCTGTAGGAAATGAACGGCGCATCGGCCTCTGGTGTTGCACACCAGGGGCCTTGTTATTTTCAGGGGGGGTTGCGGACAGACCGCTCATCGATGGCTGGTGCCCCCGACAGGAATCGAACCTGTATCACTCCCTTAGGAGGGGAGAGTTCTATCCATTGAACTACGGTGGCGCGAGGGCGATTTTACAGGGCGGTCTGTGTCCACCGCCTCGGGTGGACTGGCGCTACTTGCTCAACAAGCGCATCGCGTCTTCCAAGCCCTTGAGGGTCAGCGGGAACATGCGGTTGCTCATGAGCTGCTGGATGATGGAGATGCTCTGGCGGTATTGCCAAACACCTTGCGGCTCGGGGTTGATCCAGGCGAATTTGGGGAAGGTGTGCGTCAGGCGCTGCAGCCACTCGGCGCCAGCTTCTTCGTTGTTGTATTCAACGCTGCCGCCCTTTTGCAAAATCTCATAGGGGCTCATGGTGGCGTCCCCAATGAAGATCAGCTTGTAGTCCTTGTTGTACTTGCGCAGAATATCCCAGGTCGGGAATTTTTCGGCGTAGCGGCGTTTGTTGTTTTTCCACATGAAGTCATAGACGCAGTTGTGGAAGTAATAAAAGTCCAAGTGCTTGAACTCGGCCTTCACGGCCGAGAACATTTCTTCGACGCGGGCAATGTGGTCGTCCATCGTGCCGCCAACGTCCATGAGCAGCAGCACTTTCACGTTGTTGTGGCGCTCGGGCCGCATCAGGATGTCGAGGTAACCGGCATTGGCCGCCGTTTTGCGGATGGTGCCATCCAAGTCCAGCTCTTCCACCGAGCCCTCGCGGGCAAAGCGGCGCAGGCGGCGCAGCGCCACCTTGATGTTGCGTGTGCCCAGCTCTTGTTGGTCGTCGTAGTCTTTGTAGGCGCGTTGTTCCCACACCTTCACGGCACTGCGGTTGCCGCCTTTGCCGCCAATGCGAATGCCTTGCGGGTTGTGGCCACCGTTGCCAAAAGGGGAGGTGCCGCCCGTGCCGATCCATTTGTTGCCGCCTTCGTGCCGCTCTTTTTGTTCTTCGAGGCGCTTTTTGAGCGTGTCCATCAGCTCATCCCAGCCCATCTTCTCGATGGCGGCTTTTTGCTCGGGTGTGAGTTCCTTTTGCAGAATTTTTTCCAACCAGTCGAGGGGCACTTCTTTGGTGAAGTCGGTCAGCATTTCCACGCCTTTGAAGTAAGCGCCGAAGGCCTTGTCGAACTTGTCGAAATGCTTCTCGTCCTTGACCATCACGGTGCGGGCCAGGTGGTAGAAGTCGTCGATGCTGCAGGCTTCAGATGCCGGGCCGACGACATGGGCTTGTAAGGCTTCGAGCAGTGTCAGGTACTCGCGCACCGAGACCGGCAACTTGGCGGCACGCAGGGTGTAGAAAAAATCGATCAGCATGGCGTGTCTCCGTGCTCAGGCCCGAACGCGGGCGAGTTGGTAGTCCAAATGCGTTTTCACATTGGGCCATTCGCTGGCCACGATGCTGTAGACGCAGGTGTCGCGCAGTGCACCGGGTGCCATGGGGTGTGGGTTGATCTGGTGGCTGCGCAACACACCGTCGAGCTTGGCACCCAAGCGCTCGATGGCGCGGCGGCTTTGCTGGTTGAAGAAATGCGTGCGAAATTCCACCGCGATGCAGTTCAGTTGCTCAAAGGCGTGTGCCAGCAGCAGGCGCTTGGCTTCGGTATTGAGGGGGCTGCGCTGCACACTTTGGCGGTACCAAGTGGAGCCAATTTCAACACGGCGGTTGGCCGCGTCGATGTTCATGTAGGTGGTCATGCCCACGGCTTGGTTGGTTGCCGGATCGATCACCGCGAAGGGGCACATGCTGCCTTTGGCTTGCAGGTCCAAACGGCGGGTGATTTCGGCCTGCATGCCTTCGGGCGTGGGGATGGCGGTGTACCAATGGTTCCAGAGTTCGCCGTCACGCACCGCTTCAAGCAGCGCGTCGTGGTGTGCATGCGACAGCGGCGCAAGCTGGACGTGCCGAGCCGATAGGGTGAGGGGCGAAATCCAGGGGCTCATGATGCGTCTGTGTCAGCGTCTTTGGCTTTTTGTTTGCTGCGCCAATAGCGGGCCAAATGCAAGCCCGCGCCACCGCCCAAGCCCACCAGCAAAATGCCACCGATGCTGGCGTTGTCGTAGCCGGCGCTGAAGATGTTCAGGCCCAGCCATTGCCCCGCCCAATAACCGGTCAAGGCGCCGCCGACAAAGCCCACGGCATCCGAGATGCCTTCCATGAAGGGGTTGGGTGTGGTCATCGCGTCTGGATCAGCGGTTGCGCTGGTTCATGAACACCAGCTTTTCAAACAAGGTCACGTCTTGCTCGTTTTTGAGCAGTGCGCCCACCAGCGGCGGCACCGAGACCTTTTGGTCGGCGCTTTGCAGGGCTTCGAGGGGGATGTCTTCGGCCACCAGCAGCTTGAGCCAGTCGAGCAGCTCACTGGTGGAGGGCTTTTTCTTCAGGCCGGGCAGTCCGCGCACGTCATAAAAGGTCTTGAGCGCCAGGGCCAGCAGGTCTTTTTTGAGGGTGGGGAAGTGCACATCCACGATCTGCTTCATGGTTTCCGCTTCGGGAAACTTGATGTAGTGGAAGAAGCAGCGGCGCAGGAAGGCGTCAGGCAGCTCTTTTTCGTTGTTGGAGGTGATGAACACCAGCGGGCGGGTTTTGGCCTTGATCAGCTGGCGCGTCTCGTAGCAATAAAACTCCATGCGGTCGATCTCGCGCAGCAGGTCGTTCGGGAATTCAATGTCGGCCTTGTCGATCTCATCGATCAGGATGGCCACGGGCACCTCAGAGGTGAACGCCTGCCAGAGCACGCCCTTGATGATGTAGTTCTCGATGTCTTTGACCTTTTCCTCACCCAGCTGGCTGTCGCGCAAACGGCTCACCGCATCGTATTCGTACAGGCCTTGTTGCGCCTTGGTGGTCGATTTGATGTGCCACTGCAGCAGTGGCAGGCCCAAGGCCTCGGCCACTTCCTCGGCCAACATGGTTTTGCCCGTGCCAGGTTCGCCTTTGACCAGCAGTGGGCGTTTGAGGGTGATGGCGGCATTCACGGCCAGCATCAAGTCCGGTGTGGCGACGTAGTTTTCGGTACCTTGGAATTTCATGGTGAGCAGTTCTCAAAAACAGGAATAAAGCTTGTCAGGATTATGAGGGCCAGCCCGATATAATCCGCAGTTGATTTTTATCAATCATTTGGATTGTGTGAGCAAAATGAATAAGCTGTTGACCTCGATGTTCGCCTTGGCTGTCGCTTCCGTGACCGCCATCTCCGCCCAAGCCCAAGAAATCAAGGGCGATGCCAAAGCCGCTGAGCAAAAGATTGCCATGTGCATCGGCTGCCACGGCATCAAAGGCTACCAAGCCAGTTTCCCTGAGGTGTACCGCGTGCCCATGATCTCTGGCCAAAACGCCAAGTACATCGTGTCGGCCCTCAATGCCTACAAAAAAGGTGAGCGCAAGCACCCCACCATGCGCGGCATTGCCGACACCCTGAGCGACCAGGACATGGCCGATCTGGGCGCTTATTACGAGCAGCACGGCAAGACCGAGCCTGTGGCCACAGCCCCCAAAACACCCGATGCCAAAGTGGCCGCTTTGCTGCAAAAGGGCGCTTGCATTTCTTGCCACGGTGATAACTTCGCCAAGCCCATTGACCCCAGCTACCCCAAAATTGCTGGTCAGCACAAAGACTTTCTGTTTGTGGCGCTCAAGTCCTACAAAGTTGAAAACCAGTCCACATGGGGCCGCAACAACGGCGTGATGGGTGGCATTGCCAAGCAGTTCTCCAATGCCGAACTGAAGGCCATGGCCGGTTACATCGGTTCTTTGGATGGCGACATGAAAGTGGTGCCTCAGTCCAAATTCCGTTGATCTGAGTCACCTCCAAGCAAAAAAGCCAGTCTGTTGACTGGCTTTTTTCTTGTGTCGGCTGGCTTGGATGGCCCCTTGCGGTCAAGGGGCGGACCCGCCTGGCCCGGTTCAGGCTTGGCCGTTGATCACTTGCTGCAGTTCGCCAGACTCGTACATCTCCATCATGATGTCCGAGCCACCGATGAACTCACCCTTGACATACAGCTGCGGGATGGTGGGCCAGTTGCTGTATTCCTTGATGCCTTGGCGGATTTCGGCGTCGTCCAGCACGTTCACGGTTTTGACGGTCTTGGGGTCAACGCCCACGGCCTTGAGGATCTGGATGGCACGGCCGGAAAAGCCGCACATGGGGAAGCTGGCGCTGCCCTTCATGAACAGGGTGATCTCGTTGCCTTTGACGAGTTCGTCGATGCGTTGTTGGGTGTCGCTCATGGTGTTGCTCCAAATGGGGTCGGTATCGTGTGGGGGAGATTATCTCTCTGATTGAATGTCTGCAACCGTCACAGGGGTGTTGGTGTCAAACAGGCCAGGCCGCGCCGGTGCAGCGCGCCATGCCGCCTAAGTCTCGGCGAGATTGCACCTGCACAAAACCGGCCTCGCCCAGCAGGGCCTGCACAGCGGCGGCTTGGTCCCAGCCATGCTCGAGCAGCAGCCAGCCGCCCGGGGCTAGAAAGGCAGGGGCTTGGGCGATGATCTGGCGGATGTCATCCAGCCCGTCAGAGCCGCTGGTCAACGCTTGCAGGGGCTCGTGCCTCAGGGCGGCCAGGTGCGGGTCGCCCTCGGCCACATAGGGTGGGTTGGAGACGATGAGCTCAAAGCGGCCCGTCCCTTGCACATCCACCGCTTTGAGCCAGTTGCTGGCGATGAACTGCACGCCCAAGTGCAAGCGCGTGGCATTGGCACGGGCCACGGCCAATGCGTCCTCGCTGGCGTCCACGGCCCAGACCGTGGCATTGGGCCGCTTGTGTTGCAGTGCCAAGGCCACCGCGCCGCTGCCCGTGCCCAGGTCCAAAATGCGCGGCGTGCCGGTTTCTGGCAGGCAATCCAGGGCCCATTCCACCAAGGTTTCGGTGTCGGGGCGAGGGTCCAGAACGCGGGCGTCCACGGCCAAACTCAGGCCAAAAAAGTCCTTGCGGCCGGTGATGTAGGCCACGGGTTCGCCGCTCAGGCGGCGCTGCAGTGCGTCTTGCCACGCGGTCGATTGCGCCGCCGTCAAGGTGTCGCTGTCATGGGCCAAGAGCCAGGCGCGCTCGTGCAGCGGGCGCTGCAGGCTGTGCAGCAGCAACATCTGCGCGTCCACCCGGGCCAAACCCAGGGATTGCGCATGGCGCAGGCATTGGTCGACGGTGGCAGCGTTGTGCATCAGGCGTTGGCTCCGATCTCCAGCGCGGCCAGCTGTTCAGCGGCTTCGTAGCTTTGCAGCGCGTGAACCACGTCCTGCAAATCGCCTTCCATGATGGTGAGCAGCTTGTACAAAGTCAGGTTGATGCGGTGGTCGGTCAGGCGCCCTTGCGGGAAGTTGTAGGTGCGGATGCGGTCCGAACGGTCGCCGCTGCCGATCAAGCTTTTGCGCTCGGCCGCGTCTTTGGCGGCGCGTTCAGATCGGTCTTTTTCTTGGATGCGGGCGGTCAACACTTTCAGGGCCTGGGCCTTGTTGCTGTGCTGGCTTCGGCCGTCCTGGCATTCGGCCACGATGCCGGTGGGCAAATGGGTGATGCGCACGGCCGAATCGGTTTTGTTGATGTGCTGCCCACCGGCGCCGCTGGCGCGGTAGGTGTCGATGCGCAAATCCGAGGGGTTGATTTTGATGGCCTCTGCTTCGTCCGGCTCGGCCAGCACCGCCACGGTGCAAGCGCTGGTGTGGATGCGGCCTTGGATTTCGGTGGCCGGCACGCGTTGCACCCGGTGCCCGCCCGACTCAAATTTGAGGGCGCCATACACGTTCTCGCCATCAACGCGCACCACCACCTCCTTGTAGCCGCCCAGCTCGCTCACCGATTCAGACACGATCTCGCACTTCCAAGCCTGGCTTTCGGCGTAGCGGGTGTACATGCGCAGCAAGTCGGCCGCAAACAGCGCCGACTCGTCGCCCCCGGTGCCGGCCCGGATTTCGACAAACGCCGGGCGTGCGTCATCCGGGTCTTTGGGCAGCAGCATGCGCTGCAACTCCGCTTCCAAATTTTGCAACTCGGCACGGGCACTGGCCACTTCTTCTTCGGCCATCTCGCGCATGTCCTCGTCGGCCAGCAGGGTTTGGGCGGCGGTCAGATCGGCGCTGCGTTGCTGGAAGCGGGAAAACCGCGAAGCCACTGCGCTGACCTCGGCGTGTTCGCGCGAGAGTTTCAGAAACTGGGTCATGTCGGCCATGATGTCTTCGCGCGACAACAAAAAGTCCAGCTCCGTCAAGCGCAAGGCGTAGCGTTCGAGTTGTTGGATCAAAAAGGGTTTCATGCGGCCAAATTTTTGGAGGTCAGAGCTTGAACTCCGACGAGCAGTGCACGCGGGTGCGCCGAGGTTTTGTCGGCGCTGAAGTGCCGACCTGCAAATTCAGCCGCTAACGCTCTTTGCGCAAGAAAACGCGTTGCACCGTGTGCATGGTCTGCTCGCGGTGCTCGGGGTCAGCCCCCCGCAACTCGGCCATGGCACCATGCAGCATTTTTTGGGTCAGACCCTTGGACAGGGCTTCCATGACCGCGATCGGGTCATCGCCCCGTGACAGCAACTTGCGAGCGCGGGCCAATTCGGCTTCGCGCCAAGCATCGGCTTGGTTTTGCAGTTGCTGGATCAGCGGCACGGTGTCACGTTGGCCCAGCCAGTGGCTGAAACTTTGAACGCCCGCGTCGATGATGACTTCTGCCTCGGCCACGGCGGCTTGTCGGTGCGCCTGACCGGCTTGGACCACGCTGGCCAAATCGTCCACGGTGTAGAGGTAGACGTCTTCCAGCGATTTCACCTCAGGCTCAATGTCCCGGGGCACAGCCAGGTCGACCATGAACATGGGGCGGTATTTGCGTTTTTTCAGGGCCCGCTCAACCGCGCCCAAACCGATCAGGGGCAGGGTGCTCGCGGTGCAGCTGATGACCGCATCGAACTCGTGCAGGCGGTCAGGCAGATCGGCCAGGCGCATCACTTCGGCCCCGAAACGGCTGGCGAGCAACTCACCCCTGTCCATGCTCCGGTTGGCGATGGCCATGCTTTTGGGTTGCTTGGCTGCAAAGTGGGTGGCCACCAACTCGACCATTTCGCCGGCGCCAACAAACAGGACGCGGATGTCTTTGAGGTCTTCGAACAACTGGCTGGCCAGACGTACCGAAGCAGCGGCCATGCTGATCGAGTGGGCCCCGATTTCGGTGGCGCTGCGCACCTCTTTGGCCACGGCAAAGCTGCGCTGAAACAATTGGTTCAGGGTGCTGCCCAAAGCGCCGGCTTGCTCGGCCGCCCGAACAGCATCTTTGAGCTGACCCAAAATCTGGGCCTCGCCCAGCACCATGGAGTCCAGACCGCTGGCCACGCGAAAGGCGTGACGGGCAGCTTCATTGCCTTCAAGTAAATAGGTGTGCGCGTGCAACTCGGAGGCACTCACCCCGCCGGTTTGGGCCAGCCAGCGCAGCGTGTCGTTGGTGGCGGCCTGGTCGGCGGCGCAATAAATTTCGGTGCGGTTGCAGGTCGACAGAATGGCCGCTTCAGGCTCTTGCGCCATGCGGTGGGCCAGATCGCGCCGCAGGCCTTGGAGGGTGGGCACCAGTTTGTCCACGGCGAACGCAAACCGACCGCGCAGATCCAGCGGTGCAGTCGTGTGGTTCAAACCCAAGGTCCAGACAGCCATGAAGGTGATTATAGGCATGGCATGTCAACTTTGCTTGACACTTTTGGTGGCTTTCGCCGTTGACGTGGCATTCGAGGCACAATTTGACCGAAAGGGTGACGCCAAACAGGTGCATCCCTCGTATCCATGAGAGGCCAAATGACATTGGGTTTGTTGCTGTTGCACCTTTGGGGATTCGTCATGCCTGCACTGGCCATGGCGGTTTTGATGCCTTGGGCCAGCCGTTGGGCCTTGGGGAAAGGCCCCTGGCCCATTCGCCGGCGCATGGCGGTGCATGCCGTGAGCGGGGTGGTGGTGCTCGTGGCGGGGCTGTGGCTGCACGGCCAAGACGGAAAAATGAGCACCTACATCGCTTTGGTGCTGGTGGCGGCGACGCTGGAGTGGGGGATGCAGCGGGCCTGGAAAGGCCGTTGACTGGCGCTGCTCAGTGGGGGGGCAAGAGATCCACGCGGTCGGTGATGATGCCGTCGGTGCCCAGGTCCAGCAGGTGCTGCGCCGCCGAGTCGTCGTTGACGGTGTAGCTCAGGCACCGCATGCCGGCGTTGTGGACTTGGGCCACGGTGGCCGCGTCCCACAAGGCGTAGTGGGCCACCACAGCCACACAAGCGAGCGCTTGGGCTTTTTCAAACCAACCTGTCCACAGCGTGTCGATCAGCAAGCCGCGCGGCAATTCGGGGGCGGTTTGCTGAGCGGCGGCCAATGCCTCGGGTTTGAACGAGGTCAAAAGTGGCGGCACGCGCTCGCCCGCCCACAGGCGTTTGGCCAGTCGAGCCACAGCCTCACCGGTGGCCGCCTCGCTGCCCGGTGTGGGTTTGATTTCGATGTTCAGCAAATGCCCATTCGCGCGACAGAACTGCGCCAGCGCTTCGAGCGTCGGCACCGCTTCGCCGGCGTAGGTGCGTGAGTGCCAGCCGCCTGCGTCCAGCTGGGACAAGGCATGCCAAGGCCAGTCGCCGCCCATGCCCTGCCCGTTGGTGGTGCGCTCCAGCGTGGCGTCGTGCATCAGGAACACCACGCCGTCCGCGCTGAGCTTGGCGTCGCACTCGAACATGCGGTAGCCGTAGGTCGCTCCCAGCCGGAAGGCCGCCAAGGTGTTTTCTGGGGCGAGTTGGCCAGCGCCTCGGTGGGCGATCCAGCGGGGGTAGGGCCAGTGTGTCATGGTGCTGATGGGGCGATGCGTTTTTGGGTTGTCGCGTCAAACCCGTGCACACGGTCTGGGCGGGGTGTGGCGCGGAAGGTGCTTCCGGGCTGCGGCGGCGTGACCGATTCGTCCACGCGCAAGGTGAGCGTCTCATCCCCCAGCCGGGCATGCACCAAACGTTCGGCGCCCAGCAGTTCAACCGTGTCCACCGTCAGGGTCCAGCCCCCCGAGGGGGTGATGTCCAGATGCTCAGGGCGAATGCCCAGGATCTGCCCAGCCGGTGTGCCTGGTGCTTGCTTGAGCAGGTTCATGGGCGGCGAGCCGATGAAGCTGGCCACAAAGGTGCTGGACGGGCGGTTGTAGACCTCTTCGGGTGTGCCGAACTGCTCCATGTGGCCGCCGTTCATCACGATCATGCGCTGGGCCAGCGTCATGGCTTCGACCTGGTCGTGTGTCACAAACAAACTGGTGATGCCCAGCTCGCGGTGCAGTTTTTGAATTTCTAACCGCGTTTGTGCGCGCAGCTTGGCGTCCAGATTCGACAGCGGCTCGTCAAACAAGAACACCTGCGGTTGGCGCACGATGGCGCGGCCCATGGCCACGCGCTGGCGCTGGCCACCGGACAACTCGCGCGGCTTGCGTTGCAGCAAGTGGCTCAATTCCAGAATGCCTGCCGCTTTGTCCACCCGCGCCTGGATTTCTTCCTTGGGGCGCTTGGCAATCTTCAGGCCATAGGCCATGTTGTCGAACACGCTCATGTGCGGGTACAGCGCGTAGTTCTGGAACACCATGGCGATGTCGCGCTCGGCCGGCTCCAGATCGTTGACCACCCGATCTCCAATCGAGATGGTGCCCCCCGAGATGTCCTCGAGGCCCGCCACCATGCGCAGCAAGGTGGACTTGCCGCAGCCCGAAGGCCCGACGATGACCACAAACTCGCCGTCGGCAATGCTGGCGTTCAGGTCGTGGATGACGGTGTTGGCCTTGGCGCCAGCGCCATAGGTTTTGAGGATGTGCGAGAGGGTAATGGCAGCCATAAATTCTTTGATCAGACGAGGACAGAGCGCCGCTTCGCAGCGGTCTGTCCCCGGTTTTAGTCAGACGAGGACAGAGCGCCGCTTCGCAGCGGACTGTCCCCGGTTTTAGTCAGACGAGGACAGAGCGCCGCTTCGCAGCGGTCTGTCCCCGGTGTAATTATTTCTCCGTATCGACCAGGCCCTTGACGAACCATTTTTGCATCAGGACCACGACCAGCGCCGGCGGCAACATGGCCAGGATGGCCGCGGCCATGACCACGTTCCATTCGGTCCAAGACTCGCCCGAAATCAGACGTTTGATGCCCAGCACGACGGGGTACATGTCTTCGTTGGTGGTCACCAGCAGGGGCCACAGGTACTGGTTCCAGCCATAGATGAACTGGATCACAAACAGCGCCGCGATGTTGGTGGCCGACAAAGGCAGCAGCACGTCTTTGAAAAAGCGCATGGGTCCAGCCCCATCCATGCGGGCGGCTTCCACCAGCTCGTCGGGAATGGTCAGGAAAAACTGTCGAAACAAAAAGGTGGCCGTGGCCGAGGCGATCAGCGGCACCGTCAGGCCCGCAAAGCTGTTGAGCAAGCCCAGGCCTGCCACCACCTCGTAGGTGGGGCTGATGCGCACTTCGACCGGCAGCATCAGGGTGACAAAAATCATCCAGAACACCATGTTGCGCAGCGGGAAGCGGAAATACACGATGGCAAAGGCCGACAGCAGCGAGATGGCGATCTTGCCGATGGCGATGCCCAAGGCACTGATCAGGCTGACTTGCATCATGGGCCACATGGCCGGCAAGGGACTGCCTTGCGAGTTGCTGCCGCCAAACAATGTCAGGCGGTAGGTTTCCCAAAAATGGCTGCCCGGCACCATGGACATGGGCACACTTTGGTTGATTTGCTGGGCGGTTTGGGTTGAGCCGACCAAGGTCAGGTAGAGCGGAAAGGCCACGATGGCCACGCCAATCAGCAAGATGACATGCCGTAAGAGTTGCAGGCCAGGGCGTCGTTCGATCATGTGCGGCCTCCAGTGGCCAGGGGTGAGGGCGACATCAGTACTGCACTTTCTTCTCGACAAACTTGAACTGCAACACGGTGAGCGAGACCACGATCACCATCAGCACCACCGATTGCGCGGCTGAGCTGCCCATGTCCAGCGCCTTGAAGCCGTCGTAATACACCTTGTAAACCAGGATGGCCGTGTCTTTGCCGGGGCCGCCGTGGGTGGTGGCGTCCACGATGGCGAAGGTGTCAAAGAAGGCGTAAACAATGTTGATCACCAGCAAAAAGAAGGTGGTGGGCGACAAAAGCGGGAACACGATGGTCCAAAAACGCCTCCAGGGGCTGGCCCCGTCGATGGCAGCCGCTTCAATCAACGATTTGGGGATGGACTGCAAGCCCGCCAGAAAAAACAGAAAGTTGTAGGAAATTTGCTTCCAGACCGCCGCCATCACGATCAGCGCCATGGCGTGGTTGGGGTTGAGCAGGTGGTTCCACTCGATGCCCATGGCCCTGAGCGCGTAGCCCACCACGCCCATCGGCGAGGCAAACATGAACAGCCACAACACGCCCGCGACGACCGGGGCCACCGCGTAAGGCCAGATCAGCAGGGTTTTGTACAGGCCCGCACCGCGCCCGACCCGGTCGGCCATCACGGCCAACAGCAGCGAGACCGACAGGCCTGTGACCGCCACCAAGACAGAAAACACGGCGGTGGTTTTGAAAGAGTCCAGGTAGCCGCTGTCGTTCCACAGGCGAGAGAAGTTCTCCAGGCCCACAAACTCACGCGAAGCGCCAAAGGCATCCTCTTGCAGCACGCTTTGGTAAAGCGCTTGCCCGGCAGGCCAGAAAAAAAACACCAGCACGATGCTCAGCTGGGGCGCAATCAGCAGCCAGGGCAGCCAGCGGGATTTGAAACGGACGCGTTTTTCCATAAATTCTTTGCAAAGCTGGGGTCTGAAGTGTCACCCCAAAATGCGCAAGAGCAGAGGACATGCCTCTGCTCCATTTTGCTGCTGGCCGCCCCATGGAACGGTCAAGCGGTCACTGCATCACTTGTTGGCTTTTTCGAAGCGTTCGAGCTGTTCATTGCCACGCTTGATGGCCATGTCCAGGGCTTCTTGGGTGCCCTTTTTGCCGCTCCACACGCCTTCCAGCTCCTCGTCGATGATGGTGCGGATTTGCACAAAGTTGCCCAGACGCACGCCACGCGACTTGTCGGTGGTCTTGCGGATCATCTGGGTGACAGAAACGTCGGTGCCGGGGTTCTTCTTGTAGAAGCCCGACTTTTCGGTCACCTCAAAAGAGGACTTGGTCACGGGCAGGTAGCCGGTGCGCTGGTGGCTGGCGGCCGCCACATTGTCTTTGGACAGGTGGGCAAAGAACTGCGCCACGCCTTTGTATTCAGGGGCTTTTTTGCCGCTCATGACCCAGAGGCTGGCGCCGCCAATCACGGTGTTTTGGGGCGCACCGTTGACATCGGGGTAATAGGGCAGGGTGCCGATGCCGTAGCCAAATTTGCCGTTGCGCACCACGCTGCCATACAAAGCCGAGGAGCCGGTGGCCATGGCGCATTCGCCCGAAACAAAAGTCGCGTCGGCTGCGTTGCCACGGCCTTTGTAGACAAACAGGCCCTGCTTGGCCATGTTGGCCAGGTTGTCAATGTGGCGCACATGCAATGGGGTGTTGAAGCTCAAACGTGCGTCCATGCCGCGCATGCCGTTGCCCTTGGTGGCGAATTCGGTGTTGTGCCAGGCCGAGAAGCTCTCGAGCTGCGTCCAGCTGATCCAACTGGTGGTGAAGGGGCACTTGTGGCCGCTGGCTTTGAGCTTGGCGGCGGCCAAAGCCACTTCAGGCCAGGTGGTGGGCGGGGTGTTGGGGTCCAGGCCTGCGGCCTTGAAAGCGTCCTTGTTGTAATGAAAGACGGGGGTGGAGCTGTTGAATGGGAAGCTCAACATTTGGCCGTTGGGGGCGGTGTAGTAACCGGCCACGGCGGGCACATAGGCGTTTTGGTCAAATTTGAGGCCAGCATCTTGCATGACCTTGCCCACGGGCACGATGGCGCCCTTGCTGGCCATCATGGTGGCCGTGCCCACTTCGAACACCTGCAGGATGTGGGGCGCATTGCCCGCACGGTAGGCGGCAATGGCAGCGGTCATGGACTCGTCGTAGCTGCCCTTGAAGGTGGGCACTATTTTGTAGTCTTTTTGGCTGGCGTTGAAGTCTTTGGCCAGATCGTTGACCCACTCACCCAGGGCGCCGCCCATCGAGTGCCACCACTGGATCTCGGTCTGGGCTTGGGCGGAGAGGCTGGCCAGGCCCAAAGCCAGGGCGGAGAGGGTAAGTTTGAATTTCATGGCGTTTCCTGAAAAGTAAGGAAGTCTTGATTTGCCCAATACAAACAGGCAATTCCGAGGCTTCACTTTCGTGGCTGTTGATGTCAAATGGATTAAAACTGTGTGACAGTTGCAAGGCAATCCGGGGTTTCCATGAGCGCAGACCTGTGGGTGACAGGTGCCCCCACCCCCGGCGTGTGTTTGTTGCACTGCGGTAACATTGCCCCTCAGCCGCTTTGACACCTGTTTTGGGTCTGGCTGACAGCGTCTTCAGCGACGCCTTTGACTGCGCCATACCCATGAATGCACCCACCACGCTCCAACATTTGATGCAAGCCGACGCCGATGCGCCGCGCCTGCGCGAGATCCCCTACAACTACACGAGCTTCTCTGACCGCGAAATCGTGCTGCGTTTGCTGGGCGAATCGGCTTGGGATCTTTTGAACCAATTGCGCCAAGAGCGGGGCACGGGTCGATCGGCTCGGATGTTGTACGAAGTCCTGGGCGACATCTGGGTGGTGGAGCGCAACCCCTATTTACAAGACGACTTGTTGGACAACCCGGCACGCCGCAAATTGCTGGTGGAAGCCTTGCAGCACCGCTTGGGCGAGGTCCAAAAGCGCCGCACGCCCGAGGCCGACACGGCCCGTGACAAGCTGGTGGGCCAGTTGCTCGCCATGGCCACCCAAGCCGTGACACAGTTCAGCGAACGTTTCACCCGCATGGCCAAGCTGCGCAGCCAAGTGCAAAAAACGCTGGGGCGCCTGACCGCCAAGGACAACATCAAGTTCGACGGCCTCTCGCGCGTGAGTCATGTGACCGACGCGACCGACTGGCGCGTGGAGTACCCCTTTGTGGTGCTGACCCCCGACAGCGAGACCGAAATGGCGGGGCTGGTCAAGGGCTGCATCGACTTGGGGCTGACCATCGTCCCGCGCGGCGGCGGCACGGGCTACACCGGTGGCGCGATTCCCTTGACCTGGAAGAGCGCGGTCATCAACACCGAAAAGCTCGAAGCCATGACCGAGGTCGAGATGGTCGACCTGCCCGGCATCGCGCACCCCATCCCGACCATCTACACCGAAGCCGGTGTGGTGACCCAACGCGTGGCCGATGCGGCCGAGCGCGGTGGTTTTGTCTTTGCGGTGGACCCGACTTCGGCCGAAGCCAGCTGCGTGGGCGGCAACATCGCCATGAACGCGGGCGGCAAAAAAGCGGTTTTGTGGGGCACTGCGCTCGACAACCTGGCCAGCTGGCGCATGGTCACGCCCGACGCCGAATGGCTGGACGTGGTGCGCATGGACCACAACATGGGCAAGATCCACGACGCCGAAGTTGCCACTTTTGAGTTGCGCTACTTCAAGGCCGATGGCAAAACCCCGATCCGCACCGAAACCCTGGTGATCCCGGGCAAGACTTTCCGCAAAGAAGGCCTGGGCAAGGACGTGACCGACAAGTTTTTGAGCGGTTTGCCGGGCGTGCAAAAAGAAGGCTGCGACGGCCTGATCACCAGCGCCCGTTGGGTGGTGCACCGCATGCCCACGCACACCCGCACCGTGTGCATGGAGTTCTTTGGCCACGCCCGCGAGGCGGTGCCCAGCATCGTCGAGATCAAGGACTTCATGTTTGCCGAGCAAAAGCGCACCGGCACCGTGATGGCCGGTTTGGAACACCTGGACGACCGCTATTTGCGGGCCGTGGGTTATTCGACCAAGAGCAAGCGCGGCGGTTTCCCCAAGATGGTCTTGATCGGTGACATTGCCGGTGACAACGCCGACGACGTGGCCAAGGCGACCAGCGAGATCGTGCGCATTGCCAACTCGCGCAGTGGCGAAGGTTTCATTGCCATCAGCCCCGAAGCGCGCAAAAAGTTTTGGCACGACCGCAAAAAGACAGCGGCTATTTCGCGCCACACCAACGCCTTCAAGGTCAACGAGGACGTGGTCATTCCGCTGCCGCGCATGGCCGAGTACACCGACGGCATCGAGCGCATCAACATCGAGCTGAGCCTGCGCAACAAGCTGCAGTTTTGCCGCGAGCTGGAAGATTTTCTGGTCAAGGGCAACCTGCCTTTGGGCAAACAAGACGATGCCAACGACATGCCTTCGGCCGAGTTGTTGGAAGACCGCGTGGCGCAAGCCCTGGCCGTGGTGCGCGAGGTGCGTGCGCAGTGGCAAGGTTGGTTGACCGATGTCGACGCCTTGTTTCCACAGTTGCAAGAGCACAGCCTGCGCGCCAGCTGGAAAACGCAAATTCGCCCGGCTTTCCAAAACATTTTCTCGGGCTCGGCCTTTTTGCCGATCCTGACCGAAGTCACGGCCATTCACCAACGCGTCCTCAAAGGCCGTGTGTGGGTGGCGCTGCACATGCATGCGGGTGACGGCAATGTGCACACCAATATTCCGGTCAACTCCGACAACTACGAGATGCTGCAGACCGCGCACGAGGCGGTCGCCCGCATCATGGTGCTGGCCCGCAGCCTGGACGGCGTGATCTCGGGCGAACACGGCATTGGCATCACCAAGCTGGAGTTTTTGACCGACGCCGAGTTGGCCAACTTCACCGCCTACAAAGCCAAAGTGGACCCCGAAGGGCGCTTCAACAAAGGCAAGCTGCTGCGCGGCGCGGCCCTCACGGGCTTGGGCGACGATGTGCATGCCGCCGATTTGACCCACGCCTACACCCCCAGCTTTGGCCTGATGGGCCACGAGTCGCTGATCATGCAGCAGTCGGACATCGGTGCGATTGCCGCCAGCGTGAAAGACTGTTTGCGCTGCGGCAAATGCAAACCCGTGTGCGCCACGCACGTGCCGCGCGCCAATTTGCTCTACAGCCCGCGCAACAAAATTTTGGCGACCTCCTTGCTGGTCGAGGCATTCCTCTACGAAGAACAAACCCGCCGTGGCATCTCGATCAAGCACTGGCAGGAATTCGAAGACGTGGCCGACCACTGCACCGTGTGCCACAAGTGCCTGACGCCTTGCCCGGTCAACATCGACTTTGGCGATGTGTCCATGAACATGCGCAACCTGCTGCGCAAGATGGGTCAGAAAAGCTTCCGCCCCGGCAACGCAGCGGCCATGTTCATGCTCAACGCCACCAACCCCGAAACCATCAAGTTGGCGCGTGCCGCCATGGTGGGCGTGGGCATGCGTGCGCAGCGCTTTGTGGCTGGGTTGCTCAAGGGCGTGGCCCGCAAGCAAACGAGTGCGCCACCGGCCTCGGTGGGCACCGCGCCCATCAAAGAGCAGGTGATCCACTTCATCAACAAAAAGATGCCGGGCAACTTGCCCAAGAAAACCGCGCGTGCTTTGCTGGACATCGAAGACAACGACTACGTGCCCATCATCCGCAACCCAAAGGCCACCACCTCAGAATCCGAAGCGGTGTTTTACTTCCCCGGTTGCGGCTCCGAGCGCCTGTTCAGCCAAGTGGGTTTGGCCACCCAGGCCATGCTCTGGCATGTGGGTGTGCAGACCGTGTTGCCGCCGGGCTACCTGTGCTGCGGCTACCCGCAAAAAGGCTCGGGCCAGTTTGACAAGGCCGAGAAGATCATCACCGACAACCGTGTGCTGTTCCACCGCGTGGCCAACACGCTCAACTACCTGGACATCAAGACCGTGGTGGTGAGCTGCGGTACTTGTTATGACCAGCTGCAGGGCTACCAGTTCGACAAGATCTTCCCGGGCTGCCGCATCATCGACATCCACGAGTTCTTGCTCGAAAAAGGCATGAAGCTGGACGCAGGCGGGGCCTATCTGTACCACGACCCTTGCCACAGCCCCATGAAGCAGCAAGAGCCCATGAAGACCGTCAATGCCTTGATGGGGGATAACGTGCTCGAGAGCAAACGCTGCTGCGGCGAGTCGGGCACGCTGGGCGTGACGCGCCCCGATATTTCGACCCAGGTGCGCTTTCGCAAAGAAGAAGAGCTGCTCAAAGGCGAAGCGGCTTTGCGCAGCAGCGGTGCGCTGGCCCCTCAGGCCAACGTGAAAATCCTGACCAGCTGCCCCAGCTGCCTGCAAGGCTTGTCGCGTTTTGGCGACGACATGAAAAACGGTCTGCTCGAAGCCGACTACATCGTGGTCGAGATGGCCAAGCACATCCTGGGCGAAGCATGGATGCCCGAATACGTGAGTGCAGCCAATGCGGGCGGCATTGAGCGCGTGTTGGTTTAAATTGGAAAGCGGAACATGGCCGGATTGAAAAAAGACATGCCCACCCCCGAGTCCTTGACCGTGCACGGTCAGACCCGGGTTCTGGAAATCGGGTTTTCCGATGGCGCGCAGTTCCGCATCCCTTTTGAGCTGATGCGTGTTTATTCGCCCTCGGCCGAGGTACAAGGCCATGGCCCGGGACAGGAAGTGCTGCAAACCGGCAAGCGCGAGGTCGGCATTGCCGAAATCGAACCTGTGGGCAATTACGCGGTGAAGCCGACCTTCACCGATGGCCACGAGTCGGGCCTGTTCACATGGGAATACCTGTACTTCTTGGGTGACCAGCAAGAGGCCTTGTGGAAACAATACGAAGACCGCCTGCAAGCTGCAGGCATGAGCCGCGATGCGCCCATGGTCGAGGCCGCTGCCGGCGGCAGTTGCGGTCACCAACATTGAGGGCCCCGTCATGAGCACCACCCATTTCGGTTTCAAGACCGTCGATGAAACAGAAAAAGCCAAGCATGTGCGCGGCGTGTTCGACTCGGTTGCGTCCAAATACGATGTGATGAACGACCTGATGTCCATGGGCTTGCACCGCGTGTGGAAGGCCTACACCGTGCAGGTGGCCAACCTCAAAGAGGGCGATCAGGTGCTCGACATCGCAGGCGGTACGGGCGATTTGTCCATGGCGTTCGCCAAAAAAGTGGGTGCCACGGGCCGCGTGGTTCACACCGACATCAACGAAGCCATGTTGTCCACCGGCCGTGACCGTTTGGTCGATCACGGCCTGGCCTTGCCCACGCTGGTGTGCGATGCCGAAAAACTGCCATTTCCAGATGCCCATTTCAACGTGGTCAGTGTGGCTTTTGGGCTGCGCAATATGACCCACAAAGACGTGGCGCTGAAGGAAATGTGCCGTGTGCTCAAGCCGGGCGGAAAATTGCTGGTGCTGGAGTTTTCCAAAGTGGCCAAACCCCTGGAAAAAGCTTACGACTGGTACAGCTTCAAGATACTGCCCCAATTGGGCAAGCTGGTGGCGGGAGACGCCGACAGTTACCGCTATCTGGCCGAATCGATTCGCATGCATCCCAGCCAAGAGGATTTGAAAACCCTTATGAAAAATGCCGGATTTGGGCATGTGGATTTTCACAATTTATCGGCCGGGGTGGTAGCCTTGCACATGGGCATCAAGTGCTGAGGCCCACAAACCGAATTTCCTGAGTTGGAGACACCATGAACAACAAGTTGATGACCCTGATGCTCGCTGGCGTGATGGCACTGGGCAGTCTGAATGCTGAAGCCGCACGCCGCATGGGGGGTGGCAAATCCATTGGTCAGCAGTCGAACCAGGTCACCAAGCGCGATGCCGCGCCTCAAACACCTGCTGCACCTGCCCAAAATGCGGCACCTGCGAACGTCGCCAAACCGGCTGCTGCACCTGCTGCTGCTGCCGCACCCAAGAAGCCTTGGGGTGCCATGCTGGGTGGTTTGGCCGCGGGTCTGGGCCTGGCTTGGTTGGCCAGCTCCCTCGGTATGGGTGAAGCTTTTGGCAACATCTTGATGGCTTTGTTGATCGGTGTGGCTGTGGTCGCGGTGATTGGCATGGTCATGCGGGCCCGTCGTGGCGCTGCTTCTCAAAACGGTGGTCTGGCTTACCAAGGGGCCGGCGCTTCTGCGGAAAACCCGGCCACCTACAAACAGTACAGCCCCCAAAACGTGGGCAACGACGCCTCGGCTCGCCCATGGGAAGGCCAAAACACCCGCTTCGACAGCTCGGCTGCTTCCCAATCGACGGGCTCCATGATCGGCTCGGGCATTGGCTCAGGTCTGAGTGGTTCGCAAACCTGGGGCATCCCAGCCGGCTTTGATGTGGACAGTTTCATCACAGCCGCCAAACGCAATTTCGTGACCTTGCAAGACGCCTGGGACCGTTCGGACATCAGCGCACTGCGCTCCATGATGACGGACGCCATGGTGGTGGAAATCCGCAACCAGTTGGCTGAGCGCGAAGCGCAGTTCCCTGGTCAGCCCAACAAGACCGAAGTGGTCATGCTCGACGCCCAGCTCTTGGGCATTGAAGAGCAGGCCGATGCTTACATGGCCAGTGTCGAGTTCAACGGCATGATCCGTGAGGACGCTGCTTCTGGCCCGAGCCCATTCCGCGAAGTCTGGAACATGACCAAGTCCAAGCAGGGCGGTGGCTGGCTGGTGGCTGGCGTGCAAGCACTGCAATAAAGCCCTGGCTCTTTGGGGCCTGCACTTTCGGGAATAATCGGGGACTATGGCAACACAGTCCCCTTTTTCATGGGCCGCTCAGGCGCTTCCCGACCTGGCCGCTCAAATGGCCAAGCAGTTCAGCACTTCTTTTCACCCCCCTGAATGGGTGATCGATGAAACCGTGAACCGTTTGGTCCTGTTTCTCAACCATGTCCTGATGAGCGAGCCTGAGGCCATGGCGCGTTTGGCGCGCCAAAAAAACCAGCGCATCGCGCTGGTGTGGGATCGCTTGGAATTGCAATTGACGCCCACCCCTGCGGGGCTGCTGGAGCGCGGCCGATTTGATGGCTTTGATTTGCGCCTGACCGTGACCGAAGAATCGGTCACCACACTGGTGTCGGCTTTGGCGCGGGGCGACAAGCCCAAGGTGCGCATTGAAGGCGATGTGCAACTGGCCGCAGAAGTCAATTGGCTGATCGATCACGTGCGCTGGGATGCCGAAGAGGACTTGGCCCGCTTGATCGGGGACGCAGCAGCGCACACCCTGGCGCAAGCTGCCCGTCAAGCGGCGAGCGCTTTGCGCAGCTTTGTGGCCAAGCGCCCTGGCACTGAACTTCGCACAGGCGGCGCAGCATGATGCGCTGGAGCCGTTTTGGACGCGGCGCCTTCATTGTCTTCATCGTCTTGCGCTATGGCCTGGACGAATTGGTGCTCTCGAGCTTTCAAAAACCATGGCTGCGTGTGTTGGCGCGCGTGCTGTCGGTGGGGCGCGATTTGCGCTCACCACGGGCCGTGCGCCTGCGTGAAGCCCTTGAGCGCTTGGGTCCGATTTTTGTGAAATTTGGACAGGTCTTGTCCACACGCCGTGACTTGCTGGCCCCGGACATCGCCGAGGAGTTGGCCAAGCTGCAAGACCGCGTGCCGCCCTTCAGTTCAGCCATTGCCGTGGCCTCGATTGAGCGGGCCTTCAGCCGCCCGGTGGACGATATTTTTGAGACGTTTGAACGCGAGCCCGTGGCCAGCGCTTCGATCGCGCAGGTCCACTTTGCCACCCTGCGTGGCAAAACAGGCGACTTGCGTGAGGTGGCGGTCAAAGTTTTGCGCCCGGGCATGCTGCCCGTCATCGACAAAGACCTGAGCCTGATGCGCATGATGGCCGGCTGGGTGGAAAACCTGAGCGCTGACGGCAAACGCCTCAAGCCGCGCGAGGTGGTGGCCGAGTTTGACAAATACCTGCACGACGAATTGGACCTGGTGCGCGAAGCCGCCAACGCCGCGCAGCTGCGCCGCAACATGCAAGGCCTCCATTTGGTGCTGATCCCCGAGATGATCTGGGACTTTTGTCACCCTGAGGTCATCGTCATGGAGCGCATGCACGGCGTGCCCATCAGCCAGGTCGACCGTTTGCGCGAAGCGGGTGTGGACATTCCCAAATTGGCGCGCGATGGCGTGACCCTGTTCTTCACGCAGGTGTTTCGCGACGGGTTCTTTCATGCGGACATGCACCCTGGCAACATCCAGGTGAGCTTGGCGCCTGAAACTTTTGGGCGCTACATCTCGCTCGATTTCGGTATCGTGGGCACCCTCACCGAGTACGACAAAGAGTACTTGGCACAGAACTTCACTGCTTTTTTCCGCCGCGACTACAAGCGCGTGGCGGAGCTGCACATCGAGTCGGGCTGGGTTCCGGCCGAGACGCGTGTGGACGAATTGGAGTCGGCCATCCGCGCCGTTTGTGAGCCCTATTTCGATCGCCCACTCAAAGAAATTTCGCTGGGCATGGTGCTCATGCGGTTGTTTCAGACCTCGCGCCGCTTTCAGGTGGAGATTCAGCCGCAACTGGTTCTTTTGCAGAAAACCTTGCTCAACATCGAAGGCTTGGGCCGCGATTTGGACCCTGAGTTGGACCTGTGGAGCACCGCCAAACCCTTTCTAGAGACTTGGATGCTGGAGCAAATTGGCCCCAAGAAGTTGTGGGAAGAGTTGAAGGGACAAGCGCCGCATTACGCCAAGCTGCTGCCTCAGTTGCCGCGCTTGTTGCATGACTATTTGCAACAAAACCGATCGCACGATGCCAAGCAGATCGATCAGTTGTTGGCTGAGCAAAAGCGCACCAACAAATTGTTGCAAACCCTGGTGTATGCGGGTTTGGGTTTTGTGCTGTCTTTGTTGGTCTTGCAAGTCGGAACACGCTTGCATGGGTTCTTTTAAACGCTGTATCAAGAGGGGACGAAGGTGTTGCTGACATTTGTGATCGCATATTTGGCCGTGACCATCGGCATCGGTTTGTTGGCTGCGCGCCGGGTCCATGGGGCCAAGGATTATTTGGTGGCGGGCCGAAGTTTGCCGCTTTACATGAATGTGGCCACAGTGTTTGCCACCTGGTTCGGCGCTGAAACGGTGTTGTCGGTATCGGCAACCTTTGCCAAAGACGGTTTGAATGGCATACCGGGCGACCCATTTGGCGCCACCTTTTGTTTGGTTTTGGCCGCCTTGTTGTTCGCCAAATTGTTTTACCGCTTGAACCTCTTGACCATCGGTGACTTTTACAAAGTGCGCTACGGCAAGTCGGTAGAGGTTTTGACCAGTGTGGCCATCGTCGTCTCTTATCTGGGCTGGACCTCAGCGCAGTTGACGGCTTTGGGTTTGGTCATCCATGTCTTGTCCGCAGGTTCCATTGAGTTGAACCACGCCATCATGATGGGCGCTGCCGTGGTCTTGGTCTACACCGTCTTTGGCGGGATGTGGTCGGTGGCCTTCACGGACTTGTTCCAGTCGGTGATCATTGTCGTGGGCTTGGTGCTGGTGGCCTGGCTGGTGGGGGGCAACGCGGGTGGCTTTGAAAAGGTGGTGGCCCAAGCCGCGGCCGATGGCAAATTCGACATGTTCCCGGCAGACATGGATGGCGCGGCATGGTGGGCCATGGCCGGTGCATTTTTCGCTTTCGCTTTTGGTTCTATCCCGCAGCAAGACGTGTTCCAACAGATGACCAGTGCGAAAGACGAAAAAACAGCCCAGCGCGGCACCATTTTGGGGGGCTTGCTGTATTTCGTGATCGCTTTCATTCCGCTCTACATCGCCTACGCGGCGCTGATGGCTCACCCCGAACTCAAGGCCTTGTTTGAGTCGGAGGACGCACGGACCATCCAGCGCATCTTGCCCGATTTGGTGTTGGGAAAAATGCCTTTGTGGGCGCAAATTTTGTTCTTTGGTGCTTTGCTTTCTGCCATTTTGTCGACCGCAAGCGGTGCCTTGCTGGCGCCTACCGCGACATTCACCGAGAACGTGCTCAAGCCTTTTGTTCCCCGCATGAGTGACCGCCAATTCCTGCTCTTGCTGCGTGTCATCCTGGTGACTTTCACCGCGTGTGCCTTGCTGTTTGCGCTCAACAGCACCAGCACCATGTATGAAATGGTCCAAAACGCTTACAACGTCACCTTGACTGGCGCCTTTGTTCCTTTGATGGCGGGCGCATTTTGGCGCCGCGCCAATACGCAAGGTGCGCTGCTGTCGGTGCTCAGCGGCGTGGGGACTTGGCTCGCATTGACCCTGTTGGGCCTTGAAACCCTGGTGCCTGCCAATTTGTGGGGTCTTTTGGCCTCTGTTGTGGGGATGTGGGTGGGCTCCTTGTTGCCATCGCTTGTCCGCAACCAAGGGCAATCGGTGGTGAGTGCGCTGCATCACGCGAGCGGCGCACACCATGGCGCCAAAGATGCCCCGGTGAAGTGACCCGACAAGTCCAAAGGTCCTAGGGGGACAGCGTTGCAAAGCCTATAATTGAAGGTTTTCTTGCATCACCCTCAAAGGCCTTTTCCATGCCCATTTACGCCTACAAATGCGACGCCTGCGGCCATGCCAAGGATGTCCTGCAAAAAATGAGCGATGACCCCCTGACCGTTTGCCCGGTCTGTGCGGCGCCTCAATTCAACAAACAACTCACCGCGCCAGGCTTTCAGCTCAAAGGCACGGGCTGGTATGCCACCGACTTCAAAGGCGGCGGGGCGGCCGCTGTGCCAGCAGCTTCTGGCACGGCCGCTGACGCGGTTTCAAGCCCCGCGCCATCTCCGAGTGCGGACACAGCGGCACCCGCCGCCACATCGCCCGCCGCAACGACAGCGAGCGCGGGTGGCTGCGCAGCATCCTGCGCCTGCCACTGAGCACGTTTGTGCCTGACCTCACCGATTGCAAAAAACCATGAAACACCGCAGCTTCAAACAGTATTTCATCACCGGCTTGTTGGTGTGGCTGCCTTTGGCGATCACCGTGTGGGTGCTCATGTGGTTGGTCGGTTTGTTGGATGCCGTGTTCTTGGCGGTTTTGCATGCGGCCGACACCTTGATTCCTGGCATCCACGTCAATGCCGAATACCTGCGGGGCGTGCCCGGTCTGGGTGTGGCCATTGTGGCCTTGTTCATTTTTTCAACAGGTGTTTTTGTGGCCAACATGTTTGGCCAATGGTGGTTGCGCAGCTGGCACGGCTTGATGAACCGCATCCCTGTCGTGCGCAGCATCTACACCAGCGTCCGCCAAGTGGCTGACACCTTGTTTTCGGGCAGTGGCAATGCTTTTTCCAAAGCATTGCTGGTGCAGTATCCGCGCCAGGGGTCCTGGACCATCGCTTTCTTGACGGGCACACCCGGCGGTGAAGTCGCCAGCCACTTTGATCAGCCCTTGGTCAGTGTTTATGTGCCGACAACGCCCAACCCGACCTCCGGCTTCTTTTTGATGATGCCCAAGGCCGATGTGATTGAGCTGGACATGAGCGTTGACGATGCCTTGAAATACATCATCTCCATGGGGGTGGTGGTGCCTGGCACACCTGCCCCTGTGCCTGCAAACGACAGCGCATTGCCCAAGTCCGTTTGACCCCTTTTTGAATCCTGTTCCTGCGAATCCTGAAAGTACAACATGTCCATGCGTTCCCACTACTGCGGTCTGGTGACCGAAGCCCTGACGGGCGAATCCGTGAGCCTGTGCGGCTGGGTCAACCGTCGCCGTGACCACGGCGGCGTGATCTTCATTGACCTGCGCGACCGCGAGGGTTATGTCCAAGTGGTGTGTGACCCCGACCGTCCTGACATGTTCAAGGTCGCTGAAGACGTGCGCAACGAGTTTTGCGTACAGATCAAAGGGGTGGTGCGTGCCCGCCCTGACGGCACCACCAACGACAACATGAAAAGCGGCAAGATCGAAGTGCTGTGCCATGAGTTGATCGTGCTCAATGCCTCGGTGACGCCACCCTTCCAGATCGACGAAGAAAACCTGTCCGAGACGACCCGCCTCACGCACCGCGTGCTGGACCTGCGCCGCCCGTACATGCAAAACAACCTGATGCTGCGCTACAAAGTGGCGATGGAAGTGCGCAAGTACCTCGATGAAAACGGCTTTGTCGACATTGAGACCCCGATGCTCACCAAGAGCACGCCCGAAGGCGCACGCGACTACCTGGTGCCCAGCCGCGTACACGATGGCCAGTTCTTTGCGTTGCCTCAGTCCCCTCAGCTGTTCAAGCAGCTGTTGATGGTGGCGGGCTATGACCGTTACTACCAAATCACCAAGTGCTTCCGTGACGAAGATTTGCGTGCGGACCGCCAGCCCGAATTCACCCAGATCGATATCGAAACATCGTTCCTGACCGAAGAAGAAATCCGCGACATGTTCCAGAGCATGATCAAGCGGGTCTTCCAGAAGACCATTGGCGTTGATCTGGGCGAGTTCCCCGTCATGACTTACCAAGACGCGATGCATCTCTATGGTTCGGACAAGCCCGATTTGCGTGTGAAGTTGCAATTCACCGAAGTCACCGATGTGATGGGCGATGTGGACTTCAAGGTCTTCTCGGGTGCCGCCAACATGAAAGGCGGCCGCGTGGTGGCCTTGCGCGTGCCGAACGGCTCGGTCGAAGGCGGCGGCATCAGCCGCGGCGAGATCGACGCGTACACCGAGTTTGTCAAGATTTATGGCGCCAAAGGCCTGGCCTACATCCGCGTCAACGACCTGTCCAAAGGGCGTGATGGTTTGCAGTCGCCCATCGTCAAGAACATCCACGATGCGGCCTTGAATGCCGTGCTGGAGCGCTCGGGTGCCCAAAACGGCGACCTTATTTTCTTTGGCGCCGACAAGGAAAAAATCGTCAACGACGCCATTGGTGCTCTGCGCATCAAAATTGGTCACAGCGAGTTCGGCAAGAAAAACGGCCTGTTTGAAGACCGCTGGGCGCCGATGTGGGTGGTGGACTTCCCGATGTTCGAATACGACGACGAGAACCAGCGCTACACGGCGGTGCACCACCCCTTCACGGCGCCCAAGGACGGCCACGAGGACTGGATGGTCAGCGCCCCCGAGAAGTGCATCTCCAAAGGCTACGACATGGTGCTCAACGGTTGGGAAATGGGCGGCGGCTCGGTCCGTATCCACCGCGCCGACGTGCAGCAAAAAGTGTTTGACGCTTTGAAGATCACACCTGAAGAAGCCCAGCTCAAGTTCGGCTTCTTGCTCGACGCGCTGCAATACGGCGCACCGCCTCACGGTGGTTTGGCCTTCGGTCTGGACCGCATCGTGACCTTGATGACCGGCGCTGAGTCCATCCGAGACGTGATTGCCTTCCCCAAGACACAACGAGCGCAGTGTTTGCTCACCCAAGCGCCTAGCCCTGTGGACGAGAAGCAATTGCGCGAACTGCACATCCGCTTGCGCAATTTGGATGCGGCCAAAGCAGCCTGACCGCCAAAGACAAGCGACAAAAGCCAACGCCACCTTCGGGTGGCGTTGGCTTTTTGACTTTGGGCCGGCAAGAGGGATGGTGTGCCGCCGACAAAAAAGGCCTCAAAACCGAAGTCTTGAAGCCTTTGATGTCTGAGCTCAGCGGGCGCTGAGCCAGCAATTTTGCAACGGCGTTTGCGCCGTTGACAGGGTGCAGGGCTTAGTAGCCGCCGCGACCGCCGCCGCCGTAGCCGCCACCGCCGGAGCGATCGCCGCCACCGCCGTAGCCGCCGCCACCGGAACGGTCACCGCCGCCGTAGCCGCCGCCACCGGAACGGCCGCCACCGCCGTAACCGCCACCACCACCGAAACCACCGGTGCGTGGAGGACGTGCCTCCATCGGACGGGCTTCGTTCACGGTGATGCTACGGCCACCCAAAGACTGGCCGTTCATGCCAGCGATAGCAGCTTGTGCTTCGGCATCGCTGCCCATTTCGACAAAGCCGAAACCTTTAGAACGACCTGTGTCGCGTTCCATCATGACTTTGGCGCTGGTGATGGCGCCGAATTCGCCGAATGCCTGTTGCAGGTCTTCGTCGCGAACGGTGTACGGCAGGTTGCCGACGTAAAGTTTATTGCCCATGGAGGACTCCTCAGAAATACAAAAAAACAAAGCGATGGGGTCCCGAAAGCACAACAAACTGAAAACTGCCGCCGTAGCGCGCGAAACTGACCGATCACCTGACTTGTGCCGTTTTTCACGACGTGCACAAGCACATTATGGGGCATAGCGTGAAAAGCCGGAGAAACTGACGCGGCTTATCTTTTTGCCCTTGTTTCAAAAAGGCCAGCAAACGCCCATTTGCCCCTGAGCCGCGACCCTGGATCCCAGCACATTGCGTGCTGGAAATAGGCCACAACCTAAAGCCATGGGGGTGGCGCGCTGTGAGAGGAAGGGACCGATGGTCTGAACCGAGTGGGGGCGGCGCATCAGCGCAAAGAGCCGGTGCGCGCCATTTCGCGCCGTACCAATTCTTGGTAGCGCAAATTGTGCTCGGGTGTCGTGGAGTGGTAAGCCGCGACGCCGAACCAAGTGTTGCCGTGACGCAGCAAACTGCGTTTGAGGTGCCAAGCTGCCACATGCGTGGCCACGCAGGGGTCCAGAAGTCGATCGGGTGTGATGCCCCATTGCGCCAATTCTGGAAAGTGGATGGAGTTGATTTGGGCCATCCCGACGTCCATGGTGCCGTTGGCGTTGTGGTTCACGAGATGGGCGCGCATGCCGGACTCGACTTGCAAAATGGCCCGGAGTATCTTGGGGTTCACGCCATGTCGTTGCGCTGCAGGTGCCAAGCAGCGCTCTGCCGCAGAGGCTTGATGTGTTGGGGCGGTGGGGGTGGTCTGGCTCCAAGCCATGCCATGGGCCCAGGTCATCGCCCCGACGCAAAACGCCGAGAGAACCCCCAGGCGATGGTCAAACGAAATGGGCCACATTCAAAAAAATTCCCAGGTGGCCGATCACAACTGGAACACCGCCGCCCATGGCATGTGCGGTGGTTTCTCATAGTCCGCAATCAAGCAGGCGCGCTCTGAGTCTCGGTAGCTGTCTGCCAACATGTCTTGTAAAACGCGGATGGACGCTTGGTCCAGAGACACAAAGGGTTGGTCAAGCAAGGTGACTGCGGCGCCTGAGGCCAGCGCGGCCACCAAGCCGACTTTGCGACGCGTGCCTGTGGACAGCATGTTCAAGCGCTTGTCCAGATGGGGCGTGAGTTGCAAAGCCGTGCACCAAGATTGTTGGGCTTGTTCAGACCAAGCCGGCCACAAGGGCGCCAAAGCATCCCAGCAATGGCCTGGTGTGTGCTCGTCGCCATGGGGCAGGCGCAGATCGGTCCAAAAAACCGACCCCTGTGGTGGGAGCACCGCAGCCACTTCACCGCGCACCTCAATTTCTCCGGATTGGGGCGTCAAATCACCGCAGAGCAAGCGCAAGAGGCTGGTTTTTCCTGAGCCTTCGTCCCCCAGCAGCGCAGACAAGCCCGGCGGCAGCTGCAGATTCAAGTCCTTGAAAAGCAGCAGCTCGCCCGGGCCGCCGTTTAACCCTCTGACTTGCAGTGCAGCTGGGCGTTTTTCTGACGGATGAAAGTGGGTCGAAATCAACATGGCGCCAATGCTATCAGCTGCTTGAGACGGCACACGCCATGCCGGCGAGGTGCTGACTACAATGAACCCAAGTGGTACCTGTCCCACGTAGGATCCAAGTCCATGTCTGTCTCCGTGGTTTACAAAATTCCCGAATCGGTGTTGGTGGTCATCCACACGCCTGCGCAAGAAGTGTTGCTGATTCGCCGCGCCGACATGGGCAGTTGGCAGTCCGTCACGGGCAGCAAAGACCATCCGGGCGAGACATGGCTGGAGACCGCCATCCGCGAGGTGAAAGAAGAGACGGGCATCGATGCCCAGCAAGCGGGCTGCTTTTTGCACGACTGGGAACTTGAAAACCAATACGACATTTATCCCGTGTGGCGCTGGCGTTACGCGCCTGAAGTGAGTCGCAACACCGAGCGTGTTTTTGGTTTGTGTGTGCCAGAAAAAAGGCCCATCACACTGAGCCCATCGGAGCACACCGAGTGGCAATTGCAGCCTTGGCAGGCGGCCGCAGACCTGTGTTTTTCACCGTCGAATGCGGAGGCCATTTTGATGCTGCCGCGTTTTTTGAGACCCGTTGGCTGAGCATGCCCCAACGACATGAACACCCGGTTTTGCGTGTGGCCACGTACAACATCCACAAGGGTGTACAGGGGCTGGGGCCTGCCAGGCGCTTGGAAATTCACAATTTGGGCCATGCGGTGGAGCAACTCGATGCGGACATCGTTTGCCTGCAAGAGGTTCGCCGCATGCATCGCCGGGAAGAGCGGTATTTTGCGCATTGGCCTAGCCAACCGCAAGCCGACTACCTCGCCCCTGAAGGCTACGAGGCGGTTTACCGCACCAATGCGGTCACCCGCCACGGCGAGCATGGCAATGCCATGTTGTCACGCTGGCCGGTGTTGTCGTCCCAACAAAAAGACATCTCAGACCACCGGTTTGAACAACGCGGTTTGCTGCACAGCACGGTGCAAGTGGTGGACAGGGTGGTGCATGTGATTGTGGTGCACCTGGGTCTGGTGCCCGCCAGTCGTGTCCGCCAAGTGCTTCAGTTGTTGGCATTCATCGAACAAACCATTCCTGACCACGCGCCGGTTCTGGTCGCGGGAGACTTCAATGACTGGGGCACGGGTTTGGGCCGCCGCATGGCGCAGGCAGGGTTTGGCGAATGGCGCGAGCAAGCCACACCGACTTTCCCCTCGCGCTTGCCCTTGAACCAGTTGGACCACATCTATGCACGGGGCCTGAAGCCTTTGCACGCCATGGTGCCTTCGGGTCGAATTTGGCAGCGCATGTCGGACCACTTGCCCTTGGTGGCCGAATTCGCTTGGACGGATTGAGCATGGGACACGGCATGCCATTGCACGATGGGCATCAAATTCGTTTGATCGAAGGCGGCCAGGCCTACTTCGATGCCTTGGTCTCTGCGATCGACCAAGCCAGCAGCCAAGTGCATCTGGAAACCTATATTTTTGACTTTCACGCGGCGACTGCTCGGGTGGCCGAGGCTTTGGAGCGTGCGGCTTGGCGGGGCTTGCGCGTCTGGGTGGTGGTGGATGGGGTGGGAACACCACGGCTGCCGCCTGAATGGCAAGAGCGGTTTTCGCGTGCGGGTGTGGCGTGGTGCGTGTATTCCCCGTTGGGCACCTTGGGCTTGTTGATCCCCAGTCGTTGGCGGCGTTTGCACCGCAAATTGTGTGTGATCGATGGGGACTTGGCCTTTTGTGGCGGCATCAATATTTTGGACGACTGGTACGACCCGCATCACGGCACCTTGGCGCAACCTCGCCTGGACTTTGCCGTTTCGGCAAGGGGTGTCTTGGTCCAGCAAATGCAAGAGACGATGGCCCAATTGTGGTGGCGCATACAGGGGGTCAAGCATGCCAAGCACCAGCAGTTTCCCGAGGCCTTGAACTCGTTTCGCACGGGTGGGGTTCATTTGCCTTGGACACAAGCGCAAGGTGTGGACATGCCCACACTGTCGGTGGCCAAGGCGGGCTTGCTGCTGCGCGACAACGTGTTGAACCGTGGCCAGATCGAACGCGCCTACCTCAAGGCCATTGGTGCAGCCAGGCATGACATCGTGATTGCCAATGCCTATTTCTTGCCAGGCCGTCGCGTGCGCCAGGCCTTGATGCATGCGGCCAAGCGGGGGGTGCGTGTGCGTTTGCTGCTGCAAGGGCGTTACGAATACTTCATGCAATACCACGCCGCCCGGCCTGTTTATGGTGCATTGTTGCGTGCAGGGGTGGAGATCCACGAATACTCGGCCAGTTTTTTGCATGCCAAAGTGGCCGTGATGGACCCGCACCATGACCGACCTTGGGCCACCGTCGGCTCGTCCAATTTGGACCCGCTCAGCTTGTTGTTGGCGCGCGAGGCCAATGTGGTGGTGGCCGACAAAGCCTTTGCCCAGCAATTGCACCAGCGTTTGGTCTTGGCGATCGAGCAACAAAGTAAGCCTGTAGAGGTGCAAACTTTCGCACAAAGTCCGTGGCATTTGAGGTTGCGTGACCTGCTGGCCTTCGCCCTGATGCGTTTGGCCTTGTTTTTGACAGGCAACCGTTATTGACAAGAGGTTTCCCCTTGGCCGACATGGGCGTTGGTCCGCTGGCCCTAAGGAGCTGCCAATCGCTGGTAGGATGAAGCCCACATTCAACAAAACCCAGACGCCATGACTGCTTCTGCTGCCACGCCCGAAGATGACGGCGTACCCGTTTCGGTAAAAATCCGCGAGCGCATCAACGCCTCTCGCAAGCGTTTTCACGCCAATGACAACATCGCTGAGTTCATTGAACCCGGCGAACTCGACAAATTGCTCGACGAGGTGACCGTCAAAATGGCGGGCGTGCTCGACAGCTTGGTCATCGACACCGTCAACGACCACAACACGGGCGATACCGCCCGCCGTGTGGCCAAGATGTACCTCAAGGAAGTGTTCAAAGGCCGCTACGTCGATGCACCCGAGATCACCGAGTTCCCCAACGCAGAGCACCTCAATGAGCTGATGATCGTCGGCCCCATCACCGTGCGCAGCGCCTGCAGCCACCACTTTTGCCCGGTGATCGGCAAGATCTGGATCGGCGTGCTGCCCAATGAGCACACCAACGTGATCGGCCTGTCCAAATACGCCCGTTTGGCCGAATGGATCATGGGCCGGCCCCAGATTCAAGAAGAAGCCGTGGTGCAACTGGCCGACCTGATCCAGCGCAAAACCCAGCCCGATGGCCTGGCCATCGTGATGGAGGCCAGCCACTACTGCATGGGTTGGCGGGGTGTGAAGGACATGGACAGCAAAATGATCAACTCGGTCATGCGCGGTGCCTTCCTCAAAGACCCGAACCTGCGCCGTGAATTTCTGTCTCTGATTCCCAAAAAGGACTGACCATGTTGGTACGCCTGCTTTACGCCAGCCGCGCTGTGGATACCCGACCTGAAACCATTGAGTCCATCTTGAGCCAGTCGCGCCAGTTCAATCCGGCATCGGGCATCACGGGCATCTTGTGTTACGGCGGCGGCATCTTTTTGCAAGCCATCGAAGGCGGACGAACCGCCGTGAGCGAACTGTATGGCCACATCCAGAAAGACGCTCGCCACAAGGAGGTGGTGTTGCTGCACTACGAAGAAATCTCGGAGCGCCGCTTCGGTGGCTGGACCATGGGACAAGTCGATGCATCGCGCGTCAACACCAACATCTTGCTCAAGTACTCCGAGCGGGCCGAGTTGGACCCGTACAACGTGTCGGGCAAAGTCTCGTTGGCCTTGCTCGAAGAGCTGATGGCCACGGCCTCCATCATCGGCCGCGCCTGAGCCTTGCTGGCGCGACGCCTGCGTCGCGAAGTGAACCATGAACCTGATTGGCTGCGATTTCTCCAGCAGCCCCAGCCAACGCAAACCCATTGTGCTGGCGCTGGGTCAGGCCCGGCAGGGCCGGGTGCAACTGCAAGCGCTGCAGACCTTTGAGACGCTGAACGCTTTTGGCGACTGGCTGGCGCAGCCTGCCGACTGGGTGGGCGGTTTTGACCTGCCTTTTGGCCTGCCGCGCGAATTGGTCGAGACCTTGGGCTGGCCCACCGACTGGACCGCTTGCATGGACCATTACTGCGCCTTGGAGCGCCCCCAGATTCGCGAGCAGTTTGCCGCGTTTTGCAATGCCCGCCCTGTAGGCGGCAAGTTCGCGCACCGCGCCGCCGACCACCCCGCAGGCTCCAGCCCCTCCATGAAATGGGTCAACCCGCCCGTGGCCTACATGCTGCACGCAGGCGTGCCCCTGTTGCGCCAAGCGGGTGTGCACCTGCCCGGCCTGTGCGCGGGCGACGCGCGACGCGTGGCGCTGGAGGCCTACCCCGGCTTGCTGGCGCGTGAGGTGCTGGGCAAGCAAAGCTACAAAAGCGACGACAAAGCCAAACAAACGCCCGAGCGCTTGCTGGCCCGGCGCGAACTGCTGAGCGCCTTGGAGCGCGGCCAGACCCGCCTGGGCCTGCGCCTGGTGGCCAGCAACGCGCTGCTGGGGCGCTTGGCCGACGACGCGAGCGGCGACGCGCTCGACGCCACCCTGTGCCTGATGCAAGCGGCCTGGGCGCAGCAGCAGCACGAGGCGGGGCACCCGCAATACGGCTTGCCCCCATGTGATCCGCTGGAGGGCTGGATCGTGACGGCCTAGGCTTTGCGCTCAGCCACGCACCTGTCTTTGGGGTGACGCAGTGGGCCACCCGTGTGGGGTGACCTGCTGAACAATAGAGATCGATGGAAAAATTATTTGCAGTGACCGAGTCAGCATTGCTGGCCTCAGCCGACGGCTAGGCTGGAACGTTGGCTGTCATCAGCAGCCCAAGGAGTCCCCATGAAAACAATCGGTCTGATCGGTGGCATGAGCTGGGAATCCACCGTGCCTTATTACCGGGTGATCAACGAAACGGTCAAAGCGCAATTGGGTGGCTTGCATTCGGCCAAGCTCATTTTGTACAGCGTGGACTTCCACGACATTGAAGAGCTCCAGCGCCAGGGCGACTGGGACAGTGCCGGCCAGGCCTTGGCCCATGCGGCGCGCTCGCTGCAAGCCGCTGGCGCATCGTTCTTGGTTTTGTGCACCAACACCATGCACAAGGTCGCGCACCCCATCGAAGCGGCCGTCAGTATCCCACTGCTGCACATCGCAGACCCCACCGCCGCCGCCATCAAGACAGCGGGCCACACCGTTGTGGGCCTGCTGGGCACGCGCTTCACCATGGAGCAAGCTTTTTACAAAGACCGGCTGCGCGATCACCATGGCCTGCAGGTCAAAGTCCCTGCCATGGCTGACCGGGAGATTGTTCACCGCATCATTTATGAAGAGCTGTGCCTGGGCATCGTCAAGGCGGAGTCACGCGCCGAATACACAAGGGTGATGCAGGACCTGGCTTCTCAGGGTGTGCAATCCATCATCCTTGGCTGCACAGAAATTTCGCTGTTGGTCAACGCCCAGGACTCTCCGGTCCCGCTGTTTGACACCACGGCCATTCATGCCAGGGCGGCGGCGCTCGAAGCGCTGAAGTCGTGAGGCGAAAAAACGTCACAAGGAGAACCGCCTGATGAACACCCCTGAAAAACCCAAAGGCCCCGCATCGTATTTCCCGTCCATCGAGAAGAAGTACGGCCAGCCCATCGCGCATTGGCTGGCGCTGCTCCAATCGTGCGAAGGCATGAAGCACATGGAGATGGTGGCGTGGCTCAAGACCGAGCATGGCATGGGACATGGCCACGCCAATGCCATTGTGGCTTATTGGATGGCGGCTAAAAAATAACAGCCCCATAAGGTACGTCTGCGGCATGGTGCGGCCATGGCATCACCCGTGTTGACTCTGGACCAGCTGCGCCGCTATGCGGTGGCGCGCAGCCTGTTCGCGCCCACCACCTTGCCCAAGGCATTGCAACGCCTGGGCTTTGTGCAGGCTGACCCCTTGCGTGCACCTGCCCGCGCACAAGACCTGACGCTGCGCCACCGTGTGGCGGGTTATCGGGTGGGGGATCTGGAGTCGCGCTATGCCAAGCTGCCCATCGAGGAAGATTTTTTCGTCAACTACGGTTTTGTGCGGCGTGACTTGCACCATCTGATGCACCCGCGCACAGCTCGAATTGTCTGGTCGGCTGCCCGCATGAAGCAAGCGCAAGAGGTGTTGGCTTTTGTGCGTGAGGTCGGTGTTGTTCGGCCCGCACAGGTGGACGCCCACTTTGACCATGGCCGCGTGGTCAACTGGTTCGGTGGCAACAGCAAGGCCAGCACGCAGCTGCTCGAAGGCATGCACTATCGGGGGCTGTTGCGTGTGGTACGACGCGAAGGCGGTCAGCGCCTGTACGCCGTTCGCGAGCACGAACCGAGTGGGCTGAGCCCCGATGCCATCATGGATGCACTGGTGGATGTGATCGTGGCCAAGTACGCCCCATTGTCTGCAGCCAGTCTGGGGCAGTTGGTTGGGCTGCTGGCGGGCGGTGTACCGCAGTGGCTGCAGCACCGCCAGGCCATGCTGCAGCGTGCGCGCCTGCGCTTGCCCACTGCTGAAGTGGATGGGACAACTTGGTTTTGGCCTGAGGGCGAAAACCCGGCATCGCGTCGCCATGTTGTGAATGATCAGGTGCGCTTGCTGGCACCTTTTGACCCGGTGGTGTGGGATCGCCGCCGCTTTGAGCAATTGTGGGGTTGGGCCTACCGCTTTGAGGCCTACACCCCGGCTGCCAAGCGTGTGCGCGGCCACTACGCCATGCCCTTGCTCTGGCGTGATCAGGTCATCGGCTGGGCCAACGTCAGTGCCAAGTCGGGGGTGCTCACGCCTGATGTGGGCTTGGTGAGCACAGCTCCTAGGGACAAAGCCTTTGCTGTGGCCCTGGACGATGAACTGCATCGCATGTCTGTGTTTTTGAGACTGAACGAAGCCTGAACCTTGGATAGATGCCCTGTCATCCGCTTGTCAATACTGAAGGGTCCATCAAGGTCAATGGGGAATTTCCGGGTACAGAATTTTTCTTCATAAATGTTTTCTTAATAGCTAAACTTGGGCGACGCGGGATACGATGATGGACTAACCCTTTGGGGCACCGTCAAAACGGTCACTCTGAGCGTTTTCTATTTCAGCGATTGCCCATGTCTATATTGAATGCATCCGTCCGCGATGCTGCCCGCCGCAGCGTGCTTTGCTGGTTGGCAACGGTGGATACCGATGGCCTGCCCAATGTCTCGCCCAAAGAGGTGTGGACCGTCTTTGACGACCAGCATGTGGTGGTGGCGAACATCGCCTCACCCATGTCGGTCCGCAACATCGCGCAGCAGCCGCAGGTGTGTTTGAGCTTTGTGGATGTGTTCGTGCAAAAGGGCTTCAAGCTCAATGGCTCGGCGCATGAGGTGCTTGCCGGTGATTCGGCATTCGCCCGCTGGGCCGCACCGCTGCTGGCCATGGTGGGGCAGCGCTTTGTCATCCACAGTGTTCTGGTCATTCGCGTCACATCCGTGGTCCCCATCGTGGCACCCAGTTACCGCTTTTATCCTGGCGAAACCACCGAGGCATCCCAGATCGCTTCGGCCTTGAGGGCCTACAACGTCAATCCATCATCACAGGAGAAACCATGAATTCAATCACCATCCGCCAAGCTGTGTTGGCAGATCTGGATGCGGTAGCTATCTTGTTCGATGGTTATCGCCAGTTTTATGGTCAAGCCAGCGATGAAGCAGCGGCCAAGATTTTTCTGCAAGCCCGCTTTGAGCATGGGCAATCGGTGGTGCTGTTGGCCGAGTCACAAGACCAAGCCGTAGGTTTCACGCAGCTGTACCCGAGCTTTTCTTCGGTGTCGATGGCGCGGGTTTTTGTGCTCAACGACCTTTTCGTGGCACCCACGGCCAGGCGGCTCGGCGTGGGCGAAGCCTTGTTGACAGCTGCTGCGGACCATGCTCGCCAATTGGGTGCTGTGCGCCTGTCCTTGACGACGAATGTGCAAAATTTACCTGCACAGTCTCTCTACGCGTCCATGGGCTGGGAGCGTGATCAAAAATTCTATGCCTACCACTTGGCATTAGGATAGGCCTGATGGCTCGCTGGAATTCAGCGCACCCCTCAGGAGATGCAAATGACGACACAAGGCTTCGTGGTCACCCACGCCAAAGACGCGCAGTTTGAAAAAGGGCTGCGTTCGTTTTTTGAATACCGCGATCTGGGCATGAAGGCGGCCACGGGTGGGCGGGTCACGGCCAGTGTGATCCGAGCGGCCGAGGGCGGTGCTTTTTCGAGCCAGCCGCATTTTCACAAGACTCAGTTCCAGCTGGTGTACGTGCTCAAGGGCTGGATCGAGTTTGAGTATGAGGGTCAGGGGGTGGTGCGCCTGGAGGCGGGCTCGTGCGTGCACCAGCCGCCCGAAATTCGCCACCGCGAACTCGGTCACAGCCCCGATGTCGAGTTGTTGGAGGTGGTACTGCCTGCAGACTTTGACACCGTGACGGTGGACGAGGTCAACCCCAAAGAGGCTTGATTCAATGTTCCGAAGTTTCTTTCTTTCTCGCCGCTGGGCTTTTTGGGCCTGGGGTGGTTTGCTGCTCTTGGTGGCGATGGTGTTCATCACGGTCCAACAGACCGTGAAGCTCAACACTTGGTATGGCGAGTTTTATGACCTGCTGCAAAAGCCAGAGCAGGCGGGCGGGGTGGAAAAGTTCTGGGGCTTCATGGTTCAGTTTGCCTGGATCGCTTTTCCCTACATGTTGCTGCGCAGCCTGGAGACTTATTTGGCTTCGCATTACGCTTTTCGCTGGCGTCAGGCCCTGACCGAGGTGTACCTGCCGCGCTGGCAACGCACCCACACGACGGTCGAGGGTGCTTCGCAGCGCATCCAAGAGGACTGCATGCGTTTTGCCCGCCAAACAGAAAACTTGGGGTTGGGTCTGGTGCGGGCAGTGCTCACGCTGGTGTCCTTCATCCCGATTTTGTGGCTGCTCTCCAAGGGCATGGCCATCGCGTGGCTGCAGTTCGAGGGCTCGCTGTTTTGGGTGGCCCTGGTCACGGCGGTGGGGGGCACGGTGCTGTCTTGGTTTGTGGGCATTCGCTTGCCGGGGCTGGAGTACAACAACCAACGCACCGAAGCGGCGTTGCGCAAGGACTTGGTCTATGCCGAGGACGACCGCGCCCGCATGGATTTGCCCACCGTGATGGGCTTGTTCACGGGCGTGCGCTTGAACAATTTCCGTTTGTTCAACCACTACGCTTACTTCCATTTGTGGAGCAATTTTTACAGCCAGACGATGGTGATTTTTCCATACCTGCTCATGGGGCCATCGCTGTTCACAGGCTTGATCACCTTGGGGGCCATTCAGCAGGTGAGCAACGCCTTCGGCAAGGTCAATGACGCTTTTTCTTACCTGATCGAGCGCTGGACCGACATCACCGAGTTGCGTTCCATTTACAAGCGCTTGTCGGAATTTGAAAAGGCGCTGGCCTGAAGCCCTGCTGCCACGGGGCTGGGCTCAAACGGCGGGCGCGGCCGCCTCTGCGGGGTGCGGGTCGAGGTTTTCCAGCGCCTTGAGCGCTTCGGCGTCGGTGCGGTAGAGCTGGAGGTAGGGGCCTTCTGCCAGCTCGCCTGCTCGGCGCAGTGTGGTTTCGACCGGCAGCTTGATGCCGCTGATGTGCAGCGTGATGCCCCGACCGCTCAGTTGGCGGTGCAGCTGGGCAAAAGTCTCCACGCCGGTCACGTCGATGCGGTTGATGGGCTGCGCAAACAGGCAGACATGTTGCACATCGGGGTGTTGGGCCAGGTGGTCGGTGATGGCCCGGTCAAACTCGCTGGCTGCAGCAAAATCGAGTTCGGCGTCCATGCGCAGGGCGTAAAGCTGGGGGGCCAAGGGTGGCAGTTTCCAAAGATGTCGGTCGCGCAGACTGCCGTCGGGGTGCAAACCCACTTCGATGATGCGCGGGTGCAGTCGGGTGTGCAAAAAATGGCTCAGGCCCACCAGAACCCCGGTCATCACGCCCCAGTAAATGCGCGGTGCGGTCAGCAAGGTCATGGCAAAGGTGATGCCTGCCGTCACCGTTTCGACACGGCCCACTCGCCAGAGGTTTAAAAACTGGCGGGGCTGGAACAAATTGAGCACGGCCACGATCACGGCCGCAGCCATGACCGAGCGCGGAACGTATTGCAGCGCAGGCATGAGGATGAGCAAAGCCAGCAGCACAAAGCCCACCGAGGCCACCACCGCCCAGCCCGAGCGGGCGCCCGCATACAACATGAGCGCTGAGCGAGAGAACGAGGTGCTGGTGGGAAAGCTGCCCGAAAATGCCGAGGCGATTTTGGCCAAGCCTTGGCCGAAGAGTTCGGTGCTGTCGTCCCAGCGTTTGCCTTCGCGGCGGCATTCGATGCGGGCGCTCGACGCCGTTTCCAGGAAGCTGACCAGCGCGATCACCATGGCGGGTACCCACAGCTGGTTGAGCATGTCCAAGCCCGGCCACACGGGCCCATAAAACTCGGGCAGGCCCGAGGGCAGCAGGCCGACAACCGCGCCATGCGCCTGGTAGTCGGTGGCATACGCGATGGCCGAGGCCAGGCCCATGACGATCATGATGCCGGGCCAGCGTGGCTTGAAGCGCCTCAGCAACAAAAGCATGGCCAGACTGCCCAGGCCAAACAGGGCCGGCCAACTGCTCAGCCAAGCAGGCCAGGTTTGCACGTCCCAGCTCCAGGCTTTGACGCCCAGCAAGCCGGGCACTTGCGAGGCCATGATGAGCAAAGACGCGGCCTGGGTGAAGCCGGTCATGACCGGGGCACTGACCAGATTGATGAGCCAGCCGTAATGCCCCAAGCCCAGCAGCAACTGAATGGCTCCCGACAGCAGCGACAGCCACACCGCCAGCGCCACCCATTCGGGCGAGCCCGGTTCTGCCATGCCGGTGAGCGAGGCGCCAATCAGCACGCAAGTGAGCGCAGCCGGACCCACCGACAAGCGGTTGGCGCTGCCAAACAGCACGGCCAACAAAGCCGGGATCAGGCAGGTGTAAAGCCCGGTGATCAAGGGCATGCCAGCCAGGCCCGCATAAGCCACCGCTTGCGGGATCATGACCAGCGCCACCGTGAGACCCGCCAGCACCTCGGTGCGGGCCAGAGGTGCTGTCAGGCGGGGCCACTGAAGGAAAGTTAAATATCGTCGAACATCAGCCATGAGCGATCTTAGCCGTCATGGCGTCAGCGCTGTGGCATGTCTTTGACAGAGTAGCCCAAACTGACGGTCGCGTCTTCTGGGATGGCGGGCACCGTGGCGTCCCAGGCCTCCCAGGCGGCACGCAAGTTTTGCAACTTATCGGGTTGGTGCTGTGCCAGGTTGGCACGCTCGCGTTCGTCAGCGGAGATGTTGAACAAATAGTCGTTGCCGTCCACCCGCAGGTATTTGTAGTCGCCCATGCGCAGGGCACGTTGGCCTCGGTGGTTCATGCGCCAATACAAGGGGCGCTCGAACTGGTGCTGGGTGTCGCGCAGCACGGGGACGAGCGACACGCCGTCAAAAGGGTGGTCGGCATGTGCCTTTGCGCCTGCCAGCTCGACCAGGGTGGCCGACCAGTCCATGGTCATGCAGTGCTGGGCGCAGCTGCCCCCGGGCGCGATGACGGCGGGCCAGTGCGCGATCCACGGCACCCGGATGCCGCCTTCGGTCAGGTCCATCTTGCCGCCCACCAGGGGCCAGTTGTCTGAAAAGCGTTCGCCGCCGTTGTCGCTGGTGAAGACGATCAGGGTGTTCTCGAGCTGGCCTGTCTTTTGGAGCGCGTCCACCACCCAGCCAATGCCCTCGTCCATGTGGTGGATCATGCGGTGGTAAGTGTGGATGTTGCCGCCATGCAGGTGGAACAGGTTGTCTTTGACTTCTTGGGCCAGCGCATGGTCTTCACGGGTTTCCCAAGGCCAGTGTGGCGCGGTGTAATGCAGGCTCAAAAAGAAGGGCGTGCCCTGCGCAGCCCCCGGAGCCATGCGGTTCACAAAGTCCACCGCCTTGTTGGAAATCAGATCGGTGAGGTAGCCGTCTTCGTGCTTTTCTTCTTCGTTGGTGTAGAGGTCGTGCGTGCCGTTGTTGCTGGCGTGGGTGAAGTAGTCCACACCACCCGACATGGGGCCAAAGAACTCTTCGTAGCCTGACTTGATGGGGCTGAAATGCGGCGGGTAGCCCAGGTGCCACTTGCCGATCAAGGCGGTGCGGTATCCGCTGGCCTTGAGCAGCGACGGCAGTGTGGGGTGCTCAGGCGGCAGGCCCAGCACCTTGCTGCCTTTGCTCTTGCTGTTGATGGGCTCGTCGGCCCCGCCGCGCAGGCGGTACTGGTAACGCGCGGTCATGAGCGCAAAGCGCGTGGGTGAGCACACGGGCGAGTTGGCATAACCCTGAGTGAACTTGAGTCCATCGGCGGCGAGCCGGTCGAGGACCGGCGAGACGGGGCCGAACTTGGCGTCACGGCCGCCGTAGCAGCCCAGGTCGGCAAAGCCGAGGTCATCGGCCACGATGAAGATGATGTTGGGGCGTTGGAGGGTCATGGCGGGGATCAGTCAACTTTCATGCCGGTGGCACGGATCACCCGGCCATATTGGTCAGAGAGTCTTTTCAGGCGTTGGGTGGCGGCATTGCCGCTCAGACCTTCATAGGCCATGTCCAGTTCGTTCAGCCTGTTTTGCAACTCGGGTCGGGCCAAGGCGTCGGTGATGGCCTTGGCCATGGTTTGCATCAGGGGCTCAGGGGTGTTGCCCGGGGCCATGACCACGTAGAGCACTTCACTTTCTAAATCCTTGAACCCCACCTCGGCCACGGTGGGCACTTCAGGGGCCAGGCGCGAGCGCTTTTGGCTGGTCACAGCCAGTGCGTTGATTTTCCCGCCTTTGACTTGCGGCAGCATGCCCGGGGTGGCCAGCGTGCCACCCTCCACCTCGCCCGCCACCACGGCCATTACTGCAGGGGAGTTTCCCCGGTATGGGATGTGGACCAGTCGCGTAGCGGCCGAGATGTTGGCCATGTTGACCCAAAGGTGGCCAGGCGAGCCGTTGCCGCCTGAGCTGAAGTTCAGACTGCGATCGCGCGCGGCTTTCATGAAGTCTTTGACCGTCTTGATGCCTGTGCCCGGATGCACACCGAGCAGCAGTCCCGAGCTGGAGATCACCACCAGGGGTTTGAGGTCGGCCTCCTTGAAAGGCATGACTTTGTAAATGTGTGGGTTGATGGTGTGGGTCGTGTCGATGCCCCACAGCAAGGTGTTGCCATCGGGGGGAGCCTTGGCCACCTGATCTGCCCCCACATTGCCTGCTGCGCCCGGTTTGTTGTCCACCACAAAGGGCTGGCCAAACTGCTTTTGCAGCACATCGCCAACGGCCCGAGCCAAGATGTCCGAAGGACCGCCAGGTGGAAAGCTGTTGATGAACTTGACCGGCTTGCTCGGCCAAGAGGGGGCTTGGGCCAGTGCGAAAGACCCCAGCAGCAGGCCGAGGCTGAGGATCAGGCCGGTGCGTGAAAATGGATGTGGCATGTGTTCACCCTTGAATGGTTCAGGAGGTTCAGTCCAGTTGTACGCCCGTGGCCTTGATGGGCTTTTCCCAGCGGGCCAGGTCGGTCTTTTGCGCCACAGCCAAATCGGCCGAGTTGGAGCCAATGGGTTCATAGCCGAGCTTGAGCATTTTGTCTTTCATGGCCGGATCGCGTGCCATCTTCATCATCGCTTTTTCAAGGCGGGTGAGCGCATCGCCTTTGAGGCCCGCAGGGCCATACATGGCAAACCAGGCGGTGGCATCCATGTGGATGCCCGACTCCTTGAGCGTTGGCACCTCGGGCACTTGCGGGTCGCGCTGGTTGCCGGTCACGGCGATGATGCGGACTTTGCCAGCCCGGTGCATTTCTGCGGTTTCGGACACCACGTCAAACTTGTAACCGATGTGGCCACCCAGCAGGGCGTTGTTGGCCGGTGCGCCGCCTTGGAAGGGCACATGGTTCAGGCTGATGCCCGCTGACTGCTCCATCAACACCCCCATGAAGTGGGGCAAGGTGCCCGCGCCGGGCGTGCCATAGCTGGCATGGCCGGGGTCGCTCTTGGCCTTGGCCACCATGTCGGCCACGGTTTTCGCGTTGCTGGCGGGGCCGGAGACCACGCCAAACTGGAAGCGGGCGATTTGCGAAACAGGCGTGAAGTCTTTCACCGCGTCGTAGTCGAGCTTTTTGTAGACATGGGGGAACAGCACCATCGGGCCGCTGGGCAGCACGATCACGGTCTGGCCATCGGGCTTGGCGGCCTTGACCGCGTTCAGGGCAATGCGGCCACCTGCACCGGGCTTGTTGTCCACCACGATGGTGCCAAAGTCCTCGCGCAGGGCGTCTGCCACCATGCGCGCCAGAATGTCCGCCGAGCCGCCAGGGGGAAAGCCCACCACGATCTTGAGGGGTGGTTTGTCTTGTGCGTGCAGCTTGGGCGAGAGCACTGCCAGAGAAAGCGCCAGCAGGCCCAGTGCGCGGCGGGTCAAGAGGTGAATGGCATTCATGAAAGTCTCCGGTGGAACGGGATTTGGGGGTCCCTTGTTGAAAGCGCAAGTCCATTCAGAATGTAGCGCCTTGACGCACAATTGATCTAAACAACCATCCCCCCGGAAAACCCTGATGTCCTTGTCTCCATCTCAGCGTCTGGCTTCGATCGATGACCTGCTTTTGTACAGGCTCGGTCGTTTGTCGAGCGTGGCGGGGGCCATGGTGGTGCGCTTGTGTGAGGGCGGTTATGGCATCACGCGGCGCGAATGGGCCGTGGTGGCCCAACTGTATGAAAATGGCAGCTTGCCGCCATCGGCCCTGGCCGAGCGCATGCACCGTGACCGCGCCCGCACCTCGCGGAGCTTGACGGCCTTGGGCCGCAAGCAGCTGGTGCTGCGCACCATCCCCGCCAACGACCGTCGCAGCGCATTGGTCAGCCTGACCCCATCAGGGCGACAGCTTTATGAAGTGTTGATGCCCCAAATTCAAGCCATCAACAGCCAAATCCTGAGTGTGCTGCTGCCCGAAGAAGCCGCCCGCTTTGACGAAGTGCTGGAACGCTTGCAAGTCCGCGCTCAAGTTTTGCTCACCGAGCTGGGCCCCGATTTGCCTAAGGCCAATCGCCGCCGGGGTCAGCGCGTCAAGGATGCGTCATGACGCGATGGCGTTTGTGGCTTTGTGCGTTGGCCTTGGCGCTGCCTTGCACAGGCCAAGCTTCGCAGGTGTGGACGGGTTGGGTCAGCTGGGTCATGGATGGCGACACGGTGTTGTTGGTGCGCGAAGGCCAGCATGAGCCCATCACCTTGCGCATCGATGGCATCGACGCGCCGGAGAGCTGTCAGCCCGGCGGCGCAGAGTCCCGCGATGAGTTGATTCGCATGGTGTTGCGAAAATCTGTTCAGGTCGTGGATTTGGGCCAGGATGTGTACGGTCGGCAAATCGGGCGCTTGAGCCTCAATGGCCTCGACCTGGGTGCCGAAATGGTGCGCTCCGGCATGGCATGGGCATACCGTTTTCGCACAGGCAAGGGACCCTATGCCCTGTTGCAACGCCAGGCGCAAAAACAAAAAATGGGGGTGTTTGCGGTGCCCGAAGCCGCCATGTCGCCGCCCGTGTTCAGGAAATTCCATGGACTTTGCCATGGCCGTTGAACGTGCAGGCACAGGCAAGCCGGGGCGCTACCCCACCAAGGTGTTGTGCCTAAACTGCGGGCCTTGTGGGGAGCCGCCCCTGCGCCCGAAGGATCGCCGGATCTGAACGGTCAAGTGGGGCGGTGGGCTGCGCACACCGGACACTGCGGATTGCGCTGCATGCGGATGTCGGTCCATGACAGTTCGCGCCCGTCGAGCATGAGCAAACGCCCAGCCATGTGGCTGCCCATGCCGCTCAGAATTTTCAGGGCCTCGGCCGCTTGCACCGTGCCGATGATGCCCACCAGCGGCGCGAACACGCCCATGGTGGCGCAGCGGGTTTCCTCTGGCTGCTGTTCTGGCGGGAAGATGCAGGCGTAGCAGGGCGCCTCAGGCTGTGTGCTGTCAAACACCGACACCTGCCCGTCCATGCGGATGGCCGCGCCCGAAACCAGCGGTTTGCGGTGCGCAACGCAGGCCAGGTTCACGGCTTGGCGGGTTTCAAAGTTATCGCAGCAGTCGATGACCACATCGGCCTGGGCCACCAAATGGTCTAACAGGGCCGCATCCGCGCGTTGGGTGATGGGGGTGACGCGCACATCGGGGTTGATCTGGGCGATGGCGGTGCGCACCGAATCGGCTTTGTATTGGCCCACGCGCTCCAAGGTGTGGGCAATCTGGCGTTGCAAATTGGTGGCGTCGACCTCATCGTGGTCGACCACGGTGATGTGCCCCACACCCGCACTGCCCAAATACAAACTGACCGGAGAGCCCAGGCCGCCCGCGCCGATGATCAGGGCGTGCGAGGCCAGGAGCTTTTCTTGGCCGTCGATGCCCAATTCGTTGAGCAGGATGTGCCGCGAGTAGCGCAGCAGCTGCGTGTCATCCATGCGCGTCACCCATGGCGCTCAGTCGTCTTTTTTCTCTGCCTTGCGCTCGGCGAGGGTGGTGCTGGCCTTGACGGGCAAGCCTTTTAGTTGGTTCAAGGCTTGGATCAACTGGAAGTCTTTGTCCGAGCCAAACTCGGGCAAACGGCGGTCCGCCACAGGTTTTTTGGATTCTTCTTCCAGTTTTTTGATCGCTTCTTCGCGGGCTTTTTCGCGGGCGGGGTCTTTTTTCTCTTCGGCTTCTTTGCCGTTGGAGAGGTGTTTTTCCAGATCGGCTTCTCGCGTGCGCAAAGCCGAGAACACATTGCCGTTCTCGGTTTCGTCCAGCATCACTTCCGGCACGATGCCCTTGGCTTGGATGGCACGCCCACTGGGTGTGTAGTAGCGGGCGGTGGTGATCTTGAGCGCTGTGTCAGGCCCCAGCTGGCGCACGGTTTGCACCGAGCCTTTGCCAAAGGTCTGGCTGCCCATCAAGGTGCCGCGTTTGTAATCTTGCAATGCACCCGCCACGATTTCGCTGGCCGAGGCCGAGCCTTCGTTCACCAGCACCACCAAAGGCACTTTTTTCAGTGCACCCCCGGTGGCCGCCGTCATCCGGGTGATGGGGTCGTTGCTGCTGTTGCGACGCCAGAACTGGGGCGTGGCTTTGTAGGTGAATTTGCTTTCTTCGAGCTGGCCATTGGTGGTGACCACCGTGACGTTTTCGGGCAAGAAGGCGGCCGACAAGGCCACGGCCGCGTCCAGCAGCCCCCCGGGGTCATTGCGCAGGTCGAGCACCAAGCCTTTGAGCTTGGGCTCTTGTTTGTACATCTCCTCGATTTTGCGTGCGAAGTCATCCACGGTCCGTTCTTGGAACTGGGACACGCGAATCCAGCCGTAGCCAGGCTCAATCACCTTGGACTTGACCGATTGGGTCTTGATCTCTTCTCGGATGATGGTGACCGGAAAGGTGCGGTTCTCGGATTTGCGGAAGATGGTGAGCAGCACCTTGGTTTTGGGTTCGCCACGCATGCGTTTGACCGCTTCGCTCAGGCTCAGGCCTTTGACGGCGGTGTCATCGATTTTGGTGATCAGGTCATTGGGCTTGAGGCCCGCACGGTCAGCGGGCGAGCCCTCGATGGGCGAGACCACTTTGACCAAACCGTCCTCTTGGCTGATTTCGATCCCCACACCCACGAATTTGCCCGATGTGCCCTCGGAAAACTCTTTGAAGCTCTTTTTGTCGAAATATTGAGAGTGGGGGTCCAGGCTGGCCACCATGCCGGAGATGGCTTCGGAGATGAGTTTTTTCTCGTCCACGGGCTCCACGTAATCGCTTTTGACCATGCCAAAAACAGCCGCCAATTGCTGCAACTCTTCCAGGGGCAGCGGGGCCAGGTTGCCGCGTGCCACCGTCTGCAGTGACACCGTGGTCAGTGCGCCGGCCAATGCGCCAACGCTGAGCCAGCCAGCGATCTTGAGTTTTTGTCCCATGTGCTTGAGTCTATCGAGTCAGAATGCGGTCAATATACACCCGAGGGGCCGGCCAATGCCCGGCCAGGGGGGATCAGGCTTTGCCTTGGCTGGCCACTGCGGCAGCCGCTTGGGCAGCGGCTTGTGCATCGCCCAGGTAGTAGTGCCGGATGGGTTGGAGGTTTTCGTCCAGTTCATAGACCAAGGGAATCCCGTTGGGAATGTTCAGGTTCACGATGTCTTCGTCGGAGATGTTGTCCAGGTACTTGATCAAGGCTCTGATGGAATTGCCGTGCGCAGCCAGCACCACGCGCTGACCCGCCTTGATGCTGGGGGCAATGCTGTCGTTCCAGGCAGGAAGGACGCGAGCGACCGTGTCTTTCAAACACTCAGTCAGTGGCACAGTTTGCGGTTCAGGGTAGCGACGGTCGCTGCGCTCGCACCGGGGGTCGCTGCTCTCCAGGGCAGGCGGGGGCGTGTCGTAACTGCGGCGCCAGATCAGCACTTGCTCTTCACCGAATTCTTTGGCCATATCGGCTTTGTTCAAGCCCTGCAGGGCGCCGTAGTGGCGCTCATTGAGCCGGTAGTCCTTGACCACGGGCAACCACGTGCGGTCCATTTCGTCCAAAGTCAGCCAAAGGGTGCGGATGGCCCGCTTGAGCACCGAGGTGTAGCAAATATCGAAGTCCCAGCCTTGGGCTTTGAGCAGTTGGCCCGCTGACTTGGCCTGGCTCACGCCCAAAGGGGTCAGGTCGACATCGGTCCAGCCAGTGAAACGGTTTTCAAGGTTCCAAGTGGATTCGCCGTGGCGGATAAGGACAAGTTTGTACATGGGCAGAAGGGACGCTGAGGGTCGTGAAAACAAGGGATAAGCCCGTCATTTTAGAATCCACAGTTCCCGGCCTTTCCACAGGCCCTTGTTTTTTTGCCTTTAAAGGTCTGATTCGTGAAATTTCTCCTCGACAACTGGATGCTCATCACCGTGGCTTTGGCCTCCGGGGCAGCTTTGCTTTTCCCTGTTTTGAGCGCAGGCAAGGGCCTGAATCCGCAAGACATGGTGCAGTTGATGAACCGTGAAAAAGCCACCGTCATCGACGTCTGCGAACCCGAAGAGTTCGCCCGCGGCCATGTGATCGGCGCCAAAAACTTGCCTTTGGGTCAACTCGAAGACAAGCTGGCGCAGTTGGTCAAAAACAAATCGTCCCAAGTGATCATGGTTTGCCAAGTGGGTGCCCGTTCGGCCCGCGCTGCCGCCACTGCCCGCAAACTCGGATTTGAAAATGTGCAGTCGCTGGCCGGAGGCCTGAAGGCCTGGCAAGCGGCCAGCATGCCCGTCGAAAAAGCCTGAACCCCAAGGAAATGCCATGCAAACCGTCAAGATGTACACCACCGCTGTCTGCCCTTATTGCGTTCGGGCCAAGCAGTTGCTCAAATCCAAAGGCGTGGCGCAGATTGAAGAGATCCGCATTGACCTGGACCCCGTTCAACGCGACCACATGATGCAAATCACAGGGCGACGCACGGTTCCGCAAATTTATGTGGGTGACACCCATGTGGGCGGTTGCGACGATTTGATGGCCCTGGACGCCAAGGGTGGTTTGTTGCCTTTGTTGCAATCCGCCTGACTTGAAGGCGATGTTGATCGCCGATAATTCAACAGTTCCCACCTTGGACCTCCCCGTTTGGGCGTGTCCGCCTCATTTTTGAAGAGAAATTCATGACCGATACCGCCGTCAACACCGAAGCTTTGGCCCCTGTTTTCCAAATTCAGCGCGTTTACCTGAAAGAGGCGTCCCTCGAGCAGCCCAATTCCCCCGCCATCTTGATTGAACAGCAGCAACCCAGCGTGGACATTCAGCTGGGTGTTGAGGCCACGCCCGCTGCTGAGGGTGTGTTTGAAGTCTGCGTGACGGCCACGGTGCACACCAAAATCGGTGACAAAACCGTCTTTTTGGCCGAATGCAAGCAAGGCGGTATTTTTGAAATCCGCCATTTGCCCGAAGACCAAATGGGCCCCGTCATGGGCATCGCTTGCCCTCAAATCGTTTACCCCTACTTGCGTGCCAGCGTGGCCGATTTGATCACCCGTGCCGGTTTCCCACCCGTTCACTTGGCCGAGATCAATTTCCAAGCCATGTACGAGCAGCAGCAAGCCCAGCAAGCCGCAGCGCCTCAGCAGTAAAAGCGAAACGCACCCGGCATGCAGATCACCATCATCGGTGCTGGCGCTTGGGGCACGGCCTTGGCGATTGCCGCCAGTCGCCAGTCTGGTGCCCACCGGGTGAGTCTGTATGTCCGCGACCCTGCACAGGCCCAAGCCCTGCAGCAGCAGCGTCGCAATGAACGCTATTTGTCCGGCATCGAGTTGCCTGCACCCCTGAGCATCACCTCAGGCCCTTTGGGCGCACTGCTGCCGTCTGCACAGGCCCAAGACCTGTTCATCATCGCCACCCCCATGGCCGGCCTGCGCAGCGCTTTGCAGGCGCTGCAGGGGGTGCCCGCCTCGGTGGCCTGGCTGTGCAAGGGCTTTGAAGCCGAGACCGGTCTCATGCCTCACGAAGTGCAGGCCCAAGTGGCCCCTCAGCTCAAGGCGGGCGCGCTCAATGGCCCCAGTTTTGCGCAAGAAGTGGCCCGCAGCCAACCCACGGCCCTGGTGGCGGCCAGCCCCCACGCTTCGGTGCGCGATGCGCTGGTGCAGGCCTTCCATGGCGCGGCCCTGCGGGTGTACGCCAACGACGACATCGTGGGGGTCGAGGTGGGGGGCGCCGTCAAGAACGTGTTGGCCATTGCCACAGGCCTGTGCGATGGGCTGGACCTGGGCCTGAACGCCCGAGCGGCACTGATCACCCGCGGCTTGGCCGAAATGACCCGTCTGGGCGTGGCGCTGGGCGCCAAGCCCGAGACCTTCATGGGCTTGTCGGGCTTGGGCGATTTGGTGCTCACGGCCACGGGCGACCTGAGCCGCAACCGCAAGGTGGGTCTTTTGCTGGCCCAAGGTCTGAGCCTCGAGCAGGCCGTGACCTCCCTCGGCCATGTGGCCGAAGGGGTGTACAGCGCCCGCACCGTGCTCCAGCGCGCGCGCCAACTGGGTGTGGACATGCCCATCACCGAAGCGGTGGTGGCCTTGCTGGACGGCCATCTCAAAGCCTTTGATGCCGTGCAAGTGCTGATGGGGCGTGGGCCCCGGGGCGAGGCGGTTTAAGCCATTTTGTCTGCTTGGCCCGGCCCGGGCAGCGGACTCAGATTTCGAAGTTGTCGATCAAGCGGGTGGAGCCCAGCTTGGCCGCGCCCAGCACCACCAGCGCATCACCCGCTTGCGGCGCTTGCAGGTCGTGGCGGCGGCGCACCGTGAGGTAGTCGGCTTGCCAGCCGCGATGGTTCAAGGCCGTCATAGCTTTGGCCTCGAGGGCGGGCAGGTGGCGGGCCAGCGCATCGGCGGCGGCCAGGGCGTCGCGGCCCAGCGCCCGCAGCGCCAGTGACAGTTGCAGCGCTTCGGTGCGTTCGCTTTCACTCAGGTAGCCGTTGCGCGAACTCAGGGCCAGGCCGTCTTCGGCGCGGCAGGTGTCCATGCCCACCACGCTGATGGGCAGCGCGAACTGGCGCACCATCTGGCGGATCACCATGAGTTGTTGGTAGTCCTTTTTGCCGAACACGGCCACGCCTTGGGCCTTGCCCGCGAAGACACTCATGAACAGCTTCATGACCACGGTGGACACGCCGGTGAAAAAGCCGGGTCGGAACTCGCCTTCGAGAATGTCGGCCAGCGCCGGGTCGGCGTGCACCTTGACGGTCTGGGCCTCGGGGTAGAGGTCGGTTTCGCGCGGCGCAAACACCACATCGCAACCTGCCGCTTCGAGTTTGGCGCAATCGGCCTCCCAGGTGCGGGGGTAGCTGTCAAAGTCTTCGTGCGGCAAGAACTGCAGCCGGTTCACAAAAATGCTGACCACGGTGCAGTCGCCCTGGGGCTTGGCCAACTCGACCAGTTGGATGTGGCCTGCGTGCAGATTGCCCATGGTGGGCACAAAGGCGGGGCATTCGGATGCGCTCAGGGCTTGGCGCAGTTCGTCGATGGAACGGGCAATGATCATGGCAAGGTGGGCGTGACTCGGGTGAGTCGGCGTTTTCTAAGACAGATTCAATTGGGCGTGTACGCCAACCGAACATAAATGGGGGCAAAAGCCTCGGCTTGGGTGATTTCGATCAGGGTTTCCTTGGCCAGCTCGAGCAAGGCGATGAAGGTCACGACCAACACAGGCGTGCCCAGCGTGGGATCGAACAGGTGTTCAAACTCCACAAATTTGCGGCCTTGCAAGTGCTTGAGCACGATGGTCATGTGCTCGCGAACGCTGAGTTCTTCGCGGCTGATCTTGTGGTGCTGCACCAAGTTGGCGCGTTTCAAAATGTCGCGCCAAGCCATTTGCAACTCGTCCATGCTCACGTCGGGAAAGCGCGGTTGCAGGCTTTGCTCGATGTACACCTGTGCCTGCAAAAAATCACGCCCGTATTGCGGCACCACGTTCAGTTGCATGGAGGCGAGCTTCATTTGCTCGTACTCCAGCAAACGGCGCACCAGCTCGGCCCTGGGGTCTTCGGCTTCTTCGCCCTCGGCCACCTTTTTGGGCGGCAGCAGCATGCGGGACTTGATTTCGATCAGCATGGCGGCCATCAGCAGGTATTCAGCCGCCAGCTCCAGGTTGCGCTGGCGGATTTCATCCACATAGGCCAAATACTGGCGTGTCACGCCGGCCATGGGGATGTCGAGGATGTTGAAATTTTGCTTTCGAATCAAATACAGCAGCAAATCCAGCGGGCCCTCGAATGCCTCCAAAAACACCTCCAGCGCATCGGGCGGGATGTACAGGTCGGTGGGCATGGAGAACAAGGGTTCGCCATACAGGCGAGCCACCGCCACATGGTCGACCACCTGGGGCATGGACGCGGGGGCATCCTGCAACAGGTCGATCAGTTCGGTGGGGGTCGTCATGGGGCGTGCCTCAGAGGCCATGCGGTTCTAGGACTGACAGCGTCGCGTCGGTGCAAGGCTCAAGAGGCCTGAGTCTGGTAGACGTAAGGTTTTTGAGCCACTCGGCCATCTTTGAAGGCTTGCTGTTCCACGCGGCTGACCGGTTTGTCCCACAGCAAAGCGCGGCCTTGGCGTTGTTCGGCTTCCAATTGAGGATGCTGCGCTTTGAGTTGCTCAATGAATTGGGTGGTGTCAGAGGTGTAGTCGGGGCGGCGGAAAATGGACATGCAGGTCTTTCGGTCGGGCAATCAAAGAGCGCCAAGGGCGCATGCAAGGCCTGCGTCTTGGCGCAAACCTTGGGGTGGGTGGATTTTACTGGCCTTGAGGGGGCCACTGACGGACAGCCCTTTGCAAGCCAGAAGGCAGATCGGCCGCCAGCTGCCCTTCCAGGTGGGCCAGAAGACCGCTGCGGCGCGCGATGTCCAGCGGTTGGTGCAACAAGCCGCAGACGATCAGGTGCACCTCTTTTTTCCGGCACGTGTCGATCAGGTTCATCAAAGCGTCGGCACCCGACGAGTCGATGTAAATCACGTTTTTCAGGTCCACCACCAGCACCGGCGTGCTGATCTGGTCTTCGATCTTCTCAATCAATTGGACGGCGCCGAAAAACAAGGCGCCATAGACGCGCCAGGCCTGGATGTGTGCTTCGTGGCCGGCCAAGGCGGGTTGATCCTGTGGGCCCACGTTTTCGCAGCGGCTGAGGCTGGAGATCCGGTAAATGAATGTCAGGCAGGCGGCGATCAGGCCCACCTCAACGGCCACGGTCAGATCAAACACCACCGTGAGGAAAAAAACCGCCAGCAAGGTCACGCGGTAAGGCATGCGGTACTGGCGCAGCAGCAAAAATTCGCGCCACTCCCCCATGTTCCAGGCGACAAACATCAAGATCGCCGCCAGCGCGGCCAATGGGATGTGGGCCGCCAAAGGCGCCGCCACCAGCACCACGGCCAGCAAGGTCAGGGCATGCACCATGCCTGAAATTGGGGTGGTGCCGCCGCTTTTGATGTTCGTCACCGTGCGGGCGATGGTGCCCGTGGCAGGCATGCCACCAAAAAAAGGCGTGACGAAGTTGGCCACGCCTTGGGCCATCAACTCCTGGTTGGGGTTGTGGCGGTCACCCGTCATGCCGTCGGCGATGCGGGCGCACAGCAAAGACTCAATGGCGCCCAAGAGCGTCAGGGTCAAGGTGGGCATGAGCAAAAACCGGGCGCTGTCCCAGCTGAAGGCGGGCCATTCCAAGGCGGGCATGGCCGATGGGATGCCGCCAAATTTGGAGCCAATGGTCTCTACGGGCAAGGACAGCAGCCAAGTGGCCAAAGTCGCGAACACCAGTGCCAGGATGGAGCCGGGCACCATGCTGAGGGCTTGCAAGCGCGTGCCCACCAGGCGGCGGCTCATGCGCAGCCAGCCGATCAGCAGCGACAAAGAAGCCAGGGCCAGCAGCAAAGAAGCCAAATTGGCGCTGTGCAGGTGGTGCCACAGTGAATGCAAGATGCCAAAAAAGTCGGCAGGCATGCTGACGATTTTCAGACCCAAGAAGTCCTTGATTTGCGAGAGCATGATCAGCACCGCGATGCCGTTGGTGAAGCCAATCACGACCGACACAGGAATGAAACGGATCAAATTGCCCAGGCGGAACAGGCCCATCAGGAAGAGCAGCACGCCGGACATGGCGGTGGCCAAAATCAGGTTGGCCAGTCCATAGCGTTCGACGATGCCGTAAACAATGACAATGAAAGCGCCAGCCGGACCGCCAATTTGCACCCGGCTGCCGCCCAGTGCCGAGATCAAAAAACCCGCAATGATGGCCGTGAAAAGACCCGCCTCGGGTTTCAGGCCTGAGGCAATGGCAAAGGCCATGGCCAAGGGCAGCGCCACGACACCCACCGTCATGCCCGCACCGACATCTTGCACAAAGCGTTGCCGGGTGTAGCCCTGCAAGCTCTCCAGCAATTGGGGGCGAAAGAAGTGGGTGGCCTGCATCCAGTTCATTGGGCGCGGGCCCGCAAGTCCGTCAACAAGGGACGCAGGCACAAAATCCACAGCAAAGCGGCCAAGGGCAGGGTGGTGATGTGGCCCAAAATGAGGTCATCGGCCACGGAGGACAGAATGCCTGTCATGTGCGAGGTGTAACTGCCCACCGCCAAAAAGCCGCCCGCATTGGTGGCGCCGGCCACAAAACTCAAAACCCGTCCCAAGCCCAGATTGGCCTCGGGGCTGCGCTGTACATCGGTCCATCCACGAATGAGAGGAAACATCTTCAGCGCTTTTGCCAGGAGGGTCAGTGGATCCGCATGCCGGGCTTGGCACCCGGCCAAGGGTGCAGCACATGGATGCCCGGTTCGGCTTTTTCGTCGGCGTGGCTGGCCGCCAGGACCATGCCTTCGGAGACGCCAAACTTCATTTTGCGTGGGGCCAGATTCGCCACCATGACGGTGAGTTTGCCGATCAGGTCTTCGGGCTTGTACATGCTGGCGATGCCAGAAAACACGTTGCGCAGGATGGGGCGTCCTTGTGCGTCCGGGCCTTCGCCCACATTCAAGGTCAGGCGCAGCAGCTTGACCGAGCCTTCCACGGGTTCGCAGTTCACAATCTCGGCGATGCGCAGGTCCACTTTGGCGAAGTCATCGATGCTGATCGTCGGGGCGATGTCTTCGCCGCCAGGGACCCATTTTTCTTCGACCACGGCGGGCGGCTCGAACAAAGCGTCGAGTTGCTCGGGGGTGACGCGTTGCATCAGGTGTTGGTAGGCCTTGATGGTGTGGCCTGCGCCCAGCAGGCTTTGCGCTTGGTCAAACGAGAAAGGGGCCACGTTCAGGAAACCCTCGACCTGCGCTGCCAGTGCCGGCAACACGGGCTTGAGCTGCAGGGTCAGCAAGCGGAATGCCTCGATGCAGGTGGTGCACACGTCGTGCAGTCGCGTGTCTTGGCCTTCTTGCTTGGCCAAATCCCAAGGTTTGTTTTGGTCCACATAGCTGTTGACCTTGTCGGTCAGCAGCATGACTTCGCGCAGGGCTTTGGCGTATTCGCGCTGTTCATAGCACGTCGCCACCAAGGGCGCGGCGCTTTGCAAGGCGCTGAGCAAGGCTTGACCGTCGGCGCTCACCGGGCCCAATTGGCCCCCGAAGCGTTTGGCAATGAAACCGGCCGAGCGCGAGGCGATGTTCACGAACTTGCCGATCAAATCGCTGTTCACCCGCGCCATGAAGTCTTCGGCGTTGAAGTCGATGTCTTCGTTGCGGGCGGAGAGTTTGGCCGCCAGGTAGTAGCGCAGCCACTCGGGGTTCATGCCCAGGCTCAGGTACTTGAGCGGATCGAGGCCCGTGCCGCGGCTCTTGCTCATTTTTTCGCCGTTGTTCACGGTGAGGAAGCCGTGAACGAACACGCTGTTGGGTGTTTTGCGACCCGAGAAATGCAGCATGGCAGGCCAAAACAGCGTGTGGAAGGTGACGATGTCTTTGCCGATGAAGTGGTACTGCTCCAGATGCGGGTTGGCCATGTAGGCCTGGTAGTCCTCGCTGCGCTGGTCCAGCAGGTTTTTGAGCGAGGCCAGGTAACCCACAGGCGCGTCGAGCCACACATAAAAGTACTTGCCTGGCGCGTCCGGAATCTCGATGCCGAAATAAGGTGCATCGCGCGAGATGTCCCAGTCACCCAGGCCTTCGCTGGTGGTGCCGTCGGGGTTGGTGCGCACGCTGAACCACTCCTTGACCTTGTTGGCCACCTCGGGCTGCAGCTTGCCGTCTTGCGTCCACTGGGTCAAAAACGCCACACAGCGCGGGTCGGACAGCTTGAAGAAAAAATGCTCCGAGGTTTTGAGCTCGGGCTTGGCACCCGACAGGGCCGAGAAGGGGTTGATCAGGTCGGTGGGGGCGTAGACCGCGCCGCAGACCTCGCAGTTGTCGCCGTACTGCTCCTTGGCGTGGCACTTGGGGCACTCGCCTTTGATGAAGCGGTCGGGCAGGAACATGTTCTTTTCGGGGTCAAAGAACTGCTCGACGGCGCGCACTTCAATCAGCGAGCCGCCATCCGCGGCGGAAATGTCACGCAGGTCGCGGTAAATCTGGCGGGCCAGCTCGTGGTTTTCGGGCGCGTCGGTGCTGTGCCAGTTGTCAAAAGCGATGTGAAAGCCGTCCAGATAGGGCTTACGGCCGGCGGCGATGTCGGCCACGAACTGCTGGGGCGTTTTCCCTGCCTTTTCGGCCGCGATCATGATCGGCGCGCCGTGCGTGTCGTCCGCGCCGACAAAATTCACCTGGCTGCCCTGCATGCGCTGGTACCGCACCCAGATGTCGGCCTGGATGTATTCCATGATGTGGCCGATGTGGAAGTTGCCGTTGGCGTAGGGCAAGGCGGTGGTGACGAAAAGCTGGCGGAGCGCGTGGGGGGCAGACATGGTGGGGCAATTTGTAGGGGAATCGCTGATTTTAGGGTCTACGCGTTGGCTTGTCGGTAAACTTCGCCCCATTCTAGAAAGTGACCATGGCGACCCCAGAACAACTCCTCCAGGCCCTGCAAGCCGTGATTGACCCGAACACGGGCAAAGATTTCATCTCCACCAAAACCCTCAAGAACCTGCAAGTCGAAGGGGGCGATGTGTCCTTTGACGTCGAGCTGGGTTACCCCGCCAAGAGCCAGATCCCTGTGCTGCGCCAGGCGCTGATTGCCGCCGCCAAGGGTGTGGCGGGGGTGTCCAATGTGTCGGCCAACGTGACGAGCAAGATCACGGCGCACGCCGCCCAGCGCGGCGTGGCCTTGCTTCCCCAGGTCAAAAACATTGTGGCTGTGGCCTCTGGCAAGGGTGGCGTGGGCAAGAGCACCACGGCGGTCAACCTGGCCCTGGCCTTGGCTGCGGAAGGCGCCAAGGTGGGTTTGCTCGACGCCGACATTTACGGCCCCAGCCAGCCCATGATGATGGGCATCGAAGGCCGCCCGGAGAGCGAAGACGGCAAGACCATGGAGCCGCTCGAGAATTACGGCGTGCAGGTCATGTCGATTGGTTTTTTGGTCAATGCGGACGAAGCCATGATTTGGCGCGGCCCCATGGCCACCCAGGCGCTGGAGCAGCTGCTGCGCCAGACCAACTGGAAAGAGCTGGATTATCTGATTGTGGACATGCCGCCGGGCACGGGCGACATCCAGTTGACGCTCAGCCAACGCGTGCCCATGACGGGCGCGGTGATCGTGACGACCCCGCAAGACATCGCCCTGTTGGATGCCAAAAAAGGCGTGAAGATGTTCGAGAAAGTGGGCGTACCGATTTTGGGCTTGGTGGAAAACATGGCGGTGCATGTGTGCACAAACTGTGGCCATGTCGAGCACATTTTTGGCGCGGATGGCGGCAAAAAAATGGCGGCCGAATACGGCATGGATTACCTGGGTGCCTTGCCCCTGGACATGCAAATTCGGCTGCAGGCCGACAGCGGCAAACCGACCGTGGTGTACGACCCCGACGGCGAAGTGGCGCAGATTTACAAGGCCGTGGCCCGCCAAGTCGCGGTCAAGATCGCGGCCAAGGCCAAGGATTTTTCCAGCAAGTTCCCCAGCATCAAGATCAGCAAGGACACTTGAGCGCTGGGCGCTGCCCCCCCCGCTCAAGCGCATGAAAGAGACCTTGTTGGTGGCTATTTGCCCGTGATGGGTAGTTAAGTTTTCATTGCTATGATGCACTCTCTCAACGGGGTGCCCATGAAAGCTTTGCAAGGTCTGATGGAGGGGATGCGCCAATTGCTCGTGCGTTGGCCCATGGAGTTGCTCGGCGGGGTGCTGCTGGCCACGGGTCTTTGGATGGTGTTCTACACCTACCAGTCTAGCGAGGTCATGGTCCGCCAATACGCCACAGAAAGCGCGCAGGCGCACGCGGCATCCATCACCCAATTTCGCAACTTCTATACGCAGGAGCTGGTGCCTCGGGCCATCAAAGGCGGCCTGGCGGTCACCCACGACTACCACGCGCTCGACAACGCCTTGCCCTTGCCCGCCACCTTGACGATCGATTTAGGCCATTACCTCTCCAAAGTCGATGGTGGCACCCAGGTGCGCTTGTACAGCGACCGGCCATTCCCCTGGCGTGTGGCGGAGCGTTCGCTGGATGATTTCCAAAAACAGGCGCTGGCGCATCTGAAAGACCAACCGAACCAGCCCTTTGTGCGCGAAGAGCTGCTCAACGGGACCCGCGTGCTGCGCTTTGCGCAGGCCGACCGCATGTTGCCCAGCTGCGTGGCGTGCCACAACAGTTACCCCGGCTCTCCCAAAACCGACTGGCAAGTCGACGATGTGCGGGGGGCTTTGGAGGTGGTCTTGCCCGTCTCGCAATGGCAGCTGGCCAGCACCGGCGTGCTCAACCGCACCTTTGTGGTTTTGTTGGTGTTGTTGTTCTTGGGTTTGCTGCTGATTTGGTTTTCCATCAAACGCATCCGAACCGCTTTGATGACCTCGCGTGAACTGTCGGGCGAGAGAAAAAAAGCCATCCGGCAGCTCAGCCAAGAGATCGCCGAACGCGAACAGGTGGAAAGGCATCTGCGCTTGAGTGAGAGCAAGTTGAACAGCATTTTCAAATCGGTGCCGGAAGCCATTGTGGTGGCGGATTCGCGCGGGCACATCGTGCAATGCAACGACGCCACAGCCGCTATGTTTGATTACCCCATGGACGCCCTGATGGGCCAGCGCGTGAACATGCTGATGGCCGAATCTGACCAAGGGCAGCACGACCACTACATGGACCGTTACCTCAGCACGGGTGAGAAAAAGTTGATGAACCAGCCGCGTGTTCTGCAGGGCCGCAGGCGCGATGGCCGTTTGTTTCCCGTGCGCTTGACGATCAGCGAGACACGGCTGGACAAGGAGCACTTCTTCATCGGCGTGATGCAAGACTTCACGGCCATCCAAAGTGCCCAAGACCTGCTGGTGGAGGCCAAAAACAAAGCCGAGCAAGCCAACCGCATGCGTGGAGAGTTCTTGGCCAACATGAGCCATGAAATCCGCACGCCCATGAACGGCATTGTGGGCATGACCGAGTTGGCACTGGACACCAGCGAGCCGGCACAGCAAAAAGAGTATTTGGTGCTGGCGCGCGACTCGGCGAACCATTTGCTGCAAATCATCAATGAAATTTTGGACTTCTCCAAAATCGAGGCCAAGGCGCTGGAGTTGGAGCTGCTCGAGGTGAGCCCCGCTCAATTGGTGCGCGACACGGTGCGGTCTTTGGCGCAGTTGGCCCGCGCCAAGCAGATTGATTTGCACACCGTCACGGCCCCCGATGTGCCCGAGCTGCTGTGGCTCGATCCGGTGCGCATGCGTCAGGTCTTGACCAACTTGATTGGCAATGCCATCAAGTTCACCGACCAAGGCGCAGTCACCGTCACAACCGACTTGTTGCCCTCAGACCAGGCTTCAACCGTTCTTTTGCGCATCAGCGTGGCCGATACCGGCATGGGTTTCGATCCGGAGCGAACCGAGGCCTTGTTCAGCCCTTTCACGCAAGCCGATGGCTCGGTCACTCGCTCTTTTGGGGGAACGGGCTTGGGCCTGGCCATCACGCGCAGCTTGGTGCAGTTGATGGGCGGCTTTGTCACCGCGCAGGGGCGGCCCGGTCAGGGCGCCACCTTTGTCGCCACCTTGCCAGTCAAGCGCGTCTTGCAGCCTGCCAGCCCCAGCCTGCCTGAAGCCCCGGAGCTGGCCGCCTTGCCGTCCTGCGGCCACACCGAGATGCCGGCGTGTTCGGTCTTGTTGGTGGAGGACCATGAGATCAACCGCAAGTTGGCTGAAATCATGCTGCAACGCATGGGCTGCCCTTACGCCACGGCGGCGGACGGCCAGCAGGCCTTGGACCGCTTGGCCCAAGAGCGCTTTGATGTGGTGTTGATGGACGTGATGATGCCGGTGATGGACGGCTTGACCGCTTTGCGCGAGCTGCGTGCGCGTGAAGCCCAGGGTCAGCGCAGAACGCCGGTCTTGATGGTCACGGCCCACGCCATGACCGGTGACAAAGAGCGTTTCATCGCGGCAGGCGCCGATGGCTATGTCTCCAAACCCATGTCCCAAGCGATCTTGCAGAAAGAGATCGAAGCCACTTTGGCCCGCTTGAAGGCACCAAGCCACCCCTGATGGCGTGGCGCACAGGGATGGCCTTGGTTTGAAATGGGGCCCGCTCAGACTTGGAACTTGTCCACTTCGTGGCGCGTGCCGTCTGCGATTTTGGACAACTCGATCACCGTGGCCGCAATCTCTTCACTGGCCGCCGCATTCGATTCGGCGATCTTGTTCAAATTGGCCACGTTCGAGTTGATCTCTTGAACCGCTGAACTTTGTTGCTCGAGCGCGGCGGAAATGCGTTGCATCATGCCGTTGGCTTCGTGGGCACCCGATTCAATGCGTTCCATGTCACGGCTGACTTCTTGCACCGTGGCCACCGCGTGGCGGGCTTGTTCCACGGCTTCTTGCACCAGTTGCGAAATCTCTTGCGTGCTCTCGGCGCTGCTGGAGGCCAGCTTGCCCACCTCTTCGGCCACCACCGAGAAGCCCTTGCCGTGTTCGCCAGCACGCGCCGCCTCGATGGCCGCGTTCAGCGACAAGAGGTTGGTTTTGTTGGCGATCTTCTCGATCACTTCGGTGATCTTGTTGATTTTTTCCGAGTTGGCGGCAATGCCGTTGACCACCTCGACCATGAGCGACATCTTGTTTTTGCCTGCCCGCACGATGGCCATCGACTCTTGAGAGCGGGCGCTGGCGGTTTCGGTGTTGCGCGACACGTCGGTGACCGAGACCGCGGTTTCACGCACCGCATTGGCCAGTTGGCTGATGGCGTGCATCTGATTTTGCGCACCGTCGCTGATTTGGTTGATGGCTTGGCTGGTTTCGTTGGCCGCCGCCGCCACTTGGCGGGTGTTGCTGTTGATCGTCACCATGCTGTTGCCCAAAGCTTCGAGCGAGTGGTTGATGTTGTCCTTCAAGGTGGCCAGATCGCCACGGCCCTGCGCTTGAATCCGTCCGCGTAAATCGCCTTGAGCCACGCCCCTCATGACGGTGCCCACATCGCTCAGCAGCGTTTCCATGGCCTGCATGGCGCTGTCCACGGCCGTGCGCAGCTCGCCTTGCACTTCGCTGGACATGCGTTTGCTGAAGTTCCCATTGGACAAGGCGTGCATCACCTCTTGCAACGCTTGCATGGTGGAGTCGACACTTTGTGCGCTGGCATTGACGGCCGCCTTCATGATGCCCAGATCACCTTTGAGGTCTGCGTTCACGCGTTTGCTGAAGTCGCCTGCAGCGATGGCTTCGACCACCGCATTGACTTCACCGATGGCCAACTGCTGTGCAGACATGAGTTGGTTGAACGCCATGGCCGTTTGCCCCACCTCGTCTTGGCGCTCAATCCCCAGCCGACGTGAGAAGTCAGATGAGCGCTCGATCGAGATCACCATCGCACGCAATTCATCCAAGGGCCGTGTGATGCTCAGCACTTGCCAGTGGATCATGGCGGCAATGACGAGCATCACCGCCAAGACCATGGCCGCAAATTGCTGGGCCATCTGCCAGAACTTGCTGTCGACATCGTCCACGTAGATGCCCGAGCCGATCACCCAACCCCAAGGCTCAAATTTCTTGACGTAAGAGAGTTTTTCAAACAACTCTTCGGTGGTGCCTCCCCCCAATTTGGGTTTGGGCCAGTTGTAAGTCACAAAACCGTGGCCAGATTTTTGGACCACTTCATTGAAGGCCACAAACAGGTTTTTCCGACCGTCTGTCCGCTCCACGGGGCCATCTGCTCCGGCTTGAAGGGTGGTGGCGCAATTGAAGTTGGCGCCATCCAAGATCTTGTCGTTGAGCGCGGGCACCGTGGGGTGCATGATCATTTTCGGGATGGGGGAGGTCAGGTCATTCAGCCAAAAATATTCTTTTTGCTCGTACCGCATGGCATGGATGGCCGATATGGCGGCTGCCTTGGCCTCTTGGCCCGTCATATTGCCGGACTTTTCCTGCTCATGAAAGTGCACCAACACCGTGTGCGCCGCTTCCACCAAATGGCGTGTCTTGATTTTCCGGTCGTCCATCATGCTGGACTTTTCCAAAAACAGCGCCGTCACCGAGACCGCCAGTAAACCGATCAGGGTCGCCAGACCCCCCAGCATCAACCTTGTTTTGACTTGCATGCATCACCCCAATAAACGCCCATTGCGTCAGCGTGTCAATCTTAAGGGTTTCTACTGACTCACCGAGGTTGCTGACGGTTTAATTTGTTGGGATGAATCCAATTGAAAAAATGGTGGATGGGCGGTTTTTGAGGGTTTGCGCGTTGAAATCTCAGTTTTTCTCTTGGTCTCTGAGCCGGAAGCGTTGGATTTTTCCCGTGGCTGTCTTGGGCAATTCGGCCACGAACTCGATGAAACGGGGGTATTTGTAGGGTGCCAAACGTTCTTTCACAAACACTTTGACATCCTCTTGTGTGAGGCTTTGACCGGGCTTGAGCACGATGAAGGCCTTGGTCTTGGTCAGGCCATCGGTGTCTTCTTTGCCGATCACGGCCGCCTCCAAGATGGCCGGGTGTTGCACCAAGGTGGACTCGACCTCAAAGGGCGAGACATAGATGCCGCTGACCTTGAGCATGTCGTCGTTTCGCCCGGCGTAGGTGTAATAGCCGTCCGCGTCGCGCGTGTACTTGTCGCCGCTTTTGGTCCACACCCCCTGGAAGGTGTCGCGTGTCTTCTCGCGGTTGTTCCAGTACATCAGGGCGCTGCTGGGCCCCTGGATGTACAGGTCGCCGATCTCGTTCGGGCCAGTGACCACGCTGCCGTCTTCGTTGCGCAGCTGCACTTCGTAGCCGGGGACGGCTTTGCCCGTTGTGCCGTAGCGCACGTCGCCGGGGCGGTTGGACAGGAACACGTGCAGCATTTCGGTGGAGCCGATGCCGTCGATGATCTCGCAGCCAAAGTGAGCGGTCCAACGCTCGGCGATGTCGCGGGGCAGCGCCTCGCCAGCGGACGAGCACAGGCGCAGGGCCACTTGGCTTTTGGTGGGTAACGCTGGGTGGGCCAGCATGCCGCCGTAGCCCGTGGGGGCACCATAAAAAACAGTGGGTTGGTGGTCCACCATGCGCTTGAAAGTCGCTGGCGGGGTGGGGCGTTCGGCCATCAGTACCACCGTGGCGCCCACGCTCAGGGGGAAGGTGAGGGCATTGCCCAGGCCATAGGCAAAGAACAGCTTGGCGGCCGAGAACACGGTGTCGCTTTCTTGCAGGTTCAACACGCCTTTGCCGTACAGCTCGGCCGTCCAGTACAGGTTGCCCTGGCTGTGCACGGTGCCCTTGGGCTTGCCGGTCGAGCCGGATGAGTACAGCCAGAAAGCCGGTTCATCGGCCAGGGTTTGGGCGGCAAGAGCGGGCTTGTTTTGGGCCACCAAGTCGGCCATGTTGAATTGGCCTTGCGTCAAAGCGCCTGTGGGTTGCGAGACCACGACCTGGCGCACCTCGTTTTTGACCAGGTCCAGCGCACTTTGCAGGGTGGGCAACAGAGCACCCGAGACCAGGGCCGCTTGGGCGCGGCTGCTGCTCAGCATGAAGGCATAGTCTTCGGCAGTGAGCAGCGTGTTGACAGCCACGGGCACCACGCCCGCATAAAGTGAGCCCAAAAAGGCCACCACCCAGTCGCTGCAGTCGTGCATCAGCAAGAGGACACGCGCTTCGCGTTGGAGGCCCAAGGATTGCAGACCGCCCGCAAACCGGCGCACCTGCTCGGCCAGCTCGCCATAGCTGAGCTGGCCCATGTCATCGATCAGAGCGGTTTTGTCGGCGCGGCCAGCGTTGGTGGCGATCAGGTGCTGGGCAAAGTTGAAGTCGGCGGGTGGGGCTGTCACGGTGCGGGTCATGGGGGTCTCCTCGGGGTGTTTGTGATCTTGTTCAGATTTTTTGTTCTGGCCATAGGGGTTTGCAGGAGGCCGCCTCCTGTCCAAATCAAAGGGCCAATTTGCCGCCCTGTGCAGCCAAAACGTCCAGGGCCAACGCGCTGCCTTGCACCGCACTGCGGCGGTGGTAGAAGTTCAGGGCGCGCAAGCCGCCCAGCTCCTCGCCACCCCCCGCGCGGCCGGGGCCGCCGTGCAGGCTCATGGGCATCACGTTGCCGTGGCCGCTGTGCAGGGCCGCCACATCGGGCGAAATCGCATGCACCCGGCCGTGGCTGCTGGCCAGCGCGACCGAGGCCTGGGCGGTGAAGGCCGGGTCTTCGCTGTAGAGCGAGCACACCAGCGAGCCTTCGCCGCGGCGGATCATGGCGTAGGCCTCTTCGATGCTGTCGTAAGGCATGAGGGTAGACACAGGGCCAAACACCTCGAGCGCGTGCAGCACCTGCGCCGTCATGGGCGACTCGGTGCCCAGCAGCACCGGGGCCACGCAGGCGCTCGATGCATCGGCATCGACCAGGCCAGCGGCGCTGCCGTCAAACAACACCGTGGCTTCGGTCTTGAGCCGGGCCAGTCCCGCCAGCACACTGGCTTTTTGTTCTAGGCTGACCAAGGCGCCCATGCGCACGGCCTCGTGGCGGGGGTTGCCCACGGTGGTTTTGGCCAGGCGTGCGCCAATCGCCTGTGCGGCCGCTTTGTACAAGGCGCGGGGCACAAATATGCGGCGGATCGCGGTGCACTTTTGGCCCGACTTGACCGTCATCTCGCGCGCCACTTCGGCCACCAGCAGTTGGAAGGCTTCGCTCTCGGCTGTGGCGGCGGGCGAGAGCAGGGCGCTGTTGAGGCTGTCGGCTTCGATGTTGCAGCGCACCGACAACTCGGTCACGGCGCGGTGGCTGCGGATGATCTTGCCCGTCTCGGCCGAGCCGGTGAAGCTGACCACGTCAAAGGCCTGCAGCTGGTCCATCAAGCCCGCAGACGAGCCGCAAATCACCGACAGGGCACCCACCGGCAGCACGCCCGCGTCCACCACGTCTTTCACCATGCGCTGGGTCAGCCAGGCGGTGGCCGTGGCGGGTTTGATGATGACGGGCACCCCAGAGAGCAGAGCGGGTGCGGCTTTTTCCCACAGGCCCCAGCTGGGGAAGTTGAAGGCGTTGATGAACAGCGCCACGCCGTGGGTAGGCACCTGGATGTGCTGGGTCTGAAAAGCCGGGTCCTTGGCCATGCGGATGCGCTCGCCGTCCAGCAGCAGCGTGGCGTCGCCCAGGGCTGCGCCTTGCTTGGCGTAGTAGCCCAGGGTGAAGAGGGCGCCGTCGATGTCCACGCCCGAGTCCCTGGCCACGGTGCCGCTGTTGGCGGTGGCGATCTCGTAGTAAGCGTCGCGGTGGGCTTGCAGCACGTTGACGATTTTGCTGAGCAATGCGGCGCGCTGGCCGTAGCTCAGGGCGCGCAGCGCCGCGCCGCCTTGCGTGCGCGCAAAGGCAAAGCCTTCGGCCAGGTCGATGCCGCTGCTCGACACACGGGCCAGCTCGGTGCCCAGCACCGGGTCCAACAAGGGCGTGCCTGCGCCGGTGCCGGTTTGCCAGCGGCCTGCGAAGAAGTTGGGGAGCAATGCGGTCATGTGAATGGCTTTCAGTCGTCTCGAAATGAGGGGGGTCAGGTGGGCTGCAGGCGGGGGCATGCAACAAAAAACTGTTCGGGTGGGCCAGTTGGCGGTATAAACACCGGTTGATGCACTATTGTGCGTGCCTGCAAGTATGCATTAAAGTGCATGTTTTGGGTTTGTTGAAAATTAAGGGTTTTCCCTTGCCTTTGATCCAAAGTTGAACATGAGCAGTCAAGAATCCACGTTGCTGGAGCCCACCGAGCCGCAGACCAAGCGCAGCCCGTTCCTGGAGGCGCTGGGCGAACGCGTGCGCAACTTGCGGTCGCGCCAGGGCATGACACGCCGTGCGGTGGCCCTGGCCGCCGAGGTGTCCGAGCGGCACCTGGCCAATCTGGAGTACGGCACCGGCAACGTCTCGGTGCTGGTGCTGCTGCAGGTGGCGCAGGCCCTTCAGTGTTCCTTGGCCGAGTTGCTGGGTGACGTCACCACCCGTTCGCCCGAGTGGCTGCTGATCCGTGAGCTCCTGTCGCAGCGCAGCGAGAGCGATCTTCGCCGCGCTCGGGTGCAGTTGGGCGAGCTGTTTGGCGAAGGCGGCAACGCGCAAGAGCGCAAGAACCGCATTGCCCTCATTGGTTTGCGCGGTGCCGGCAAAACCGCGCTGGGCCAGCGTTTGGCCGACGACATGGGCTTTCCCTTCATTGAGCTCAGCCGCGAGATCGAGCAGTTTGCCGGTTGCCAGATCAGCGAAATCCACAACCTCTATGGCGCCAACGCCTACCGCCGCTACGAACGCCGCGCCCTCGAAGAAGCGATCCAGATTTACCCCGAGGTGGTGATCGCCACGCCAGGAGGCTTGGTGTCCGATTCGGCCAACTTCAATGTGTTGCTCTCGCACTGCACCACGGTGTGGCTGCAGGCCGACGCGGCCGACCACATGGGCCGAGTGGCTGCGCAAGGCGACATGCGCCCCATGGCCGCCAGCCGCGAGGCGATGGAAGACCTCAAGCGCATTCTGGAAGGGCGCTCGGCGTTTTATTCCAAAGCCGATCTGGCCATCAACACCAGTGGCCGCACCGAAGACCAAGCTTTTGACGCCTTGCGGACTTCGGTTCGCCAGCATCTGGCCATGCCCGCCTGAACGGGGATGGGCTTTTTCTACTTCCTAGGGTAAACACTTAGTAAATGCATTAAAGTGCATATTGATGGGGGTCGTGGTCTGCACTAAACTTCAGGCCAACATGCAGTGAAATGCATTTTTTGACCAAAATCAAATCCCACCTTCCTTGATGGAGACACCCATGACCGCAGCACCACAGGTTGATTACCAAACCAACCCTTCCCAGTACAAGCACATCCAGTTGGCTTTTGATGGCGAGATCGCGACCTTGTCGATCAACATCAACGAAGACGCTGGCATCCGCCCTGGCTACAAGCTCAAGCTCAACAGCTATGACCTGGGTGTGGACATCGAGTTGCACGACGCGCTGCAGCGCATCCGTTTCGAGCACCCCGAAGTGCGCTCGGTGGTGGTGACCAGCTTGAAGGACCGCGTGTTCTGCTCCGGCGCCAACATCTTCATGCTGGGCGTGTCCACCCACGGCTGGAAAGTGAACTTCTGCAAGTTCACCAACGAAACCCGCAACGGCATCGAAGACTCCAGCAAGCACGACGGCCTGAAATTTGTGGCGGCTCTGAACGGCGCTTGCGCGGGCGGCGGCTACGAGCTGGCCTTGGCCTGCGACGACATCGTGCTGGTGGACGACCGCTCCTCTTCGGTGTCTTTGCCTGAGGTGCCTCTGCTGGGCGTGTTGCCCGGAACCGGCGGCCTGACCCGCGTGACCGACAAGCGCCATGTGCGCCACGACCTGGCCGACATCTTTTGCACCAGCGTCGAAGGCGTGCGTGGCCAAAAAGCCGTTGACTGGCGCCTGGTGGACGCGATTGCCAAGCCCGCCGTGTTCAAGGACGTGGTCAAAGCACGCGCCACCCAGTTGGCTGCAGGCAGCATCCGCCCCGCAGGGGTCAAGGGCGTTGAGCTGACCCCCTTGAGTCGCAACTTCTCGGCCGACGCGCTCACTTACACCAACATCACTGTGGAAATCGACCGCGCCAAGCGCATTGCCACCTTCACCGTCAAGGCGCCTGCCACGGCCCAGCCCACCGACATCGCCGGCATCGAAGCCGCAGGCATGAACTGGTGGCCGCTGCAGATGGTGCGCGAACTTGACGATGCCATCTTGCACATGCGCACCAACGAACTCGACATCGGCACCTGGGTGCTCAAGACCTCGGGCGATGCCGCGGCCGTCTTGGCCTCGGACGCCACCCTGCTGGCCCACAAAGACCACTGGTTTGTGCGTGAAACCATCGGCCACCTGCGCCGCACCCTGGCCCGCATGGACGTGACCTCGCGCAGCCTGTTCGCCCTGATCGAAGAGGGGACATGTTTTGTCGGCACACTCGCCGAATTGGCTTTCTGCGCCGACCGCGCTTACATGCTGGCGCTGCCAGACGACGAAGCCAAGGCCCCCAAGATCCAGCTCAATGAAATGAACTTCGGTTTCTTCCCCATGGTCAATGACCAGACCCGCCTGCAGCGCCGCTTCTACGAAGAAGTGCCCGCCATGGAAGCCGCACGCGGCGCCATCGGCAAAGCGCTGGACGCCGACGCGGCCCTGGCTTTGGGTTTGGTGACGGCAGCGCCCGACGACATCGATTGGACCGACGAAATCCGCCTGGCCCTGGAAGAGCGCTCGTCCATGTCGCCTGACGCCTTGACCGGTCTCGAAGCCAACCTGCGTTTTGCGAGCCAAGAGAACATGTTGACCCGCATTTTTGGCCGCTTGACCGCTTGGCAAAACTGGATCTTCCAGCGCCCCAACGCCGTGGGCGAAAAAGGTGCCCTGAAGGTGTATGGCAAGGGCGAGAAAGTCCAGTTCGACATGAACCGCGTTTGATGTTTTGGCGTTGTGCAGTGGGCCTCCCGGTGGTGCCCCCTGCAACCGAAATTTGACCCCACCGTTGCTTCTTTATATTTCTGGAGACTCTCATGTCCGGTATCAACTACAGCGAAAAAATCCCCAACAACGTCAACCTGTCGGAAGACCGCACCCTGCAACGCGCCTTGGAGCAGTGGCAGCCCAACTTCATCAACTGGTGGGACGACATGGGCCCCGAGGGCTCGACCGACATGGACGTGTACCTGCGCACCGCCGTGAGCGTGGACCCCCAAGGCTGGGCCCAGTTCGGCCACGTCAAGATGCGCGACTACCGCTGGGGTGTTTTCATGAACCCTGGTGAGCAAGACCGCAAGATCCATTTCGGTGACCACATCGGCGAAAAAGCCTGGCAAGACGTGCCTGGCGAGCACCGCGCCAACCTGCGCCGCATCATCGTGACGCAAGGCGACACCGAACCCGCATCGGTGGAGCAGCAGCGTCACCTGGGCCTGACCGCGCCCAGCATGTACGACCTGCGCAACCTGTTCCAAATCAACGTCGAAGAAGGCCGCCACCTGTGGGCCATGGTGTATTTGCTGCACAAATACTTCGGCAAAGACGGCCGTGAAGAAGCCGACGCCCTGCTGCAGCGCAACAGCGGCAACGAAGACAACCCCCGCATCTTGCAGGCCTTCAACGAGAAGACACCGGACTGGTTGAGCTTCTTCATGTTCACTTACTTCACCGACCGTGATGGCAAGTTCCAGCTGTGCGCCTTGGCCGAGTCGGCTTTTGACCCACTGGCCCGCACCACCAAGTTCATGCTGACCGAAGAAGCGCACCACATGTTCGTGGGCGAGTCGGGCGTGAGCCGCACCATCCAGCGCACGGTGGACGTGATGAACCAGCTCAAAACCGACGACGTGGGCAAGCTGCGCGCAGCCGGCGTGATCGATTTGCCGACCATCCAGCGCTACATCAATTTCCACTTCTCGGTGACCATCGACCTGTTCGGTGCCGATGAGTCGTCCAACGCCGCCACCTTCTACAGCTCCGGCCTCAAAGGCCGTTACGAAGAAGGCAAGCGCACCGACGACCACGTCTTGAAAGGCAACAGCTACAAGATCTTGTCGGTCGAAGACGGCAAGCTGGTCGAAAAAGAAGTGCCGATGCTCAACGCTTTGAACGAAGTGCTGCGCGACGACTACATCACCGACTCCAAAGGCGGTATCGACCGTTGGAACCGTGTGATCGCCAAGGCCGGCATTCCTTTCACCTTGACCGCCCCTCACAAGGCGTTCCACCGCAACATCGGTTCTTTGTCCGGCTCCAAGATCACGCCCGAAGGCCGTGTGGTGACCGACGCCGAGTGGATGGCCAAAGTGGGCGAGTGGCTGCCGACCAACGAAGACCGCGCCTATGTGGCCAGCCTGATGGGCCGTGTCGTCGAGCCAGGCAAGTTCGCCAACTGGATCGCGCCACCCGTCATGGGCATCAACCGTCAGCCTGTGGACTTTGATTACGTCCGCTTCAACTGATTGAGTTTCTGATTTGACTGCTGCCTCTGCTTCGTTGTGGGGGCAGCAGTTGACAGAGGAAGGGGCGGGTTCCTCATGCTGGGGTACCCCAAATCGTCACCCGCCCCTTCCCCTGTCAACGGCATGGTGTTTGTTGAGCGTCTGTGGGTGGGTGTGTGGCTGGTCGTTTCTATGTTCTGCCTTGAGTGGAGGCGGTCATTGAAAGGGCAAGGGGCGGGTTCCTCATGACGGGGTACCGAAAATCGTCACCCGCCCCTTGCCCTTTCAATGACATGGGTGAGCTGCATGCCAAGGCTGCCAGTAGACTTGACACGTTCATGCAGGCACTGAGCGACGGTATGGCTTGGGGCCGGGCGCCGATTTGGGCTACCCCAGCATGAGGCGCCCGGCCCCAAGCCATACCGTTGCGGACCTCGCAGACCACAGACATAAAACGCCAAATACAAGAGAGTCAAGACATGAGCACCGAAGCGACGCTGATCAAGCAACACCTGATTGACCCGGAAATCTGCATCCGCTGCAACACCTGCGAAGCCATTTGCCCGGTGGGCGCGATCACCCACGACTCGCTCAATTACGTGGTCAAGGCCGATGTCTGCAACGGTTGCATGGACTGCATCTCGCCATGCCCTACCGGCTCGATTGACAATTGGCGCATGGTGCCCAAAGCCCAGGCCTACAGCATCGAAGAACAACTCAAGTGGTTCGACTTGCCCGCAGAACTGAGTGCGCAAGAACTGGCTGCCGCGGGTGGTGTGGTGGATGCCGCGCAAGAAGAAGCACAAACCGCTGTGCAAGCGGCGGCAGCTTCTTCGGCTTCGGCCGTCAGCACCGCCGCCGCTTCAGGCTTCAACTCGGCGCTGTTCGGCGCGACCATCCCACCCTGGTCGGCGGCCCATGCCTACACCAACCTGTATGGCCCCAAGGCGCAAGACAAAACCATCACCGCCACCGTCACCGGCAACCTGCGCGTGACCGAAGTGGGCCAACTCGCTGGGCACCAGGACTACGACACCCACCACATCGTCTTGGACTTTGGCCAGTTGCCTTTTCCTGTGCTCGAAGGCCAGTCGATTGGCATCATCCCGCCAGGGCTGGATGCCCACGGCAAGCCGCACCATGCGCGCCAATATTCGATCGCCAGCCCGCGCAACGGCGAGCGTCCGGGCCACAACAACCTGTCGCTGACCATCAAGCGCGTGCTGGAGGACCACGACGGCAAACCCGTTCGCGGTGTGGCCTCCAACTTCATGTGCGACCTGAAGGTGGGCGACAAGGTGCAAGTGATCGGACCGTTCGGCGCGAGTTTCCTCATGCCCAACCACCCCAAGAGCAACATCGTCATGATCTGCACCGGCACAGGCTCTGCCCCCATGCGCGCCATGACCGAATGGCGTCGCCGCCTGCGCGCCAGTGGCAAGTTCGAGGGCGGCAAACTCATGCTGTTCTTCGGTGCCCGCACCCCCGCCGAGTTGCCTTACTTTGGGCCCCTCAACAACTTGCCCAAAGACTTCATCGACATCGAGTTCGCCTTCTCGCGTGAAGTGGGCAAGTCCAAGCGCTATGTGCAGGATGCCCTGCGTGACCGCGCTGCCGACATCGCACTGCAGCTCAAAGACCCCCACACCTGTTTCTATGTGTGCGGTTTGAAGAGCATGGAAGAGGGCGTGGTCATGGCGCTGCGCGACATTGCGCAAAACGCCGGTCTGGACTGGGACGCCATCGGTGGCACGCTCAAGAAAGAAGGCCGTTTGCACCTCGAGACTTACTGAGCCAGCATGGCGAACGCCACCCACATCGGTCTGGACCAGCTTCGCCAGCAACTGCGCCAGCCGCGTTCGCAGCTCAAAGGCCGACAGGCCAGCGATGAAGCCCGCGCCCAGGTGCAGGCGCTGATCGGTGCGCCGCCCCCAGAGGGGCACCGCCGTGACCTGCTGATCGAGCACCTGCATGTGCTGAATGACCATTTTCATGGTCTTTTTGAGCGCCACATCGTGGCGCTGGCGGCCGAGATGCGCCTGTCCGTGGTGGAAGTCTTCGAGGTCGCTTCGTTCTACCACCACTTCGAGATCCTGAAAGACGACGCCACGGCCCCGCGCATCACCGTGCGGGTCTGCGACAGCCTGAGCTGCAGCCTGGCGGGCAGTGACAGCTTGCTGCGCCAGTTGCAAAACGATGTGCAGAGCCAGGGATCGGGTGTGAAAGTCGTGCCCGTGCCCTGTCTGGGCCGCTGCGAGCAGGCCCCGGCCGCGCAGGTCGGACAGCAGGCCGTGGCGCATGCGACGCCTGAAACAGTGTCGCGGCGTGTGGCCCAGCATGAGACGGCGCCCAATGCCTTGCCCGACGCCATCGGCCTAGACGCTTATGTGCAAGCCGGGGGCTACCGCCTGGCCCAGCAAGTGGCCGCGGGCGAGCGCGAGGCCGAATCGGTGATCCAGGTCTTGGAGTCCTCGGGCTTGCGCGGCTTGGGCGGTGCGGGGTTCCCTGCGGGGCGCAAATGGCGCATCGTGCGCCAGCAGCCAGCCCCGCGCCTGATGGCGGTGAACATCGACGAGGGCGAGCCCGGCACCTTCAAAGACCGCACGGGTCTGGAAGCCGACCCTCACCGCTTTCTGGAGGGCGTGCTGATCGCGGCCAGCGTGGTGGGCTGCGAGGCGGTCTACATCTACCTGCGTGACGAATACCACGAAGCGCGTGTGCTGCTCACGCAGGCGCTGGCCGATCTGCAGGCGAATCCGCCCTGTGCCTTGCCGCGCATCGAACTGCGCCGCGGTGCAGGCGCCTACATCTGCGGCGAAGAGTCGGCCATGATCGAGAGCATCGAGGGCAAGCGCGGCGAACCCCGCCTGCGCCCGCCCTACATCGCCGAAGTCGGTCTGTTTGGCCGCCCCACGCTGGAACACAACTTTGAGACCCTGTACTGGATCCGCGAACTGCTGGAACAGGGCGCAGACAGCTTCGCATCGCAGGGCCGCCACGGCCGCCAGGGCCTGCGCCGCTTCAGCGTGAGCGGGCGCGTGAAGCACCCGGGCGTCAAGCTTGCACCCGCAGGCATCACCCTGCGCGAACTGGTGGATGAATACTGCGGCGGCATGGCCGAGGGACACACGCTCTACGCCTATTTGCCCGGCGGTGCCAGCGGCGGCATCTTGCCGGCCCGCTTGGCCGATGTGCCGCTGGACTTTGACACCCTGCAGCCACATGGCTGCTTCATCGGCTCGGCCGCCGTGATGGTGCTGAGCCAACACGACAGCGCCCGCGAAGCCGCCCTGAATGTGATGCGCTTTTTTGCGCACGAGAGCTGCGGCCAGTGCACGCCTTGCCGCGTGGGCACCGACAAAGCGGCGCAACTGATGACCGCCCGGGTGTGGGATGCCGATACGCTCAAAGACTTGGCGCAGGTCATGGGCGATGCGTCGATTTGCGGCTTGGGTCAGGCCGCACCGAACCCCATTCGGTGTGTGCTGGACTACTTCCCGCACGAAGTAGGTGCCGCATGATGAAGCCCGATGGCCTGTGGGCACAAGCCCCTGAAACATTCGGCCGCAGGGGCGGCCTCCCACAAAAGCCTGAAGCATTCGGCCGCAGGGGCGGCCTCCCACAAAAGCCTGAAGCATTCGGCCGCAAGGGCAGCCTCTCACAGGGACTTGGGCGCACAGGGAAGGGCAGGGCATGAGCACGGTTCAATTCACCCTCAATGGCCAAAGCGTTGAAGCGCCGGCGGGGAAAAGCATTTTCAACATCGCCCAAGAATTGGGCATTGCCATCCCGCACCTGTGCCACAAGGAAGGCTTGGCGCCTGATGGCAACTGCCGCGCCTGTGTGGTGGAGGTGGCCGGTGAACGCACCTTGGCCCCCAGTTGCTGCCGCAGCGCCACGCCCGGCATGCAGGTGCAGACCCACAGCGAACGCGCGCTCAAAAGCCAGAAGATGGTGCTCGAGATGCTGCTGGCCGACCTGCCCGAGCAGGGCCACAAGTGGCTGGACGACAGGGCTGAGGCCCCGCACGGTGAGCTGAGCCAATGGGCCGAACACCTCGGGGTGCAGGTTCGCCCGGCGCTGGCTGCGATCAAGCGTGAGGCCGTGCCCGCCGACCTGTCGCACCCGGCCATGGCGGTGAACCTGGACGCCTGCATCCAATGCAACCGCTGCGAACGCGCTTGCCGCGACCTGCAGGTCAACGACGTGATCGGTCTGGCTTTTCGGGGTGCACACACCCAAGTGGTGTTTGACCTGGCCGACCCGATGGGAGGCAGCTCGTGTGTGGGCTGTGGCGAATGCGTGCAGGCCTGCCCCACAGGCGCGCTCATGCCCAAGAGCCACATGGGCCCGCAGAAGGTGGACCGCGAAATCGATTCCGTCTGCCCGTTTTGCGGTGTCGGTTGTCTGGTCACTTACCAGGTCAAAGACGAAAAGATCATCAGCGTCCAAGGCCGCGAAGGCCCGGCCAACCAAGGGCGCTTGTGCGTCAAGGGCCGTTTTGGCATGGACTACATCCACAGCCCGGACCGCATCACCCGGCCGCTGATCCGCAAGGCGGGCGTGGTCAAGGACGTCGCACTGCTGGAGGGCCACAGCGACTGGCGCGACGTTTTCCGCGAAGCCACTTGGGAAGAAGCACTGGATCTGGCCACCCTGCCGCTCAACACGCTGCGTCAACAACACGGCCCCAAATCGCTCGCCGGTTTTGGCTCGGCCAAAGGCAGCAACGAGGAAGCGTATTTGTTCCAGAAGCTGGTGCGCACCGGTTTTGGCAGCAACAACGTGGACCACTGCACGCGCCTGTGCCACGCCTCCAGCGTGGCGGCCTTGCTCGAAGGTGTGGGCTCGGGTGCGGTGAGCAACCCGGTGCGCGATGTGGCGCATGCCGACCTCATCATCGTCATCGGCTCCAACCCCACGGCCAACCACCCGGTGGCCGCCACCTGGATGAAGAACGCCGCCCAGCGCGGCACACGCATCGTGCTGATGGACCCGCGCATCACCGACATCGGGCGTCACGCCTGGCGCACTTTGCAGTTCAAGGCCGACAGCGATGTGGCGCTGCTCAACGCCATGCTGCACGTCATCGTGACCGAGAACCTGTGCGACGAAACCTTCTTGCGGGAACGTGCCGACAACGTGGCCGAACTCAAGGCCCATGTGCGCGACTACACGCCCGAGGCCATGAGCGCGATCTGCGGCATCCCCGCTGACAGCATCCGCGAAGTGGCGCGGGCCTATGCCGGCGCCCAAGCCGCCATGATTTTGTGGGGCATGGGCGTGAGCCAGCATGTGCACGGCACCGACAACGTGCGCTGCCTGATCGCGCTGGCCAGCATCACGGGTCAAATCGGCCGTCCCGGCACGGGCTTGCACCCGCTGCGCGGCCAGAACAATGTGCAGGGCGCGAGCGACGCGGGCCTGATCCCGATGATGTACCCCAACTACCAGCGCGTGAGCGACAAGTCTGCGCACGACTGGTTTGAGAAATTCTGGGGCACCCCCTTGGATGACCAGCCCGGTTACACCGTGGTCGAGATCATGCACAAGGCGCTCGCACCCGACAGCGACCCGCACAAGGTGCGCGGCATGTACGTCATGGGCGAGAACCCGGCCATGAGCGACCCGGACCTGCACCACGCCCGCCACGCGTTGGCCAGCCTTCAGCACTTGGTGGTGCAAGACATCTTTTTGACCGAAACCGCCTGGCTGGCCGATGTGGTGCTGCCCGCCAGCGCTTGGCCCGAAAAAACCGGCACCGTCAGCAACACCGACCGCACGGTTCAGATGGGCCGCCAAGCGGTCTTGCCGCCGGGCGATGCGAAACCCGATCTGTGGATCATCCAGCAGATGGCCGAGCGCATGGGCCTCGACTGGTCCTATGCAGGCGAGCATGACGGTGTCGCTCAGGTGTACGAAGAAATGCGCCAGGCCATGGCCCCGGCCATTGGCGGCATCGACTGGGCGCGCCTGAATGCGGGCTCGGTCACTTACCCGTGTGTGAGCGCCGACGACCCGGGCCAGCCCATCGTTTTCCACGACCAATTCCCGACCCAAGATGGCCGTGTGCGTTTGGTCACGGCGGGGCTGATCCCGGCCAACGAGCAGCCCGATGCCGAGTACCCCATGGTGCTCATCACCGGGCGGCAATTGGAGCATTGGCACACCGGCAGCATGACGCGCCGCGCCACCGTGCTCGACGCGCTGGAGCCCGCGGCCACCGCGTCCATGCACCCGTCCGACATGGCGCGCTTGGGCCTGCAGGCGGGTCAACGCATCCAAGTGGTCTCGCGCCGTGGCCACGTCGAGCTGGTCTTGCGCCAAGACAGCGGCACCCCCTTGGGGACGGTGTTCATGCCCTTTGCCTATGTCGAGGCGGCCGCCAACGTGTTGACCAACGCCGCCCTCGATCCCTTTGGCAAGATCCCGGAATTCAAATACTGTGCCGTGCGAGTGGCCTCTGCGATCACCGCATAATGCGGCGCATGACTTCGCCGCCCCCTCCCACTGCCCGACCCCAATTTGACGTTGCGGTGCTCATGCGCCGCGAGCCGGTGCAAGGGCCCATGTCGCGTTGGCAGACCTGGCGCTGGGTGCTCGCGGATGTCGTGCCCCAGGAAACCGGTTTCGGTGCGCAGCCCCGTTGTTTGCGCCAAACTGAGCACGAAACCCTGTGGCTTTACCCCAGCTGGACCGTGGCCCTTTTTCAAGATGACGCCGAAGGCTATTGGCTCAATGCCACCTCACCCACGCCGTGTTACTTTGTGATGTGGCGCTTGATCGATGCTGAAGACGGTGGTGAGCCTGTGGCTGTCCCACAAGCGGTGAGCCTGAGCTACCACGATGCCGGCCGGTGGCTCGATGCCCAGGAAACCGTGGAAACCATGCCGGTTGCGGCAGAGGTGGTGGACTGGATGAAGGCCTTTGCAGAGCAGCACTTTGTGCCCGAAGAGAAAAAACGCCAGCGTCCCCAGAGTTTTCAGCGCTTGACCGATCGCTTTGGGCAGCCTGTGTCGGTCAGCACCGACAGCAAGCGCAAGGGCGCAAGGCCTGCGCCATGAGTGAGAATTTTTTCAGCCGCTGGTCAAGGCGCAAGCAAGGCCTGGAGACGACAGAGCCCAGCCCAGCCCCAGCCGCCCCCTCGGTCGCACCGCCCGGGCATGGGGCCACCGGTCCTGCCGGTGCCTCGCAGGTCGCGGCTTCGCAGCAGGACAACTTGGCCGAGGCAGCGCCTCAACCGCCTCAACCGCCGCTGCCGACCATGGCCGATGTGGAGAACCTGACCCCCGCCTCTGAATTTCAAAGTTTCATGCGCCAAGGCGTGCCCGGCGAGGTGCGCAACGCGGCCATGAAGAAATTGTTCACCGACCCCCACTTCAATGTGATGGACGGCTTGGACATCTACATTGGCGACTACAACACCCCAGACCCTTTGCCCGCTGGCATGCTCGAGAAGATGGTGGGGGCCCAATTGTTGGGTTTGTTCACGCCCAAAGACCCGGACTTGGCAGAAGGCGCGCCACTTGTGGCACAGTCCCCGCAATCTCTTAACGCCCCCGCACCGACCCTGCAGCCGCCACCCGCGCTGCCCGTCTCCGAATTGACAGAACATGACGACCCTGATTTGCAATTGCAACCAAACGATGCCCCTGCAAGCCCAAGCCTTGGGCCAAGCACTGGGTGAAGACCTGACCCTGCACACCACCTTGTGCCGCCGCGAGGCGGGGCAATTCCAAAAAGCCGTGAAAACCGGCGAGACCGTGACCGTGGCCTGCACCCAGGAAAAACGTCTGTTCTCGGAGTTGGCCGAGCAAACCGAAGGCGCGATTTCGCCGATTCGTTTTGTCAACATCCGCGAAACCGGTGGCTGGGCCCACGAAGCCGAGCACGCCACACCCAAGATCGCCGCTTTGTTGGCCGCCGCCCGCCTGCCCGAGCCCGAGCCGGTACCCACCGTCACCTACAAAAGCGAAGGCCGTGTGCTCATCATCGGGGCCATCGACGCCGCCGAACGCGCCGCTGCTCTTTTGGCCGACGCGATGCAGGTCACGATTTTTGCCCAAGGCGCCGGCAACGCCGGGGGGAGTCAAGAGCGGCGCTTTCCGGTGGTGGCGGGTCGTTTGCAAGGCCTCAAGGGCTGGTTGGGTGCTTTTGAGGTGTCGTGGGACGCCAGCAACCCGATCGACCTCGACCTGTGCACGCGCTGCAACGCCTGCGTGGCCGCCTGCCCCGAGCAGGCCATTGGGCTCGATTACCAGGTGGACCTGTCACGCTGCACCTCGCACCGCGACTGCGTCAAGGTCTGCGAAGCTGCGGGCGCCATCGATTTCAGCCGCGACGCCCGTCCGCAAACCGAGCGCTTCGATGTGGTGCTGGATTTGCGCGGCGACAAAGCCTCGCCCACATTCACCTCGCACGCCTTGCCGCAGGGTTACTTCCGCTGGGACGGGCAAGACCTGCAAACGCTGCTGAAGGTGCGCGAGTTGGTGGGCGAGTTTGAAAAGCCCCGCTTTTTTGCCTACAAGCAAAAGCTCTGCGCCCACAGCCGCAACGAGCAAGTGGGCTGCAACGCCTGTATCGAGATCTGCTCCGCGGAGGCCGTGCGCTCGGACAAAAGCCGCCAGCAAATTGTGGTCAACCCCAACCTGTGCGTGGGCTGCGGCGCCTGCACCACGGCTTGCCCCACGGGGGCCCTCACCTACGCCTACCCCCGCCCGGCAGAGCAGGGCGCCAAGATCCGTGCGTTGCTTTCGGCCTACCAAGCCGCTGGTGGGCGCGACGCCGCGCTGCTGCTGCACAGCCAAGACAAAGGCCAAGCCCTGGTCGACGAGCTGGGCCGGGGCGCGCAGCTGGGCGTCATGCAAGGCGTGCCGGCCCGCGTGATGCCTGTGGCGCTGTGGCACACCGCCAGTGTGGGCATGGAGCTGTGGCTGTCGGCCGTGGCCTACGGCGCCCGCCAGGTCATGGTGCTGCTCACCCACGAAGAAGCGCCGCCATACCGCGCCGCGCTCATGGAACAAATGGCCGTGGCCCAAAGCCTGCTCAATGGCCTGGGCTACACCGGCGTGCATTTCCAATTGCTGGAAGCCAAAACGGCATCGTCTTTGGACGCAGACCTGCAACGCTTGTGCGCCCGCAGCCTCAAAGCTGCCAGCCTGCCCGCAGGCCCAGCCATCGCGGCACGCCACGCGGTGCAAGCCGAAAAGCGCAGCAACCTGGAGCTGGTGATCGACCACCTGATGGCCCAGTCACCGGTGATGGCTCTCGACGAGGCCAGCCGCCCCCAAGCGCTCGATTTGCCGGCCGCTGGATCGCCTCTGGGCACCATCGTGGTCGATGGCAGCAAGTGCACGCTGTGCATCAGCTGCGTGGGCGCATGCCCTTCTTCGGCTTTGCAAGACAACCCGCTTCAGCCCGAAATCCGTTTTGTCGAGAAAAATTGCGTCCAGTGCGGCCTGTGCGCCAAGACCTGCCCTGAAAACGCGATCACCCTGCAGCCCCGGCTGTCCTTGTTGCCAGAGCGCACCCAGGTCCGTGTTTTGCATGGCAGCCCCCCTTACGCCTGCATCCGCTGCAGCAAACCCTTCGGCACGCTCAAGGGCATCGAAGCCATGCTGGGCCGCTTGGCAGGGCACAGCATGTTCCAGGGCGCGGCGCTGGAGCGCCTGAAAATGTGCGGCGACTGCCGTGTGGTGGACATGTTCACGGACGAGAACCAGACGCGTGTTTCTGGTCTCAACCCTTCCCAACCCGAATAAGCACCTGCCATGAGCCAAGACCTGAATCCATCCGCCAGCAGCCATGCGCTGGACGAAGAAACAGCCCGCGCCGAAATCTACGGTTTGTTGTCCCAGCTGTATTACGCCGCACCCAGTGCGGAACTGTTGGGCCAATTGCAGGTGGCGGTGACCGAAGCGCCCGATGCCGGTGGCTTTTTGGAAGAGCCTTGGCGCGAGCTGGTGGCCAGCGCCCGCAGTTTGGACCAGGCCCAAATCGCCGCCGAATACAACAGCCTGTTTGGCGGTGTGGGCAAGCCCGAGGTGTATTTGTTTGGCTCGCACTACCTCAGTGGTTTTTTGAACGAAAAGCCCTTGGTGCGTCTGCGCGACGATTTGGCCGAGCTGGGCCTGGGCAAAAGCGAAGGCATGTCAGAAACCGAAGACCATGTGGCTTATGTGTTCGAGGTCATGCGCTTTCTGATCGCGGGCGACGATGTGGCGGTGTCGAACCTGACCCGCCAGCAGGCGTTTTTCACCCAACACGTCCAATCTTGGCTGCCCGCGCTGTGCCAAGTGTTGCAAACGCAGCCACGTGCCGTCTTTTATGCCCGGGTGGCGGCATTCACCGAAGCCTTCATCAGCGTGGAGTCGCAGGGCTTCGATTTGGTGGTTTGAAAATTTTTCTGACCGGGTGTGAAAAAAATCGCCAAACAGGTTCGGGTTTTCACCTAGCGGCTGGCGCGCCAGAACTCTCATAATCGTAACCGAGCGGTAACTTTTTACGCTTAGAAGTTTTATAACCACTGGAGACTCCTTTGACCGAAGCCCAAACCCCACGCCGTCGCAACCTCCTGAAGGGCGCCGCTGTCGCCGCAGGTGCCATCTCTGCCCCCATGATCGCCAAGGCCCAATCCGGCCCGATCAGCATGCGCTGGCAGAGCACTTGGCCCGCCAAGGACATCTTCCACGAGTACGCCTTGGACTACGCCAAGAAGGTCAACGACATGACCGGTGGCGATCTGAAGATCGAAGTGCTGCCTGCTGGCGCCGTGGTGCCTGCCTTTGGTTTGCTCGAAGCGGTTTCCAAAGGCACTTTGGACGGCGGTCACGGCGTGTTGGGCTACCACTACGGCAAGCAAAACGCTTTGGCCTTGTGGAACTCGGGTCCTGCTTTCGGCATGGACGCCAACATGATTTTGTCTTGGCACAAGTACGGCGGCGGCGCCGAGTTGTTGGCCAAGTTGTACGCCTCCATTGGCGGCAACGTTCAATCTTTCCTGTACGGTCCCATGTCTACCCAGCCTTTGGGTTGGTTCAAAAAGCCGATCACCAAGTCGTCTGACTTCAAAGGCTTGAAGTTCCGCACCAACGGTTTGGCCATTGACCTGTTCACCGCCATGGGCGCTGCTGTGAACGCTTTGCCAGGCGGCGAGATCGTTCCTGCGATGGACCGTGGCTTGCTGGACGGCGCCGAGTTCAACAACGCGACGTCTGACCGCATTTTGGGCTTCCCCGATGTCTCCAAGGTCTGCATGCTGCAAAGCTACCACCAGAGCGCCGAGACTTTCGAGATCATGTTCAACAAGACCAAGTACGACGCTTTGCCAGCCAAGTTGAAGGCGGTCATTGCCGGTGCGACAGAGGCCGCTTCTGCCGACATGTCTTGGAAAGCCATCGACCGCTACTCCAAAGACTACATCGAGTTGCAGACCAAAGACAAAGTCAAGTTCTACAAAACACCGGATGCGATCTTGCAAGACCAGCTGAAAATCTGGACTGAAATCGTCGAAAAGAAATCCGCCGAAAACCCCTTGTTCAAGGAAATCGTCGCTTCTCAAAAGGCCTTCGCAGCCCGTGCTGTGAAATGGGACCAGGACACCAACATCAGCCGTCGCATGGCTGTGAACCATTTCTTCGGCGCCAAAAAGGCCTGATTATTTGATCTGAGCCAACCCATCAGCCATCCGGCACTACCGGATGGCTGATTTACTTATGTGACCCCTTATGCAAAACCTGTTGCTCTTCATCGACAAAATCAGCACCTGGATTGGCCAGTTTTTTTCCTGGCTGATCGTGGCGTTGACCCTGCTGATCTCTTGGGAGGTCTTTTCGCGTTATGCGCTGGACAACCCGCATCCATGGGCTTTTGACGTGATGAGCATGATGTACGGCTCCTTGTTCATGATGGCGGGTGCGTACACCTTGTCCAAGAACGGCCACGTGCGCGGTGACGTCTTGTACGGCTTCTTTCCGCCTCGCTTGCAAGCCTGGTTGGATTTGATTCTCTACATTTTGTTTTTCATCCCAGGGGTCGTTGCTTTGGCTTACGCAGGGTATGGATTTGCCGCCGAGTCCTGGGCCATCAACGAGCACTCCAACATCACGGCCAACGGTCCACCGGTGTACCCCTTCAAAACCATCTTGCCGATTGCGGGGGCATTCTTGCTGGCGCAGGGCCTGGTTGAAATCGTGCGCTGCATTGTCTGCATCAAGCAAGGCGAGTGGCCCAAGCGGGGCGATGACGTGGACGAGGTCGACGTCGAGAAACTCAAAGAAATGGTCAACGTCAAAGACGAAGACATCGCTAAATTGGGCGAGCTGGTGACTGCCAAGGGAACACAAAAATGAAAAAAGAAGTCTGGTTTGGCCTGACCATCATGGCCATGGTCGTGTTGGCGGCCTTTGTTTTGCTGCCTGCGCCTGCCGAGATGTCCAACGGGCATTTGGGCTTGTTGATGCTGGCGCTGGTGGTGGTGGCGATCATGTTGGGCTTTCCAACGGCCTTCACCCTGATGGGCATGGGCATGATCTTCGCGTGGATTGCCTACAAGAGTCAAAACCCCGATTTGGCGGTCCAGCAAACCCTGGACCTGATGGTTCAGCGTGCGTATTCGGTCATGTCCAACGACGTGCTGATCTCCATTCCTTTGTTCGTGTTCATGGGTTACCTCATTGAGCGCGCCAACCTGATTGAAAAACTGTTCAAGAGCATGCACCTGGCCATGGCCCGCGTGCCAGGCTCCTTGGCCGTGGCCACCATCGTGACCTGTGCCATTTTTGCCACCGCCACGGGCATCGTGGGTGCGGTCGTCACGCTCATGGGCTTGCTGGCTTTGCCTGCCATGCTGCGCGCAGGTTACAGCGTGCAGTTGTCTGCGGGTGCCATCACCGCGGGCGGTTGCTTGGGCATTTTGATTCCGCCTTCGGTCATGCTGATCGTGTATGGCGCGACGGCGGGTGTGTCGGTGGTCAAGTTGTATGCGGGTGCTTTCTTCCCCGGCATCATGTTGGCCACTTTGTATGTGCTCTACGTGATCATCATCGCCAAATGGAAGCCGCACATGGCCCCCCCCATGTCGGCCGAAGACCGCATCGTGCCTTTGCCAGCGTTTGCGCAGGTGGTGTCCAAAGACATCAGCAGCACTGTGTTGCCTGGCCTGATCGGTGCGATCAAAGGCAAGCGCAACGCGGCGGTGCCCATGCGTGAATTGCTCAACCATCTGGGCATCGCTTTGCTGCCTGCTTTGGCGGTCGCAGCCATCATGGGCACGATTTATTTCAAGGTCACGGCACCCCTTCCCGTCGAGGCGGTGGAGGGCGTGGTGGCCATGGGCGGTGAGCTGTCTGACTCGGCTGCCACCGAAGAGGAAGGCGAGAGCATCAGTGGCTTGTCCGAGCCCGAAGAAGAGGGCTTACAACAGCCGCCTGGAACAGAAGCAGCGCCCGCTGCGGCCGAACCCGCTGCACAAGCATCGCAAGAAGCTACGCCAGCACCTGCGGTTGTGACAGCCGCCGCTGAAGCCCCTGCTGAGGTACCTGCAGCTGAGCGCCAAGAAGCGCCCCTGTCGTTCTGGATCGGCTTGGCCAGCTGCGCCGTGGCACTGGCCATCTTCTACGCGTACTTCAGTTTTGTGCGGCTTGAAATCTTCAAGATGCTGCTGGGTTCCTTCTTCCCCTTGGCCCTCATGATCTTGGCGGTGCTGGGCACCATTGTGTTTGGCTTGGCCACCCCGACCGAAGCGGCGGCCATGGGCTCCTTGGGGGGCTTGCTGTTGGCTGCGGCGTACCGCAGGCTCAACTATGTGGTGCTTCGTGAGTCGGTGTACCTGACGGCCAAAACCAGCGCCATGGTGTGCTGGTTGTTTGTGGGCTCCAGCATCTTCTCGGCCGCCTTTGCGCTGCTGGGCGGTCAAGAGATCATCAACAGCTGGGTGCTGGGCATGGACCTGACGCCGGTGCAGTTCATGATCTTGGCGCAGGTCGTCATTTTCTTGTTGGGCTGGCCTTTGGAGTGGACCGAGATCATCGTGATCTTCATGCCGATCTTCATCCCTTTGTTGCCGCACTTCGGCATCGACCCGCTGTTCTTTGGCTTGTTGGTGGCCTTGAACCTGCAGACCGCATTCCTGAGCCCACCCGTGGCCATGGCGGCGTTCTACCTCAAGGGTGTGAGCCCGCCGCACGTCACGCTGAACCAGATCTTTGCAGGCATGCTGCCTTTCATGGCCATCCAGGTTTTTGCGATTGTGCTGCTCTACATGTTCCCGGCCATCGGCATGTGGTTGCCTGAAGTTCTTTACAAATAAAAAGAACACCGTGCGCCCATGCACACAAAGCCCAAACGGCTGGTGTGCCTGGGCGTTTTTTTTCGATCAGCGAGGGTGCCGGCTGTCACCTGCTTGACGACCATGCATTTCAACTAAGGGTTTTTACATACCCAGCCGGCCGGGCAGACAGTAAGATCACCTATGTAACTTTTTGCCTAGGCCATAAGTTCCGCTGAGCCACCGGCTCGCCCTTTTTTTCAGGAGTCTTTGATGTCTTCCAAAACTTCCTCTGTCTCGCGTCGCAGCCTCTTTTCGGGTGCGGCAACCGTTGGCGCGGTGGCTGCCGCCACCGCCGTTTTGCCCGGTGTTGTCCAACAACCTGCGCCAGTGGCCACCGCCTTGCCCAAGCCCACACGCGGCGGCGGCTACACCCTGAGCGAGCACGTGCAGCAGTACTACAAGACCACCCGCGTCTGAACCCGATTCCGTTCTCATTTCTGTTCACCCCCAACTGGAGCCCTCCATGTTGCTGACCAAAAAACAAACTGGCACCTCAGGTGCTGCCTCGTCCCCCTTCATCCACAGCCTGCGCCGTGGTTTGTCGCAGGCTTTGCCCACACTCGACCGCCGCAGCTTTTTGCGCCGCTCGGGTCTGGGTGTGGGCGTGGGCTTGGCTGCATCGCAGCTGAGCTTGGTGCAAAAAGCCCAAGCCGCCACGGGCGCCGCCATCGTGGGCGCCGGCAAGGTCGAAGTCAAACGCACCATCTGCACCCACTGCTCTGTGGGTTGCGCGGTCGATGCCGTGGTCGAGAACGGCGTTTGGGTGCGCCAAGAAGCCGTGTTTGATTCGCCCATCAACCTGGGTGCGCACTGCGCCAAGGGCGCTGCACTGCGCGAGCACGGCCACGGCGAGTACCGCCTGCGCTACCCCATGAAGCTGGTCAACGGCAAGTACGAGCGCATCAGCTGGGACACGGCCTTGAACGAAATCAGCGCCAAGATGCTGGAGCTGAAAAAAGCCAGCGGCCCGGACAGCGTGTACTACATCGGCTCGTCCAAGCACAACAACGAGCAGGCCTATTTGCTGCGCAAGTTCGTGAGCTTCTGGGGCACCAACAACTGCGACCACCAGGCCCGCATTTGCCACTCCACCACGGTGGCCGGTGTGGCCAACACCTGGGGTTATGGCGCCATGACCAACTCGTACAACGACATGCAAAACAGCAAGGTCGCTTTGTACATCGGCTCCAACGCCGCCGAGGCGCACCCTGTGTCGATGCTGCACATGCTGCACGCCAAGGAAAACGGCTGCAAGATGATCGTGGTCGATCCGCGCTTCACCCGCACCGCCGCCAAGGCCGACGAGTACGTGCGCATCCGCTCGGGCACCGACATCCCATTCTTGTTTGGTGTGCTGTACCACATCTTCAAGAACGGCTGGGAGGACAAAAAGTACCTCAACGACCGCGTCTACGGCATGGAAGCGGTCAAGACCGAAGTGTTGGCCAAGTGGACCCCCGACAAGGTGGAAGAGGCCTGCGGCGTCAAGGAAGACCAGGTCTTCAAGATCGCCAAAATGCTGCACGAGAACAACCCCGGCACCATCGTCTGGTGCATGGGCCAGACCCAGCACACCATCGGCAACGCCATCGTGCGCGCATCTTGCATCTTGCAACTGGCCTTGGGCAACGTGGGCAAGACCGGCGGCGGCACCAACATTTTCCGTGGTCACGACAACGTGCAAGGCGCCACCGACGTGGGCCCCAACCCAGACTCCTTGCCGGGTTACTACGGTTTGGCCGAAGGCTCCTGGAAGCACTTTGCCAACACCTGGGGCGTGGACTTCGAGTGGATCAAAAAGCAGTTCGCCAGCCCCGCCATGATGGGCAAAAACGGCATCACCGTGTCCCGCTGGATCGACGGTGTGCTCGAAAACAACGAGCTGATTGACCAAGACAGCAACCTGCGCGGTGTGTTTTATTGGGGCCATGCCCCCAACTCGCAAACCCGTGGCCTCGACATGAAGCGCGCCATGGACAAGCTGGACTTGTTGGTGGTGGTCGATCCCTACCCGTCGGCCACAGCGGCCATGGCCGCCATGCCCGGCAAGGCCGAAGATTTGAACCCCAACCGCGCGGTGTACCTGTTGCCCGCGGCCACCCAGTTCGAAACCAGCGGTTCGTGCACGGCCTCCAACCGCTCTTTGCAGTGGCGCGAGAAGGTCATTGAACCCTTGTGGGAGAGCCGCTCGGACCACATGATCATGCACCAGCTGGCTGAGAAGCTGGGCTTTGCCAAAGAGCTGTCCAAAAATTACAAAATGCAAAAAGTCGGCGGCATGGACGAACCCATGCCCGAAGACATCTTGCGCGAGATCAACAAGTGCGTCTGGACCATTGGCTACACCGGCCAAAGCCCTGAGCGCCTGAAGGCCCACATGAAGAACATGAACGTGTTCGATGTGAAAACCCTCAAGGCCAAAGGCGGCAAAGACAAGGAAACCGGCTACGACTTCACCGGTGACTACTTCGGTCTGCCCTGGCCTTGCTACGGCACGCCCGAACTCAAGCACCCCGGCTCGCCCAACCTGTACGACACCTCCAAGCACGTCATGGACGGCGGCGGTAACTTCCGCGCCAACTTCGGTGTGGAGCGCGAAGGCAAGAGCCTCTTGGCCGAAGACGGATCGCACTCCATGGGCGCGGACATCACCACCGGCTACCCCGAACTCGACCACATCCTGCTCAAGAAGCTGGGCTGGTGGGACGAGTTGACCGAGGCTGAAAAAGCCAAGGCCGAGGGCAAAAACTGGAAGACCGATTCCTCGGGCGGCATGATCCGCGTGTTCATGAAAGAGCACGGCTGCCATCCCTTTGGCAACGCCAAGGCCCGCGCGGTGGTCTGGAACTTCCCCGATCCGATCCCGCAGCACCGCGAGCCTTTGTACGGCACCCGTCCGGACATGATGGCCAAGTACCCCACGCACGACGACAAGAAAGCGTTCTGGCGTTTGCCCACCTTGTACAAAACCGTGCAGGACAAAAACATCGCGGACAAAGTGCACGAGAAATACCCGCTCATCCTGACCTCGGGCCGTTTGGTCGAGTACGAAGGCGGCGGCGAAGAAACCCGCTCCAACCCTTGGTTGGCCGAGTTGCAGCAAGAAGCCTATGTCGAGATCAACCCCAAGACAGCGGCCGACCGTGGCGTGCGCGATGGCGACCGCGTCTGGTTGTTGGGTGCCACGGGCGCACGCTTGAATGTGCAAGCCATGGTCACCGAACGTGTGGACACCGGCACCGTGTGGATGCCCTTCCACTTCTCGGGCCGTTGGCAAGGCGCGGACATGTTGGCGCATTACCCCAAAGGCGCAGCGCCCATCGTGCGCGGCGAGGCCGTCAACACGGCCACCACCTATGGTTATGACAGCGTCACCATGATGCAAGAGACCAAGACCACCGTCTGCAACATCGAAAAAGCCTAAGCGCACCTGGAGAACACGATGGCACGAATGAAATTTATCTGCGATGCAGAGCGCTGCATCGAATGCAACGGTTGCGTGACCGCTTGCAAGAACGAGCACGAGGTGCCATGGGGCGTGAACCGCCGCCGTGTGGTCACTTTGAACGACGGCGTGCCCGGTGAGAAGTCGATCTCGGTCGCTTGCATGCACTGCTCGGACGCACCTTGCATGGCCGTTTGCCCGGTCAACTGCTTCTACAAAACCGAAGAAGGCGTGGTCTTGCACGACAAGGACATTTGCATTGGCTGCGGCTACTGCTCTTATGCCTGCCCCTTTGGCGCGCCCCAGTTCCCGTCCAACGGCACTTTTGGCCTGCGCGGCAAGATGGACAAGTGCACCTTCTGCGCCGGTGGCCCCGAAGAGCACGGCAGCCAGTCCGAGTTTGAGAAATACGGCCGCAACCGCTTGGCCGAAGGCAAGTTGCCCGCTTGCGCCGAAATGTGCTCGACCAAGGCTTTGCTGGCCGGCGATGGCGACGTCATCACCGACATCCTGCGTGGCCGCGTGATCAGCCGTGGCAAGGGCGCTGAAGTCTGGGGTTGGGGCACTGCTTATGGCAATCAAGCCCAAACGGCCAAACAAGGAGCCTGAACATGAAAGCAGCTTTCATTCTTGGCAGCGCGGTTTTGTTGGTCGCTTGTGGCGAAAAGCCGCAAGAGGTCAAAGGCGTGCGCACCGACAAGCCCGCCTACAGCGGAACGGGCGTGGCCAACTTCACAGAACCTGGCTGGAAAGCCGGTGACAAAGACGGCTGGGCCAACCACCTCAAGGCCCGTGCCACTTACGGCCAAAACGACCACGTCCGCGCACCCAAGTGAGCGCCAAGGAGAAGTTCATGCGCCGCATGTTATTGACTTTAGGGCTGGCCTTGGCGGCGGTGGGCGTTGTGGCCCAAACGCCAGCACCGGCTGCGCCCGCGCCCACGGCCCAAGCTGAAACCAGCTTGGGTGTGAAAAGCGCCAATGTCTTTCAATTGGCCCCCGGTGCTGACGCCGATGCCAAGTACAAAGACCAAACCAACGCCGAGCGTGGCCAAGTTCAACCCGGCAACAACGCGCCCATGTGGCGTGCGGTCGGCCAGGGCGTGACCGGTTACAGCAGCCTGCCCAAAAGCGAGGCGCCAGAAGCGGGCAACCTGATTCAGCCCTTTGTGCAATACCCCGGCTCTCGTCTGGCTTCGGCGGGCGAAGCGTGGCGTCAGGTGCGCAACAACATCGTCATCCCCTATGGCGCGGCTTTGTTACTGATCGCAGTGGGCGCCATGGCTTTGTTTTATTTCAGCAAAGGCACCATGGAGCTGCATGGCCAAGAAACCGGTCGCAAGATCGAGCGTTTCACGCCCTTTGAGCGCTCCGCCCACTGGGCCAATGCCATCGCCTTTGTCGCCTTGGCCATTTCAGGCATCGTCATGGCCTACGGCAAGTTCTTTTTGCTGCCCATCATAGGCAGCACCTTGTTTGGCTGGTTGTCTTTTGCGCTGAAGAACATCCACAACTTTGCGGGTCCCCTGTTCGCTGTGTCTTTGGTGATCGTGTTTGTCACTTTCCTGAAAGACAACCTGCCCTCCAAAGAAGACCTGGTGTGGCTGGCCAAAGGTGGCGGCCTGTTTTCGGGCACCGAAGTGCCTTCGCACCGCTTCAATGCCGGTGAGAAGGTGGTGTTCTGGGGCGGCGTGTTGTTCCTCGGCTTGATCGTGGTGGGCTCTGGCTTGGTGCTGGACAAACTCATCCCCGGTCTGATTTATGAACGCGGCACCATGCAGATCGCCAACCTGATTCACGGCGTCGCCACTTTGTTCATGATGGCCATGTTCATCGGTCACATCTACATGGGCACGATCGGCATGCGCGGCGCCTACAAAGCCATGCGCGAAGGCTATGTGGACGAAACCTGGGCCAAAGAGCACCACGAGCTTTGGTACAACGACGTCAAGTCCGGCAAGATCCCTGCACAGCGCTCTGTGCCTGCGTCCACCACATCAGCGACAGCCGTTAAAACGGCTTCGGTTTGAGCGAGGAGAACACCATGAAAAAATACCTGCTTGTCTTGTCTGCCTTGGCCATCAGTTTTGGTGCCATGGCCAAATTGCCCGCATTGAGCGACGAAGCCAAAGCCAAAGCAGCCGAAGCTGCTGCCAAAACAGCGCACGGCAACAAAGTGGCCGATTTCCAGTTGTGCAAGTCCCGCGAAAAAGTGGCTGCGCACTATTACAAAACCAATGGCAAAGGCAAAGCGGCACCCACCGCCACGCCCGCTTGCGTCGACCCGGGTGCCTACAAGCCCGCTGAAACCACAGCAGCTGCGCCTGCCGCACCTGCTGCGGCACCCGCCGGCGCCAAGCCCGCTGCCGCACCTGCCAAAAAAGGCTGATCCTTTCACTCGCGTCATCGCCAAATCCCCCGTCGGCAACGGCGGGGGATTTTTACGTTAGGCTCAAGCCATGTCTGTTGCCATGAATGTCCCTGCGGCCGAGTCGGTCCTGCCCAAGCCCCACCTCACCCATGCGCGTGCACCCCTCACGCGACATGTCTCCGTCTGCAATGAGTTCGGCGAAACCTCCGAAACCCAAATCCCGGCCGAGCGCGCACTCACGATTTACCTGGACAAAAAAGAACTGGTCACCCTGATGACCTTGGGCGCTGAGCCCGAGTGGCTGGTGCTGGGGTTCCTGCGTAACCAGCGCCTGATTGACTCGGTGGATCAGATCGAATCGATCACCGTGGATTGGACGATAGGCGAAGGCGAAGTGGGCGAGCCCGGTGTGGCGGCGGTCAAAACCCGGGCCAACGCCCAGATCGTGATCGAGCGCAGCGCCGACCGCGTGGTGACCACCGGCTGCGGTCAGGGCAGCGTGTTTGGTGACCTCATGGCCCACATCGACGAGATCGCCTTGCCACCCGCGCAGATCACGCAAGGCCAGCTGTATGGCTTGGTCAACGCCATTCGCCTGCAAGAAACCACCTACAAATCGTCTGGCTCGGTGCACGGTTGCGCCTTGTTCAAAGGGGACGAGATGCTCATGTTCGTCGAGGACGTGGGCCGCCACAACGCGGTGGACACCATCGCCGGCTGGATGTGGATGAACGATGTGGACGGCCAAGACAAGGTGTTCTACACCACCGGCCGTTTGACCAGCGAGATGGTCATCAAATCCGCGCAAATGGGGGTGCCTGTGGTGGTGTCACGCAGCGGCATCACACAAATGGGGCTGGACGTCGCCAAACGCCTGGGCTTGTGTGCAATTGGCCGAGCCACCAACAAGCGCTTCCTCTGCTTCAGCGCCCCCGAGCGCCTGCTCTGGCAAGCCGAGTTGGCCAGCTAACCCTTCGCGAGCAGGGGCTCGCTCCCACAAAGACACCGCTGCCGCTTCCCCCGTGGGAGGCCGCCCCTGCGGCCGAAGGTGCTTGGTGGTCTGCAAGGTCATTCGAGTTAGCCAGATAACCCTTCGCGAGCAGGGGCTCGCTCCCACAAAGACACCGGTGGCCACGTCCCCTGTGGGAGGCCGCCCCTGCGGCCGAAGGGTTGAGGGCGCAGAAAAATGCCTTTGTCACCGCCGTGAATGGCTTGTGCGGTAAGGTTGAGAGATGAACAAACAAGGTTGGATGCATGGCCTGAGGCTGGGTGGGCGCAATTTGTGGCGTGATTTGCGGGCAGGCGAGTTGCGCCTGCTCATGTTGTCGGTGGCTTTGGCGGTGGCAGCGCTCACGGCGGTGGGTTTTTTGGCTGACCGCATGCAGTCGGGTTTGTGGCGCGATGCACGGCAATTGCTGGGCGGCGATGCGGTGGTCGTCAGTGACCAAAGCACCCCGCTGGCTTTTGTGCAGCAGGCCCAAAACATGGGTTTGCAAACCAACACCAATGTGAGTTTTCCTACCATGGCGCGCGCCTTGGCTGAGCAGGGCGGGGCGAGCCGCTTGGTGGCGCTGAAAGCGGTGGCGCCAGGTTACCCGCTGCGCGGCCAATTGCGCGTCTTGCCGGATGTGGGGCAGCCGCCCGCTTCGGGCGTGGCACCCACCATTCCCCCCGCGGGCGAAGTGTGGGTGGACCCGGCACTGCTGGACAACTTGGGCTTGAAAACAGGACAACTGCTGGGCTTGGGCGAGCGCAGTTTGCGCATCTCGGCCATCATCGAGCGCGAACCCGACCGGGGCGCAGGTTTCATGACCTTTGCGCCACGCGTCATGATGAATGCGGCCGATTTGGCGTCGACCGGATTGGTTCAACCCGCCAGCCGCGTGACTTGGCGCATGGCGGTGGCCGGTGATGCCGCAGCCGCCGAACGCTTTGTGCGCTGGGCCAAGCCCGAAGTTGAGTTGGCCCATGTGCGGGGTGTGCAGATCGAGTCGCTGGACAGTGGCCGCCCTGAAATGCGCCAGACGCTGGACCGCGCATCGCAGTTCCTGAATTTGGTGGCCCTGCTGGCCGCCTTGCTGTGCGCCGTGGCCGTGGCCTTAGCGGCCCGCAGCTTTGCGCAGCGGCAGCTCGATGCCTGTGCCCTGCTGCGCGTCTTGGGCCAAAGCCAGCGCACCTTGACCCTGAGTTACGGTTTGGAATTTTTGGGTGCTGGCTTGTTGGCCAGTGCATTGGGCGTGTGGGTGGGTTATGCCGTGCACCTGGGTTTTGTGCTGTTGCTCGCCGGCTTGGTGGATGCGCAATTGCCCGCAGCCAGCTTGCAACCGGCCCTGATGGGCATGGGCATGGGCCTGACCCTGCTGGTCGCTTTTGGCTTGCCCCCTGTGCTGCAGTTGGCGCAGGTGCCGCCTCTGCGCGTGATCCGCCGTGACCTGGGCAGCCTGCAAGTGCGCTCGGGCTTGGTGTTGGCCATGGGTTTGCTGGGTTTTGCCTTGACGCTGCTCATGGTCAGCCGCAACCTGACTTTGGGCCTGATCACCGTGGGTGGGTTTGGCGTCGCTTTGTTGGTGTTCGCGGGTCTTGCCGCCGCGGCCCTTTGGCTGCTGCGCCGAACGCTGCCCGACGAGCAGGCCCCACCTTGGTTGCGTTTGGCCACCCGCCAGGTGGCAGCGCGCCCGGTGTTTGCGGTGGTGCAGGTGAGCGCCTTGTCGGTGGGCTTGTTGGCCTTGGCCCTGTTGGTGCTGCTGCGCACGGACCTGATCGCCAGCTGGCGTCAGGCCACGCCGGCCCATGCGCCAGACCGTTTTGTCATCAACGTGCAGCCCGAGCAAGCCAGCGATTTCTTGGCCAGTCTGGACAAAGCCGGGGTGCAGTCGCCGGATTGGTTTCCCATGATTCGGGGGCGTTTGGTGGCCATCAATGGGCGTGAAGTCAGCCCCATTGACTTCGAAGCCGACCGCGCCAAAAGGTTGATTGACCGCGAGATCAACCTCTCGCATTCGGCCACTTTGCCTGCCCACAACCCCCTGACCGCAGGTCGTTGGGTGCCCGAAGAAACCGATGGCCTGAGTGTGGAACAAGGCATCGCCGACACACTGGGCCTTAAGTTGGGGGACCAACTGCGTTTCGACATCGCAGGCCAGACGCGCGAAGCCCGCATCACCAGCCTGCGCAAAGTGGACTGGACCTCCATGCGTGCCAACTTTTTCATGATGTTCCCCGTCTCGCAAATGCCCGACCTGCCCATGACCTACATGGCGGCCTTTCGCTCGCCGCAAAGCGCTGCAGGCTTTGACAACGCGTTGGTCAACCAGTTCCCCAACATCACCAGTGTGGACATGCGCAGCACACTGGCACAGGTTCAACGGGTCATGGACCAAGTGATGCGGGCGGTGGAGTATTTGTTCGCCTTCACATTGGCCGCAGGCCTGGTGGTGCTTTTGGCCGCCGTGGGGGCCAGCCGGCAAGAGCGGGAGCGCGAATACGCCATCATGCGGGCGCTCGGGGCCGGGCGCGCCTTGCTGGCCCAGGTGCAGCGCACCGAGCTGTTGGGGCTGGGCTGGCTGGCCGGCTTCATGGCCAGCAGCATGGCCTTGGCGGTAGGCTGGGCACTGGCCCGGTTCGCTTTCGAATTTGCCTGGCAGCCCCCGCTGTGGGCGCCTTTGGCGGGTGGTGCTTTGGGCGCTTTGCTGGCCTGGGCCGCTGGCAGCCTCAGCCTGTCGGGCGTTTTGCGCCAACCGGTCATGCAGACGCTGCGTCAATCCACCGAGTAGTTGAAATGGTTGAATGGGGGGCAGGTTGAATTGGGGTCAGATCCCAATTTTCCAAAGACAACGACGCCGCATCCCCTGTAGGAGGCCGCCCCTGCGGCCGAAGGTGCTTGGTGGACTGCAAGGCCATTCGCGAGCAGGGGCTCGCTCCCACAAAGGCACCGACGTCGCTTCCCCTGTAGGAGGCCGCCCCTGCGGCCGAAGGTGCTTGGTGGCCTGCTAGGTCATTCGCGAGCAGGGGCTCGCTCCCACACAAAGCCATGACCACGGCTTGCGGCAAAATACAAACCATGCCCATCGAAGACAAACCCCCTTTTGACACCCCGTTTGAATGGATGGGGGGCGAGGCACGCGTCAAGGCGCTGGCCGAGCGCTTTTACGACCTGATGGACATCGAGCCCGGCTACCAGGAATTGCGCGCCGCGCACGGCAGCACCTTGCAAGACGCGAGGGAGAAATTGTTTTGGTTTTTGTGTGGCTGGTTGGGTGGGCCAGAGCACTACACCGAACGTTTTGGTCACCCACGTCTGCGCATGCGCCACATGCCGTTTTCGATTGGCGTGCAAGAACGTGACCAGTGGCTCGCTTGCATGGACCAAGCCATGCAGGAAACCCAGGTCGACCCGCTGCTGCGCGAACGCTTGAACGCCAGCTTCTTCAAAACCGCCGACTGGATGCGCAACCGCGGCCAGTGACCTGTGTGCAGGAGGCGGCTCCTGCGGCCGAAGGAATGCAGTGACTCCGGCATTCATTCGCGAAGTCATTCGCGAGCAGGGGCTCGCTCCCACAAAGACACCGATGCCGCGTCCCCTGTAGCACCGACGCCGCATCCCCCGTGGGAGGCCGCCCCTGCGGCCGAAGGCGCGTGGTGGTCCGCAAGGCCATTCGCGAGCAGGGGCTCGCTCCCACCATGACACCGATGCCGCGTCCCCTGTGGGAGGCCGCCCCTGCGGCCGAAGGTGCTGGGTGGTCTGTAAGGCCATTCGCGAGCAGGGGCTCGCTCCCACAAAGACACCAATGCCGCGTCCCCCGTGGGAGGCCGCCCCTGCGGCCGAAGGCGCGTGGTGGTCTGCAGGGCCATTCGCGAGCAGGGGCTCGCTCCCACAAAGACAACGATCCCTTCTCCTACAAAACTTCGATCTCTTCTCCCACAAAATGCCGGGCCTGCAGGTGACTATGGTGAGCAGCCACATCACCGGCCACGCATTTGTGGCACAGTCAGCCCGTGAAAATCAACACCCTGCAAGACCTGAAACAGGTCAAAAAGAAACTCGCCGATGCGCATGAAAAAGCGCAAGCGGCCGAGGCTGCGCGCACCGCTGCAGCCCGCCAGAAAGAGGCCGAAGCCAACCTGTTTGCGCGTGCCGTGGGTGTGGTCAAGCGCATGCCTTCCAACGACCAAGCCAGCCTCACGCCCCCAGCACCGGCCCCCGTGGCGGCCCAACGTCAAAAAGACGAAGAGGCCGTGTTGCGCGATGCACTCAGCGACGGGTTTGACGTGAGCTCCTTGCTCGACACCGACGATGCCTTGAGTTTCAGGCGCCCAGGCATCGGGATCGATGTGACCCAAAAACTCCGAAAAGGCGGCTGGTCCATCCAGCGTGAGATCGATTTGCACGGCCTGCGCACCGAAGAGGCCCGTGTGGCGCTGGCCGAATTCATCCGCATTGCCCATAAACAAGGCCTGCGCTGCCTGCGCGTGGTGCACGGCAAAGGCCTGGGCTCGCCCGGCAAAACGTCGGTCCTCAAGCCCAAAGTCCACAGTTGGTTGATTCAAAAGAACCAGGTCATGGCCTTTGTTCAGGCCAAAGCCACAGAGGGCGGCGCCGGTGCGCTGGTGGTCTTGCTCAAGCCGGGTGGTTGAGGCTGCGCCAACATCCGCAAACATGCGCAAACATGCGGCAGCAGGGGCTGCCTCCCACAGAATTCTTCAGGGGTTTAATTGGGGTCAGACCCCATTTTTAGTTGAGCCTTCGCCAACATGCGCCAACATTCGGCAGCAGGGGCTGCCTCCTACAGAATTCATCAGGACGTTATTAGGGGGGCAGAGCCCACTTATGACTGAATTTGTTACTCAGCCCGGTTTTTGCGCCTGCTCGCACTTCACCTGAATCATCTCGCGCTGGCCCTTGGCATCGAGCCGCATGGCGCTCAAGCAGCCTCCCCACACGCAGCCGCTGTCCATGGCCCACACGTCATGGCGTGGCAGCTGGCCCAAGGTCGACCAATGGCCAAAAGCCACGGTCACATCGGCGGTCTGTCTGCCCGGCACATCAAACCACGGCATGAAACCGGCCGGAGCCGCATCGGCCCCTTCTTTGGCAGCGAACTCCATGACCCCCTGCGCCGAGCAAAAGCGCAAACGCGTCAAGGCGTTCACCACCACCCGCAAACGGTCCACACCCACCAAATCCTCTTGCCAGGCCGCAGGCGCGTTGCCATACATCTGGTGCAAAAAATCGCTCAAATCGGGCCCGCGCAACAACGACTCCACCTCGGCGGCCAAGGCCAAGGTCTGATCCAGAGTCCAAGACGGCAACACACCGGCATGCACCGACAGCACGCCGTGGCCCCAAATCGCCATGCGTTGGTGGCGCAGCCAGTCCAGCAGGGCAGGGCGGTCCACCGCCTGCAAGATGCCGTCCAGCGTGTCCATCGGTTTGAGCCGTCCGGCCCCGGCCGCCACGGCCAGCAGGTGCAAATCGTGGTTGCCCAGCACGCACTGCACGGCGTTGCCCATCGCCATCAAGCGCCGCAGCACGGGCGCCGACGCCGGGCCCCGGTTCACCAAATCGCCCAGCACCACCAGCGTGTCGCGACTGGCCGAAAAATCAACCCGCTCCAACAAGCGTCCCAAAGGCGCATCGCAGCCCTGCACATCACCGACCCAATAAACAGCCATAAGCACCTCTTGGGGGCCATTGTCCCAAATCCAGCACCCTGAACGTCCATGCCCAATGCCCTTGGCAAATGCGCAGCAGCGGGTGGCCGTGGCCACTCTTGGCACAATGGGGTTTATGGACTTTTTACTGATTGTTTTTCTCACCCTGCTCAACGGGGTGTTCGCCATGTCCGAGCTGGCGCTGGCCTCCAGCCGCAAAGCCCGCCTGGCCGCCATGGACGAAGCCGGTGACAAAGGCGCCACCGCAGCGCTGAAGTTGCTGGAAGAACCCACCCAATTTTTGTCCACCGTGCAGGTGGGCATCACGTCGATTGGGGTGCTCAACGGCATCGTGGGAGAGGCCGCCTTCAGTGCTGGTCTGGCTTTGCAACTGGTGCAGTTGGGCCTCACAGAGCCCGTCGCCGCCATCACGGCCACGGCCATCGTGGTCACCATCATCACCTTCACCACCATCATCTTTGGCGAACTGGTGCCCAAGCGGATTGGCCAGCTCTACCCCGAGGCCGTCGCTCGCCTTGTGGCTCGCCCCATGGCGGGTCTGGCCAAAGCGGCTGGGCCGTTTGTCAAATTGCTGTCGCTGTCGACGCAAGGCATGCTCAAACTCATGCGCATTGACAGCTCCGGCAGCCGCGCCGTGACGGAAGAAGAAATCACCGCCAGCTTGGTCGAAGGGGTGGATGCAGGCCTCATCGAAGAACACGAGCACCAAATGGTGCGCAATGTGTTTCACCTGGACGACCGCGCCCTCACCTCCATGATGACGCCGCGCAGCGACATCCAATGGCTCGAAGCCAGCCTCACGCCCCAGGAAGCCATGGACCGCATCAACCAGATGCGCGGCGAAGGCAACCACTCTTGGTACCCGGTTTGCCGAGACGGTCTGGGCCACATCATGGGCGTCATCAGTTTGTCCCACCTGCTGGCGCTGCCCCACAACGACGAGCGTTCCCTGGAAAACCACGCCCAAACCGCCCACTTTGTGCCCGAAACACTGACCGGCATGGAGTTGCTCGAGCAAATGCGCGACCAGTCCAGCCGCATGCTGTTTGTGGTGGATGAATACGGAGAAGTTCAGGGCCTGTTGACGCCGCTGGATTTGCTGGAGGCCATCACCGGTGAGCTCAAGTCAGAGACCCAAACCGATGCCTGGGCCACGCAAAATGAAGACGGCAGTTGGGTGCTGGACGGGATCATGCCCGTCAACGAACTCAAAGCCCGTTTGGACATCAAAGAGTTGCCGGCCGAAGACAAAAACCGCTACAACACCTTGGCGGGCTTGCTGATGTACGCGCTGGGCCAACTGCCGGTCAAAGGCCAAACGGTCGAAGTGGGGGAGTGGCACTTTCAAGTGCTTGACCTGGAAGGGCGGCGCATCGACAAAGTGTCCGGGTCACGCAGACACAAACCATCCGATATTGAATCTTGATGTTTTGATGTGAATCATTCGACATATCAAAATACCTGTCTGGGATTAATTTGATTTTAAATATCAGATGCGTCCATCCAGCACAATAAAAATGAATGTCATGGATGCGGCAGTGATAAATCATGTATATTCATGGTTTTTACTTTCTTGGAAATCAATATGACTACCAGCTACAAAGAATTATTGGCCCAGCGTGAAGCCTTGGAGCAAGCCATTGCCCAAGCGCGTCAAAACGAGATTTCTGCCGCTGTGACCAAAGTGCGTGAATTGGTCGCCGAATTTGGCTTGACCGCGCAAGACGTTTTCCCCGGCCGCGCAGCCAAATCGGCTTCCACCAAAGTGGCCAGCAAAGTCGCTGCCAAATACCGCGACCCAGCCACTGGCCAAACCTGGACAGGCCGAGGCAAAGCGCCCAAGTGGATCGATGGCAAAGACCGCGCACCTTTCGTGATTGCCTAAATAAGCCTGCATTTGGCCGCTGCCCATTCACCCAACTGGATAATGGGTGACGGTCAAGCGCCATTGGCGCGGTATTAATCCCGTGCAAGCATCTCAACCCCGCGCAAGCGGGGTTTTGTTTTGGTGCCCCCAAAGCTTTAGGGGCCCATTTCAAGACTTGCCCATAAAATACCCTGTCAAACCGCCGAATCTCGCCCAAATACCGCATTCATGACCCGCAACGCCGACCCTTCCGAGACCCTTTCTGGCACAGATGCGCCATCAAACCGGTGGTATTTGGCCTATACCAAACCCCGGCAAGAACAAATCGCCCAGATCAACCTGGAGCAGCAAGCCTTTGAAGTCTATTTGCCGCTTTACAAAAAGTTCAAAAAAACCGAACAAGGCCCCGTGTCCGTGTTCGAGCCCATGTTCCCGCGCTACATCCTGTTCAGGCCCAGCAAGCCCGAGCAAAGCATCTCGGTGGTGCGCAACACCAAAGGCATCGCCACCCTGGTTCGTTTCGGTTTTGAACCCGCCCAGCTGCACGACGAATTGGTGCAGTGCATCCGCCAGCTTGAAGAAGAACGCCACCACGCCACCCTTCAAGAGCTCAGCAACCTCCAAGCGGGTCAAACCGTGCGCCTCAAGCACACGGCGCTGGGCAACATCGACGGCCTGATCCAAAGCGTCTCCAGCAAACGCGTGGCGGTGCTGCTCGAAATTCTGGGGCGTCCTCTGGTGATCCAGCTCGAGCACCACCAGGTCGAAGTGACCACCTGAGCACCTGAGCACCTGAGCACCTGAGCACCTGAGCACCTGAGCACGCAGGGGCGCTGCGCACCAGCAGGCCCATGGCGTGCTTGTGTGAGCCTTCGCACACCATTTAATTTGGCGTGAAGGCGCAGAGGGCACCGATCCATCTAGAATCAGGTATTATTTTTGGTACCCCTTTTTGACTCAATCCGCCTCCTTAATGCAGTTTCCAAAGCACATCGCCATCATCATGGACGGCAACCGCCGCTGGGCCAAAAAGCGGTTCATGCCTGCCGCCTTGGGCCATGCCGCTGGTGCCAAGCGGGTCCGTGACATCGTCAGTGCTTGTTCCGAGTTGGGGGTGGCCCACCTCAGCCTGTTCGCTTTCAGCACCGAAAATTGGAAACGGCCCGAAGAAGAAGTCTCCAGCCTCATGGGCTTGTTCATGACTTATCTCCAAAAAGAAGTCGATGACATGAACGCCAACGGTGTGCGTCTGCGCTTGGTCGGGGACAAGAGCCGCTTTTCGCCGGCCATGCAAGACCTGATGGACCGCGCCGAGCAGCAAACGGCGCAAAACACCCAAATCACACTCACGGTTTGCGCCAACTACGGCGGCCGCTGGGACATGATCCAGGCCGCTCAAGCTTGGCAAAAAGCCAACCCCGACCAAAACCTGCAAGCCTTGACCGAAGAGGCCTTGGCTTCGCACCTCAGCACCGCCTACGCCCCTGAAATCGATCTGCTCATCCGCACCGGGGGCGAGTCGCGCATCAGCAACTTCATGCTCTGGCAAGCCGCATACGCCGAGCTTTTTTTCACAGACGACCTCTGGCCCGACTTTTCTCCAGCCCGGCTCAAGCAAGCCATCGACTGGTTTGCCCAGCGCGACCGACGCTTCGGCTCGTCCGCGCCGCTCTGAGCCTGCCCCCTCTTGTTTTGCAGCCGCACATTCGTGCTGGCGCGAAGGCTTGCTGTCAGTTCGCTGGCGTACGCTCAATACCCAAAAATAAGAAAAATAAATGCGCTATTTATGCTTCAAAAAAAGCATCCCATAGTCGCTTCATAAATTAGAATCGAAGGTTTTGCGCCTTGTGCCGAATACTCGGGTGGTCTTGTGCTGATCACTCTGGTGTTCAGGGGCACCACGCCGCAAATCGTGTCTTTTCAGGCCCAGTGTCATGCTCTCAGCTGCATCAGACACTGCGGTAGCCTGCTCGGCGCACGAGTCAGACACCTCAACTCGTCCACCTCAATTCGCCCACCTCAACGCGCCCCCTCACGCTGTCGGTCCTTCACGTGTTTTACCTGCCGTTACCCATGCCCCAACACCTTCAGTCAGCCCCCAGGCACACCCTCTTTGCACTCGCCATGCTGGCCTGCCTGAGTTGCAGTCTGCCTGCCGCAGCGCAGTTTCAAGCGGGCACTGTCCCCCAAGCGGGCATGACGCAGCCAAGCGCCATCCCAGCCACAGACCCCGCTGCTGCCCTGCCGGCTGCGGGCGTCAACACCGCGGTCAAGCCCGCATTGCCTGTTCGCCCCGACCTGGGCGCTGCAGACGCCGACCGCCTCTTGAGCCAAGCGCGCCCACGCAAAGCCCAAGCCCCCAGCCAATTCCAGCGCTTTGTGCAAGAAAGCACCGGCCGCCTCTTGCCCCACTTTGGTGCCGACCTGTTTGACAACCCCCAGGCCTACGCCACCGACGCCGCGGCCCCCGCACCCGCCGAATACGTGCTCGGCCAAGGCGATGAAGTGCGCATCCAAATCTGGGGTGCCGTCGACTACGCGGGCACCCACACACTCGACCGCAACGGCCAAATCAGCCTGCCCAAAATCGGCACGCTCAACCTCGCAGGCGTGCAAGTCAAAGACCTCGAAGCCGCATTGCGCAAACACGTGGCCACCGTGTTCAACAACGTCACGCTCACGGCCAGCCTTGGCAAACTGCGCGGCATCACGGTGTATGTGGTGGGCCAGGCCCAACAGCCCGGCACGTACAACCTGAACAGCCTGTCCACCCTCATCAACGCCGTGTTTGCCAGCGGTGGCCCCGGCGTCAACGGCAGCATGCGCGGCATCCAGCTCAAGCGCGCTGGCAAAACCGTCACCACGCTCGACCTGTACGACTTCATCGCCCAAGGCGACAAAAGCAAAGACGCCCGCCTGCAACCCGGCGACGTCATCATGATTCCCCCCGCAGGCCCACGCATGGCCCTGACCGGTGCCACCGACCACGGCGCCATCTACGAAGTCAAGCCTGGCCAAACCGTGCAAGACATCTTGGCCCTGGGCGGCGGTGTGCCTGCTCTGGCCAGCGCCCAAAAAGCCCTGGTCGAACGCATCGACCCCGCGCAGGCCGCAGCCCCTCGCCAAGTGCAAAACCTGGTGCTCAATGCCCAAGGCCTGGCCCAGCCACTCCAAGACGGTGACGTCCTGACCCTGCTGCCCATCAGCCCCGCATTTGGCAATGCCGTCACCTTGCAAGGCACGGTGGCCCAGCCCCTGCGCAACGCCTGGTTCCCGGGCATGCGGGTGCAAGACCTCATCCCCGACCGCGAAGCCCTCATCACCCCCGAGTACTACCGCCGCAAAAACCAACTGGTGCAAAACCGCTCGGTCACCCTCAAAGCCCAAGGCCTCACCCCGGCCCAAATTCAGGCCATCGAAAAAGCACAGCAGCTGCCGGAAAACCTGGCCCTGGCCACCGAAATCATCACGGGCACCGCCGAGGCTGGCGCGCAGTCACGCGCTGGCAGCAACGTCAGTGAACGTGTGCGCGGCATGGTCGACCAAATCAACTGGGACTACGCCCTCATCGAGCGCCTGAACAAAGCCGAGTTGCGCACAGAACTCATCCCCTTCAACCTGGGCAAAGCCGTGGTCCAAAAAGACCCGGCCCACAACCTGTTGCTGCAGTCGGGTGACGTCATCACCATCATGAGCAGCAACGACCTGCAGCTCCCCTCCGATCGAAAGACCCGCCTGGTTCGGGTCGAAGGCGAAGTGGCTGCCCCCGGTGTCTACCAGGCCCGGCCGGGCGAAACCCTGCCCCAACTGCTGCTGCGTGCCGGTGGGGTCATGCCCCAGGCCTATCTTTACGGCCTTGAATTCACCCGCGAAAGCGTGCGCAAACAGCAGCAAGAAAACCTCGACCAAGTCATTCGCCGCCTGGAAAACCAAGCGCAAAGCGCAGCCGCCAGCCTGGCTGCCAACCTGACGGGCGAGCGTGCCGCCCAAGCGCAAATCTTGCAGCAGCAACAGCAGCAACAGCAGCAAAGCCAAATCGCCCGCCTCAAGGCCCTCAAGAGCAAAGGCCGCGTGGCCCTTGAGCTCGACCCCGCTGCCGGCGAGTCCGCCAAACCCATTCATCTGCGCAGCGCTCGCGGCAAAGCCGCCGACTTTGAGCAGCTGCCCGACCTGCCCCTGGAAGACGGCGACGCCATCCTCGTGCCCTCGCTCCCCATGTTTGTGTCTGCTGTGGGCAGCGTCAGCAACGAAAACGTCATGATTTACAAAACAGGCAAAACCGTGGGCGAGGTCATCAAATCCGCCAGCCCCACCGACGAAGCCGACCCGAGCGAAGCCTTCTTGCTGCGTGCCGACGGGTCTGTCTTCAGCCGCCGCGCGGCCGGCTTCTTCAACAGCTTCGAGTCCACCAAAGTCATGCCCGGCGACACCCTCATCGTGCCCGCCCGGGTTGACCGCGAAAGCGGCTACAACTTCCTGGTGCGCGCCCTGCGCGACTGGACCCAAATTTTCAGCAACCTCGGCATAGGCGCCGCCGCCATCAAAACCCTGAAGAACTGATCTCCCTGTAGGCGCTTGCCCCCGCAATCGATTCCCCCAAACCAGCTCTCCCCTGTAGGAGCTTGCCCCCGCAAGCGAATCCCCCAAACCACCCCTCTTCCATGCGCCTGACCACATCCGAACAACAAGCCATTACAAGGATTTTGCGATCTGTAGATCCGCAGGCTGAAGTTTTGCTGTTTGGCTCGAGGGCGGATGACCAGCGCAAGGGCGGAGACATTGATTTGCTTTGGAACACCAGCCGCTCGATAGATCTAAAAACCCAACTCACCATTCAATGGCAGTTGGAAGTGTCCTGCGACACGCATGTTGATTTGCTTGTGCGTTCACCGGATGAACCCGATCGCGAAATCTTTCAAATCGCCCGCCAGACCGGGGTGCCATTGTGAAACCTGAAACACACTTACTGGTTCAGAGTCTGCAAGCTTGACTTTCCTCTGTCGCATCATCCAAAAAGAAATCCAGCACTTGCTGGACACCTGTCCAGTAAGCGCTTGCCCCCGCAAGCGAATCCCCCAAACCACCATTCCCCTGTAGGAGCTTGCCCCTGCAAGCGAATCCCCAAACCACCCCTCAGCCATGCGCCTGACCCCCGCCCAAATCGACACCATCAAAAGCACCGCCCAAGCCGTGCTGGGTGAGGGCGCGCAAGTCACCCTGTTTGGCTCGCGGGTGCACGATGCGCTCAAGGGTGGCGACATTGATTTGCTGGTTGAATTGAGTGCCCCCGTGGCCAACAAAACACAAGCGATGGGGCAACTCTATGCCCAGCTCGTGCGCCAATTGGGCGACCAAAAAATTGACATCCTTTTGCACGATGGCACGCGCCCTGCAGCCCAGGTGGTCGACATCGCCAAACAAACGGGAGTGCGCTTGTGAGCACCTCTTTGCATCTTTCCGAGCACGCCCAAAATGCGCTTCTTGCGCTGGACTTGGCCCGCAAAGAAGCGGTCCATTTCCAATACAGCCACAGTACCTTGTTCGCACTCTCCATTGACCTTCAGTGGGTAGAGAGCCTCGCACAGCGCCCTGAATTGGCCGAAAAAGTCGAGGCCTTTGTCAGCCGTTTCGGCAGGTTGCAAGATCATCTGGGCGAAAAACTCATCCCCCGCTATGCCCAGCTCGTCGGCGAGCAGCACAGAACACAAATTGATGTGTTGAACTTTGCGGAACGTGCCGGTATTTTGTGCAGTGCCGATGACTTTTTGGCCGCTCGCAAACTGCGCAACGTCTTGGTTCATGAATACATGCAAGACACACAAAGTTTCCTCGAGGGCTTGCAACTTGCCCAAGTGGCCAGCCAAATGTTGTTTGATGTGATCAAAAACACAGAGTCTGAACTTCAAAGACTGGGTGTCTTGCCATGCGCCTGACCCCCGCCCAAATCGACACCATCAAAAGCACCGCCCAAGCCTTGCTGGGTGAGGGCGCGCAAGTTACCCTGTTTGGCTCACGGGTGCACGACCAGCAAAAGGGTGGGGATGTGGACCTGTACGTTGAAACCGCGCACCCCGATTTGATGAAAAAAATCCGCTGCAAAGTCAGCCTGCAAGATCAACTCGACATGCCGGTTGACCTCATCGTCAAACCCCACGGTGACCACAGCCCCATCGCCATGATCGCCAAGCAAGAAGGCATTCGGCTGTGAGCGAGCACATCGCCTTGATCTGGAAAAAGTTGGACCATCTGGTCCGCATGCGTGTGTATTTGCTTTACTCCATTGAGCAGGTCACTGCTTTGCTGCCCATTCAAAACTGGCAAGCCCTGCAACCCGAGCATCACGAAACACTGGCAGCGTTTCGTATCCGGTTCAGTGAATACCAAGAGCACATGGGCAAAACCATGAAAGCCTTGGCTGTGGAGGAAGAAAAACCCTCTGAGCCCTTTACGTCCGTGTTGCTCTACATGGAAAAGCTCGGCTGTATCTCTTCAGTGGACCGGTGGAAAGAGATTCGTGAATTGCGCAATGCGGTGAACCATGAATACGAAGACGATCCCGCTGTGTTGCATGAGTTCTTTGAGCAAATGGTTCAGTCAGCACCTGCTTTGTTGGAGTGGCATGCGCAATTAATCCACTTCTGCCAAAGCACATACCCTCGAAATTGATCCCTGCAGGCGCTTGCCCCCGCAAGCGAGTCCCCAAATAACCAATCCCCTGTAGTAGCTTGCCCCCGCAAGCGAATCCCCAAACCACCCCTCAGCCATGCGCTTGACCCCCGCCCAAATCGACACCATCAAAAGCACCGCCCAAGCCGTGCTGGGTGAGGGCGCGCAAGTCACCCTGTTTGGCTCGCGGGTGCACGACGAGCAAAAGGGTGGGGATGTGGATTTGATGGTTGAAGTGACCCAAGCCATTGCTGATCCGGCGGTGCTGGCGGCACGCCTGTCCAGTCAGGTGTCTCGTTCCATGCATGGGCGCAGAGTCGATGTGGTCTTGAAGGCCCCCAACTTGATGGAGCAGCCCATTCACCGCATCGCCAAACAAGAAGGCATACGGCTTTGAAAATCAGTCCAGCACAACACGAGCGGCTGACTTTCCTCTGCCGCATCACCCAAAAAGAAATCCAGCACTTGCTGGACACCGACCGTCGCTTGTTTGCCGATCTTTTTACCATCGATGCTGCGCAAAAAATCGACACAGACCCCATCTTGGCTGAAAGACTCGATGCCTTTGTCAGCCGCTTTGGCCGATTGCAAGACAACTTGGGCGACAAGTTTTTGCCCCAACTCCTCTTGGCTTTGGCAGAAAAACCCGGCGCGGCCATAGACAACCTGGACCGAGCAGAACGACTGGATTGGATCGAATCTGCTGAAACATGGCTGGAAATTCGAAAACTTCGCAACCAAATGGTGCACGAGTACATTGAAGACTTGGCGATCTTGGCCAGCGCTTTGCAAGCTGGACACCAACACGTCGCCACACTGGTTGCGGCGGGCCAAAAAATGATGATCGAAGCCCAACGCTTAATCAACCACTAAGCAACAAACCACCAATCCCCTGTAGGAGCTTGCCCCCGCAAGCGAATCCCTCAAAAAACCAACCGTGACCGACACCCCCAACACCCCCCTCGACCTGCAAGAAGACGAAATCAGCCTGCTCGACCTGCTGCAAACCATCGTCGACAACCTGCGCCTGCTCATTCTGGGCCCGCTGCTGGTCGGCCTGGCCGCTTTGGGCATCAGCTTTGCCATTGCCCCTACCTTCACCGCCACCGTCAAATTCCTCCCCCCCCAGCAACAGCAAAGCGCTGCGGCCAGCATGCTCGCCAGCCTGGGTGGTTTGGGTGGTTTGGCCGGGGCCGCAGCAGGCCTCAAAAACCCCGCTGACCAGTACCTCGCTTTCATGAAAAGCAACCGTGTGCAAGACGAGTTGATCGAGCGCTTCAAACTGCAAGACCGCTACGAAACCAAATTCAAAGCAGACACTCGCTTGGCGTTGACCGGCAACACCCGCGCCACCAGTGGCAAAGACGGCCTGATCACCGTCGAGGTGGACGACAAAGACCCCCAATTTGCCGCAGATCTCGCCAACGCCCATGTGGATGAGCTGCAAAAACTGCTGGCCAAGCTGGCCGTGACCGAGGCCCAACAACGCCGCATGTTCTTTGAAAAGCAACTCGGCCAAGTCAAAGACAAAATGGTCGCGGCCGAACTGGCCCTGCGCGCCACAGGCGTCAGTGGCAGCACGCTCAAATCCAACCCCACCGCCGCCGTCGCGGGCGTGGCGGCACTGCAAGCCCAAGTCACTGCACAAGAAGTCAAAGTGGGCGCCATGCGCGGCTACTTGGCCGAGACGGCCCCCGACTTCAAGCAAGCCATGAACGAGCTGGGCAACCTGCGCGCCCAACTGGCCAAGCAAGAGAAAGACCAACCCGCCAGCACAGGGCAGGGCGACTACGTGGCCAAATACCGCGAGTTCAAATACCAAGAAACCTTGTTTGAACTCTTTGCCAAACAGTTTGAGCTGGCCAAGGTTGACGAGTCGCGCGAAGGCGCCGTCATCCAAGTGCTCGACGCCGCCCAGCCGCCCGAGAAAAAATCCAAACCCAAAAAAGCCCTCATCGCCATCATCGCCACCCTGGCCGCTGGCTTTGCCCTTTTGCTCTTCGTCTTCATCCGCCAAGCCCTGCGCAACGCAGGCCAAGACCCAGAATCCGCCAGCAAACTCGCGCGCCTCCAAACCAGCTGGCGCAAAGCCTTGGGCAGATCAAGCTGAATCCCCGATCAGGTCGGGCATGTCAAACAGTCTGCCCAGCCCCAGGATTGATTTATTGTCCTTTTCAAAAAGACAATAAATCAATAAAATAACCCTCATGCAAAGTCAATTTCGCGCCATTGTCCGGCAAAAAATTCTGGACAGCCAAGCCGCCACGTTGCCGACACTCACGCCACGTGATGTGTGGCTGCCTGCCGTGCAAGGCAAGGCGCTGGCCGTCATTGGCATGCGGCGGGCAGGCAAAACCAGCTTTTTGTGGCAACAACTGGCCCAAAGGCACAGCCAAGGCGCACCGCGTGAAGCGCTGCTGTATTTCAGCTTCGAAGACGAACGCCTGGCAGACCTCAAAGCCAGCGACCTTGACGTCCTTGTTGACGAATACTACCGGCTTCACCCCGAATGGCGCGACGCGCAACGGTGCACCTTCTTTCTCGACGAAATCCAGACCATCACCGGTTGGGAACTCTTCGTGCGACGTCTTCTGGACACAGAAAACATCGAACTCTTCATATCTGGCTCATCCGCCAAACTGCTTTCACGCGAAGTGGCCACCAGCATGCGTGGCCGCGCACTTGAAGCCGTGGTCACCCCATTCAGCTTTCGCGAAGCCTTGCGCCATGCGGGCCAAGAGCCCCTCAAACCAACCGACCGACTGACCAAAGCCGAGCACTCCAAGCTTGAGCACGCCTTGCTGGGCTACCTCAGCACAGGCGGCTTTCCTGAGGCGCAGCAGCTCGATACACGCAGCCGCATTGAGCTGTTGCGCAACTACGTGGATGTGGTGTTGTTGCGCGACATCATTGAGCGGCATAACCTCCAACAGCCGCAAGTGCTGCGGTGGCTTGTGCAGCAACTGCTGGGCAATGCCGCAGGCGCGTTCAGCATCAACAAATTTCATGGCGATCTCAAATCACGCGGTGTGGCCATCGGCAAAGACAGCCTGCACCAAATGCTGGCCCACCTGGAAGACAGTTTTTTGCTCACCAGCGTCGAGCTGGCCAGTGACTCGGTGCGCCGCAGGCAAGTCAACCCACGCAAAATTTACCCGGTGGACACGGGCCTCATGGCTTTGTTTGAACTGAGCGGCAAACCCAATACCGGCCACGCCCTGGAAACCGCTGTGTTGCACGAATTGCAACGCCTGGGGGCAAGCACAGGCTATGTGCACACACCAGGCGGCTACGAAGTGGATTTTTGTGCCCAACTGCCCCAAGGTGAAACTTGGCTGGTGCAAGTCTGCCTAGACCTGACCGACCCCGAAACGCTGCAGCGCGAAGTGCGCGCCCTGCAAGACACGCAAACCCTCTGGCCACAAGCCAGGCGAATGCTGATCAGCCTCACATCGCCTGCTGTGCTGGCCTTGCCCCAAGGCATAGAACTGCACCGTGCCACCACTTGGCTGCTCAACCCATTGACGGCCCCCACCCCATGACCCCCCTCCACGCCTTCCAAGGCGTTTTTCAATCACCCGCACTGCAGGCCGCCGCCTGGGGCATGGCCGCCAGCTTTGTGCTGTGCGTGCTGCTGGTCATCACCAAACGCATGGGCGTCATGCAGCGCCTGCTGGCCACCATGGCGTCACTCTTAAAATCTCCCAAATGATTACAATGCAATCATTGCAATCAAATTGGGGCGCATCATGAGCAGCATCACCATCCGGAACCTCGACGATAAGCTCAAAGCCAGCCTGCGCTTGCGGGCTGCGCGTCATGGTTTGTCCATGGAGCAAGAGGTCCGAAACATCCTGCAAAACACGCTGGCGGCAGACGCCAGCCCAGCCAATGGTCTTGAATTTGCGCTTCGCATCAATCAGCGCTTTAAGGGTCTGGGTGCTGAAGATCTGCCAGTCCCCGAACGCCTGCCGGCACGCCCAGTGCCCAGTTTTGATCCCACATGAACACGGGTTTCCTCATCGACACCAACGTCCTCTCAGAGCTGATGCGTGAAAACCCCGCTCCTCAAGTGTTGGCCTGGTTTGCGAGTCAAAACGCCAACTTGATGCAAACCAGTGCCATCACCCATGCAGAAATACTGGCGGGTATTGCACTCTTGCCCGCAGGCAAGCGGCGTGAAGCCATGGCACAAGCGGCAAGCCAAATCTTTGAAGAAGACTTTTCAGGCCGATGCTTTGATTTTGGGGGCAAGGCCATAGCGCACTACGCCATGGTCAGGGCACAACGCCAGCTGGCCGGTCGGCCGATCGACACTGCAGACGCGCAAATAGCCGCCATCGCACTGGCCACGCAGCTGACACTGGTGACTCGCAACACCAAAGACTTTGAAGGCATTACCGGCCTGCAATTCATCAACCCCTGGTTGCACCACTGAAAACCATGACCCCCCTCCACGCCCTCCAAGGCGTTTTTGAATCAACCGCACTGCACGCAGCCGCCTGGGGCATGGCTGCCAGCTTTGTGCTGTGCGTGCTGCTGGTCATCACCAAGCGCTGGCACGGCGCCTTGACCATGGACTTCACCGACGGGGTGCAAAAGTTCCACACCGCACCCACGCCCCGCATTGGCGGCGTGCCCATTGTGTTGGGCCTGGTGGTGGCCTGGGCCAAAGCCCCGCAAGCCGTGCAGGCCTTGCTCACCCCCATCTTACTGGCCGGCATGCCCGCCTTCATGTTTGGTGTGGCCGAAGACATCACCAAACGCGTGGGCGTCATGCAGCGCCTGCTGGCCACCATGGCGTCGGGTTTTCTGGCGTGGTGGATCACCGGCCAATCCATCAGCGGGGTCGACATCTGGGGCGTGGACTGGTTGCTGGGCATCACCCTCGTGTCGGTCCTTTTCACGGCCTTTGCCGTGGGCGGCGTGGCCAACGCCATCAACATCATCGACGGCTTCAACGGCCTGGCCAGCACCATGTCCACCTTGGCCTTCATGGGCCTGGGCATGATCGCCTGGCAAGTTGGCGACACCGCGCTGGCAGGTACCGCACTGGTGTTGGCGGCTTGTGTGTGGGGTTTCTTTTGGGTCAACTGGCCTTTGGGCAAACTGTTTTTGGGCGACGGCGGTTCGTACTTCATTGGCTTTGCGCTGGCTTGGGTGGCCGTGCTGCTCATCGAGCGCAACCCCAGCGTCTCGGCCTTTGCCCCCTTGGTGGTGTGTGTGCACCCGGTGACCGAGGTGCTGTTTTCCATCTACCGCCGCCGCATCAAAAAGCTCAGCCCCGGCCAACCAGACCGTCTGCATTTTCACAGCCTGGTCAAGCAGCGCTATGTGCGCCGCTGGTTTGGGCAGCACAGCAACCGCGTGCGCAACTCCATCACGGGTGCACTCATTGGTTTCATGACCTTGACAGCCATCGTCCTGGCCAGCCTCACGCATGGGTCGGTCCGCTGGTCTGCCGCCGCATTCGTGGGCTTGAGCTTGGGCTATGTCGCCACTTATGCCCGCATGGTGCGGTACCACTGGTGTTCGCCCATTGGCTTTTTGCTGGTCAAGGTATAGACACCTTAGTAATTTCCTCTGCTTGGCAAATTTATGCACTTTGATTTTGAAAATTATCAAAATGTAAACAGTTAGTATTTGGTAAAAGAGGGCTGTGATGGATTTAAGGATATTAATGAAAGTTAAACCAAATGATAAATAATTGCATTTTTGGTTGCTCTGCAATAATAAATTTAGTGGTTATGCATAATTTTATGGTGGATGTAGTAATAAAAAATCATCGCAAATTGTACATATACCGAGCTAAAAATGCCTAACAAAATATAACTGAAAAATTCAATTCAGTAGAAAGGAATCAAACAAATGAAAGCAGTCATCCTAGCTGGTGGGTTGGGAACACGTCTTAGCGAAGAAACCGCGACACGACCTAAGCCAATGGTTGAAATCGGTGGTCGGCCCATCCTATGGCATATCCTCAAGATGTACTCCCACCACGGCATAAATGATTTTATTATCTGCTGCGGTTACAAAGGCTACCTGATTAAAGAGTACTTTGCGAATTACTTTTTGCATATGTCGGATGTCACATTTGAGATGCAATCCAACCTTATGGTAGTTCATCAAAAGCGCGCTGAACCCTGGACCATCACACTTGTTGACACAGGCGACAACTCCATGACCGGCGGCCGGTTGCGCCGCGTGGCCGACTACGTTAAAGATGAAGAAGCCTTTTGCTTTACATATGGTGATGGTGTGAGTGACGTAGACATTACTGCCACAATCGCTTTCCACCGAAGTCACGGCAAAGATGCCACACTTACGGCTACCTACCCTCCCGGTAGATTTGGTGCACTTGATATCCAAAAGAACCAGGTGATGCGCTTCAAGGAAAAACCCAAGGGTGACGGCGCGTTTATCAATGGTGGTTTTTTTGTGCTTTCACCACAGGTTCTCAGACACCTTGAAGACGACAGCACAATCTGGGAGCAGCAACCACTGATGCAACTTGCCGCAGACGGTCAGTTGATGGCATATCAGCATTACGGTTTCTGGCAACCCATGGACACACTGCACGACAAAATGACGCTAGAAAATCTCTGGGCCAGTGGTCAAGCCCCATGGAGGAAGTGGGACTGACATGACAGAAAACTCAGAATTCTGGCGAGGCAAATGCATTTTTTTAACCGGCCACACTGGTTTCAAAGGAAGTTGGCTTAGTCTATGGCTGCAAAGCCTTGGCGCACAAGTACACGGCTTGGCGCTTGAGCCACCATCCACGCCGAACCTATTCACCGTTGCGCAAGTTGAAGTTGGTATGGCAAGCCATACCATCGGTGACATTCGTGACCTGAATACGGTTCAAAAGGCCATGCAAGCAGCACAACCAGACATCATCATCCACATGGCCGCGCAGCCTTTGGTGCGACTGTCTTATGCCGAACCGGTTGCAACTTTTGCAACCAATGTTATGGGTACCGTGCATGTATTGGAAGCAGCTCACAGCACACCAAGTGTCAAGGCAATAGTGATCGTAACCACCGACAAGTGTTACGAAAATAAAGAATGGGCTTGGGGTTACCGAGAAAACGAGCCCATGGGTGGTCACGATCCCTACAGTAACAGCAAAGGTTGCGCCGAACTTGTTACAAGTGCATACCGCAGCTCATTCTTGCAGAGCCGTGGTATTGCCGTGGCAAGCGCCCGTGCAGGGAATGTTATCGGCGGTGGTGACTGGGCGGCAGACCGCTTAGTGCCAGATATTCTTCGCGCTTTCGAGCAAAACCAACCCGTAACTATCCGCAATCCGCACGCCACACGTCCTTGGCAACACGTACTCGAACCATTAAGTGGCTACCTTACATTGGCTGAACACCTCTACACCCAAGGCCAAGCCTATGCCGAGGGCTGGAACTTTGGCCCCCAAGATGAAGATGCAAAACCTGTGCAATGGATCGTGGAGCATATGGTGAATAGTTGGGGCAAAGGCACACGCTGGCAGCAAGACAGTGGTGTCCATCCGCACGAAGCCAACTACCTTAAGCTTGACATTTCTAAGGCAAAAGCGCGCCTTCGCTGGCAGCCCCGTTGGAACCTTGCTGTTGCACTGGAGATGGTCGCTGCCTGGCATAAAGAATATCTGGGGGTATCGAACATGAATGAATTTACCTTGAAGCAGATTGCAACTTACGCTCAAACCCAAAAGGAGACTTAAATGTCAGCCTTACAAGACCCGTGCAAATAAGAACGTGTACAAATTCTCTTTAAATAATTGCTACCCAACTTTATATTGCTTTGGCCCAAGCCGCATGCAAGCTCGGAGTCCAAGCTACGACGGAACTTGGGTATCAGTTTGCAGCCATCTTTGACAGGAATTGCGTAATGGCGGCGACTGTTGAACTTTGCATGAAGACGAGAGTCCTAAACCACGTATTAAAGAAGTTAATCGGATGAATAAGATTTTTGTAACTGGAGGTACCGGGTTTGTTGGTGCCCGCGTAGTTCGACAACTCGTTGAGCAGGGCCGCGAAGTTGCTGTGTTGATGCGTGCATCTAGCAACAGCCGTCGTATAGACGATCTGCTTGACCGATGTACTGTGATTCGCGGCGATCTCGCGCAGATTGAGACAATACGTGGTGCTCTCAAGCATTTCTCGCCGGAGGCGGTGGTGCATTTAGCCTGGGACGGCGTTAAAGGTGTCGACCGTAATAGTGCCGTGCAGATGGACAATATCGTCGCATCGGTCAACCTTTACCAGTTGACTGAGCAGATCGGCTGTTGCAACTTTGTCGGCCTGGGTTCGCAGGCTGAATACGGGCCAGCCGTGGGTCGCATTAGTGAGTCGAATGCGACGCGACCTACAACTGCATATGGTGCTGCAAAGCTCGCCACCGGTCTTGTATTGGAGCGCACGGCAGCAGTCACCGGACGACCATTTGCGTGGTTGAGGCTGTTCTCATCATACGGACCAGACGACGACCCAAGCTGGCTGATTCCATACATGATACGCAGTCTGCTTGCTGGTGAAAAACCCCGCCTCACAAAAGCGGAACAGATCTGGGACTACATACATGTTAATGATGTCGCTGCGGGGGTTATAGCAGCACTCGATGCAGGAGCATGTGGATTTTTTAATCTTGGCTCAGGTCAGGAGCGTCCTTTACGTGAAATTATTTCACTAATTCGCGACATGATTGATCCGTCGTTGACCTTGGGGTTTGGCGAGGTGCCTTATCGGCCGGACCAGGTTATGCATCTTGCTGCGGACATTACCGCGCTATCGTCTGCTTCGGGTTGGAGCCCGGCGGTGTCATTGAAATCGGGGCTTTCTGAAACGGTCGAGTGGTATAAAAAAGAGAAATCAAATGAAAAATAATATATGCAGAGTTTGCAGTCAACCTTCTTTGTCGATAGTTATGTCTGTGCCTAATGTACCGCGTAATATCCAACGACTTTTCAGTTTCGATGATTTGCATCTTGATCGAGCTATCAATCTTGAGGTACTCGGTTGCAGCAGATGTGGTTTTGTGCAAATTGAACCGCTTCTGGAGGACGAGTACTATGACGACTACCTAATGACTACGACTCACTCGCGGCAGATGCAGCAATATCAGGCGCGACAGGCAAGGGATTTCGTGCAACGCTTCGGCTTGGTAGGTAAGTCGGTTAAGGAAATCGGATGTGGTGACGGTAGCTATCTTGACCACTTACGCGATGCTGGGGCCGTCGTTTCTGGCTTAGAGCCCTCGATGCGCTTTCGCGAACTTGCGGTAGGGCGAGGTTACGAGGTCGAAAGTGGCTATGTGGACGCACAGCGGCAACTAGAAGGCGGTCCCTATGACGGGTTTGTAACGCGTCAAGTGTTGGAGCATGTTCCTGACATTCACGGATTCCTTACTGGTATACGCTTAAATCTAAAGCCTGGAGCCGTGGGCCTGATCGAAGTGCCAAGCTTGGAAAAGGCATTGATTGATCGGCGCTTCTATGACTTCTTTCCGGATCACGTCAACTACTTCTCTTTGCGCTCGTTACGGCTGGCGCTGGAAATGAATGGCTTCGATGTTGTCGATCTGCATCATGACATGTTAGGCGAATACAACGTGGCATTAGTGACGGTAGCAGATTCCCCTTCTTTTGATCGAGTGGCTACCACCGTCAGCACACTTGGTAAGGAGCTTAGAGAAATCATCGCCCAGTATCGGTCTCAAGGCAAGAAAGTGGCGATGTGGGGCGCAGGAGGAAAAGGTTTAAGCGTAATGGCGGCTGCAGGTATTCAAGACCTTGATCTCCTTGTCGATGGCGACCCACATAAGCAAGGTCTATTTACTCCAGTATCCCACCTCAAAGTCGAGGCACCATCAATCCTTGCGAATGGGGATTTCGCCGCAGTGGTTATTACTGCTATGGCTTATCGCAATGAGATTGAACTGACACTGCGTGATGAATATAAATTTCTGGGTGACATATTTGTCCTCGGGCACCACCTTGAATTAAGTCAACCTCAAAAACCAATTTAACCTACCATGCTAGAAGTAAATAAAATAAAGCAGGATGCAGTGCAAACCATAGCTCTCGCCCGCAGCATGCGTAAAGACGTGCTTAAAATGGTGTATCGGGCACGAGCTTCGCATGTCGGCAGTTGCTTTTCTGTAACTGACATACTTGCGGTCCTATATGGGCAAATTATGAATTTTCGTCCGGAAGAACCTAGTTGGCATTTGCGTGACCGGTTCATCCTCAGCAAAGGCCATGCGGCGGCGGCGGTGTATGCAGTGCTTGCGAATATGCGGATCATTCCTCGCTCAGATCTTGAGACTTATGGAATGGACGGATCGCAATACATGACCCATGTGAGTCACAAGATTACGGGCGTAGAGTTTTCCAGCGGATCACTTGGCCATGGATTGCCATTCGGCGTTGGCAAAGCGTTGGCAGCTAAAAAACTAGGTCAAACATGGCGAGTATTTGTTCTGCTTAGCGACGGCGAGATGGACGAAGGCACAAACTGGGAAGCACTTATGTTTGCAAGTCATCACCGTCTCGATAATATCGTCGCGATTATCGACTATAACAAGCTGCAGAGTCTGACGACCATCGCACAGACACTTGGGCTTGAGCCTTTAGTTGATAAGTTGACTGCATTTGGTTGGGCTGTGCGTGAGGTCGACGGTCACGACCACGACGCACTGTGTAAAGGACTCGCCGAAGCGCCCTGGCAGCCTGGCAAACCTTCTTTGCTGTTGGCCCATACAGTTAAGGGTAAAGGCGTTAGCTTCATGGAGAATCAGGTCGAGTGGCACTACCGTAGCCCTGATGACAAACTATTGGCTGCATCTTTGGCAGAACTAGGGGATCCCGATGCGTAATGCCTTTATTGAAGAGCTTGTTTTGCTCGCAGAGCAGCACTCGCATATCGCACTGGTTGTGGGTGATCTTGGTTATTCGGTCGTTGAGCCCTTTGCCGACCGCTTCCCAGATCGGTTTATCAATGCAGGCGTGGCCGAGCAGAATATGACCGGTCTTGCGGCGGGTATGGCGTCAGAGGGCTATCATGTTTTCACTTACTCCATCGCCAACTTCCCAACATTCCGTTGTGCCGAGCAGATTCGCAACGATGTCGACTACCAAAAGCTGGCCGTCACTATCGTTGCTGTAGGGGGTGGGCTCTCTTATGGTGCGCTCGGGTACTCTCACCACGCGATCCAGGACTACGCTTTGATGCGCTGCTTCCCGAATATGCTCATTGCTGCCCCAGGGGATCCTTTAGAAACCCGCGCCTGTATGCGTTACTTAGTCGATCACCCCGGGCCGTCTTACTTGCGGCTCGGTAAGGCAGGTGAACCAGTATTTCATCATGACGTACCCGTTGTCGAACCTGGTAAGTGGCTAACTGTTGCCGAAGCAGAATCCGGCTGTAGGGACGTGCTCCTTACTACGGGCGCAACGCTCGGGCTGGCGCTCGACTTGCGGTCTCGCACCCATCAAGGTTGTGCTGTAAAGTCACTACCCTTATGGAGCATGGCCACAAAGGAGGACCAGGCTGCACAGGTAGTCGAGCATGCCAGTGTTACTACACTTGAAGACCACCTTGAGGACGGCGGGTTCGGCTCTTGGCTCCTCGAATCAATGGCCCGTGAGCCGCAAAATCGAGCACGTATTAATGTAAGGGCACTGCATCCTGAAGTTTGCGGTTTAGTCGGTTCCCAGAAATACCTCAACAATGAGGGTGGTCTTAATTGATGGTGAGTCCTAACTTGTATGCGCCCGAGATTGCGAAAGACAAGCTGACCATTGCAATTCCGTCCTTTAACCGTGCTGCAATGCTAGCGGCGAACCTTAAGACCGTCGCGGGCGCACTCCCTTCATGGATACACATTCTAGTAGTTGACAACGCGTCAGAGCTTCCCATCCATTTCGACCAAGATCTGCATGCGCTGCTCGTTTCAAGAGGTGTAACATTCACGATCATTCGGAATCGAACGAACATCGGCGGTGGAGCCAACATCCTAAGGTGCTTTGAGCACGTAGATACTGACTGGTTCCTTCTCTGCGGAGATGATGACCTTATCGACCCCTTGCGACTAGGTGAACTGCGCAGCACAATCGATGCCAATCCCGACGCTGCATTCGTGAAGTTTTCTTCGCGATTCCATAACTACACCTCTACCATCAAGGCCACTGGTGTCCGAGCCCTCATGGATGCACCCGGAGACTTCAACAGTTTGTTGTTCATGTCTTCATACTTGTTTCAACGCCGATTGTGTGTGCCTTTTATGCGATTCGGCTATCTTATGAATGCGGCTTATGCACCACATGTTGAGATAGCGCTACTCGCAGCCAGTAAGCACCCTTTCGTCCTGTCGCCGGTGATTGGGACACTGGCTAACGAAGAGGATGCGGCATGGTCACCAGTTGATGTGGTCCTATGTGCGTACTACCTTACAGACAGTCCATTGACGCGCGATGAGCGAAATGCGATAACTCGAAAAATCTATGCGGCGCATAACGTCGGCCGGGAGCTTCTGGACATCGTCTCCATCCAGAATGCCCCGCGAATGAAGGATGAGGCCCGTTTTCTGCGACGTAAGGCGTTACGCACACATTTGTTCTTTGGCCATGGACTAAAGCGATTTGTAGCCCTAGCAGCCCTGATTGTGAGCCCTTTATTTGGAGCCATTGGGCAGCGTCTGCTCGCCTATCTTTACCGCAAGACGACAGGCCGCAAGTACTTACGAAAGTTTGTCGCCAGACATGCGGGGCTCTGACTTGCGTACCACCCTGAAAGGGCAGCTGCTTTTCAGGCTGGAGGCTGCCCAGGTGTGGAGCTTGCTAGCGCGAGCAACCCAGCTTGTTTCGGGGTTCGTCACTTTAGGGCTAGTAGCCCACTTTTTCGACCTGAGTACCCAAGGATATTTCTTCACCTTCAATAGTCTCATCGCGCTGCAGGTTTTCGCGGAGATGGGTCTGAGCATGGTCCTGATACAGTTCTCTGCCCACGAGATGGCAAAGCTAAACTGGACTGAAGCTGGCAAAGTGGAGGGAGACAAGACAGCCAAGGCCCGCCTTAGGGCCCTTCTGATTTTTGCCCTAGGATGGTTCGGCGTCTCAGGAATACTTCTAGTAGTGATCTTAATCCCTGCTGGTGAATGGTTCTTCAATCGTGCGGTCACTGTAAATATTCTTCCTGCGAACCTGCTGCTGCACTGGAATTTGCTGGTCTTTTTTGTAAGTGGAAACCTGATCGTGACGGCAATTTGCAACATCATTGAAGGAACGGGCCGCGTCACCGAGGTCGCTGGTGTTCGCTTTGCACAATTCATTGGAGGGGGTTTTGCCGCTTGGATTGCCATCGCCCAGGGCGTGGGTCTATTAGCACTTGCACTTCAGTATGGCGTAATGTTGGTAATCGGGATCACCTATCTCCTGACCTATCGTAGGCGCTTCATTTGGGACTTGATTCGAGCAAAGCTACCTTCCCACGCACTTGCCTGGCGCAGGGAAATACTACCATTTCAGTGGCGCATCGCTGTGAGCTGGCTGAGCGGTTACTTTGTTTTTCAGTACACAACCCCACTGCTTTTCAGCACGCATGGTCCAGAGGCTGCGGGCCGAATGGGTATGACGATGCAGGTGTTTTCAGCGATCAGCAGTATCTGCATCATCTTCGTTACTGCAAGAATCCCAATATTTGGACGAATGGTCGCCAACCGGATTCAGTCTGAATTGGACATTTTATTTAGACGATCCGTTGTCCAATCATTCGCCGCGCTAGTAGCAGCTCTTATGCTCGCAATGATTTTGTTGACCATTGTCCATTGGCACGAATTCAGTATCAGTACACGACTACTGCCATTGGGTCAGTCGTGGATACTCGCGCTGGCTTGCATCGGCAGCCATTCAATTTATGTTCAGTCGGTCTACCTGCGCACCCACAAGCAGGAGCCGTTCATGAAACTGTCTGTAATCAATGGTGTGCTGATGGCCGGGTTGTCTACTTGGTTCATCCCGCAGGCTGGAACCGCTGGCGCCGTTGCGGTCTACACGTTCGTCACCCTGTGTATTTCCGCACCGATTGGCACTTGGATCTATTTAAAGTTCCGCTCTAAAATCGTAGCCGTTGATAGCAAGATATGAGCGTAAAAACGCGTATTCCAGCACCATTACTTTGGTTTGCAGTAATGGCTTTTTTTAGCTCTTTTCTGTTCCCCGGTTTGCGTATCATGGGGGTGCCCGTGTCGCCCGCATCCCTCATCGCGCTTGCGTTCCTCCCGATTGCATCTCGCAGCTACGATCGACCACGCTGGCGGACGGTTGCCGTTGCCACAACCATCCTGATGGGTCTGTTTGCGCTGAATGCTGTTCTATTTGGTTTTGAGACCCGCAACGCCCTATACCTGTTCATTCCCTTGGGCGCCATCGGCACAGTTGCCTTAGTTCAGTCGCTAGCAGCGACGTACGGGATGCTCACTCTCCAGCGATGGGCCCTCTGGTTGTGTGGCGTCAACATCACCGTGATGGCAATGCAGGCATTCAACTTAGCAGACATCAACGAAAAATTATCTTTTGTATGGTCTACTGGCATCGATTTCGTGGCATCAAGCGACCACGAAAGGGAAATTCTTAAACTTACGTTACCTATCCGTCCTCCTGGACTTTTTCCCACTGGGATATTTGCCAGTACAGTAATCTATATAGTCTGCCGAGGTATCTTTCTTTATCAGCGCAAGACTTGGCCACTATTGTTCGCCCTGTTCGCAATTCTGCTCAGTGCAAATCGCACCCTTGCAGTTATTTTGGTCGCATATGAGACTATTTCAATGTGCAGGTTACTAGGATTCCGCAAGTTCTTTACGTTGGCATCTGGGTTTGTCTTTTTTTCCGTGCTAACGGTGTGGGGTATATCGCAGGCGGGCATCGATCTCTACCTACTAAAGTTCCTAAATGAGGAATTGGGTGACGGTGTCGGATCTACGGCATCCGTGGTAGAGCGTCTTAAGACCCTTGAAATTTTCCTAGAGAATCTACCAAAACACGCCCTTACGGGTGGTTTTTCCTCTTCCGATCTAGCTGGGGTTGAGCATGTATTTGATTCTGAAATAATGCTACGCACGCTACAGTTTGGCATTATTGGTGTAGTTTGCCTTGTTTTGGTGATATTAGTTCCAAGGAAGGGCGAGCGCTCGGACACATGGGCGTTCCTTTTTGTACTCGCATTCCTAGCATCTCTCACCACTACCCTGACCACAAGTGTCGTGTACGCCGTCGCGTTAGCTTTTTACAAAGAATGTGTGGTGAATGTTGATGCACGCACAAAAATCATTCGATCCACCACAAACAAGAGGAAACAGCGCCGCCGGTCCTTATGGCTCACACCGACATTAACCTAAAAGGGCTGTTTTGTCGGTTGAGCCTCACCGGTACCTAATTCACTAGGTTATTTTCGTAATTTACTTAAGAGGTTCATTTGACTAACTATGTAATCATGTCGGTTTATCGAAATGACCGACCTGATCATCTGGCCCTCGCTTTACAGTCGATCCAAGGTGCAGGCCATGTATTGATCGGTGTGGATGGACCGGTCTCGGAATCTGTTGATGCAATACTAGAGACAGCATCAAAGTCTCGCTTTGTCGATGTGATTCGTTACGCGGAGAATAGAGGGCTTGCACATGTGCTTAACGATCTAATTGATTATTCACTTTCTGACCCAGAATGCGAGTTCGTATTCCGCATGGATGCAGACGATGTTAGCCATGCGGAAAGGTTCAAGTTGCAGGTCGAATTCATGCGATGCAGACCCGACATAGGGGTGTCCGGTGTATGGGCAAAAATTATCGACGAGAACGGTCGAACAACTTCCGAGATCTGCAAGTCGCATGATGATCGAATCCTCAAACTAAGGCTCGCATACGACTCGCCCTTCGTTCACCCCACGGTTGTCTTCCGTGCTACCGTCCTTCGCCAAGGCTGGCGTTATCCCACAGACACTATTCGCTTCGAGGATGTAGCACTCTGGGCTAGGATGGCCTGCGCGGGCGTGTGTTTTTCGAATCTTGAAGCATACCTAATAGACTATCGACAAACACTCGCAACGGATGTTCGTCGCTCGGGCTTGCGAAAATCTTGGTGTGAATTTCGAATCCGCGCCACCTACGTTATCAACATAATGCCTTGGCGTATGGATTCAATCGCCCTAGCGCTTGCTATCCTTATTTCAAAAATTCTACTACCAAGCCGCGCGAGAAACCTGCTATACGCGGTTCGAAAGAGAATTCTTAGCAATTAAAATATCGTTAAAATAATTGATTCACTGATGAAAAAAAATACTAAGCCGTTCATTTTTGTTCAACTTAACGAGATTAACTTTGATCTCGTTAGGCAATACGTCAAAACTCGTCATTTGCCAGCCTTTCAGCGTTTGCTTTCTGTATTCGATCAAATCGAAACTTTTGGAGAAGATGAGTACCAGAACCTTGAACCGTGGATTCAGTGGGTTTCCGCACAAACCGGTAAAACATTCGAAGAGCATGGCGTTTTTCGCCTAGGTGACATTGTCACCTCTGAATCTATGCAGATTTTTGAAATTCTTGAGCAGGCGGGATTAAAGGTAGGTGCCATCTCGCCGATGAATGCGCGAAACGAGCTGCGCTCACCCGCGTTTTTCATTCCAGACCCGTGGACTGAGACCCCGAGCGATCCATCTGGATTTTCGTGCCGTATCACGGCGATGCTCCGCCAGACGGTCAACGAAAATGCAACAGGTACAGTTTCAGTGCGTTCAAAATTATCTATTATCGAGATGATTTTGCGTACCCTAAGTTTTCGTAAAACGTTGCCACTTTTCCGATTGATTGCTAGGTCTCGACAGCGGTCTTGGATAAGGCCACTTGTTCTTGACTACCTGATTCATCTTATACACCTCAAGCAGTTCAGGAAGACGCACCCTGACGCCTCGTTTGTCTTTCTTAACGCCGGCGCCCATATTCAACATCATTACTTTCTGAATTCTCCATATTCCTCTTCACCACTACGGAATCCATCGTGGTATGTCCCGCCGGCTGCAGATCCCGTGTTCGACATGATTCAAGCCTATGACCAAATGCTAGGCGACTACCTGGCGCTCGCCAACTCTGATGTCAACCTAATCGTCGCTACCGGGCTCACTCAAATCGCCTACGACCGTGTAAAGTTTTACTACCGGCTGAAGAACCACTCAAGCTTCCTTAACAAGGTCGGTATAGAGCATTGCCAAGTTTTGCCACGTATGACGCGTGATTTTGAAGTCTCATTCACCGACCGCCAGCTCACTGTCCGTGCGATACAAATATTGCAGGACATGAGAATGAAACATGATGGCCGACATCTTTTCGGCGAGATCGAAGATCGTGGTCTTAGTCTTTTCGTCACATTAACGTACCCTGACGAAATTCATTCCACAGCTCAGGTAATGCTAGGTTCTGGGCAGGAAGTCAGCATATTTGAAGAAGTGGCCTTTGTCGCAATTAAGAACGGAATGCACTCAAAAAAAGGCTTTGCATTTTTCCCCATGGGTACTGTCGATCCCAGTATGCATTCGCCTATCCACGTGGCCGGGCTCTTCGATCTTACGCTCAACATGGCGGGTGTCGAAGTTCGAGTCTGATCATATCTTGCAAGGAAGTAAAGCACCCTCTGGCTTACTTTATTCGGTGATCTCAACTTAACATTGTTCAATGTGTGGATAACTTTTAAAAATTGGTGCTGTAACTAAAAGACTGGTTCATATCGTCTAATACCCAGCGCCTTTATTATCGCAAACGGTGTGCTTAAGAGTATTTCAAGCGAAGTGCAAGTCTTAGTTTTGAAGAGATTGAACAAATGACAATGGTTTTGGTGGTGGGCGGCGCCGGGTATATCGGCTCACACATGGTCAAGATGCTCGACCAGCGGGGTTGCAGCGTCACCACGCTGGATGATTTGTCTTCGGGGCATCGTGATGCGGTGTTGTGCGGGGACTTTGTGCAGGGTGACATGGCCGATCCCAGTGTGCTGGACGCTGTGTTGTCGCGGGGTTTTGATGCGGTCATGCATTTCGCGTCATTTATTCAGGTGGGCGAGTCGGTGCAGCAGCCCGCCAAGTACTACCAAAACAATGTGGTGAACACGCTGGGCCTGTTGGATGCCATGCGGGCGCACGGGGTGAGCCGGTTTATTTTTTCGTCCACGGCGGCCACATTTGGCGAACCACAATATTCCCCCATCGACGAGCAGCACCCCCAACAGCCCATCAACCCCTATGGGCGCACCAAACTGATGGTGGAGCAGGCGCTGGCCGACTATGACCGTGCCTATGGCTTGAAGTCGGTGTGTTTGCGCTACTTCAATGCCGCCGGGGCTGATCCAGAGGGGCAATTGGGCGAGAGGCACGAGCCCGAGACGCATTTGATTCCTTTGGTGCTGCAGGCGGCGTCTGGGCGCAGGCCGCACATCGGTGTGTTTGGGCGCGATTACGACACGCCAGATGGCACCTGTATCCGTGACTACATCCACATTGAGGATTTGTGCTCGGCGCACTGGTTGGCTCTGCAGTCATTGATGGGTGGGGCGGGCAGCCAGGCCTACAACTTGGGCAATGGGCATGGCTTTTCGGTGCAAGAGGTGATTGACACTGCAGAGAGGGTGACGGGCCGCAAGGTGCCCGTGGTCAATGAGCCTCGGCGTGCTGGCGACCCTGCCCGCTTGGTGGCCGATGCAAGCCTCATCCGCCAGCAGTTGGGCTGGCAGCCCAAGTTTGCAGATTTGGACACGATCGTGGCGCACGCTTGGGCTTGGGAGTCGCGTGGATGTTGAGCGGTGTCAGATGCCGATGGTTGAGATTTCAAAGGGGCCTTGGGCTCCTTTGTTGTTTGTGCCCTCTAAAAGGTCGTTTTTGGGGAGGGGTGCTTTAAAATCAAACATTTAGTACAGGTTGCGCCCATTCATGCCAAATTCTCAAAATCAAGTGCTGTCCGTCATTGGCTAGGGCTATGTGGGGCTGCCTTTGGCGGTGGAGTTTGGCCAGCACCGCCCAGTGGTGGGTTTTGACATCAACCAAGGCCGCAATGGTGATAGGCGTGCTGACCAAGATGAGCGGTTGCCTTGAATTATTTGAACAAGCCAAGGTGGGTGCTTATTCTTCATACCGGAGCCAGTAGATGAGTTTGATCAAAAGTATAGATTTCCCACCTTTGGGTGATGAGCGCGGTTCATTGGTCGCTTTGGAAGCCCATAAAACCGTGCCTTTTGATGTCAAGCGGGTCTATTACATTTTTGGCACCAAATCGGGTGTATCTAGAGGGTTCCATGCGCACCGTCAACTCCAACAGGTGTCCGTTTGCGTCACGGGTAAATGCCGCATGGTGTTGGACGATGGACACAAGCGTGAAGACGTTTGGCTTGACTCGCCCACCAAAGGGCTATTGATTGGCGATTTGGTTTGGCGCGAAATGCACGATTTCAGTCCGGATTGTGTGTTGTTGGTGTTGGCCAGTGAGCATTACGACGAGACCGATTACATCCGCTCTTACGACGAATTTAAAAGGATCGTGGCACCGTGAGTTTTATTCACCCACTGGCTGATGTGGCAGAGTGTCACATCGGTGAAGGTACACGAGTCTGGCAATTTGTGGTGGTGCTCAAGGGCGCACGCATTGGGTCTGATTGCAATATTTGCGCGCAAACATTGATCGAAGGTGATGTGGTGATGGGTGACCGGGTAACGGTCAAGTCGGGCGTTCAAATTTGGGATGGGTCGGTCATTGGCGACGATGTATTCATTGGCCCCAACGCCACGTTTTCAAACGACTTGTACCCAAGATCCCGGCAGTACCCGGATGCATTTCGGGGCGTTACCATCAAGAACGGTGCAAGCATAGGGGCCAATGCGACCTTGCTGCCTGGGATCACTGTTGGCGAAAAAGCCATTGTGGGTGCAGGTGCTGTGGTCACCAAAGACGTGCCAGCACGTGCTGTGGTGATCGGAAACCCAGCCAAAATTGTGAGGTATTTAGCAGATGATTCCCTTTCTTGATCTCAAAGCTGTGAATCAGCAATACCGTCAGGCCTTGGTCGATGCGGCCACAAGAGTGATCGACTCCGGTTGGTATGTTTTGGGTCAGGAAGTCAAAGCCTTTGAACAAGAATTTGCCGCCTTTTGCGGCACCACGCAATGTGTGGGTGTGGCCAATGGTTTGGACGCGCTGGTCTTGACCTTGCGTGCATGGATAGAAATGGGAAGGCTTCAAGAGGGTGATGAGGTCATTGTTCCAGCCAACACCTACATTGCCAGTGTGCTCGCCATCACCGAAAACCGGCTCAAGCCGGTGTTGGTGGAGCCCGATGAGCGCAGTTTCAACCTGTGTCCAGACAAGGTGCGGGCAGCCATCACGCCCAAGACCAAAGCCATTGTGGCGGTTCACCTCTACGGTCAACTTGCGCCTATGAAAGCACTCATGGCGATTGCCCAGGAGCATGCGCTCTTGGTTTTGGAGGATTCAGCCCAAGCTCACGGGGCCTCAGTAGACGGTAAGCGCGCCGGTAACTGGGGGCATGCATCAGGTTTCAGTTTTTATCCGGGTAAGAACCTAGGTGCTTTGGGTGACGCAGGTGCCATGACCACCAATGACCCCGAGCTGGCTCAAACGGTCCGGGCTCTGGGTAACTACGGTAGTCACAAAAAATACGAAAACCTGTACCAAGGGCTGAACAGCCGATTGGACGAAATGCAAGCCACGTTCTTGCGCGTGAAACTGCAACACCTGGACGCTGAAACCCGCGTGCGTCAAGAAATTGCTGTGGCCTATGCCCAGGGTATCACCAACCCTTTGGTGCACTTGCCCATTGGCCCTGAAAGCACTTTGGAAACATTGGCCAGTCATGTGTTTCACCTGTTTGTGGTGCGAGTGAAGCAGCGGGCCACTTTCCAGGCGCACCTGAAGGCGGCGGGCATTGAAACCTTGATCCATTACCCGATTCCACCGCACCAACAACAGGCCTACAAGCCTTACAACGGCTTGCAGTTGCCAGTGACCGAGGCGATTCACCAAGAGGTGGTGAGCTTACCCATAGGACCAAGCATGGCTATGGGGGATGTTCGGTTGGTGATTGAGGCGGTTAACGCTTTCCGGGCGTGAAGCCTGTTTGGCAACATTTCTGAAAAAATAACTGTGAACCGCTCAGACCTCACGATCGTGGTCAATACCTGCGACGCATATCAAGATGTGTTGGAGGTTTTTTTCTGCGCACTCAAAGCACATTGGCCTGATTGCCCCTACCCGGTTGTGATCAACACCGAATCCAACACGCACGATTACCCTGCGCGCGTGCACAACCACCGCAGCCAAAATGGGGTGGATGATTGGGGAGACCGACTTAGGCAAACCCTGAACAGCATTGACACCGAGTTTGTGCTTATGCTCTATGACGACTTTATTCTTGATGGTCCGGTTAGCAACGAACGCATCATTAACGCCTTAAATCTGTTGCGGTCTCAAGCCCAAGCCGTAGTGACGTATTTGATGAACACCTCGCTGCCATTGAGTCAAAACGACACCCACAACACCTTCATCGCGCTCAAGGATCGGGTGGATTACCGGCTTAACTCGGCACCAGGCATTTGGCGTCGACAAGCTTTGATAGAGTACACGGCCCCTGGCGATACGCCTTGGGCTTGGGAGGTTTTTGGCAGCTACCGCACTTGGCGCGATGGCAAGATCTTTTATTCACTCAACCCCCAACAGCCAGACATTTACCCTTACAACCACGACAAAGGCGGAGCCATTTACCGTGGTAAGTGGGTGCGGGAGGTGGTGGAGAAAGTTGCCAAGAATTTCCCTTTGAAAATTGATTGGTCTGAACGCGGCTTTTCATCGGACACAGTGTTTGAGAAACGCACGACGCTGTGGAAGCTGCGCTTCATGCAAACAGGATTTCGGATGGTGGGTTGGAAGGCTATGTATTTTGTAATGGGTTACGTTCGTGACAAGCTCCATGTCCGTTGATGCCAAGCCGTCTTTTGCTTTCTTGGTGCTGGCGTACAACCACCAAGAATACATTGTGGAGCACTTGGAAAGCATCAAGTACTTGGTGCAAGCCTACTCTTTAGGCATTGATGTGGACTTGATCGTCAACGACGACGGCTCCAAAGACCAAACCCGAAGTTTGGTAGATGCTTGGTTGGAATTGAATTCACAACTGTTTCGCCACGCTATCAAAATTTACAACCCTCAAAATTTAGGCACCTGCGCGAGTGTCAACAATATGCTTAGCAACATGGTGGCCGATCGATGCAAGCTCACCGCAGGCGATGATGTGTATTCGTTTGAAAACATTTTTGAATTGACCCAACACGACACCGATGTGGCGATGGTCTCGGGAAGGGCTTTGTACCTGTTTGGAAATGACTTAGGCATGGACCATACAGCCAACCATTTGGCTACAGCAACGCAAGTAATTTATCAAAATGACCCACTGTTGCACCGGTTCAAGCACTTGTCTTACACCAACGCACCGAATTTGTTGTATGCCACAGAGTGTTTGATGCACCCTAATGTGCGTGCGTATTTGCAGCGCTTTGATGTGGTTGAGGATTGGCCGTTACAAATCGCCATAGCTCAGCAATTTCCAAATTATAAATATCAATTAATAGACAGGGTTTTGGTTTATTACAGAAGAACCATGGGTTCAACATATATTGTGGCTAATCAGCGTTTTATGCAGGATAAAATTCGGGTTTATAAGGATCTTATTTGCACTGAATTGAGTTGGTTGGAGCGAGTGCGTATTAAAAACAGATTGTTTTGTTTTGAAAAAGGTAGCAAGTTTATTAATAAATTTCTGAATATAGATTTTCATATTTTTTGCTTTGCTTTAATCATGAATGTATTTGATATTTTTAGTAAAAAATCTGTTGATGGTTCCATATTGGAGCACAGAATACATCTTGCGACAATAAAAAATAAAGCATTGGATTTTCATGTGAATTATGAAAATTTGGCCAATTAAAAAAGTAATTAAAAATGAAAAATTTCAAAAGATTGATGTGGGCTTTAAGAAAAACCCGTCTTCCTGTGAGTAGTTCAGCGATCGTATTGGATGTGGGAAGTGGGGGGAATCCTCATCCAAGAGCTGATGTTCTCATTGACAGACTGATTGGCGCAGAGCACAGAGGAGGGGATCCTATGCGAATTGATCGGCCTGCAATTATTGGTGATGCAACAAGTTTGCCATTTAAAGATAAGTCTTTTGATTATGTCATTGCCAGTCACGTTCTAGAGCATATGCCCGATCCTGGAAAATTCATATCTGAGCTGCAAAGAGTGGCGAAGGCGGGTTATATTGAAACTCCAAATTTTATATGCGAAAGACTTCTACCAAGTCATGCACATTGTTTGGAGGTGGCGCTATGCAATAATAAACTTTTAATCAACAAAAAGAAATCGTACCTGCTGGACCCGTATATCTCAAATTTGAATTATCTCGGATCAAATAAGCGATGGGGTGAGTTGTACTTTGATGATCCGGATCTGTTTCATGTGAGATATTTTTGGGAAGGTAAAATAGATTATGAAATAACCAATCCTGATGTATCATGCGAATGGATCGATGATGTTTACAAAAATAGTTCTCAGGTGAGTGAGATTGTTGTTGATCAAAATAGAAGGACTGGATGGAGGTCTTTAGGATCATCAATTTATGAGTCATTGCAACAGCGCATGCGCAAGGATAGATTAAAAAACTTCAACCTTAATGACATATTGATCTGTCCGGAATGTAAAGGTGCACTGAATCTTATTGGTGGAAATTTGCATTGCCCTTCATGCGACCTTGAGTACGCTACAAAACCTCATATAAATTTTGAAAATTCTTTAGTCAAAAAATAATTAAAATATAATGGTTGATCTAAATAAAAAATTAGACTTTATTGCGGTAGCTCTATCTCAATTTTTTGTTTTGATTGTTAATATTTTTTTAATAAGTATTTTGACTAAATCTCTTTCGATGGAGATGTTTGGTTACTATACTTTATTTTTTACTGCGGCAATTTTTTTAAGGCAAATATTGTACGATCCAATCTCGTATGTGATAGTTCGTGATTGCGGTCAATTGGCTCAGGGGGAATCGGTAAATAATAAAGTTAAGGCAATGAATGTTATTAATGACGGATTGTTGTTCTGGTTTGGTTTAATCTTCTTAATTGCCGCACTTTTTGCGTATATAAAATTCAATGAATTAAGTGCTGTTGCTTTTGCATTAACTTTTTATTTGTATTTTTCCTCCAATGGTGCCGGTGGAATGGCTTTGGCAGTTTTGAATATTTTGAAAAAAAGAAGATTATATGGGGCTGCAATAACTTTTGAGGCCATAGTAAAGATATTTATTTTGCTGATAATTTTTAAGATTTTTGGGTCAGGTTTGTTGGAGTCGATCGTCGCACTTACATTGGCATGTGTACTGTTGCACATTTTATTGCGTTTATATTTGAAGAGAGTTTATTGTTCGAATTTTATTTCATCGGTTGATGTTGGTGTAATTGTTAAAAGTTTCTTCATTAATGCTGCACCATTCTATTTGCCAACATTTTTCGTTGCATTAAAGGGTGTTGGAGAGCGGTGGGTGCTTGCTGCAAATGTAGGTGTTGAGGACCTGGCCATATTTAATGTTTTCTTTCAACTTGGATTTTCACCTGTCGTCATGATTTTTGGTGTTGTACAGACATTCGTTGCACCCATTGTATATAAACTCTCAGCTAAAGAGGGTGGGCATTTAATAAGGTTTAATGAATTCATGATTCGTCTCGTTGGGGGAGTTATTCTGCTAGGTGTGGTTGGATTTTTTCTTGCAGATACAATTGGTTCCACCATATTGAAATACATTGTCCCAGAAAATTACCATTCACATTTGAACTTATTCCCTATGTTTGTTGTTGCTGGAGTTTTGGCGGCTGCAGTTGGAATTGTGCATCTGGGTGTTGTCGGTGCGTTTGAAGCCAAAGTGGCTGGAAGATTAATGTCGATTGCGATGATTTCTGGCATATCAATTTCTTTTTTATCAGTTTTGGGTTGGGGATTTAAAGGGGCGATCTTTGGATTAATTGCCAGTAATATGGTCGCTTTTTTTATATATTCGGCAACATTGCATAAAAAAGTTAACTTGTGAGTGCGATTATTGTAAAATGTCATCAGTTGATAAATTAATAATTGATAAATCCCTCGAGGATAATTCTTTATGTTTCACAATAAAACGCTTTTAATCACGGGTGGAACCGGTTCTTTTGGCAATGCAGTGTTGCGCCGTTTCCTCGACTCAGACTTGCGCGAAATTCGCATCTTTAGTCGTGATGAGAAGAAGCAAGATGACATGCGCAAGAAGTACAACAGCCCCAAGCTGAAGTTCTACATTGGTGATGTGCGTGATTCGCAGTCGGTGATGAACGCGGTGCGGGGTGTGGATTACATCTACCATGCCGCAGCGCTGAAGCAAGTCCCGTCTTGTGAGTTTCATCCGCTAGAAGCGGTTAAGACCAATGTGATGGGCACAGAGAATGTGCTGGAAGCGGCCATTCAGTGCGGTGTTAAACGGGTGGTTTGCCTGAGCACCGACAAGGCGGTGTACCCCATCAACGCCATGGGCATCAGCAAGGCCATGATGGAAAAGGTCGCCGTGGCCAAGTCGCGCAGCAGTTCGCAGACGGTGATCAACGTTACCCGCTATGGCAATGTGATGGCTTCGCGTGGCTCGGTGATTCCGCTGTTTGTCGATCAAATTCGTGCCGCTCAGCCCATCACCATCACCGACCCGAGCATGACCCGTTTCATGATGACGCTGGACGATGCGGTGGACTTGGTGCTCTATGCTTTTGAGCACGGTCAGCCGGGAGAGATCTTTGTGCAAAAGGCCCCTGCAGCCACGATCGACGTGTTGACTCAGGCGTTGACCGGTTTGTTGGGCAAGCCAGATCACGAAGTGCGTGTCATTGGCACCCGCCACGGTGAAAAGCTCTACGAGGCTTTGCTCAGCCGTGAAGAGATGGCCGCAGCTGAAGACCTGGGCGGTTATTACCGCGTGCCACCCGATTTGCGCGATTTGAATTACGGCAAATTTGTGGAGCAAGGCGAAATCAAAATTTCCGAAGCCACGGATTACAACTCGCACAACACCACGCGCCTCGATGTGGAGGGTATGCAGTCTTTGTTGCTCAAGCTCAGATTCATGCAGGCGATTGTGCGGGGTGAGCATGTCGAGCTGGAGGAATAAGCCATGAAAGTGCTGGTCACAGGTGCCAATGGTTTCATTGGTAAGAACCTGGTGTTGCGCTTGCGCGAACAAGCGGACACGGAGGTGCTGACTTTTGCACGCGGCGACACCGATGCGGCTTTGCAGGCCGCTTTGGTGCTGGCCGATGTGGTGGTCCATTTGGCGGGAGAAAACCGCCCGGCTTCGCCAGATGCGTTTGAGCAAGTCAATGCGGGACTGACCCGGCAGATTTGCGATGGCTTGCGTGCCCTGGGCAAGACCACGCCTTTGCTGCTGGCATCGTCTGCACAGGCGGAGTTGGACAACCCATATGGTCGCAGCAAGTTGGCTGCAGAGCGGGCCTCGGCTGAGTTGGCGCAGAGCCATGGCAACCCAGTTGCTATTTACCGTCTGCCAGGTGTGTTTGGCAAATGGTGCAAGCCCCATTACAACTCTGTGGTCGCCACCTTTTGCCACAACAAGGCTCACGATCTTCCGGTCCAGGTCAACGATGCGACGGCGCGGATTCGTTTGGTGTATGTGGATGATGTGGTCAGTGCTTTTCTGTCTGCGTTGGCGGCTCCTTGGTCTGGCCTGGTTTGGCCTGTACTCGCGCCCGAATACAGCATCACCTTGGGTGAGTTGTCTGAGCAGATCGATGCCTTTAAAAATTGCCGCACGACTCTGGTGTCGGAACGGGTGGGAACGGGCCTGACACGGGCGCTGTATGCCACTTATGTGAGCTACTTGCCCAAAGACAAATTTGCCTACGAAGTGCCCGCTTATGGCGATGCGCGTGGGGTGTTTGTTGAAATGCTCAAAACGCCTGATGCCGGGCAGTTTTCTTTCTTCACGGCGCACCCGGGCATTACACGTGGTGGCCACTACCACCACACCAAAACCGAAAAGTTTTTGGTCATCAAAGGCAAGGCGCGTTTTGGTTTCAGGCACATGCTGACCAACGAGGTTTATCACCTCGACACCGAGGGTGCCAAGCCCCAAGTGGTGGAGACTGTGCCCGGCTGGACGCACGACATCACCAATGTGGGCGATGACGAGATGGTGGTCATGCTCTGGGCCAATGAAATATTTGACCGTGCCAATCCGGACACGATCACCAGCAAGGTTTGAGTGGTCATGCTGCGCTCGTTTGGTTTTCCTGTTCAGACTCAGCCGCTCTTTCTTTTCACCCAAGATGCTGATCTCAAAGCGTCGGGCGCTTATTTGCAAGCTAAAGCAGGGCATGAACAGGCTGCAGTGAGGCTGCTCATGGACTTGGCTGTGTCATGGCTCTACGAACACCGAGATCGCTTTGAGCCTGGCCTGATCTTCTTGGCGCCGCATGCTTCAGAAGCGAGTGGTGACAACGCGATTCCCCAAGCCTTGGCTACGGTTTGTGCATTGATGTTTCAAGGTACGGTGGACAACGAGATTGTTCAGTCCGATCGGGTATTCCACACAGGAGCTGACCCCATGGAACGCATGGCTGCCAGGGCTCAATTTGAAGGGGTTGTGATTTCAGGTGCGAAGTATGTGCTGGTGGACGATGTCACTAACCTTGGTGGAACTCTGGCAGAATTGTCAAACTACGTTCAGATTTTTGGTGGTGTGGTGCATGATGTGGTTGTGTTGGTCAACGCTGGCCGCGACAAGTCACTGGTCCCTAGCAAAAAGTTTGTTCAATTGATCAAGGAGCGGTTTGATGATGAATTCACCGAAGTCTTCGGAATCGAGCCTTCAGCGCTCACAGCCAACGAAGCCAATTACCTTGTGGGCTTCACCACAATTGACGGCATCCGAAATCGACTCGCTGCGGCGCAGCAAGAAATCGATCGCCGATTACGTTCAAAAGGAATTGCCCGCACAGCTCAAGGCCAGGCATCTGGAGCATCTGCTGCCGCAGGGTTAATTCAAAACTCACTTGAGGCTGGTGACCCGGCTTCTTAACCGCATCGTGGATGATCTGCCCGATGCGGTTTTTTCTTTTTTAATCTACTCATGAAAAAACTCAAAATCATGTCGGTTGTGGGCACGCGCCCAGAGATCATTCGCCTCTCGCGTGTATTGGCCGAACTGGACGAGCACTGCGACCATGTGCTGGTGCACACAGGGCAAAACTATGATTACGAATTGAATCAGGTGTTTTTTGATGATCTGGGTGTGCGCAAGCCTGATTTCTTTTTGAACAGCGCAGAGGGCAGCACAAGTGCGGCCCACACCATTGGTAACCTGATCACGGCGGTGGATGGCGTTTTGGCTCAGGTGCAGCCTGAGGCGATGTTGGTGCTGGGTGACACGAACAGCTGTTTGTCGGTGATTCCAGCCAAGCGACGCAAGGTGCCGATTTTCCATATGGAGGCAGGAAACCGCTGCTTTGACCAACGGGTGCCTGAAGAGACCAACCGCCGCATCGTGGACCATACGTCTGACATCAACCTCACTTACAGCACGATTGCGCGAGACTATCTGCTGCGTGAAGGTTTGCCGCCAGACCAAGTCATCAAGACCGGCAGCCCGATGTTTGAGGTGTTGCACCACTATCTCCCTCAAATCAAGGCTTCGGATGCTTTGCAGCGCCTGGGGCTAGAAGTGGGGCAGTATTTTGTGGTGAGCGCTCACCGAGAAGAAAACATCGAGTCCGAGCAGAGCTTTACCAAGTTGGTGCAGGTGCTCAACACCGTGGCCGAAGAACATGGCTTGCCGGTCATTGTGTCAACCCACCCTCGCACGCAAAAACGGGTGGATGCAACGGGGGCTCAGTTTCACCCGCTCGTGCGGCTATTGAAGCCACTGGGCTTTCACGATTACGTGAACCTGCAGATGAACGCCAAAGCTGTTTTGTCGGACAGCGGGACGATCAACGAGGAGTCTTCAATTTTGAATTTTCCGGCACTCAATTTGCGTGAAGCGCACGAGCGGCCAGAGGGCATGGAAGAGGCCGCCGTGATGATGGTGGGCTTGGAGGTGGACCGCGTGCGCCAAGGGTTGGCCATTGTGGCGCAACAAGCCCGAGGTGAAGAGCGCAGTTTGCGATTGGTGGCCGACTACAGCATGCCCAATGTGAGCGCCAAGGTGGTCCGCATTGTTCACAGCTACACGGACTACGTGAACCGGGTGGTTTGGAAGAAATATTGAAATGCGTTTGCTGATCGTTTCGCAATATTTTTGGCCTGAGAATTTTAGGATCAATGATCTTGCAATCGAATTTGCCCGTCGTGGGCATGAAGTGACAGTGCTTACTGGATTGCCGAATTATCCAAGCGGAAAAATATTCAAAGATTTTCTGGATAATGCTGAAAATTTCACAGCCCTTGAAAATATTAAAATTATCCGAGTGCCTCTTATCCCAAGAGGTAGCGGTGCGGTTCGATTATTTTTAAATTATTTATCTTTTGCGATCAATGCTTGTGTGCTCGGGCCGTGGAAGCTGAAGAGTGAAAGATTTGATGTCGTTTTGACATGCCAGTTGAGTCCAGTGACCGTCGGCTTGCCAGGGGCCTTTCTGGCATGGTTTAAAAATGCACCAATGGCCATGTGGGTGCTTGATTTGTGGCCAGATACATTGAAAGCGATGGGGGTTGTTAAATCACCACGATTACTCAGTGTTGTAGGTAAATTGGTGACCTTCATTTACAACCGATGTGATTTAATTTTTGCGCAATCGCAGAGTTTTATTCCTAAGATAAAAAAATCAATGGATAAAAATACCGCTGTTGTTTATTTTCCGAGTTGGGCAGAGGAAATTTTTAAAAGCCATAAAGCTATTCCGGCACCTGAGGTGCCTGATAAGGATGGAAGCTTCAATGTAATGTTCGCCGGAAATATCGGTGAAGCACAGGATTTTGAGTGCATTTTGTCTGCAGCAACCTTGCTTAAGCAGCACAGTTCTATTCGCTGGTTGATCGTTGGTGATGGTCGTATGTCTGCGTGGGTTGCATCACAGATCGCATTGCGTGGTCTGGAAGGGCATGTACTTTTGTTGGGTCGTTACCCTGTTGAGCGAATGCCGGACTTTTATGCCAAAGCGGATGCCATGTTGGTGACTTTGGCCGATCAGGAAATTTTTGCAATGACCATTCCGGGAAAGTTGCAGTCCTATCTGGCGGCAGGCATGCCGGTCATTGCAGCATTGAATGGTGAGGGTGCAGAGGTCATCCGCCTCGCCAATGCTGGGTTGACATCTCCTGCTGGTAATGCAGCCGAATTGGCTTCAATGGTCAGAAAGATGGCTGAATTACCGAATAGCGAAAGACAAGCGATGGGCAAAAATGGCATGGAATTCAGTCAGCAGGCGTTTGATCGAAAGAAGATCGTTGATTTGGCGGAAAAATATCTATCTGGACTGTGTAAATGAAGCGGTTTTTCGATTTGGCCATTGGGGCGGTCGCATCAGTCTTCTTGCTGGTGCCCATCATTGTTGTGGCTACTGCAGTTCGCTTGACCTCAAAAGGCCCATCTTTGTATTGGTCAGATCGAGTGGGCCGTCACAATGCCATTTTCAAAATGCCCAAATTCCGCAGCATGCGGGTGGGTACGCCAGTTGTTGCAACACACTTGCTGTCTAGCCCTGAGGCGCATCTGACGCCCATTGGTTCTTTTTTGCGCAAAAGCAGTCTGGATGAATTGCCTCAGTTGTGGAGCATTTTGGTCGGGGACATGAGCTTTGTGGGGCCTCGTCCGGCCTTGTTCAATCAAGAAGATTTGATTGCTTTGCGTACAGAGCAGGGGGTGCACATTCTGGTGCCGGGCTTGACAGGCTGGGCGCAGGTGAATGGGCGTGATGAATTGCCGATTCCACAAAAGGTGGCTCTGGATGCTGAATATTTGCAAAAGCAGAGTTTGTGGTTTGACATCCGAATTTTGTGGCTGACCTTTGTGAAAGTTGTTCGGCGCGATGGGGTATCACATTGACCGATGAACAGCAGAAGACGGATAAGCCACGCTTGCTGATTGTGGGTGCAGGTGGGCACGGTCGGTCTGTGGCCGAAGCTGTTTTGATGGCTGACCATTTCAGCTTGGTGGGTTTTGCTGACGATGGTGCGTTTGCCGCTGGCGAAGATGTATGGGGTTTGCCTGTGTTGGGGCCTGCCGCTGCATTTGAAAAATATGCGGGTCATGCTGCGCATGCTGTAGTTGCGATTGGCAACAATGTTTTGCGGCAAAAGTTGTGTGCGCAGTTGCGGGCAGTTGGGTTTTCGTTGGCAAGTGTCATCCATCCCAAGGCCATTGTGTCTCCACGTGCGCAATTGGCTGCTGGTGTGGCTGTGATGGCTGGCGCCATCGTGGGCACTGAGGCCATTTTGGGTCAAGGAGCTATCGTTAATTGTGGTGCTGTGGTTGACCACCATGCGCAAGTGCATGAGTTTGGTCATTTGGGTGTCAACGCTTGTATGGCTGGCGGCAGCGTTTTGGGCGCATTGGCTTGGATGCAAGCGGGATCGGCCATTGGGTATGGGGTGCAAATTGAGGCGGGCACTGTACTCAAGCCTGGTGAGGCTCGATGATATGGCCTCACTGTTTTGATTGTTTCAAATGAAAACTGCTGATTTGACTGACTTTTTGCTCATGCTGCCACGCCCGCTTAAGCGGGCTTTGGCTTTAGGTGCCGACGCTTTTGTTTGTGGAGCCACGGTGTGGATGGCGTTCAATTTGCGGCTGGAGTCATGGACGGCTTGGTCTCCTGCGCACTTTACGGCGTTTGTTGGCGCTGTGGCTTTTGCTTTGCCACTGTTTATTGTGTTCGGTTTATACCGGGCGATTTTCCGTTATGCGGGCTTGCCTGCTTTGATGACGGTGTTGAAGGTGATTGCCCTTTATGCCGTGATTTATTGTTTCGCTTTCAGTTTTGTGGGGGTGCCTGGGGTACCTCGCTCAGTGGGTGTGTTGCAGCCGCTGTTGCTGCTTTTGGGCGTGACCTTGTCGAGGGCTTTTGTCCGTTATTGGTTGGGAGGCGTATACCAAAGCATCGTCGGGAAAGAGGACTCCCCCCGTGTGATGATTTATGGGGCTGGCTCTGCAGGCCGCCAATTGGCAGCCGCTTTAAAGACCAGCGCAGAGTTGGTGGTGGTGGGCTTGTTGGATGACGATGACCGCTTGCATGGCCAAGTGCTCAATGGTTTGAGGATTTACGACCCATCGACCATGGTTGGTGTGGTTGCCAGGCTGCGCGTGACGCATGTTTTCTTGGCATTGCCTTCAGCCTCGCGTGCGAGGCGCAATGAGATTTTGGAATTGGTGCGTGCAGCCCATGTGCAAGTACGTACCTTGCCTGGCGTGCTGGAGTTGGCCCAGGGCAAGGTACAGGTGTCCGATCTGAAAGACTTGGACATTGAGGATTTGCTGGGACGTGACCCAGTAAACCCCAATTCATTGATGCTGGCTAAAAACATCAGCGGCAAAGTGGTGATGGTGACCGGGGCCGGTGGCTCCATCGGCTCGGAGTTGTGCCGGCAGATTTTGCGCACGGGGCCGTCGACTTTGTTGTTGGTTGAGTTGTCAGAGTTTGCGCTGTATTCCATTCACCATGAGTTGGAGCGAATGCTGGACGATGCGCCTGAGCAGGGCGTGACCTTGGTGCCCTTGCTGGCCAATGTGCGTGATGCCGCTCGAATGGGCGAGATATTGGGCACCTGGAAGCCCAGCACGGTGTACCACGCTGCGGCCTACAAGCATGTGCCGCTGGTGGAGCACAACCCGGCCGAGGGCGTCAAGAACAATGTGACGGGGACCTTGATCACGGCTTTGCAGTCTGCCCTGCATGGGGTCAGCGATTTCGTGCTGGTGAGCACGGACAAAGCCGTACGCCCCACCAATGTGATGGGGGCCAGTAAACGCTTGGCAGAGATGGTGTTGCAGTCTCATGCCGCTGTGGCGCACGTGGGCGCGGGCAAGACGCGTTTCAGCATGGTCCGGTTTGGCAATGTGCTGGGTTCTTCGGGCTCGGTGGTGCCGCTGTTTCGCAAGCAGATCAAAGAGGGTGGCCCGATCACTTTGACGGATGAGCGGATCACCCGCTATTTCATGACGATCCCTGAGGCCGCTCAGTTGGTGATTCAGGCCGGGGCCATGGCCACTGGTGGGGATGTGTTTGTGTTGGACATGGGTGAACCTGTTCGGATCATGGATTTGGCCAAACGGATGGTTGAGTTGTCGGGCTTGGGCCTGAAGGACGAGTCGAACCCCACAGGCGACATTGAAATTCGGGTCACGGGCTTGCGCCCCGGTGAAAAGCTGTACGAGGAGTTGTTGATTGGTGACAACCCGTTGCCGACCCATCACCCACGCATCATGAAAGCGCACGAAGACTTTGTGCCTTGGGATCAGCTGCAGCCGAAGCTCCATGCTTTGAATCAGGTTTTGGATGCCAACGATGTGCCCCAGATTCGCGCTTTGCTCAAAGAGCTGGTGCCAGGCTACCAACCCGACGGGGATGTGGTCGATTGGGTGTGGATGGAGAACGCGAAATCAGCGTGAAGCCATTTGAATGGAAGTCTGATTTTGTCGGCATTGAAACAAAGGAGCCTTGAGCTCTTTTGTCATTTTTGAGTTCTGAAAAGGCGGTATGTTTGTTTTATCCAAGTTGATGTCAGCCATCACCCAGCCCGTGTTTTGGCTGGCGCTGTGGTGGTTTGCAGCGCTGTGCCCTGATGGCCACCTAAATTCCCCCACTTATGGCCACCTCAAACTCCCCCACCTGAATTGATCGGGGACAGGGGTTCAACGCCGACACCGTCGGCACCTGTTGGCAGGACGCATGTTCTGACCTTCC
>NZ_NESG01000004.1 GCF_002778275.1 Limnohabitans sp. G3-2 | reverse complement strand
AGAGGGAAAGGTAAAGAAACCCGAGGCTCGCCGATCAGGCAAGCACGGGCCATTGAGGCCGTTCAGGACGTTCACTTGCCATATGAGAAGCAATGACCTGAAGGTGAAGTGGGTGATCGTCAGAGGCCGCTAATGTGGTCTTGCTCAGATCACTGACCAGGGCAGCGGCGCAACCCATATGACAAGTGGCACAGTCATGGTCCATGCCCGCCGATTGAGGGGCATTTTTGCTGGACTCTTGCTGGTCAATTGACGCATGGTCATGGGTGTGGTGACCAGGGTGCTTGGCAGTTACACTGGTTTCGTGCTCGCAATAGCTTGCTATTGCTGCCCAGCTGTATTGCAAGGGCAACAGAACCAGCAAGAAAATTGCCAAGAACTTTTTCATAAGTTGATAGTTTAGTCGCTTCAGGCTTGCTTGATCACGGGACGAGGCGTTGGCCTCAGTAATCCTGAGGAAATGGAAGAGGTTTACAGCTGCCAAGGAGCCATCACTTGACTGCCTTGAGAAGCCGAAGCCCGTTGAAAACCACCAACAAGCTTGCGCCCATGTCGGCAAAGACCGCCATCCACATAGACGCGTCATCAAAGATGGCCATGAGCAGGAACACCGCCTTGATGCCCAGAGCCAGGGTGATGTTCTGCCACAAAATGACATGGGTACGTTTGGAGAGGCGAATCGTCTCGGGCAAGCGGCGCAGGTCGTCGTTCATGACGACGACGTCGGCCGCTTCCATGGCCGTGTGAGTGCCCGCAGCGCCCATCGCAAAGCCAATGTTCGCCTTTGCAAGTGCCGGGGCATCATTGATGCCGTCACCGGTCATGGCCGTCACACCGTATCGTCCTTGGAACTCTTCAATCGCCTTGAGCTTGTCCTCGGGCAGCAGGTTGCCTCGGATTTCTGAAATGCCTGCCAAGTGTCCTACGGTGCGCGCCGTGGCGGCGTTATCACCGGTCAACATGATGGGAACGACCCCCAGCGCCTTCATCTCGGAAATGGCCTCGATCGATGACGGTTTGATCGTGTCCGCTATAGCGAATAGCGCGATCACCCGGTCCCGATTGGCCAAAATGGTCACAGTTCGTCCTGCCTCTTCATGAACTGCGAGGCGTGCTTCCAATGTCGCAGAACACTGGCCGCGCTCTTCGATCCAACGGTGATTGGCCAGGATGTAGGGGTGGCCATCGATCACCCCCTGGACGCCACGACCTGCGACCGCTTCAAATGCTCCGACTTCTTGGGCTTGTACCGCTAGGCCTCGAGCAATCGCTTTCGAGACGGGGTGGTCTGAACGCGCAGCCAGGCTCTTTGCGAGCAGTTCTACCCGTTGCTCTGGCTCGTCAGGCGCGATGGGCTCGAACGCCACTAATTTGGGCTTCCCTTCGGTGATGGTGCCGGTTTTGTCCAAAGCGACGGCTTTGATCTTTCGGGCTTCTTCAAGGTAAACGCCTCCCTTGATCAAAATACCCCGCCGTGCCCCTGCGGCCAGACCACTCACCACCGTGACGGGTGTGGAGATGACCAAGGCGCAAGGGCATGCAATCACAAGCAGGACCAAAGCCTTGTAGACCGCTTCGAGCCACGTGATCCCGGCCACCCAGGGCATCAGGACGGCAACCAGCAGCGCAAGGGCAAAGACCGCAGGTGTGTAGACGGCGGCGAACTGGTCAACAAAACGCTGCGTCGGTGCGCGAGAGGCCTGCGCTTCCTCGACGGCTTTGATGATCCGGCTGAGCGTGCTGTCTGAGGCGGGCGATGTGACCCGGACTTCCAAAGCAGAGGCCTGGTTGATGGTTCCGGCAAACACCTCATCACCAGGTCCTTTGTCCACGGGCAGGCTCTCGCCTGTCAAAGGCGATTGATCCACCGCGCTCTGACCCGCCAGCACGGTGCCATCAAGCGGAACACGCTCACCCGGAGAGATACGCACCACCGATTTCAATGCAACAGACTTGACGCCAATCCGAAGCCAGCCCCCGTCGGCCTGGCGTACCTCGGCTTGCTCTGGTGACAAGGCAAGAAGGCTTTTGATGGCACCTCGAGCGCGGTCGACCGCCCGCGCTTCGATGGCCTCTGCAATGGCATAGAGCGCCATCACCATGGCGGCCTCAGGCCACTGGCCGATCAAGAAGGCGCCTGTGACGGCTACTGCCATGAGGGCGTTGATGTTCAATCGTCCTTGCCGCAGCGCAGCCAGGCCTTTTCCGTAGACGCCGAAGCCTGAAAGGAAGATGGCACCCAAAGCGATGGCCATGCCCAGGGCTTTGATCCAGGTCGTCGCAGGGAAGGCGTACGCGATCGCCTCTGCTGCCAATGCCAAGCCGAGCGCCGCCAGAAGCTTTCCCCACATGTCCCAAAACGTCGCAGACGCATTAGTTGTACCGGAAGGTTTTTTGTCGGCTTCATCGATGGGCTCAGGCTTAAACCCTGCCTTTCGAATCGCCTGTAGTGCGTTTGGCAATGCAGCTTGGCTCGCAGAAATGGTCAGTACGCGTGCCCCCAGATCGAATCGCAAGGCTTCAATTTCCGGGATGCCATCCACAGCGCGCCGGATCTCGGACTCCTCTGAGGCGCAGTCCATGTTGGAGATACGGAACCTTTTCTGTGACTGGTCTGTGTTCATATGCGCCACGTCCTGCTCAGATTGCACCAAGGGTACGCAGGAAGCGGCTGAACATCCGTTCTCAGTCGGGCGGACCTGTGGCTTTGCGCCTTCGCAAGATGTACTTGTACTCATGATTTCTTCCTCGTTACAGCGATTAGAAACCCTGTAGCCACTTTAGAGTCAAGCGCCTAAAATATGGTCAACCGCTGATGGAGGACACCATGAGGATTGGAGAGCTCGCCAAGGCCACCGATACACAGGTGGAGACGATTCGCTACTACGAGCGTGAGGCCTTGTTGCCACAGCCGGGGCGAACAGAAGGCAACTACCGCGTCTATGGACCGGAGCACGTTGAACGACTTTCGTTCATTCGGTACTGCCGAAGCTTGGACATGGCCCTGGATGAGATTCGAGCGCTGTTGCGCATGAAAGATTCCCCCCCACAGGACTGTTCTGACATCAACGCCTTGGTTGATGAGCACATCAAGCATGTGGCGGTTCGAATCAGAGAGCTGAAGGTCTTGCAAAGGCAACTTGTTGAGTTGCGAACCGGTTGTGCCGGAAACGGCGCTGTCAGTGAGTGCGGTGTACTTTCCGGAATTGCTCAGGCCTCTAAGGAAGTGGGGCCGGTGGGCAAGCGAGGCGCGCGCCATGTGCATGGGGCGCACTGATTTGCGTCAAAGGGGTACGAGTCCCTTTGAGCGCCCGTAAACACTGTTCCGAGATCCGCAAGCAAGGCGCTTTTTTCAAAGCATTCTCCAAATTGAGGATCTGTTCCTAGCGCGGTTGAAAGGCAATGATGCTCATACCCAGCAGGGCCACGGCAACACCCGCGACATCCCAATTCGATGGTCGGATGCCGTCGACGGCCCATAGCCAAAGAATAGCTGCAAAGATGTAGACACCCCCGTAAGCAGCGTAGACGCGTCCGGTGGCAGCTTCGTGCAGTGTCAGTAGCCACGCAAAGGCCGCCAGACTGACTCCGGCGGGTATCAGCAACCATGGAGATCCGTTTTGCTTGAGCCAGAGCCAGGGCAGGTAGCACCCCACGATTTCAGCGATTGCGGTTGCGAAATAGAGCGTGATGGTCTTCATTTGATCTCCTGTGCCTGATTTTCCATACAAGTTCATACCCCAGTTGAGCTTCAAGTGTTGGGGCGCGCATCTCTCATAAGGTCTGTCACCTCAGCCTCTTGTGTGATGCGGAAATAACCCAACACGGTGGAGACGCTGTGGTGCCCCGTCATGGCCATGGTCTGAGCGAGGGGAACGTTTTGCAAGCCTGCCTCTGTCACGAACCCTGAGCGCAGGGAGTGGGCGGCATAGTTGCCGTCAATGCCTGCCAACAAGCATCGCTTTTTAACGATATCTTTGACAGCGGCAGGGGAGAGCGCTTCACCGATGTGACCGCCTTTGCGCACTCTTCGGAAAATCGCCCCGCTGGTGATGTGGCTGACGGTGAGCCATGCCGAGAGGGCTTGCGCTGCGAGCCCGAAAATGGGTTTGTGGTTTTCAGCGCGTTCTGCTCCGGCCTGGTTCGTTTTGGAAAACGCCAAGTTGTAGAGATAGGCATCGGGGCCGGTGCGTTTTAAAAACTGTATGTCTGCGCTGGCCACCTCGGATCTCCTGCGCCCGCCACTGGACCAGGCGAACAAGATCAGTGCTCTATCGCGGATGCCGATGACTGAGTCATCGCACGTTTGCAAGATGGCTTGAAGAGGCTCTTTGGTGAGGGCGTCTTTTTTGCGGGGGAGGGCACCCCGTTTGGCGTAGGCCTTGCGGGTGCGGGAGAGAAGCTCGCGCACTTTGGGGTCGTGGCAAGGGTTTTTGAACTCGCCGATTTGGTGGGCTTTGGACAGGACCGCAATTCGGTGAATCAGGGTGTTGTGTGCGAGTGCGCCGAGTTTGCCTTTGAAGCCGGATTTCACCAGGGCTTGATCGATCTCGATGGGCAGCTCGTGCGCCAGGCCTTTGTCGGTGGTTCGATCCGCGTGGTCGACGACAAACTGGAGCACACAGGCGGTGGGCACGGGCAGCTGTATTTGTCGGCCGTAGCGTGCACCAAACCATGCGGCCCAGTAGCGCAAGGCGCTGCGGTAGCTGATGAGGGTGTTTTTTGATTCACCTTCGCGCAGCAGATCTTCGACGGCGCGTTGGGTGACTTCGCTCAGAGCCTCTGGCTCCAGGGCGGGTGTATTTTTGAGCGTGGGCAGGCGCAAGTTCATGGGCGGCTTATTTATTTGAAGAAATCTTACATAGCATGTAAGATTATTTATCTTTTTATCCTTTAAATCACGATAAATATCTCTTATCGTCGGTAAATTTACAGCAAGGAGCAGGGCGATGCAAGTTAAAAGTCCAAGGGGTGTTCAGCAAACCGATGTCAACGGCGCAGCCGACGAATTGCTCAGTGAGCAACTCAAACCGACCATCGAACGTGTTCGCATGAAATTGGGCCGTGGATCGCCCAACACCGTGGGCCCGATGCTGGAGGTCTGGTTTTCCTCATTGGGAGAGCGTTTGAGAGGACCAACGGGTGAATCCGATAAAACAAGCGAATTGCCAGCTACTGTGCAAGTAGCCATGAAAAGCTTCTGGAAAAGCGCTTTGCATGAGGCACACAGTGTCTTCGAGGCGACTAAAGCAGATTTCGCGAACGCAGCAAGTCAGCAAGAACAGCAAATGACGAAAGTGCTTGCTGAAATTGAAACTGAGCGTGGAGCGTTCGCGCACCAGGCATCTGAACTCAAGCAAGCCCTTGATGCTCTACATATCAGGCTGGCCGAATCTCAAGATCAGGCGAACAAGCTTCAAATGCTTGTGAACAAAAAAGATGAGGAACTCACATCATCGCGGCTGGCGCTTCAGCAGCACGTTTCAGAAAGCAATGTGGAGCGTCGCCGTCACGATGAGCAGTTTCGGGCTCACAGTGCAGAAATCCAAGCGCTACAGACACAGTTTGCGACTTCAGAACGAAGACTGATGACTGAAATGGATCGCGAGCGCCAACAGGTTAAAAAATTACAGACAGAGCTGGAGCTTGAAAGAAAGAAGCAGACACAACAAAAAAATGAGGCTTGGCAGCTGGCGGAAAATCTGAACAAGCAACTGCACGAGCTCAACATTCAAAACACACTGCTATCTGAGCGTGCATCTGGCTATCTTGCGCGCCTCAACGATGCGCTGCCGAAAAAATCCAAATCGGTGACAAAGAGGAGTATTGCTCCTCTGAGGATTGCAAAAAAATGACTCTCGTTCCCAGCAGCAAGAAGATAAGTTTTCTGTATCAGATTTACTTTTAATTGGTGAGTAGCATCAGATTTACCTTCAAATTCGTATCAAATTTACCTTTGTGACCGGATGAGTTGCGTTTTTTTGATAAAACCTTTGCACTATGAAATGCATACGATATATATTATGTAAAGTAATGTGGCGCAATAAATTGATGAAAATGAGAGGAAATATGTGGAAGCCTCTTCGGTTGCGTGGCAAAATCTCGCCGTTCTATTCATTTGGAGAAAAATCTTGAACAAAGCAGAACTCATCGAAGCATTGGCCAAAGAAACAGACATGTCCAAAGCAGCTGCAGGCGAAACAGACATGTCCAAAGCAGCTGCAGGCCGTGCCGTCAGCGCCTTGGTGGACATCATCACCAAAACAGTTGCCAAAAAACAAGACGTGCAACTGATTGGCTTTGGCACTTTCAAAGCTGCCAAGCGTGCAGCCCGCGTTGGCAAGAACCCACGCACCGGTGAGAAGCTGAAAATTGCAGCCGCCACAGTGCCCCGCTTTACCGCTGGCGCCGCTTTCAAAGCCGCTGTGAACAAGAAGAAGTAATCTTCTCTCGCTTCAGCCAAAAGGCAGTCGGGTGTTTTACCCCGCTGCCTTTTTTCATGCCTGCATGGATGCTGGTGGGTGCGAAAGTGAAGTGAAGGACAATAGGTTTTTTTTGACCTTCGGTTGACGACAGCTTTATGGCGATTCAATGGTTCCCAGGACACATGCACCTCACGCGCAAAGCGATTGGGGAACGAATCAAAGAGATTGACGTCGTCATTGAAATGCTGGACGCCCGATTGCCCGGCTCGAGCGCCAACCCGATGCTGGCCGAATTGATCAAAGGCAAGCCCGCGCTCAAAATCTTGAGCAAACAAGACCTGGCAGACCCCGACCGAACTGCCCTCTGGCTGGGCCATTACAACGCCCTGCCCGGCGTCAGCGCCATGGGCTTGGACACCAGCATGTCGCAACCGGCCAAAGCGCTGATCGATGCGTGCAGAAAACTCGCGCCCCTTCGCGGCGGCATGGTCAAACCCATGCGCGTGCTCATTTGCGGCATCCCCAACGTGGGCAAATCCACCTTGATCAACACACTCAAAGGAAAACGCGCCGCGAAAACGGGCGATGAAGCGGGTGTGACCAAACAGGAAGCGCGCATTGCCTTGGACGATGACTTCTATCTGTACGACACACCTGGCGTGCTGTGGCCACGCATCATCGTCGAACAAAGCGGCTACAACTTGGCCGCCAGCGGGGCGATCGGTGTGAACGCATTTGACGAGGAAGTGGTGGCGCTGGAGTTGCTCCATTACCTGATTCACCACTACCCACAGGCCTTGCGTGAGCGCTACAAAATCAACGATGTGGCCAGCCACACGGACGAAACATTGCTTGAAGCGATTGGCCGTCTTCGCGGGGCCATGCAAAGCGGCGGACGCGTCAACACCACCAAAGCCGCACACATCGTGATCCATGACTTCCGTTCTGGCGCACTCGGGCGCGTGACCATCGAAACGCCCGTCCAATTTGCGGCGTGGCTGGCCGAAGGCAAACAGGCTGACGCCGAACGTGCCCTGCGCAAGGAAGCCACCGAGAAGACCCAAAAGCCTCCACGCCACAAGCCCCACACGTGACACCCCGCGTCAGGCAGCTCCACTAGCATGCCCACAGCAGATGCCCTGCTCAGGAGATAAACCGTGAAAGCTTTGATCCAATGGTGTGTCGCAGGACTGGTCTTTTCAATGGGCGCTGCGCACGCGGCCTACCCTGATAAGCCCATCAAAATCGTGGTGGCATTCCCGCCGGGAAGTTCCACCGACATCGTCGCCCGTGCATTGGGGCAGCCTCTGTCCGAAGCCATGGGCCAGCCTGTCGTGATCGAAAACCGTCCCGGCGCAGGCGGCAATATTGGCACGCAGGCTGTGGCGCGCTCTGCCCCGGATGGCTACACCTTCCTCATGCACAGCGTGGCCTACGCGGTCAACCCATCGCTTTACAGCAAGGCCGGCTACGACGTCGGCAAAGAACTGACGGGGGTGGCCATGGCCGCGGTGTCGCCCAACATCCTGTACGTGCACCCCTCGGTCAAGGCCAACACCCTCAAAGAATTGCTGATGCTGGCCCCGTCCGAAAAACTCAGCTACGCCTCCTCGGGCAACGGCACAACCACGCACCTGGGGGCTGAATTGTTGTTCCGCAATTTGGCCAAAGTGGACATCTTGCACATCCCGCACGCCCCGGCATCGGCAGCCAACGCCGTGGTCAGCGGACAAGTGCCTGTCGGATCCACCTCCATACCGCCTGTGGTGCAACTGGCCAAAGCGGGCAAAGTGCGCGCACTGGCCGTGACCAGCAGCAAACGCAGCGGCGCCCTCCCCGATGTGCCCACCGTGGCCGAACTGGGCTACCCCGGCTTTGAAGCCAACACCTGGTTCGCCATGCTGGCCCCGGCGGGTACACCCAAAGAAGTGTTGGACCGCGTCAACGCCGAAATCAACAAGATCCTGCAAAACAAGGCTTTGAACGAAGGCTTTGCCGCGCAGTCGCTGGAAACCGTGCGCATGGACCGCCCGACGCTCGACGCCTACATCGCCAGCGAAGCCAAAAAGTGGGGGCAGGTCGTGCAGCAAACGGGCGCCAAAGTCGATTGATGAGCCACACCCAAACCCTCACCCCAGGCCCTGCGCCAGAGGTTCTGACCCAACTGCGCCAATGGGGCGGTCATGCCCCCATGCCTGAGGTCAAAGCTTTTTACGGTCCGCGTACCGCGTCTCAGGAAACGGCCGGCATCGGGCTGGCCGCCGACATCCCCTACGGTGAAAAACCTCGCCAGGTGATGGACGTTTATTTTCCGGACGACACCAGCCAACAACGGCCCGTGTTGCTGTTCCTGCATGGTGGCGGCTTTATCCGAGGGGACAAATCAGACCGGGCCCATCTGGGTTGGTGGGGTGCACGGCAAGGCTTTGTGACGGTGCTGGCCAATTACCGGCTCGCTCCCGCGGCGCAATGGCCCTCAGGCGCAGAGGATGTTGTGGCCGCTTGCCAGCGCTTGCGCGCGCTGTGCGGCCGTTTCGGTGGCCACCCTCATGCCCTGGTTCTGATGGGCGAGTCAGCCGGTGCAGCGCATGTTGCGGCTGCGGCCCTGATCCGTGCATTTCAACCGCCTGATTGGCAGATTGCCGGAGCGTTCTTGCTTTCTGGGCCCTACGACGCACAGCTCGAACGTTTGGCGCGCGGCCCCTTAGGGATTGCGAGCCCTGACCCGCGCAACGACGCGTATTTTGGGGCTGAACGATCGGATTGGGCCCAAGCCAGCATTTTGGAGCGCATGGACGCAGCGCCCTTCCCCATCGTGGTGGCCACTGCGCAACATGACTTGCCGCAAATGCAGGTGCAGGCAGGCGCCCTGTTCTCCAAACTCGTGACACGGCATGGCTTTCAACCGCAGTGGCTGGTACTGCCGGAGCACAACCATTTTTCAGGCGCTGCGGCGCTGGGCACTGAAGATCAGAGTCTGGCAAGACCGCTGGTGCAGTTCGTCCAATTCTGCGCAAACAGGCCTGTCATTGATACCGCTTGAGAAGGTCGCTCAGATGGTCCGCAGCGGGTGTCAAGGGCAAGTCGGCCCGGCGTATGAACACGATGGGTGGCGCTGAGAGTTTTTCACGCACCGGGATGACCTGCAAAGCATGCTGAGTCAGCGCAAATTCAGCCCACTGGCGAGGCAACATGGTCAGCAAATCCGAGTGCGCCAAGGCCACCAACAGGGACATGGCCGAATTGGCCTGCAAGCGAATGGGAGGCGGCCCCAGTTTGAATCGAGAAAACACCGCGTGCAGGTCCTCTGTGGCATTGACATCCAATGACGGCGTCGCCCAGTCCGCTTGGCAAAGGTCTTTCAGCGAGCGCACAGCGCCAAGAGGGTGGCCTTTGCGGCCCACCACGATGCGTGTGTTTTCCAAAAGCGTCTCACTGACCAGGCCCGGTGCGGGATCGTCTTGCGACGCTGCGCCCAGATAAAAATCAATGCTCCCGTTGCGCAGGCCCGGCTCAATCGCGGGGTACAGGCCCTCAATGACCTTGAGCGTCACGCCTGGATAGCGCCTGCGAAATGGCCCCAAAGCCCCAGGCAGCATGCCCAGGTGGGGCATGATGGACAGGCCCGCCACCACCGTCCCCTGAACGCCGCCCTGTGCCTGAGACATTTCTTCATCGGCGCGTCGGAGTTCGTTCATGGCGGAACTGGCACGTTGGTAAAAAACCCTGCCCATGGGGGTGAGCTGCATGCCCCGCGCCTCGCGCTCAAACATGGGATGCCCCAGTTCTCGCTCCAAGCTTCTGATGCTGCGCGTTAGCCCGGACTGGGCGACGTCCAGGTGACGGGCTGCCCCGCGCAGGCTGCCACGCTCGACGATGGTCACCAGATCGCGCAATTGGTTGAGTTTCATTTGGGTGTTCTCATTTTGTGAACGGCAAACCTATTTTGCCCTCTCTTTGCGAACGCCGCGACACCCTAGACTCACACCCCTGATCGCTTGATTCAAGCGAATCCCCTACGATGGAGACAACTATGAACATTCGCCAACACCACCGTTTGAGCCGACGCTTACTGGGTGTCGCAGCCCTTGCGGCATTGACCTTGTTGAACGCCACCGCTGTGGCTCAAACTTGGCCCAACAAGGCCGTCAAGATGATTGTGCCGGCGGGTGCTGGCGCCGCTCCAGATGTGATTGCCAGACTCTTGGGTGAACGCCTGGGGCAAGCTTGGGGACAAGGTGTGGTGGTGGAAAACCGTCCTGGCGCTGGCGGTATTCCGGGCATGTCGGCTTTGGCGCGCTCAGCAAACGACGGTTATACCCTGGGTTTTGTCCCGGCCGCCATGGGAACCATCACCCCGCTGGTTTATAAAAATCCCCAATTCAACCCGGATACAGACCTCAGCTCAGTGGCCACCATCGGCACCAGCCCATTGGTGTTGGTTGCCAATGCCACTTCAGGCATCCAGTCCTTGCAAGATTTGGCGCGTTTCGCACGGGCCAACCCAGGCAAGGCCAACTTTGCCGCGCCGCAGCCCAATTCACTCCCTCACTTGGCTGGGGAAATGGTGAACAAAGCCGGCAACATGGGCATGACCACGGTGCCCTACCCGGCGCCCCCTGCCGCACTGGCGGGCCTGTTGGGCGGTGATGTGCTGATGACCACAGACGGCATTCCAGGACTCATCAACCAGATCAAAAGCGGACGACTCAAGGCCCTGGCCGTCACTTCGGCCCAACGCCTCCCGGGCTTGGACATTCCCACCGTCGCCGAGACTTACCCTGGCTATGAGGCCATCGGCTGGTTTCAGATCATTGTTCCAGCAGGAACGCCCAACGCCGTCATTGAAAAAATCAATGCCGACGTGAACCGCATCATCAACTCCCCTGAAATGGTGACACGCCTGAACGACATGGGCGTCTACCCAAGAAGCGATACACCAGCGCTCGCACGTGATTTCTTTGCCTCGCAACAACGGGCCATGAAAAAACTCGTCAGCGACCTGGGTATCCAGCCGCAGTAAATTCGGACTTTAATTGCTCAACTTTTGCCATGAAACTCATCAGCTACACACAAGACCACGAGACACGCTACGGCGTTTTGAAAGACCAAGGCGTGGTCGACATGCGCCTGTGCATGGACAAGGCCCCTGCCAGCATCAACGACTTTTTTGCCCAGGCCAGTGGCAACGCGGCGCTCATGGCCACCATCGGCCAGCGTGCGGCCAGTCTCGCGGCCACACCGCTGGACCAGATCAGCCTCTTGCCCTGCGTGCCCCGCCCCAGCAAGATCATCTGCTTGGGTGTGAATTACCACGACCACGCCGCTGAAGGCGGCAACAAGGTGGCGGACTACCCCACCATCTTCTTCCGCGGCCCATCGTCTTTGCTGGCGCACGGCGGCACCATCCCGATCCCACCGATTTCCACATCGCTGGACTACGAGGCCGAGCTGGCATTGGTGATCGGCAAAACCACGCGCAATGTGAGCGAAGAACAGGCGCTCGAATCGGTGTTTGCCTACGCCTGCTTCAACGACGCCACCTTCCGCGACTACCAACGCAAAACCACCCAATGGACGGTGGGCAAGAATTTTGACCAGACGGGCGGCTTTGGCCCCTGCCTCGTCACTGCCGACGAGTTGCCCCCCGGCTGCGTGGGCCTGCACATCGAATCGCGCCTGAATGGCCAGGTCATGCAAAGCGCCAGCACCACCGACATGGTGTTCCATGTGGCCCCGACGATCGCCATGATGTCGGCCTGTATGACGCTGGAGCCCGGTGATGTGATCGTCATGGGCACCCCTGCAGGCGTGGGCTATGCCCGCAAGCCACCGGTGTGGATGCAGCCCGGCGACACCATCGAGATTGACATCGAGGGTATTGGCATTTTGCGCAATGCCATCGGCCTGTTGGCCACATGAACCTTGGCCACCATGAAAAACATCACCCGTGACAACCTGACCGACACCGTCAAAAGCAGTTTTGCGAACATGGACGGTGAGCGCCAACGCCACTTGGTCAACCGCTTGGTGCACCACCTGCACGCTTTTGCCAGCGAGACCCAGCTGACCCACGAGGAGTGGCGCGACGGCATCGGTTTTTTGCACCGCATGGCCGAAATCAGCAGCCCCTCGCGCAGCGAGTTCACCCTGCTGTCCGATGTGCTGGGCCTGTCCTCGCTGGTGGATTTGCTGGCCGCCAGGCCCGGGGCCACCGAAGGCAGTGTGCTCGGCCCATTCCACACCCGGGGATCACCCTGGGTGGACAACGGCAGCAACCTGATCAACGCCAACGACGGTGAGGCCGTGCTGATCCAGGGTCGCGTGACCGACACCGATGGACAGCCGCTGGCCAACGCCAGCATCGACTTCTGGCAAAACGCCGACAACGGCATGTACTGGCAAATGGACGACAGCCAGCCCCAAGACAACCTGCGCTGCCAGCTCAAGGTGCAGGCCGACGGCGGCTTTGAGCTGGCCACCATCCGCCCTCGCCCCTACCTGGTGCCCACCGACGGCCCGGTGGGCGAGCTCCTGCGCGTGTCGCACCGCGACGCTTGGCGCCCAGCGCATTTCCACATCATTGTCGAAGCGCCCGGCTACCGCAGCTTGATCACCGAGGTCTTTGACGAGGCCGACCCCTGGGTCGACAAAGACGCTGTCTTTGGTGTGCGCGCCTCCCTGGTTCGCCCTTTTCAGCCCGCTGCCGATGCCGCAACGGCTGCACGCATGGGTCTACCCGCCCAATACCTGAGTGTCGAGCTGCCGATTCGTCTGGCACGCGAAGACTGAAACCACAGCGACCCCTCCACGGAGCAGATGCATTCATGCCCAACACCATGACAGTGGACGTCCTCATTGCGGGCGGCGGCCCTTGCGGTCTCATGCTCGCCAACGAGCTGGGACGTCGCCACATCCGCTGCCTGCTGGTGGACGCCAAACCCGGCACCGCTTTCAACCCGCAGGCCAATGCCACCCAGGCGCGGACCATGGAACATTTCCGGCGTCTGGGCTTTGCGCATGAGATTCGCAGTATGGGATTGCCGCCCGACCACCCGACCGACATCGCTTACCTCACCCGCTTTGCGGGCACCGAACTGGCGCGTTTGCGCCTGCCCACCGCCGCCGCAGCGCCACAGGCCATCAAAAACATGTCCGGCTCGTGGAGCGCCGCCGAGCTGCCCCACCGGGTGTCCCAAAAATACGTCGAGGTCTGCCTGCACCGCCATGCGCAGCAGCAAGCCAGCGTCGAGATGCGCTACGGCTGGCAGTTGCAGCAATTCACCGACACCGGCCGCGGCATCGAAGCCGTGGTCGCCTCGGTCAACGAGGGGCAGACCCAGAACGTCCAAGCCGCCTACTTGGTGGGCGCCGACGGGGCGCGCAGCATGGTGCGTCACCAGCTCGGCATCGCTTGGGGCGGGGCCACCGGTTTCAAGCGCAAGTTCATGGGCGGAAAAATGCTGGCGGTCTACCTCAAGGCCCCCGACTTTTATGCCCGCAACCCCAACGACCGCTCGTGGATGTACGTGGTGGTCAACCCCGAGCTGCGCGCCTTCATCATGTCGGTAGACGGCGTGAGCGAGTTCGCCTTCCACATCCAAATGGGCGACGACGCGGCCACCGAAGCCTTGACCGAAGCCGATGCACGGCGCTTGTTTGCCCTGGCGTTTGGTCAGCCCATCGACATCGAGATCCTCTCGATGGCCACCTGGATGGCCGGCCACGCCTTGGTGGCCGAATCCTTCCAGCAAGGCCGGGTGTTTTTGGGCGGCGATGCGGCGCACCTCTTCACCCCCACCGGGGGCCTGGGCTACAACACCGCGGTCGAAGATGCCGTCAACCTCAGCTGGAAGCTCGCCAGCGTGCTCAAAGGCCAAGCGCCAGCCGCCTTGCTGGACAGCTACCAGCTCGAACGCCATCCCTTGGCCGTGCGCAACACCGGCTATGCGCGCCAGTTTGCCGACTCGATCGGCCTGTTTGACGCCGCGCCCGAACTCGAGGACCTCAGCCCGCAAGGCGAAGCCGCCCGCGGCCTGGCGTCGGACTACCTCAATGGCCATGTGCGGCGTGAATTCAACATCCCGGGCGTCACATTTGGCGGGCGCTACGACGGCAGCCCCATCATCGTGAGCGACGGCACCACCGCCCCGCCCGATGCGGCCAACAGCTACACGCCCTGCGCCACCCCGGGCGGCAGGCCACCCCACGCCTGGTTGCCCGATGGTCGCTCGCTTTTTGACACTTTCCACGCCGAATGGACCTTGCTGGTGATGGGCCCAGAGCGGCTTGACACTTCCGATTTCGAAAACGCCGCAGCGGCCATGGGTTTGGATTTGGGGGTCGTGCACCAGCCCAGCGCCGAGATTTTGGCCCTCTACGAAGCGCCCTTGGCCTTGATCCGCCCGGACCAAATCGTGGCCTGGCGTGGACACGATGCCAAGCAAGCCGCGGCTGTGCTGGCGCAAGTGCTCGGGGGAGGCGCTACAGTTCGTGCCTGACACCACGAATGCCCCGCCATGAATGCACCCCTGCCCACGCCCGACAAAGACGCCATCGCCCTCCTCCCGCCCTTTGAGCGTTTGGACTTGGACAGAATCACTTGGGTTTGTACGGGCGAGCAGGCCAGGCGTGCCCAAGCGCAACTGATGCAAGCCCCGGCTTGGGGCTTTGACACCGAGTCCAAACCCACCTTCAAGGTGGGTGAACAGTCCGATGGGCCCCATGTGCTGCAACTGTCAACGCCCGAGCGGGCCTGGGTTTTTCAGCTGCACGACCTCGATTGCCGCGCCGTGGCCGCTGCGCTTTTGGCGCATCCGGGGATCGTCAAAGCCGGCTTTGGTCTGGGCGACGACCGCAAACGCATCATCCATAAGCTGGGCATCGAGCCCCAAGGGATTTTGGAACTCAACACCGTGTTCCATGAACGCGGCTACCGCAAAGACATGGGCGTCAAAGGCGCGGTGGCGGTGCTGTTCAACCAGCGCTTCATCAAATCCAAAAAAGCGGCCACCAGCAACTGGGCCAATGCCCGCTTGAGCGAGGCGCAACTCATTTATGCGGCCAACGATGCTTATGCAGCCGTGCGGGTTTGGCAAGCGCTGGCTCTGGCCTGAGCCCTCGCGGTGCCAAGCCCTAAAATCGCCCCCCATGCCCTTCGCTGTCCGCAGCCATACCGTCCACGCCATCCTTTCCATGTCTGATCTCACGGGCCACAGTGCCGCCACGCCCTCTGTCACATCCGGCTCGGTGCTGGAATTTGCCAACTGCCAGTGGCGCGTGCGCAGACCCAAGCCCTTTGTGTTGGTGATGGAGGGCGAAGTCGGAAATGAGGACGCAGGCCCCACCGACTACCTGCACGACAAACTCCTCTTGCCCGAATGGCGCGAGGCTTTTTACCAGCTGGTCGATGCCACGGGCTTGGTGGTTTGCCTGAATTCGCACACCCAACACCCCAGCTACCGCGACGTGCGTGGGCGCTCCAGCAAAGGGCGTCTGAGCCAAGGCGAGTACTACCACCACGACGGCTGCACCGGCCCGGTCAAACCGCGTTTTGTGGAAATCCGCTGCCCCATTCAACCGCAGACACGCGGTGTGGCCACCGCTGTGGCGCCGCACCGCGATGTGGTCCAAGCCATGGTGCAGGTGCTGCCCGCCGAGCTGAGCACCCACGCGGCCCTCGCGGGGCAGGACATGCGCCTCGAAACGCTGGAGCAGATGGACAACGCTGCGCTCGACCACCTGCAAGGCCTCATCACCCGCACCGTGCGCAAAAAACTCAACGCCGAAGGCGCGCGCAGCTACTTCCGCCAGGTGGATGCCGCGGCCAACGCCTACTTTGAACCTTGGGCCTTGGGCGAGAGCCGCTTCATTGCCAACGCCAACCGCGGTGTCACCATGCAACACCGCCGCGCCTACCAAACCGCCCACACCGGCGGCGTGGCCAATGGCCACTTGGTCAAGCGCTGGACGAACGAAGAACTGCTGCTGCCCGGTCAGGTGGTGGACCACGCCTTGATTGCCGCGCTGTGCAGCGAAGAAGGCGATGAGGTTGAGCGGGTTGAGGGGTGCTACCTCGGGGCGCATTGACTCAGAAAGTCACCCCTTGCCTTTCGGTCACGAGGGTGCGCTGTGGCAATGTCGCGAAGTGGGTCGAGCGAAATTCGAAGGTCACCTTGCCACACACGTGACAGTTCTGCCGGCCCCGCGTGCATAGAGTGCGGGGACCTTCACCCATTGAGAAAACAGCCATGGCACCTCACACCGCCTCAGCACAAGCCACCGTGCCAAACCTAGACGACCCCATTTGGCAAGCCAAGGTGCACTTGGCCGCCGCTTTGCGTTTGGCGGTGTTGCACGATTTTGACGAAGGCATCGACAACCATTTCACCGTGGCTGTTCCGGGCCGTGAAGACCAATACCTGATCTCACCCTTTGGCGTGCACTGGTCCGAAGCCCGCGCCAGCACCATGATGGTGTTCAACGAAGCCGGCGAAACCCTGGAGGGGGAAGGCGTGGTGGAACTGTCAGCGCAGTCGATCCACGCCCCGGTGCACCGCCTGACAGGGGCCAAAGTGGTGCTGCACACCCACCAGCCCTGGGCGCTGGCCTTGAACATGCTCAAAGCCAACCGTTTGCTGCCCGCCACCCAAACGGCGGCATTCTTTGATGGCGCCATCGCCTACGACGACCATTACACAGGTTTGGCGGCCGAGTTGTCGGAGGGAGAACGCCTGTCACAACTCATGAGTGGTGGCAAAACCGTGCTCTTCATGAAAAACCATGGCGTGATGACGGTTGGCGATACCGTGGCGCAAGCCTACCGCCGGCTCTACAAACTCGAAAAAGCCTGCCGCACCCAAGTCCTGGCCATGGGCACGGGCCAGCCCCTGAACGTGCTGACCGAATCCGTGATCCAGCGCATCCAAAACCCCAGCCCTCTCGACCGCCACCCCCGAAGCGAACGCGAGCGCCTGTTTTTTGAAGCCATGATGCGGGTGGTCGACCGGCTCAATCCGGGATATGCCGACTGAACCGGGAACCTGCCACTGACCGACCCTTCCCTGCTTTGGAAGGCTGACGATAAAAAGCCCGAACTGTGGCCAGTTCGGGCTTTATGGCGACCCGCGGGGTGGTGGGGTTTACTTACGCGCTGGCGGCACGTCCGTGCACGAGCCGTGCGCCACTTCCGCCGCCATGCCGATGCTCTCGCCCAGCGTGGGGTGGGGGTGGATGGTTTTGCCAATGTCCACCGCGTCTGCGCCCATCTCGATGGCCAAAGCGATCTCGCCAATCATGTCGCCCGCGTGCGTGCCCACCATGCCGCCACCGAGAATCTTGCCGTGGCCGTGGGCCTCGGGTGAATCGTCAAACAGCAGTTTGGTCACGCCTTCGTCGCGGCCGTTGGCAATGGCGCGGCCAGAAGCCGACCAAGGGAACAAGCCCTTTTTGACCTTGATGCCTTGGGCTTTGGCTTCGGTCTCGGTCAAGCCCACCCAGGCCACTTCGGGGTCGGTGTAGGCCACGCTCGGAATCACGCGTGCGTTGAACGCAGCCGCTGCCAGCTCTTTGTTGCCTTGCAGTTCGCCCGCAATCACTTCGGCCGCCACGTGGGCTTCGTGCACCGCTTTGTGCGCCAGCATGGGCTGGCCCACGATGTCGCCAATGGCGAAGATGTGCGGCACGTTGGTGCGCATTTGAATGTCGACGTTGATGAAGCCGCGATCGGTCACCGCCACACCGGCTTTTTCAGCAGCGAGTTTTTTGCCATTGGGCGTGCGGCCCACGGCTTGCAACACCAAGTCGTACACCTGTGGCGCGGGGGCTGTGCCGCCAGGCTCAGCGCTCTCGAAGGTGACTTCAATGCCTTCGGGCAAAGCGCGTGCGGACACGGTCTTGGTCTTGAGCATGATGTTGTCAAAGCGCTTGGCGTTCATCTTCTGCCAGATCTTCACCAGGTCGCGGTCCGCGCCTTGCATCAGGCCGTCCATCATTTCCACCACATCGAGGCGTGCGCCCAAGGTGCTGTAAACCGTGCCCATTTCCAGGCCAATGATGCCGCCGCCCAGAATCAGCATGCGTTTGGGCACTTCTTTGAGTTCCAAAGCGCCCGTGCTGTCGACCACGCGTGGGTCGTTGGGCATGAAAGGCAAACGCACGGCTTGAGAACCTGCCGCGATGATGGCCTTCTTGAAGGCGATCACTTTTTTGCTGCCGTTTTGTTCTTGTGCGGTGCCGGTGGTTTCCGACACTTCGAGGTGGTGGGCTCCCACGAATTGGCCCAAGCCGCGCACGGTGGTGACTTTGCGCATCTTGGCCATGGCGGCCAGGCCGCCCGTGAGTTTGCCAATGACTTTTTCTTTGTGGCCGCGCAGCTTGTCGATGTTGACGGCGGGCGCGCCGAAGTCCACACCCAGGTCCGCCATGTGGGCCACTTCGTCCATCACGGCTGCCACGTGCAGCAGGGCTTTGGAAGGGATGCAACCCACGTTCAAACACACACCGCCCAGGGTGGCGTAGCGCTCCACGATGACCACGTTCAAGCCGAGGTCAGCGGCACGGAATGCGGCCGAATAACCGCCAGGGCCACCGCCCAAGACGAGCAGATCGCAGTCGATGTCGGCAGAGCCGCCGAAGGATGAGGCTGTGGTTGCGGCCGCTGCTGCTGGGGCAGCGGGTGCTGCGGGCGTGGCAGCCGCTGGAGCTGGCGCGGCAGCCGGGGCTGCTGCAGCGCCCTCGCCGTCCAGCACCAAGACCACCGAGCCTTGCTTGACCTTGTCGCCGAGCTGGATTTTGAGTTCTTTCACCACACCCGCGTGGGAGGATGGGATTTCCATCGAGGCCTTGTCGGACTCGACCGTGATGAGCGATTGCTCGGCCTTGACGGTGTCGCCGGGTTTGACCATCAACTCGATCACGGTGACTTCGTCGAAGTCGCCAATGTCGGGGACTTGAATATCAATCAGTGCCATAGTCTTCTCAATGTGTTGGGGTCCGAGCAAAGCTGCGCTTTGGTCCGCCCCCAAAGTTCAAAGTAATACGCGACGGAAGTCGCTGAGGATTTGACCCAGGAACGCGTTGAAGCGTGCCGCTGCGGCGCCGTCGATGACGCGGTGGTCCCATGTCAAAGACAGCGGCAGCATCAGGCGGGGCACAAACTGCTTGCCGTCCCAGACGGGCTCCATGGTGCTCTTGCACACACCGAGGATGGCCACTTCGGGCGCGTTGATGATGGGCGTGAAGTACTTGCCACCGATGCCGCCCAAGCTGGAGATGGTGAAAGTTGCGCCGGTCATTTCTGCGGGACCCAGTTTGCCATCGCGGGCTTTCTTGGCCAATTCGCCCATTTCCTGGCTGATTTGCAGCACGCCTTTTTTGTCGCAATCGCGGATGACCGGGACCATCAAACCGTTGGGTGTGTCAGCGGCAAAGCCGATGTGCCAGTAGTTTTTGTAGACCAGTGCATCGCCGTCGAGCGAACTGTTGAACTCGGGGTATTTCTTGAGCGCGGCCACACACGCCTTGATCAAGAACGCCAGCATGGTGACTTTGACACCCGACTTCTCGTTCTCTTTATTGGTCGAGACACGGAAGGCTTCGAGCTCGGTGATGTCGGCGTCGTCGTGGTTGGTGACCGCCGGAATCATGATGGCGTTGCGCAGCAAGTTGGCACCGCTGATCTTCTTGATGCGGCCCATTTCTTTGCGCTCGATGGGGCCGAACTTGGCAAAGTCCACCTTGGGCCAAGGGATCAGGCCCAGGGCTGCGCCGTCGCTACCCGAAGACGCCGGGGCTTTGGCCGCTTGCGCCTTGGTTTGGGCAGCACCCGACATGACGGCCTTGGTGAAGGCTTGCACGTCGTCCGCCGTGATGCGGCCTTTGGGTCCGGATCCTTTGACTTCGTCCAGCGGCACGCCCAACTCGCGCGCGAACTTGCGCACCGATGGGGAGGCATGGGGCAAGCCCACGTTGTGACCGCCAGGCGCATGGGCAGGAGCGGCCACCGCAGCGGCAGCGGCCGCGACGGGCGTTTGCGCAGCGGCCGGGGCTGAAACCACAGCGACATGCGCCGCAACAGCCGCAGCCAGGGCGGGCACGGGGGCTGCAACAGTGGCCACACCCTCCAGCACGGCCAGCAGGTCGCCGATGTTGACGGTGTCACCCACCTTGACTTTGAGTTCTTTGAGCACGCCCGCAGCCGAGGACGGAATTTCCATCGATGCTTTGTCGGACTCGACCGTGATCAGCGATTGTTCGACTTTGATGGTGTCGCCGGGCTTGACCATGACTTCGATGACGGCCACGTCTTTGAAGTCACCGATATCAGGGACAAAGACTTGCACGGGGCCCGATGCAGCAGCAGCCACCACGGGCGCTGCGGCGGGTGCGGCTGCAACTGGCGCAGCGGCGGTTGCAGCAGCGGACGAAGCAGCCGGTGCCGCAAGCGCAGCCGAAGCGCCTGCACCAGCGGCTTCGACCACCAACACGATGGAGCCTTGCTTGACCTTGTCGCCCAAAGCCACGCGCATGTCCTTGACAACGCCCGCCGTGCTGGACGGGATCTCCATCGAGGCCTTGTCGGACTCGACCGTGATCAGAGATTGCTCGGCTTTGACGGTGTCGCCCACTTTGACCATCAACTCAATGACAGTCACTTCATCGAAATCCCCGATGTCCGGGACTTGTACTTCTACCAATGCCATGTTTGTCTCACTTTCATACTGAGTGAATCTTGTCGCTTCAACATCCCATCGCTGCGCGATATGGGTCTCCGCTGAAAAATGAATCCCGTTTTCCGCTTAGGCGTAAAGAGGATTCACTTTTTCGGTGTTGATGCCGTACTTTTTGATCGCTTCAGCCACTTGCGATGCGGGCACAGCACCGTCTTCACTCAAGGCTTTGAGTGCGGCGACCACGATGTAGTGGCGGTTGACCTCGAAGTGTTCGCGCAGCTTGCTGCGGAAGTCGGAGCGGCCAAAACCGTCGGTGCCCAGCACTTTGTAGGTGCGGCCTTTCGGGATGAAGGGGCGGATCTGCTCGGCATAGGCCTTCATGTAATCGGTCGAAGCGACCACGGGGCCGTTGTGCTTGGCCAATTGTTGGCCGACAAAAGACACCCGAGGTGTTTCCATCGGATGCAAGAGGTTGAAGCGCTCGGCGTCCTGACCGTCACGGGTCAGCTCGTTGAAGCTGGGGCAGCTCCACACGTCAGCCTGGATGCCCCAGTCAGTCGCCAGCAAAGTTTGCGCCGCAATGGATTCGCGCAAGATGGTGCCCGAGCCCAGCAGTTGAACGCGCTTGTCGCCCGCGGCACCCGGCTTGCACAAGTACATGCCTTTGATGATCTGCTCTTCCGTGCCGGGTGTGAGGCCGGGCATGGCGTAGTTTTCATTCAGCAAGGTCAGGTAATAGAAGACGTTGTCTTGCTTTTCCACCATGCGCTTCAAGCCGTGGTGCAGGATGACGCCGACTTCGTGCGCGAAGGTGGGGTCATAGGACACGCAGTTGGGGATGGTGTTGGCCATGATGTGGCTGTGACCGTCTTCGTGCTGCAAGCCTTCGCCGTTGAGCGTGGTGCGACCCGATGTGCCGCCCAGCAAGAAACCGCGCGCTTGCATGTCGCCGGCCGCCCAGGCCAGGTCGCCAATGCGTTGGAAGCCGAACATGGAGTAGTACACGTAGAACGGCACCATGATGCGGTTGCTGGTCGAGTAGCTGGTGGCTGCTGCAATCCAGCTGGACATGCCGCCGGCTTCGTTGATGCCTTCCTGCAAGATCTGGCCGGCTTTGTCTTCCTTGTAGTACATGACCTGGTCTTTGTCGACCGGGGTGTACTGCTGACCTGCAGGGTTGTAAATGCCGATCTGGCGGAACAGGCCTTCCATACCAAAGGTGCGGGCTTCGTCCACCAAAATGGGCACCACGCGTGGGCCCAGGGCTTGGTCACGCAAGAGCTGGGTGAGAAAGCGCACATAGGCTTGGGTGGTGGAGATTTCACGGCCTTCGGCTGTGGGCTCCATCACCGATTTGAAAGCGTCCAAAGACGGCACGGTGAAGCTTTCTTCAGCTTTTGTGCGGCGGTGAGGCAAGTACCCGCCCAAAGCCTTGCGGCGCTCGTGCAGGTAACGCATTTCAGGGGTGTCATCTGCAGGCTTGTAAAAAGGCACATTGGCCAATTCGCTGTCTGGCACGGGGATGTTGAAGCGGTCGCGCATGTAGCGGATGTCTTCGTCCGTGAGTTTCTTGGTTTGGTGAACGTTGTTCTTGCCCTCGCCGGCCTTGCCCATGCCAAAACCTTTGACGGTTTTGATCAGCAGCACCGTCGGTTGGTCTTTGTGGTTCACGGCCTCGTGGTAGGCGGCGTACACTTTTTGGGGATCGTGGCCGCCGCGCTTCAAGGCCCAAATTTCGTCATCGCTCATGTGCGCGACCATCTCGAGGGTGCGAGGATCACGACCGAAGAAGTGCTTGCGCACATAAGCGCCGTCGTTGGCTTTGAAGGCTTGGAAGTCGCCGTCCAAGGTGTCCATCATGATCTTGCGCAGAGCGCCATCTTTGTCGCGGGCCAAAAGCTTGTCCCACTCGCTGCCCCACAGCAGCTTGATGACGTTCCAGCCGGAGCCACGGAATTCACCTTCGAGTTCTTGCACGATCTTGCCGTTGCCGCGCACGGGGCCGTCCAGGCGTTGCAGGTTGCAGTTGACCACGAAGATCAAGTTGTCGAGTTTTTCACGGGCGGCCAGACCAATGGCGCCCAAGGACTCGACTTCGTCCATCTCTCCGTCGCCGCAGAACACCCAGACCTTGCGGTTTTCGGTGTTGGCAATGCCCCGCGCGTGCAGGTACTTCAAGAAGCGCGCTTGGTAGATGGCCATCAATGGGCCAAGGCCCATCGACACGGTGGGGAACTGCCAGAACTCGGGCATGAGTTTGGGGTGTGGGTAGCTGGACAAACCTTTGCCATCCACTTCTTGGCGGAAGTTGAGCAATTGCTCCTCGGTCAAACGGCCTTCAAGGTAGGCGCGGGCGTAAACGCCAGGGGATACGTGACCTTGGATGTACAAGCAGTCGCCACCGTGGTTCTCGTTTTCTGCGTGCCAGAAGTGGTTGAAGCCCGCACCGAACATGTGGGCCAATGAGGCGAATGAGCCAATGTGACCGCCGAGGTCGCCACCGTCTGCAGGGTTGTGGCGGTTGGCTTTGACCACCATGGCCATGGCGTTCCAGCGCATGTAGGCGCGCAGGCGTTCCTCAATTTCGATGTTGCCCGGGCAATGGGCTTCTTGGTCAGGCTCGATGCTGTTCACGTAACCGGTATTGGCCGAGAACGGCATGTCAATGCTGTGCTGACGCGCCTCTTCCAGAAGTTCTTCCAGCAAAAAGTGAGCGCGTTCAGGGCCCGCTTTTTCAATCACCGCGGACAGAGCGTCCATCCATTCGCGGGTTTCTTGCGTGTCTGTGTCTCGGCCCGGTTGCTGAGGTGTTGACGCTGTCATGTTTGTCTCCATTTGATGTTTTGGCTCAATGATGCGCGAATTTTCACATAAATTTTTGTTTATTTCAAATTATGCGCAGTGATTTTGTATTGTGAAATATTCAGAAATATCCGCTGTTTGGGAGATGAGGAATCAAGCAGGGATCGACTCCCCTAAACTCTCGACATGGAATTGAACAAAGCAGCATCGGTCGTGACGCAGGTCGGGCCATGGGCATGGTGGCGCTCATGGTGGCGCCGCCAGTCGCCCAACAGACAAGACCGCTACGCCAACTTGGCACCGGTGGCCGCCGTGGTGCTTTTTTTGGCGGCCATCGCAACCGCATTTTGGTATCTGCGCGTGGAGGAGTTGGAGCGCGAACAGGAAGCCATCAAACGGGATGTGGAATACGCCCAACAAAGACTGCGCCTGCGCTTGCTGGAGCGCCAAGAGCAAGTCATGCGTTTGGGCCGCGATGTGTCCAACAAGGAAATCCGCTCCGATCAATTCATGTTGCGTGCCGAAGGCTTGGTGCAGCAGTACCCGGAGTTTTTGTCCCTGACTTGGATCGATGACCGCCGACGCATCATCGCCAGCCAAAATACATCGAGCCTGTCATCCAACCCCCCGATGAAAGCGGGAAGTGTCCTCAAGGTGGGTGAGACCGAAGCCCATTTCAGCCTGGCCAGAGACCTGATGCAGCCGATCTACGGCCAGATTTATGTGGAATCGGACAGGGACGCACAGCTGTCCGTGCTTCAGTTGCACATTCCGCTGAGCAATGACCAGGGCCGGTTCAACGGTGTGATCTTGGCCGAGTACACCATGGAAGGCTTGCTGCGCTACGGCGTTCCGACCGAGGTGCTGGCGAAATATGCGGTGGCACTGCAAGACGGCAGCGGTCAGCTTTTGGCGGGCCAAACCATCCCAGAGCGCATTGCTTTGTGGCGCATGTTGCCTGGCAGCGACAAGCCCAACAACGACTACGAGGTGCCTGTATCACCCGTCGGCAATGATTTGATATTGCGCGCGCAAGCTTGGCGAACGTCTCAGGGCTTGGTCGGCAGTGGTTTGTTTTGGCTGGTCAGTGTGCTGAGCGTGATGACCGCTTGGATGCTGATTGGCAATTGGCGCCATACCCGCAGGCGCATTCAGGCGCAAAAAGCCCTCGTCGCCGAAACCAATTTTCGCCGTGCCATGGAAAACTCGATGCTCACCGGCATGCGGGCACTGGATTTGCGCGGACGAATCACCTATGTCAATCCGGCCTTCTGTCAAATGACGGGCTGGAGCGAGTCGGATTTGGTCGGCGCTGTCGCCCCCTTTCCTTATTGGCCAGACCAGGACCGTGAACTGTTGATGCGGCGCCTAGAAGAAGAAATCAGTGGCCAACATTCGGCGGGGGGGTTTCAGGTTCGGGTGAAGCGCAAAAACGGACAGTTGTTCGACGCCCGGATGTACGTGTCACCGCTGATCGATGCCTCAGGCAAGCAAACCGGCTGGATGACCTCGATGACCGACATCACCGAGCCCAACCGCATCCGTGAGCAATTGGCCGGCTCGCACGAACGCTTCACCATCGTTTTGGAGGCCCTCGATGCCTCGGTGTCGGTCGCGCCCTTGGGCAGCAAAGAGCTTTTGTTCGCCAACAAGTTGTACCGTTTGTGGTTTGGGCAAGACACCGAGGGGCATCTTCGTTTGGTTCAGCAGGCTGGCGCGAGCGACAACGCTGAAAAGTCAACCGCTTTGGACGATGTCGATGAGATGGCGGGTTTGCCCATCGACAGCATCACGGTTGCGCGGTCCGAAAACTCTGAAATCTTCATCACCGAGCTGGGCAAATGGTTGGAAGTGCGCTCGCGCTACATCAATTGGGCAGACGGTCGTTTGGCCCAAATGGTCATCGCCAGCGACATCACGCCGCGCAGGCAGGCCGAAGAGCTCTCCGCCCAACAAGCCGAACGTGCTCAAAACGCCAGCCGCCTGATCACCATGGGCGAAATGGCCTCCAGTGTGGCGCACGAACTTAACCAGCCCTTGACGGCCATCAGCAACTACTGCAGCGGCATGATCACGCGCATCCAATCGAAACAGGTCAGCGAGGAAGATTTGCTCTCGGCACTGGACAAAACAGCGCGCCAAGCGCAAAGAGCCGGTCAAATCATTTTGCGGATCCGCAGCTTCGTCAAACGCAGCGAGCCCAACCGCACCCCGTCCGATGTGTCTTCCATGGTCAGCGAAGCGTTGGAATTGGCCGAAATCGAAATGCGCCGCCGTCAGGTGCGTTTAACGCACCACATCGCGGCCCGACTTCCCCCCTTGTTGGTGGACCCCATCTTGATTGAACAGGTCCTGATCAACTTGATGAAAAATGCCGCCGAGTCGATCGACAACGCCAACCGTCCACCGGAGCAACGCCAAGTCGAGCTGCGCATCGTGCCCAAAACCATCGACAACCAATCGGTCGTGGAGTTTTCCGTCTCCGACACCGGATCCGGCCTAGCCCCCGAGGCCATCGAACGGGTCTACGAAGCGTTTTTCTCCACCAAGGTCGAAGGTATGGGGATTGGCCTGAATTTGTGCCGCAGCATCATCGAATCGCACCAAGGCCGTATCGTTTCTGAGAACCTCTACAATGCCGGCGAGGTGACCGGTTGCAGGTTCTCCTTCTGGATTCCGGTCGAAGCCACTTTGACCACATAACAACCCACGGGGTAAATGAATGAGCTTGATTCCCAAAAAAGGCACTGTCTATGTCGTGGACGACGACGAAGCGGTGCGCGACTCCCTGCAGTGGTTGCTCGAAGGCAAAGATTACCGGGTGCGTTGCTTTGACAGCGCTGAATCCTTCATCAGCCGATACGACCCCCGCGAAGTCGCCTGCCTGATCGCCGACATCCGCATGGGTGGGATGACGGGCTTGGAATTGCAGGACCGCCTGATTGAGCGCAAATCACCATTGCCCATCGTCTTCATCACGGGCCACGGCGATGTGCCCATGGCCGTGAACACCATGAAAAAAGGTGCGATGGATTTCATCCAAAAGCCCTTCAAGGAAGAAGAGCTGTTGGGTCTGGTCGAGCGCATGCTGGACGAAGCCCGTGATGCATTCGCCGAATACCAAAGTGCCGCCAGCCGCGACGCCCTGCTGTCCAAACTGACGGGCCGTGAAGCCCAGGTGCTCGAGCGCATCGTGGCGGGCCGCCTGAACAAACAAATCGCGGACGATTTGGGCATCAGCATCAAGACGGTCGAAGCGCACCGCGCCAACATCATGGAAAAGCTCAACGCCAACACCGTGGCCGACCTGCTCAAGATCGCTCTGGGGCAAAACTCGCCCAAGGCCTGATTCCGAGCCCTCACACCCCAAACGCCCGCACCTGTCGGGCGTTTTGCATTGATTCACTGAATTTTTGAGTTCACACACATGACCGCACACACCATCGACGGCAACCAACTCTCCAAACAACTGCGCACCGAGGTCAGCGCCCGAGCACAAGCGCTCAAGGCCCAAGGGGTCACCCCGGGTCTGGCCGTGGTGCTGGTGGGCGACAACCCGGCCAGCCAGGTCTATGTGCGCAACAAGGTCAAAGCCTGCGAAGACAGCGGCTTGTACTCGGTGCTTGAAAAATACGAAGCCACCATGACCGAAGCCGATCTGCTGGCCCGAGTCGAATCACTCAACCAAGACCCGGCCATCCACGGCATCTTGGTGCAGCTGCCTCTGCCCGCACACATCGATGCACAAAAGGTCATCGAGGCCATCAGCCCAGCCAAGGATGTGGACGGCTTTCACATCGCCAGCGCGGGCGCGCTCATGACCGGCATGCCCGGATTTTGGCCCTGCACACCCTATGGCTGCATGAAGATGCTCGAAAGCATCGGCTACGACCTGCGCGGCAAACATGCCGTGGTGATCGGCCGCAGCAACATTGTGGGCAAGCCCATGGCGCTGATGCTGCTGCAAAAAGACGCCACGGTGACGGTGGCGCACTCGCGCACCCAAAACCTCAAGGCTTTGACGCTCCAAGCCGATGTGATCGTGGCCGCCGTGGGCCAACGCAACGTGCTCACAGCCGACATGGTCAAACCGGGCGCCGTGGTGCTGGACGTGGGCATGAACCGCAACGACGAAGGCAAGCTGTGCGGGGACGTGGACTTTGAAGGCGTGAAACACCTTGCCAGCCACATCACCCCTGTGCCCGGTGGCGTTGGCCCCATGACCATCACCATGCTGCTGGTCAATACCCTTGAAGCGGCCGAACGCGCCGTCAAGTGATACAAAGAGACAAGCCCCTCAACATTCAGACGTGCCATGAACAACCCTTTGCTCGAAACCTCCGGCCTGCCCCTGTTTGACCGCATTGCCCCCGAGCATGTGGCCTCGGCCATGGACGAACTGCTGGCCGCCGCCGACCAAGCCCTTGAACACGTCACGGCCGACAGTTTTCCTGCCGACTGGAAAGCCATCGCCCGCCATCTGGACGTCAGCACCGAGCGCCTGGGTCTGGCCTGGGGCGCCGTCTCACACCTCAACAGCGTGGCCGATACGCCCGAGCTGCGCGCCGCCTACAACGCCGCCCTGCCCCGCGTGACCGAGTTCTGGACCCGTTTGGGCAGCGACGAACGCTTGTATGCGAAATACAAGGCCATTGACGCCGCCAGCCTGAATGCCGAGCAAACCCAAGCCCACAAAAACGCACTGCGTGGCTTTGTGCTAGGCGGTGCTGAGTTGCAGGGCGCGGCCAAGGAACGTTATGCCGCGATCCAGGAACGCTTGGCAGAAATCACGCAAAAGTTCAGCGAGAACACCCTGGACGCGACCGACAAATTTGTGTTGTATGTGAGCGAAGAACAGCTCCAAGGTGTCCCTGATGATGTGGTGCAAGCCACCCGCGACGCGGCCCAAAAGGACGGCCAAGAAGGTCACCGCCTGTCGCTCAAGATGCCGGTTTACCTGCCTGTCATGCAATTTGCCGACAGTGGCGCTTTGCGCGAGCAACTCTACAAAGCCTATGTCACGCGGGCCTCAGACCAGGCGGCGCCAGAAGCCCAGCAATACGACAACACCGACTTGATGAAAGAAATTTTGGCCTTGCGCCAAGAAGAGGCCCGTTTGCTGGGCTTTGACAATTACGCCCAAGTGTCGGTGGTGCCCAAAATGGCCGAATCACCCGAAAAAGTGAGCGCCTTTTTGCGCGATCTGGCCACCAAGGCCCGTCCATTTGCCGAAAAAGACCTCGCCGATTTGCGTGAATTCGCAGCCAATGCCCTGGGCATCACCGGTCCGCTCAACGCTTGGGACGTGCCCTACTTGAGCGAAAAGCTCAAAGAAGCTCGCTACAGCTTCAGTGAACAAGAGGTCAAGCAGTACTTCACCGCGCCCAAAGTGCTGGCCGGGCTGTTCAAGATCATTGAAACCCTGTTCGAAGTGAGCATCCGCGCCGACCAAGCGCCCGTCTGGCACCCGGCCGTGGGCTTTTTCCGCATTGAACGTGAGGGCCAATTGGTGGGACAGTTCTACCTGGACCCACCCGCCCGCGCGGGCAAACGCGGCGGCGCCTGGATGGACGATGTGCGCGGCCGCTGGCAGCGCCCCGACACCGGTGTGCTGCAAACGCCCGTGGCCCACTTGGTGTGCAACTTTGCAGAAGGCGTGAACGGCCAGCCCGCCTTGCTCACGCACGACGACGTGATCACCCTCTTCCACGAGTTTGGCCACGGCCTGCACCACATGCTCACCCAAGTGAACGAACGCGATGTCTCGGGCATCAGCGGCGTGGAGTGGGACGCGGTCGAGTTGCCCAGCCAATTCATGGAAAACTTCTGCTGGGAATGGTCGGTGCTGCGCCACATGACGGCCCATGTGGAAACGGGTGAACCCCTGCCGCGCGCCCTGTTTGACAAGATGCTGGCTGCCAAGAACTTCCAAAGTGGCTTGCAAACCCTCCGCCAAATCGAGTTTTCACTGTTCGACATGCTCGTGCACGCCGAGCACGACCCGGCACAAGACTTCATACCGCTGTTGCAGCAGGTGCGAGACGAAGTGGCCGTGATGCGCCCACCCGCCTTCAACCGCATGGCCCACACCTTCAGCCACATCTTTGCAGGCGGATATGCCGCTGGCTATTACAGCTACAAGTGGGCCGAGGTGCTGAGCGCAGACGCCTATGCCGCTTTCGAAGAAACGGCGGCCGCGGACGGCACGCCCAGTGTGGCAACGGGCCGCCTGTACCGCCAAGCCATTTTGGAAGCGGGTGGCAGCCGCCCGGCACTGGAGTCGTTCAAAGCCTTCCGTGGACGAGAGCCGAGCCTGGACGCTTTGCTGCGCCACCAAGGCATGGTGGCGAACTGACCAAAGGCTTCAGCGAGCACGTTTATTGACTGCATGCGTCTTCTTGCGTGCCAGTCAACTCAGTAGAAATGGGGACTTGTCACCTGAAAGTTACTGGGTAAGTTTTGCTGCGCATGCTCGAAAACCCCAGTCACAAACAGTAGCAAATGTGTTGACGCTGTTGAGTAATGGCAGTTATAGTGTCATTTAATTCCGGTGACATTCATTGACTTCTTGAACTCAAGATTCGCCCTACCGTCTCAACACTGAAAGCGACCTTGTCATGACGAAATGTCGGACGATCTGGACCACCGGACAGGTGATGGTTGGGGCCACAGTCTGAACCCAATAGGCGCCATGTCGATCCTCAGAAAACTCGGCGTTGACCTTTAGGAATAGGCTCTGGCGTGCGCATTTTTCTCCAAAAATCATGGGGTATCCAATGTCGATCAAAAGCCTGTTGATGCCCATTGTTTCTGCGCATTTGATGTCGCGGGATCGGCTGCTCAAAGCCCGAGCGAAAGCTGAGCGGTTGCGTCGAGCACAAGGTGAGCCACACCGTCTCCACTACTTTCATCAGGTCGATGACCCTTACAGCGCACTTTTGGCTTCTCGTCTGAGCGCTTTGCTTGAGCGTTACGACATCGTACTGAGCGCGCATGTGGTCGGTCCACCCTCTGAATCGGCCGCCCCCGACCGCGGGCGTTTGGTGGCCTACAGCCGCGTAGACGCTCAGCGACTGGCCAACCACCACGGTCTGAACTTCACAGACCCAGGTGAGCAGCCTGCCGATCAGGTGCTTGAGCGTGTCACCCGAAGACTGGTGGCGGCCGCTGAGCAAGGCCGTTTTGTTGAGGCGGCTGAAGCCTTGTCGGCTTCACTTTGGCAAAACACCGTCGCGCAAGACACCCTTGGGCAGCACGAAACGGCATGGCCCGAAGCCAGCCCAAGCCAAACAGTGGCACATCTGGCCGCCGCCAACGCCATGCGGCAACGTTTGGGCCACTACTTGAGTGCAACCCTTTATTACGCCGGTGAATGGTATTGGGGCATCGACCGACTGCACCACCTGGAGCAGCGGTTGCAGGACGTGGGTGCGCAGCGGCCAGGCGTATCAGGATTCCTTTTTCCATTGGACGCCGACCTGGCAAACCCTGTGGACTTGGCCCACCCTTCACCGATTGATTTCTTTTTTTCCTTGCGCAGCCCCTACTCAGCCATTGTCGCCGAGCGGGTGTTCAAACTCGGACGCTTGACCGGCGCGCCTGTTCACCTGCGTTATGTGTTGCCTATGGTGATGCGGGGTTTGCCAGTGCCCAGCGAAAAACGTCGGTACATCAGCTTGGATGCGGCACGGGAGGCGCATCTTCGTGGTGCCGCTTATGGCCGCATCAACGACCCTGTGGGTCGCCCTGTCGAAAGAGGTTTGGCGCTGATGCCCCTGGCCGAGCGATCGGGCCAAGGCCAGGCATATGTCCTCTCGTTCATGCGCGGGGTTTGGGCCGAAGGCATCGATGCAGGCAGTGACCGAGGCCTCAGACTCATCGCTGAGCGGGCCGAGCTGTCCTGGACAGATGTTCAAAAAGCCCTGCAAGACGAAACATGGCGCCAAATCGCCGAAGCCAACCGCGCCGAAATGCTCGGTTTGGGTTTGTGGGGCGTCCCCTCGTTTCGTGTCACTGACACCGCCGTCTGGGGACAAGACAGGCTGTGGGCCATCCAGGAGGCACTCCTTCAAAACGCCTCCTTTTCTTCTCAGGACTCGACCACATGAAACTCGCGATCAACTACCTATTACGTGCCCTTTGTTTGCTGGCTTATGCGATGGCTTTGGGCAAACTCGCCGGCCTCCTGCCTGCGGGTACATTTGACCGCGTCACCACCGTGGCATTGGTGCTGTTGGTTCTACATACGTGTGAGCTGCTGCTGATGTTCAAACATGTGCGCCTGTACAAAGGCCCTATGGCGGTCAGCGTTTTGCTCACGCTGCTCTTTGGCTTGCTCCATTGGAAACCCTTGGCCGATGAAAAAGTCAAATCTGAACGCGAGACATGACACCATGAAATCCTCAACGATCAAAATTGGACTGCTGCTTTGTTTGACCCTGACCACAGCGGCGTGGGCGGCCCGGCCAGCTCGGCCCAACATCGTGGTGTTGGTCGCGGACGACTGGGGCTTTAGCGACGTGGGCGCTTTTGGTGGTGAAATTGCCACCCCCAATCTGGATAACTTGGCTCAGCGCGGCGTTCGTTTTTCGAACTTCCATGTCGCCGCATCGTGCTCGCCTACGCGGGCCATGCTGCTGACTGGCGTAGATAACCACCGCAATGGTCATGGCAACCTGCGCGAAACGATGCCAAGCGCACACTTGGGCCAACCCGGCTACCAGGCCACGCTCACAGCCAATGTGGTCACCGTGGCGAGTTTGCTTCAAGCCCGTGGTTACCGCACGGCCATTACCGGCAAATGGAATGTGGGCAACGAGCCAGAAAATCTGCCCAATAGGCGCGGCTTTGACCAGTCTTTCGTGATGGGCGATACCGGCTCGGACAACTGGGAGCCAGAAAAACGCTACCTGCCCCACAACGCCAAAGTCAATTGGTTTGAAAACGGCTTACCTCCGGTTTTGCCCAAACAGTTTTACACCACAACTTTTTTCATTGACAAAGCCATCGAATACATTTCAACCGGCCGCGAGTCTGGGCAACCCTTTTTCGCCTATGTGGGCTTTCAGGCCAACCACGTACCGGTGCAAGCACCGCAGTCTTTCATCGAAAAATACAAAGGCCGATACGACGCGGGCTGGACAGCCCTGCGCGAAGCGCGCCGACTCAAAGCGATCGAATTGGGATTGGTACCCAAAAACACGCCCATGGTGACCATGAGCACGACGCGCGACTGGTCCGCCTTGAGCGACAAAGAGAAACGTTACCAAGCACGCCTGATGGAGGTTTACGCGGCCATGGCCGACGCACTCGATCACGAGGTGGGGCGACTGATTGCACACCTGAAATCCACCGGTGAATTTGACAATACGGTGTTTGTGTTTCTGTCGGACAACGGCCCCGAAGGTTCTGATTACAAAGAAGCTGACCTGTGGCTGCGCATGAATTACACACGCGACTTGGACCGATTAGGGGGGCCAGGTGCCTATGTGGTCCCCGGCCCATCTTGGAGCAGCGCCTCTGCCTCACCCTTCAAAGGCTTCAAGTTTTACGCCAGCGAGGGCGGCATCCGCTCCCCCTTGATCATCAGCGGGGCCGCTACCAGTTCAGCACGCAACCAAGTGCATGCTGGCCTGACCCATGTCACCGACATCGTGCCCACCCTGCTGGACTTGGCTGGGGTTGAGCATCCCGGCAACCGCTACCAAGGCCAGCCCATTGAAGGGCTCACCGGGCGCAGTTTGTTGCCTGTTTTGGCAGACCCCAGCGTCCGTGTGCGCAAATCAGATGAATCGATTGGCTATGAACTGGCAGGCAACAAGGCTTTGTTCAAAGGGGATCTGAAATTGGTGTGGAACAACCCACCCGTGGGCGACTCGCAGTGGCGTCTCTACAACTTGAGCACCGACCCTGGAGAAACAAAAGATTTGCAAAAAGAACTGCCAGAACAGTTTGCTGCCATGCAGATTGAGTACTCTGCTTGGGCCAAGGCCAATGCCGTGTTGCCCATGCCCGAGGGGTATAACCCCGTCAAACAGGTGTTCATCAACTCGGTCATGAACTATTGGCTTCCTACCTATTGGCCTCATGGCGTAGCGACCGCATTGGGGCTGTTGGGCTTTGGCATTGCCTTCAAACGCCGCGCTCAACGCCGAAAGGCGGCATGACCCACCTTGGATACCTGGACAGCCCTTGGCCTTGTGAAGACGGTGGTCCACAAAGGCTGCAGCGGCCTTTGAGTGGTGCGGGCTTGGGTGTTCGGGTTGGCGAAGTATTACAAGCCACAAAGCGGCGCACCTTGATGTCCACGATGACTGTGCTGGGTGCTCCAGGCGAAGTCTATTTGCTCACACACACCGCTTTGCGCGCCCAATTGGGCTTGTCCACCACATCGCGTGTGGAGAAGATCGACCCACAAAGCCTCAAGCCGATCTATCGCTCTCCCCCGCTCAAAGGTGGTCCTATGTGGCCAGGCGGCATGGCCATTCACCGCAATGGCGATCTGTATGTTGTGTATGGCAACCATGCCCACCGCTTGAATCGCCAGTGCAAGGTGATGGCCAGCCATGCTCTGCCTGTGAAGGAACCCTACAACGCCTTCGTCATTCTGGACAACGGCTTGATCGTCACCAAAAACTTGTCAGCCAGCACACCTGCCAGCTTGACGGTGCTGGACCCTGAAACACTTCAACCCGTGTGCGCCGATCTTTTGTGCCCCGAACCGTCCATCGCGCGTTTGAGTGCCATTGGCAACACGGTCTATGTGGTGGGTGTTCGCAGCATTTTTCGTTACCACTGGGACACAGCGCAGCAGACACTGCGGCGTGATCCCGACTGGCACTTTGACTACATTGGGCAAAGCCGCCAAACTTATGGCTGGGACGTGGTGCTCGACGGGAAGCAGGCTTGGTTCATGGACAACGGGCAACACCGCTATCGCTACCGTATGGTTGGTGCAGGCGTCAGCCGTACGGCCAACAGGCTTATCCGAGTTTCTCTGTCTGATGCACAAGACCATCAAATGTTGGAAGTTTCGGGTCTGCTCAGCGGCAGCATCACCAACCCGCCATTGGTCGACTTGAAAAGTCACACGGTGGTCGGTTATGACTCGGCCAATTCAGTGCTGCAAGCCTGGCGTTTTGACGAAGCATTGCGCCGCTTGACGCCCCTGTGGCGCAAAGCCCCCTTTGGCGCTGCCAGCCACATGGTGATGTACCCTGATACGGGCGAGTTGGTCGTCAACGATTACCGCAGACACGGTGAGGAGGTGGTGGTTCTGGACATCGCCACCGGTTTTGAAAAAGGCCGTGTCCGCTTGGGCGGTCTGATGCAAGGCGTGGTGTTTCCTAGCCCTGGTTGGGGGCGAGATTTTTATTGGTCATCAATGGGCCAGTTGGCCAGGGTCTTTATCGCATGAAAAAAACCATTCTTATCACCGGCGCTGGCAGCGGCATTGGGCTCGACACAGCCTTCGCGTTGGCTGCACGCCAGCACCGCGTCATCGCCACCACCATCGACGAGGCCCAGTCGCTAACACTCAAGGCCATGGCCTTGACGAAAGGGCTGTCCTTGGAGGTTTTCAAGCTTGATATCACCTCGGCGCAAGACCGCGAGAAAATCCTCTCGCTGGAATTGGACGTGTTGATCAACAACGCCGGTGTGGGCGAATCGGGCTCACTGGCCGAGGTGGATATCGATCGCATACGACATGTTTTCGAGGTCAACCTGTTTGGCACTTTGGCGTTGACGCAGTTGGCCCTGCGGGGCATGATCCAGCGCCAACGTGGCACGGTGCTGTTGGTCAGTTCGATTGCGGGCCGCATTCCCATGCCTTTTTTGATGCCGTACTCGATGAGCAAGTTTGCCTTGTCTGCGGCGGGTGCGGGTTTGCGGGCAGAACTCCAACAATTGCGGTGTGGCGTGCATGTGGCGCTGATCGAACCGGGTGCGATCCACACCGGGTTCAACCAAGCGATGACTGAGAGCAAATACGCTTGGATGGGCAAGCAGTCGTATTTCGCAGCACATGTTGCGCGTTTGAAGGCAGAAGAAAAGCGCACATTTCAATTCTTAGAAGCCAAAACCACCGAGTCCATCGTCTCGCAAATCGTGAAAGCCGCCGAGGCGAAGAAGCCCAAGCTGCGGTACGTGGCGCCTTGGATCCAGGGATTCGGTGTTCGGCTGGCCCGTATTTTTGGAGTTTGACCTGCATGTCCACTTTGCCCTGGGTGACTGATTTCGTGCGCACCGACGATTCAGCCTTTGCCAATATTCCTGATTTCCCGTATTTACCCCACTACACCGAGGTGGCAGGGCTGCGCATTGCCTTCATCGACGAAGGCCCACGCGAAGCACCCGTGGTTTTGTTGATGCATGGCGAACCCACTTGGTCGTTCCTTTACCGCAAGATGATTCCGGTGCTGCTCGAAGCAGGCTTTCGCGTGGTCGCCCCTGATCTGGTGGGCTTTGGTCGCTCTGACAAACCCACTCGCAAGGACGATTATTCGTACCGGCACCATGTCCAGTGGATGAATGCGTGGCTTCAAGCCAATGACCTGACAAGCATCACCTTGTTTTGCCAAGACTGGGGCTCTTTGATCGGATTGCGCATGGCCGCGGCCTCGCCTCAGCGCTTTGACCGTATTGTGCTGGCCAATGGCGGGCTGCCCACAGGCACTACGCCCGTGCCGAAGGCCTTCAAAATTTGGCGTGCATTTGCCCAATACAGCCCATGGTTCCCAATTGGTCGCATCGTCAAAGCTGGTTGCACCAGCGGGCTGACCCCAGCGGAAGTCGCCGCCTATGACGCGCCCTTTTCAAGTCGCCGACACCGGGTAGGCGCAAGGATTTTTCCGAGTTTGGTGCCCATTACCCCCACAGACCCCGAACGCGCCGACAACGAAGCCGCTTGGGAAGTCTTCAAGCGTTGGGAAAAACCTTTCCTCACTTTGTTCAGCAATCGCGACCCCGTCACACGCGGTGGTTATCGCATCTGGCATGACTTGGTTCCGGGCGCCAAGGACCAGCCCCACAGCATCACACGGGGTGCTGGCCATTTTCTGCAAGAAGACAAAGGGGCTGAGGTGGCGCAGATGATGGTCAACTTCATCCGAAGCACACCACTGCCTAAAGCGACTTGACGGTGGCCAACAAGGCCTTGACAGTCAACTGCATCACGGCGGTGGCCTCTGTGGCGGACAAAGCTTGTTCTCGGCGCAATCTAATCCAAGATTCAAAACTGAGCACCAAGTCCAGCGCATCCAGAAAAGGCGCGTTCTGGGCCAAATCAGGAGGTAATAAACGTTGCAAAAGGTCGCGTTGCAACCTCGCTGATTCCATCAGGTTTTTCGTGAGGTAAACGGACTCATGTCGGTGAACCTGAGCGGCCACATGCATCGCGGCGGTTCTGTCATAGATTTCGCTGCGTACTGCAATGCTTTGCACGACACGCTCCTGCCAAGTCTGCGCATCCAGACGGGCTTGTAACAAGGGCTTAATTTGCGCGTCGACATCGATGCTGATTTCCCGGTAAAGGGCATCCATGTTGTCGAAATGGCGAAAAACCGTGCGCAAACCTACGTTGGCACGCAAGGCCACTTGCTCTGCAGTCGGTGAGATTTGACCCTCCAAAATGAGCTTGGTCAAAGTCTCGACAATCTTGTTTCGTGTCACCACACTGCGGTTCAGTCGGCCATCGAGTTTCGGGGACTCAGTGGCCTGTTCCTGTGCCTGACTGCAAGGCTCACCGGCCTTGATCTGTGTTGTACCCTTTGTTTCGTTTTCTCGCATGGCTTCCATTATGACGCTCGGGTTTGAAATCAACGAGCGCGTCAAGACGCGGTAACGCAGACAGCCGGGCTATCGATGGCCACACGTACGCCATGCATTCTCAATCGTGGCAGGTTCAAGGCCAGGAGGCGTTCCGCTCCAAGCTCGGTCAACCAATGCCTGACTTTCGCCTGATCTGACGCATTCATCCCGTGATAGACATCCAGTGTGCGTTGCGCCATCCACAAACTGTAGGGTAATGCCGCGCGACTGAACTCCCCTTGGCCCATCGGTACCGTCACATCGTCAAGGCGTCTTGGCAATGGCTTTCCCACAGGCCAATGGGGGCACTCAGCGTGGACCTGAGTCAGGATGCCCTCGAGCAAAGGCAGGAATTCACGGGATATGGCCTGAAAGACAGGCAACAAAGTGGGGGCGATCTGGTCGTTCGGTAACAAGCCCTGCGAACCGGCTGGCAGCTGCGCATGCTCAGGGGCACTCATGCGCTGGATCCAGGCGCGCAAATGCGGGCGTGGTCCCACCAACTCACGCGCGGGCCAGGGGTCACGCCCCAAATGGCCGTACATGGCGCCCACTAAGCCAAAATCACCCAACATGGGCCGATCCCCGAACAAAAACTGGTGCTCGGCGAAATGCCGGTCCAACACATCGAGCATGTGCGCCATCCACGCATCCATCACGCCCAACTGAGAAGGCCGAACGCCCACGGCAGGCAGCATGCTACGCAATGTTTTGGCCACCACTTTAACGGCACGTTTTTTGGCAAAACCAGGCCAGCATGGCAGCAACGCGTCTCCAGCTTCGCGCTCAAACAAGGCGAAATTTTCGGGGTAGGTCCAGCGCGTGTGCATGGCCATCGGCACCCACCATTCATCGCCCCAAGCTTCCATCAGGTAGGAGGCAAAGCGCTGTACCGGGGTGGCTGGATGCACCGACGGGTTTGGCGTTTGTGCTTCGATGTGGTCAATGATCCGACTGGTGTCGTTGATCCATTCGCCTTGTGGGGTGACCAAGACCGGCATCACGGCTGCACCGGTTTTATTTTTGATGCGCCACAACAAGGTGAGCATGTTGACCGGCTTTTGCACAAACGGGGTTTGCTTGTAGCGCAAATAGCACATGGCTTTGCCGGTGAAATAAGACAAATGCCAGCCGTAAAGGATATATGGACGCGGCATCAGCCTTCTCCTGCGGTTTGGGGAAAATGAATACGAGTCAAGCCCCGAATACCCATGTGCAACTCAGAAGTTGGCCAGGCCGGCAACCCCATCCAGCCGAAGGAGCTGCAGTCGGTCATGAGGTCGCCTCAGTTTGAGTAATAAATGTACTCGTCGGTGGCTTTGCTGGGTTGCTTGAGCGAATGGTCGATCGCGATCGCCGCTGCACCTAATGAAGGCCACAAGGGTTTGCGCTGACTTTTTGACCATTCTGCCAACTGCGCTTGCAATGCAGCCAAACGCTCAGGTTCTTTGTCTGCAAGGTTGATTTTTTCCGTGGGGTCATTGGCCAGGTTGAACAACCAATTCTTTTTGGGCATTTGCGAGACTTGCAACTTCCAGTCGCCAGCACGCACCGTGACGTATTGATCGGTGCGCCAAAACAAAACATCGTGTGGCCGCCCTGGCGCCTCCCCCTTGATAAAGGGCAGCAAATTCACGCCGTCAATGGACCGGTCGGTAGGCGGCTTTTGCCCAGCCGCAGCGGCTGCCGTAGCAAAAATATCAAAGTGGCTGACGGGGGCGGTGACTTGTGTGTCTTTCGGAATTTGGCCAGGCCAGCGCATGAAGAAAGGCACATGGATGCCGCCTTCAAAGAAAGTGGCTTTCCAGCCACGGTAAGGCGAATTCAAACCTTCGAGGCCGATATAGTGAGCGCCGCCATTGTCGCTGGTGAAAATGACCAAGGTGTTGTCGTCCACTCCCTGATCTTTGAGCGACCGCAAAACGCGGCCAATGTTGCGGTCCAGCGATCGAATCATTGCGGCATAGACCCGCATGGTGTGGTCTGGAATGAAACTCAGTGCGTCGTAGTCTTCACGAGTGGCCTGCAAAGGAGTGTGGGGCGCGTTGTAGGCCAAATACAAAAAGAAAGGCCGATTCTTGTTGGCTTCGACCACCTTGACCGCTTCGTCGGTGAGGTAATCGGTCATGTACTTGGGCGGCTGAAAAGGTGCACCGTCTTTGAAACGCACAGCCCAAGGCTCTGCGGCCCACAGGAATTTGTCAATCGGATCGAAGTCTTGCATCGCATTGACCACATTCGGGTCCTTGGTGGGCAAGAACATCGACGCACCATGCAGATGGGACAAGGATTCGGTGAAGCCGTGGTTGTAAGAGCGAAACTGTGGGTTGTCCCCCAAATGCCATTTACCCAAATGCACCGTGTGGTAATTGGCCCCTTGCAGCAGTTTGGCCAAGGTGATTTCGCTGGTGGGTAAGCCCATGTCTTCGTAAGGGATCAATTCCGACTCACGCTCAGGGTGGTAAAGAGGTTTGTGCAGTTGATCGGCCGCAGACATGCCTGTGACCGCCTTCATGAATTGCTTGGGCGTGGGCGTAAATTCGAAACCAAAACGCGTGGCGTAACGCCCAGTCATCATGGCTGCCCTGGACGGTGCGCAGGTGGCGTTACCCGAGTAGCCATTGCGAAAGTCAACACCCTGCTGGGCAATGCTGTCGATGTGCGGGGTGGGCACTTTGCCACCTGCGATGCCTCCGCCGTAATGCGTGATGTCGTTGATGCCCAGGTCATCTGCGACGATCAGCACCACATTGGGCGGGCGGCGCGTCGCAACTGGCTGATCCGGCCCAGCTTGCCATCGCACTTCTTGTGTGGGGGCATATTGTTGGTGCATGACGTATTTCACGAAAAGCAGCAAAACACCCGGTCGACCGCCCACCGCGTAAAAAGCCAAGGTGGCCACCAACAAAAAAGCCAACAAGGCCCAGGCGATGCGTTTCAACATGAAAAAAACTCCTCGATGTTCAAAAGTGTGGAGACTGCCACGTCAAGGCCTTTTGCCCATTTCAATCGCTGTGCTGCCGGTCGCTAGGGTAAACCAGTCGCCATCGGTGCCGATGCGCAGTGGGCCTTTGTAGATCTGTTGTGCCCCTTTCGCAAAGCTTTGTTCTAAACCCGACAAAGGCAATGGCGGCACGATGTGGTTGAACACCAAAGCCTTGACGTTGGCCGCCAGCGCAATCTCTGCCGCTTCTTCGGGTGTGGTGTGGTAATTGAGCACGTCGTGCATGATTTTGGCCAAGTGCGCGCGCCCAGCATCGGCAAATCCTGTTTCAACGACACCCAGCAAAGGCGGGGAAAGGGCCTCATGCAACAACAGATCGACCCCCATAGACTCGCGTTGCACAGCCGCGCTTTTGGATGTGTCGCCGCTGATCACCATCGTTCGGTCTTTGTAGCGGATCCGGTAACCCACGGCTGGATGGACTGGGCCATGGGATACACGGAACGCAACGATCTCCAAATCAGGCTCGGACAACAGCACTTTGCGTCCCGTGTCAGCTGGCAATGTGAACGGCTGCGCCAAACCACCAAACCCAGCCTTTGGCGCCACAGCCTCACCATGGTGACCTATGCGATAGCCCTTGTCTAAGGTGTAGGCGTCGTTGAAGCCCTGCAAGACTTTTTCAAGGCCTTCAGGGCCATGCACCGGCAAAGCTTGCTGGGCGGTGCGCTGAATCCAGCGCTGCATCAGCAATTCGCCCAAGCCATCGATGTGATCCGAATGGAAGTGGGTGAGGAACAAGGCTTCGATTTGACCGGCGTTCAATCTCATCAAGGCAATGTTGCGACTGGCACCCGAACCCGCATCAAACACAAACATGCGTTGGCCAGCCACCACCACGGTGCACGGACCACTTCGTTTGGCATCGGGAAAAGGCGAGCCGGCCCCGCACAAACCGACATGCAAGCCGTCGGCTAATGCCGCCAGCGGGTCAACTATCGCCGTCAAAGCACTGACTTGGCGCTGCATCAGAGCCACTGTGATCGGCCCCCGTTGCCACCAAGCCAAAGCGGCGAGCGCCGCCAGGAAAAGGCTAAGACTCCCCCACAATTTCACAGAACGCTTCATCGCATGGCCTTTGGTAAAAAGTAGAGGCGGCTCAATTTTCAAACAACTCGCTAATCAGAGCAATCGGCACAAGTCCTCTTGCATGACCAATAAAAATATGACACTGTCAATGCAAATACATTGTAATGTTCTCTGCTAAAGGATTTGTAATCATCGTAAATCACCTGCTTTGTAACTACGAGTAAGCTCTCAGCAACCGCTTTAATGACCGTCATGGCATGTCGAACCCAACAAATTCACAGCAAAAAATGCCCGACCCACGGGGAAAATCGCTGACCCGACGTGTCACGATCTGGGTATTAGCCATAGGTCTGCTGGGTTTGTTGGGAGTGTGGTCTTGGGGAGGTAGCCAAGCACAGAATGCCAGCCGAGAGTCTTTGGTTTGCTCCCTGCCCTCTCCCTTGTCCAACTCACCACATCCGGGCATGGTCTGGGTGCCAGAGGGGACGTTCGACATGGGCAGTACCCTTTATCCCGAAGAGGGCCCAACACAACGAGTACAGGTGCCTGGCTTCTGGATGGATCGCACCGAGGTCACCAACGACGAATTCGCCGCTTTTGTTAAAGCCACAGGCTACATCACCGAGGCCGAGCGGCCCATCAACCCTTCTCAAAGCCCAGGACTGAACGCCCCCATGCTGCAACCTGGGGCGGTGGTGTTCGTGATGCCCAACGATGTACGTGGCCATGGAGACGTCACTCAATGGTGGCGTTACACACCAGGTGCCCAGTGGCGTCACCCAGCTGGGCCTGCCAGCGACATCAAGGGCAAAGGCTCATTTCCTGTGGTAGCCGTGACGATTGCAGACGCCCGCGCTTATGCCAACTGGAAAGGTCGAGACTTGCCCAGTGAAGCCCAATGGGAATGGGCAGCGCGTGCGGCCCGCACCGAAACCACCTCGACACACGAGCAGCCTCCCAAAGCCAACACGTGGCAAGGCCTGTTCCCTGTGATCAACTTGGCCGAAGATGGGTTTGTGGGCCTCGCGCCAGTAGGCTGCTACCCGGCCAATGCGCTAGGGCTGTTCGACATGATTGGGAATGTTTGGGAATTGACAGCTGATGCCTGGACGCCGCACCTCCATGCAGCAAGCTCCAGCGATCGGCCAGATAGACCGCCCAAAGACAAACGCATAACGCCTGCGGCACAACATGTCATCAAGGGCGGCTCTTTTTTATGTGCGCCCAATTATTGTGTGCGTTACCGACCCGGCGCACGCCAACCGCAAGACACGGACTTGGCCACCAGCCATTTGGGATTTCGTACGATTTTGAAGGGAGAACGTTAATGCAACGCTCCGCTGCCTCAGCGCCTTCCGCTTTACGCCGAAATTTGGTGCGAGGGCTATTGAGCCTGTTGGCCATCCTGGCCGCTTTCGGGGGCTTTTTGTATGCCAAATCCGAGCACATTGTCTTGGGTGCAGAAGCCTACGTCTACGGCTATCCCTTGGTCATCATGGATGTGACGAGGGAGCGTTCCAATCAGAACTTGGGTCCAGAAAATGAACTCCACCGGGTTCGTCAATTTCCAGATTCCCGATTCAAGAACGTGGTCCGCCCCAATGTGGACACGCTTTACACAACGGCCTTCATCGACATGGCGCAAGGCCCTTGGGTGTTTGATATGGCACCCAACAGCGCACGCTATGAACTGATGCCCTTCATGGACGCCTGGACCAACGTATTCGCCTCACCCGGAACGCGCACCAGCGGTACTGCTGGCGGTACCTTTTTACTAGCAGGCCCCGGCTGGAATGGAGCCATTCCAGCAGGCATGCAACTGCTGCGGTCACCCACACGCATGGTCTGGTTGATTGGCCGCACGCAAACCAATGGCGCTTCGGACTTTCCCGTCGTGCATCGCTTGCAAGATGGTTTAAAGCTGAGCCGACTCGATTCCGCCCCAACGCCATTGGCCGAGCCAACTAAACCGGTACGCAATCACTCTGCCAACGATCTAGCACCTTTAGCCTCCATGAAAGCCATGGGCACACAGGCCTTCTTTGATCGGCTGAGTGCGCTCATGGTGGACAATCCCCCCGCTGCTGCAGATGGTCCGATGGTCATGAAGCTCGCGCGCATCGGCCTGGTGCCCGGCCAGACACCTCAATGGGGTTGGCTCGATCGCATGGGGGTAGGTGTGGGGCGCTGGATCGCCGACTTCAAACTTTCCCAAGAGCTGAACAAACTCAGCGACGCCAAGCGCGGCTGGTCAACACCGCCTTCCATCTTGGGTCAATATGGCACCCACTACAACATCCGCGCTGGTGTGGCGATCATTGGTTTGGGCGCCAACTTGCCGGCAGATGCCACCTACCCCATCACCCGGGGTGATGCCAACGGCCAAAGTCTGAACGGCAAGCACCGCTACAAACTGCATTTCAAGCCCGGCAGCTTGCCACCGGTCAACGCCTTTTGGTCCTTGACAGCTTACGGAGATGACGATTACCTGATTGATAACCCCCTCCAGCGTTTTGCTCTTGGTGACCGAGACCCTTTGGTCTACAACCCCGACGGCTCATTGGATTTGTGGATACAGTCGAGCGAACCCACTGGACAGCCTTTGAGCAATTGGCTCCCCGTCAAACCTGACCAAACTTTTTCACTCAATGCCCGTCTTTACTGGCCTAAGTCATCTGCTGTTGAAGCGACGTGGCGCATGCCCGCCGTTGAGCGACTTGATTAACCTCTAAAGACAACGCCATGGGGTCAGCCTTTGGGCGCTTTATTGAAGGCCATCACCCCATCGTCCACTTGACCAAAGCGCAATGTCAAAAGGTCAAGCACGTAGTTTTGGTAGAGCCGCCAAGGTTTGCGGTCACCTTGTTTGGGCAACCAAGCTGCGGCCCTTTGCACATAACCCGAAGTGAAATCCAAAAACGGTTCCGGCTGAGTTTTGTTGTCGCGCGTGGGCGTGAACACCGTTTTCTCATGCCGATCCATGTGGCGCAGCAATCGGCAGAAATAACTCGCCGTTAAATCTGCTTTCAAAGTCCAACTGGCGTTGGTGTAACCAAAGGTGTTGACCACATTGGGTAAACCACTGAACATCATGCCTTTGTAGACCAGCATGTCGGATGTGTCCACAGGCACACCACCAAGGCTCAACCTCACATCACCCAGCAGGTTCAACTGCAAGCCAGTGGCGGTAACGATGACATCGGCAGGTAAAACCTCGCCTGAGCGCAACGAAATACCTTCAGGCGTGAATCGATCAATGTGGTCGGTGACCACCGAAGCCCGACCTTCGCGCAAAGTTTTGAACAAATCTCCGTCGGGCACCAAGCACAGGCGTTGATCCCAGGGCTTGTAACTGGGCGTGAAATGCTTGGCCACATCAAAGTCGGACCCTAATTCTTCCTTGACCATTTTCACCAACCTCGATTTGGCTTGGTGTGGATATTTCCGAAGCAAGTGGAAGAGGTAAATGCCCACCAATACATTCTTGCCACGAATCAATCGGTACGCTAGGCCCTCAGGCAGCCACCGCTTGAGACTTTCGGCGACCGCATCCACCGCCGGTCGCGCGACCACATAAGAAGGTGAGCGCTGCAACATGGTCACATGGGCGGCCTTGTGGGCCATTTCCGGCACCAAAGTGACCGCTGTGGCACCACTGCCGATCACCACCACACGCTTGCCTGTGTAATCCAGATCTTTGGGCCAAAACTGAGGGTGGACCAACCGCCCATGGAAGTCCTCCTCGCCCGAGAAGTGCGGCCGATGTCCTTGTTCGTAGTTGTAATAGCCGGTGCAAAACATCAAAAACCGGGGCTTCATCTGAAATCGCTGGCGCTGTGGACCTCTTTCGATGTCAACCGTCCATCGACCCTCGGCTTCTGACCAATCGGCACTGACCATTCTGTGCTGCATGCGAATGTGTGCACCGATACCGTGCTCCAGCGCCGTATCACGGATGTACTCGCGAATTGAAGCGCCATCTGCTATGGCCTTGGCAGCACGCCAGGGTTTGAACTCGTATCCCAAGGTGTACATGTCCGAGTCGGAGCGGATGCCCGGGTAACGGAAAAGATCCCAGGTGCCCCCGATGGCCTCGCGCGCTTCGAGCAAAGCAAACGACTTGTTGGGGGCATCGCGCTGTAGGTGAACGGCGGCGCCAACGCCCGACAAGCCCGCTCCAATGATCAGCACATCCACAGCCTCTGGCTGATCGTGGGGTTCGGCAGTCAACAAAAACTGCGCCGCATCACGCACTGAACGGCGCGATTCTGGCAACTGATGCACCAACTGCCACACATGGGCCACTGCATCAAACACCTGCAATGTCACCGCCACACCCGCTTCTCGTGCCTTTTGAGCGAGTCGGATCGAGTCGTCCCGCAGCAGCTCAGACTCGCCTACATGCAGCAGCATTGGCGGCAAACCGTTCATATCACCCATCAAGGGCGAGGCCAATGGCTGAACCGGGTCTGCACCGGCCAAATATGCTTCAGTCAAATGAGGTAACTGCTCGGGGTCAAACATCGCGTCATGCTTGGCATTGAGTGTGAAGGAGGGGCTGGCTCCAGTCATGTCCAAGGCGGCAGAAAACAATGCCGCCGCTTGCGGAAGAGGCTCGCCCGCATCACGCAAAGTCAACAGCAACCCCAAAGCCAAGTTGCCGCCCGCACTGTCACCCGCCACCGTGATACGCGCATGGGGCGCTTGGGCACGCAAGGCGCGGTAAACCGCCAACACATCTTGTGGTGCAGCGGGAAAGGCGTGTTCAGGTGCCAAACGGTAATTGGGCACAAATACACTCAAGCCTTGCAAGGCAAAAGCGGCCGTGATGGGCCTGTGAGTGCGGGCTGAGCAGCCCACAAAACCTCCCCCGTGCAGGTACAGCAAAATTGTCTCGTTGTCTGATACACCGGTGCGGGCTTGGACCCACTCCCCAGACACACCAGCAACCTCGGCCGATGTGTAAACCGCCCCTTTCGGTGCGGGCAATGGCGTACCAAAAGCTGCTCGCACAGAAGCGATGTCGCGCATATTGGCCAGACGGGGTTTGACCCGGCGGCGCACCACATGGGCGGCCAATTTGGCTTGCCAACTTGCTTTATTCATAAAAAATCCTTGTGCATGTACTCAAACAGCATCGCGGAAAGAACGCGACATGCCCCGCGCCACCCACCGCCAATACGTCACTGGTAACAAACGTTGGATCCAGGACGCCGCCACCGCGTCATCGCCAACCAAGACGCGTGGCTCGCGCCGCTCAATGCCACGCAAGATGCGCCGAGCCGCAACTTCGGGCGACAAGCGCAAGGCTTTTTGCCAGTTTTTTTGATGCAACTTGATTTCTTGCGCTGTGACGCTCGCCGGTAAACGGGCACTGGTGGCAATACCCGTGCGCACCCCACCTGGATGCAACAAAGTCATTCGAACAGACGAATTCCCGACCTCTAACTCGTGGCATAAAGCCTCTGAAAAACCCCGCACCGCGAATTTCGCGGCGCTGTAAGCCGTCTGACCCGGCGGGGCAATGATGCCAAAAATACTGGACATGTTCACAATTTGGGCAGCTTGCGACTGCTGCAGCAAGGGCATAAAGACACGGGTGAGTCGCACAACCGCACCGAAGTTGATGCTCATCAACCAGTCAAAGTCTTCTTCAGATACTTGCTCGAATTGACCACCCAAAGCGACGCCAGCATTGTTGATCAGCACAGTGGCCCGCCCATGGTGTGCTAGGACATGATCCAGCAACCCTTGGGCCGATTCAGCTTGGCCCATGTCCAGCACCAGCGTACTGACTTTGACGCCATAAGCTTGAGCCTTAGCAGCCACTTCGGCCAAGCCAGCGCCATTCACATCGGCCAATGCCAAGTGGCAGCCTTTTTCAGCCAGCTGCAAAGCCAAAGCAGCGCCAATCCCTCCAGCTGCTCCGGTGACAACAGCCACCCCATCTTGCAGATTGATTTTGCGTAACGCAGCCATCTATGATCCTCGTTGGGGTTTCGACCCATGAGGTCGAAAAAATTCTAAACACGGCACAACCGACGGCCACAACCGCGTCAGATTCAAATGCCGGAATAAGTCACAAGCAAGAGCGATACAAGCCAAATAATTGTATTGGCAGTATAGGTGTCAATTTGTACAAGGCGATCAATAGAGCTTGGTTAAGCAAAAAATCTTTCGCTTAGCGCTGAGAGCGGAATCTGGGTTTCAAAGGCCGCCTTGGCCAATGGATGCATAGGCCTAGAGGCTGAGTGGGTTCATCGGCCATGCAAATTGCCATAAAAAAAGCACCTAGCGTTACCGCTAAGTGCTTGTTTTTTCTACCGAATTTGGTAGGCGCGACTAGATTCGAACTAGCGACCCCCACCATGTCAAGGTGGTGCTCTAACCAACTGAGCTACGCGCCTGCTAAGCCTTGAATTATAGCAGCAAAAACAGGACGATCTGGCTGCCACAGGTCCAATGTGGCCCAGGCGAAAACCAAGGGGATGCCGGCCATCCATGGCTCAACGCCTTTTGGCGGCCCTCACCCCTTTGACGCCACGCACCGTGCCCAGAACTTTGTTCAGGCGGTCGGCATCGCCGATCTCCACCGTGAAAGTCATCCAAGCCGTGCCTTTGACGGATTGGGTTTGCACGCCGATCACGTTCATCTTCTCTTTGGCAAACACTTCGGAAATGTCGCGCAGCAGCCCCTGGCGGTCCATGGCTTCCACAGCAACATCCACGGGGTAAACCGATCCTTGCGCGTCTTTGCCTTCGCCCCAGCGAACATCGATGACCCTTTCGCCATGGCGAGAAGCGAGTTGGCGAAAATTGCTGCAGTCTTGGCGGTGGATGCTCACGCCCTTGCCCCGCGTTACAAAACCGCCAATCGCATCGGGTGGTGCTGGTTTGCAGCATCTGGACAGCTGGGTGAGCAAAGAATCCACCCCCACCACCAGCACGCCAGAGGGGGATTTCCGGGCCACGGCCCCTTTGAACTTCTTTTGGAAGTATTCGTCCGGCTCCAGCGCGGGTTCAGGTGGGTTGAGCAACACCTCGATGTTGCGCAATGAAAACTCGTCCTTGCCCACCACTTCAAACAGGTTGTCGGCAGATTTGAAGCCCAACTGGCTGGCCAAATCTTCCAAGCGGATGGCGGTACGGCCCAAGCGCTGCAAGGATTTTTCGACCGCTTCGCGACCTTTGGCGATGGTTTCTTCGCTGACTTGGGCGTTGAACCACGCACGCACTTTGGCCCTGGCCCGTGGGCTGGCCAAAAAGCCCAGCTCTGGGTTGAGCCAATCGCGCGAGGGCCCGCCCTCTTTGATGGCGGTGATCTCCACCGTTTGGCCATTGCCCAGTGGGGTGTTCAAGGGCACCATGACGCCATCGACTTTGGCACCGCGGCAGCGATGCCCCAAGTTGGTGTGAACGGTGTAAGCAAAGTCGATCGCGGTGGCGCCTTTGGGCAACTCCACCACAGCGGCGTCCGGGGTCAGCACATAAATGCGGTCATCAAAGACGGGATTGCCCGGTGCTTTTTCTTGCGCAGCGCCCGACAAATCGCGCTCCCAAGCCAGCAACTGCCTGAGCACGGCAATTTTGGTGTCGTAGGCGCTGCTGGCCGAAACACCTGCATAGCCTTTGGCGCCCGCTTCTTTGTAGGCCCAGTGGGCCGCCACCCCGTTTTCGGCGTGCTCGTGCATGGCTTGGGTGCGAATTTGCACTTCAATGGGACCGCCATCGCTGTCACGCACCACGGTGTGCAAGGATTGGTATCCGTTGGATTTGGGCTTGGCAATGTAGTCGTCAAACTCGTCCGCAAGGGGGGCAAAGTGTTCATGCACCCAGCTGAGCACTTGGTAACAATCGGCCACTTGGGGCACCACCACCCGCAGGGCGCGGATGTCAAACACCCGGTCAAATGCGAGCGATTTTCCGCGCATTTTGCGAACAATGCTGTAGATGTGTTTGGGCCGGCCATCGACCTGCGCCTGGATGCCTTGCGCCGCCAATGCGCCTTGCAAACGCTCGCGCAGGGCCACCATGTAACGCTCACGCTCGGTGCGTTTCTCGTCGAGCAGGCCGGCAATCTCTTTGTAGGTGCCGGGCTCCAGGAAGCGAAAGGACAGGTCTTCCAGTTCCCATTTGATTTGCCAAATACCCAAGCGGTTCGCCAAAGGCGCAAAGACCTGCAACGACTCACTGGCCAAAGCGGGTGGCACCAACAGTTTGGTGGCTGCGTAATGCCGCAAAGTTTGCAAGCGTGAGGCCAATCGCAGCATGACCACCCGCAAATCGCGGCTGAACGCGAGCAGCATCTTGCGCACGTTTTCAGTTTGAACTTGAGGGCTCAAGGGCGTGTTGTCGGGCCCCTGAATGTGCGACTCGGCGGCCCGCGACAAGCGCTGGACATGCACCAAGTGGTTGGTTTGGAGGGCCAATTGAGCCAGTTGAGGGCCGAATGCTTTGGCAATCACTTCCTCTGGCTTGTTCAGGTGGGGGCAGGTGTAGACCAAGTAACTGGCCGCCTGCATGGCCACAGAGCCCCCCATGTGGGCCAGGATGAGCGCGACGGCATCGGCATGGGCCAGGATGTTTTCGCCGGTATCGAGGGACTCACCAGAAATCAGGGGCTCGGCAAACGCACGGGCCTTGGCCAGCATGCCGGCTTCCTCCACTTCCGCCGTGGCCAACATGAGTGGGGGCACATCGGAGGCGCTGGGTTTGAGCGAGGCGGGCCCATGCAAGCGGCCGGGCGGCGTCATGGGGCTGGCGGCATGGCTGATGGTGGGGCTGACCATGGGCTCAATCACGCAACAGAAAAGTGGCCACGGCCTGAATTTGGTCATCCCCGGTCAAAGTGGGGGCATGCCCAAAGCCGGGCCACGTTTCAAGTCGGGCACGCGGGCCGCGCTGGGTCATGTTCAATGCGGTTTCGGCTGTTAACAGGTCAGAGTCTTGCCCCCGAATCAACAAGGTTTGGGCCTCAATGTGGTCGTACAAAGCCCACAAAGCCGCCTCCCCGGCCTGGGCCATGTCGGGCGTCATGGCCCGCAGAGGCACGGCAATGGCGGGGTCGTAGTGCAAAGTCAGGCTGCCTTCTGGCCCTGGACGCGTCATGTGCGCCGACATCTCGCGCCACACCTCGGGCAAGACGGGGCCAAAACCTGGGGACAGGGTCCGCAGTGCTTGGGCCACGTCCTCCAGGTCGCGGAATTGACCGTATTGACCGACATAGGTCTTCATGCGCTCAACCGATGACCACGTGATGGCCGGCCCCACGTCGTTCAGCACCAAGCGGCGAATCCGGGCCGGCAATGGCAAACCGGCTTGTCCCGCCAAAACCATTCCAATGAGCCCGCCCATGCTGGTCCCCACCCAGTCGAGGCCTTGCAGGCTTGCACCCCCCAGATGGGCTTGCACTTGGCCCAGCATGGCCAACATGTCGGCTGCATATTGCGGAATTTGGTAGAGCGCCGGATTCTCCAGCCACTGACTGCGGCCGCGACCGGCCACATCGGGGCAAATGACCTGCAAAGGTTCCGCACTTTTCGCGACCAGGGCTTGCGCCAAGAGATCGAAATCACGGCCCTGCCGGGTCAGCCCATGCGCACAAACCACCACACGCTGGGCATCTGGCCGACCCCATCGAACATAAGCCATGCGGTGCTGGCCTTCAGGATGGGGGCAATCAACCCACTCGAGTTGAGGCTGGGCGTTGTGCAGTGGCGGGTAATGGGTCATGACAATCGGAAACAATCTCGGAGCTGGGCGTCAAAAACAGGGCGATGACAGCGCCATAATGGACTTTTGAACATCCTAATTCATCTTTTGGAGTCATCTACATGTTGCAAGGTAAAACAGCGCTGGTCACCGGTTCCACCAGCGGCATCGGATTGGGCATTGCCAAGGCCTTGGCCAAGCAAGGCGCCAACATTGTGCTGAACGGTTTTGGCGACAGCGAAGGCCCCCAAGCCGAAATCGCAGCCTTGGGTGTGAAAGTCGCCTACCACGGCGCCGACATGAGCAAAGCCTCTGAAATTGAAGCGATGATGCAATTCGCAGCCGACACCTTCGGGCGCGTCGACATTTTGGTGAACAACGCGGGCATTCAGCATGTGGCCAAGATCGAGGATTTCCCTGTCGAGCGCTGGGACGCCATCATCGCCATCAACCTCAGCAGCGCCTTCCACGCCACCCGCCTGGCCCTGCCCGCCATGAAAGCCGCCAACTGGGGCCGCATCATCAACGTCGCCTCCATCCACGGCTTGGTCGGTTCGGCGGAAAAGTCGGCCTATGTCGCGGCCAAACATGGTGTGGTGGGCTTGACCAAAGTCACGGCACTCGAAAACGCCACAACGGGTGTGACCTGCAACGCCATTTGCCCAGGTTGGGTGCTCACACCCTTGGTGCAAAAACAGGTGGATGCCAAAGCGGTGGCCATGGGCTTGTCGAACGAGGAAGCCAAAAAACAACTGCTGCAAGAAAAAGAGCCCTCCATGCAATTCACCACGCCTGAAGAACTGGGCGAGCTGGCCGTGTTCTTCTGCTCGGCCGCAGGCAACAACGTGCGCGGCGTGGCCTGGAACATGGACGGCGGCTGGACGGCCCAATAAGTCTGGCCATGAGCACTACATCACGCTTGGACAAAATCGTCATCGTCGATGACGACGCCCGCATCCGTGATTTGTTGCGCCGTTATCTGTCGCAAGAGGGTTTTGACGTCTTGCTGGCCGAAGATGGTCGCGCCCTCGACCGGATCTTGCAGCGGGAAACCATCGATCTGGTGGTGCTCGATTGGATGCTGCCGGGCGAAGACGGTTTGAGCATTTGCCGCCGTTTGCGCGCCGCAGGGGCCAAAACCCCGGTCATCATGCTGACGGCCAAAGTGGAAGATGTGGACCGCATCAACGGGCTCGAAATCGGCGCCGATGACTATCTGGGCAAGCCCTTCAACCCCCGCGAATTGTTGGCGCGAATCCATGCGGTATTACGCCGCAGACCGCCCATCGAGTCGCCCAGTGCGCCGTCCTCTGCTGACCACGAAGTGATCGTCTTTGGGGCTTTTTCACTCGATTTGGGCACTCGCTCACTGAGCCAAAACGGTGTGGACATGCCTTTGACCAGCGGCGAATTCGCCATGCTCAAAGCCCTGGCGCGCCACCCCAAGCAACCGTTGACCCGAGACAAATTGGCGCAATTGGCTCGGGGACGCGAGTTTGAGCCTTTTGACCGCAGCCTGGATGTCCAGATTTCTCGTCTGCGCAAGATGATTGAGCTCGATCCCGCTTCACCCAAAATCATCCAAACCGTCTGGGGTGTGGGCTATGTGTTCGTGCCCGATGGACAAGCGTGACGCCCCTACAAACCCCGCCTTATGACGGCGCCCCTGTTGCCAGGGGGCTCCGCAGGGTCAAGCTGAGTCTTTTTTGGCGAACGTTCGTTTTGCTGGCCTTGCTGATTTTGTGCAGCAGCCTGGCTTGGCTGCAAATGTTCCGCACACAAGAGTACGAACCGCGCGTCTTGCGCAATGCCCACCAAATTGCCACGGTGGTCAATTTGACCCGCACCGCCCTCATCCACACCGACGCCATCGCCCGTGTGTCACTTTTGAAAATGTTGGCGGACGAAGAAGATGTTGGCATCCAGACGCGTGAACCGAACGACCAATTTGTCCCCTTTGGTGCGACGGGCCTGGAGCGCCAATTGGTGGACGAAATGGTCAAGCGATTGGGCCCCGATACGCTGATTGCCTCGGAGGTGAATGGGCAAGCCGGTCTTTGGATCGGTTTCAACATTGAGCGCGACAGTTATTGGTTGCAAATGGACCCCGCTCGGCTGCGGCCTCTGGGCGGCTCGGCATGGCTGACTTGGCTGGGCCTGACGCTGGCGCTGTCTTTGGGGGGCGCCGCATTGATGGCGGGCCTCATCAACCGCCCCCTGAAACGCTTGTCGTTTGCAGCCAGCCAAGTGCGCGAGGGGCACTTCAACACATCGAGCTTGGACGAAGAAGCTGCCACCTCTGAGATCCGTGAGGTCAACATTGGCTTCAATCGGATGGCCGAGCGCTTGGCCAAGATCGAACAAGAGCGGGCCTTGATGCTGGCGGGCATCTCGCATGACCTGCGCACACCCCTAGCGCGCTTGCGCTTGGAAACCGAATTGAGCGTGGCAGACCTTGAAACCCGCGATCTGATGGCCGCCGACATCGCGCAGCTTGACGCCATCATCGACAAATTCCTCGATTACGCCAGGCCTGAGCCCACCGAACTGGGGCCCGTTCTGCTGTCTGGCGTGATCAGCAGAAGCATCGCGCCATGGCGACATCACCAGCGCATGGAGATCAGCGTCGACGTGGCAGAGGACCTGCAAGTGCAAGCCGAGCCCGTGGAGTTGTCGAGGGTGTTGTCCAACCTGTTGGAAAACGCCCGCCGCTACGGCCAAAGTCCGAGCGATGGCATCGCACGCGTCGAAATCGTGGCCAGGCTGCACGAAGGATGGGTCTTACTCCGTGTGCGCGACCAAGGCCCAGGCGTCTCCCCAGAGGCGCTGAAAAACCTCACGCAACCGTTTTTCAGGGGCGACACGGCCAGAACTGCGGCCACCGGATCCGGCTTGGGCCTGGCCATTGTGGAGCGCTCGGTTCAGCGCATGGGTGGCACGTTTTCGGTGTTCAACAACAGCGCTGGCGGCTTGATGGCGCTGATGAAGTTCAGACAAGCCATCCACGAGGCCTGAGCCTCGCCGGGATTCGGCTGCAGGGGCAGCCTCCCACAAAAAACAGCAACTGTTTTGTAGGAGCGAGCCCCTGCTCGCGAATGTGAATTGGTCAGCGCTTGCAGGGCATCAAGCCTTTTTCAGCAAAGCCACTGCCCGCGCTTCCATGCTCTGGCCCATGCCCACGGGGCCCAGCTTTTCAGCCGTTTTGGCCTTCACATTCACCTGGTCGTCTTGTACACCCAAGGCCTTGGCCACGCCAGCATTGATGGCCGCCATGTAAGGCGCCAATTTGGGCGCTTGGGCCACGATGGTGCTGTCCACATTCACCAGCTCCCAGCCTTGTGCGCGCACGCGGCGCATGGCTTCAGCCAGCAAGACGGAGGAGTCAGCCCCCTTAAACTGCGCATCCGTGTCAGGAAAATGCCGCCCAATGTCGCCCAAACCTGCCGCCCCCAACACCGCATCGGTGATGGCGTGCAACAAGACATCGGCGTCAGAGTGACCCCACAGACCCGCGGTGTGGGCAATCTCGACCCCACCCAACATCAGCGGGCGTCCGGGCACCAGCGCGTGCACATCCCAGCCTTCTCCGACACGGATATTCATGGTTTTGCCTTCAAAACAGCCTCGGCAAACGCAAAGTCTGCCGGATAAGTGACTTTCAAATTCAGAGCCGAGCCGGGCACCAGACGCGGCGACAAACCTTGCAGCTCCATCGCGCTGGCTTCGTCCGTGATGCCCACAAACCCAGCGGCGGCCACCTGGGCCAGCGCATGGTGCAGTGGGCCCACACGAAACATCTGCGGGGTCTGCGCCAGCCATTTGCCTTCACGCGGCACGGTGGTCTGCACACGCGGCTCATCACCCCGTGTTTGCGTCTTGAGCGTGTCGGGCAGCGGCAAAGCCAGCAAGCCGCCGACCGGGTCATCCCGACAGGTCTCGATCAGCAAACGCACCGCTTCGGGCGTGACCAGACAACGGGCTGCGTCGTGCACCAGCACCCAGTCATGGGCGGGCACGCCAGCGGCCAGCAAGGCACTGAGACCGTTGAAAACGCTTTCTGCCCTGGTGACCCCGCCGCAGTACAGCCGGGCAAAGCGCTCAGGCCAAAGCGGGCCACTCGGCCAGACAAAGTCATCGCCCGGTGACAACACCAGCCAACCCTGCGAGATCTGTTGCACCTGCGCCAAGGCCTGCAGGGTGTGCATGACCATCGGCTGACCGGCTACGGTCTGGTATTGCTTGGGCATGGGCGTGCCCGCACGGCTGCCTGTGCCTGCGCAAGGGATCAGGGCGTGAAAACTGGGATTTTCTGAAGTCGAGGACATTGCTCTGGATTGTAGGAGGTCGCTCCAGAAGGCAAAGTTGATTTTTTTGAGGGAGGCTGGCCGTGCGGCCGGGTGGTGGTTTGGCAACAGCGTCTGTGCCGCGCACACCCTTCGCGAGCAGGGGCTCGCTCCCACCAAGACTGCACCAATGGCGAGCGGGGGCTCGCTCCCACCAAGACAGCAACAACTTTGCCCATGCCCATGCCCACGACCAAGTCGGGGGCTCTCTGGTCTCGCTTCTACAATGACAGGGTCTGTAGATTTCTCCACCCCCCTCCATGTCGGCGGGGGGTGTTTTGCTTTTTTCATCGCCATCGCCCAGCGCACACACCATGCAACTGCCCAGCCTGATTTCCGGCAAACGTTTCACCCTGCCCCGCCCCGCCGGTTCGGCCGATGCCGTGCTGCTGGCCCAGTTGGCTGAGCGCGAGAAAAAAGCGGGCAAATTGACCGCGATCGTCACCAGTGACGCAGCCGACGCCCAGCGCCTGATGGAAGAGCTGGTGTTTTTTGCACCCGATCTGCGCTGCGTCATGTTCCCCGACTGGGAAACGCTGCCGTATGACACTTTCTCGCCGCACCAAGACCTGATTTCGGAGCGCTTGGCCACACTCTGGCGCATCAAGCAGCGCAACCACGCCGAGAGCGCCGACGTTGTGCTGATGCCCGCCACCACCGCGCTCTACCGTCTGGCGCCGCCGTCCTTTTTGGCGGGCTACACCTTCGAGTTCAAGGTCAAGCAAAAGCTCGACGAAGCCCAGCTCAAGGCCCAACTCACGCTGGCGGGCTATTCACATGTGAGCCAGGTGGTCAGCCCCGGCGAATACGCGGTGCGCGGCGGCTTGATCGACCTCTTCCCCATGGGCTCTCTGGTGCCTTACCGGGTGGATTTGTTCGACGACGAGATCGACAGCATCCGCACCTTCGACCCCGACAGCCAGCGCAGCCTGTACCCCGTGCCCGAGGTGCGCCTGCTGCCCGGGCGCGAGTTCCCCATGGACGAAGCCGCCCGTGCGCGTTTCAGAAGCCGCTGGCGCGAGCTGCTCGAAGGCGACCCGACCAAAAGCCGCATCTACAAAGACATGGGCAACGGCGTGGCCACCGCGGGCATCGAGTACTACCTGCCGCTGTTTTTTGAAGAGACCGCCACGGTGTTCGACTACCTGGGCACCGGCCAGGCCGATGCCGCCACCGTGGTGCTGCACGGTGACCTGGAGCCCGCTTTCCAGCGCTTTTGGCAAGACACCCGCGACCGCTTTCGGCTGGTGCAGGGCGACCCCGAGCGGCCCGTGCTGCCGCCCGATGCCTTGTTTTTGAGTGCGGAGCAGTTCTACACCCTGTCCAACGGCCATGCCCAACTGGCACTGCGCGCAGGCACGCAGGACGTGCCCGACAACACCCTGGCCCAGCCCCTGCCCGAGCTGACGGTGGTGCGCGGCGCCGAAGACCCGCTGTCGCGTCTGCAAGCGCACATCCGCAGCAGCGCCAGCCGGGTGCTGATCTTGGCCGAGAGCGATGGCCGACGCGAAAGCCTGCTCGACTTCGTGCGCTCCAGCGGCCTCACGCCACCGGTCTTTGACAGCCTGCAAGCGTTTCTGACCAGCGATGAAAAGGTGGGCATGGCCACTGCCGCACTGGTCAGCGGATTCCACTGGTTCGAGCACAACATTGATCTGGTCACCGAAACCGAACTGTTTGCCGCAGGCGCCACCACACGCCGCCGCAAAAAACAGGAACAGGTCAGCGATGTGGAAGCGCTGATCAAAGACCTGAGCGAACTCAATGTGGGCGACCCGGTGGTGCACAGTGCCCACGGCATTGGCCGTTACCGGGGTCTGGTCAACATGGACATGGGCCAGAAAAACGAAGACGGCACGCCCGCCCTGCAAGAATTTTTGCACCTGGAATACGCGGGCGATGCCACGCTCTATGTGCCCGTGAGCCAATTGCAGCTGATTGGCCGCTACACCGGCGTGAGCGCCGACGAAGCGCCGCTGCACAAATTGGGCTCTGGCCAATGGGAGAAGGCCAAACGCCGCGCCGCCGAGCAGGTGCGAGACGCCGCCGCCGAATTGCTCAACATCTACGCCCGCCGCGCTGCACGCGAAGGCCACCCTTTCCGCTACAGCCCGCAAGACTACGAAACCTTTGCCAACGATTTTGGTTTTGAAGAAACTGCTGACCAAAAAGCGGCCATCCACTGCGTCATCCAAGACATGATCAGCCCCCGCCCCATGGACCGCCTGGTCTGCGGCGATGTGGGCTTTGGCAAAACCGAGGTCGCGCTGAGGGCCGCTTTTGTGGCTGTCACGGGTGGCAAACAGGTCGCGCTGCTGGCGCCCACCACGCTGCTGGCCGAGCAGCACTACCAAACACTCAAAGACCGCTTTGCCAAATGGCCCGTCAAGGTGGCCGAAGTCTCGCGCTTTCGCTCGGGCAAAGAAGTCACCGCCGCCCTCAAAGGCCTGGCCGACGGCACGGTGGACATCGTGGTGGGCACGCACAAGCTGCTGAGCGAATCCACCCGATTCCACGACCTGGGCCTGCTCATCATCGACGAGGAGCACCGCTTTGGCGTGCGCCACAAAGAGGCCATGAAAGGCCTGCGGGCCGAGGTCGATGTGCTCACGCTGACGGCCACCCCTATTCCCCGCACCATGGGCATGGCCCTAGAGGGCCTGCGCGATTTGAGCGTGATTGCCACCGCGCCACAGCGCCGCTTGGCGATCAAGACCTTTGTGCGCAACGAGGGCACGGGCGTGATCCGCGAGGCGGTGCTGCGCGAGCTCAAGCGCGGCGGCCAGTGCTACTTTTTGCACAACGAGGTCGAGACCATCGAGAACCGCAAGCAAAAGCTCGAGGAAATCCTGCCCGAAGCCCGCATCGCCGTGGCCCACGGCCAGATGCCCGAGCGCGAGCTCGAGCGCGTGATGCGCGACTTTGTGGCCCAGCGCTACAACATCTTGCTGTGCTCGACCATCATCGAGACCGGCATCGACGTGCCCACGGCCAACACCATCGTGATCTCTCGCGCCGACAAATTTGGCCTGGCCCAGCTGCACCAGCTGCGCGGGCGCGTGGGCCGCTCGCACCACCAAGCCTATGCCTATTTGATGGTGCCCGAGATCGAAGGCCTGACCAAGCAAGCCGCCCAACGCCTCGACGCGATCCAGCAAATGGAAGAGTTGGGCAGCGGTTTTTACCTGGCCATGCACGATCTGGAAATTCGCGGCGCAGGCGAAGTGCTGGGCGAAAACCAGAGCGGCAACATGCTCGAAGTAGGCTTTCAGCTCTACAACGAGATGCTGTCCGAGGCGGTGCGCAGTTTGAAAGCCGGCAAGGAGCCTGACTTGCTCAGCCCTCTCTCGGTCACCACCGACATCAACCTGCACGCCCCCGCCCTGCTGCCGGCCGATTACTGCGGCGACGTGCACCTGCGCTTGTCCTTCTACAAAAAACTGGCCACCGCCAAAACCAGCGACCAAATCGACGCACTGCTCGAGGAGCTGGTGGACCGCTTTGGCAAGCTGCCCCCGCAGGCGCAAACCCTGGTGGACGTGCACCGGCTGCGCGTGCTGACCCAGCCCTATGGTGTCATCAAGGTCGATGCCGCCCCGGGCGTGATCCAGATCACCTTCAAGCCCAACCCACCCGTGGACCCCATGGCCATCATCGGCCTGATCCAAAAGAACAAACACATCAAGCTGGCAGGCAACGACAAAATCCGCATCGAACGCGAACTGCCCGACCCCAAGGCGCGGGCGCAGATGGTGCGGGATGTGTTGCGCTCATTGGGCCAACCCAAAACCGAAACTGCAGCGGCCTGAGCCCCTTCAACGATCTTCGATAATCCTGACCCATGACCACCGCCAGCCTCTTCACCACCTCGCCCACCGAGTTTGCCCCCGGGCTCACCATTCAAGGCTTCACCGCACCCCTTTCCTTGTCCCAGTTCAAGCTGATTGCGTTTGACATGGATTCGACGCTCATCAGCATCGAGTGCATCGACGAAATCGCCGACGCCGTGGGCCGCAAGGCCGAAGTCGCAGCCATCACCGAGGCGGCCATGCGCGGCGAAATCACCGACTTCAAGGAAAGCCTGGGCCGCCGCCTGGCCCTGCTCAAAGGGGTGACGCTGGCCGACATGGAGCGCGTTTACTCCGAGCGCCTGAAGATCAACCCCGGCGCGGCCGAGTTGATCGCCGCTTGCCAGAAGGTGGGCATGAAGGTGCTGTTGGTCTCGGGCGGCTTCACCTTCTTTGCCGATCGCGTGAAAGAACGCCTGAACATCGACTTCGCCCGTTCCAACCAACTGGAGATCGTGGATGGCGAACTCACGGGCAGCTTGGTCACGCAAAGCTGGGGCGAGATTTGCGACGGCGCTGAAAAACGCCGCACCTTGCTCGAAGTCGCTTCGCTGATGGGCATCGCGCCGCACCAGTGCATCGCCATGGGCGACGGCGCGAACGACCTGCCCATGATGGGTGCGGCCGGTTTGTCGGTGGCCTACCACGCCAAACCCAAGGTGCGTGAGCAGGCGATGGTGGCGATTGGTGAAGGTGGGCTGGACCGCTTGCTGGAAGTGGTGAAGGCCTGAACCTTGGGGTCTGTGGTGGGAGAACCCTGCCTTTGTAGGAGCGAGACCCTGCTCGCGAATTGGCGCTCGTCCAGTGCAAGCATTCGGCCGCAGGGGCGGCCTCCCACAGGAGAAATACCTCGAGTTATTCGGCCGCAGGGGTGGCCTCCCACAAGAGAAATCTGACCTGGCATTCGGCCGCAGGGGCGGCCTCACGCACTGGAAACTGCCGACCTACTTGGGCTGGCGCAGAGGTTTGAGCAGATCGCTCAGTCCGTTGTGGTCGATTTCTTGCATGAGTTGAAGCAGTTGCCCAATTTCGCCCTTCGGGAAACCCTCACGTGCAAACCAATTGAGGTAGTTGCCGGGCAAGTCGGCGATCAGTGTGCCCTTGTGTTTGCCAAATGGCATGGGCAGGGTGACCAGCTTGGTCAGGTCTTCGGGCTTCATACCGCAGCCCTCACGCCGGGCCCCAGAGCCAGTCACGCACGCGTGCATGAAAGGCCTCAGGCCGCGAGACCATGACCCAATGCCCGCAAGGCAAGCCCTGCACCGCGCAGCCGGCCGTGGCGGCGACCTTTTCCAGCCATTTGGCCGAATGGAACATGAAGGGTTTGCGCTCGCCATAAACAAACAAAAGCGGCATGGGCAACTGGATTTGCGCCGCGCTCTGAAAGCCGCCCGCTGTACCGAACCACTGCATGGCGTAGGGGTAGTTCATCGTGTGGGTGATGCGCTCTGGCGCGGTCGGGCATCGCAGCCAGCTGGCCATGGCGCGGGTCATGCGGGTGCCCAAAGGGCCGCCGATTTTCCAGGCCAGGGCCAGCCAGACCTGGTAAGCCATCACGGAGAGTTTTTCCTTGGCGCCCCAGCTGCGCAGCAAGGCCCCCGAGTTGTGGTCACCCACGTCCACCGCCACCACGCGGGCCACCCGCTCGGCGTGGCGCATGGCGAATTGGTAGCCAAAGATACAGCCCCAGTCGTGCAGCATCAGGGTCACGGGTTTGTCCGGGCTGATGCGGTCCACGATCTGGCGCAGCAGATGGCACATGTCGTCCAAGCTGGTGACCGAGGGGCCTGACTCAAAGCCCGGCAGCGTGAGGCGCGCACAGGTGGCGCGGTCCTGCAGGGCGGCCACGGTGCCATCCCACAGGGCGCGGGTGTCGGGCCAGCCATGCAGCATGAGGATGACCTCCTCCCCCTGCCCTTGCAGCCAGACTTCGGTGCCGTTGACGGTGATGCACAGTTCTTGGTTCACGTTGGACTCCATTGAAAGCCATGGCTTGGCTGCTGTAGAAGGCTGCCTCTGGGCCCGAATGCCATCCATGGCATGGCAAGCATTCGCGAGGAGGGGCTCGCTCCCACGAAAGATGGGGACTCACACAAAACAGAGTTCTCCCACAAAGAGCTTGCTCTGACACAAAGCAGGGGCTGCTTTGTTTTTGTGGGAGGCCGCCCCTGCGGCCGAATGCGTGCTTGGGCAGGTGCAAGCATTCGCGAGCGGGGGCTCGCTCCCACAGGGAACGGGCCTTCACCGAGGATCGTCAAATCACAGCGCCTTGGCCAGGCGAGAGACGCCTTCAAGGATCTTGTCTTCGCCCGCCGTGGCAAAGCTGAGGCGGAAGGTGGCGTGGTCCGGCTGGGCGCAGAAGAAGGGTGTGCCCGGCACAAAGGCCACACCCTGGTCGATGGCGCGTTTGGCGAACACGTTGCCGTCATTGACCTTGCCGTCAGCGCCCGTGAGGCGCGCCCAGACGAACAAGCCGCCTTGGGGCTGCACAAATTCGACCGCATCACCCAGTTCACGGCGCAAGGCGTCGCCCATGGTTTGGGCACGCTGGGCATAGACGGCGCGCACTTTGTCCAGCGTGGCGGGCATGCGCCCTGCCAACAGGTACTGCGCGGCCGTGGCTTGGGCGAAGGTGCTGGTGTGCGCGTCGCTGAACTGCTTGCACATGGTGGCGCGGGCCAGCAATTCGGCGGGCGCTACCATCCAGCCCACACGCAGGCCGGGCGAGAGCACTTTGGACAGCGACCCGCAATGCACCAGCAGCTCGCGGCTGCCGGGCACGCTGCGGCTCAAGGCCAGCAAGCTGGGTGGTGGGGCTTCGCCAAAATACAAATCGCCATAAGGGTCGTCTTCCACGATCAAGGTCTGGTGCTTGACCGCCATCTCCAGAACTTGCTGGCGGCGCTCGGCGCTGAGCAAGGCACCGCTCGGGTTGCCAAAGGTGGGGATGAGGTAAACAAACTTGGGCTTGTGCTCGGCAATCAGTTTTTCCAGCGCGTCGGTCTTGACGCCATGGCCGTCCACCGGGGCGCTGATGAGTTCTGCGCCGTACAAACGGAAGCACTGGATGGTGGCCAAAAAGGTCGGGCCTTCCACGATCACCTTGTCACCGGGACTGATCATGGTTTTACCGATCAAGTCCAGCGCCTGCTGGCTGCCAGTGGTCACGATGAGCTGGTCGGCCGCGACATCCTGGGCCCCTTTTTGCCCCATGAAGTGGGCCAGTTGCTCGCGCAGCGGGCCAAAGCCTTCGGTCGCGCCGTATTGCAGGGCCGCGCCGGGGTCTTGACTCAAGGCCGCGTTGCTGGCTTCGCGGATGCCGTCCACGTCGAACATGGCGCTGTCGGGGAAACCGCCCGCGAAACTGATGATGCCGGGTTTGCCCAAAAGCTTGAACAGCTCACGGATGGCAGAGGTTTCGACATTGTTCAGGCGATCGGCAAATTGCAAAGGCATGGTGTATCTTCCCGTGTTGACTTGGCGCTCATTTTGCCAACATCTGAACACCTGCTTTATCCCCCTATGAAACCCGCACAGATCGACTCTTTTTTTGCCACCTTGCAGGCCGCCAACCCCATGCCCGTGACCGAGCTGGAATACACCAGTGTTTTCGAGCTGCTGGCCGCCGTGCTGCTGTCGGCCCAAGCCACCGATGTGGGCGTCAACAAGGCCACGCGCAAACTGTTCCCGGTGGCGGGCACGCCGCAAAAAATTTTGGCGCTGGGCCTCGAAGGTCTGGAGGCGCACATCAAGACGATTGGCCTGTACCGTAGCAAGGCCAAGCACCTGATGGAAACCTGCCGCATCTTGGTCGAGCAGCATGGCGGTCAGGTGCCGCGCTCGCGCCAAGCCTTGGAAGCCCTGCCCGGCGTTGGCCGCAAAACTGCCAATGTGGTGTTGAATTCGGCCTTTGGCGAAGCCACCATGGCGGTCGACACCCACATCTTCAGACTGGGCAACCGAACGGGCCTGGCCCCTGGCAAAACACCTCTGGCCGTGGAACTCAAACTGCTCAAACGCATTCCAGCCAAGTACCTGGTGGACGCCCACCACTGGCTCATCCTGCACGGGCGCTATGTTTGCCAAGCGCGCAAACCGCTGTGCGGGCAGTGCGCAGTGGCCGCCTTTTGCGACTTCAAACCCAAAACGCCCTGAAGGGAAGCTGCCAATTGAGTTCTTAGGAATTCATATTTCAAGCTTTTTTTTCGAGGCTTCAGCACAGGGCGGGTAAAATTTGCCCCTCTGTCCCACTGGGCAGCCCTTTGACGGATGGCCCGTGCCACCGTTGCCTCAAGAGCGCGAAGCTCTGCTTTTCGAACCCGATCCGACCTGCCCATGACGCGAGCCCTGCCGCGTACCCACCTCAACAGTTCCCGACTCACGCGTTTTCTGACCCAAAACGCCATGATCGATGCCGCCCCTGTAGCGGACGATGTGGGTCAAAAACTGGGCGATTGGTTGAACTTTCGCCAAGCCATTGCCTTGCATGGCGTGCTCAACCCTGAGCAGCCTACTGCCGCGCCACCGCCTGCGCACCTGCGTCGGGCAGTGACCATGACAGGCGAAGCCCTGACCCGCCATGTGGAGAAAGTGCGGGCCCAACTGGAGCAGTCCATCGCGCAAGGTGCGCCGCCTGGTTCGGGTCTGGCACGCATCGACATGCCCCCCGCTGAAATGGCCGAGGCCATGGAGCCCAAAACAGCTTTTGAGCCCTACCGCCGGTTTTATGCCGCGCACCAACGGCAAATGGAAACGTCGATTCAAACCTTGCGCTCCCAAGTGCGGGGGCAATTGAGCCAAAGTTCGCCGCGCTTGCAGCAGCTGGCCGCACTCGACGCCGCCTTTGAAAACATCCTGAGCGAGCGCGAGGCTGTTTTGCTGGCCAAAGTCTCCAAATTGCACGAAAAGCGCTTTGCCCAAGCACTCAAACAACACCTCAAAAAACAAGCCGAGGCCGCTGATGCAGGGGCCCAGGCCAAGCCCGCCCCTGCGATGAGTGCCTGGCTCTTGCCGATGCGCCAAGCCCTGCGCACCGCATTGCAGGCAGAGTTGGACACACGAATGCAACCCGTTTGGGGCCTTTTGGAGGCCTTCAACACCCACACCACAGCAACACCATGAAACGATATTCCTTTCACATCGCCTTCGGGCTGGGCGCATTGGCCGTGCTTTGGGTCGCGGCCGCTGTGGCCACCTCTCATTTGCTGGTGTTGATCATGTCGGCCGTCATTGCCGGGGTGTATGTCTTCGGCGCGATCGAGCTGCACCACTACAGGCTCACGACCGCCGCTCTGAGCCAAGCTTTGGCCCAAATCCCCCCCCAGTTGGAAAACCTCCAGGATTGGCTGATGACGCTGCCATCGGGCTTGCAAAACCCGATCCGTCAACGTGTGGAGGGTGAGCGCGTGGGCCTACCGGGCCCTGCACTGACGCCCTATTTGGTGGGCTTGTTGGTCATGCTCGGCATGCTGGGCACGTTTTTGGGCATGGTGGTCACCCTCAATGGCGCGGTGTTTGCCTTGGAAGGCTCAACCAACGTGGCGGGCATTCGGGCCGCGTTTTCCGAACCCATCAAGGGGCTGGGCTTGGCCTTTGGCACCTCGGTGGCCGGGGTGGCCACTTCGGCCATGCTGGGCTTGATGAGCAGCCTGGCCCGACGTGAACGTGCGCTGGCCAGTCAGCAGCTGGACACGCTCATGGGCAGCAGCTTGCGTGGCTTTTCTCTGGTGCACCAACGGCAAGAAACCTTCAAGGCCTTGCAGCAGCAGTCGCAAGCCCTCCCGCAAGTGGTGCAGCAGCTGCAGACCCTGATGGCACAAATGGCCGAAAACAGCCAGCAAATGCATGAACGCTTGCTGGCCAACCAACAAAGCTTCCACTCGCAAGTGCACTCGGCCTACACAGGCTTGGCGCAATCGGTGGACCAATCGCTGCGCAGCAGTTTGAGCCAAAGCATGCAACTGGCCAGCGACGGCATTCGCCCCGTGGTGCAAGCCACCATGACGCAACTGAGCGAACAAGCCCAGAGCATGAACGAACGCCTGCTGCTCAACACCCAGCAACACATGGGCGAACTGCAGACCCAAATGGCGGCAACGGCCGCCACCGTGGCGCAGACCAGTGCCGAGACACTGACCCGCCACGAACAAGCCAGCACCCACATGACCGAACGTGTCGGCCAGACCTTGGACGCGTTCAGCCAAAATTTTGAGCGCAGCGCCCAATCGCTGCTCGACCAAGTCAGTGTCGCCCAGACGCAGCAGCTGACCCTGCAAAGCAGCGCCGACCAGCAGCGCCTGCAAGCTTGGCAAGCCTCGCTGACACACATGGCCAGCGAACTGCACAGCCAATGGCAGGCCTCGGGGACGCAGACATTGGCACAGCAGCAAGCCATTTGTGACACCTTGGGCGAAACGGCCCAAGCCATCCAGACCCACGCACAAACCCATGCCAGCCAGACGCTGGCCGACATCACGCGACTGCACGACGAGCGCACTGCTGCCGATCAGGCGCGCCTGGACGCATGGCAGGCCTCTTTGACGGCAACGGCCAGCAACTTGGACCAAGCCTGGCAAAACGCCGGCGCGCAAACACTGGCTCAGCAGCAAGCCATTTGCGACACCCTGACCCGCACGGCGCAAGAGATCACGGCCCAGACCCAAACCCAAGCCACGCAAACCTTGGCAGACATCACGCGCCTGATGGCCAGCAGCGAAGCATTGATGCGCGAGCGCATCGCCACAGAGGCCCAGTGGACTGCAGGTCACCAGCAGCGCGCCGAAGAACTGGCGGCCATGCTGCGCCAGGAACTCTCGGCCCTGCGGGATGCCGAAGACGCACGCGGACAAACCGCTGTGGCTCGCCTGAGCGAGTTGCAAAGCGTGGTGACCGCCCACCTGACCACGCTGGGCACCGCGTTGGAAGACCCGATCACCCGCCTGATCGAAACCGCCTCTGAGGCCCCCAAGGCCGCAGCCGAAGTCATCGGCCAGCTGCGTCAGGAAATCTCGGTCAGCGTGGCGCGCGACAACGCCTTGCTCGAAGAGCGCACCCGCATCCTGGGCACGCTCAGCACCTTGCTGGACGCGATCAACCACGCGTCGACCGAACAACGCAGCGTGATCGACACCATGGTCACGGCCAGCCAAGCCACGCTGAGCCAGACCAGCGGGCAGTTCCAAGCACACGTGGCGGCCGAGACGGACAAGCTGGTTGACATCGCAGCGCAAGTCACCGCCAGCGCGGTGGATGTGGCCAGCTTGGGAGAGACCTTTGGCTTTGCCGTTCGCTCGTTCAGCGACACCAACGACAAGCTCATGATCAATCTGCAGCGCATCGAGCAGGCGATCGAGAAATCCATGACGCGCAGCGACGAACAACTGGCCTATTACGTGGCGCAGGCCCGTGAAATGATCGACCTGAGCATTGGCAGCCAAAAGGACGTGCTGGAAGCCCTGCAGCAGCGCCAAGCCGAAGGAGCCGCTTGATGCTGGAACTCGAAGCCGAGAGCGAATCGACAGCACCCACCTGGATCTCGTTTGCCGACTTGATGACCGGCCTCTTGGGGGCCTTCGTGCTCTTGCTGGTGGGGGTGATGGCTGCGCAGCTGGACATGGCCTCCAAACTCGAGGACGAGGTACAAAAACGCCAAGTCGAAGAACAAAAGCGCCTGTCTTTGGAACAAGCCCTGGCCATTCCCCTCGCCAGTGGCCGCATCACCTTGAACAATGGCCGCATCGGCATCAGCGGCAAGTTGCTCTTCGAGCTCAATTCCGACAAGCTCGAGCCCGAAGGACGCCAGCTGCTCAAGAGCTTGGTGTTGCCACTGCGCAGCTACCTGCAGTCGCGCGATGAAATGCTCATGGTCAGCGGTTTCACCGACGACAAGGCGGTGGGCAGTCGCAACCGACAGTTTGCAGACAATTGGGAGTTGTCGGCCCAGCGCGCACTCACCGTGACACGCACCCTGATTGAAGAGGGCATGCCATCCTCACAACTGTTTGCGGCGGCCTTCGGCCAAGAGCAACCGCTGGTGGCCAATACCAGCGACAAGGCCCGCGCCCAAAACCGCCGCGTGGAAATGGCCCCGGTGCCCAAAGCTGGCAATGCGGCCAGCGCCATCCCGTCTGCGGCCAAACCATGAACGACAGCTCGCCAGCGCTGCCTGACCTTGACGCCTTGCGTGCGTCGGGTGCGGCCCGGGTGGATGCGGTGGGCTGGCATTACATCGAAACACTGGCCAAGCGCACGCGAGAACAATCGGGCCCTGCGCAAATGCGGCTCGTGGCCAAACTGCAAGAGGCGCTCGACCGTTTGGAGACGCGCATGGACGCAGCCGCTCTGCCACTTGCGACACCCGTCGTCCCCCCCTTCGCAGCCCCCGCCCCCTCCCTCCTTTCCCCCTTGGCCGCACTGCTGCAAGACATGGCCCCAAAAAATGCGCTGCAAGGAACCAGCCCAGCCACTGGGTGGCGACTGGAGAGTCCGCGCATTGCGCAGTTCAGAAAGCAATTGAGCCAAATCAGCGTGCAAAAGCAGGTCAAGCAGGCAATGGCCCAAGCGCCGCAAAATGCGGGCCCCATCAACTCTCACATGTTGGTGCTGCGCTCGCTGGGCCTGATGCGCGACATTTCACCGGACTACCTCAACCGGTTCATGGCGCATGTGGACACACTGCTGTGCCTGGACGAAGCGGGCAAAGGCAAGTCAACGCCCAAGAAAGCCTCACCCGCCCCCAAAGGCCGCCCATAAACTGGCGCGCGTAACGATCAGGGGAGCACCTCGGGTGCCGGAAAACCGTTGCGCCCCGGAAACTCGGGCGCCAAGGTCCGTGCGTTCGGCATCTTGACCCACAGGCGCAGCATCTTGCGGTTGAGTTCGTGCACGCCGTGGTCTTCAAATTCATTGCGCGAATGGAGCACGGCGTAGTTGTTGGCGAACTGCAGGTCACCGGGCTCGAGCATCATGCTCAGTCGGAAATCATCGCGGTGCATGATGTTGTCAAACAAGTCGAGCGCTTCGATTTCGACCTTGGACAGCGGCAGGTTGCGGATTTCATGGCCCAGCTGGATGTACTGGCGCAGGTAGCGGCAGCTGAGCTTGCCTTGGTGGTGGCTGAAGATGGGTGACAGGCTGGGCAGGTCTTCGCACAGGTGCGAAAAATACCAAGGGCGGTAATACAGCCCCAAATACTCGGGGTGGTGCTGCAAGATTTCGTTGTAGATCGCCGCCACGCTCACCAAGCTGCTCAAACCACCTTGCTTGGCTTTGCGCAGGCACAAAAGACCGACCACATCCGACGGGTCTGAGTGGTACGGCAGGTACAGGTTGGTTTCGTAGACTCGGGTGGTTTTTTTTGTCACATCGCCCACGTTCATGACCACGCCCAGCAATTCCCCTTTGGGGTTTTGCCGCACAGGCACGCCCATGTGCAGGCCAATGCCGTAGTAAATGATTTGAATGTCTTCTTCGCTGTAGCGCTCAACGGGCAAACCCCGCAGCACCAAAAAACCCCTGCCGTTTTCCAGCTCGTCGCTGTGGGTTCTGAGCTCGTGGGCCCAATCGCCAATGGGGAAATCTTCTCGGGAAAAATGGGGGAATGCCAAGCCTTTGGATTTCACCTGGGCCAAAGCGGCATCGAGAATGGCCAACACTTTGGGGCTCAAGGGGTGCACCCAAGAGTTGTCACCCTCCAAGTCCTGACCTTTCCAGACCGCTGGCCCGGACATCGCTTGCTTCATGATCAGACCCATGGCCGTTCCCTCATTTTGGTTGCGGCCAATGGCCTGTTTCAGAGACCGAGCTGAACCAAAGCGGCCTGCAAGCCGGCCAATCCACCCACCCGCTGGTCGTTGATGAAAATCTGCGGCATTTGACGGACCGAAGGACCGCATTTTTCGAAAAATGCCATGCGTTCGGCTTCACCGTCAATTTTGATTTCTTCAAAAGCCAAGCCCTTGGTTTTGAGCACCATCTTGGCGGATTCGCACTGGGGGCATGCGGACTTGGAGTAAACGATGATTTTGAGTTCCATGCGTCAAATTCTAGCGAAAGAAAACGGGTGAACGCCCATCAGCCCATGCGGGGCAAAACCACCCACTGCCCCTCCACAGCGCGAATGCGAATCCGCTGGGCAAAGACCGATTCGATGGCCGCGTGGGTGGCCGCATCGCTGGCTGACCCATGGTGCACGATCTGGCCTTCTTGCATGACCACGATGTCGTCGGCATGCAGTGCCAAGCCAATCTCATGGAGCACGCTGACCACCGTGGTGCCCTGAGCCAAGAGGCAGAGCACCTGCTCCAGCCAGTCCACTTGGTGCGGAGGGTCCAGGTTGGCCAAGGGTTCGTCCATCAGCATGGTGGGCGCATTGCCCGCCATGGCGCGGGCCAGCAGCACGCGTTGGCGCTCGCCTCCAGACAACTCGCCCAGCAGGCGCTCGCGCCATTCCCAGGCCTGCGTGGCCTTGAGAGCGGCCTCCACCATTTGCGCGTCTTGCGCCGAGGGCGCCCCCAGCCAGCTTTGGTGTGGCAAGCGGCCCAGCATGGCCACGTCCCACACGCGAAGGTCCAGCGTGCTCAACTCGCCCTGCCCCAACCATGACAGTTGCAAGCCCCTTTGTTGACGGGTGAGCGATGCCAGCGCTTGGCCGTGCCACAGCACTTGCCCGCTGTGTGGCAACAAACCTGCCAAGGCCTTGAGCAAAGTCGACTTGCCTGCCCCATTGGGCCCCACCACGCAGGTCCAACGACCCGCCGTGATGTCCAAGTCAATGGCTTTGAGAACTGGGCGGCCACCCAATTCGGCATTGAGCTGCCGGGCTTGCAGCGCGGCGTTCATGAGCGCGCCCCGGTGTCGGCGTCTCGGTAAACACGCCAGAGCAAATAGCCCCCGCCGAGCACTGCCGTCAGAACACCCACAGGCAACTCTTGCGGGGCCATCATCACGCGGGCCATCACGTCGGCCAGCACCAGCAAGGCCCCGCCCATCAAGGCCGACAAAAACAAGCGCCAGGCATGCGTGCAGCGCACGAGCGAGCGCACCAAATGCGGCGCAGCCAAGCCGACAAAAGCCACCAGCCCAATGTGCGCCACCGCCGCCGCTGTCGCCAGAGAAATCACGCCCACCAAAACAATGCGCGCCAGTGGCAGTGGCACGCCCAAGCTTTGCGCAGTGGCTTCACCCAAACTCAACGCGTCCAGCACACGGGCAAAAACCCAAGAGCAGGCCAGGCACAAGGCCAGCACCGCCGCCATGGTCCAGCAGGCGCTCCAGCTGACAAAGGCGGTGGAGCCCAGCATGAAGCCTTGCATGGCCTGTAACACTTGCGGCTGCAGCAGCGAGATCAAGGACGTCACCGCACCCAGCACCACGCCCACCACCACGCCCGCCAACAACAGGCGCAGCGTTTGTTGAACGCCGCGAGCCAAAAGCAAGGTCAGCACCACCGCCAGCACAGCGCCCACAAAGGCCGCCCCCGTCAGGCCCAAGCCCAACCAGCCACTCATGGCCCAGGCGCTGCCGCCCCACAAGCTCAGGGACACGCCCACGCCCAAAGACGCGCCGGAGGCACTGCCCAACAAATACGGATCGGCCAAAGGGTTGCGAAACAGCCCTTGCGCCACGGCGCCAGCCAAGCCGAGCAAGGCTCCGCCCAACCAAGCACCCAGGCTGCGCGGCAAACGGATGTCCCACACAATTTGGTGCGACACGGCTTCACACCCGGCATGACAACCCGCTAACCACCCCATGAACGCTTCAAATTGCCAGCCTTGGCTGCCCGCGGCAGTTCCGAGACACACCACGAGCAGGCCCACGGTCAGCAGCAGCAGTGCCCAGCGAAATGGGGTGGCGTTCATCGGCTTGTTCCTGTTGCGGCAGAACCTGCACCCGCTGCTGCGCGGTTCAGGCAGTCGGCCATCAGCCGAGCGCCTTCCGCCATGCGCGGGCCCGCCCGCACCAACATGTCCGATTCATCCTGCTTGAACACGCACAATCGCTGGCCTTGCATGGCCCGCAAGCGGCTCCAGCCCGGGCGCTGCAGCATGCTGGCGCGGCTGCTGTCGCCTGCCATGATCACGTCGGGCTGGGCTTGCACCACCCATTCGGGGTTGACCTGCGGAAATGGGCCCAAAGAGGCAGGAAGGATGTTGCTCACACCCATGCGCGTGAGCGTCTCGCCCAAAAAAGACGAGGCACTTGCGCCATAAGGGGCGGGGCTCACCTCAAAGTAAACCCGCTGCTGCCGTGCAGCAGGGCTGAGCGATTGCACCGCCGCCTGCACGCCCGCCTGTATGGCTTGCCAAGCGCGGTCACTGTCGGCGGCGGGCACATGCAGCGCCTGCGCCACAGTGCGCCAAACGCGCTGTGCATCGGCGTGGTTGCGCGGCTCCAGGCGCAGCACGTTCAAACCCAAAGCCTGCAAGCGGTCCGCACCCCGGGTAGAACCTGCCGCCAGCACCAGATCGGGCTTGAGGGCGACGATGCTCTCGATGTTCGGGTCCAGACCCCCACCGACGCGCGTCACCGATTGGACCGCCTCGGGCCAATTGGAATAACGGTCCACCCCCACCAGTTTGTGGCACTGCTGCAAGGCGCAGACGGTCTCGGTCAATGAGGGCAGCAAACTCACGATGCGCTGCGGAGCTGGGTCAATCTGCACTTTTTGCTGGCGGTCGTCGAGCACCGTGATCGCTGCTGCGGGATGCGCGCACGCCCAAACGACACACACCAAGGCCAAGGACCGGGCCCAAATCCTCCAACGCTCAGCCATGCAGCGCTTCCCACTGGCTGAAGATGCGGTGCATCTGCGCCACGCCATCGGTGAGTGCGGCAGGACCGGGCTGCAAAATGTCGGCCGATTTGATCTCAAAAATCTGCCCCGTGCGCACCGCCGGAACGTCTTGCCAACCGGGCCGAGCCGCCACTTTCTCTGGGCGAAATTTTTTGCCGCACCACGAGCCGATGATGATGTCGGGCGCACGGTCCACAATGCTTTGGCCATTGGCAATGATCCGGTCTTTGCCCAGTGACTGAGTCGCAAGTTCGGGAAAAACATCGTCACCACCAGCGATGCCCATCAGCTCTGACACCCAACGGATGCCACTGATGTGCGGCTCGTCCCACTCCTCAAAATACACCTTGGGGCGGCGCTTGAAACCAGCAGCCCGCTGCGTGATCGCATCGAGTTCGGCACGCAGGGCCTGCAGACGCGCCAGGCCTTGATCGGCCTGGCCGACCATGGCAGCCACTTGGTAGAGCATGGAAAAAATCTCATCGACGCTGCGCTGGTTGAAGACGGTGACCTGCACGCCGGCTTTGATCAGCAAAGACGCAATGTCAGCCTGCAGGTCGGAAAAGCCAAAAACACAATCAGGTTGGAGCGCCAAAATCTTGTCGATCTTGGCACTCAAAAATGCACTGACTTTGGGCTTTTCTTCACGGGCCCGGCGCGGTCTCACCGTGTAGCCCGAGATGCCCACAATGCGCTGCTCCTGCCCCAGCAGATAGAGCCACTCCGTTGTCTCTTCGGTGAGGCAAACGATGCTTTGGGGGCCAAGAGAGGAAATGCTCATCGCTTTGGACTGTATTGCAATGTCGCGAACAGACCACGGCCAGGAACGTTATAACCTCCAGCAAGCTCATAACGCTGATTTGTCATGTTCTCTAAGCGGACACGAGCAGTCCATGAGTCATTGAGTTTACGACTGGCATAAACAGACCACAGCGCATAACCTGCAAGTTGTGATCCGAACTCAGGACGTGCTGATGATCCAAAAACTTTTGACCCGACTTCATATTCCGCCAACGGCCGCGACATTTCCAAAGACCCATAGCGTCGTGCCCGACGATCCAATGCCGATGAGTCACTCACATTCCACGGGTTTTGATCAACGTAGTTCAACTTGACACTGTTGCCCATCCATATTGTTCGTAAGCTGACTTCGATGCCTTTGTTCTGAGTTTTTCCAATATTCAGGGCTTGATCTAAATGGTTATAGCCAATCGCATTGTCAGAGTGGGTAGCAAAATAGACAAAGCGTCCAACCATGTCTTGCGTTGAATACACCAAGCCAGCCTCTTTAGATTGGTACTTCTCAGAATTGACGAGCGGATTGGTCGATATGTCATACGCAGAAGGCGCTTTAAAGCCAGTTGACAAGGAGGCTGTTAACTTCCACTCTGAGGTGACTTGATAGCCCAAACCCAGTAGACCTGTTGATGCCTTAGTCTTTGCGGACACCACATTGCCAGTGTCATGTCGATCTATGTCAATTTGATCTTGGCGAAGATTGATTTGGGCTGTGAATTGATCAAATTGGTGCGTCACGCCCGCATAGGTACCCGATGTTTTTCGAATCAACTCAAAACTGTTTTTTTGCGCATGGCGATCGTCTAGTAAATCAATTCCAAAGTTGACTGTTGACTTCACACCCAACTGATACTGATTCGACCAATAAAGGGCCTTTTGCTTGGATTCGTACTCGCTTGAAATGAAGTCTGAATACGGCTCAAGATAAACGACCGATTCTTTATATGTAGTCGTTGAATTGGAGACATCCAATGTGGTTACCCATCGATCAGAGACCACTTTTCGGACAAACGCACCCAATGAATCAACCTCTTTATTGGACCTGTGTTTATCAGTGGGAAGATCGCCTCGGGTAAAACTTCCTGGGGAGTATTCATAAGGCAAATAACCACTGTCGTAATCGGCTTTCGACTGCATTTGGCGGAAACGGATGCCTAAAGACATGTCCGCCGACATTTTCTTTTCGACTTTGGCTGAAGCAAAACCTCTGCCGTATCCATCACTGTCTGGGTTCACCGTCGTCGAGTTAACTACAGAACTCATGGCAGAAAACCCATCCGTGGATACTTTGCCTGCCGAAACATTGAACTTATAGTCATCCACCTCGCCAGAATAACCGGCATTCAAATCCAATGTATTTTTTGAACCCCATGTGATGGAGCCGTACTGGACAGGTGCACCTTTAGACTGACGGGTGTAGATATTGATCACACCACCAACGGCGGCTTCCCCATAAAGAGCCCCAGCATTGCCTCTTAAAACCTCGACGCGCTCTATCAAGGCCAAGGGGATATCAGTGAGGGTTAAATTGCCACCACTGTCGGTTTGAGACCTGACACCATCCACCAAAACGACAACATTCGTGCTGTTTTGTCCACGAAGAAAATACGAGGTTTGTGCCCCAGGTCCACCATTTCGACCGAATTCAAATCCGACCTCGCCTTGCAGCAAATCAGCCAATGTCGGGGCTTGAGATTTTTCTATTTCTTGTCGCGTGATGACCGTCGCCGAAGACAAAACGTCTGAAAGAGCTTGAGCAGAACGATTGGCAGAAATGATGATCGGATTGATTTCAATGCTTTGAGCTTGAAGAGATGAACACAATGCCAAAGTCAAAGTTGAAATAACAGGCACCGCGGAGCGTGCACGAAGCGTACGATTTTTCATGAAAAACTAACATGTAAAACGCCCTCACCGCCTTCCCCGACAGTGCATGGGCTTTACAACCTGACTTTCGACAGGTCACCTTGTTGGCCGGTATCCGGGCTGACAGAGCGACCTTCATCACCTTCCCGGCGGCCTGTTTCAGAGCCATCAGTGGTTTGAGATGAAAGCGGAGTCTTCACGCCAATGAAGACCCGTCTGCTTACCGTTGCGGGGGCAGCGCAGGTTAGGTCGGCCATGATGGCTTGTCCCTCCTGCTTCCCGTTGAACTGCGCGCCGTGAACTGGCTCGCGAGCACCAACAAGCTTCATTTTAGGCGCCAAGCTGTCAGTCAGCCTACAAAATAGCCCAAGCATCTACAATGTCGCTCTTACTTTCCATTGTTTGCCATGGCCCATTTCGACACCATTGATCAAATTGCTGAGCGTGTAGATCATTTGTTGCTGCGCCACGAAGAGCTCCAGCGCACCAATGCTTTGTTGACACAGCAGCTTCAGGTTCTCACGCTTGAACGCGACCAACTCAAGTCTCGCTTGGCAGCCGCCCGCGCGCGTGTCGATGCCCTGATTGAGCGCCTGCCGGCAAGCAATGCACCCGCATCCCCTGAGGCCACAGCATGAGCAACAAACAACTGGACGTCCAGATCATGGGCCAGAGCTATATTTTGGGTTGCCCAGTCGATGGCGAAGACCGCTTGTTGGCCGCGGTGCACAAGGTGGACGAAGCCATGTGCAAGATCCGAGATGCCGGAAAAATCAAGGCGCGTGACCGCATCGCTGTTTTGGCGGCCTTGAATCTGGCTTTTGACCAAGGTGAGGCCGCGGCCGCCGCGCCAGTGGGTCAAGCCCAACTGCCCGATGTTCCTCCTGCAGCCCAAGAGCGTTTGGCCGACTTGCTCAAGCGACTCGACCAGGTTTTGAAGCAAGACGGGCAATTGATCTGAAAGCCCACCACTGGCGCTGAAGGCCTATGGGATCAGCCTACAATCAGCCCGTCTGCGGTGCATACCGGGCTTTATATTTCCTTGAACCAATGCTCATAGAGCCCGGGCTTGGTACATTGGCTGGTGAGCGTGATCATCTCGCGTCAGATGAACCCAACGCCAGTCTGCCCTCGCCCACCTGAACCCCGGTTCAGGATGCCGGTCCGGTGGCATTCGCAGACACCTTTTTCCTCTCATCCCGACATCCCCCATGATCATTGAACCCCTGTTGTTGGCCGAATTGGCTGTTCTTGGCCTGTGCACAGGTTTTTTGGCAGGCCTTCTGGGCATCGGCGGTGGCATGGTGATGGTGCCTTTCCTCACCTACATGTTGGGCAGTCGAGGGGTCAGCCCTGATTTGGCTGTCAAGATGGCCATTGCCACCTCCATGGCGACCATCATCTTCACGTCGATTTCCAGCGTACGCGCCCACCACAAAAAGAAAGCCGTGCGCTGGGACTTGGTCAAGGGTTTGGCGCCCGGCATCGTCATGGGCAGTTTGATTGGCAGCATGGGTATTTTTGCCTTTGCCAAAGGCACTTACCTCGCCCTGTTTTTTGCGCTGTTTGTGGGGTTTTCGGCCACTCAAATGTTTCTGGACAAAAAGCCCGCCCCCAGCCGCCAAGTGCCCGGCTTCAATGGTCTGCTCGGTGCGGGCGGCTTGATTGGCTTGCTGTCTGGCTTAGTGGGTGCGGGGGGCGGCTTCATCAGCGTGCCCTTCATGGCTTGGTGCAATGTGGCGATCCACAATGCCGTGGCCACCAGTGCCGCCTTGGGCTTTCCCATCGCCCTGGCCAATGTGACAGGCTACATCGTCAGTGGCCAAGGCGTACAAAACCTGCCAGAACTCAGTTTTGGTTACCTCTGGCTGCCCGCCTTGGTGGTGATTGCCGTTTGCAGTGTCTTGATGGCTCCTGTGGGTGCCGCCACAGCGCACAAATTGCCTGTCAAACAGCTCAAGCGCGTGTTCGCCAGTGTGCTTTATGTGCTGGCCGCTTACATGCTTTACAAAGGCTTGGTCGCTTGATCACGCAGGGGTGATGCACCAAGGGGCTTGGTCATGCACCAGGCCCATCCACAAGGCCCAAGCCGATACACCCGCCAATGCGAAGCCTGCCAGGCGCATACCCCAGGCACCATCACCCAAAGATTGCAGGCGCAAAAACAAGAATGGGCCAAGCCAAAGGCTGATGCTGCTGCCCAGCGCAAACAAAGCCATGGTGATGGCCCCCTCAAATGGCTGGCTCGTCAAAGCCGCCACCATCAGGGCCGAGTAGAGCAAGCCACACGGCATCAATGCCCAAAGCCCACCCACCATCCAAGGTGCTGCGCGCCCCCAGCGGGTATTGAATGCACGAACCTTCGCCCAAAGTCTTCTGGCAGCGCCATCGAGCCAAACGGGCTGCCGCGCTTGCAGCATGAGTAAGGCACCCAGCGTGAAGGCGGCCAAATGGAGCAGTGTCCAAACAGGCCGGATGGCGGCGGACTGCGTGGTCAGCCAACCCAAGCCTTGAACGCTGGCCGCAGCCACAGCGCCAAGCAGCGCGTAACCCGCCAAGCGCCCGATCTGGAAAGCCAACAAGGCTTGTCCACGACGTGCACCCGCCGCTTGCCCCAAGCCAGCGCAAGCGGCACCGCACATGGCCACACAGTGGGGGCCGCCCAGAACACCCATCATCAAGGCTGTGATGGCCAAAGAACTTTGCATGACGTATCCGCGAGTGGGTCCATGGCGCCATTGTCTGCGATGCAGCCCTGATGCCCCGCGTCCTTCAGAGGATCTTTGAAAAACGACTTCGATCGAGGTCGGTTTGCAGATAACGGTCGAACACCATGGCCACGCCGCGTACAAAAAACCAGCCCATGTCGGTGACATGAATGGCGTTGCTCTGGAGATTGACCAAACCTTGCGACTGCATGGCCGTCAGCCGCGCCAACTCCGGCGCGAACAGGGTTTTGAAATCGATCAGCCAAGCCACATTGATGGCTTCAAACTCCAGATGCCCTTGGCACATGAGTGCCATGATCACCGAGCGGCGAATCAAATCGTCTCGCGTCAGGGCCAATCCTCGGACCACAGGGAAACGCCCCTGATCGAGCAAGGCGCGGTACTCGTCCATGGTTTTGGCATTTTGGCTGTAGGTGGAACCTACTCGGCCAATCGATGACACCCCCAGCGCAATCAAGTCACAGTCGGCTTGCGTGCTGTAGCCCTGGAAGTTGCGGTGCAAACGCCCTTGGCGCTTGGCCACGGCCAAGCTGTCTTGGGGCAAAGCGAAATGGTCCATGCCGATGTAAACGTATCCCGCATCGGTCAATGCACCGAGTGAGCGCGACAGCATCTGCACCTTACCCTCTGCCGAGGGGAGCTCTGAAGCGTGGATGCGGCGCTGCGGCTTGAAACGTTCAGGCAGGTGTGCATAGGCATACAAGGCGATGCGATCGGGGCGCAAGCGCTTGACCTGTTCCAGGGTGCGGTCAAAAGATTCCGCCGTTTGCAAAGGCAGACCATAAATCAGGTCGACATTCACCGATTCAAAACCCAAACGCCGCGCGGCCTCCACCAACTTGAACACTTGATCGGCCGGTTGAATGCGGTGCACGGCTTTTTGGACATCGGGCTCAAAATCTTGCACGCCCAAACTCAAGCGGTTGAACCCCAGCTCTGCCAAAACGGCCAAACGGCTTTCGTCGACGGTGCGCGGGTCCACTTCAATCGAATACTCCCCGCCAGGCACCAAGACAAACTGTTTGCGCAGCATGTTCATCAGCTGTCGCAGCTGGTCATCGCTCAGAAATGTGGGGGTGCCTCCCCCCAAATGCAGCTGGCTGACCGACTGGCCTTGACCCAAATGCCGCGAATAAAGCGCCACTTCTTGGCTCAAATAATCCAAATACACCGCAGCTTGGTCTTTGTGTTTGGTGATGATTTTGTTGCAGGCGCAGTAGTAACACAGGGATTCACAAAATGGAATGTGCACATACAAGGACAGAGGCGGCTGTTTGCCCAAGGAACCCGATTGCCGCTGGGCCAGGGCCTTGATGTAGTCGTCCTCGCCAAAGGTGTCCACAAAACGATCGGCCGTCGGGTAGGAGGTGTAGCGAGGTCCCGGCACATCAAAACGGGACAACAATTCGGGGCTGATGATGGACATGGCGTGAACCTGGACTCAATCGATGGCAAAGGATGGAATCGACTTTGCCCTCTCGCTCCCGCATGGGTTTTGACGCAGGTCAAAAGGAATACTGGTTTTCCGGGATTTTCTGCGCAGACCGGGTCATCCGTCTTTTTTGAAAGATTTTCGGTTTAAGCTCAAAGCTTGATCCAAGGCAAATCCTCTCTTCAACCCTGAGATACACATGCATCCCGAAGTCATCAAAGTCGCTTGTTCCAATTGCAACTTACGCGAACTGTGCATGCCCGTGGGCTTGAGCGATCAAGACTTGACCCGCTTGGATGAATTGGTGGCGGTGCGGCGCAAGGTCAAGCGGGGCGACACCTTGTTCACCAACGGTGAGAAGTTCACATCGCTTTACGCCATTCGCACCGGCTTTTTCAAAACCTGTTTGGCCACAGAAGATGGGCGAGATCAGGTCACAGGTTTTCAGATGGCGGGCGAGATCATTGGCCTGGACGGCATTGTGAATGACCAGCACAGCTGTGACGCGGTGGCGCTGGAGGACGCGGAAGTTTGCGTCATGCCTTTTGACCGGATTGAAGAAATTTCACGCGAGGTCAAAGCCTTGCAGCACCATGTTCACAAAATCATGAGCCGCGAAATTGTGCGCGAACACGGGGTGATGTTGCTCTTGGGCAGCATGCGCGCCGAGGAACGATTGGCAGCTTTCTTGCTGAATTTGGTTCAACGTTTGCACGCCCGGGGCTTCTCGCAATCCGAATTGATCTTGCGCATGACGCGCGAAGAAATTGGCAGTTACTTAGGACTCAAACTGGAGACCGTGAGCCGCACATTTTCAAAATTCGTGGAAGAAGGCATGGTCGAGGTCAAGCAACGCCATGTGCGAATTTTGAACACAGACGCTTTGCAGCGCTTGGTGAACAACACGTCCCATTGCGAGTGACGGGCCCCTCCTCCCGCGCTCAATCATTGACCTCTTCAGCGGACAAGCCCAGCAGGGTGGTCAGCGCACTCGAAAGCATGGTCATGGCCCAAAAGGCAAAAAAAGCCATGGTGTAAATGGCTTGTCGTGACAGCTCCACATGGTGGCCAAACCAGTGCAAATCTTGTGGATCGACAAAAGCAAATACAAACATTTCGAGCAAACCTGCCACCAAAAAAGATGGCCAGGTGATCCACATCCAACGTCGGGCACGCATGGTGAGGGTCTTTCAGGGTTGTGAGGGCGCAGAAGCGGACGATTGGGCGGGGTCTGTGCGCGCTTGGCCCGCAGCATCATGGGCTTGGGGCAACTCACCTGTCGCGGCATGGTTGCGGGCTTGCATGGCAGGCGCATGGGCAATGCCTTGACGTGCTTGCTGTGCGGTTCTGGGGGTCTCTGTGAGCACCGGATCCGGATGGCTTGCGGCAATGTAGAAAGTGGTCAAACTCGCCACCACCACCACGGCAGGCCCCCCCACCACCATCCAGACCATGCCAAAGCGCCACCAGGGCTGACCGACTTGAGTTGTGTGAGAAGTGCTGCTCATGGAGTTCTTTCTATGGGGTTGACCACTCACCGAGGGATCAAGAAGACGGTTTTTTCGCGCAGATGACCAACGACGGGCGCATCCGCGGATCCGATGGGCTTTCGCGCCTCAATGTGGAACTGAATCGGGTGAGAGCCTGCGGGTGCTGCATCGTAGGGCACCTGCAACTGGACCGAGACCCAGCGCGATTCGGTGGCTTTGACCTGCACCTCGGATTCACTGGCCAAGAGCAAGCCAGGCAAACCGTCGACCTGAAGGTGAAATGACAAAGTCTCTTCCGCTGCGTTCATGATTTGAAGACGGTAAACGTTCTCTATTTTCCCACCCGACACGATCCGCGCCATGGTTGCGCGGTCGCGCACGATATCGACCTTGAATGGTTCGCGCAGCCATAGTGACACCCCCACTCCGATGATGATGGACCACAGCACAGCCGCATAAATCAACACACGGGGGCGGAAAATCCGGCGAACGGTTTGCGCCCAACTCCAGCCTTGGTCCATGGCGTTTTGTGTGGAAAACTTGATCAAACCGCGTTCATAGCCGACCTTGTCCATCACGTTGTCGCACACGTCCACGCAAGCGCCGCACCCAATGCACTCATATTGCAGGCCTTTGCGGATGTCGATGCCGGTAGGACAGACCTGCACACACAGCGTGCAATCGACACACGAGCCAAGGGCCAAGGATTTGGGGTCGGCCTTTTTGGAGCGCGCGCCACGGGGCTCACCCCGCGCTGCGTCGTAGGTGACGATCAGCGTGTCTTTGTCGAACATGGCGCTTTGAAAGCGGGCATAGGGGCACATGTATTTGCACACCTGCTCGCGCATGAAACCGGCGTTGCCGTAGGTGGCAAAGCTGTAAAACAGGATCCAGAATATTTCCCAGGGGCCAAAGCCCAGCGTCAACACAGCGGCAGACAGATCACGGATGGGTGTGAAATAACCCACAAAACTAAAACCGGTCCACAAGGCGAACAGAATCCAAACCAATTGCTTGCCGGTTTTGCGCCAAACCTTGTTCAGGCTCCAAGGGGCATCGTCCAGGCGCATGCGGGCAGACCGGTCACCTTCGAACTGGCGCTCGATCCAGATGAAAATTTCGGTGTAAACGGTTTGAGGGCAAGCAAAACCACACCACAAGCGCCCGGCAACGGCGGTGAACAAAAAGAGCGACAGTGCCGAGATGACGAGCAAGGCCGTCAGGTAAATGAAGTCCTGGGGGTAAAGCACCAGGCCAAAAATATAAAAGCGTCTGGCACCCAAGTCGAACAGCACGGCTTGTCGCTGCCCCCACTCCAACCAAGGCAGGCCATAAAACACCAACTGTGTGATGACCACCATGAGCCAACGCCACCGGGCAAAAACACCCTGAACACTGCGGGGATGGATCTTTTGTTGCGCTTGGTACAAAGACACCATGACACCGTCTTCCTCGACAGGAATCGGCTGGATCGGAATCACCGCACGGGGACGCTCTTGTGGGGAGGACAAAATTGAGACCTTGTCAAAACGGGCAGCAAGGCGCGCTGGCTGCCCAGGGTTCACATCACTTGGCCACGGTCGCTACTTTGGCCGTCGCGTTGTTGGAAAGGCCCCAGACGTAAGACGCCAAAACATGGATTTGGCCTTCGGTCAACTTGGCCGCTTGCGCTGGCATTTGGTTGACCTTGCCGTTGTTGATCATGTTGACAATCGCGTTTTCACCCCAGCCATGCAGCCAGATGTCATCGGTCAAGTTTGGCGCCCCGACCGCATGGTTGCCCTTGCCATCGATGCCGTGGCAGGCCGCGCAAGCACCAAATTTGGACTTGCCAAGCTGTGCGCGCAAAGAGTCGTGCGGGCTGCCCGACATGCTGAGCACGTAGTGCGCGACGTTGCGCACATCTTCCGGTGTACCCACCGCGGCGGCCATGGGCGGCATATTGCCCATGCGGCCTTGCACCAAAGTGGTCTTGATCGCCTCGGGCGAGCCACCATACAACCAGTCGGCATCGGCCAAATTGGGGAAGCCTTTGCTGCCGCGTGCGTCAGAGCCGTGGCACTGGGCGCAGTTGTTCATGAACAAACGGTCACCAATGGCCAGGGCCTGAGGGTCTTTGGACACTTCTTCGGGTGGCATGCCCGAGAACTTGGCATACAAAGGCGCCACTTCGGCGTTGCCCTTGGCCACCTCGGTCTCGTACTGACCGGCCGAAGACCAGCCAAATTTCCCGGCAAAGTTGCCAGCACCTGGGTACATGGCCAGGTACACGAAGGCAAAAATGATGGTGATGATGAACAAACCCACCCACCAACGGGGCAAGGGGTTGTTCATCTCGCGCAGGTCACCGTCCCAAACGTGGCCAGTGGTGTTGTCGTTGGCGGTCATGGCCTTGGCCTTGCCGCTGAACCACAACAAAAGCAGACAGGCAATGATGCTGACCAGCGTGATGCCGGCCACATACAAGTGCCAGAAGTTGCTGATGAAGTCACTCATGGAATTTCCTTGAAGTATTTTTTTGAGTTCTGAAGGACCGCTCAGTCGTCCTGGCGAAACGGCAATTGCGCCGCCTCGTCAAAGCTGGCCTGGTTGCGCCGAGACCAGGCCCAAACCACGATGCCGATAAAAGCGACGAAGGCAAGGACGGTCACGACCGATCGCAAAGTATTGATGTCCATGGCCATGCCTTATTTGCGGTGAATGCCGAGCACTTGCAGGTAAGCAATGACCGCATCCAACTCGGTTTTGCCTTGGACCTCTTCAGTTGCTTTGGCCAATTCTTCGTCGCTGTAAGGTGCCCCCAAAGTGCGCAAGGCCGACATGTGCGCCACCACCGTGCCGTGGTCGGCTGCCGTCTTTTCCAACCATGGGTACGCAGGCATATTGGATTCAGGGACCAAGTCGCGGGGATTGGTCAGGTGAATGCGGTGCCATTCGTCGCTGTAGCGCCCACCCACACGGGCCAAATCAGGTCCCGTGCGCTTGCTGCCCCACTGGAAGGGACGGTCGTAGACAAATTCACCGGCCAATGAGTAAGGGCCATAGCGCAAGGTTTCAGCCCGGAACGGGCGAATCATCTGCGAGTGGCAGTTGTAGCAGCCTTCGCGCACATACACGTCGCGCCCCACCACTTGCAATGCGGTGTAAGGCTTGAGGCCAGCCACCGGTTCAGTGGTGGATTTTTGGAAGAACAAAGGCACGATTTCAACCATGCCCCCCACCAACAAGACGATGAAGATCAGAACAATCATCAAGAAGTTGTTGGTCTCGACTTTCTCGTGGGACAAGCCGCCAGATTTTGGGTTTTGAGCCATGATGTATTTCTCCTCAGTGTGCGGGGGTGAGTGTCGGGATCTGGACTTCCACCGAGCGCCCCATGGACACGGTTTTGATGGTGTTCCAGAGCATGATGACCATGCCACTCAGGTACAACACACCCCCCAGCAAACGCAAGGCATAGAACGGGAAAGTGGCTTTGACAGACTCCACAAAGGTGTAGGTCAAGGTACCGTCGGCGTTGATGGCACGCCACATCAGGCCTTGCATCACACCGGCAATCCACATGGCGGCGATGTAGATCACGATGCCGATGGTGGCGGTCCAGAAGTGGATTTCAATCGCCTTGACGCTGTACATCTTCTTCTGACCAAAAAGGCGTGGAATCAGGTAGTACATCGAGCCCATGGTCACCAAACCCACCCAGCCCAAAGCACCCGAGTGCACATGGCCCACGGTCCAATCGGTGTAGTGGCTCAGCGCGTTGACCGTCTTGATGGACATCATCGGACCTTCGAAGGTCGACATGCCGTAGAAGGACAAGGACACGATCAAGAAACGCAGGATCGGGTCATCGCGCAGTTTGTGCCAAGCGCCCGACAAGGTCATGATGCCGTTGATCATGCCGCCCCAGCTGGGTGCCAGCAAGATGAGCGAGAAAACCATGCCCACAGACTGGGTCCAGTCAGGCAAGGCGGTGTAATGCAGGTGGTGGGGACCTGCCCACATGTAGGTGAAGATCAGCGCCCAAAAGTGCACGATCGACAGGCGGTAGGAATAGACGGGCCGCTCGGCTTGTTTGGGGATGAAGTAATACATCATGCCCAAGAAACCGGCCGTGAGGAAAAAGCCCACCGCGTTGTGGCCATACCACCACTGCACCATGGCGTCTTGCACACCCGCATAAACGGAGTAAGAGTGCAGCATTCCCGTGGGCAGTTGGATGTTGTTGACAATGTGCAACAAGGCCACGGCGATGATGAAAGCACCAAAAAACCAGTTGGCCACGTAAATGTGGCGCACTTTGCGGATGCCCACGGTGCCAAAAAAGACAAAGGCAAATGCCACCCAGACGACCGCAATCAACAGGTCAACAGGCCAAATCAGTTCTGCGTATTCCTTGCCTTGCGTCAATCCCAAGGGCAAAGAGATGGCAGCCAGCACAATGACCAATTGCCAGCCCCAAAACGTGAAGGCGGCCACCTTGTCGTTGATCAGGCGCACATTGCAGGTGCGCTGCACCACGTAATAGGCGGCGGCAAACAAGCCGCAACCACCGAACGCAAAAATCACCGCGTTGGTGTGCAAGGGCCGCAGACGGCCATAACTGAGCCAGGAAATGCCGAAATTGAGCTCCGGCCATGTCAGCTGGGCCGCGATGATCACGCCCACCAGCATGCCCACCACACCCCAAACCACCGTCATGATGGCGAACTGCCTGACAACTTTGTCGTTGTAGGTGGTCGCCTGCGTATTGGCAAACTTCATTTTGACCTCTTCTATTGCAATAACTACGGCACAGTGTGCCCGGGTATACACCGATGAGACTTGATCAAAATCAATCCTCACGCAAAATGCGCTCCCCTTCGGCTTCGATGTCTTCAAATTGCCCCTTGTCAATGGCCCACCACAGCCCGACCAAGATGGCAAAGACCAAGATGACCGACAAAGGAATCAAAAGGTACAAAATTTCCACAGCTGCTTTCTTGAGTTTTTTCAGGCCAGCGCTGAGGGCGTCCGCAATGGCCAAACCTGGTCAGGCTGTTTTTTGGACAGACGCAAAGCATTGAGGACCACCAAGACCGAGCTCAGCGCCATGCCCAGACCCGCCGCCCAAGCGGGCAACCAGCCCACCAGGGCCAAGGGCACACAGGCCGCGTTGTAAATGGCCGCCCACACCAGGTTTTGCTTGACCACCTGCATGGTGTTGCGGCTGCGGACCACGGTGGCCACCAGCGCATCCAAATGCCCGCCCATCAACACAAAGTCCGATTTGGACTGGGCCAATGGCACCGCTTGGCCGAGAGCGAATGAAACATCGGCGCCCGCCAGCACCGGGCCGTCGTTCAAGCCATCGCCCACCATGGCCACTTGATGACCTTGGGCCTGCAGGGCTTGTAAAACCTGCAATTTGTGCTGGGGGCTGCAGTCCCCTTGTGCGTGGTCAATGCCGACCGCTTCAGCCACTTGCGACACCGCCGCTTGGCGGTCCCCCGACAAGACCTGGAGCTTGAAACCCAGGCCCAAGAGCTGTTTCACGACCGGTGCAGCTTCAGGGCGCACTTCTTCGGCCAATTCAAACGTGGCCAGCCAACCCGAGGCATCGGCCAAGTTCACTTGCAAGTGGTGACCCGCCCATGACGGGGCGGCGCAAAAACGGGCCGACCCCAGTCGCAAATCCAAGCCCATGGCGTTGGCCAAGCGCAATTGCCCCTGAACCCCCTGCCCGGCCAATTCGGTCACGTCTTGCACCAGCATGCCCTCCAACGCGGGCAAACACCCGGCCAATTCGGCTTGTTTTCTGGCTTCTGACCACAAGGCCCGAGAGACAGGGTGCAAAGAATGTTTCGCCAACGCCCCGGCCCAGACCAAAACTTCTGAGGCGTCAACACCGGTTCGGGTGTGGGTATGGCGCACCTGAAACGCATCACGGGTCAAGGTGCCTGTTTTGTCAAAAATCACCGTGTCTATGTTGGCCAGGTGTTGCAAGGCACTGAGTCTGCGCACCAGCACACCACTTCGGGCCAATGCGCCGGCTGTGGCCAACATGGCCGCGGGCGTGGCCAAAGACAAGGCACAGGGGCAAGTGACGATCAGGACGGCGACAGCGACCATGACCGCATGCGCGGGGTTGGTGGACCAGCCATAGACGGCAGCGGCCAACGACGCCGCCAAAACAGCCAACAAAAAGGGTTTGGCCCAGCGGTCGACCAGCAGCGCCATGGTGGGTTTGGCGCTGGCCGCACTGTCCATCAAAGCCACGATCTGCGCATAACGCGTCGATGCGCCCACCTGTTCAATCCGCACCTCCAGGGTGCCACTCAAATTGTGACTTCCTGCAATCACACGGTCCCCTGTGCCTCGGCTCAAGGGGTGCGATTCACCCGTCAGCAAGGCCTCGTCCACTTGGCTTTGACCTGCCAAGACCAGGCCATCGCCCGCAAAAGCCTCTCCCGGCAGAACCTCGATCACATCGCCTACTTGAAGTTTGCGAATCGACATGAGGTGCCAAGTTCCGTCGGCTTGCCGTTTGCGGACACTGTCCGGCAGTCGGTTCAATACGGCTTCCAGGGCTCCGGCGGTTCGATCGCGCATGCGCTGCTCCAACCAGCGTCCCATGAGCAAGAAAAACACAAACATGGTGAATGAGTCGAAAAAGACTTCTGCCCCGAACGGCCCATCGGGCTCAAATGTGCCCAGCGTGCTCACGCCAAAGGTGACCAGCATGCCCAGAGCCACCGGGAAATCCATGCTGATTTGGCGTTCACGCAAATCACGCCAAGCGTTGCGCAGAAAAGGCGTGCATGAAAAAAACAGCACAGGCAAAGACAAGACCCAAGAGGCCCAACGCAGCAAATGCAAGGCTTCGTCAGAAATTTCGCCGGCCGTCGACAGGTAAGTCGGCGTCGCGTACATCATGACTTGCATCATGCACATGGCCGCAACAGCCAAGCGCCACACCATGCGACGCGCCTCTTCGCGACGCCGCTGGTGGGCGTGCGCATCGTTGGCGGGCAAAGCTTTGTAGCCGTGCCGCTCGACAGCGTGCATCCATTGCGAGGGCCGGGTTTGCTCAGGGGACCAAACGATTTGCCCCCGATGACTGGCACCGCTGATTTGGACCGACTGGACACCCGGCACCGCCAACAAAGCGTCTTCGAGGGTGATGGCGCAGGCCGCACAGTGCATGCCTTCAAACACCACACTGGATCGCCAGCACCCATTGTCGGTTTTCTCTGGCAAGCTGAAGGTGGACCATTCTGAAGGGTCATCCAACAGCTGCGCTTGCTGTTCAGGCGCATCGGGCTGTTGTGCCACGGGCGATGGCGGCAATTCCTTGACTTGGGTCATGAATCAACGATACGTCAAAAAACAGGCGCACTCCTTGACGTACATCAAGTGGCCAGAGGGACGGGACTTTTATCCTGAGTTTTCCATCAACTTCTGGAGCTCACCATGTACACGCGAATTCTTGTGACCACCGACGGCTCGAACCTGTCTAAAAAAGCCGTCACACATGCGATTCAACTCGCGGCGACTTGTGGCGCAGAGCTTGTGGCCCTCAAAGTGGTGCCACGTTACCCCCACGCCTATTTTGAAGGCAGCATCCCTTTGTCGGCTGAAGAAATCGGCCGCATTGAAAAACAGTGGACCGAATCGGCACAAGCGCAATTGGCCGTGATCGAAAAATCGGCCAAGGCCAAGTCGGTCGTGGTGAAGGCGGTGACCGTGAAGTCGGACATCGTGTCCGAAGCCATCATCGCGACGGCCAAAAAGCACAAAGCCGAACTGATCGTGATGGCATCGCATGGCCGCAAAGGCATCAAACGCCTGCTTTTGGGCAGTGAAACCCAGCAGGTCCTCACCCACTCGCACATCCCCGTGTTGGTGCTGCGCTGAGTCACGCCGGCATGGACCCTTCAGGCGCGGGGTCCATGCCAAGGCCGTCAGGCGCTGAACAAAGCCTTGTGCTGGTCCCGGAGCAGGTTTTTTTGAACCTTGCCCATGGTGTTGCGAGGCAACTCGGCAACCACAAAGCAGCGCTTGGGAATTTTGAAATTGGCCAACTGGGCTTTGAGCCCAGCCAAAACCGCATCGGGCTGAACGCTGGCGCCGGGTTTGGCAATGACCACCGCCACACCAACCTCTCCAAAATCCGGGTGGGGCACGCCCACCACAGCGCTTTCGGCAACCCCCTTCATCTCGTTGATGTAGCCTTCGATTTCAGCCGGGTAGACGTTGTAGCCGCCACTGATGATCAGGTCTTTGCTGCGGCCCACGATGGTCACATAACCCCGCTCATCGACTTTGCCAACGTCACCGGTTTTGAAGAAACCGTCGGCCGTGAATTCTTCGGCTGTTTTTTCAGGCATGCGCCAATAGCCTTTGAACACATTGGGGCCTTTGACCTGAATGCCGCCGATCTCTCCAGTCGGCAGCGTTTGGCCACCATCCCCCATCACGCGCAGCGACACACCTGGCAAGGGGAAACCGACCGTGCCGCCGCGCCGCTCTGACTGCTTGGCATAGCGCTTGTCAGGCCCGTAGGGGTTGGAGGTCAACATGGCCGTTTCGCTCATGCCGTAGCGCTCCAAGATCGTGTGACCCGTTTTCTCCTGCCACTCGGTGAATGTCTCGATCAACAAAGGCGCAGAACCTGCAATGAACAAACGCATGTTTTGAACGGCCGATTTGTTCAAGCTCGGCTCGGCCAACATGCGCACATACAAGGTGGGAACACCCATGAAAACCGTGGCCTGAGGCATGTACGCAATCGCACGCTTGGGATCGAACTTGGCCATCCAGATCATCTTGCTGCCATTGATCAGGGCCCCATGGATGGCCACGAAAAGACCATGGACATGGAAAATAGGCAAGGCATGGATCAGCACGTCGCCCTTTTTCCAGCCCCAATAATCTTGCAGGGTGAGCGCATTGCTCAACATATTGCCATGCGTGAGCATGGCCCCTTTGCTGCGCCCCGTGGTGCCACTGGTGTACAAAATGGCGGCCAAATCATCGGCTTGACGAGGAACGGCCTGGTGTTGATCACTTTGGTGTGCGGCACGTTCGAGCAAACTGCCCGTGCGGTCGTCATTCAAGGTGAACACATGCTGGGTGCCCGCCTTGAAGGCGATTTTGCTGACCCAGCCAAAGTTGGCAGCGCTGCAAACCACCACAGCGGGCTCGGCGTTGCCAATGAAGTATTCAATTTCCGCGCTTTGGTACGCGGTGTTCAAAGGCAGAAACACATACCCGGCGCGCAAAGTGGCCAAGTACAGCATCAAGGCTTCGACCGACTTTTCAACCTGCACAGCCACCCGACTGCCTTCGGGCAAAGCCAGCGATTTCAAAAGATTGGCCATCATGGCCGTGGCACGGTCCAGGTCGCTCCAGCTGTACTGAAGGCCTTCATCGGTTTCGATCGCCATGGCCGATCCATCGGCGGGAAATGCAGCTCGCAGGGCTGTGAACAAGTTCTGGTTTTTCATGGTGTCAAGAGAGCGTGAAAATGGGCCTGCAGGCAGGCCCATGGAAGTCGTTGAAGGGAATCAGTCGAGTTTGGCGCCAGAGGCTTTCACCACTTGCGACCATTTGACCAATTCTTTTTTGATGAAGGCTTCAAACTGGTGGGTGGTCAGGTTGGGAAACTCGGCGCCCTGGTTGGCCCATACCGCCTTGGCCTCATCGGTCAGGCAGGCACGGCGAATTTCTTCAATGGCGCGACCTTGTGCATCGGCAGGCGTGCCTTTGGGCGCCCACACGCCATACCAAGTGGACACGGTGTAATCGGGCAAACCCAGCTCTGCAGAACATGGGACATCTGGGAAAGCGGCATTGCGCTTGGCCCCCGAGACCATCAAGGCCTTGATGCGGCCGCCCTTGATGTGGGCTGCCGAAGAGCCCAAACCATCGAACATCATGTCCACGTTGCCCGCAATCAAATCCTGCAAAGCAGGGCCTGCACCGCGGTAAGGGATGTGGGTGATGAAGGTTTGGGTTTGAAGCTTGAACAACTCGCCCGCCAAATGGTGCGAGGTGCCGCCCCCGGCAGAACCGTAGTTCAAGCGGCCAGGGTTCTTCTTGACGAACTCCAAAAAGGCCTTGAAATCGGCGGCGCTCACTTTTTTGGGGTTGACCACCAAGACTTGGGGCACGTTGGCGACCAAAATCAAGGGCACCAAATCACGTTCCAAGTCGTAATCGAGCTTGGGGTACATGCTGGGCGCGATCGTGTGGTGAACCGCCCCCATGAAATAGTTGTAACCATCGGGGGTGGATTTGGCGGCGACCCCTGCACCCAATGTGCCGCCTGCGCCACCGCGGTTGTCGATGATGAGTTGCTTGCCGGTCAGTTTTGAAAACTGGGCTGAGAGCGGACGCGCAAACGCATCTGTGCCGCCCCCAGCGGGAAAGGGCACGACCATGGTCACGGGTTTGCTGGGCCAAGTGCTTTGTGCTTGAGCGCTCCAAACGCTGGCCGCGGCGGCCGAAACGGCCCATTTCAAGAGGTCACGGCGTTCCAAAGAGTCAGAAAAATGCGGCATGGCGGTCTCCTTTTTTATAAGTTCAACAATGGATTCAAAAATACAGTTGCTCAACGCTGTCAGAAACAGGCACTTTACCCTGAGACAAGCCTTGGCGGTGGCGGTCAATTTTTCGCAAATCGTACAGATAGTTGACCATCAGCCCAAAGGATTGCTTGAAACCCTTTGCCGACGGATCGGCAGCCCAGTTGATTTGCTCAACACGGGCGCCATTGCCCAAATGGAAACGGGCCACCGGGTCAACAGGACGCCCTTCGCTCAGTTCCTTGCCCAAATAGTGCGCCGCGCAAGACAGCAACCATTGGCGCAACACCGAGCGATCGGACAAAGTTGGCGCCTGGTCCAATGCCGACAACACATGCCCCGCTGCGGCAGGCTCAAAGCCCACGGCACGTCCCAGTTGCGATCGCAATTTCTCAGGGGTGAGGTCCAACATGGGGGCCGCATTTTTGTTCAACCAAGTCCGAAAACCAGGAATGGGCGACAAGGTGGCAAAGGTTTTGAGCTTGGGGAAATCCGCCCTCAAGGTTTCCACCACCCTTTTGATGAGCGAATCACCAAAACTCACGCCCTTGAGACCCGGTTGGGTGTTGCTGATGGAATAAAAAATGGCCGTGGTGGCACGGCTCAGGTCCACCGCCTCGGCCGCTTCATCCAACAAGGGGCTGATGCTGACGCCGATCTCATTCATGAAAGCCACCTCGACAAAGATCAAGGGTTCATCGGGCAAGCGAGGGTGAAAAAACCCATAGCAACGGCGGTCGGAATCGAGCCGGTTTTTCACATCGCCCCAGCTTTTGATGTCGTGCACCGCTTCGTATTTGATCAATTTTTCAACCAAGCTGGCCGGCGAGTCCCAGCTGATCCGGCGCAATTCCAAGAACGCCACATCGAACCAGGTGGTGAACAGGTTTTCCAATTCCGCTTCAAGAGCCAATAAACGCTTGTTGGATTTGAGCGCAGGCATCAGTTCCTGACGCAAATCGACCAGAAAACGCATGCCCTCTGGAAATACGGCAAAACGCTGCAGCAAACGCGTGCGTGGCGACACCAAAGCTTTGCGCATGCGAATCTCAGCCACCCCTTCATCGGGGGTGCCCAGTGCGGCTTCGTAATGCTCACGCGCGGCCCTGACTTTGCTGGCATCGGGGGCAAATTGCTCACTCATCAGCAGCCAGCAGTCTTCTCGCTGTTCGGGTGGGGCTTTGCTGTACCACTGGGCGACACCCTTGGCACGTTTACCGCCCTCCACCTCGCTGACACTGGGGTCCACGATGGCTTGCAACTCACTCAAGGTTCTGCGCAACACCCTCGGGGACAGGGCTTCCTCTTTTTGACGCAAGGTGGCGTTCAGCCGTTCTTTGGACGAGCGGACTTGCCCCTCTTTCGGACCCACAGCTTTCGCTGGCCGGGCCTGCGTTGCAGGGGCTTGAGCCGGTGCCAAGGGCAGCACCTTGCTTTTCCCGGTCGGCAACCAACCCGATACCTTGCGGCCTATCCACTCCGATCTGCTCATTGAAAAACTTCCAACGTTTGCCAAGGGGGCATGCCCAGATTCAGCGACCAAAAAAACAGCGCATGGCTAGTGCATTAGCTGAACCCAAGCCGATTATCCGCAACAAGGCCTGCCGGGCAGCGCGCGCTTTAGCCAATACCCAGCAATTTCAAAGCCCGTTGGTACGACATCGCAGGGTTCATGACATCGAACTGGACCGTCTGCCAACCCAGTCTCATCGCGCCCAACACGTTGCGGCTCTGGTCATCGACAAACACACACGCTGAGGGCTCCAGACCCAAGGCCTCGGTGCACAAGTCATAGGCCCGGCGGTCAGGCTTGAGGATGCCCGTGTAAGTCGCATCGATGATCACGTCAAAGAGCTGCAGCAAGGGAAGCCGCTCGCGAAAGCTCGCGCCATAAAACAGGTCCAGTTCGTTGGACAGCACGGCCAGTTTGCAACCCGCGGCCTTGGCCAGGTGAACGGCGGAGATCGCTTCGGGACGGATCACCGCGGCCACATCGGCCCCGCGCGCACGCTGCACGAAGGTCTGCATGTCGTTCCACTCTTCCCCCAGGAGGTCGCCCACGCTGCGGGTGCGGGCCATCCAGTACTCGCGCTCGGTGATGTGGTCGGCCTGCATGGCCTGCCAAAGGGCATCGTTCTCGGGGTCAAAGGGACCTCGCCAGGTGAGCGTGCCGGGTGGCAAACCCAGCGCAGCCTCGCTCAAATCGTGCGTTTCAAAAAGCGTGCGGCTGATGACGCCGCCAAAGTCCAGCACCAAGGCCTTGGCCGATGCGCGGCTCATGGCGCGACCTTTTTCACCAGCCCCCGGGCCAGCCAGTCGTCAAAGACGGTCAGCACCTGCTGCACGAAAGCGGCGTCGTTGATGTGTGCATCGATGCGCGAGACTTCCACAGCCCCCCAATCGCATTGGTTGCATTCGTCCATCAGGGCGGCCAAACCATCGGCATCGTGCAGCGGTGCGCCGGGCCGGTCCCACTCTTCAATGCCTTGCTGGGGCAACACCAAGTGCACCGGGCCCAGGGCTTGGCGCAAGCGGCTGGCCAGTTCACGGGCGAATTCGCGGCGCATGTCGGCGTCGATGCCCACCGATGCGATCAAGCGGTTGTGGTCGTGCGAAGGCCGCCCGGCAAAGCGCTCGGGCATCTGTCCCCAAGCGGGGTAATCCACCAAGTCGGTGGCCCCGGGGGCGACGATCATGGGCACACCTTTCAGGCCCGCACCCATCAGGCGGTCAGGGCCCGCACTCACCACCGAGCCACCCATCTGGTTGACCATCTCCTGCAGGCTCAAATCCATCACGCAGGCGAACTGGCCCTGCGCGGCCAGCGATTCAAACGCCCTGCCCCCCATGCCCGTGGTGTGAAACACGGCCAGGTCAAAGCCACGCCGGTCCAGTTCAGGTTGCAGCTGCACCATGTATTTCAGGCAGCTGGACCCCAAGGACGTCATGCCGACCACGGGCCGCTCGAAACGCGGCGCGCGTGCCACCCGGCAAGCCCCCACCACCGCACCAGCGGCTTGCGCCAGGGCCGACTGGCACAGGCTGTTGAGGCCGTACAGGCCCCCGGCCCACAGCACCATCATCAAATCGGGCGGCATGCGCTCGGGCGGCAAAAGCGGCGAAAACGCCACCGTGGACAGCACCACCTTGGGCACGCCCAGCGGCAAGCTGCTGGCCACGTCGAGTGACAGATCGGTGCCCATGGTGCCGCCCAGCACCAGCAAGCCATCCACCCGGCCCGTGCGATGCAGCTGCAGCGCCAGACGGCTCGCGCCTTGTGCCATCAAGGCCATGGCGCTGTTTTCGTCGCCGCTGTCCATGACCTGCTGCAGCGTCACGCCCGCCGCCGCCGCCACATCGGTGTTGGCGATGTCTGGGATCAACCGGCCTTTGGCCAGCACGCCCACATCCATGACCAGCGCCTGGCCGCCAGCGGCCTGCACCTGATCGCGCATGAAGCCGATCTCGTCGCTCTTGGTGTCGACGGTGCCCACGATCAAGATGGTGGGGCGCTTCATGCGCGGCCCTCCTGCACAGCGGCAAAGGCGGCTTCGAGCACGTCGCACATGAAGTCCACCTCTTCGTGGGTGATGACCAGTGGTGGCGACAAGATCAGGTTGGGCCCGGAGATGCGCACCATCAAACCCGCCTTGTAGGCCGCCTTGGCCACCCGCGCCGGGATGTCGCTGCTGCGGGTCATGGGCGTGCGCCCCGCCTTGTCGCTGACCATCTCGATGCCCAGCATCAGGCCCACGCCGCGCACATCGCCCACAAAGCTGCAGGTGTCCACCAGCTGGCGCAAACGGGTTTGCAGGTGCGCACCCACGCGCGCGGCGTTGCCGGGGATGTCCAGCGCCTCGATCTGGTCGAGTGTGGCCAGCGCCGCCGCGGCGGCGATCGGGTGCGCGCTGTAGGTGTAGCCGTGCGAGACCGAAGCCGTGCCCGTGGTGTCGGCGTCAAACACCTCGGCGATGCGGCGGTTGATGGCCGTGGCCCCGAGCGGGATGTAGCCCGAGGAAATGCCTTTGGCCAGGCACCACATGTCGGCATTCACCCCCCAAAGCCGCGTGCCAAACAGCTCGCCGCTGCGGCCAAAGCCGGTCACCACCTCGTCGGCAATCAGGAGCACGCCGTACTTGTCACAAATCTGGCGCACCAGCGGCCAGTAGTTGGGCGGCGGCACGATCACCCCGCCGGCGCCCTGCACCGGCTCGGCGATGAAGGCCGCGACGGTGTCTGGCCCTTGGAACACGATTTCGCGCTCCAGCAACTCGGCGCAGATTTCGCCCAAGCGGATCGGGTCGTCGGTGTAGGGGTTGTGGTAGGCCCAGGGCGTGTCGATGTGGAAGCACCCCGGCAGCAGTGGCTCGTAGGCACGGCGGAAATTGGTGTTGCCGTTCACGCTCATGCCCCCAAAGTGCACGCCGTGGTAGCCCTGGCGCAGGCTGATGAACTTGAAGCGGTCGGCTTGGCCTTTGAGCTTCCAGTACTGGCGGGCCACCTTCAAAGCGCCCTCCACCGCGTCCGAGCCGCCATTGCTGAACATCACCGTGGCCACATCTTCGGGCTGCATCATCTGCACCAAGCGTTTGGACAGCTCAATGGCCCGCACATGCGTGGTGCCGCGGAACACGTTGTAGAACGGCAGCTCGTCCATCTGCGCCACGATGGCGTCGCGCACAGGCCGGTTGCTGTGGCCCAGGTTGCAAGCCCACAACCCGCCCACACCGTCCAGCATCTTGTGGCCGTCCACGTCCCAGATCCAGCAGCCTTCGCCTTTGGCGATGATGTCGGGTGCCGATTTTTTCATCGCCCCCGGGTGGGCCATGGGGTGCCACAGGTATTGCGCGTTGTCGGCCTTGAGTTGCTCGTGGTTCATGTCGCGTACTTTCAAAATCAAAGCTGAATCCAGGCCGTTTTCAGGTCCAGGTATTTGTCCAAGGCGTGCATCGACTTGTCGTGCCCGTTGCCCGACTGGCGCACCCCGCCCAGCGGCACGGTGATGTCGGGGCCGCCATAAGTGTTGACGTGCACCACCCCGGCCTTGATGGCCCGCACCATGCGGTGGGCGCGCGAGAGGCTGCCGGTCCACACGGCCGATGCCAAGCCATACACCGAATCGTTGGCCAAGCGCAGCGCATCGGCTTCATCGTCAAAAGGCAAGACCGCCAGCACCGGGCCAAAGACTTCTTCGCGTGCCAAGCTCATGTCGGGCCTCACCCCGTCGAACAAGGCTGGCGCCATGTAACTGCCGCCCGCCACGGGTTGCAAAGCCTGGCCGCCGACCCGCAGGCGCGCGCCCTGCTGCTGCGCGGTCTGCACGGCTGCCAAATTTTTGGCGAGTTGGCGTGCGCTGCTGACCGCGCCGATCTCGGTACTGACATCCAGCGGGTCGCCCACGCGCAAGCTGGCAGCAATCTGGTGCAAGCGCTCCACGAATTCGTCGTGCACCGAGCGCTGCACCAAGAGGCGCGAGCCCGCCACACACACCTGACCGCTGTTGCGGTAAATGCCCATGGCCGAGACTTTGGCCGCCTGCGCCAGGTCGGGCGCATCGTCAAACACGATGTTGGGTGACTTGCCGCCCAGCTCCAGGTACACGCGCTTGAGGTTGGAATCGGCCGAAGCCTTGAGCAGCTGGCGCCCCACGGGCCCCGAACCGGTGAAGGTCAGGATGTCCACGTCCATGTGCCGCGCCAGTGCCTCGCCCGCCTCAGCACCGGTGCCGGTCACGACGTTCAGCACCCCCGGCGGCAAACCCGCGTCCAGGCACAGCTGCCCCAAGCGCAGCAAGGACAGCGAGGCGTCTTCGGACGGCTTGAGCACCACCGAGTTGCCTGCCGCCAGCGCCGGGGCGATCTTCCAGGCGCCAATCATCAGCGGGAAGTTCCACGGCACGATGGCCGCCACAACGCCCACCGGCTCCTTGTGCACCAGGCCCAGCGTGCCTTCGGGGGTGGGCGCGATCTCGCCGTTGATTTTGTCCACACACTCGGCGTAATAACGGAAAGTGCCCGCCGCGCTGCCCGGCTCGGCCTTCCAGGCCATGGCAATTTCGGTGCCGTTGTCGCGCACGCCCAGCACGGCCAGCTCGGCGTGGTGCGACTCGATGCGCTCGGCGATGCGGTGCAAAATTTTCTTGCGCTCGGCCGGTGCCATGCGCGACCACACGCCTTGCTCAAAGCTGCGGCGGGCGGCCTGAACGGCGCGGTCCACGTCGGCCTGACCGGCAGCGGCGATGGTGCACAAGGTGCGCCCGTCAATGGGCGAGACCACGGGGAGCGTTTGGCCAGATGCGGCCGGGGCCCACTGACCGTCGATGAGCAGACCTTGGTTGGGGATGGGCAAATGGCGCAGCGCGTCGATCTGATCCTGTTTCATGGTCAGCCTTCAGTCGGGCACATGCAGCACGATGCCATCGAGCGCGCGCGATGCGAGCAACTGGCAACTCAGCCGGCTGCCCGCTTGGCGGGGCGCGATGACGATGTCCAGCATGGCGTTTTCCACCTCGTCCATGGTTGGGCAGGCGGCCAGCCATGCGTCGTCGACATAGACATGGCAGGTGGCGCAGGACAGGCAGCCGCCGCACTCGCCCGCCACGCCGGGGATGCCGTTCATCTGGGCGGCGTCCATCAGGTTGGTGCCGTCGTTCACGTCATCGCTCACGCGCTCGCCGTTGCTCATGATCCAGTGCACTTGGGGCATGGGGTGGGGTCTTTCAGATCAGATGAATCGGATGTAGTGGTCGCGCAAGGCATCGCCTTCGAGGCCTGCGGTGCGTTCGATCTCGTGCCGCTTGATGCCCACATGGTTGGCCACCAGGCCCTCGCCCAGGGCTTGCGTGAGGGCCGTGTCGGCTTCGAGCGCGTCCAGTGCGCCCGCCAAGGTGGCGGCCACGCTGTGGGTGGCGTCCTTGTTTTCCAGGCAATCGCCGGTCTCTGCGGGCTGCAGTTTGTAGCCATGGGCCACACCCAAACGGGCGGCCTGCAGCACGGCGGCGGTGTGGGTGTAAGGGTTGGCCGCCGCGTCGCCCATGCGGTGCTCGATGCGCGCGCTGGGGCCACTTTCCGCCGACAGGCGCACCGTGACGCCGCGGTGGTCCACCGCCCAGTTTTGCCAGAAGCCCGAGAGGCTGGCCGGTTGCAGGCGCTGGTAGGAGTTGGCACTGGGCGCCAGCAGGCCCGCCAAGGCTTGGTGGTGGTGCATCAGTCCGGCGGTGCAGCCCAGCGTCAAGGCGTTGAACTGGCTGGCGTCGTGCCCGCCCGAGATCACGTTGTGGCCTTGCGCATCACGCAGGCTGAAGTTGATGTGCACCCCGCTGCCGCCCACGGTGAGGATGGGCTTGGGCATGAAGGTCAGCACGATGCCGTGCTGGAACGCCACTTCGCGCGCCAGGAGGCGGAACAAAAAGATGTCGTCCACCGCCTTGACGGCGCGGTCGTAGGTCAGCGTGAACTCGAACTGTGGCGCGTCGTATTCGGTGTTCATGCTGTCGATGCGAAAGCCCGCGGTCGTGGCTTTTTCCCACAGGGCATCGGTGAAGCCCCTGGGGTCGGCAAAGGGGCCGGTGGCGTACACATGGGCCGCTGGCGTGTCGTAGGGTTTGAGCGAGCCATCCGGCTCAATCTGGAAGGCAAAGGCTTCGAGCTCAATGCCCACCATCGGGTCGTAGCCCATGGCTTGCCAGTCGGCCACGGCGCGCTTCAAGGCACTGCGCCCGCACATGGGCAGGGGCGAGCCATCGTTGGCTTTGAGATCGCCAATGGCCACTTGGGTGAACGGCTGCCAGCCGGGGCGAATGTCTTCGGCGGTGTAGGCCGCCTCCATGTCGGGCAGGCCTTCCATGACCATGGCGCCGGGCGCGGGGATAAGCTCTTTTTCATAGGTGACGCCGAAGGTGCCGCGACAAAAGCGGGCACCGCCGCCTTGCCCAGCCTGGAGCGTGACGTATTTGCCACGCGCTATGGCCAGGTGGTCGCAAAACAGCACCCGCAGGCGTTCTTGAACATTCGACATGGTGATTCCTTTCAACCCTAGGTTCAGATGAGGTGCATGCGCACCGGCAGGCGTTTGATGCCACAAACAAAATTCGAGCGCAAAAAGGCGTGTTCGCCCGTTTGCTCAATGCGATCCACCCGCCGGATCAACTCCTGCAGCAAAACGCGCAATTCCAGCCGCGCCAGCCACATGCCAAGACAGGCGTGCGCACCGCCCTGCCCAAACGCCAGGTGGCGGTTCACGCCTCGGCTCAGGTCAACGCGGAACGGCTGCTCAAAAGCCCGCTCGTCGCGGTTGCCCGAGATGAACCAGAGCAGCACCTTGTCGCCCGCCTTGACTTGTTTGCCGTGGTATTCGAAGTCCTCGGTGGCGGTGCGGCGGAAATGGGTAGCAGGCGAAGCCCAGCGGATGAACTCGTCGGCCACGCCTTCCCAGGCGGCTTCGCCCTGCACCGCCTTGAGTTGCTGCATCAGGTCCGGCTGGTTGGCCAGTGCGTGCAAAGCCGCCGCAATCGAATAACGGGTGGTGTCGTTGCCTGCGGCCACCAGCAGGCAAAAGAAATTGCGGAACTCGGTGTCGCTGATGACATGACCTTGCGCATCGGGCTGGGTGATCAGGTGCAGCACGCCGCTGGTGTCGCCCGCGTCGCGCTTGCGCTCCATGAGTTTGGCGGCGTAGTCGAACAGGTCAGCCCCGGCGGGCGAGCGGAACGGCATGAAGCGGTAGGCCTCGGTGTCCATTTTGTCCACCACATGGCGGGTGAAGTCGCTGTCGGTGTTGGCCATGAGCGCGTCGCCCTTGTCCACCAGCCAGTCCAGGTCTTCCTCGGGCAAGCCTGCGATGCGCCCGAGCATGCGCATGGGCAGCTGGCGGGCGATCTGGTGCGTGGCGTCAAACTCACCGAGGGCCAGCGCTTGGTCGAGGATGCCCACGCACAGCGCACGGATCTGGTCTTCGTACAGCGCCATCATGGGCTTGGAAAAGGCCTTGGCCACCAGCATGCGGGTGCGGGTGTGCTCGGGCGGGTCGGTTTCCTGGAAGGTGCGACGCGCCATGTACTCCTCATGGGTCTGGTCTTCCATGCGGATGCCCTGGGCCGAGGACAAGCGCTGGTGGTTGCGGTTGAGCTCCAGGATGTCGGCATGCCGCGTGACCGACCAAAAGCCCTTGCCGTCCGCCCAGTCGCACCAGGCCATCGGGTCCTCGTCGCGCAGGCGCTGGAAGGTGTTGTGCGGCGTGCCGTTCACATAGCTGTCGTGGTCCGCCAAGTCGGCGTGGCCATCGTCGGTGGGGTGCCAGACGGTCATGGGCGGGTGATCCTTGCGTGTTCTATGAATTGCGCCATCCACTGGCCAAACAGCGGCACATCGGCGGCCTGCTCCATACGGGCGTGGGCGCGCGCCAGGGTGTCGGCGTCCAGCTTGTCGGCCAGGTAGCCCAACAGGGCCTGGATGAAGACCTGCGGCATTTCGGGGTGGTACTGCGTGGTCCAGATGTGCTGGCCGATCTGCATCGAACCGACAGGGCAAAAATCGCTGCCGCCCAAGCACTCGGCCCCCTCGGGCATGCGGGTGACCTGCTCGTTGTGGGCCGCCATCAAAGTGGTGGTGTTTTGAAAGGGCTGCATCCAGGCGCGCTCTTGCTGCCAGTGCGTGGCCGCTGTGCCCAAACCCCAGCCCGCCGCGTGACGTGCCACTTGCCCGCCCAAAGCCCGGGCCACCGCCTGGTGGCCAAAGCACAGGCCGATCAGCGGCTGGCGGGCCGCATCGGCTGCGCGGATGAAATTCAGCAAGGGTCCCAGCCATGGCAGGCGGTCGTCGTTGACCGAGGCCGGGCTGCCGGTGATGACGTAGCCATCAAAAGCCTGCGGGTGACGGGGCAGCACGCCGTCTTTGACCGACAGCACCTCAAACGACCAGTCCGGACGCAGGGGCTGCAGCAGCGCCACCACCTTTTGACCGTCGTTCGGGAAATGCGCGGCAAACGCCGAGCTGTCGTCGTTGGTCAGCAACACGGCAATGTGCAGGTTCGGTGGGTTCATCCAAGGGTCTCTCATGCGTTTGCCCATGCTATGCACAAGGCGCGCCAAGCACTATCAAGTTTGGGCACCGCACACCCCGGGTTTTCACGAAAAAGACCGCCCCGCGGAAACAGGCACACTCAGGGCCATGCATTGGCGCCGCTTTTTCTGCCGGTGATGGGCTCCCCCCCACCCCATCCCGCCCCTCATTCCCCCTGGGTCCAGGTGCTCGACACCCAGGACATGGACCAGCACGCCCTGGCCCAGCAGGGTTGGGCACTGCAGTACGAGCAGCTCTCCCCTGGCCAGTTCAAGGGCCGCATCCACCAGGTGCAACTGCCCGAGGTGACGCTGCTGCGCGAAGACACCAGCATCGCCTTGCGCCAGCGAGGCCGCTTGGACGACAGCGTGTACGGCTTTGCCATGGCGCTGCAGGACTCGCCCGATCTGTTTTTCAATGGCCAACGGGTGCCGGCGCACGCCATCATGTGCGGCAAGGGGGACGAGGTGGACCTGACCACCCCGCCCCACTTCACCCTGATCGCTGTGGTGGTCGAGCGCAGCCTGCTCAACCCGCTGTGGGAGCGCATGTACCAAAAACCCTTGGCGCACTGGCTCGAAAAGCAGCTGGTGCTGCAAACCACCGACATCAAAGCGCAGAACCTGCGCGACCTGCAGCTCACGGTACTGGACCAGGCCAGCGCCCTGGCGCACCGCCAGCACGACCCGCAGGCCTTGCGCCAGCTGCGTGACGAGATCCTGATGGAGTGGCTCGAAGCCTTGCCCTCACAGGTCGACACCTCGGAGTTGCCGAACCTGGAGCGGCGCAAAAAACTGGTGGACCGCGCCTGCGAGTTGATGATGGGCCATGCCGACGAGCCGCTGTCGATTCTGGAAGTTTGCAGCCGGGTGGGCACCAGCCGGCGCAAGCTCAACTACTGTTTTCAGGACGTGCTGGGCACCACGCCCATCAAATACCTGCGCTCGCTGCGCCTGAACAGCGTGCGCCGGGCGCTTCGCCAAGCCGCGCCGGGGGAGACCATCCAGGACATCGCCTCACACTGGGGTTTTTGGCACCTGAGCCAGTTTGCACAAGACTACAAACACCTGTTTGGTGAATTGCCCTCGGTGACCTTGCGCGCGCATTAGAGTGCACCCACCGGTGCCTTGAATGGGCACCTTGGGTCACTGAGCGCCCATCCGGGTGTTCAGGAAGGCTGACGGCGCAACAACCAAACACCCCCCAGCACCATGGGCACGCACAGCCACTGCCCCATGCTCATGCCCAGGCTCAAAAGGCCTAAGTGCGCATCGGGTTCGCGGAAGAATTCAGCGACGAAGCGGAACAAGCCATAACCCAACAAAAACGCCCCGGACACCTGGCCCATGGGCCGGTCCTTGCGGGCAAACCACCACAAAAGCACAAAGAGCAACAAACCTTCCAGCGCGATCTGGTAGAGCTGCGAGGGGTGACGCGGCAAATCCCCGGCCCCACGGAACACCATGCCCCAAGGCAGTGAGGGGTCTGCCAAACGGCCCCACAACTCGCCATTGATGAAGTTGCCCACCCGACCGGCAGCCAAGCCCGTCGGCACGCAAGGGGCCACAAAATCCATGACCTGCAAAAACGGCCGCTGGCGGGTGCGGGCAAACCACACCATGGCCAAGATGACCCCCAACAAGCCTCCGTGGAAACTCATGCCGCCTTGCCACACGGCCAAAATCTCGAGCGGGTTGGACAGGTAGTAAGCGGGTTTGTAAAACAGGCAGTAACCCACGCGGCCGCCCAAGATGACGCCGAGCACGCCCAAAAACAGGATGTCTTCCACATCGCGTTTTTGCCATTGCGGCAGGTGCTTGAAGGGGGCATGGCCCAAACGCCGCACGCCCAAGCCAAAAAACAGACCAAAGGCGGCCAAATAGGTCAGCCCATACCAGTGGATGGCCAAAGGCCCCAGTTGCAAGGCGACGGGATCAATTTGAGGATGAATCAGCATCCCCGGATTGTGCACCCGACCTGCGCGCCCAAGGACAGGGGTGATCGGCACACGCCCGTTAGAATGTGGCGACCTTCTTTTGGGCTTCTATTGAGACACCACCATGAGCGACAAAATCATCCCGATCACCCCCATCAACCGCCGCAGCGCCAACATCACCCAGGGCAAATCCCGTGCCCCGAACCGGTCGATGTACTACGCCATGGGCTACGAAGAGGGTGATTTCGTCAAACCCATGGTCGGCGTGGCCAACGGCCACAGCACCATCACCCCCTGCAACAGTGGTCTGCAAAAACTGGCCGACGCGGCCATCCAAGGCATTGAAGAAGCCGGCGGCAACGCCCAGGTGTTTGGCACCCCGACCATCTCGGACGGCATGGCCATGGGCACTGAAGGCATGAAGTTTTCCCTGGTCAGCCGCGAAGTGATCTCGGACTGCATCGAAACCTGCGTGCAAGGCCAGTGGATGGACGGCGTTCTGGTGGTGGGCGGCTGCGACAAAAACATGCCCGGCGGCATGATGGGCATGCTGCGCGCCAACGTGCCCGCCATTTATGTCTACGGCGGCACCATCCTGCCAGGCCGCTACCAAGGCAAAGACCTGAACATCGTGAGCGTCTTTGAAGCCGTGGGCGAAAACGCGGCGGGCAAATTGAGCGATTTCGACCTGAAAGAAATTGAAAAGCGCGCCATCCCCGGCACGGGCTCTTGCGGCGGCATGTACACCGCCAACACCATGTCATCGGCTTTTGAGGCGCTGGGCATGTCCCTGCCCTACTCGTCGACCATGGCCAACCCGCACGACGAAAAGCAAAACTCGGCCAAAGAATCGGCCAAAGTGCTGATCGAAGCCATCAAGAACGACTTGAAGCCACGCGACATCGTCACCAAAGAAGCCATTGAAAACGCCGTGGCCGTGATCATGGCCACGGGTGGCTCGACCAACGCGGTGCTGCACTTCCTGGCCATCGCCCACACCGCAGGCGTGGACTGGACGATCGATGACTTCGAACGCATGCGCAAGAAAATCCCCGTGATTTGCGACCTCAAACCCAGTGGCAAGTACCTGGCGGTTGACCTGCACCAAGCAGGCGGCATCCCCCAAGTCATGAAAACCTTGTTGGCCGCCGGCTTGCTGCACGGTGACTGCATGACCATCACGGGCAAAACCATCGCCGAAAACCTGAAAGATGTGCCCGACGTTCCTCGCGCTGACCAAGATGTGATCCGCCCGATCGACAAACCCATGTATGCCGAAGGCCACTTGGCCATTCTCAAGGGCAACCTGTCGCCCGAAGGCGCTGTGGCCAAGATCACCGGCCTGAAAAACCCCGTCATCACTGGCCCCGCCCGCGTTTTCGACGACGAGCAGTCGGCCCTGCAAGCCATTTTGGCGGGCAAGATCCAAGCGGGCGACGTGATGGTCCTGCGTTATCTGGGCCCCAAGGGCGGCCCCGGCATGCCCGAAATGCTCGCCCCCACAGGCGCCCTCATTGGTGCCGGTCTGGGTGAAAGCGTGGGCCTGATCACCGATGGCCGTTTCTCAGGCGGCACCTGGGGCATGGTGGTGGGCCACGTCGCCCCAGAAGCTGCCGCTGGCGGCACCATCGCTTTTGTGAACGAAGGCGACAGCATCACCATCGACGCGCACAAATTGGTTTTGGAGCTGAACGTGCCCGAAGCCGAATTGGCCAAGCGCCGCGAAGGCTGGAAAGCCCCCGAGCCCCGTTACACCCGTGGCGTGCAAGCCAAGTTCGCGTTCAACGCATCGAGCGCCAGCAAAGGGGCGGTGCTCGACTTGTACTGATGCCCTGAAAAGCATCGCCCAGCAAAAAGCCGCTTTTCAGCGGCTTTTTTGTGGACGATCGGCCCAGGCTGATCAAGCAGCCCTTACAGGCCAATCGCTGCGATACCGGCTTTGGCAATTTGGGCGTCTTCTGTCGATTTGACACCGCTCACACCGACGGCGCCCAAGCAGAAACCGTCTTTCATGATCGGCACGCCGCCTTCGAGCATGCCCTGGATGGCAGGGGCGGACAAAAATGAGGTGCGGCCGCCATTGATCACGTCTTCATAGACCTTGGATTCACGGCGACCCACAGCCGCCGTGTGGGCTTTGGCTGGCGCAATGTGCGAGGACACGGGTGCTGCCCCATCCAAACGGGCAAAGTGCAACAAATGACCGCCTGCATCCACGATGGCAATGCTCACTGCCCAGTTGTTTTTGAGGGCTTCAGCTTCTGCAGCGGCTGCGATGGCTTTGACGTCAGACAGCTCAAGGGTGGATTGGGTTTGCATGGAAAGGCTCCGTGGGGAAATAAAAAAGAAGAGCATACACGCGCGCCAAGCGAAGATTGCTCACTTCAAAGCAAAAGTGAAGCACCCGGATAACCCCATCGCCAGACGGAAATCCCTGCACGCCCTTGCACGCCAATTGGCTCGCCCTACAATGACTTCACCTTGAACCAGGCATGACAGGAGATAGACATGAGCGACCTTCAAACCCTTCACTCCACCGACTGGGGCCATGTGGACACGGCGGCACGCAACCGTGTGCTGCGCAACACCTATTGGCTGCTGGCCCTGAGCTTGTTGCCCACCGTTTTGGGCGCCTGGCTGGGCGTGGCCACGGGCATCACCCGCTCCCTCTCAGGGGGCGTGGGCTTGATCGTGTTCATGGCCGGGGCTTTCGGCTTCATGTTCGCGATCGAGAAAACCAAAAACTCCGCAGCAGGTGTGCCGGTGCTCTTGGCCTTCACCTTCTTCATGGGCCTGATGCTCTCGCGCATGATTGCCATGGTGCTGGGCTTCAAGAACGGCTCCGAGCTGATCATGACCGCCTTCGCAGGCACGGCAGGTGTGTTTTTCGTGATGGCCAGCTTGGCCAGCACCATCAAACGCGATTTGTCGGGCATGTCCAAGTGGCTCATGGTGGGCGCATTGGCCATCATGATCGGTGGCATCATCAACGTGTTTGTCGGCTCTACCGTGGGCATGATGGTGATCTCGGTCATGGCCATTGGCATCTTCAGTGCCTACATGTTGTATGACCTCAAGCAAATCATCGACGGTGGTGAGACCAATTACATCAGTGCCACTTTGGCTTTGTACTTGGACATCTTCAACGTGTTCCAAAGCTTGCTGGCTTTGCTGGGCATCATGGGCGGCGAAAAAGACTGAGCCCTCTGTGTTTTCCCTCATCAAAAAGGCTCCCTCGGGAGCCTTTTTGTTTTGATGGGCAGGGGCCTCATGGAGGCCCCCGCCCCCGTCCACAGCCTCAAATCAGCTCGAACACCGCCATGCTTTCCACATGCGCCGTGTGCGCAAACATGTTGATCACCCCTGCAGACACACAACGGTAACCTGCCCGGTGCACCAAAATGCCGGCATCCCGGGCCAAGGTGGCCGGGTTGCAACTGACATAAACAATGCGCTTGGGTGGCGTCCAGCCCTGACGCAAATCGTGGTTTTCGTTCAACTCGGCCAGCGCCTTGCTCAGGGCAAAAGCGCCTTCGCGGGGTGGGTCCACCAGCCATTTGTCTGCTATGCCATCGGCGACCAACATCTCTGGGGTCATGTCGAACAAATTGCGCGCCACAAATTGCGTCGGTGCCAGGTCCTGACCTTCGGCTCGAGAGGCTTGGTTGCAGGCGTAGTTGTCGCGAGAGCGGGCCACCAGCGTCTCGGCACCCTCAATACCCAACACCTCACCCGCTTGCGTGGCCAGGGGCAAAGTGAAGTTGCCCAAGCCACAAAACCAGTCGATCACGCGCTCGGTCTTTTGGGCTTGCAACAGGCGAAGCGCACGGGCCACCAACACCCGGTTGATGAAAGGATTGACCTGTGTGAAGTCGGTGGGCCTGAAAGGCATGGTGATGCCAAAGTCGGGCAAGCCGTAACTCAATGGGTCGCCACCCTCGTCCAGCAATTGAACGGTGTCGGGCCCCTTGGCTTGTAACCACCACTGAACCGGGTGCTCAGCCGCAAATGCTCTCAGCAACTCTTTGTCGCCTTCGCTCAAGGGCGCCATGTGGCGAAGGACCAAGGCCGTGACCTGGTCGCCGCAAGCCAATTCAAGCTGGGGCAGGGTTTCGCGCGCCTGCATTTGCCCAATCAGTGCCCGCAAAGGCAGCAGCATGCGGCTGACATGCGGGGGCAAAACCGGACAAACTTTCATGTCGGCGATGTAGCGGCTTTTGCGCTCATGGAAACCGATCAGCACTTCGCCTTTTTTGATCACATAGCGCACCGACAGGCGGGCGCGGTAGCGGTAGCCCCATGTGGGCCCCTCAATGGGTCGGAGCAAGGTTTCAGGCTTGACCTTGCCCAAGTGCCACAGGTTGTCTTCGAGCACCCTTTGTTTGATGGCCACTTGGGCCGAAGCTTCCAGGTGCTGCATCTTGCAGCCGCCGCATGCGCCAGCGTGCAATCCGAAATGAGGGCAACCCGGCCGCACGCGCTGCGAGGACTCGTGGTGGATCTGGGTCACCGTGCCCTGCTCCCAGTTGTTCTTTTTGCGGTGCACGTTGACCGACACCAGCTCGAAGGGCAAGGCCCCTTCGATGAACACCACTTTGCCGTCGGGTTTGCGGGCGATGCCTTGGGCATCCATGTCCAAGGAGCCAACACGCAGCCAACCTTCGGGCAAGTCAGCGCTGGAGTGGCTGGGTTCGTCGGCGTGGGCTTGGGATAGGGAAATGTCTGTATCACTCATACCCCGATTGTCTCAGGATGTGAGGACGCTCTGGCGTTTCACGCGCACGCGGTGTGCATCAGCGGGCAGGCAACAATTTGGCCGGATCGACCGGCTTGCCTTGTCGGCGAACCTCAAAATGAAGTTTGACGCGGTCGGCATCGGATTTGCCCATTTCCGCGATTTTTTGACCCTTGCGCACTTTCTGGTCTTCTTTGACCAGCAAGGCTTGGTTGTGGGCGTAAGCCGTTAGAAACGTGTTGTTGTGCTTGAGGATGATCAAATTGCCATAACCACGCAGGCCAGCACCGGCGTAGACCACTTGCCCATCGGCGGCGGCCAAAATGGGATCACCCGCTTTGCCCGCAATGTCCAAACCTTTGTTTTTGGCCTCGTCAAATCCGGCGATCAGCGAACCATTGGCAGGCCAGATGAAGCCAAGGCCTTCGTCGTTGGCCGTGGGCTGGTTGGCAGAGGGCGCGGGCTCTGACTTGGGCGGGCTCGCTTGGCTGGAAGAAGCTTGGGTCTGTGCAATGGGCTTGACCACCACCCCTTGTGCTTCGACCGCAGCGCCGGGTGGCGAAACACGCAAGACCTGCCCCACTTCAATCAGATCGGGGTTGCCCAGCTGGTTCCACCGGGCCACGTCTCGCCAACCCTGCCCATGGTCCAGCGCAATGCGTGTCAAGGTGTCACCGCGCTGCACCGTGTAGAAACCCGGCTTGCCCGCGTTTTCGCTGCCTGGCATGGGTGGGGCCGCCTCGGCCACAGGCGCGGGGGATGGCGTTGGCGTTGGGCTTGGGGCCGAAGTCTTGCTTCGACCCGGAACTTGGCGGTCCTCCACAGGTGCGGGGACCCGAGTCGAACTGGAGCAGGCGCTCAAAAGCGCCACGGACAGTGCCGTCAAAACCACGGGGCGAAAGTGAAACAAGTTGCGCATCGGTTGTTCAGGTGTTCAGGCGACGCCCGATTTTAGAGGGACAAAATGGACCGCTTCGAGCACTTGACGCTCAAAACCTTCGGCTGTTTTCAAGACGACCACCAGGGCCTGATGGCCGGCAGGCGTGATGGTCGGGGCAATCAATCGTCCGCCTACCGCCAATTGCGCAAGCCAGGCTTCTGGCACGGCATCTCCGCCGGCTGCTGAGATGATGCCCGCATAGGGCGCCCCCTTGGGGTAGCCCAGCATGCCATCGCCAAAAATCAGGTGAACATTGTGAAGTCTGAAGGGGCGCAAATTCGTTCTGGCTTTTTCATGCAAGCCACGCAAGCGCTCGATGCTGTAGACCTCGCTGGCCACGTGGCTGAGGACGGCCGCTTGGTAGCCGCAGCCCGTGCCAATTTCCAAAATGCGACCCAATGGGCCTTGGGTGTTTTGGCAAAGCAACTCCACCATTCGGGCCACCACATTGGGTTTGGAGATCGTCTGGCCCAAGCCAATCGGCAAACTGGTGTCCTCGTAGGCTTGGTTGACCAAAGCGCTTTCGACAAATCGGTGGCGCTCGACTTGCCCCATGGCGGACAAGACGCGCGGGTCTTGAACACCTTGCTCAGCCAATTTGCGCACCATGCGGGCACGCACGGCGACCGAATCCAGCCCCAAGCCTGAGACCAAGGGGTCAGGACGGGACATGGCCGAGCCTGCAGCTTTGGCCGCTGCCTGGGTGGCATTCAAGCTGGGCGGCAGCAAGGGGGCTTGGCGTGCAGAGATGCCAACAGTGGTTTTGCCTGCAGGACGCGGGGTCCCAGAGGGTGTCAATTTGACGGGGAAGCCGGGGCGTTGGGTCATGCGGGTTGAGGATTCAATCGGGCAAAGGTTTGCGTCCATTCGTCCAAATGCGCGTGCTCGGTCAAATCCACCTTGAGCGGCGTGACCACCACATGGCCCAAGCCGGCCGCATGGAAATCAGTGCCCTCGCTGTCATCCATGGCGGCACCGGCATTGCCAATCCAGTACATGGTTTGCCCGCGGGGATCCACTTGGGTGATGACGGGCTCCGCCGCATGACGGCGGCCCAAACGACACAATTTGGGCGCTTTGATCTGGGCCAATGGCAAATTCGGGATGTTCACATTCAACAACCAAGGCTTGCCACCGGCCCCGATCCCCGAGCGCATTTGCTGGACCAGATCTTTGATTTTGGCAGCGGCCGAATCCAAATGGCGCCAGCCTTTGTCAATTTGCGACACAGCGATCGCTGGAATCCCAAACAAATAGCCCTCCATGGCCGCCCCCACGGTCCCTGAATAAAGGGTGTCGTCCCCCATATTGGCGCCGTTGTTGATGCCAGAGATGACCAAATCGGGGCGATAGCCGAGCAATCCTGTCAAGGCGATGTGGACGCAATCGGCGGGGGTTCCATTCACATAACGAAAACCGTTGTCGGCTCGGTGAACATACAAAGGCGTGTGCAGGGTCAGCGCATTGGACTTGGCACTGTTGTTGTGCTCAGGCGCCACGACCTCCACCTCGACGTCAGCCATGCTTTGAAGCGCGTCGTGAAGGGCCACGATGCCCTCGGCGCGAAAGCCATCGTCGTTGGAAATGAGAATTTTCATAGGCAGTCCTGTCTGGGTACCCATTGTAGGGCGCAGGCCGCCATCCAAGGCAGGTCCGGGTGGATCAGCGCAAGAGGCCCCAAGGTCGCTCGTGAGACACGCGCGTGTCCCCTCGCTTGCCTAAGATGCAGCCCAACAAACGCAGCAACCAACAAGGAGAAGATGCATGCATGCATGGCTTTGCGAGAACCCGGTCGGTGTGGAAGCCCTCAACTGGAAAGAAATGCCCACCCCTGTGCCTGGAAAAGGTCAGGTTTTGATCCAAATTCAAGCCGCCAGCTTGAATTTCCCGGATTTATTGATTGTTCAAAACAAGTACCAAATGAAGCCGGAGTTGCCCTTTGTGCCGGGCTCGGAGTATGCCGGTCGGGTGCAAGCCCTTGGCGAAGGCGTCACCCACCTGCAAGTGGGGCAAACCGTGGCCTGCCTGTCGGGCACAGGCGGCTTTGGGACGCACACCTTGGCACCGGCCAAACTTTGCATGCCTTTGCCCGAGGGTTTTTCGGCCATTGACGGCGCGGCCTTCATCATGACCTATGCCACCTCGCACCATGCTTTGGTGGACCGTGCCGCTTTGAAAGCCGGGGAGACCGTGCTGGTCTTGGGCGCTGCCGGTGGCGTGGGGACCGCGGCCATTCAGATTGCCAAGGCCATGGGGGCGAGAGTGATCGCCGCAGCGTCCACCGACGAAAAATGTGCTTTGTGCAGCACATTGGGTGCAGATGCCACCATCAACTACAGCCGCGACAACCTGCGCGAAGCCCTGAAAACACTGACCGAAGGCAAAGGCCCTGACGTCATTTACGACCCGGTGGGGGGTGAACTGGCCGAGCCGGCTTTCCGCTCCATCGCCTGGCGCGGACGCTACCTGGTGGTGGGTTTTGCGGGCGGCCCCATCCCTGCCCTGCCCTTGAATTTACCTTTGCTCAAAGGGGCTTCATTAGTGGGTGTGTTCTGGGGTGACTTTGCCAGACGCGAGCCTCAGGCCAACGCCGCCATGATGGGTGAATTGGCGCAGTGGTATGGCCAAGGCAAGATCAAGCCCGTGATTGACCGCACAATGCCCATGAACGATTTGAAGGCGGCCTACACCTTGATGGGCTCGCGCAGCGTCAAAGGCAAGCTGGTCATGGTCAACTGAAAGCGCTTCGAACCCACAGTTTGAGACATCCCAAAAAAAGGAGGCCCGTCAAGGCCTCCTTTTTTGAGTTCCAAGTCCTCAGCTTCAGCTGGCTGTGGCTTCTTCGGGTTCAGCAGGTTCCGAGCGCGAAGAGCGGCTTTCCTTCTTCGGGTTCGGTGTGATGTCCAATTGCACCTCGTCTTTGTCGTCGATGTCCACCGTCAGGCGGCCACCGTCCGTCAAACGGCCGAACAGCAACTCGTCGGCCAAGGCCTTGCGAATGGTGTCTTGGATGAGGCGCTGCATCGGACGTGCGCCCATGAGCGGATCGAACCCCTTCTTGCCCAAGAACTTGCGCAATGCGTCGGTGAAGGTGACTTCCACTTTCTTCTCGCCCAGCTGGGTTTCCAGTTGCAGCAGGAACTTGTCCACCACACGCAGGATGATTTGCTCGTCAAGCGGTTTGAAGCTCACCATGGCGTCCAGACGGTTGCGGAACTCGGGGGTGAACAGGCGCTTGATGTCGCCCATTTCGTCTCCGGCCTGACGCGGGTTGGTGAAGCCAATGGTGGCCTTGTTCATGGTCTCAGCGCCCGCGTTGGTGGTCATGATGATGATCACGTTGCGGAAGTCGGCCTTGCGCCCGTTGTTGTCGGTCAAGGTGCCATGGTCCATCACCTGCAGCAAGACATTGAAGATGTCTGGATGGGCCTTCTCGATTTCGTCGAGCAAGAGCACGCAATGCGGCTTCTTGGTCACGGCCTCCGTCAACAAACCCCCTTGGTCAAAACCCACGTAGCCCGGAGGCGCTCCGATGAGGCGGCTGACCGCATGGCGCTCCATGTACTCGGACATGTCAAAACGGATCAGGTCGATGCCCAAAATGTAGGCCAACTGCTTGGCCGCTTCGGTCTTGCCCACGCCCGTCGGACCGGAGAACAGGAAGGAGCCAATCGGTTTGTCTGTTTTGCCCAGGCCAGAGCGCGCCATCTTGACAGCCGAGGCCAGCACTTCGAGGGCTTTGTCTTGGCCAAACACCACCGATTTGAGATCGCGCTCGATGGTCTGCAGCTTGCTGCGGTCATCGTTGGAGACGTTGGCCGGCGGGATGCGGGCAATTTTGGCGACGATGTCTTCGATCTCGGTTTTGCCAATGGTTTTCTTGCGCTTGGACGCCACTTGGATGCGCTGGGCAGCACCCGCCTCATCGATCACGTCAATGGCTTTGTCCGGCAACTGGCGATCGTTGATGAACTTGGCCGACAACTCTGCCGCCGCCTGCAAGGCAGCGATGGTGTATTTGACACTGTGGTGGTCTTCAAAACGGCTTTTCAGCCCCTTGAGGATGTCCACGGTCTCCGACACCGTGGGCTCGACCACGTCCACCTTTTGGAAGCGGCGGCTCAATGCAGCGTCTTTTTCGAAGATGCCACGGTACTCGGTGAAGGTGGTGGCACCAATGCACTTGAGCTGGCCGCTCGACAGCGCTGGCTTGAGCAGGTTGGACGCGTCCAGCGTCCCGCCAGAAGCCGCACCTGCACCGATCAGGGTGTGAATCTCGTCGATGAACAAAATGCCGTTGGGTTTGTCCTTGAGGGACTTGAGCACGCCTTTGAGGCGCTGCTCAAAATCACCGCGGTACTTGGTGCCTGCGAGCAAGGCGCCCATGTCCAGCGAATACACCGTGGCTTCGGCCAAGATATCGGGCACGGTGCCCTGTGTGATGCGCCAAGCCAGGCCCTCGGCAATCGCGGTTTTACCCACGCCCGCCTCACCCACCAAAAGCGGGTTGTTCTTGCGACGGCGGCACAGAATTTGGATCGTGCGCTCGACTTCGTATTCACGCCCAATCAAGGGGTCGATCTTGCCTTCTTTGGCAGCTTGGTTCAGGTTGTTGGTGTACTGCTCCAGCGGCGAGGCTTTTTCATTGCGCTCACCCCCGTTGCCGCCCTCTTCACTCTCGGCGTTGGCGGGGTTTTCTGCAGATTTGGCAGCTTCTGGTGGGTCGCTCTTGCGGATGCCGTGGGCGATGAAATTGACCACATCCAGACGGGTGATGCCCTGCTGGTGAAGGTAATAGACGGCATGCGAGTCTTTTTCACCAAAGATGGCAACCAACACATTGGCACCCGTGACCTCTTTTTTGCCGCTGCCTGTGGACTGCACATGCATGATGGCGCGCTGGATCACACGCTGAAAGCCCAAGGTGGGCTGCGTGTCGACCTCTTCGGTGCCAGCCACTTGGGGCGTGTTGTCCTTGATGAAATTGCCCAAGGCTTTTCGTAAATCATCAATATTGGCAGCACAAGCGCGAAGGACCTCCGCAGCGCTGGGGTTGTCGAGCAAAGCCAACAACAAATGTTCGACGGTGATGAATTCGTGGCGTTGCTGACGGGCTTCAACAAAGGCCATGTGCAAACTGACTTCCAATTCCTGGGCAATCATGTGATTTCCTTTTTGCCTTGCTGAGAGAGATTCAAAAGAGTTGGGGCATGGAGCCCACTATTCAATAGGTTCGCTGACACATTGCAGGGGGTGACCTGCTTGTTTGGCAGCATCGAGCACTTGGTCCACTTTGGTGGCCGCCACGTCGCGCGAGTAAACACCGCAAACGCCTTTGCCGTCCAAGTGGATTTTGAGCATGATTTGGGTGGCCGCCTCACGGTCTTTGCTGAAAAACTCCTGAATCACCATCACCACGAACTCCATGGGGGTGTAGTCGTCATTGAGCATCGCCACCTGGTACATCTGAGGCGGTTCTATTTTTTGGGCACGTCGCTCGAGAACCACGGTTGCACCGCCATCGGGCGTGCTCGGTGTTTCTGTCGGCAGCGTGGGATTTGTGGGTTTCTTCGTTGCCATGAATTCATTCTATCGATGCTTTCATGCCCTTTGAGAGTGCCGCTTGAAAAGTCTTGGCATCTGACGGCCCAAAATCAGGCCACCCCGGGTAAACCGCACATTGACAAAATTGACAGTCATCCATCAAACTGAAACGACAAGTACAAAGATGGAGACATCGTATGCCCAGTGGTACGGTCAAATGGTTCAACGATGCCAAGGGTTTTGGCTTCATCCAGCCCGATGGGGGCGGCCCCGATGCATTTGCCCACTTCTCGGCGATCCAAGCCGAAGGGTTCAAAACCTTGAAAGAGGGCGCCCGGGTGGAATTTGAACTGGCTGAAGGGGCCAAGGGCGTCATGGCCACGAACATACGCCCCAGCAACGACAACACCACTTCGCCGCCAGCCCCCTCCTCACCTGCCCCAGAAACCGGGCTTTGACTGCTTTATCCTCTGGGCTTTGCCAATGTTGGCATGCCTGATGGATTGAGCCATGAACCGCCAAACGTTTTCGCCACAGACTTGGGGCCCCTTGACTTTGTACTGGCCGCATTTGCGCCTTGCTGTGCGGCTGCGCTCAGGGCTGCGGGCCTTGCTTCTTGTCGCGACCGGCTTGGCCTTGAACGTGGGGGCGCAGACGGGGCCTCAACTTCAGTTGCCTCGCACCAAATTGAATGCGGGCATGCATGTTTTGGACGTTCAGTTGGCCCAAACCCCAGAACAGCGACAAATTGGGCTCATGTGGCGCAAAGAAATGCCGCAACACGAAGGCATGTTGTTTGTCTTTGAACAGGCCGCCCAGCAGTGTTTTTGGATGCGCAACACGCTGATTCCACTTTCAGCAGCCTTTGTGGCCGACGATGGAACGGTGGTGAACATCGCCGACATGAAGCCCCAAAGCGACGACTCACACTGCTCCGAGAAACCCGTCCGTTTCGTGCTGGAAATGAATGTGGGCTGGTTCGCCAAACGGCAAATCAAGGCGGGGTATCAATTGAGCGGCGCTGTTTTCAAACGCTGAGTGGAGCGCGGCCTGGATCACACGCCCCAAACCAGGTCGGCCTTCTCGGCCAGGCATCGTTTGAGCATTTTCAGGAGGGGTACAGCCCGTTGGCTGATTTGCACCGCGGCATCCTTCTCATCATCCGCCAAGGTTTTGGCTGATGCACCCTCAGCCTGCTTGTGCGCTTGGCGTTGGGCAGACTCTTGCGCCAAAGCGGACTCCAGACGGGCGATCACAGCTGGCAAGTCTTGGGCCAACACAATGCCCTTGACGGGATCGTTGCCCAACATCATCTGAAGCAAGGCCCGCGCGTCGGGCTCGAGCATGATGAGGTCGCTGGCGGCTTTTGATTTGAATTTGAACAGCATGCTGGGCTCCAATGAGGAATGGTTCAGCGGCCCACCGTCTCCACACCTTCGTCGTCAACGGCATCACCCTGAATCAAGGCCTTGAGTTTATGGCTCGCATGGAAGGTCGCCACACGACGTGCATCAATAGGAATCAATTCTCCTGTGCGCGGATTGCGTCCGGGGCGCGCGGCCTTGGTGCGGATCTGGAAATTGCCAAAACCAGAAATCTTGACGTCATCTCCAGAAATCAGGCTGTCCACCACCAGGTCGAAAAAGGCATCCACCATGTCTTTCGACTCGCGCTTGTTCAGGCCAATTTGCTCAAACAGCAAATCGGCCAGGTGCGCCTTGGTCAGTGCCGGTGTTTCCAGTGATTCAAAACTGATTTGCATGGCGACCTCAGGAACGCAGTCGGGCAGCGACTTGCTGCGTCAACTGAGCCAGCACTGCGTTCATCGCGTCATCGATTTGTGCTTCGGTCAGGGTGGCCTCATCGCTGTGCAAGCTCAGGCGTACAGCCAGGCTTTTCTCACCCACAGCCAAACCACCGGTCGATTCGGCCTTGGGTCGGTAAATGTCAAACAAAACAACGTCGCGCAGCAGGCCTTGTGTCGGTGCCGAGTGGATGGCGTTCATCAACTGGGCGTGCGTGACCTGCTCGCTCACGATGACGGCGATGTCGCGCTCAACCGGTTGATGCTTGGCCACGCTTTGGGCCACAGGGACCTGGCGTGCGATGACGGCGTCCAGGGACAACTCAAACACCACGGGGGCACTGCTCAGTTCCCAGGCCTGACGCCAGCGGGGATGCAACTCGCCGACGTGGCCAATGTCCACACCCTCCAGCACCACGCGCGCCGAACGACCGGGATGCAAGGCCGGATGCTCCGAGGCGAAAAACTCAGCTTTGCGCGGGGCCAGCAACCGTTCCACATCGGCTTTGACATCGTAAAAATCGACGTGACGGGCTTTGCCTTGCCAGCTCAAGGGTTCTACAGGACCCCAAGCCATGCCGGCCACGCGCATGGGCTGGTCAAAGCCGTCCACCGTGGTGTCGGTGCTTTGCACGGCGGCATTGCGCAGGAACACGCGTCCCAACTCAAACACGCGCACGCGGTCAGCCTTGCGGTCCGCGTTGAACTTGACGACCTGCAAGAGCGAGCCGATCAGGCCCGAGCGCATCACGCTCATCTGGCTCGCGATCGGGTTGAGCAGGCGAATCGGGTTGGCGTTACCGGCCAGGTCGCGCTCCCAGGCTTCTTCGACAAAGCTGAAATTGATGGTTTCCTGGTAACCCAGCGCCGCGATGGCGCGGCGCACGGCCGACGGGCTGCGCTCGGTCTCGGGACGCACCTTGGCCGTGATCGGCGCCAGGGGCGGGTGGGTCGGCAGGTTGTTGTAGCCCACCATGCGGGCCACTTCCTCAATCAAATCTTCCTCGATCTGCAGGTCAAAACGGAAGCTCGGAGGCGTCACGGTGACCGTGCCATCAGCTTCTGTAACCTGCAAACCCAGGCCGCGCAGCGCATCGGCGCATTGCTGCTGCGTCAGGGGCATGCCGATGACCTTGACCGCACGGGCCACGCGCAAGGTGACGGGGCGGCTCGCAGGGATGTTCAAAATCTGGTCGTCGATGGGGCCAACCTGGGTGCCGGGCGTGCCGCAGATGTCGAGCACCAGCTGGGTGATGCGCTCGATGTGCTCCACCGTCAGCTGCGGGTCAACGCCTCGCTCGAAACGGTGACCGGCATCGGTCGAAAAGTTGTAGCGGCGCGAACGTCCCGCGATGGATGTGGGCCACCAAAAGGCGGCTTCGATGTAGATGTTGTGGGTGCCGTCGGACACGGCGGTGGCGTCGCCGCCCATGATGCCGGCGAGCGACTCGACCTGGCTGTCGTCGGCAATCACACCCACCTTCTCGTCCACCGTCACGGTATTGCCATTGAGCAGCTTGAGCGACTCCCCGGGCTGGCCCCAGCGCACCTGCAGGCCACCGTGGATCTTGTCGAGGTCGAAAATGTGCGAGGGACGCCCGAACTCGAACATCACGTAATTGGAGATGTCCACCAGCGGGCTCACGCTGCGCTGGCCGCAACGCGCCAAACGGTCCACCATCCACTGCGGCGTTTGGGCCTGGGTGTTCACGCCCTTGACCACACGCCCGCTGAAACGGCCGCACAGGTCCAGGGCCTGCACCCGCACCGCGAGCTGGTCACTGATCTGGGTGGCCACAGCCGGGAAAGTCGGGGCCTTCAAAGGGGCGCCGGTCAAGGCCGAGACTTCGCGGGCGATGCCGTACACGCTCAGGCAATGCGCCAGGTTGGGCGTGAGCTTGAGCGTCATCAGGGTGTCGTCCAGGTTCAGGTACTGGCGAATGTCCTGACCCAGGGGCGCATCTGCAGGCAACTCGAGCAATCCACCATGGTCATCGGCAATTTGCAGCTCCTTGGCTGAGCACAGCATGCCCTGACTTTCAACACCGCGCAGCTTGCCGACCTTGATCACGAAAGGCTTGCCGTCTTCGCCAGGCGGCAACTCGGCCCCCACCATGGCACAAGGCACGCGAATGCCCACGCGTGCGTTGGGTGCACCGCAAACAATGTTCAGCAAGGCGCCCTGCCCCACATCCACTTGGCAAACACGCAGGCGGTCGGCATTGGGGTGCTGCACGGCCTCCTTGATTTCACCGACCACGATTTTCGTGAACGGCGGTGCCACGGGCTCGAGCTCTTCCACTTCGAGACCGGCCATGGTCAGGGTGTCGGCCAGTTGCTGGGTCGTCAGGGACGGGTTGCAGAATTCGCGCAACCAGGATTCAGGAAATTGCATGTCTCGTGTCTCGGACTTGGAAGGGAATTACTGGAACTGGCTCAGGAAGCGCACATCGCCATCAAAGAACAGGCGCAGGTCGTTCACGCCGTAGCGCAGCATGGTGAAGCGGTCCATGCCCATGCCAAAGGCAAAGCCGATGAATCGTTCGGGGTCCAAGCCCATGTTGCGCACCACATTCGGGTGCACCTGACCGGAGCCGCCCACTTCAAGCCAGCGACCGGCCAGCGGGCCGCTCTGGAACTGGATGTCGATCTCGGCGCTGGGTTCGGTGAAGGGGAAGAAGCTGGGGCGAAAGCGCAGCACCAGATCGTCGCTTTCGAAGAAAGTGCGGCAAAAATCCGTGACCACGACCTTGAGGTCCTTGAAGCTCACGTTCTCGCCAATCCACAGGCCTTCGCACTGGTGGAACATGGGCGAATGGGTGGCGTCGCTGTCCACGCGGTAGGTACGGCCCGGCGCGATCACGCGGATTTCGGGCATCCCTTGGCCCGCGTCGAGTTGGTTTTTGTAGCGTTTGACGTGCTGCACCGCATGGCGAATTTGCATGGGGCTGGTGTGTGTGCGCAGCAGATGACCGCCTTCAACATAGAAAGTGTCGTGCATGGATCGGGCTGGGTGGTCTTCGGGCGTATTGAGCGCGGTGAAGTTGAACCAGTCGGTCTCGATCTCGGGGCCCTGGGCCACTTCAAAGCCCATGGAGCCAAAAATGTTTTCGACCCGCTCGAGTGTGAGGGAGACGGGGTGCAATCCGCCCACGTTGGCGCTGCGACCGGGCAAACTCACATCCAACGCCTCGGCCTTGAGCTGGGCTTGCAACTCGGCGTCAGCCAGGCATTGACGCCGCTCATTCAGCGCCGACTCGATGGCCTGCTTGGCGAGGTTGATGGCGGCGCCTCGGGTTTTCTTGTCTTCCACGCTCAGAGCGGCCATGCCCTTCATCAGCTCGGTGATGCGTCCAGCTTTGCCCAGAAACAGGGCTTTGGCGTTTTCGAGGTCAGCAGGTGTCAGTGCCTGCACAAAACTCTGGCGGGCGGATTCGACCAGGGTGTCCAGCTCGTTCATGGTGTGGGAGATCGGTGATCTGTGTGAGAAAGAACAAAAAAGGGATTGAAGCTTTTGCGAGCCTCAATCCCTTTGATCGAGTGCGCGGCACAGGCCCAAAGGCCCATGCCACTCATGAACTCAAGCTGCGGCCAGTTTGGCTTTGACTTGGTTCACGATGCCAGCAAAAGCGGCCTTGTCGTGCACGGCGATGTCCGCCAGCATCTTACGGTCGATTTCGATGACAGCCTTTTTCAGGCCGTTGGCGAACTGGCTGTAGGTCAGACCGCATTCACGCGCAGCGGCGTTGATACGGGCAATCCACAACTGACGGAACACACGCTTTTTGGTGCGGCGGTCACGGTAGGCGTATTGGCCAGCCTTCATCACCGCCTGTTTGGCGATGCGGAAGACATTGCCGCGGCGACCGCGGAAACCTTTTGCAAGGGCCAAAACTTTCTTGTGACGGGCGCGTGCCGTTACACCACGTTTAACGCGAGGCATATTTATTCTCCTTGTTCGTCAGTAATTACAGGCCAGCCATGGGCAGCATCTGAGCGATGTGACCCATATTGGTCTCATGCACAGCAACTGCACCGCGAAGGTGACGCTTGTTTTTGGTGGTCTTCTTGGTCAGGATGTGACGTTTGAAGGCTTGGCCGCGTTTAACGGTTCCACCGGGACGAACACGGAAGCGCTTTTTAGCACTGCTTTTGGTCTTCATCTTGGGCATATCAATGCTCCTTTAATTGTGCTCGCGAGGCGTCTGCAAAAAATTTGCAGCCTTGTTGGCCCCGAGCCACTTTTAACAAGAGTCACCCGAAAGTGACTCTCGACCCAATCGGCCCGAAGGCCGATCAAATTCTGTTTATGCTGTCTCAGCAGGCGCAGACGCATCTGCCGCCTTGCCACCCGCAACCGGCTTTTTACGGCCAGGTGCAATCATCATGATCATTTGGCGGCCTTCCAATTTGGGAAACTGCTCCACGATGATCGAGTCGGCCAGTTCGTCACGAATCCGGTTCAGCAAATCCATGCCCAACTCTTGGTGGGTGATCTCGCGACCACGGAAACGCAATGTGATCTTGCACTTGTCACCATCGGCCAAAAAGCGGCGAATGTTGCGCATTTTGATGTTGTAGTCACCATCGTCAGTACCGGGACGGAATTTGACTTCTTTGATGTCAATGACCGTCTGCTTGGCTTTGGCTTCTGCCGCACGCTTTTGCTCTTGGTATTTGAACTTGCCATAGTCCATCAGACGGCATACCGGAGGCGTGGCTGTGGCGGCAATTTCAACCAAGTCCACATCCATCTCACCTGCAAGGCGCAAGGCCTCGGCCAAGGACAAAATGCCCATCGGCTCATTTTCAGGGCCGGAAACACGGACCTCAGGGGCCATGATTTCACGGTTCAAACGGTGTTTACGTTCTTCGCGGTGGCGACGATCACGAAATTCGGTAGCGATGACTCAATCCTTTACGGAACAAAACTGCAACAAGCAGCCCATCCATCTTTGTGCCCACGGGCCAAAGCTTGTGGCGAAAAACACCTTCAGGCTTTAGAAGCAATGTCGGCTGCAATGAGTTCAATGAACGCATCGATCGACATCACACCGAGGTCTTTGTTGCCTCGGGCGCGCACTGCGACGGTACCTGCTGCCTTCTCTTTGTCGCCAGCGACAAGGATGTAAGGCAGCTTTTGCAACGAATGCTCGCGTATTTTATACGTGATTTTCTCGTTACGCAGGTCCAAATCCACCCTAAGGCCTTGATTTGACACTGATTTTTGCAGTTTTGCAGCGATTTCACGACAGTAATCGGCTTGGGCATCGGTGATGTTCAAGACGGACACATGGATGGGGGCCAGCCAGGTGGGCAAGGCGCCGGCATGCTGCTCGATCAAAATGCCGATGAAACGCTCCATGCTGCCCACAATGGCGCGGTGCAGAATCACCGGGCGTTGGCGGCTGCCGTCTTCGGCGGTGTATTCAGCGTCCAGGCGCTCAGACAGGTTGAAGTCCACCTGAATCGTGCCGCACTGCCACTCACGGCCAATGGCGTCTTTCAGGGTGTATTCGATCTTTGGCCCGTAGAACGCACCGTCGCCTTGCGAAATCACGAATTCGCATCCTGACGCACGCAAGCTGTCCATCAAAGCTTTTTCGGCCTTGTCCCACAACTCATCTGAACCGATACGGGCAGCAGGACGTGTGGACACTTTGTACAAGATGTCGGTGAAACCAAAGTCGGCATAGACCTTCTTGAGCACCTTGGTGAAGGTACCGCACTCGGGCAGGATCTGGTCCTCGGTACAGAAGATGTGGCCATCGTCCTGAGTGAAACCGCGCACACGCATGATGCCGTGCAAACCGCCCGAAGGCTCGTTGCGGTGGCACTGGCCGAACTCGCCATAGCGCAAGGGCAAGTCACGGTAGCTCTTGATGCCCTGCTTGAAAATCAGGATGTGACCCGGGCAATTCATCGGTTTGAGGGCGTAGTCGCGCTTTTCCGACTCGGTCGTGAACATGTTGTCACGGTACTTGTCCCAATGCCCCGTCTTTTCCCACAGGCTCTTGTCGATGATCTGCGGGCCTTTGACCTCTTGGTACCCGTTGTCACGGTACACCTGGCGCATGTACTGCTCAATCGTTTGCCAGACAGTCCACCCTTTGGGATGCCAAAACACCAGACCCGGCGCATGCTCGTCGATGTGGAACAGGTCCAATTCACGGCCCAATTTGCGGTGGTCGCGCTTTTCAGCTTCTTCCAGGCGCACCAGGTACTGCTGCAGGTCATCCTTGCTGGCCCAGGCCGTGCCGTAGACGCGCTGCAGCATTTCGTTTTTGCTGTCACCGCGCCAGTAGGCGCCCGCCACTTTCATGAGTTTGAAGTGCTTGAGTTTGCCCGTACTGGGCACATGGGGGCCGCGGCACAGGTCCTCAAAACGGCCTTCGCGGTAGAGGCTGACGTCCTGATCGGCCGGAATGCTGGCAATGATTTCGGCCTTGTAATGCTCGCCCAGACCTTTGAAATAGGCCACCGCCTCGTCGCGCGGCAAAACTCGGCGCACCACTGGCTCGTCCTTGCCCGCCAGCTCGGTCATGCGTTTTTCGATGTTGACCAGGTCGTCTGGCGTGAAAGGACGCGAGTACGAGAAGTCGTAATAAAAACCGTTGTCGATCACGGGGCCGATGGTGACTTGCGCCTCGGGGAACAAATCCTTCACGGCATAGGCCAACAGGTGAGCCGTTGAATGGCGAATCAGCTCCAGGCCCTCGGCGTCTTTGGCGGTCACGATGGCCAAATGGGCGTTGGCCGTCATGCTGAAACTGGTGTCCACCAGTTGGCCGTCGACCTTGCCGCCTAAAGCAGCTTTGGCCAAACCAGCGCCAATAGAAGCGGCCACTTCGGCCACGGTCACAGGACCTGGAAATTCTCGCAAGGAGCCGTCGGGGAGAGTGATCTGAACCATGTGTCTACAAATAATAAAGCGCGGCTCAGGCCGCGCTTGGAAGGAATGTCTAAACGCTGAGGGCGGATTTTACGCCGCCCTCACCTTCAGCACACCAAAATGGCTCGGTGGAACTGCTCTTCTCGGTCGAACCGGTCAGGGCATTCACAGAAGACAAGCCGCCCTGGATCACGGTGATCACGTCCTCGAAGTGGCCTGCGCCCACTTCTTGTTGGTGTGACGCGAAGGTGCAGCCCTTGCCACGTCAACTGCAGCGTCATGTTGAAGCGAAGTCAGCACTTGACAGATCACCCTGCCCTGCCCCACGAAATTTCATGGAGCGGCGATCGAATCAACCCAGGCAACAATGTGTTCAAGTCCATCCATGGGTGTCCGGAAGTGGTTGCTGCCAATCTCGACATACTGACTTTTAGGGTTCTGCGGCAACGAGTCAAATACATAGCCTTTACCAAGCTTGACCAATGCGTCATTGGATCCAATGATCCACAGCACGGCCGTACGTGGAGGTAACTTCTGAGCAGCAACCGACATTTCTGCATCCCCCGTTGGATCGAAGTAGCTCATGAACTCGTTGGCCGTTGCAAAGTTAGCGACTCTCGAACCTTGGTTGATATCTGTAAACCGGCCCTTTTGGTCACCCTTGCCTGACGCGATCATTGATCTGGCCTCATCGAGCGATTCTTTGACAGCACACAGTGAGATCGGTGCAATCCGCGTCAAACATTCGCTGTAAAGAAGGGGTACATGGCCAGGTGCCATCATGGCGACACCGTCAACATCTCGGCTTTGGGCAGCATACGACAACGCTGCTGGACTGCCGATGCTGTGCCCAGCAATCACAATTTTCTTAGCCCCCTTCGCCCTCAACTGGTCCACGGCCGTCTTGATCTCGGTCATGGCTTGCTGCCAGTGACCTTCCAGATACCTTTTGCGAGACCATGGCATCTCTGGCCTGCTCACCACATATCCCCTGGACGTCAATGCATCAAAGAGCTTATTGATCGGGCTGAACGACCCTTCCGGCATCCCTTGCTTTCCATGAAGTATCAAGACCCCCACTTCTTGCGGGGAAGCAGCCGCCGCGGAAAAAGACCCGAGCAAAGTCAAAAATGCAAAGACAAACTGGAGGATTTTTTTCATGCGACAAGAGACCTCGGTTGAAATGAAAGAACCAAAACAATGGCATTCTACGAAGCACGTGAACAAACCAACAGAGGTGAATGAGCCCCTCCCAGCCGCCAAGGCAAAAAGGGAAATCCACTTGACCGCCAGAGCTTGAGCAGCCGTCTTTGCAGCATCCCACAAAGTCTCCTGATTGGGTGGAATGACCGTCAGCCTCAGTCTTCCCATCACTTATTGGACAAACGCCGACAAAAAAGCCACCTGACACCGAAGCATCAGATGGCTGGTCTTGAAAGCACCTCTTCAGGCGCTCTCCAATCAAGATCAGTGGAACTGCTCTTCTTCAGTAGAACCTGTGAGGGCTTTCACAGATGACGAGCCGCCTTGGATCACGGTGGTCACGTCGTCGAAGTAACCGGCGCCCACTTCTTGCTGGTGCGACACGAAGGTGTAGCCCTTGTCGCGTGCTGCGAACTCAGGCTCTTGCACCATGTTGACGTAGTGCTTCATGCCTTCGCCGTTGGCGTAGGCATTGGCGAACTGGAACGTGTTGTACCAGTTGATGTGGATGCCCGCCAAGGTGATGAACTGGTACTTGTAACCCAATGCAGACAAGTCTTCTTGGAACGAAGCGATTTGGCTGTCGTTGAGGTTTTTCTTCCAGTTGAAAGAAGGTGAGCAGTTGTAAGACAAGAGCTTGCCTGGGCATGCGGCGTGCACAGCTTGAGCGAATTCGCGTGCGAAGCCGATGTCTGGCACACCTGTTTCGCACCACACCAAGTCGGCATAAGGCGCGTAGGCCACGCCGCGGCTGATGGCTTGCTCCAAACCGTTTTTGACACGGTAGAAGCCTTCTTGTGTGCGCTCGCCTGTCAAGAATGGCTTGTCGTTGGCATCGTGGTCAGAAGTGATCAGGTTGGCAGCTTCCGCATCGGTACGGGCCAAAACGATGGTGGATGTCCCCATGACGTCGGCTGCGAAACGTGCAGAGATCAATTTTTCGCAGGCTTCTTGTGTGGGCACCAACACTTTGCCGCCCATGTGGCCACATTTCTTCACCGCCGCCAATTGGTCTTCGAAGTGAACACCCGCAGCGCCGGAAGCGATCATGTTCTTCATCAATTCAAAAGCGTTCAACACACCACCGAAACCGGCTTCAGCGTCGGCGACGATGGGCAAAAAGTAGTCGATGAATTCTTTGTCGCCGGGGTTGATGCCACGGCCCCACTGGATTTCGTCAGCACGCTTGAAGGTGTTGTTGATGCGGCGAACCATGGTGGGCACCGAGTCGTACGCGTAGAGCGATTGGTCTGGGTACATGGTTTCAGAGGTGTTGCCATCCGCAGCCACTTGCCAGCCTGACAAGTACACCGCTTCCAAACCAGCTTTGGCTTGTTGCATGGCTTGGCCAGCAGAGATCGCGCCGAATGCGTTGACGTAGCCTTTCTTGGCGCCGCCGTTGACTTTTTCCCAGAGTTTTTCTGCACCGCGCTTGGCCAGTGTGTGCTCAATGGGCATGCTGCCGCGCAGACGCACGACGTCGGCAGCGGAGTAACCACGTTTCACGCCTTTCCAGCGTGGGTTGGTGGCCCAGTCTTTTTCGAGGGCTGCGATTTGTTGTTCACGGCTCAGTTGTTCGGTGAGGTTTGCGGGCATGAGAAGACTCCTGAAGTCAAGTTGAAATCGGGCGATTTGGGCAGCGAATTCTGCTTTGTCGGTGGATCCATCTTAACTCTTATAGAAGACTTATTGCGATTCTTATGTCTTATACAAGACTTATTTTTTATTGTTTAAAAACAATGGCTTGAGATTGAAATTTCACAATATGATTTTAATTTTTCCATATTGAGAAATATTTTAGATCATCGAAGTCGTTAAATTTTGCATTATGGAATTTGCAGATGTATCCTGAAATACAAGAGTCTCCAATAAAGTGACGCCAGAACTCAAGCGGACGAATCCGATAGCAGCGCTAGAAAAAACAGGTCACGGTGGCGTTCCAATCGTCAACAGCCATGAATGAGATGACTGAGCGCCAACAAATTGCCCTGCACCTGTCAAAAAATCAGGATCAACCCCTATAGAAAAATGAGATTTCGGGTTGGAAAGGCGCCGTTTCTCCAGTAGCATGCTCTCAGCTGAAAACAAACTGTGAATCAGCGACGAACTCTTTTCCGATCAAAGGAACATCATCATGGCAACTGCGAAAAAAACCCCGGCAAAAAAAGCTGCTCCCGCTACCAAAGCAGCCCCAGCCAAAAAAGCTGCTCCTGCTAAAAAAGCGGCTGCAAGCGCGCCTAAAGCTGCTGCAAAAGCACCCGCCAAAAAAGCGGCTCCTGCAGCCAAACGCACCCCTAACCCTGCGTTCATGAAGGCTTTGACACCCAGCGCTGCATTGGCTGCTGTGGTCGGCGCCACACCACTGCCACGCACCGAAGTGGTCAGCAAAATGTGGGTTTACATCAAAAAGCACAACTTGCAAGACAGCGTGAACCGCCGTGCCATCAACGCCGACGACAAGCTCAAGGCTGTGTTTGGCAAAGCCCAAGTCACCATGTTTGAAATGGCTGGCTTGATCGGCAAGCACCTGAAGTAATTCAGCAACGCTTGTGCGCAACAAAAAACCCGCCTTGGCGGGTTTTTTGTTTCTGGGCTGAAGTGCCCAGAATCCAATGAACAAAAGATCAGCTTTGAGGGGCTTGCTTGGCCAAGGCCGCTTGGGTGATGGCGCTCAGGGTTCCGCGCGTGGTGATCACCTCGGGGTCCAGCATCACCTCGATCAAGGTGCCTTTCGCACGCGCGAGGGCCTCGAGCAAGGCGGCTTCAAAGTCTTCGGTCTTGTCAAGGCGGACCCCCACATAGCCATAGGCTTGGGCCAATGCCACAAAATCAGGATTTTGAAGACTTGAACCGGTCACATGCTGGGGGTATTCGCGCTCTTGGTGCATGCGGATGGTGCCGTACATGCCATTGTTGAGCAAAACAATGATGCTTTTACCGCCATGCTGGACCGCCGTGGCCAACTCTTGACCGTTCATCAAAAAGTCACCGTCACCGGCGATGGTGAATGCCAGACGACCCGTCAATAAGTTCGCCGCAATGCCAGCAGGCACGCCGTAACCCATGGCACCCACGGTGGGCGCCAACTGGGTTTTGTGGCCTTTCACCAAGCCATGGTGTTTGAAAAACCGGTGCACCCAGCTGGCAAAGTTTCCTGCGCCGTTGGTGAGCACCGCATCGGTTGGCAAATGCTTCTGTAGCGTCGCGACGATGGCGGGCATGTCAATTGGTCCGGGCAGCGCTTGTGGCTGCAAGTTGAGCAGATAGTCCGCATGTGCGGCCTGCGTCCAGCCAGACCAAGGCAACTCCGGGGGCGCCGTCAAGACCTCCAGGCTGCGAGCGGCGGCGTTCATGGTGGCGTGGATGGCCAAATCCGCTTGGTACACCCGGTTGAGTTCTTCCGCACTCGAATGGATGTGCACCAGTTTCTGACGGGTTTTAGGCGCTTGCAGCAAGGTGTAGCCCCCCGTGGTCATTTCCCCCAAACGCGGGCCAATGGCCAAGATCAAATCCGCATCACGAACGCGCTGAGCCAAAGCGGGTCCAATGCCAATGCCCACATCACCCGCATACAAGGGGTGGTGGTTGTCAAAGGTGTCTTGGTAGCGGAAAGCGTTGGTGACCGGCAATTGCCAGTTTTCAGCAAACCGCTGAAGTGCTTGGGCCGACTGCGTCGTCCATCCGCCGCCCCCTGCGATCACCAAGGGCTGGCGTGCCGCCAACAACATGTCACGCAGGGTGCGCAATGCGCCAGGGTCGCTCCAAGCCTGTATGGGATCCAAACGGGGCAATGCCTCGGCCTTGACGGCCTGGGTCAGCATGTCCTCGGGCAAGACCAACACCACAGGGCCAGGCCGGCCGTTCATGGCGGTGGCAAAAGCACGGGCCACATACTCAGGCAGGCGCTCGGGATCGTCCACGCGCTCGACCCGCTTGGCCATGCCTTTGGTGGAAGGTCCAAAAAAATGCGTGTAGTCCATTTCCTGGAAAGCTTCACGGTCGCGGGTGTCGCTCGCCACGTCGCCCACAAACAAGACCATGGGTGTCGAGTCTTGGAACGCGGTGTGCACGCCAATGGATGCATTGGTGGCACCCGGGCCGCGGGTCACAAAACAAATGCCGGGACGCCCGGTGAGCTTGCCTTGCGCTTCGGCCATGAAGGCGGCACCGCCTTCTTGACGGCAAGTGACAAACTGGATGCTGTCGCGGTGCAAGTGAAAGCCATCGAGCACCGCCAAATAACTTTCCCCAGGCACACCAAAAGCATGGGTAACGCCTTGGGCCAGAAGGCATTCAACGAGCAGGTGGCCGGCAATTTTTGAAGTCATGCCCCATTGTGCCCAAGACCACCCTGCCCGACTGTCACAGCCGTGCACAGGGGGCGTCATCCTCCCCAAAAATACCCATCAAACGGGAAGTTCAAGCACCTTGAAGTCAAATTGCCCAGGGTTACGGACCGGGTCCACAGTCACTTCGATGGTGCATTTGGGTGAGAAACGGCCTTCCAACAGCAACTTCGACAAGGGGTTTTCCAAGCGTTGCTGGATGGCTCGCTTCAGGGGGCGGGCACCGAACACCGGGTCAAAGCCCACTTTGGCCAATTCCGACAATGCGGCCGGGCTGACGTTCAAATTCAGGTCCATGCGGGCCAGTCGCTCTTGCAGGACCTGCAGCTGAATTTGCGCAATGCTGGCAATGTGCTCCGCATCCAAACCATGGAAAACCACGGTCTCATCAATGCGGTTCAAAAACTCCGGACGGAAATGGGTCTTGAGTTCATCCCACACCGCATCCTTGATGTCCTCCGCGGGCTGACCCACCATGGACTGGATCAGGTGCGAGCCCAGATTGGAGGTCATCACAATCACCGTGTTTTTGAAGTCCACCGTGCGGCCTTGGCCATCGGTCAAGCGACCGTCGTCGAGCACTTGGAGCAAGACATTGAACACATCGGGATGGGCCTTTTCCACTTCGTCCAACAGCAACACGCTGTAGGGTTTGCGGCGCACAGCCTCTGTCAAATACCCGCCCTCTTCGTAGCCCACATAGCCGGGGGGGGCACCGATCAGGCGTGCCACCGAGTGCTTTTCCATGAACTCACTCATGTCCATCCGGATCAGGTGGTCCTCGCTGTCGAACAAAAACCCGGCAAGGGCTTTGCACAACTCGGTTTTGCCAACGCCTGTGGGCCCCAAGAAGAGGAAAGAACCTGTGGGCCTGTTCGGGTCGGACAGGCCCGATCGTGAACGGCGAATTGCGTTGGCCACAGCGGCAATGGCCTCGTCTTGCCCCACCACACGCTGGTGCAGTTTGACTTCCATTTGCAACAGTTTTTCGCGCTCGCCCTGCATCATCTTGGCCACAGGAATACCGGTTGCGCGCGAGACCACTTCGGCAATTTCCTCGGCGCCCACTTGGGTTCGCAGCAAGCGGTGTACCGGTTTTTCACCCGGCGCAGACTCTTTGGCCTGGACTTCTTTGAGTGTTTTTTCCAGCGCGGGCAACTTGCCGTATTGCAGTTCAGCCACTTTGTTGAAGTCGCCCTTGCGCGTCAGATCTTCTATTTGTTGACGCAACTGGTCAATCTCTTCACGCACTTGCTGGCCACCCTGGGCCTGGGCTTTTTCAGCGTGCCAAATTTCTTCCAGATCCGCGGCTTCTTTTTTGAGCTTGTCAATTTCCTCTTCAATCAAGGCAAAACGCTTTTGCGATGCTTCGTCGTGCTCTTTGCGAACCGCCTCGCGCTCAATCTGCAACTGGATCAAACGGCGGTCCAGCTTGTCCATCACCTCGGGCTTGGAATCGATTTCAATTTTGATTTTGGCCGCCGCTTCGTCGATCAGGTCGATCGCCTTGTCGGGCAAAAACCGGTCGGTGATGTAACGGTGGCTCAGTTCGGCTGCGGCCACAATGGCCGGATCGGTGATGTCGACACCGTGGTGAATTTCGTACTTCTCTTGCAAACCACGCAGGATCGCGATGGTGGCCTCGACAGAAGGTTCATTGACCAGAATTTTCTGGAAGCGGCGCTCCAATGCAGCGTCTTTCTCAATGTATTTGCGGTATTCATCCAGGGTGGTGGCACCCACGCAATGGAGCTCGCCGCGGGCCAGCGCGGGTTTGAGCATGTTGCCCGCATCCATCGCGCCTTCGGCTTTGCCAGCGCCCACCATGGTGTGCAGCTCGTCAATGAACACAATGGTCATGCCCTCGTCTTTGGCCAACTCACTGAGCACGGTTTTCAGACGCTCTTCAAACTCACCACGGAACTTGGCCCCAGCCAGCAAAGCGGCCATGTCGAGCGACAGCACCCGCTTGCCCTTGAGGGAATCGGGCACCTCCCCCGCCACGATGCGTTGGGCCAATCCTTCGACGATGGCCGTTTTGCCCACACCGGGCTCGCCAATCAAAACCGGGTTGTTTTTGGTACGCCGTTGCAAAACCTGGATGGCTCTGCGGATCTCGTCGTCACGGCCAATCACCGGGTCCAGTTTGCCCATGCGGGCCCGTTCCGTCAGATCAATGCAGTATTTTTTCAGGGCCTCGCGCTGGCCTTCAGATTCGGCGCTGCCCACGTTTTGACCGCCACGAACGGCATCAATGGCAGACTCCAGGCTCTTTCGGCTCAAGCCCTGCTCTTTGACCCAACGCCCGATGTCTCCTTTGTGATCGGCCAAGGCCAACAAAAAGAGCTCACTGGCAATGAATGCATCGCCCCGTTTGATCGACTCCTTTTCGGCAGCTTGCAGCAGTTTGGCCAGATCAGGGCCCACCTGGACTTGGTCTTGGCCGGTGACCTTGGGCAAGCGGTTCACCGCTGTTTCAGCGGCCAACAGCAAACCGGGCACTTGCACGCCAGCCCGCATCAGCAGCGATTTGGGGCCGTCGTCTTGTTTAAGCATGGCCAGCAAAACGTGTGCAGGCTCGATGTAAGCATGGTCTCCACCCAAGGCCAATGACTGCGCATCGGACAAGGCTTCGTGGAATTTGGTTGTCAATTTATCTAAGCGCATGAAAGTTCTCCAATGGGACCTAGCTTGGGGGTTATTGGCCATTTTCAAGCGGCTCAAGCTGGGCTTTGTTGCCTAAAATCAAGAAATGCAGATCCATCAACTGTCCGTCAGCCATGAAGAAGTCCAAGACCGCTTGTTGGTGCGCCTGAACACACAAGAGGCGCATGAATTCCGTTTTTGGCTCACCCGCCGCTTGGCGCTTCGCTTGGTGCCGGCCTTGGACCAATCCCTGATTCGTTTAGAGGCGGCCCAGCCCGGTGTTGCGGCCTCTGACTTGACTACGCAAAAAATATTGACGGACATCCAGCGTGATGCCTTTTTGCAAAGCGCCGATTTCGCCACCCCCTATGCCGCTGCGGCACAACACTTGCCTTTGGGTCCTGAGCCCCTGCTGGTCACTGATGTGCACATGACACTGCAAGCCCAAGGCAACTTGGAGGTGGTTTTTCAACAAAAAAACGGCACCCACGTTCAGTCTTGCCACCTCAACTTGCAAGCCCAATTGGTGCATGGATTGATCCATTTGCTGAAAGAGTCCCTGGTCAAAGCCGAGTGGGAGATGGCCACGCCAACTCAGCCGCCCAGCCAAGAAAATCCAGTCACATCGCCCATGGGCCCTGCGGCCTACAAACACTGAGTGCCAACCGTGCCTGAATGACCCGGCGAGTCACCCACCCCGATGGAAAAAACGCCTCAGCGGTTGTTGCTCTGAATGCCCCACCGGGCCAATGCGGCATCGTCCGACACTCGGGCATCCACCCACTGCGCACCTTGTGGGGTTTGCTCTTTTTTCCAGAACGGCGCTTGGGTTTTGAGGTAATCCATCAAAAATTCGCAAGCCTTGAAGCTTTCACCCCGATGTGCGGAAGTCACGGCCACCAACACAATCTGATCCGCAGGCAACAAACGACCGACACGGTGCACCACCCGAGCCGCATAAAAGTCAAAGCGTTGGTGTGCTTGCTCAATCATGGCTTCGATTGATTTTTCGGTCATGCCGGGGTAATGCTCCAACTCCATCGCTTGAACTTCATCCTGCGCTTGACCCGTGAGCGCGCGGGTGTCACGAACCGTGCCCACAAAACTGCACACGGCCCCTACGCGCATGTCTTGGGCACGTAAAACTTCGATCTCTTGCGACACATCGAAGTCTTCGGTTTGAATCGTCACTGGCGGCCGCATGTGTTCAGCCTCCGGTCACAGGGGGGAAGAACGCCACTTCGCAGTCACCCACCAAGGCCGTCTTGTCGTTGGCCATGACCTGGTTGACGGCCACACGGACAGGCAAACCGGGGGCCAGGCATTGTGCGTGTGCGCCACCGCGTGCGATCAGCAGTTGGCGCAGGGCCGCCACATCGGCCGCCGAAGTGTCGATGGTTTCGCTGCCCACACCGATGGTTTCGCGCAAGGAAGCGAAATAACGCAGCTGAATTTTCATGACAGCCAATCCGAAAAGGACCAAAAATTGAGCATATCGCCATGGGTGATGGTTTGCTCGGCCGGGTTGTCAACCACACCCTCTCCCCACACCACGGAGGTTAGAACACCGGAGCTTTGGTTCGGGAACAAATCCAAGCCACCTTGGGCGTTGCGCCGCACGCGCAGGAATTCACGCCGTTTGTCGGCCTTGGGCAGATCGAAGTGCGCTGGCAAGCGATACGCCACAGGAGGCTGAGCCACGGCACCTTGCAGCGCGAAGATCAAGGGTTTGACCAAAAGCAAGAAAGTGATGAAGCTGGAGACGGGGTTACCGGGTAAGCCCACAAAATGCGCTGCCCCCGCCACGGACTCACGCCGCACATGGCCATAGGCAAAGGGTTTACCGGGTTTCATGGCAATCTGCCACAGCGACAATTCTCCCAAGGTTTGCACCGCGGGTTTGACATGGTCTTCCTCACCCACCGACACACCGCCGCTGGTGACGATCAAATCGTGGTGCTCAGCGGCCGATTGGAGTGCGGCCACTGTCGCGTCCCGGCGATCAGGAACGATGCCCAGATCACTCACCTCGCAGCCCATTCGCTGCAACAAAGCCCGCAAGAAAAATCGGTTGGAGTTGTAAATGGCGCCGGGTCGCATATCGCCTGGGGCCACATCGCCAGGCATGACCAACTCGTCACCCGTCGAAAACAAGGCCACTTTGGGGCGCGCCATGACTTGCACATGCGACAGACCCAAGCTCGCGGCCAAACCCAATTGAGCTGGACCGAGTTTTTGGCCGCGCTGGAGCACCGTGTCACCGACTCTGACATCTTCGCCACTGCGGCGAATCCACTGACCGACCTTGGGGGTGGTCAAGAACCGTACCCGCATGCCGTCTTGCCCGCTGACCGGCTCGGTTTGCTCCTGCATCACGATGGCATCGGCACCCGGGGGAAGCGGCGCTCCGGTGAAAATGCGTGCCGTTTGTCCGGTGAGCAAGTCCTCGCCAAAGTGGCCTGCCGCAATGCGTTGGGTCACGGTCAATTCGGTTCCTGGTTGCGCAATGTCAGCGCTGCGCACCGCGTAACCGTCCATGGAGGAATTGTCGAAAGCCGGCACCTGCAAAGCGGAGACCACGTCTTGTGCCAAGAAGCGCCCATCGGCATCCAAAGTGGCCACGGTGTCAAACCGTGTCAAAGGATGAACATGTGCCAACAAGGCCTGCAAGGCATCGTCCAGTGACATCAAGGGCGCGCGGGAGGGATGGCTCATGCTGTTCAGTCGCAGTGCTGGGAGATGTAAGCCTTGATCAAATTCACATCCGCCTTCATGACCTGCACCCGTTTGGGCAAAGACTCAATGCCTTCAAACTGCGGTGGGCGCTCGGGCTGTCGGCCCAGCGCTTCGACGATGGTGGCTGCGAACTTGATGGGCAAAGCGGTTTCGAGCACCACCATGGGCACGGCCGGGTTCAGATGCTCTTTGGCCACCTTCACGCCATCCGCCGTGTGGGTGTCGATCATCACGCCGTAGTGGGCAAAGACCTGTTGGATGGTATTCAGACGGTCGGCATGGGTGCTGCGGCCACTGTCAAAACCATAAGTCGTGGCCGCTTGCTGAAAACGCGCGTCACCCGACAAGTCGAAGAAGCCGTGGCGGCTCAAACCTTCGCCAAAGATGGCTTTGGTTGTGGCGGCATCGCGCTCGAGCAGGTCAAACACAAACCGCTCGAAATTGCTAGCCTTGGAAATGTCCATCGAGGGGCTTGACGTTTCGTGCGTGTCGGCCGTGCCGCGAACGCGGTAAATACCCGTGCGGAAGAACTCGTCGAGCACATCGTTCTCGTTGGTCGCGACCACCAAGCGGTCAATCGGCAAACCCATCATGCGGGCCACGTGTCCGGCGCAGACGTTGCCGAAGTTGCCACTGGGCACGGTGAAGCTGACCTTCTGGTCATTGCTTTGGGTGGCTTGGAAATAGCCCGCAAAGTAGTACACCACCTGGGCCAACAAACGCGCCCAGTTGATGGAGTTCACCGTTCCAATTTTGTACTGGCGCTTGAAATCCAGATCGTTGGAGACCGCCTTGACAATGTCCTGGCAGTCGTCGAACACGCCTTCGATGGCGATGTTGTGGATGTTGTCGTCGAGCAAACTGAACATCTGAGCCTGCTGGAAGGGACTCATGCGGCCGTTCGGGCTGGTCATGAAGACGCGCACGCCCTTTTTGCCACGCATGGCATATTCGGCCGCACTGCCTGTATCGCCGGAAGTCGCGCCAAAAATGTTCAGCTCTTCGCCTCGGCGTGCCAGTTCGTACTCAAACAAATGGCCCAGCAACTGCATGGCCATGTCTTTGAAAGCCAAGGTGGGGCCGTTGGACAGGGCTTCCAAATACAAATCGGGCTGGGCTTGGCCCGAAGTCTGCAAAGGCTTGAGTGGGACAATTTCTTTGGTGCCAAACACTTCAGGCGTGTAGGTCTTGCGACACAAGACCTGCAGGTCATCGCGTGGAATGTCGTCAATGTAGAGCGACAAGACCTCGAAAGCCAAGTCCGCATAACCTTGGTTTTGCCAGACACTGCGCAAACGGCTCAGGGCTGTCGCATCGATCTGCGGGTAGCGCTCGGGCAGGTACAAACCACCATCCGGGGCCAAGCCTTCAAGCAGGATTTCACAAAATTGTTTGCGGTCAGCATGACCACGCGTAGACAGGTAGCGCATCAGTTCAACTCTTCCTTGCGAATGCGCACGATGGGCGCCATGACCGTGGGCAAGGCCTGCATTTGGGCCAGCACGTTGTTCAAAGTGCCTTCACGGGTATCGTGGGTCAAGATGATCACATCGGTTTGATTTTCACCCGCCTGGCTGACTTGATCGGCTTCGCGCTGCAAGACGGCGTCGATGCTGATGCCTGCTTCGGCCAGCAGACCGGTCAACTTGGCCAGCACGCCGGCTTGATCGGCCACACGCAGGCGCAGGTAATAACTGGTCACGACCTCCGACATCGGCAACACCGACAAGTTGCTCATGGCGCCGGGTTGGAATGCCAAGTGCGGCACGCGGTTGAGGGGGTCGGCTGTGTGCAAACGGGTGATGTCCACCAAGTCGGCGATCACCGCGCTGGCGGTGGGCTCGGAACCTGCGCCTTTGCCGTAATACAAAGTGGTGCCCACGGCGTCGCCTTGCACCATCACCGCGTTCATCGCGCCTTCGACATTGGCAATCAGGCGTTGGGTTGGCACCAGGCTGGGGTGCACACGCAGCTCAATGCCATGCGACGTGCGCTTGGTGATGCCAAGCAGCTTGATGCGGTAGCCCAGTTGCTCGGCGTACTTGATGTCGGCCGCGCCCAGCTGGGTGATGCCTTCGACGTAGGCCTTGTCGAACTGAACAGGGATACCAAAGGCGATCGCGCTCATCAAGGTCACCTTGTGTGCAGCGTCCACGCCTTCGATGTCAAAGGTCGGATCGGCCTCGGCATAACCCAGGCTCTGGGCCTCCTTGAGCACCACACCAAAGTCCAGACCCTTGTCGCGCATCTCCGACAAGATGAAGTTGGTAGTGCCGTTGATGATGCCCGCCACCCACTGAATGCTGTTGGCCGTCAGGCCCTCACGCAGCGCCTTGATGATCGGGATGCCCCCGGCCACGGCCGCTTCAAAAGCCACCATCACGCCCTTGGCTTGCGCCGCCGCAAAAATCTCGGTCCCGTGGACAGCCAGCAGCGCTTTGTTGGCTGTGACCACATGTTTGCCTGCAGCAATGGCTTCCATGACCAAGGCTTTGGCAATGCCATAACCACCGATCAGCTCGATCACGATGTCGATCTCGGGGTTGGCAATCACAGCGCGGGCATCGCCCACCACCTGAACGCCCTCACCCACCAGAGCTTGGGCGCGCGCAACGTCCAAGTCGGCCACCATGCTGATCTCAATGCCACGACCTGCACGGCGCTGGATTTCCTCTTGATTGCGCTTGAGCACATTGAAAGTGCCGCTGCCCACAGTGCCCATGCCCAAAAGGCCCACTTTGATCGGTTTCATTTTTATCTTCTTTACTGCTGTGCGCCCGAATGGCTCAGGCAAGGATTGAATTCAGGCCACCAAGGCGTCGGTGCCAAAGCGTTGACGAGCGCCTTCCAAGAAGCGCGCCACGCGCGCAATCGCTTCGCGCAAATCGTCTTCATGCGGCAAAAACACAATGCGAAAGTGATCCGGATCGGGCCAGTTGAAACCCGTGCCCTGCACCAACATGACTTTGGTTTCTTCCAGCAGTTGCAAAAAGAAATCCTGGTCATCCTGCACAGGGTAAATCTGGGGATCGAGCTTAGGAAACATGTACAGCGCAGCACGCGGCTTGACGCAGCTGACACCGGGAATCGCGGTGATCAACTGGTAGGCCAGATCGCGCTGCTTGCGCAACCGTCCACCCTCACCCACCAATTCGTTGATGCTCTGGTGACCACCCAAGGCCGTTTGAATGGCCCATTGGCCCGGCACGTTCGCACACAAGCGCATGTTCGAGAGCATGTTCAAGCCTTCGATGTAATCACGCGCTCTTTTTTTGTCGCCCGAGATCACCATCCAGCCCGCACGGTAACCGCACGAGCGGTAGCTCTTGGACAAAGAGTTGAAAGTCAGGGTCAGCACATCTTGCGACAAACTGCCTAAAGGCGTGTGTTTGACGCCGTCGTACAGAACCTTGTCATACACCTCATCGGCAAAGATCACCAAACCGTGTTCACGGGCAATGGCCACAATGCCCTTGAGCAACTCATCCGAATACAAAGCACCGGTGGGGTTGTTGGGGTTGATGACCACAATGCCTTTGGTGCGAGGGGTCACTTTGGCGCGGATATCGGCCAAATCGGGCATCCAGCCATGGGCTTCGTCGCAGCGGTAATGCACAGGCGTGCCGCCCGACAAACTCGCCGCCGCCGTCCAAAGGGGGTAATCGGGGGAAGGCAAAAGCAACTCGTCGCCGTTGTCGAGCAAGCCATTGGTCGCCATGACGATCAACTCGCTGGCACCGTTGCCCAAGTAAATGTCGTCCAGCGTGACGCCCAAAATACCCTGCTTTTGGGTTTCGTGCATCACGGCTTTACGGGCCGCAAAAATGCCTTTGCTGTCCGAGTAACCCGCCGAGTTGGGCAGGTTGCGGATCATGTCCTGCTGAATTTCCTCAGGGGCATCAAAGCCAAAAACCGCCAGGTTTCCGATGTTCAATTTGATGATTTTCTGGCCGTCTTCTTCCATTTGACGCGCGCGGTCCATGATCGGGCCGCGAATGTCATAACAAACGTTGGCGAGCTTGGCTGATTTTTGAATAGGCTTCAAAGTGCCTCCAAAAGGAGTTTCAAGAAAGAGAAAACCTATAATTTGACCACATTTCAAGGCTGTTCCGGCCCAAAATTCCAGAGGTTCGCCTCTATTGTTCCGCTGGCAAGGCCAAGCCTTCAAACTCATCGTCATGAAATTACAACCCGACAAATCCAATAGCCTGACCATCAACGCCTATGGGCCAGGCTGGATCGAGGTCAATGGACAGCGCTTCACCAGCTCTTTGATCGTCAGCAGCTTGGCTGGCGCGACCCCGCAAGTGTGGGATGCGGCGCGCTTTGAAGACCTGAGCCCCCTGGATTTTGAAATTTTGGCCCAAAGTGGTGCGGAATTGGTCTTGTTCGGCAGTGGCCAGCGCTTGCGCTTTCCACAAGCGGCTTGGTTCGCCCCTTTGATCCAACGAGGCATCGGGATGGAGACCATGGACACGCCTGCCGCCTGCCGCACTTACAACATTTTGGCCAGTGAAGGCCGCAAGGTTGTGGTCGCCTTGCTGCTGGAAGCTTGAAGCATGAATCAGAGCGACAAATGGGTCATGAGAAGGACTGATCAGTCTTTGGCCTTGCATTCAGAGTAAAATCTAGAGTTGCCGAGGCCCAAGGCCTTTAGCGTTCCAGTCGACCGTGCAAGTCGACAGCGCTCCACCTGTCAAGCGAGTTCAAAGTTTTATGGCGATCGTTCTTAACAAACCCCTCCCCGAATTTGAAGCCAACGCGACCAGCGGCCTGAAAGTTTCCAACGTTTCTCACCTCGGCCAACCCGTGGTTTTGTTCTTCTACCCCAAAGACAACACCCCCGGCTGCACCACCGAAGCCATGCAGTTCCGTGACAAATACAAAGACTTTGTGAAAGCCGGCGCACTGGTGTTGGGTGTCTCGCGTGACAACATGAAATCGCACGATGACTTCAAAGGCAAGCTGGAATTGCCCTTCGAGTTGATCGCTGACACCGAAGAAAAAATGTGCCACATGTTTGGCGTGGTCAAAAACAAGATCATGTACGGCAAAAAAGTCAAAGGCATCGAACGCAGCACCTTTTTGGTGGGCGCGGATGGGACCCTGAAACAAGAGTGGCGCGGCCTGAAAGTGCCAGGCCATGTGGAAGAAGTCCTCAAAGCCGTTAAAGACCTGAAAAAAGCCGCTGCAGTGGCCTGATGCCCTTGTCTCGGTTCTGACTTTTGGCTGGTGCATAATGAATTCATGCCGCTGAAAATCAGCCCTCTCTATGAAAAGCCGCCTGGTGACCCAGGCGGCTTTTTATTTTTTGATTTCTGAATCGTTTATCCATCGAGAGACCATTGCCCATGCCACTGCCACCCGCTCCCACTCAACGTGCCAGCCGTTTGACGCAAGCCGCTTTTGCTGCATCTGGTGCGGAGGATGAAAATGCCCAGCCGCTGATTCAGGTCGAAACCAAGGCCGCCAAGGCGACCACGGGCCCAGAAGAGGCCGCATTGCCCGTCCGCACCCAGGACAGCCCACGCCCCCCCCGCGCACGCAAACCTGCAGCCACGGCCCCGCGCACAGAGCGGCAAACCAGCAGCCTACTGGCCCCGGAACAAGCGAGCGCAGCGCCCAAATCGGCATCTGGCTCCAGCAAGGCAACACGTACGCCACGCAAAAACGGTCCCAAGAAACTCTTCGTGTTGGACACCAACGTCCTCATGCACGACCCCATGAGTCTGTTTCGCTTTGAAGAGCACGATGTTTTCTTGCCGATGATCGTGCTCGAAGAGCTCGATGGTCACAAAAAAGGCATGACCGAAGTGGCGCGCAATGCCCGCCAAGCCAGCCGTTCACTGGACGTTTTGGCGGCAGGACAAGGGCAAGACCTGAGCCAAGGCTCGCCGTTGAGCGTGACAGGCCACTCGGACGCCACAGGCCAGTTGTTTTTCCAAACCCAAGCACTCGACTTGAGCCTGCCTTTGGCACTGCCCCAAGGCAAGGCCGACAACCAAATTTTGGGCGTTGTCAAAGCGCTGGGGCAGATGCATGCCCCCCGCGAAGTGGTTCTGGTGTCCAAGGACATCAACATGCGCGTCAAGGCCCGCGCCTTGGGTCTGCAAGCCGAGGACTACCAGAACGACAAAACCCTGGAAGACGGCGATTTGCTGTACCCGGGCTCTTTGGCACTGCCCGCCGATTTTTGGGTCAAAAACGGCAAAACGGTGGAAAGTTGGCAACAAGGCACGCACACGTTTTACAGAATCTCTGGCCCCATCCTGCCCAGCTTGTTCATCAACCAGTTTGTGTATTTCGAAGCACCGGGCGAGCCGAGTTTGTACGCACGGGTGACTGAAATCCGTGGCAAAACGGCTGTCTTGCGGACCCTGAAAGATTTCGGCCATCAAAAAAATGCGGTGTGGGGCGTGACCGCACGCAACCGCGAGCAAAATTTCGCCGTCAATTTGCTCACCGACCCAGACATCGATTTCGTGACTTTGGCAGGGACCGCGGGCACGGGCAAAACCCTCATGGCCCTGGCAGCGGGTTTGACCCAAGTGCTGGACGACCGCCGTTACACCGAGATCATCATGACCCGCGCCACGGTGAGCGTGGGCGAAGACATTGGCTTTTTGCCTGGCACCGAGGAAGAAAAGATGGGCCCCTGGATGGGCGCACTGGACGACAACTTGGAGTTTCTGGCCAAGGGCGATGGCGGCAACTCCGGTGAGTGGGGGCGCGCAGCCACCAACGAGCTGATCAAGAGCCGCATCAAGATCAAGAGCATGAACTTCATGCGCGGGCGCACCTTCATGAACAAGTACGTGATCATCGACGAGGCCCAGAACCTGACGCCCAAGCAAATGAAAACCCTGATCACCCGCGCTGGCCCGGGCACCAAAATCATTTGCATGGGCAATTTGGCCCAAATTGACACGCCGTATTTGACCGAAGGATCTTCGGGCTTGACCTATGCGGTGGACCGATTCAAAGGCTGGGCGCATGGCGGCCACATCACCTTGGCCCGTGGCGAGCGTTCGCGTTTGGCCGACTTTGCCAGCGACGCCCTCTGAACGTCTGCCAAGAGGGGCTGCCGGGTCTCAGTAATCGTCGCTCAGACCCGACGCCAAACTCTCGAAACGCGTCAGGTTCTTCAGGAAGGTCAAACGGACCGTGCCTGTGGGGCCGTTTCGTTGTTTGCCGATGATGATTTCGGCCACACCTGGATCTTTGGAATCCTTGTTGTAGTAATCGTCGCGGTAAATGAACATGATGATGTCGGCGTCCTGCTCGATGGCGCCCGACTCCCGCAAGTCACTCATCATGGGGCGTTTGTCGGTGCGTTGCTCCACGCTTCGGTTGAGCTGGGACAGCGCAATGACAGGGCATTGGAGTTCTTTGGCCAGCATCTTCAGGCCCCGCGAAATTTCGCCCAACTCGGTGGCGCGGTTGTCGCCCCCTGAGCCACCCGAGCCACTCATCAACTGCAAATAGTCGACCACGATCAGGCCCAACTTGCCGCACTGGCGAGACAAACGACGGGCATTGGCACGCAGCTCGGATGGCGTGAGGCCAGGTGTTTCATCGATGTGCAAAGACACGGTGCGCAGCTTTTCAATGGCTTCGGTCAAGCGTGGCCATTCCTCGTCGCTGAGTTTGCCCGTGCGCAGATGGCCTTGATCGATCCGACCAATGGAACCCACCACACGCACCGCCAATTGGGATGCGCCCATTTCCATCGAGAACACCGCCACAGGCAGTCCCTCGTTCAAGGCCACATGCTCGGCGATGTTGATCGCAAAAGCGGTTTTGCCCATCGATGGACGCGCGGCCAGCACCACCAAGTCTCCCGCTTGCAAACCAGAAGTCATGCGGTCCAAATCGTAAAAGCCGGTCGGCACCCCCGTGACTTCATTGGGGTTGTCGGCCATCTCTTGAACGCGGTCCAGAAGTTCCACCACCAGCGTGTCCATCGACTGAAAGCCCTGCTTCATGCGCGAGCCTTCTTCACCGATGTTGAAGATTTTTTGCTCCGCCTCATCCAAGATGCGGTCAATCGCCTTGCCTTGCGGGTTGAAAGCATTGGTGGCGATTTCGTCGCTGGCGGACACCAACTTGCGCAAGATCGAGCGCTCACGCACGATCTCGGCGTAGCGGCGGATGTTGCTGGCGCTGGGCACGTATTGCGCCAAGGAGTTCAAGTAGCCCAGCCCCCCCATCTCGGCCGTTTTGCCCTGGTTTTGCAACTGCTCACTCACGGTGATCACGTCAGCAGGCTTGGAAGTGTTGATCAAGGCCCCAATGGCGGCATAAATCAACTTGTGCTCATGGCGGTAAAAGTCTGTATCCACCAGCAAATCGCCCACACGGTCCCAAGCGCTGTTGTCCAGCAGCAAGCCCCCCAACACGCTCGACTCGGCTTCAATCGAATGCGGTGGCACACGCAACTTGGCAATTTGACTGTCAGAGGAATAGTCAGCGGGAAATTCGCTCAGATGGGGGGAGAAAACAGCAGACATGGTGTACCGGCAAACGAAACAGCAATGTTAGCCCCTGCGCCCCCGTGAGTCACGGGATAAACCTGTGGATAAACAGGGTGTAAACGGTGATCAAGCAGGGACAACGTGGGCACACAAACAAAGTGACACACAAACAAAAAAGCCCTTCCGGCATCGGAAGGGCTTTCAGGATTTTGGGGTGGCTGATGGGGCTCGAACCCACGACAACAGGAATCACAATCCTGGACTCTACCAACTGAGCTACAGCCACCGTAGGTCGATATTATAGCCCGAGACTCAGGGTTTTTCGGAAGCGGCATCACCCAAGTTTTTGGGTTTTTGAGCCAGCATTTGGACTTTGAATTGGGCCTTCAGGCTCGCCAAATAAGCTTGAGACTCCGCCTGCGACCACAGGCGGGCAAATTGGGTGCGGCTTTGTTCTGCTTGTTGGGCATTGGGCTCTGGGCGAGACACAATTTTGTTCACCCGAACCACGGCGTAGCCTTGCCCCCCCAAATCCACGCCCACCAAAGCAGGCAGTTTGGCGGGGTCAGCACGAAGGGCTGCATCCACCACGGCAGCCGGCTGTGCAGCGGCTTGATCGCGCGAAACGGTCAGCGGCTCACCCAAAGCGGCCTGCGCTGGTGACGACTTCCAGGCGGTCAAACTGGCCTGGCCCTCGGCTTTCGCGAGCGCCGCCGATTGGTCCTGAACCCAGCGCCCGCGCACTTCGGCTTTCACCTCGTCAAAAGCGCGCACGGTGGCGGGACGGTGCGTGACGATCCGAGCGGACACCAAGGTGTTGGAAGCGACTTCAACCGCGGCTGTATTGCGACGCTTGGCCACGGCATCTTCCGAAAAAATGGCTTGCAGCAATTTCGGGTTGTTCAAAACGCCTTGGGCACCGGGAACTGGCGTGCGGGTCAGGCCTTGTGCTTTTTGGAGGGTCAATTTCAAGCGCTCGGCCACGGGTGTCAAGCTGTCAGATTGCTCGTACACGCTGTTGCTGAAGGTCTCGGCCAATTCGGCGAACTGGCGTTGCGCCTGTTGCTTGCGCAAATCGGCTTGCAGCTGAGGGCGCATCGATTCAAACGTCGGCACAGGCGGCTGCTTCACATCGGTCAAAAGGATGATGTGAAAACCAAAATCCGAGGTCACGATGTCACTGATTTCGCCCTTTTTCAGTGCGAAAGCCGCGTCCTCAAAGGGCTTGACCATGGCGCCTCGGGCGAAAAAGTCAAGGTCACCGCCATTTTGTGCGGAGCCCGTGTCATCGGAGTTTTTGCGCGCCACTTCGGCAAAAGATTTGGGGGCTTTGCGCACGGCGGCCAACAATTCATCGGCTTTGGCCCGAGCTTTGGCTTTGTCGGCGTCCGGCAAGTCTTTGGCGGCATTGACCAAGATGTGGCTGGCACGGCGTTGTTCTTGGCCAGACAGGCGCTGGAGGTTTTGCTCGTAATAGGTTTTCAGGTCTTGCTCGGGCAATTCGATGCGTGACTGCAGGGTGGGCAAATCCAAGACCAGGAATTCCACATCCGCATTTTCCACAGAGCGGAAACGCTCTGAATTGTCTTTGTAATAGCGCTCCAAATCGGCATCGGTCACCACCACTTTGGCGGCGAAGTCAGCGGCTGACCAACGCTTGACTTGCACATCGCGGCGTTGCAGGTAGGCGTCCAAGGCCGTGTCGGTTTGTTTTTGGGTGGCGAAAGCGGAAGCCTGCAAACCCGCCAAGACCTGCTGGTTCGACAAATCACGGCGGACACGGGCTTCGAGCATTTCAGGCGTCATGCCTTGGCTGGCGGCCAACTGGCGGTAGCGCTCCATGTCCAACTTGCCGTCGGCGCCGCGCAAACTGGCAATAGACGGGTCTTGCTGGAGATAACGCGCCAATCGCTGGTCGCTGGTGACCAGCAATTGCTTTTCAGAGGCCAAAGCGATCAAACGGTCATTCACCAATTTGTCCAGCGTGGCGTAGCGGGCCTCTGCCGAGTCCAACATTTTGGGATCGATGTTCGGGACAGAGGCGCGAATGCGATCCACCTCTTGCTGGTGGGCTGCGTCCCACTCTGACTGGGTGATCTTGTTGCCATCGACTCGGGCGACCACAGCGCCCTTGTCCTCAAACTGGCTGTAGCCTTCAATGCCGAACAGCACAAACGAGGGGATCACCAGCAAGAACAACAAGCCCATCAAAATTTTGGAGTTGTTGCGAATCGAATCAAACATGTTTGAAGTCTCGTGTAATCAACAAAAAAGGCGAACACAGGGGTTCGCCTTGGTTTGTATGTGGTGGTGGGCGCTGACGGTCTCGAACCGCCGACCTACTCCGTGTAAAGGAGCCGCTCTACCAACTGAGCTAAGCGCCCCACATAAAAAATCTTCAATTCAAAACCGCATCAGGAAGATACAAGATGAGGCTCTGAAATTTGGGCAATCTTGATTTTAATCGCACCGACAAGGTGCAAAGGGTCAAAACCGCCTTGTTCAACAGGGCCTTGTTGTGGGTCACAGGCCATGCAGGAGGGGAAAAGCCCACAAAGGCTCTGCCCAACGGGTGCCAATTTTATCCTTGAATGGTCCACAAAACAGGCGGCACACTGCTAAATACACGACGCCGCAGCCTTTGCATGGGCTTTGCGAACGCTCAGAGTGCTTGGGCAATGGCTTTGCCGACATCTGCCGTTTTGGCAGTCCCGCCCAAATCAGGCGTGCGAGGCGCGTCTGATCCTGCAGCCAGTACTTTCTCAATGGCGGCCAATACGGCGTCATGCGCTGGTTTGTGGCCCAAAAACTCCAACATCATCGCGCCACACCAAATTTGACCAATGGGGTTGGCAATGCCCTTGCCTGCGATGTCGGGTGCCGATCCGTGCACGGGCTCAAACAAGGATGGGAATTTGCGGTCCGGGTTCAGGTTGGCGCTGGGCGCGATGCCAATGGTCCCCGTGCAAGCCGGGCCCAGGTCACTCAAGATGTCACCAAACAGGTTGCTGGCCACCACCACATCGAAAAAGTCGGGGCGCTGCACAAAGTGCGCGGTCAAGATGTCGATGTGGAACTTGTCGACGTGCACGCCCGGGTAGGCCTTGGCCATCTCGGCCACGCGCTCATCCCAATAAGGCATGGTGATGGCAATGCCGTTGGATTTGGTGGCACTGGTCAGGTGTTTTTTGGGGCGGGACTGGGCCAACTCGAAAGCGAACTTGAGCACACGGTCGACGCCAATGCGGGTCATGATGGATTCTTGCATCACGATTTCGCGCTCGGTGCCGGGGAACATGCGGCCGCCCACGCTGGAGTATTCACCTTCGGTGTTTTCACGCACGATGTACATGTCGATCTCGCCAGGCTGGCGCGCGCTGCCATCACGCCGCACCACGGGCGCGATGATGCCGGGCATCAGGCGCGCTGGGCGCAAGTTGATGTACTGGTCAAACTCGCGGCGAAACAAGAGCAAAGACCCCCACAAAGACACATGGTCAGCAATTTTTTCGGGCCAACCAACAGCACCAAAGTACAGGGCGTCATGGCCACCGATCTGGTCTTTCCAGTTGTCGGGCAGCATTTGGCCGTGCTTTTCGCAGTAATCCCAGCTGGAAAAGTCGAAATGGTCAAAGTGCAAATCAATGCCGAACTTGCGGGCTGCTGCATCCATCACCCGCAAACCTTCGGGCATGACTTCTTGGCCAATGCCATCTCCGGGGATGACAGCGATGCGGTGCTTGCTCATACGGGGTACTTTCTGAATCGGTGAAACAAAGGGACAGGACGAAAAAAACGAAAGCTTAGCAACAAAGCGAAGCCCAAGTCATCGGGCGCGGGAAGGCCTAACCACCCAACTCACGCCCCAAGCCGTGAGGGCGGTGCCCAAAAGGGTGGCCAGGGTGATGGATTCATCAAACAAAAACCAAGCCATCATGGCCGTGGTGGGGGGCACCAAATACATGAGGCTGGTGACCGAAGCGGCCGCGCCTCGCTGGATCAGCAGGTACAGCAGTGAACTGCCACCCAAGGTCAAGCCGAGGACCGACCAGGCCATGGCCCCCACCAATTCGGCATTCCAACGCATCGATTCGGTCTCCATCAGTGCCAGGGGCAAGGTGACCACCAAAGCGGCGAACAATTGCACGGTATTGGCCGAGCGCACATCGCAGGCTTGCACAAAACGCTTCTGGTAGAGGGTGCCCACGGTGATGCTGAGCAGCGCGGTCACGGCAAAGGCCATGTTGGCAGGCGTGACATGGTCCAGGGCTGTGCCCAAAGTCAATTTGCGCCAAACCACCATGAGCAAGCCGACAAAACCCAGACACAAACCGAGCCACTGCCTGCGCGAGATGCCGGGCTGGTCCGTGCCGCGCAAGCTGTACGAGAGCCAAATGGCGGTCAAAACGGGTTGAAACCCCACCACCAAAGACGACAAGCCAGAGCCCATGCCCGCCTTGACGGCCACCCACACGCCGCCCAGATAGCCTGCGTGCATCAAGATGCCCGTGACCGATAGATGCAGGAATTGCTGGCGACTTTGCGGCCAAGCCACCTTGGCCAGCACAATCCAAACCCCAAAGCAGGCGATCGACAAGGCGTATCGCATCGATAAAAAAGACAAAGGGGGGGCATGGGGCATGCCAAAACGGGCGACGATGAATCCCGTGGCCCAAATCAACACAAACACCACGGGTGTTGCCTTGACCCAAGCGTCAGACGAACGCAGGCCGGTCATTTCACCCGGGCTCGAATCTCGGGCAAAGCCTTTTGCATGTAGTACACCATGGACCAGATGGTCAACACGGCGGCGATCAGGATCAAGACAGCGCCCCAATCACGGGTGTCGATCAGGCCGAACAACATGCCGTCATAGAGCAAGAAAGGAATCGCCACCATTTGCACGGTGGTTTTGAGCTTGCCCACCATGTGCACCGCCACACTCTTGCCCGCGCCAATTTGTGCCATCCATTCGCGCAAAGAAGAAATGGCAATCTCACGGCCAATGATGACCAAGGCAATCAGCACATGCACCCGGTTCATGTGCACCAAAATCAGCAGCGCTGCGCACACCAAAAACTTGTCGGCCACCGGGTCCAAGAAAGCGCCAAAAGCCGATGTTTGGTTGAGTTTTCGGGCCAAAAAGCCATCGAGCCAATCGGTGAAGGCAAACAGCACAAACATCACGGTGGCGATGGTGTTTTGCGTTTCCACCGTCAGGCTTTGCAGGTAATACACGCCAATGATCAAGGGGATCGCGACGATGCGCGTCCAGGTCATGATGGTGGGAATGGTGAAAAACATGGGCTCATTGTGCACCAAGCACATGGCTGTGGGTTGACGCTGTCGCAGCCCCACCCCGGAGCGATGGGTCGAGGTCTGCGCTTGCAATTTCATGGCGAGGGCGGCGCGCCTGCCAGCCGGTTTCAGTGCAGGGCGTTGTAAATGGCCTCGGCCAAGTCCCTGGAAATGCCGTCCACACCCAGCAAGTCTTCCACACTGGCACTTTCAACACCGCGCACACCGCCAAAACGCTGCAGCAGTTTGGCCCGTTTGCGTGGACCGATTCCGGGAATTTCCTCGATCTTGCTGCCGCCCATGCGCACCTTGGCGCGCTGTGCCCGCATGCCGGTGATGGCAAAACGGTGCGCTTCATCGCGAATCTGGGCCACCAACATGAGCGCGGCCGAGTCCTTGCCCAAATAGACCTTTTCGCGGCCATCGGCAAACACCAGCTCCTCCAAGCCCACCTTGCGGCCCTCGCCTTTTTCGACACCCACAATGCGTGAGAGGTCCAGTCCCAAATCCGTGAACACCTCACGCGCCATGCTCACCTGGCCTTTGCCACCGTCGATCAGCACCAAGTCCGGCAATTTGGCCGTGCCCTCGCCCGACCGCAAGGCTTCGGCCAATTTGCCGTAGCGGCGCATCAGCACCTGGCGCATGGCGGCGTAATCGTCTCCGGGGGTGATGCCCTCGATGTTGTAGCGGCGGTAATCGCCGCTTTGCATCTTGTGCTGGCGGAACACCACGCACGAGGCCTGGGTGTTCTCGCCCGCCGTGTGCGAAATGTCAAAGCACTCGATGTGCAGCTGGTCCAGGTCATCGGGTGCCAGATCCAAGGCTTCGGCCAAGGCCCGGGTGCGGGCTTGCTGAGAGCCCTCTTCGGCCAGCAATCGGGCCAGTTGCAGATCGGCGTTTTTCTCGGCCATCTCCAGCCACACACGGCGGTGTTCGCGCGGCTGCGTCACGGTGCTGATCTTCACGCCCGACTGGGCCGACAGCGCGTCAATCAGCACCTTGTCCACAGCCGCACTCAAAATCAACAGCGGCGGCACGGGCACGCCAATGTAGTGCTGCGCCAAAAAGGCTTCCAGCACCTGCACCTCAACCGGGCGCTTGAGCTCACTGTCCCCATCACCCTCCTCCAGACCCAAGAGGTCCTGCGCGTCCTGAACGTGCACCGGGAAATAAGGCCGGTCACCCAAATGCCGCCCGCCCCGCACCATGGCCAGGTTCACACAGGCGCGGCCACCCTGCACTTTGGCCACCAAGATGTCGGCATCGGTGTCCACCGCCGTGTCCACCGACTGTTGGTGCAAGACCCGCGACAAGGCCGTCAGCTGGTTGCGCACCTCGGCGGCCTGCTCAAACTCCAGGCGCTCGGCGTGGGCCATCATCCGCGCTTCCATCTCTTGCATCAACGCCTGGGTCTCGCCACGCAAGAACTGCTCGGCAAGCTGCACATCGGCCTTGTAGTCTTCGGGGCTGATCAGGTTCACACACGGCCCCGAGCAACGCTTGATCTGAAACAGCAAGCAAGGCCGTGTGCGGTTGGCAAACACGGTGTCTTCACAGGTGCGCAGCCTGAACACCTTTTGGATCAGCTGGATCGACTCCTTGACCGCCCATGCGCTGGGGAACGGCCCGAAGTAACGGTGCTTTTTCTCCACGCTGCCCCGGTAATAGGCCACACGCGGGTAATGCTGGGCCTCGGGCGTCTTGACCACGGCGGGCAGCGCCACGCGACCGTTGCCCGTGAGCTTGAGGTAGGGGTAACTTTTGTCGTCCCTGAACAGGATGTTGAAGCGCGGGTGCAGCGTCTTGATGAGGTTGTTTTCCAGCAGCAGCGCCTCGGCCTCGGAGCGCACCACGGTGGTCTCCATGCGCGTGATCTTGCCGACCATGTGGCCAATGCGGGTGCCGCCGTGGTCCTTCTGGAAGTAACTCGACACCCGGCGCTTGAGGTTCAGCGCCTTGCCCACGTAAAGAAGCTGCTCCTGCGCATCAAAGTAGCGGTAAACCCCCGGCAAGGCGGGCAGCGCGGCAACTTGCGCGAGCAGGGCTTCATCATGGGTGTGCGACATGGCGGCTATTGTCAGTGAAAAAAAGTCGGTGACATCTCCAGCGACAATCGGCGCATGCCGCCGCACACACCATCTGGCCCCATCTGGGACATCTTCTGCACCGTCATCGACAACCACGGCGACCTGGGCGTGTGCTGGCGCCTGACGCGCCAGCTGCGCGACGCCGGCCAGCGCGTGCGCCTGTGGGTGGACGACGCCTCGGCCCTCGCCTGGATGGCGCCCACCGCGCACCAGGAACCGGGGATTGAGGTTCACCCCTGGGCCGCTGCCTGCCAGGCCAGCACCCTGCAAGCCCTGCCCCCGGCAGACGTCTGGGTCGAAGCCTTTGGCTGCGACATCCCCGAAGCCTTTGTGGCGCACGGTGCGGCCACCCGAGCGCAACAACCCCGGTGGATCAACCTCGAATACCTGAGTGCCGAAGACTGGGTGCCCCGCATGCACCAGCTGCCCTCACCCATCATGAGCGGCCCGGCCAAGGGCTGGACCAAAACCTTCTTTTACCCCGGCTTCACGCCCGACACGGGCGGCCTGCTGCGGGAAACCGATCTGCTGGAGCGCCAGCAAAACTTTGACCGCACGGCCTGGCGTGCGCAACATGCCCCCAAGCTCGCTCCGGGCGGCCTGCTGATCAGTCTGTTCTGCTACGAACCCGCCGCCCTGTCCCTCTTGTTGAGGCAACTCGTGGGCACACCCCACCACCTGCTGGTCACCCCCGGCCGCCCACTGGCGGCGGTGCGCCAAGCGCTCAAGGGCATGGATGAACAACCGAGCTGGAGCGCCCTGCCCTATACCGACCAAGACGGCTTTGACCAGATGCTCTGGGCCTGCGACTTGAATTTCGTGCGCGGCGAAGACTCGCTGGTGCGGGCGCTGTGGGCCGGCCAGCCCTTCGTCTGGCACATCTACCCGCAGGACGACAACGCCCACCATGCCAAGCTGGAGGCCTTTTTGGACTGGATGCAAGCGCCGGATAGCCTGCGGCAAGCGCATCGGGTTTGGAATGGGGTGCAAGAAAGTCGATGGCCGGTGCTCGATGCCAGCCAACTGTCCGGCTGGACGGCTTGCACGCAAACGGTAAGGCAAAAGCAAATGGCGCATGACCACTTGGTGCCGCAATTGCTGGTGCATTTGGCAAACACCGCCGCAACAGAATGACCGGGTTCTTGACCGGCTCAATCGCGCAAACCTGTCCGGGTCATGGCTGAACCCACAAAACAAGCTCACTTCCTCCTTGATAATCCCGACCCATGACTCTGATCGACACCCTTTTCCCCTTGGGCTGGCAGCACTACCTGCTGGGCGGCCTCATGATTGGCGCTGGCGTGGCGCTGCTGTATTTGTTCAACGGCTGGGTGGGCGGCATGAGTTCCGTCTTTTCCAGCAGCTGGTCTTTTGTCTCCCAACGGGCGTTTTTTCAGCAAGCCCGTTTCATCAACACCCGCCACTGGCGCCTGGTCTACGCGCTGGGCGTGGTGCTGGGGGCGCTGGTTTGGCGCTTTGCGTTGGCGGGCGGGGAGGCGCAGCACACCAGCGTGCCCGCCTGGCAGCTGCTGGTGGGCGGCTTTTTGGTGGGCTACGGTGCCCGCTTGGGAAATGGCTGCACCTCCGGCCACGGCATTTGTGGCCTCGGCTCGCTGCAGCTGCCTTCGCTCGGCGCGGTGCTGACCTTCATGGCCACCGCCTTCATGACCGCCAACCTCATGGCCATCGTCACGAAAGGCCTGGCATGAACAACATGAATCCCCACACCCTCTCCTTGCCCAAAGCACTGGTCACCCTCGTGGCTGGTGCCTTGTTTGGCTTTGGCCTGTCGCTGGCCACCATGGTGCAGCCTGATGTAGTTTTGGGCTTTTTGCGCTTTCAAGACTGGGGCCTGATGTTGGTCATGGGCGGCGCAGCGGGCCTGGCGATGTTGGCTTACAAAGGTTTTCCGCGCTGGTTCAGCCGCCCCCTGCTGGGTGGTCAGTTCTTGACACAAGCGGCCAGCTGGAACCGCCAAACCGTGATCGGCTCGGCCATTTTTGGCGTGGGCTGGGGATTGTCTGGCGTGTGCCCCGGCCCCGCCATCGCGGCCTTGGGCACGGGCAATACGGACATTTTGTGGGCCTTGGGCGGCATTGTTTTGGGCGCTTTGGCCCATGGCCTGACTGCAAGGGAATGAACGCGAATGGGCGGGACTGCGCGCTCACGGGCACCTTCGGCCGAAAAGCAAGCCCCGCAGGTTAGAATAATGGGCTTGGCTTCAAGCCACCCCCTTTCATTTCAGACTCTATTCCTATGAAAACCGCTCAAGAAATCCGCGTCGGCAACGTCATCATGCACGGCAAAGACCCCATGGTCGTCCTGCGCACCGAATACCAACGCGGTGGCCGCGGCTCCTCGACCGTGCGCATGAAGCTCAAAAGCCTGATCGCCAACTTCGGCACCGAAGTCGTGTTCCGCGCCGACGACAAAATGGACCAAGTCATTCTGGACAAGAAGGACTGCACCTACTCTTACTTCGCTGACCCCATGTACGTTTGCATGGACACCGATTTCAACCAGTACGAAGTCGAAGCCACCAACATGGGTGACGCTTTGAACTACCTGGAAGACGGCATGGAACTCGAAGTGGTGTTCTACAACGAGAAAGCCATCTCGGTGGAATTGCCCACCAGCGTGGTGCGCGAGATCACCTGGACCGAGCCCGCTGTCAAAGGCGACACCTCAGGCAAAGTGCTCAAGCCCGCCAAAATTGCCACCGGCATGGAAGTGCCCGTGCCTTTGTTCGTGAGCCAAGGCGACAAGATCGAGATCGACACCCGCACTGGCGAATACCGCAAGCGCGTCTGATCCGCCGATCAAGACCTGCACAAAGCCCCGCAAGGGGCTTTTTTCATGGCCCATGCACAATGGACGCATGCACAAGAAACCAAACCTTCAAGACGCCACCTTGGCCCATGCTTGGGCGGATTTGCAAAACGAGTCCCCCGCCAGCGATTGGCTGCAGCCGCAGGCTCACCGCTTGGCGTTTGCCGATCCGGAATTTTTGTTGCGCCGGGAAACCCGTGGCATCCGCTTCCAGCTGGAAATGCTCAAGCCTGATCTGGCCCAGGCCGAGGCCGGCATCGCGCACACGGTGGTGGTCTTTGGCAGCGCCCGTTTTGTTGATCGACAAAGCGCTGCGGCCAGCCTGAAAGACGCGCTTGAAACGGGCCAAGCCCAGGCGATTGCGAAGGCGCAAGCCTTGGTGCGCAATGCCGAGCATTATGAAAATGCCCGGATTTTTGCCCAAATGGTGGCCCGCTCCTGCGCTTGTTTGCCCCAGCATGAACAGCTGTTCATCTGCACGGGCGGCGGCCCCGGCATCATGGAAGCGGCCAACCGGGGAGCGTCAGAGGTGGGCGCCTTGTCGGTGGCCCTGAACATCGCCCTGCCCCACGAGCAGCAACCCAATGCGTATGTGACGCCAGCCTTGAGCTTCAAATTCCACTACTTTGCGCTGCGCAAAATGCACTTCATGATGCGGGCCAAAGCCTTGGTGGCCTTTCCGGGTGGGTTTGGCACACTCGACGAGTTGTTCGAAGTGGTGACGCTGGTCCAAACCCGCAAATCCAAACCCGTGCCGATTTTGTTGTTTGGCAGCGATTATTGGCAGCGTTTGCTCAACCTGGACCTGCTGGTGTCGGAGGGGATGATCTCTGCCGACGATGTGCATTTGTTCCAGTACGTGGACACACCCGAAGCGGCTTGGCAAGCGATTTGCGCTTTTTATCAGCTCAAGGTGTCGTGATGCTGGGGGGCGTGGCCCGGTCGCAAATGCCAGGCGGCACGCGCCCCGGACCCGACCGCCGCACCCACCACCCAAAAAACCGGAGCGACACCGGCCACCGCACCCGCTGCACCAAACAGCATGGGCATGAGCACGCTGGACGCGTTGATGCTCATCAAACGCAGGCCCAGCGCCTCACCTTGCCTGTGCGGCGGGGTGATCTGATGCAAGGTGCTCATGATCATGGGCTGCACCGTCCCCAAAACCAGCCCCAAGACCACCGAACACACCAGCATGGCGCCGGCTGTGGGCATCAAGGGGTAGACCGCGAACAGCAAACCCGTGCACAGCATCGCGCCGGTGATGATCTGGTGCTCTTTGACATGGCGGGAGATGAAGGGCAAACACACCCGAATGAAGGCCGCCGCCAAGGCAAACGCCCCCAAAATGCCGCCCACCACCGAGGCGCTGTAACCCCGCTCATGACCGAGCACCGGCACCACAAAGGTGTGCACGTCCCAGCACGATGACAGCAACCAATTGACACCGAGCAAACGCCGCATCAAAGGTTCGGCCAACAAATCCAAGGCGCGCCGGGGCGGCTCATTCGCCAACTCAGGCGACAGCGTCAACTCGGGCACCCCCCGCACCCAGGCCCAGGTGAACAGCGGAAACACCGCCATCAGCAAAAAGGCCCACCGAAATCCGATCTCGTCGGCGGCCACCGGGCCTGCGTAGTCGATCAGCAAACCGGCCATCACCGGGCCGACGAAATTCGACACCGCCGGGCCCAATGACAGCCAGCTGAAAGCGACCTTGAGCGCCGCCGCGTCTTTGGCCATGCGACCGACATGGCGCTGCAGGGCAATCACGGCCATGCCCGTTGCACCGCCGGCCGCCAAAGCACTCCAACACATCACCGGAAAAATCGGCCACAGCGCAGACAAGAAAACCCCTGAAGCGGCCAAAACCACGCTGATGCGCAGCAGTTTTTGCAGGCCACGGCGGTCGCTGTAACGGCCCGCAGGCAAGGCCAAGAACATGGGGGCCAAAGCGAACAAGGCCAACAAAGCACCCACCGCCACGGCACTGAAACCTTGTTTGAGGGCGAGCAAGGGAATCGCCATGCGGGTACCGGCCATGCAGGCGTGCAGAAACATTTGGCCTGCAATCAAGCGGGCCAAATCGGGCGTCACTCGCTGGCCTCTTCGGGCAAATCGGGCCCACCGGGCAAAAGCGCCTGGGCCTGTGAATCGGGCAGTGCGTCCACCTGCCGCAGGGCACGGCTCATGACGTTGCTGCGGGTTTGCGCTTGGTCCAAGGTGTTGAGCACGGTCTGTGTCTGGTTGCGCACTTTGGACAGCACATCGCCAAACTTGCCAAACTCGGTCTTGACGGCGCCCAGCACCTGCCAGACTTCGCTGGAGCGCTTTTCGAGGGCCAGGGTTCTGAAGCCCATTTGCAAGGCGTTCAACATGGCCATGAGGTTGGTCGGCCCGGCCAAAGTGACGCGGTGATCGCGCTGGAGCGTCTCCATCAGGCCAGGACGACGCAGCACCTCGGCATACAGGCCTTCGGTGGGCAAAAACATCACCGCAAAGTCGGTGGTGTGTGGCGGCTCTAGGTACTTTTCGGCAATGGATTTGGCTTCGAGCTTGATGCGTGTCTCCAGGGCCTTGGCGCACAACTCGGCTTGCACCGGGTCGGCCCGGCCTTGGGCCTCGAGCAAACGCTCATAGTCTTCGTTGGGGAACTTGGCGTCGATCGGCAGCCACACGGGCTGGCCGCTGTCAGACCGCCCCGGCAGGCGAATGGCAAAGTCCACGCGGTTTTTGTCGCCCGGCTTGGTGGCCACTTGCACCGCGTATTGCTCGGGCGTCAGCACCTGCTCGAGCAGCGAGGCCAGTTGCGCCTCGCCGAACATGCCGCGGGTTTTGACGTTGGTCAGCAGGTGTTTCAGGTCGCCCACGCCTTGGGCCAGGTGGTGCATTTCGCCCAGCCCTTTGTGCACCTGCTCGAGGCGCTCGGCCACTTGTTTGAAACTCTCGCCCAAGCGGGCTTGCAAGGTGGCTTGCAACTTTTCGTCCACCGTCTGCCGCATTTCGTCCAGTTTGGCGGCATTGCTTTGCTGCAGTTGTGACAGCTGGGTTTCCATGGTGCCGCGCATCTCGGTCAGGCGGCGGGCGTTGGCCTCAGACAGGGCGTTGACCTGCTGGGCCAGGCTGTCGGTCAGGCTTTTTTGCAGCAAGGCCAGCTGCTGGGCCAGCGCGTCGATTTGCTGGTTTTGGGTGCGGGTGGCTTCGGCACTTTGCTGCAACAGCGATTGCTGGAAGAGCGTGAGCGTTTGCATGGCTTCTTGACGACCTTGCACGCTGGACTGGGCCATCTCGGTGCGCAGCTCGCGCACCCAACGCTCGGTCTGGGACTGCAGCGCCCCAAATTGCTGTTGCTGCCCAGCGGCCTGCGCGGCCGCCTCCTCCAGCTGCCGCTTCGGTGCGGCTTGGAATCGAAACCACAAAAACACCAACACCAACAGATTCAGACCCCCGAGGGCCAAAATCGCCAACATCAGCCCATCGCTCATGCCGCCGAGCCCGTCACGCTGTTGAGCGGTGTCAGGGCTTGGCCACGGGTCAAGTAAGCCACCAGGTTGTCGGCCGCCAACTGGGCCATGGCCTTGCGGGTCTTGACGGTGCTGCTGGCGATGTGGGGCGTGAGCACCACATTGGGCACTTGGAGCAAGTCGGGGTGGACCGAGGGCTCGCCCTCGAACACATCCAGACCTGCGGCGGCAATTTGGCCGGCGGCCAAGGCCTTGGCCAAAGCCGCGTCGTCCACGATGCCGCCACGGGCAATGTTGACCAAGGTGGCGGTGGGCTTCATTTGCGCCAACTCGGCCGCGCCGATGGTGTGGTGCGACTCGGCGCTGTAAGGCACCACCAGCATCACATGGTCGGCGGTTTGAAGCAGCTCCTGCTTGGACACATAAGTGGCCTTGCACTCGGCTTCGAGCTGGGCACTCAGGCGCGAGCGGTTGTGATAAATGACATGCATGCCAAAGCCGTGCGCCGCCCGGCGGGCAATGCCCTGCCCGATGCGGCCCATGCCCATGATGCCGATGGTGCTGCCGTGCACCTCTGCGCCGGCAAACATGTCGTAGCTCCACTTTGTCCACAAACCCGCACGCAGGTAATGCTCGCTTTCGCTGACTCGGCGGGCGGTGGCCATGAGCAGGGCAAAACCAAAGTCGGCGGTGGTGTCGGTCAGCACATCGGGCGTGTTGCTGGCCTGCACACCGGCGGCGGTCATGGCGGGCACGTCGAAGTTGTTGAAGCCCACGGCCATGTTGGCCACGATTTTGAGCTGGGGGTTGGCCTGCAGGAGCGCGGCGTCGATGCGCTCGCTGCCTGTGGTGAGCGCCCCCACTTTGCCCTGCATACGGCGGCTCAGTTCTGCGGCAGACCAGACCTCATCGGCCTGGTTGCTCTCGACTTCAAACACCTGCGCCAAAGACTGCAGGACCTCAGGAAAAATGGCGCGGGCCACCAAGATGGAAGGTTTGGACATCACTTGAACCAAATGAAACTCATGACCACGAACAAAGGAATCAGGACAGCGCCCGACCACAGCATGTAACCAAAGAAGCTGGGCATCTTCACGCCACGGTCTTCCGCAATGGCTTTGACCATCAAATTGGGCGCATTGCCGATGTAGCTGTTGGCGCCCATGAACACGGCACCTGCCGAGATGGCCGCCAAGGTCGGCGCCAAGGTGGTCATCAAAACCTGCGGGTCGCCGCCGGCGGTGTTGAAGAAGACCAAATAGGTGGGCGCGTTGTCAAGGAATGAACTCAGCGCACCCGTGATCCAGAAATACATCATCACGTCTGGCGTGCCGTCCGGTTTGGTGACCGATTGGACGACCGCGCCAAAGGGGCCATGGACACCTGCCTTGAGCATGGCAATGACCGGGATGATGGTCAAGAAAATGCCCGCGAACAACTTGGCCACTTCGGCCATCGGCCCCCAGCCAAATTGGTTGTCTGCATGGACTTTGGCGGGGGTGATTTTGAGTGACAAAAAGGTCACGAAAATCAGGCCCACATCGCGCAGCACACCCGGCAAGCCGACGTCGGTGCCGTAGATGTTGAAGGACACCGGCGATTTCCAGAAGCCACTCATCAACACCAAGCCCACAACCGCCGCCAAGAGCCAGAAGTTGATGGCGCCGTCAAACCCGATCGATTTGGAGTCGGGGGTCGGGTCTTGCGGCAACAGTTCTTCACGGCGGTGGTAGAACCAGGAATCGAGGGCAAAGAAAATGGCCAGCAAGCTGCCCACCAAAAACAGGGTTTCCGGGAAGATGGTTTTGACGGTCCAGAAGAAGTCAACGCCCTTCAAAAAGCCCAAAAACAGGGGGGGATCGCCCAAAGGCGTCAAAGAGCCGCCCGCGTTGGAGACGATGAAGATGAAAAACACCACCACATGCGCCACATGTTTGCGGTTGTCGTTGGCGCGGATCAGCGGCCGGATCAGCAGCATGGACGCCCCCGTGGTGCCCATGAAGCTGGCCAGCACGGCACCAATGGCCAAGATGGCGGTGTTCAGGCCCGGGCTGCCGTGCAAATTACCGCGGATGAAAATGCCCCCCGACACGGTGAACAAAGCTGTCAGCAAGATGATGAAAGGGATGTATTCGGCAAACAGGGCGTGGACCGTGCTCGCGCCGGCTGCAGCGGGTCCGTACAGCATCGCGAAGGGCAGTAAAAAAGCCAAGCCCCATGCCGCGGCGACTTTGCCGTAGTGGTGGTGCCAAAAGTGGGGCAGCAACAAAGGCATCAAAGCGATGGACAGCAAGATGCCTGCAAAGGGCACCCCCCACATCACCGTCAGCTGAGCGCCGTCCAGATCAGCGGCAAAAGCGCCGCTGGACCCCAAACAAAGCGGCAAAGCCAGCCACGCCGCCCACCGCATACCTTGTCGCGTCATCGTTCAAATCTCCCGTGAAATGGTGCCGTATGTTAACGGCCCCGCAGCACCGTTCAGGGGCTGGGGTTGATCTCAAAAACCTGGCGCAAATAGGCCAGATACTTTTCATCCTCGCACATGCCTTTGCCTGGCGAATCGGACAATTTGGCCACAGGCTGGCCATTGCAACGGGTCATCTTGATGACAATTTGCAGCGGCTCATAGCCCAGGTCGTTGGTCAGGTTGGTGCCCACGCCAAAAGCGAGCTGGCAACGTCCTCGGAATTGCTCAAACAATTCGATGGTTCGGGGAACCGTCAAGCCATCGCTGTAAATCAGCGTCTTGGTTTTCGGGTCGACCCGGTTTTGCTGGTAGTGCGAGATCATGCGCTCGCCCCAGCTGAAGGGGTCGCCACTGTCGTGGCGGGCGCCATCGAACAATTTGCAGAAATACAGGTCAAAGTCGCGCAAAAAGGCGTTGAAACCGTACACATCACTCAAGGCGATGCCCAGGTCGCCTCGGTACTCTTTGGCCCACGACTCGAAGGCAAAAATTTGGCTGTCCCGCAAGCGCGGGCCCAAGGCCTGGCAGGCCTGCAGGTACTCGTGCGCCATGGTGCCCAGCGGGGTCAAGCCCAACAAATAGGCGAAATAGACATTGCTGGTGCCCGCAAACTGGCCACTCGGGCCGGTGCCCAAGCGCGCGGACAGCACGCGCAACACTTCTTCGTGCCAAGCGCGGGAAAAGCGGCGGCGGGTGCCGTAATCGGCAATCTTGAGGGTCTCAAGGCCTGGCGCTTTGAGCTGGGCAATTTTGGTGTCCAGGCGATGGCGACCTTCCATCAGGTCGGGCACTTTTTGGGTGTTGCGGAAAAAGACCTCGTTCACGATGGCCAGCACCGGGATTTCAAAAAGAATCGTGTGCAGCCAAGGCCCTTGAATGGTGATGTCGATTTCACCGGAGGGCAGCGCAGTGACCTGGATGCATTTTTCATTGAGCTTGAACAGCCCTAAAAAATCAACAAAATCACTTTTGATGAAACGCAGCGAGCGCAAGTATTGCAACTCGGTTTCCTTGAAGCTCAAAGAACACAGAGAGCGGATCTCTTGCCGAATCTCGTCGACAAAAGGTGCCAAAGGCACGCCAGGGTTGCGGCATTTGAACTTGTAGTCCACCTGCGCCCCGGGAAATTGGTGCAGCACCACCTGCATCATGGTGAATTTGTACAGGTCGGTATCGAGCAGACTGGTGATGATCATGGTGTGTTGTCTCTGGCGGCTGGGGCCGCTCGTTGTTGTCAGGCAGTGTAAGGGATGCCCACCCCGCACATGCGGGTGCGTCAAGCCTTAAGCGGCGCCAGCCATCCGCCCACTGGTCAACACCAAAACCCGCTGCGCATGCCGGGCCAGGATGCTGTTTTGCTCGGCCACCAGCATGGCCACGCCTTCACGCGCCAGTTGCAGCAAAGCGTCGCGCATGGCCGCCACGAGCACCGGTGAAATGCCCTCACACGGTTCGTCCAGCAGCAGCAGGCGGGGGCCGGTCATGAGGGTGCGGGCCAGCGCCAGCATTTGCTGCTCGCCACCGCTCATTTGGCTGGCCGGGCGGTGCAGCATGGTTTGCAATTGCGGAAACAAGGCCATCACCCGGTCAAAGCGCTGCGCGGGCGTGCCCTGAGCGCTGGAACCCGAATCTGCGGCGATCCACAGGTTTTCCTTCACCGACAAGCCGGTGAACAAACGCCGGTCTTCGGCCACGAACCCCAAACCCGCGCGGGCGCGGCGGTGTGCGGGCCAGGTCTGCAGGGCTTCGCCTTGCCAATGGATGGCGCCTTGCGCCCGAGGACCGATGCCGATCAGGCTTTGCAGCAGGGTGGATTTGCCGGCACCGTTCAGGCCCTGAATGACGACCAACTCGCCCTCGCCCACCGACAAAGCCACGTCGAACAAGGCCTGGGCTTGGCCATACCAGGCGTTCAGGCCTTCAACGCTGAGCATCGCGCAGGCCTTTCATGTCGAAGTCGCGCCCGAGGTAACGCTCACGCACCTGCGGGTCTTGTGCCACCACCTCGGGCAGGCCGTCGGCCACCAGGCGGCCTTGCATCAGCACCAGCACCCGGTCGGCCGCGCCAAACACGGCGTCCATGTTGTGCTCGGTGTACAGCACCGTCACGCCTTGCGAAGCCACCTGGCGCACCAGCGCCATCATGTCGGCCCGCTCGGCAGGGGCCAGACCTGCAGCGGGTTCGTCCAGCAGCAGCAAGGACGGCGCTGCAGGGGCACCCTGCTCGGCCATTTCAAGAGGTGCAGCGCCAGGGGCAGCAGCCTGTACAGCGCCAGGCAAGCCCGCCAAGGCCATGGCCAGTTCCAGCCGTTTTTTGGCGCCATAAGGCAAATCGGTCACGGTGGTATCGGCTTGCGCTTGCAAGCCCGCTTGAGCGGCCAACCGCAGCGCCCGCTCGGGCTGGCGGCGGTCCAGCCGGTCCCACCAGGCCAAGGGGGCAGCACCGCGCAGCACCAGCTGGATGTTTTGCAGCACCGTGAGCGCTTCAAAAGTTTGTGCCACCTGAAAGGTGCGGGCCACGCCCAGGCGCTGCCGCTCGGCAGGCGCTTTGCCCAACAGCGGCTGGCCTTGCCAGAGCACCTCACCCGCCGTGGCCACCTGTTGTCCGGCCAAGCAGGCAAAACAGGTGGACTTGCCCGCACCGTTGGGGCCGATCAGCGCCACGCACTGGCCTGCGGGCACCGCAAAGTCCACGCCGTCCAGCGCCCGCACACCGCCAAAGTGCTTGCTCAGACCGCTGACCTGCAAAGCTGTTTGGCGGTTCATTTGCGGCGCCTCTGTGAAGCGAAGCTGGCCAGGCCCATTTGCAGCCCCCCCAGTACGCCACTGGGCGCCAGCACCATCACCAGCATGATGACCAAGCCCAAAACACCGCGCCAATAGTCCAGCCCCTGCCCCAACTCAGCCCCGCCCCACACCAAAAGGGCACTGCCCACCGCCGAGCCCCAGAGCTGGTGCACACCGCCCAGCAAAATCACCAGCAAAGCGTCCACCGACATGGCAACCGAGGCCACGGAGGGAAACACCGCCCCCTTGAAAGCGGCCCACAGCCCCCCGGCCAGACCTGCCACGGTGGCACTGCCCACAAACACCTGGTAGCGCAAAGCTTGAACAGGCAAGCCGCTGGCCGCAGCGCGCAAGGGCGCATCGCGCACAGCCTGCAAAGCCGCGCCCCGGCTGGAGCGGGCCACGCGGGCCATGCCCGCCACCGCCAAAAGCATGAAGCCGCCCAGCGCCGCGTCCCACAGCGCACGCGACTCGGGGACGATCAAACGCAGGCCGATCAGGCCGTTGTCGCCCCCGGTGAGCCCCACCCACTGCGTGGCCCCCGCCCAAATCATTTGCGCCAGCGCCAGTGACAGCATGGCCAGGTAGACCCCACTGCTGCGCACCACCAAAGCCCCAAACGCCAAGGCCACGGCCAGCGCCAGCGCCATGCCCGCGGCCAAAGCCGCCGGCAAACCCGCACCCCAGTGCAGGTGCGACAGCGCCGCGCCATACGCGCCCAGTGCAAAAAAAGCCGCGTGGCCAAAGCTGACCAGCCCCCCCAGCGCCATCATCCACTGCAGGCTCAGGCCAAACAGCATCATCACCATCACGTCTTCGGCCAGGCTGCGGCCGTAATCGCCCTGCCCCCAAGCCAGCAGCGTCAGGCCAACAAAGACCGCCACCCCCATTGCCCGACCCGCCATGCCCACAGGCCACAGTGCAAAAACCGGCACGCTTTCGCGCTGCTCGGCATGGGCGGCCGTCCCGGCCAAGCCTTGCGGCCGCCAGACCAGCACCACCGCCATGGTCAAAAACACCAGCACCAAAGTCGCCTGCGGGAAAAAACTCAGGCCCACAGCGTGGATCACCCCGATCAGAAGCGCCGCCACAAAGGCCCCGCCAATGCTGCCCAGCCCGCCTGTGACCACCACCACAAAGGTCTCGACCACCACGTTCACGTCCATTTGCAAATGGGCGGGCTCGCGCGGCAATTGCAGCGCCCCGGCCAAACCCGCCAAGCCGCAGCCCAGCATGACCACACCCAGCATGAGTGGCGCGGGGTTCACACCCAGGGCGCCCAGCATCTCGCGGTCCTGTGTGGCGGCTTTCACGCGCTGGCCCCAGAGGGTGCGTGTGAGCAAGAGGTGCAAGCCCAGCCAGACCAGCGGGCCCAGCACCAAGGTGAAGACTTGCCAGGTCGGGAAATACGACTCGCCCAGCGGGATGGCGCCTTTAAGGCCAGGAAAGCGCGGCGCAAACACCTCTTCGGGGCCAAAAAACCAGCGCATTGCGTCGTGCAGCGCCAGCGTCAGGCCAAAGGTGGCCACCAGGGGGTAGAGCTGCGGCGCGTGGCGCATGCGCTTGAGCAGCAAGACTTCGGTCGCCGCGCCCAGCAAGGCGGCCACACCAGCCCCCATCAAGATCACCGCGCCATAGCCCCAAGCGGTATCGGCCATGGCGGGCCACCAGTGGGTCAGCGCGTGCGCCGACCACAAAGCCCCCAACATGAAGAAACTGCCGTGCGCGAAATTGACGATGCGGGTCACGCCAAAAATCAGCGTCAAGCCCGAAGCCATCAAGAACAAGGTGGTGGCGTGGCTCAGGCCATTGAGCAGTTGCAGCGCGAGTGCTTCGAATCCCAAACCAAGCCCTTGTCTTTATGGAGGCGTCATTCCACCCAATGGGTGAAGTCTTGCGCGGGCACACGGGTGGTCTGGAAGGTGTTGACCAATGCCGCCTCGTCGGCATAGCCCAGCGCCATGCCGCAGACCACCATCTCGTTCTCCCCTGCGCCCACATGGGGCAAGATGATTTTGGAAAAGCCGTTCCAGGCCGCTTGCGGACAGGTGTGCAGACCACGCGAGCGCGCGGCCACCATGATGCTTTGCAAAAACATGCCGTAGTCCAGCAAGCTGCCCCGGCCCATGACTTTGTCGATGGTGAAAATCAGACCGACGGGCGCGTCAAAGAATCGGAAGTTCTTTTGGTGCTGGGCGTGCATCAAGGCCTTGTCGCCCTTGCCGATGCCGAGCACCCCATACAGGCCAAAACCACACTCGCGGCGGCGATCGATGTAGGGGCTGACCCATTTTTCGGGGTAATAGTCGTAGGCTTCGGCGTATTCAGAGGCCAGGGCCGGATTGGCGCTGATGGCATCGTGTGCGGCGCAGGTCTTGGCCACCAACTCGTCGCGCTTGTCGCCCTGCATCACATAGACCTTCCAAGGCTGGGTGTTGGTGCCGCTGGGTGAGCGGGCGGCAACGCTCAGCACCTCTTGCAAAACACTCCGCGCCACCGCTTGGGGCAAATAAGCCCGGGCCGAAAAACGGCTGAGGATGGCGGCGTCCACGCTCGCGGCGTCGTTCACACGGGTGCTGACCTGGGGTCCGATGTTCAGAATGCTCATGTCAATGTCTCCAAAAATGCTTTGAGTGCGGCTGGCAGGGGCACCGGGCGGCGGGTTTCGCGGTCCACATACACATGCACAAAGTGGCCCCGGGCGGCGGTCAGCTCTTCCCCTTGGGCGAACAGACCCACCTCGTAGCGCACGCTGGAGGTGCCCAGCTTGGCCACGCGGATGCCCGCTTCGATGGTTTGCGGAAAAGCCAGCGGCGCAAAGTAAAAACACTGGGTTTCCACCACCAAGCCGATGGTGCTGCCTGCGTGGATGTCGAGCACGCCTTGCTCGATCAAGGTGGCGTTCACTGCAGTGTCGAACCAGCTGTAGTACACCACGTTGTTCACATGGCCATAGACATCGTTGTCCATCCAGCGCGTGCCGATGGCGCGAAAGGCTTTGTAACTGCTGCGTGGGTCCGGCTGTACTTTGACAGAGGGGCTGGCTGGGGTGTTCATGGCCCGAGATTGTGCCAGCGTTGCCAGTAGGACAAGGCCACGCCCCAAGTCTGCATTTGCACCTGAACAGTGGTCTCGATGTCATGACCATAGCCGCCCCCCATGCACATGACCACCGGCAGCCTGCGCTGCCAGGCCCAGTCCAGGACCACCCGGTCTCGGGCTTGCATGCCGTCCAAGGTGAGCTTAAGTCGCCCCAGCCGGTCACCCTCGTGCGGATCGGCGCCGGCCAGATAAATGACCAAATCCGGATCGAACCGGTCTTGCAGGGTTTGCAGCGCCTGGTGCAGAGCGGCCAGATAGGGCTCATCGGTGCAGCCGTCAGGCAAGCCCACATCCAAATCGCTGGCCTCTTTGCGGAAGGGGAAGTTTTTTTCGCCATGCAAGGACAAGGTAAACACGGTGGGGTCGCCCGCAAACACATGGGCCGTCCCATTGCCTTGGTGCACGTCCAAATCGATCACGGCCACGTGCAGGGTTTTGCGCTGGTGCCGCCAAGCCTCGGCCTGCATCAGGCGAGCGGTCACGGCGATGTCATTGAACACGCAAAAGCCGCCGCCCTTGTGCGAATAAGCGTGGTGCGTGCCGCCTGCGAGGTTGCCCGCCAAGCCTTGCGCCAATGCATCACGGGCGGCGGCCACGGTGGCCCCCACCGATCGGCGGGCCCGCTCGGCCATGGCGGGGCTCCATGGGAAACCGATCTCGCGTTGCACGGCCGCGTCCAAAGTGCCTGTGCTCACACCCTGGATGTAGGCGGGTGTGTGCACCAAGGCCAGCTCTCCATCGCTGGCGGCGGGGGCTTCGCGCATGGCCACGCCGGGCAGCTCTTGCGTGAGGCGGTCGCGCAAGCGGCTGTACTTGAGCATCGGGAAACGGTGGCCCTCGGGCAAAGGCAGAACAAAGTGGTCGGCGTAATAGGCGTGCATTCTTATAGGTGCGTGACTTGATCCCGCACAAGGCGATTCTAGAAAACCCTCTCTAAACTGAGCGGCAAGCAGGACCATCCCCTTGCAATACCCCGTGGAAACCCTAAAATTCAAACCATGCTGCACTGCAACAAAGTTGTACGGCCCCGGCCAGTTACGGCGCAGTCTCTTTGAAACCAAACTTTTATCTGGAGATTCTCATGATGACCGCTGAACAAATCGTCGCTTCGCACAAAGCCAATGTGGAAACCCTGTTTGGCCTGACCGCCAAGGCCTTCGAAGGCATGGAAAAACTGGTGGAATTGAACCTCTCCGCCGCCAAAGCCGCTTTGGACGAGTCCGCCAGCAACACCCAATCCGCCCTGAGCGTCAAAGACGCCCAAGAACTGGTGGCCATGCAAGCCAACCTGTTCCAGCCATTGGCCGAGAAAACCGCTGCTTATAGCCGTCACCTGTATGACATCGCTTCCGGCACCAGCAACGAATTCACCAAAGCTTTCGAATCGCAAACCGCCGCTGCCCAAAAGCAGTTCGCCAGCTTGGTGGACACCGCCGCTCAAAACGCCCCAGCCGGCTCTGAGCAAGCCGTGGCCATGATGAAGGGTGCTGTGACAGCCGCCAACACCGCTTTTGAATCGGTGCAAAAAGCCGTCAAGCAAGCCACTGACCTGGCCGAATCCAACCTGGCTTCGGTGACCCAGTCGGCCGCGCCCAAAGCTGCCAAAAAGAAGTGATTTTTTTCTGATCCGTGTGCGCACAACGCGCCGCACGGATCTCAAGACAAGTTGTCTCCTCGGATCCTTTTGAATTTCAACAGGGAAACAAGGATCCCTTCAAGGGTCAATCGCAAGATCGGCCCTTTTTTTCGTCTCGGCTGACCGGTTCAGCGGCCTTCTTCGAACTGCGCCATGCGCGCTTTCAATGCAGGCAGCGCTGCCCGCATCGCCACCCGCCCTGCCTCGATCGAACGCATCCGGGCGCTGAAGTCCGCACTTTTGACGCCGGTCAAAGCCGGGCGGACCACGAAATCGGCTTCTTTCAAGGCCAAAGTGTTGATGGTTTTGCCCATGATCGTGAAGGTCTGCATCAGGATTTGAAATGTGTCCGAAGAGGGGTTGCCCTCTGGGTCGCTGGAGATGTCCACCGCGATCACAAAGTTAGCGCCCATCTCACGGGTCTGGCGTACCGGAACCGGGGCCACCAAACCACCGTCCACGTATTCGCGCTCGCCAATGCGCACCGGCTGAAACACCGCCGGCACTGCACTGGAGGCCCGCACAGCAGCGCCTGTGTTGCCGCGCCGGAACGTGATCGCATCGCCGCTTTTCAAGTCGGTGGCCACAATGCCGAGCGGGATTTTCATTTGCTCCAAATTGCGCCCACCCACCTGGGTGTTGACGTAGCGGGCCAAGGCCTCACCGCGCAAAGCACCACGGTTCAGGATGGGCAGCATCCAGTCTGTGATGTCCGCCTCCTGCATGGTTTCGGCCATGCGGGCCAGCTCGGCCGTGCTTTTGCCACTGGCATACAAGGCCGCCACCAAACTGCCTGCGGATGTGCCCACCACGTGGCCGGGGCGCAATCCGGCTTCTTCCAGCACCTCGATCACCCCCAGGTGTGCAAAACCTCTGGCCGCCCCACCCCCTAAAGCCAAGCCCAACTTCAGCTCTCGCCGATCAGCTTGCATAGGACTTTTGGCCCCTTCGACCGAGGGTGTGGTCGTTGACAAGCTGCCGCACCCCGACAAGGCGAGCGCCATGCAAAGGCCCGCGCCAAAGCGCCCGCTCGAGAAGATGGGCCCTAATGGCATGAATTTCCGAAGATTTTCAAGGGACTTGTTGAGAATCGTTCTCATTTGCACTAAACTCTCATCAACTGCACAGGACATCACATGACTTTCAAAAAAACTTTCTTGGGCTTGACGTGCACCCTGCTCGCCATGACCACTTGGGCTCAAGACAAAACACTGAACATCTACTCGGCCCGCCACTACCCGACCGATGAAGTCATGTACAGCGACTTCACCAAAGCCACCGGCATCAAGATCAACCGCGTGGACGCCGACGATGCCGGTATTCTCGCCCGTCTCAAAGCCGAAGGCGCGGCCTCACCGGCCGACGTGATTTTGCTGGTGGACGCTGCCCGCCTGTGGCGTGCCGAGGTCGATGGCCTGTTTTTGCCCATCAAATCCAGCAAACTCGAAGAAGCCATCCCCGCCAACCTGCGCGCCAAAGCGGCCGACAACGGCGGCACCGCTTGGTTTGGCCTGTCCACACGGGCGCGAGTGATCGTGTACGACAAGCTCAAGTACAGCAAAACCGATGTGGACAGCTACGAGAAGCTGGCCGACGCCAAATTCAAGGGGAGCCTGTGCATCCGATCTGGCTCGCACCCCTACAACCTGAGCCTGTTTGGCGCCATGACCGAGCACCTGGGACCTGCCAAAACGGAAGTCTGGCTCAAAGGCTTGGTGGACAACATGGCCCGCAGCCCCAAAGGCGGTGACACCGACCAGATCAAAGGCGTGGCCTCGGGTGAGTGCGGCGTGGCTGTGACCAACAGTTATTACTTGGCCCGCATGATGCGGTCCAGCAACCCGGCCGACAAAGCGGTGACCGAAAAAATCGGCGTCGTCTTCCCCAACCAAAGCAGCTGGGGCACGCATGTGAACGTGGCCGGTGGCGCTGTGGCCCGCCATGCCAAAAACACCGACAACGCGGTGAAGTTCCTGGAATACCTGGCCAGCCCAGCAGCGCAAAACCACTTTGCCAATGGCAACAACGAGTGGCCTGCAGCCAAAGGCGTGAGCTTTGACAACCCGGCTCTGAAAGCGATGACCGGCGGCAGCTTCAAAAGCGAGCTGATCCCGATCAGCGCCGTGGGCATGAACCAAATCAAGGTGCAGCAAATGCTGGACCGTGTCGGCTTCAAGTAAGCCAGACCGACCGTTGCTCAATAAAAAAAACCGGACGCGAGGTCCGGTTTTTTCATGTCCGCGCGGAGCCGATCAAGAGGCGATCAAGAGCGAATCAGGTTGTCAAAGGCGCTGAGTGCGGCCTTGGCGCCTTCGCCTGCGGCGATCACGATCTGCTTGTACGGCACCGTGGTGCAGTCACCCGCCGCGAACACGCCCGGCACATTGGTGTGGCCCTTGGCATCCACCACGATCTCGCCGAACTTGGAGAGTTCCACCGTGCCCTTCAAGAACTCGGTGTTGGGCACCAAGCCGATTTGCACGAACACACCCGCCAGCTCGACATGGTGCTCGGTGCCCGTGGCGCGGTCTTTGTAACGGATGCCGTTGACCTTGCTGCCGTCGCCGGTGATCTCGGTGGTTTGCGCGTTGGTGTGCACCGTGACGTTGGGCAGGCTGTGGAGTTTTTTCACCAACACCGCATCGGCCTTGAGCTGCTCGGCGAACTCGATCACGGTGACGTGCTCAACGATGCCCGCCAGGTCAATCGCCGCTTCAATGCCCGAGTTGCCGCCGCCGATGACTGCGGTGCGCTTGCCCTTGAACAAGGGGCCGTCGCAATGCGGGCAGTAAGCCACGCCCTTGTTTTTGTACTCGGCTTCACCGGGCACGTTCACGTTGCGCCAGCGGGCACCGGTCGACAAGATCACCGTTTTGGCCTTGAGCGTGGCACCGTTTTCCATTTGGATGTGCACCAAACCGTCGGCCCCTGCGGGCGTCAGTTTGTCGGCGCGCTGCAAGTTCATGATGTCCACGCCGTATTGACGCACCTGGGCTTCCAAGGCGGCTGCAAATTTGGGCCCATCGGTCTCCAGCACCGATATATAGTTTTCAATCGCCATGGTGTCGTTGGTCTGGCCGCCAAAGCGCTCAGCCGCCACACCCACGCGGATGCCTTTGCGGGCGGCGTACACGGCGGCCGCTGCGCCTGCTGGGCCACCGCCGACGATGAGCACCTCGTAGGGGTCTTTGGCGTCCAGCTTGGCCGCTTCACGGGTGGCGGCGCCTGTGTCGAGTTTGGCGACGATCTCTTCCACCGTCATGCGGCCCGAGCCGAAGACCTGCCCGTTCAAAAAGACCATGGGCACGGCCATGATCTGGCGCTCTTGCACTTCCTTCTGGAAGGCACCGCCTTCGATCACCACCGTTTTGACCTTGGGGTTGAAGATGGCCATGAGCGACAAGGCCTGCACCACGTCCGGGCAGTTGTGACAAGACAAGGACATGTAGACCTCGAAGCTCAAGTCGGCGTCGAGGCCTTGGATGGCGTCGATCACTTCGGGCTCGACCTTGGGTGGGTGGCCGCCGGTCCAGAGCAATGCCAAGACCAAAGAAGTGAATTCGTGGCCGAGCGGCAGGCCCGCGAAGCGCACGCCTTGGCTTTCACCCTCGCGCACCACAGCAAAAGAAGGCTTGCGTGCGTCGTTGCCGGTGGTGTCCAGGCTGACCTTGTCGGACAGGCCCACGATGGTCTCGAGCAGTTCCTTCATCTCGGCGCCGGTTTCGCTGTCGTCGAGTGAGGCGATCAGGCGGATGGGCTGGCGCAGCAAGGCCAAGTACTGTTGCAGTTGGGCTTTGAGGGTGTCGTCGAGCATGGTGTTCTCCTGTTTCAGGCTGCAAAAAACTCAAGTCCTCGCTTGTGGCGGGACCCAAATAAAGGGTTGGGGGGAATCGTTGAGGACAGCGCACACCCGGCTTGTGGCCTCGTTGCGCTGTGCTCAACGCCCTGCCAGGCAGGGCGATGCAGTCCAGATTTAGATCTTGCCGACCAGGTCGATGGAGGGAGCCAAAGTCTTGGCGCCTTCTTTCCACTTGGCTGGGCACACTTGACCGGGGTTGGCGGCGGTGTACTGGGCGGCGGTCAGCTTGCGCAATGTCTCAGACACGTCACGGGCGATTTCATTGGAATGGACTTCCATGGTCTTGATCATGCCGTCTGGGTTGATCACGAAAGTGCCGCGCAAAGCCAGGCCGTCTTCTTCGATGTGCACGCCAAAAGCGCGTGTCAGCTTGTGTGTGGGGTCGCCGATCAATGGGAACTTGGCTTTGCCCACAGCAGGCGAAGTCTCGTGCCACACTTTGTGCGAGAAGTGGGTGTCGGTGGTGATGATGTACACCTCAGCGCCGGCTTTTTGGAAAGCAGCGTAGTTGTCAGCAGCGTCTTCGATTTCTGTGGGGCAGTTGAAGGTGAACGCGGCGGGCATGAAGATGAACACGTTCCACTTGCCCTTGAGGGTGGCTTCGGTGATTTCAACGAACTTGCCGTTGTGGAAGGCTTGGTTTTTGAAAGGCTGGACTTGTGTGTTGATCAGGGACATGGTGTTTCCTTGGGTTGGTTTAAAAAAACTATCGAATGAGAAAACTCATTGGTAGCAATCATAATTCAATCAAGGGTTTTCACTGATGAGTAGTTCCTATCGTGTCGATAGGGAAAACCGTCAGCCTGTTGAATGTGTCTTGATGAGACGTGGTGTGGCGTGATGTGCCGCGAAAGAACCCCAGCGGTTTACCGGCGGGCGAAACCCACCGCAGCCAGCAGCCAAGCCAAGATCCAGGCCCCGCCGCCCCACGGAACAGCGGCCCTGAAAGTGTCAACGCCGAACACATGACGGGCGTAAATGTTCAAACTGAACAACAACAAACCCGCCAGCATGAGCCAGCCAGCGCCGATCAAGCAACGCGAGGCGCCCAGAAGCCCCAAAGACAAGCCCACCCCGACAAGGCCCAAAGAGTGGAATTGCTGCTGGGTCAATGCCGTCTGCACCATGGGCGGTATGCCTGCCGAGAAAACAGGCAAATGGGCAAAAGCAGCACTGAACACCACACTGGCACAGGCACTGAGCGCCCCTGAAATCAAAAAAAGCTTGGCAGTGATGGGCCATGTGCCCTGAGACCTTGAACTCATGTGGACCCGATTCGAAAGCGTATGGAAGCCATGAAGAACTTGGATTGAAACACGAGATGGCCTCCTTCATGTGAACGCCGAGCGACTGGTTTTTCAAAGATGACGGCCCATGCGTTCGGGGCTCACTGCAAACAGGGGAAGACCGTGGCAAATGTGCATAATTGACGTTGACGTAACGTCAATCAAATTCTGGAGTTGAACATGGACATTCAAGGCAAGGTTTTCATCGTCACCGGCGGCGCATCGGGTCTGGGCGAAGGCACGGCGCGCATGCTGGCGGCCAATGGTGGCAAGGTGGTGATCGCCGACATGCAGGCTGAAAAAGGCGAAGCGATTGCCAAGGAACTCGGCGGCGCTTTTGTCAAATGCGACGTGAGCAACGAAGCCGACGGCCAAGCCGTGGTGGCCCAGGCCGTGTCCATGGGCCGTCTGTCTGGCCTCATCAACTGCGCAGGCATCGCCCCGGCCGAAAAAACCGTCGGCAAAAACGGCGCACACAGCCTAGCCGTCTACACCAAGACCATCATGGTCAACCTGGTGGGCACCTTCAACATGATCCGCTTGGCGTCAGAGGCCATGTGCAAAAACGAGCCCGAGGCCACCGGCGAGCGCGGCGTGCTGATTTCCACCGCCAGCGTGGCGGCCTACGACGGTCAGATTGGTCAGGCCGCTTACGCCGCCTCCAAAGGCGGCGTGGTGGGCATGACCCTGCCGATTGCCCGCGACCTGGCGCGCAACGGCATCCGCAACATGACGATTGCCCCCGGCATCTTCGGCACGCCCATGCTGTTTGGCATGCCCCAAGAAGTGCAAGACGCGCTGGCCGCAGGCGTGCCCTTCCCCAGCCGCTTGGGCACCCCGCAGGACTACGCCAAACTGGCCAAGCACATCATTGAGAACGACATGCTCAACGGCGAAGTGATCCGATTGGACGGTGCGATCCGCTTGGCGCCCAAGTGATTTGAACCACCGGCCCGTGAATGGGCCGCTGAATGGATGAGTGAATGGGCCGCTCAAAGGCCATTGGGCATGGGATTAGGCTCTTCCTGCGTTCGGCCCTGGGGCCCTGCTACAAATCCCTTGAAAATAGCGGCTCATCGCCCGTTTAGCCCATGCATGTGGCTGTCGTCCCAGGAGAGTCCTATGAACACACACCTGCCTTTGGGCCTGAGCCTGTTGGCGCTCTTGAGCGCCTGCGCCACCCAGCCCCCTGCCAACACATGGCGTTACAACGTCCCCGATTTGGCCACCCCGCCCGAGGCGGCCAGTGGCAGGTCGGCCAAACCGGGCTGGGCGTTCTCGCGTCAGGCCGTGGCCGCTGCCAATCCACTGGCCACCGACGCAGGGCATCAGGTCTTGCTTGCAGGCGGCTCGGCACTCGATGCCGCCATCGCCGTGCAGATGGTGTTGGGCTTGGTGGAGCCACAGTCCAGCGGCATTGGCGGCGGCGCGTTTTTGTTGCACTTTGACGGCCAAAAGGTCTCGGCACACGATGGGCGCGAAACCGCCCCCGCAGGTGCCCGTGGCGACATGTTCCTGGCGCAAGGCAAGCCCCTGCCGTTTCCAGAGGCGGTTCAAAGCGGGCACTCGGTGGGCGTGCCCGGCGCGGTGCGCATGCTCGAAGCGGCTCACCGCCAACACGGCCGCCTGCCTTGGGCGCAGTTGCTGCAACCCGCCATCACGCTGGCCGAACAAGGCTTTCGGATCAGCCCCCGCTTGAACGCCCTGCTGAACGCTGACGCACTGCTCAAAAAAGACCCGCTGGCCCTGCGCTTTTTCTACCAAGCCGATGGGCAGGCCTGGCCCGTGGGCCATGTGCTGCGCAACCCCGAATACGCCCATGTGCTGCGCCTCATCGCGGCCCAAGGCAGCCGCGCCCTGCACGAAGGGCCGGTGGCAGAGGCTATGGTGGCCCGCACCGCACAGGCCCCTCGCCCCGGCACCTTGAGTCTGCAAGACCTGGCCAGCTACCAGCCCCGCCTGCGCGAAGCCCTGTGTTTTGACCACATGGCCGCAGCGCGGGCCTACCGCATCTGTGGCTTTCCCCCACCGTCTTCGGGCCACATCGCCATAGGCCAGATTTTGGGCATGCTCGGCCACACCCAGGCGCAAGGCCCCGAGCTGGCCGCTGGCCTGCCCTCGCCCGACTTTTTGCACCGTTACACCGAAGCCTCACGCCTGGCCTTTGCCGACCGGGCGCAATTTGTGGCCGACCCTGACTTTGTGCAAGCGCCTGCGGGCGATTGGCGCAGCCTGCTGGCGCAGGGCTACCTGCGCGAGCGCAGCCAGCTGATCGGCCAGCAGGCCATGAAAGCGGCCCCAGCAGGCCAGCCCGGCGGGCACGCCACCAGCTTCGCGCCCATGCCCCCACAAACCGAATACGGCACCAGCCACATCAGCGTGGTCGATGCCCGGGGCCGCGCGGTGGCCATGACCACCACCATCGAAGCCGCCTTTGGCTCGCGCCGCATGGTCAGCACCGACCCGTCTCGCCCCGGCGGCTTTTTGCTCAACAACGAGTTGACCGATTTCAGTCTGGCCCCTGCCGACGCACAAGGCCGCCCCATCGCCAACCGGGTCGAGCCCGGCAAGCGCCCCCGCTCGTCCATGTCGCCCACCTTGGTGTTCGACAAAACCTCGGGCCAACTGCTCATGAGTGGTGGCAGCCCGGGTGGCGCGGCCATCATCCACTACACGGCCAAGCTGCTCACCGGCACCCTGCATTGGGGCTTGAATGCCCAAAAAGCCATTGACCTGCCCAACTTCGGTTCGCTGGGGGGGCCGACAATGCTCGAGGCCCAAGGTTTTGAGCGCAGCACCGTGGACGCGCTCAAAGCGCTTGGTCATGAGGTGCGCGAAATGGAAATGACCAGCGGCCTGCAGGCCATCGAACGCACCCCCAGCGGTTGGTGGGGGGGGGCCGACCCCCGGCGCGAGGGCGTGGTCCAGGGTGATTGAAACCAGTCGCGAAAGCGACCTCGCCTGAGCCCGGCCTCAGGTTTGCCCTCTTGTCAGGCCACAGTGCTTGCATTGGAATGTGTTGACCCATTCCCACAGGAGACTTTTTTGACCACCCCAGACACCCACCGCCGTTCATTTGTTCAGGCCACCGCCGCCGCCGCCGTCACGCTGGCCTTCCCCAGCTTGGCGCGAGCCCAGGCTTTTCCGGCCAAGCCCATCAAACTGATTTGCCCTTGGCCTGCAGGGGGGTCCAGCGATGCCGTGATGCGCGCCTTGGCCGAAAGCGCCACCAAGGCCCTGGGCGTTCAAGTGGTCATCGACAACAAACCGGGCGCCAGCGGCATGCTCGGCCCCAACGAGCTGGTGCGGGCCCAGCCCGATGGCTACACCCTGTCGCAAATCACCATCGGCGTGGCGCGTTTGCCGCACATGCAAAAAATGCAGTTCGACCCGCTCAAAGACTTCACTTACATCGCCTGCCTCACGGGCTACACCTTTGGGGTGGTGGTGCGGTCCGACTCCCCCATCAAATCGATCGCAGACTTGGTGGCCTTTGCCAAAGCCAATCCGGGCAAATTCACCTACGGCTCCACGGGAAACGGCACCACGCCGCACCTGGCCTTTGCCGAATTTGCCAGCAAAGCCAAAATCGATGTCACCCATGTGCCCTTCAAAGGCAGCGCCGACGGGGTGCAAGCGGTGTTGGGTGGCCACGTCATGTCGCACAGCGACGCGACGGGATGGGCCCCGCAGGTCGAGGCGGGCACCATGCGCTTGCTGGCCACCTACGGCAGCAAGCGCACCAAGCGCTGGCCCAATGTGCCCACGCTCAATGAACTCGGTTTCGACACCGTCTCTGATTCGCCCTTTGGCATTGGCGGCCCCAAGGGCATGGACCCGGCCGTGGTCAAAAAGTTGCACGACGCCTTCAAGCAAACCTTGCAAGACCCGGCCGTCATGGCCAGCTTTGACAAATACGACCAATCGGTGATTTACATGGGCACAGAGGAATACACCCAGTTCATCCGCAACACCTTCCAGTCCGAAAAAGCAACCATCGAGCGACTGGGTTTGGCCATGAAAACCTGACACCCCAGTCCCGCACCAAAACAAAAAGGCAGCCGAGGCTGCCTTTTTGTTTGCGACGCTGGCAACGGTTTGAGGACCGCTGCCAGAGGGTGCAGCCGATCAGTAAGCCTGACCCAGCTGACCCAAAATCGCCGGGTTTTCCAGCGTTGAGATGTCTTGCGTGATGGCTTCGCCTTTGGCCAGCGAACGCAGCAGGCGGCGCATGATCTTGCCCGAACGGGTCTTGGGCAAGTTCTCACCGAAGCGGATGTCCTTGGGCTTGGCGATGGGGCCGATTTCTTTGGCGATGTGGTCACGCAACTGCTTGGCAATCGCCTTGCCTTCTTCGCCATTGGGCAGCGCGCGCTTGAGCACCACAAAGGCGCAAATGGCTTCGCCCGTGGTGTCGTCGGGGCGGCCCACCACGGCGGCTTCGGCCACCAGCTCGGTGCAGCTGACCAGGGCCGATTCGATTTCCATGGTGCCCATGCGGTGACCCGACACGTTCAGCACGTCGTCGATGCGGCCCGTGATGGTGAAGTAACCGGTTTTCTCGTCGCGGATCGCGCCGTCGCCCGCCAAGTAGTACTTGCCCTTGAAGTCTTCAGGGTAGTAGCTCTTTTTGAAGCGCTCGGGGTCGCCCCAGATGTTGCGGATCATGGAAGGCCAGGGGCGCTTGACCACCAAGATGCCGCCTTGGCCATTGGGCATGTCCTCGCCGGTTTCGCTCACGATGGCGGCCTGGATGCCTGGGAAAGGCAAGGTGCAAGAACCGGGCACCATGGGGGTCACGCCGGGCAGAGGCGTGATCATGTGGCCACCGGTTTCGGTTTGCCAGAAGGTGTCCACGATGGGGCAACGGCCGCCACCGACGTGCTGGTGGTACCACTCCCACGCGGCAGGGTTGATGGGCTCGCCCACCGAGCCCAAGAGGCGCAGGCTGCTCAAGTTGTAGCTCTTGGGATGCACGGCGTCGTTGGCTTCAGCCGCCTTGATGAGCGAGCGGATGGCGGTGGGCGCAGTGTAGAAGATGGTGGCTTTGTGGTCCTGGATCATTTTCCAGAAACGGCCGGCATCGGGGTAAGTGGGCACGCCCTCGAACACGATTTCGGTGCCGCCCAGCGCCAGGGGGCCATAGGTGATGTAGGTGTGGCCCGTGACCCAGCCGATGTCGGCGGTGCACCAGAACACATCGTCTGCCTTCAAGTCGAAGGTCCACTTGGTGGTCAATGCGGCATGCAGCAAATAGCCACCGGTGCTGTGTTGCACGCCTTTGGGTTTGCCGGTGGAGCCGGAGGTGTAGAGCAAGAACAAGGGGTGCTCGGCGCCGACCCACTCGGGCTCGCAGGTGGTGGCTTGCTGGTCAGCCAGATCGGCCATCCACTGGTCGCGACCTGCGGTCATGGCGATCTCGGCACCCGAGCGCTTGACGACCAACACATTCTTGATCGAGCCGCAACCGCCCAGGTTGATGGCTTCGTCCACGATGGACTTGAGGGGCAGCAGCTTGCCACCGCGCACTTGGTTGTCGGCGGTGATCACGGCCACAGCGCCCGTGTCTTCGATACGGTCACGCAGTGACTGGGCCGAGAAACCACCGAACACCACCGAGTGGGTGGCGCCAATGCGGGCGCAAGCTTGCATGGCCGCCACGCCTTCGATGGACATGGAGATGTAGATGACCACACGGTCACCCTTTTGGATGCCCAGGCTCTTCAAAGCGTTGGCGTACTGGCAGGTTTTGGCCAGCAGTTGGCTGTAGGTGACCTTGCTCACTTCGCCGCCATCGGCTTCAAAAATGATGGCGGTCTTGTCGCCCAGGCCTTTTTCGACGTTGCGGTCGAGGCAGTTGTAAGAGGCGTTGAGTGTGCCGTCTTCGAACCACTTGAAAAACGGCGCATTGGACTCGTCGAGCACCTTGGTGAAAGGGGTCTTCCAGCTGATCAGCTCTTTGGCCAAACGGCCCCAGAACCCTTGGTAATCGGTTTGCGCCTCTTTGCACAGGGCTTCATAGGCGGCCATACCGGAGATGTTGGCGTTTTGAACGAAGTCTGCGCTGGGTTGATAAAGGTTGGAACTCATCGGATTTGTCTCCTCAATGACATGGGCGTTTTCTAAACTGGTGCAAATGTCGGCTTTCGCTCTTACAAAGCACTGACTGACATCAGACTTGCACGGGCATGGGAGAGAACAGCCCTTCTACCGCCTAAAATCTCATCTCGCCTCAAGGCCAGGCCTACAAGCAACATTCAGGAAAACCATGTCCCCCAAGCAGCCCGCCCCCAAAGGCAAATTGAGCCCCTTGAACAGCTTTATTTTTGCCAGCCGTTGGCTGCAATTGCCCCTTTATTTGGGCCTCATCGCCGCTCAAGCCGTGTACGTTTTCCACTTTTGGGTGGAATTGGTGCACCTCTTGGAGGCAGCATTTGGCAGCCAAACCGCCCTGCAGGCCTTGATCACCAGCATCGGTTACAAAACCGACGCCCCCATCACCTCACTGAACGAAACCGTGATCATGCTGGTCGTTTTGGCCCTGATCGATGTGGTCATGATTTCCAACTTGCTGATCATGGTCATTGTGGGCGGCTACGAAACCTTTGTCTCCCGCCTCAATCTGGAGGGCCACCCCGACCAACCCGAATGGCTGGACCATGTCAACGCCTCGGTGCTCAAAGTCAAACTGGGCACCGCCATCATCGGGATCAGCTCCATCCATTTGCTCAAAACCTTCATCAACGCCGCCAACTACGATGAAAAAGTGCTGATGTGGCAAACCATCATCCACATGGCTTTCTTGCTCAGCGCCATTGCCATTGCTTATGCAGACCGCCTGATGTCGCACCACGACAAGGCCCATTGAACAAACCGTTTTTGATTTTTCTTGGACGCCACCACCATGACCACACTGATCCAACAAGACGACCTGATCGAATCCGTCGCCGCTGCCCTGCAGTACATCAGCTACTACCACCCAGCTGACTTCATTTCCCACCTGGCCAGTGCTTACGCGCGTGAACAAAGCCCTGCCGCCAAGGATGCGATTGCGCAAATCCTGACCAACAGCAAGATGAGCGCCATCGGTCACCGCCCGATTTGCCAGGACACCGGCATCGTCAACGTCTTCCTCGAAGTCGGCATGGACGTGAAATTTGACGGCTTCACGGGCAGCTTGGAAGACGCCATCAACGAAGGCGTGCGCCGGGGTTACAACCAATCGGACAACATGCTGCGTGCCTCTGTCGTGTCTGACCCGCACTTCAACCGCAAAAACACCAAAGACAACACGCCTGCAGTCATCTTCACCAAAATCGTGCCCGGCCACCATGTGCATGTGACTGTGGCGGCCAAAGGTGGCGGCAGCGAGAACAAGTCCAAGATGATCATGCTCAACCCCGGTGACAGCATCGTCGACTGGGTGCTCAAAACGGTGCCCACCATGGGCGCGGGCTGGTGCCCGCCTGGCATGCTGGGCATCGGCATCGGCGGCACCGCCGAAAAAGCGGTCCTGTTGGCCAAGGAAAGCCTGATGGACGACCTCAACATGTACCAGCTGCTCGAAAAATCCAGCCAAGGCCAAAAGCTCGACCCCGTGGAAGAAATGCGCTTGGAGCTGTACCACAAGGTCAATGCCCTGGGCATTGGCGCACAAGGCTTGGGTGGCCTCACCACCGTGCTGGACGTGAAGATCAAGATGTACCCCACCCACGCGGCCAGCAAGCCCGTGGCGATGATCCCCAACTGCGCAGCCACGCGCCACGCGCACTTCGTGCTGGACGGCTCTGGCCCCAGCTACCTCGAAGCCCCCTCGCTCGACCTGTGGCCCAACGTGGGCTGGACGGCCGACACCGAAAAGAGCCAGCGCGTGGACCTCAACACCCTCACGCCTGAGCAAGTGGCCGCTTGGAAACCCGGCCAAACCCTCTTGCTCAACGGCAAGATGCTCACCGGCCGCGATGCCGCACACAAACGCATCCAGGACATGCTGGCTAAAGGCGAAAAACTGCCCGTGGACTTCACCAACCGCGTCATTTATTACGTGGGCCCGGTCGACCCTGTGCGCGACGAGGCCGTCGGCCCTGCCGGACCCACCACCGCCACCCGCATGGACGGCTTCACCGAAATGATGCTGGCCAACACCGGCCTGATCGCCATGATCGGCAAAGCCGAGCGCGGCCCGGTCGCCATCGAAGCCATCAAGAAGCACAAGAGCGCTTACTTGATGGCCGTGGGCGGTGCTGCTTACCTGGTGTCCAAAGCCATCAAACACGCCCAAGTCGTGGGCTTTGCCGACATGGGCATGGAAGCCATTTACGAATTCGACGTGGTGGACATGCCCGTGACGGTTGCGGTGGATGCGGGCGGCACCAGCGCGCACATCACCGGCCCGGCCGAATGGCAAAAACGCATCGCCACGGGTGAGTTCAAAGGCATCGGCGTCAGCGCAGGCTGAGCATGAACGCGCCCATCGGCGTTTTTGACAGTGGCATTGGGGGCCTGAGCGTGTTGCGGGCCTTGCAAAAAGAGCTGCCGCACGAACGCTTCGTGTACCTGGCCGACAACGCCTACGCGCCCTACGGCGAAAAAAGCGAAGCCTTTGTCAGCCAACGCACCCACGCGGCCGCCGAATATTTGCTGGCGCGCCACCAGATCAAGGCCTTGGTGGTGGCTTGCAACACCGCCACTGCGGCGGCCATCCAAGCACTGCGTTTGCAACACCCCGCCCTGCCCGTCGTGGGCTTAGAGCCTGCACTCAAGCCCGCTTTGGCGCTCAGCCACACCCGCCGCATCGGGGTGATGGCCACCCGCGGCACAGTGGGCAGTGAGAAATTCGCACGCCTGCTGTCCAGCGTGCAACACGAAGCGCAGTTTGAGGTGCAAGCCTGCAACGGCCTGGCCTTGGCCATTGAACAAAGCACCCTGCCCGATCAGGCCGAGGCCGCACACGCTCAGATCGCGCATTTGGTGCAGACCTACACCCAAGCCATGGGCCCCTTTGGATCGGCACCGGGTGAAATCGACACCTTGGTATTGGGCTGCACCCACTATGTGTTTGTCGAACAGGTTTTGCAGCAGCTGTTGGGGCCGCATGTCCAACTGGTCTCGACCGGAGAACCCGTGGCGCGTCAAACCCACCGCTTGCTGGCTGCCGCCGAACGCTTGAACACGGAAGTGGCGCAAGAGAGCGAACAGCCCATGCGCTTGTTGACCACGGGCAACTTGCAGGGGCTGCAAGCGGCTGCCCAGCGTTGGCTGAACGGGACGTCCGAGATCTGCCAGGCTGTCCCGGCGTCACTGGCCCTGGCTTGATCAGGCAGAGGCTTGCGCGGCCAATCGACCACGTTCCACGTCCACCGGCAGCAACAGCACCCAACCCAAAATGAACAACAGCGCGGTGGACCCGATCGCCAAACGCTGGTTGCCATCGCTCAACCAAGTGATCAGACCGTAGGTCAGCGGCCCCAAGATGCTGGCCAAGCGAATGGCAAATGTCCACAAGCCGAAAAACTCACCCAGACGCTGCGGAGGCACCATCAAAGCCGCCATGGCACGGCCTGACGATTGGCTCGAGCCCATGCAAAAACCGGCAATGGCTGCCGCCCACCAGAACACGTCCTTGCTGGTGGACAAAGCCGCGATGATGCAGGTGGCCACCCAACCCCACAAGGTCAGAGACAAGGTCAGCTTGTGCCCGAGATGGTCTTGCAGATGCCCCAGCAAAAAGGCGCCCACAAAAGCAGCGATGTTCAGCACAAAGATCAGCACCATGGTTTCCTGGGGCTGGAAACCGATCACCTGCTCGGCGTAAATGGCCGCCAGCGTGATGGCCACGGCCACGCCACCTTGGTAAGCCACGGTACAGGCCAGCAGCCGCAAGAAGTCGGGGTAAGGCTGGGCATCACGCAAGGTTTGTCGCAGGCCACGCAAACTTTGCAAAACGGTGCGTGCAGGCATATGGGGTTGCGCTGCCGAATGCTCTTTCAAAAGCGCGAAAGTCACCAGCGCCGCTGCGCCGTAGATCACCGCGGTGATCAGCATGGTCACAGGCACGAACTGGCTGCCTGTTTCGCCGCGCGCCTGGGCGGACAACACGTAGGCCAAGCAAATACCCAAGGTGAGCATGCCGCCGATGTAGCCCAAAGACCAGCCCCAGCCACTGACACGGCCCATGGCTTCGGGCCGAGCCAGCTCCGGCAGAAAAGACGCTGTGAGCGACTCGCCGTAAGAAAAGAATGTGTTGGACACCACCAAGATGCCCAGGGCCAAAGCGACCTGCCCTGGCCCGACGAAAGCCAGGGCGGCTGTGCTGAGCACACAGCCGGCCGTGACCCACATGAGCATGCGTTTTTTGCCCGCCACACGGTCAGCACGGGCGCCCAAGCCGGGCATGGTCAGCATGACGATCAGGTAGGAAACACTCAAACCGGACGTCCAAGCCAAAGTGGCCCAATCGGCTCCGCCGGCCACGCCACCCACAAAATAGGCCGCAAAAACGGCCGTGATGACCACGGTCGTATAGCCCGAGTTGGCAAAATCGTACATGGCCCAGCCCAACACCTCGCGCCTTCGAACGCCGGGATTGAGGGCTGCGCGAGAGATCAGAGGGGGCATGGAAACCATTTCAGTGAAGGTGTCGTGGTCGGCGGCCACCGCCATGGCCACTGCCGCCGCCATTCCCGCCTGGGCCTCGGGGCGGTTTGCCCAGCTCCAAGGAGCTGACGAGGTTGTCAAAGCGTTGGCTGAACAGCTTGTCAATTTCAGCGACAACGCCAGACAACTCGGAGCCATCAAAATGGCGCTCCATCATGTTCACCACATCGTGAATCAAGAGGTCACGCTGCGCTTGCATGATGGCGCCTGGATCAGGCCCGACAAACAGCATGACGAAATCATCGCGCGATTCGGTACCGCTGGCTTCGTCTTCGTCGTCGAATTCGGTGTCGTAAAAGGTGACCTCGATCTGTGCCCCTGCAGCCGACAAATCATTGATGTTCATGCACAGGTCTTCCATGACCATGCGGAAATCATCGTCACCACGAACCGTCCAGCACATTTGCAGACGACTCACATCGCTGTCGAAACGGATGCCGGGTTCTTCTTCGTAGAGGCTGGAGGAGCCATCGCTCAAATTGCGAGCGCCGGCGTAACGCCAAAGGGGTTTGAGGGCTTCTTGGATGGCTTGGATGTCCGTCCCAGGTTTGATGGGCACATCACCATGCACATGAATTTCAAGCGGTGCGTTGTCGTTTTTCATGATGGTGTTTCCCCAGAATGGTGCCCCGAACCGGAATCGAACCGGTACGCCCGCTATGAACGAAGCAACGGATTTTAAGTCCGGTGTGTCTACCAGTTTCACCACCGGGGCAGAGCGCTTATTGTGCCTTGATTCACCGGGGTTTTGACCTCAATCCATCTGCAAATTGAGCATGGCCAAAGCGTACAGAGCGAGCACAGTCAAATAGGCTGCCGACCACACCATGGTGCGCCACTTGGCCTTGTCGCTGACATAGCAAAACACATAGGCCACACGCATGAGCACGAAAAACACAGAGGCGCCATCCACGATGCGGGGGTCAACCCCCGTCAACAAGGCCAAGATGACACCCACCGCAAAGAAGGGGAAAGCCTCAAAACAGTTGGCCTGCGCGGCATTCGCCCGGGCCCGAAAGCCCGTTTGCCGCGCCAACCAAGCGCGCGGGTCGCTGTTGTCATAGCCCTTGAAGCCTGACTTGGCAATGCCCGCGCACACCACAGGCATGAGACCGGCCACCAACAATGCACCGTAAGACATCAGCATTCACAGCTCCTCAAGTTTCAGGCCTTCACGCAAAAGGCCTGCAGCCACACAAAAAAAAGCCACTGAGATCATCAGTGGCCGTTCACTGGCTCGGCGCACGGCCGAGCGCATGGGGATCAACCGCCTTTTTTGGAGCGCTTGCCTGGGTTCTTCTTGCTGCGGGTGGCGACACCACGCTCAAGGCTCACGCGCTGACCGCGGCCTGCGGTACGCAAGGTCACGCCGGGCAATGCTGGCAATGGTGGCGTGAATTTACGATCTGCTTCGGTAACGATTTTGTTGCCCATCTACGGCTCCAGATAAATAATGCAAAGCGATATTAAGCCACAAGAATGGACCGTTTTGACAGCGTCAAGCGCCAAGTTGATCGGCAGGTGATTCAAATGCCGCGTGTCGGAGGCGATAAACTGCCGACATGGACTTCACCATTTGGCTGATCGTGGCCTATTTCGCCATGCTGGCGATCAATCTGCGCAAACGCTGGGGCGTCATCGACGGTCCTTGGCTGTTTTTTTTCCGGGCTTTTTTCCCCAACTGGAAGTTCTACCATGGCATCCAGCTGTCACCCAGACTGTATGTGCGGGGACAATCCGACGCATTGACCTGGACCGATTGGCAGCTGATTTATCCCCGATTGACCCGCAAAGCCCTTCACCTTGTTCACAACCCTGACGTGAATTTGGCCTTGGCCCACCAAAACCTGGTGGACCACCTGGCCAACGACATCAACGACATGGCTGAAGGTGAAGACATTCGGGACCGCGTGACCTACCAAGGGGTCGAGCAACTGGCCAGGCAAGCCATCTCAGGAGCATGCTGGGACGAGCGACCCATGCTGCCCCATCCTCTGAAATCCAATCTGTCCGCCTTTCAGTTTCAAGTGCGCATGGAGCTGCCCGATGGCCAAAACAGCCAATTGATGCTGCAATCCCCGGTGGTCGATCGATGACCTTGACATGGGCTGTTCGCGCCTTTGAAATTTTGCTGGGCTGGAGTTTGCTCGTTCAAACGCTGGAGTACCTGCGCCTGCCATCGCTGGACAAGCTCACCCGCTGGCCCCTCTTGCTGCAAGAAATTCCGGCGCGGCCCGCCTGGCTCAAAGCCCTGCTGAATCAATTTTTCCAGCCCAAACCGTACACAGCTTGGCTGTGTTTGCGAGGTGTTTTGGCGCTTGGGCTGATGTTGGGTCAAGTGGGCTTGTTGGGCGCCGCCTTGTTGTTTGTGATGGCGCTGCTGCTGCTTCTGCGATGGCGGGGGGCCTTCAACGGGGGCAGTGACTTCATGACCCTGGTGGGCATCTCAGGCTTGCTGCTGTCCCACCTCGTGGGTGCATTCACGGATGCTGCGTTGGGCTGGCAGGCTGGCTTTTGGTACATCAGTCTGCAGACCGTCAGTTCGTACTTTGTCTCCGGCTGGGTCAAGCTCCTGCGCCCTGAATGGCGCTCTGGGCGCGCTCTGCCCCTGTTTTTGGACACGGGGGTTTACGGCCCACTGGCCAAGCGCAGCATTTACCGCAAGCGCTGGGTCGCACTCGTGTGTTCATGGTCGTTCACACTGTGGGAGGGACTCTTCCCGTTGGCGCTGCTCGATCTTCGACTGGCCGTGATTTGGTGCGCTGTCGCCACCCTCTTCCACTTTCTGGTTTTTTGGTTTCTAGGGCTCAACCGGTTTTTTTGGGCCTGGGTCAGCAGCTTCCCGGCCGTGCTCTATTGCGCCAGCATGACGCCTCATGTGCTCAGAGGCTGACGGGTTGGCGACTGCCCACCCATTTCTGCACCGTTAGGATGGGGTTTTGATTGTCAGGCTCTGATCATGACCCAACTCACACTTGAAGCATTCACCGCCCAATCCATGGATGAGGGCTTTGACGAAATCATCGTCCGGGAGTGGGATGCCCACCTGAAACTGGACATGCACACCCACCCCTTTGACGTCAGCGCCCATGTCGTTCGTGGTGAGTATTGGCTGACGGTGGGTGAAAAGGTCCAGCACCTGAAAGCGGGCGACGATTTTCGACTGGCTCGCAACGTCCTGCATGCGGAGTTGTATGGCCCAGAAGGGGCGACAGTGTGGGTGGCCCGCGCCAACTGATCGAGCGCCAAGGTGCTGTGAGGTCAAAAAAATACCCCTGAGGCATGAACCGCAGGGGCATTTGTTTGGAGGCGCGACCCAGAGTCGAACTGGGCTAGACGGATTTGCAATCCGTTGCATAACCGCTTTGCTATCGCGCCAAAACCGTTGCTGACTGACAAAAATGGGAAGCATTTGCTTCCCATGATTCTGAAAACTGTCTGTTTTTCACAGATTTGGAGCGGGAAACGAGATTCGAACTCGCGACCTCAACCTTGGCAAGGTTGCGCTCTACCAACTGAGCTATTCCCGCAAACTGGAAAAATCAAATGAAAGAGCTTGGTACCTCTTTCAGAATGTGGAGCGGGAAACGAGATTCGAACTCGCGACCTCAACCTTGGCAAGGTTGCGCTCTACCAACTGAGCTATTCCCGCGTATTTCACAAAACTCAGCATTCTATGCTTTGTCTTCTGGAATGCCCAAATTGTAATGCAATTTCAGGGGGGCTTTGAACTCCCCCTGAAAATTTTGCATCAATGCTTCACCGCCTCAGGCTTGGCCGTCGCTGTCGCCGCAGACAGGGCCGCAGCCGCCACTTCTTCGTCGCTCAAAGGCGTGGGCTTGGCTTCCAAAGCGACCTCCAAAACCTGGTCGATCCATTTGACCGGGACGATTTCCAAACCATTTTTGACATTCTCAGGAATGTCCTGCAAGTCTTTCACGTTGTCTTCGGGAATCAACACCGTTTTGATCCCACCGCGCAGAGCCGCCAGCAGCTTTTCCTTCAGGCCACCGATGGCGGTGACTTCACCGCGCAGGGTGATCTCTCCCGTCATGGCCACATCGGCTCGCACAGGGATCCCCGTCATGGCAGACACCATGGAGGTGGTCATGGCGGCGCCAGCGCTCGGGCCGTCTTTGGGGGTCGCGCCATCGGGCACGTGGATGTGCAGGTCCTTCTTTTCAAAGACCTCGTCCTTGATGCCCAAGAGTCGAGAGCGGCTGCGCACCACCGTGCGGGCGGCTTCAACAGACTCCTTCATCACATCACCCAAAGAGCCGGTGCGGGTGATGACGCCTTTGCCGGGCATCAGCGCGGCTTCAATGGTCAGCAAATCGCCACCCACTTCCGTCCACGCCAGACCGACCACCTGACCCACTTGGTTTTTCTGTTCCGCACGGCCGTAGGTGTACTTGCGCACACCCAAAAAGTCATTCAAGTTGTCGGCGTTCACCACCACCTGCGGCGTCATCTGTTTGAGCAACAAGGCTTTGACGACTTTGCGGCAGATTTTGCCCAACTCGCGCTCAAGGGATCGCACACCCGCTTCACGGGTGTAATAACGAACCACGTCGCGAACGGCCGCTTCCGTCACCTGCAACTCGGTGTCTTTGACGCCATTGTTGGTCATTTGCTTGGGCAGCAAATACTTCATGGCGATGCTGGTTTTCTCATCTTCCGTGTAACCTGACAAACGGATCACTTCCATGCGGTCCAACAAGGCCGAAGGGATGTTCATCGAGTTGGAGGTCGCCACGAACATGACATCGCTCAAATCAAAGTCCACCTCGACGTAATGGTCCCCGAAGGTGTGGTTTTGCTCGGGATCCAACACTTCGAGCAATGCACTCGAAGGATCACCCCGGAAATCCGTGCCCAATTTGTCGATTTCGTCCAGCAGGAACAACGGGTTCTTGGTGCCCACTTTGTTCAGGTTTTGCAGCACTTTGCCAGGCAAAGCGCCAATGTAGGTGCGGCGATGGCCGCGAATTTCGGCCTCATCGCGCATGCCGCCAAGCGCCATGCGCACGTATTTGCGGCCCGTGGCCTTGGCGATCGACTGACCCAAGGAGGTCTTGCCCACACCCGGTGGGCCGACCAGGCACAAGATCGGGGCTTTGACTTTGTCCACGCGTTGTTGCACCGCGAGGTATTCCAAAATGCGGTCTTTGACTTTGTCCAAGCCAAAGTGGTCTTGGTTCAGAACATCTTCCGCATTGGCCAAATCATGCTTGAGCTTGGTCTTTTTGCCCCAAGGCAGACCAATCAAGACATCCAAGTAGTTGCGCACCACGGAGGCTTCAGCCGACATGGGCGACATGAGCTTGAGCTTTTTCAGCTCGCCCTCGGCCTTTTTGCGGGCCTCGGCCGACATTTTGGCGGCCTTGATCTTTTTCTCGAGCTCCTCAATGTCGGCGCCCTCTTCGCCATCTCCCAGTTCCTTTTGGATGGCTTTGACCTGTTCGTTCAGGTAAAAATCGCGCTGGTTCTTTTCCATCTGGCGCTTGACACGACCCCGGATGCGTTTGTCCACATTCAGGATGTCCACCTCATGCTCCAACTGGGCAAACAGGTTTTCCAGGCGTGACTTGATGTTGGCCAGATCCAGCACCTGTTGCTTGTTTTCAAGCTTGAGCGGCAGGTGGGCCGCAATGGTGTCGGCCAGGCGACCCGGGTCGTCGATGCTGGAAATCGAGGTCAGAATTTCTGGCGGAATTTTCTTGTTGAGTTTGACGTACTGGTCAAACTGCTGCATCACGGCGCGGCGCAGCGCTTCGATTTCGCTGCTGTCATCGGACAACTCGGAGACCGGGTCCACTGGGGTCACGGCAGCCACAAAGTGGGCTTCACCATCCACGATGGTCTTGACCAAGGCGCGCTGCTGGCCTTCCACCAAGACCTTCACGGTGCCGTCGGGCAGTTTCAGCATCTGCAAAATGGTCGAGACACAACCCACGTCAAACATGTCGTCCACGGCGGGTTCATCTTTGGCGGCGGTTTTCTGAGCCACCAGCATGATGCGGCGCTCGGCAGCCATGGCCGACTCCAGGGCTTTGATGCTTTTTGGGCGCCCCACAAACAAAGGAATCACCATGTGAGGGAACACCACCACATCGCGCAAAGGCAACATGGGCAGTTCAATCAAGGTGGGCGGCAAAGGTGTGTGTCCAGACATGGTGTGTCCCTCGTGTCAATTCAGCTACACATGGTTGCTGCTCGCGCGATTTCAACCCAGCAAGAGCAAAGGGTAAAAGGCAATGCGCAGCGCATGGGGGTCAGGCCTGCTTGGCCGACTCGCGGTAAACCAGCAACGGTGGCTTGTTGTCGTCGATGACGGACTCGTCCACCACCACTTTTTCAACATTCGCTTGGTTGGGAAGTTCAAACATGGTGTCAATCAGGGCCTGCTCCATGATGGAACGCAGTCCGCGGGCACCGGTTTTTCTGGCCAGGGCTTTGCGAGCCATGGCGGTCAAAGCATTGGGGCGAACTTCCAGCTCAACGCCTTCCATGGCCAACAATTTGGTGAACTGTTTGACGACGGCGTTTTTCGGCTCGGTGAGAATTTGCACCAAAGCCTCTTCGGTCAACTCGGCCAAGGTGGCAATCACGGGCAAACGGCCCACCAACTCGGGAATCAATCCGAACTTGATCAAGTCTTCGGGTTCCACATCGTTGAACACGTCGGTCAGCGAGCGCTGCTTTTTGCTTTTGACAGAAGCGCCAAAGCCAATACCGCCGGATTCGGTGCGGTTTTCAATGACTTTTTCCAGCCCTGCGAAAGCGCCGCCGCAAATGAACAAAATGTTGGTGGTGTCGATTTGCAGGAAATCTTGGTTGGGGTGCTTGCGGCCTCCCTGAGGCGGTACGCTGGCCATGGTGCCTTCAACCAGCTTGAGCAAGGCCTGCTGCACGCCCTCGCCCGACACGTCACGGGTGATCGATGGGTTGTCCGATTTGCGGGTGATTTTGTCGATCTCGTCGATATAAACAATGCCGCGCTGGGCCCGCTCGACGTCGTAATTGCAGGTTTGCAACAACTTGGCCACGATGTTTTCGACGTCTTCACCCACATAACCGGCTTCGGTCAAGGTGGTGGCGTCGGCCATGACAAAAGGCACATCCAGCATGCGGGCCATGGTTTGGGCCAGCAGCGTCTTGCCCGAGCCTGTGGGGCCGATGAGCAAAATATTGCTCTTGGCCAATTCGACCTCGTCTTTTTTGGCCGTTTCTTTGTGCTTGAGGCGTTTGTAATGGTTGTAGACCGCCACCGCCAAGCTGCGCTTGGCCTTTTCCTGGCCAATCACGTAGTTGTCCAGGTTGGTTTTGATGTCCAGCGGCGTCGGCAAACCTTCTTTGTTGCCTTCGGCCACTGTGGTGGTGGCCAATTCATCGCGCACGATGTCGTTGCACAAATCAATGCATTCGTCGCAAATGAACACCGATGGACCTGCGATCAGCTTTTTGACCTCGTGCTGGCTTTTGCCGCAAAAGGAGCAGAACAGGTTTTTCTCAGTCGTTGAGCCTTTTTTATCGGCCATAAATGTCGCCTCGGTATCCGGAATTCGTCAATGATAACGAAAGAAAAACGGCGCTCACCCTTTGGAGGTAAACGCCGTCAGCTGGGGTGCCGGTCAGCCCGGCCACACTCAAGCGCGTTTGGAGATGACTTCGTCCACCAAACCGTAGTCTTTGGCCTCGGTCGCAGACAGGTAATAGTCGCGTTCTGTGTCAATTTCGATCTTGGACAGCGGCTGACCCGTGTTCTCCGACAAGATGCGGTTCAAATGGGCGCGGGTCTTGACGATTTCGCGGGCTGCAATCTCAATCTCCGTGGCCTGACCCCGTGCGCCGCCCAAAGGCTGGTGAATCATGATCTTGGAGTTGGGCAAGGAAAAACGCTTGCCTTTGGCACCGGAGGACAGCAAAAACGCCCCCATGCTGGCGGCCATGCCGTTGCACAGCGTGGAGACATCGGGTTTGATGAAGTTCATCGTGTCATAGATGGCCATGCCGGCGCTGACCGAACCGCCCGGTGAGTTGATGTAGAGCGAAATGTCCTTTTCAGGGTTTTCGCTCTCCAAGAACAAGAGCTGGGCCACGATCAGATTGGCCATGTGGTCGTTGACCTCACCCACCAAAAAGATCACACGCTCCTTGAGCAAACGCGAGTAAATGTCGTAGGCCCGCTCGCCACGGCCCGATTGCTCGACGACCATGGGGACCATGCCCAAATTTGTGATGTCCAGTGCGCTCATCTTTTCTCCAGAAGTTTCTTGGAAGACTTTAACCGGGTTTTCAACCCCACCAATGAGATGGGGCTTGTGAGCCAGACTACAAGCCCGGCACAAGCCCCATGCTTCATGGATTCAAAAGACCGATCAGGCCTGTTGACCCATCAGTTCTTCAAAAGAAATGGCTTTTTCGACCACTTTGGCCTGGGCCAGGACGAAATCGGACACATTGCTCTCGATGACCACGGCCTCGACTTCGGCCATTCGCTGGTTGTCGCTGTTGTACCAGCGCACCACGTCGTCCGGACGCTCATAACTGGCGGCCAGCTCTTCGATGTGGGCTTTGATCTGCTCGGGCTTGGCGTGCAGGGTGTTGCCACGCACAACTTCAGCCACCACCAGACCCAAGCGCACGCGCTGCTCGGCTTGAGGACGGAAGATGTCGTCAGGGATCGGGGCCTTGTCGGCATCTTTCACGCCACGCTGCTTCAGGTCGGCACGGGCACCTTCTTTCAGGCGCTCGATTTCGTTTTGCACGATCGACTGAGGCAGGTCCAACTCGGCCTTGGCGACCAAAGCGTCCATGGCGGCTTGCTTGTTGCGGGCCAGCAAGCGGAATTTCACTTCGCGCTCGAGGTTTTTGCGGATGTCGGCACGCAGGCCTTCAACGGACGCATCGGCAATGCCCAAAGACTTGACCAAGGCTTCGTTGACTTCAGGCAAATGGGCCGCTTCGATTTTCTTGACGGTGACCAGAAAATCGGCTGTTTTACCGGCCACATCTTGACCGTGGTAATCGGCGGGGAATGCCAAGGGGAACGTCTTGCTTTCGCCGGACTTCATACCGCGCACGGCGTCCTCAAATTCCTTGAGCATCTGGCCGTCGCCTAGGATGAACTGAAAGTCTTCGGCTTTGCCGCCAGAAAACACTTCACCGTCGATCTTGCCTTCGAAGTCGATGGTGGCCCGGTCACCGTCTTGAGCGGCGGCGTCTTGCGCGCGCTGAGCGAAGGTGCGGCGCTGTTTGCGCAGGATGTCCACGGTCTTGTCGATGGCGGCGTCGGAGACTTCAGCCGTCAATTTTTCAACTTCGGTGTCGGCCAGGTTGCCCAGCTTGACTTCGGGGTACACCTCGAAGATGGCTTCAAAGTTCAGCTCGCCCTCAGGCGCGCCTTCTTTTTCGGAAATGCGGGGCTGACCTGCCACGCGAACCTGGGCTTCGTTGGCCGCGATGGCGAAAGCCTGACCGACTTGGTCGTTCAGGACTTCGTACTGAACCGAGTAACCGTAACGCTGAGCGACCACGTTCATGGGCACTTTGCCTGGACGGAAACCGTCCATCTTGACCGTGCGGGCCATTTTCTTCAGGCGTGCATCCACTTCGGTCTGAATGGCCGCCACAGGCACCGTCAGGTTGATCTTGCGTTCCAGCTTTTCAAGGGTTTCAACAGTCACAGTCATCGTCGTTCTCGGTTAATTGAATGTCTCACAGGCCGCTGGTTGTCCCATCGGCCACAAGTCGGTTGGTGCGCGGGGCGGGACTCGAACCCGCACAGTGTTGCCACCGTCAGGACCTAAACCTGGTGCGTCTACCAATTTCGCCACCCGCGCCTGTCCAAACAAAAAGGGCGACAGGTGGGCAAAAGGGCTTCAAAGCTCTGCGACTCACCTGACCGCCCGCTTGAAATCGGTCAACTTTCTATTTTAGCCGCTTCAAATAGGCAATTTCAGGCCCGGGCTTGATTTGGCCGCTCAATTCGGAACCAGGCCGCGTACATGGCGGGCAGCGCCAGCAAGGTCAAGGCCGTGGCCACAATCAGCCCCCCCATGATGGCCACCGCCATCGGGCCCCAAAAGATGCTGCGTGAGAGCGGAATCATGGCCAAAACAGCCGCCGCTGCGGTCAGCACGATGGGTCTCAAGCGCCGCACGGCCGACTCCACAACCGCTTGCCAAGCGACCATGCCCGCCGCTCGGTCTTGCTCGATTTGGTCGATCAAAATCACCGAATTGCGCTGAATCATGCCCATCAGGGCGATCACGCCCAGCAGCGCGACAAATCCAAAAGGCCTGTCCAAAACCAACAAAGCCCCCGCCACGCCCGCCATGCCCAGAGGTCCGGTCAAGAAAACCAGCATCGCACGGCTGAAGCTTTGCAGCTGCAGCATGAGCAAGGTGAATGTGATGAACAGCATGACAGGCACACCTGCGGCAATCGAAGCGGAGCCTTTGGAGCTCTCCTCCACCGCACCGGCCACCTCGATCCGGTACCCATTCAAACCCTGGCCTTGCCAGTAGGCTTCGGTCTTTTTGAGGTCCGGCAGCAACTGCGCCGTGACGGTGGCGCCCTGTAGCCCTTCGGCAATGTCGGCCTGCACCGTGATGGCAAACTGCCGCCCCTCGCGCCACATGACACCAGGCTCCCAAGCCAAGACCGGGTGGGCCACTTGGAGCAAGGGGATCGAGCGGCCAGAGGCGGTGGGGACATAAGCTTGGCTCAGATCCGACAAGGCATCCCGCTCGGCCAATGGTTGGCGCAACACCATGTCGATCAATTTGTCACCCTCGCGGAATTGCCCCACAGGGACACCCGACAACAAGGTCCGCGAAGCTTGCGCGATGGATTGGCTGCTCACCCCCAGAGCCCTGGCTTTGGCTTGGTCGATCTCCAGCCGGACCGACTTGACCGATTCGTTCCAGTTGTCGTTCACGCCACGGGTGTTGGGGTTCAGTCGCATTTGGGCTTTGATCTCGTCCGCCTTTTGGCGCAGAACCTGGGGGTCTGAGCCCACCACGCGGAACTGCACCGGATAGGGCACGGGTGGGCCGTTGGGCAACAACTTGACCCGCCCACGCACTTCGGGGAACTCCTGCGCCAGCAAAGCGGGCAGCTTGGCCCGCAGCACTTCGCGGGTTTTCAGGTCAACCGGCAAAACAATCAGCTGCGACACGTTGGTCTGCGGAAAAACCTGATCGAGTGGCAAATAAAAGCGTGGAACGCCTGAACCAATCCAAGCCGTGACCGATTTGACACCCGCCTCTTGCAACAGGCGTTGCTCCACACGCCGCGTGATGTCCTCACTGGCCAGGACGGGCGACCCCTCGGGCAACCACAAATCCACCATGATTTCTGGGCGCGAGGAGTCCGGGAAGAACTGCTGCTGCACCTTGCCCATGCCCACCATCCCCATGGCGAACAAGAACACCGTGATACCGATGGTCTTCCAGCGGTGCGTGACACACCAGGTCACCCAAGCGCGAAAGTGCCGGTAGAACGGGGTGTTGTACATCTCGGCCGAATCGAGTTGTTCGGCCGTCAGCGCGTGCGCCGGGGGTTTGAGCAAGCCAGCGCCCAAATACGGCACGAAGTACACCGAAGCCACCCAACTGACCAAGAGCGCCACCACCGTGACGGCAAAAATCGCGAAGGTGTATTCACCCGTCATGGACTTGGCCATGCCAATCGGCAAGAAGCCGGCTGCCGTGATCAAGGTGCCCGTGAGCATGGGCATGGCCGTCAACTCATAGGCAAAAGTCGCGGCACGCACCTTGTCGTAGCCCTCCTCCATCTTGCGCACCATCATCTCCACCGCAATGATGGCGTCGTCCACCAGCAAACCCAAGGCGATGATGAGGGAGCCCAGCGAAATTTTGTGCAGGCCAATGCCCAAATAATGCATGGCCAAAAACGTGACGGCCAGCACCAGTGGAATGGTGATGCCCACGACCAAACCGGGGCGAATGTCCAATGTCCAGCGGCGCCACAAGGGATTCACGCCAGGCCGCTTGTGCAGCCCCAACGCCAAGAAACTCACCGCCAACACGATCACCACCGCCTCGATCAGCACCTTGATGAACTCATTGACCGAATTGGACACGGCGCTCGGCTGGTCCTGCACCTGGGTCAAAGCCATGCCCGCAGGCAAGCCGGCTTGGATGGACACGATCGTTGAACGCAAAGACGCGCCCAGGGCGATGATGTCACCGCCTTTGGCCATGGACACCCCCAGGGCGATGACCTCTTGTCCGTCGTGGCGCACTTTGACGCTGGCCGGATCGGCATAGCCCCGGGTGACCTGGGCAATGTCCGACAAGCGGATCTGCGCGCCCGATGAGCCACGGATCGGCATGGCTTGAAGGTCTTCCAGCGTCTGAAACTGTCCGCCCACGCGCACCTGCACCACATCGGCAGGTGACTGCACGGCACCGGCCGACTCCACCGCATTTTGTTGGCCCAACTGGGCCAGCACCGCGCCCATGTCGAGCCCCATTTGCGCGAGTTTCTTTTGCGAGACCTCGACGAAGACTTTTTCGTCTTGCACGCCAAACAATTCGACCTTGGCCACATCGGGCACGCGCAGCAGCTGCTGGCGCAAGCTGTCGGCTTGCACCTTGATCTCGGCCGGGCTAAAGCCCTGCCCACCCAAGGCGTAGATCACGCCGTACACATCGCCAAACTCGTCGTTGAAAAACGGCCCCACCACGCCCGGCGGCAGACTGCCGCGCATGTCACCGATCTTTTTTCGCACCGCATACCAAAGCTGCGGCACATCGCCGGGCTTGGAGTTGTCCTTGATCTGAAAAATGATCTGCGCCTCTCCCGGCTTGGAGTAGCTGCGGATCTTGTCGGCAAAGGGCACTTCTTGCAGCGTTCGCTCGATCTTGTCGGTCACTTGCTCGGCCACTTGCGCCGCCGTAGCGCCTGGCCAATAGGCGCGCACCACCATGGCCCGGAAAGTGAACGGCGGGTCTTCGTCTTGACCCAGCTGAAAATAGGACGCCATGCCCAAGACCATCAGCACCACCATCAGGTAGCGGGTCAGGGCCGGGTGCTCCAGCGCCCAGCGCGAGAGGTTGAATCGGGTGTTGTCAGATTGACTCATGCCATCACCGCTGCGCTGCAGATGCGCCAGCTTGGGCGGGCGCAGCCGATTCGGCTGAAACAGGCACGGCGCCTGGTGATGAACGGCTCGCTTGGCCGGTCGCGTTGTAAATCGTCACCTTCTGACCGGGTGACAGCACATGCACACCCGCGCTGACCACCTGCTGCCCCAGTTGGAGGCCCGAGGTGATCACCACCTCGTTGCCGTCGACCCTGCCCACCTGAACGGGCTGGGTACGCACCGTCATGCTGACCGCATCCAACACCCACACCGCCGTGCCCGCACCCTCTTGGCGCAATGCGCTGGTGGGCAACTTGATCACACCCGCCTGGCTGCCCGGCAATTGCAAAGCCTGCACATTGACCGTGCTGCCCAGAGGCAAGCGCTCGGACGCTTGCAGGGCCAACTTGACGGCATAGGTGCGCGTGACCGGGTCGGCACTGGCGGACAATTCGCGCACTTGGCCTTGCAAGGCTTGACCCGTGCTGAGCAAGGTGGCCTTCATTTTCTGCCCGACTTTCAGGGTCAGGGCCATCGCCTCAGGGACGGCAAACACCGCATCACGGGGTCCATCGTGCGCCAATCGCACCACAGGCTGTCCGGCCGAGACCACCTGGCCGACTTCGGCATCCACACCCGTGACCACGCCCGAGTGGCTGGCCGTCAAACGGGCGTAACCCGCCTGGTTGCTTTGGGCTTGCGCTTGGGCTTTGGCTTGGCTCAGCTGCGCATCGGCAGCTTTCAGGGCCGCTTCGCGGCGCTCCAACTCCGCACCGCTGATGAAGTTTTGCGCTTTCAGTGCTTCAAAGCGCTTGAAATCTGCCAAGGCCAAATCGCGCTGGCTTTGGGCCGACACCACTTGTGCGGCTGCAGCCTGTGCAGACAATACATAGTCCTTGGCGTCGATCAAGGCCAACAACTGCCCTGCCGCGACACGCTGCCCCTGTTCAGCAGGGCGCTGGACCAGCTTGCCTGCCACCTGAAAGCCCAAGCGCGACTCCACCTGCGCTCGCACCTCACCGGCGTAGTCACCCGAAATGTTCAAATCTGCGCCCGCCACGGTGATCAGCTTCACGGACCTCAAGGGCTCTTGGGGAGCTTCTTTCTTAGAACAAGCTGCCAATACAGTCCAAACAGCAGCGGTGGCCAACAAACGAAAAACTCGCCGGTTGGCGAGTGACAAAGAGCTTGGCATGGGGTTTCCAGGAAAATAATGACTGACTGGTTAGTAATTTAAGCAATGACGCCCCATTTGTCAAGCGACAATCCGCATTGACCATGCCCTTCAGCGCCCTCTTCAACCGCCCCCCTGGCCCCGCCATCAGCGCCCAACTCCGGCGCATTTTGCGCGGGGTTTCACGCTCGTTTCACCTGTCCATCCAGCTGCTGCCTCCCGCTTTGCAGTCTCCGGTGGCGATTGGCTATTTGCTGGCCCGCGCCACAGACACGGTGGCCGACACCACCGCTTTGCCCATCGCACAGCGCCACGTCTTGCTGGACCTCCTCACGCAAAGCATCGCGGACACGACAAGGTCGAGCGAACAGATCGAAAAACTGACAGGCCTGACCCAGGCTTTTGCCGCGCAACAAACAGACCCTCAGGAACGCGCCCTGATGCAAGCCTTGCCCCAATGCCTGCCGCTCCTGCACAGCTTGGGGCAGGATGACCAGCGCAGCGTGCGACTGGTCCTGAGTCACATCACGCATGGCCAGCAGTTGGACATGACACGCTTTGGCCCGGGTCTCCATGCCTTGCAAACCGAAGCCGAACTGGCCGAGTACACCTGGCTGGTGGCCGGCTGCGTGGGGGAATTCTGGACCGAGCTGTGTGGCCGCCATCTGCCCGGTTACAGCCTGCTGCCGCAGCAAGAGATGGTGCAAATCGGCCGCTCTTACGGCATGGGACTGCAACGCCTGAACATCCTGCGCGATGCGGGCGCCGATCTGGAGGGCGGGCGTTGTTACTGGCCCATGGAGACGCTCGCAAAGGCAGGTTTGACCCCAGCCATGCTGGCGCAAACGGCGCAAACATCACAAACGGCCCCAACCCATCATGCCCACACGCTCAAAGCGCTGAGCCCGCTCTTCAACGAGGGCCTGGACCGCACCCAGGCCCATCTGGCCGATGGCATGCGCTACGCCTTGGCGCTCAAGCCCCTGCGCCTCAGATTGGCCAGTGCCTTGCCCGCCTTGATCGGTGCGCGCACCGTGGCGCTGCTGCGCCAGGCCGGACCTGCGGCCCTGAACCAGCGCGTCAAAATGCCACGCCAAGAAGTGCGCAGCCTGCTGTGGCGCATCGCCTTGGGCCGGGGAACTGCTGCCGTTCTGGAAAGAGAATTTCTCCGAGCGGCAGGCAAGCCCTTGCCGTGAACCTGCGCTTTGAATGCGAGAATCGGAGCCCATGAGCCCGCAAGACTACGTCCAGCAAAAAGCCGCCGCCTCGGGCAGCAGTTTCTATTACGCCTTTTTGTTTTTGCCCCCCGAGCGGCGTGCGGCCATCACCGCTTTTTATGCCTTTTGCCGCGAAGTGGACGACGTGGTGGACGAAATCACGGACCCCGGTGTGGCCGCCACCAAACTCGCCTGGTGGCAAAAAGAAGTGCTGCAAGCCTACGCAGGCCAAGCCAGCCACCCCGTCATGCAGGCCCTCATGCCCCTGGCCCCCACCTTCGGCATTGAAAGCCGCCACCTGATGGCGGTGATTGAAGGCTGCCAGATGGACCTGAACCAGACCCGCTACCTGGACTTTGCGGGCCTGCGCCAATACTGCCACTTGGTGGCGGGCGTGGTGGGCGAAGTCGCCGCCCGCATTTTTGGCCAGACAGACGACGCCACCACAGCCTACGCACACAAGCTGGGCCTGGCCTTTCAGATGACCAACATCATCCGCGACGTGGGCGAGGACGCCATGCGCGGGCGCATCTATCTGCCACTGGACGAGCAGCAACGCTTTGGTGTCAAAGCCAATGAATTGATCCAGCGCACTTATTCAGACAACTTCACCGCGCTGATGAAGTTCCAGACCGACCGGGCCCACGCCCTGTACGACGAAGCCCTGGCGCTGCTGCCCGCCGCCGACCGCCGCGCTCAAAAACCCGGCCTCATGATGGCCAGCATCTACCGCACCTTGCTGCGCGAGATCGAAGCCTCAGGTTTTCAGGTGCTGCACCAACGCATTGCCCTCACGCCGCTGCGCAAGTTGTGGCTGGCCTGGAAGATGCAGGCGCTGGGGCGGTTTTAAAAATTCCAAGCACCTTGAGCACAGTCTTTGTGCTGCGGTGCGGTCATTCGAACGTGATCGTCTTGCGCCCGCGCCTTCATTGGTTGCACCTGGCGGCGCAAGTTCCCTTCATCGCCTTGAGGGCTATTGACCTTCTGTCTGAATCGACAAATAATCTCCAGAACGTTTCAAGTCGGAAACGATGTTTTACTAAAGAAACAACATGAGCATCCTCGGCATTGACGAAATCACCTTCGGCGCACACGACATCGCCCGCTGCCGCCAGTTTTTTCTGGATTGGGGTTTGACACTGGTCGAAGAAACACCGCTGCGCTTGGTGTACGAATCGCTCAATGGCTGCCGCGTGATCGTGGCCCACTCCGACACACCAGGTCTGCCTGCAGGGATTGAAGCGGACCCCACACTGCGGGAGGTGGTGTGGGGCGTGGCCAACGCGGCGGACATGGCGCATTACGGCGCTGCCATGCAACAGTGGCCCGGTTTTGTGCAAAGTGACGCTCGCGTGGGGTGCACGGACCCGAGTGGTTTGACCATTCGTGTGCAGATCAGCCGCAAAAAAGACATTGACCTGGATTGCGCGCAGGTCAACACCTGGAACGAGCGGTCTCGCGTTGACCAAGCCAGCCCTGCATATGAGCGCGCTTGCCCCATCGAGGTCGGTCATGTGGTGCTTTTTGTCAAATCGCTGGAAGCGGTCACACAGTTCTACCAAGAGGTCTTGGGCTTTGTGATCTCGGACCGTTATCCAGGTCGTGGCCACTTCTTGCGCTGTGCCCCACGAGGAGGTCATCACGACTTGTTCTTGCTGCAATTGCCCGAAGCCCGCAACGGGCTGAACCATGTCGCATTCACCGTGCGCGATCACCACGAGGTCTTTGGGGGTGGTTTACACATGTCGCGCTGCGGCTGGGACACGGAACTGGGCCCCGGCAGGCACCCCATCTCGTCGGCCATCTTCTGGTACTTCAACAGCCCTGCTGGCGCTTTGGTCGAGTACTACGCCGACGAGGACGAGTTGACCGAAAACTGGCAGGCCCGTGAATTCACGCCCGGCCCCACCATGTTCGCCGAATGGGCCATCAAAGGCGGCATCGATGGGGAGACACGTCGGCAAAAGAACGCCGAGGCACCCAGCGGACGGTTCATGACCGACAAACCCAAGGCCTGAGCGGCTGCCATCTCATTTCATTTTGTATCTTGGAGCAAGCTTTCATGTCACACCACCCCGCTGCGCTTTACAACGAAACCCACCAGTCACGAACCAAGGCCCCCACCAATTACGAGAGTTTGCTGGGTGACTCGATTGAACGCGCCTTTGGTGCAGGCATCCAAGACCTCGACGGTCTGGTTCAGTACCTCAACACCACCGGGCCATCCGGACCCAATGGTCAAGCATGGACGGCAGAGTCCTACAAGCAAGAGATGGCCCGTTTGGCCGCCTGAAGCAACACCAAGGAAAACACATGAACGCTCACGTCATCAACGTTCAACTTGACCCCGTGGATGCCGTCCTGGAAGTCGGCTTGAAAGACCTTTGGTTTCCGGTGTGTCCTTCCGGCTTTGTCAAGGACAACCCGGTTTCTCTGCGCCGACTGGGCTACAAAATTGCGCTGTGGCGCGATGCCACGGGCCAGGTGCATGCCCTCGAAGACCATTGCCCGCACCGCGGCGCACCGCTGTCCTTGGGGGTCATCTTGGGTGACCGCATTGCCTGCCCCTACCACGGCGTGGAAGTGCGACATGACGGCACGGTGATGCGCGTGCCCGGCAGTCCTGGCTGCAAACTGGAAGGCTCACGCCCCACACGACGGTTTCACACCGCCGAATCCAACGGCGCCATCTTTTTGTTCAACGCCAGCAACCCGGCGCTGGACGAGGCCCCCGCCCTTAGGCTGCCAGAACAATTGACCTCGCCCGAATGGTCGTCCTTCCTTTGCTACACCGAATGGGGCGGTGACTACCGCTACGTGCTCGACAACATCATGGACCCGATGCATGGGGCCTACCTGCACAAACAGTCACACACCATGGCCGAAGGCGACATGACGGCTGAGTTCCAAATCCGGGACCTTGAGAATGGCTTCATCTTTGAAAAGAAGCACCAGCGCGATGTGAACTTTGACTGGACAGAGTGGATGGACACCGACATCCACCTGATGCGCTTGGAAATCCCCTACCCCAAAACCGGCGGGCCTGGCGGCAACTTCTCCATCATTGGCAGCTACACCCCCATCACCAACCGCGCAGCGGCTGTCTTCCACTGGCGCTGCCGCAAGGTCGAGGGCTGGCAGCGCGACACTTGGCGTTTCCTGTACAAAAACCGCTTAGAACAACGCCACTGGAATGTGCTCGAGCAAGACCGTGTGGCGGTGGAAAACATGGAGCCTGACGCCAACAAGCGCGAGCACTTGTACGCGCACGACATGGGCATCGTTCGCTTGCGCCGCCACCTGCGCAAGCTCGCCACCGAACAACTGAGCCAAGCCAGCACCTGACATGAGCACGATGCAAGCCTGGGTGCACACCCTGAAGTACGAAGCCCAGGACATCATCAGTGTGGAGCTGCGTCCCATGCCGGGCGAAACCCTGCCTGTGTTTGAGGCCGGCGCCCACATCGACCTGCATCTGCCTGGCGGTTGGGTGCGCAGTTATTCGCTGGCCAACGATTGCCGCGAGCGCCACCGCTACCTGCTGGGCATCCTCAAAGACAAAGCCAGCCGGGGTGGTTCTCGGTCCGTCCACGAGCAACTGCGCGTGGGCATGACACTCACCATCGGCGCACCCCGCAACAACTTTCCTTTGCACGAGGACGCCGACCACGCCGTGCTGATCGCTGGCGGCATTGGCGTCACGCCCATCTTGAGCATGGCGCAGCGCTTGCAGTCTCTGGACCGGTCTTTCGAGGTGGTCTATCTGGCACGCTCACGCCCGGCTGCGGCCTTCATTGAAACACTGAAGGCCTTGGCATGCCCGGTGCATTGGCATTTCGACAGCGAAGCTGGCGGCCCCCCGGACTTGAAAGCCTTGCTGGCCCAACGCAGCCCCAAGGGCAACACCCATTACTACGCCTGCGGCCCGGCTCCGATGCTCGACGCCTTCGAAAAATCCTGCGCCGAATTGGCCTATGCCAACGCGCACATCGAGCGCTTTGCGGCGCTCGAGGTCAAGGCGGCAGACGATGCGCGCCCACATTTCACTGTCGAGTTGCGCAAGAGCCAAAAAACTTTTGAAGTCACACCGGACACATCCCTGCACAAGCAGCTTTTGGCACTGAAAGTCAATGTGCCTTTCAGTTGTGAGGAAGGCATTTGTGGCTCGTGCGAAACCCGCGTACTGGAGGGCACGCCCGATCACCGGGACATGGTGTTGAGTGCTTCAGAGCAAGCCAGCAACCAAGCCATGATGGTGTGCGTGTCGGGTTGCAAAAGTGCGCGCTTGGTGCTGGACCTCTGAGCGCTCAGGCCGACGCCAGCGGGTAGGGGCTGGTGTTTGTCTGGCCAAGCATGGCATAAGCCAATTCGCCCATCAAGCGCATGCGCAGCAGCTGACTGGCCGGGTCGTTCCAAAGGTTGCGCAACTCCAAGGGGTCTGCGCGCAAATCGCACAGTTCGCCCCAAGGCTGGCCATCGTAGATGCTGATGCGGTGATCCAAGGTGCGCAAGGTCCGCATCCGGATGCGTTGGTCTAAGCCGAAATCCAAGCGCTGCCCTTCCTCTTCAATCAACACACTGGCGCGCAGCACATCGGTTTGACCTGTCACCACTGGCAACAAAGACCGCCCCTGCATGCCGTGGACTGGCGCAAGGCCTGCACGCGCCAGCACCGTGGCAGCGATGTCAATGGTCTGAGCCAATGCGGTTGTTTCTCGAGGCGCAAGGGATGACGGTGATGCAGATGACGCCAGGTCAGACCAAATAAAGGGAACCCGAGTGAGCCCGCCGTCATGCAAGCCGCCTTTGAACATCAGCCCGCGGTCGCCCAACAAATCACCGTGATCGCTGGTGAACATGACCACCGTGTTTTCGGCCAGGCCCAAGCTTTGCAACTCGGTCATGACGCGGCCAATGGCATCGTCAATGCAAGCGATGTTGCCGTAATTGAGGGCCAGGGCTTCACGGGCCTCTTGGTGAGTGACGGCAAAGGAGCCGTGACCTGGCTTGAAGTGGGCAGGTCGGTTGGCGCGCTGTGCGTGCAGCCAACGGACAGGCGGCGGTGCATCGATCAGTTCAGCATCAAAGCTGTGGGGCAATTCAACATCGCTTGGCCGGTACATGTCCCAATACCGGCCAGGCGGCGTGAAGGGATGGTGCGGATCGGGAAAAGAGCATTGCAAAAAGAACGGTGCATCACCCGCAGCAAAGCCCTGAAGCATCTCGCAACTTTTCTCAGCGATGTAACTGGTGGGATACAAGGCCTCGGGGACTTGGGTGCGCCAAGCTTGCCGCAAATGGGTCAAGGCCCAGTCGGGCGTTGGCAAGGCGTTGTCAGGCCCGATCAGGCGGTCGGCATCTGGCAATTGCCGACGCAACCAGCGCCGCCAATGCCCACTTTGCTCATCGGCATGGCCAATCGTCAGTGCCACTTGCTCAAAGCCGTAATAGGGCAAGTCCAATTCAAAGGCATCGTCTTCATCCCAACGGCGAGCCACCTCTTGGCCATACCGACCTGGAAACAAAGCTTTGGACTCTTGCACCAAACGCTCAACACCTTGCGGCCAAAAGGGCGGCACCGACGTGATGTTCTGCAAATGGCTCTTGCCGGCCAAGGCCGTGCGGTAACCCGCCTCGCGCAAGGACTGCACAAAGGTTTTCTCGCCATGGGAGAGTTCGCGGCCATTGAGCTGCAAGCCATGTGCGCTGGGCAGACGCCCCGTCATCAGCGAGGCTCGGTTGGGCTGGCAAATGGGCGTCGCGACATGAAACTCGGTGAAACGACAACCCCGCGCAGCCAGCGCATCGATGTGCGGTGTGCGCAGCAGAGGGTGCCCTGCGCAGCCCAAGTGGTCAGCTCGGTGCTGATCTGTGATGAACAGCAGGAAGTTGGGCCGCTCAGACCGGATCATCAGTCGGCTTTGATGTTCAGCTCTTTGGCCAGTTGGCCATAGCGCTGGCGATCGGCCTTCATGAACTCCCCCAAAACCTGCGACGATCCGCCCAGCACATCCAGGCCTGCAGCCGCCAGTTTTTCCCGCACGTCCGGCAATTTGAGAAGGTCGTTGATGTCGGCGTTGATTTTGAGGCGCACGGACTCGGGCGTTCCGGTCGGCGCAAAAACGCCATACCAGGCATTGACCTCCACACCGCGCACCCCTTGCTCTAAAGCCGTTGGCACTTCGGGCAAGAGTGGCGAGCGGGTCTTCTCGGTCAAAGCCAATGGCACCAGCTTGCCGGATTTGATGTGTGGCAAAGCGCCCCCCAAACCGACGAACAGAAACTTCACCTCGCCCCCCAGCGCAGCCATGACCGAAGGATTGACGCCTCTGTAGGGCACATGCAACAGGTCCACACCAGCGGCGCGTTTCAGCATTTCCCCGGCAAAGTGCATGGGAGAGCCATTGCCTGCACTGCCATACGGCATACCGCCCTGCTTTTTGGCCAGTGCCAGCGCCGATGGCAGGTCCTTCACGTTCAGCGTCGGCGTCACCAGCAAGGCCATCGGTGTGGTCGCAGGAGCCACCACCGGCATCAAATCGGTATGCACATCCACGCCACCGCCTGCACCCGGAGCCAACACATGGGGCGATATCACCATGGTGTTGGTGGTCAGCAGCAAGGTGTGTCCATCGGCGGGTGACTTGGCCACAGCCTGTGCACCGAGCAAGGCCCCTGCGCCGGGGCGGTTTTCCACCACGACAGGTTTACCCCATTGAGCCGCGAGTTTTTCTGCGAACACGCGCGCCATCAGGTCCGGCCCACCTCCGGGCGGAAACGGCACCACAAGGCTGACGTTCTTTGATGGGAAAGACTGGGCCCAAGCAGGCTGAAGCCAGCCCATCGCGAGACAGGCCACGGCCACCAGTGAAGAAAATAATCCCCATTTCTTTTGCATCCATCGTCTCCTGAGGGTGAATTAAAAAAATTGGAACGCTGGGTTCAGCCTTGCAAGCCCAGATCCACGGCCCAAGCATCGTAACCATAAACACCATCGGCATTGCCCTGGGTTTTCATCCATTGATTGCCACGCGAACCCAATTGAATTTCAGCCGTGCGCGTTTGGCGGGCCGCCGCATAACGTTGCAGAGCTGGCCCCACATCAATCAATGTCTGCGCCTTTTCCAGACAACGCGCCACCACCACACCATCTTCGATGGACATGCCCGCGCCTTGTGCCATGAAGGGCAACATGGGGTGGCAAGCATCCCCCAACAGACTCACACGACCCAGCGACCATTGCGGCAGCGGCTCACGCTCGTACAAAGCACTTTTGAGCACGCTCTCACAAGCAGCCAACAGCGCGCGTGCATCCGGGTGGTAGTCACGGTAGAAGCTGCGCAATTCGTTCACATCGCCCGGACTCGTCCAGGATTCCTCATGCCAGGAGTCCTGTCCCGTGGTGGCAAAGATGAAGGTGTCACGCCCCCGATTCAAAGGGAAGGTCACGATCTGACTTTGCGGGTTGGGGCCCCACCATTTGGTGAATGCCTCTATCTCGGGCACTTGCCGAACCTTATCGGTGGGCACGACCGCGCGAAAAGAAACAACGCCTGTAAAGCGGGGTTGCTCTTCGCCAAACAAGGCGGTACGAACCTTGGAGTGGATGCCATCGGCACCCAACACCACGTCATGCAGCGCTTGTTGACCGTCTTCAAACAACAGTTGCACTCCGGCATCACTTTGGCTGAGCGAGCGCAGTCGCTTGGCAAACTTCACCGCCTCGGCGGGCACCTGTGCAGCCATCACCGCCAGCACGTCAGCGCGGTGAATCGTGAGTTGAGGCGCGCCGTAGCGCTGCTCGGCTGTGTCACCCATGGGCAAACGCGAAGTTTCCAGTCCGGTGTCCCAATCGCGGCTGATGCGGAAAGTCGGGCGTGCGCCGCTGGCGCGAATGCCTTGCGCCACGGCATCGCCCAAACCATCCAAGGCGCGCACGGCATTGGGCGTGAGGTTGATGTCTGCCCCCACGCGCATGAATTGCGCTGCCTGCTCGTACACGGTGACTTGGTGGCCTTGCGCGCGCAAGGCAATGGCTGCGGTCAAACCACCAATTCCAGCACCCACGATGGCGATGTCGAGTGAAAGTGTCATTTGAAAATCCTGAAAGTGAAGAGAGACTTGGCGGCCCGGATGGTCAGAAGACCCCAGGAAAAGAACCACCATCCATCAAGATGTTCTGGCCGTTGATGTAGCCCGCATGCACGCTGCACAAATAGGCACAGGTGTTGCCAAGTTCATCGGGTTGACCGAATCGGTGCGCTGGGTGTTTGGCCAAACGTGCCGCGATGGCCTGATCGGTGCTGATCCCTTGCCTGGCAGCTTGCGCAGCAAAGTTACCGGCCAATCGCGCGGTGTCGAAAGTGCCAGGTAACAAATTGTTGATGGTCACGCCCTGGGCCACGGTGGAACGGGCCAGACCCGCCACAAAGCCCGTCAAGCCGCTTCGCGCACCGTTGGACAAGCCCAACCCGTCAACTGGGGACTTCACCGCACTGGAAGTGATGTTGACGATGCGGCCAAATCCACGTGCCATCATGCCGTCAACCGTGGCTTTGATCACGGCAATGGGCGCCAACATATTGGCTTCCAGTGCACGCAGCCAGATGTCACGGTCCCAGTCCCGAAAATCACCGGAGGGCGGCCCGCCTGCGTTGGTCACCACGATGTCAAAGTTTTGCTGTGCTTGCCAAATCAGCGCGCGGCCGGCTTCGGTGGTCACATCGGCGGCCACGCTCGAGACCGCGCCAGCACCCAACAGCCGCAAGCGCTCTGCCGCAGCCAACAAGGGCGCTGGCGTTCGCGCCACCATCAGCACATCAACGCCCTCGCGGACCAGGGCTTGCGCACAGGCGTAACCCAGCCCTGCGCTGGCACCGCACACCAAAGCTTTTTTTCCAGCAATCCCCAAGTCCATGTCTCAACTCCTCAATCGGCACACCCACATGCAACGCCCATTTGACAACGGGTATTTTTCAAGAGGCCGCCCAAGCCATGGGGGCCGTGTTCATGCCCCAGTAAAAGCTTTTCTGTGTGGTGTATTCCAAAATGCCTTGGCGGCCTTTTTCACGGCCTGTACCACTGAGCTTGACCCCACCAAAGGGGGTGCTGACTGAAAACAATTTGTAGGTATTGATCCACACCGTACCGGTTTGCAAAGCACGCCCGATGCGCCAAGCGGCTTTGTAGTCGCGCGTCCAGATGCCTGAGGCCAGGCCGTAATCGTTGTCATTGCATTGAGCGATCAGGTCAGCCTCATCCGTCCACGGCAAGAGCGCCAGCACCGGACCAAATATTTCTTCCCGGCACATGCGTGCGGTATTGGGCAGGCCCTCCATCACGGTCGGCAAATAATAGCTGCCCAGCTCGTAATAGCCGCCTTGTGGCCGCGCACCACCACACAGGATGCGGCCACCTTCGTCTCGACCGATTTGCACATACCGTTCAACGGAATCGCGGTGACCCCGATTCACCAAAGGCCCCATGTGGGTGCTTTCCAGCGACGGGTCGGCCACCCGCAAACCCTTGACCGCAGCCAACAATCGCGATTTGAACTCGTCGTACACCGAGGCATGCACAAAAGCCCGGGAACCCGCAATGCAAGACTCGCCCGAGGAACTGAAGATCCCGTACACCACACCCGCCACCGCATGGTCCAAATCGGCATCGGCACACACGATGGTGGGTGATTTACCGCCCAATTCCAGTGAAGTCGGCATGAGCTTTTCAGCAGCAAGGCGCTCAATGCCCATGCCCACCGACGTCCCCCCGGTAAAAGCGATGCGCTTGACCAGCGGGTGGCGCACCAACGCGTCGCCCACGACCGAGCCTTTGCCTGGCAGCACACTCACGATGCCGTCGGGCACACCGGCTTGCTGGGCCATGCGGGCCAGCTCGATCGCCATGCGGGGTGTGATCTCGGCCGGCTTGATGACGATGGCACAACCCGCAGCCAGCGCTGGGGCCATTTTTTGCGCTTCACTGGCAATGGGCGAGTTCCACGGCGTGATGGCCCCGACCACGCCCAATGGTTCGTGGAGACTCAGGGTCAGAAAATCACCTCGGACAGGCGTGACCGCATCCTCCCACGTCTCAGCGGCAGCGGCGAAGTACTGGAATGTTCCCGCTGCACTGGCCACCAGGGCACGGCATTCTTTGATGGGTTTGCCGTTGTCCAGGCGCTGCAATTGCGCCAAAGTTTCCGCTTGCTCACGGATGCCTTGGGCCATGCGGTGCAGCATGCCCGCGCGCTCGTGGGGCATGAGGCGAGCCCACGCGGGCTGCAAGCGCGCTTGCTCGGCTGCCTGGACAGCCTCGTCCACATCGCCTACGGTCGCCGCATGCAGCTGCGCCACGGCCGAGCCATCGTGCGGGTATTCGGTCACATAGGCTGGACCGGAAGCATCACGCCAACGGCCAGCGAGCAAGGTTTGGATTTTTTCAGTCATCTGGAAAGCTTCGGGTCAAGTGGTCACGCTGGCAGTTCGGTTGAGCAAAAAACGCACTGCCGACAAGACAGTGAGCGCCGATGTTTTGGGGTTGTCGGGTAGGGGCTTGCCGCGCATGCGCACCTGCATCTCGCCAAAAGCACCCTTGGCCTCAAATTCGTGGATGTTGTCGGTCACACCCGGATCGGCAATCAGCCGCACGCGCGTGCGGTCCAAGCCCAGACCGGCCCATGACAAAGTTGCGGCGACATTGGCATTTTTGGGGTAGAGTCGCGCCGCTTCGCGAGCGGTCGCTTCCAGAATCACCGTGGGCTCGGTCAAAGCATCCAGGTCCACCAGCTGCTCCGCAGGTGAGCCGCGCCAGCCGGCTGGCGGCTTGCGGCCAATGTAGGTCACGCTGTCCAAGCCCGCTTCCTTTGCCGCCGACAGTGCATCCACGCCACCGATCGCGCCTGCCAGCAAGTGCAGTTGCGTGCCGCCCTGCTCGGCCGCTGCTTGCAGCTGTTCGGGCAAGCCTGGCTCTGACAAGGCGCCAATCGACAACACCGCGCATTCCGTGCCCCGCTGCAAAGCGGGTAAGACATGTGCGGTCAAGGCGGTGTGCCCAGCGCACTCCAACACCAGAGGGGTGTTGACAGGCACCTGGTGCGTCACCGTGACGCCAGCGCCCAATTCGTTTTGCAAGGCGGCCACTCTGGCCTTTGTCACCACGATGTGCGTGATGCGCACACCCGCATGCCCAAGCATGCGTTGATGAACAGAACGCCCGATGGCGCCAAATCCAATCAGGGTCAGCTCTTGGATGCGCATGGCTCAATCCGTCTTTTTGGGAGGGCCGGCAAATTTCACCGCAAACGCACCCCAAGCCGCCATGTCCACTTCGACCACCACAGGGCCGGGGGTTTTCAGGGCCTGTTCCAGCACGGCATCGGTCTGCGCCGGATCGCTGAGTTGGTGATGGACCACCTGCAAACTGGCACAAAACTGAGCAAAGTCGGGGTTGTGCAGTTCCACGTAGCAGTGTCGGCTGCCATACACGGCATCTTGAATGTTTTTGATCACGCCGTAGCGGCTGTCGTTCATCAACACAATCAGCAAGTCGGCGCGCTCTTGCGCAGCGCATGCCAGCTCGCCCACGTTGAGCATGAAACCGCCGTCACCTGCCAACACCACGGTCTTGCGTCCAAGGGCATGTTCTTGATTGGCCAACGCCACACCAATGCCCATGGCAAGTCCCTGACCGATGCCGCCGCCCAAAGCGTGCACACCTGCACGCGGGTGGTCCAAGACGGGTGCACGGTTGCCCCACATCGTGTTGGACAAGGTGATGTCACGCACCCACCACAGGGCTTTTCCGGTTGCCGCTTGCAAGCTGTTTTTGAGTTGCACATAAGGCCCTAAGGTGCTGTCCACCAAAGCTTCGGCTTCACGGCGGGCATTTTTCAGATCCGTCAAGAAGGCCGGATCGGTCTGCATGCGGCCTTCCAGCGCATCGGCCAGCGCGTCCAAGGTCAAGGCCGCATCGCCCTGCACAAAATATTCACTGCCATAGGCGCGGTTCTGGGTCAGTGCATGGGCGTCAATGCGAAAACGGTGCGCAGGCAGTTGCAGTTTGTAGGTGAGCGTCTCATTGCTGCGCAAACGCGAGCCCACGACCAACATCGCGTCCACGCTTTGGTAGAAAGCCTCGCTGGGTTTTTGCAGGTTGTACGAGCCCAAGCTGGCCGGGTGGTCTTCGGGCAGAATCCCACGCCCTTGCACCGACGTGACCACCCCCCACCCCATCGCCACCAAGCGCTGCACCGCAGCCCCTGCGCCTCGGGCACCGCCACCCAGCCACAACAAGGGACGCTTTTTGGCAGCCAACAAGTCAGCCAAGGTCTGCACCGCTGAAGGTGCAGGCACCAGCGGCGCGACGGGCAGGGGCATCAGATCCAGCGGCAAAGGCAAGCGCATGGCTTGCACATCGATCGGGATTTCGATGCTGACCGGCCCACAGGGCGGCGTGAATGCGAGTCGCACAGCTTCGCGCAATGTGGCCAGGGCGGTCTCTGGATTGCGGATGCGAAACGCCTCCTTGCCCACCGACTTGAGCATGGCCAGCTGGGCCGGGTGCTCATGGATGAAACCCAAATCACGGTCCAGAAATTCCGATTCAATTTGACCGGTCAGGTGCAGCATGGGCGTGCCTGCGGTGATGGCTTCGACCATCGCGCCGGCGGCATTGCCGCAACCCGTCCCTGTGCTGGTCACACACACGCCCAGCACCCCACTCACGCGCGAGGCGGCATCTGCCATGTTGCAAGCACCGGCTTCCCCGCGGGCTGAGACAAAACGAATCTGCCCGCGTGTATGGAATGCATCCAAGATGGGCATGTTGTGAATGGAGATCACGCCAAAGGCGGTTTTGACGCCACAGCTCTCCAAAAATCGGGCGACCAATTCGCCCACAGTGATGGTCACGGCAGATGTGTTCATGTGCTTCTTTTGTCCTTGGTTTTGGCCGGAGTCACGCTGCGCTGCGGCAAATGGCTCAAGCGCTCGGTCAATTGTGAGGAGGCCGTCTTGACCAATTCGACGAGGGGCATGAGCGCATCGTCTTCAATCCGTTGAGAGGGCACCGAAATGCTGATGGCCGCAGTGACTCGTCCTTGTCCGTCAAAAACCGGCGCGGCAATGGTGGAGATACCGGTTTCGTAGCCCCCCATGCTGACGCCGTAACCCTTGTCACGGTCCTGATCAATCAACACCTTCAGGTCGTGCAAATTGGTGGGCGTCTTGGGCGTATAGGCTGGCAATGTTTTTTCGGGATACAGCGCAGCGAGGTCTTTCATGTCGACATCGGACAGCAAAGTGCGGCCCAGCACAGTCGCATGCGCTGGCAACCGAGCCCCCACCTGAATCGAGTGGAACATCGCATTGCCACCGGCAGCCTTGGCGATGAAGACCACCTCTCGTGCATCACGCACCACCAAGTGGGCAGAAAAGCCGCTCTGATCACGCAATGACTCGATGACGGGACGCCCGACTTCCGTCAACTCCATGGAGGACAGCAGCTCAAAGCCGAGCCGCAATACGGCCAAGCCCAGCTTGTAGCTCACCCCGTCTGGGCAGCGCTCCAAAAAACCGCTTTGCTCCAAGGTAAACAGCATGCGAAAAACCGAGGCTCTGGGCAAACCCAATCGGCGTGACAGTTCCGCGCCACTGAGTTCACGCTCATCGCGGTTGAATTGCATCAACAACTGAAGGCCTCGTGCCAGACCGGGCACCGTGTAGCGGTCGTCGCTGCTGGGCTTATCGTTCATCTCAAACACCTAAAGCGGGCAGGCCCAGCACATGGTTGACGGCATCGGCAGCCTCCAAAGCGCAAGCATGGCCAACAGGGCCCAAACTGATGCGCTCCAGGTCCAGCACCTGGGCCACGCGTTCGCAGCCCTCGGGGCTTGTGACCGTGTCATCGTCGCCACTGGCCACCGCCACCGGGCAACTCAGACATTTCAGGTCTTGCGCCAAGTTGGCTTGCCCCAGCATGTGCACCGCCTGGCTGTAACCTGCCGGATCAATTTGGGACATGGTCATGCGCACCGCCTCTTGCAACACGGGCGAGGCACGGGATGACAGCATGGCCGCCGCACGGGCCGCAGCCATGCCTTGCGGTCCAAGTTGCCGCAAATTTGTCAATCGGCCTTGCACCACGCGTTCACGCTCGGCCAAGGGCGCATCACCATAGCCACGGGCGGGTGCCAACAAAACAAGCCGGCTGACGCCCTGGGGCCTCAAACGCGCCGCACTGGCCGCCATCAAAGCGCCCAGGGAGTGCCCCGCCAGGATCACGGGGTGGCTCACATACAAAGCATCCAACCAGGACCACAGGCGCTCGGCATAGTCTTGAGCGCTGGGCACATCCATGGGCAAATGCGTGCTGCGGTCGTACCCCGGCGCGTCCCACGCCAGCAGGCGCACATCGCTGCGTCCGACAGCCGCCCCCAACTGAAAAGCCCAACTGGCTGAGGACGAGCCAATGCCATGCAACAAGACATGGGTCACTTGCGGGGCCATACCCGCACTGCGGAACTGGATCTTTCCGTGCGCGGTGTCCACGGTGGAGCGCACCACGCCCGACAAAGCATCCGATGGGGTGAGCTTCATGTCAACGCTTGATTTTGGACAAGGGTGAATCGGGCGGATAGACCGGCGTGATGGGCTTGGGCGTGCCCAACATCACGCACATCAAGGCATCTTCGTCGCCGATGTTCTGCTCTTCGCGGTAGACACCCGGCGGCACTGAAATCAAGTCACGCTCACCCAGCGTGGCTTCCCAGCGCTCGCCGTCTTTTTCGCAAATGACCTTCATGGTCCCACGCAAAACAAAGAAGATTTCCTCCACGTCGTAATGGATGTGCGATGGGCCAATGCCACCGGCAGGAATCAACATGGTGGAGAACGTAAAGTGGGCGGAGGGCACGGTGTTGCCGTCTTTGGCGACCCCCGTGGCACCCGTGCCGACATAGCGCATTTGGGCACGGCGGTATTTGGGGTCAAAGTCGGCTTGAAACTTCAAGGCATCCCAGTCGTAACGGCGAGTGGACTTGAGTGCAACCCGGCCTTGCATCCAATCCGCAAAAGACTGACCCGTTTGTTGCAACATGCTGGCCTGGATTTGCATCTCGGGCGGAATTTGGGCATTGAGCAAGCCGTTTTCATTGAAATGCGGCTGATTGGCCGCCTCCAGTACTTTCTTCGCGTGTGCGTCCATGATTTTTCCTTGTTTTTAATGCATGACAAAGCCGCCGTTGACCGGCAGCAACTGGCCCGTGATGAAGCCACTGCCCTGGGTTAACAGGAACAAGGCGGCCGCGTTCACGTCCTCTGGAATTTGGGGGCGTTGGATGGCGCGCCCGTTCAGGTAATGGTCGTGCCGCGCTTGCGGCACGTATTCAGTGGCCTCGACCAAGGTCAGGCCTGGCGCGATGGCGTTCACGGTGATGGCATCGTCGCCCATCTCTCGGGCCAACGACCGGGTCATGGCGATCACAGCCCCTTTGCTGGCCGCATAAGCGAGCAAACGGGGGGCGCCCCACAAAGCGGTGTCTGAGGCCAAATTAACCACCCGCCCCCGTCCACTGGCCGCCAGATGCGGCTTGGCCGCCTGCGTCACCAACCAAGTTCCGCGCACGTTCACATCCATCACACGGTCCCACATGTCGAGCGTCAACTCGTCCATGTTGCGACCCCCGGAGTTGGTGATGGCGGCGTTGTTGATCAAGCCGGTCAAGCCGCCCATGGCCGCTGCTGCAGCGTCGACACCGGCACGGATACTGGCTGGATCCAACAGGTCCAGCGGTACATACACCGCCAGCGGTCCGAGTTGCGCAGCCAGCGCTTGGCCGCGTTCATGCAAAACATCGCTGATGGTCACTTGCGCACCGGCTGACACCAAAGCCCGTGCGAAGCTCTCACCCAGACCACGGGCAGAGCCGGTGACCAACACTTTGCTGCCCTGAAGATTCATTTCTTGCATCATGGATCCGTTTCTCAGGCGCCAGGCCGTTGTGCGTTGACCAGGTAATGCAAGACGCGTTGTTCGGCCAAAACCACCGCGTAGTAGGCCAAGATGCCAATCACCGTCAACGCACCAATCACCACAAAAACACCTGAGGTGTTGCCCTGGCCTTCAAAAAACACCAACAAATAACCCAGCCCCATGTTGCCGCCCACCAGCTCACCCACAACCACGCCGATCACGGCCAGCGTGCTGGCAATCCGTAAGCCAGAAAACAAGGGGGGCAAGGTGGTCGGAAACTCGACCATGCGAAACACCTGAAAGCGTGTGGCTGAAAAGGAGCGCGCCAAATTGATCAAATCTGCGTCCATGGCACGCATGGCCGACAACACATTGATCAAAACCGGGAAAAACACAATCAACACGGCCACCAAAATCTTGGGGTAAATGGTGTAGCCCAGCCACATCACAAACAGGGGCGCAAAAGCCACCTTGGGGGCAATCTGCAAAGCCAGCAAATAGGGCGACAAGATGGCCTCTACGCGTGGCGAAACACCCAAAGCGTATCCAATCACGGCGCCAAGAGCAGAACCCAAAATGAAACCGATCACCACTTCAGCCGCCGTGATGCCGGCGTGCCAAAGCAAGCGCTCTGCCCCCCAAATGCGCGCCCCTTCGCTCATCACCTGACTGAAGGGTGGCAACACAAACTGTGGGACACCCAACCAGGCGGGAACGTACTCCCACAAAAGCAGGAACAGGACCAATACAGCCAAGCTCCAGGCCGAGGTGATCAGTTTTTCTTGGGTCATATCGATGCGTTCCAGGCTGGGTCAGGCGCTTCCAAGGTTTGGCTTATTTGCCGCCCACAAACTGGTTGGTGTAGAGATCTTTGGGGGCGGCTTCTTTGGGCACGACACCATTGCTGACGTAGAACTTTTGCAGTTCAGCCAAACGAACCTCGTCCATTTGGCCCAGGACTTTTTGGTTGGCATACACGTATTTGTTGTACATCTCGAACACGTTTTGAATATTGGCTTCCTTGCCCTTGTGAGCCGGCACGTGCTGTACATACGCGATGGTGGCCTCTTTGGGGTTGACCATGATGTCTTTCATGCCTTTGAGCGTGGCGCGAACCAATTTTTGAATCAATTGCGGATTCTTTTGAATCGTCTCGTCAGAGGCCAAGATGGCTTGGGCCATGCTTTTGAAGTACACGTCGGCAGGCAAGATGTCGACCTGGGCACCAGCCTCCATCGCGGTGGCGGTCCAGTCGGGCACGCCCGCCATGGCCACGGCTTTTTTGGCCGCAAATTGTTGCCAGACACCGGCGGGTCCTGCGGCTTGAATGTTCACATCGTTCTTGGTCAAGCCCACTTTGCTCAACATGCCCAACAAAGCGTAGTAGGTCGTATCGGTGTACGAGATGACCGTGACCGTCTTGCCTTTGAGTTCGCGCGGGCTTTCAATTCGCTCATCTTTGTGACTGACCAACTGGGCCAAAGAGCCCGATCCCAAAACGGCCACAGACTTGACGGGGATACCTTGTGCACGGGCAATGATGGGCGTGTCGCCGATGGCGCCGCCGATGACCGCATTGCCTGCGCCCACTTGTTTGGCGACATCCACACCACCCCGTGCAGCCACGAACTTCACATCCAGACCTTCGGCTTTGTAATAGCCCTTGGCCTGTGCCAGCATCCATGGACCAAAGGCAGGCAATGTGCCCGGTGCCGGCAGCAAATACGTGATCTCTTGCAACGGGGCTTGCGCTTGCGACACGCCCGGCAACACCGCCAGCAAGGCCGAAGCCAGCAAGCTCACACAAGTCATGCGTTTGTTCATCAAGGCAGGGGCTTTTTTCACAGTCGTCTCCAGTTTTTTGAGGTGGGAAGAAAAAAAATCAATGCACATCGCTGTGCGCGTCGAGCTTGAGCAATTCCATCAATCGGCTCACGTAGTCGGCCAACAAGGGGTGTTTGCGCCTTTGCAGCGGATTGGCTCGATCGGGAATAGCCACGTGGATTTCTTCGATCAGTGTCCCAGGACGCTCACTCATGACCAAAATCCGGTCGGACAGTGCCACGGCTTCGGCCAAATCATGGGTGATGAACACCACCGTCTTACCCTCACGCTGCACGGTTTGTGCAAGGTCTTGCTGCAAGATCATTTTGGTCTGCGCGTCCAGCGCCGAAAACGGCTCGTCCATCAACAGCACCAAAGGGTCCACGGCAAGGGTCCGGGCCATGGCAGCCCGCTGACGCATGCCGCCCGATAACTGGTTGGGGTAATGCTGGCCGAAACCTTTGAGGTGGCATTGGGTCAAAAGGCGATCGGAGATTTTTTGGCGCTCTTCACGTTGAACGCCACGCAGCTCCAAGCCAAACTCGATGTTTTGGGCAATCGTGCGCCATGGCATGAGCAGGTCTTTTTGCAGCATGAAGGCCACATGCTTGCTCGGCCCAGACACCACTTCCCCGTTGACTTTGACAAGACCTGCCGAGGGTTTGGACAAACCAGCCCCCATGTTGAGCAAGGTGCTTTTGCCGCAACCTGAAGGGCCAATGATGGAAACCACTTCGCCCTGGGCAATCGAAAAGTTGATATCGCGTGCAGCCAAAACAGCGGAAGAACCGCCGCGGGCTTCAAATCGCTTTTCAACCCCGATAAATTCAATCGCGGGGCTCTTGGAGTCCTGTGTCATTCTTTGACCTTTGTTTCACCAAAGAAACGTTGGTTTATCAAAGAATCAATAATACACTTTTACCGCCAATGCGCAAGACCGGACTTTCCACAAGAAAAATCCGCATTGAGGCCCAGGAGCTGGCGCACAAATCAGCCCATCGTTCGCGACTTCACGTGCGCCGGACGGTCTAAACAGGCCTGGAGCCATGCATCCACCGCCGGGTATTCCAGCAAGACATGGGGGGCCGGGCGAATCCAGCTGGCCACACTGGCCACACACACATCGGCCACGGTGAAACGCTTGGCGGCCAGATAAGCCTCACCTTGGGCGTGCTGCGCTTGCAGGTGCTGCTCCAACACGGCCAGTGGTACTTTCAGGCGGCTCTCGGCCTTGTCCGCCAGCTCGGGCTTGCGCTGCGCTTCGGGCATGGCCAGGCGATGCATCAGCACCGTCAGCGCGTCGCTTTCCAGTTCCGTCACCGTCCAAAAACTCCAGCGCAGGGCCTCGGCTTCTTCTCGCGGTGTGGCGGGCGTGATCGACTGCCCGTCGGCCTGTCCGTGGACCCGGGCCATGTAGAGCGCGCAAGCCATGCTTTCCCAGACCGTCACGGCGCCTTCGGGCCGCTCGTCCACCACCACGGGAATGTGGCCATTCGGGTTGAGCGCCAGAAACTCAGGCGTGCGTGTCGCTCCGCCTTTGTAAGTCATCGCGTGGTGCTCAAAGGTCAAGCCCAATTCCAGAGCGGTCCACAAAGGCCGCACCGCACGGGATGCGCTGATGCCGTAAATTTTCAAAGTCATGTGCGTCTCCTGAAGATCAGATCCAATCCATGCCCTGTCGGCGTGCTTACCGCCCGATCAGCGTTGGTAATCAGGCCAACTGGCGCACAGCGAATGCAAGTCTGGCACCACCACGTGGGGACGAACATCGCCGTGGGTCCATTCATGGCCTTCGCGGTTGAGCCAGGCGACCTGCATGCCCGCGGCCAGCGCCCCCACGCAGTCGGCATGCGCATCATCGCCAATGTGCAAGACCTGGTGGGGCTGCACGCCCGCGGCAGCGGCAGCGGCCTCAAAAATGCGCACGTCCGGTTTGGCCACGCCCAGCGACTGGGCGCTCACGCTGGCGTGAAAGTGCTGGCCTATGCCCACGCGGTGCACATCGGCATTGCCGTTCGACAAGGCCACCACGGGCATGCGCTGGCTCCAAAAAGCCAGTGCGGGCAGGGCATCGTCGAACAAATCCACCCGTTGGCGCTCGGCAAAAAACACCTCGAAAGCCGCCTCGGCCAAATGCGCAGGTTCCCCGGCTTGCTCTAACAAGGCGCGGATCGACTCCCGGCGCAGAAACGACAAATCGTGCGCCCGATCGGCATGGCGGGCATTGATGTCGGCACGGGTCGCTTTTTTGACTTCGGCATCTGCAGAAAGCGCTGCAGTGGCGGGGGCATGGGTGCTGAGCCAAGCCTGCAACACCGCCTCGGCACGGCCGATCGTGGGCCAAACTGGCCACAAAGTGTCGTCCAGATCGAGGGTAATGGCTTGGATTCGGGAAATGTCAATCATGGTGAGGGAGAATACCCGACATGGCATTTCAAAAAGAACCCTCCTTCCAGCATGGTCAGGCCGCCAAAACGGCTGTCTTGTATTGCAACTTGGGCACACCCAGCGCGCCCACGGCCCCTGCCCTTCGCAAATACCTGGCCGAGTTTCTGGGCGACAGCCGCGTGGTCGAGATCCCCAAACCCATTTGGTGGCTGATCCTGCACGGCATCATTTTGCGGGTGCGTCCGGCCAAATCGGCTGCGAAATACGCCAGCATCTGGACCGCGCAAGGCTCCCCCCTCAAAGCCTTCACCGAACAACAAGCCCAGTCCTTGGGCACCGCTTTGCAAGAGCGTGGCCACCATGTGGCGGTGCGCTACGCCATGCGCTATGGCCAACCGTCTGTCCCCGAGCAGCTCAATGCTTTGAAGGCTGAAGGGGTGCAACGCGTGTTGATCGTGCCCGCCTACCCGCAGTACAGCGGCACCACCACGGCCAGCGTGTTCGACGCGGTTTACCGCTGGGGCCTTAAAACGCGGCTCATCCCCGAGCTGCGCTTTGTCAACCGTTACCACGATGACCCCCGTTACATCGCAGCGCTGGCTCAAACCGTGCGCGATCACTGGGCCAGCCACGGCCAGGCAGAAAAATTGGTGATGAGTTTCCACGGCGTGCCCGAGCGCACCTTGCAACTGGGCGACCCTTACCACTGCGAATGCATGAAAACCGGCCGCCTGCTGGCCGAGGCGCTGGGCCTGACAAAAGACCAGTACAAGCTCACCTTCCAGTCCCGCTTTGGCAAAGCCAAGTGGCTGGAGCCCTACACCGAGCCCACGCTGATCGCGCTGGCCCAGCAAGGCGTGAAAAAAGTCGACGTGATCTGCCCGGGCTTCACGAGCGACTGCCTGGAAACACTGGAAGAAATCCAGCAAGAAGCCCAAGAAGCCTATCTGCACGCTGGCGGAGAAAGCTTCAACTACATCCCCTGCCTGAACAACAACGCCCAGTGGATCGAAGCGCTGACCGACATCAGCTTGGATCACATGCAAGCTTGGAATCTCGCGGCGCCCGATGAAGCGGCCTTGGCGGCCAGCAGGGCAAGGGCTTTGGCCCACGGCTCAAAAGTCTGAGCGTTTTTTTGAGGGGGTGGTCGAGCACTGGTGCTCGGCCCATCTCACTCAAACGGAGTTCAAAAAGTCTGTCACCCACTCCAGCTGCTGCAGCACATTCAGCGCTGGCGCATGCCCACAACCTGGCACTTCGATGTGCCGGAGCAGGCCTCGGGCACCCGGCCCACGGCGGCGCATTTCAGCGGCGGTTTCGGGCAAGACCAGATCGGAATGGACGCCGCGCAACAGCAACACCGGCAGTTTCAAAGCGTCGTAATGGTCCCAGATCAGGTAGTCGTTGGGGTGCGCGGTGAACTGCGTCGCCATGGCCGGGTCGTAATGCGGCGTCACGCGTCCGTCGGGCAGGCGGCGGGTGGAGGTTTCGGTCAGACGCCGCCACTGGGCGTCACTCAGCCAGCCATAAGGTTGGTAAACCTGCCGAAAAAATGCTTCCAGTTCGCTCACCGTGGCAAAGGCCGGGGGCGTGCCCGCATAGGCCTTGATGCGGTCGATGGCCGTCTGCGCCAGCTCGGGCGCGTTGTCGTTGAGCGTGAGGCTCAGGATGCGGTGCTTCAAGGTGGGCTCCACCAGAGCCGCCGCGCACAGCGTGCCGATCGCCCCGCCCATGGAGGTGCCCACCCAATGCACGGCGCGCAGCTGCAGCCCGTCCATCAGCTCGCGGGCGATGCGGGCATAGAAGGCCAGGCAATACTGCTGCTCCGGCGCCCTGCTCCATTGCGACAGACCGCGACCCACGGTGTCGGGGCAAATGACCCGGTAGCCCTGTGCGCTCAGGTGCGCTGCCAGTTCGTCCATGTCGCGCCCGGTGCGGGCCAGGCCGTGCCAGGCCATCACCGTGCCTTTGTCGGCCTTGCCCCAGTCGGTGTAGTGGATTTCCAGTCCAGCGCAGGTGATGTAGTGGGATGTGAAAGCCATAGGGACCTCAGATCTTGGACGAAGCCGCTTGGCCTGTCCCCAGTCCCACCAGCGCGGCGCGGGTGCGCAGACGCCCGACCACCCCGGTCGGGAAGTAATAGACCGACAGCACAAACAGCAGGCCCAACCACAGCAGCCAGCGGTCGGGCGAGAGCAAGGCCGACAGCAAAGGCACGGCAGCCGCCGCTTCGCTGGCCAGTCGCAGCAGGTCCTGCAAATAGCTTTGCGCCAGCAAGAACAGCACCGAGCCGATGGCCGCACCATAAATGGTGCCCATGCCGCCAATCACCACGATCAAGAGCACGTCCATCATGATTTCAAAACTGAGCGAGGTGTCCGGCCCGTTGTAACGCAGCCATAGGGCCAGCATGGCCCCGGCCACACAGGCATAAAGCGCTGACAGCACACTCGACAGCGTGCGGTAAACCACCACCCGGTAGCCGATGGCCTCGGCACGGAACTCGTTTTCTCGGATGGCTTGCAGCACGCGACCAAAAGGCGAGTTGACGATGCGCAGCAGCGACAAGAGCATCCCCACGGCCAGCACAAACAGCAGGTAGTAGCAAAGCAGACGCCCATCCAGCGACACGCCTAGGAAGGGCTCTTCGCTGAACTCGGTGCTGGGCAGCAGCAGCTCGGGCAGTTTGAAACTCAGGCCGTCCTCACCGCCCGTGAAGTCGGACAGTTGCGAGGCCAGCGTCTGAAAAGCCGCGGCCACGGCCAGCGTGATCATGGCGAAAAAGATGGCCCGCACGCGCAGCGAGAACAGACCAATGGCCAGCGACAACACCAGCGTGAGCGCCAAAGACAAAGCAAAGCCAGCGGCCAAAGCGCCCCAAGTCGGCCCCCAAGTGTTGGACGCGATGGCGATGCCATAGGCCCCGATGCCAAAAAACAAGGTGTGCGCAAAACTCACAATGCCGGTGTAGCCCAAGAGCAAGTCAAAGCCCGCCACCAGCACCACAAAAATCAGCACCTTGGCTGCGACCGACAAGGCCTTGACGCCCGGGAATAAAAACGGCGCAAAAGCCAGCCCCAGCAAAATGGCGATCAGCAAAACGGCCAGCACGCGGCTGCGCGGCTGGTCGTTGGAAATCAAACGGTTGAGCATGTCCGGACTTTCAACGGTTGGCCACGGGGTAAACACCCTGCGGGCGCCACAGCAACACACCCGCCATCAGCGCGATGTTGGAAAACAAGGCCAGCTTGGGCGCCAAAAAGCCGGTGTAATTGGCCATCAGGCCCACCAGCAAAGCACCGATCAGCGCCCCGCCGGTCGAGCCCAGCCCGCCGATGATGATGACGATGAAGATCAGCACATTGACCTGAGCGCCCATTTGCGGCACCACGTTTTGCTGGTACAGCCCCCACATGACGCCGCCGAGGCCGGCCAAGGCGCTGCCCACCACAAACACCCCCACAAACAGGCGGCGGATACGGTAGCCGAGCGACTCGACCATCTCGCGGTCTTGCACACCCGCGCGGATGAGCAAGCCGATCTTGGTGCGGCCCAGCACCCACATTTGGGCGGCGAACACGGCCAGCCCCACGGCCACGGCCAACAGGCGGTATTTCTCGATCGCCGCATCGCCCCAGAACACCGAGCCGCGCATGGCTTCGGGCAAAGGCAAAGCGATCTGCATGGGCCCCCAGATGACCTTGATGAGTTCCTCGCCAATGATCATGCCGCCCATGGTGATCAGGATCTGCTTGAGGTGCTGGCCGTACACAGGCCGCACGATGAAGCGCTCAAAGGCCAAGCCCACGGCTGCGGCCACAGCCATGGCGATCAACATGGCAGGCAGCACCGCCACCAGGTTGCGCCACCACTGGCCCGAGCCGGTCCAGTCGGCCATGGCGCCGAGCACGCTGGTGGCCACAAAAGCACCCAGCGCGATGAACAGGCCGTGCCCGAAGTTCAGCACGTCCATCAGGCCAAACACCAGCGTCAGGCCCGAGGCCATGATGAAGATGATCATGCCCATGGCCAGGCCCGCCACCGTCAGCGTCAGCCAGGTCGAGCCCGAACCGATCAAGGGCCAGGCCAGGAGCGCCAGCAAGGGAACCAGCAACAAAGGCCGGATATCGGTGTCTTGCAGGAATTTCATAAAGCCAGTCCCAACAAGGATTGCTGCAAAGCCGCGTCTTCGGCCAGCGCCTGCATGCGGCCCGCGTACACCACTCGGCCGTTGTCCATCACGGCCACGGTATCCCCCAACTGCTGGGCAAAGTGGATGTTTTGCTCCACCAGCAAAATCGTCACGCCGCTCTGCTTGAGCTGCTCAAACGCCTCGATCATGTTCTGGATGATGGCCGGGGCCAAGCCTTTGCTGGGCTCGTCGATGATGAGCAGATCACGCGGCTCCACCATGGCCCGCGCCACGGCCAACATCTGCTTTTGCCCGCCGGACAATTTGCCCGCAGGGTGGTTCCAGAACTTCTCCACAGCCGGGAAGAGTTTGAAAATCCACTGCAAGCGCGCGTCGTCCATCTGTGCCGCGTTCTTGGCGTTGCGAGCGGCCAGCAGCATGTTTTCCTTCACGGTCAGGTCCGAGAAGATGCCCATGTTCTCCGGCACATAGGCGATGTTTTTTTGCGCAATGGCGGGCGTGTGGAGTGCGGTGATGTCTTCACCCCCCAGTGTGATGCGCCCTTGGGAGGCAGACCACAGGCCCATGATGGTGCGCAGCGTGGTGGTCTTGCCCGCGCCGTTGCGGCCCAGCAGCATGGTCAGCTCGCCACGCGGCACCACCAAGTCCACACCGTGCAGGATGTGGTAGACCCCGATGTGGGTGTGCACGCCTTCGAGGCAGAGCAAATTCGCGTTCATGTCAGGCGGGTTCATGCGGCCACCTTTGCTTTGCCAAGGTAAGCCTCTTGCACGATGGGCGATGCGATCACCTCGTTCGGCTCGCCATCGGCCACCAAAGCGCCGTTGTGCAGCACGATGATGCGGTCGGCCAACTCGCGCACCACATCCATCTTGTGTTCCACGAGCAAGATGGTTTTGCTTTTGTCTTTTTTGAGCTGGCGGATCAAATCCAGAATCACCGGCGCTTCGTCGTGGCTCATGCCGGCGGTGGGCTCGTCAAACATGTAAACCGAAGGCTCCAGCGCCATCAACAGCGCCACCTCGAGCTTGCGCTGGTCACCGTGCGGCAGACTGGCCACAGGGGCGTCTTGCTGCGCGGTCATCGACACCGACTCCAAAATGTCCAAAGCGCGGCTCGTCAAGGCCGTGTGGTCACTCCAGATGCTCCACAAATTCAGACCTCGGCGGTGCGCGCCCTCTTTCGTGGCCTGCACCGCCAGGCGCACGTTCTCCAACACCGACAGGTTCGGGAACAGATTGGTCAGCTGAAACGCCCGCCCCAAACCTGCACGGGTGCGCGCCGAAGCGCTCAAGCCCGTCAATTCCCGACCGTTCAGGTGCACCACGCCATCGGTGGGCGGCAGCTGCCCTGAAATCAGGTTGAAGTAAGTGGTTTTGCCGGCCCCATTGGGGCCGACGATGGCGGTCAGCGTGCCGGGTTCAAAACGGCACGAGACCGCATTGACCGCCACATGACCGCCAAACCGCACGGTCAGCTTGTGGGTTTCGAGCATGGCTTGGCGTGAAATCAGCGCTTGTTGCGGATCGGCACGTTCATTTCTTCGGGCTTGATCTCGCGGATCAACTCAGGCACCCCCCAAGCGAAAGCCGGGTCGACCTTGATCTTGAAGTGGTACATGCTTTGCATGGCTTGGTGGTCTTCCTTGCGGAAGGTCATCTTGCCCTTGGGCGTGTCAAAACTCATGCCCTCCATGGTGCTGATGAGCTTGTTGGTGTTGGTGTCGCCATTGGTTTTTTTCAAAGCCGTCACCAAAGCCATGGCCGATGAGAAGCCACCCGCGGTGAAGAAGTCCGGTGGTGTCTTGAATTGTTGGTAGTGCGAGGCCACCAGCGCATCGTTGACCGGGTTCTTGGGCATGCCGAAATAGTAGTAGGCCGCGCCTTCCATGCCAGGGAACTGTTTGTAAGCCACCATCGCGGGCAGGATGTTGCCACCCGTGGCGATCTCGATGCCATAGCGCTTCAAGTCCATGTCGGCGATCTTGAACGGGTTGCCACCGGCCCAGATGATGAAGATGATCTTGCGTCCAGGCAAACCCTTGAGCTTGTCGATCATGCGCTGGGCACCGGCGGTGAAGTCGGTGGTGGCGGGCGGCAGGTACTCTTCGTGCACCAGCTTGGCTTTCTTGACCGAGTCCTTGAAGGCCTTCACGCCGTCCCGGCCAAAAGCCGAGTCCTGCGCCATCGTCACGATGCTCACGCCATCCTTGTCCACCGCCACGGCGTTGGCGATCGCGTCCTGGCTGCTGTTGCGACCGGTGCGGAAGATGTATTTGTTCCACTTGTCGCCCGTGATGGAGTCGGCCACCGCAGGCTCCACCAACAAAATCTTTTTGTACTCTTCGGCCACCGGCAGCATGGCCAAGGCCACGGGCGATGCGGTTGGGCCCACGGCCAAGTCCACCTTGTCGTCGCCATAAGCAGCGGCCAGCAGGTTTTTGCCCAGGTCAGGCTTGCCCTGATCGTCCTTTTCGATCACCACAATCTTGCGGCCACCCACTTCCATGGTGCCGCCTGTGGCATAGCTCAAACCCATCATCAAACCGGTTTGGGTCTGTTTGCCATAAGCCTCCAGGGGGCCTGTTTTGCTGTAAATGTGGGCGATTTTGATGTCTTTGCCCTGGGCCATCACAGCCGGAGCCAAAGAAGAAGCCACCGCCAGGGCGGCCAAAGAGATGAGTTGTCGACGGAACATGGGGGTCTCCTGTTGGGATGATCGTGCGTTGGTCACGCCATACCCTGTGCACAAGCCGTGCCAGAGCCCTGGCAAAGCCCCACCCTCCTAAACCCTTGTCGTCACTGACAATTTTCCAAACAAGCCAGCAGCCCACCTTGAAATGTATTTTTATAAGACAAAATAAATGTCTTTTAAAAATACACATGCCTCATATAAAGACAAATCAAGGCAAGCGGAGGTACAGTTTGGCACGCGATACACCCAACATTTTGGCCGCAGCCACTTTGTTGCCCTGGGTCACTTCCAGGGCTTTGGCCACGGCCAAACGCTCCAGCGCCTCCACCTGCTGAGACAGGGGCCCCAACAAGGCATTCACATCGTGCGTCACCATGGGCAGGAGGGACTGACGGGTCGAAGGTGCCGGTGAAATTTGACTCAAACCCGACTCGCGCAAAACGACCTCCACTTCGGACGCGTCCATCACGCCGGTATCGCTGCGCAGCAGCAATTGCTCCAAAACGTTGCGCAACTCCCGCACATTGCCGCGCCAGTATTGAGCTGACAACAAGGCCACGGCTTGCGCACTGAATTCGGGGTGCGGTAAATCGCTGCGCAAGGCCAGGTCTTCGGCCAGCACCTCGATCAGTGCCGGAATATCGGCGGCCCGCTCGCGCAAAGGCGGCAAGCGCAAGGGCAACACATTGAGTCGGTAAAACAAGTCTTCCCTGAACTGGCCCGACTGCACCAGCTTGACCAAGTCACGCGAGGTGGCTGCGATGATGCGGGCATCAAACGGGACCAAGCGGTTAGACCCCAAGGGCTCCATCTCGCCCTCTTGCAATGCGCGCAACAACTTGGCCTGCAAGCCCAAGGGCATGTCACCAATTTCATCCAGAAACAGGGTGCCGCCATCGGCCAGTTTGAATTTGCCTTCTCGCCCCTTGCGGTCGGCACCGGTGTAGGCGCCAGGGGCCACACCAAAGAACTCGGCCTCCAGCAAGGTCTCGGGCACAGCCGCAATGTTCACGCTGACCAGTGGGCCTTTGGCGCGAGGGGAAGACGCGTGGATGGCATGGGCCAACAACTCTTTGCCTGTGCCCGTCTCACCCAACAACAGCACCGGGCTGCTGGACTGGGCCGCTCTGCGCGCTTGGCGCTTGAGATCGACCACAAGCGCGCTCGAACCAATGAAGCTGGCAAAACTGTGCCGCGCCTGACGCAGCCCCACGCCCGAGCGGCGTTGGACGGCCAAAGCGTCCCGCGCCTCATCCAACTCACGCTGCATCAGGGAAAACTTCGCCAAAAACGGCTGCAAATTCGATTGCGGCTGGTCAAACAACACCACCCCCAAAGCCCCGATCACCTGACCCGCATCGTCGCGCAAAGGAAAACGGCTCACCACAAACGTGCCCGCCTTGTTGGTGAGCAGGTCGATCAAGATGGGTTTTCCAGTCTCCAGCACGCGTTGCATTTGTGTGTTTTGCACCACCGCGGCGACGGGTTGCCCCACAAAGTCCGCTTCACTGGCAAAACCCAACGCTGGCAAGTAACGGCGGTACTGGTCATTGATCCAAACCACACGGCCCGATCGATCGACCAAGAGCATGCCCTCGCTGGCATTTGCAAAGACATCGAACAATGATTTGGCGGCCAAACTCAGGATGCTCTGCGCATCTTTGGGCAAAACTGTGACATCAAACTCTGGGGATAAAGGCATGCCGTGATCTTAACCATGCGCCCTCAAAATCCAGACGCGTGGTGCAGCCCAAAAGAAAAAAGCCCGTGAGACGAATCTCACGGGCTTGCTTCTGGCGGAAACGGAGGGATTCGAACCCTCGATGAGGCTCTACACCCCATACTCCCTTAGCAGGGGAGCACCTTCGGCCACTCGGTCACGTTTCCAGTGGGCAAATTATAACTTAGGCTTGGTCCAGATCGAAGGCTTTGTGCAGTGCGCGCACCGCCAACTCCATGTATTTTTCATCGATCACGACCGAGGTCTTGATTTCCGATGTGGAGATCATCTGGATGTTGATGCCCTCTTCGCTCAGGCTGCGGAACATCTTGCTGGCCACGCCCACATGGCTGCGCATGCCGATGCCCACGATGGACACTTTACAAATCTTGGCATCGCCCGACACTTCGGCCGCGCCCAGTGCGGGCAAGACTTTTTCCTTGAGCAGGTCAATGGTCTTGGCGTAATCGTTGCGGTGCACCGTGAAGCTGAAGTCGGTTTTGCCGTCCTTGCTCAGGTTTTGGATGATCACGTCCACTTCGATGTTGGCATCGGCCACTGCGCCCAGGATTTGGTAGGCAATGCCGGGCTTGTCGGGCACGCCCAACACGGAGATTTTGGCTTCGTCGCGGTTGAATGCGATGCCGGAAACGACGGCTTGTTCCATTTGTTCGTCTTCCTCAAAAGTGATCAGGGTGCCGGATGCGGCTTCTTCGTTGATGTCGATGTCCCAAGGCGTGAAGCTCGAGAGCACGCGCATGGGCACTTTGTATTTGCCAGCAAATTCGACCGAGCGAATTTGCAAGACCTTGGAGCCAAGGGAAGCCATCTCCAGCATTTCTTCAAAGCTCACGGTGTGAAGGCGACGCGCTTCGGGCACCACGCGGGGGTCGGTGGTGTAGACGCCATCCACATCGGTGTAGATCAAGCATTCGTCAGCTTTGAGGGCGGCGGCCACGGCCACAGCCGAGGTGTCAGAGCCGCCACGGCCCAAGGTGGTGATGTTGCCGTGCTCATCCACCCCTTGAAAGCCGGTGATGATGACCACTTTGCCTGAATTCAAATCGCCCTTGACGCGGACATCGTCGATCGACTCGATGCGGGCCTTGGTGAAAGCGCTGTTGGTTTTGATGGCCACTTGCCAGCCGGCATAACTGACCGAAGGCTGGCCTTCGGATTGCAGCGCAATGGCCAACAAAGCCGACGAAGCTTGCTCGCCTGTAGAGGCGAGCATGTCGAGCTCGCGGCTGTAATCATCGCCAGGTTTGGCGGGGGCCAGCTCTTTGGCCAGGCCGAGCAGTCGGTTGGTTTCGCCGCTCATGGCACTGGGGACCACGACAATCTGGTGGCCTGCACGCGCCCATTTGGCCACGCGCTTGGCGACATTGCGGATGCGCTCGGTCGAGCCCATCGAGGTGCCGCCGTATTTGTGAACGATCAAAGCCATGTGTTGTGTTGAAGTGAGGATGAAAACGGGGTTCAAGCGACAAGCCAGCCTGTGATTGACCCCGGAAAAACCCTCTATTGTACCCATGGGCCTGACAATTTCTTGACCCCTTTGTCACGGATGCCGCACGTCCCCAAGGCTGCAGCGGGGCTTTGGCGTCAAGCGCTGTGCCAGGCCAAATGCTGCACATCCCGCACCATAAAACCCTGCCCCACCTTCAAATGCAGCCGATGGCCACGGGTGCTGCAAGCGGCCAACTGGTCGAGCAGTTCATGCAGCTGCGCCGTGCTGGGCGTGGTGGCATGGTGGTGCCGCAGCCAATGGCGCAGCACCAGCCCTTGGCGGGCGCGGCTCAGTTGCTGCAAAGCCTGGATGCGCGGCGGCACGCCCACCAGCGCCAAGTCTTGCGCAGCCACTTCGTTCAAAACCTCTTGCGCTTGGGCCGCGTGTGCGGCGCTGCGGGCAAACGTTTCTCGAAAAGCAGGCAAAGCCTCGGCCAGTGCGGGCAAGACGCGGGCACGGATGCGGTTGCGGGTGAACTTCTGGTCGGCGTTGCTGGGGTCTTCCACCCAGTTTTGGCCCTGGCTGTGCAGCCAGTCGCGCAATGCCGCGCCCGGCACGGACAAACAAGGGCGGTGCCAGTGCAAGCCCTGGCGTTGCCAATGCGCCGGCATGCTGGCCAGACCAGGCAAGCCAGCGCCGCGCGACAAGGCGATCAGCAGCGTCTCCACTTGGTCGTCCGCATGCTGGGCCAATGCCACGTCTTGGACATCGGGCCATTCGGTGTGCACCGCATCGGCCAATGCGGCATAACGGGCTTGGCGTGCGGCGTCTTCCGGACTTTGACCGGGTGCATGGCCCGCCTGCACACGGCGCACGACCAAAGGCACGTCCAGTCGCACGCACAAGGCACGGCAATGCACCTCGAAATCGTTGGCCGCGTCTTGCAAACCGTGGTGGATGTGCACCGCCCTCACCTGCCCAGGCCAACGTCGGGTGCAAGCCAAAAGCAGCGCCATCGAATCGGCGCCCCCACTGAAGGCCACGGCAAAAGGAAGGCCCGGGCTGAAGTCAGCCAGGGCCTGTTCAAAGGTTTGCGCCATGAGTGAAGCCTGACGCCTCAGCTGGGCATCATTTGCCCGCTTTGGTATCGGTGAAACGCCCGTAGCTGTTCAGCCGCTCGTAGCGACGGTCCAGCAGCTCTTTGGGCTTGAGGTCTGCGACCTGGCGCCAAGCATCGCCCAAAGCGCGCTTGAGGAAAGACACCATTTGCTCGGTGTCGCGGTGTGCGCCGCCCACGGGTTCGTTGACGATCTTGTCGATCAGCCCCAAGGCCTTCAAGCGGTGGGCGGTGATGCCCAAGGCGTCCGCCGCCACTTCGGCCTTCTCGCTGGTTTTCCACAAAATCGAGGCGCAACCTTCAGGGCTGATGACCGAATAGACCGAGTACTGCAGCATCAACACCTGGTCGGCCACCGAAATGGCCAAGGCGCCACCCGAGCCGCCTTCGCCAATGATGGTGGTGATGATGGGCACTTCCAACTGGGCCATCTCAAAGATGTTGCGGCCGATGGCTTCGGACTGCCCGCGCTCTTCGGCGTCGATGCCGGGGTAAGCCCCAGGCGTGTCCACAAAGGTGAACACCGGCAGCTTGAACTTCTCGGCGGTCTTCATGAGGCGCAGCGCTTTGCGGTAGCCCTCGGGCTTGCTCATGCCAAAGTTGCGCAGCGTGCGCTCTTTGGTGTCGCGCCCTTTTTGCTGGCCCAGCACCATGCAGGCCTGGCCATTGAAACGGGCCAAGCCGCCCACAATGGACAAATCGTCGGCAAAGTGGCGGTCGCCGTGCATCTCGACAAAGTCGGTGAAGATGCCGTGGATGTAATCGAGCGTGTAAGGCCGCTCGGGGTGGCGCGAAATTTTGGTGACTTGCCACGCGGTCAAGTCGCTGTAAATGTCTTTGGTCAGTTGCTGGCTTTTCTTGCTCAGCTGCTCGATCTCGAGGGTGATGTCCACCGCCGACTCGGTCTGCACATAGCGCAACTCTTCGATCTTGGCTTCGAGTTCGGCAACCGGTTGCTCAAAGTCGAGAAATGTTTTTTTGGCCAAGGGGGACTCCTCTGTTCTTAACCGGGTGGACGCCTCGTCCAGCCCTCAATACGCCACTGGAACCGGGTCCAGCGAGCGCCAAATATACCAAGTTGCCACCGTCGCATAGGGACTCCAGGCCTGGGCCACCTCACGGGCGTCACTGCGGCTGACGGGCTCGCCCGAAAAATAATTGCGGCTGATGCCGTTGATCAAGCCCACATCGTCCAGCGGCAGCACATTGGGCCGCATGAGGTGGAAGATCAGGAACATCTCGGCCGTCCAGCGGCCAATGCCGCGAATGGCCACCAACTCGTCGATGATGGCCTCGTCGTCCATCTCTTGCCAGGCCTTGACGTGCACCGTGCCCGAGCTGAAATGCATCGCCAAATCGACCAGGTATTCGACCTTGCGGGCCGACAAACCGGCCGCACGCATGTCGTCGACCTTGAGTTTGAGAACGGCAGCAGGCGTCAGCCGCTTGGTGAGCAGCGAAAAACGGTCCCAGACCGACTGGGCGGCTTTGACCGAAATTTGCTGGCCCACGATGGAGCGGGCCAAGGTCACGAAGGCATCGCCCCGGGTTTCCAAAATGGCATTGCCAAATTGGGGGATGAGCTTTTTCATGACCCGGTCTTTCTTGGCCAGGTGTGCACAAGCCTCGGCCCAATAAGCGGGCGTCACGGGGGTCACCGAAGTTGTCGCAGCACTCATGGCGCCGCCTCCCAAGTCGTGCCTGTGGCAGCGTCTTTCAAGACAATGCCTTGCGCCAATAAATCGTTGCGAATGCGGTCGGCCTCGGCAAAGTTTTTCGCCTTTTTGGCATCTGCCCGGGCCTGGATCTGGGCCTGAATGGCCGCCTCATCCAAACCGGCCCCCGCCTGGAGGTACACCGTCGGGTCGGTTTGCAGCAAACCGAGCAAGCCGCCCAAGGCTTTGAGCAAGCCCGCACGCTCGGCCGAGCCGCTGCGGTTGACTTCTCCTGCCAACTCGAAGAGCACGGCCACCGCCTCGGGCGTGCCGAAGTCTTCGTCCATGGCCGCCTTGAAACGGGCGGCCAAGGGGTCGGCCCAATCAATGCGCGCATCGGCGGGCGGCACCGCTTGCAGCGCGGTGTACAGGCGTTTCAAAGCGCCTTTGGCATCGTTCAGGTGCACATCGCTGTAGTTGAGGGCGCTGCGGTAGTGGCTGCGCACAATGAAAAACCGCACCGTCTCGGCGTCAAACGCCTTGAGCACATCCCGGATCGTGAAGAAGTTGCCCAGGCTCTTGGACATCTTTTCATTGTCCACATTGATGAAGCCGTTGTGCATCCAAAAACGCGCCAAGGGCTGGCCGTTGGCCCCTTCGCTTTGGGCAATCTCATTTTCGTGGTGCGGAAACTGCAAATCGGCCCCGCCGCCGTGGATATCGAATGTCTGGCCCAGCAATTCGCAGGCCATGGCCGAGCACTCGATGTGCCAACCGGGCCGCCCCGTACCAAATGGGCTGGCCCATTTCACGTCGTCAGGCTCGGTGGGCTTGGCGCTCTTCCACAGAACAAAGTCCAGCGGATCTTGCTTGTCCGTCTCCACGGCCACGCGCTCGCCCGCGTTGAGCTCATCGAGCGATTTGCCAGACAACTTGCCATACCCCGCAAACTTGCGCACCGAATAGTTCACATCGCCATTGCCCGCGCGGTAGGCCAAGCCTTTTTGCTCCAGTGTGCCGATCATGCTGAGCATTTGGGGCACGAAGTCGGTGGCGCGGGGCTCGTGTTGGGGGCGCTCAATGCCCAGGGCATCGGCGTCCTGGTGCAAGGCCTCGATCATGCGGTCGGTCAAGCCGCGAATGGTTTCGCCGTTTTCAAGCGCGCGTTTGATGATCTTGTCGTCAATGTCGGTCACGTTGCGCACATACGTGACCTGGTAACCACTGGCCTTGAGCCAACGCTGCACCACATCGAACGCCACCATCGAGCGCGCATGCCCCAGGTGGCACAGGTCGTACACGGTCATGCCGCACACGTACATGCGCACATGGCCGGGTTGGGCCGGTGAAAACTCGGAGACAGCACGGCTCAGCGTGTTGAAAATGCGCAGACTCATGTCAGATCAAAGATGTTTAGTACAAGCTCCCACGCGACAGCGTCCGGCATCGGCATCAGACTGTCTCAGGGAAATTCAGGAAATTCAAGGTCATGCTGCAGGCCCCAAACCCGGCTTTTCGGTTGGGAAACTGGCCGTGGTGCCGGCCTGATGGCCGTATGCCCTCCGCTACAATGACCGTTCAGTATATCCCCGACGAGGGTCCTGCTCCCAGTTTCTGGCAGCCCGAATTCAACACTTTTGGCGCGCATGCAAGCTCTACTTTCGTTCGTCTTGACCAGTCTCTTGCTGCTCACCTGTGCGGGTGCTCAAGCAGATGTTTACCAGGACGTGAACCGACTGATCGTTGGCGAGCAATGGTCCAAAGCCCAATCCCAAGCCCAGGAACACCTCCAGACCCGTCCGACAGACCCGCAAATGCGCCTCTTGCTCAGCCGCATTCAAGACGGACAAGGCCAGACCCAAGAGGCCATGGCAACCCTTCAGGGTCTGACCCAATCCTTCCCCGAGTTGCCCGAACCGCACAACAACCTGGCTGCCCTTTTGGCGCGCCAAAACCGTTACGCCGAAGCCTTGGAAGCCTTGCTGGCGGCGGTGCGTGCCCGCCCCGATTACGGCACGGCCTTGGAAAATTTGGGCGATGTTTACATGGCACTGGCCATTCAGGCCTACCAGAACGCCAGCCGCGCACCGGACCCACAGCCCCGTGTGAGCCGCAAACGCTTGGCAGCGGAACAACTGCTCAACGCATCGGCCCCTTGAGGCGGTGAATTCCCCGCGCAAGCCATCCAGCACCGCCCTCCTTTGCACCCTTGAAAGAAACAACATGCGCCGCTCCCGCTTTTTGACCTCTTTGGCCCTGACGCTGGCCCTGCCCTTGGCACTGGGGCTGCCCCTGGCCAGCCAAGCTCAGACGGGTGGCGTGAGCCAAGTACGCATCAGCACCAGCCTGGGGGACATCGAAGCGGAGCTGTACGCTGACAAGGCGCCCAAAACCGTGGCCAACTTTTTGCAGTACGTGAACGACAAGCACTACGACGGCACCATCTTTCACCGGGTGATTGCGGGCTTCATGGTGCAAGGCGGTGGCTTTGATGCGCAGTACAAAGAAAAGAAAACCCGCGCCCCCGTGCAGCACGAAGGCCGCCAAGCGCTGGCCGCAGGCCTGAAGAACACCACCGGCACTTTGGCCATGGCCCGCACCAACGACCCGCAATCGGCCACATCGCAGTTCTTCATCAACGTGGTGGACAACGCGTTTTTGGACCCCACGCCCATCCCGGATGGCGATCCCGTTGCGAAGTTTGAATACCAAGGCCGTGTTTACGAAAAAGTGTCCCGCGCCCAATTGCTGAACGCCCCCCAGCTGTTCGGCTACACCGTTTTTGGCAAAGTCACGTCCGGCATGGACGTGGTCCAAAAAATCCGCAATGCGCCCACGGGCGCAGGCGGCCCCTTCCCGACCGATGTGCCCCGCACGCCGGTCGTCATCCAATCCATCACTTTGTTGAAGTAACACCATGAGCAACCCACAAGTCGAACTGCATATCACCGGCTACGGCGTCATCACCCTCGAACTGGACGCCGAAAAAGCCCCCAAATCGACTGAAAATTTCTTGGCCTATGTGAACAAGGGCCACTACAACAACACAATTTTTCACCGCGTGATTCCCGGCTTCATGGTCCAAGGCGGCGGCTTTGAGCCCGGCATGGGCCAAAAACCCACCGATGCCACCATCGAGAACGAAGCCAACAACGGCCTGAAAAACGACAAGTACACCGTGGCCATGGCCCGCACTTCGGCGCCCCACTCGGCCTCTTCGCAGTTCTTCATCAACGTCGCCGACAACGGTTTTTTGAACCACACCGCACCTTCCATGCAAGGCTGGGGCTATGCCGTCTTTGGCAAAGTGGTCAAGGGCACCGAAGTGGTCGACCAGATTGAGGGCGTGAAAACCGGCAACCGCGGCGGCCACGGTGACGTGCCCAAAGAGGACGTCGTGATCGAAAAAGCGGTTGCCATTTGATGGACTGAGCCATGTCCGCTGACCCGCGCACCACCGCTGCCCCCCTCGGTCGGCTGACAGCGCCAGCGACATGGCAAACCGTCGACCTGATCTCAGACCTGCATTTGCAGGCCTCCGAGACCGCCACTTTTGAGGCGTGGCGTGACTACATGGCCAGCACCCGCGCCGATGCGGTGCTGATTTTGGGTGACTTGTTTGAAGTCTGGGTGGGCGACGATGCGGCAGCCCAAGACCCCTTTTCGCAAAGTTGCGCCGAGGTTTTGCACCAAACCGCGCAGCGTGCCCAAGTCGCCTTCATGCCCGGCAACCGCGATTTTTTGGTCGGCCGGGATTACCTGGGCCCTTGTGGTGTGGCCACCCTGAGCGACCCCACTGTGCTCGAACTGGGCGAGCAACGCATTTTGCTGAGCCACGGCGATGCCCTGTGCCTGGACGACAAACCTTACCAAGCCTTCCGACTGCAAGCCCGCAGCCCCCAATGGCAAGAGGATTTTTTGGCCAAACCTTTGGCAGAACGCCAGGCATTCGCCCGCAGTTTGCGTGCGCTGAGCGAATCGCAAAAACACGAAGGCATGAGCTTTGCGGATGCCGATTTGGAGATGAGCCTGTTCTGGCTGGCACAAGCCCAGGCCGATCGCTTGGTCCATGGCCACACCCACCGACCTGCAGACCATGCCTTGGGCCTGGCAGAGCGCCACGTGTTGAGCGACTGGTCACTGGACCACACGCCTGTGCGGGCGCAGGTGTTCAAACTCCACCGCGATGGCGCTTCTGAGCGCATCGATTGGCTTTAAAGCGGTTGTCTATTCCAGCGCCATCACCAGCGTTATCACCATCAAAAACGGCCGCTCGAAAGCGGCCGTTTTCTATGCAAGGGTCGCTCAACCGCGCAGCAGGTTTTTCAAGACGTTTTGCAAGCGGCGTGCCGTGGCCTCTTCGTGCGGACCGGACAAGACCTGCGCCACATCCTGACCCCAGGTCTCGCGGGGACCGGGTTGGTTGCGCCGGGTCAGCAATTGCAGCTGCAGCATCCGGCGCTCGCTCAAGTGGTCAGCGGGTGTGGGCACTTCGGCGGCCATTTCAAGGCGCAGCAATGCGGTAGCGGCCGGGGTCTTGACCTCGGCACCGACGGCTTGCACCCAGGCTTGGCGCGTGGTCGCGTTGATGGCCCGGCCCAGCTCCTGTGCGCTGGGCAAGGCATCGGCTTGCCGTTCTTGCCAAGCGCCCATCAAACGGGTCAGCGTTTCACCATGGGCTTGCGCGGCCAATTTGCGCAGTGACATCTCCGCCCGCTCCATGGCTTCACGTTGCGCACGGAATGCGGCATCGCCCAAACGAGGGCCTCGGTCTTCACGGACATCACGGCCTTCGCCGCGTGGGCCTCGGTCGCCAAAACGGTCCCCTCCGCGCTCACCTGGGCGGCCGGCTCCACGGTCGCCACCAGGCCGCGCACCCCGTTCGCCGGGACGGCCATCGCGGCGCCCGTCGCGTGCGTCTCGCCCCATGGCGGATTCGGTTTTCTTCTGCCCAGGACGGTCATCGCCGCGCACCGCCACGACGGGCTTGGCCGGTTTGGGGGGCGCCGCGGCAGCGGCTTGAGCCGGCGTGTCATCGGGGCTGTGGCTGCTGGCTTGGGCGCCATCAACAGGCGCATCCGATGCCGAGTCCGCTGCCGAATCCCCTCCAGCAGTGGTTGCGGCTTCGGCAGCCACATCTTGGGCGGGAACATCAGAAGCTGCGAGCGCTGCTGGCGCAGGGCTCGCGGCGACTTGCGCAGCCTGCGCCTCTTGGGCTTGGCCACGCAAAGCCGCATCCAATGCCGCCATGGCCGCGCGAATTTGGCTGGCATCGCCCGCGGCGTTGGCTTCTTCCAGGGCTTTGGACGCATCGATCACGGCGCGGTCGCGGGCGGTCAAGGGAGCCGCCGAGCTTTGTCGCTCGCTGCCTTTGCGCTGGAAAGCTTCGTCCAGCGGAGCGCGGAACACTTCCCACAGTTTTTGTTCGGTCTTGCGGTCCAAGGGCACGGCTTGGGCCTCGAGCTGCCAGCGTTGTTGCAAGGCTTTGACCGCGTCCACCCGCAAAGCAGGTGCGGCGCCCAGTTCACGGGCTTCGGTGATCAGGGCTTGGCGACGTTCCACGCTGGCTTTTTGGGCCGCTTCAAGGCGTGCTGCTGCGGCTTTGAAAATGGCTTTCCATTGCGACTGCATTTCACCGAAGGATTTTTCGCTCAGGTGACCGGCATTGCGCCAACGGTCAGCAAACTGGTGCAAGGCACGCAGTTGCGCACGCCAGTCCTCGCTTTGTGCATGGTCCGTGGTCCAGGCCTTGACCTCGTCCATGAGGGCCACACGTTGTGCACGGTGGTCGGCGGACTCTTTCTTCATCTGCTCGAGCCAAGCCAAAACCGCTTTGTAGGCTTCGTTGCAAGCGGCATCAAAACGCTTCCAAAGGGCATGGTTGGGCAAACCACCTTGGTCGGTTTGCTTCCAGCTGTCGCGCAATTGGCGCAGCTTGTCTTGCATTTTCCGCCCCCCCACGGTGGGCACTTTGTCGGCGCCCAAAAGACCTTCAGCTTGGGCCACCAAACTCTGGCGGACTTGGTCGGCCAACCAACGCTGCCAGCCCTCGGTGTCACCCGCAGCCGTCAAGGCCAGGTGCACGCGCTCGTCCAAGGTGGTGTCCAGGTTTTTGCCGTGGATTTTGAGCGCAGCGCGCAAAGCTTCGGCGCCGTCGGGCAAGGCGGCGCCCTGGCTTTCTGTGATTTGCTTTTCCAAGGCTTCCAAGACTTCGCTCACGGCCTTGCCCGCTTGCTCGCGCAGGGCTTGGCGTTGGGTCGCATCCATTTTGGGTTTGGCAGGCTTGGCTTCTTTGGCAGCTTCTGCCGCTTGGCCAGTGCCAGCACCGCCCAGAGCGGGCGTCTGCACTTCGGCCACCACCTCACCGCGCAAACGGCGAACTTCATCGGCCCATACCGGTACCGAGGGCAAGGGGGCAGAGGCATCCATCTGGGCTTGTTGGGCCAACGCCCATGCGGCTGAAAAGCCTTGCCAGACCGCGAGCAATTGGTTCGATGCCGCATCCAGCTGCGCCGGAAACTTGGGGTCCACGCTGGGCCAGACCACGTTGGTGGTCAATTGCTGGGCCTGGCCTTGCCACATGTCCACATCGCTTTGCAAACCTGTCATCGCCATGTGCGCTTCGGCGATCGGCTTGGTCGAGAGCACTTCGATGCGCTGAGCCAACAGCACCGCGGCTTCGCGTTGCACCATCACTTGGTGCTGCAAGTCCTCCACGCCTTTGACCACTTCGGCCAAACGGACCTTCAAACTGGCCAATGGCTCGCGCGAGAGGGGTGCACCGGCTTTGGCCGCATCCCGTTGCCAAGCCATGGCGTCGCCAATGTTCAAGCGAGGCGCCTGCAACAACTGCTCGGCCTTTTGGGCCCAGTCGCTGGCCAAAACGTCTTGGCCTTGCAAGCGCTTGAGTTCATCGAGTTTTTCCTTGAGCAGCTTGGCGGCCCCTTTGTCACGGGAGGACATCTCGCGGTACACCTCGGCCAACACATCGATCGAGGGTTCCGTCGTGAGCCATTCGCGTAACTTGGCACTGCGCTCGCCGGAGGTCATGGCATGGAATGCACCCCCGGTGGATTGGTCAAGGGCAGCGAGGTCAAGGGGCTTGGAGGTTGAGGTCACGGTAAAAACTTTAAAACACGGTTCATGCCAATGCGGCATCGGAGTCACCAGACAGAGCCAGGCCCAATGCCTGAAGCCACTGACAACAACCCCGTATTTTCGCCGGGATTTCACTTGCCATGGGGCTCGGGCTTGAATCGGGCGCATTCTCTTGCGTTTTGCGCACCTGAGCGCCACCCATATGCGCTTCGAATCTATTGATTAACTTTGATAGTCTTGACTCGGTATTTGATGTTTCTAAAATCCGCCCAGCCTGTGCCCAACAGCGGCACAAGGCTGCCCCGCAGACCTGAATGCGCTGGGGCGTCGCCCGCTGTCTTGAAAGCCAAGCACCAGCGCCATCCATCCCCCCGCCACGATATGAATCGCCAGCCCCTGCGACGGGCCTTTGATGACAAGCTTCTACGCCGCCATGAACATGCCCCACCTGGTCTTGTGTTTGAAGACCTTTGTCACCGATGTCCGGGAAGGGTTTGTCGAGATCACCCGGCACGGCCTGGCCTTGTTTGGCTTGGCCGTCGTGTTGGTCTCACTGACCTTTTCTGCGCGGCCTGACCTGCAAGCCAGCGCCAGCGGCGCCCTGCTGGGCTGGCTCGAAATACGCCAATCAGAAAACCAAGAACCCACCCCGCAGCGAAATGCGGCCAGCCGCTCAACGGCCAAGGACCCCCAGACCCTCACCGAGCCGCAATGGGGGGTGACCCGTTGGCTCAGCCGCAAATACCGCGTGTCTCCAGAGCCATTGGCAGCCATGGTGGCGGAAGCCTGGACCTTGGGAGAGCGCAGCCAGTTGCCACCCAGTTTGATTCTGGCCATCATGGCCGTCCAATCTCGCTTCAACCCTTTTGCTTCGGCCATGGTGGGCCAAGTCGGGTTGATGCAAATCGAGCTGCAAGCCCACACCGAGACCTTGGCCCAGTTTGGCGGCACTTTGTCGGCTTTTGACCCCTTGACCAATGTGCGCGTGGGGGTGCGGCACCTTCAGGGCCTGATTCAACAGGCCGACTCCCTGGAGGAAGCCTTGGCGCTTTATGGCCTGTCCACGGGGTTCAGCGACGAAGGCCAGTTTGTTGACCGGGTCTTGGCCGAGCAACTGCTGATTGAAAAAGCCTACGGAAAATGATATCGGCCATCGGGGTGCACCCAAGATGCCGAGGCGGGTTCTTCTAGGGGGTGCGCCTGTCTGAAAGCCCGGCCAGCTGAGCTACACTTGGGCCGTGCGCGACTGGCGATAGGAGCCCCTGCTCGGTTGGACCGAAATGGATCACTCTGACGTGGAACGCGTCGGCCGACGAGGCCAACCCAAACCACTGGGAAGCGCACAGCCCGAGACGGTTTTGCAAACCCAGTTTCGGGTTATCAGCCGTTCGCCTGGGCAGCCCTTGTCAAAGAACCCCCCGGTTTTGGTCAAGGTCACATCCATCCAAAGGACTGCCATGTACAACCGCAACACATTGATTGAACACACCGATCCCGAGCTGTTCGCCGCCATTCAGGCCGAAAATGCCCGCCAAGAGCACCACATTGAGCTGATCGCCAGCGAAAACTACGCCTCGCCCGCCGTCATGGCCGCCCAAGGCAGCCAGCTCACCAACAAGTACGCCGAAGGCTACCCAGGCAAGCGCTATTACGGTGGCTGTGAACACGTGGACGTGGCCGAGCAACTGGCCATTGACCGCATCAAGCAAATTTTTGGCGCCGAAGCCGCCAACGTGCAACCGCACTGCGGCGCATCGGCCAACGAGGCTGTTTTCTTGGCTTTCCTCAAGCCTGGCGACACCATCATGGGCATGAGCCTGGCCGAAGGTGGGCACCTGACCCACGGCATGCCGCTGAACATGTCGGGCAAATGGTTCAACGTGGTCAGTTACGGTCTGGACGCCAACGAGGCCATCGACTACGACGCCATGGAAGCCAAAGCCCGCGAAACCAAGCCCAAGCTGATCATTGCCGGCGCATCGGCCTACTCGCTGCACATTGACTTTGCCCGCTTTGCCAAAGTGGCCAAGGAAGTCGGCGCCATCTTTTTGGTGGACATGGCCCACTACGCAGGTCTGATTGCTGCAGGTGTCTACCCCAACCCGGTGCCGCATGCCGACGTGGTCACCTCCACCACCCACAAGAGCTTGCGCGGCCCCCGCGGCGGCATCATCTTGATGAAGGCGGAGCACGAAAAAGCCATCAACAGCGCCATCTTCCCGGGCCTGCAAGGCGGCCCGCTGATGCACGTCATCGCGGCCAAAGCCGTGGCTTTCAAAGAAGCGCTTCAGCCTGAGTTCAAGGCCTACCAAGCCCAAGTAATCAAGAACGCACAGATCATGGCCGAAACCTTGACCGCTCGCGGCCTGCGCATTGTCAGCGGCGGCACGCAGAGCCACGTCATGTTGGTGGACCTGCGCGCCAAGGGCATCACCGGCAAAGTGGCCGAAGCGGCCTTGGGCCATGCACACATGACCATCAACAAAAACGCCATCCCGAACGACCCGGAAAAGCCCTTCGTGACCAGCGGCGTGCGCATCGGCACCCCGGCCATGACCACCCGCGGTTTCAAGGACGAAGAAGCCCGCGCCACCGCGCACCTGATTGCCGACGTGTTGGACAACCCTCTGGACGAGGCCAACTTGGCCACCGTGCGCGCCAAGGTGCACGCGCTGACCAGCCGTTTCCCGGTCTACGGCTGATCGGCTCAAGCGATGAAATGCCCTTTTTGCGGCCACCTCGAGACCCAAGTGGTGGAGACCCGCTTGGCCGAAGATGGGGATTTCATCCGGCGGCGGCGCCAATGTGGGGCGTGTGAAAAGCGCTTCACCACTTACGAAAAGCCGGAAGTCAATTTTCCGGCCATCGTCAAAAAAGATGGCAGACGCATCGATTACCAGCGCGACAAACTGCTGGGCAGTCTGAACCTGGCTTTGCGCAAAAGACCCGTCAGCACCGATCAGGTGGACGGGGCGATTGAACGGATCGAAGAAAAACTGCTGAACCTGGGCATACGCGAAGTCGCGTCGCACCGCATTGGCGAATTGGTCATGCGCGAGCTCAAAAAACTCGACAAAGTGGCCTATGTGCGCTTTGCCAGCGTGTACCGCAACTTTGAGGACATCGACGCATTCAAGACCTTGGTGGACGAAGTCCAAAGCTGACCTGGAGGGCACGCGGGTCAGCACTCACGGGCACTGCTGGACCGGGTACTTCTCCACGCGCGGCTGACCCAAGGCGTTGCTGACCACTTGCCAGCCCTGTGCGTCCGCTGAGCGACAAAACCGCCATGTCCCGGCCATGAACCCGCCACCGGGGCTCTGGCTGCGGCCATCGGGGCCATACGAAAAATAAGCTTTGACGGTGCTGTTCGCCGCTAAAAACATGTGAAGCGGGAACGCCTCGCGTGCCTCCAACAGCGCCTCCCCCTCATCGCGGCGGGCATTGTGGTTCGTGTCCACAAACACCCACCAGCCCTGCTGCCAATTGGGCTGCGTGTCACATTGCGCCGCGGCACGGGCGCACAAAGTCACCGGCTGCTGGTGCTTCAAGGCCTCCGAACGGGCCATCATCAAACTGTCCAGCAAACCCTCCGCTTGGGCCTGTAACTGGTGCTTGGCGTAAAGATTGGACAGGTTGGGGACGGCCAAACTGAGCAAAACGCCCAAGACCGCCAGCACCACCAAGGCCTCGATCAGGGTGAAGCCCATGAGACGGCACACCGCAGCGCTGCGGCTCAGTGGGGTGAGCGTGGATGGCATGGCATCTCTGTTGGCATGTTGCACTTCACAAAATGAATACATAAGATGGCATTTCATTTTAAACGGAGGCATGCCCAGCCATGCAAAAAACCCACACAAGACCGCACGACACGCACAAGACCAGAAAAGCCTCAGTGTCTCTCGCGCGCCCCAGTCATGGCTGGACCCTGGCCGAACTGCTGATCACCTTGGCGTTGATGGGTGTTTTGGCCGCACTGGCTTTGCCGACGTACCAACAGCAACAGCGACAAGCCCGGCGCAGCGATGGACAAGCCGCCTTGCTGCAACTGCAAGTGGCCCAGGCGCGTTGGCGCAGCCAACATGACCGTTACACCGAATCACTCTCTGACTTGGGCTGGGCCGGCGACAAGTCGCCACAAGGGCATTACCAAATCACCGTGACCGAAGCTTCTGCCGAGGCCTACACCGCCCAAGCCACGGCCCTGGGCGCTCAAGCGGCGGACCGCGAATGCAACCCCTTGCGCCTGACTTGGCAAGGCAGCGCCAGCGCGGTTTGGGGCGCAGGTGAACACACCAACAGCGACCCGGCACGCTGCTGGCGCCGCTGAGGGTTTGCCACCTATGCACAGCCTGGCTTGCAAGCGTTTACAGGGTCGGCAGTCAGCCCTGCACAGCGGCGAAACCTTGATGGGGCTGCTGGTGGGCCTGGCTGTGGGCTTGGTGGTTCTGGCGGCTGGCAGCGCGCTGCTGGCGACGCATCTGCACGGTCATCGCATGGCGCTCCAAGACAGTCGCCTGCACCATGACCTGCGCTCGGCGGTGGACTGGATGGCCCACGGGTTGAGCCAGGCCCACTACGCCGCCAACGCTTGGAACACGCGTGCGCCCAGCCACTGCGACGACGCATTTTGCGCAGGACCGGATGACTTCAGCATCAACGGCAGCCGCATCGCCTTCAGCCTCGACCGCAACCACAATGGCCAAAAGGACAACAACGAATGTCTGGGCTACCGCTTGGTCAAAGGTGCACTGCAAGCCCGCACTGCTTGCAGACCCGAAGTGTGGACCGCCCTCACCGACGCAGGCAACGTGCAATTCATGCAACTCGATTGGCAGCTGCATTGCGCCAAGGTAGAAGGCTGGTTGCAACGCCGGATTGACATGGCCGTGACCGCGCAGTGGCCTGGCGAGGCCAGCCGCCAGCTCAGTCTTCAGCGGACGGTGTATTTGCGCAATGCCTTACCAGCCAGCCACATGGGGCTTTTTTGTCCATGACAGCCGTGCCCCCACATGCGCCGCAGTCCGGGGCCATCACACTGCTGGTGGCGATGGGCTTGGTCATCCTGGCCAGCTTGACCAGCTTTTACAGTGCCCGCAGCGTTCTGGTGGGGCAATTGGCCACCCACAACCACGCCCACGCGGCGCAGGCTCGAATGGCTGCCGATGCGGCTTTGGCCCGGGCCCAAAGCGCTCTGCCCAGCACCCCCTCCTGGCTGGCCACCCTGCTTCAAGGCGGTGCGCCATGCCCGGCTGGCACCACGGGCCCGCAATGGCAGTGCACCCACATGAACTTGCCCCAGCACCCCGCCTTGCCACAGGCCGAACTCAGCTCGATCGCGGTGCGCGATCTGTTGCTGTCCCCTCACGTGCTGGTGCTCCAAGCGAGCGCCCGCATCCAGGGGCACCACAGTCAGGCGCACGTGCGCGAGAGCCTGTTCATCCCCGCTGTGGCACCTGCCCCCGCTTTGGCAAGGCCAGCGGCATTGGTGGTGAACGGCTGCATCAGCGAAGCGGTGGGGGCCCGCTTGCGCGTGTGCCCCTTGGTCGCCAACGGGACGGTCTGCGTGGGCAGCGCCAAGGGCCCTGCTGTTCACACCCATTTTGTCGTGGACAGCAACCGTGATGGCGCCATCTCTGAGGCAGAAATTCACGCCTGCCTGGCTTTGAGCCCCACCAGCTTACCCGGTGCCGGCGGCCCCAGCGCAGCAACCAAGGTCCTCGCACGCACGCCATGCAACCGTGCCGCTTGGCGCAGCGTTTTGGGCGACATCACCGATGCGCAACTGCAAGCTTGGTCCAGCGCACAAGAGCGCAATGGCCTCTCAGCGCTCACCCGCCCTGCCCGCACGGTGTACTGGATCGACAGCCCTCAAGAATGGCAGCTGAGTGTGGGCAGCGCTGAACAGCCCGCCCTGTTGGCCTTCTCTGCCAAGGCCTGCGCCCAGCGCTGCCCGCGCATCCACCCGGGCGTTCGGGTGGTGGGCAGCGTCTTGCTGGACTCCGGCTGCAACGACGAAAAAATGCGCGGCTGGCACGCCGGGACCATCGAAGGCCAACTGGTCGTGGAGTCGGGCTTGCCCGAATGGCAGCAAGGCACGGTGCTGGCTCACCCCGAGGGACGCAAAGCCTACAGCTTGAGCTGGCCTGTGGGCATCGATGCGGCGCAGGTCCAGCGCATCCATGGCAGCTGGAGCAGCAGCGCACCATGACAAAGCCCCAAGGCCAACAGCAGGGCATGGCTTTGGTGGAAGCCCTGATCGCCTCGGCGATTTTGGGCATCGGGCTGGTGGGTGCCACGCAATTGACCCTCAAAACCCTGCACACCGCCAGCCAGAACCGCCAACTCACGGTGGCCCAACAACTGGCCGAAGAGGCCATGGACTGCTTGCGTGCGACGGCTTTCATGCCTGCTCAAGCTGGGGCAGACCCCTGCCCTGGCCCACAGATGGTGCAAATTCATGGGGTCCCTTACACCCTTCAAGCCCAAAGCGTCACCGGGGCCGCCGGCCATTGGCGCGATTTGAAGGTGCGTGTGCGTTGGCCAGACCCTCCAACAGGGCCTGAAAATCTGCTGGAATGGCACAGCAGTGTGTCGCTGATGCCGTCTTGGGTTGGCGTATCCTTGCCCTGATGCGAACAAGGCCAAGGGCCCGCACCGAACCCACTGAAACACCTTTGCTTTTTGTCCTTGCCGTGACCCCACCGATCTCTCCCCCCTCCCCCATGCACCGGGCTTTGAATTTGGCGCGCCAAGCGCTGTGGCTGACTTCGCCCAACCCACGCGTGGGCTGCGTGATCACGGCCGCCGATGGCACCTTGCTGGGCGAAGGCCACACCCAACGCGCAGGGGGGCCGCACGCCGAAGTGATGGCTATGCGCGATGCAGCCGCGCGGGGCCACAGCGTGCAAGGCGCAACGGCCTGGGTCACGCTGGAGCCCTGTGCCCACCACGGCCGCACCGGGCCTTGCTGCGACGCGCTGGCGGCTGCAGGCATCGGCCGAGTGGTCTCGGCCATGACCGACCCCAACCCGCAAGTGGCCGGCCAGGGCTTGGCGCGCTTGTTGGCCGCCGGAGTGCAAACCGAGCTGCTGGCGCCCAGTTCCGAAGAAGCCCTGCAAGCCCGTGAGCTGAACATTGGGTTTTTCAGCCGCATGGAACGCCGCTTGCCTTGGGTGCGCATGAAAGTGGCCGCATCGCTCGACGGCCAAACCGCCTTGCAAAACGGCCAAAGCCAATGGATCACGGGCACAGAAGCCCGCGCAGACGGCCACGCTTGGCGTGCCCGCGCCTGTGCCATCCTGACCGGTATCGGCACCGTGCTCGAAGACGACCCGCTGCTGAACGTCCGCGGCCTGCAAGCCCCCCGCCAACCCCACCTGGTGGTGGTGGACAGTCGCCTGGACATGCCTTTGACGGCCAAGCTGTTGGGCACACAAGGCACGGGCGAGCAAGCCCGGCAGATCTGGATTTACACCGCCACACGCGAACAGGCGGACAAACGCGCCGCGCTGACGGCACGCGGCGTGACGGTGATCGACTGCCCCGGCCCTGGCGGCAAGGTCGATCTGGCGGCCATGCTGCGCGACCTGGCCGGGCGCGAGATCAACGAACTGCATGTGGAGGCTGGGCACAAGCTCAACGGCTCATTCATCCGCGAAGGGCTGGTGGATGAGTTTCTGGTTTACCTGGCCCCCCAATGGCTGGGCCCAGGCCAGGGCATGGCCCAGCTGCCCGCACTCACCGATTTGGGTGGCGCGGTCAAGCTGGCCTTTCATGCGGTGGACCGGATCGGGGCCGACCTGCGCTTGCTGCTGCGCCGACAGCCCGACTGAGGACAGCGGGCGCAAAGACCTTCGCGAGACAGCCTCAGGGGCACACTGCGCACCACAATCCCAACTCATTCAGAGGGAGCCGACGAATTGAACCTCGCCCATTTGCTGCAACGCCAGGCCCGCACAGCGCCTGAGCAACCCGCCATCCTCAGCGGCACCCAAGTGGTGGCCACACACCGCCAATGGGCGCAGCGTTGCCAGCAACTGGCGCGCCAATTTCAAGCCGCAGGATTGCAGCCCGGCGACCGGGTGGCCCTGTTCATGCGCAACCATGTGCGTTACCTTGAAGTGCTGTTCGGCGCTTGGTGGGCCGGTCTGGCGGTGGTGCCCATCAACGCCAAACTGCACGTGCGCGAAGCGCAATGGATCATCGACAACGCCCAAGCCCGCTGGGCTTTTGTGACGGCCGACATCAGCCCTGACACCGGCGAGCGCCTCACAGGTTTGGCGCGTGTGATCGATGTGGACAGTGCCCAAGCCGATGCGCTTTGGCAGGGGCCCGATGCACACTTTGAGACCCCCATCACCGAGCGCGCGGCCGACGATTTGGCTTGGCTCTTCTACACCAGCGGCACCACGGGACGGCCCAAGGGCGTGATGATCACCCACCGCAACCTGATGACCATGGGGCTGGGCTATTTCTGCGATGTGGACGCTGTCAGCCCGCAAGACACCCTGGCCTACGCGGCCCCGATGTCCCACGGCGCAGGCATCTACGCCATTCCACACCTCATGGCCGGGGCACGGCACATGGTGCCGCCCTCGGGCGGGTTCGATCCCGCCGAGCTGTTTGCGCTGGGCCAGCAAGTCGGCCCGCTGTCCCTGTTTGCCGCGCCGACCATCGTCAAAAGGCTGGTTGACCATGCGGAAACTGCCGGCTTGTCCACCCGCCAATGCGGCCAATCCTTCAAAACCGTGGTCTACGGCGGCGCCCCCATGTATGCGGCCGACATCCAGCGGGCCCTGCGCGTCATGGGGCCGTGCTTTGTGCAGATTTACGGCCAAGGCGAAAGCCCCATGGTGGGCACCGTCCTGGCGCGCCACCACCTGCAAGACAGCCAACACCCCCGCCACCCGGAACGACTGGCCTCCATTGGCGTGGCGCAAACCCCCGTTCGCATCCGCGTCACCGACGCGCAAGGCCGCGACTTGCCGCTGGGCGACATTGGCGAAGTGCTGATTCAGGGCGACAGCGTGATGGCCGGTTACTGGCGCAACCCCGAGGCCACGGCCAAGGCCATTCAGAACGGCTGGCTGTTCACGGGAGACATGGGCTGTCTGGACGCCGACGGCTTTTTGACCCTGAAGGACCGCAGCAAGGACATGATCATCAGCGGCGGCTCCAACATTTACCCCCGCGAAATCGAAGAGGTGCTGCTGCACGCGCCGGGTGTGGCCGAAGTCGCGGTGGTGGGCGCCCCCGATGCCGAATGGGGCGAGGTGGTGGTGGCTTTTGTGGTGCCGCACCAGGGGCACACCCTCGACACCACGGCGCTCGACGCGCTGTGTCTGCAGGCCATCGCCCGCTTCAAGCGGCCCAAACGCTACGAAGTGGTGGAGAGCCTGCCCAAAAACAATTACGGCAAGGTGCTCAAAACCGAGCTGCGCCAGCGACTGGCCTGAGCTGCCCCCATCAGAAGTTCAGCGTCTTCACGCCAGCGGACGTTCCGAGCAAACACACCTGCGCTTTTTGCAAGGCGAACACGCCCACCGTCACCACGCCGGGCCACTGGCTGACGGTGCTTTCAAAGGCCACCGGATCGGTGATCTTCAAGCCCTTCACATCGACGATGTGCTGGCCGTTGTCGGTCACCAGCGGCTGGCCGTCTTTTTGGCGCACCACGGCACTGGCGCCCATGGCCACAAACTGGCGCATCACCCGGGCCGTGGCCATGGGGATGACTTCCACAGGCAAAGGGAACGCGCCCAATGCGTCGACCAATTTGCTCTCGTCCGCAATGCAGACAAACTGCTTGCTCTGGGCGGCCACGATTTTTTCGCGGGTCAGCGCCGCGCCGCCGCCCTTGACCATGTGGCCCTGGTGGTCGATTTCGTCTGCGCCGTCGATGTAGACCGAGAGGCTTTCGACCTCGTTGCTGTCAAACACCGGGATGCCCAGCGCTTTGAGGCGCACGGTGGAGGCTTCGGAGCTCGACACAGCGCCTTGGATCTGGTCTTTCATGGCGGCCAGCGCGTCGATGAATTTGTTCACCGTGGAGCCGGTGCCCACGCCCACGATGTCGCCGGGAACAACGTATTTCAGGGCGGCTTGGCCCACCAGGGCCTTGAGTTCGTCTTGTGTCATGGAGTCTGTTCTGGGTAAAAAATGGCGGGGGGCCGGGGGTTTGAGACAATCACGGCCATTGTTGTCAATGCCTTTGCTGGCCAGAATTATCCAATGTCCCTGATCCCTTACGCCCTCGCCCGCTCCTTTTTGTTCAAGATGGACCCCGAAGAAGCCCACGACCTGACCATCGAGGGCCTGGCACGGACCCAGAACACCCCCCTCGACCGCGTTTACCGCCAACCCTTTGTGGCGCAGCCCATCACGCTGGCGGGTCTTCAGTTTCCCAACCGGGTGGGCATGGCCGCCGGTCTTGACAAAAACGCCCGCTGCATCGACGGCCTGGGTGCCATGGGCTTTGGCTTTGTCGAAGTCGGCACCGTCACGCCCAAGGCGCAAGCGGGCAACCCCAAGCCGCGCATGTTCCGTCTGCCCGAGGCGCAAGCCTTGATCAACCGCTTGGGCTTCAACAACGATGGGCTCGACGCCTTCATCGCCAACGTCAAGCGCTCCAAATTTCGCCAACAAGGCCGACTGCTGGGCCTGAACATTGGCAAAAACGCCGCCACCCCCATTGAAAACGCCACCGACGACTATGTGATCGCGCTGGCCGGTGTGTACCCGCATGCCGACTACGTGACGGTGAACATCTCCAGCCCCAACACCAAGAACCTGCGCGCCCTGCAAAGCGACGAGGCGCTCGACGGTTTGCTGGGCGCCCTGGTGGCGCGGCGCGAAGAACTGGCCACCGAGCACGGCCGCCGCGTGCCCATGTTCCTGAAAATCGCGCCCGATCTGGACGAAACCCAGGTGGGGGTGATCGCCGCCACGCTGCAAAAGCACGGCATGGACGGCGTGATCGCCACCAACACCACGCTGGCGCGCGACGCGGTCAGCGGCCTGCAGCACGCCGAAGAAATGGGCGGGCTGTCCGGTGCACCCGTGCTGCAAGGCAGCAACCGCGTGATCCGATTGCTGCGTGCGGCTTTGGGCAAGGACTTCCCCATCGTCGGCGTGGGCGGCATTTTGAGCGGGCACGACGCGATTGCCAAAATTGAGGCCGGTGCTGACGTGGTGCAGATCTACACCGGGCTGATCTACAAAGGCCCGGCGCTGGTCACCGAGGTGGCCAGTGCGCTGCAGCAGATGAAGCGCTGAACCCCAGCACCGTGGGTCAAGCGGCCTTGGCCCTTGTGCTCAGTCTTTGAAATACACCAGCTGGTGCGTGCTGGCCAGCAGCTGCCCCTCGGGGCTCCACAGCTCGCCGGTTTGGTCAAAGTAGCCGTGGCGGTAGTTCAGCGCCTTGGCCACACCCAGCACATGGCGCGTGCCCACCTGCGCCAGCAAGGCGCTGTCGGCGTGGAAATAGGTGGTCAGGGACACCGTGCCAATCAGGGCGCGGCGGCGGCGGCGAATGTAGATGCGCGGGAAAAAACTGTCGCTGATGGCCGCCAGCGAGGCGAAGTCCAGCGCCCGCTCGGGTTCGTCGCACACCCACAGGGTCGAGCGCGAATGGGCTTGCTCCACCTCATCAAAAGCAGCGGGGAATGCGCCTTCGACAAAACGCATGTCGTAGCGCTGCGGCCAGGCTGGCATGCCCTTCACGGGCATGCGGGGCACAGCCTCAGGTGTGGGCAGGTGGGCAGGCATCACGGCTTCGACCTCAGACCAGGTTTCACGGCGCACCGCAAACACCGCCGTGGCGGTGGCCACCACGCCTTCACTTTGATGCGCTTCGATGATCCAGTGCTGGGTGGAGCGGTTGGTGCGCACGGGCCGGGCCACAAAGCGGATAGCCCCGTCGGCCACCGGGGCGGCAAAGTTGACCGTGAGCGCCACCGGCTCGCCCAGGCGTTCGGGGTGCAGCAAGGCCGACTGCAGCAACTGGGCTGCCGTGGTGCCGCCAAACGGCCCGACCATGTTGGCGTAGGCCGGGTGGGTCGCGCCTGTGAATGCGTGGGGAGCGTCCTGATGTGAAGAGGCGCGCAGGTCAATGGCTTCGTCGAAAGGGTGCATGCGGGTCATGATAGGTGCGACCGGCCGCCCTGCGCTGTCTCTCTAGCGATAAACAGCCAAGGAATGCGCCTCAAGAATGGCCTGGGGCTGTTCAAGTGCCTTGGCTGAGACACCTCGCACGCCGGCGGATGCGGCGGCAATAGGCCACAAAACGGCTTGCGCGTCGCGGCAGCCATTTCACCCCCCATGGCCCCGCACCGCGCCACCTGCGCACCCTGGAGGGCAAGTGGTGGATCAACCACAACAGCCCGGTGTAGAGCATGAGTTTGCCGATGAACACCATCGCGCCGATCGACTCAGGCGACACGCCACTCAAGGCAAACAGCGCGATGGCGGAACGCGGAGCGTCTGGAAAGACCGAGAAAAACACCATGCTGACCGGCCCTGCGTCTCGCAGCATGGCCAAGGCTTGTGGGCCTTGTGACCCCATCAGCTTTTGACTCAACGATTCGGCCGATTCCGTCAGCGTCCCCATGCCCAAGGCCAATAAGAAGGCACCCAGTGCAGAGGCCAGTGCAAAGACCACCACAATCACTTTGCCCTTTTTCGGCTGAAGCACACACAAAGCCAGCACAAACATTTCGGCAGGCAACATGGGCACAAATCCATCCAAAACCGAAAAAACCGCCAGCAAAAAGATGGTTTGGGGCTCTGAGCCATGGCGCAAAACCACGGTTTCCACCCTTTGAAAGAAGCGCTGAAAAAATGAAGGCGAAGAGGGCATGGAGGGCTGACGATGGGGCAGGAGGGTCTCAAGCCAGCCGGGCGCAAACCTCATCGGCCATCGCCAAGGAGCTCGTCAGTCCCGGTGACTCGATGCCCAGCAGGTTCACCAATCCCGGCACGCCATGCTCGGCGGGGCCCTGGACCATGAAGTCGGCCGCTGCCTCGTGTGGGGCATTGATCTTGGGGCGCATGCCCGCGTAGCCCGCTTGCAATGCACCCTGTTGCAATCCGGGCCAGTATTTGCGCACCTCGGCATAAAAAGCATCGCCCCGGCGCGCGTCGACCTGCAGGTCCGCAGGGTCTTCAACCCATTGCACGTCCGGACCGAACTTGGCCTGTCCGCCCAAATCAAGCGTCAGGTGCACGCCCAAACCGGCTTTTTCGGGCACGGGGTAAATCAAGCGCGAGAACGGTGCCTTGCCCGCCAGCGTGAAATAGTTGCCCTTGGCGTAATGGGCTTGGGGCAGCAGACTGGGGTCCAGCCCGTCCATGCGCCGGGCCAAGGCCACGGCGCTCAGCCCTGCCGCGTTGACCAACGCCTTGCAAGCCAGCTCGGTGCCGTCTTGCGTTTGCACCACGATCGGGTGCGTGGCCGAGCCTTGCCGCAGGGAAATGTGCTGCACGGGTGAAACCAGCGCCAGCAGACCGCCTGCGTTTTCCATGTCGCCCTGCAAGGCAAGCATCAGGCCATGGCTGTCCACCACGCCCGTGCTGGGCGAGAGCAAGGCCGCTTCACAAGCCAGTGCGGGCTCCAGGGCCTTGGCTTGTGAAGCGCTGAGTTTTTGCAGGTCGTGCACACCGTTGGCCGCCGCCTTGGCCATGATGCCGTCCAGCGCCAGCACCTGCTCAGGGCTGGTGGCCACGATCAGTTTGCCCAATCGCCGGTGCGCCACACCGCGCTCAGCGCAATAGGCATAAAGCAGGCCCTTGCCCTTGACACACAAGCGCGCCTTGAGCGAGCCTGCCGGGTAATAAATGCCCGCGTGGATGACCTCGCTGTTGCGCGAACTGGTGCCCGTGCCGATGGCGTTTTCCGATTCGAGCACCAACACCTCACGGCCCGAAAGCGCCAGCGCCCGCCCCACAGCCAGGCCGACCACGCCAGCCCCGATCACAACAGCATCAACTTGTTCCATGGGCAGCATTGTGGCGCAGGCTCGCCCCACCCGCTGGCCAAGTGACACCCGCAAGACAGACACAGGCACCCCACACAGGCAGACTGACAAGCATTCAACAAGGAGGCCGTTTCATGTCGCTTTTCAATCTCCAAGGCAAAGTCGCCGTCGTCACAGGCTCCAGCCGGGGCATTGGCCGATCGATTGCCCACCAACTGGCCAAGCAAGGCGCCAAAGTCGTTGTGTCCAGCCGCAAGCAGGACGCCTGCGAAGTGGTGGTCAGAGAAATCCAGGCCGCAGGCGGCGAGGCCATGGCGATTGCCGCCAGCATCTCCAGCAAAGAGCAGTTGCAAAACCTGATCGAGCAGACCCGTGCGGCTTGGGGCCCCATCGACATCCTGGTGTGCAACGCGGCCACCAACCCCTATTACGGCCCGACCACGGGCATGAGCGATGAGGTGTTCGACAAGGTCATGCGCAACAATGTGCTGTCCAACACCTGGCTGTGCACCATGGTCTACCCGGACATGAAGGCCAAAAAGGACGGCTCGATCGTCATCGTGTCCTCGATTGGGGGGCTGCACGGCTCGGCCATCATCGGGGCGTACAACATTTCCAAAGCGGCCGACATGCAGCTGGCGCGCAACCTGGCCGTGGAATGGGGCCCGGACAACATCCGGGTGAACTGCATCGCGCCGGGCCTGATCAAGACCGACTTTGCCAAGGCGCTGCACGAGGATCCGGTGCTGAGTGCCAAGTACAACAACGAGACGCCGCTGCGCCGCATGGGCGAGCCGGATGACATTGGCGGGGTGGCGGTGTTTTTGGCCAGCCCGGCTGGGCAGTATGTGACAGGCCAGACCATCGTGGCCGATGGCGGGATGATGATCCGCTGAGTTTGCTTGGTGCTTGGTGCTTCGGGTGCCGCTGAGGATGGGCTGGGGCCGGGCACCTCATTCGCTGAATTTGACTGGTGCTTCGGGCGCCGCTGAGCATGGGCTGGGGCCGGGCACCTCATGAGGGAGTACCCCAAATCGGTGCCCGGCCCCAGCCCACGCTCAGCTCAGTGGTCGATTGAAGGTCAACCCAGCAGCAGTATGTTGGCGCTGGTCGAACCTCTGTCCTTGGGGCCACATTCACGTTCGGCCCAATAAGCAAAAAGCCCGCATCCGCGGGCTTTTTGACTTGGAGAAAACCTCGATCAGCCGAAGTTCTTCTCGGCGAAAGACCAGTTCACCAACTTGTCGAGGAAGGTCTCGACGAACTTGGGGCGCATGTTGCGGTAGTCGATGTAGTAAGCGTGTTCCCACACGTCCACGGTCAACAAGGCGGTGTCGCCTGTCGTCAGCGGTGTGCCAGCGGCGCCCATGTTGACGATGTCCACCGAGCCGTCGGCTTTCTTGACCAGCCATGTCCAGCCGGAGCCGAAGTTGCCCACGGCGCTCTTGACGAAGGCTTCTTTGAAAGCGGCGTAGCTGCCGAATTTGGCGTTGATGGCTGTGGCCAGGGCGCCTGCGGGCTCGCCACCGCCGTTGGGTTTCATGCAGTTCCAGAAGAACGTGTGGTTCCAGATCTGGGCCGAGTTGTTGTACACGCCACCGCTGGACTTTTTGATGATCTCTTCGAGGGACATGCTCTCGAATTCGGTGCCTTTTTGCAGGTTGTTCAGGTTCACGACGTAAGCGTTGTGGTGCTTGCCGTGGTGGAACTCCAGGGTTTCCTGGCTGTAATGAGGGGCCAAAGCGTCGATCGCGTAAGGCAGTGCGGGCAGGGTGTGTTCCATGAGGGTGTCCTTTGGTTATTGCGGGTTAAAAAAGTGTTTGAGGCATTTTAAGGGAGCGCGATGCCCCTTACCGTGTTCAGGGTCACTGCAGCGTTAGCGGTGCGTTCGGACAGGGTGGGGCCGGGGCTCCTCATGCTGGGGTACCAGAAATCGTCGCCCCGGCCCCACCCCGCCCGAACGCGCTGGGGTATCAGCCTTTCACCACCAAAGGCACCAGGCCATCGGACAAAGTGGCCTGAATGCTATGACCGGGTTGAAACTGGGCAGCGTGGGTCAAAGCCTGGCCGTGCTCATCGCTGAGCCAGGCATAACCGCGCTCAAGCACCTGACGCGGGTCCACAGACGACAAGCGCAAAGCGGCCCGCTCCAAGCGCTGGGCGCGTTGCGGCAGCAGCTGCGTCCAGTTGAAGCTCAAACGGTCACCCAAGCGCGCCAATTGGTGGCCCTGCTCGGTCAACTGACTTCTCAAGCCGTTGTGCAAACGGCCCGCCAAGCGATCGAGCCACTGGCTGTGCTGACCCAGCAGGGCTTGCGGGCGACTCAGGCGGGTGGCCAAAGCATTCAGGCGCTGCACTTGCCGCTCTTGCTGGCGCGCCATGCCCACACCCCAACGGGCGGCCACGCTGTCCAAGCGTTGGGCTTGCCGGTCTTGCTGGCGCAGCAGGCCGCGGCTCAAACGCTGCGCTAAAACCGACAAAGCTTCAAGGCCCACCCCGCGGTCGGTGGCCGCCATCTCCGCGGCGGCGGTGGGCGTGGGGGCACGCACATCGGCGACAAAATCGGCGATGGTGAAATCGGTCTCGTGGCCCACGCCGCAAATCAAGGGGACCGGACTTTGCGCGATCACACGGGCCAGGTTTTCGTCGTTGAATGACCACAGGTCTTCCATGGATCCGCCACCGCGCACCAGCAAGATCACGTCCACTGGCGGGCTCAAAGGGTTGTCTTCCGCCGTGAAGGCATACAACTGCTGCAAGGCCTGAGCCAAACTGAGGGCCGCACCCGCGCCCTGGACCAGAGCGGGCACCATCAGCACGGGGATGTGCGGCACGCGCCGCTGCAAAGCGGTCATCACATCGTGCCAAGCCGCGGCGCCCAAAGACGTCACCACACCCACCGCACGGGGTTGACCGGGCAATTCGCGTTTGTGGGCAAGGTCAAACAAGCCTTCGGCTTCGAGCTTGGCTTTGAGACGCAAAAACTGCTCAAAAAGTGCGCCCTGCCCTGCCCGCTCCATGGACTCCACGATCAACTGCAAATCACCCCGGGCTTCGTACACCCCCAAACGGCCACGCACCTCCACCAACTCGCCATCTCGCGGAGCAAAGTCCATCAAGCTGGCGGCACGGCGGAACATGGCGCAACGGATTTGGCCCGTCTCGTCCTTGAGCGAAAAATAACAATGACCACTGGCCGCGCGCGAGAAGCCCGAGATCTCGCCGCGCACCGTGACCGGATTGAACTGCGCGTCCAGCGTGTCCGCCATGGCGCGGCACAGCGCAGAAACTGTCCATGCGCGCGGCTTCAAATCGTCATTTACAGGCATAACTTGTCGTTTTGATGGGGCTTGCAGGGGTGATTCAGGCGTCCAAACCCCGTGCCACCTTGAGAAGTACTCCACAAGTGAGGCCACACAGGGGTTTCAAAGAGAGCACAAGACGAGGCTTCAGAAAAGCTTTGCAAACCATTGATTTCATTCAGTATTTTAAAAATGACCGTTCAAATTCACTGGCATTTTTTCATACCGGAGTTTGCCAGGGCGTCAAAAAGACAAAGTTCTTCACAAAGTTATCCACAGCTTGGGGCATCCGAACAGGCGCCACAGGGCCTTTTCACGAACCGCCATGGCCTTCACCGATAATCTGGCTTCTTTGTTCACCGAAAACTGGAAGGTTTGCTCTTGTTGTCCATCATACAAGCCGCTGGTTGGCCCATTTGGCCCTTGATCCTGTGTTCCGTTCTGGCCTTGGCCTTGATCTTGGAGCGCGGGTTCCAGCTGCAAGAGAGCAAAGTCATGCCGCCGCAAATCCTGGCGCAAACCATCGAAGCCCTTGAGCGCGGCGTGCCGTTGCCCGAGATGGTCGAAACCTTGGACAAAGCGGGCGCCATGGGTCCGGTTTTGGCCCGTGGCCTGCGCTGTTTACAAGACAACAGCCAAGCCAGCAGCGAAGACATCCACGCGAGCATGCAAATGGCGGGCCGACTGGCCGTTCAGCAACTCGAACGCTACTTACCGGCCTTGGCCACCATCGCCTCTGCCGCCCCCCTGCTCGGCTTGCTGGGCACGGTGGTGGGCATGATCGAAATTTTTGGGGCACACACCGCGGCCAACAACCAACCGGCTTTGTTGGCGCACGGCATATCGGTGGCCTTGTACAACACCGCCTTTGGTTTGATCATCGCCATCCCGGCCTTGATGTTCTGGCGTTACTTTCGCGCCGTGGTCGATCGGCATGTGCTGGCCATGGAAGTGAGCGCCGAAACTTTTGCCCGGCACTTGAGCCGCGCACGCGCTTGAAGGTTGCTTGTGAATTTCAGGCCTCGATCCGCCGCGCCGGAACCCGAAATCAACCTGGTGCCGTTCATTGACGTGCTCTTGGTGGTGTTGATCTTTTTGATGCTGACCACCACTTGGTCGCGCCTGACAGAGATCCAATTGAATCTGCCTGTGGCCGATGCCAGTGCGGCAGGCAACAAGCCCCGTCAAATCGTGCTGAGCATCACCGCGCAGGGGCAATACGCCATCAACAAGTCGCCCTTGGGAACCCGTTCGGTGGGTGCTTTGGTGGCGGTGCTCACGCCCTTGGCCAAGCCAGACACTTTGCTGGTCATCAGCGCCGATGCGGCGGCAAGCCACCAAAGCGTGGTCCATGCCATGGAAGCAGCCCGACGAAGTGGCTTGTCGAAAATCAGCTTTGCAGCCCAGTCTGCCGAGGCCCCGGGCTCCTGAGGGGCGCCAATTCTCATGGGCTTGACCGCTTTCCTTCACCACCATCTGCCGCGCGTGTGGCTGCAACGTGGCCCCATGGCCTGGGCCTTGTGGCCTGTGTCGCTTGTTTATGGTGCCTTGGGTGCTTGGCGGCGCTGGGCTTATGCCAAGGGCATTTTCAAAACACAGCGGGTACCGGCACTGGTCATTGTGGTGGGCAATGTGGTGGCGGGAGGCGCGGGCAAAACCCCCGTGACCATCGCTGTGGCCAAACACCTGATGGCGCAAGGATTCAAAGTTGGGGTCATTTCCCGTGGCCATGGTCGTCAGACCCGCGACACCCGGGCTGTCACGCCGGACAGTGCCCCCATGGATGTGGGCGATGAGCCCTTGCTCATCCACCAAGCCACAGGGGCACCCGTCTGGGTCGCCCGGGCTCGGGCCGATGCGGCGATGGGCTTGCTGCAAGCGCACCCCGATGTGCAAATTTTGCTGTGTGACGATGGATTGCAACACTGGGCATTGGCGCGCGACATCGAGATTTGTGTGATGGACGAGCGTGGCGTTGGCAACGGCTGGTTGTTGCCCGCCGGCCCCCTGCGAGAGGCTTGGCCACGCCGGGTTGACGCGGTACTCCAGACGGGCCCGGTGTCTTCCAACGGGCCCGCCAACACCTACCACGCCCCCCGCCAATTGGCCGACCATGCACGCAGCGCAGATGGCAGGCGCATCGCGCTTGAAAGCCTGGCCGATGCAAACGCTGCGCCACTGCACGCGGTGGCAGGACTGGCCCGACCCGAGGCATTTTTTGAAATGCTGCGCCAATCCGGCCTGCGCCTGGCCAGCACCACCGCTTTGCCCGATCACCACCCTTACCTCAACTGGCATGCGCAGCCTGGTCTGACTTGGTTGTGTACCGAAAAGGACGCGGCCAAGCTCTGGTTGCACGAACCCGGCGCACTCGCCGTTCCCTTGGTGGTGACGCCAGAGCCCGGTTTTTGGTTGGCCCTCGATGCGCGCATCGGACAACTTCTGCAGCGCTGAGGCGGCATTCGAGCCACCCCGCCGGAAAATTCAAGGCCGTTATCATTCACCCATGGACACCAAATTGCTTGAACTGCTGGTTTGCCCAGTGACCAAAGGACCGCTCAACTTCGACCGCGAGCGGCAAGAACTGCTTTCGCGCAGCGCACGCCTGGCGTACCCGGTGAGAAATGGCATTCCGATCCTGCTGGAAAACGAAGCACGCACGCTGAGTGACGATGAAGTTGACAAGCTCGCGGCCCTGCGCCCACCACTCTGAGACTTGCGCATGAGCCATTCCGACAAGCCGCACGGCTTCACCGTGGTCATTCCCGCACGTTTGGCCTCCAGCCGTTTGCCGAGCAAACCGCTGGTCGACATCGCCGGACTGCCCATGGTGGTGCGCGTGGCGCAACGCGCCATGCAATCGCAAGCCACACAGGTGGTGGTGGCCGCCGATGACGAGCGCATTGTGCAGGCCTGCAAAGCCCATGGCGTGCAGGTCTTTTTGACCCGACAAGACCATGTCAGCGGCAGTGACCGATTGGCCGAAGCGTGTCAGCTGCTGGGTTTGCCCGATGAGGCCTTGGTGGTCAACGTCCAGGGCGACGAGCCCTTGATGCGGCCCGACCTCATCGACCAAGTGGCCCGGGTACTGACCGAGCGCCCGGAGGCCAGCATGAGCACAGCCGCCCACGCCATCGGGTCGCTGGAAGAGTTCGGCAACCCCAACGTGGTCAAAGTTGTCATGGATGCGCGCCAAATGGCCTTGTATTTCAGCCGGGCCCCCATCCCTTGGTGGCGAGACGGCCAAAGTGGCGCGGGCTTCAAAAGCTTACCCCATCCAGCGCCTTTGCGGCACATCGGCATCTATGCCTACCGGGCTGGGTTTTTGCGCTTGTTCCCTCAATTGCCCCCCGCGCCCATTGAAAGCATGGAGTCACTCGAGCAACTTCGCGCCTTGTGGCACGGGCACCGGATTGCGGTTCATGTGACTTCTGAGGCCCCTGGACCGGGTGTGGACACGCCTGAAGATTTGGCCCGCGTGCGGCAACTGCTGAGCTCAAAGCAGGGGTTTACACCGTAAGCCAGCTTTGAGGCTGGCGTGATATTCTCAAAACCAATCAAGTGGTTGGGCCTCTGGTCTTGCCGACTGAACCGATTTCAAACGATAAGGACCTACCCCATGAGACTGATTCTGTTGGGCGCACCCGGCGCCGGCAAGGGCACCCAAGCCTCTTTCATTTGCCAGAAATACAACATCCCTCAAATCTCCACCGGTGACATGCTGCGTGCAGCTGTCAAGGCGGGCACGGCGCTTGGCCTGCAAGCCAAAGCCGTCATGGAATCGGGCGGCTTGGTCAGCGATGACCTGATCATCAATTTGGTCAAAGAGCGCATCGCCCAGGCCGACTGTGCCAACGGCTTCTTGTTCGACGGTTTCCCACGCACCATCCCCCAAGCCGACGCCATGAAGGCCGCTGGCGTGAAACTCGATTACGTGCTTGAAATCGATGTGCCTTTTGACGCCATCATCGACCGCATGAGCGGCCGCCGCTCGCACCCGGCATCGGGCCGCACGTACCACGTCAAGTTCAACCCACCCAAAGTGGAAGGCCTGGACGACGTGACGGGCGAGCCCTTGGTTCAGCGTGCGGATGACCAAGAAGAAACCGTCAAAAAGCGTCTGGATGTTTACAGCGCGCAAACCCGCCCCTTGGTCGACTATTACTCGGGTTGGGCCCAAAACGACGCAGCCGCTGCCCCCAAGTACCGCGCCATCAGCGGCACAGGCAGCGTGGAAGACATCACCGCTCGGGCGTTTTCGGCACTGGCTGGCTGAACGGTCAGCGGACCACCTCCCAAAACAAAGCCCCGCTCAGCGGGGCTTTGTGCTTTCAGGGCCTGGCGTGAAGCAGGCACTTTGCAATCTCTAGCCCAGCAAATCGAGCAGCAAACTGACACGGGCCTTGACCGCATTCAAACCCAGCGGCGCTGCCGTGAACACAGTCTGACCGACGATTTGACCCTGCGCACAGCGCGAGACAAGCCGCACAACAACGCCCTGCGCTTGGGCCTGCAACAAGGCGCTCGCGAGCGTTTCGTGCACCGTCCCGTTCCCTGTGCCAGCCATCACCAGTCCTTTCACCCCCGCCGCCACCAAGGCCTGAATTTGACGCGCATCGGCTCCTGCATGGCTGTGCAGCACGGCCACCCAGGGCCATTGCGCCACAGGAACGCTCAAGGCCGCGCGGGCATGGGCATGCACCTGGGACAAATCAGCCCCGCCCTGCCACCGCACTTGCCCCTGCTCCACAAAACCTCGGGGACCCGACTCCCCTGAGCTGAAAGCGTCAAGTCGGTAGGGGTGCACTTTTTGAACCGCCCGGGCGCTGTGAACCTGACCGGCACAGACCACCAAGACCCCGCGGGCCAGGGGGTCGCAGGCCACCACCATGGCATCGAGCAGATTTTGAGGGCCATCCGGCGCCAAGGCCGTTGCAGGTCGCATCGCACACGTCATGACCACCGGTTTGTTCGTGTCCAGCACCTTCTGCAAAAACCAAGCGGTTTCTTCCAGGGTATCGGTGCCATGGGTGATGACAACAGCGTCCACCTCCTCTTGTGCCAGCCAATGCGCACAACGCTGCGCGAGCGCCTGCCAAGTGGCGTGGTCCATGTCTTTGCTGTCCAGTTGCGCCAGCTGCTCACCCACCAAGTCATGACCTTGCAAGCTGTCATGCAGCGCGGGCACGGCGTCCAACAGGTGCTGGACGCTCAGCTGACCGGCGGTGTAGCCGGTGTGGTCACTCGCGCTGGCCGCCGTGCCGGCGATGGTGCCGCCTGTGCCCAAAACCACGATTTTTTGACATTTTTTTGCGTTGAGCACTTGCACAGCCTTGAAAACTGGTTAAAAATACAGTCACTGGATGAAAAAACAGCTCAACCAGTCCTCACACGGAGACCGCCATGATTGACAGCCCCAAACTCACCGCCCGGCAGCAGGAAATTCTGGAACTGATCCAGAACACCATTGCCAACACAGGTGCACCTCCCACGCGTGCCGAGATCGCCAGCGTGTTGGGCTTCAAATCGGCCAATGCGGCTGAAGAGCACCTCAAAGCCTTGGCCCGCAAAGGCGCCATCGAGTTGGTCAGCGGCACATCCCGCGGCATACGCCTGAAGGGCAGCAGCCGCAGCCATTTTCGCGCACCTTCCGACCTCTTCAGTCTGACGCTGCCCGGTTTGGGCCAACTGAGTTTGCCACTGGTCGGCCGGGTCGCAGCCGGCTCACCCATTTTGGCGCAAGAGCATGTGGACCGCACCTACCAAATTGAAAGCAGCCTGTTCACAGAACAACCCGATTACCTGCTTCGGGTTCGCGGCATGTCCATGCGTGACGCGGGCATCATGGACGGTGACCTGTTGGCCGTCAAATCCACCAAAGACGTTCGGAACGGGCAAATCGTGGTGGCCCGATTGGGCGATGACGTCACCGTCAAGCGCTTGCGCAAAACAGCCGATGGCATTGAGCTGCTGCCAGAGAACCCGGACTATCCGACCATCGTGGTCAACCCCGAAGAGCCTTTCGACATCGAAGGCTTGGCCGTGGGCTTGATCCGAAACACCCTGCTCATGTAAGGCATCTGCTTGCTGCACCAGGTGGCGGGCGCAGGCGGAATGGTTCCGCCGGCCCTGGTGCAACAGGCTCATTCAGCAATCCTGCCTGTGTCCAACCTCCATGCTTTTGAAAGGTTTCACATGGGAATCGCTCTGCTTGCTTTTTCAGGTCTGTTTCAAGGCCTCGCCAATTGGGGCCGCTCTGTGCCCGTCTCAGCCCCACCACAGCGGGCCCATGCGGCCTTGCGCCCGGTGTGGGCCACTCGTCGCCCGGCTTGTGTGCCTCAAGGACTGAAGTCCAGCATTCAGCCTCATCGGGTTCACACCAGCCCAAGGGCACCAGCCCTGCGGGTGCTTCGCGTCTCTGAGAGCGACCAAAGGGTCAAAGGCGCGGGCCGAATGGTGATTTCCGGTCGCATGGCCGATGTGTGCGCCGAATTGGACCGCTTGGCCGCGATTGAGGCCGCACAAGCACGCATTTGACCTGAAAAGCCTGCCCAGCGACCGAATGCGGCCGCCTCGTCAAGGCACAATGGAGGGATGAACATTGTGATTCTTGACGACTACCAAGATGTGGTCCGCAAACTCGACTGCGCCGCCAAACTCGAAAATTTTTCGGCCAAGGTCTACACCAACACGGTCAAGGGCATGGGCCAGCTGACCGTTCGCCTCAAAGATGCCGACATCATCGTGCTGATTCGTGAGCGGACCCAGCTGCCCAGGGCCGTGATCGAAAAACTGCCACGCTTGAAACTCATCTCGCAAACCGGCCGCTTGGGCGGCCATGTGGATTTGGCGGCCTGCACCGAACGCGGTGTGGCGGTGGCCGAGGGTGTGGGTTCTCCGGTTGCTCCGGCCGAATTGACTTGGGCTTTGATCATGGCGGCCTCGCGCCGCTTGCCCCAGTACATTGGCAACCTCAAGCACGGCGCCTGGCAACAATCGGGCCTCAAAGCGGGCTCCATGCCGACCAATTTTGGATTGGGCACCGTCCTCAAAGGCCGAACATTGGGGATTTGGGGCTATGGAAAAATCGGCCAATTGGTGGCCGGCTACGGCAAAGCCTTTGGCATGGATGTGGTGGTCTGGGGCAGCGACGAGTCGCGCAACAAAGCCATTCAGCACGGCTACCGTGCTGCCTCCAGCCGGGCGGCATTCTTTGAAGAATCCGATGTGTTGTCGGTCCACCTGCGCTTGAACGAGTCCACCCAAGGCATCGTGAACAGCGAGGATTTGGGCAGAATGAAACCCACCGCCCTGTTTGTCAACACTTCTCGCGCTGAACTGGTTGAACCCAACGCCTTGATTGGTGGCCTCAACCGCGGCCGCCCCGGCTTGGCTGCGGTCGATGTGTTCGAGTCAGAGCCGATTTTGCAAGGCTCAGCCCTCCTGCGCTTAGAGAACTGCATTTGCACGCCTCACATTGGTTATGTCGAAAAAGACAACTACGAACTGTATTTCGGCACCGCTTTTGACAATGTGGTCAATTACATCAAAGGCACCCCTACAAACATCGTGAACCCCGGCGCCCTGCAGGTTCGCCGCTGAGGCCATCGTTTCTTTTTCCCCTTTCATTTTTCAATCCCACATGACGCTTGCATTTTCCAAAGTCGCCATCATTGGCGCAGGGGCCATGGGCCGAGGCATCGCTCAAATTGCCGCCCAAACTGGCAGCCAAGTCTGGCTTTACGACACCCAAGCCGAAGCCACCACCAAGGCCCGCGACGCCGTGTTCCAGCAATGGGACAAGTTGCAAGAAAAAGGCCGATTGACCGCCGAAGTGGTGGCGGGCCACAAATCTCGCCTGCTGTGTGCCGCCCAGCTGCAAGAGCTGGCGGCGTGCGAACTGGTGGTCGAAGCCATTGTCGAAAAGCTCGAAATCAAGAAAAGCCTGTTCACCGAGCTGGAAACCGTGTTGGCCCCTTCGGCGGTGCTGGTCACCAACACCTCCTCTCTGTCGGTCACAGCCATTGCCGCCGCCTTGCAGCGGCCAGCACAGTTTGCGGGTTACCACTTCTTCAACCCGGTCCCCCTCATGAAAGTGGTCGAAGTGATTGCGGGCCTGAAAACCGACCCGGCGGTGTGCCAGCGTTTGTCGGATTTTGCGCGCCAGATGGGCCATACCCCGGTGCAAGCGCAAGACACGCCAGGCTTCATCGTCAACCACGCCGGACGCGGTTACGGCACCGAGGCTTTGCGCATCGTGAGCGAGGGCGTGGCCGATTTCGCCACCATCGACCGCATCTTGCGCGACCAGGTTGGCTTCAAACTGGGCCCCTTCGAACTGTTTGACCTGACGGCGCTGGATGTCTCCCACCATGTGATCGAGTCCATCTATCACCAATATTACGAGGAGCCGCGCTACCGCCCCAACGTGATCACGGCCCAGCGTTTGGCTGGGGGCGTGGTGGGCAAGAAAGTGGGCGAAGGCTTTTACAAATACGTGGACGGTTCCGCGCAAATGCCAGCCGAACCGCCCGTCCCAGCAGTGGCACACATGCCGCCCGTTTGGGTCTCGCCCCGAGCTGCCCGGCGGATGGAACTTTTGCAAATTCTGAAAAACCTGGGCGCCACGATCGAAACAGGCGCTTCGCCTTCACCTGAGGCCTTGACCATCGTTGCCCCGCTGGGCTTTGACATCACCACCGTGGCGGTGGTTGAACGTTTGGACCCGGCCCGAACCGTGGGCATCGACATGCTGTTTGACGACGGCGCCACCCAACGCCGTGTGCTGGCCACCAACCCTGCCACACGCGCCGACATGCGTGACGCGGCCCATGCCCTGTTTGCCCGCGATGGCAAGGCCGTGTCGGTCATCCGTGACAGCGGCGGCTTTGTCACACAGCGCGTGGTGGCCACCATCGTCAACATTGCGTCGGACATTTGCCAGCAGCGCATCTGCACCCCGCAGGATTTGGAAACCGCCGTCACCTTGGGCCTGGCTTACCCCATGGGCCCCTTGGCCATGGGCAACCGCTTAGGACCCGACAGCATTTTGGAAGTGCTCTTCAACCTGCAAACGGTTTATGGCGATCCACGTTATCGCCCCAGCCCTTGGTTGCGCCGCCGAGGCGCCATTGGTCTGTCGCTGATGCACACGGAAGAGTAAAAAAATGACCGCCCAACTGCTCAGCACCAGCGAAGGCCAGACCCTGGTCCTGACCCTCAGCAACCCCGAGTTTCGCAACGCCCTCGGCCCAGAGATGTATGCCGCTGGCGTTGAAGCGCTGAGTGTGGCCGAATCCAGCGCAGAGGTGCGCAGTGTGGTGATCACCGGGGCCCATGGCATTTTCAGTGCGGGCGGCAATCTGCAACGCCTGCAAAACAACCGACAGTTGCCGCCTGAGCACCAAGCACAAAGCATTGAAGGTTTGCACAATTGGATCGAGGCGATCCGCACTTTTCCCAAGCCGGTGATCGCGGCCGTGGAAGGCCCGGCAGCCGGCGCGGGTTTTTCACTGGCCCTGGCTTGCGACATGATCGTGGCAGCCCGCAACAGCGTGTTCGTCATGGCTTACAGTTCCATTGCCCTCTCGCCCGATGGCGGCGGCAGCTGGAGCCTGTCGCGCGCTGTGCCGCGCCAACTGGCCACCGAGCTGCTCATGTGCGGCGAGCGCATCGGTGCCGAGCGTCTGCAGCAGCTCGGTGTGGTCAATCGATTGGCCGATGCCGGTCAGTCACTGACACAAGCCTTGGCGCTGTGCGCGCAACTGAACGCCCGCGCGCCCAATGCGCTGGCCAGCATCAAAGAACTGCTGTCCGAAGCGGACAGCAGCAGCTTGAATGTCCAACTGGGCCATGAGCGAGACCACTTTGTCAAAAATCTGCACCACAGCAATGCGGGCATTGGCATTTCTGCATTTCTCAACAAACAAAAACCCGAATACGAATAAAGCGGCTGGTCCCCCAGGCGACAAATATTCGATCACCAGTCACTCAAAGGACAGAGCATGGACGAACCGATTCTGACAATGGAGGAAAGAGAAGCGATCAATGCAGGTCGCTGGTTCTCCACCCTTTCACCTTCACTTCGACACGACATACTTCGATGCGCTTACGTCAAACGTCACAAAGACGGCGACATGCTGGCAGCACGCGGCGATCCACCCGAGCAGTGGATTGCCTGTGCCAAGGGCGCGGTGCGTGTGAGTTCCACGTCGGTGTCGGGCAAACAAATCACCCTGACCTACGTGGAGCCGGGCATCTGGTTTGGCGACGTCTCGATCTTCGATGGGGACCGCCGCACGCACGACTGTTACGCACACGGCGACACGACCACGCTGAATGTGGCCAAAGCCGACTTCAAGAAAATTCTGTCGCAACACGTCGAGTTTTACGATGCCATGCTTCGCCTGCATGCCCGGCGCATTCGCCAGCTGTACGGCTTGGTGGAAGACCTCAACACCCTGCCCTTGCGGGCCCGGCTGGCCAAACAGCTCAACCACTTGTTGCGCAGTTACGGTGTGCCCAGTTTGTCGGACGCCAAAGCGATCCGCATCAGCTTACAGCTGGCGCAAGAGGAATTGGCCCAGTTGCTCGGGGCATCGCGCCAACGGGTCAACCAAGAACTCAAGCAAATGGAGCGCGAGCAGATCATCCGCATCGAGCCCGGTGGTTTGGTGGTCCTGGACCGCGACGCGCTGCTCTTGATCGTGAATGCAGACCACTGAAACGACCGAGTAACACCCTCTCGCCGCTGACTGCTGCGGCCCTTGATTTTCGACGGGAAACCCCATGAGTGCTTTTGACCATTTCGTGGGGACCCGGCCTGTCACGGGCTCCCATGCCTTTGATATTGGAGCGCTTGAGCGTTGGCTCACGGCCCAATTGCCAGGCTTTGCGGGGCCCTTGAGCGTAGAGATGTTCAAGGGCGGGCAGTCCAACCCCACCTACAAGCTCATCACCCCATCACGCCAATACGTGATGCGGGCCAAGCCCGGCCCGGTGGCCAAGCTGCTGCCCTCCGCGCACGCCATCGAGCGGGAGTTTGCGGTGATGAAAGGCCTGCAAGGCACGGACGTGCCCGTGGCCGAAATGCATGTGCTGTGCGACGACGAGTCGGTGATCGGGCGAGCTTTCTACGTGATGGAGTTCGTGCAAGGCCGTGTGCTCTGGGACCAGTCACTGCCCGGCATGACGACGGCCGAGCGCGGCGCGATTTACGACGAAATGAACCGGGTATTGGCCGCGCTGCACAAAGTGGATGTGGCCAAACAAGGCTTGGCCAGCTACGGCAAACCGGGCAATTACATCGAGCGGCAGATCGGCCGCTGGAGCAAACAATACGCCGCCTCGATCACCCAGCCCATCCCCGAAATGGACCGGCTGATCGAATGGCTGCCGAACAACATCCCTGACAGTGCCAAGGATGAATCGCTGGTGGGCATCGTGCACGGCGACTACCGCCTGGACAACCTGATGTTCCACCCCACACAAGCGCGCGTGTTGGCGGTGCTCGATTGGGAGTTGTCCACCTTGGGCCACCCCCTGGCCGATTTCAGCTACCACTGCATGGCTTGGCACATCACGCCCGGCGCGTTCAGAGGCATCGGCGGCCTGGATTTCGCGGCACTGGGCATCCCCTCGGAAGCCGAATACATTCGCCGCTACTGCGAACGCACCGGCTTCACAACGCCTGAGGCCTTGGCCAAAGACTGGAACTTTTACCTCGCCTACAACATGTTCCGCATTGCGGCCATTTTGCAAGGCATTGCCAAACGCGTCGAAGACGGCACGGCCTCCAGCGAACAAGCCAAGAGCTCGGGCGCTGGCGCCCGTCCCATGGCCGAGTTGGCCTGGCGTTTTGCTTGCCAAGCCTGATTTTTCACACCCACACCCACACCCCAACCCCTAGGAGATAGACCATGGATTTTGAATACACCCCCAAGGTCAAAGACATGCAAGCGCGCTTGCTGGCTTTCATGGACGAGCACATTTACCCCAACGAGGCGCGGTTCTTTGAAGAGATCGCCGAAAACCGCGCCAAAGGCAATGCCTGGGTGCCCACCAAAATCGTCGAGGAACTCAAACCCAAAGCCTTGGCTGCTGGTTTGTGGAACCTGTTTTTGCCCAAGTCCACCCGCGCACCGCAGGGTCTGTCCAACTTGGAATATGCCCCTTTGTGCGAGATCATGGGACGCGTGCCCTTTGCCGCAGAGATTTTCAACTGCTCGGCACCCGACACCGGCAACATGGAAACCTTGGAGCGTTACGCCAGTGAAAGCCTCAAGGACACATGGCTCGAGCCCCTGTTGCGCGGCGAAATCCGCTCTGCTTTTTTGATGACCGAGCCCGATGTGGCCTCGTCTGACGCCACCAACATCGAGTGCGAGATCCGCCGCGAAGGCAACGAGTACGTCATCAACGGGCGCAAATGGTGGTCATCCGGCGCAGGCGACCCACGCTGTGCGGTCTACATCGTCATGGGCAAAACCAACCCCGACGCGGGCCGCCATGAGCAGCAGTCCATGATCGTGGTGCCCGCCAATTCACCCGGCATCACCGTGGTGCGCGCCCTCTCGGTCTTTGGCTACGACGACGCCCCACACGGCCACATGGAAGTGGTGCTCAAAAACGTGCGCGTGCCGGCCGAAAACATTTTGCTGGGCGAAGGCCGTGGCTTCGAAATCGCCCAAGGCCGCTTGGGACCTGGCCGGATCCACCACTGCATGCGCACCATCGGCATCGCCGAACGCGCCCTGGAATTGATGTGCAAACGGCTCAACGAACGCGTGGCCTTTGGCCGCGAAGTGGCCCGCCAGACCGTGTGGCAAGAGCGCATCGCAGAGTCGCGTTGCATGATTGAACAAGCCCGCTTGCTGACACTCAAAGCGGCGTACATGATGGACACCGTGGGCAACAAAGTGGCCAAGGCTGAAATCGCCATGATCAAGATCGTGGCCCCCAACATGGCTTGCCAAATCATCGACTGGGCGATTCAGGCCCACGGCGGCGGCGGCGTGTCGCAAGACTTCCCGCTGGCCTATGCCTACGCCCACCAGCGCACCTTGCGCCTGGCCGATGGCCCAGACGAGGTGCACCGCAACTCGCTGGCCAAGCTGGAACTGGCCAAACAACTGGCCTTGCCCGGCGATTTGGGCATGCCCATCACACGGGGCAGCTGACTTTTTTGGCCGCAAGGCCAAGAACGGGGTTTTTGAGGGTTAGAATATCGCTTGTCGGAGCGTAGCGCAGCCTGGTAGCGCATCTGCTTTGGGAGCAGAGGGTCGCGAGTTCGAATCCCGCCGCTCCGACCATTTCCTGATGTTTGACCTTCAAGAAATTCCAAAAGTCTGGTCACAGACACACAAACAACAAAGGCCCGTCAGGGCCTTTTGTGTTTCTGTCGATCTCGCCAATTCTGCCCGTAGCTCAGTTGGATAGAGCAACAGCCTTCTAAGCTGTGGGTCACAGGTTCGATCCCTGTCGGGCAGACCATTCGGCCTCACCCTGTGACAGGGTATCCCTTCTCAGTTGGCGTAGTGGGTCTTGCGACCGGTATCGGCCAGCAAGCTGGGCAATGTCTGCCAAGCTTGCGAAATGTCTTTGATCAAGGTTTTGACTTCTTCCAGCGCGTCCAAATCGTTGTAGGCGTTGATGTGGAAGAGTCGGCGGGTGATGTAGGCATACAGCTCGTTGAGGTTTTGCGCCAATTCACCACCGCGTTCAAAATCCAAAGCACCTTGCAAACCGACCACGATGCGACCGGCGCGGGCCAGGGCTTTCGATTTGTCTTCGATCACATTGTTCTGAATGTGACCCGTTGCAGAAGCCAAGCTCTCGAGCAAGCCATCAAAAAGCATCTGAATCAGCTGAATGTTGTCTGCCGTGGCCACACCGGTGGTGACTTGAACAGAACCGTAACTCTCAGCAAACTTGGAATAGGCACGCATGGAAAAAACCCCTTTACTACTTCAGTAACAGAGGAATCGGCGGTTCGGGGGGAAACTTGAGGCCTGTTTTGCATTTCTGCAAAGATTCAAGCGGATCTGGGCACAAAGCCTGCCAAAGGTGGCTCAGACCCCTGTCGCGGTCAGGCTCAAGGCGGCGTGGCGGTGTCCGACGACGGCATCAGCCATTCGGACAAGGGGCTGGTGGCGTCCAACTGGGCTTTGGTCCACAGAAACTGCCCTGCCTCGTCCATGGAGGCGCGAATCGGCCCCCATTCGGCCTCAGGGGTTTGGGCGGCACTCAAACCGCATTGGTACAAAGCGTTGGCCTGGGCTGTCGGAATCCAGGACTCCACCGGACCTTTGGCGGTCACAACGTCTTTGGTGTTTTTCGGCTCATTGGGGGGCGAACCGAGAATGCCGTCCTTGAAGCCATCTTTGTAGAGGGCCTCCGCGTGCTTCGACAAAATCAGGGCGTAGCGGCTGCGCAAGTCTTCAATGGCTTGGGAATCCAAACCCTCGGTGGATCGGCCCGTCATGACATCCCAGAGCTTTTTGGCACTCAAACCCATATTGGGCGTGGCCAATTTCGCGGCACTTTCATTGAGCGTGCTCACCACTTTGCGGGTTTCAGACTCGATCGAATTGACCCGATCGATCAGGTAAATGACCAAGATCAGAACCAGCAGCAAGCCAATGGCCATCAAAGCGTTGAGCAATGCGTCCATGGGGATCACGGCGTTAAATCGCCAGCGGGCGATGGTGAAGGGTCTGGCTCAGACTCGGCGGCTTCCAGCAAGGCCGCTTGTGCGGCCAGCTCTTCCCGCAAGAAATCCAGCACCTGAAAAGGCTCTGGCAAACGCAGCTCGTAGTAGCTGATTTGCTGGGCCAAAGCCTGCATGGCCTCAATGGCTTTGGGGGCCGATATCTCGGTTTTTTGGTAGCGTGAACCCAAAGCAAAGGCTTCAACAACGAACTCTTCGGGCAAATAGGCGTAAATGTCGTGGTCGCCTGAGCGGATTTTCTGGAATTTGGAGGGTTTGGGGGCCTCAGGCAGAGGTGAGCCCTCGAGCAAAGCCAGCCTCGCTCGCTCTTCCCAAGCCGCGGTTTGCTCGGCGCCGTCCACAAAAGTTTTGTCCAAATGGGCGCGGCAGATCAGACCCATGCGCAAGCGCAGGCTGCGCGCATCATGGGAGTCGCCCTTCAAAGAAGCCACCTTCTCGTAAGCCGCCTCCGCACGACGCATCTCGTCGATGGGTTTGTTGCGTGAAAAAAGACCGAACATGGACCTTGTCTGACCTTAAGCAATTTGCAAATTTTGCCGCAGTTTCTTCACAACCGTGGACAAGATTTGGCTGATCCGGGACTCGCTCACCCCAAGGACCTCACCGATTTCCTTGAGGTTGAGCTCTTCTACGTAATAAAGCGACATCACGAGCCGTTCACGCTCTGGCAACTCGTCGATGGCTTGGACCACGGCCTCCATGAACTCGGCCTCCTCCACCATCACCTCGGGCTGCATGGCGCTGTCGGCGGGCATGCTCATGACTTCGTCGTTGACCACTTCCATCGAGAAAGTTTCAAAACGTTTGGCTTGGCCGCGCTCTTTGTGAAATTCCTCGATCTCTTTGCCCATGAACAAAGCCAACTCGGCCTGCGTGGGCGCACGCCCCAACTCGGCGGCCAACACGTGCACCGCTTCGTTTTCATTTTTGTTGAAGGCCACGGCCGAGCGCGGCAGGAACGACTGCCGCCGCACCTCGTCGAGGATGGCCCCGCGCACACGGCTGAGCGCAAAGTGTTCGAACTCAAAACCTTTGGTGGGGTCAAAAGACCGGGCCGCTTCGATCAAGCCGACCATGCCGACCTGGACCAGCTCGTCAAGCTCCATGAAAGGGGGTAAGCGTGCCTTCAAGTGCACCGCCACACGTTTGACCATGGGCATGTGCGCCAAAATCATGGCCTCGTGCTGGTTACCCACCTCTTCGTACAGAGAGACGTTGCTGCTCATGCCTGTCACCCGTTGGAAGGAACACGGAGCATGCGCTCCATGAAAAACTGCATGCGACCCGAAGCCGTTTGGATGGGTGGCAGCTGGTCCAGCGCTTCGGCCAAGGCTCTGAAATCGCGCGAAGCGGCGCTGCCCGGGGCGTAATCCAGCACAGATTGGTATTTGCGCAAAGCTTGCAAGACCAACTCGTCGCCTTCAATGGCATGCAGGTAACGGATTGAAATGCCCAAGAAACGGGCACACACATCGTTCAGGCGCCGGTACAACTGGCGGCCTTCTTGGGCACTGCCCACCATGTTGGGAATCAAATAAATTTCGTCAAGCGACTGCTCGGTCGACATGACCTTGATCAGGCCATAGGCATCGGCGATCGACGACGGTTGGTCGCAAACCACGACAAAACGACGCTGGCAAGCGGCCATGAACTCCAACACCGCTGGCGCAATGCCTGCCGCCACGTCGACCACCAAGTAATCAACCGGCTCGTCCAGGCTGTCAAAGGCGCGGATCATGGTCGCGATCTGGGCGGCATCGAGCGCGGCAATGTTGCGCAGGCCCGAAGCGCCGGGCACCAAACGCACCCCTTGGGCGGTGGTCACCAGCACTTCTTGCAGGGTTTTGGTGCCACTGAGCACATGGCTGATGTTGAACGGGGCATGCGCGCCGAGTGCGATCTGCGCATTGGCCATGCCCAAATCAGCATCCAAGAGCATCACACTGTGCCCCCGCATCGCCAAGGCGACGGCCAAATTGATGGCCACCGTGGTTTTTCCGGCGCCCCCTTTGCCGCTGGCAACGCCAATGACTTGGGGGAAGTTTTTCTTATCCATGAACAGCCTTGGCAGACGACACGGTCTTGGCCCGAGGCTTGACGGCGCGGGACTGGGGTTGAACTTCTGCCACAGCCAGGCTGGCTTTGGGGGCCCGTGGTTTGCGTGCCGTTTTCACCGAGGGGACGGCGGCACCCAGATGCGCAATCTCTGGCAACAAGGCCTGCAAAGGCATCATGGCCAGGTCCACCAAGCGGGCAGCACCAAAAGCCACAGGCGGGACATTGATCTTGCTGTCCTCGGCCATGCAAGAAACCGCCAAAGGCTGCTCACACAGACCCTTGATCAGGGGCCAGGGGTAGGCGGCTTCATCCACTTTGGTCAACATCAGCGAGGACCAGCGAATTTCGGGGTTTTGGAGAATTTTTTGCACACTGGTCACTGTAGCATCAACCGGCAAGACCGCATGGAGTTGGAGGCTCAATTGCGACTGAAGTTGTTGCGCTTGGGCGAAAAAATCTGCGCCAGGGGTGTCGATCCAGATGGTCTTGCCCTGCAAATCGTCGAGCAAGGTCTGCAGCATGCCCATGTCGGCCGCCCGAAAGCAGGACGCGCCCGCTTGCGAAGCCAACAGTTGAATTTGCGACCAAGCACCGGGGCGCTGGTCGCCGTAACTGACCATGACCTGCTTTTCGGCACCCTGCGTCTGGGCCGCGGCATAGGCCAAGCGCCCCAACATCGAGGTTTTACCCGCACCCGAGGGGCCGCACAAAGCGTGCACGCCTTGCACAGGCGCGTCCACCACAGGACGGTCCATGGCTTGCACCAGCATGCGCTGAACCACCGGCCAGGCTTCGTCCAGCGTTTCGAGCTGCTGGATGCTGTCGGTGAGCAAGGAACGCAAGCCCGAAGGCATGCCCACTTCTTGCATCGCCATGATCAGTTTTTGGATGTCTGGCGACAAACCCAAGGTTTGCTGCCAAGGCTGGATTTGGCGCGACAGGGCAAATTCCTTGCGCAAAGCGGCCATTTCTTCACGCAGCATGTCCACAATTTCGTGGCTGCGTTGTTGTTCGTACTGGGCCGCCTTGGCCGCTTGCAGTTCCGGCTGGACCACAGGCGCTGCGGGCACAGGGACCTCTGGGCGGACACGCAAACGCGCCAGAGCCGTTTCAAAGGCCATGGCGTCTGACGTGTCGTCGGCAGGCACGGGTTCGAGCGGCGCGCTGGCGTTTTGAAACACTTCAGCGAAAGGCAAAAAGGACTCGTCAGCGGCCTTGAAAGAGGGTTTGGCCTCGCTGGTGTCGACGGGGGGCAAGGAAGCCTGTGGACCTTCTGAGGCCAGGGGTTCGCTGGCCACGTCCACCGCCACAATCAGTTCGGTCTGCTGGTCGACACGCTGGGTGGAAATGATCAAGACATCGTTGCCGTACAACTGGATGGCTTTTTCATTGGCGGAGCGGCTGTCGCGGGCAATGATGCGTTTGAGTTCCATGATTTATCAGGCCTTGGGGGCAGAAGAATTGTTGCGAGGATCGGCTTGCACGGTGTTGATCACCTTGACAGACTGATCGTCTGGAATTTCGCTGTAAGACAAAACCGTCAGATCGTTCACGCGGTAACGCACCGCGCGCGACATCCAGGGGCGAATGGCGGGTGACACCACCAGCACCGCAGGCAAACCCTGCTCTTCGGTCGTGCGTGCACTCTCGCGCAGGGCCGCAAAGAGGCTTTCGGCCAAACTGGGCTCCAGCACCATGCCGGCCGAGTTGGTGTTTTGTTGCAGCACGTTGTGCAGCAGCTGCTCCAACTGGGGGTCCAGCGTCAACACCGACAAGGTGTCGCGGTTTTCGGTCAGACTTTGCACGATCATGCGGCCCAACTTGGGACGCACCAGTTGGGTCAATTGGTCAGGGTCTTGTGTGCGGCCACAGACTTCGGTCAGGGCTTCGACGACGGTGCGCATGTCGCGAATCGGCACCGATTCTTGCAACAGGTTTTGCAGTGTGCGGGTGACCACGCCCAAGGACAACTTGCCGGGCACCAACTCTTCGACCAATTTGGGGGATTTGACGGCCAACTTGTCGAGCAATTTCTGCGCTTCGTCGTGACTCATCAGCTCGGAAGCGTTGTCGCGCAGCACTTTGTTCATGTGGGTGGCAATGGCCGTGCTCGGGTCCACCACGGTGTAACCCAAAGCGCGGGCCTGGTCGCGCATGACCGGCTGAATCCAAACGGCTTCCAGACCAAAAGCGGGCTCTTTGGTGGGCTGGCCTTCGACTTTGCCGTACACCTTGCCGGGGTTGATGGCCAATTCGCGGCCCACTTTCACCTCGCCACGGCCACGCACCACGCCGTTCAAAACGATGTGGTAAGCGTCGGGCTCGAGGTTCAAGGCATCGCGGATGCGCACAGGTTGCACCAAAAAGCCCAATTCGGCCGAAAGTTTCTTGCGCACGCCCTTCACGCGGGTCATCAACTGACCACCCGACTCCACATTGACCAAAGGAATCAGGCCGTAGCCAATTTCCAAACCAATCAAATCGACCTGCTCGACATCGTCCCAATCCAACTCTTTGGGCGCATCGCTGCTGGGCGCTGCGGGGGCAGCGGCGCTTTCTTCCAATTGCATTTGTTTGCGCAGGACCATGAAGGCCATGCCCGCAGTCGCACCCGCCAAAACCAAAAAGACCAAATGGGGCATGCCCGGGACCAAGCCCATGACGGCCAAAATGCCGGCCGAGATGAACAAAGCCGGCACGTTCGAGAATTGGGTGGTCGCCTGCTCGGTCATCGACTCGGAGGTCGTCACCCGGGTCACGATGATGGCGGTGGCCAGAGACAAGAACAAGGAGGGGATCTGAGCGACCAAGCCGTCACCGATGGTCAACAACACATACAACTTGGTGGCTTCGCCGACCGACAGGTCGTGCTGACCAATGCCAATCGCCAGGCCACCCACGATGTTGATGATCAAAATGAGCAGGCCCGCCATGGCGTCACCGCTGACAAACTTGGAAGCACCGTCCATGGAGCCGAAGAAGTCAGACTCTTGGGCCAGTTCTTCGCGGCGCTTTTTGGCGGTTTCTTGGTCGATCACACCCGCGTTCAAGTCGGCGTCGATCGACATTTGCTTGCCGGGCATGGCATCCAGGGTGAAGCGGGCATTGACCTCGGAAACCCGGCCCGCACCTTTGGTCACCACAAAGAAGTTCACGATCATCAAGATCACGAAAATGATGAAACCCACAATATAGTTGCCGCCAATCACGAACTCGCCAAATGCCGCGATCACCTTGCCTGCAGACTCTGGGCCTTCGTGGCCATTGACCAACACCACTCGGGTCGACGCCACGTTCAACGCCAGACGCAGCATGGTGGCGAACAGCAGGACCGAAGGGAAAGACGAAAATTCGAGGGGTTTGCGGGTGCCGATGGCGATCATGATCACCACCAAACTGATCATGATGTTGAAGGTGAACAAGATGTCCAGCAACAAAGGCGGCAGTGGAACCACCAACATCGCCATGATCAACAAAACCAAGACAGGCAAGCCCAAACCCGCCAAATCGAAGCGCGAGAAGTTCTGTCGGATGGCGGACAGGGTCAATGTGGTCATGGGTGGGTCGGGGCTGGCAGGGTGAAAAAGTGTCGGAATACCAATGTTTGAATACCTTTAAGCAAGGTACATGCCACACCTTTTGACACCCCTCACCGAAGCCCACCCGCCAGCCCCGCCAAAACCTGGTGCGCAAATTGCTGAGTAAGGGTGTTCCACAGGCAAGCGGCAAGAATTTTCCGCTGCCTGAGGCCTGTTTTCCCCGTCATTGCTCACTCAAAAATCCCATGTCCATGACCCTCGCACCGATTGAAACCCCCAGCCGTACAGCCAACAGCGCCAAAGTCGAGCTGACAGAACCTGCTGGCAGCCCCAGCGACCGCCCAGCCCAGAGTGAGTTCGGGCAAATCATGTCGGGGGTTTTGCAGTCCTCGCCGGAGAAAACCCTTGGAGCCGCAGGGCAAGAGATGGCCGCCGTGTCCGACCTCCAAGCAGGCACGCCCGGCTCATTTGGCGGTAATTTGAGTGCCTCCTTGGGCGGTGACTTTCTGAAGGCCGTCCATTTAGGTCCCCACATGAATGTCATCACCTCAGACGCCGCTGTGCCGGACGAGCAAAGCCTGGAAGCGTTTGCCCGTTCACAAGGGCTGGATGAAACCGCCGTCCAGTGGTTGATGGGCAGCAGCCCGGTGGTCGCTGTGCCCTCCCCCATGACCGCCACAGGCAGCCTTGGTACTTTGGACGGCGTGACCTTGGTCCAGGCCATGAATGCGGCCAGTCAGACGGACGGCTCAACGCCAGAGGACGCGCTGCAAGCCGCTGCGCCATCGGCACCTGTTCAGCCCCAAGGTGCAGCGCCGGGCAACGCGCTCAACGCAGATTCAACGGGCGTCGACGGCAAGGCCGATGGGCTGTTCAATCCCAACGCACTCACTGCGGCCGCACTTTGGGCCATGGCCCAAGGCAACGACAAAGCCAAAATGACCCCAGCGGCGCCAGAAGACCCCGCAGAAGTTGCCAAAGTTCAAATCAATTGGATGGCCTCGCCCGCACCCGCGGCATTCTGGATGCTGCGCAACCCCATGGTGGCTGCGCCCGTCAAGGAAGCCCTGACCACGCCCTCTGGCGTGTCCCAGAGCGAGATCGATCTGTCCCAGTCGGCCACACCAGAGTTGCTGGACAGCCTGAGCCAAGCCTTGGCCGAAGGGTCCAGTTTGAGCTCTGCTGAGGTGGGCGGTGAACACCCAACCCCCTTGTCCGGCCATTCGGGTCACCGCGTCGACTTGGCCGCCGCGGCACGCCAAGAGGCGCAAAACCCCGCTGCGGGTGCTTCGGCACCCGACACCGCAAGCGCGCAACGCAGCGAGAACATCCAGAACTTGGCCGAAAAAATGGGCCAAGCGGTGGGTCAGCGCATTTTGTCCGAGATCGAAAAAGGCCAGTGGCACCTGAAACTCTCCTTGCGCCCCGCCACCCTGGGTCACATCGAAGTGGACATGCGCATGCGCAGTGGCGAGTTGGATGCCGTCTTCACGGCGCCCCAAGCCCTGACCCGCGAATTGCTGCTGGAAGGCATGTCCAAACTCAAAGACACCCTGAGCCAAATGGGCATGGATGTTGCTTCTATGCAGGTAGGCGATGGTCAAACCCAAAAACGTGGCGGAGAGTCGACACCTGGACAAATGTCAAAATCGGCAGATGGCAACTCAGATGACCCACAATCCAGCCTTTCAGCCGTTCAGGCCCCCCCTCCTCCAATGAAGATGGGGCAAGATGGCTGGGATGTGTTGGTTTGACCCGCAAACAATCAAGGAAAAATGATGGCTGACGAAGAAATTGAAGTTGAAGGCAAGAAAAAGTCCCCCCTGATCAAGATCATTGTGATCGTATTGGTGGCGTTGCTGCTTTTGGTGGGAACGGCCGTGGGCACCATGTTTGTGACCGGCTTCTTTGACAAAAAAGACACCTTGGCTGCCGAACAGGCCATGAAAGCCATGGAAGAAAGCGCAGCCGACCCCAAATCGGCCGCCAGTGACAACACGCCACAAAAGAAAGCCAAAGAGTCCCCAGAGCTCGAGCGTTTCGAGAAAAGCTATATGGAGCTGGAAAAGCCTCTCGTCTCCAACTTGACCGGCACCCGCAAGGTGATTCAACTGAACGCGGCCATCATGACGCACTACGACGAGCGGGTTTTCAAAAATGCCAAAAAGCATGAATTCGCTTTGCGCTCGGTGGCTCTGGACGTCATGCGTCAAATGACCGAAGCGGACCTGGCCAAGCCCGAGTTCCGCAAGGAGTTGGCCGCCAAAATCCGCGAAGAAATGAACGCCTTGTTGCAAAAATACGAAGACTTCGGTGGCATCGAAGAAGTCTATTTCACCAGCTTTGTGGTCCAGTGATCCTGTTTGACTGATCGTTCCCCATGAGCTTGGCTGAATCGCAAAACCTCTTGTCGCCCGAAGAACTGGCCGCCCTGTCGGCCAGCTTCAACGACGGCAGCATGGAAGTGGACACAGGCTACAACCTGGATGTCCAAGTGCGCAAGCACGACCTGGCCGCCGAAGACAGCAGCCTGGGGGTGAACGTCGCCTCGCTGGACATGATCAACGAGCGCTTCATCCGCATGTTCCGCTTAGGCATGCTGGAAGTGCTGCGCACCAGCCCCAGGGTCAACCCCACCCGGGCGCAAATTGTTCGCTTTGGGGACTACATCAAAGATTTGAAGGCGCCCCTGTCGGTGAACATCATCCGCATGGCCCCTTTGCGTGGCTATGCCATGGTGGTGATCGACACCACGGTGGTCTTCAGCTCACTGGACAGTTTTTTTGGCGGCTTTGGCCGGGGTGTCGGGCAACTGCCGGCTGGCCGTTTGTTCACCCCGACCGAAGCGCGCATCATCAAGATCATCTTGCAGGTCTTTTTCCGCTCTTTCAAAGAGGCGTGGGCCCCGGTGGCGCCCATCGACTTTGAACACGTCAGCTCAGAAATCAACCCGCAATTTGCCCAAATTGCCGATGAGAACGACCTGGTGGTGCTCAGCCGATTCGAATCGGACTCCACCAACCAAGGCTCTGGCTTCATCGACATGGTCATCCCCTATGTCGCGCTCAAGCCGGTTCGGGACGTGCTGCGCAGCCGCGTGCAAACCGGCGACGGCAACGAAGAATCCGACAAGGTCTGGCGCACGCAGCTGGACGATGCGGTGCGCGATGCCGAACTGGAAATCCAGATTTTGCTGGGCAAGATGAGCATGTCCCTGCAAGATTTGAAAAACATGCAACCTGGCGATGTATTGCCTTTCAAAAAACCCGAATCGGCGCGGGCCATGATCGAAGACATGCCTGTCTTCGAGGTCGAAGTGGGTGCGATGGGCAGTCAAGTGGCTGTCAAGATCACCGAAGCCATCAGCCCTAACGTAATCGCCTGACCCCCCTGAGGAGCGCCCATGAATGAACTGAACAACCCCGAAGAATTCGTCCCGGATTCAGGCACCAAAGGCCAGATCCACGGCGATGTGCTGCAAAACATCCCGGTCACCTTGTCCATTGAAGTGGGCCGTGCCGTGATCAAAATCCGTGACCTGATGCGCCTGACCCAAGGCAGCGTGGTGGAGTTGGACCGCATTGCGGGCGAACCTTTGAACCTCTTGGTCAACAACACCGTGGTGGCCCAAGGCGAAGTGGTGCTGGTCAACGACCGCTATGGCATTCGCCTCACGCGCGTGGTCCCGGCCTCCGAACGTCTTGACAACCTCTGAACCCGAAGCAGGCACAGCATGAACTCGGTTTGGACATTAGGCGACTGGCTGCAATACCTGTTCAGCTTCATTTTTGTCATCGGCTTGCTGCTGGCCCTTTTGTGGACGCTGCGCAAGCTGCAAAATGGCCAAGGCCTGCTGCGCAAACACACCCAACGTCTTCAAACCGTGGAGACTCTCTCGGTGGGCGCACGCCAAAAAATCATGCTGATCCGCGTGGACGAGCGCGAAATCCTGGTCGGTGTCTCGGCCCAAAACATCACCGTGCTCTCGCCTTGGCCTGACCACCACATCCACAGTTCCGAGGCCAGTGGCAAAGCGCCAGCGGCCTTGGCGGCCTCACCGGAACCCCTCACCCCATGAAGCGCAACGTCCCCATCGGCTTGATCCTCACCCTTTTGGTGGGGCTTTTGCCTATTCTGGCGCAGGCGGCGCCTGACATGCCGGCCATCACCAGCACCAATACGGGCAAAGGCACGCAGTACAGCATCACGCTGCAACTGCTGGCCTTGATGACCACCCTGTCGGTGTTGCCCTCTTTGCTGCTCATGATGACCGCGTTTGTGCGCATCGTCATCGTCATGTCCATCCTGCGCCAAGCCCTGGGCACTGGCCAAACGCCTCCCAACATGGTCATCGTGGGTCTGTCGCTGTTTTTGACCTTGTTTGTGATGTCGCCCGTGTTGAACGACGTCTACCAAAACGCCCTGCTGCCCTACATGAACCAAGGCCTGGGCTTTGACAAGGCCTTGGCCGCGGCAGAAAAGCCGATTCGAGCCTTCATGCTGCTGCAAACCCGTGAAGACGACATCGCCATGTTCATGGAAATCGCCCGCAACAAAGGCGTCGCCAGTGCACAGGACGTGCCCTTCATGACCTTGGTGCCAGCGTTTTTGACCTCCGAGCTCAAAAGCGCCTTCACCATCGGCTTTCTGATTTACATCCCCTTTGTGGTCATCGATCTGATTGTGGCCAGCGTGTTGATGTCCATGGGCATGATGATGTTGTCGCCCATGATGATTTCGATGCCATTCAAATTGATGTTGTTTGTGCTGGTGGACGGCTGGAGCCTGATCATGGGTTCTTTGGCCGGCAGCTTTGCCATGCCTTGAAGGAGACAAGATGGACACCGCCATGGTCATCGACTTGGGTCGCCACGCTTTGTGGACGGCTGTGTTGGTTTGTGCACCCCTTCTGGCCGTGGCCTTGGGCGTTGGTTTGATCATCGGCATCATCCAGGCCGCCACTTCGGTCAACGAGTCGACACTGAGCTTCATTCCCAAACTGATTGGCGTGGCCTTGGCTTTGCTCGTGTTTGGCAGCTGGCAGCTGGTCACCCTGATCGACTTCACGCGCAGCATTTTTCAGCGCATCCCCACCCTGTTCAGCTGATTTCGGGAACTCATCGCCATGAACTTCCTCGCAGCCGACGTCATTGAAAGGTTTTACACCTTTCTCTGGCCCATGCTGCGCATCTCAGCGCTGATGATCACCGCCCCCATTTTCTCGATCAACGCCTTCAACGTGCGTCTGCGCATCTTGATGGCTTTGGTTTTGGCTTGGCTGGTTTACCCCCTGCACACTTGGCCCGTGATCGATCCCTCCACGGCTCCAGGCTTGGTCGAGGTGTTCAACCAAATCATGATCGGCTCCGTGATGGGCCTGATCATGCAAGTGGTGGTGGCCGCCATGGTCGTCGGCGGCCAGAGCATCGCCGCCGCCATGGGCCTGTCCATGGCCAGCATGATGGACCCCAACATGGGCAACGTGCCTGTTATCTCGCAGCTCATGATCGTGATGTCGACCCTGATTTTTGTCGGCTTCGGTGGCCACGCCATCATGCTGGGGATCATTTCGGAATCCTTTTTCTCCCTGCCGATCGGCACCTCCATCCTCAACCAAGATGTTTATGGCCGCGTCCTGCAGTGGAGCTCCATGGTGTTCTTGGGGGCGGTTTTGATGGCCTTGCCCGTGATGGTGTCGCTGCTGTTCATCAACGTGGGCTTGGGCGTGGTCACCCGCGCTGCGCCCAGCCTGAACATTTTTGCGGTGGGTTTTCCTGCGCTGATCATCGCGGGTTTTCTGATTTTGATCATGTCCCTGGAGAGCATCGGTGCCCGCATCGAATGGCTGTGGGTGCAAGGCTTCAACGTGGTGCGAGACGTGATGGGGGTGCCCCATGTCTGATGCATCGAGTGACGACAAAACAGAAGACCCGACGGGCAAAAAACTCAGCAACGCCAGAGAACAGGGCCAGGTGGCCCGCTCCTCGGAGTTGCCCGCTGCCGTGATCGTCATCGGCTCGCTCGTCATGCTCCTGATGAGCGGTGGCTGGCTGGTCAGCCGCATGGCCCAAATCTTTGCCAACGGTTTTGTCTTTGACCGGACCACCATTGACAAGCCCTTGCTTTTGCCCGCCCACTTTGGCGACCAGTTGCTCTCCTCTTTCATCACCGTGATGCCCATCATGGTGTTCACCGTCATCGCCGCGGTGGTGGCGTCTGGCGTGACAGGGGGCTACCTGTTCTCGCTGCAGGCGGTCACACCCAAAAGTTCCAAACTGAGCCTCATCAGCGGGCTCAAACGCATTTTCGGCACACACGCCATCGTCGAACTGGGCAAGGCCATCCTGAAATTCACCTTGGTCGCGACCGTGCTTTGGTGGTCCTTGATGGGCAATATGGACTCGCTCATCCAAATGGGCCGAATGGGTCTGGAGCCGGCTTTGACGGCTGCGGCGGTCATGATCATGAAATCGACTTTGTGGGTCGCCTTGAGCTTGGCGGTCATCGCGATGATCGATGTGCCCTACCAAAAATACGCCTTCAAGAAGCAAATGCGCATGACCAAGCAAGAGGTCAAGGACGAATACAAGCAAATGGAAGGCAGCCCGGAAGTCAAGGCCCAGATTCGCCGCCGTCAACGTGAGATGGCCAACTCGCGCATGATGGCCCGCATCAAAGATGCCGACGTGGTGATCACCAACCCCGAGCACTTCGCCGTGGCGCTCGAATACGACCCCACAGGCGACGGCGCCCCCATCATGGTGGCCAAAGGCTCAGACCACATGGCCAAACTCATCCGCGAAGAAGCCAAGGCCCATGGCGTTTACCTGTTTGAAGCCGCGCCCTTGGCCCGTGCGATTTATTTCACCACCGAAGTCGAGCAACAAGTGCCCGAAGACCTCTACCACGCCGTGGCGCAAGTCATTGCTTATGTCTTCAGCCTGGAGGCGGCATCGCCCATGAACCCACCGCAAGCCAAACCCCGCGTGAAAGTCCCCACCAACATGCAGTTCAACCCCGACGGCAGCCGGCTTGAGAAAGCGGGAGCCACAGCATGAACATCCAGATCCACCCTGAGACGACCGCTTTGAATTCTTACGTTTTTCGCGCAGCCGACCGGATGCGCATCGACGGTTGCGCCAACGCCGTGGCCAACGAAGGCCTGAGTCTGGCGCTGTATTGCCCTTTTGAGGCCTTGCTCGATCACTACATGAGTTTGCTGCTGGTGCGCGTGCGCCAGCAAGCGCCAGAGCACCGCATCGAGGTTTACTTTCCAGCCAACACCGACTCTTTGTTGGGCCGATTCAATGAAGTGCTGGCCAACCAGTCACTCAACCAGGCCGTCAAAGCCAACGCCACGGTGAACACAGCGCAAATCTGGATCGTGCACGACGCGCAAACCCTGCCAGAGAGCGAAATCCAATTGCTGGCACGCCTGATCCAAAATTTCCCAGGCGCTAACATCCGGGCCATTTTGCTGATGTCGGGCTCCCCCCAGGTGCAAAAGTCGCCTTTGTCGGCTTTTGGCCGGAAAATATTGCGCTGGGACATCGAGGCACCCACCGATGAGCAAGCGCAAGCCGTTCTGGAGCAGGCCCGCAGCGATGGGAATTTGAACGCCATTCAGCCCCTGATTCAACGCATCCAGCGCCAGCAGCGCCCCCCTTTGGGCGCGCCCTTTGACGCCCCGGAATTGCTCGCCAGCCCAGCGCCCGAGGCCCGCCCCGAGACCGCCAAAACGGCCAACTCCAAACTTCAGCAGCAACTGAACACCTTCCAAAAGAAGGGGGCCTCGGCCCTCCAAGCTTGGGCCGGTTCTGCGGCAGGCGTGAAAGGCGCTGGCGCCTGGCTGCGCCAGAACCACAAATTGGCAATCGGCATCGGTTTTGCCCTGGTCATGTCGACCCTCATGATGCTCTGGATTCAACCCGAGGCGTTTGGGCTGAAGGCGGCCAAGCCCACGGTGGCCGCGCCCTTGACCAGCCCGCAGCTGGCCGGACCCGCCAACACCACAGCCCCCAACAGCGCCGCCACAGCCGGGGCAGCCGGTGCCGCTCCAGAGGCCTCATCGGCACCGGCCGTGCCAGGCAACACCACCGCTGTGGCAGCGCCTGCGCAGCCCCCCAGCCCCCCTGCGCCCGTGGCCATGGCCACCACACCGCCAGAGCCGGCCATTGAGGCCCCTGAGGGCACGATGAAAGGCCAAGAGTGGTTGCGTAAGCTCGACGCCAACAGCTACTTGCTGCAACACGGTACGGCCAGCAGCTATGCCAAGGTCTTGGACATCCAACGCCGACACCCCCCCTTGAAGAATGCCCAAATCATCGCGGCCTACCGCCCAGGCGAAAAATTGGCGCACTTCGTGATCGTCTCAGGCCCATACAGCAATGTGGGACAGGGCTATGAGGCCTCGAAGCAGCCGGGCATCCCGCGCAGCTGGGTGCGACCGACACGTGGCTTGCAAGAGCAACTCAAAAGTCCGACCTGAGACCTGAAAGCCCCACCATGACCCAGAAAAAAGCCCCGTCTCAAGGCGTGCCGCAAGCCTCGGCGCCAGGCACCGACGCGCCACTGGCGCCGCAGGTCAGCGCCCCTCGCCAACGCAAGGCATCGGCCGTGAAAAAATCGCAGACCCCAGCGCCCACATCGCCCGCAACGTCCACGTCCAAAAAACGCACACCGGCTGCGAAGGTTCAAACCGCTGCAGACCCCGCCGATCAAGCCCTGGCCACCAAGGCCCCCAGCCGGTCCCCTGCCAGGTCTTCGGCGCGCGCACCTGCGCCCACCCAAACGCGCAAACCTTCGCGGGTGAAAACCAAGGCCCTGCCCGCCACGGCCGATCAGCCTTTGAAAATTGAGCCGGTATTGACCGATGCGGCCCTGGGCCAAGACGCCAGCGCGGCCACCCCGATCAAGCCACCCAACAGCGCGGCCACTGAAAAACCAGCCCCCGAGGCCGCGGCCCCGGCCGTGTTGAGCGTGGCCGAACTCTGGGAGCAAGGCAGCCCGATCAAGACCCGCATCGCCCAGCTGAGAACACGCAACTCACTCTTGGAAGAACAAATCCAAAGATTGCGTCCCCCCGTCCAAGTCCGAGGAAAGAAAAAATGAGCGAGAACACTTTCAAGCCCAGTGAGGAACCTGTCGACATCGCAGAAGTCGAAGGCCGCGAAACGCCGCCCACAGAAGCTGCTGTCGATTCGCCGCCGCCCGAGTCACCCCCCAAACCGGTTGCCGCGGCCAGCCCGGCACCTGAAAAACCCATGCATGTGGGCATCACGGTCGACCAAAGGGCTTACCAGCAATACCAATCTTTGGCGCAGGTGGTGCTCGACTCTGCTGAATTGGCCACCAAGTCCGCAGAAGCCGCCACCAGCGTGAGCGGCCAGCTGCGACGGGCCACCGAAGAATTCAAGGAAGTGACCGACGCAGGCCATAAAAAAGCACGCCTCTTGTTGGCCGTGATGGGCGGCGTCATGGTCATCAGCCTGATCTTTTTCCTGATCATGGGCGTGCGCTTGGTCAGCCGCATCAACCAACTGGACGCGATGCTGATGGCCGTGGGCAAACGCGTGGTGGAACTCAACACGGGCATGGAGTCTCTGGAAGGCGTCAACCAAAGCGTGAAAGAGCTGGCCTCCCAACAGGTGGCCCTGACCAAGTCACAAGGCGAGATTGAAGGCCGCATTGACGCTTCGCTCAAGCAATCGGAGAGCTTGGTGCAAAAAGTGCCCAGTGAAACCGCCAAGCAAGTGGCGGCCAGCAGCGACTCGGTGATTCGCCAGGTCCAGGGAATCAACGCCAAACTGCAAACCCAGGCCAACGCCGTGCAATCCTTGGGCAACGAAGTCAAGTCGTTGAAGTCGGCGGTCGGCAACGTCGACGGCCTCAAACGCGATGTGGAAGCCTTGGTCACGCTGCAAAAAGAGCGCTACCTTGAAACGGTGCAAAAGAACACAGCCAACACCTCACGCGAGCGGGCTGTTCAATTCCCGAGGTTCAACGCAGCCAAACCCGGTGAAGCCACCGCCCCCAACGGAGCGCCCGCTGCAGCGCCGAGCGCGCCTGCAGCCCCCGCCACCAAGCCCTGACCCAGCTTGAGGGCCTGACTCACTCGATGCACAGCGCGATGTAGGTCAGGGTAAAAACACCGTAGGGCGGAATCTTGCGCCAGTAACCCATTTCGTTCACGGTGAACAATTTCTGTCCTGTCATTTTGGGGCCCGCGTAGCTGGTCATTTGCCCCAATCGGTGCATTTTGTAATTGCAGTCGTACTCGTTGATGTAGGTTCTGGAGCGCACACCTTCGGCGTCGGGGCTTTTCAAGTCCTGCATTTCCCGGACACGGCGAATGGTGTCTTCTTTTTCAATGCTGCTGCGGTTGAGGTAAAGCGTCACCTCTTCGGATTCACCGATCCGGGTCCAGGCTTGGGCGGTGCTGGGCAGCCATGCAGCCCACACGGCCAAACAGCCCAGGCCAATCAGCCGCCGTGCGCGCATGGAAAACATTGGCAAAGTCATGTCTTTTCTCAAAAATAAGTTCCGGCCAAGGTGATGGCTTGGCCACCCGTGCCCAATTTGAACCGCGAAATGCCCGGCAAATCGTGGGTGTTGACGCCTCCCAAGTCCAGCACCTCGATGCCCAAACCTTGCAGGTGAACCACCGACGCCCACAACAAAGCGTTGTGGGCGCTGAGTTGGCGCCCTTGCTCATCGGCCCATCCCATATGGTAACTGGCCACCCGGCCATGGATCAAAAACAGCATGCCCGCCACCGTGTTCTTGCCCACCTCCGCATAGGCCACCACAAAGGCTTGCCGAGGGTCGGCCGCCGCCGCGATGTAGGCCTGCACAAAATGCGTGGGCAGTCCCTGAAACTTTTTCGCCTCACGTTGATCGCGTTCTTTGTCCAGCAACCATTCGCAGCGCTTCAAACTGGCTTGCACCTGCACGCGGATTTTTTCATTCGACAAGGCCTTGATCAAGCGGTTGCGCCACTTGCCCTCCAAAGCGGCTTTCAAGGTCGGCAGGCTTTGCTTTAAATCGAGCAAGACGGTGGCGTAACCGGTCATCACGCGCGAGAGGCCTTGGACCTCGACGGGGTCGACTTGATCGGCACAGCGGTCAGGCGAAAACAACACGACTTTGAGCCAAGGCGCTGGCAAGCTTTGTCGCAATTGTTTGTAAATGGCCGAACGTTGTGCGGGCGGCACCTGCGGGTCCCACACAGGCCCTCGGGTACAAGAAGCCACCGACAAATAGCCCAACCAGCGCTTGCACATGAACTGGGCCAGCGCCAACAGACGCCCGTCTTCCCAGACCATGGCGCGGTGAACGCGCACGCCCAGTGCCTTCAAAGCCTCACCGTAGAGCCAGGACTGCTGCAATGCGCCGTGCTGGGCCGAATGAAATTCTTCCCAGTCCGCCTGTGGCAAAAGCTCCCATTTCACTTCCATATCGTCATAATAGGCAAATTTTCCAAATTCGCTCAAGATACCGCATTTGCAACCGATTTACACCGGTGTGAATGGAATTTCAAGCCATGTCTTCACGACAAGTTTCAAGCATCCTCGGACACGATATTCCCAAAGCCCGTTTGACCCTCTCAGGTTGGGCTTGGATGGCACTGTATGTGGGTTTGCCTGTCCTCTTGCTGGGCAATGCGATGGACTTGTTTTTTCAGTGGGTATGGGGTTGGTGCATCGGTGTTTGGTGCATGGTTTAAAACAAAAGGGCCAGCATGTTTTTCTTTATCGGTTTGGCAGTGGTGTTCGGCGCCGTGTTTGGTGGCTACATTCTTGCGGGCGGCAAAATGGCCCCCATCATCAAGGCTGCGCCTTTCGAATTCATCATCATTGGGGGCTCCGCCATCGGGGCCTCCTTGATTGCGAACAGCTTTCCGGTCTTCAAAGCCGCCATGGGCGGTATTGGCAAATGCATCAAGGGGCCCAGCTTTCACCAAGCCGACTACCTGGCCTTGATGCTCTTGGTGGGCAAGTTGCAAGCCGTCATGAAAAAAGAAGGCGTGGTGGCGTTGGAGTCGCACGTAGAGAACCCCGATTCCAGCGCGATTTTTGGCGAATTTCCCAAATTGGCCAAGGACCACTCCATTGTTCAGATGATTTGTGATCCGCTGCGCTTGATGGTGATCTCGCAGGGCAACCTGGACGCCGATGCTTTGGACGATTTGATGAAAAAAGCCATCAAGGTCCACCACCACGAAGCTTTGCTGGCGCCTGCTGCGCTGGCCGGTATCGCGGGTGGTTTGCCTGCCCTGGGTATTGTGGCCTGCGTGTTGGGTGTGGTGAAAACCATGGGCGCGATCGACCAACCCCCGCCCGTGCTGGGCGCGCTGATTGGCGCCGCCCTGGTGGGAACGCTGATGGGGGTGTTCTTGGCCTACGGCATGTTCGAGCCCTTTTCCGGTCGCTTGACGCAAATCATCAACGAAGATGCCCAGGCCTTTGACGTCATTCGCGAAATGATCGTGGGCAACCTGCGGGGCTATCCGCAGCCCTTGATCATCGAGTCGGCGCGTGCCTGCATTTCGCACCACAGCCAACCGAGTTTCTCTGAAGTCTTCGACGGCATGCGAGGTTCTTGATGGCGGAGGCAGACAAAGCCGCAGCAGGGACGCCCGAGGAAGTCGCGGCGGCCGAAGCTGCTGCCGCAGCAGAGGCGCTGCGGCCCATCATCGTTGTCAAAAAAATCATTGCCGACGATGGCCATGCGGGCGCCCACGGCGGTGCCTGGAAGATCGCGCTGGCCGACATGATGACCGCCATGATGGCTTTCTTTTTGCTCATGTGGCTGTTGGGTGCCAGCACCGAAGACAAGCGCAAAAGTGTCGCAGACTACTTCCGCCCCACATCGCACAGCCAGATCGCCATGGGCGAGCTGGCGGGCTCCAACGGCCTGTTTGGCGGCACGTCCATCATTGACCCGGACGGCTTCCCTTTTTCCTCCAAACAAACCGCGATGCTCGAGCGCCTGACGCCACAGGCCCAGGGCGGCCCAGGCGAAAGCTTTGGCTCTTCGAAAGAGGAAAACAACAAGGACGGCCCGTCGGAACAAGACCCCGGCAAGGAAAGCGGCACAGGCACGCCCAGCGAAAAGCAGGACAAACAAAACTTCGACAAGTTGGAAAAAGAGATCAAACAAAAACTGTCCGAGAGCAAACAGTTCGAGAAGATCAAGGACCAAGTCAGCATCACCCGCGACAAGGAAGGCTTGCGCATCGAGGTGATCGACAAGGCCGACTTTGCCATGTACGGCTCGGGTGGCGCCGAAATGGGGGCCAAGGCGGCCGCCCTGATGTCGGAAGTGACCAAGTCCCTGAAGCCCTTGCCCAACAAATTGGCCATCCGTGGCCACACCGACAGCACCGGCTTCCCGCCCGAGAGCATGCGCAACAACTGGACTTTGTCGACCGAACGTGCCGATGCCACCCGCCAGTTCATGCAAGGCCAAGGCGTCGGGGCCAACCGGTTCTCACGCATTGAAGGGGTGGCCGACACCAACCCGAATGTGCCCGGAAATCCCGCCGACCCCCGCAACCGCAGGGTCAGCATCACCGTGCTCAACCAATGACCGCAGCCCTGGCCCTTTGCACAAGCCCACGGTCATGAGGACTTGCCTGTTTTCAACCCACAACGCCCAGCGAGAGGTTCATCCATGCTGAAAAATATCTCCATCGGCATCGCCATCGGTCTTTTGGTGATGGGGGGCATTTGGGGCTTGGTGCACCTCTTGGGAGCCCCAAGCCAAGAGTCCGCCGAGTTGACCACCCCCAAAAGCATGCCCGGCGGCAGCAAGGGGGTGATGGACTTGATCTGTGAGTTGGAGCTGGACCTGGACGGTCAATTGGCACTGGGCATCAAAGAAAACGAGCCCTCGCGTGTGGCCATGGCGCAAGTTGATTTCGACCAAAAGTCTGGCTGGTACCAAGGCCGCATTGCCATCTCCGAAAGCCGTGCAGGCACGCTCACGCTGATGGGCACTCGCGTCAAGGTTTACCGTCCCGCCATGTTCCAACGCTTTGGCGTCATGATCTCTGGCGAAGAGTTTGTGGTGGACCGCAAAACCGGTCGTTTCGAACAATCCCTGAGTCTGTCGGACGGGCGCACCGTCAAGCTCATCAAGGGCACCTGCGCCCACGTGATCAAACCACCCTTTTGAGACCCTGCGCTCAAGGGCGTCGCCTTTCACCCGCGCCAGGGCGAACCCGGTGCAGCGGCTGGGCTCGCTTCAAGCCACGTTGCGCAGCTCGTACTTGTTGATTTTTTCGATCAAGGTCGTGCGTTGCAATTGGAGCAGCTTGGCCGTTTGAGACACATTGCCTTGGGTCCGTGCCAAGGCTTGCTCAATCAAGCTGCGCTCAACTTCCACCAAATGCTGCTTGAGCGACATGCCTTCAGGCGGCAAGGTTTGGATGCCCTGCGCCAGCAAGATCGCTTGCTCGACCTCGTTGATTTCATCGTTCGATGCCGACAAGGGTGCGGGACTGAACGCTTTGACGGGCATGCTGAAAGAGCCAGAGGGGCTCGACAACAAGTGCGACATCGGATCGTCTTCGCGGTCAAACGGTGAAGCCCCCAAGCTCTGCGCGCCTTGGGGCACGCCAAAAAGCAAGGCGTCTTCTGCCGGCACGACCACTTGCGACACGGCCACGTCGTCTTCCATGGAAGGCTGGAAAGTCGCAGGCGCCGTCAAACCGTTTTTGGCCAGCCACTCGGCCTGCAAGGCCGCCATGCCCAGCGGCATCATGCAGGCTGGAACGGTTTGAACATGCAGGACTTGGGCGGGGTAGAGGGTGGAAAAACGGTCAACCAGGTTGGACAATTCCCGCACATTGCCCGGCCAGGTGTAGCTCTGCATGAGCTGCATCATCTCAGGGGCAAAACGCACCGCCCGGATGTGCGGCAGCGCGTGCTTTTCGGCATAAAAATGCAGCAAGGCTGCCACATCGGATGGCCGCTCACGCAGTGGCGTGGTGGTCACAGGCAAGACGTTGATGCGGTAATACAAATCTTCCCGGAAACGGCCGGCTTCGACCTCGGCTTCCAGTTTTTTATGGGTCGCGGCCACCACGCGCACATCCAGAGGTACCTCTTTGGAAGCGCCCACAGGCAAGATGCAACGCTCTTGCAGCACGCGCAGCAGCTTGACTTGCATGTCCATCGGCAAATCGCCGATTTCATCCAGGAACAGCGTGCCCCCGTGGGCGAGCTCAAACCGCCCCAAACGGTCCGAGACCGCTCCGGTGAAACTGCCTTTTCGGTGGCCAAACAGCTCGCTCTCGATCAAGTCACGCGGAATGGCGCCACAGTTGATGGGCACAAAAGGGCCGTCGGCGCGAGGGCCTTGCATGTGCAGCGACTGCGCCACCAATTCTTTGCCCGTACCACTCTCCCCGGTGATCAGCGCGGTCGAGGCCGACGCCGACAGGGTTTTGATCAAGTCGCGCAGGAAAAGCGTGGCTTGACTGTCACCAATGATGAGGGGGTGGTTGCGAGGTTTCATCCAAGAATGGGCCAAGGACCGTGGGGCATCAGAGGGGGTGTTGGGCGATCACAGAGGTCTCTTCAACACAGTGTTGAAAATGACACAAATGACAATATTTCTGTTTATAAATCAAAATTCACACTTTGACCAATTGAAAATGGTAACTTAAGGACCCAGTCCCCTCGAATTGTGGTTTTTTACAGCACATGGCGCCCCTCGGCCTGCTCTATTCGACGGTGAAAGCACGCATGAGCCCTCAAGACTTCCCATGTGCTGTCGATACTTCCATCAAGATAAATCAGCTGGGCTATGGCATGTTGCCTTGTCCAGCCACTGGAGTTTCAAGATGACTTTTCACCGATCCCTGGCGGTCTCTCTGCTCTGCTTGGCCGCCTTGGCGGGCTGCGACACCCTGTCTTTGAATGCGCTCAAAGCCACCCCAGCGGCCGCGCCCAGCACAGCCTCGATGATCACGCCGCTGGTTGAGAAACGCGAAACCTTGGTGGCCACAGGGTACGCGGTCATCAGCGTGCAAAACCACAAGAACCCCGCCCAACAACGCCTCTTGGCCATTCGCGCCTCCAAGCTGGACGCCTACCGCTCGCTGACCGAGCAGGTGTACGGCCAGCAACTTGACGCCACCACCACGGTGGCCGACATGACCGTCATGAGCGACACCTTCCGGGCCAAAGTCGAAGGGGTGATTTACGGCGCTGTGCTGGTCAGCATTGCCCCCGTGGGTGAAGACACGTACGAGACCACACTGTCGCTGGACCAACATGTGGTGCGTGACCTGCGCAGCCTGTACCTGAACCAGCTGGCTGCTCGCCGCCGCTGACACCATGTCCCCGCAAGCCCTCTCCCACAGCACCCGTCGACTTGGCCGCATCTCGGCTTTGGCGCTGGGCTGCGCCATGACCCTGCTGGCTCAGGCGCAGAACAGCCCAGTGGCCAGTCCGGCGATGGGCGATGGCGCTGCAGCCCAAGCCACGGTCCGAAAGGACAGCCGGGCGACCCGCTCGCCAACGGCCAAACAACACGAGGCCCAACTGGGCGCGATTCGCCAGGCCATTTTGCAGGCCACCATCGATCGCCCCACCCGCGTGCTCAGCAGTGCCTGGATCGATGACAAAGGCGCCCTGCATGAAAGTGCCCATTTCCAATCGCAAGCTGAGGTTCGGGGCGTGCGCGTGCTCTCTTATTTACAAGACGAGCAAGACACGCCGCCACAGGTCAGTGCCGAGGTGCTGCCTTGGGGCTGGCGTGCGGCCCAAACCAAGGCCACCGAGTGCAAGGCCCCTCCCCGCCCCTGGCGCTTGCCGCTGGTGATGCAAACCCGTGTGGACACCGGTTTCACGGGCGCGCAGCAGTTTGCCAGCCAATCGGTGATGCATTGGGTGGACCAGTCGTGGACCCAGCACATGCAAGCTTCTGTGCGCTGGCGTGCGCAAAAGAAGTCAACTCCGCCCGACAACACTTACCTTCGGGCCTTGACCGGCCCGAGTGAAAGCCCGACGGGGTGGACCGCCGAATTGGTGCTCAAACCCCACGCCCCAGCGCAAGAGTACTCGGTGCGCCAAGCTTGGAATGACCTGAACAAAAACGCGCAAGATTGGCGCTGGACCTTGACCTTCACGCTCGGCGAACGGCATGCCAGCGAAGGTCCGATCGAGCCCCGTTGGCAGATGGAACAGGTCATCCGCATCGATCCGCAAAACGCCAGCCAAAATCCCAGTGCCTGGGTGCAAAGCCTGAAAGAGCAGCTCCAACTCCAGATGCAAGCTTGGGTGGCCCAACTGGACAAACGTTCGGCCTGCGAGCCGGTTCAATTCCATGTGCGGCGGACCGAAGCGGACAAGCTGACCCTGCAAGGGGGCACGGACAGCGGCTTGCGTGCGGGTGACCGTGTGTTGTTGATCAACCCCAGCCATGTGCCCAGCCAGATGCTGGAGCCGGGCGCCACGCAGCATCTGGCGCTGGCCCAGGTGGTCAACGTGGGGCGCGATCGCACCGAACTGCAACAATTGGCGGGCCCCACCTTGGCGGCGCAAGGCCACTGGATGGCCTTGCCACTCTGATCTGACCGTTTGAACCCACCCTGGACCCCCTGAACATGAGCCCTCGCACTGCCCTCTCCCCTCAGCCAACGACGGGTCGCCTGTTTGGGGTGGTCTGTGGACTGCTGGTGGCCGCCACCGCCATGGCCCTGCCAGGCGCCCAAGCGGCTGAAACCACGGCCGCTGCGGCTTCTGCGCTCAAAGTCCTGTCCACCCCTTTGGGCGGCGCTGACAGCGCATCGGCACAGGCAGACAGTGGCTCCGCCAGCCCTGCCGCTGCAGGCACGCTCATCACCGTTCAAAAAGGCGAAAGCATTGACGCCGTTTTAAGGCGCGGCCTGCCGGGCATGCCCTTGAAAGACGAGTTCATGCGACAAGCCTTGGCCAAGGCCAACCCGAAAATTTTCCCCAAAGGCAGCACCTACCCCGTTCGCCCGGGGACGGTCCTGGCCTTGCCTTCGGTGGAGGCCCTGCGCCAGCACATCTTGGCCCAAAGCCCACAAGCGGCGGCCTTGTTTCAAGCTCCGGCCGTGAAAGAGGACGCTGAGGCATCCCATACAGGTCCTGACAAACGCCGTTGGGTGCGCTTTCCTTGAAACCGGACACAGGCACTGCGGCATGATCACAGGGGCCGAAACCGCCCACCTCACCCCCAGAACGCCCACCATTTACCTGGAAGGCAAGCTGCCGCTCGTCATCGAGCGGACCGCAGCCGAGCTCGGTTTGCGCGATGGCCAAGTGGTGCAAGGCACGCTCGAGTCCAAACTCGACGCCATGCGGCTGAACCTGCAAAACCTCCAACCCGGGGCCTACATCGACCTGCCCAAAGACTTGCCCGCAGGTTTGCGGCTGGCTTCGGGCGACACGGCTTTGTTCAGGGTTCAGGTGCTGGCCAACGGCGCCATTGTGCTGCGCCCGTTGCAAGCCGCGCCCGCATCCACCCCAGCCGCCTCAGCAGCCTCGGCCAGCGCAGCGCCAGCGCTGCCGGGCCGCACCGAGCAACTGGGCTTTCGGCCGCCCGACATGCAAGCGCTGGCCCAATTGCTCAGGCCCGGTGTGCTCGAAGGCATGCTGCAAGGGCTGCAAGCCTCCGCACCGGGCCTGCAGGCCCTGCAGCAATGGCTCAAGTTGCGCCCCAGCATGGCGCAACTGACGCCCGAAAAACTGCAACAAGCCATGCAGCGCAGCGGCTTCATGACCGAAAACCTGCTGGCCCAAGGCATGGGGGCGGGCCTGATCGATTTGAAAAGCATCTTGCGCCAGCTCATGCGCGGGGGCTCGGCCGTGGACAAAGAGGGGCTGATCGGTGACAGCCTGGACGACATCGAGTCGCGTCAATTGATGGGGCAAGAAAGGATCGATGGCCGCGAGTGGGTGTTTTCCATGATGCTGCCCTTTGCCGACGCCGAACCTGTGACCATGCGCTGGACACGGGGCCGGCAACAAGCTGGCCAAGCCAAGCCCCCCTTGGTCATCCACCTGCACACCCGCAACCGGGATTTGGGCGAAGTCTGGCTGCAAACCCGCATCAGCGAGCAAACCGATGTCGACATGGTCATGTGGGCCGAGCGCGAAGATGTCGTGGCGCGCGCCAAAGCCTTGGCCAGCAACCTGGAACAAGAACTCGACAGCGCCGGTCTGAACATGACCCGGCTTCAGATCATCCACGGTCAAGGCCCGAATGACCCCATGCCGCATGCGCCCCCCGGCATGGGCAGTTTGCTGGACGTGCAAACATGAAAAGCCCCCTCAAAGAAGCCATTGCACTGGAGTACGGTGCCCGGAAAACCCCGGTCATCAGCGCCAAAGGGCAAGACGACTTGGCCCAAAAAATCATCGAAGAAGCTTTGAAGCATGGGGTGTATGTGGCGCAAGACCCGCAATTGCTGGCGCTGCTCAGCCGGGTGGACCTGGAGGCCGAGATCCCCCCCGAGATGTACACCGCGGTGGCGGTCATTTTGTCGTGGGTCTATTGGCTCAAAGGCATGCGTCCAGGGGACGAGAAAAAGCGGACCTGACAGCGCGCCGCCTCAGGTCGGGGCCGATTCAGGCGAGCTGGTAACCCCAGGCGCCGGGGCGACGGGCGATTTGGCCCATGCGGTCGTACAAATCCACGGCGGGCCCGGCTGAATCCCCTTGCAAGGCTTGCAAAGTGCCTTTGACCGCCTGCAATTGGCGCTGCAGCAGTTGGATGTTGCGCAAATGGTCTTGCTTGCACTGGCGCAAGCTGTCCTGCAGTTGCTGCCACGGCAAGGGCACAGGGTTTTGCGGGGCAGCCCACTCGGCCAACAGGGCCAGCTTTTGCAGCAGGCCGTTTTTTTCATCTTGAATGGCCTCGAAAGCGCTCAGATCGCGCACTTTCAGGGCCTCAAACTCCAAACCCAAAATGTCCGCCAGACGCGAAACCGCATCGGGTGCAGCCAGCAAAGCGGCCTCCCAAGAAGAAGCCTCGGTCTCAGGACGGATCATGTCGGACATGGGCGGGTCAGCCTTTGATCATTTTCTCGATCGCCACAAAGTTTTCGGCAATCCGGCGCGAGTCCACAGGGTACTGGCCCTGCTGGATGGCGGTCTTGATGGCCTCGACCTTGCTGCGGTCAAATTCGGGTTCTTGCATCACTTGCTGGGCCACTTTGCTCAAACGCAGTTCGTCGGTGGCAGGCGCAGCAGAACGTGCGGCCTCTTGCGAAGCAGACGCCTGGGCGCGCGGTTCACCCTTGGCAACCGACTGGCGGTTGGCAGATTCTATTTGGGCCTTGCGGCCGAAATGAGAGATGGGATCGGTCATATGGGTTCTCTTTTCTGGTCTCTGAACATGGAGCTGAGACCTTGCTCGAATACTGAATCGGCATGAGATTCTAGAACTTGAGAGAAAAATTGAAATTTTTGATTTTGAGGGGTCAAAGCCCCACCACCTGGTTGGGCCCCTGCACGCGGCCGCTCAATTCGCGACCGGAATCGCGGTTTTTGAGCTTGATCTGCTCGCCAAAACGGCCATCTTGCATGGCTTCGACCCGCGCGGAGATTTGAAACCCCTGCGCTTGCCCCACCGACAAGAGCACCATCTGGCCCCTTTTCACCAACACTGTGGGCCGAATGTCCTGGCTGCGCAAGGGTGTTCCAGGCCGCACATCCCGAACCACTTCGGCATGCATGACCTCGGATGCTTGTTCCAGCACATTCACAGGCATGTTGGGAGTATCGACCTGTTCACGGGAAACATGAGTCTCATTGAGCACCATGCCCCTTTGTAAAGGCACTTTGGCCAACAAGACCCAGCGCTTGGCAGGTTCGGGCGCGGCGGCGGACTCTGGTTTGGCTTGAGGCGGCGCTTCGGGCGCCCCGCCCGCGACGCTCACACGCACAAATTGCTGCCAAACGGGTTGGGCGCAGCGCACGCGGACGGTTTCGGCATTTGAGAACGGCACATCCATGTTCAGGGCCTGGTCACAAGCGCGCACCTTGACCCGGCTGTCCATTGGGGCCAGGGTGACCTGTTCTGGTTTGACTTTGCGGGATTGGGCCACCCACTTTTGGACCGAAGTCTGCATGACCTCGGCGGCAGAAGCGGGAGGATTTTGCGGCTTGGCGGGCTTGGCCGCAAACGACGAGGTGCCCAACAGCCACAACGCCAAGCCCCACAAAAGCCCGCGTGCAATCAGCAAGTCCATGAGGCGGCACAGCGCTTGCAAGAGGTGCTTCATGGGGGTGTGGAAGTTTTGACGATGGGTTTGCATGCCCTGGTTAAGCAAAAACAAGACCAGCTTTGACCGACACCCGCAGCGGCAGCGCATCGGCAAAGCTTTGCCGCCCACGACCAAAGCTTGCCGCCCCCGGGGGGCCCGCAGCACCCCCCGCACGAAATGGGGCGTCAAAAGGTGACAGAAAAACTTGGCACAACTTTTGCAGGTATCGGCACAAGCCCGCTCAACTTGAGGGGGCAACGTCAAAAGACCGACGTACCTTGAACATCGAACAACCTTACGCCGTCCAGGAGTCCAGATGAATTTGTTGAACCAAGCACTTGGCGTGCATGAACAAGCTTTGCAAGTCAAAAGCCGCCGCCTCGAAGTGTTGGCGCAAAACATTGCCAACGCCGACACCCCGCACTACAAGGCCCGTGACATCGACTTCAAGGCCGTGATGAGCGCCGCCCAACAACAAGACACCGCCATGGCCGCGACCAACGCTGGTCACTATGGCGCTGGCGAAGAGTTGGGCGCAGACGGCATGCGCTTTCGCACCCCTTTCAACACCTCTTTTGACGGCAACACCGTGGAAATGAGCGTGGAGCAAGCCCAGTACGGTAAAGCCGCCGCGGACTACCAGGCGACTTTGAACTTTTTGGAAAACCGGGTCAGCAGCGTGCGCAAAGCCCTGCGAGGAGACTGAGCATGAGCATGGACAACATCTTTGGCATTGCCGGTACGGCGCTCAATGCGCAACTGACCCGCATGAACGCCACCGCCTCCAACCTGGCCAACGCTGGCACGGTGGCCACATCCGAAAAAGACGCCTTCCGGGCCAAACGCCCGGTCTTCAAGGCCTTGGTCGACGAGCAAATGACCAACGCGGGTGCCGCCTACGTGGGCGGCGTGAAGATCGATCGCATGGTCGAAGACACCGTCGCCCCTCGCCGTGTTTCTGACCCCAAGAACCCCATGGCCGACAAAGACGGTTATGTCTACCAGTCCAACGTGAGCGAAGTCACCGAGATGGTGGAAATGATGGCCGCCGCCCGCTCCTACCAAAACAACGTCGAAGTCATCAACACGGCGCGTCAACTGATGATGCGCACGCTGGACATCGCCAAAGCCTGACCCGAAAGCACCCCATGACCACCGACACCGTCAGCTCCTCCAGCCTGCTCAAAAACGTCACGCGTTACGAAGACGTGAAAGACAAGGGCGTGGCCAAAACCAAAGAGGAAATGGGCAAACAGGATTTTCTGACTTTGTTCACCGCCCAGCTGCAAAACCAAAACCCGCTGGAACCCGTCAAAAACGAAGCGTTTGTCGCCCAATTGGCCCAGTTTTCACAGCTTGAAGCCTTGACCAACATGCAAACGTCTTTGGACTCGTTTGTGACCTCCATGTCGGGCGAGCGCATGCTCAACAGCGCCTCACTGATTGGCAAAAAAGTGGCCATGAACGACACGCCCACTTTGCTCACATCGGGCAGCAGCCTGGACGCCACCATCGATTTGCCAGCAGGCGCAAGCGGCGTTCAGGTCAATGTGCACGACAGCCAAGGCCGTCTGGTGCAGGAATTGATCGCAGGACCCCAATTGCCCGGCACCATGCCCTTCACTTGGAACGGTCTGGACGCCGCCGAGAATCCCGTGCCCACAGGGCTCTACCGCTTGAGCGCCACCGCGGTGGTCAATGGTCAAACGGCCACGGTCCCCGTCAGCACCTTGTCCACTGTGCGCGCCATCGCGACCAACCCCGGTGACGGCAGCGTCAGCGTGGAAGTCGATGGCGGCAACACCATGTTACTCAAAGACGTCAAGCGCGTGGGGCTGTAAAGCAGCACGCCACCTCTGAACGCCCTCACCCCACACCTCACGCATCACAGGAGCTTTACAGCATGTCGTTTTACACCTCGCTCACCGGTCTGAACTCGGCCACCGCCCAATTGGCCGTGACATCCAACAACATTGCCAACGTGGGCACCTCGGGCTTCAAGCGCTCGCGGGCTGACTTTGGCGACATTTTCTCGACATCGCCTTTGCAAAAGTCGTCCAGCAACATCGGCCAGGGCGTGTCGCTCAAGCAGGTGAGCCAGGAATTCAGCCAGGGCAACATCTCCACCTCCGGCAACTCGCTGGATCTGGCCATCACGGGCGATGGCTTCTTTCCCTTGAAGACACCCGATGGTCTGCAAGACACCTACACCCGCAACGGCTCGTTCACCCTGAACGACCAGAACAACGTGGTGAACTCCACCGGACAACGCCTGATGGCCGCCTCGGTGGACTCGTCCGGCAAAGCCGACTTGACCAACCTGAACGCCTTGACCATCCCGTCCAAAACATCGGGCGAAGCGGTGGAGACCACCCAAATCCAGCTGGGCCTGAACCTGCCCGCGGACTCGGAAGTGATCACGGCAGACTTTGACCGCACCAACCCCAGCACCTACAACAAAAGCACCGCTTTGACCGTGTACGACAGCGGCGGTAACGGTTACCTGGCCACGGTGTACTACGCCAAAACCCAGAACGCCACACTCGACAGCCCCTTCTCCAAATGGCAAACCTACTTTTTTGTGGGTGACACCGAAGTCAAGCCCGCTTTGCAGCAAGCCACGGACACCTTGGGCAGCAACTATTTTGTGAACAAGTACGGCGATGTGTTGCCGAAAAGCGATCCACGCGTGGTGCCCAGCTCCGGCACCACCGAGATGTATTCCCTGGACCAACTGACCGACACGCGCCCTTCCTCACCCGCGAAAGCCGTGTCGGCATCGCTGGCGGCCGCCGATTACGCGGCGGGCACCTTTGTGGCAGTCCCCTCAGGCACCCTCAAGTTCAGCATGAAGATCGATGGCGCGCCAGCGAGCAACACCGCCACGCCTGCTGCGGCCCAAGAGATCACCTACAACCTGACCGCCGCCGACAAAGACCCCCAGATTTTGGCCCGCCAACTGGAGATCGCCATCAACAACGTGATGGGCGCTCTGCCCGACACACCCGCGGTCGCGGGCACGCCTGCCGTTGCAGGCCCACCCGCGGTGGCGGCCGTCCCAGGCAAGCCAGCCATCTCCAACGCCCGCTTTGGCATCACCGTGGCCTTTGACCCGGACACCGCCAAATTCTCCATCTCTTCAGGCACAACGGGCGACAACTCCAGCATCTCCATCTCTGGACCCGACGCCAATGCCACCAAATACCTGGGTTTGGTCGACAACTCGCCCAACTTGACCGTGGCGGCCTCGTCGACAGAAGCGCTGCGCGGCAAGGCCAGTGAACCTGCGGTTTTGAGTGGTGAAGTGATGACCATCAACACCGCAAAAAGCATCCAGGTCACCTCTTCCAACAAAGACTTTTTTGTTTCGGTGGACGGCATCGTCAAAAAAATCGAACTGCCCTTTCCCACCACCTACACCAACATTGAGACCTTTGCCAAAGCATTGCAAGACGAGATCAACACCATCACGGATGCCGAGACAGGCCGCAAAGTCTTGGGCGTGACGGTCGGCTTTGACGCCAAAACCAAGCAACTGAACTTCACCACCGGCACCACCGGCAGCAACTCTTCCATTCAGGTCACCGGATCTGCCGACTGGGGCTTGGCCAACACGGAAATGCAGTTTGGCGCCACCACCGATTGGAAAAAACTGGCGCAATTCACAGAAAACGGCGCTTTGCAATTTGTGAAAAATGGCGTCCAAACGGAAGACGCCACCGGTTTGTCCAGCAAAACCGAATGGTGGCCTGTTTACCTCGATCGCGGCGAGTTGAGCTTCGATCTGACGGGTAAACCCGTGTCCCCCTTGACCGGCATGCCTTTTGAAACCGCCTTCTTGCAAGGTGGTAAGGGTGCGCTGACCATGTCGATCGACTTCACCAAGTCGACCCAATACTCCAGCGCGTTTGCGGTGTTGTCGCAATCCCAGGACGGCGCCCCTGAAGGCGACCTGATGGGCCTGAACATTGGACCCGACGGTTTGGTCAATGCCACCTACTCCAACGGCTCGCAAGTGTCGCTGGGCAAGATCGTTTTGGCCAACTTCTCCAGTCCATCGGGTTTGCGTCAGGTGGGTGATGCCAGTTATTTGGCCTCTGCATCTTCTGGCAGCGCCAAGATCGGTGAAGCGGGCTCGGCGGGCTTCGGTTCGATCCGTGCAGGTGCCACCGAACGCGCCAACGTGGACTTGACCCAAGAGCTGGTGGATTTGATCACCGCGCAGCGGAACTTCCAGGCCAACGCCAAAGCGATTGAGACCAGCAGCACGATGACCAGCGCGATCATCAACATCCGGGCTTGAGCTCGTAAAGCACTGAGAAACAGACCATGGACCGCCTTGTTTTCACTTCCAACGCCACCATCAAAGAGCAGGCAACGGCTCGCCAGGTGCTGGTCAATGATTTGGCCAACGTGTCCACGGTGGGTTTCAAAAGCAGCTACGACGTGGCCCTCAAAACCGTCAAGGTAGAAGGCCCTGGTTTTGACTCACGTTACCAAGCGCAAGCGGTGGCCCGCGATCAAATCCGTTTGACACCCGGTCCTGTCATGGCCACCGGCCGTCCCATGGACATCGCCTTGGCCGACAAGGCCGTCATGACGGTGCAAGCGCCCAATGGGGATGTGGCCTTCACGCGGCGTGGTGACTTGAAAATCAACCCCCAAGGTCAATTGGAAAACGGCTCTGGCCACTTGGTGCTGGGCAATGGTGGCCCGATCGCCATCCCCCCGGGCATGGCGGTCGCCATCAACCCCGATGGCACGGTCTACGCCAGAGACCCGGCGCAACCCTCGACGGCTCCCATGGTGCTGATTGACCAATTGCGCTTGCGCGACGCCGGCGACACCAAATTGGGTCGCCGCCAAGACGGCCTGTTCAAGGTGGACGGCGAGCCTGATGGCACCGATCTGGCCTTGGGCAACGCACAGCCCCGCTTGATTCCCCAAGCGCTGGAAGGCAGCAACGTCAGCGCCATCGAGGCCATGACACGGCTGATCGACCAGTCGCGCAGTTTCGAAACCCAAATTCGCATCATCAAGGAAACCAAGGCACTCGACGAGTCCGGCTCTTCCATGATGAAACCCGCTTAAACACTGACAGGAGCCTCCCATGGATGCATCAATGTGGATTGCCAAAACCGGCCTGGACGCGCAGCAAACGCGCATGTCGGTGATCTCGAACAACTTGGCCAACGTCAACACGACAGGTTTCAAGCGCGACCGTGCTTCGTTCGAAGACATGCTCTACCAAAACCTGCGCCAACCCGGCGCCCAGGTCGGCGCCGACGCGCAAGCCCCCACGGGCCTGATGCTGGGTACCGGTGTGCGCATCGTGTCGACCGAAAAAACCCATACCCAAGGCAGCTTGGTCAGCACCAAAAATGCCCTGGATGTGGCGGTTCAAGGGGACGGATTTTTCCAGATTACCCAGTCGGATGGCACCGTGGCGTACACCCGTGACGGCTCGTTCAAACTGTCCTCAACCGGCCAACTCGTGACCGCCAATGGCGCGGCTTTGCAGCCGGCCATCACCATCCCCCCCAACGTGGCCAGCATCACCATTGGCCAAGACGGCACCGTGTCGGTGGAAGCGGCGGCTGGCGGTGGCAACCAGATCATTGGTCAAATCCAAACGGCCCGCTTTGCCAACCCAGCCGGTCTGCAATCCATCGGTCAAAACCTGATGAAAGAAACCACCGCCAGCGGAGCGCCACAGGTCGGCCAACCCGGTTTGGCAGGTGCAGGTCAACTGATGCAAGGCGCTTTGGAAGCGTCCAACGTCAACGTGGTCGAAGAGATGGTCAACATGATCGAAACCCAGCGCGCCTACGAAATCAACTCCAAAGCCATCTCGGCCGTGGACGGCATGCTGCGCTTCCTGAACAACAACATGTGAGCGCAACATGAATCGCACTGTTTTCTTCCCCCTGGCATTGACTTTGGCACTGGCTTTGGGCGGCTGCTCCACCAGCCCTCCGCCCATGACGCACACGCCCGAATTTGCACCCATCTTGCCGGTGGGCATCCAAAAACCACACATGGCAACCGGCGCCATTTACAACGGCCGCCAAAGCGACAACTGGTTTGGCCGGGTGGGCGCTTACAACGTGGGCGACGTGATCACCGTGCTGCTCAATGAATCCACCCAAGCTGGGCGCACGCAAAGCGGCAGCGTCAAACGCGGTGCGAAAAACGATGTCATCCCCACTTCTGCTGCCGCTCCTGGCGGGTTGAATGCCAAGGTGCAAAACATGCGTTTGCCCAACGTATTGGGCTACAACGCACAAGGCGTGCTCAATGGCGTGGACTTGAGCAAAGCCAACATTGAGAGCTCGGGCGGCGGTGATGCCGACCAAAAAGCCAGCCTGATTGGCGACGTCTCGGTGACCGTCTCCGAAGTTTTGGCCAATGGCAACTTGATGGTGCGCGGCGAGAAACAACTGGCTTTGACCGAAGGCGCCGAAATCATTCAGGTCAGCGGCATCATCCGACCTGAAGACATCTCGCCCAACAACACCGTGCAGTCGCGCCGCTTGGCCAACGCCCAGATCGCCTACCGCGGCACGGGTGACATGGCCAACGCCGCCACGGCGGGCTGGGGAACCAAAGCCTTGTTGAAGCTTTGGCCTTTCTAAAGACTTGACGCTGAGCACCCTCCATGAAATCCACCCTCGTTTCACTGATATTTCTGCTGAGCTTCACAGGCGCTGCCTGGGCTGACCGTGTCAAAGATTTGGCCTCGGTGGCCGCTGGCCGCACCAACCAACTGATCGGCTACGGTTTGGTGGTGGGTTTGCAAGGCACGGGCGACGGCGCGGATGTGTCCTTCACCGCTCAAAGCATGAAATCCATGTTGCAACGTTTGGGCGTGGGCATTGATGGCCCTCTGTCAGACTTCGAACAAAACGCCTCCAGCGGCAAAATCGACATCAAAAACGTGGCCGCCGTGATGGTGACCGCCGAGTTGCCCGGTTTTGCCAAGCCTGGCCAGAAAATCGACATCAACATCTCCGCCATCGGCAAGGCCAGCAGCCTGCGCGGCGGCAGTTTGTTGCTCACCAGCTTGCGCGGTGTGGACGGCCAAATCTACGGCCTGGCCCAAGGTGCGCTGACCGCCACCGGGGTCGAAACCAGCGCAGCTGGCTCCAAAGTCAGCATCGGCGTGCCCACCGCTGCGCGCATCCCGAGCGGCGCCACCGTCGAGCGCATGGTGGAAACCCCTTTCGAGAAATCTGACCATGTCGTCATGAATGTGCGCGAGTCGGACTTCACCACCACCACCGCCATCGTCAACGCCATCAACAAAAACTTTGGCAACGGCACAGCGCAGGCGCTGGACGGCATGTCTTTCGCTGTCAAAGCCCCCAGTGACATGTCGCAACGGGTGGCCTTTTTGAGCATGGTGGAAAACCTCGATGTGGTCCCGGGTGAGCCACCCGCACGCGTGGTCGTCAACTCCCGCACAGGCACTGTCGTGATCAGCCGCAATGTCCGCATCACCGCTGCCGCGGTCGCGCACGGCACCATTTCTGTGTCCATTGCCGCCACCAACGAGGTGTCGCAACCCAACGCTTTCTCGAATGGGCAAACGACCCCCGTGCAAAACGCAGACATCGCGGTGTCCGAGCCCAAGAATCCCATGTTCCTGTTCCAGCCAGGTGTGGACTTGCGCCAAGTTGTGGATGCCGTGAACCAAGTGGGCGCAACCCCCTCGGCCCTGATCGCCATCCTCGAAGCCCTGAAAAGCACCGGCAGTTTGCGCGCGGAACTGATCGTCATCTAAAGAGACCGCCATGAACGACTTGTCCACCGACACCGAATCCAGCACCTACCTGGACTTCAACGCGCTCACGCGCCTGAAGGGTGAGGCGGCGCAAGACCCGAGCAAAGCCATTCGCAAAACATCGGAGCAGTTTGAGGCTTACTTCATTCAGCAAATGATGAAGACCATGCGCGAGTCGATCGAGAAAAGCGACTTGGTCGAAGGCGGCAACATGGACACCTACCAAGACCTCATGGACAAAGAAATGTCTCTGGAAATGGTCAAACGCGGTGGTTTGGGTGTGGCCAACATGATGGAAAAGCAAATGCTGCGGGCCCAAGAGCTGAGCACCCAAGACGCTTTGCGCCTGCACGCGCCCAAGGCCCAAGCCCAAGCCATGCCTTTGACCCCCACACGCGAGGCCATGCCGCTCAACCCCGAAGTGGTCAAGGGCTACCAACTCGAGCGCTTCAACGGCTTCAAACTCGACCGTGTCACGCCAGGAGCTAAACCATGAGTGATTTGCTCAGCATTGGCAGCTCCGGTGTCACCGCGTACCAACGCGCTTTGGCCACGGTGTCCAACAACATCGCCAACGTCAGCACCGATGGCTACACACGGCAAGACATCTCGCTGACGTCCAACCAGCCCAGGCAGGTGGGCAACAGCTATCTGGGCACGGGTGCACGCTTTGATGCCGTGCAGCGCCAGTACGATGCTTTTGTCGAATCCAACCTGCGCAACAGCAACAGCGACTTGGAAAGCCAAAAGCCTTTGCTGTCTTACGTCAACCGCCTGATCGACGTGATGGGCGACGAGAGCATTGGTCTGACCACGGCCATGAACCTGTTCTTTGAATCGTCACGCGATCTCTCCAGCGACCCCGCCTCTGTGGTCACGCGCAGCACTTTTTTGCGCGATGCCGAGGGCTTGTCGTCCCGCTTTCAGCAACTGGCTGGGCAATTTGACCTGCTGGACAACGAAACACGCCAATCGGTCGACACCGATGTGGGCCAGATCAACTCCTTGACACAACAGCTGGGCTTGCTGAACAAGCAAATGGTCAAGCACAGCAGCGCCGACAACCAACCCTCTGAACTGCTGGACCAACGTGACCGCTTGCTGCGCGAGCTGTCGAGCCTGATTGCCGTCAAAACCAAATTCGAGCCCAACGGTGCCGTGCTGGTCAGCGTGGGCGATACGCTGGACCAGGGCATTTTGGTGCAACAGTCCAACACCCGCGACATCAGTGTGTCCCAATCGAGCATCGACAAAAACAAACTCCAGTTTGCCATCGACGCCTACGGCACGCCGGAGACCATGTCGGGCATCAGCAGCGGCAAAATTGGCGGCATCATGACCTTCCGCGAGCAGGTGCTCAACCCTGCCGCCAACTCGCTCAATGATCTGGCCGAAGTCATGGCCCGCGAGATCAACGCCATTCACCGCGAAGGTGTGGACGCCGAGGGCCTTCTGGGTGGCGATTTGTTCGCCTTCAGTGCCGACAAACCTTTGCAAGCCGCGGGCATGCAAATGGTCATCAAAGACGCCAACCGGGTGGCTGCTGCCGGTCAATTCCGGGTCATTGACAACCCCTTGAATGGCGGCACCGCCCAGGCACGGGTTAACTACAAAGCGCCCGAATTTGCTGGCCCGACCGCCTTGCTGGGCGAACTGGCCTTGGGTCAGATCCCACAAATTGGTTCGGTCACGGTCACCACCAGTGCCGGCCAGGCCTTTGCCAGTCTGGGCCTGGTGCCAGTGGGCACCCAAGACTTGTCATTGACGCTGAAAAACCCCACGGCCAACCAATCGTTTCAAGTGCTCACGCGTGACGGTCGGCATCTGCTGGGTCGGGCCTTGAGTGTAGACCAGCAATCCCTGTTGCTCAAAACGAGCAACGGTGTGGAAGCGGGCGCCACCTACAACACCAGCTACCTCAACGCCACGGGCGCAGCCGCTTATTTGGAGATGGACATCTTCATGGGGGCCAAGGCCGATGTGGGCCTGGCTCAGCAGTTCAACCCCGCCACCCGCGAATTGTTGGCCCCTCAAAAAACGCCAGCGGTGCTGACCGGCAATGCGTTCACAGGCCCGGCCAGCGGCATCGCAGCCGGCGCCCTCACCCTCAATGGCCATGCTTTGCCTCTGCTTGCGAGTGGTGCCAACCTGAGTGCCGTGGTCGGCTGGCTCAACGCGTCATCGGCCAGCACAGGCGTCACGGCGAGCCAAGTCGAGGGCAAACTGGTGCTGTCCCGCCCAGCCGGCAACGTCACCGACGACATTCGCTTGGGGATGGGCCCCAACGGCACCCCAGCGGACTTGAAACAACTGGGCTTTGACACCCGCATCTCGGTCAAAGGTGGCACCACCGACGACCTGCTGGTTTTCGTGACCGACAACAGCGGCGGCGACAGCACAGCCCAAGTGACGGCGCAGTTTGAGGGCATCGAAGGCGGCATGAAGTCCACTTTGCGGGCCTCGCCACTCAAAGTGACGTTCATCACGGACAGTACGTACAGGATTTTGGACACCCGCACGGACACCGTGGTGGCCGAGCGCCAGTTGCAAACCGATCCCAACAACTCGACCCCGAGCTTGATCTACCGCGGTTTGCGCATGGAGTTTTCGACCGCGCCCAAAGCAGGCGACATCTTCAACATCGATGGCAACAAAGACGGCATCGGCAACAACGAAGCCATGCTGCGCATGGTGGCGCTGGAAGACGAAGCGATCATGCCCGGCGGCCTGACCATGACCGAGGCGTACATCGAACGCGTGAACCAAGTGGGCAGCGTGGCCCGCCAGGCGGCCATTGCCGAACAGGCCCTCAGCGTGGTTTACCAACAAGCCCAGGAGGCCCGCGACGGCGTCTCGGGCGTGAGCCTGGACGAGGAAGCCTCCGCCCTGGTGCGTTTTCAACAAGCTTATCAAGCCAATGCCAAGGTCATGCAAGTGTCCATGGCCTTGTTTGACGCCATCTTGCAAGTCCGCTGACCGGAGGCACCATGAAAATTTCGACCTCTTTTTTGTTTGACCGTGCCACCGAGCGCATGACCAAGATCCAAAACCGTTTGGCGACCACGCAGGCCCAAATGGCCGAGTCCAAACAAATCCTCTCGCCCAGCGACGCCCCCGACCAGGCCGCGGCCATTCAGCGCCTCAAAGGCGAAGTGCAGCGGCAAGACAGCCACATGCGCACGCTCGACGTGGCCATGCGCCGCTACACCGCCGAAGAGACCGCTTTGTCGGCATCCAACGATGTCTTGATCCGCATGAAAGAGTTGGGCATTCAAGCGGCCAACGACACCCTCTCACCCGATGATCGCAAAAGCGTCGCCGTCGAATTGAAAGCGCTGCGCGACCAGTTGCTCAGCTTGGGCAACACGCGTGACGACAGTGGCAACTATTTGTTTTCCGGGACCCGCGTGAACACCCCGGCTTTCGCCGAAGGTTTGAACGGTGATGTGATGTACCAAGGCGATCAAACGCAAACCCGCATTCCTGCCGGTGTCGAGCGAACGGTGCAGTTCACCCGTGCGGGCACCGACGTGTTCAGCCGCGTGGTTCGGCAAGACGGCAACAGCGTCGGCTTTTTTGATGCCTTGGACCAAATGATCGACGGCGTCAACAGCGCCCAGACGGGCCAGATCCAGCAAGGCATCGCCGACCTGACCCAAATGCACAACAACCTGACCTTGTCTCAAGCACAAAATGGCTCAGACCAGGTCGTGGTCCAATCCCAGCTGGATGTGTTGAGCGAAACGGCCTTGCGTTTCAAATCCACCTTGTCGGAAATCGAAGACTTGGACTACGCCGAGGCCGTGACCCGCATGAACAAAGAAATGATGGCGCTGGAAGCGGCCATGGGCAGTTTTTCAAAGATCTCAGGCCTGAGCCTGTTTGACTACATCCGAGGTTGAGTCGGCCGACTTGAATTCATTTTTTTGAATTTCTGCCGATTCATTGCACATCCCTGATCAACCTCTAACCAAAGTCTCCCCACATGGCCACCACCACCACGAACATCGTCAACACCTTGGGTGCCGGATCCGGCATCGACGTCAAAGGTTTGGCCCAAAGCTTGGTGGATGCCGAAAAAACACCCAAAAAAGAGCGCATCGACACCAAAATCACCCAGACCGAAGCCAAGATCACGGGTTACGGGGCCGTCAAATTTGCCTTGTCCGAACTCAAAACCGCATTTGGCAAACTCAACGATGCGAGCGACTTCAGCTCCATCAAGCCCAGCAACACCCAGTCCAACGCATTGGGCATAACGGCCAGCAGCACGGCCGAGGCGGGCAGCTACAACATCGAGATCTTGCAAACCGCGCTCATGCAGCGGACCGGCAGCAGCACTTTTGCAGACCGGGCCACGCCCCTGAACGTCATCAGCCCTGATACCACCGGCACCGCTTTCTCGCTCAACTTGACCATTGGCGGTGTGGACAAAGGCGACATCAGTGTCGTCAACCCCACGCCTGCAGGCATGGTCAGCGCGATCAATGGCGCCAAGCTGGGGGTCACGGCGCAGCTCATCAACACAGGCAATGGCTACAACGTGGTCATCTCGGGTGAAACAGGGGCCAGCAAAGCCTTCAGCCTGACCAGCAAAGACAGCAACGGCGTGGCCGTGCCAGGCGTCAGCTTCACCAACCACCTGCAAACGGCCACCGATGCCAGTCTCAAAATCAATGGCTTGACGGTTTCCCGCAGCAGCAACACCGTGACCGACGTCATCGATGGCGTGACCCTGGACCTTTATGCCAACACCACAGGTTCGGCCCGTGTTGACCTGAACCGGGACACCGCCAGCATCAAGGACAACGTCAAAGGTTTGGTGACGGCTTACAACGATTTTGAAGAGACACTCAAAATCCTAGGCGACCGCGACAGCGAGGTGGAAGAGTTCGGGGGCGCGCTGGCCGGAGAAAGTTTGCTTCAGTCGGTGCGCGCCCAAGTGCGGGCCATGATCACCGACACCTCCAGCACGGCGGGCACCACCATCCAGGCCGCCCGCAACGTCGGACTGAGCATGGACCGAAACGGCCAACTCACTTTGGACGAGAGCAAACTCGACACCGCGCTGCAAAACAACTTCGCCGAGGTCTCGACCATGTTCTCGGCGGGGACCAACAACCAAAGCATTTACAGCGCGGCGCCAGGGGGCTTGGCGGGTGATGCCATCAACAAAATCGAAAAGATGCTGCTGTCGACCGGCGCCATCGAAAGCCTGAGCCGAAACAGCACCGCCAAAATTGCCAAGTACAAAGACGAATTGGCCGATTTGGATGCCCGCATGGAGAAGTTGATGAGCCGTTACATGAGCCAATTCAGCGTCATGGAGAGCATTGTGGGCAACAGCAACAGCACCCGCGAAAGCCTCAAAGGCACTTTTGAGGGCATGGCGAAAGCCTACAACAGCTGAAAACGCGGCCTCAGGCGAGACGGCTCAGTCGCGTCCACCGCCTTGGCGCAGTTCCCGCTCGATGCGTTGGGTTTGTCGCACCTTCACGGCGTCGACGCCCAGGGCTTGGGCCGCTGGGCTGGAAAACAGCGCTGCATGCTCCAAAAAAAGCAAACGGTTCTGGGGCAGCATCAGCCGCTGGGCTGCTTGCGGTTGTTTGGGCGCCCATTCGGTCGCCAAAGACTGCGTCAAACCCAAAGAAGTCTGCGGCAAGGTGCTGGCCAAAATGTCGGCCTCTTGCACCAACACGGTCAAACTTTCGAGTTGCCTCAGGTCAAAGGTCTGGGCACGCACTTGCACGTGACACCCCTTGACCCGCGCAGGATCGGTGGCCATGATGGCCTGCGCCAGGGCTTGGCGGTCTGCCTCCGCCAGCCCCGCTTGGCTCATCCACGGTTGTAAATCTTGGACCGCACGCGCTTCAAACTCACCCGGCTGCGCGTTCGAGCCCCCGGGGTGCAAGAAATCATGCCCGGCCATGATGGCCAAACCCATGGCGGCCACGCTGGGCATGCGCGCGCCTGGTACCGCCAGCAGCGCCGAGGTTTTGAGCAAATAGCTCATGCCGACCAAGGTGTCTGCGATGTGCAAACGGTTGTGGTAAGCCGGCTCCAGGCCTTGGGCTTGGCGCCGCGCCCCGTCTTGCTCCACCTGCTCGGCCACCCGCCTGCCAAAAGCGAGCAGGCTGTGGGCCGAAGAGCCCTTGCGCGGCGTGGCCAAACCCAGCTGGGCCCAAGCGCGATCAAACACCAAGGGCAAGCCTGGCCACTGATCAGGCCAAGCACGGCGCAGGTTGCGCAATGAAATGCCCACGTCTTGCAATGTGGGCATCGCCATGGGACGTGCGCCAGCCATGTCAGGCTTTCGTGCGCAAGGCGTTTTGCATGTTTTGCTGCAGCATCATGGCTTCAAAAACAGCCGTCAAAATGGGCGACGCCGTTTTCAGCAAACCCCGCAGGCCCTCGGCCGTGATCTCGAGCAAAACGGTGCCCTCGCCCGCCAAGGCCGTGGCGCCACGGATACCGCCCTGCAGCATGGCCTGCTCACCGAAAGAATCGCCTTCTTTCAAAGTTGCAAACACAGCGCCGGTATTTTTGTCGGCCATGCGAATGGTGCCCGACTGAATGAAGTAAAGCTTGTCAGCGGGTTCACCCGCTTTGAACAGAATTTGGCCCTCTTCGAGCTTGATTTCGTCGAATGTACTGCTCATGGCAACAATGGCGGTGGTGAGGTCAGCTGCATGGTGCGCATGACGGTGGACTTGAGAATACCTTTCAAACCGGGCGGCATGTTTTTCACCAGTTTGGAGATCACATAAATCGGGAAGACCCGAACCTGCACATCATCGACCGCGATGGCGTCCATGTTGTAAGGCAAGCCCCCGACTCCCTCGGCCAGGCCAATCACGCTGCCCGGGCCCAAGCGGTAGATGTCCTCCCCCTTGACCCCCAAAACAGCCCCTTTGATCACAAAGTAGGCCGAGCTGACCGGCTCGCCTTGGCGAGCAAACCGGGTTTTGGCGCGAATCAAGGACGTGCTGAGCTCTGAAGAACCCCACAAGGAAAAGTACAAGCGCTCATTGGCATTGAGTTTGCCGGAATGGTAGAGCTGCATGCTTTGCTCGGAATAAGGGTCGCGAACACCCAAAGCGTGCAAATGCTCAATATTCACTGAAAAGGAAGCTGCAACGAATTTGCTAGTGCTCATGGCATCCCCTTGGCCGATCGCAAGCCAAGCATCGTGGATTCAATAATAAAGCCAACATTCTAGCTGAATATAAAGTAATTAACAAATCAGGGCCATCATCGCCAGTCTTTAGCATTTATACCAATAAATGAATCAATAACGAAAATTTTGGCACCATCATGGTTATGATGACGCACACGCGAAACCTCGCGCGCGCTGACGGCACCCCCTTGGTGCAATCTGTTCCATCACCGTTTTCTATCTGCTCATGAACCACTTCAGTGTCAACATTCGCCTCTTCCTTTTGGTCGGGCTTCTGTCTTTGGTGTCCATCATTGTGGGACTGACCGGTCTCAAGGGCATGTCGGAGTCGGTCAACGGCTTGCGCACCGTATACGAAGACCGGGTCGTGCCCTTGCGCGACTTGAAGGTGATCGCCGATCTTTACGCGGTGAACATCGTGGACATGGCGCACAAGGTGCGCAACGGCAACATCGAGTGGGAAGAGGCACGCAAAAACCTCAAAGATGCACGCCAGGGCATCACCAAAACCTGGAATGCCTACAAAGCCACCTACCTGGTTGAACAAGAAAAGAAATTGGTCGCTGACATCGAGCCCATGCTGGCCGCAGCGGAAACCAGCCTCAACCAACTGCAAAGCATTCTGGAAGACGAAGACCGCAAGGCCATCGCACGGTTCACGATCGACACCTTGTACCCTGTGATCGACCCCATCAGCACCAAGTTTTCTGAGCTGATCGAAGTCCAGCTCGACGTTGCCAAGTCCGAGTACACGCAGTCGCGCGACCAATACGAGCACTCGCAACTGATCAGCATCGTGTTGTTGGCAGGCGGCACCTTGGCCGGCATTTTGTTTGCCATGCGCATCGTGGGCTCGGTGGTCAATCCGCTGCGCCAAATGCAAGAAGCCGCTCAAAACGTGTCCCAAAATTTCGACTACAGCACGCGCATTCAAGTGGTGCAAGACGATGAGGTGGGCGCCACCGCACGCGCCTTCAACACCTTGCTGCAAGCCCAGCAAACTGCCAATGCACAGGTCAACAGGGTGGTCCAGCATTTGGCGGACGGTGAATTGAACCAGCGCATCGAAGGCGATTTGCAGGGTGATTTGGGCCAAATGAAACGGGCCATCAACAATTCTTTGGACAGCGTCCAGCAAACCATGAGCGGTTTCAACGGTCTGTCCAAGGCCCTCTTGCACGGCCAGTTCGCCCATGACATTGATTTCAGCACCACCCGCGGCGAGTTCCGCGAAAGCCTGGCCCAAGCCGCCACGGCCTTGCAATCGCTGCACAGCATGATCGGCAACGTCGACTCGGTGATGGCCTCGGTGGCCGCCGGCGACCTGACGCAACGCGTGCACAGCGATGCCACCGGCGATCTGCAACGCCTCAAGAGCAACATCAACAGTTCCCTGGATGCCTTGGGTCATGCCCTCGGTGCTGTGCACAACAGCACCCGCCAAGTGGCGGCGGCAGCCAACCAAACCAGCACCGCCATCGGTCAAATTTCCGACGGCGCACAAAACCAAACCCATGCCATCAGCCAAGTGGCCTTGGCCATTCGGCACACCGCGGAGTCGGTCACCGATGTGTCGCGCAACACCGCCATTGCGAGCCAGAAGTCCCGCGACTCCATGGCCATCATGCAAACCGGCATGGGCAAAATGACCCAGATGGTTCAGGTGGTGAACAACATCTCGGTGCACTCAGACAAGATCAACAAGATCACCGAAGTGATTGAAAAAATCGCCAACAAAACCAACCTGCTGTCCCTGAACGCCGCGATTGAAGCGGCCCGTGCAGGCGAGCACGGCAAAGGCTTCTCGGTCGTGGCCGAAGAAGTGGGCAAACTCGCGGCCAGCAGCGCCGAAAGCTCGCAAGAAATTGCCCGCTTGGTCCAGCAAGCCGTGGCCGAAACCGCGCAGGCCGTGCAAGTGGTTCAAGAAGTCAACCGCGACATGTCCATGATCGAGCAAGGCTCGCAAGAAACCGACCAAATGCTGCAGCGCATCTCCTCGGCCTTGGAACAACAGTCCGCCGCGGTGGAAGAGATCAATTCCAACCTGGGCAGTCTGGACCGCATTGCGGTCAGCAATGCTGCGGCCTCTGAAGAGATCACCGCCACCGTGATCGAGTTGTCGAAACTGGCGGAACAAACCCGCCAGGATCTGGGCCGCTTCACCGTTTGATCTGGACAAGAGAGCCCCTGGCTTGGTGCAGCAAAGCTCAGCGGTCGAACAAATCAATGTGAACCTGAACAACCTGGACCAGATCGCACAAAGCAACTCGGCCGCATCGGAGGAGATTGCGGCCACGGTGGTGGAGTTGTCCAAAATCGCCGACGCCACGCGCCGCGAAGTGGAACGCTTCGAAACTTAAAGCCTGTTGGCGGGCAGCGCACAAGGCCCTGCCCCATCCCGCTTGCAAGAAAAAAGGCCCTGATTTCAGGGCCTTTTTTGGTTCTTCGGGGTGGGTGTTTCAGGGACGCAAGACTCAAGTGCGGGCCTCCAGCAAGGCCTTGATCTGCGACATCAAATCCACCCCTTTGAACGGTTTGGAGAGGCTGGCATCAGCCCCCGGCACCTGGATGCTCTCAATGCCATAGCGCTGCATGATGTTGCGTGTGCTGCCAGACACCACAATCACGGGCACATCGGGCCAGCTCTGGCGCAGCTGCTCCACAAAGTCGACCCCGTCCATTTTGGGCATCACCAAATCGGTGATGACCAGATCAATGGCGTGCTGCTTCAAACAAGCCATGGCCTCGTGGCCATTGGTGGCGGTGATGACGGTATAGCCCGACATCTCCAACATTTCCTGCACACCCGCTCGCAACAGCTCTTCATCGTCCACCAACAACAAGGTGGCTGGTTCATGTGACATGTGAGATCTCGATCAATAAAGAGGCATCAAGCCTGTGTGCAGGGCAAACTGATGGTGAAGGTCGTGCCTTGGCCTGGTGCGGAGACACAGTCAATGTTGCCCCCCATTTGGGTGATGATGCTGCGCACCATCGCCAAACCCAAGCCGGTGCCCTTGCCCACCTCTTTGGTGGTGAAGAAGGGCTCAAAAATGCGCGACATGATTTCAGCCGGAATGCCATCCCCGTTGTCCGAGACGGCAATCGACACATGGCTGGCATCTGGCCGGCCCAGCTTGATGCCAATCAGGCCGTCACGCCGGTCACCAATGGCATGGCTGCCATTGACGCACAGGTTGACAATCACCTGCTGCAAAGTACCGCTCTGGCCCCGCAAAATCACGCCGGAACTCAAGGCCTGGGCATCCACCACAATGTCAATGCCCTTCAAGGTCGCTTGCAGCAAGCCCTGCGTTTCTTCGATCACCGGCAACAATTCGAAGGGCACCAAGACCTCTTCCTCGTCATGCACGCTGCCGTCTTCCTCCAGGCGCTTGCGCTCACGTCCCAAGGCATTGAGCTTGAGCACAATGTCACGGGCACGGGTGGTGGCTTGCAAAATAGCCGACAGGTTTTTGGCGGCCTTGGTCTCACTGCCCAATTTCATCTCGACCAACTCGGCGTGGTTTTGGATCACACCCAAGAGGTTGTTGAAGTCGTGCGCCACACCCGCGGCCAACTGCCCCAAGGCATCGAGCCGCTGAGACTGCTCCACCTTTTGCACCATGCGCAGGTTTTCGGCTTCTTTTTCCTTGATCTCGCGCATGTCCTTGATCGTGACCACCGCGCCCGTGAGGCGGTTGTAGGGGTCAACCAAGGGCGATGCGGTCAAGACCACAGGCAGCAGGCTTTCTTGCTCGCGGTGCAGCACCGTCCAATCGATGTTGTGCATGCGCCGGATCATGAACGCGCTCAAGGCATCCAAATCCGGAATCAGCCACACCATCATCTCTTCATTGCCCTGCGCAGCCTGCGGGACCAACAAGGTCGGCAAACGCATGACAGGGGCATTGCCGGCACGCCAAGCCACCTCGATGATCAGCGGGTCGTGGCCCGCGTTATCGACTTCGGTTTGATCGCGCAAGGCCAACAACTCACGGCTGGTTTGCTCGGCCAGGAGCAAGGGCTCGGGGCTGGACTGAGGCGGCACGGTCAGGCCCAGCAAAGCGCAGGCCGTGGGTGTGGCCCACTTCAAACGCCCCATTCTGTTGGCGTACAGCAAGGGAATCGGCAGCGACTGGACCAAACCCGGGTCTTGTGCCAAGTCCTGAACCAAGCGGCGCAGCAGCAAAGACGTTTGCAAAGGTAACCAATAAGCCAGGTCATGGCCCTTTTGTTGCCCCGGCAGCAGTTGATGAACAGGCTGCAGGGCCGTGCTGGACTTGTCACTGCCCAGCAAATCGAGCGCCATGGGGTTGGCACTGATGACACGGCCCAAACGGTCCAAGCGCAGCACGCCGTCTTGCATCGCGTCCATGCTCATTTCGAGCAGTTGGTGCTGGGCGCGAATTTCTTCACCCTTGTTGACCAAACTCGAGACATCGTGCAAGTTGATCACCGTTTGCTGGGGCATGCCCGAGGCATCGGCCAAAAACGATGAGCTCACGCGCACCGGAATGTGCGTGCCCGAGCGGTTGCGCAGCTTGGCAATCATCGCTTCTTCGTCACCCGGCGTGAGCTTTTGCAAGGTGGTGGAATTGGCCACACCCCAAGGCAAGTCGCGCTCACCGCGCACCAAGACCAAGGTCACGCGCTCGCCCAACAAACGGTGGTTGATGAAACTGATCTCCACCGCGTGCGAAGGCGCGCCCTCGCGCCAACGGATGGGCAAAGGCTGGCCGGAACCCGAGCGGTAATAGGTGTCGTCACCCGTGACCAGGGCCATCAAATCGTTCAACTCTTCGGCGGGTGCACCGCTCAGCATGGGCCAAAAAGGCATGCCCTGGAGCTGATCAACGCCGCATCCCAACAACTGCGCCATGCGGTGGTTGGCGCGCAGAACCTGACCGTCCAAGTCCAAAACCAAAGCACCCAAGAGGTTGTCGGTCAAAACTTCCCAATAAGCCGCAGCGTTCTCGACGCCCAAGCGGGTCAGCATGTGACCGTAACCCTTGAAAATCGACAACAGACGGGTTTCGTCTTCCTCAAACAGCAAACTGCTGGGCTGGCCAATCAACAAGTCACGGTCAAAGCCTGTCAGCTTGAGCAAGGCAGGGTTGCAATCTTCGATGCGCCCTGCCCGGTCCACCACCACCAAGCCGCTGTGCATATTGCCCAAAATGTCATTGACGTAGGCCATTTGCTTTTTCAGGGCCACCTCGCTGTCTTGCAGTTTTTGGTGGTGCTCTTGCAGCTCACGCGTCAAATGGTTGGCGCGCGACAAAGAGGCCTGCAAGGTGTCGCGTGCACTGGCCGACTGCATGGCCACCGCGATGGCGGCAGAAACCGGCTCCATCAGCGCTTCCAATTGGGAAGGCAGCGCCTGGAATGCGGTCATCATCAACACGCCGCGCACCTGGTCCTCAATGACCAAGGGAACCAACACCACATCACCCGAACCGGTGTGGCTCACGGACTGGAGCAAGGCGCTGGGGATCTCTGAGTTGCGCAAAATGGTTTTGCTCGCAGCCAAGGCCTGCAAGCTGGCGTAAGCACAGGTCAAGGACTCGGGCAAGGCCACATGCTGCCCCGCCGAGGTGCTTTGGCGCTGCAAGGTGCATTCGGCATGCAAACGGCGGCTGCCCGTTTCGGCTTCGATCACGTACACAGCGCAAGAGCTCAAACCCAAAAACCGCGTCAAGGTCTGCGACACCTTGTCCGACAGCGCTTTGGGGGTGTGGTCATGCCGGACGGTGTCGTGAATCAAGGCCAAACCTTGGTCGCGCCAGGAGCGCTCTTCGTGGTGGGTCTTTGCTTTTTGCAAGTTGCCGACCACCGTGGCCAGGTCACCCAACACCCCTTGTCCGCCCTGCTCCAAGGTGGCTTGCACCTGAACCAATTGGTCTTGCGCCAGCAAACGCGTGACACCCGCCAAGTCAGCAGGACTTGCCCCCAAATGACTTTGGTCAGATTGCCACCACAGCCATGCCGAAAGGACAACCACCCCGGCCGAAGCGATGGACACGGCCCAGAAAAGAGAACTCCCCCCATTCGACCCCAGCCAGCTGCTCAGCAAGAGGCCCACCACACCCACCAAAATCAAGCCCATCCAAGCTTTGGGGGTCCACGAACGAAACAGGTTCATAAAGAGCTGACCTCGAAATAAGAAAGGTACCCAAAAAGACAAAAATTAAAGAAATAATGTCTCATAGATACGTGGTAGAAGTTATCATTTTAATTGAGAGATCCTCATTATTTACAATTTTATTGATAGAATCGCGAGCGATACGGAGAATATTTGAATGACCACGATTTTGCTTGTAGATGACGAGGATCTTTTGCGCGAGGGTGTGCGTGAAATTCTGGAATTTTCTGACTTCACAGTCATCGAAGCACGCGATGGCATGGAAGCGCTCGAGCTGTTTGCCGTCAACAACGTCGACTTGGTGATCTCTGACATCGTGATGCCCAACATGGACGGTGTGGACTTTGTTTCTCGTTTGCGCGAGTCCTTTCCCGCGGTGCCGATCTTGACCATTTCGGGCGGCAGCCGCGTTGTGAGCGCTCGTTTTGGCTTGGATTCGGCCCTCCTCTCCGGGGCCAACGACAGCCTGACCAAGCCATTCACGGCCGTGCAATTGCTTGACAAGGTCAAGGCATTGCTGGCGGCCAACTGAGCCCAAGCATGGCAACGAGCGCAGGCCCATCTGTTCAGGGTTCAGACCGCGGCACGGGTGCCGAGCTGGACTTGGGCGCCAAGGTTTCGTCTGATTTCCAAAAAGCCAAGGTTTTGTTGGTGGACGACAGCCGCTTGATCCGCATGGGATTGAGGAAATCGTTGGTTGAAATCGGCTTGTCTGACATCACCGAGGCCAGTGACGGGCGCGAGGCGATCGAGACGCTGGTGCGCGAACGTTTCGACCTGATGCTGCTGGACATGGAAATGCCCGAAATGAACGGCATGGAAGTCTTGGCCGTTCTGCGCGACACGCCCCACCAAGCCTGGCCACCCGTGATTGTGATTTCGGGCGGCACCAGCCTGGAAGATGCGGTTCGCTGCATCGAGTTGGGCGCCGAAGATTACCTGTCCAAGCCTTTCAACCCGGTTTTGTTGCGCGCCCGGGTCAAAACCTCGGTGGAACGCAAGCGTTTGCGTGACCAAGAAGCTTTGCGCATGCGTCAGCTCAAAAGGCAGCACGAAGCCTTGGCTTCCGAGCAGGCCAAAACAGAACAATTGCTGCTGAACATCTTGCCGCGCAAGATTGCTCAGCGTTTGAAATCTGGCGAGGAGCACATCGCCGACGCCTTCCCCAACGTGAGTGTGTTGTTTGCCGACATGGTGGGTTTCACGGCCATGTCCCGCACCATGACGGCGAGTGCCCTGGTGGAAGTGCTGGGCGACTTGTTCTCTCGGTTCGACCTGATCACCGAAAAACACGGCCTGGAAAAAATCAAAACCATCGGCGACTGCTACATGCTGGCCGGCGGCGTGCCCGACCCCATGGACGATCACGCCCACGCGGTGATCGATGCGGCCATTGAATTTTGCACCGCCCTTGAAGAGATGCGCGAGCGCACGGGCGGCGCCTTGCGCATGCGCATTGGCGTGCACAGCGGCCCCATCGTGGCCGGCGTGATTGGCCTGCGCAAGTTCACCTATGACCTGTGGGGTGACACCGTCAACGTGGCCAGCCGAATGGAGTCCACGGGCGAGCCAGGCAGGATCCACGTTTCAGTCAACACAGCCAACCTGATCCGAAACGATTTCAAACTGGAGTCCCGTGGCTCCATCGAAGTCAAAAGCCTCGGTCAGGTCGAAACCTTTTTTGTCAACGGACGCAACTGAACTCCACTCCAGCGGCCCCGCATTGGCGTGTTTCACCAACCGCTGATCGCCGCTCAAACCAGAGAAAGCCATGGCGCGACAACACATACAACCTACTCTGCAAGAAAGGCTCATGCGAGACGACGACTTCATCGTCTCCAAGGCCGATCTCAAGGGCCGCATCACCTACAGCAACGAGGTGTTTGCCGAGTTTTCGGGTTTCACCGAGGCTGAATTTTTGGGCAAGCAGCACAACTTGGTGCGCCACCCCGACATGCCCCGTTGTGTTTTCAAATTGCTGTGGCAACACATCGAAAGCGGCCAAGAAATTTTTGCCTACGTGAAGAACCTGTGCAAAGACGGCTCTTTTTACTGGGTCTTGGCCAACGTCACGCCTTCGCGCGACGCACAGGGCAAGGTCGTGGGTTACTACTCGGTGCGCCGCAAACCCAACCCCAAAGCGCTGAGTGTGATCATTCCGCTGTACAAGCAACTGCTTCAGACCGAACAAAACGCTGGCTCGCGTGATGCCATCGAGGCTTCACTGACCCAAATGCACAACCTCCTCCAAGAAAAGGGCGTCAGCTATGAGCGCTTCATCCTCGACCTCCAAGGGCTTTGATCTCAGCCCCCAACTCCTCTTGGGGTTGGCAGGTGTTCTGGGCTTGGCTGCAGCCGCCTTCGCGTTGTGGCAATCACCCGATAGCTCTGTGCTGATCGCTTTGTGCGCCCTGACCGCCTTGCTTTTGCTGGCGGGCTTGAAGGCCGTCGGCCGCGAAAACGAACTGCTGGCTCGGATTGACCATGTTTTGTCCGAAGCCGCCCAAGGCCAATTGGAAGCCCGAATCACCCAAATTCCAGCCCAAGGCCGTTTGGTGGAAGCAGCCTGGCGCGTGAACGACGTGCTGGACCAAATTGAGGCGGTCTTCCGCGAATCCATGACCGTGGTGACACGCATGGGTTCAGGGGACTTCTCTCGCCACCCCCAGCCTGCAGGCCTCCGAGGTTTGTACCCTCAGGTGCTGGCGCAAATCGCCACCGTCCAGAAAAACATGGATGTCACGGTCCAAATGCTCAGCCAGAGCATGCGCTCCATGGCCCAGGGTGACTTTGAAGTGCGTGTGACGACACAAGGCCAAACCGGCCAGTTCTTGGACATCCTGAACGACGCGCGCACCACCATCGAGGTGTTGGACGCGCTCATCAGCGATGTGGTCAAGGTCATGGACGCGGTGTCCAACGGCGATCTGAGCCAGCGCGTGCGGGCGCATGGCGAGGGCTCTTTGGGCAAGCTCAAAGACGACATCAACGACTCTTTGCAGGCCCTGGCCATTTCCATGCGTCAGATTGGCGAAAACGCCCAGCAAGTGGCTGGCGCGGCCAACGACACCAGCACCGCGATTGGCCAGTTGGCCGACGGCGCACAAAGCCAAACCCAATTCATTGGCCACATGGTCAGCGCCATTCGCCAAACGGCCGCGGCGGTGAGTGACATCGCCTCCAACACCGAGCACGCCAGCCGTCAAGCCCAAGAGTCGACCACCATCGTGCGGGGCGGGCAAGACAAAATGGTCCAAATGGTGGATGTGGTCAATGGCATTGCCCTGAGCTCGGAAAAAATCAACAAGATCACCGATGTGATCGAGAAGATCGCCAACAAAACCAACCTCTTGTCTTTGAACGCGGCCATCGAAGCGGCCCGTGCCGGCGAGCATGGCAAAGGCTTTGCGGTGGTGGCCGACGAGGTGGGCAAATTGGCCGCCAGCAGCGCCGACAGCACCAAAGAGATCACCCAGCTGATTCAGCAAGCCAGCCAACAAGCCAAAGAAGCGGTGATTGCGGTGAAAGAGGTGAGCTCGGACATGGAGCGCATCGTCAAGTCTTCCACCGAAACCGATGGCATGCTGCAGCGCATTTCAGCGTCCGTGGAAGAGCAAACCCGCATGATCCAAGAGATCAACTCCAGCGTTGAAAACCTGGAGCAAATTGCCCGCAGCAACTCGGCTGCATCCGAAGAATTGGCAGCCTCGATGATCGAGTTGTCCAGGGTGGCCGATTCCACCCGGACCGAAATCACCAAGTTCAGCACCTAAGCGGCGAGACCCCATCCCATGGAACTGGTACTTTTCGACATCCAAGAAAACCGCTTTGCGCTGCGTGCGTCAGCGGTCAGCCAGGTGCTGGAATCCTTGGCAGTGACACCCCTGCCCTATGCACCGCCTGAAGTCGAAGGCCTGGTCAATGTCACGGGCACTGTGCTGCTGAAAATCGATCTGGCACTGCGCTTGGGCATGCCCGCGCGCACAGCCGACGCCAACGGCAACTTGCTGGTGGTCATCACAGGCCATGAAAACATCGCGCTGCAGGTCGATCGGGTGCACAACAAGATCAACCTGGACGAATCCCTGCTGACCCCTTATGTGGACCCCGATCAGCGCAACCTGGTCTGCGGCGAGTTCACACTCAACGAGCGCATGATTTTGCTTTTGGATGAGCAATCTCTGGACATGCGCAACATGGACGCCACAGGCGTGCCCGAAGGCGGCGGCGGCCTGATTGGTTTTGACCTGCACGACACGGCAAGAACCGACGCGGCCAAGCAGGCCAACAACGACATGGCCACGGTCACCGTGGAAGACTGCGGGGAAACCTACGCACTGCACATGGCCCATGTGCAAGAGATCGTGGAGATCGGTGCCTTGACGCAACTGCCTGGCGCAAGCCCCGAAGTTCAAGGCCTCATGCAACTGCGCGGCCAGGCCTTGCTGATCGTGTCTTTGGGCGGATTGCTGCACCGACCCCACACCACCGAGTCGAAATTTGTGCTGGTCGTGAAGGTCCAAGGTCTGCAACTGGGTGTGAGCGTTTCGGCCATCTTGGGCATCGAACGCTACCCTCGTGAAGCCGTTCAAGCGGTGGCGGGTTCGCAAGATGCCCAGTTGGAGGGCTACCTCAATGGGGCCGCTGGCCGAGAAGGTCACATGACCGGTTTGTTGTCGATGACGGGCCTGCTCTCACCCCAAGCCGTTGCCCATTACCAGCGTTTTTTGACCCAGCAAACCACCTTCATGCTCCACAACAACCATTTGGTCCCCAGCGCCATGCGCCGCATGCTTTCTTTCAGATTGGGAAGTGAACGCTGCGCCCTGCCCTTGGGGCTTGTGGACCGCGTGGAAGAGTACACCGCCAGCGTGGATCTGCCCGAAGGCGACCAAAGCCTGAGCGGCGTGATCCAGATCAAGGGGGAGATTGCGCCGGTCATCGATTTGCGCAAAATGCTGGGGGTAGCGCCCCTGGAAACCTCGTCCTACGTGGTGGTTCGCGTGGACAACGAGCCTTGGGCCTTGATTGTGGACCGCATCGAACGCGTCATCGACATCGAAGAAGCCAACATCACCCCGGTTCGAAACCAGCAAAACGATTACCTGAACGAGGTTGGCAAGCTTGACGGCGAGCTGATTTCACTCATCACTTTGGCGCCACTGACCTTGGCTGCCAAACGCCAAATGAAATGAAATGAACAGCCTGTGACACAAGATAAAAAAGTCAATGACTTGATCAGTCAAATGCGCTCAGCGGTCGACACCGCCCGCGCCGCCACGACCACGCCAGCCGCACCTTCTTACAGCAGCCAGGCCGCCAAACCTGCGCCGACGCCGGCACCCGCATCGTTCAGCCGGCCTGAAGAGGCCAGCCAATCGCGTGCCTTGCTGGTGTTGATCAACGAGCTGATGGCGGGCGTAGAAACTCGCTTTGGCATCAAGCCCGGCACCCTGGTCGAGCGCAAGCTGGTGCGCATTTTCAAAGACATGCCCATGGCCACGTTGAAAGACTGGGTCGAGAGCATGAACAACTGCTCGACAGAGCACTCTGAATGGCAATCGCTGGTCGAAAACTTGACCGTGCATGAAACCTATTTCTGCCGCGACCCCGATCTCATGAACATGTTGGCCGATGAGATCATGCCCCACCTGCTGAACCTGCGCAAAACCCAAAAGCAAGTGCAAATTTGGTCGGCCGCCAGCTCCACAGGTGAAGAAGTTTATGACCTCACCTTCTCGGCATTGCGGGCCATGCAAAAAGCCGGCTATGCCCGTTTGTTTGAAGGCAAATTGGTGCCCGAAGCCGGCTGGAGCGTGTTCTCTTTTGGCACCGACATTTCCAACCAGGCGCTGCGCACGGCCAAAGCGGCTGTGTACGGAGACCTGGGCATGGGCTCGTTTCGCAATTTGCCAGACGAGTGGAAAACCATGTTCGAGGACGTCAAGATTGCGCCCGCCAACGCCATGCCCGGTGTGAACTACTTCAAGATCCGCGAGTGGATTCGCCAATGCACACGCTTTGAGCGCTTCAACCTCATGAACAACCGTCCGCCTGTCATGGGCATGGACTTGGTGTTCTGCCGCAACGTGCTGATCTACTTTGAAGACCCCATCAAGAAAGCCGTGCAGACCATGCTGGCACGCGCCATGTCGACGGGCGGTGTGTTGGTTCTGGGCGCATCGGTTCAAATGCTGGTGCCAGAATATTTCGAATCACGCTTGGGCAAGGGCGGCCCCTGGTACGTGAGAAATGACAAGCGCGTATGATCAGATTGCTCATTTCTGACGACTCGGCGTTCATGCGCATCGCCATCCGCAAGATGGTGGAGAGTCAAAGCGACATCGAAGTGGTCGGTGAAGCCAAGACCGGGCAAATGTGCGTGGAGATGGCGCGCGAGCTGCGCCCAGACGTCATCACCATGGACGTCGAAATGCCGGTGATGGATGGCCTCGAAGCCACCCGCCAAATCATGGCTGCAACGCCCTGCCCCATCATCATGCTCAGCAGTCTGACCGAACGCAACTCGGTCACGACCATCCGTGCGCTGGAATTGGGTGCGGTCGATTTCATTGCCAAAAAGTCCTCTTTTGTGCAACTCGACATTGTGCAAATCGGTGCCGACTTGGTTGAAAAACTGCGCTACTGGGCCAAAAAGAAATCCCGCCTGAGCACCATCCGCAGCTTTGGCGCGTCCCCCTTGTCGGCGGCCAACAACGCGCCTGCAGCACCGCGTCAGTTGCGCACGGTCCCGTCGCAGCAAAGCGCTGGCTTGGTGGTCTTGGGCATCTCCACAGGGGGTCCCGCCACCCTGCCGCATGTGCTCAAGTCCATGGGCCGCTTGGGCTGCCCCATGGTGGTGGCGCAACACATGCCGCCCATGTTCACCAGCGGTTTTGCAGCGCACTTGCGCAGTGAGACCGGCTTGGACGTGGTTGAAAGCACGGAACAGATGGAACTCAAGCCCGGCATGATCGTGATCGCCAAAGGCGGCACCGATGTGGTCATCCGCGAGCCTTTCCCCGGCAAGCTGATGCTGTACCAAAAAACCGATGTCAGCGCGACCATCCACCCCAACGCCGATGTGCTGTTCCGCTCGGCTGCGGCCACCTCTTGCCATGTGGTGGCGGTGGTCATGACCGGCATGGGCAGCGATGGCATGCTGGGTGCCAAAGACTTGGTGGCGCGCAAAAACGCGCATGTCCTGGTCCAAGAACCCGAAAGTTGCATCGTGGACGGCATGCCCACATCGACCCTGAATGCTGGCTTGGCCACGGCCGTGCTTTCCCCCAAAGAGATCGGTACCCGCCTTTCTCGCTTGTGCGTTTCACGCACAATTCCCACTTTCAAAACCTCTGTTTGATAGAGACTGCCTCATGACCAAGAAACGCATACTCATTGTTGACGACTCTTTTGTGATGCGCGCCCTGTTGCGTGGCATCGTCACCTCCGATCCTGATTTGGAAGTGGCTGGCGAAGCCACCAATGGCCTGGAAGCCCTCCAGCAAGTCAAAGAGATCGCCCCCGATCTGGTCTTGCTCGACATCGAGATGCCCCACATGGATGGCATCGAGTGCATCAAGCGCCTGCGCCTGATGAGCAAAGTGCCGGTGATCATCGTGTCTTCGGTGGCCCAAGCCGGCTCCCCACAAGCCATTGAAGCCCGCAAATTTGGCGCGGCCGAAGTGATTGCCAAACCATCGGGTGCCATGAGTCTTGACCTCAATGCCAAAAAAGGCCACGAGATCGTCACCGCCTCACGCCGAGTGCTGGGTCTGTCGTAAAAGGCATTGCCTGTTTTTCGACACTAAGCTCGAAAGGAGTGTGGGACCGTGTCTGACGATTTTCTAGAAACCATCTGGGCGCAGTACGCAGTAGAGACCGAAGAGCACATTGAAAGCATTGAGTCCTTGTTGGTCAAGGCCGACGGTGAGTCGCTCAATGCCGAAGAGGTGTCGGGGCTCTTCCGAGCCTTTCACTCGCTCAAGGGTCTGAGCCGGGTCATGGAATTGGGCGCCCTGGAGTCGGTCGCCCACCGCTGCGAGGATTTGCTCGGCATGGTCCGCGAAGGCACAGCCGCGCTCGACAAGAACACGGTAGACCTGTTGCTGCGCTCGCTCGACGTGATCAAGGTTCTGTGCGAAAAAGCCGTGGCCGAGCGCAGCGACGGTGAAAAACCCGCTGCACTGCTGGCAGAACTTGAGCGCGCCTTCAAAATGGTCAGTCAGGGCCAAGCCTTGACCGTGCCAGACCACAACGAAATCCCTGCGGCACCCGCACCCGAGCCAGCCCCCGTAGCGGAAGCAGCGCCACCAGCTGCCAACGCCGCCACTGAAGCCCCTGCAGCACCCGTAACAACGGCATCGCCTGCAGCCGCCAGCCCGGCGAGCAGTCCTGCGCCCGCGCCTGCCGCTGCACCGGTTCGCACCGAACCCACCAAAGCCGCGGACGGCACGACCGACAACCGCCAAGTGGTGTTCTTGCGCCTGATCAGCAACGGTTTGCCGATTCTGGAACGTTTGGCCAATTCGATTGCCACCAAGCAAGAGGCTTCTCAAGTCTTGGCGGTGGCCAACGACATCCGCAAACCTTTGAGCTGGATGCTCAAAGGCTCCAACAGCCTGGGTTATGCCGGTCTGGACACCCGCATCGAAGAAATTTTGGAGGCCTTGCCGGTCACGGATGTGATCTCCCAGGCCGACGGCGAGCGCATGGTCGATGTGATCGTGGCCTTTTTGGACGACCTCAAAACCCTGGGTGAAACCACGGGCGTGGATCTGGGCGGAGAGTCCTTGGCCAAAGTTTTGGCACGCACCCTCAAAGACAACCTGTTGATGCATCTGACCCAGGTGGAAGCTTTGCTGCAGACCCTGGAAGCCGCGGGCCAGGAGGCAGAAGAAATTGCCAACCAGCTGTCGCAGCGCTTTTCGCGCATCCACGGCTACCTCTCTTCGCTCTACCCCCAGTCGCGCACCGATGTGCCTTTGCTCTTGGTCGATGCCTTTGCGCGCGCAGCCCGCAACCAAATGGGCATGGACACCGAAGTCATCGGGCTGTCCCGCGAAGCTTTGCAATTCATCCGCGATTTGCTCGGTGCCAGCGGGCGCCAGCCTTTGAAGCAAGGCCCCTTGAAAGAGACCGACGAGCGACTGCACCAACGCATTCGTGACTACCTGTGGTCGCACGACGATGCGGGCGACACCCCCGTGGACGCTGTTCGCCAGTTTGTGGCGTCGATGAACATCCCGATTGAACTCTCGGAGCTGCTCTCGCCCGACAACACCCGCGAGTTGGTGGAGCTGATCCAGGACGGCCACTTGGCCTATTTGATCAAAGCGCACCTGGAATCGTCCGAGAGCATTGCCACCGCTTTCCTGGAATGGGTGCACGACAAAGGCCGTGTGATCACCAACCGGACTTTGATCGAGGACAACCTGAGCTGGTACGAAATGCTGTTCATTTCGAAGGCGCCTCGCCCTGCCATTGAGCAAGACCTGAGCGCCATCGACCAAGGCTCTGGCCATGTTTTGCTGCTGGGCGAGTTGGGCAAAGACCACAACAAACCCAATCCGACCGCCAAGCCGGCGGCGGCAAGCGCTGCAGCTGCCGCACCCGCGGCCAAACCCGCTGCTGTTTCGGCGCCAGCTGCTCCCGCACCCGCGGCAGCACCTGCGGCGACCGCGCCAGCACCTGCTGCCCAAGCCCCTGTCGCAGCAGCAGCAACTGCGCCTGCCCCATCGGCCGCAGCAGCGCCTGCCCCATCGGCTGCACCTGTTGCTGCTGCAAGCACCACCGAAGTGGCGGTCGCCAAACCCGCAGCGGCAGCGCCAGCGCGGGCGGCTACACCCGCCGCAGGCAACGCCTCGTCCAACGTGATCCGTGTGCCGGGCGAAATGCTCGACCAGTTCATGAACCAAATTGGCGAGATGGTACTGGTGCGTGGCCAACTCTCGCACATCATCAGCGACCAGCGCGCGCGTGAAGGTTTGATCCGCTTGCGGCAAGAAGGTCATCAGAAAGACCCACAAAGCCAATTGGCCGACATTCAGCAAGTCGCTGAAAACCTGGAAGACCAACTGCGCCGCCTGCAAGAAACCGACGCCCTGATCCAAGGCGCCTTGTCACGCCTGCAAGACAGCGTGATGGGCCTGCGCGTCGTGCCTGTGGAGCTGGTGTTCAAACGCTTCCCACGCATGGTGCGCGACTTGGCTTTGGCACAAGGCAAGCAAATCCGTTTGGAATTGATTGGCCAAGAAGTCAAGATCGACAAAGCCATGGTCGAGTCTTTGGCCGACCCCCTGCTGCACATGGTGCGCAACAGCGCCGACCACGGCGTGGAAAAACCCGAAGAGCGTCGCCAAGCAGGCAAACCGGATGAAGCGGTCATCCGCATCCAGGCCGAACAGCAAGGCAGCCGCATCATGATCCGCGTGATCGATGACGGCAAAGGCATTGACCCCGAACGCGTGCGCCGCAAAGCGGTGGACCGCGGCTTGGTCAAAGAAGAAGACAGCCTGCAGATGAGCAAAGAAGACATTCTGGGCTTCATCTTCCGCCCGGCTTTCAGCACCGCCGATGTGGTCACCGAGACCTCGGGCCGAGGCGTGGGCATGGACGTGGTGCGCACCAGCGTGATGCGCTTGGGCGGCACCATCCACCTCGACTCCGAAGTCGGCCGTGGCACCACCTTCACCATGCAAATGCCGCTGTCTGCGGCCGTGCAAGAAGTGTTGCTGGTCAACACCGCCAACCAGACCATGGCCATCCCCGGCCGTTATGTGGCCGAGTTGGTCGAGGTCAGCCCGGAAGAGTACCAAACCGTCAAAGGCCGCACCGCGATCTTGCTGCGGGGCAACTTTTTGCCCATCGTGCGGCTGGAAGAAGTGCTGGGCTACCCGCCCGCCGAGAAGCAGTCACACCGCTATGTGGTGGTGCTGAGCGACGGACAACGCACTTTGGGTGTCTCGGTGCAAGAGTTCGTGGGTCGCCAAGAACTCTTCACCAAAGACATCCACCCACGCTTGGCGGCATTGCCCGGTGTTGGCGGCGCCAGTATTTTGGGCGATGGTCGGGTGGTGTTGATTTTGGACGCTGCAGCTTTGTACCGCTTGGCGGAAAACCTGCAAACGCCCCACCACTTGCCACTGAGCGCGTAAATCGGGCACGGCAAGGCACATGGCGCAGTTCCTTCACATCCGAGTCGAAGACATTGACCTCCTGCTGCCTGCTTTGCAGGTGCACGAGGTCATTGGTCTTGAGCCACAAAGCCGCTCGGCCGAAGACCATGCCATTTGGCGCGACCAAGTGATTGCCAGCTGCGACTTAGGCCACGTCCTGCAAAGATGTGCCACCGCCCTGAGCCACCGTCAGTACGGCGTGGTGTACAGCCCTGACGACTCGGATGCTTTGCCGGTATTGATGCTGATTGACGAGGTTTTGGGTTTGCGCAACCCCCAGCCAGACCAGCTGCACAAACTGCCGGGCGTGATGACCACGGCGCATGGCCTGTTTGACGGGATCTGGATCGACAACAAACTGGGTCTCAAAGCCTATTGCGTCAAAAACCAATTGCCTGCGGATTTTTTGGGCTGAAACTTCAGCGCTGCTCGGCCCCAGGGGCCGCAAGCCCAGTCACTCGTCGGACATCCCGCTCAAGTCTTCTTCCACATCGGAAGATTTTTCACTTTGGGTGAGTTCTTGGCGCAAGAACTTCATCACCACAATCTCAAAACCCAGGCCGATTTCTGACAAGCAAAGGTTGTCGGCCACTTGCTGCATGGCGGTGATGGCTTGCTCCACGCTCAGTTCAGTGCGCTGGTACTTGGCACCGAACATGAAGGCACTGTCGGCGTACTCTTGTGGCAGGTAAGACCAAATGTCTGTTTTGCCGGAGCGGATTTTCTGATAACACTCCGCTTTGGGCATCGGAGGCGGCTCTTCGTTCTTGGCCACCGCAAAAGCAGCCATTTGCTGCCAATCGGCCATGCGCTCAGCACCCGAGATGAAAGTTTTGTCCAGTTGGGCGCAGCACAGCATGGCCATGCCGCGGCGCATGCGGTTCGCCTCAAAAGTATCAGCAGACGACTCAACCACCTTCTCATAAGCTTGCTTGGCGCGCTTTTTGAGAACTTCTGGCGACTCGGCTCCCTTGAAGATCGAAAACATGAGTACCCGCTAAGAAAGGCCAACGCTTTGAGCGCGTGACAAAAATGAACACATGGGCTTTGGCAGGGCCAAATTCCATACCCCAAACTGACTAACAGTATAAGCGTTGTTGTCAATATTGAGAATTTTTTAAGACAAAAAAGAATTTCGTGGATTGGCGCAGCTGGCCTTGGAAGGCCTCTCCCCATCTGATTCAAAATTTGATAAAAGTTGTATTTTTATATGCAAGCACGGCGATCAAGGGACAAAGCGGCAAAAATTTGCCGCTTTTTTGTCAAAACCGCTCAAGTATTGCCGCTCACTGCCGAATCATGATGACGATACCCCCACATTGGCTGGCCTCAACGCCGGCCCATTCGTCCGTACTGTCAGAGGGGGGCTTGATTGAAGGAACACACCATGAGCAACGACATCACCCCCAACCGCCTGCCGCCCGCTGCAGTGCCCAGCACGCCGGTCGCCAAACCTGCCGAGGAAGTGCGCGCCAAAGTCGCCGAAGTGGCCAAACCCGCGGTTGAAACCCAACCCAAGCAAGACCCCCTGGAAAGCCGGCGCTCTTTACAAGAAGCCACGGAGCAATTGAACCAACAGATGCGGCGCAACAACCGCGATCTGAACTTCAGCATGGACGATGTGGCCAAGACTTTGGTGGTGACCGTCAAAAATCAAGAAGGTGAAGTGATTCGCCAGATCCCTTCTGAAGTGGCGCTGCGCGTGGCACACAACCTGGACAACGTCAAAGGCTTGATGCAAGACGGAAAGTCTTGATCTGATCAAAAAATTCAACAAAGCCCTAAAGCTTGTTGAACATGAACCGATTCATCAAGTAACAGAGATTCAAAACCGATTTTCTGTAATTAACAGGCAGGTCCTACTCCATCCGGTTCCTGCCAACCACTTGAAATCAATCTCTTAGGAGTAAGACCATGTCCGTAATCAACACCAACGTCAAATCGATGATTGCCCAAAATGCCATGACGGTGAACAACCGTACGCTGGGTAAATCCATGGAGCAACTGTCCACCGGCAAGCGCATCAACTCTGCTGGCGATGATGCCGCAGGTTTGGCCATCGCTAACCGCATGACCGCCCAAATCAAGGCGCTGGACCAGTCGGTTCGCAATGCCAACGACGGCATCTCGATGATGCAAACCGCTGAAGGCGCCACCAAAGAAATCACCAACATGCTGCAGCGCATGCGTGAGTTGTCGGTGCAGGCCTCCAACGACAGCTACAGCTCAACCGATCGTACGGCCATCGCCGCCGAGGTCACCCAACTCACCAACGAAGTGACCCGAATCGCCACCAACACACAATGGAACGGCATGGCTATTCTGGGCGGTGCAGCTGCCTATAGCTCGATGACATTCCAAGTGGGCACCGAAGGCGACGCCACTTCTGCCATCACAGTGGGCTTTTCGGGCATGAGCGCTGGCGCTTTGACCATTGGTGGCACGAACTTGTCTTTCACCACCAGCGTGCAAGCGCAAGCATCGATTGAACTGCTCGATACCGCCATCACCGCTGTGGACACCTTCCGCTCTGGTTTGGGTGCCCGCATCAACCGCTTGACATCGGCTGCAGACAACTTGGCCAACGTGGCCTTGAACACCTCAGCTTCGCGCAGCCAAATTGAAGACACCGACTACGCCAAAACCACGACCGATTTGGCCAAGAGCCAAATCATCCAGCAGGCAGCGACCGCGATGCTGGCGCAAGCGAACCAAGCACCTCAATCGGTTCTGTCATTACTCAAGTAATCAACCAGATCAATCTGACCATGATCTTGGTCAGGTGAACTGACTCTTTGATCCAACTTATCCAAGCCAATTGGCTTGGAGATTTGGAAGTTTTTTTAGTCCTTTTAGGAAATAACCATGTCCGTAATCAACACCAACGTCAAGTCGATGATTGCCCAAAACGCCATGACGGTGAACAACCGTACTTTGGGCAAAGCCATGGAGCAACTGTCAACGGGCAAACGCATCAACGCCGCATCTGATGACGCTGCGGGCCTGGCCATCGCCAACCGCATGACCGCCCAAATCAAAGCGCTGGACCAGTCGGTTCGCAATGCCAACGACGGCATCTCGATGATGCAAACCGCTGAAGGCGCGACCAAAGAGATCACCAACATGCTGCAGCGCATGCGTGAGTTGTCGGTGCAGGCCGCCAACGACAGCTACAGTGCCACTGACCGCACGGCGATTGCCGCCGAGGTCACTCAGCTCACCAGCGAAGTGACACGAGTTGCTACCAATACGCAATGGAACGGAATGGCTATTTTGGGCGGTGCAGCAGCCTACAGCTCGATGACCTTCCAAGTGGGCACAGAAGGCGATGCAACTTCCGCCATCACGGTAGGTTTCTCCGGCATGAGTGCAGGTGCTCTGACCGTCACCGGCTTGTCTTTCAGCACAAGTGTGTTTGCTCAAGCCTCGATTGAACTGCTGGACACCGCCATTACCGCTGTGGATACCTTCCGCTCTGGTTTGGGTGCCCGCATCAACCGTTTGACTTCGGCTGCTGACAACTTGGCCAACGTGGCCTTGAACACTTCGGCTTCGCGCAGCCAAATTGAAGACACCGATTACGCCCAAACCACCACTGAATTGGCCAAGAGCCAAATCATCCAGCAGGCAGCGACAGCGATGCTGGCGCAAGCCAACCAAGCGCCGCAATCTGTTCTGTCCTTGCTGCGCTAAAACTGAACTCCACAGCACCCCTGGTCACAGCCAGGGTGCTGTTGTTTGAAAGTTAAAGGGTTGGCTTCGTCGGCCAACCTTCGTCGGCAATACTCTTGCATGTTTGATCCACCTGCAAGCGGCAAGAGTCACTTTCGGAGTCGCCAAATGGCCAGCATCAATACCAATTTACAAGCGCTGCAGGCACAAAATGCGCTATCGGTGAACAACCGGCAACTCAACTCGTCCATGAGCCAGCTGTCTACAGGCTTGCGTGTCAACGCTGCCTCGGACGATGCCGCCAGCTTGGCGATCGGCAACCGCATGCAAACGCGTGTTCTGAGTTTGAACCAAACCATCCGCAACGCCAACGATGGCATCAGCATGATCCAAACGGCTGACAGCGCTGCACAGTCGCTCTCCGAGTCCTTGTTTCGCATGAATGAGTTGGCCATCCAGGCCTCCAACGACACCAATGGCACATCGGACAGAACCGCACTGAACGCCGAGTTCACCCAGCTGCAAGCTGGGATGACCTCGATCATCAACGGCACGACCTGGAACGGCATGAGTCTTCTCAATTCAACAGCCACCTACAACTACCAGGTAGGGGCCAACGGGGCCAACAGCTCGACCTCTGATGCCGTGGGCGTGACCTTCACCAGCTTGTCGACTCTGTCGGCCCTCAGTGCCAGCGGCGTGGGCACCAGCGCCAATGCCGCCTCGGCCATCACAGCCGTCTCCAGCTCCTTGACCACGATCAACAGCAACCGTTCGGCTTGGGGTGCGGCCATCAACCGATTGACATACGCGGCGGACAACTCGGCCAATGTATCAATGAACCTCAGTGCGTCCAAAAGTCAATTGATGGACACCGATTACGCCAAGACCACGGCCAATATGGCACGCGCTCAAATCCTGCAAGATGCGGGGACGGCCATGCTCTCACAAGCCAACCAACAATCGTTCTCGGTTCTCCAACTGCTGAACTGACCTGCCCTTCCAGAACCTGGCCTAGCTTGGCCACAACACTGGAACATTTATTGCTGTCTTTTTGCTTGCGCCTTTGAGGGCGGCAAGCTGTTGCCGTTCCTCTTAGGTTAAACCGTTTGCACAGCGTGGGGCCTGCCCGGCACACGCGCTGGCCACAACCTGAGAACCGAGCATGCTTCAAGTCAGACCACAGCCCGCCAAGAACCATCACGCAAAAAAAGCCGAAAACCTGTACCAAGCGGGTCAGTACAGTGAGTGCATTCTTGAATGTCGGTTGGCACTTCAAAAAGCACCTCAAAATATAAGACTTCTGGATCTGTGTGCCTTGTCCTATTTGCTGACAGGGCAAGACGACGCATGTGTTGAAAGCTATCGGGCAATCTTGAAGATCGATGCAGGAAATTTCATTGCCAATCTGAATATCGGGAAAATATTTATCAATCAAGGTAAGTACAGTCAAGCTTTGGATTTTCTAGAAAAATGCTTGATTGAATCAGAACACTTGAGCAATGTACGGCTCATGATGGGCATTTGCCACGAAATGACAGGCAACTACCCTGAAGCCGTTAATTTTTACACCTTAGTTCTCAGTCATGAGCCGCACAAAATAAAAGCCTATCTCCAATTGGCATCCACGCTCTTTAAACTGCAACAAAAAAATGCGGCTTTTGAAGTGTTGGATACTGGATTCAAACTCAATCCAGGAGCTTATGACCTGCTGTTCATCAAAGGCAACAGTCTGATAGAAAATGGCCTTTATGCATCTGCAGAAGATGTCTTCAAAGAATTAGAAAAACTCAGCCCCAATAACATCATTTACACGTCAACGCACGCTGAGTTATTGAGGAAAATGCGCAAAACCGAAGAATCCTTGCTTAAATATAAAGAAGCTTTAGAAATTGATTCACAACACATACCCACACTTATCAACTATGGCAATCTGCTGAGTCATTTAAAAAGGATTGAAGAAGCCATAGATATATTTCATGATGTGATTGCACTTGATGATCAAAACAGCATGGCCCTCGGCAATATTTCAAATTTGATGCTGATGAAAAGAGACCTGAATAAAGCACTAGAATATGCAGAAAAGACTTTCAAACTCACGCCCAATGTTGCCGGATCTTACCTTTATACCATGTCCTTTCATTGCGAATGGCAAAATTACGATGAAGTCATTTTAAAATTAAATCAAGACACCAAATTTGGATGGTCTGGTCCTTTTGCTCCAATCATTTTTTCAAATCAAGCCGAGCATCATCTTGCCTATGCTAAAAACTGGGCAAAGCAAGTAAAAGCCACTAATTTATTAGGCCCCATTCAATCCTATAAAAATCATAAAAAAATTAAATTAGCGTATTACACAAGTGATTTTTTCGGCCATGCTACAGCCATGTTAATCGAAGGATTGCTGATGTCGCACGATCGGGATTTGTTTGAATTACATGCTTTTTCCTTGGACCTCACCAAGGAAGATGAATATACACACAGAATCAAAAATTTATTCGATCACTACCACGAAGTCTTTCACTACAGCGACCGGGCCATCGCCAACTTGTCCAGGGAGCTCGAGATAGACATTGCCATTGATTTAAAAGGCTATACCGAAGGCTCGAGGCCTGCCATTTTTGCAGAAAGAGCCGCACCGGTTCAAATTAATTTTCTTGGATTTCCTGGCAGTATGGGCGCTGATTTCATTGATTACATGATCGCAGATCCCTATACGATCACCGATGAAAATAGAGCATGTTTTTCTGAAAAAATTATTTTCATGCCGGATTGTTATCAACCGAACCATCCGGGGCGACCCAAACCACACGGTCAGTCAAAACATCCGTCTGAACTTCCTCCTGAAAAATTCATATTCTGCAGTTTCAATAACGCTTACAAAATCACCCCATCACAATTCAAATTATGGATGAAAATACTTCAAGATGCACCTGACAGTGTGCTGTGGCTTTTGAAATCCACAGAAAAAGCTCAGTTTAATTTGCATCGATATGCAGCTGAGGCCGGCATCGATTCAAGCCGAATAATTTTTGCCGATTTTTTACCCGAAGCTGCACATCTTGAACGCTTGAGCCATGCGGATTTATTTCTGGATAGCTTTCCATGCAATGCTCACACAACAGCGTCGGATGCATTGTGGGCGGGCGTACCTCTGCTCACACGGTCTGGCCAAACTTTTGCAAGCAGGGTCGCAGGCAGCATTTTGACCGCTGTTGGCGCAGAAGAACTGATCGTGGGGACTGATGAAGACTACTACAAATTAGCCATGCGAATTTACAATGACACTGAATACCTTGGCTTTTTGAAAAAAACAGTCAAATCCGGCATCAGAAATGGCCCTTTGTATGATATTAAAAAATATACAACTTATTTCGAAAAAGCCCTTATCAGTGCACATAAAAATTTTGAGGAAAACCGTGAAAAAATAGATTTTATATGTAAGTCATCAACAGATATTTAATTTGCAAAAACTCATGGATTTTTCAAGCACAAGAGGAAATAAATCACCACGCCTTTGAAGAGTGTCGGCTTTTCACTAAATTTTCTGGCACAACTTTTGCTTAGTTTGTTGAAATTTTTGGATTGATCAGCGACATGCCCCAACACATACACTTGTGCATCATTCAACCCTCGGGCTATATCCACTCCCTTGGATTTTTAGATCAGGCACGTTTTGCCCGCCACCAGTTCCGCCAACTTGGTGCTGAGGTGACGATTGGGAAAAACAGGCTTCGCGAAGATGCTATCAACATCATCTTTGGCGCACATTTGGGCTTTCCAGCGCAGCTCAAACAGCGATTCACCTGTGTTTTCTTCAATCTGGAGCAATTGGGCGAAGGTGGTGCCATCGTCAGCAAGGCTTACATTGAGCTGCTGAGTTCATCGGCTGTGATGGACTACGACTCACGCAACCTGGCCGCCTACGGCTGCAAAGTGGGTGACATTCCAATCGTGTCATTTCAGTTTGCCCCCTACTTGTACCAAGCAGAAATGCTTCCCCTTGAAGATCGCCCCATCGATTTGTTATTTTTTGGCGGCATCAACGAACGCAGGCATGCCATTATTGATCGCATCGAAGCCTGCGGATGGAGCGTCTCTCGCTTTGACCAACCGTTGTTCAGCGAAGAGCGCGACCAATTCATTCGGCAGTCCAAAGCCGTTTTCAATTGCCACTTTTATGAAAGCAGTCGTTTCGAACAGGCTCGCGCCTTTCACACGTTGTCGATGGGCACTCCGGTCATTTCAGAGCGTACAGATCTCACCACCCCTCCACCCGCTTTTGAAAAGGCAGTGAGGTGGGTGAGCGACGACGAGCTGGAAAACTTCTTTGCCAACGAGTTCTTGACACCCAAGTGGCAGCAACAGGCTCTGGAGCAATTGCAGGCCTTTAGAGAAACCGATGCAAGCGAGTCCTGGAAAATAACCCACGACTACTGCCAAGCTCTTTGGGATATAGACGGAAAGGGAAAAGCTGACCAAGTTTGGCGGCCGACCCAAATGAATCTCGGTTCGGGCAAAGACTACAAACTTGGCTGGTTGAATGTAGACATCATTGCCAGAGCACATCCCGACTTGGTCATCGATCTGAGTCAAGAGGTTAAATTCCCGATAGAAGCCAGAACCCTGGGTGGCGGTACAGTCGTTTTAGAAAAAAACAGCCTGCACACGATTTATGCCAATAACGTACTCGAACATGTGCCGGATCTTCCTTGCTTGATGACCAACCTTTTAGCACTACTCAAAGAGGATGGTGAATTTGAATTAGAGGTCCCGTATGAAAAATCAACAACCGCTTGGCAGGACCCTACTCATTTGCGTGCAATGAATATCAATTCTTGGGCTTATTACACAAGTTGGTTTTGGTATATGGGTTGGTTCGAACACAGATTCGAGATCGTGTTATTTCAATGGCTTGACATTGATTTGAAGGCGTGTGAAGAAAACCAAGCTGCCTTCATGAAAGTACGACTGAAAAAAATCTGTACCACACCACATGAACGAACAATAGCAAGACTGACACAATCCGACTTTGGTTCGGTGCCAGATGATATTTTTAATTCATATAGTTGAAAGAAAAAAATGAGCTCTTACTATGATGGCCTGAACATCAAACTACTTGAATCCATACCAAAAAATGCAATGAAGGTATTGGAGTTGGGTTGTGCCAACGGTAAATTAGGTCGGCGCTATAAAGAATTTAATAAAAACACCCACTGGGTAGGCATTGATATCAGCAAAAAGGCAATTTCAGAGGCATCCAAACATCTTGATGAAACGTATGAAATCAATATTGACTCTGATGATTTAGATAATATTGGTAAAAATTTTGACGTAATTGTTATTGGCGATCTTTTAGAACATTTAAAAAATCCAGAAGATCTATTAGATAGAATTTACGATTTAAGTCTACCAACCGTTTCATTGATTTGCTGCATCCCCAATACTGCTCACATCAGTATTGTAGAAAGGCTTTTATCCGGTGATTTTTCCTATGATGAAATGGGCCTTTTGGATAAAACCCATACACGCCTTTTTTCTGCAGCATCAGCCATAAAAACGTTTTTGAATTCAGGATGGTTACCTGACATCATTGACCGTTATGATACGCCTACACGAACTGATGCATTCATGGAGTCAATAGTTAATTCAGCCAAAACCCTCGGAATACCACGCGTTACGGCCATCGATCAACTTAGTCTTTATCAAATGATCATTAAGTGCGAAAAATGGCCACTCACCATTTTCGAAAAACCAGGCCCAACAGCCTCCTTTAGTATTATTGTTCCAGTCAATAAACCATGGCAATATGACTTGAATATACTTCGATCTCCTGGTCTGAAAGAGATCAATGCTGAAATTATTCCTGTATTTAATGCAACCAGTGCAGCTGATGCATACCAAACAGGGGCACAAAAATCTAGCCATCCTTGGAAAATTTTGGTCCATCAAGATGTCTATTTTCCAACGGGTACTGGAATGGCTATTGGCCGAAATTTGGGAAAACTATCATCGCAAAATATTACGCAACATCCAGTGGGATTTGCTGGCATGAAAATAGATGCCAATGGAAAAATTTCAAAATCCGGACTTTTAATTGACAGAAAAAATTTATTCAACAATGGTGCTGCAAACAATGCCTGCTCTATAGATGAATTTGCTGTCGCCTTGCATGAAGATGCCAATGTGGCGATTGATCCCAATATGGGCTGGCATCTCTGGGGTACAGAACTTTGCTTCCAATCGAAAAATAAATCAAATCAATATCAAGCCAAAATTATTGACGTCCCTTTATTTCACAACTCGATAAATGATTTTATTTTACCGGAAGATTTCTTAAAAAGCCTCAATAAACTATATTTAAAATATCCAAATATAAAATCAATTGACACCCTGTGCGGGACATTCAGCATAACAGATTAAGGTAATTTAAATTTTCCGAATCTTAATCTTAAAATCATTACCTCTATCCACTTTAATCCCATGAATTGATCTCACTGATATCAGTCAAAAAATCATTAAGTTCAGTTTCACTTAAAGACTTATTTGAATTCACGGATACACCTAAGCAACGCAGGCCCACAAATTGCTTAGATGTATGAAGAATTCCCCAACGGCGAAATGTTGCCGATCACATCAAGGAGCTACGCATGCTGCAAGCCGCAACCGACTTTCTGGGCAAAACGACCTACTCTGCCCTGTTGACCAGTGCAAGCCAAGAGCTGAGCCCGACCAAAATCCGTCAATCGATTGCCGACTTGGTGGGTCAAAACCGTTTGACGGAAGCCGACAGCTTGTCACACGAGGCCCTTCGCCGATTTCCTCAAAGCGAAGACATTCTGGTCATCCGGGCTCTGGTCACACAAGTTCGGCAAGATTGGCCTGAGGCCAGTGCGGTGCTGGAGAAATTGATCAGCCTGCAAGGGCACACCGCTCCCGCCATGACCTGGGGCCAATGGGTGCGTGTGCTGCGTTGCATGGGCGACGACGCCCGCGCCATGACCGCTGCTGCGCAAGGTTTGGCAACGCACCCCAAAGACGCGCAACTGCAAGAGGAGTTTGCCTCTTTGCAGCGCATCAGTGTGAAGCCCGCTTTGAAAGTGGCTTGAGCGACGGGGTCGCGCCGCGACCCTGATTGCTAGCAACCATCATTTCGCCGACACCCGCGGCCCCCTCTGAACAGAGGGGGCCGTTTTTTTTCGCCCGCCGGCATGGGCGGCAAGACTTTGCCAAGCGGCAAGTGGCAGCGGCAAGCCTCAGGCCCTATCCCGCCCCAATGTCATGCTTTCGACAGCTCGAACGGGTTCTTGAGAGGCGACAGCGTCAATATATTTGAAAAAAAGTCGGAAATAGGCTAAAGAAAAGCTGGCACGCGGTTTGCTTAGAAGTGTTCATCCTCGGTTTTGGCGCTGTGCCACCGAAATTTTGACACTTTCATTCAGGAGACTGCATATGACATCCCTTTACCAAGCCATGCTGTCACAAGCCGTTATGGGGCAAATGCCCAGCATGCGGGTCGTGTCGCAGTTCTCTGCCGCTGAAATTCGGCAAACCTTGGCCGACCTGGTGGCCGCTGACCGGATCGACTTGGCCAACGCCTTGGCCGCTGCGGGTCAGAGCCTGTACCCCGAGAGCGAAGACATCCTGTCCATCAGTGCTTTGCTGGCCGAAATCCAAAAAGACTGGACCACGGCCGAAGAGCACCTGCGCAAACTGGTGGAGACACAAGGCGCAGCCACCACACCCTTCACATGGCGTCATCTGATCCGCGTTCTGCGCTGCCAGTTTGAGCATGTCAAGGCATTGCAAGTCGCCAAGCAAGCCATGGCCGCTTACCCCAACGACACCACTTTGAATGACGAGTTTTTGGCAATTCAGAAACTGGTTTTCGAACAAGTGCCCCTGGCCGCTTCGGTGCAGCTGCACTGAGCCCCCCCTTCAGAGCCTTCTTGTCTCAAACACTTACTTAAAGAGTCACCACCATGTCCGTCATCAACACCAACATCAAATCCTTGGTTTCGCAAAACGCGATGGTCAAAAACAACCGCGATTTGGCCGATGCCATGCAGCAATTGTCAACCGGCAAGCGCATCAACTCCGCCAAGGACGATGCCGCAGGTTTGGCCATTTCCTCGCGCATGACCGCACAAATCACAGGTTTGGACCAAGCGGTGCGCAACGGCAACGACGCGGTGTCGATGTTGCAGACCACGGAAGGCGCGATGATCGAGATGACCAACATGCTGCAGCGCATGCGTGAGTTGGCCGTTCAATCTTCCAACGACACCTACACAGCGCTGGACCGCGGGTATATGGACCTGGAGTTCCAACAACTCAAAACCGAAGTCAACCGCATCACCGACACCACCGAGTGGAACGGGATGGCCTTTTTGAATGGCACCACGGTCAACGACGACGGCACGGTCGGTAAGTTTGAGTTTCAAGTGGGCGCCAACAACGGGCAAATCATCACACACACGGTGGCAGACATCGGGTTTCGAGCCGATCCCGGCGCGACAAAGTTTGAGACCACCACGCCCAACGTTGTGGCTGTCACAGGCCCTCCCGCAATCGCTGCACAAGCGCAAGTGTCAACACTGACCCTGAGCGGGCAGTATTTTGCTGGGGATGTGGTCTCCTTCACAGCGGGCGGTGAGACAAAAACTTACACCGTTTTAGAAGCGGATTTGGCAAGTCCAAACAACGACACGAATCTGGCAAGCATTGCCGCCAAACTGCTCACGGCCGCTGACACACCGATGGGTACTGCTGGTGTGACGCGAACCAACAATGTTTTGACATTTACGGCCGCCACTGCGGGCACCGGTTTCACGACAGCGTCCACCGTCACTTTGACCAAAGACGATGGTGCCTTGACGAATCTGAGGGCTTTGGACATCTTGAACAACACCGGCGCCAACACCTCCCTGCTTCAGCTGGATATCGCGATCAACCGCATCAACACCGAGCGCGCCAGTCTGGGTGCCACGATCAACCGCTTGAACTACGCGGTCGACAACTTGGCCAACGTGTCCCTCAACACCTCCGAGTCACGCAGCCGAATCATGGACGCGGATTACGCCAAGTCCAGCAGCGAGTTGGCCCGCACGCAAATCATCTCGCAAGCCGCGACCGCCATGTTGGCCCAAGCGAACCAGCAGCCACAAACGGTGCTGAAGCTCTTGCAAGGTTAAGTGGGCCATTGAATGCGAACACTTTCACCTTGCACTGACCGGAAAACACGGCAGTTTATTTTGTCCATGTGCGCCCAGGCTCAAAGCCATTGGGCGGCACAACGCATCCAATCGGCACCCGCGCAAGCCGCCAAAACCTTCGCGCCGCTGAACCGGCAAGCCGTGCTCGACATGCTGCAAGACTGAGCCTGCGAGACTCTCGCCGCTGGATCGAAGCCCTCCCTGTCTTGAAGCCCCATGTCCACCCTGGCTGATCAGCCCACCCGTGGCCCCAACTGCTGGCATTGCCGGCATTTTGCGATCACCCACATCCCCTCTTCGCCTTATGCTTGCCGCAGCATGGGCTTTCAGTCACGCCTGTTGCCTTCGCTCGAAGTGCTGCGCGTTGACGGGCAGTTTTGCCGCCTGTTTTCGCCCAAAGAAACGCCCGCCAAAGCTTGATTTGCGGCTGTCAATCTTCCGTCAAGCCCCTGTCAATTTCCCCATACCAATAAAAATATCAAAGTATTCATTTTGATATTTTTTAGACCTCTAGAGATTCATATTTAAACTGGCACAAGGGTTGCTTAGTTAGTCTCATCTGAACATGAGACCAACACCGTGAAGTCACAACCCTCGACCAACCCCCTGGCCCTTTGGCTGGACCCCGAAGCCGCCCTGAGCCCCGAGCACAGCCAAGCGTTGCAGGTCAGCGGCTGGGCGGTGATGCCCGTCAACACCCTGGACAACTTGCTCGCCCATGCCGCCGATGCGGCCATGGTGGTGCTGCACCTCACGGCCGACGTGACCCGGCTCAAAGCGGTTCAACAACTGTTGCAAGACGCTGGCCTGAGCACCCCCGTGGTGTGCCGCGTCGATCGCCAAGAATTCGACCTGGCCGTGGAAGCCACCCAAGCCAGCGCCCTGACGGTGCTGTCCAACCACGATGTGCGCCAAGCCTCTTGGCTGCGCTTGCACAACCAGCTCAACCCAACAGCGACCCGCTTGACGCCCCAGCCTGTGCGCAACGTGGTGTTTGTCGACCCGGCCAGCCAACACCTCTTGGCCTTGGCCCAAAAAGTGGCCCAAGCCGATGTGACCGCCCTGCTGGTGGGCCCCACCGGCTCCGGCAAAGAAGTGCTCGCCCGCGTGTTGCATGAGGCCTCGGGCCGGGCGCAAGGCCCCTTTGTGGCGCTGAACTGTGCGGCCATGCCCGAAAACCTGATCGAAGACATGTTGTTTGGCCACGAAAAAGGCGCGTTCACGGGCGCGCACCGTGAGCAAAAAGGTTTGTTCGAGCAAGCCCAAGGCGGCACCTTGTTCCTGGACGAGATTGGCGAGATGCCCATGCACCTGCAAAGCAAGCTGCTGCGCGTGCTGCAAGAGCGCCAGCTCACCCGCCTGGGGGGCCAAACCACCATCCAACTGAACGTGCGCATCGTCGCGGCCACCAACAAAGACCTGAAAAAAGCCATCGCCGAGCGCGAGTTCCGCGAAGACCTGTACTACCGCATTGCCACCTTCCGCATGCGTTTGCTGCCCCTGGCCGAGCGCCCGGGCGACATCATCCCCTTGGCCATGCAGTGCTTGTTGCAACACGACAAAAAGCCTTGGCAGTTGTTGCCGCAGGCCCAAGCGCAGTTGCTGCAATACCCCTGGCCTGGCAATGTGCGCGAGCTTGAAAACGTGATGCGCCGTGCCATGGTGTTGTGCGCCGACCATGTGGTCACCCCCGCGCACCTGATGTTTGACGATTGGCTGACCGCAGCGGCCGTGGCCGCAGCCCCCGCCCTGACGCCCGCCACCGCCCTGAGCGCGCAGCCGGTCCTGTCAGACCTGACAAGCGCCATGCCCCGTGCCACGCCAGAAGACATGCCGCAGGCGATTGACCTGAACAGCGCAGCCCGCATGAACGAGCACCAAGTCATCATGGCCACCCTGGCCAACACGCCCAGCAAAACAGAAGCCGCCAAGGTTCTGGGCATCAGCCCACGGACCTTGCGCTACAAACTCGCGCAGCTGCGTGAACACGGCTTGGGCATGGCCACCGCGGCCTGCTGAAGGAGACCCGCATGATCGACAAAGCCATTTCCCCTGCCAGCATCCAGTCGATGCTGCAAACCCTGCGCAGCCACCAAAACGAAGCGGCTGGCCAATCCCTGGGCATGCCCGGTGCCACCGAGTTGGGCGGTGCCCCAAACGGCGTGACCGGCGGTGTACAGAAAACAGGCTTCTCCGACCTGGTCTCCGGCGCCCTCGGGCAAGTGAACCAATTGCAGGTCCAGTCGTCTGACATGCGGGCTGCCTTTGACCGCGGCGAAAACATGGCGCTGACCGACGTGGTGCTGGGCATGCAGAAATCTTCCTTGGCCTTTGAAGCCACCTTGCAAGTTCGCAACAAGGTGCTCAAGGCTTACGAAGACATCCTGAACATGCCAGTCTGACCCTCCCAAATTAAAGAAGAACCAACATGGCTGCAGCAATCGCAACAATGAACACCGGGGTGATGACCACCCCCCAAGGGTCTGACAACTTACCCGCCACCACTGGTGGCAGCAGTTTGGCCACCGTGCCGGGTGCGCCCGACAAGGACGGCAAAGCCACGGGCACAGGCACGAGCCTGAGCCCCTGGAGCACCAAGGGCATGTCGGATTCGTTCACGCAAGTGATCAACCAGCCCTCGGTGCGCAAGGTCTTGCCCTTGATCATCATGCTGGTGGTCGTGGTGATTTTTGGCTTGATCTACGCCTGGATGAACGTGGTGCCTTACCGCCCCGTCATGCCGGGTCTGCAAGAGGCCGACCAGCAAAAGGCTTTTGAGTCGCTCAAGACCGCCGACTTCAGCCCCAAAATTGACCCGGCCACAGGCCAGTTGACCGTGCCCAGCACCCGCTTTCACGAGGCGCGCATCTTCTTGGCCTCGCAAGGTTTGCCCAAAGCGGGCGCCACCGGCTTGGATGGCCTGAAAGAGCAGTCGTCCATGACCACCAGCCAGTTCATGGAACAGGTCAAGGTCAACGCGGCGATGGAACAAGAGCTGGCCCGCAGCATCATGCAAATTGGCAGCGTGCAAAGCGCCCGCGTGCACCTGGCCACCCCCAAACAAAGCGTGTTTGTGCGCGATCGCACACCGCCCAAAGCTTCCGTGGTGTTGGCCCCCTACCCAGGCCGTGCGGTCTCGGCTTCGCAAGTGCAAGCCATTGTTCACCTGGTGTCGTCCAGCGTGCCTTATTTGTCACCCGACCATGTGACCGTGGTCGACAACGTGGGCAAACTGATGACCGAGTCGGCCACCGAGCAAAAACTCGGTTTGACCTCGGCCCAAGAGCAGCACAAGCAGCAGCTCGAAGAGGTGTACCGCAACCGCATCATGCAAATTTTGGCACCCATGGTGGGTGAATCCAATGTGCGCTCGCAGGTGAACCTGTCGCTGGACTTCACCCAGATCGAGAGCACCACCGAAGACTTTGACAACCGCGACAAAGGCCCCCGCACCCGCTCCGAGGTGCTGGCCGAAGACCGCGCTGCGGCCAAATCGGCCGAAGGTGTGCCGGGCTCTTTGTCCAACACCGCCCCAGTGGCCCCCACCACCACCGACACCACGACAGCCGACGCCAACAAAGGCCAAGGCGAATCGGGCAGCAAGCTCAGCAGCCGATCAACGCGCAATTTTGAGCTCGACCGCACGGTGCGCCATGTGCGCAACGCCACCGGGGGTGTGATGAAAATCAGCGTGGCCGTGGTGGTGAACGAACGCCCTGCGCCACCGCCCGCCAAAGACGCCCCCGTGGTGCCCAACGCCCCCACAACCGTGGCCTACACACCGCAAGAGTTGGAGCAAATGCTGCAAGTGGTGCGTGGCGTGGTGGGTTTTGACCAACAGCGCGGCGACAACGTGTCGGTGGTGCCGGCCAAGTTTGAAGCACCAGCCAGCCTGGAAACCATTCCTTGGTACCTGGAAGACATCGTGCAGACAGGCATCAAGAGCGCTTTGCTCGCCGTCAGCTTCATTGTGTTCATGTTCATTGTGATTCGCCCCATCATGCGCAACATCTATGCGGACCATGTGGCAGAGGCGGAACAAGCCAAGGCAGCGCTCAGCGACGGCGAGTTGAGCGAAGACGACATGCGCATGATCCAGATTGGCGAAGGCGACAGCTTGCAAGAGATCAAAGCCAAGCTCAAGCCCAAAAAGTCGAGCATTTCCATGGACATGCTGGACACCGCCAACACCTACGACGACAAAGTGGCCCTCATCCGAATGCTGGTGGCCGAAGACTCAGGCCGTGTGGCCAACGTGCTCAAGGGCATGATCAAGGTCAATTGAGCTTCAAACAGGAACAACGATCATGGCGACCCAAAAACCAGATGACAAAGCAGCAGGCGCTCCTGCTGCCCCCTTGGCCAATGCCCCCATCCCCATGACCGATGAGTTGGCCAAAGAGTTGGCCGAACTCACCGGGACGCAACGCGCTGCCGTTCTGATGCTTTTGCTCGGCGAGCAGCAAGCCTCGGAAATCATCCGCTTCATGAACCCGAAAGAAGTCCAATCACTGGGCGCCGCGATGGTGTCGGTGTCGGATTTGTCACAAGAAGCGGTGAACATCGTGCTCGACGAGTTCGTCACCATGCTGAAAAAGCAAACCAGCCTGGGCTTGGGCACGGGCGACTATGTCGAAAAAGTGCTCAAACGTGCGCTGGGTGACGACAAAGCGGCCTCGGTGCTCAGCCGCATCATGCCGGGCCAGGGCAGCAAGGGCTTGGAAATTTTGAAGTGGATGGACGCCCGCTCGATCGCCGAGATGATCCGCGGCGAACACCCCCAGGTGGTGGCCATCATCTTGTCGGTTTTGGATTACACGGTGGCGGCTGACGTGCTGAACTTCTTGCCCAGTGACTCGCGCCCCGAAATCATCCAGCGCATTGCCAGCCTGGAGACGGTGCAACCGTCGGCCATGGAGGAGTTGGAGCAGATCATGATGAAGCAGTTCGCCTCGAACTCGTCTTCCAAGTCGTCAAGCTTCGGCGGCATCAAGGCCGCAGCGCAGATCATGAACTCGGTGAAAGTCGAGTTGGAGTCCTCCATCATGGCGGGCTTGTCGCAGATCGACGGCGACCTGATGCAACGCATTCAGGACAATATGTTCACCTTCGAAAACCTGGTGAGCGTGGACAACCGCGGTATCCAGGCCATCATGCGCACGGCCGAGCCCGACCTCTTGATGGTGGCCCTGAAGGGCGCCCCCGACTTCGTCAAGGACAAGTTCCTCGACAACATGTCGGCCCGTGCCCGCGTCATGTTTGTGGACGACATGGAGAGCAAGGGCCCGCTGCGCATCACCGAAGTGGAAGAAGCACAGAAGAACGTCATGCGTTTGGCACGCAAGCTGTCCGATGCGGGCGAGCTGGTGTTGGCTGGAGGCGGCGATGGCTTTGTCTGACCTGCACGAGGAGCCTGCCGTCTGGAGCATCAACCCCTTGCTCAACAGCAAGGTCCAAGCGCCCAGGTTCTTGCGCACCCAATGGGACGAGGCCTCTGCCCGTTCATTTGGCCCTTGGCGTGTGGCCGAAAAAATCGAGCCGACCGAGGGTTTGACGCAGGAGCCGGGCACCCCCGAGGCCGAGCCCTCAGACCTGAGCGCCGAGGCCACTGCGGCCGAGACCGAAGGCGACTTGGACACCACCGGGCCCGAATCTCAGTGGAGCGAAGCCGCTCTCGACGCTTTGCGTGAAGAGTCCTACCAACGCGGCCTGCTCGAAGGCCAAGCCAAGGTGCGTGACGAATACGAGGCCGAGCGAAGCAAAGAACGCGAGATCGTGCGCCACCTGGGCATCGAGTTGCGCAGCATCAGCCAAGACCCACAGCGGTTTTTTGAACCCCTCAAACGCTTGTCTTTGCACCTCGCAGAGCAGCTGGTGCGGGCAGAGTTGCAACTGTCAGGGCAAGCCATTCACAACCTGGTGCAAGCCTGCATTCAGCAACTGGACCACACGGTGGAGCCTGTCCATGTGAGCGTGCACCCTGAAGATCTGGAGCGCTTGAAAGAGATGGGCAAATCGGTCACCGACCACATGCAGCTCGAAGCCGACACCCTGCTGCGTCCCGGCAGTGTGCGGGTGCGGGTGCAAGACAGCGTGGTGCAGGACCTGATTGAAAACCGCCTGGAGCCCCTGGCTCGGCGTTTGTTGGCCCAGCCAGAAGCCTGGATGCAGCAATCCTCGTTGGTCAAAGACCGTGCCGAGGCCATGCCCGCCGACACCCCCAGCCGCGACTGGAGCCGCCAGCTGGTGGACGTGGAAGACGTCGAGGACTCTGACATCAAAACGGCATCGCCTTCACAACCCGCGCCCCCCACCTTAGACGACACCCATGATGAACTTTGACGCAGAAGTCAGCCAACTGATTGGCGACCTGCATGCCCCCGAACCCCAACGCAATGGCACCTTGGTCCGCCTGGTCGGCATGCGTTTGGAAACGCGTGGCCTCATGGCCCCGCTGGGCGCTTGCTGCGAAGTGGTGGGGCAGTTTGGCCACCGGGTCGAGGCCGAAGTCGTCGGATTCAATGACGACACGCTCTACCTCCTGCCCTTCACCGAACCCCAAGGCATTGGGCCTGGGGCCAAAGTGTCGGTGCTCAGCCACACCTCGCAGGTGTCTTTGGGGCCTGAGTTGCTCGGACGCGTTCTGGATGGACGGGGCCAGCCCCTGGACGGCCGCCCGGCCCCGGTCTGCACCGATGTGCTCAGCCTGCAAGGCCGCCCCATCAACCCGATGGAACGTGGCCCGATCCGGGAGATTTTGGACGTGGGCGTCAAAGCCATCAACGGCATGCTGACCATCGGCCGCGGGCAGCGCTTGGGCCTGGTGGCCGGCTCAGGGGTCGGCAAAAGCGTGTTGCTGGGCATGATGACGCGCTTTACCGAAGCCGACGTGGTGGTCATTGGCCTCATTGGCGAACGCGGCCGCGAGGTGCAAGCGTTCATTGAGGAATCCTTGGGCCCCGTCGGGCTGGCCAAGTCGGTGTTGATCGCCGCCCCGGCCAACGAGTCGCCGGTGTTGCGCCTCAAAGCCACCCACATGACGCACGTCATTGCCGAATATTTCCGCGATCAGGGCAAGAACGTCTTGATGCTGGTGGACAGCCTGACCCGCGTGGCGCATGCGCAACGCGAAATTGGTCTGGCCGTCGGTGAGCCCCCCACCGCCAAGGGCTACCCGCCCTCGGTGTTTGCGCTGCTGCCCAACTTGATCGAACGCGCAGGTGTGGGCCGCCACGGCGTGGGCTCCATCACCGCCATTTACACCGTGCTGGCCGAAGGCGATGACGCCAACGACCCGATTGTGGACATCGCCCGCGCCTCGCTCGACGGCCAAGTCATGCTCTCGCGCAAACTGGCCGATGCCGCCCACTACCCCGCCATTGACCTGAACGGCTCGATCTCTCGGGTGATGCAAAACCTGCTCTCGCCCGAAGACCAAAAGCTGGCCAACCGGTTTCGGCGCCTGTGGTCGCTGTACCAACAAAACCAAGACCTGATCCAGGTGGGCGCCTACGAAGCGGGCAGCAACCCCGACCTGGACCAAGCCATCCGTTTGCGCACGTCGATGGAACATTTTCTGCAACAAGACATGCACACAGGCCAGGACGTCGCGGCCACGCGCCACGAAGTCCAAAGCCTGATGTCGGTCTGACCCCACCAAGGCCTACCCCATGAGACAAGCTCGAAACTGCTGGCCCGTACTGGTTCGCAAAGCCCAAGATGCGGTCAACGAAGCCCAGGCCGACATTGCCCAAGCCCTCGCCCGCGTGGAACAACTGCAAGCCAGCCACGCCCGCTTGTGCGCGCTGTACGACGAATACCGCCTGCAGGAAACCCAAAGCACGACCCCGGTCATGGGCATGCAAGCGAGCATGAACCACCGACAGTTCATGGCGCAACTGCTCACTTTGCAGCAAAGGGTGGTGCTGGACCTGAGCAAAGCCCAAGCCACCTTGAGCCAAATGCGCAAAAAAAGGGTGTTGGCCGAGGTCGAACTGCACAAGATGACCTCGCTGGCCGAACAAGACGCCAAAGCGGTGGCCAAAGATGTGCTGCGCTACGAGCAAAGGCAAATGGACGAGTTGGGTGTGCGCCAATTCAACTTGAGCCCCCAGCTTTAAGGCCAGCAGGCCTGTGGCAACTCAACCGGGCGCTCCAAAATGAGCACTTTAGAACCCATTGACCCGCCAACAGAATCCAATCTCAGCATTTGATAAAACCACTAATACCAACAATAGTTGGTTAGAATGAATTAAATCATTTGTGGGCTCCATGGTCATGCTTAAAAACCTCTCGGTCTCTCTTCGGCTCTTTATGCTGGTGATTTGCATCAGCTTGGTCTCGGTGGTGGTGGGCGTGGTGGGGCTGCGCGGCATGACCCAGGCCATCGCCAGCTTCAACTTTGTCAACACCGACCATTTGGTCCATTTGCGTGACCTGAAGATCATCTCTGACCAGTACACCCTGCACGTTCTGGACGGCGCGATGAAAGTCCGTTCACGTCAGATGTCTTGGGAGGATGCCCAGAAAGACTTGGTCAAATCCCGTCAGACGGTCAAAGACAAATGGGCTGCGCACCCCACTGACGACTTTGTGGGCGAAGAGAAAAAACTGGTCACCAAAATTGAAGCGTCTTTTGACAAAGTCAACACGCTGCTGGACCAACTGAACACGATTTACGTCGACCAAGAGCGCTCGGATTTGGCCTCTTTTTCTGACAAACAACTTTTCCCAGCGGTGGAAGAGTTGATTGAACACTTGTCGGAGTTCATTGAAGCCCAGCTGACCGAAGCCAACAATGAGTATTTGCTGGCCGAAGACGCCTACGAATTCAACCGCAACCTGACCATCGGCTTGATCGTTGCAGGCTTGCTGGGTGGTTTGTGGCTGGCCCTGTCCATCATCCGCTCGATCACGCAGCCTCTGGCCAAAGTGCAAGAGGCGGTCGGCACGATTGAAAAAACCGGCAACTTTTCGGTGCGCATCGATGTGACCCAAGACGACGAGGTCGGTCGCACGGCCGACGCCATCAACCGCATGATTGCCTCGCAGCAATCGGCCGTGGGCGAGGTCAACCAAGTCGTCAACGCCTTGGCGGTGGGCAATTTCACCCCCCGCATCCACGCCGACCTCAAGGGTGACCTGGGCGAGATGAAAAAAGCCGTCAACACCTCGGCCGATGCGATCCAAAACACCACCCGCAGCCTGATCCAGGTGATGACGGCATTGGAAAACGGCCATTTTTCGACCCGCGTTCAAGCCGATGCACAGGGCGAGTACAAAGCCGCCATGACCCAAGCCACCAACGCCATGCAGGCTTTGGACAACATGCTGGGCAATGTCTCTGGCGTGCTGCAACACGTGGCCAATGGCAACCTCACCCAGCGTGTGCATGCACAAGGCCAGGGCGAATTGGCCACCCTCAAAGACAACATCAACCGCTCGCTCGACGCCCTGTCGATGGCCATGCGCGTCATCAACACCAACAGCCAGCAAGTGGCTGCTGCGGCCAATGAAACCAGCCAGGCGATTGGCCAAATTTCGGACGGCGCACAAAACCAAACCCACGCCATCTCGCAACTGGCGTCTGCCGTGCGTCAAACCACCGATGCGGTGAGCGATGTGTCGCGCAACACCACGATTGCCAGCCAGAAGTCCCAAGAGTCCATGAGCATCATGCGCGAAGGCATGCTGCAGATGGAGCAGATGGTGGAAGTGGTCAGCTCCATCGCCTCGAACTCGGAAAAGATCAACAAGATCACCGAAGTGATCGAGAAAATCGCCAACAAAACCAACCTGCTCTCGCTCAATGCCGCCATCGAAGCGGCCCGTGCCGGCGAGCATGGCAAAGGCTTCTCGGTGGTGGCCGAAGAAGTGGGCAAACTGGCCGCCAACAGCGCCGAGAGCTCGCAAGAAATCGCACGCTTGGTGCAAGAAGCGGTGGCCGAGACCCAACGTGCGGTGGCCACCGTCAAGAAAGTCAACCAAGGCATGCACCAGATCGAGCAAGGCTCGGTCGAGACCGACAACATGCTGCACCGCATCTCTTCGGCTTTGGAGCAGCAAAGCATGGCGGTGGAGCAAATCAACTCCAACATCACCAGCTTGGACGCCATCGCTCGCAGCAACGCCGCAGCCTCCGAAGAAATCACGGCCACGGTGATGGAGCTGTCGAAAATCGCCGATGCCACACGCCACGAAGTCAACAAATTTGATGTCAACTGATCCACGAAGCACCATGAAAAAATTCATCCAACGCCCCCTCGCCGCCCTCCTGCCCTTGAGCCTTTGCGTGCTGGCGATTCCAGCGCAAGCTGGCCGCCCCTTGGCCGTGGACGACGCCAATGTGAACGAAAAAGGCGCAGGACACGTCGAAGTGTGGGTGGCCCGCGACAGCGACAAGGTCGACACCTGGACCGTGGCCCCTGCTTTTGCGCCCATTGAGGGTGTGGAAATCGGCGTGAGCTACGCCAAGGCCCGCAAAAATGGCAACGCCGAACAAGCCATTCAAGCCAAGTGGCGCATCACACCCAGCCAAGAAAATGGTTGCAACGTGGCCAGCACCTTGGGTACCGTGCACGAAAAATCGGTGGGCAGCAGCCCCTTCTTGGTCGGCATCTTGACCTGCAACTCAGCCCTGGGCGCCGTGCACGTGAACTTGACACGCCACAACCCCAAGGACGAGAAAAGTTACAACAGCTGGGGCGTGGCTTTTGAGCGCGAAATGGGCGGCGTCACACCGCACATCGAAGTCTTTGGCGACGAAGGCGGCAAACCCACCGTTCAATTCGGTGCCAAAACCGAGATCGCCAAAGGCCTGCAACTGGACGGCACCGTGGGCCGCGACCGTCAAAACAGCGCCAATGTGTTTTCACTGGGTTTCAAGTATTCTTTTTGAACGCCCACACCCAGCAATCAACCCGCCTTCTAGGCGGGTTTTTTCATCCCCTTGGGTGACAACCCCCATGAATTCCCCTAGGGAAATAGGGGTCTGACTGTCCCATAATGAGGCGAGTGCTTTTCTGGGCACCCGCATCATTTCCAATGGAGACCTGTATGACTTCACGACGTTCCGTATTGACCCAAGGCGCTGCACTGTTGGGCGCCACTTCCACCGGTTTGTTGGTGCCGCAAAGTGCCCAAGCGCAAAGCGGCAAGATCCGCGTGGGCTTCATGCTGCCCTACACCGGCACTTTTGCCCAACTGGGGGTGGCCATTGAGAACGGCGTGCGCATGGCCATCAACGAGCAAGGCGGCAAGCTGGGTGGCCGCGAAATCGAATGGTTCAAGGTGGACGACGAGTCCGAGCCCTCCAAAGCCATCGAAAACGCCAACAAGCTGGTGCAACGTGACAAGGTCGATGTGCTGATCGGCACCGTGCACTCGGGCGTGCAAATGGGCATCCACCGTGTGGCCCGCGAAAGCGGCGTCATCAACCTGATCCCCAACGCGGGCGTGCACATCGCCACCCGCGCCCAATGCGCCCCCAACGTGTTCCGCACCAGCTTTTCCAACAGCCAGCCCACCATGGCGCTGGGCGAAGCCATGGTCAAGCGCGGCCACAAAAAGGCGGTCTGGATCACCTGGAAGTACGCCGCAGGCGACGAAGCCTTCGAGGGCTTCAAAGAGAGCTACACCAAGGCGGGCGGCACCATCGTGAAGGAATTGGGCTTGCCCTTCCCCAACGTCGAGTTCCAGGCTCTGCTCACCGAAATCGCGGCGCTCAAGCCCGACGCGGTGGCCTGCTTCTTTGCAGGTGGCGGTGCGGCCAAATTCTTGCGCGACTACGCCGCTGCCGGCCTCAAGGGCAAGATTCCGCTGTACGGCTCGGGCTTCCTGACCGAAGGCGTGCTGGACGCCGCAGGCCCAGCGGCCGACGGTGTCTTGACAACCCTGCACTACGGTGACGGCATCGAGACCAAGCGCAACAAAGAGTTCCGCTTGAATTACGCCAAAACGTTCAAGATGCAGCCCGACGTGTACGCCGTGCAAGGCTACGACACCGGCTTGCTGCTGGTGCAAGGCGCCAACGCCGTCAAAGGCGATGTGAGCCAAAAGGCCAACATGATCAAGGCCATGGAAGTGGCCGTGATCGACAGCCCACGCGGCAAGTGGACCATGAGCAAATCGCACAACCCTGTGCAGGACATCTACCTGCGCGAAGTCTCGAGCAAAGAGAACAAAGTCATTGGCATTGCGGCCAAGGCATTGGCCGATTCCGGCGCGGGTTGCCGCATGTAAACTGCAGGCGCTTGTTGCTGGGGCTTGCCCCACAGCCATCCGCTTGCCAGCCGTGACACGGCGGATTTCGGTCCGCCGTTTTTGATGGCGCTTGGCTTCAGGGCTTGGGGCTGCGTGCCCCTCCTCCATTCAAACTGTGATCCCGATGGACTTTGTGAATTTTTTGATCCAGCTGCTCAACAGCGTCCAGTACGGGCTGCTGTTGTTCATGCTGGCAGCGGGCCTGACGCTGATCTTCGGCATCATGGGCGTGGTCAACCTGGCGCACGGCAGCTTTTACATGCTGGGGGCTTACCTGGCCTGGTCACTCGCTGCGCAGCTGGGCAGCTTCACATTGGCCATCATCGTGGGCACAGCCTTGTCGGTGGCCTTTGGTCTGCTCATCGAGCGTCTGCTGTTTCGCCACTTCTACCACCGCGACCACTTGGACCAGGTGTTGCTCACGTTCGGTTTGATTTACGTGTTTGAAGAGCTGCGTTCCATGATCTGGGGCGACGACGTGCACGGCCTGCCCGTGCCCGAGCTGCTGGCCGCGTCCATTCCCCTCACCGACAACCTGTCCTACCCGGTGTACCGCCTGTTCATGTCGGGCGTGTGCCTGGTGCTGGCGCTGGGTCTGTACCTGCTGATTTCCAAAACCCGTTTGGGCATGAAGATCCGTGCCGGCGCCTTCAACCGCGAGATGACCGAATCGCTGGGCGTGAACATCAAGCTCATCCACTCGGTGGTGTTTGCACTGGGCATTGGCCTGGCCTCGATCGCCGGCATGATCGCCGCGCCTGTGTCCAGCGTCTACCCCAATATGGGCTCACAGGTCTTGATCATGTGCTTTGTGGTGGTGGTGATTGGTGGCATCGGCTCGGTGCGCGGTGCTTTGATTGCCGCCTTGCTGGTGGGCCTGGTCGACACTTTTGGCAAGGTGCTGCTGCCCCAAGCCTCGGGCATGCTGGTGTATGTGCTGATGGCCGCTGTGCTGCTGTACAAACCTGAAGGCTTGTTCAAGCAATGAAAAAGACCCGAACATGAGCACGCCCCAACTTCATCTTGAAACCCTGCCGCGCAGCATCCAGTTGGTGATGGTGCTGGGTTTCGCGGCGCTGGCCGCATTTCCCTTTGTCGGAACCGACTTCTACACGGCCATGGTCGTGCGCATGATGATCCTGGCCATCTTGGCCATGAGCCTCGATTTACTCCAAGGCGTCACGGGCCTGGTGTCGCTGGGCCATGCGGCCTACTTTGGCTTGGCCGGTTATGTGCTGGCTTTTGTCACGCCGCAAAACGAGCCCATCGGCTTGTTCACCAGCTTGCCGCTGGCCGTAGGAGGCGCTGCGCTGGCGGCCTTGGTGATTGGCTTTTTGGTGGTGCGCACGCACGGCATCTACTTCATCATGGTGACCATGGCCTTTGCGCAGATGATTTTTTACATCTTCTTTGACAACAAGGCGCTGGGCGGCTCGGACGGTTTGTTCCTGAACTTCCGCCCCGATGCGGGCGTCATCGATCTGGAAAACAAGCGGGTGTTTTATTACTTCACACTGGGCTGCTTGGTGGCGGTGTATGTCTTCTTGCGCCGCCTGCTCTGGAGCCCCTTTGGCCGGGCACTGTCGGGCATCCGCGTGAACGAGCACCGCATGCGGGCGCTGGGCTTCAACACCTTCAGCCACAAGCTGGCGGCCTTCACGCTGGCCGGGGCCTTGGCGGGCCTGGCCGGCTATTTGTGGGCCGCGCAAACCGGTTTCGTGAACCCCGAGCTCATGGGCTTTCACATGAGTGCACACGCCATCATGATGGTCATTTTGGGGGGTATGGGCAATTTTGCAGGGGCCATTGTGGGCGCCTTCAGCTTTGAGTATTTGCTGCATGTGTTCAAAGATTTGCCCGATGTGGGCGGCTTCAAAACCGGCAAGCACTGGCAGATGTGGATGGGTTTGTTCATCGTGGCGCTGATCATCTTTGCGCCCAAAGGCATTTTGGGCCTGATCAACCGCGCTTTCGGCAGCCCTACAGGCAAGGAGGCGGGCCATGACTGAGCGTCAAGTCTTGTTGTCCGCACGCGCTTTGACCAAGCGTTTTGGCGGCTTGGCTGCCGTCAGCGACGTCTCGCTGGATCTGTGGCTCGGTCACATCCACGCCGTCATCGGACCCAACGGCGCAGGCAAGTCCACGCTGACCAACCTGCTCTCGGGCGACCTGCCGCCCACCAGCGGCAGCATCTCTTTGGGCGAGCACCCCATCAGCGGCTGGACGCCCGAAAAAATTTCACGCCACGGGCTGGGCCGCAGCTACCAAAAAACCAACATCTTCAGCACCTTCAGCGTGTGGGACAACGTGCGCTTGGCCGCGCAATCGCGTGTGCAGCCCTCCCCCTTCAACCCCTTGGGCTGGTTGCAGAGCGCTGCCCGCATGCAGGCGGTGAATGCGCGGGCCGAGCGCGCCATGGAACTGGCCGGGCTGCAAGAGCGCCGCCACGCCCAAGCCGGGGCCACCAGCCACGGCGAGCAACGCCAGCTCGAAATCGCCATGACGCTGGCCACCGAGCCTCGGGTTCTGTTGCTCGACGAACCGCTGGCGGGCATGGGCCAAGCCGAGGCCGAGCGCATGGTGCAGCTGCTGCTGCGCCTCAAACAAGAACACGCCATCTTGCTGGTAGAACACGACATGGACGCCGTGTTCACGCTGGCCGACCACCTCACCGTGATGGTCAACGGTCAAGTGATTGCGAGCGGCACGCCTGCGGCGGTGCGCGCCGATGCGGGTGTGCAGGCAGCCTACTTGGGCGAAGAAGTCGGCGAGGAGCATTGAGATGAGCGATGTGTTGATCCAGGCCCAAGACCTGAACACCTATTACGGCGCGAGCCACATCTTGCGCAACGTGAACTTTTCTGTCGGCCGTGGCGAAACGATTGGCCTCATGGGGCGCAACGGCATGGGCAAAAGCACCTTGCTCAAAACCCTCATGGGCATCGTGCCGCCGCGCACAGGCACGGTGGACATCAAGGGTCAGCGCATGAACGCTCGCCCCACTTTTGAAGTGGCACAAATGGGCATCGCCTACGTGCCCGAGGGCCGGGGCATTTTCGGGAACCTGAGCGTGGTGGAAAACCTGCAAATGGCGGCACGCCCCGGCACCCAAGGCCAACGCGACTGGACTTATGAGCGCGTGCTCGAGACCTTCCCGCGCCTCAAAGAACGGCTGGGCCACGGCGGCCAGCAACTGTCGGGCGGCGAGCAGCAAATGCTCACCATCGGCCGGGCGCTCATGACCAACCCCGATGTACTCATCCTCGACGAAGCCACCGAAGGCCTGGCCCCACTGATCGCCCGAGACATCTGGCGCATCTGCAGCCTGATCAAAGAGAGTGGCATCAGCGCCATCATCGTCGACAAGAACTGGAAACACGTCACCCAGATCACCGACCGCAACATCATCCTGGTCAAGGGACAAGTGGTGTTCGAAGGCTCGTCACAAATCCTGCTGGATGACCCGAGCGTGCTGGAGCAGCATCTGGGCGTTTGAGCCTCATCAAAAGTCTGTGGGCGCCCTTCCACAAAGTGGTCTTTGTGGGAGACCGCCCCTGCGGCCGAATCGTTACGGGGCCACAGCAACCATTCGCGAGCAGGGGCTCGCTCCCACAAAGAGATCAGCGCAGGTCCGCCCACAAAGTAGTCTCAGTGGGAGGCCGCCCCTGCGGCCGAATGTTTGCGGGGCCACAACAACCATTCGCGAGCAGGGGCTCGCTCCCACAAAAGAGATCAGCGCAGGTCCACCCACAAAGTGGTCTTCGTAGGAGCCTTCCACAAAGGGGTCTCCGTGGGAGGCCGCCCCTGCGGCCGAATGTTTGCGGGGCCATCGACCCGCGCCATCACAGCAAAGGCCGCAAGGCCCGCGCCGCCTCGAGCAGCAAGGGCAGCCACTTGCGCTGCACAGAGGCTTCACTCAACTGCTCGGCCGTGCCCACCACATTCAGCGCGGCCAGCGTGCGGCCCTGCATATTGCGCAGAGGCACCGCCAGCGCATGGATACCGAGTTCATGGCCGTCGCGGGCCAAGGCATGGTCGTCTTGGCGAACCTTTTCAATCAGCCCTTTGAACCGGGTCACACCCACCTCGGTTTGCGGCGTGATGCGGGCCAACTCCCGGCCTTTGAGCCACACCAGAAAGTCTGCCTTGGGCAGATTGGCCAGCAAGACCTGCCCGGTGGAGGTGGCGTGGGCGGGCAACCGAGCACCCAGGTGCAGGCCATAGGCCAAGTGCCGCACCGGCTCGGCCACGCCGGCGCTGCGGGCCACGATCACGCACTCATCGCCATCGAGCACCACCGCGCTGAAAGCCGCCTGCGTCTGCGCGGCCAACAGGTTGAGGGTGGGCTGCAGCGTTCTGGGCAGGCGTGAAGTGGCCATGTAACTGCCCGCCAAACGCAGCACCCGCGCCGACAACCAGTAGTGCGAGCCATCGGTCTCCAGATAGCCCAACTCGGTCAGCGTGAGCAAATGCCGACGGGCCGAGGCCCGCGTGATGCCCGTTCGCTGCGCGGCCAAGGTGGCATTCAAGCGCTGGCGCTCGGTGTCAAAAGCCTCGAGCACCGCCAAACCTTTGGCCAAACCTTCGATGTAATCTGCTTTGGCAATCGTCATGGTCAACTCAATAAAGTGTGCACGAGCCCCCGCTCGCAAATGTTGGCAGTGGTGTCTCAACCCTTCGCGAGCAGGGGCTCGCTCCCACAAAAAACGCCCCAAAGGCCTTCGGGTCTTTGTGGGAGGCCGCCCCTGCGGCCGAATGACTGCACTGGTATCTCAACCCTTCGCGAGCGGGGGTTCGCTCCCACAAAAAACGCCGCAAAGGCCTTCGGGTCTTTGTGGGAGGCCGCCCCTGCGGCCGAATGACTGCAGTGGTGTCTCAACCCTTCGCGAGCAGGGGCTCGCTCCCACAAAAGATGCCCCAAAGGCCTTTGGGTCTTTGTGGGAGGCCGCCCCTGCGGCCGAATGATTTGCGCGATCATCGCACAAAAAACCACCTTATCGCACAAATTCGAACGCCACACCCCTCTGTCACAGGGCCGGCCCTCTAAGCTGGCCGGCATTGCCAAAACCGATTCCAGGAGACACCCATGAGCACCACCCGCACCCAAGTCGCCATCGTCGGCGCAGGCCCCTCCGGCCTGCTGCTGGGCCAATTGCTGTTCAAGGCGGGCATCGACGCCATCATCGTGGAGCGCCAAAGCCCCGACTACGTGCTCTCGCGCATCCGCGCAGGCGTGCTGGAGCAAGTGACCATGGACCTGCTGGACGAAGCCGGTGTGGGCCAGCGCATGCACCAAGAAGGTTTGGTGCACACGGGCTTTGACCTGTTGTTCAAAGGCGCACGCCACCGCGTCGACATGGACCACCTCACCGGCGGCAAAAAAGTGATCGTGTACGGCCAGACCGAAGTCACCCGCGACCTGATGGACACCCGCCAGGCAGAAGGTTTGCCCACGGTGTACGAGGCAGGCCATGTGCAGGTGCACGACTTTGACAGCCAAAAACCCCGCGTGACCTACGAAAAAAATGGCCAGCTGCACACCATCGAATGCGACTTCATTGCGGGCTGCGACGGTTTTCATGGCGTGTGCCGCGCCAGTGCCCCCAAAAGCGCCATCAAGGAATACGAGAAGGTCTACCCCTTTGGCTGGCTGGGCGTGCTGTCGGACACACCGCCCGTGCACCACGAACTGATTTACGCCAACAGCACCCGCGGTTTTGCCTTGTGCTCGCAGCGCAGCGCCACGCGCAGCCGCTACTACCTGCAAGTGCCCACCACCGACAAGGTCGAGCAATGGTCGGACGACGCCTTCTGGACCGAGTTGCGCCATCGTCTGGACCCCGAAGCCCGCGAGCACTTGGTGACAGGCCCGAGCATTGAGAAAAGCATCGCCCCGCTGCGCAGCTTTGTGACCGAGCCGATGCGCTTCGGCCGCATGTTCTTGGCAGGCGACGCCGCGCACATCGTCCCGCCCACCGGCGCCAAAGGCCTGAACCTGGCCGCCACCGACGTCAAGTACCTGTCCACCGCATTCATCGAGTTTTATGCCGACAAAACCGATGCCGGCATCGACGCCTATTCAGAGCGCTGCCTGCGCCGCGTTTGGCGCGCAGAGCGCTTCAGCTGGTGGTTCACCAGCCTGATGCACCACTTCCCAGAAAACGGCGACATCGGCCAGAAGTTCCAAGACGCTGAACTCGACTACCTGATCCACAGCGAAGCGGGCTCGCGCACCATGGCCGAAAACTATGTGGGCTTGCCACTGAATTTCGGCGAGTAAGCCGCTGCGTTCTGCTGCACCTGCGAGCGAGCGCTTGCCGAGCCTCTTCCCACATTCGCGAGCAGGGGCTCGCTCCCACAACACGCCGTTGAAGGCTTTGTGGGGGGGCTCTCACTCAACGCTCAATATCAAATCTCCGTGGGAGGCCGCCCCTGCGGCCGAATGAATCCTCCACCACGGCTACCCTTCCCGAGCAGGGGCTCGCTCCTACAAAACGCGCAGCTCGCGACCGCAGGGGATGTGGGATGCCTTTGCGTACGCGGGGGGCTTTTACAATCGGGGCACCATGAGCACCACCAAACCCCTGCGCGGCACGCGCGTCTTGAGTCTTGCCCTGAACCTGCCCGGCCCCGCAGCCCTGATGCGTTTGGCGCAAATGGGCGCCAGCTGCACCAAGGTCAACCCGCCTGCTGGCGACCCGATGCAGCACTACACGCCCAGCGGTTACGAGCTGATGCACCAAGGCGTCAAGCACCAAACGCTGGACCTCAAGACAGAAAAAGGTCAGGCCCAGTTGCACAAGCTCTTGACCAAGACCGACGTGCTGCTCACTTCATTTCGCCCTTCCGCCCTGAACAAATTAGGGTTGGGCTGGAAAGCTCTGCACAAGCAATACCCCGCACTCAGCCTGATCGAAGTGGTGGGCGCACCCGGCCCCTTGGCCGAAATTCCTGGCCACGACCTCACCTACCAAGCCGAGGTGGGTTTGGTCAATGGCATGGACCTGCCGCCCAGTTTGTTCGCCGACATGGGCGGTGCGTTGATGGCCAGCGAGGCCACGCTCAAAGCCGTCATCACCCTCAAGACAAGCGGCCAAGGCACCCGCCATGAGGTGGCTTTGTCAGAAGCGGCCGCTTGGCTGGCACTGCCCCGCCAGTTGCGCATGACCACACCCGATGGCGCTGTGGGTGGCGCACACGCGGGTTACCGCATTTACGCCTGCAAAAACGGCCGCGTGGCCGTCGCGGCGCTGGAGCCGCACTTTGCCATGAGCCTGTGCGCAGCAGCGGGCATTGCACTGGCGCATCCGGTCAAAGACCTCTTCAAGCCCGCCACACGCCAGGCCATTGAAGCTTTCTTGGCCAGCCAAACCCGCGCCCAGCTCGACAAACTGGCCACGGCCAAAGACATCCCGCTGATGACCCTGCCGCTCTGACGGTGTCGCGGTAGGCGCGGCGCCCTTGCCGCGCTGGGTTTTCACAGAGCGGCGCTCAGTCCGGCAAAGGATCGGGCAAACGCTTCAAGGTGCGCAGCTTGGACGCGGTGATGAGCGCCGCCTGCAGGAAAAAACCGGCCACCACACACCAAAGACTGACGGAGACCGGAAAGCTCACCCCCACCACGCCCCCCAAAGCGGCGCCCAAAGGCCGCGCGCCGGTGCTGACCACAATGTTGATGGACGAGACCCGCCCGATCATGGCGCGGGGGGTCACCGTTTGACGCAAGGTGGTTGAAGTGATCACCCAAATGATGGGACCCGCGCCAAACAAGAAATACGAGAGTGCCGCCAACCAGCCCTGGGGCCAAAAAAGCGTCAGCGCCATCGTCAGCGCTGCCAGCACCGAGAAATAAGGCCCGAGCAATGTGGCCTGCCCAAAGGGCAGCAGCCTGACCACGCGGGGCGCCAGCAAAGACCCCAAGATCATGCCCACGCCATAACAAGCCAAAGTCACGCCCACGCCGCTGGCGTCCAAACCTAAATCGTTGATGGCGTACGGCACGTAGGCGGCTTGCAGCATGAACCAAGAAATGTTCCAGACGATGGAACAAAACATCATGGGGCGCAAATAGTCACTGCGCCACACCCACTTGGCCCCGTCTTGCAATTCCAGCAAAGGGTGCCTGTCGGGCATGGCGGCCCGGGTGGGTTCGGTGATGCCGCGCAGGCACAACACCGCCACCACCGACAACATGCCCGACAGCACAAATGCCGCAGACGCGCCCGTCCATGCAATCAAGGCGCCGGCCAAGGCCGGGCCTGCGGCAAACGCCGCACTGCGCGCCAACTCGAGCCGACCATTGGCCTGGGCCAAGGCATCGACCGGCACCAAGGCCGGCACCAAAGATGGCGCAGCCACACTGAACGCCACGGTGCCCACCGCGGCCATGAAACCCAGCACCGCCAAAGCCGCAATCGAAACCTGACCCGCGACGATCAAACCCAACAGCAGCAGCAAGGCCAAAGCCCGCAGCGCCTCGGCCAAAGCCATGAGGCGCGTGCGCGATGTGCGGTCAGCCAGCAGCCCCAAGGGCATGGCCAGCAACAAAAAAGGCAAGGACTGGATGGACGCGAGCAAGCCGATCTCGCCCGGACCGGCCTTGAGCAAGAGCACGGCCACGATCGGCACAGCCGCCAAGCTCAGCTGCTCCGCCGATTGGGCCAACAAATTCGACCAAGCCAATCGCTTGAAAGATGCGGAAAGTGGAAGCGTCATAAATGCCTTGAGGTTTTGTGCATCGTACAAGGACGGAGACAGCCAACGAGACCCCCCTCATCAGCCATCGCTCGCGCCAAGCACGCACATGTCACCTTGGTTGCTCAAGCCGCGTCAAACGCGCACAGCTTGGGGGTCTCCACCCTTGAAGGCCCCCCGAGAATGCGGTTGAATGACAGCATCCATGCAACGTGCACCGCACAAACAGGAGTTGCCATGCCTCATTTATTCCGTCAAGGCCTTTGGGCCGCAGCCCTGTTGGCTTTGGCCAACCCTTCAGCGCAAGCGCGTGTCACACGCATCGTGATCGACGACACCCGCCCTGTGGCAGCTGTTCCAGGCAAACCGGCTGGCATCGCGTACGAGCAGGTCGCGGGACGCGCCTTTGGTGAACTCGATCCAAAACTCGCCCAAAACGCCATCATCCAAGACATTGAGTTGGCCAAAGATGCCGACGGCAAAGTGCGCTACATCGCCTCTTTTGTCATCTACAAACCGGTGAACCTGAAAGACGCCAGCGGCCTGATGTGGCATGACGTGCCCAACCGCGGACGTGTGTTCCCCTATGCCGAGCAAGAGTTCGCCAACGGTGACATCGGTCTGGCCAGTGCATGGCAAGGCGACAATGCCGGTGCCACGGCGGTCAAGCCCCAAGCCACCATCAACGGGCTGCAGTTTTTGCAGTTGCCTGTGGCCAAAAACGCCGACGGATCCAAAGTCTCTGGACAAGTTTTTGCACGCATCGTCAACCGCTCAGGCCCTGGCTCTCAGCCGCTCATGGTGCAAACCAACCCCGTGCCTTACAAACCCGCCAGCTTGGACACCGGCAAAGCCACGCTGGTCTCACGCGGGCGCGAAAACATGAACGGCGAAGTGTTTGACGAACAAGCCATCGCGCCCACCGATTGGGCCTGGGCCAAATGCGATGCGCAAAACCCCTTTCCGGGCACACCCGACCCCACACAGATTTGCCTGAAAAATGGCTTTGACGCGAAACGCCTTTACCAAGTGGTGTTCACGGCCCAAGACCCTTATGTTTTGGGTATTGGCTTTGCCGCTTGGCGCGATGTGGCGGTGTTCTTCAAACACGCCAAAGCCGACGACAGCGGCACACCCAACCCGCTGGCCAATGCTGTCACGCACAGCATTGCACGGGGCGTATCGCAATCGGGCAACTACCTGCGGGGCTGGCTGCACCTGGGCTTCAACCAAGACGAAGCGGGCAAACAGGTGCATGAAGGTTTGTGGCCCATCATCGCAGGCCGCCGCATCGCCCTCAACTTCCGCTGGGCGCAACCCGATGGCGTGTTGGAGCTTTACCAAGCGGGCAGCGAAGGCCCGCAGTGGTGGCTGCCCCACCCCGACCCCGTGCGCGGCACGCCTGCCGCAGGCATCTTGGACCGCTGCACCCAAACGCGCACCTGTCCAAAAATCATGGAGCACTTTGGCTCGGCCGAAGTCTGGGCTTTGAAACTCACGCCTGAGTGGATTGGGACAGACGCCAAGCAAGACCTGCCGCTGCCACCGAACGTGAAGCGTTATTACATTGCGAGCAGCAACCACGGTGGCGCAGGGGGTGGTTTTGACTCCAGCCTGCCTGGCGTCGGGCTGCCCAAAGAAGGGCCTATGTGCCCCGGCAACAACTTTGGTCAAGGCCTTTTGCCCGCCAACCCTGTGCCGCACAAAGAAACCGTCAATGCGTTGCGCGTCCACTTTCGCAACTGGGTCATGAAAGGCACAGAGCCACCCGCCAGCCAATTCCCGACTTTGGCCAAAAACCAACTGGCCATCGCAGAAAAAACGGCATTGGGATACCCCACCTTGCCCGGCCTGCGCCCCACAGTGCCCGAGCGTGACTTCATCATGCCGGTGCACGACTACGACTGGGGCCCTGGCTTCAAGGCGGTAGATGGCTCGGGTGTGCCCACGAATGCCCCGCCCAAAATCAAACAAGTGTTGCCCATGTTCGCCCCCAAAGTGGATGCCGATGGCAACGAATTGGGTGGCCTGCCCGTGGTGTTGCTGGATGCGCCGCTGGGCACCTACCTCGGCTGGAACGTGACCGCCGATGGCGCACGCCCATTTCACAAAGGCGAAATTTGCAACTACGTGGGCGGCATGGTGCCCTTTGCCAAAACAGCGGCCGAGCGCCAAGCCAACGGCGACACCCGCCTGTCGCTGCAAGAGCGCTATGGCTCACACGATGGTTATGTACAAGCCGTGGTGAAAGCAACAGAACGCGCCATGAAAGCGGGCTTTTTGTTGAAAGACGATGCACAAGCCCTGATCGAAGCTGCCGCCAAGAGCGCCGTTCTGCGTTAAGACTGCACTCGGGCTTTGCCTGTTACCCTCCAAGCCAGCCTTGGAGGTCTCATGCAACACCCACCCCACCCCGTCGCCAAACCATCTGCCGAAGAAATGCAACAGTTGGCGCTGCTGCGGCAGCTGCGCAGAGCCCATCGACAGCAACTGGCCATCGCGCCAACCCTCATCCCGGAGCACATGGCTGCACGGCCACTGACGCGGGGTCAGCGATTGGCAGACGGCGTGGCGGCGACCATTGGGTCTTGGCGTTTCATCGTGTTGCAAAGCTCGGCCATCGCCATCTGGATCACGGGCAACGTGCTGGTGGGGCAAAACGCCTGGGACCCTTACCCCTTCATCCTGCTCAACTTGCTGCTGTCGTTTCAGGCGGCCTACACAGCACCCGCCATCATGATGAGCCAGAACCGGCAGTCAGAGCTGGACCGCAGGCATGCGCAAATCGATTACGAGATCAATGTCAAAGCAGAGCTGGAGATCGAACTTCTGCACAACAAGATCGACATCTTGAAAGAGCAAGAACTGTTGAGCCTGACCCAAGCGGTGCGGGAACTCAGCGCGCAAGTCAAGGTGTTGACGTCCCAAGCCCACGCTCGCCCTTGAGTGCATCGGTGCGTTGATGCACTGACGCCCATGGGCCGAACGTGCGTCAATGGGTTCTCGTCATCCACACAGAGAACCCCCCATGCAAAACCTCAAAACCCTCACCGCCGCCATCGTGTGTGCCAGCCTGCTGCCCTTGTCGGCGGCCTTTGCACAAAAATTGGCGATGCCCAAAAAAAGTCGACGCCTCAAAAAAGACCGAAGCCGATGACAAAGTCGCCCATGAAAAGTGCGAAGCCCTCGCGGGCGATGCCAAAACCAGCTGCGTGACAGCGGCCAAGGGCAAGTTCGGCAAGCATTGAGTTATTGCGAACTGAGCAACGGCGCCTGAGGGCGCCGTTTTTGTTCAAGGTAGGCAGCGCATCACAACAACGCATCCAAGCCCTTGCGGTCCAGCAAGTTCAGCAACTTGAGCGAGGGGCCACTGGGGTGCTTTTCACCGATCTCCCATTTGCGCACTGTAGAGGCGCTGGTGTTCAGCACCGAAGCCATCACCGTCTGGCTCAGCTTGTGCTGCTCGCGCAGGGCGCGGATTTGGGCGCTGTCATAGGGCGCAATGGGCTCCATGCAAAGCGCGTCGAGCTTTTGCATCTTGCGCTTGTCAATGAACCCGAGGCGCTCCAAGTCTGCCGCTGTTTCGTAAACCGTTTCCAGCACTCGGCTGGCGGCCTGGGGTTTGGCTTTTGTCTGGGTTTTAGGTTTAGTGCTCATGGCAAATTTCATATATAGAACCGTCTTGCACCGCGACATCAAGCTGACGTCCAGTCAAGTCCAGCAGTTGTTTGGCCAGCCACTGCAAACCTTCCAACTCGGTGCTGGTCACATTGGCTTTTTCGTTCTTTTCAAACCCGTACACAAAAAACCAACGACTGGCCCTGCGTGTGGCCACCAAAGTGCGGGCGCCTCCACGCTTGCCGCGACCGGGCAAGGCAACGCGTTTTTTGAGCACATCTCCACCCAGATCAGCATCCACCAGGCCACTGACCATTTCACACACGGCCAGGCACAAAGCGTGATCCGTCAGATCGCTTTTACGCATCCACTTGGCAAATTGACGGGTTTTGAAGACGCGGCGCATGCATTAAATTATGCCACTTGGTGGCATAAATCACAAAACCACCTCAATGGTTCAACTGCCCCCAAGCCTTCTCCAGCCGCTTGATGCTGACAGGCTGCGGGGTGCGCAGTTCTTGCGCGAAGAAGCTCACGCGCAGCTCTTCCAGCAGCCAGCGGAACTCCAGCATGCGGGCGTCTTGCGCGCCTTTGCGTTCGGCCACCAAGCGCCAATAGCGTTGCTCTTGCGGTTTCAGCTCGGTCAGGCGCTGCGCGTCGCGGGCGGGGTCGGCGCGGTATTTGTCGAGGCGCAGGGTCACGGCTTTCAAGTAACGGGCACAGTGCTGCAGCTGCGGCCACGGGGTGGCGGCCATGAAGTTTTTGGGCATCAGGCGTTGCAGTTGCTGGGTGCAGTCGGCCGTTGCATCGGGCGCGTTTTTCGTGTCCTTGATCTTGCGGGTGGCCGCGCCAAACTCCAGCAAGATGGTGCCCGCCAAGCGGGCCACTTCGTTGGCGATCAAGGTGAGGCGCCCCCGGCCTTCTTCGATGCGGCGCTTGAAGGTGATCTCGTCGTTGGGCAATGGGTCGAGCAAGAAGGCGCGGTCCAGTGCCACGTCGATGATCTGGGTTTTCAGCTCGTCGGCCGTACCCAGCGGCATGTAAGCCACCGCCATTTTTTGCAGGTCAGGGATGTTTTTCTCAAGGTACTTGAGCGCGTCTTTGATTTGCAGCGCAAACAGGCGGCGCAGGCCTGCGCGATTTTTGCTGGCGGCCACATCGGGCTCGTCAAACACCTCGATGGTCACCGCGTCTTGCACGTCCACCAACGCAGGGAAGCCAATCAAAGTCTGGCCGCCCTTGCTGATTTCCATCAGCTCGGGCAGCTCGCCAAAGGTCCAGGCGGTGTAGCGCTGGGGGGCCAAGGGTTTGGGCGCTGCCGCGGCTTTGGCCGGGACAGCGTGATTGCGTTGGGGGCTGGCTGTGTTCGTTGGGGCGTTGGCCGATGCCAGATCGGGGATAGGAGTCGGGGCTGCAGCCACTTTCAGTTGCGCCAAGGCCTGGAACGCGCCACGCGCTTTGGCACCCAGCTCGCCTTTGAGCGCGCCCAGGTTGCGGCCCATGCCCAGCTGGCGGCCGTGCTCGTCCACCACCAGCAGGTTCATGAACAGGTGCGGGCTGAGCATCTCGTGTTTGAAGTCGGTCCGCTTGATGTCCAGGCTGGTTTCGTCGCGGGCTTTTTTCAGCAGCACGTCGGTCAGCGACCCCGTACCAAACAGCTCGGGCGCCGACAGCTCGGCGGCCAAGCGCGTGGCCGATTCGGGCAGCGGCACAAAGCGGCTGCGCGGGCGCTGCGGCAGGCTTTTGAGCAGGGCCTGGATTTTGTCTTTAAGCAGGCCGGGCACCAGCCATTCGCAGCGGTCTTCGCTCACCTGGTTCAGCACAAACAAGGGCACCGTGACCGTCACGCCATCGCGGGCGTCGCCCGGTTGGTGCAGGTAAGTGGCCTGGCAGTCAGTGCCGCCCAGGCGGATGTGTTTGGGAAAGGCCTGCGTGGTGATGCCTGCCGCTTCGTGGCGCATCAGCTCTTCTCGGGTCAGCAGCAGCAGGCGCGGTTGCTTGGCGCTCTCGTGGCGGTACCAATCTTCGAGCAGGCGGCCGCTGCACACCTCGGGCGGAATTTGCTGGTCGTAAAAGGCGTAGATCAGTTCGTCGTCCACCAGCACGTCTTGCCTGCGCGACTTGTGCTCCAGCTCTTCGACCTTGGCGATCATCTTGTGGTTGGCCGCCAAAAACGGCAACTTGCTCTCCCACTGCTCACCCACCAGCGCTTCGCGGATGAAAATCTCGCGGGCGCCGTGCAGGTCCACCCGGCTGTAAGCCGTGCGCCGCCCGCTGTAGACCACCAGGCCGTAGAGCGTGGCCCGCTCCAGCGCCACCACTTCGGCCGACTTCTTTTCCCAATGCGGGTCGAGCACTTGCTTGCGCAGCAGGTGCGCACCGACCTGCTCCAGCCACTGCGGCTCAATCGCTGCAATGCCTCGGCCAAACAGGCGCGTGGTCTCCACCAATTCGGCCACCACGATCCAGCGGCCCGGCTTTTTGGAGAGGTGCGCACCGGGGTGTTTGTGGAACTTGATGCCGCGTGCGCCCAGATAGGCCTCTTCGTCTTCGAGCTTGTAGCCCACATTGCCCAGCAGGCCCGCCAGCATGGACAGGTGCAGCTGCTCGTAGCTCGCGGGCTTCGTGTTGATGCGCCACTTGTGCTCAGTGACCACCGTGAGCAGCTGGGTGTGCGTGTCGCGCCACTCGCGCACGCGGCGGATGTTGACGAAGTTCTGGCGCAGCAGCTGTTCGTATTGGCGGTTGCTCAACTTGTGCTCGGTGCCGTGGCCGCCTCGGGCGTCGTGGATCCATTTCCACAACTTGAGGTAACCGGTGAACTCGCTCTTGTCGTCGTCGAACTTGGCGTGTTGTTGATCGGCCTGGGCCTGCGCGTCCATGGGGCGGTCGCGCACGTCTTGCACGCTCATGGCGCTGGCGATCACCAGCACTTCTTCCAGCGCTTCACGGCCACGGGCTTCCAGAATCATGCGGCCCACACGCGGGTCCAGCGGCAGGCGAGCCAGCTCTTTGCCAATGGCGGTGAGTTCGTTGTCGTCGTCCACCGCACCCAACTCGGCCAGCAATTGGTAGCCGTCGGTGATGGCCCGTTTGGACGGCGCTTCGATGAACGGGAAGTCTTCCACCACACCCAGGTGCAGCGACTTCATGCGCAAGATCACGCCCGCCAAGGACGAGCGCAAGATTTCCGGGTCGGTGAAGCGCGGGCGGCCTGCAAAGTCTTTCTCGTCGTACAGGCGGATGCAGATGCCGTTGGCCACACGGCCGCAGCGGCCCGCCCGCTGGTTGGCCGCGGCCTGGCTGATGGGCTCGACCATCAGCTGCTCGACCTTGCTGCGCAGGCTGTAGCGCTTGACGCGGGCCGTGCCGGCGTCGATCACATAACGGATGCCGGGCACGGTCAGCGACGTCTCGGCCACGTTGGTCGCCAGCACGATGCGGCGGCCGTTGGACGCTTCAAAAATGCGGTCTTGCTCGGCCTGCGACAGGCGGGCAAACAGGGGCAGCACTTCGGCGTTGCGGGTCAGCGGCTGGTGCGCCAGGTGCTTGCGCAGGTGGTCGGCAGCTTCGCGGATTTCGCGCTCGCCGGGCAAGAAGATCAGGATGTCGCCCCCTGCCCCGCCTTGCCAGAGTTCGTCCACCGCATCGGCCATGGCCTCGTTCAGGCCGTAGTCGCGCGACTCTTCAAACGGGCGGTAGCGCTGCTCCACCGGGAAGGTGCGGCCCGAGACCATGATGACCGGGGCAGGAACCGGACCCCCACGCTCGCCCACTTGGTGTGGCTCGCTGCCCCCCGAGGGGGCTTCGCCTGGCTTGGGGCGGCCCAGCGCCAGTCGAGGCTGGCTGGCAAAGTGCCTGGCAAAGCGGTCGGCATCGATGGTGGCCGAAGTGACCACGATTTTGAGGTCCGGGCGGCGCGGCAGGATCTGGCGCAGGTAGCCGAGCAAGAAGTCGATGTTCAGGCTGCGTTCATGCGCCTCGTCGATGATGATGGTGTCGTAGGCCTGCAAGAGCGGGTCGGTTTGCGTCTCGGCCAGCAAAATGCCGTCGGTCATGAGCTTGACCGAGGCGTTTTTGGAGAGGCGATCCTGAAACCGCACCTTGAAACCCACCACCTCGCCCAGCGGGGTCTTGAGTTCTTCGGCAATGCGCTTGGCCACCGAGCTGGCCGCAATGCGCCGGGGCTGGGTGTGGCCGATCATCCGAGCCCGTTCACCCGGCTTGGCGTTGATCTTGCCGCGGCCCAGCATGAGCGCGATTTTGGGCAGCTGCGTGGTCTTGCCCGAGCCGGTTTCACCACACACGATGATGACCTGGTGCTGGTCCATGGCGGCCATGATTTCGTCACGGCGGGCCGAGACGGGCAGGCCTTCGGGGAACTCGATTTGGAGGGGGGTGTCGGACAAGGCGGAAACTTCTGTGAAAATCAAGGCAAGAACAGCGGGGGATTATCCCAGTCCCGCGCACCCTGCCACTTTCGCAGCCCCTTCACCGCACCTTCGCCGCCCATGTCCACAGTTTTCAACTTCACCTTCGTGCCCTGGTTCCGGTCGGTGGCGCCCTACATCCACATGCACCGGGGCAAGACCTTTGTGGTGGGCATCGCGGGCGAAGCCATTGCTGCGGGCAAGCTGCAACACCTGGCGCAAGATTTGGCCTTGATCCAAAGCATGGGCGTGAAGATCGTGCTGGTGCACGGCTTTCGCCCGCAGGTCAATGAGCAACTTGCCGCCAAGGGCCACACCCCCAAATATTCACAGGGCATCCGCATCACCGACAGCGTGGCGCTCGACTGCGCCCAAGAAGCGGCGGGCCAACTGCGCTACGAGATCGAAGCCGCCTTCAGCCAGGGGCTGCCCAACACGCCCATGGCGGGCTCCACGGTGCGGGTGATTTCGGGCAACTTCATCACCGCCCGGCCCGTGGGCATTGTGGACGGCGTGGACTTCATCCACTCGGGCCTGGTGCGCAAAGTGGACGTGGACGGCATCATGCGCACGCTGGACATGGGCGCCATGGTGCTGCTCTCGCCCTTTGGTTTTTCGCCCACGGGCGAAGCCTTCAATTTGGCCATGGAAGAAGTGGCCACCAGTGTGGCCACCGAATTGCAGGCCGACAAGCTGATTTTTGTGACCGAGGTGCCGGGCATCCGCATCGAGCCGCACGCCCCGGCCAGCGAGGACAACCCGATCGACACCGAACTGCCGCTGGCCGCCGCCAAGCAACTGCTGGCCTCGCTGCCCACACCGACCGAGCCGACCGACATTGGTTTTTATTTGCAGCACTGCGTGAAAGCTTGCGAAGAAGGTGTGGAGCGCTCGCACATCCTGCCCTTTGCGGTGGATGGCGCGCTGCTGCTCGAGGTGTATGTGCACGACGGCATCGGCACCATGGTGATCGACGAAAAACTCGAAGAATTGCGCGAAGCCACTTCGGACGATGTGGGCGGCATCTTGCAGCTGATCGAGCCCTTTGAGAAAGACGGCACCTTGGTCAAACGCGACCGCACCGAGATCGAGCGCGACATCGACCACTACACCATCATCGACCACGACGGTGTGATCTTTGCCTGCGCGGCGCTCTACCCCTACCCCGAAGCCAAGACGGCCGAGATGGCGGCGCTCACCGTGTCACCCCAGTCGCAAGGCCAGGGCGATGGCGAAAAGGTGCTCAAGCGCATCGAGCAACGCGCCCGCGCCATGGGGGTCAAAAGCATCTTTGTGTTGACCACCCGCACCATGCACTGGTTCATCAAGCGCGGCTTTGTCCAGCAAGACCCCGACTGGCTGCCCGAGGCGCGCAAACGCAAGTACAACTGGGACCGCAAGAGCCAGGTGCTGGTCAAGAAGCTCTAAGACCCATTCCGACTGGTGTGTGCGTTCCTGCGTTGAGCAGCGGCTCGCGCCCACAGGGAATGGGTCTGCTGGACCTTTGTGGATGGCTGCTTGACTTTTGTGGGAGGCCGACTGATTGGCCTGTGCAGATGGCTGCCTGGCTTTTGTGGGAGGCCGCCCCTGCGGCCGAAGGGTTCAAATGGCCGGGATTTCGAATCACATTCGCGAGCAGGGGCTCGCTCCTAGATCAAAAGACTTGCTCCCACATGCAGGGGCTTGTTCCCCAACTGCCATCAGCGGTTCTTCAAGGTTCTGTAGGTGATCCACAAGCCTGCCAGGCCAAACACCACAAATGCCACGAACGACCAGTTGGCGATCGAGCCGCCTAAAAAGGTCCAGTCGATCTGGGTGCAGTCGCCGCTGCCTTTGAAGATCATGGGGATGGCGCGGTTGATGGGGAAGTTTTCGACCATGCCGTAAAAGTCGCGGCCACAGGTCACGATTTCAGGCGGGTACCACTGCAGCCAGCTTTGGCGGGCCGCGGTAAAACCACCGAAACCGGCCACCAGCGCCAGCAGCAAACCCGACACCGCCAGGCCCCAGCCGCGCAAACGCCAGCCCACAGCCGCCACCAGCACCACGCCAATGAGCGCATAACGCTGCACGATGCACATGGGGCATGGGTTCAGGCCCACGATGTGCTGCAAAAACAAGCCGAAGGCCAGCATGCCGATGCCGGACAAGGCGATCAGGGCCAGCAGACGTCTGGGGGTGATGGAAGTCAGGTTCATGGTCGTTCTCAAAAGCCAACGGGCGCATTGTGCGCCCGTGTTCAGCTGCGTTGGTGGGGCAAGTCACAAAGCCCCAGCGCCATCAGGATTCGGCAAACGCCCGTTCGATGACGAAGGCACCCGGGGTGCTGGTGTTGCCTTCAGCCAAGCCGTGTTCTTCGCAGATGCGCTTGAGGTCTTTGAGCATGGCGGGGCTGCCACAGATCATGATGCGGTCGTCCTCTGGGTTGAGCGGGGGCAGACCCAAGTCGGCGAAGAGCTTGCCGTTTTCGATCAAATCGGTCAGGCGACCTTGGTTTTTATAGGGCTCGCGGGTCACGGTGGGGTAATACAGCAACTGCTTGCTCACCATGTCGCCCAAAAACTCGTTGGCGGGCAGCTCTTGGGTGATGTAGTCGTGGTAAGCCAACTCGTTGACCTGCCGCACGCCATGCACCAGGATCACTTTTTCAAAGCGCTCATAGGTTTCCGGGTCGCGGATGATGCTCATGTAAGGGGCCAAGCCCGTGCCCGTGGCCATCAGGTACAGGTGTTTGCCGGGCAAGAGGTAGTCGCACAGCAAAGTGCCGGTGGGTTTGCGGCCCACCACGATGGTGTCCCCCACCTGAATGTGTTGCAGCTTGGAGGTCAGCGGGCCGTCGGGCACCTTGATGCTCAAAAATTCCAGGTGCTCTTCGTAGTTGGCGCTGGCAATCGAATAGGCACGCAGCAGCGGTTTGCCGTTCTCGCCGCGCAAGCCGATCATGGTGAAGTGCCCGTTCGAAAAGCGCAGGGCTTGGTCGCGGGTGGTGGTGAAGCTGAACAGGCGGTCGGTCCAGTGGTGGACGCTCAAAACGCGTTCTTCGAGAAAAGCACTCATGGTGATGGACGGATGTTGTGGCCGGATCAAGAGACCCAAAGCCCATGGGGGATGCTGAAAGCTTGATACAGTTGCGGCCTGCAAGACCACGAAATGGCGTTGCTGACTTTGAGACAGCCCCTATTTTCGTGTGATTCGTTCACAACTGGAAATACTGAAATTTTATATCCGTATAACCAGCGCTTCTTAAGATACATCAAGGCAAGACATCAACATGGCACGCACCGTTCAATGCATCAAACTCGGCAAAGAAGCAGAAGGTCTGGATTTCCCCCCCTACCCGGGTGATTTGGGCAAACGCATCTGGGAAGGCGTGAGCAAGCAAGCTTGGGCCGACTGGCTCAAGCACCAGACCATGTTGGTCAATGAAAACCGCCTGAACCTGGCCGACTTGCGCGCCCGCCAGTACCTGGCCCGCCAGATGGAAAACCACTTCTTCGGCGATGGCGCTGACGCCGCCCAAGGCTACGTCCCCCCCACACCCTGATCCCCCCTGATTTCCCCCTGGATTTCGCCTTCATTGCGCACTGATCTCGACCGCGGCAGGCAGGGCCCTCGTCAAGCGCTGGTCATCGGCGCGGGCTTGTCGGGGTCGGCCGTGGCGCACAGCCTGGCGTCTCGCGGCTGGTCTGTGACCGTGCTGGACCAAGGCGAAGGTGTGGGCGCTGGCGCTTCGGGACTGCCCGCCGGGCTGGCGGCCCCTCATGTCTCTCCAGACGACAACGTGCTCTCGCGCATCACCCGTGCGGGTGTGCAAGCAACCCTGCATCGGGCACAAACGCTGCTGCAGCACGGGACCGATTGGGCCTTGAGCGGCGTTTTGGAGCACAACATCGCCGGCAAACGCCGCTTGCCCACGGCTGCCCCCGGTGACACCAGCACCCCAGCGAGTGCGGCTCACATTGCGGCAGCGGGTTTGCCGCCCGACACCCCCGCGCTGTGGCATGCGCACGCAGGCTGGATTCGGCCCCGGCAACTGGTGAGCGCACAACTCCAGACCCCCGGCGTGCAGGTGAAGTGGGGGCAGAAAGTGAGCGCCATCGCCAAGAACGGTGAAGCTTGGACCGCGCTCAATGCGCAAGGGCAAGTGCTGGGCCAAGCGCCCTTGCTGGTGGTGGCCAGCGCCTTTGACAGCCTGGCCTTGCTGCAAAACCAGCCCGGATTTGCGGTACCGCTGAACCCCTTGCGGGGTCAGGTCAGCTGGGGCCTCATGTCTGAGCTCGAGGCCGATCTTCGGGCCGACGCCTTGGCCGCATCGGCCAACCCCCATCCAAGCAACCTGCCTCCTTTTCCTGTCAACGGCCACGGCAGCTTCATCAGCGGCGTGCCCTCGCCCGAGGGGCCCATGGCTTGGTACATCGGCTCGACCTTTGAGCGCGACTGCGAACAAGCCCCCGTGCGTACCGAAGACCACGCCGCCAACCAAGTCCGTTTGGCCACGCTGCTGCCCCATTTGGGCGAAGCGATGAAGCGGCAGTTTCAGCCCGATCGGATCCACGGCTGGGCAGGTCTGCGGTGCACACTGCCCAACCGCTTGCCTGCGGTCGGCCCCGTCGACAGCCAAAGGCTGCCCGGACTTTGGATCAGCGCGGGCATGGGCGCCCGGGGGATCAGTCTGGCCGTGCTTTGCGGTGAACTCGTCGCCACTTGGCTGGAGAACCAAGCCTTGCCCTTGCCGCCGGACTTGGTCAAGCATTTGACAGCCGAGCGCTACGTCAGCACTTAAATTCAACAAATTCATCATTTCCCACTACGATGGGTGTGTTTCCGTGCCCTTCGGCGCTGGATGTTTTGTGAGGTGCTTGGTTCATGGCCCGTCAATCCTTGTCACGCTATTTGCCTTGGTTGGCCACCGCGCCTGCGGCCGTGGTGGTCTGGCCGCTGTCCGGTTGGGCCAGCGCCGGATTGGGCCTGTTGTTTGTGTTGGGCTGGATCGACTTCCAGCAAGCCAAACAAGCCGTACGCCGCAACTACCCGCTCACCGGGCGTCTGCGCTACGCGCTGGAATACATCCGCCCCGAACTGCGGCAATATTTTTTGGAAGACGACGAAGAAAAGCTGCCGTTTTCGCGCAACCAACGGGCCATGGTCTATGCCCGCTCCAAGGTCCAAAACGACAAGCGGGGGTTTGGCAGCATCAAGGACATGTATGCCACCGGCACCGAATGGATCGCGCATTCACTCCAACCCGTGCAGCCCGACCCGGCCACGTTCAGGGTCCGGGTGGGCCAGGGGCAATGTGCCCAGCCCTATGACTTGTCATTGCTCAACATCTCGGGCATGAGTTTCGGGGCCCTGTCTCCCAACGCCATCAAAGCGCTCAATCGGGGGGCCGCCATGGGCGGCTTTGCCCACGACACAGGCGAAGGCAGCATCTCGGTGCACCACCGAGAGCACGGCGGTGACCTGATCTGGCAAATCGCCTCGGGCTACTTTGGCTGCCGCACGCCCGACGGGCACTTCGATCCGGAGCGCTTTGCGCTGCAGGCCCTGTCGCCCCAGGTCAAGATGATCGAGGTCAAGCTTTCACAAGGCGCCAAACCCGGACATGGCGGGGTGCTGCCCAAGGCGAAAGTGAGCCAAGAGATCGCCGACGCGCGGGGCGTGCCCATGGGCCAAGACTGCGTCTCCCCTGCCCGGCACTCGGCTTTTTCAAGCCCTGCCGAATTGCTGAACTTTGTCGCCCGGTTGCGCCAGCTGTCGGGTGGGAAACCTGTGGGCATCAAACTGTGTGTGGGCCAACCGGCCGAATGGTTTTCCATGGTCAAAGCCATGCTGGCCACTGGCCAAACACCCGACTTCGTGGTGGTAGACGGCGCAGAAGGTGGCACCGGAGCCGCCCCCATCGAGTTTGCCGACCATGTGGGCATGCCGCTGCGCGACGGTCTGCGACTGGTCCACAACAGTTTGGTGGGCGCAGGTTTGCGCGAGCGCATCAGGATCGGCGCTTCCGGCAAGGTGATCTCGGCCTTCGACATCGCGCGTTGCTTGGCCTTGGGCGCGGATTGGTGCAATTCGGGCCGGGGGTTCATGTTTGCGCTGGGCTGCATCCAGTCGCGCAGCTGCCACACCGACCATTGCCCCACAGGTGTGGCCACGCAGGACCCGGTGCGACAACGCGCCATTGTGGTCACCGACAAAGCCGAGCGGGTGTTCTACTTCCATGCCAACACGCTGCATGCGCTGGCCGACTTGGTGGGTGCGGCGGGCCTGCAACAGCCCGGTGACATCACCCCGCAGCACCTGATGGTGCGGCATGCCCATGGCCATGCCAAATCCTTGGCCGAGAGCACGGTCACCCTCACCCACGGGCAGCTGTTGGCCACCGACCCTGCGGCCCCTGCACTGCCCAGTCCTTTTGCGGAATTTTGGGCAGCGAGCTCAGCCGAGCATTGGGGTTTGGCCAGCCACTGAGTGGGGCGGGCCCCAACCCTGGCGTTTTACTTCATCGCCTCAGCCGGGCGGCGGGCTTTCACATACGCATCGGTGGGCAAATAATTTTTGCCATCGGCATAGCGCCACTGCACCATCGTGCCCTTGCCACCCCTTTGGTCGAGCTTGCCCACATAAGCGCCCATGGTGGACTGCTGGTCAATGGCGCGGTACTCGGCGGGGCCAAAGGGGGTGCTGAATTTGAGGCCACGCATGGCGATGACCAATTTTTCGTTGTCGACCGAATTGGCCTTTTTGATGCCCGCAAAGATCGACTGCATGGTGGCGTAGCCCACGACCGAGCCGACCTTGGGGTTCTCGTTGAACTTCTTGTAATAGTTGGCGGCGAAGCTGGCGTGCTCTTTGTTGTCGAGCTGGTCCCAGGGGTAGCCAGTCACGATCCAGCCCTTGGGCGTTTCGTCCTTCAGCACTTCCAAGTATTCAGGCTCGCCCGACAGCAGGGACACCACGGGCGTCTTGGGGAAGACGTTGCGCTGGTTGCCTTCGCGCACCAGCTTGGCCAAGTCGGCACCAAAGGTCACGTTGAAGATGGCGTCTGGCTTGCTGGCCATGGTGGCGGTCAGTGTGCTGCCCGCGTCGATCTTGCCCTGGGCGGGCCACTGCTCGCTCACAAACTCCACATCGGGGCGCTTGGCCTTGAGCAACTCTTTGAAGCTGGCCACCGCGCTTTGGCCATATTCGTAGTTGGGCGCAATCGTGGCCCAGCGCTTGGCGGGCAACTTGGCCGCTTCTTCCACCAGCATGGCCGCTTGCATGTACGTGCTGGGGCGCAGGCGGAAGGTGTAGCGGTTGCCTTTCTCCCACACGATGGCATCGGTCAAAGGCTCGCTGGCCACAAACAGGCGCTTGTTTTTCTGGGCATGGTCGGCCAGCGCCAAGCCAATGTTCGATAAAAAGCCGCCCGCCAAAACGTCCACCTTTTCTTTGGACGTCAGCTCAATGGCGTGGCGCAGCGCTTCATCGGGCTTGCCGGCGTCGTCGCGGGCGATGACTTCGACCTTGCGCCCGAGCAAGCCGCCTTGGGCATTGATTTCCTCCACCGCCAGCTGCCAACCTTGTTTGTAGGGCTGGGTGAATTGGGGAATGGCGGAATAGCTGTTGATCTCACCGATCTTGATGGGGGTCTGGGCCAGCACGGAGCTGGCAGCGGCTGCGCTCAAAAGGCCGGTGGCAATCAGGCGGTTCATCGGGGCGTCCTAGGGTAAATACTAAAAAAGCGACTTTAACAGCCGACTTTCAGCTTGTCTCAGAAAAGGCCAAACTCCAACTGATCATTGAAATTCGACAAAACCCATCCAGCTTATAAGCAATGGGAATATATAACCAACTTAAAAATCGTTTGTTTTTGCATAAGACCACCTTAAAGTCGCCGCCATGGTTGATTTGGCTTATGTCTTTGCAGGTTTCTTTGTGGGCACCATCGTGGGCCTGACGGGGGTGGGTGGCGGTTCGCTGATGACCCCGTTGTTGATTTTTTTCTTTGGCGTGAAGCCGTACATGGCGGTGGGCACCGACCTGCTTTTTGCGGCCTTCACCAAGCTGGGCGGCACCATCAGCTTTGCACGCCAGCGCATCGTGCCTTGGCGCGTGGTGGGTTTGCTCAGCGCGGGCAGCATCCCGGCGTGTCTGGTGACTTTGGGCTTTTTGCACTGGGTGGGCCCAGCCTCCCCCCAAGTTCAGTCGCTGATGACGACCACGCTGGGCGTGGCGCTGCTGCTCACCGCTGCCGCCATGCTCTTCAAAGCCGTGCGGGGCCAACAACTCCCCCGCCAACTGGACGCCGCCGACGAAGTCCGTGCCAGCACCCCTCACCACTGGAGCCTACCGGTGCTGTTGGGTGCGCTGATCGGTGCTTTGGTCACGCTCACCTCCGTCGGGGCGGGGGCCATTGGCGTGACCGTACTGCTTTTGCTCTACCCGCTTTTGCCCCTGCCGCGCATCGTGGCGGCCGACATCGCCTATGCCGTGCCACTGACCTTGGTGGCAGGTTTGGGCCATGCGTCGCTCGGTTCGGTGGACTGGCCTTTGCTGGCCAAGCTGCTGGCCGGGTCGATCCCCGGCATCTGGCTGGGCTCGCGCCTGACACACCACACGCCCGACCGCGTGATCCGCTCCTTGCTGTCCTTGCTGCTGGCATGGGCCGGCACCAAACTCGTTCTGATCTGATTTTTCTCTCGCCATCACCATGTACCAGTACACCGAATTCGACAAAGCCTTTGTGCGCGCCCGCGCTGCAGAGTTCCGCGACCAGCTGGGTCGTTGGCAGACGGGGCAATTGAGCGAAGACCAATTCCGCCCCCTGCGCCTGCAAAACGGCTGGTATGTGCAGCGCTACGCCCCCATGCTGCGCGTGGCGGTGCCTTATGGCGAGATCAACGCCGCCCAGATCAAGGTGCTGGCAACAATCGCCCGCGACTACGACACGCCCGACGCCGCCTTGTTGGCCGAAGCCCAAGCCACCCAAGACAAGATCGCCGGCCTGGCCCCCAAGCTGACCACCAACTATGGCCACTTCACCACGCGCCAGAACGTGCAGTTCAACTGGATCCCGCTGGACAAGTCGGCCGACGTGATGGAGTTGCTGGCCACCGTGAACATGCACGGCATCCAGACCAGTGGCAACTGCATCCGCAACACCACCACCGACGAGCTGGCGGGCGTGGCGGTGGACGAAGTGGTCGATCCCCGGCCGTATGCCGAGCTGATCCGCCAGTGGAGCACGCTGCACCCCGAGTTTGCGCACCTGCCGCGCAAGTTCAAGATCGCCATCACAGGTGCCCTTGAGGACCGCGCCGCCATCGGCTGGCACGACGTGGGCCTGCAAGTGTTGAAAAACGCCGCTGGTGAAGTCGGCTTCAAGGTGCTGGTGGGTGGCGGCATGGGCCGCACCCCGGTCAACGGCGTGGTGATCCGCGAGTTCCTGCCTTGGCAGGACATCATGAACTACCTCGAAGCCGTGGTGCGCGTCTACAACCGCTGGGGCCGCCGCGACAACAAATACAAAGCCCGCATCAAGATTTTGGTCAAGGCCGAAGGCCAGCGCTACTTTGACGAAGTCGAGACCGAGTTCCGTGAAATTTTGGAGCGCGATGGCGCGCCGCACACCCTGTCGCAGGCCGAACTCGACCGGGTGAAAGCCGGTTTTGCCGACCCCGCGCTGAACTTGCCCGAGAACACCACCGCGTGGCTGGCACAGGCCGAAGCGGCGGTCAGCATCGAAGCGGCCAAGACGCCCGCCTTCGCCCGCTGGCTCTCGCGCAACGTGCGCCCACACCGCAACCCGCAGCTGCGCGCCGTGTCGCTGTCCTTCAAGCGCCCGGGTTACGCCCCGGGGGATGCCACCGCCGAGCAACTCGAGGCTGCCGCCGCCCTGGTCGAGAAGTATTCCGCAGGCGAAGCCCGTGTCTCGCACACCCAAAACCTGCTGCTGCCTTGGGTGCGCCTGGACCAGCTGCACGCGCTCTGGCTCGAAGCCCAAGCGCTGGGCGTGGCCCAGCCCAACATCGGCCTCTTGACCGACATGATCGCCTGCCCCGGCGGCGACTACTGCGCGCTGGCCAATGCCCGCTCCATCCCCACAGCCAGCGCCATCACCGAGCGCTACCAGGACTTGGACGAGCTGGAAGACCTGGGCCACATCGACTTCCACATCAGCGGCTGCATCAACTCCTGCGGTCACCACCACTCGGGCCACATCGGCATTCTGGGGGTCGACAAAGACGGCAAGGAGTGGTACCAGGTCACGCTGGGGGGCTCGGATGGCAAGGACCTGTCCGGCGCGGCCACGCCCGGCAAAGTGGTTGGCCCGTCCTTCTCTGCGTTTGAAGTGCCTGACGTGATCGAAGCCATTTTGGACACCTACAAACAGCTGCGCTTGAGCACGGGCCATGGCCAACAAGAGGCCTTCATCGAGACGCTGCGCCGTGTGGGCCAAGACCCGTTCAAGGCCGCTGCCCATGCCGCGCGTCATCCCGTCGAGGAAGCCGCAGCCTGAAGAATTTGTAGGCGCGAGCCCCGGATCGCGAATGTTCGCCCCGGCCAGAACAGGCATTCGGCCGCAGGGGCAGCCTCCCACAGAACACCACACAGCAGCACGCCATGAAAATCATCACCGCACAAGAACACCAAGCCCTGGCCTCGCCAGCCGTCCTCACGCTGGCCAATGACGTGGACCCGCGCACGCTCGACCTGAAGGGCGTCACCCGCATCGACCTGCAGTTCCCGGCCTTCACCGATGGCCGCGCTTACAGCCAAGCCTTTTTGCTGCGCCGCCGCCTGCGCTTTGCAGGCGAGCTGCGCGCCACGGGCGACGTGCTGATCGACCAGTTGGTGCCAATGCAACGCACCGGCTTTGACGTCGCCGTGCTCAAAGACGGTGTGGATGCCAGCGCTGCCCAGCGCCAGCTGGACCGCTACGCCGGGTTCTACCAAGGCTCGGCCGTGGGTACACAACCTCACTTTGCCGAGGTCGCGTGAACAAGCCGTCAAGAGCCGCCTCTTTGTGGGAGCAAGCCTCTGCTCGCGAATACCTGTCGCACCCTGTGGGAGCGAGCCCCTGCTCGCGAATACCTGTCACACCCTGTGGGAGCGAGCCCCTGCTCGCGAATACCTGTCGCACCCTGTGGGAGCGAGCCCCTGCTCGCGAACGCCAGCCGAAGCCATTCCAAGCACTTGGCCTCAGAGGCGGCCTCCCACAAAGCCATTGAGCCAAGAACCGCAAAGCACAAGATCATGACCTCGACCTTGATTTCCTCTCGCAGCGCCCCGGCCAAAGCCACCGAGCTGAACGCCCAAGCCAGCCCTGACTTTGCCGCCAAGCTGGCCGAGACCCAGGCGCTGCTGCGCCGCGCTGCGGCCGAATTCGCCCCCGTGACCCAGGCCTCCAGCCTGGGCGCCGAGGATGTGGTGATCACCCACCTCATCAACAGCTTGGCACTGGACATTCCGGTTTTTGTGCTGGAGACCGGCGCGCTGCACACCGAAACCCTGGCCCTGCTGGAGCGCACGCAGGCGCATTCGCGTGCGCCCATCGTGGTGTACCGCCCGGTGCAGGAGGCCGTGATCCAGTTCGTGCGCGACCAAGGCCAGGATGCGATGTACCAGTCGATCGCGCTGCGCAAAGCCTGCTGCGGTGTGCGCAAGATGGCGCCACTGGCCCGTGCACTCCAGGGCCAGAAGGCCTGGATCACAGGTCTGCGCCAAGAGCAATCTGCGGCCCGCGCCGAGGTGCCTTTGCTCGACGAGAGCGAAGTAGCCACCAAGTCGCTTTACAAATTCAACCCCTTGGCCCGCTGGACCTGGGGCGATGTGTGGCACTACATCGCCACCAACCAGGTGGACTACAACCCGCTGCACGACCAGTTCTTCCCGAGCATCGGCTGCGCGCCCTGCACCCGCGCCATCAGCCTGGGCGAAGAGTTCCGAGCTGGGCGCTGGTGGTGGGAAGACGAGGCAGCCAAGGAGTGCGGACTGCACGTCAAGAAATGACTCTTTGACAGGCCACCCAAGAAATGATTTTGTGGGAGCCCGCCCCTGCGGGCGAATGCGTCAACACCCCAAACCTTAGGCCGCAGGAACGCCCCCCACCCCCCCAACAAACAGAGAGAAGCCGATGACCGCCATGACACCCACCGAGTTGCACACGCTGAGCAACAGCCACCTGGACGCGCTGGAAGAAGAAACCATCTTCATCTTGCGCGAAGTCGCCGCCGCTTTCGAGCGCCCCACCCTGCTGTTTTCCGGCGGCAAGGACTCGCTGGTCATGCTCAAGTGCGCCGAGAAAGCCTTTGGCGCAGGCCGCATCCCCTACCCGCTCTTGATGATCGACACGGGGCACAACTTCCCCGAAGTGACCGACTTCCGCGACTTGCGCGCCAAGGAGCTTGGAGCCGAGCTGATCGTGCGCAGCGTCGAAGACTCCATGAAAAAAGGCACCGTGCGCCTGGCCCACCCGGGCGAGAGCCGCAATGTGCACCAGTCGGTCACGCTGCTCGAAGCGATCGAAGAGTTCCGCTTTGACGCCCTGATTGGCGGCGCCCGCCGTGACGAAGAAAAAGCCCGCGCCAAGGAGCGCATCTTCAGCCACCGCGACAGCTTTGGCCAATGGCAGCCCAAGGCCCAGCGCCCTGAGTTGTGGACCCTGTTCAACCACAAGCTGCAGCCGGGCGAGCACTTTCGCGTGTTCCCGATCAGCAACTGGACCGAGCTGGACGTGTGGCAGTACATTGCCCGCGAAAAAATCGCCCTGCCCTCGATCTATTACACGCACCAGCGCGAGGTGGTGGACCGCCGTGGCCTCTTGGTACCCGTGACCGCGCTGACACCGCCCAAAGACGGCGAGCAGGTCGTGGTGCGTGACGTGCGTTTCCGCACCGTGGGCGACATCACCTGCACTTGCCCGGTGGAAAGCACCGCGGCCACGCCCGAGCAGATCGTGATCGAGACCTTGGCCGCCGATGTGAGCGAGCGCGGCGCGACCCGCATGGACGACAAGACCTCCGAGGCTTCCATGGAAAAACGCAAGAAGGATGGCTATTTCTGAGCCCAGGGATGCGCCATCCCCTGCCGGAGGCCGCCCCTGCGGCCGAATGGGCGCTCACGGCGCACCCCCATTCGCGAGCAGGGGCTCGCTCCCACAGAGATGGCGGTCTCATTCGCGAGCAGGGGCTCGCTCCCACAGGGATGGCGGTCTCATTCGCGAGCAGGGGCTCGCTCCCACAGAGATGGCGGTCCCATTGGCGCACGAAGCGCTTTTCTACAGATCAACGAACCTATCAAAAATCATGCACAAGCACCCACACTTTTCTGCAAAGTCTTCAGAAATCAACACCCAAACCGCCTTGCGATTCATCACCTGCGGCTCGGTTGACGACGGCAAGAGCACGCTGATTGGCCGCCTGCTGGTGGACACCAAGGCCGTGCTGCAAGACCAACTGGCGGGCGTGCAGCGCTCGGGGGAAACCGATTTGGCCCTGCTGACCGATGGTTTGAGCGCCGAGCGCGAGCAAGGCATCACCATCGACGTGGCCTACCGCTACTTCGCCACCTCCGCGCGCAAATTCATCATCGGTGACGCGCCCGGCCACGAGCAGTACACCCGCAACATGGTCACGGCCGCATCGAGCGCCGACGCCGCTGTGGTGCTGGTCGACGCCATCAAGCTCGACTGGGCCAACCCCGATTTGCAACTGCTGCCCCAAACCCGCCGCCATTCCCTGCTGGTCAACCTGCTGCGCGTGCCGTCCATCGTGTTCGCCATCAACAAACTCGACGCGGTGGCCGATGCCACCCAAGCTTACAAAAACATCGCCGGCGCTTTGAACAAGTTCGCCAAAGAGGCCGGCATCCGCGTCACCGCCATGGTGCCCGTGTCGGCTCTGAAGGGCTGGAACGTGGTCACCACCGAAAACGAGGACCAAGCCGACTGGTGCGGCTACACCGGCCCCAGCCTTTTGAGCATCCTCGAAGACCTGCCCGCGACGCCTGCCGAAACCGACGTGGCTTTCAGCTTCCCCGTGCAGTGGGTGGAAAAGCCTGGCGCCCCCACGCTGGTCGCTTCGCGTACTGCGCTGCCCCCCGAGGGGGCCGCTGCTGCGCCTTGGGGCGGCCCGGCGGCGCAGCACCACGATTCTGGCGTGACCACCCAGGGCCGCCGCGTGTTCTGGGGCCGTGTGGCCACGGGCAGCATCGAGCCGGGGCAAACGATCAAGGTCTTCCCCAGCGGCCAGACCGCGGTGGTGTCGCAAGTGCTGTCGGCCACCCGCCAGCCGCAGGGCAAGGCTGCGGGCCACAGCGCGGGCATCGTGCTGGACCGCGAGGTGGATGTCTCGCGCGGCGATTGGCTGCTCGCCAGCGAAGGGGCCCCCGAAGGCCAGCGTCAGCTGAGCACCACCATCGCCTGGATGGACGACGAACCCCTGGTCGCAGGGCGCCTTTATTGGGCGCTGCACGGCCACCGCTGGGTCAAGGTCAAGGTGCAGCGCGTGGTGCACCGCCTGAACGTGAACACCTTGGCCGAAGAAGACGCCACCGAACTGGCCCCCAACGCCATTGGCCATGTCACCTTGGCCCTGCAAGAGCCCTTGGCCACCCTGCCCTTTGCCCAGTCGCGCATCTTGGGCGCGCTGGTGCTGGTGGACACGGCCAGCCACAAGACCTCAGGCGCTGTGCTGATCCATTGAACACACATCCTCAGTGCGAGTGCGCCCCTGCGGACGAAAGAGCCTGGCATCCAACCCCTTCGCGAAGAGGGGCTCGCGCCTACAGGGGGCAAGAGATCTCCCTTAAAATCACACCCACAGCGTAAATTTGACCGCGCTGATCAATATCCGAGCCCACCATGACCCACGTTGTTTCCGAATCCTGCATCCAGTGCAAATACACCGACTGTGTGGATGTTTGCCCGGTGGATTGCTTTCGCGAAGGCCCCAACTTCTTGACCATCGACCCCGATGAGTGCATCGACTGCGCCGTGTGCATCCCCGAATGCCCCGTCAACGCGATCTATGCCGAAGAAGACCTGCCTGGCGACCAGCAGCACATGACCAAGTTGAACGCAGAGCTGGCCCTCTTGCCTGGCTGGAAGAGCATCACCAAGCGCAAGGCCCCCATGGCCGACGCCGATGCCTGGAAAGACAAAACCGGCAAATTGGCGCAATTGGTTCGCTGAATTTGCCCATGGATTGGCCGATCGAAACAGAAGCCCTGGTGATCGGCGCAGGCCCTGTGGGCTTGTTCCAGGTGTTTCAACTGGGCTTGCAAGGCATTCACTGCCATGTGGTCGACGCCCTGCCTCATGTGGGAGGCCAGTGCGCCGAGTTGTATGCGGGCAAACCCATTTACGACATCCCAGGCATCCCTTTTTGCACCGGGCAAGAGCTGGTGGAGCGCCTGCAGCAGCAAATCTCCCCCTTCAAGCCCACGCTGCACCTCGGCCAACAAGTCAGCCAAATAGAACGCCAAGCCGACCAGCGCTTGGCCGTGACGACCGATTCAGGTCAGCGCTTTCTCACCTCGACCCTGTTCATCGCCGCGGGTGTGGGTGCTTTCGTGCCGCGCCGCATGGCGCTGGACGGCCTGAGTGCTTTTGAGGGAACCCAAGTCTTTGCCGAGAGCCCGGCCCCCGAACGCTGGGCAGGTCTGCACCTCGTGGTGGCCGGTGACGGCGACGCAGCCCTGCAAACTGTCCTGCAAGCCTGCCAAGGCCCGCAAGCCGCAGCCAGCGTCACGCTGCTGCACCGCCGCGACCAGTTCAGTGCGGCGCCCGAATGGGTCGAAAAAATGCGCCAGGCCTGTGCCGATGGCCGCATGCGTTTTGTGGCGGGTCAGCCCACGGGACTGCGGGCCGAACAAGGCCAATTGCAAGCGCTGGAACTGCTCAACCCACAAGGCGAAACCGAGTGGCTGAACCTCGATGTCTTGCAAACCTGCCTGGGCTTGTCACCCAAGCTGGGCCCTGTGGCGCAATGGGGCCTGGCCATGGAGCGCAAGCAATTGGTGGTCAACACCGAGAGCTTTGCAACGTCCGAAGCGGGCATCTTTGCCGTAGGGGACATCAACACCTACCCCGGCAAAAAGAAGCTCATCCTTTGCGGTTTTCACGAAGCCACCTTGGCCGCTTTTGGTGCCGTGACCCTGCTGCGGCCCGCAGAAAAGACCCTGCTGCAGTACACGACAACCTCCACACTGCTGCAGCAGCGCTTGGGCATCGCCTAAAATACACACCGCACCCTTCGATGAGGGGTGCATCCGCTAGGGGTGTTGAGGACCGTGAGGCCCTCGACTGAGAAAGTCCCTTTGAACCTGATTGAGGTAATCCTCGCGCAGGGAAGCTTGTCAAAAGAACCGAGCCCCACTCTGGGCTCATCGCGTTCCCAGCCAGCCGACCTGCCATTGCGTTGAAGGAAAAACGTCATGGCATTTTTTTCGCCATTCTCAAGTCGGTCCACTGACCGCAGAACATTTCGGGCCCAGCACATCGCGAGCGCCGTCGCGCTGTTGGTCATGGGCAGCGCCCATGCGCAAAGCCTGACCGAAATCACCATCACCGATACCGCTCCCTCGCAGGTCAGTGGCTTTGGCGATGTGCCGCTGAGCAAAGCGCCTTTCAGCGCCGTCACCATCGACCAGCAAACGCTGCAAGACATTGGCGCGCAACGTGTCTCTGACGCCCTGCGCCTGGACGCCAGTGTGGCCGACAGCTACAACTCCCCTGCTTATTGGGACAGCCTGAGCGTGCGCGGGTACACCCTGGACAACCGCTACAACTACCGCCGCGAAGGCCTGCCGATCTCGGCCGAGACCATGATCCCCATGGACAACAAAGAGCGCATCGAGTTGTTCAAAGGCACCAGCGGCATCCAGGCTGGCACCAGCGCCCCGGGCGGCTTGGTCAACTACGTGGTCAAACGCCCGCCTTCGGCCAAGAACGAAACCATTCGCGCGGTCAGCGCCAGCTATGGCCCGGGCCAAAGCAGCAGCACCGGCCTCGACCTGGGGGGCCGCTTTGGTCAAGACCAGTCATGGGGCTACCGCTTCAATGCGGCTTATGAAAACGTGAACCCCTACATCAAAAACACCGAAGGCCACCGCAAACTGTTTGCTTTGGCCATGGACTGGCGCATCAGCCCCGACACCAAATTGGAGTGGGAAATCGAGCGCAGCGAACGCCAGCAGTTTGGGGTGAATGGCTACAGCTTGCTGGCCAACCCCAACGATCCTTACGGTGTCCCCTCTTTACCCTCCACCGTGGACGGCCAACATAACATCACACGCCAGCCTTGGTCTTTACCAGGTGTGTTTGCCAGCCAAACGGGCAGTTTGCGATTTAAGCAAAATCTTTCTGACGGCTGGCTGTGGACCTCGCAATATGGTGGACAGCGCCTGAAATCCGACGACCGATTGAGTTTTGCCTTGGGCCACAACTGCTATGGGGTGCTCGATCCTACGGATGGAGCCACCAAACTGTGCGACCGTTTTACATCGGATGGACGATTTGAGCTGGCCGATTACCGCAGCAACGATGAGCGACGATTGGTTGATGCTTTTCTAACCGAAGTGGCTGGACAAACCCGCTGGGGCAGCACCACACACCAGCTGGCCCTATCACTGACCCGGCAACGGCAACTTGACAGGTTGCCTGCCATGCAAGCCTGGAATTCCGCCGGCGAAGGCAGCATGTACGGAGGCGGCATCAATCAAGCTTCCCCCATACCCGGTTACCCGAATACCAACAAAAGCGAATACAGCACAGAAATTGCAGTCAAGGATCGCATGCAGCTGACGGCTCAAACAGCGGTATGGGCAGGACTGCGCTACACGACCTACAGCCGCAGCAGCGAACAAAACGCAATATGTGATCCTGACACCTACATCTGCGCACCTGCGCCGAAAACAAACGCCATCAACAGCAAAGGCCACATCACCACCCCATGGATTGGCCTGACAGAGCAATTGGGGCAGCACATCGTGTTCGTGTCGCATGGACACGGCATAGAACTGCAATCGGTACCGAATACACCCGCCTACTCCAACGCTGGACAGTTGCTTGCCGTAGCTCGCAGCAAGCAAACTGAAGTCGGCATTCGCAGCGTGACCACGGCTTCCCGCGCTAAGCCATGGAGTTGGAACGCCAGCGTGTTCCAGATCGAACGACCGTTGGGTTTTGACGTCGCAGATGGCGCATTACTCAAAAGAGTCAGCAATGGTCAGCAAATCCATCAAGGGCTTGATCTCGGTGTTCAGTGGCGTTCAGCGGCCTGGGCACTCCAGGCCCAAGGACAATGGCTCCACGCACGCATCTCAGATGTGACCCTCAACACTGCTTTGAACGGTGAAACACCTCTCAACGTGCCCAAATACACCCTGCGCGCCTTGGCCCAATACCGATTTGCCGATGTCCCCGGCCTGCGAACCAGTCTGCGCCTGAGCCATGAAGGCGCACGGCGCGTGACGGAAGACGGCAGCATCAACCTGCCCAGCTGGACCACACTGGATTTCGCCGCGCATTACGACACGCGCATCGAGGGCACCCGCACCCAATGGACACTGGCCATCGACAACCTGGCCGATCGCCACTACTGGCGCGAATCGCCCAAACAGTTTGGCCACTATTACTTGTATCCCGGCGCACCCAGAACCCTGCGCATGGGTGTGAAAGCCAGCTTCTAAAAGGTGTCACGAGATTTTCAAAAAATCTTCGTCTCCCTCTCAAAACAGGCTAAAAACACCCCTATAATTCGAAGCTATTCCTCGATAGCTCAGTCGGTAGAGCGCCGGACTGTTAATCCGTAGGTCCCTGGTTCGAGCCCAGGTCGAGGAGCCAAAAAGTAAAGCCTCTGCAAGCGATTGCAGGGGCTTTTTCTTTGGGCCAATCAGCGCAATGCCGACCTCCAAGCCTTCACATCCAGGTCTTTGCAAACCGCCACAAGATCGGCCAAGTGCGGCGTCTGCATTTTTTGCAAAACATGGGCACGGTGTTTTTTGACGGTATCGGGCAGGATGTCCATCAGCTCAGAAATGCCTTTGTTCGTGTGACCTTCCAGCATCAACACGAGCACCTCTCGCTCACGCTGGGACAAGTTTTGCCACTTGCGGCGAATGTCGTTTTGACGAATGAAGGTTTCACGATGGACGCCATCGAGGACCATGCCCCGGTCAATCGCATGGATCAGACTCGGAAACTGAAATGGCTTGAGCAAAAATTCAACAGGTTGGCCTTTCATGGCCTGGATGATGTCTTGTGAATGGCTTTCGCCACTGATGAAAATGATCGGCGTGTTCCGCCCCATGGCCTTCATGGCCTGCTGCAGCTCAATGCCTGACATCTGGGGCATGCGCACATCCAGCACCAAAACGGCTGGAAAAATGTCCATTGACTGGGCCAAAAACGACTCTGCGCTGTCATAGCTGTCAACGGTGTAGCCCAATTGGCGCAACAAATCGGTCAAATAAATGCGGATGTCCGGGTTGTCGTCGACAACATGAACATGACCATGGGTGGAGGGTTTCATGGCGAATTGTCTTGATCAACCAGCGTGTGAATGCCCATTTTGAAGTCACGGCCTCCACAACACCATGGCTTTGCAAAGAAGCCTGGCTGTGAAATGGCCATTCAAAACAAAAAAGACTTCTAACTATCCCTAGTTAGAAGTCTTTTCAGATGAATTGGTCGGCGTGGCGGGATTCGAACTCGCGACCCCTTGCACCCCATGCAAGTAACACATCATCCAAGGAAATCCACCAAGCTCCACAGGATCACAGAATTTACATAAAAATCAACAACTTATCCGCACCTCTCACTTCTCTCTTGTCCAAAGCCGTTCATACAAGTACACTGAAAGCCAATGTTTTGGTTGGTATAACGGTTGGTATAACGATAGGGAAGGCAATGCAATGGCGCTCACGGTAAAAGAGCTAGAGGCCCTCACCCCTGCGGACAAGGGGCGCATCTTGACGGATGGTGGCTCTCTCAAAGGGCAGGTGTATGTGTCACGCGAAGGGGTGGTGACGGTTCACTTCCGGTTTGCCTATAAATTCGATAAGTCGAGTAAAAACATCGCCGTTGGCACTTGGCCGAGTTTGGGTCTCGCGCAGATCAGGAAGTCCCGAGATGCCCTCCGTGCGCAAATAGTTGAAGCTCGCAAGAACAACGCCCTCGACCCTATCGAGCAACGCCGTAAGAACTCCGAAGATGCAACTGAAGCCCAAAAAATCGAGGACCTGCGCAAAGTGGCAGAGCGAGAAGCCGAATTGCTCAAAATCGAGGCAGATCGGCAAGAAAAGCTGCTGGTGCAACAAAAGCTACTGCAAAGCTTGGCTGCACAGCAAGCCCGCGTGTCGGTCCGGGAAATGTTCGACCTGTGGAAACGACTTAATCTTGTCTGTCGTGCCGACAAGGGTGAAGAGGCCGAGCGCTCGTTTAAGCGCGATGTGTTTCCACTGATCGGGGACATGGCTGCGGCTGATGTAACCAAGGCCCACGTTCAAGAAATTGTGGATACCGTGAAGGCTCGCGCAACGGTGACGCGAAACATGGTGCGAACCGCCAAAAAGACCTTGGCTGAATTACGACAAATGTTTGGTTTCGCACTCGATCGAGAGTACATCGACACCGATCCAACGGCACGGATCAAGAAAGCCAAGATCGGTAAAGATGTCGAGCGCGATCGGATTCTTTCTGAACCTGAACTGATCATGCTCTTTCAAAAATTGCCCCAAGGCGGGATGGCTGACACCAGCCAGATCGCATTGCTGCTCCAACTCGCCACCATCGCCCGAATTGGTGAAGTTTTATCCGCTCGCTGGGAGCACATCGACTTTGAACGTCGCCTGTGGGTCTTACCCGACACAAAAAACGGGAAACGACACGAAATATGGTTGAGTGATTTTGCGATCCGCCAATTGGAAAAACTCAAGGTCATCACCGGCTTGACACCTTGGCTCTTTCCGGCGGCACGGGCCAAAAAAGGTAGCCCAAATGTTATTGATCATGTGTGCGAAAAAACAGTTACCAAACAGTTAAGCGACAGGCAGAGAACAGGTGGCGTTCCCATGTCAGGCCGCTCGAAAAATGTGGATGCCATGGTGTTGCTCGAGGGGAAGTGGACCCCCCACGATCTGCGCCGCACAGGGGCAACACTCATGGCCGAACTTGGCGCACTCCCCGATGTTGTAGAAAAGTGCCTCAACCACACCGAAGAAAACAAGATCAAACGTATCTATCAACGGGCGCAGTATGAAGGGCTGATGCGGGATGCATGGCGCTTGCTGGGTGATCGATTGGACCTGTTAGCTGCTCGGGCAAGTGGCGCTGCAAAGAACGTCAAGACGTTGAAGGCGGCATAACTCAGAAAGTCAAAGCCACGGGACTAAGGATCACGTGATCGCAGCAAGCAGCCCACAGGGATCATCAAGCAAATTTGGGGGTTATGCGGCCCATTCCTCGCCGAGTGCTTCCACTTGCTCGAGAACCAGTTGGACCGCTTGATCTGCTTGATCAGGTGGGTATTTGTATTTCTTGAGAATGCGTTTGACCATCAACCGCAATTTGGCTCTCACACTCTCACGTTCAGACCAGTCCACGGTCAGGTTTTCGCGCAAACTTTGGGTCAGTTCTTGGGCAATCTTTTTCAGGATTTCGTCTTCAAGCATGCGCACGGCTGACTCGTTGTTTGCCAGGGCGTCGTAAAACTTCACCTCGTCCTCACGCAGGCCCAACTGGTCACCCCGGTTGGCGGCTTCGCGGAACTTCTTGGCCATGGCGATCAGCTCTTCCATGACCTGCGCGGTTTCGATGCTGCGGTTTTGGTAGCGGCGAATCACATCGGCCAACAAATCGCTGAATTTTCGGTCTTGCACCACGTTGCTGGCGAAGCGGCTCTTGATCTCGCCTTGCAGCAGCCGCTCCAGCAGCTCCACCGCCAGATTTTTCTCGGGCAAGTTGTTCACCTGCGCCAAAAAATCATCGTCCAGCAGCCCGATGTTAGGCTTGTCCAGCCCCACAGAGGCAAAAATGTCCACCACCTCGCCCGACACCACCGCCGAGCTGATGATCTGGCGGATCGCCAAATCGCGTTGTTCATCGGTCTTGCGCTGGGCGCTGGCTTCGCGCTTGGTCAAGATCACCTTGACCGCCTGCATGAAGGCCACTTCGTCGCGGTGCGCCTTTGCCTCGGGCAAAGTGCAGCACAGGCTGAAGGCGTGGCTCATGGCCAGCGCGTGATCGGCAAAACGCTTCTTGCCGTCGCGCTCTTTGTCAGACTTGATACCCAGCACATGGTTGGCCGCACCCGCCAGCGTCTTGTGCCCACCAGTCAAAAAGTCCGAATAGTCAAAGCCGTGCAGCATGGCCTGCAACACGTCGAGCTTTTCCAGCATCACGGCCAGCGCCTCGCGGGCGTCTACCGTGGGTTTGCCCCGGCCTTTGCTGGCGGTGTATTCCTTCATGGCGGCTTTGAGGTCTTCGCCAATGCCGATGTAATCCACCACCAGACCGCCTTGCTTGTCCTTGAACACGCGGTTCACCCGGGCAATCGCCTGCATCAGGTTGTGCCCCTTCATGGGCTTGTCCACGTAAAGCGTGTGCACGCATGGCGCATCAAAGCCCGTGAGCCACATATCGCGCACGATGACCAGCTTGAGCGGGTCTTGCGGGTCTTTGAAGCGTTTTTCCAGCCGCTTCTTGACCTGACCGCTGTGAATGTGCGGGCGCAGCAATTCTTTATCGCTGGCGCTGCCCGTCATCACAATCTTGATCGCGCCTTGCTCCGGGTCTTCACTGTGCCAGTCAGGGCGCAGGCGGGTGATCTCGTTGTACAGGTGCACGCAAATCTCGCGGCTCATGGCGACCACCATGGCCTTACCATCCTGTGCGTTGTTCCGTTCTTCAAAGTGCGTGACCAAATCGGCGGCCACACTGGCAATGCGCGGTTCGGCCCCAACCACCTTCTCCAAAGCGGCCCATCGACTTTTGAGCTTGGCTTGCGCACTTTCCTCTTCGTCCTCGGCCAGTTCGTCCACCTCGTCGTCCAAGTGGCTCAGTTCGGACTCATTCAAACCCAGCTTGGCCAGGCGACTTTCGTAATAAATGGCCACCGTCGCGCCATCTTCTTGCGCCTGCTGCATGTCGTATACATGGATGTACTCGCCGAACACAGAGCGTGTGTCGCGGTCGGTGCTGCTCACAGGTGTGCCCGTGAAAGCCACAAAGGTGGCATTCGGCAGCGCATCGCGCAGGTGCTGGGCATACCCTGCCTGATATTTGGTGGTGTACTCGGGCGGCGCAAAGTCAGCGGTACTGGCCACACTGCGGCCATCACCCGTTGTGTAGGCAACCGCCGGACTTGATGCATCCTTCACCTTGCGAGATTTGAGCTTGGCCTCAAAGCCATATTGCGTGCGGTGCGCCTCGTCGGCAAGCACAACAATGTTGCGCCGCTGGCTTAAGCACGGGAAGGTGTCCTCATCTTCACCGGGCATGAACTTTTGAATGGTGGCAAACACAATCCCGCCCGAAGGTCGGTTGTCCAGAAGCTCGCGCAGCCGCTGGCGGGTGGTTGCTTGTTGAGGCTGTTCCCGCAGCAAATCTTGGCTCAGGCTGAACACGCCCATCAACTGCCCGTCCAGATCGTTGCGGTCGGTGATGACCACGATGGTCGGGTTAGCCAGCTGGGGTTCCTGCATCACCCGGGCGGCAAAGCAAGTCATGGTGATGCTCTTGCCGCTGCCCTGCGTGTGCCAGACCACGCCACCCTTGCCTCGACGAGTTGCTTCGTCGGTGCTGGCAGCAGTCACCACCTGCTCAACGGCTGCTCGCACCGCATGAAACTGGTGATAGCCCGCCACCTTTTTGACCAAGGTGCCATCATCCTCAAACAGCACAAAAAAGCGCAGGTAATCCAGCAAATATGCTGGGGCCAGCACGCCGCGCACCAAAGTCTCCAACTCCTGAAACTTGCCCAACGGGTCCAGTGCCACGCCGTCAATCGTGCGCCACTGCATGAAGCGCTCGGCATTGGCCGACAGCGAACCCATGCGGGCTTCCGTCCCGTCCGAGATCACCAACAACTCGTTGTAGGTGAACACATCGGCCACTTGCGCTTTGTAGGTCTGAATTTGATCGAAAGCCTTCCAGATGTCGGCGTTCAGATCGGCAGGATTTTTCAGCTCAATGAGCACCAGCGGCAAACCGTTGATGAACAAAATGATGTCGGGCCTGCGCGTATGGCGTGGCCCCTTGATGGTGAACTGCTGCACCGCCAGCCACTCGTTGCTGCCCGTTTCTTTCCAGTCGATCAGGCGTACAAAGTCGCCCCGCGTCTCGCCATCCTTTTGGTACTGCACAGGCACACCCGTGACCAACACCCGGTGAAATGCACGGTTGCCCGACAGCAAAGCAGGTTGCCCCATATCGAGCACCTGCCGAAACGCGTCTTCGCGGGCGGAAAGGGGAACGGCCGGGTTGAGCCGATCAATGGCCGAACGCAAACAAGCAGCCAACACCACCTCACGGTTGCTGGCACGCGCCAGGCGCGAGTCCAGGTTATCCAGATCACGGGCGTTGAGCGGCGTGTAACCGACAGAGGCCAGCCAGCCCAGAGCTTCTTGTTCAAGTTGGTCTTCGGTCATGCTGATCAGTCTGCGGTGGACAGCGTCCAAATCTGTTTCAGCGGCAGCTCTAGGCGGATATCCTCGTCGAGCTTGCTGTAGTTGGCCAGAAGCTGGGCAATCAAGTCATCTTGGTTCCAAAGCCTGACCTTGAAGAACTGAACGGGCACCTCTCTCAAGACGGTCGTTTTGAAACCTGACCAAGAAATAAACAAACCCTGATCCGCATTGACGCTCTGCATAGCGCCGATCAGTTGTGTGAACTCGGGTCGGTCTGCAGGGGTGTTGCCCGACTTCACCTGAACGCAAATTCTGGGGTGATCAAAGCCAAACGGGCCACCTGCAGCAAGAATGTCGATGCCTTTGTCCGGCCCCTCAGGACTCAGGTGGGTTGTGAAGCCTTGCGCCTTCAAGACTGCCTCGACGAGGCGTGCCATCCCGTGGCCCTTGAATTTCTGAATGATCAGCTTAGCGATCGCATCGCGAGACAGTTGCTCCAGATCAATTTCGGCTGCTTCTTCGTCAAAATTTTCAGGTGCTGCTGAAGCTGCGGTGTCTGTGGGTCGCGTACTTTGTGCCTGCCCATTGGCCAATGCTTTGACGCGCTTTTCGGCATCGTTACGCTTAATCTCGCAAATGGTCATGATCGCGCCCAGCGAGTACAGCAAGTCCTGATCAAACGCGCTGCGCGGCACATCGGTGTTGATCCATCGCACCTCTCGGAAGTGTCCGTACTTGCCTTCAGCATCTGGGTTGAAGGTGTAGCCAGACTTCACTTCTCCGATGGCCACGGTCCCGTTCGATTTGCGGGGAACCACCACATAGTCACCCGGTTTCATGCCCAAGGTGAATGCCCATATCTGCCCCGACCAGTTACCAAGACGTCGAATCGGTTCGGCTGAAAAATGCCGCTGCATCAGTGCTTTGATGTCCTCATAGGAAACAGCGCCCGAAAGACTGGTCGACTCCAAACCGCCCCAAGTCAGGTAAATGCGGTTGTCCTCAAAAAAACGTGGTTCATGTTCACCGTATTTGCCAGCGCGTACAAGCCAAAGTGCCATGGTATGACCTTGTTAAATGGTTTCAGTTACGACTTCAGCCAGGCTGAGTTGACCTGAGATCAGGCGGGGGAGAAGGGTGTCACGCAACTTTGTCAATTCCGCAACATATGTCTCGTTAACTGTTATTCGCTCTTTAAGCGATGTAACAACCTCATCAAACGCCCTCAAGGCAAAGACAGACGGAACCACTATTGGCATCACGGCCAATTTTGATCGGGCCAATTCCGTTTGACCAGTTGATCCCTCGCCCATTGCTTCAATGTTTGATTGTTGGCGAGTCATCCATTGACCAAGATACGGCCAACTTAGCTTCTGCCCTGCGCGAACTACAGTGACATGTGAATCAACAATCGTTAATTCAGCTAAAGCTAAAACTTGAGCGACACGACCAAGGGTTCCGACACCAGTTGAATTCACCAATATGTCGCCAACCTCTAATTGGCGGCCATCAATTTTCCGTTGAGCGCTGTCATGACGGCGCGCTTTTGAATAATCAACAGAGAAGTCGCGAATGCATTTTTGGTTGATAACCAGTACACCGCCTTCCTCAAGGTATTTGGGTGAAATACCTCGGTTTAGATAGCTGCAAACTTCACCTAACCGCTCAACTCTCCACCCCTTCGGCACATCCCCCAACTCCGACTCTTCAAAGCTGTCGGGGAACAGGGCGGCGGTGGCTTCGTCCATGCCTTCGGGGGCGCGGCCTTGCATCTTGGCGTGGACGGGGTCGAAGTCCACGAACCAGGACTTGAACAGGGCTTGGGCGATGGCTTCGAGGGTGGTGTTGGTTTCGCGCAGGAGGGTGATGCGATCGTCAAGAGCCGACAGCACGCGTGCTGCTGACCTACGTTCATCGGCTGGTGGAAGCGAGAATTCATAAGCGGCTATCGACTGCCAAGAGACACGTTGACGCCCAGATGTACCTTCCATACGACCAATGGCGTATTCCCTAAAAATTGGATCACGGCAGAGGTAATAGATGAAGTCGTTATCAGCGGGGTCTTTTCCGCAGAGCACGATGAATTCAGTTGAACCTTCCGCAATAGAACCGTCATCCAAGCATCGAACTTGTGCTGTTTTCCCATTTTCAAGGCATGGGGTTATTCGGGCAAGCAGCGTATCGCCATTTTGAAAATGGGCACCCGCTCCTTTAGCCACACGATTCACCACTCCATCCAAGCTAATGTCACGCGAGAGTTGTGGCAGCGCAGCCATGTCCACGAAAGGAACATCACTTCCTTTACGAACCTTTCGTGTTGGATTTATCTCGGCAATAAGATCAAGACGTTGCACCGGCCACTCAGAACTCATACCCCAGCCCCCCCAGCTTCTGGCGGATCAGTGCGTCCAGCTCGGCGCCTTTGGCCATTTGCTCGCCCAGCTTGGCGGTGAGCTTTTGCATCTTGTCGGCAAAGGCTTCGTCGTCGTCTTCAACTTCTTCCGCGCCCACATAGCGACCGGGGGTGAGCACATGGCCGTGTTGGGCAATCTCGGCCAGGGGCACGCTGCGGCAAAAACCTGCAATGTCTTGGTAACTGTCACCACCCGTGCGCCACGCGGCCACGGTCTGGCTGATGCGCTCTATAACTTCGTCGGTCAACTCGCTTTGCACGCGGCTGATCATGGTGGCTTGTTTGCGGGCGTCGATGAACAGCACTTCGCCTTTTCGCTTTTTCTGCTTGGCCAAGAACCACAAGCACGCAGGGATTTGCGTGTTGAAGAAGAGCTGGCCGGGCAAGGCGATCATGACTTCCACCACGTCGGCATCGATCATGGCGGCACGGATTTGGCCTTCGCTGTTTTGGCTGGAACTCATGCTGCCGTTGGCCAGCACAATGCCTGCCCTGCCCGTGGGCTTGAGGTGATGCAGGATGTGTTGCAACCAGGCGTAGTTGGCGTTGCCTTGCGGTGGTGTTCCATAGACCCAGCGGGCGTCGCCGTCCAGGCTGGCGTGCCACCAATCGCTGATGTTGAAGGGCGGGTTGGCCAGCACATAGTCGGCCCGCAGGTCGGGGTGTTGGTTGCGGGTGAAGGTGTCGGCGGGTTCTTTGCCCAGGTTGTAGTCCATGCCCCGAATGACGAGGTTCATGGCCGCCAAGCGCCAGGTGGTGGGGTTGGCCTCTTGGCCGTAGATGGACACATCGCCCAGCTTGCCGCCGTGGTCTTCAATGAACTTTTCAGACTGCACGAACATGCCACTCGACCCGCAGCAGGGGTCGTAAATCTGGCCCTTGCTGGGCGAGAGCACCGCCACCAGTGTTTTGACGATGCTGGCAGGTGTGTAGAACTGCCCGCCCCGCTTGCCTTCGGCGCTGGCAAACATGCCCAGGAAGTATTCGTACACCTGACCCAAGATGTCGCGGGCCTTCGACGGGTCATCACCAAAGCCGATGGTGGAGATCAGGTTGACCAACTCACCCAGTTTGCCGTCAGGCAATTGGGCGCGGGCAAAGCGCTTGTCGAGGATGCCTTTGAGCTTGGGATTGTCGGCTTCGATCAGGCTCAGTGCGTCGTCGATGCGTTTGCCAATGTCGGGCTGGGGCGCGGCGGCACGCAGGGCTTCCCAGCGGGCACCTTCGGGCACCCAAAACACGTTTTCGCTGGTGTAGTAGTCGCGGTCTTCCAGCTCGGCGGCGATGTCTTCATCAGCCGCGTCGCCATAAAAGAGTTCGTCAGCCGGGTCGCGCAGGCGGGTTTTTAGCTCGGCTTGACGGGCCACAAAGGCGTCGGAGATGTATTTGACGAAAATGAGGCCGAGCACCAAATGCTTGTACTCGGCGGCGTCCATGTTGGCGCGCAGTTTGTCGGCCGAGGCCCAGAGGGTCTTTTTGATGTCTTCTAGCATTGAGAAAGGATAGTTGATTTTTCGGCCTCTAAGAGGTCATTTCGGTGGGGCCTGTGCCAAAAACCGTTGCTGCTGGGGATTGATCAGACCGACAAATCCTCGCCTCTTTTTTATAGGGGGTAAGGTGGAAATTTCACGGACTTGAGAAATTCGCTGAAATCACATTTTTGATACTAAATCGTGATTGCCAGCGCCAGCTGATGGTGCCTTGTAGTTTGTTGCAGCATGCCAAGTCGAAACTACACAGCAAAAAATCGTGACCTCAGCCGAAGCCAAAGATTTTCCGTTGGTCAAAGGCGTATCGGCGGGGGTGGTTGCCAGCGCCGCATATGTTCAGGGTCCACCCCCGAGTCGGACCAAAAACATAGTAGCCCGGACTCGTCCGCACATTGCTCAGCCCAACCGATGGCATCTACCAACCACCCTGCATATGCCCAATCCAACCCCTGACCAAGGTTACAAATATGAGGGAACCGCATCAAAAACAACCTAGCCAGCTCCCGAGCATCAGCCGTTGACGCATCCATCCAGCCGAAATACTGGTTACCTTGAGCTGTCGAATATCGGGCGACCTTGCCCGAGCCTTCAAGTTCATGATCGATCGGCGAAAAACCATCATCACGAACATTTTCAACATAAGTGATATCGGCACGCCAGGCTGTTCCACTGCCATTAATGTGGGGAAAAACCCTTAACCGCTGGTAACCCGCCTTGTGCAGCTCGTTGACCATACGAAGGACCCTGATGGCACGTCGAACCAAGGAGCTACTCGAAGCCGCCTCGGGTATTGGGTTTCCAGGACGGTGAGGTGGCCGCCACTTCAGGCTGGAGGCAGCGCTGCCAATCGTGGCCTTCCAAAGGGTTTGAAAACGATCCGGGTCATTGCTGACAACTGTTGCAGCAACAAAGCGTTTGAGTTCTTCCGTCAAACCAGCTCGCCTGTGAGCGTCGCCATCGAAATCGGCAGCAATCGTGATGAACCTTGGATTGGCACGCAGGCTTTGATCGTAGGCCCAAGCGCTCACATCGAGTAGCTCAACATCCATGGCATGCGCCAACTTCTTTGTGTCGCCTTCCCATAAGTCCGCGACCCTAAATGCAGGTTTGGCGTTTTTGTTCAGTGTGTGTCCTTGTGCTAGCAATGCCTCGATGCTTTGTTGGATTGCCTGTAGGTATAGATCATTACCACGGACACTGCTGCCAAGTAGTTCGCTATTTGTGTCGCAGTTGGGTACTCTGTTCTCGCCTTCCGGTTGTTCCGAGTGGCTGAATTCAGATTTTGCGTTTTGGGTTAGTTTGAATTCTTGTTCGAGCAGCGCTTCAAGGCTTTTTTGAATTTCTTGCTGTTGATACGTTTCACGTTGCCCCATCAGCGTGCAGTGCAACTGAAGAATTTGTTGCTGTGCGTAATGCCCCAGAGTCCTGCTTTCAAGTGAGTGTGCTGTTTTTTCAATCGTACGGCTTGATGCGACAGCCCGCTCTGCTGCATCCCAAAGCATCAACGCATAGAAGACCACACCGAAAAGATAACCGGCCTGCTCTTCATCGACGGACTCAGGGTCTAGGTCAATTGTCGGGAGCTTGCCGCTAGGCATCACCTTGATCGACTGCCTATAAATCTTTGCAAGCTCTGGGGTTGCCGTTGCGGCCGTCAGCCAATTGACTTGTAACTTCCCGATCAAATTTAAAACGGGGACGGTATCCACCCCATCACCGGCCACAGGCATGGCCATGATTTGGCCCGCATACGTGTTAATTTTTTCACCCAACGCGCAAAGGTGTTTGAACTGCTTTTTGAAAGTGGACGAGAGAGGCATCGGTACTGGATTGGGATGGTCTTTTGGCACGAATTTCAACGGAACCGTTACCGTTAACGTCGATGTGAGAGATTACACACGGGGTCATTTTTCGGTCTGCTCAAAACCGCATTTACGGCACACACCTTAAAAATCTAACTATTGTTGGAAGACAGGATTATGTGAGAACGGTGAAATAAATCCAACTATTGTTGGATAAATTTTGGAACTCGCCAATTGCTTCGGAAAAGTGCTGCGCCAGCTTCGGACGCAGGCACAGCTGACACAAGAGCAACTTGGCTTTGAGTCGGGCTTGGAGCGTAACTTCATCAGCATGCTCGAATTAGGGCAGAGACAACCATCCCTGCTGACCGTTTTCAAGTTGTCACCAGCACTGGGCGTACTCCCGGAATCGTTCGTCCAGCTCATCAGCACTGAGCTTCAGGCCCACCAACAACGAATCATCAGCAAGCTGCCGTTAGATTGAAAGTTTGGCTCGCCAACCCAAGAGCCTGCCCGATCAACCACCCTACCAAATCATCATTGAGTGCATAAGAGATGGCACTCTAAATAGGTGACCCGAGGCGGTACAAAGTTCAAATCCAAAATAGGCTATTTTGGTTCGTGAGGGTACAAAGTATGGGAATTTGCCTCAAACTTGGTGCAACTTTGTACCGCAACGGGTCATGTTGGAGCAGCTTTGTTCCCAAGCGGGTCATGCTGAACTGTTTTTCTTACCCTTTGCCAAACCACCGGTTTATCAGCGGTCGGTGGTTTTTCCAACCAACGGTCTTCACCGGCGTAGGCCGAGGTGTAATAGCAACCCGGAGTGACGTCGATTTTTTTGAGCCCTGATGGCCAGTCCAAATTCCCCCACCCGTGGCCACCCCAAATTCCCCCAGGCAGCGCCGTCAGATTATGACGTTTCCGGATTGACGACCAAGCGAGCAGCCGCCTCCTTGAGCCTGTAGCTCTT
>NZ_NESG01000003.1 GCF_002778275.1 Limnohabitans sp. G3-2 | reverse complement strand
AACAAGATGGCAGCGTCGAGCGGGTAACGGTCCAGCGGCTGCAGAGTCACCTCGGTGGCGTAGTCGACGTTGGTGGCCAGGCCCATGAAGCTGCCGGCTTTGGCGCGGGTGGCGCAGTACTCGGGCAAATACCGGCCAGCTTGGCGCATGAGCCAGACGGGGGTGTGGTCGGTGGCCTGGCGCAGGCAAGCGCGCAGGAAGGTGTCGTTTTGGAGGGGGGCAAAGGCGCTCATGCCCTTATTGTGGCAGGCCCTAGCCGGAGTTTTTCGGCGTCTCCTTCAGAGCCATTCGCGAGCAGGGGCTCGCTCCCACAGGGGATTTGGTTTTTGGGGTTTTTGTGGGAGGCCGCCCCCGCGGCCGAATGCGGCCAAGGCCTCAGCAGGCATGCGTGCGCAGGGGCTCGCCCCACCTTGCACAGGCATGGGCGGCTCAAGGGGCCGCAAGTCCCTGCAAGGCGGTTTGGACTTCGGCCACGCTGGGCAACTCCGACAAGAGCACGGGCGCGCGGCCGGGGGCGTACAGCGCATAGACCGGCACGCCGCTGCGGCCCAGTGCCGTGAGCCCCTGGGTGATGCCCGGGTCGCGGCGTGTCCAGTCGGCCCGCATCAGCACCACTTGCCGCGCTGCAAAGTCGGTCAGCACGCGGGCATCGGCCAGCGTGGTTTTTTTGTTGTACTGGCAAGTCACGCACCAGGCGGCCGTGAAGTCCACAAACACCGGGCGACCTGCCGCCAACTGGGTTTGTACGGCCGCTTCCGACCAAGGCTGCCAAACAGAAGCGTGGGCGCTGGCGCTGGCCAGCGGCTCAGCAGGCGCTTCACGCCAAAACAGGGGCCACCAACTGCTGCCCAGCCACAGCAAGGCGGCCAGCGCCAGGCCGCTCAATACCCAGCGCGTGCGGCCTCTCAGCCCCAGCGCCCACACCAGCCCAGCCACCGTGAGCAGCAAGGCCAGCAGGCTGCTCGCCCCGTCGATGCCGGTTTGTTGACCCAAGACCCACAGCAACCAAATGACGGTGGCAAACATCGGAAACGCCATGGCTTGGCGGAAGGTTTGCATCCATGCCCCGGGACGCGGCAGGGCGCGGGCGATGCCCGGCCACCAACTGGCCGCCCAATACGGCAAAGCCATGCCCACGCCCATGGCGGCAAACACCAGCAGCGCTTGCCACACGGGCAGCGCGATCGCCAGGCCCAAAGAGGCCCCCATAAAGGGCGCGGTGCAGGGCGAGGCCACGGCCACGGCCAACACGCCCGACAAACCGGCGTTCACCGTGGGGTGGCGGCTTTGCAGCGTGGCCAGGCTGCTCGGCACCATTTGCCCAAACTCGAAAACGCCCGCCAAGTTCAGGCCCAGCAGGGTGAACAAGAGCGCCAAGCCCGCCACCACAGGCGGCGACTGCAATTGAAAGCCCCAGCCCAATTGCTCGCCCGCAGCCCGCAGGCCCAGCATCAGGCCGCCCAGCAGCATGAAGGACAGCACCACCCCCACGGTGTAGGCCAGGCCGGCGGCGCGGTGTTGCGTCGGCGCGGTGTCGGCCTGCGCAAAACCGATCACTTTGATGGCCAAGACCGGGAACACGCAGGGCATGAGGTTGAGCAAGAACCCGCCGACCAAGGCCCCCAAAACGGCCAGCGTCAGGCCCAGAGCGGTGGTGTTGGCAGCCGCTGGCTTCTGGGCAGCTCTGGCGTTGTCGGCCAGCGCTTTGGCCAAGGCGGGCGAAATCTCGGCGGGTGCTGCTTGGGCCAGCGCGGGCCAAGTGCCTTGCACAGGGGTTTCGATCTCCCAAGCCGGGGCTTGGGGCGCAGACTCCGGCCCGACCGCGATCACCCAGCGCATCGATTTGGGGCTGTCGCCACGTTCTTCAGACACCGGAATCTGGGCGCTCCAGACGGCGCCTTGCCAGTTTTGTGTCCCGTCTTTGCCCTGCACGGCCGCGTTGTGCACCACATTGGGGGTGACCGGGAAAGCGCTCAAAGTCTGGCCACGCCAGACGGCAGGCAGGCCGTGCACGCGCAGGCTGATCTGCTGCCCGTCCGCGGACAAGGTGGCTTGGCCACCCGTGATCCAGTTGCCGCCTTGTTGCTGCTGAGGCAGGGCCTGGGGGCTGAGTTTTTGTGCGGCTTCAAAGAGCGCGGTGTGCGTTTTTTGCGGGCCCGCAGTGGTCAGCTTCAAGCCCAAACGGCCTTCTTGCGGGATGCATTCCTGGCGGCACACCAGCCATTCGGCCTGCACGCCCAAGGCCAATGGCCCACTGTCGGGAAAGCGGAAGTCGGCTCCGACCGTCACGGGCACGGTCAGCAGCACACGGCCTTCGTAACCATAGTTGGCCAAGCTGCCGATGGGGATTTTTTTGGGCAGTGGCCAAGCGATGTCACCCGCTTGCAAGCCCGCCGGCAGCTGCCACTGCAGCCGGGTGGGCAGACCCGAGTCGCCGGGGTTTTGCCAATAGGTGTGCCAGTGCGGCTGGTGCTCGATGTGCAGACCCAACCAAAACGTTTGTCCAGCGCGAATGCCCTCGGGGGCGTGCACCAGCAATTCGGTCCGCACCTGCTCGGTGTTCACCACATGAGGGGCGCTGCCGAGCAAGGCGGCCGTGCCCAAGGTCTTGGCTGGGGTGCTGGCCGGGGTGGATGGGGTCGACAACAGTGAAGCGGTTTGCGCTTGGCCGCTCAGGGGCGTCACCCCAAGGGCACACAGGCCAAGCCCCAATCCGAGGGCCAAGCCCCAGCTTTGAACAGTGGCCCAGCCACGCGAGAACACGGAAACTTTCACGCCAATCCTTATTTCTGGCCCCCCACACCCCAGGCGGGAAGCTCTGCAGCACGGTGCGAAAGGCACTGTACACGCCCCGGCTCCATTAAGATGCCGAACATGCAAAACCCTTCGCGTTTTTGGGCCGACTGGACCACCCTCGATTTTCAGGCCTTGGCGCCAGGCCGTGCCATCGATCGGGCCATCGCCATCTTGCCCGTGGCAGCGACCGAGCAGCACGGACCGCATCTGCCGCTCTCGGTCGACACCGATTTGGTCAACGGCGTGGTGGCCGCTTGCCTGCCGCACTTGCCCGCCGACTTGCCTGCATTGTTTTTGCCCACCCAAACGGTGGGCCTGAGCCCTGAGCATGCCCGTTTTGCGGGCACCCTGACGCTCAAGGCCGAGACCGTGATCCGATTGTGGACCGACATCGGCGAGTCGGTGGCGGCCAGTGGCGTGAAGAAGCTGGTGCTGCTCAACGCCCACGGCGGACAAGTGAGCGTGATGGACATCGTGGCGCGGGATTTGCGGGCCCGGCTCGGCATGCTGGTGTACAGCGTGAGCTGGTTCAATTTACCGCTGCGCGACGCGCAAGGCGGCGACGTGAACGCGCTGTTCCCCCCTGAAGAACACCGCTTTGGCGTGCACGCGGGCGACACCGAGACCTCGATGATGCTGGCGCTGCGCCCCGAGCGCGTGCGCATGGACTTGGCGCAAAACTTCCGCTCCACCTCGCAAGACCGCGCCGAGCGGTTTGACATATTGGGCAATGGCCAAAGCGCCAAGCTGGGCTGGCAAATGCAGGACTACAACCGCCACGGCGCGGCAGGCAATGCCTTGGCCGCCACCGCCGAGAAAGGCCGGGCTTTGCTGGGTGCCTCGGGCCGGGCGCTGGCGCAGTTGTTGGTTGAAGTGGACCGTTTGCCGCCAAACACCCTGACGGATTCGGTGGCCTGAAAACGGCGGGTCTTCAGAAGCGGGGCAGCACCAACTCGCAGTGCCCGCGGCTCACGCTTTTGGGGTATTCGCGGGTGGTGTCGATGCAGCCGCCTTCGGCATAAACGCCTTTGGGGTCGCGCATGCGCAGCATGCGCTCCAACACCTGGCTTCGGGCTGCTGGGTTGGCTTCGGTTTGCGCCACCAGCGCCTCGACCACCGTCTCGTCCATGTGCAAGTCACCTTGGGCGTCGGTGTAAGCGCCGTCTTTCCAGTGAAAGATCTCGATGGCCTTGGACTCGAGCGTGTAAGGCGTGTCGCGCTTCCAGAAGTTGCTGAACAAGCCGCCGCCCATGTAGAGCACCCAAGAGCCTTCGTAGCCGGTGACATCGGAGGAGCGTTCGTCCGGGTTGCGAAACCACAGGCGGTCGCCCGGCACATAAAAGCGCCCCGGCAAAGGCGCTTGCATGCTGCCGTACTCGACCAAATAGACCTCATGGAATTGGCCCGAACGCACTGCGTGGACTTGGTTGAGGCTTTGCAACTGGGCCAAGAGTTCCGGGTTTTCGGATTGGAGCTCTTGCGCGATGCCCAACAAAATCACGTACTCGGTCGCCCGGTAACAAGAAAAGTCGTACAACTTGCCCGTGGCATCGGGTTGGGTGGCCGCGGTCAGTGCCTCGACCAAGCAGCGGCCGGGTTGCAAAATGAAACCCGCGTTGTCGCCGCCGTCTTGCCAAAAGGCCTGCGGCCGCTCGGCCGCTTCGGTTTTGAACGCCAAAGCGGTTTTTCGGGCGTCCAAAGCCATGTTGCGGCGCACCCGGATGTGCGAGGTCAGCGAGCCGAGGCTGGCAAACTGAAAGCGGTGGGGGGAGCCGAGCAAGGCCACCCAGATTTCACGCTCCAAGGCCCAGGCTTCGTCTGTTTGAGGGGTGTGCCCCAGTTTGTCGTGCAGGGCCAAGGTGTCGTGGCCCGGCATGCACCGCGCTCTGAAGTCGGGCCGCAGCGTGCAGATCAGTGCCACTTGTGACCCTTGCAAGGGAAGGGTCAAGGTCTGAACGGCTGATGCAAGCGCCCATTTGTCCAACAAAGCCACCAAATCGCGAGCCAACCGGTCAGCATCGGCGGCTTGCGTGGTGGTGAGCTGGATACCGCCCTCCAAGGACTGGAGAGCCAACCAGGCGGTTGAACTGTTCATGGCTTGATTCTGCCTGCAAACCGAAGGGGTATTTCCTAGGGAATGTACCTGTGCACCATGAAGCTGCCCTGACAGGGGCCGGTCGTCCAAATCAGGAGCCCGGCCTGCGGTTCAGGCGAAAGTGACCCAGTCTTGGTGCGCCTCACTGTCCAGGTGAGGCAGGGTGTTGTAGGTCAGCAGCATGTGCCGCTTGGGGGTGAAGACAAACTCGGTCAGCGCCGTGTTGCGGATGCGCAGGTTCAGCTCGATGGTGGTTTCGGGCGGGGTGCCCAGCACGCGGCCCACGGCCGTCGAGATGGGGCCGCCGCTGGAGACGATCATCACGTCGCCCGTGTGGTTTTGCCGCACATGGTCAAGCGCCGCTTCGATGCCGCCCACAAAGTCGGCATAGCTGGGCATGTTGCGTGGCTGGGTGCGCCCGGCCATCCAAGCTTGCAAACCGTCGCGCAGCAGTCGAAAGTGGTGGCGGTACAACTCGGGCGTGTCTGGTTTGGCCAGCGGCTCGGGGTGGATGGATTCGATCAGCGCGTGGCTGTCGTATTCGTTCAGGCCCGGCCACACCGCGGGGGTGTGGGGCAGGCCCGCGCCCTCGGCAATGCCTTCCCAGGTTTGGCGGTGGCGCTTCAAGCTGCCCATGAGCACCGCTTCGAGCGGCTTGCTCTGCAGTTTGGGCCGCAAATACTCACCCAAGCGCACGGCTTGCTGGCGGCCCAGTGGGCTGAGTTGATCGTAGTCATCGGCCCCGAAAGAGGCTTGTCCGTGGCGGACCAGATAGAGGGTTCCCATGGGCTGCGATTGTGCGCAGCTTGTGGGGTTTCGGCTGTCGCTGGGGTGATCAGAGCGTGACAGAACCCTGGATGCAGCCGACCACCTCGCCACCCACCCAGACTTGGCCGCTTTCGTCTTTGGAGAGGAACACTTGGCCCGCACGTCCGAGGACGGTGCCTTGGCGGGCGCTGTAGCGTGTGGACATGTGGCCTTCTGCCATCAGCCATTGGGCGAGCGACGCGTTCAGGCTGCCGGTGACCGGGTCTTCGGCGATGCCCACCGGGGCGGCAAAGGCGCGCACTTCCAGCTCAGTGGGGTCGTTGGCCATGCGGTTGGACGGCGCGAAAGCGCGGGCCTCGCGGTTGGCGCGGCGGATCAGGCCACCCGTCGAACTGTTGGGGTTGGCCTCACGTTTCGCCGCCACGCCCACTTTGGTGTTCAGGCGCTTGAGCGCTGCGTGGTCGGGCTCCAGCGCGAGCAAGCTGTCCACCGAGTCGATCAAAAGGCCCAGCCAGTGCGGGCCGTTGTGCAGGTCTTGCGCGGCCAGCACCTCGTCGGCGTGCAGGCCCAGCGCGGCCAGCACCTCGTTCAGCAGGGCTGGCGCAGGAGCCTGGCGCTGCAAGGGCGGCGCGGCAAAAGCCCAGCGCCCATCGACCGATTTCAAAGTGACCAGACCCACCCCGCATTCCTGCACCAGTTGTCCGCTTTGCCGGGCTTGGCCGCCGGCCTTCAGCCAGGCGTGGGCCGTGCCCAGTGTGGGGTGGCCCGCAAACGGCAATTCGGCACCGGGCGTGAAGATGCGCACCCGGTAATCGGCGCCGCCTGCTACCCCTTCGGGCGTGGGCGGCAGCACAAAGGTGGTTTCGCTCAGCTGCGTCCAGCGCGCAAAAGCCTGCATTTGCGCCTCGGACAGGTCTTTGCCATCCAACACCACGGCCAAGGGGTTGCCCAAGAGGGCGGCATCGGTGAAGACGTCGACTTGTTGGAAGGCGCGGGTTTTCATGGTCTTGTCCTGAGGGGATGCGTCAGAGCGATTCGCGAATGGCTGCCGCCAGTGCCGTCATGCCGGTGTTGATCTGGTCCACCGTGGCGGTCACGAAGGACAGGCGCAGGGTGCTTTCGTCCGCACCTTCGGCGTAGAAAGCCGAACCCGGCACAAAGGCCACGCCTTTTTCAACCGCCTTGGCCAGCAGGGGAATGGCCTTGAGGCCTTGAGGCAGTTGCACCCACAAGAACATGCCGCCCACCGGGCGGTTCCAGCTCAGCCCCAAGCCGGCCATTTCGCGGTCGAGCGCGGCCAGCATGGCTTCGCACTGCTGTTTGTACAAAGCGCGGATGGTGGGCACATGGCGCTCGATGAAGCCGTCCTTCAGCACTTCCGCCACCACGCGCTGGTTGAAGCTGGGCGTGTGCAGGTCGGCCGCTTGCTTGGCTTGCAAGAGCTTGGGGTAAAGCGCCGTGGGCGCGACCAAGTAGCCCAGGCGCAAACCGGGGGCCAGGATTTTGGAGAACGAGCCCAAATACACGCTGCCTTCGGGATGGCGCGAACTGAGGGAGGGCGCGGGCGGCGCGTCAAACCACAGGTCGCCGTAGGGGTTGTCTTCGATGATTGGGAGGCCTGTTTCGATGGCCACCTGCGCCACGGCGGCGCGGCGCTCTTCGGTCATGGTGCGGCCCGTGGGGTTTTGGAAGTTGGGCAGCAGGTACACAAAGCGGGCTTTGTCGGCGCCGGTGCCGACTTTGGCGCGCAGGTCGGCGGCATCCACACCATGGTCGTCGCTGTCCACGCCCACGGCCACAGGCTCCATGGGGGTGAAGGCTTGCAAGGCGCCCAAGTAGGTGGGGGTCTCGACCAAGATGCGGCTGCCCGCGTCGATCAAGATCTTGGCCACCAGGTCCAGGCCTTGCTGGCTGCCGGTGGTGATCAGCACCTGGTCGGGGCTGACTTGCATGCCTTGTTTGAGCAGGTCTTGCGCCACCCATTCGCGCAGCGGCGCATAGCCTTCGCTGGCGGCGTATTGCAAAGCGGCTTTGCCGTCATCCCTGAGCACGCGCTCGCTGGCTTCGCGCATGGCGTCGATGGGAAACGTCTGGGGTGAGGGCAGGCCACCCGCAAAACTGATGATGCCGGGCTTTTCGGTGACCTTGAGGATCTCGCGGATCACCGAGGGGTTCATTTTCTCGGCGCGTTGGGCCAATTTCCAGTTCATGTTGTGCTCCGTGTGGTGTGTTTATCGGGCGCTTGGGGTGTTGGCCATGCGTCGCCCCATGAAGACGGTGAGCACCACCAACAGTGCAAATCCCAGCGTCATCGCATCCAGTGATTCTCCCAGCAAAGGGACGGCGGCCAAGATGGTGATGAACGGTTGCAGCAATTGCAACTGGCTCACCCGCAGCGGGCCGCCCAGCGACAGGCCGCGAAACCAGGCGAAGAAACCTGCCCACATGGACAATACGCCCACATAGAGCAGGGCCATCCACGCTGTGGGCGCGATGGAGGCTTCGGGCCAAGTCAGCCAGGCTCCGGGCAAAGTCACAGGCAGGGCCATCACGCAAACCCAGCTGATGACCTTTTCTGCGCCCATGCTGGCGGTGACTTTGGCGCCGGCCACATAACCCAGCGAGGCGGCCACCACCGCGCCCACGAGCAGGGTGTCGGCCCAGGTCAGGCCAAAGCCGTGCCCCATTTGAGAGGCGCGCAGCAGGCTGTAGACCACCACCAAGGCGCTGCCCAAAGCGGCAAACACCCAAAACCCGAGGCGTGCGCGTTGGTGCATGAGCCAGGCCGCCGCCGCTGCCGTGGCCAGTGGCAGCAAGGACGTGATCACGGCGGCGTGGCTGGCCGTGACGTGGCGCAGCGCCCAGCCCAGCAGCAAGGGGTAACCGATCACATTGCCCAAGAGCGAGAGCAGCAAAGGGCCGCGCTGGGAAGATGTGGGTAGCGGTGCACGCACGGCCAACAGGTAAACGAGCGACAGGCCCCCGGCCAAGGCTGCGCGTGCCCAAGTGACAAACCAGGGCGACATTTGCGGTGCATCCACCGTGCCCGTGGCCAGACGTGTCATGGGCAAGGTGAGCCCGAAAATGATCACGCCCAAAAATCCCAGCCAAAGCCCCAGGTTCTCGCGGTGTTGAGAGGGGGTATTCATGAACGCATCAAACCGCGCTTGGGCGCAGGCCATTCAAAATCCACAAAGCCGTGGCCACCAACGCCGCCGACATGCAGCGGTTGAACATCAGCAAGCGGCGGCCGTGCGCCAGCCAGTGCCGCAGCATCGAGCCCGCCACCGCGTAGGTCAGGTTGCTGAAAAAGCCATAGGCCACCATGATGGGCAGCAACACCAGCGTGCGCGCTGTGGCATCTTCGCGGCCTGCCACCCAACCCGCCACGATGGCGAGCGCCAGCATCCAGGCCTTGATGTTGAGAAATTGCAGGCCCACGCCCTGCACAAAGCCGACTTGCAGCTTGGCGCTGTCGGCCTGCTGCAAGCTGCCGCTGTGCCATAAACGCGAGGCCAGCCAGAGCAAATACCCCGTGCCCAGCGTCACAATGCCCCAGCGCAAAGGGGGGAAGGCCACCACCAAGCCGCCCAAACCCGTGGCGCACAGGGCGAACAAAATGCCCCAGCCGACGGGCACCGCGCACACAAAGCGCATGGCACGGCGCAGGCCATGGTTGGCAGCCATGGCGGTCGACAGCGTGGTGTTGGGCCCGGGCGTGAAGCTGCTCACGGTGGCCAACACCAACAGGGCGCTCAGTTCTGAGGAGGTCATGCCTTCGAATGTAGAGCCAAAAGGCCACCGATCAGGTCGCCATTTGGACTGTGCCGCCGGCCATCAGCGGGCCGACAGAATTTCCCAGCGTTCCATGGCCGCCAGCAACAGCTCGTCGATTTCGGTGTCCCGCTTGAACAGCTTTTGTGCCAGACCCGGGTCGCGCTGGTAAATGCTGCCGTCCGCCAATTGCGCGCGGGCCTCGGCTTGCTCTTTTTCCAAGGCTTCGATCTTGGCGGGCAACTCGGCCAACTCGCGTTGCTCTTTGTAGCTGAGCTTGCTGCGGGCCGCAGCGGCGGGTGCTGCAGCCGTCGTGGCGGGGGCTGCAGCAGCTGCTGGTGTCGAACCAGCGCGCTGCGCGGCTTGGGCCCGAATGGCTTGGCTGCGCTGCGACTGCACCAGCCAGTCCTGCACCGAGCCTTCGTATTCGCGCCACAGACCCGGCTGGTCCGGGGCGCTTTCGCAGGCGATGATGCCGGTCACCACGTTGTCCATGAAGGCGCGGTCGTGGCTGACCAAAAAGACGGTGCCTTCGTAGGTCTGCAGCAGCTCTTCGAGCAACTCCAAGGTTTCGATGTCCAGGTCGTTCGTCGGTTCGTCCAGCACCAGCACGTTGGCGGGGCGCGCAAACAGGCGAGCCAGCAAGAGGCGGTTGCGCTCACCGCCCGACAGCGAGCGCACGGGCGAGGTGGCCCGCGCAGGCGAGAACAGGAAGTCACCCAAATAGCTTTTGACGTGCTGGCGTTTGTTGCCAATTTCGATCCATTCGCTGCCCGGGCTGATGAAGTCTTCCAGTGTGGCATTCAGATCGAGCGCATCGCGCATCTGGTCAAAGTAGGCGACTTCCATCTTGGTGCCGCGACGCACTTCGCCGCTGTCGGCCTCTAGTTCACCCAAAATCAGTTTGAGCAGCGTGGTTTTGCCGGCACCGTTGGGGCCCAGCAGGCCGATCTTGTCGCCCCGCAGCAAGGTGCCGGTGAACTTCTGAATGATGGTCCGCACAGAGCCGTCTGGCTGGGTGAAGCTTTTGCTCACATCGGTCAACTCCGCCACCAGCTTGCCGCTCGGCACGCCCGAGGCCACTTCCATTCTCACGTTGCCCACTTTTTCGCGGCGGGCCGCACGCTCGCCCCGCAGGTTTTGCAGCCGCGTGATGCGGCTTTGGCTGCGCGTGCGGCGTGCTTCCACGCCCTTTCGGATCCAAATCTCTTCCTGAGCCAGCAGTTTGTCGGCCTTGGCCTGAATCACCGCTTCCTGTGCGAGTTGTTCTTCTTTCTGCACTTGGTAGGCGGCGTAGTTGCCGGGATAGGGCCGCAGCTTGCCCCGGTCCAGCTCAACAATGCGGGTCGCAATGCGGTCCAAGAAAGCGCGGTCGTGCGTGATGGCGATCACGCTGCCCTTGAAGTCAATCAGCAGGTCTTCCAACCAGGTGATGGCGTTCAGGTCCAAGTGGTTGGTGGGTTCGTCCAACAAAAGAACATCAGGGCGGGTCACCAAAGCCTGCGCCAAGGCCACGCGCTTGCGCATGCCGCCAGACAGCGACTGCACGATGGCGTTCGGGTCGAGCTGTAAGCGTTGAAGCGTCTCGTCAAGACGCTGCTCCCAGCCCCAGCCGTCGCGTGACTCAATTTGGCTTTGCAGCGTATCAAGGTCACCCCGGCTGTGCGTGTAATCGTCGATCCATTGCACCACCTCAGCCAAGCCTTCACGGACGGACTCAAAGATGGTGTGCTCTGCAAGCAAGACCGGCTCTTGCGCGACATACGCAATGCGAACGCCTTGTTGCAGATGCAAGTTGCCGTCATCTGGGCGCTCCATGCCCGCAAGAATCTTGAGCAAAGACGACTTGCCCGTGCCGTTGCGACCAATCAAGCCGATGCGCTCGGACGTCTCCAGAGAGAAGTCAGCGTGATCGAGGAGTGCGACGTGGCCAAAAGCCAAGGACGCGTTCAAGAGTGTGAGTAAAGCCATGGTCCCATTATCCGGGCGGGGCCCCACTAAATATTCCAGGCAACATCAAAATACTTGCCAGTGGCGAAAAAGTTGTGCCATAATCGAGGGCTTCGCTGCTCACAAGTGAGGCTTTCAAAGAAGCCAAGCAAAGGCAGCAAGTAGGTTGATGAAAAGATCTTGGTGATCTAAGAAATTTTCAAAAACTTGACGCAGCGCTAAAAACTGTGTCATAATTCAAGGCTTCGCTGATCGCAGCGAGGCAAGAGAAGGTGATGAGAGTTGCCTGGGTTCTTTAAAAATATACAGCCGATAAGCGTGGGCGTTTGATGGTGATTGCCAAGTTCTTCGGAACTTAGCTTTAATTAGCTAACAAACGCTCATGAAGTAAAAAAGATGTGGAAATCAGAGATGGTGACCACGTCGATTCCAATTTATGAGTTGGTCGAAAGACCGAAAAAAATCAAGATCGAACTATAGAGTTTGATCCTGGCTCAGATTGAACGCTGGCGGAATGCTTTACACATGCAAGTCGAACGGTAGAGGGGGCAACCCCTCGAGAGTGGCGAACGGGTGAGTAATATATCGGAACGTGCCCAGTCGTGGGGGATAACGTAGCGAAAGTTACGCTAATACCGCATACGATCTAAGGATGAAAGCGGGGGACTCGCAAGAGCCTCGCGCGATTGGAGCGGCCGATATCAGATTAGGTAGTTGGTGGGGTAAAGGCTCACCAAGCCAACGATCTGTAGCTGGTCTGAGAGGACGACCAGCCACACTGGAACTGAGACACGGTCCAGACTCCTACGGGAGGCAGCAGTGGGGAATTTTGGACAATGGACGCAAGTCTGATCCAGCCATTCCGCGTGCAGGATGAAGGCCCTCGGGTTGTAAACTGCTTTTGTACGGAACGAAAAGGTTTCTATTAATACTAGGAGCTCATGACGGTACCGTAAGAATAAGCACCGGCTAACTACGTGCCAGCAGCCGCGGTAATACGTAGGGTGCAAGCGTTAATCGGAATTACTGGGCGTAAAGCGTGCGCAGGCGGTTATATAAGACAGATGTGAAATCCCCGGGCTCAACCTGGGAACTGCATTTGTGACTGTATAGCTAGAGTACGGTAGAGGGGGATGGAATTCCGCGTGTAGCAGTGAAATGCGTAGATATGCGGAGGAACACCGATGGCGAAGGCAATCCCCTGGACCTGTACTGACGCTCATGCACGAAAGCGTGGGGAGCAAACAGGATTAGATACCCTGGTAGTCCACGCCCTAAACGATGTCAACTGGTTGTTGGGTCTTCACTGACTCAGTAACGAAGCTAACGCGTGAAGTTGACCGCCTGGGGAGTACGGCCGCAAGGTTGAAACTCAAAGGAATTGACGGGGACCCGCACAAGCGGTGGATGATGTGGTTTAATTCGATGCAACGCGAAAAACCTTACCCACCTTTGACATGTACGGAAGTCGCTAGAGATAGCTTCGTGCTCGAAAGAGAGCCGTAACACAGGTGCTGCATGGCTGTCGTCAGCTCGTGTCGTGAGATGTTGGGTTAAGTCCCGCAACGAGCGCAACCCTTGTCATTAGTTGCTACATTCAGTTGGGCACTCTAATGAGACTGCCGGTGACAAACCGGAGGAAGGTGGGGATGACGTCAAGTCCTCATGGCCCTTATAGGTGGGGCTACACACGTCATACAATGGCTGGTACAAAGGGTTGCCAACCCGCGAGGGGGAGCTAATCCCATAAAACCAGTCGTAGTCCGGATCGCAGTCTGCAACTCGACTGCGTGAAGTCGGAATCGCTAGTAATCGTGGATCAGAATGTCACGGTGAATACGTTCCCGGGTCTTGTACACACCGCCCGTCACACCATGGGAGCGGGTCTCGCCAGAAGTAGTTAGCCTAACCGCAAGGAGGGCGATTACCACGGCGGGGTTCGTGACTGGGGTGAAGTCGTAACAAGGTAGCCGTATCGGAAGGTGCGGCTGGATCACCTCCTTTCTGGAAACTGCAATCTAAATTGAACGCTCACACTTATCGGTTGTTGGAAGGTTGTCGCTGATGGCTGAGGCGTAAGCTCAAGTCATTGGTGACCGGCTTGGGTCTGTAGCTCAGTTGGTTAGAGCACTGTGTTGATAACGCAGGGGTCGTTGGTTCGAGACCAACCAGACCCACCAATCCTTCTGAGGACGAGTGCTCAAGAGTACTTAGATGAAATAACGGGGGATTAGCTCAGCTGGGAGAGCACCTGCTTTGCAAGCAGGGGGTCGTCGGTTCGATCCCGTCATCCTCCACCATCACTTATCGAGTGTTGATTGGATCCAAGAGGTCCGATGCTTGTTCATTCAAAACAAAAGCGGCTTTGCAAAAGGTATTGCAAAGGCTGTTTTTGTGTTGATTGATATTGATCGATTGACAAGTGTCGCAAGACACACGGCTGTTCTTTAAAAATTCATAGAGTCGAATCAGAGTTGCCAGGGGAAACTGCACATTCGTAAAGGTTTAGTGCAGACCGTGCCCCTGGTGACAATTTTTTGATTGCGTCAAAACGAATATTCAAACGACGTTTGAAATTCAAGTAAAGACGAATTGTTCTTTTGATATTGGATGGAGACATCCGGTGTTGAGGAATTATTCATTTACGGCATAACGCGTCAGGTGAAAGACCTGACAGACATTCCTTGAAAACAACGATGGAATCTCGATAAGAGAGTTCAAAGTTATAGGGTCAAGTGAATAAGAGCATGTGGTGGATGCCTTGGCAATGATAGGCGACGAAAGACGTGAAAGCCTGCGATAAGCTTCGGGGAGCTGGCAAATAAGCTTTGATCCGGAGATTTCTGAATGGGGAAACCCACCCTTAGGGGTATCGCATGATGAATACATAGTCATGCGAGGCGAACCGGGTGAACTGAAACATCTCAGTAGCTCGAGGAAAAGACATCAACCGAGATTCCGAAAGTAGTGGCGAGCGAAATCGGAAGAGCCTGTTAGTGATAGCGCAATTGTTAGCAAAGCGGCATGGAAAGGCCGACCATAGTGGGTGATAGTCCCGTATGCGAAAACAAATGTGTGGTACTGAGCTAACGACAAGTAGGGCGGGACACGAGAAATCCTGTCTGAATATGGGGGGACCATCCTCCAAGGCTAAATACTCATCATTGACCGATAGTGAACAAGTACCGTGAGGGAAAGGCGAAAAGAACCCCGGGAGGGGAGTGAAATAGATCCTGAAACCGCATGCTTACAAAAAGTAGGAGCCTCGAAAGGGGTGACTGCGTACCTTTTGTATAATGGGTCAGCGACTTACATTCAGTGGCAAGGTTAACCGAATAGGGAAGCCGTAGAGAAATCGAGTCCGAATAGGGCGATCAGTCGCTGGGTGTAGACCCGAAACCAAGTGATCTATCCATGGGCAGGATGAAGGTGCCGTAACAGGTACTGGAGGTCCGAACCGACTAATGTTGCAAAATTAGCGGATGACCTGTGGATAGGGGTGAAAGGCTAAACAAACTTGGAAATAGCTGGTTCTCTCCGAAAACTATTTAGGTAGTGCCTCAAGTATTACCATCGGGGGTAGAGCACTGTTTTGGCTAGGGGGTCATGGCGACTTACCAAACCAAGGCAAACTCCGAATACCGATGAGTACAGCTTGGGAGACAGAGCACCGGGTGCTAACGTCCGGACTCAAGAGGGAAACAACCCAGACCGCCAGCTAAGGTCCCTAAAATTGGCTAAGTGGGAAACGAAGTGGGAAGGCTAAAACAGTCAGGATGTTGGCTTAGAAGCAGCCATCATTTAAAGAAAGCGTAATAGCTCACTGATCGAGTCGTCCTGCGCGGAAGATGTAACGGGGCTAAGCCAGTTACCGAAGCTGCGGATTTGCAATTTATTGCAAGTGGTAGGAGAGCGTTCTGTAGGCCTGTGAAGGTGGTGGTGTAAACCCTGCTGGAGGTATCAGAAGTGCGAATGCTGACATGAGTAGCGTTAAAGGGGGTGAAAAGCCCCCTCGCCGTAAGCGCAAGGTTTTCTACGCAACGTTCATCGGCGTAGAGTGAGTCGGCCCCTAAGGCGAGGCAGAGATGCGTAGCTGATGGGAAACAGGTCAATATTCCTGTACCGATGACAAGTGCGATGTGGGGACGGAGAAGGTTAGCTCAGCCAACTGTTGGATATGTTGGTTCAAGCCTGTAGTCGTGCTCGGTAGGCAAATCCGCCGGGCTTAGATGAGGGGTGATAACGAGGGTGCTTGCACCTGAAGTGAGTGATACCCTGCTTCCAGGAAAAGCCACTAAGCTTCAGCTTGTCATTGACCGTACCGCAAACCGACACTGGTGCGCGAGATGAGTATTCTAAGGCGCTTGAGAGAACTCAGGAGAAGGAACTCGGCAAATTGATACCGTAACTTCGGGAGAAGGTATGCCCCAAGTAGGTGAACTCGAACAGAGGGAGCCCAACGGGGTTGCAAAAAATCGGTGGCTGCGACTGTTTAATAAAAACACAGCACTCTGCAAACACGAAAGTGGACGTATAGGGTGTGACGCCTGCCCGGTGCTGGAAGATTAAATGATGGGGTGCAAGCTCTTGATTGAAGTCCCAGTAAACGGCGGCCGTAACTATAACGGTCCTAAGGTAGCGAAATTCCTTGTCGGGTAAGTTCCGACCTGCACGAATGGCGTAACGATGGCCACACTGTCTCCTCCTGAGACTCAGCGAAGTTGAAATGTTTGTGATGATGCAATCTCCCCGCGGAAAGACGGAAAGACCCCATGAACCTTTACTGTAGCTTTGTATTGGACTTTGAACAGATCTGTGTAGGATAGGTGGGAGGCTTTGAAGCGAGGTCGCTAGATCTTGTGGAGCCGACGTTGAAATACCACCCTGGTGTGTTTGAGGTTCTAACCTAGGTCCATTATCTGGATCGGGGACAGTGCATGGTAGGCAGTTTGACTGGGGCGGTCTCCTCCCAAAGCGTAACGGAGGAGTTCGAAGGTACGCTAGTTACGGTCGGACATCGTGATAATAGTGCAATGGCATAAGCGTGCTTAACTGCGAGACTGACAAGTCGAGCAGATACGAAAGTAGGACATAGTGATCCGGTGGTTCTGTATGGAAGGGCCATCGCTCAACGGATAAAAGGTACTCTGGGGATAACAGGCTGATACCGCCCAAGAGTTCATATCGACGGCGGTGTTTGGCACCTCGATGTCGGCTCATCTCATCCTGGGGCTGTAGCCGGTCCCAAGGGTATGGCTGTTCGCCATTTAAAGAGGTACGTGAGCTGGGTTTAAAACGTCGTGAGACAGTTTGGTCCCTATCTTCCGTGGGCGCTGCAGATTTGAGGAAGCCTGCTCCTAGTACGAGAGGACCGGAGTGGACACACCTCTGGTGTATCGGTTGTCACGCCAGTGGCATTGCCGAGTAGCTAAGTGTGGAAGAGATAACCGCTGAAAGCATCTAAGCGGGAAACTCGTTTCAAGATGAGATCTGCCGGGGCCTTGAGCCCCCTAAAGAGTCGTTCAAGACCAGGACGTTGATAGGTCGGGTGTGGAAGCGCAGTAATGCGTTAAGCTAACCGATACTAATTGCTCGTGAGGCTTGACCCTATAACTTTGATCACACGCCGCAGGGTGTGCATTGGTCAAGGAAGTTATGCCAAGTTGACGCATTCAAAAAAAGGCTGAAAGGCCTGGCTGAGAGGCCGAAATCTGATTCCAAACTCTATGAATTCGTTGTCTTGACAAGTGCAAGATGACAACAAGTTATGCCTGATGACCATAGCAAGTTGGTCCCACTCCTTCCCATCTCGAACAGGACAGTGAAACGACTTAGCGCCGATGATAGTGCGGATTCCCGTGTGAAAGTAGGACATCGTCAGGCTTCTAACAGCCCAAAACGCCTCACCATTCGGTGGGGCGTTTTCTTTAGAAGATATCAAAAATCTTTTAAAGAAAGCGCAAAAGCGTGATACAATGGAAGGCTTCGCTGATCGCAGCGAGGCAAGAGAAGGTGATGAGAGTTGCCTGGGTTCTTTAAAAATATACAGCCGATAAGCGTGGGCGTTTGATGGTGATTGCCAAGTTCTTCGGAACTTAGCTTTAATTAGCTAACAAACGCTCATGAAGTAAAAAAGATGTGGAAATCAGAGATGGTGACCACGTCGATTCCAATTTATGAGTTGGTCGAAAGACCGAAAAAAATCAAGATCGAACTATAGAGTTTGATCCTGGCTCAGATTGAACGCTGGCGGAATGCTTTACACATGCAAGTCGAACGGTAGAGGGGGCAACCCCTCGAGAGTGGCGAACGGGTGAGTAATATATCGGAACGTGCCCAGTCGTGGGGGATAACGTAGCGAAAGTTACGCTAATACCGCATACGATCTAAGGATGAAAGCGGGGGACTCGCAAGAGCCTCGCGCGATTGGAGCGGCCGATATCAGATTAGGTAGTTGGTGGGGTAAAGGCTCACCAAGCCAACGATCTGTAGCTGGTCTGAGAGGACGACCAGCCACACTGGAACTGAGACACGGTCCAGACTCCTACGGGAGGCAGCAGTGGGGAATTTTGGACAATGGACGCAAGTCTGATCCAGCCATTCCGCGTGCAGGATGAAGGCCCTCGGGTTGTAAACTGCTTTTGTACGGAACGAAAAGGTTTCTATTAATACTAGGAGCTCATGACGGTACCGTAAGAATAAGCACCGGCTAACTACGTGCCAGCAGCCGCGGTAATACGTAGGGTGCAAGCGTTAATCGGAATTACTGGGCGTAAAGCGTGCGCAGGCGGTTATATAAGACAGATGTGAAATCCCCGGGCTCAACCTGGGAACTGCATTTGTGACTGTATAGCTAGAGTACGGTAGAGGGGGATGGAATTCCGCGTGTAGCAGTGAAATGCGTAGATATGCGGAGGAACACCGATGGCGAAGGCAATCCCCTGGACCTGTACTGACGCTCATGCACGAAAGCGTGGGGAGCAAACAGGATTAGATACCCTGGTAGTCCACGCCCTAAACGATGTCAACTGGTTGTTGGGTCTTCACTGACTCAGTAACGAAGCTAACGCGTGAAGTTGACCGCCTGGGGAGTACGGCCGCAAGGTTGAAACTCAAAGGAATTGACGGGGACCCGCACAAGCGGTGGATGATGTGGTTTAATTCGATGCAACGCGAAAAACCTTACCCACCTTTGACATGTACGGAAGTCGCTAGAGATAGCTTCGTGCTCGAAAGAGAGCCGTAACACAGGTGCTGCATGGCTGTCGTCAGCTCGTGTCGTGAGATGTTGGGTTAAGTCCCGCAACGAGCGCAACCCTTGTCATTAGTTGCTACATTCAGTTGGGCACTCTAATGAGACTGCCGGTGACAAACCGGAGGAAGGTGGGGATGACGTCAAGTCCTCATGGCCCTTATAGGTGGGGCTACACACGTCATACAATGGCTGGTACAAAGGGTTGCCAACCCGCGAGGGGGAGCTAATCCCATAAAACCAGTCGTAGTCCGGATCGCAGTCTGCAACTCGACTGCGTGAAGTCGGAATCGCTAGTAATCGTGGATCAGAATGTCACGGTGAATACGTTCCCGGGTCTTGTACACACCGCCCGTCACACCATGGGAGCGGGTCTCGCCAGAAGTAGTTAGCCTAACCGCAAGGAGGGCGATTACCACGGCGGGGTTCGTGACTGGGGTGAAGTCGTAACAAGGTAGCCGTATCGGAAGGTGCGGCTGGATCACCTCCTTTCTGGAAACTGCAATCTAAATTGAACGCTCACACTTATCGGTTGTTGGAAGGTTGTCGCTGATGGCTGAGGCGTAAGCTCAAGTCATTGGTGACCGGCTTGGGTCTGTAGCTCAGTTGGTTAGAGCACTGTGTTGATAACGCAGGGGTCGTTGGTTCGAGACCAACCAGACCCACCAATCCTTCTGAGGACGAGTGCTCAAGAGTACTTAGATGAAATAACGGGGGATTAGCTCAGCTGGGAGAGCACCTGCTTTGCAAGCAGGGGGTCGTCGGTTCGATCCCGTCATCCTCCACCATCACTTATCGAGTGTTGATTGGATCCAAGAGGTCCGATGCTTGTTCATTCAAAACAAAAGCGGCTTTGCAAAAGGTATTGCAAAGGCTGTTTTTGTGTTGATTGATATTGATCGATTGACAAGTGTCGCAAGACACACGGCTGTTCTTTAAAAATTCATAGAGTCGAATCAGAGTTGCCAGGGGAAACTGCACATTCGTAAAGGTTTAGTGCAGACCGTGCCCCTGGTGACAATTTTTTGATTGCGTCAAAACGAATATTCAAACGACGTTTGAAATTCAAGTAAAGACGAATTGTTCTTTTGATATTGGATGGAGACATCCGGTGTTGAGGAATTATTCATTTACGGCATAACGCGTCAGGTGAAAGACCTGACAGACATTCCTTGAAAACAACGATGGAATCTCGATAAGAGAGTTCAAAGTTATAGGGTCAAGTGAATAAGAGCATGTGGTGGATGCCTTGGCAATGATAGGCGACGAAAGACGTGAAAGCCTGCGATAAGCTTCGGGGAGCTGGCAAATAAGCTTTGATCCGGAGATTTCTGAATGGGGAAACCCACCCTTAGGGGTATCGCATGATGAATACATAGTCATGCGAGGCGAACCGGGTGAACTGAAACATCTCAGTAGCTCGAGGAAAAGACATCAACCGAGATTCCGAAAGTAGTGGCGAGCGAAATCGGAAGAGCCTGTTAGTGATAGCGCAATTGTTAGCAAAGCGGCATGGAAAGGCCGACCATAGTGGGTGATAGTCCCGTATGCGAAAACAAATGTGTGGTACTGAGCTAACGACAAGTAGGGCGGGACACGAGAAATCCTGTCTGAATATGGGGGGACCATCCTCCAAGGCTAAATACTCATCATTGACCGATAGTGAACAAGTACCGTGAGGGAAAGGCGAAAAGAACCCCGGGAGGGGAGTGAAATAGATCCTGAAACCGCATGCTTACAAAAAGTAGGAGCCTCGAAAGGGGTGACTGCGTACCTTTTGTATAATGGGTCAGCGACTTACATTCAGTGGCAAGGTTAACCGAATAGGGAAGCCGTAGAGAAATCGAGTCCGAATAGGGCGATCAGTCGCTGGGTGTAGACCCGAAACCAAGTGATCTATCCATGGGCAGGATGAAGGTGCCGTAACAGGTACTGGAGGTCCGAACCGACTAATGTTGCAAAATTAGCGGATGACCTGTGGATAGGGGTGAAAGGCTAAACAAACTTGGAAATAGCTGGTTCTCTCCGAAAACTATTTAGGTAGTGCCTCAAGTATTACCATCGGGGGTAGAGCACTGTTTTGGCTAGGGGGTCATGGCGACTTACCAAACCAAGGCAAACTCCGAATACCGATGAGTACAGCTTGGGAGACAGAGCACCGGGTGCTAACGTCCGGACTCAAGAGGGAAACAACCCAGACCGCCAGCTAAGGTCCCTAAAATTGGCTAAGTGGGAAACGAAGTGGGAAGGCTAAAACAGTCAGGATGTTGGCTTAGAAGCAGCCATCATTTAAAGAAAGCGTAATAGCTCACTGATCGAGTCGTCCTGCGCGGAAGATGTAACGGGGCTAAGCCAGTTACCGAAGCTGCGGATTTGCAATTTATTGCAAGTGGTAGGAGAGCGTTCTGTAGGCCTGTGAAGGTGGTGGTGTAAACCCTGCTGGAGGTATCAGAAGTGCGAATGCTGACATGAGTAGCGTTAAAGGGGGTGAAAAGCCCCCTCGCCGTAAGCGCAAGGTTTTCTACGCAACGTTCATCGGCGTAGAGTGAGTCGGCCCCTAAGGCGAGGCAGAGATGCGTAGCTGATGGGAAACAGGTCAATATTCCTGTACCGATGACAAGTGCGATGTGGGGACGGAGAAGGTTAGCTCAGCCAACTGTTGGATATGTTGGTTCAAGCCTGTAGTCGTGCTCGGTAGGCAAATCCGCCGGGCTTAGATGAGGGGTGATAACGAGGGTGCTTGCACCTGAAGTGAGTGATACCCTGCTTCCAGGAAAAGCCACTAAGCTTCAGCTTGTCATTGACCGTACCGCAAACCGACACTGGTGCGCGAGATGAGTATTCTAAGGCGCTTGAGAGAACTCAGGAGAAGGAACTCGGCAAATTGATACCGTAACTTCGGGAGAAGGTATGCCCCAAGTAGGTGAACTCGAACAGAGGGAGCCCAACGGGGTTGCAAAAAATCGGTGGCTGCGACTGTTTAATAAAAACACAGCACTCTGCAAACACGAAAGTGGACGTATAGGGTGTGACGCCTGCCCGGTGCTGGAAGATTAAATGATGGGGTGCAAGCTCTTGATTGAAGTCCCAGTAAACGGCGGCCGTAACTATAACGGTCCTAAGGTAGCGAAATTCCTTGTCGGGTAAGTTCCGACCTGCACGAATGGCGTAACGATGGCCACACTGTCTCCTCCTGAGACTCAGCGAAGTTGAAATGTTTGTGATGATGCAATCTCCCCGCGGAAAGACGGAAAGACCCCATGAACCTTTACTGTAGCTTTGTATTGGACTTTGAACAGATCTGTGTAGGATAGGTGGGAGGCTTTGAAGCGAGGTCGCTAGATCTTGTGGAGCCGACGTTGAAATACCACCCTGGTGTGTTTGAGGTTCTAACCTAGGTCCATTATCTGGATCGGGGACAGTGCATGGTAGGCAGTTTGACTGGGGCGGTCTCCTCCCAAAGCGTAACGGAGGAGTTCGAAGGTACGCTAGTTACGGTCGGACATCGTGATAATAGTGCAATGGCATAAGCGTGCTTAACTGCGAGACTGACAAGTCGAGCAGATACGAAAGTAGGACATAGTGATCCGGTGGTTCTGTATGGAAGGGCCATCGCTCAACGGATAAAAGGTACTCTGGGGATAACAGGCTGATACCGCCCAAGAGTTCATATCGACGGCGGTGTTTGGCACCTCGATGTCGGCTCATCTCATCCTGGGGCTGTAGCCGGTCCCAAGGGTATGGCTGTTCGCCATTTAAAGAGGTACGTGAGCTGGGTTTAAAACGTCGTGAGACAGTTTGGTCCCTATCTTCCGTGGGCGCTGCAGATTTGAGGAAGCCTGCTCCTAGTACGAGAGGACCGGAGTGGACACACCTCTGGTGTATCGGTTGTCACGCCAGTGGCATTGCCGAGTAGCTAAGTGTGGAAGAGATAACCGCTGAAAGCATCTAAGCGGGAAACTCGTTTCAAGATGAGATCTGCCGGGGCCTTGAGCCCCCTAAAGAGTCGTTCAAGACCAGGACGTTGATAGGTCGGGTGTGGAAGCGCAGTAATGCGTTAAGCTAACCGATACTAATTGCTCGTGAGGCTTGACCCTATAACTTTGATCACACGCCGCAGGGTGTGCATTGGTCAAGGAAGTTATGCCAAGTTGACGCATTCAAAAAAAGGCTGAAAGGCCTGGCTGAGAGGCCGAAATCTGATTCCAAACTCTATGAATTCGTTGTCTTGACAAGTGCAAGATGACAACAAGTTATGCCTGATGACCATAGCAAGTTGGTCCCACTCCTTCCCATCTCGAACAGGACAGTGAAACGACTTAGCGCCGATGATAGTGCGGATTCCCGTGTGAAAGTAGGACATCGTCAGGCTTCTAACAGCCCAAAACGCCTCACCATTCGGTGGGGCGTTTTGCTTTGTGCGCAGCATTTCCTCTGCCGCACCATTCCAGTTCCCTCTTTTGATTTCTACGGGTTACCCCCTGATTGACCGAGCCATTATTTGCCTCAATACTTGAGGCCTGAAATATATAGGCTTTAATCAATGACCTGTGCGGTCAGTAGCAAAGAGAACGAACATGAAAATCGTGTGTATTGGCGGTGGACCTTCGGGTTTGTACTTTGCGTTGCTGATGAAAAAGCTCGGCCCCCACCACGACATCACCGTGGTCGAGCGCAACAAGCCTTACGACACCTTTGGCTGGGGCGTGGTGTTTTCTGATCAAACGCTGGAGAACATGCGCCAGTGGGACACCGAGACCGCAGCCGAGGTGGAGCAGGCCTTCAACCATTGGGATGACATCGAGTTGCACTTCAAGGACCAGGTGATCCGCTCGGGTGGCCACGGTTTTGTGGGCATTGGCCGTAAAAAATTGCTCAATATTTTGCAAGACCGGTGCGAGCAAGTCGGCGTCAAGCTCCTGTTTGAGCAAGACGTGAATTCGGATTTGGACTTTCCGGATGCCGATCTCATCATTGCCAGTGATGGCGTCAATTCGCGTGTGCGCAGCCGCATGCCTGAGGTATTTCAGCCCGACATCGTCACCCGTCCCAACCGCTTCATCTGGTTGGGCACCAATCGCCAATACGACGCCTTCACCTTTTTGTTCGAAAAGACCGAGCACGGCTGGTTTCAGGCGCACGTCTACAAGTTTGACAACCAAACCTCCACCTTCATTGTTGAGTGTCCCGAGCATGTTTGGCTCGCGCACGGCTTGGACAAGGCCGACCAAGATGCTTCGATCGCCTTCTGTGAACAGCTTTTTGCCAAGAACCTGCAAGGCGAGAAGCTGATGACCAATGCCCGGCACTTGCGTGGCTCGGCATGGCTGAATTTCCAGCGCGTCAAGTGTGCCAACTGGTCCACCTTCAACGGCAACAGCCACGTGGTGCTGATGGGTGACGCGGTGCACACCGCGCACTTTGCGATTGGCTCGGGCACCAAGCTCGCACTCGAAGACGCCATCGAGCTGGTGCGCCAGTTCAAGGCGCTGGGGGACACCGCCGACCGCATTCCCGAAGTGTTGAAACACTACCAAGCCGTGCGCGAGATCGACGTCATTCGGTTGCAAAACGCTGCGTGGAATGCGATGGAGTGGTTCGAGGTCTGTGGGGAGCGCTACTGCGACCAACTCGAACCCGAGCAGTTCATGTACTCCATGCTCACCCGCAGCCAGCGCATCAGCCACGAGAATCTGCGTCTGCGCGACAAAGCCTGGTTGGAGGGCTACGAGGCTTGGTTTGCGGGACGCACGGCCAAGCCGGGTATTCGCCCACCCATGTTCACGCCGTTCGCGCTGCGCTCGGTCACGCTCAAAAACCGCGTGGTGGTCTCACCGATGGCGCAATACATGGCGGTGGACGGCCGCGTGGGCGACGACCACCTGGTCCACTTGGGCGCCCGCGCCATGGGCGGCGCCGGGCTGGTGATGGTGGAGATGACCGCGCCCAGCGCCGACGGCCGCATCACACACGGCTGCCCGGGTCTGTGGAATGCGCAGCAGAGCAGCGACTTTGCAAAAATCGTGGATTGGGTGCATGCCAAGTCTGACGCGAAGATTGGCCTGCAGATCGGCCACGCCGGGCCCAAAGGTTCGAGCTGCCGCCCTTGGCAAGGCCCGGGCATGGACCAGCCTGTGCCCGCGGATGACGCAGAAGGCAACTGGCCGCTGATCGCTGCATCGCCCATGCCCTACTTGCCCCACGGTGATGTGCCCCGTGCCATGACGCGAGCCGACATGGACCGCGTCACGGCCGACTTCGTGGCCAGCACCCAGCGCGCTGCACAAGCTGGCTTTGACTGGCTGGAGTTGCATTGTGCTCATGGCTATTTGCTGTCGAGCTTCATCAGCCCGCTCACCAACCACCGAACAGACGAATACGGCGGCTCGCTCGACAATCGCCTGCGCTACCCGCTCGAAGTGTTTGCCGCTGTGCGTGCGGCCTGGCCCCAGGACCTGCCCATGTCGGTGCGCATCTCGGCGCATGACTGGGTTGAGGGTGGCATCACGCCCACCGATGCGGTCGAGATCGCCCGCGCCTTCAAGGCCGCAGGTGCGGACATGATCGACTGCTCATCGGGCCAGGTCAGTGCGCAGCAAAAGCCGACCTACGGCCGCATGTACCAGACACCGTTTGCCGACCGCATCCGCCAGGAAGCGGGCATTGCCACCATCGCAGTGGGTGCCATCTCTGAGGCCGACCATGTCAACAGCATCCTGGCCGCTGGGCGCGCCGACCTGTGCGCCGTGGCCCGCCCACATTTGGCCAACCCCGCCTGGACGCTGACCGAAGCTGCACGCATTGGCTACAAAGACATCGCTTGGCCGCCTGCCTATGTGTCAGGCAAGCCCCAGCTCGAAGCGGGATTTGCCCGCGAGCGTGCCCAGCAGGCTGCGACAAAGGGGGATTGAGATGTTGAATTCACATGGAGGGACTTCAACATCCTTGCAATTTGAATTGGTGGGAGCGACACCCTCGTCGCGCATGGGTGTCCATCGCGGCGAGGGCGCCGCTCCCGCAGAAAACGATCAAAGCGAGGCGGCTCCCACAATTTCCAATCGCGCCGAGAGCGCTGCGCCTGCAGAGGTGAACGCATGCTGAGCAATCGCCATGCCCTCATCACTGGCGCGGGTGCTGGCATTGGCGCGGCCATTGCCCTGACACTGGCGCAAGCGGGTTGCCGCCTGACCCTGTGTGGCCGCTCGCAAGACAAGCTGCAGGCGCAGGCCGAGGCACTGCGCGCGCAAGTGCCCGACGTGGCGGTGCTGGTCGCGCCCATGGACGTGGCCGATGAACACGCCGTGCAAGCGGCGGTGCAGCAAGCGCAAGCCCGCTTTGGCCCGGTGAACATCCTGGTCAACAACGCGGGCCAGGCGCACAGCGCGCCCTTTGCCAAGACCGATGCCGCGCTGTGGCAGCGGATGCTGAACGTCAACCTGACGGGCACCTACCACTGCATCCAGGCGGTGCTGCCGGGCATGCTTGAAGCGGCAGCCAGTGGAACGCCCGGGCGCATCGTCAACATCGCCAGCACCGCAGGGCTCAAGGGCTATGCCTATGTGAGCGCCTATGTGGCCGCCAAGCACGGCGTGGTGGGCCTGACCCAAGCGCTGGCCCTCGAATTGGCCCGCAAAGGTGTGACCGTGAACGCCATTTGCCCCGGTTACACCGAGACCGACATCGTGCGCGAAGCGGTGCAAAACATCGTGAATAAAACAGGCAAGAGTGAAACCGAAGCGCGCCAAGCGCTGGCTGCCAGCAACCCGCAGCAGCGCTTGGTGCAGCCGCACGAAGTGGCGCAAAGCGTGCTGTGGCTGTGCGCCGCCGGCAGCGATGCCGTCAACGGACAGGCCATCGCCATCGATGGTGGGGAGTTGGCGGGATGAGCGCGAGCGCAGCGCCAAGCCGCCTCAAACCAGCTCGCACCCCCTCGGGGGGCAGCGAAGGACACGCCGTACCGAGCGTGGGGGCCGCATCTGTCGACATGGAAGTGCGCGCGCACGCCGACCACCACGCCTCGCTGCGCTTGTGGCTGCGTCTGCTCTCGGCCACCACCCGCATCGAAGACACCATCCGCCAACGTTTGCGCGAGCAGTTTGGCATCACGCTGCCGCGCTTTGACCTGATGGCGCAGCTCGAGCGCGAGCCGCAAGGCTTGTCGATGAGCGAGCTGTCGCGCCGCATGATGGTCACGGGGGGCAACGTCACAGCCATCGTCGACCAGCTCGAAAAAGAACAACTGGTGCAGCGGCAAATGCAGGCCAGCGACCGCCGCTCCTACACCGTCAGCCTGACCGAGGCCGGGCGCAGCGCATTTGCGGCCATGGCCCAGGCACACGAGGGCTGGGTCGTCGAGCTGCTGTCGCCGCTGGCTGAACGAGAGCAAACACAACTGCACACCTTGCTGGGCACTTTGAAGTCCGGCACATCAACACATTCGAAGGAGAAACCATGACCCCCACGCTCGTCACTTCGTGTACTCACTGCCCCCCGAGAGGGCTTTGCCCTGCTTGGGGCAGCCCGGTGGAGGGTCAGTCATGAGCCAACGCTACTTGCCCGGCCAGCCGCACCAGCTGCCCCGCCACAACCAGTCCATGGCGCTCTACCAGCCCGAGCATTTTTTGCTGTCCGTCAAGGGCGGTGTGGCCACGGTGAGCCTGAACCGCCCCGAGCGCAAGAACCCGCTGTCGTTTGACTCGTACGCCGAACTGCGCGACTTTTTCCGCGCTTTGCCCTACGCACCCGACATCCACGCCGTGGTCATCACGGGCGAGGGCGGTAACTTCTGCTCGGGTGGCGATGTGCATGAGATCATCGGCCCGCTCACCCAACTCGACATGCCCGGCCTCTTGGCTTTCACCCGCATGACGGGCGACTTGGTCAAGGCCATGCGCGCTTGCCCGCAGCCCATCATCGCGGCGATTGACGGCGTGTGCGCGGGCGCTGGCGCGATCTTGGCCATGGCCTCTGACCTGCGCTACGGCACCGAGCGCAGCAAAACCTATTTCTTGTTCAACAAGGTCGGCTTGGCCGGTTGCGACATGGGCGCGTGCGCGCTTTTGCCGCGCATCATCGGCCAGGGCCGTGCCAGCGAGCTGCTGTTCACCGGGCGTGGCCTGGGGGCGCTGGAAGCCGAGCGCTGGGGCTTTTACAACCGCGTGTGCGAGGCAGGCAGCCTGCTGGCCGATGCACAAGCCATCGCCGCCCAGCTGGTGGCCGGCCCCACCTTTGCCAACGGCATCACCAAAAAAATGCTGCAACAAGAATGGAACATGGGCGTGGACGAAGCCATTGAGGCCGAAGCCCAGGCGCAAGCCATCTGCATGGCCACCAACGACTTCCACCGGGCCTACCACGCCTTTGTGGCCAAACAAACGCCCATCTTTGAAGGCGACTGAGCCATGTCAGACCACCCAGCCACCCACCCGCCAGAACTCGACTGGCCTTTCTTTGACGACAGCCACCGCGACTTCAAAGTGCGCCTGGACGCTTGGTGTCAAGAGCACCTTGCACACGCCCATCACGACGAAAGCCGTGACGCGGTGGACGCCGAATGCATCCGTCTGGTGCGCCTGCTGGGCGCAGGCGGCTGGCTCAAGCATGCGGTATCGGGCACGGCCTATGGCGCAGCGTCGGACGTGATCGACACGCGCCAGCTGTGCTTGCTGCGCGAAACGCTGGCCTTTCACAACGGCTTGTCTGACTTCGCGTTTGCCATGCAGGGCTTGGGCACCGGCGCCATCAGCCTCATGGGCAGCGACGATCAAAAGCAGCGCTACTTGGCGCGTGTGGCATCGGGCCAGGCCTTGAGCGCCTTTGCCTTGAGTGAACCCGATGCGGGCTCGGACGTGGCCGCCATGCAGTGCAGCGCCACGGCCACCGCAGACGGCTATGTGCTCAATGGCCGCAAGACCTGGATCAGCAATGGGGGGATCGCCGACTTTTATGTGGTGTTCGCCCGCACGGGTGAAGCCCCGGGCGCACGCGGCATCACCGCCTTCATTGTCGATGCCGACACACCCGGTCTGTCGATTGAAGAGCGCATCGACGTGGTCGCACCGCACCCGCTGGCCACGCTCAAGTTTGACCACTGCAAGGTGGCAAGCAATCAGCGCATTGGCGAAGCGGGCCAAGGCTTCAAGGTGGCCATGGCCACGCTCGATGTGTTCCGCACCTCGGTGGCGGCGGCCGCTTTGGGCTTTGGGCGGCGTGCGCTGCACGAGTCCATCCATTGGGCGCGTTCACGCAAGATGTTTGGCCAAAGCCTGGGCGACTTTCAGATCACCCAAACCAAGATCGCCCAGATGGCCACGATGCTCGATGCGGCCACGCTCTTGACCTACCGCGCCGCTTGGCTGCGCGACCAGGGCGGGCGCATCACCCGTGAAGCGGCCATGGCCAAGATGAAGGCGACCGAAAACGCCCAGCAGATCATCGACATGGCGGTGCAGATGCACGGCGGCATGGGCGTCAAAAAAGGCGTGATGGTCGAGTCGCTGTACCGTGAGATCCGGGCGCTGCGCATTTACGAAGGCGCCACCGAAGTGCAGCAGCTGATCATCGGCAAAGACTTGCTGAAAGCTTGACATGAGCAACTGGAACGAACTGCTGCCCAGCAGCCATACCGACACCTTTGCGCGCGACCGGCTGCCGCCGAAAGACCAGCTGCCCCTGTTCATCGCCGACCGGCCCGAGCTGGACTACCCGGACCAGATCAACTGCGCGGTGGAACTGGTGGACCGGCATGTGCGTGAGGGACGTGGCGATCGCATCGCGCTGCATGGCGTGAGCGACTTCAACCAGGGCGGTGGCGACTTCAGTTGGACCTACGCGCAGTTGCAAGACAGGAGCCACCGCATCGCCCAGGTGCTGGCCCACGACATGGGCCTGGTGCCTGGCAACCGCATTTTGCTGCGCGGCGGCAACAGCCCCATGATGGCCGCTTGTTTGCTCGGTGCGCTCAAGGCGGGCCTGGTGGCGGTGCCCACCATGCCGCTGCTGCGTGCGGGCGAGCTGGCCCAGATCATCGACAAAGCACAGGTCAGCGCCGCCCTGTGCGACAGCCTGCTGGCCGACGAACTGCAGCACTGCATGACGCCTGGCCACGCCAGCCACATGGCCAGCTTGCAGCAGCTGGTGCAGTTTCGCAGCGATGCCCCTGATGGCCTGGAGCAGCGCATGGCGCAGCAAAGTGGCGCGTACACCGCGCACCCCACCAGCCGCGACGACGTGTGCCTGATTGCGTTCACCAGCGGCACCACGGGCAAGCCCAAGGGCACCATGCACTTCCACCGCGATGTGCTGGCCATGTGCGATTCGTTCCCGCGCCACATCTTGCAGATGAACGAGAACGATGTGGTGTGCGGCACGCCGCCCATCGCCTTCACCTTCGGCTTGGGGGGGCTGCTGGCTTTTCCGCTGCGTTGTGGCGCGAGCACTGTGCTGCTCGAAAAGCACACGCCCGAGACTTTGATGCAGACCATTGCCAAGTACCGCGCCACGCAGTGCTACACCGCGCCCACCATGTACCGCCAGATGGCGACGCTGGCCCAAGGCGTTGACCTCTCCAGCCTCAAGCACCCTGTCTCGGCAGGCGAGGCCTTGCCCGACGCCACCCGCCAGCTGTGGAAGCAGGCCACGGGCATCGAGATGACCGATGGCATTGGCGGCACCGAAGTGATCCACATCTACATCTCGAGTGCGGGCGCGCAAGTGCGCCCCGGCAGCATCGGCCAGGTGGTGCCCGGCTATGTGGCGCAGATCGTGGGCGACGACATGCAGCCTGTGCCGCCCGGCACCGTGGGGCGACTCGCGGTGCGCGGCCCCACAGGCTGCAAATACTTGGCCGACCCGCGTCAGCAAGATTATGTGAAAGAAGGCTGGAACCTGCCCGGCGACACCTTCGTCATGGACGCCGACGACTACTTCAGCTACCAGGCGCGCAACGACGACATGATCATCTCGGCGGGCTACAACATTGCAGGCCCCGAGGTGGAAGGCGCTTTGCTGCAACACCCGGCCGTGGCCGAGTGCGGCGTGGTCGGCATGCCCGACGACGACCGTGGCCACATCGTGCAGGCTTACGTTGTGCTCAAGAGCGGCCACACGGGCGATGCGGCCATGGAAAAAGCCTTGCAAGAGCACGTCAAGCAAACCATCGCCCCGTTCAAGTACCCGCGCAAAGTGGTCTTTCTGGACGCCTTGCCCCGCACCGAAACCGGCAAACTGCAGCGCTTCAAGCTGCGTCAAATTTCAGTCAACAAATAACTTTGCGGGACAGACCTTGAGCACTGTCCTCATCTGAATAACCTTGCGGGACAGATCTTTAGCTCTGTCCCCATTTGAACAACCTTGCGGGACAGATCTTTAGCTCTGTCCCCAACTGATAAAGGAAAAGCATGTTCAACGTCTTGCAACCCGAAGGCTGGGCACCCGCCAAAGGCTATGCCAACGGCATCGAAGCGCGTGGCCGCATGGTGTTCGTCGCGGGCATGATCGGCTGGAACGGCCAAGCCCAATTCGAGACCGACGACTTTGTGGCCCAGTGCCGCCAGGCCCTGCAAAACATCGTCGACACACTGGCCTGCGCCGGCGCAGGCCCCAAGCACATGGCCCGCATGACCTGGTACGTCAAAGACAAAAAGGAATACCTGGCCCGTGGTCGCGAGTTGGGCAAGGTCTACCAGGAAGTCATCGGCAAGAACTACCCGGCCATGACGCTGGTCCAAGTGGCCGATCTGGTGGAGGACCGGGCTTTGGTGGAGATTGAGGTGACGGCGGTGGTGCCGGAGTGAAATGCGCTACGCCCGCACCGCGATCAGCTGCTCCAGCGCCTGCTTGAGCTGATGAACCGGGTCTGATCCGATGTCTTTCATGATCTGGGCTTCATGTGCCCGTGCTTGGGCCAGCAAGGGCTTGACCTTGCGTTGACCCGTGGCCGTGAGGCTGACCAGAGACTGGCGCTTGTCGTGCGGGGCGTCAACGCGTCGGACCCAACCAGCTTCTGCCATGCGGCCCACCAACTTGGTCACAGTGGGTTGCTTGGCCAGCACAATGTCGGCCAACTCACCCACGCTCAGCGCTGCTTTGCCCGACAGGCTGGCCATGACGCGCCACTCCATCAGGGACAGGCCACTGGCCTCGACCACGGCGTGAAATTCGCTCGAAATCAAATGGCTGGCGCGCGCCAGCAAATAGGCCAGGTAGTCGTCGACAAAGCCTGGCGTGTTGCTCATGACAGGGCCACCGTGGTGCTGAACCGACCGCCCTGGTAAACGAGTGGGGCCGAGCCATCGCTGAAGCCGCAGCGCTCCACTTCGCCCACAAAAATCACATGGTCGCCTTCTTCGTGGCGGCTGCGGTTGTGGCATTCGAACCAGGCCAGCGCCCCATCCAAAATGGGCAAACCCGATGCGCCCAGCGTGTAAGCGGTGTCGGCAAAGCGGTCGCCTTTGCCGAAGGCAAAACGGTTGCAGACATCCAGCTGATCCGCGGCCAGCACGTTCACCACGTAATGTGTGCCCGCATGGAACAGCGGGGCGCTGCTGGCGCTTTGCCCCAGGCTCCACAGCACCAACGGGGGCGTGAGCGACACCGAGTTGAATGAACTGGCGGTGATGCCCACAAAGCTGCTGCTGACCGAATCGCCTTTGTGTGCGCCTGGCGCGAATGTGGTGATGACGGTCACCCCCGTGGCAAAGCGCGACAGGGCTTGCTTGAAATGCGGCGTTTCAAAGTCTGGACTCAGCGCTTTGATGTGAGGTGGGGGGACTTGGTGCATGGGGGGATGATAGTTGAATTGCATGAATTTTCATATAAACTGACCATTCATGTCTGCAGGAGAACCGTTCAAAGCTGCAGGCCAAGGAGACAAGCATGCTGGTGGAACGAATCGAAAACAGGTGGCTCGCGGCCTTTACCCGCACCTTCACGCTGTGCAAGGTGCAGCCTGGCGAAGTGGTCGCTATTTTGGCCGAAACCCAATCACGCCGGGTCAACGTGGACTTGGCCCGCCTCGCGCTGGAGGCCATGGGCGCCCGCGTGTTCGAGGTGACGTTGACCACGCCCGCTCTGACTGCCCCCGCGCCCGTGCGTTCCACAGGCGCGAGCGACGCGATTGGGCAACTCGGTCCCGTGGTGGCTGCATTGGCCCGCGCCGACATGGTGGTGGACTGCACTGTTGAAGGCCTGCTGCACGCGCCCGAGTTGCCCACCATCATGAAGGGTGTGGACGGGCACATGCCGCGTCTCTTGATGGTGTCCAACGAGCACCCTGAAATTTTGGAGCGCACCGTGCCCGATCCGGCGCTCGAAGGCGTGGTGCGTGCTGCGATGAAGAAACTGCGCTCTGCGCAGCAGATGCACGTCACGTCTGCCGCAGGCACCGACCTGCGCGTGAACCTGAAACAGGGCGACAAACAAGCCGTGGTGGGCGGTGTGTGGGGCTTTTGCCCCAAGCCGGGCATGGTGTCGCACTGGCCTGCTGGGCTGGCGCTGGCTTTCCCGGCCGCGGGCAGTGTCAACGGCACGCTGGTCATGGCTCCGGGCGACGTGAACCTGACCTTCAAAAGCTATTTGCGCGACACGATCCGCCTGACCATCGAGCACGACAGCGTGGTCGCCATCGAGGGGCAGGGCGTGGATGTGGACATGATGCGCGGCTACTGGAAAGCCTGGGAAGACGCCGAGGGCCACCGCGCCGCCTATGCCGTCTCGCACGTGGGCTTTGGCCTGAACCCGGCGGCGCGTTGGGACGCCATGGCGTTTTATGACAAGCGCGACTGCAACGGCACCGAGTTGCGGGCTTTTGCAGGCAACTTTTTGTATTCGACCGGGGCCAACGAAGTTGCGGGCCGCCACACGCTGGGCCACTTTGACCTGCCCATGCGCGGCTGCACCATCCGGCTTGACGACACGGTGGTGGTCGATGCTGGGGTGGTTCAAACGGATGCACTTTCATGAAGATGCAAGGTTGCACGCCTGTGAATCCCTGTGGGAGCGGGCCCCTGCTCGCGAATTTGGGCCGGAGCCACTTCAACCATTCGGCCGCAGGGGCGGCCTCCCACATTCAAACGGATGCACTTTCATGAAGAAGGAAGATTGCACGCCTGTGAATCCCTGTGGGAGCGAGCCCCTGCTCGCGAATGTCGGAAGGGGCCGCGTTGAACATTCGGCCGCAGGGGCGGCCTCCCACATCCAAGCTGCAAGGCGGCAGATTTTGAGGCGGTACTTTTGATGACTACGCCCGCCTTCACCGACGTGGGCTTGCCCACACAGCCCGCCGTGGTCTTCTTGCACGGCGTGGGTGGCGGCCGACACGGCTGGGCTGCGCAGCAAGCGCATGTGGCCGCCTTGGGTTGGCGCAGTCTGGCCTGGGACATGCCCGGTTATGGCGACAGCCCCATGGTCAGCCCTTATGACTTCGCGCACTTGGCGCAAGCCCTCTGGCAGATGCTGGACGCGGCGCACATCGACCAAGCCGTGTTGGTGGGCCACAGCATGGGGGCCATGGTGGCCCTGCAGGCCTGGACGCAAAAGCCTGAGCGCATCCGTGGCCTGCTGCTGGCCGCCAGCAGCCCGGCGTTTGGTCACAGCGACGGTGATTTTCAAAAGCAGTTTTTGGCGCAACGCCTGGCCCCGCTGGACGCGGGTAAAACCATGGGCGACATCGCGGGCAAGCTGATCCCCAGCATGGCCGCGCCCGGTGGCGATGCGCTCCGGCTCAAGTCGGCACACCAAAGCATGTCGGCCGTGCCACCCGCCACCTACCGCGCCGCCCTGCATGCGCTGGTGCAGTTTGAGCAACGCGCCGCTTTGCCCACCCTCTCTGTGCCCGTGCTGTGCCTGGCCGCCGAGCATGACCGCACCGCCCCGCCCGCCGTGATGGAGAGGATGGCGCAAAAGATCCCCGGTGCGCGCTACGCCTGCCTGGCCGGAGCTGGGCATTTGCTGCATTGCGAACAGCCCGAGGCGTTCAACGCCGAACTCGACAAATTTCTGAAGGACGTGAAACCATGACCGACGTGCAAGCCCCCTCCCAACCAGACGTCATGCCCATCTGTGGCGACGACTACCCCCTGACCGAGAAGCAGCAAAAGCTGATGGCACTGGCACGGCAACTGGGCCGTGAGAAATTCGCCCTACGTGCCGCGCAGCTCGACCGCGACGCCCAGTTTCCGTTTGCCAACTACGGCGACATGCGCGACTCGGGCCTGCTGGCCCTGTGCGTGCCCGAAGCGCATGGCGGTCAAGGTGCCGATTACGCGACGTATGCGATGGTGTCGGCCGAGATCGGTCGCTACTGCGGCGCGACCGCGCTGACTTTCAACATGCATGTTTGCACCATGCTGTGGAGCGGCTTGCTGTCCGAAGACCTGGACATGACGCCCGAGCAACGCGCCTCACACCGCACGCACCAGGCCACGCACTTTGCGCGGGTGGTGAAGGACGGCGCGATTTACGCACAACCATTTTCAGAAGGCGGCGCTGCCGCCTCAGGCGCGCAACCCTTTGGCACCCTCGCCGTCAAGGTCGATGGCGGCTGGAAGATCAATGGCAAAAAAATCTTCGCCTCCCTGTCCGATGCGGCCGATTACTTTGGCGTGCTCTGCACCGAGAAAAAAGAGGGTGCTGATCTGTCGCGCCGCGACACGCTGTACCTGGCCATCCCCCGCACCGCGCCGGGTCTGACGATCGAAGGCGCTTGGGACCCGCTGGGCATGCGCGCCACCGTGTCGCGCAACTTGATCTTCAATGACGTGTTCGTGCCCGACGACGCAGCGCTCATGCCGCAGGGCCTTTACTTCCAAGCGGCCAGCCGCTGGCCGCACATGTTCATGACGCTCTCACCCACCTACATGGGCATCGCGCAAGCGGCGTATGACTTCACGGTGGCCTATCTGCGAGGCGAAATTCCGGGCACGGGCCCCGTCAAGCGCCGCCAGTTCGCCACCAAGCAGATCGCCGTGGCCGAGATGTTCATCAAGCTCGAGCAGACCCGCAACCTGTTCTTGCGTGCCATTGAAGACGCCAAGGTCGATCCAGCCAAGTCCACCCGCCTGCGGGCCTACGCCGCGCAGTACACCATCATGGAAAACGCGCAAGACATCGCCCGTTTGGCCATCCGCACCTGCGGCGGTCAGTCCATGCTCAAAAGCCTGCCGCTCGAGCGCCTGTACCGCGATGCACGTTGCGGCTCGCTCATGCTGCCCTGGACGGCCGAGCTGTGCATGGACCGCATCGGCCGCGAAGCGCTGTACGAACCTGGCGAAAAAGACGAGTGATGGTGGGCGACGAAACCAGCCCCCTCGCGGCGCGCTTTGCGCAGCTGGCGCAAGACTGCGGCACGCAGCCCGCCATGACCTTCCGGGGCGATGAGCGCAAAGCCACCCAGACGGGTGACAGCACCTTCGCTTACGACTTTGCCAAATTCTGGCGGCGCGTGGCACGCGTCACCGCGCACCTGCAGTCCACCTGGGGCGTGCAGCCGGGCGAGCGCGTGGCCTGGCTCGGCTTCAACCACGAGCTGCAACTGGTCACGCTGGTGGCCTGCGCCCGTTTGGGTGCGGTGTTCTTGCCGCTCAACTTTCGCTTGGCCGTGCCCGAGCTGCAGCAGGTCATGCAAGACGCCCAGCCGCGCCTCTTGGTGCACGACAGCCACCATGCCGATACAGCCCGTGCGCTGCAAGGGGCCGACCTGCAGCACACCCACCACGACAGCCTGATCGCGACCGCTTCGCCGCGCGAACTGCCGCGGCCTGCCGTCCATGGCGAGCTGCCGCTGCTGCTCGTCTACACCTCTGGCACCACGGGCGTGCCCAAGGGGGCGGTGCACACGCAAGCGGCGCTGCTGGCCAATGCCCGCGCCAGTGCTTGGGCGCATCACTTTGCCCCCGGCGACAAAGTGCTGTCCACCTTGCCGATGTTCCATGTGGGCGGCCTGTGCATCCAGACCTTGCCTGCGCTGCTGGCCGGTGTCGAGGTGGTGCTGCACCCCCGCTTTGACCCCACGGCTTGGCTGGACGAAATGCACACCAGCCGCCCCACGCTGTCGCTCTTGGTGCCCGCCACCATGCGCGCCGTGTTCGAACACCCGCGCTGGGCCGACACCTCGCTGGCCAGCCTGCGCGGCATCATGACCGGCTCGTCCACCGTGCCTGTGGCTTACCTTGAAACCCTGCATGCGCGCGGCGTGCCCGTCGGGCAGGTCTATGGCACCACCGAAACAGGCCCGGTGTCCATCGTGCTGCGCCTGCCGGACGCCATGGCCCGCGTGGGCGCTTCGGGCTGGCCGCAACCTGAGGCGCAGGTCAAACTGATCGACGCCCAAGGGCAGGAAGTGGGCCCGGGTGAGACGGGCGAAGTCTGCATCCGCGCGGCCAACCTGATGCGCGGCTACTGGTGTGCCAACGGCAAGTCCCACACGGGTCTGCAGGACGGTTGGTTCCACTCGGGTGACCTGGGCCAGCGCGCCGAAGACGGCTGCATCACCATCGTGGGCCGCAGCAAGGACATGATCATCTCGGGCGGCGAGAACATCTACCCGGCCGAAATCGAAAACCAGCTCGTCACCTTGCCCGGTGTGGCCGACAACGCGGTGGTCGGCGTGGCCGATGCCCGCTGGGGCGAAGTGCCCGTGGCGGTGTTGGTGCGCAGCCCCGACGCTGCAGGGCAAGCCCTGAGTGAACCCGCGGTGCTGGCCCATCTGCAGTCGCGCATTGCGCGCTTCAAGTTGCCGCGCCGCGTGGTGTTCATGGACAGCCTGCCCAAGAGCGCTTTGGGCAAGGTGCAAAAGCCCGCTTTGCTGGCCCTTTTGACCGGGACAAACCCTTAAAAACCACCCCTTTCTTCGCCTGCGTGACAGCGTTGTCACACCTGCATGGCATCATCATCCAATGCATCAAAACAAGGAGATACGCATGGTTCAGCTGTCACGCCATTTCACTCGCCGCCCGGTTCTGGGCATGGCGGCCGCAGTTCTGTTGTCGACCACGTCTTTGGCCTGGGCGCAAACCGCCTGGCCCAACAAACCGGTCAAGATCGTGGTGCCTTTTGCACCCGGTGGCACCACCGACATCCTGGCCCGTGCCATCGCCCCTGATTTGGCCAAAGCCTTTGGCCAGCAGTTCGTGATCGAAAACAAGGGCGGCGCAGGCGGCAACCTGGGGGCCGAACAAGTGGCCAAATCGGCAGGCGACGGCTACACCCTGCTCATGGGCACCGTGGGCACGCACGGCATCAACCGCGCCCTGTACGCCAAGCTGCCCTACGACCCCTTCAAAGACTTTGCCCCCATCACCCTCGTGGCGGGTGTGCCCAACGTGATGGTGGTCAACGCCGAAAAAGCCGCCGCCAACAAAATCAACAGCGTCAACGATTTCATCAAATACGCCAAAGCCAACCCTGGCAAACTGAACATGGCGTCGAGCGGCAACGGCACCTCCATCCACTTGGCGGGCGAGTTGTTCAAGTCGCAAACTGGCACCTTCATGGCGCACATCCCATACCGCGGCTCCGGCCCGGCCTTGCTCGATTTGGCGGGCGGCAGCATGGACGTGATGTTCGACAACCTGCCCTCGGCCATGCAGCTCATCAAGGCGGGCAAACTCAAGGCCTTGGCCGTGACCAGCGCCCAACGCTCGGCCGCTTTGCCCGACTTGCCTACCGTGGAAGAAGCGGCTGGCCTCAAAGGCTTTGAAGCCAGCAGCTGGTTCGGTTTGCTGGCTCCGGCAGGTACGCCTGCCGATGTGGTCAGCCGCATCCAGCAAGAAGTCGCCAAGTCATTGGCCTCTCCTGCCATGAAAGAGCGCCTGGCCACCTTGGGGGCCATCCCCAGCGGCAACACGCCGGCACAGTTTGCCGCGCTGATTGACGCCGAGCACAAGAAGTGGGCCGAGGTCGTCAAAGCCTCGGGCGCCAAGGTCGACTGATGGCCTGGTTTGAAGGCTTCGAACGGCATACGCGCACGGTGGCGGGCTTGCCCGTGTGCTTTCGGCAATCGGCCGATTGGGCGGCGCAAGCGCACCTGCCTGTGCTGGTGCTGCTCCACGGCTTTCCGCAAACCCATGTCATGTGGCACCGCGTTGCGCAAAACCTGCGCGGCCGTTACCGCCTGGTGATGCCCGACCTGCGGGGCTACGGCGACTCGTCGCACGCCGTGGGCGACGCCGAGCACGCGCACTACAGCAAACGCGCCATGGCGCAAGAAGTGGTGGACTTGCTCGACGCGCTGGGCGTGGGCGATTTCTTTCTGTGCGGTCACGACCGGGGTGGCCGCGTGGCGCACCGTTTGGCGCTGGACCATGCCCAACGCGTCAAGAAGTTGTGCGTCATCGACATCGCGCCTACGTTTGACATGTACAGCGGTTTTTGGGGCCCATTGCCGGGTCAAACCCCTGAGGTCTCCGGCCCGGTGGCCGACCCGTACTTTGCGTTTGCAAAGGCCTACTACCACTGGTTCCACCTGGCGCAGCCTGCGCCCTTGCCCGAGTTCATGATCGGCGGCAACCCCAAGGCCTATCTGCACGCCAAGCTGGGCGGCTGGGGCAGCCAAGGCATGGGCTACATCGAGCCTGAAGCCTTGGCCGAATACGAACGCGCCTTTTGCAACCCCGCACTCAACGACCAAGGCTGGTCCGCCGCCATCCACAGCGCGGCCGAGGACTACCGTGCCAGCGCGGGCATTGACCTGCAGCACGACTTGGAGGGCCGAGAGCGCGGCGACAAAATCGCGTGCGACACGCTGGTTCTGTGGGGCAGTCGGGGCGTGGTCAACCGCATGTTCAAACCGGTTGCGTTGTGGCAAGCGCAGTGCGCTGGCCAAGTGGCAGGCCAGGTCTTGGCCTCTGGTCACTTCATCCCAGAAGAACTGCCCGAAGCCACCAGCGACGCGCTGGCGCAGTGGATGGTTTGATGTTTCAGGCGCGACGCCCCCGTCGCGACCAGCGCACAGGGGTGAACGGCCAGGCGCTCAAGCCCCGCAGCACTTTTTGTATTTTTTACCGCTGCCGCAGCTGCAAACATCGTTGCGGCCGGGCGTGGCTTCCTTGATCACCTGGGCCACGCGGGGCCCGATGTTGCGCCAGATCTCGCGCAGGTCGTACACCGCCCACAGCGCTTCGCCGTAGGCGTTCAGGCGGTTTTCGCTCACGCTGGGGGGGCCGTCTTCTGACAGGGCCGACAAGGTGGGCACATCGGTGTCGTCTTCGCTCAAGGCAACGACCGCTTCAAGCGACAGGTCGTGCCACTTGGCCGCGTCTTTGTCTTTCGGGGTGGCCCATTCGTCGGGCCAGTTTTCCACCGCGAACATGAAGCCCAGTGCCCACACCTGCGCAAACGACGGGATCTCGCTGTCTTCAATCTCTTCACGCTCTTCAGGGGGCAATGACGCGATCGCGCCGCGCACATCCATCACTTCGGGCGCATAAGCCTGGTCGTCGTCCAGCGCTTGCACAGGCGTGTCGAGTGCGAGCTTGATTTCGTCAAAGCGGCGCTGCCACAAAGCCATGAACTGCTGGCGCTGGGCGTCGTCGGCAAAGCTGCCGCCCTCGGCTTCGTCCGGGTCAATGCCCAGCAGCATGGGCAGCCACTCGCTGTCGGGAATGGCGCGGCGGCAGCACACGAGCGCGGCCATGAAGCCCTCGCAAAACTCCCACTGCGGCGTTTCTTCAAAACGCTCGCGCAGGTCGTCCAGGATGTTGTCCAGGGTGTCAAAGTCTTCGGCTTCCAAGCCAGCGGTGGTGTTCATGCGGTGTTCCTGTTGAATCCGAGGATTGTAGAAGGGGCGTTGCGCCGCTGTGCCTCAGCCCACGCAGTGCTCGGCTGCCCCGTGGGAGCGAGCCCCTGCTCGCGAATGTCTGCCGTGGCCACACAGGGCATTCGGCCGCAGGGGCGGCCTCCCACTGAACAGCCGATGGGCCCGTTGTCAGGAGACGGTCGGGTTCAGCACCACGCCGCAGCGCGCCAAGCGTTTTTTCATGCACAGCACCTGCGCGTCTTTGCTGTGCAGGGCGGCGGTGTGCTGCACGGCCAGGTCGATGAATTTTTGGTCGTCGGCGTCTTTGCAGGCGTAAGGGGCTTTGGGCGCGTCGGGCTGCAGTTGGGCCCAGCGGTCAAAGTGGTCCAGCACCGCGCTGGCGGGCAGTTGGCGGTGCGTCAGGCGTTTGGCGATTTGTGGGTAAGCCAGCACACGGGCCAGTTCTTCGCGCATGGCGGCGGTGGCCAGCCACTGCGTGCGGCCGCTCTGCACGCTGTTGCGCAGCGCTTGGGCTTGGGGTTCGTCAAACACCCACAGGTCGAGCACGATGTTGGTGTCCAGCACGCGGCGTGTCGGGGCTTGAGCCCCGTCTGCGACCGGACCTTCACACAGGAGGGTGTCCACCTCAAGGTTCAGCACAGGGCCCCGCGCCAAACTCATGTCGCAGACGTTGCCGATGTATCGGGGCTGCCGGGGCCTTCGCTGGGTGTGCGCTTCAAGCTGCCTTTGACCATGTCAAAGCGGAACAGGCGGCATTCGATGGGGCCGTTCCACATGGGCACGCGGCGCGATTCTTTCAGGCGCATTTTGCTGGGCAGCTTCAGGTCGGGCGTGAGCATCCAGGCGCTCCAGCCGCTGTAGTTTTTCTTCCAGTGGCTGGCCAGTTGGGCAAAGAAGTCGCCGCCATCATCGGTTTGGGCGGTTTCGCGGTGGTGGCTGGGGTCTGCGGCGCGGGAATGTGCCAGCGCACCCGGCTGGAAGTTCTCGCGCCCACGCCCGGCCACACCGGCTGCGGCGATGCGCTCGCCATAAGGCGGGTTGAGCAGCATGACGCCGGGCGTCTCGCTGGGCGGCATGCGTTGCAGGGCGTCGCCGCCCCGCAATTCGATCACGCCCGAGACGCCTGCGCGTTCGGCGTTGCGCTCGGCAAAGTCGACCATGCGGAAGGCCACATCGCTGCCAAAGATCGGCGCGGTGGGTTCGTGTTCGAGGTCGCGGGCTTCTTCGATCAGGCCTTGCCAAACGTGGTTCTGGAAGGGCAGCAATTTCTCGAAACCAAAGCGGCGTTGCAAACCGGGGGCGATGCCGCAAGCGATTTGTGCCGCCTCGATCGGGAGGGTGCCGCTGCCGCAGCAAGGGTCGTACAGGGGCACGGCGGCATCCCAGCCACTGGCCGCGATCATGGCGGCGGCCAAGGTTTCTTTCAGCGGCGCGTCGCCCTTGTCGGTGCGCCAGCCGCGTTTGAACAGCGGCTCGCCCGAGGTGTCGATGTAGAGCGTGGCTGTTTCGGGCGTCAGGTGCGCGTAGATGCGCACATCGGGCCAGGTGGTGTCGACGCTGGGGCGCTCGCCGCGCTTGTGGCGGAAACGGTCGGCCACCGCGTCTTTGATTTTGAGCGCTGCAAAGTTCAGGCTGGTCAGCGGGCTGTGTTGCGCGGTGATGTCGATCTTGAAGGTTTGCTTGGGGGTGAACCAGATTTCCCAGGCCACCTCGCTGGCGGCGTTGTACAGGTCGTTTTCGTTGCGGTAGTCGGTGACCGACAGCTGCACCAGCACGCGCTGGGTCAGGCGGCTGTGCAGGTTGATGCGCAGGGCGTCGCGCCAAGAGGCGCGGGCCATCACGCCGCCACGCCCAGTCATCAGGTCGTGGCCGGTCAGGCCCGTGATGGCGTGGACCTCGTCGGCCAAGAAGCCCTCAACGCCAGCGGCGCAAGGCATGAACAGGTTCAATGAATTCACTCAAATACTCTCAAAGGGTTTTGCGCAGGTTCGCAGGCGCGATCTTCAGGGCTTCGCGGTACTTGGCCACGGTGCGGCGTGCGCAGTCGATGCCTTGCTCTTTCAGCATCTCGGAAATCTGGTTGTCCGACAGGGGTTTGGCGGGTTTCTCGGCGGCGACAAACTGCTTGATGAGCGCCCGCACGGCGGTGCTGGACGCGGCGCTGCCGCTGTCGGTGCCCAGGCCCGAGCCAAAGAAATACTTCAGCTCAAACGTGCCTTGCGGCGTGGACATGTATTTGGCCGTGGTCACACGGCTGATGGTCGACTCGTGCATGCCCAGCTCGTCCGCGATCTCGCGCAGCACCAGCGGGCGCATGGCCAGCTCGCCGTGCATCAAGAAGTTTTTCTGGCGCTCCACGATGGCGGTGGACACGCGCAAGATGGTGTCAAAGCGCTGCTGGATGTTCTTGATGAACCAGCGCGCTTCTTGCAAGCGCTGCTGCAAACCCGCGTGCGACGAGCCTTTGCTGCCGCGCAGGGCGTTGGCATAGATGTCGTGCACGCGCAGTTTGGGCATCACATCCGGGTTGAGCTGGATGCGGAATTTGGGCGTGGCGGTCTTGCTGGTGTTCACCACCAACACATCGGGGATGATGATGTTTTGCTCGGCCTGCACAAAGGGTCGGCCGGGCTTGGGTTCGAGTCGGGCGATGAAGGGGATGGCGGCTTTGACGACGGCTTCTTCCAGGCCGCACGACACGGCCAGGCGCTTGAAGTCGCGTTTGGCCAGCATGTCCAGGGGTTGCTTGCAAATGGCCAGCGCAGCTAGGGCCACTTCATCTTGCGGATCGTCTTGGAGCCAGGCCTTGATTTGGATGCGCAGGCATTCGGCCAAATCGCGAGCGCCCACACCCACAGGCTCGAGCGATTGCAGCAAGCCCAGCGCCACGGTGAAGCGGTGCACCAGCTCGTCCAGTTGCTCGTAGTCGTCGCTGCCCGCAAGAGCTGCCGCCAACTCGGACAGGGGCTCGGTCAGGTAGCCGTCGTCGTTGAGCGACTCGATCAGAAAGCGCAGTGCGGCGCTGTCCACCTCGGACAGGCGCAGCGACAGCGCTTGGCGGTGCAAAAAGTCGGTCAGGGACCCGCTGCTGCGGGCCAGGTCGATGGCGTCGGCGGTTTCTTCGCCGTTGTTTTGCCGTGGCCCAGCGTCGCCGCCCCATTCACTGTCGTCGGGGCGCATGTCCACGCTGCCGTCGCCGTCCCAGCTTTCGGCCACGTCGGTGACGGCTTCGTCGCGGGTTTCGCTGGGGCCGTCATCGCTGCTGCTGGCCGTGCTGGCGCTTTCACTGACGCGGTCGCCCAGGCTCACACGGGTGTCGGTTTGGTCCAGGCCAAAGGCCTCCATGGGGGCTTCTTCTTCGCTGCGCTCCAAGAAAGGGTTGTCGTCCAGCATCTGGTCGACCTCTTGTGACAACTCCAGCGTGGACAGTTGCAGCAGGCGGATCGATTGTTGCAACTGGGGCGTGAGCGCCAGGTGCTGGGACATGCGAAGCGACAGACCGGGTTTCATGGCTGTGCTTTCTTGGGGTAAGCGAACATTAGGCGGTGCATCACATTCGGAAGTGTTCGCCCAAGTACACCCTGCGTACCTCGGGGTTGGCCACAATGTCTTCGGGTGTGCCCTCGGCCAGCACACGTCCCTCACTGATGATGTAGGCGTGGTCGCAAATGCCCAGCGTTTCGCGCACGTTGTGGTCGGTGATGAGCACGCCGATGCCGCGTTGCTTGAGGAAGGCGATGATGCGTTGGATCTCGATCACGGCGATCGGGTCAATGCCCGCAAAAGGCTCGTCCAGCAAAATGAAACGCGGGTCCGTGGCCAAGGCGCGGGCAATCTCGACCCGGCGGCGCTCGCCCCCCGATAGCGCCACGGCAGGCGAGTCGCGCAGGTGCTCCACGCGCAGATCGGCCAACAAATCGCTCAGGCGTTTTTCGATCGCTTCGGACGACAAGGCTTGGCCTTGCGCATCGGTTTGCAGCTCCAAAATGGCACGCACGTTTTGCGCCACCGTGAGCTTGCGAAAAATCGACGCCTCTTGGGGCAAGTAGGACAAGCCCATGCGCGATCGCTTGTGGATGGGCATGCGCGTGACGTCTGCACCGTCGATCAGGATTTGTCCGCCATCGCCGCGCACCAGGCCGACAATCATGTAAAAGGAAGTGGTTTTGCCTGCGCCATTGGGGCCCAGCAGACCCACCACCGCGCCTTTTTCAACTTGCACCGACACATCGTGCACCACCTTGCGGCTGCCATAGGCTTTCTTCAGGTGGTGCGCCACCAAGCTGCTGTTGATGACGGGTGCACTCATGGCTTTTTGCCTTCGGTTGCGCTGGGGTTGACCCGCAAGGCCGGCAGCGCCGAGTGGGGCGCTGGTGGTGCCGTGACCGGGGTGGTTTTGCGGGGGGTCAGCACGGCCCGCACACGTTGGTCACGCGGGTCTGTGGGTTTCGTGCCTGGCGCAGGGCGGTCCACCGTCATCACTTCGGTGGTGTTGTTGAACACAATTTTTTGTCCTGTGATCTGGTCGGCCAAAACCGTGCCGCGCAAGATGCGCAATTCGGCCCGCTGCACCAAGGTCACCACGTCGGCTTGGCTGTCGTACGTCACCATTTCGCTTTCACCTTCGGTGAATTCGTCCACGCCTTCGCGCTTTTGCCGAAAGAACACGCGTTCATTGGGCTCAGCCCAAATTTGCGCGATTTGCTGGCCATTTTTGTCTTGTTGCACTTCCATCCGAGCACCGCGCAAGACCATGGTGCCTTTGAAGGCCACCACCTTGCCCGTGAAGTGGGTCAGCAGGTTTTTTTCGTCGTGACGCATGGCGTCTGCTTCGATCAGCAAGGGCTTGTCGCGGTCGGCTTTTTCGGCCCAAGCAGGCATGCCAAGAACACTCATCCCTAAGGCAAAAAGGCCGATGGCGTGGCGTATGGTGATTGAGGGCATGAATCTTGCTGAAGAATTTGTTGGGATTGTAGGGGCAAGCGCGGTCGGATCGGCCTCTGCGCCGGCGGTGAGGCCATAAAAAAAGCCCGGCCAAACAGGCGCTTGGACGGGCTGGGGCTGCGCGGGTGTCCGCGTGAAAAAGCCAATCAGCTTTGTTTTTTGGGCGCTGAGGCCGGGACGGGGGCGGCGCGCGACTGAGCGATCAGGGATTCGGCCACTTTCAGGGCCCGCTCCATGCTGCCCGCCAAGGTGCCATCGATGTAGTAACGGCCCGCCACACCCAGCGAGGGCACGCCTTCCACCTTGAAGTCGTTTTGCAGTTGCACGGCACGCTTGAGTTTGCTGGCCACGCCAAAGGACTTGTACACCTCGTTGAACTTGGCCTTGTCCACGCCTTGTTTTTCAGCCCACGCCAGCACGCTGGCGTCGGTGTTGAGCATCAGCTTTTCCACATGGATGGCGGCGAACACCTTGGGGTGCAGCGTTTCCATCAGGTTCATGGCCTCGATGGTGAAAAACAAGCGCTGCTGTGGGGCAAAGTCATCGCGGAAAGACACCGGAATGCGGCGGACCATCACATCTTTGGGCGCATTTTTGACCCACTGGGCAAAGCTGGGCTCAAACATATTGCAATGGGGGCAGCTGTACCAAAAGAACTCGATCAGCTCGATTTTTCCGGTGCCAGACTCGGTGGCCACGGGGCGATCCAAGGTCAGGTAGTCCTTGCCGGAGCGGAAAAGCGCAGCCTGGGCCCAGGCCAAAGGGGCGCTCAACCAAGTGCTGGCGGTCACGGCCAAGGTGGCAAACAAACGGCGTTTCATGTCGGTACTCCAAAAAGAAGGGTCACGGGTTCAGCGTTGAACGCGCACCAAGGTGTTTTCGAGGCCACTGCCTTCCAGGCGGGTGCGGATGCGTTCTGCGGCGGTTTTGTCCGAAAAAGGTCCCAAGCGTACGCGATAGACGGTGCGGCCAGCTTGGTCCCGTTCAGAAACCTTGGCGTCCAAGCCCATCAAGGCGAGCTTGGCTTTCTGGGCGTCGGCGTCCGCCAGGGTCCGGTAGGCCCCCACTTGGATCACGTAGTCAAACGGGTCCGCCGCATTGCCCGCGGCAGCGGGTGTGGACAGGCCCGACTTGGACTTGGCCAAGTCACCCAGCGGGTCTGCGGTGACGGCTGGACGGGCTTCGGGCTTGGGCGTGTCCGAAGCCGTTTTGCCGGCATCACCTGGGTTGGTTTTGTCGGCACCTGCCTCTTTGCTGGCTGGCGAGGTGGCGGCGGGCGTGGTTGGCGCCTCTGCGGGAGGCTTGGCTTGGAACACGCTGTTGGGGTTCCAATCTTTGTTCTTTTGCGTTTCCTGCACGTCTTGGTCGGTGGTGCGGGGCTGGTTTTTGTTGGAAAACGGTGTGGGCACCTTGGTCACATAAACGGCCACGGCCAAGGCCACGCCCAGGCCCAGCACCAAACCGATGATGAAACCCAGAAAAGTACCGCCGCGTTGGCTGTGGAGTGGCATGTCCCGTCCCTTTACATTTTTTGCGGGGCTGACACGCCCAGCACTTGGAGGCCATTGCGCAGCACCTGTGCGGTCGCTGCCACCAAGGCCAGGCGGGCTTGCTTGAGCGCTTGGTCGTCCACCAAAATGCGCTCGGCGTCGTAGTAGCTGTGGTACAGCGAGGCCAGGTCGCGCAGGTAAAACGTCACGTCGTGTGGCGCGAAGTCGGTGGCGGCAGACGTCAGCATCTCGGGGTACTTGGCCAGGGCCAGCATGAGCGCGTGGGCTTGCGGGCTTTGCAGTGGCGACAGGTCGACTTGGGCCAGCTGGGTCACATCACCCCCGTCTTTTTCCTTCCATGCCGCCAGCACCGAGCAGATGCGGGCATGGGCATATTGAACGTAATACACCGGGTTGTCGTTGTTCTGGGCCAGGGCCAGATCGATGTCGAAGATGTATTCGGTGTCGGGCTTGCGTGAGAGCAAGAAAAAGCGCACCGCGTCCTTGCTGGTCCACTCGATCAGGTCGCGCAAGGTGACATAACTGCCCGCCCGCTTGGAGATCTTGACCTCCTCGCCGCCGCGCATCACGCGCACCATGGTGTGCAGCACGTAGTCGGGGTAGCCCTCGGGGATGCCCACGCCTGCGGCCTGCAGGCCCGCGCGCACGCGGGCAATCGTGCCGTGGTGGTCGGTGCCCTGGATGTTGACCACACGGGTGAAGCCGCGTTCCCACTTGGCGATGTGGTAGGCCACGTCAGGCACAAAGTAGGTGTAGGTGCCGTCGCCCTTGCGCATGACGCGGTCTTTGTCGTCGCCGTAGTCGGTGGATTTGAGCCACAGCGCACCGTCTTGTTCGTAGGTCTTGCCCGCGTCCTTGAGCTTTTGCACGGCCGCATCGACCCTGCCGCTGGTGTACAGGCTGGACTCGAGGTAGTAGTTGTCAAAGCGAACGTCAAAGGCCTTCAAGTCCAGGTCTTGTTCACGGCGCAAATAGGCCACGGCGAACTCGCGCATGCCGTCCACGTCGTTCACATCGCCGCTGGCCGTGCAGCTGCGGTCGTCGGACTGCACGGTTTTGCCTGCCAGAAAGTCGTTGGCGATGTCCTGGATGTAGTCGCCGTTGTAGAACGCTTTGCTCTCGGGGTTGTCGGGGTCGGTGGGCCAAGTCGCATCGCCGGGCTGGATGCCTTGCGCCCGCATGTGTGTGCTCTTGGCCAAGGTGCCAATTTGCACGCCCGCATCGTTGTAATAGAACTCGCGGTAGACCTGTTGGCCTTGCGTGGCCAGCAAATTGCAAATCGCGTCGCCCAATGCGGCTTGGCGGCCGTGGCCGACATGCAGGGGGCCGGTGGGGTTGGCCGACACAAACTCGACCAGCACTTTGTCGGCCTTGGCGGGCTGATCGCCAAAGCACTCGGCCGCTTGCAGCACTTCGTGCACCACGGCCTGCTTGGCCGCGTCTTTCAGGCGGATGTTGATGAAGCCCGGCCCTGCCAGCTCAATGGCGTCGACCCAGCGCTCAAAAGCCGGGGTGGCCAGCAGTGCTTCGCGCAGGGCTTCACCCAATTGCCGGGGGTTTTGCTTGAGGGCTTTGGCCAGTTGCATGGCCGCCGTGCAGGCCAAGTCGCCATGGGCTGCCACTTTGGGCGATTCGAAGGCCGCGCGTGCGCCCGCACCGGGTTGAAGTTTGTCGAGTTCAGCGGCCAGGGCCGTGAGCAATTGGTGTTTGGCAGAAAGCATGGGGGGATTTTACGGGGCTGCGGTTTGCCAGTAACCGGGTTGCGCGTAATGGTGTTTCAGGTGGTCAATCCAGAGCCGCACGCGCAGCGGCAAATGCTTGCGCTGAGGGAAGACCACGAATATGCCGTTGGGCGGGGCCGCAAAGTCCTCCAGCACCGCCACCAACTGGCCTGATCGGATTTCGCCCTCCACCTCCCAGGTGCTGCGCCAAGCGATGCCATAACCGGCCAGGCACCAGTCGTGCAACACCTGTCCGTCCGAGCAGTCGAGTGGTCCCCCTGGGCGCAAGTGGACCACGCCTTGGCCATCTTCTGCCGGGTTGCGAAAGGCCCAACCGCGCGTTTGTGAGGCGTCGCTCGACAAAGTCAGGCAGTCGTGCTGCAGCAAGTCGGACGGCTGGGTCGGGGTGCCGCGCCGGGCCAGATAGGCGGGCGTGGCCACGCACAGGCGGCGGTTATCGGCCATGCGCACACTGACCAGGGAGCTGTCGGGCAGGTCGCCCACGCGCACGGCGCAGTCAAAACCCTCGGCGGCCAGGTCCACCACCCGGTCGCTCAGGTTCAGCGAAATCGACACATCGGGGTGCAGTTCGCGAAAGCGCGGCACCAGTGGGGCCACATGGCGCCGGCCAAACCCGGCCGGCGCGGTGATGCGCAAATGCCCACTGGCTTTGACGCCACCGGCCGAGACGCTGGCTTCGGCATTGGCCACATCGGACAGCAAGCGCTGGCAATCTTCCAGAAAAGCGCTGCCTTCGTGCGTCAGGGTGATGCGCCGTGTGGTGCGCACCAGCAGCTTCACGCCCAGGTTTTCTTCCAGCGCATCGAGCCTGCGCCCGATGATGGCTGGGGCCACGCCCTCGGCCCGGGCTGCAGCGGTCAGGCTGCCTTTGGTGGCAACCGAAACAAAGGTTTCGAAGGCTTTGAGCTTGTCCATGCGACCCGATTATGCGGGTTCAAGGTTGCAATGCCGCTGTTGCGATGCGGGATTGGTGCGCGTGAATGCGTGTTTTGCCGGTTTTTTGGGGGAGCACCCCCCTGTGCGCGAACGCGGGTGGACCGCAGCCGCCGACATCGGCCACAAAGGCGACCTGCACCCGTGTCAACGCAGGCGGCCAGCCCAGCCCTTGGGCAAGCCCGCTTCGGGCGTCATGCCGTAGAGCGGCTCGCCGGGCAGACCGGCTTTCAGGGGCGCGCGTGCGGCCATGAGTTTGTCCAGGTCAATGCCGGTGGACACGCCCATGGCCTCCAGCATGAACACCAGGTCTTCGGTCACCACATTGCCCGAAGCACCTGGGGCGTGCGGGCAGCCGCCCAAACCGCCCAAAGAGCTGTCAAAGGTGCGCACGCCCGCCTCGTAAGCGGCCAGCGCATTGGCCAGGCCCAGGCCCCGGGTGTTGTGCAGGTGGGCCGAGCCCGTGAGGGGGCCGATTTCCTGAAACATGCGTTTGAAGAGACGGCTGACCTGCGCCGGGTTGGCCATGCCGGTGGTGTCGGACAGGCCGATTTCGTCCACACCCGCCTCGGCCAAGCGGTGGGCCAGGCGCAGCACATCGTCTTCGGGCACGGCCCCTTGCAGCGTGCACCCGAAAGCGGTGGACAGGCCGACTTCGACGGGCACGCCGGGCGCTGTGTCCTTGCGCAGGCGCAAGACCGCCTTGACCTCTTCGACCATGGCTTCGGGTGCTTTGCGCACATTGGCCATGGAGTGCGCCGGGCTGACCGACACCGGCAAGGTGAGCTTTTGCGCCCCCGCTTGCAGCGCGGCTTGCGCGCCACGCAGGTTGGGGACCAGGGCCATGGTGCGCACGCCGGTGTGGCGCAGCGCATGCTGCACCACCGCCGCGGCATCGGCCATTTGCGGCAGCAGCTGAGCGGGCACAAAGGAGGCGACTTCAATTTCGCGCAGGCCCGCCGCCGCGAGTGCATCGATCCAGCGCAGCTTGTCGGCAGTGGGCATGGTGGCTTTGACCGATTGCAGGCCATCGCGCGGGCCCACTTCGCTGATCAGGACCTCAGGGGCATGAATGCGTGTCATGACCCCATTAGACCGCAGTGGATTTGTGCGCAAAAGTCATGGGTTTATGGCTTTCGAGCGTGTTTATCTGCATCCAAACTTAGAATAAAGTCCTTCAACGCGCCGTGGTGTCGTGGGCTTTGCCTTCTGACCGCCATGCCCTGACGGTATCCCCCTGATTTTTTCAACATCCTTTCGAGGTTTCCATGACTGCACGCACCGCGATTCACAACCTGCAAGTGGCCAACCCGCTGCTGAGCTTCATCAACGACCAGATGCTGCCCGCCACAGGCGTGGACAAAGACAAGTTCTGGAAAGGCTTCAACGACATCGTGGCCGACTTGGCCCCGAAAAACATCGCCTTGTTGGCCGAGCGTGACCGCATCCAAACCGCCATGGACGCATGGCACACCGCCAACCCCGGCCCGGTGTCAGAGGGCAAGGCCATGAAGGCTTACCGCAAACACCTGAGCCAAATCGGCTACTTGGTGCCCGAGCCCAAGAACGCCCAAGCCATCACCGCCAATGTGGACGCCGAGTTGGCCAAGCTGGCCGGCCCCCAGCTGGTGGTGCCGATTTTGAACGCACGCTACGCCCTCAACGCCGCCAACGCCCGTTGGGGCAGCTTGTATGACGCGCTGTACGGCACCGACGCGATCAGCGAAGCCGATGGCTGTGAAAAAGGCTCGGGCTACAACCCCCAACGCGGCGCCAAAGTCATCGACTACTGCCGCCATGTGCTCGACCGCACAACCCCGCTCAAGACCGGCTCGCATGTGGGCAGCAAGGGCTACGCCGTCAAAGCAGGCAAGCTGGTCGTGACCCTGGCCAATGGCAAGAGCACCACGCTGGCCCACGCCAAGCAGTTCGTGGGCTACACGGGCTCCGCATCAGCCCCCGCCTCCGTGCTGTTCGTGCACAACGGCATCCACCTGGACCTGCAAATCAACAAAAACACCCCCATCGGCAAAACCGACCCGGCTGGCGTGTCGGACCTGATTGCCGAGAGCGCTTTGTCCACCATCCTCGATTTGGAAGACTCGGTCGCCGCTGTGGACGCGGACGACAAAGTGCTGGCCTATGCCAACTGGCTGGGCATCTTGCAAGGCACGCTGAGCGAAGAGGTGCAAAAGGGCGGCAAGACTTTCACCCGCACCATGAACGGTGACCGCGAATACACCAAGCCCGCAGGAAAGGGCACCGTCAAGCTGCACGGCCGCTCGCTCATGTTTGTGCGCAATGTGGGTCACCTGATGACCAACCCCGCCATCCTCTACAAAGCCGCCGACGGGAGCATGAAAGAGATCCCTGAGGGCATCTTGGACGCCATGGTCACCGTGACCTGCGCCTTGGTGGACTTGCAGAAAAAAGCCTCGCACCCCCTGCGCAACAGCCGCACCGGCAGCGTCTACATCGTCAAGCCCAAAATGCACGGCCCGGCCGAAGTGGCCTTTGCTGACGAGCTGTTTGGCCGTGTGGAAAAAGTCATCGGCATGAAGCCTTCCACCGTGAAGCTGGGCATCATGGACGAAGAGCGCCGCACCAGCGCCAACTTGAAAGCCTGCATCGCCGCCGCCAAGAGCCGCGTGGCCTTCATCAACACCGGCTTTTTGGACCGCACAGGCGACGAAATGCACACCTGCATGCTGGCCGGCCCCGTCATGCGCAAGGGCGACATCAAGAACAGCACCTGGTTGGGCGCTTACGAGAAGAACAACGTCAATGTGGGCCTGGCCTGTGGCCTGCGTGGCCGCGCCCAGATCGGCAAAGGCATGTGGGCCATGCCCGACCTGATGGCCGACATGCTCAAGGCCAAAATTGGCCACCCCCTGGCCGGTGCCAACACCGCTTGGGTGCCCAGCCCCACAGCCGCCACGCTGCACGCCATGCACTACCACCAGGTGGACGTGCCTGCACTGCAAAAGCAGATGGAAAAAGCCGTGGCCAAGCAAGACGCCAAAGTGCTGCGCGAAAACACCCTCAACGCTTTGCTGCAGTTCCCGGTGGTGGCCAAAGACGCGGCCAACTGGTCGGCTGAGGACAAGCAAAAAGAACTCGACAACAACGCCCAAGGCATCTTGGGTTATGTGGTGCGCTGGGTTGACCAAGGCGTGGGCTGCTCCAAAGTGCCCGACATCAACGGTGTGGGCCTGATGGAAGACCGCGCCACCTTGCGCATCAGCAGCCAGCACATGGCCAACTGGATGCAGCACGGCGTGGTGACCGAAAAGCAAGTCAAGCAAACCATGGAGCGCATGGCCGCTGTGGTGGACGCGCAAAACGCGGGCGACGCGGCTTACCAGCCCATGGCGGGCAACTTCGCCAAGTCGGCGGCTTACAAAGCGGCTTGTGACCTGGTCTTCAAAGGCAAGGCGCAGCCCAGCGGCTACACCGAGCCCTTGCTGCACGCCTGGCGTTTGAAGGTCAAGGCGGCCTGAAAACGCAGTGGCCGCAGACGGTCCGATGCTTGAAAACGGCTCCTTCGGGAGCCGTTTTGCTGTGCTGGATGAAAATGGTGTTTTTGAGGAGGGCGCGATGCGCTGGATTGACCGGATACCGATGTTGTGGCTGGCGGGCATTGCCGTTTATTTGGCCGGCGCCCCGTTTGTGCCCGAGCCGCATTTGGTCGAGAAGTGGCGCATGCTCTTGGACGGCACCTTGGGCAAGCCCATCGATGTCTTTGATTTTTTCTTGCACACCACCCCTCTGGTGGTCTTGTTCATCCGCTTGTGGCGTGAGGCGCAGCGTCGCCGCCAAGCCAAGGACTGAGCGGTGAACGCCATGACGCCAACTGCCTTAGACCCTTGCCGCTGCCCCTTGTGCGGGCAGCCCAACGCTTGCGCCATGGCCGCACCCCAATTGGGGGCTGCACCCAACGGGCCGTGTTGGTGCACGCGGGTTCAGTTCAGCGCCGATGTGTTGAAGCGAGTGCCCGAAGCGGCCCGCAACAAGGCCTGCATTTGCGCGGCCTGTGTGGCGGCGTCCGCGCCGCCACCTCAAGGCCAACGCCAAGGCCAAGGGGCATGAGCCTGGCCCAAGGCCCCCACAGCCTGCAGGCACTGCAAGTGCGTTATGGCGAGCGGCATCGCTGGTTGCTGCTGCTGTCGGTCATGCTGGGCTCCATGGCGGCGGTGATGTCGTCCACCATCATGAACGTGGCCATCCCCGACATGAGTGCGCACTTCACGCTCGGCCAAAGCCGCGTGCAGTGGGTGACCTCGGGCTTCATGGTGGCCATGACGGTGTCCATGCTCACCACGCCTTGGCTGCTGTCACGCTACGGTTACCGACGGGTGTACGAGGTGTGCATGTGGCTGCTGCTGGGCGGCGGTGTGGTGGGGGGCCTGGCCAACGACTTCCCTTGGGTTTTGGCGGCACGTGTGGCCGAAGGTCTGGCCGCGGGGGTGGTGCAGCCCATACCGGCCATCATCATCTTGCGGGCCTTTGCCTCGCACGAGCAGGGCCGCGCCAGCGGCTTTTTTGGCATGGGTGTGGTGCTGGCTCCGGCCATTGGCCCCAGCATTGGCGGCGTGCTGGTCGATGTGTTCGGCTGGCGTTCGATCTTTTTCATGGTGGTGCCGCTGGCCATGGTGGCGCTGTGGTTGTCGCGCCGCTATGTCCCCACCTCGGCCCCGGGGGGTGTGCAGGCCGATGCGGGCAGCCCCGGCCTGGACTGGGTCGGGCTGGCGCTGGCCAGCGCCTCGACCCTGATGCTGCTCAATGGCTTGGTGCAGCTGCGCGGCGACGACCACACGCTGGCCGTGGCCTTGCTGGCGCTGGCGGGCGTGGGCATGGCGTTGTTTGTGGCCTGGCAGCGGCATTTGTTGCAGCCCCGTGGGCGCAAGCGCCGCGCAGCTTTGCACCGAAATGGCCCAGCGGTTCGGCAAGTCCGCCCGGTGCCGCGTGGCCCGCTCATGAACCTGCAGGTGTTTGGCCACCGCCATTTCGCCATGGGGGCGCTGGTGTCTTTCACCTACGGCATTGCGCTGTTTGGTTCGACCTATTTGCTGCCGGTCTACATGCAGATGGGCCTGGGTCTGTCGCCGTCCTACATTGGCGCGGCCCTGTTGCCGGCGGGCATTTTGCTGGCCGTGACCATTGCGGCGGTGGGGCGTTGGTCGCACCGCATGCCGCCCGCCCATTGGGTGAGTTGGGGCCTGGCTTTGCTGGCGCTGTCGTTCGCGCTCATGCCTTGGGTCCGCCCGGCGGCGGGCTTGGCGCTGCTCTGGGTCTTGGTGATCTTGGGGCGCATTGGCCTGGGTTTCATCTTGCCTTCGCTCAATCTGGGCGCGATGCGGGGCTTGCCCAAAGACCTGATCCCGCAGGCGTCGAGCGTGATTGGTTTTGTGCGCATGTTGGGCGGGGCGGCCGGCGTGAGCATTTGCGCCATCGTGCTGGAGTGGCGACTGGCGGTGTATGCCTTGTCCGCCACCGGACCGGGCAGCGCCGATTTGCGGGCCTTCAACGAGACCTTTGTGTTTTTGGCGAGCATGACCGCCTTGGCCCTGTTGGCTGCATGGAAAATGGGTGAAGCCCCAACGATGGACAAGAAAGACTGAACCATGTGCCAACTGCTCGGCATGAACTGCAACACCCCCACCGATGTGACCTTCAGCTTCAGCGGCTTTGCGCAGCGGGGCGGCATCACCGACCACCACAGCGACGGTTGGGGCATCGCCTTTTTTGAAGGCCAGGGCGTGCGCCATTTTGTGGACCACCAAAGTGCCAGCAGTTCGCCTGTGGCGGAATTGATTCGGCGCTATCCGATCAAAAGCCGCAACGTCATCGCCCACATCCGCAAAGCCACGCAGGGCGAGGTGAGTCTGGAAAACTGCCACCCCTTTGTGCGCGAACTGTGGGGGCGCTACTGGGTGTTTGCGCACAACGGGAATTTGGCGGACTACGCACCGCGCCTGCACGGCAGTTTCAAGCCGGTGGGGCAAACCGACAGCGAGCGGGCGTTTTGCTGGCTCATGCAAGAGCTGGCCAAGTCGCACGCCAGCGTGCCCAGCGTGGCAGAACTCGCTTGCACCTTGCGCGAGTTGGTGCCGCAAATTGCCCAGCACGGCACCTTCAATTTTTTGCTCTCCAACGGTCAGGCCTTGTGGGCGCAAGCCAGCACGAACCTGCACTACGTGCTGCGCAGGCACCCCTTCAACCGAGCGACCTTGAGTGATGATGATCTGAGCGTGAACTTTGCCGAGCACACCCGCGAGACCGATCGCGTGGCAGTGGTGGTGACGGCGCCCTTGACCACCGACGAGGCCTGGGTGGCGTTTGAGCCGGGGCGCTTGTACACCTTTGAGGGTGGGGAGCTGAGGGATTGAGTCCGTCAAACGCTCGGATGCCCCATGCCTGAATCTGAAACGCCTGGCCAGCGGTGAGGCGACCCCCCAATCGGTCACAAAGTGAACCTGATGTAGGGGCTTTCGCGCTCACAAGGGCACAAAGACAAAAGGCGGTGGCGTGTGCGGTGATGGCCATGCCCTTCTCTGTGATATTTTGTTGTTTCTATTACAATTTAAAAACCAAATTGTAAAAAACAACAAAAGTGGTGTGCTTTTGCTCGGGCTGTCCCAGAGCAAGTGGGCCCACAGCGAAAAGCAGACCGGAATCGCCAAGAGATTTGGGAGCCAATTTGGGGCTGTGATGGACACCCATCACGCTGTATTGAACGGCGTTCGCACCCACAACATCAATTGAGTACCCGCTAAATGAAGCTGATTAAAAATGCACGTTCGTATGGGGTGGCGAGCATCGCCGCCATGGCTGCCTGTATGGTGCAAGCGAAAGACATCAATGGCTTGGTGTTGGCTGAGCCGAACGTCCCGGTCAATACCAACGCTTCACTGCAAATCAGTTTCACAACCGAAGACACGTCGCTTTGTGGTGTGGTGATTGATTGGGGAAATGGCACTCAGCAAAGCATTCGCCTGGGCCATGACCAACACAAAACCTCCCCGGCAACGATCAACCACGCTTACCTGAATCCGGGCAACTACAACATCAAACTCGAAGGGCGCTTCATGTCCCGGGGTTTGAATTCCGCCTTGGCTTGCAATGTTTTGACGAAACAAGTGAGCGTGAAAGTGATCGATCCTGCGGCGGAAAAACTGGCCGCAGAAACACGCGCAGCACAACTTGCCGCTGAAGCGGCCACCCAACAAGCCGCTGCACGTGAGAAAGAAGTGGCCGAACGTGAGCGCTTGGCTTTGGCTGCTGCAGAAAAAGCCAAGCAGGATCTGCTGATTCAACAAGCCGCCACGCGCGAGATGGAGTTGAGCCTCAGAGCCCGCGAGTTGGAGCGCCGCGAAGCGCAATTGCGCAAAGATGAAGAAGCGCGCCGCACGCCTGGCACCTCGCGCCCATCGGCCCCTGCGGCCCCTGCGGCCGTGGCACTGTCAGCCAGCGCCGCTGCAGGCAAGGCCAGAGAACAGGCGTCGGTGACGGCTGCTCCTGTGGCTGCTGCCACGCCTGAACCTGTGGCTTCTAATGAGCCCGTCACGTATGCCGCCCGTAAAGCCTTGGTGATTGGCAACGACCGTTATGCGAAGGTGTCCCCGCTCCAAAACGCTGTGGCCGATGCCGAAGCCATGGCCAAGTCGCTGGAGGCGGTGGGCTACAAGGTGTTCAAACACTTGAATGTGGACGAAAAGAAATTCAAGCAAGCCGTGCGTGATTTCCGACAAAATTTGGCGGGTGGTGACGAGGTGCTGTTCTTCTACGCCGGTCATGCCGTGCAACTGGGAAGCGCCAACTATTTGTTGCCCATCGATGTTCAAGGTGAACAAGAAGAGCAAGTCAAAGACGAATCCATTTTGTTGCAAAAGGTCTTGGACGATCTGGAAGAGAAGAAGACCAAGTTCGCCTTGGCGGTGATCGACGCCTGCCGAGACAACCCATTCAAGTCCAGCAAAGGCCGTGCGATTGGCGGCCGTGGCCTTGCGCCCACCACGGCGGCAACGGGTCAGATGGTCATGTTTTCGGCGGGCTCAGGCCAACAGGCCCTTGACCGCTTGGGTGACAACGACAAAGAGAAAAACGGCTTGTTTACCCGCATTTTCATCAAAGAAATGGCCAAGCCAGGCGTGTCTGTCGATCGTGTTTTGCGCAATGTTCGCACCGAGGTCGTGCGCTTGGCCAAGTCCATTGGGCATGAGCAAACCCCAGCCCTGTATGACCAAGCGGTGGGGGATTTCTATTTCAAGCGATGAGCTTGGCTGGGTGCGTCACGGAAAAGTCGTCTTGGGTTCAGCCCCTTTGACGCTCAAGCGTTTGAAGAACCCCACTGGGGAAAGGCCGTGGAAAGAACCTTTTTCAGTGTTCTGAAAGCGCAGCTTCCACCGCATCCATGAACAGCGCCGCCACGTCGCAGCCCATCTGGTCGGTGATTTCCTGAAAGCAGGTGGGGCTGGTCACGTTGATTTCGGTCAGGCTCTCGCCAATGATGTCCAAGCCCACCAGCATCAGGCCGCGTGCGAATAAGATGGGCCCGAGGGCCTCGGCGATTTCGCGGTCACGCGCCGAAATGGGTTGGGCCACGCCCTTGCCACCTGCGGCCAGGTTGCCGCGCACTTCACCGCCTTGCGGAATGCGCGCCAGACAAAACGGCACAGGCTTGCCGCCTATCAAGAGCACGCGTTTGTCGCCTTGCGCAATGCCAGGCAAAAACTTTTGCACCATCACCGTTTGGGCGCCGCCCTGGTTCAGGGTTTCGATGATGGCGCCCAGGTTCAGGCCGTCGGCGCCGACTTTGAAAATACCCATGCCCCCCATGCCGTCCAGCGGCTTCAGAATGATGTCGCCGTGCTTGGCGTGGAATTCGCGGATGTCCGCTTCGCTGCGGGTGACCAAGGTGGGCGCGATGAATTGTGGGAACTCCAGAATGGCGAGTTTTTCAGGGTGGTTGCGCAAGGCCGCTGGGCTGTTGAAGACCTTGGCGCCTTCCCGCTCGGCTTGCGTCAGCAAGTGGGTGGCGTAGAAGTATTCGCTGTCAAAAGGCGGGTCGGTGCGCATGATGACCGCATCAAAGTCATGGAGGTTGGCACGGCCCGTTGAGGTTTCGGTGAACCAGGTGCCGGGCTGCCCGGTGAGCGTGATGTGGCGAACTTGGGCCGACACGGCCTCGCCTTGCTGCCAGCGCACATCGGTCATCTGGCAGGCGACGATCTGGTGACCGCGTTTTTGCCCCTCGCGCATCATGGCGAAGGTGGTGTCTTTGTAAATTTTGAAAGATTCGAGTGGGTCGGCAATGAACAGTATTTTCATGAGCGGTCAGATTTCAAAGTCAATGGGCGAACTGTGACACAGAACGCCAAAACGGGTGTGGACCAGGTGCGAAGGCGGCCGAGATCACCGCCGCACCACGTGCAAGCTGGCCGCTTGGCAGTGGATGCGCACATGCTGGGCTTCACCCAGGTATTCTCCATCGGCCGCCAAAGGAACACCCTGCGCGCAGGCGATGTCCAGCTGACGGTAGGGCCAACAGCCGATGCGCGGGTGCCCCAGATGACGGCCGATCAACAGCCGGGGCAGCATGCACAAGGCGCTCAGTCGGCCAAAGGTGCCCGCCAGCAACGCATCCAGCTGGCCATCGGCCAATTGCGCGTGGGGCACAGCGGGCATGCCTGAGCCAAAGGTCGGGGTGTTCAGGCTGGAGGCAAAGAGGCTGGTGCCCTGGTGTCTCAACTGCCCATCGCTGTGCAGGGTCAGCTCCCAATGGCGCAGGTGGATCAGCTCGTGCAGCGTGGCCCACAGGTAGCGGGGCAAGCCGCGCAGCCAGCTCGGGCCGTTCAGGGCGCGCAGCCCCACAGCGGAGTCAAAACCAGCCGTCAGGCTGGACAGAAAAGGGGTGTCGTGCGTTTGGCCTTGCAGATCACGCCAGTGGGCCAGACCGGTGTCGATGGCTTGCGCGGGGCCTTGCAAGGCCAGGGTCAAGGCTTGCGGCCAAGGCAGGCCATCCACCCCCCATGCCCGGGCACTGTCGTTGCCACTGCCCATGGGCACCAGGCCCACGCTGAGTCGCCGCGCCAACAGCTCGGGCAGCCAGCGGTTGAGTGTGCCGTCACCGCCCACCACCACCACGCGACTGCCTTCGGGCAGCGTCTGCAGCAGCGCCACACTGTCGTGCAGGGCTTCGGGCGCCGCCAGTTGTGCCTCCGGCGCATGCGCGGCCAGCCATGCGCGCAGGGCCGGTAGGCGCCGTGCAGCACGGCCGCCTTGCGCATGGGGGTTGAGCAGGACCAAAGCCATGGCGGCTTGGGTTTACTGGAAAGCGACTTCGGCAAAGCTGCGCAGCTTGCGGCTGTGCAGTTGCTCGGGGCCGGCATCGCGCAACAAGGTCACGGCCCGGATGCCGATTTGGAGGTGCTGATGGACGCGTTCGCGGTAGAAATGGTTGGCCATGCCGGGGAGTTTGATTTCGCCGTGCAAGGGCTTGTCGCTCACGCACAGCAGCGTGCCATAGGGCACCCGAAAACGAAAACCGTTGGCCGCAATCGTGGCGCTTTCCATGTCCAGCGCGACGGCGCGACTTTGGCTGAATCGGCGCTGCGGCGTGTTGTCCGGCAGCAGCTCCCAGTTGCGGTTGTCGGTGCTGGCCACGGTGCCGGTGCGCATGATCCGTTTGAGTTCTGGACCTTCGCACCCGGTGACTTCGGCGACGGCTTGTTCCAGGGCCACTTGAATCTCGGCCAAAGCCGGAATCGGCACCCACAGCGGGAGTTCCTCGTCCAGCACATGGTCTTCGCGCACATAGGCGTGGGCCAGCACGTAGTCGCCCAGCAGCTGCGTGGTGCGAAGCCCTGCGCAGTGGCCCAGCATCAGCCAAGCATGTGGGCGCAGCACGGCGATGTGGTCGGTGATGGTTTTGGCATTGGCCGGGCCCACACCGATGTTGACCATGGTGATGCCGCTGTGGCCTTTGCGCACCAGGTGGTAGCCGGGCATTTGCGGCAGTCGCGGCGGGGTTTGGCCCAGGGCGTCCACGTCCTCGGGCGCCAGGCCCACACGGCGCGTGACCATGTTGCCGGGTTCGACAAAGGCGATGTACTCGCTGTGCGGGTTTTGCATCTCGGCGCGGCCCAGCGCGATGAATTCGTCGATGTAGAACTGGTAATTGGTGAACAGCACATAGTTCTGAAACCAACGTGGCGAGGTGCCGGTGTAGTGGCGCAGGCGTTGCAGCGAGTAGTCAATGCGGGGCGCCGTGAACAGCGACAGTGGTCGCGCTTCGGTGGCTGCAGGCGCGTGCGTGCCGTTGGCAATGCCGTCGTCCATGGCGGTCAGGTCGGGCAGATCGAAGATGTCGCGCATCAGCGCTTGTCGTTCGGGACTCAAGCTGCCTTCCATGTGCTCGTCTTCGGCCCATGAGAAGTGGATGGGAATAGGTTGGTTGCTGGTGCCCACCTGCAGGCTCACGCCGTGGTTTTGCAGCAGCAGCGCCAACTGCGCGCGGATGTAGAAGGCGAAAAGATCGGGCCGCGTGAGGGTGGTTTCAAACCGACCGGGTTCGGCCACAAAGCCGTAGCTCAAGCGGCTGTCCAGCCCCGCGCTTTTGCGGCTGGCGCTGCTGACCTGCACCCGCACAAAGGGGTAAAACCCGCGCACACGGGTGTCCGTCATGTCTGCACCCGCCACAAACTCGCGCATGGCCTGGCGCAGGTGGTTCACGCTGTGCTGGTAGATGTGCTGAATTTGCGCCAGGGCGCTGTCGGCATCGTGGTGCTCGGAAGGGGCGATGAAGGGCGGCAGGTGCTGCATGGGGTGTCCTGAAAAGGTTTGTTGAGTTTAGTGGCTCAGCCACTGGCGATTTGGGTGGGGGTCGATGACGCGGGTGTGGCAAGGCGCAAATCTGGCAGGCCCCCATGTTGCCTGGGTGACCGCAGGTTGGCGGCGGCTCGGGCATGCTCTCAGGCATTCAAGGCGCGTTTCCTTGGGTTCACCGTCAGGAGTCATCTCGTGAGCAAAGCCCGAAAAGTCATCATCACCTGTGCCCCCACGGGGGCCATCCACACGCCCAGCATGTCGCCGCATTTGCCCGTGAGCGCCGACGAGATTGCCGATGCGGCGATTGCCGCCGCCGAGGCGGGCGCGGCGATTTTGCATTTGCACGCCCGCGACCCGGCAGACGGTCGCCCCACCCAAGACCCGGCGTTTTTTGTGCCGTTTTTGCAAAAGATCAAAGCCCACACCAACGCCGTGATCAACCTGACCACCGGTGGCAGCCCGCACATGACGGTGCATGAGCGCATGCAGCCGGCCTTGACCTTCCAACCCGAGGTGGCCTCGCTCAACATGGGCTCGATGAATTTTGGTTTGTTCCCCATGCTGGAGCGCTTCAAAAATTTTGAGCATGAATGGGAGCGTGAGCACTTGGAAAAGAGCCGCGACCTGGTGTTCAAGAACACCTACAAAGACATCGAAACCATTTTGCGCTTGGGTGCTGACAATGGCACCCGCTTCGAGTTCGAGTGCTACGACATCAGCCACCTCTACAACCTGGCCCACTTCCGCGATCGGGGCTTGGTGCAGGGGCCTTTGTTTGTGCAGTCGGTGTTTGGCATTTTGGGCGGCATCGGCCCGCACCCCGAAGACCTGATGCACATGCGCCGCACGGCCGACCGCCTGTTTGGCAACGATTACCAGTGGTCGATTTTGGGCGCTGGCAAAGGCCAGATTGCACTGGCCAGCATCGGTGCCGCCATGGGCTCGAACGTGCGGGTGGGACTGGAAGACTCCTTGTGGATTGGCCCGGGCCAGCTGGCCCAGTCGAGCGCACAGCAAGTGCGCCGCATCCGCACCGTGCTCGAAGCCCTCAACCTCGAGATCGCCACCCCCGACGAGGCCCGCAGCATGCTGGCGCTCAAGGGTGGGGATCGGGTGAACTTCTAAGACGCGGTAGGTTCACTGTCGGGGCTAAAGCCACCGACCTACAAACATCCCGCAGGTCGGCGGCTTTAACCCCAACATGGGTGGTTCACATGTTGCGTCGGTACTGCCCACCCACCTCAAACAGCGCGTTGGTGATCTGACCCAGCGAGCACACCCGCACCGCGTCCATCAGCACCTCGAACACGTTGCCGTTGTCGATCACGGCTTGCTGCAGGCGTTGGAGCATGGCGGGTGACTCGGCGGCGTGCAGGGTGTGGAAGTCGTTCAGGCGTTGGAGTTGGCTCTGCTTTTCTTCTTCGGTGGAGCGGGCCAGCTCAAGGCTTTCGAGCACTTCGTCACCCTTGGGGTTGCGGAAGGTGTTGACGCCGATGATGGGCAGCTCGCCGGTGTGCTTGAGCATCTCGTAGTGCATGGACTCGTCTTGGATCTTGCCGCGCTGGTAGCCGGTTTCCATCGCACCCAGCACGCCGCCACGCTCGGCGATCTTTTCAAACTCGGCCAAGACCATTTCTTCGACCAACTCGGTGAGCTCGTCGATGATGAAAGCGCCCTGGTTGGGATTTTCGTTTTTGGCCAGGCCCCATTCGCGGTTGATGATCATCTGGATCGCCATGGCGCGGCGCACCGAGTCTTCGGTGGGCGTGGTGATGGCTTCGTCAAAGGCGTTGGTGTGCAGGCTGTTGCAGTTGTCGTAGATCGCGATCAGCGCCTGCAGCGTGGTGCGGATGTCGTTGAACTGGATTTCTTGTGCGTGCAGCGAGCGGCCCGAAGTCTGGATGTGGTACTTGAGCTTTTGGCTGCGCTCGTTCGCGCCGTATTTCTCTTTCATGGCCACGGCCCAGATGCGGCGCGCCACGCGGCCGAGCACCGTGTATTCCGGGTCCATGCCGTTGCTGAAGAAGAAACTCAGGTTGGGTGCGAAGTCGTCGATGTGCATGCCGCGCGCCAGGTACGCTTCCACGAACGTGAAACCATTGGACAGCGTGAAAGCCAGCTGGCTGATCGGGTTGGCCCCGGCTTCGGCGATGTGGTAACCGGAGATGGACACCGAGTAGAAGTTGCGCACATCGTGGTGCACAAAGTATTGCGCGATGTCGCCCATCACTTTGAGTGAGAACTCGGTCGAGAAGATGCAGGTGTTCTGGCCTTGGTCTTCTTTCAGGATGTCGGCCTGCACCGTGCCGCGCACGTTTTGCAGCACCCATGCCTTGATTTTGGCCGTCTCGGTGTCGGTGGGTTCGCGGCCGTTCTCGGCCTTGAACTTGTCGATGTTCTGGTCGATGGCCGTGTTCATGAACATGGCCAGGATCGAGGGGGCCGGGCCGTTGATGGTCATGGACACCGAGGTGGTCGGGTTGCACAGGTCAAAGCCCGAGTACAGCACCTTCATGTCGTCCAGCGTGGCCACGTTCACGCCCGAGTTGCCGATCTTGCCGTAGATGTCGGGGCGCAGGTCGGGGTCGTTGCCGTACAGCGTGACGGAGTCGAACGCAGTGGACAGGCGCTTGGCGGGCAGGCCTTCGCTCACCAGCTTGAAGCGGCGGTTGGTGCGGAAGGGGTCGCCTTCACCCGCGAACATGCGCGTCGGGTCTTCGCCCTCGCGCTTGAAAGCAAAGGTGCCTGCGGTGTAGGGGTAGCTGCCGGGCACGTTGTCCAGCATCAACCACTTGAGCACTTCGCCGTGGTCTTCGTATTGGGGCAGCGCCACCTTGCGGATGGTGGTGCCGGAGAGGCTCTTGCTGGTCAGCGCCGTGCGGATTTCCTTGTCGCGGATTTTCACCACGTACTCGTCGCCCGCATAGGCTTTTTGCATGTCGGGCCACTGGGCCAGCAACTTTTTGGCTGAGGGGTCTTGGGCTTCTTCGCGGGCCACGGCCAAATCGATGGCGGCTTCGGCCGCTTTGGCGCGACCCGATTTGCCCACCTCGAGCATGCGGGCGGCTGCGCGCAGCTGCTGGATTTCACGGGCCAGGCGCGACTGGTCGATGGCGCGTTTCTTGTAGCCTCGCACGGTGTCGCTGATCTCGGCCAAGTAGCGGGTGCGGGAAGACGGTACCACCGGGTTTTGGTGGGTGCTGAAGCGCACGTTGACCACGGGCAAGCGGCCTTCGGTGGTGTGCATGCCCAGTTCTGCCAAGCGGGTTTTGAGCGCTTGGTACAAGGCGGTCACGCCGTCGTCGTTGAACCGCGCCGCCATGGTGCCAAACACGGGCATCTGCTCTGTGGGTGTGCTCCAGGCTTCTTTGTTGCGCTGCACCTGTTTGGCCACATCGCGCAAGGCATCCGACGCACCTTTGCGGTCGAATTTGTTGATCGCCACAAATTCGGCAAAGTCCAGCATGTCGATTTTTTCGAGCTGGCTGGCCGCGCCAAACTCGGGCGTCATCACGTACATGGGCACGTCCACATGCGGCACGATCGCTGCGTCGCCCTGGCCAATGCCCGAGGTCTCGACCACGATCACATCAAAGCCTGCGACCTTGCAAGCGGCCACCACGTCGGGCAGGGCGGCTGAGATTTCACTGCCAAAGTCACGCGTGGCCAGCGAGCGCATGAACACGCGGGGGCCTTGTGACCAAGGAGAGATCGCATTCATGCGGATGCGGTCGCCCAGCAGCGCACCGCCGCTCTTGCGGCGGGAGGGGTCGATCGAAATCACCGCCACGCGCAGCGCATCGCCTTGGTCCAGGCGCAGGCGGCGGATCAATTCATCCGTGAGCGAAGACTTGCCCGCGCCGCCGGTGCCGGTGATGCCCAACACGGGCACTTTCTTTTGCGCGGCTTGTTCGCGCACGGCCTTGACCACGCCCGCATCGGCTTTGTCGTTCTCCAAAGCGGTGATCAGTTGTGCCAGCGCACGCCAGTTCATCTCGCCATGGCCTTCGATGGCGTCGATGGTTTTGGGCGCCAAGGGGCTCACGTCCTGGTCGCAGCGCATGACCATTTCGCCGATCATCCCCGCCAAGCCCATTTTTTGGCCGTCTTCGGGGCTGAAAATGCGCACGCCTTTCTCGGCCAAAGCGCGAATTTCGGCCGGCACGATCACACCGCCACCGCCGCCAAAGACCTGGATGTGCTCGCCGCCACGGGCCTTGAGCAAATCGACCATGTAGCTGAAGTATTCGTTGTGCCCACCTTGGTAAGAGCTGATGGCGATGCCCTGTGCGTCTTCTTGCAGGGCCGCGGTCACCACCTCGTCCACCGAGCGGTTGTGGCCCAGGTGGATGACCTCGGCGCCCATGCTCTGCAAGATGCGGCGCATGATGTTGATGGCGGCGTCGTGGCCATCAAACAAAGAAGCGGCGGTGACAAAACGCACCTTGTTCGTGGGGCGGTATTCGGCCAGGGCTTTGAATTCGGCGGACAGGTCGGTCATGAGGGTCTCCGGTAGCGGGGCAGGCTTGCAGCTTTGACGTTGACGTAAACGTCAACCAAAACCCGCATCTTAGCCGCTGCAGCCTGTCCTGTCACTGACGCATTGGCGAGTTGGCGAAAAGCTATGATTTGGACTCAAAAGCCTTTCAAAATGACTTTCCCTATTCTTGGATGAACGCCCCATGACCTCTCCCGCCGCACCTGTACTCCCCCCGCTCCAATCGGCCACAGGCTATGCGGGTGACGTTTCACCCGAGCAGGCTTGGGCCTGGGTGCAGTCGGGTGAGGCCGAACTGGTGGATGTGCGCAGCGACGCAGAACGTGCCTGGGTGGGTTTTGTGCCGGGTGCCCATGCCCTGGCTTGGAAGCAGTGGCCCGGCATGGCAGTGAACCCCGGCTTTGATTCGGGTGTGCAGGCCTTGGGTGCGAGCGGCAAAAAGCTGGTGTTGCTGTGCCGCAGCGGGGTGCGCTCGATTGCCGCTGCCCAGCGCGCCACCGAGTTGGGCGTGCAGGCCTACAACATCCTGGAGGGGTTTGAAGGCGACCCCGACGGCCAAGCGCACCGAGGAACGCTGGGCGGATGGCGTGTGCGCAGCTTGCCTTGGCAGCAAAACTGAGCGGAACGAACCGCCAGGCTCAAACACCCGGCGGGCGGCGGGCGATCATGTCTGAATTCGCCATCTCGTAAGCGTGGGCCAGCTTCAGCAAATCCCAGTCGCCTTGGGGTTTGCCAATCAAGGCCAGGCCCATGGGCAAACCGTTCTGGCCAAAACCTGCAGGCACGCTGATCGAGGGCAGGCCTGCCAGCGTGGCGTAGATCACCACTTCCATCCAGCGGTGGTAGGTGTCCATGCTTTGCCCAGCAACCGTTTGGGGCCAGCGCAAGCCCACATCGAAAGGCCACACCTGCGCAACCGGAATGGCCAGCACGTCGAATTGGTCAAACAGGGCCAACATGCTTTGGTAAAAGCGCGTGCGGCTGGCACTGGCAGCCAGCAGTTGGGTACCGGTCAAACCCAGGGACTGCTCGTGTTCCCAAAGGGCTTCGGCTTTGATGTGTGCTCGGTTGGCCGGGTTGAGCAAGAAAGGGGCGATGCGCGGACCGACCAAAGCTTGCCGCCAGACCAACCAAGTGCGCCAAATTTCTTCGGGGGGCATGCCCAGTCGGGCTTCGTCCACGCTGCAGCCCATCCCCGAAAAACTGTTCAGCGCGGCTTGGCAGACGTCGAGAATCCCGTCTTCCATCGGCAAGTAGCCCTGCAAATTGCCCAGCCAACCCATGCGCAAGCCTTTGGGGTTGCTGGCCAGAGATCCTGCAAAGACGGCAGGGTCTTGCGTCAGGCTCAAGGGGCTGGACGGGTGCGCACCCGCTTGCACCGACAGCAGCATGGCCAAATCCGCCACATGGCGGGCCATGGGGCCTTCGGTGGGCAATTGGGCCACGAACACATCTTGCGCGGGCGACATGGGCACGCGGCCTTGTGAGGGGCGCAGACCAAACACATGGTTCCACCCCGCGGGGTTGCGCAAGCTGCCCATGAAGTCCGAGCCGTCGGCCACCGGCAACAAGCGCTGGGCCAGCGCCACCGCTGCACCACCGCTGCTGCCGCCTGCCGATTTGCCGGGGTTCCAGGCGTTGCGGGTGGGGCCAAACACTTCGTTGAAGGTGTGCGACCCCAACCCAAACTCGGGCGTGTTGGTCTTGCCAATGACGATGGCGCCAGCGGCTTTCATGCGCTGAACCATGAGGCCATCTTCAGGGGCCACAAAGTCCTTCATGAGGGGGCTGCCCAGCGTGGTGCGCACGCCTTTTGCATTCGCCAAATCCTTGATGGCTTGGGGCATGCCATGCATCCAGCCCATGGACTCGCCGCGGGCCAGCTGCGCATCGCGCTCGCGCGCTTGCGCCATCAACAACTCGGGTTCTTGCAGGCTGACGATGGCGTTCGATTGCGGATTCAGTCGCGCAATGCGCGCCAGTGTGGACTGCATCACTTCTTGGCATGACACCTGCTTGAGGTGTATGGCGCGGGACAAATCGACGGCGGAAATATCAGGGTTGACCATGTGTGGCACTTTCGGATTGATTTGTATTATGAAAGCGGTCAAAGGGTGATCGGCCACTGGTGAAAACCCCGACTTGGATTTGCGCAAAGGTGACGCTGCTTCGTTTTGAAAGCTGTCATCATGATTTTTCAACTGTTCCTTTTTTGGAGATCTGATCATGAAGAGACGTGTTCTGTTTGCTGCAACGGGTTTGTTGGGGTTGAGCATGCTGGCCCCCGTGGTGGCCCAAGCCCAAACCCAAACCCCAGACAACAAGGTGTTCCGCTTTGTGCCGCACGCCAACTTGGCGGTGCTCGATCCGATCTGGACCACGGCCTACGTGACGCGCAACCACGCGTACATGATCTACGACACCCTGTTTTCTGAAGACGCACAGGGCAACATCAAGCCCCAGATGGTGGACACCTACACCAACTCGCCCGATCGCAAGACCTGGACATTCAAGCTGCGCAGCGGCCTGGAGTTTCACGATGGCAAGCCGGTCACCAGCGAAGACGTGGTGGCCTCGCTCAAGCGTTGGGCCAGCCGCGACGCCATGGGCGGCATCCTGAACACCTTCATCGACCGTTACGAAGCACCCGATGCCAGCACCTTCCGTCTGATCCTCAAGGAGCCCAGTGGCATCGTGATCGACGCTCTGGGCAAGGCCTCGTCCAACGTGCCTTTCATCATGCCCGCTCGCATTGCGGCCACGCCAGGCGCCGAGCAAATCAAGGAACACATTGGCTCGGGCCCCTTCATCTTCAAGGCCGACGAATTCAAGCCCGGTGCTTTGGCGGTGTACACGCGCAACGCCAAGTACAAGTCACGCGCTGAAGCGCCCAGCGGCATGGCCGGTGGCCGTCCGGTTAACTTTGACCGTGTGGAATGGGTCATCATCCGCGACCCGCAAACCCAGTTCAACGCCATCAAAGCCGGTGAAGTGGACATGGTCGAGCAGCCCAGCTTTGAGCAGTACGAAACCTTGAAGAAAACCGAAGGTTTGAAGATCGATGACTTCTCGCCAGCAGGCTTGCAGTTCATCATGCGCTTCAACCACCTGCACAAGCCCTTTGACAACCCCAAAATCCGTCAGGCGGCCATGGTGGCGATGGGGCAGCAGGCTTACATCAACACCCAAATTGGGGTGCCCGAGTTGGGCAAGCTGTGCCGCAGCATCTTCCCTTGCGGTACGGTGTACGCCGATGAAAACACGGGCTATTTCACCGGCGTTGCCAACCCGGCCAAAGCCCGCGAAATGCTCAAGGAAGCGGGTTACGACAACACGCCTGTGCTCTTGATGCGCCCAACCGATCTGGCCTCGATTGCCAAGATTCCTTTGGTGGCCAAGCAGCAGCTCGAAGCGGCAGGCTTCAAAGTGGACTTCCAGCAAATGGACTGGGCTTCTTTGGTTGCCCGTCGCGCCAAGAAAGACGCGCCTGCCGCTGGGGGCTGGAACGCATTCCTGACCGCCTGGACAGCCGGCGACATCTCCAACCCGCTGGCCATGGCCATGCTCAACGCCAAGGGCGACACGGGTTGGTTCGGTTGGCAAAACGAGCCCCGCTTGGAGACCCTGAAGGCCAGCTTCGCCCGTGCAAGCTCGGCTGAAGAGAAAAAGAAACTGGCCAGCCAAATTCAGGCCGTGGCCTTGGAGACCGCCACCCACGCGCCCTTGGGTCAGTACCGCTCGCCCACGGTGATCCGCAGCAATGTGAGTGGCATTTTGCAAACCCCCGGTATCCCGGCCATGTGGAACATCAAGAAAAACTGACCAGGTTCTGAGCGATGTTTCAATTCGTCCTGCGCCGCTTGTTGGCGGTGCTGCCGGTCCTGCTCGTCGTCTCGCTGGTGGTCTTCCTCATCTTGAGGTTGGCCCCCGGTGATCCGGCGGCGGTGATTGCGGGCAACAGCGCCACCACCGAAGACATCCACCGCATCCGCGAACAACTGGGCCTGGATCGCTCGATCCTGTCCCAGTACTTCATCTGGATCGGTCGGGTGTTTCAGGGCGATCTGGGGTATTCGTATTACCTGAGCAAGCCCGTCACGGAGCTGATCGCCCAGCGCATCGAGCCCACCTTGTCCTTGGCCGCGGGCACCTTGGTGCTGGCCATCGCGGTGGCCATTCCGCTGGGCACCATCGCCGCTTGGCGCATGGGCGGCTGGCTTGACAAAATCCTGTCCGGGTTTTCGGTGGCTGGGTTTTCGGTGCCGGTGTTCGTGGTGGGTTACTTGCTCATTTACCTGTTTGCCATTCGCCTGGAGTGGTTGCCGGTGCAGGGCTACAAAGCTTTGTTCGGGCCGCGCAGTGTCGGGGTGTGGGATTGGATGCGGCAGCTGGTCTTGCCCTGGATGACGCTGGCCATGATTTATGTGGCGCTGATCGCCAGGGTGACCCGGGCCAGCGTGTCCGAGGCGCTGACCGAAGACTACATCCGCACGGCACGGGCCAAGGGCCTGAGCGAGCGCGTGGTGCTGCTGCGCCACGCCCTGAGCAATGCGGCGGTGCCCATCGTCACCGTCATCGGCATTGGCGTGGCCCTGCTCATTGGGGGGGTGGTGGTGACCGAGACGGTGTACGCCATTCCCGGCCTGGGCATGCTCACGGTGGATGCGGTGCTCAACCGCGACTTCCCGGTGATCCAGGGTCTGGTGCTGCTGTTTTCCTGCGCCTATGTGTTCATCAACCTCATGGTCGATTTGAGCTACCTCTTTCTTGATCCGAGGATCCGTTACTGATGTCCCTCTCTCATCGTTTGTGGGCCAATGGCTCTATCCGGTTTGGTGCCGTGGTGCTCGGGTTCATGGTCCTGGTGTCCTTGCTGGCGCCTTGGCTGGGCACGGTGGACCCGTCCGCCATGGACTCCAACTTCATCAACAAACCCGCAGGGCTCCAAGGCGACTTCACTTTGCTCGACGGCAGCACGGTGGCCCACACCTTCTGGCTGGGCACCGACAGCTTTGGCCGCGACCTGTACAGCCGCGTGGTGTATGGGGCGCAAGTGTCTTTGCTGGTGGGTGGTTTCACCGCTGCGCTGGCGCTGGCGCTGGGCGGGTTTTTGGGCATGTTGGCCGGTTACTTCCGGCAAGTCGATGCGGTGCTGATGCGTTTCATGGATGGGCTGATGGCCATTCCCGCCATCTTGCTGGCCATTGCGCTGGTGGCCGCGCTCGGCGCTCAGGTGGGCACCGTGGTGGTGGCCATTGCGATTCCTGAGGTGCCGCGGGTGACCCGTCTGGTGCGCTCTTTGGTGCTGAGTTTGCGCGAAGAGCCTTTTGTCGAAGCGGCCCGTGCGCTGGCCACCCCCACGCCCGTGATTTTGTGGCGACACATCTTGCCCAATGCTTTGGCGCCCTTGATCGTGCAAGGCACTTTTGTGGCCGCTTCGGCCGTGCTGACCGAGGCGATTTTGAGTTTTCTGGGACTGGGCCTGCCGCCTGACATCCCCACATGGGGCAACATCATGGCCGAGGGGCGCGTGCAGTTCAGCCAGTATCCGGGCAACGTGCTCTACCCGGCTTTGTTTTTGGTGCCGACGGTGTTGGCCGTGAATTTGTTGGGCGATGGTTTGCGCGACGTGCTCGATCCCAAGTTTGCGAAAAGGGGCGCGTGATGAGCACAGCATCTCCTACTCCGGTCCTCTCCATTCGCCAGCTGTCGGTGGCCTTGCCTGCCGGGGGGGATCGGGTGCATGCGGTGCACCAGGTGTCCCTGAGCATCTTGCCGGGTCAGACCTTGTGTGTGGTGGGCGAGTCGGGCTCGGGCAAGTCGGTCATGGCCACCACCGTCATGGGCTTGTTGGCCAAAGAACTGCGCCCCAGCGAGGGTGAGATTGTGTTGCAGGGCGAGTCCTTGCTCGGTGCCTCTGCGGCACGTTTGCGGGCCTTGCGGGGGCGCAGCATGGGCATGGTGTTCCAAGAACCCATGACGGCGCTCAACCCCGTCATGACCTGTGGTGACCAAGTCGATGAATTGCTCTCGACCCACACCGATTGGCCCAAGAGCCAGCGCCGCGCCGAAATTCTGCGCATTTTTGAGCGTGTGCGTTTGCCAGACCCCGAGCGCATGCTGCGCAGCTACCCCCACCAACTGAGCGGTGGTCAGCGCCAACGCATCGTGATCGCCATGGCCGTGGTGCTCAAGCCCGCCCTGATCATTTGCGACGAGCCGACCACGGCGCTCGACGTGACCACGCAAAAGGAAATTTTGCGCCTGATTGCCGACCTGCAGCGCGAACAAGGCAGTGCCGTGCTGTTCATCACCCACGACATGGGCGTGGTGGCCGAGATTGCCGACGATGTGTTGGTGATGAACCAGGGCGAAGCCGTGGAAGGCGGACCCTGTGAGCAGGTCCTGCGCCGCCCCCAAGCCGCCTACACACGCCAGTTGCTTGCCGCCGTGCCGGGCATGATGCCGCCTGCGGCCAAACCCGCCTTCCAAGGCCAGGCCCTGTTGTCTGGGCAGGGGGTGGGCAAAACCTATGCCAGCCGCGACTGGATGGGCCGCAACCGCGCCACCGCTGCGCTGCAAAACGCCCATGTGGCCGTGCACGCAGGCGAGACGGTGGGCATCGTGGGCGAGTCCGGATCGGGCAAGTCCACTTTTGCCCGCTGCCTGATCCGCCTGATCGACCCGACCGAGGGCCGCATTCTTTGGGGCGAGCAAGACGTTGCCGCCTTGCCCGAGGGCCGTTTGCGGCCATTGCGCAATCGGGTGCAGGTGGTGTTTCAAGACCCCAACCGTTCGCTCAACCCGCGCCGCACGGTGGGCCAGTCCATGGTCGAAGGGGCCATGAACTTTGGCCAGTCGCGCGCTGAGGCCCAAGCCTTGGCCGCCGAGTTGATGGCGCAGGTGCGCCTGCCGGTCGAAGCGCTGCAGCGTTACCCCAGCCAATTCAGCGGCGGACAACGGCAACGCCTGGCCATTGCCCGTGCACTGGCTTGTCGGCCCCAGGTGCTGGTGGCCGACGAGGCGGTGAGTGCCTTGGATGTGAGCGTTCAGGCTCAGATCCTCAATTTGTTGCGCGAAATCCAGGCGCGACTGGGACTCGGTTTGCTGTTCATCACGCACGACTTGCGGGTGGCGGCCCAGTTGTGTGACCGCGTGATCGTGATGCACCAGGGCCACATCGTCGAAGAAGGCCCAACGGCCCAGTTGTATGCCAACCCTCAACAAGACTACACCCGCCGCCTGCTCCAGGCGGCGCCTGCCGCTTTACCGCCGCTCGAAGCCGCCTGAGCGCTCACACCCAACGCAGCCATGACCCGAATCCTGATCGCTGGTTACCAGCACGAGACCAACACCTTTGCGCCCAGCCTGGCCGATTGGACGGCCTTCCAAAGTGGCGAGGCTTTTCCGGCCTATGTGCGTGGGCAGGCCATGCTGGACCAGATGACGGGTGTGAACATCCCGGCGGGCGGCTTCATCGACGCGGCCAAGCGCGAAGGCTGGCAGTTGCTGCCTTCGGCATGGGCCGGGGCCACCCCCTCGTCGTATGTGACCGAAGACGCGTTTGAGCGCATCTGCAGCGCCATCCTTGAAGACGTGCGTTCGGCCTTGGTGCAGGGCCTGGACGGCGTTTATTTGGACTTGCACGGCGCGGCTGTGGCCGAGAATGCCGACGACAGCGAAGGCGAGCTCATCGCCCGCATCCGCGCGCTGGTCGGCCCACGGGTGCCGATCGTGGCCAGCTTGGACTTGCACGCCAACGTCACCGACAACATGCTGCGCCTGTCAGATGGCCTGGTGGCCTACCGCACCTACCCGCACATCGACATGGCCGAGACCGGTGAGCGGGCCGCCTTGCTGCTGCGCGAACATTTGCGTGCAGGCAGCAAGCGCCCCATGCAGGCGCGTCGCCTGCCGTTTTTGATTCCGCTCAACGCCCAAAGCACCTGGATGGCCCCGGCCAAAGACCTGTACGACGAGATGATCGCGCTGGAGTCACAAACAGGCTGCATGCTCAGTTTTTGCATGGGTTTTCCGGCGTCTGACTTTGCCGAGTGCGGCCCGGTGGTCTGGGGGCACGGCCCGCAGGCGCAAGCCGCGGTGCAGCGCTTGTTTGAACGCGTGGCCGAACCTGGACAGTGGCGCCCCGATGTGCTGTTGGCCCGTGAGGCCGTCACGCAAGCCTTGGCCACGGCCGAGCGGTCTGCGGCCCCTGTGGTCATGGCCGACACGCAGGACAACCCGGGCGCAGGGGGTGACAGCAACACCACGGGCATGCTGCATGCGCTGCTGCAACAAGGCGCGGGCCAGCGCTGGCCTGGCCAAGTGGCGCTGGGCTTGTTGTACGACCCTGACGCCGCCCGCATGGCGCATGCGGCAGGGGTCGGGGCCAGCCTGCAACTGGCCTTGGGCAAAGCGGTGCCGACCTTCACCGGCGAGGCGAGTGACCCGCCTTTGCAAGGGCGCTTCATGGTGCGGGCTTTGGGCCCCGAATACTGCGAGCTCAAAGGCCCCATGATGACCGGCATGAAAGCCCACATCGGCCCATGCGCCTGCCTGGAAATAGACGGCGTGCTGATCGCCGTGTCCAGTGGCAAATGCCAAATGCTCGACCGCGAATTGTTTCGCGCCGTGGGCATCCACCCCGAGCAGATGAAGCTGCTGGTCGTCAAAAGCTCCAACCATTTCCGGGCCGACTTCACCCCCATCGCCAGCCGCGTGCTGGTGGCCAAAGCGGCCGGCCCCATGGCCGCCGATCCGGGCGACTTGCCCTGGAAAAAACTCAGTCCGAACACCCGTACCCGGCCTTGAGGCGGCGGGTCGGTCTGGCTTTTGAACTTTTTTGAAGAGGCACACCCCATGAGCGCGACACCCCAAGACCTGACCCAAGTTCCCGCCCACGAACTGCTGGCGCTGTACCGCAGTGGCCAGGCCTCACCGGTGGAAGTCACCCAGGCCGTGCTGCAGCGCATCGAGCGTGTCAACCCGAAAATCAACGCCTTTTGTCTGGTGGATGAGCAGGCCGCTTTGGCCAGCGCACGAGCCAGTGAAACCCGTTGGCAAGCCCACCGCCAACAAGGCACGCCCGTGGGCGCTTTGGACGGTGTGCCCACTTCCATCAAGGACCTGATCCTGACCCAAGGCTGGCCCACCCTGCGCGGCAGCCGCACCATTGACCGCAACCAGCCCTGGGATGTGGACGCGCCCGCCACCGCCCGTTTGCGCGAAGCGGGGGCTGTTTTGCTGGGCAAAACCACCACCCCTGAGTTTGGGTGCAAGGGCGAGACCAACTCGCCAGCGACAGGCATCACCCGCAACCCCTGGAATTTGAACCACACGCCTGGCGGCTCTTCGGGGGGGACGGCGGCGGCTGTGGCGGCAGGCCTGGGGCCCATGGGCGTGGGCACCGACGGTGCGGGCAGCGTGCGCATCCCGGCCGCCTTTTGCGGCAATGTGGGCTTCAAACCCAGCTTTGGCCGCGTGCCCGCTTATCCCCTGTCACCGTTTGGTTCGGTGGCGCATCTGGGCCCGCACACCATGAGCGTGCGCGACGCCGCCTTGATGACCAATGTGCTCAAGCAGCCCGATGCCCGCGACTGGACGGCGCTGCCCCCCGACGCGAGCGACTACACCGTGGGCCTGGAAGACGGCTTGCGTGGCTTGCGGATCGCCTATTCACCCACCTTGGGTTATGCCAAAAATGTCCATCCCGAGATCGCTGCGGCGGTGGCGGCGGCTGTGCAACAACTGCAGGCCTTGGGCGCGCAAGTGGCGCAAGTTGACCCCGGTTTCGAGGACCCCCTGGAGATCACCACCGGCCTGTGGTTTTTGGGTGCCTACACCGTCTGGCAAGGTTTGAGCGCCGCGCAGCAAGCCGTGGCTGACCCGGATTTCCAGACCGAGGCCGAGTTGGGCGCGCAACTGAGCGCCTTGCAAATCCAGCAACTGAACCAAAGGCGTGGCGTGTTGGGCTCGCACATGCGCCAGTTCATGCAACGCTATGACCTGCTGGTCACGCCCGCCGTCTCGATCCCCGCGTTCGAGGCGCGTGCAGCTGGCACCGTGCCCATGAATCCGGCGTCCATGTTGGGCTGGACGCCTTTCAGTTACCCCTTCAATTTGACCCAACAACCGGCCATCACGGTCCCCTGTGGTTTGACCCGTGAGGGCTTGCCCATGGGTTTACAGATCGTGGGGCCGATGTTTGGCGATGCGCTGGTCTTGCGTGCGGCCAGGGCTTATGAGTCGGTGATGCCCGTGGTTCGCCCCGCCATTTGACGGGAAGCGGCGAGAACTGCTTCGCACGGCGTCCATCGGCGCTGAAACTCATTATCATCGCCGGATGACATTTTTAGCCATCGATGTGGGCAACACGCGCCTGAAATGGGCGCTTTACGACCAACCCAGCCCCCAGGGCCAATTGCTGGCGCATGGCGCCGAGTTTCTGGAGAACATCGACCGCCTGTCCGAAGGCGCTTGGGCGCAGTTGCCCAAGCCGGACCAGATGCTGGGGTGCGTGGTGGCTGGCGATGCGATCAAACGCCGGGTGCAAGAGCAAATGGACATTTGGGACGTCACCCCGCATTGGGTGGTGCCCAGCGCCCAAGAGGCGGGACTGACCAATGGCTACGACCACCCCTCGCGCTTGGGCTCAGACCGCTGGGTGGCCATGGTGGGTGCACGTCACCGTTTGCTGGCCTGCGGTCCTGCACGCCCCTTGGTGGTGGTCATGGTGGGAACGGCTGTGACGGTCGAAGCCATCGACGCCGATGGCCGGTTTTTAGGCGGGCTGATCTTGCCTGGCCACGGCATCATGCTGCGGGCGCTGGAATCCGGTACAGCCGGTTTGCATGTGCCCACCGGCGAGGTGACCCCTTTCCCCACCAACACCAGCGATGCCCTGACCAGTGGCGGCACTTACGCCATTGCCGGGGCTTGCGAACGCATGGTGCAGCACCTGCGCGAACGCACCGGGCAGGAGCCCCTGTGCATCATGACCGGCGGTGCGGGTTGGAAAATGGCCCCCAGCATGTCGCTTCAATTTGAGCTGGTGGACAACCTGATTTTTGACGGCTTGCTGGCTTTGGCGGCTTTGCGGTTCACGGCAAGGCCCTGAGCGCTCGCAAGAAGCGGAAGGCCTCGAGCGGCGGCTTCAGCGCGTGTCGTTGGCGCTGTAGGCCGAGCTCAAGGCTTGCAAATGCGTTTGCAGATCCTGACTGGCCATGTAGGGCGTCAGCAGGGCCAGCACATGCTGTGCACCCCGTGTCAGGGCCAAGCCCGCACTGGCCGGCTCCAGCGCTTGCCGAGGGTTGCGCACATATTCATAGCTGAGCCAATAGGTCACCATCACCGACATGCTGGCCGACAGGGTTTCGATGCTGTCCGCGTCGATTGCCATCAAGCCCGCCGATGCCAAAGACTCCAGCAATTGCCTGAACGCCAAAGTTTGGCGCTCCAGCACGGCATGGAAATGCGTCTCCAAGTGGCGGTTACCCGAGAGCAGGTTGTTCAGGTCACGGTACAAAAACCGGTGGTTCCACACTTGCTCAAACAGGGAGTGCAAAAAGAACCAGGCGTCTTCGATGTCGCGCACATCGGGTGCGGCATCCAGCAGCGCCAACATCGACACTTCGTATTGGTCAAACAAGTGGTTGACCAAGGCATCCTTGGACGCAAAGTGGTAGTACAGATTGCCTGGGCTGATGTGGAGTTCGGCAGAAATCAGCGTGGTGGAAACGTTGGGCTCGCCAAACCGGTTGAACAAGGCCAGCGTGACCTCGGCAATCCGCTCGGCGGTTCTGCGGGGGGCTTTTTTGGCCATGTCGGTGCGCCCTGCCAGTTCTTAGGCGGACTTTGACCGGGTTTTCTGGGCGGGTGTTCGGACGGCTTTGGGGGCGGCTTTTGGGGCCGCCTTTGTGGCCACTTTGGGGGCCGCGGTTTTTGCTGCCGCCTTGGCGGGCGCTTTCTTCGCGGATGCAGAGGACGGTTTCTGCGCTGCCGCCCATTGAGTTTCGAGTTGCGCCACGCGGTCGCTCAGCATCTGAATGTCCAAGAGGGTTGGCATGCCCAAGCGGTGCAAGGCCTTGGCCACCCGGTCTTCAAACAAATGCTCCAGTTTGTCGACGCGGCCAGTGGCCTGTTGGCCAAAGTCGGTGGCCAAATGGCTCAGACGCTCGGTGGCTTCGTGCAGGCGTTGCTGCGCCTCAGCCTGGCTTTTGCGCTGGAACGCCAAACCGTCGCTCAACAAGGTCTCGATGGCTTTGCTGCCTTGCTCTTGGGCTTTGGCCATGGCGCCCAAACCGGCCAGCCAAACATGCTGGGCCGGCGGCGGGGTGCTGCCCTGTGGCGCAGAGGCGCTGCTGGTGTTGCGTGTGGGGTCTTTTGATTTGGCCATGGTGCACTTCCTGAACAAGGTGCCACTTTAACCTGCGTTCAGGCGCAATGCTTCTAAAATCGCCAGACCGTGGTGCCGCGTCCCGTGGCACCCAGCAGATCCGCATCCTCATGACCCTTCTCGTCACCGGCGGCGCCGGCTTCATTGGCGCCAACTTTGTCCTCGATTGGCTGGCCGCCAGCAACGAGGCCATCATCAACCTTGACAAACTCACCTACGCGGGCAATCCCGAAACGCTGGCCAGCTTGCAGGGCGATGCGCGGCACCAGTTGGTGCAAGGGGACATTGGAGACGGCGCATTGGTCAGCCGCTTGTTGGCCGAGCACCGCCCGCGCGCGGTGGTCAACTTTGCGGCAGAAAGCCACGTCGACCGCTCCATCCATGGCCCGGGCGAGTTCATTGACACCAACATCGTGGGCACCTTCCGCATGCTCGAGTCGGTGCGTGCATATTGGACCGATTTGCCCGCCGCCGAGAAATCGGCTTTCCGCTTTTTGCACGTCTCCACCGATGAGGTCTATGGCTCTTTGGCCAAAGGCGATCCGGCCTTCAACGAAAACCACCGTTACGAGCCCAACAGCCCCTACAGCGCCAGCAAAGCGGCCAGTGACCATTTGGTCCGCGCTTGGCACCACACCTATGGCTTGCCGGTGCTGACCACCAACTGCTCCAACAACTACGGGCCCTATCACTTTCCGGAAAAGCTCATCCCGCTCATGGTCGTCAATGCCTTGGCAGGCAAGCCACTGCCGGTGTACGGCGACGGCATGCAAATCCGCGATTGGCTCTACGTCAAAGACCACTGCAGTGCCATTCGCCGCGTGCTGGAAGCCGGGCGTTTGGGCGAGGTCTACAACGTGGGCGGCTGGAATGAAAAGCCCAACATCGAGATCGTCCAAACCATTTGCCAACTGCTCGACGAGATGCGCCCCAAGTCCGATGGCACCTCTTACGCGGAGCAAATCACCTATGTGACCGACCGTCCAGGTCACGACCGTCGCTACGCCATCGACGCCCGCAAGCTCGAAGCCGAGCTGGGCTGGAAGCCTGCCGAGACCTTTGAGACGGGTATCCGCAAAACCGTGGCGTGGTATTTGGCCAACCCCGAGTGGGTGGCCCATGTGCAAAGTGGCGCATACCGCGAGTGGGTCAGCAAGAACTATGCAGAGCGCCAAGCATGAAGATCTTGCTGCTGGGGAAAAATGGCCAAGTGGGCTGGGAGTTGCAGCGCAGCTTGGCCCCGCTGGGCGAAGTGCTGGCGCTGGATCGGCACAGCACCCCTTGGTGCGGTGACCTGAGCCAGCCCGAGCGTCTGGCCCAAACGGTGCGGGACCTCCGACCGGACGTGGTGGTCAATGCGGCCGCGCACACGGCGGTGGACAAAGCCGAGTCCGAGCCTGAACTGGCCCGCTGCCTCAATGCCACCGCCCCCGCAGCCCTGGCGAAAGCCGCTGCCGAGGTGGGCGCTTGGTTGGTGCATTACTCCACCGATTACGTGTTCAATGGCCAAGGCGACCAGCCTTGGCAAGAGGGCGGCGCCACGGCGCCTTTGAGTGTTTACGGACAAACCAAACTGGAGGGTGAGCAAGCCATTGCCGCCGCGTGCGCGAAGCACCTGGTTTTTCGGACCAGCTGGGTCTATGCGGCGCGGGGTGGCAACTTTGCCAAAACCATGTTGCGATTGGCCGCTGAACGCGAACGCTTGACGGTCATCGACGACCAGCACGGAGCGCCCACCGGCGCCGATTTGATTGCCGATGTCACCGCGCACGCCATCCGTTGCGTGTTGCAGCAGCAAGATCTGGCGGGTGTGTACCATTTGGTGGCGGCCGGCGAGACGACTTGGCACGGCTACGCCAGCCACGTGATCGCCACCGCCCGCCAGATCAAGCCCGATCTGGCCTTGCAAGTCAAGGAGGTGGCGCCCGTGTCCACCGCGTCCTTTCCAACGCCCGCACAGCGTCCTTTGAACTCTCGGTTGAGCACACACAAGCTGCAGCAAAGCTTCGGTTTGGTGCTGCCACCTTGGCAACAAGGCGTCGACCGCATGCTCGCGGAGATGCTGTGATGCACCTTGGGCATGCGGCACAATGCCTGCCAAACGCTTGAGCCTTGTTTTCCATTTTTTGCTGGATGCTTTTGAACATGACCGACACCACCAAAACCGCTGCCCTGGCCCCGCATGACCAAGCCCAAATTTTGGCGCAGGCCATGCCCTATATCCGCAAGTACCACGGCAAAACGCTGGTCATCAAATACGGCGGCAACGCCATGACGGACCCGGCGCTGCAACAGGCTTTTGCCGAGGATGTGGTGCTGTTGAAACTGGTCGGCATGAACCCGGTGGTGGTGCATGGCGGCGGACCGCAGATCGAAACCGCATTGAAGCGCCTGGGCAAGACCGGCGAGTTCATTCAGGGCATGCGCGTGACCGATGCAGAAACCATGGAAGTGGTCGAGTGGGTGTTGGGCGGCGAAGTGCAGCAAGACATTGTGGGCATGATCAACCGCGCGGGCGGCAAGGCCGTGGGCCTCACAGGCCGCGACGGTGGCTTGATCCGCGCCAAAAAACTGCGCCTGGTCGACAGCCAAGACGCAAGCATTGAGCACGATGTGGGCCAGGTCGGCGAAATTGAAAGCATTGACCCTTCGATCTTGACCTGCCTGCAGGACGACGCCTTCATACCCGTGGTCAGCCCCATTGGCTTTGGTGTGAACAACGAGAGTTACAACATCAACGCTGACGTGGTGGCCGCCAAACTGGCCACCGTTCTTCAAGCTGAGAAATTGCTCATGCTCACCAACATCCGTGGCGTGCTGGACAAAGAAGGCCAGTTGCTGACCGAGTTGACGCCCAGCCGCATCGACGAGTTGTGTGCGGACGGCACCATCAGCGGCGGCATGATCCCCAAAATCGCAGGGGCATTGGATGCCGCCAAGAGCGGCGTCCATGCGGTGCACATCATCGATGGGCGTGTGCCGCACGCAATGCTGCTCGAAGTGTTGTCCGAGCAAGCCTTTGGCACCATGATCCGCAGCCGCTGAATGCTGCAGCCATCCATCATTTGAAAAAACAGCGGGGGCGACATGTCGGACCAAGAGCCACAAAGCGAGCGATTTTCAGAAGGTGATGAGGCCCCCGTGCGCAAACGCCCGCGTCCGGGCGAGAGACGCTTGCAAATTTTGCAAACCCTGGCCGCCATGCTGGAGCAGCCGGGTGCCGAGCGCGTCACCACGGCCAGTTTGGCCGCCAAGATCGGCGTGAGCGAAGCGGCTTTGTACCGCCACTTCGCCAGCAAGGCGCAGATGTTTGAAGGCCTGATCGATTTTGTGGACCAATCGGTCATCGGACTGATTCGGCAGGTCACCGACCGTGAACCCGCGGGTGCTGTGCAGGCCAGCCGCATCGTCGCCTTGTTGCTGCAATTCGCAGAGAAAAACCCGGGCATGAGCCGCGTGATGATCGGCGACGCCTTGGTGCTCGAGCATGAGCGTTTGCAAGAACGCATCAACTTGCTGTTTGACAAGATCGAGGCGCAACTGCGTCAATCCCTGCGCGAGGCGAACGCCGCGTCCAGCACGCCCACCGTGGACACCCAGGTACAGGCTTCTGTGTTGGTCGCTTTCATGCAAGGCCGCTTGCAGCGCTTTGCCCGTTCGGGCTTCAAGCGCCTGCCCTCAGAGCATTTGCAGGCGGCTTTGACGCGGGTGCTGGAGCGGCACCCCTGATCCTGCGGCTTACTTGCCGAACAAGCGGGTCAGATGCTGCCAAGCCAACAACAGCCAGCCTGAGCGCTCCACGTCGGTCTGCGCCACCAGCGCTGCTTCGCCCACTGGTTTGCCATTGGCCGTGGCCACGACTTTGCCCAGCACAGCCCCTTTGGCGAGCGGGGCTTCCAAGCCCGTTTTGAGTTCCACCGCGGTTTGCACGCTGGTGCCGCGCGGCACAGTGATCATCCAAGGCGCAGCCAAGCCTGCGGACACGGTGTCGGCCTTGCCAAAGTTGACCTTGGCCGTGCCGGCCACCGCGTTGGCTGCCAGCGGGCTGACTTTTTCGAAACTGCCAAAACCCCAGCCGAGCAGCGTGCGGGTTTGGTCAGCCCGTGCCTGCGCACTGTGGGTGTTGAGGATGACCGAGATCAGCCGCGTGTCGTTGCGCTTGGACGATGTGACCAAGCAATACCCCGCCTCGGCAGTGTGGCCTGTTTTGAGGCCGTCCACGGTGGGGTCGGTGTAAAGCAGGGCGTTGCGGTTGCCTTGCTTGATGCCGTTGTACTTGAACTCGCGTTCAGCGTAGAGGGGGTAGTACTCGGCACCGTCCTTGATGATGGCGCGCGCCAAAATGGCCAAGTCGCGCGCGGACGACTTGTGCGCCGGATCGGGCAGGCCGGTGGGGTTCACAAATTGGGTGTGCGTCATGCCCAAACGCTGGGCCTCTGCGTTCATCAGTTTGGCAAACCCCGCTTCAGAGCTGGCCATGTGCTCGGCAATCGCCTTGGACGCGTCGTTGCCCGACTGGATGATGATGCCGCGCAGCAGGTCGATCACGGTGGCTTGGCTGTTCAAGGGCAGGTACATGCAAGACTCTGCGCTGGTGCCTCGGCACCAGGCGTTCTCGCTCACGGTGACCAGGTCGGTGGGCTTGAGCTTGCCCGAGCGCAGCGCCTGCTCGACGATGTAGCTGGTCATCATTTTGGTCAGCGAGGCGGGAGGCAGCGCCTCGTTGGCATTGGCCGAGGCCAGGACCTCGCCAGAGTCAAAGTCCATCAGCAGCCAAGCTTTGGCCGGCAGTGCCGGCGCGTTGGGGGCCAGGGCCACATCTGCGGGCAGTGGGGGCAAAGCATTCACCGCTGGCGCCCCCTTTTTGGACGCTGCGGACTTGGCCGGGGCCGATTTGGCGGTGTTTGTTTTGGCCTTGTGGGGCTTGGCGGCCCAAGCGCCAGAGCTGGGCAGCAGGGCGCCCACGGTGATGGCGAGCGCGACGGAGAGGATGGAAAAATGGGGGGTGTGCATGGTGTTCATCGGTAATGCCCCCATTGTCGCGGATTGCGGCCTGCCATTTGGTGCGCTGTGCTGCAAAGGTCATGGGGGCCGTGCCGCAAATCGCCCTGGGTCAAGAAGTGCTTGGTGCCTCATGCGGCCATGGGTTTTGGGCTAAGCTTGCCGGGCTATTTTGCAAGTTATGGCTTGCAATATGCAGTTTAAACCATAAAATGAAAGCCATGACTGACAATATTCGTCTGCCCGATGAACTGGGCCAACAACTGCAAGCACACCGAAAAGCGCTGGGCTTGAGCAAGTCCGCGCTGGCTGAAAGGGCAGGCAAGGTCCGCGAAGTCATTTACCGGCTGGAGGCCGGAGAAGACACCACCGTGTCCTCACTGATGGCCGTCATGGGGGCCTTGGGCCTGGTGATGCGCATGGAACGCGCAGGCCTGCCAACTGCCAGCGAAGTCGCTGCCCGGTTCATGGAAGACGACGATGCTGCCTGAAAAGATTCGTCAACTGAACGTCTCGATAGGTGATGCTGACGACGCGGGTCAACTGATCCGGGCGTCCACCTACGAATTTCGTTATGTGCAGACCGACCCCAAGCAAGCCGCTGTGGCCTTGTTGATGCCGCCCGCGCAGCAGTTCACCTGGCAAGACGGTGACCTTTTCCCACCGATGGATCAAAACCTGCCTGAGGGTGACCTGTTCATGAAGATTCGGGAACTCTTCCCTAAGCAGCAAATGACACCCATGCACATGCTGGCGCTGGTGGGGCGCAACGGCATTGGGCGGCTGGGCTACAGCCTGCCCGGCTCAAGCCCCACGCCCATGCCTCGAACACTCAGTAAAAGCGAATTGCTGGGTACGGCTTACACACCCGAGGTGTTCAACGATCTGGTGGCGGCCTACCTGAGCACAGGCGCGGGCATCGCAGGCATGCAGCCCAAAATCATGGTGCCAGACCGGCCCACCGTGCCGATCCCTTCGCTCATCGTGAAGGCGGCCAGCCCCGCATACCCCGGCCTGGCCGCCAACGAATTTTTGTGCCTCTCGGCCGCACGCGAAGCGGGCATCGAGACCCCAACCTTTGATCTGTCGGACGATGGGCAGATGCTGGTGCTGGACCGATTTGATTTGGTGACGCATGACGATGGCCGTGTAGAGCGCTTGGGCTTTGAAGACATTGCAGCCCTGGCTGGGCTGCGCGTGCGCGACATCTTGTCGGACCGCAAGTACCAAGGCAGCTACCAGCGCATTGCAGAACTGTTGCGCCAACTGCAATTGCCCAGTGACAACTTGCATCGGTTTTTTGAGCAAGTGGCGTTTTCCATCATGGTGCGCAACGGCGACGCGCATTTGAAAAATTTTGGCCTGCTCTACCGTTCATCCGAAGAGGTTTGGCTTGCCCCTATGTTCGATGTGGTGACCACCAGCATCTATACCTACACCCAATACGCAGGCGGCCCCGAACTGGAAGACCGCACGCTGGCGCTCAAGCTGTTTGCGGGCAAACATCACACCAAAGCCTATCCCACTCCAGAAGAATTGGAAGATTTTGGTCACCGTGTTTGCGGCGTTAGGCAGCCCAGGGATACGCTGCAGCGTATCGCTGGGGCCATGCACAGCACCCTAGAACGAGCCAAAAGCGACCCGCGTGTGCCCAAGGCGCTGCAGCAGCAGATGGCGCAAGCTTGGGAGTGGGGGTATGGGTTTGCGGGGTAGGTGGAAGTTACTGGGCTTTCTGCCGCGGTAATGCAGTGACGGCTTCAGGCTGTAAGCGGACTACCGTATTGGTTCATTGATCGGCAGTAGCCAACCCAAAGCGGTCGACCCTACTTCAGACCCAATGGAATTCGTAAAGCTATAGCGGCCTTTAAGAAAACATAAATGCAATCCTAAGACCTGCGTGAAATTTAGAGCTAAAAATCAGACCACGCTGCTATCGAACTCGTTGGTGGACGTCCTGTTGACTCGAGTTCCAACGGTTGATCTCCAGCTAGCGTTCTAAGTGTTGTGCCCGGCATGTCACTGTCACAGTTGAAAAAGATCGTTTTGACGAGCCTCTCAATTTTTCAGCAAAGAAATAGCTAGGGTTGTCACTGCTTCGGGGGTAATTTTGAAAAGCTTGTAAAGGGATTCGGCAGACCCACTTGCTCCAAAGCCGGTCATGCCCACAAAGCCGCCATCGAGCCCAATGTAAGCATCCCAGCCTTGGCGCACAGCGGCCTCAACGCCTATCCGTACACCACTGCCCAATACGCTTTCGCGATAAGAAGCATCTTGTGCGTTGAAGAGTTCCCAACAGGGAAGGGAGACAACGGCAGTGGCGATCCCATCAGCTTCGAGTTGTTCGCGAGCAGCCACAGCCACGGCTACTTCAGAACCTGTAGCCAGCAGCGTGACCTGACGCGTGCCAGAGGTGCTTTCGTGTAGCACATATCCCCCGCGACTTGCCAGGTTGGTCTGTGTGTGAATGGTGCGTACCAAGGGCAGCGACTGCCGTGCAAAGACCAGGCTGACTGGGCCGGTGCTGTGTGCAAGTGCTGCTTCCCAGCACTCCGCTGCTTCAACTGCGTCGGCAGGGCGCATGACCAGCATGTTGGGCATGGCGCGTAGCGAAGACAGAATTTCTACCGGTTGGTGTGTGGGGCCGTTTTTGCCAATCCCTATTGAGTCGTGGCTGAACACGAATTTGACTGGAAGCCCCATGAGCGCCGCCATGCGCATGGCAGGTCGCTGGTAATCGGCAAAGGCCAGATACGTCACCGACAGCGGCAGCACACCGCCGTGCGCCGCCATGCCGTTGGCCATTGAGCCCATTACATGCTCACGCACGCCACAATGCACATATGAGCCACTGCGATCGTCTGCGGTGAAAGCCGTCAGTCCTCGCTTGTGGCTGGTGGGTGCTTCCAAGTCGGCGCAGCCAACCATGCGCTCTGGGAAAACGGGGGTCAGAAGGTCGTTGATTTCGGCCGAGATGAAGATGCCGCTGGGTGCCGGTGGGGCTTGAAGCGCTTCTTGTTTGTAGCCCTGTAACACCAGCTGCCAGTTGTCCGGAAGTTCACCTTTCATCACGCGTTCGAATTCGGCATGTTCCGAAGCGGACAGGCTCGCCACACGGGCTTGCCAGTGTTGGTATTCGGCAGTGCTGCGCAGTCCAGCATCACGCCAGGCCTGTTGCACCTCTGCAGGCACCTCGAAGGGGCCATGTGTCCAGTTCAGCAACTTGCGAGCAGACTGCGCGTCTTCCTCAAACAAGCGGCCACTGTGGCCACCGCGCTGGCCCTGCAGGCGGGCAATGCCTTTCGCAATCACGGTGCGGCAAGCCAGCATGGATGGGCGTGGGTCAGCCTGGGCAGCAGCCAGTGCGGCAGATACCGCCTCAATGTTGTGCCCATCCATTTCGACCACATGCCAGCCCGCCACGCGAAAGCGTTCGGCCACGTCTTCGCTGATCGACAGCGCGGTGCTGCCGTCGTCCGTGATCTGGTTGTCGTCCCACAGCAGTACCAACTTGCCAAGCTTGAGGTGACCGGCCAGCGAGATCATTTCTTGCCCAACGCCTTCTTGAAGGCAGCCATCACCAACAAAAGCGTAGGTGAAATGGTTGACCAGATCCTTGCCAAAACGGGCGTTCAGATAAGCCTCGGCCACCGCCATGCCAAATGCATTGGCAATGCCTTGGCCCAGAGGGCCGGTAGTCACTTCGATGCCAATGGCTGGATTGCGTTCGGGGTGGCCTTCGCAATGCGAACCGAGTTCGCGAAAGCGCTGGATTTCTTCAATCGGAAAACCCGCATAGCCCGTCAAATGCAACAACGAATACATGAGCATGGAGCCATGTCCGTTGGACAACACAACCCGGTCGCGGTCCCACCAAGTGGGCTCGGCGGGGTTGAACTTGAGGTGGCGCGTGTAGAGCGCAGTGGCAATTTCTGCCATGCCCAGCGGCACGCCTTGGTGGCCTTCTTGGGCTTTGACAATGGCGTCAATGGACAAAAACCGAATGGCATGGGCCATGCTTTGCTGGGGGTGAGGATGCATGTTGTGAGCTCATGCACCAGATGGCGCATGCGCCTGTCTCCTGAGTAGGTGCTGTGTTGTCCATGATTTTTGCGTTCCTCGCGCATGAAGACAAGCGAAGATTATTCAGGATTGGATGAGCGTGTTTCAACCAAGGGAACGCTTCAAGTGAGTGCTTCGGATCTCAGCCAGTCGACAAAACTTTGAACCTCTGGGCGCGCAGCGTGCCTGGCTGGATAGACCATGAAGTGAGCTCTCACGGGCATGAACATGTGATTGGCAAACACGGGTTGCAATTTACCGCTGGCGATGAGTGAATGGCCGATACTGCTGCTCTCCAGAGCAACACCGAGTTTCTGTACGGCAGCGTCCAGGCTCATCATGGCTCGGTCAAAGCGCAAGCCCATGCGTTCGGGGCGCAGATCGCCGCCAAATCGGGTAAACCACTCGGGCCACTGCACGACGCTCACGCTCGATTGAATGAGGGGCACCCTCAACAGGTCATGGGGCTCGTGCAGTGCGTGGTTGCGGATGAATTCAGGGCTGGCCAGCGGAAGGATTTGCTCTGTGAATACCGGCTCCACTTCAAGGTTGGGCCAGTTGGGCAAACCGTAACGGATGTCGATGTCCATCTGGCCGAGCTGAAAGTCCGAGTGCACGTGCGAGGCCGACAGCATGAGCGAGATATTGGGGTGCCTTTCGGTGAATCGGGCTATGCGTGGCATCAGCCATAGGCTGGCAAAACTCGGGCTACTGTGCACATACAGGGTGTCTTGTACGCCATGTCTTAAGTCTTCGGTGGCGGTGTTGATGGCCCCCAAAGCGCTGGCAACACGTTGTAAGTATTGCTGGCCCGCGGGTGTCAGTTCCACCCCCCTTGCTGAGCGTTCAAACAGTCGCACTCCCAGAAGACTTTCGAGCTTGGCCACTTGGTGGCTCACGGCCGATGGGGTCAGGTGCAATTCTTCTGCTGCCAGAGAAAAGCTCTTTCGTCGGGCAATGGTTTCAAAGGCCTGCAATGCGCTAAGGGGTGGAATCATGGTGCGTGACAAAAACTGAATCGTTGCAGTGCAACATGAATGAAATTAAACCGCCTGTGAGTTTATATCGTTTGTCTTCATGCAAAGCCTTCCCCAAAATCACGCCACTGACATGAACACCGATAAACCAAAGGAGACCTGCATGTTGCTCAAAGACAAAGTGGCTGTTATCACTGGTGGCGCTGGCCAAAACGGCTTGGGATTTGCCACCGCCCGCATGATGGCCGAACAAGGCGCTCGCGTTGTGATTCTGGATTTGGCCTTAGCCGATCCCCAGGCTGCTGCTGCCCGCTTGGGTGCACAGCATCTTGGCCTAGTGGCCGATGTGACCGATAAGGCTTCTTGCGAGGCTGCTGCGGCCCAGATCAACAGTGCGATGGGTCGCATTGACATTTTGGTGAACAACGCGGGTATTACCCAACCCGTCAAATTCTTGGACATCTCTGGCGCTGACTACGACCGTATTCTGGACGTGAGCTTGCGTGGCACGTTGTACGCATCACAAGCCGTTTTGCCGACCATGATTGCGCAAAACCGTGGCTCGATAATTTGCATTTCATCGGTTTCTGCACAGCGTGGTGGCGGCATTTTGGGTGGCCCGCACTATTCAGCCGCCAAGGCCGGTGTGTTGGGTCTGGCTCGAGCCATGGCGCGTGAATACGGCGCAAACAATATCCGAGTCAATTGCGTCACCCCTGGCTTGATTGCCACCGACATCAACAAAGGGAAAATCCCTGATGACAAGCGCCAAGCAATTTTGGATGGCATTCCATTGGGTCATATTGGCGAGCCCAACGATGTAGCAGGCTGCGTGGTCTTTTTGGCCAGCGACCTGTCTAAGTACTGCACAGGTATCACACTCGATGTGAACGGCGGCATGTTGATCCACTGATCTGATTTTTTCCCTGTACCCAAGGGCATTTGCCCAAAACATTAAAACCTAGGAGACACTCATGACACGATTCAATACACTGCGCCGCACCTTGCTGGCGACCGCCGTTTTGGCTGCTTCAGCATTGGCACAAGCACAGACGGTCAAGCTGGCACTTGGCCATGGCGCGGCGCCGGACAACCCTCGCCACGTGGCCTCACTCAAATTTGCTGAAGTACTCAAAGCCAAAAGTAATGGCCGCATTGAGGTGACTGTTTCACCCTCTGGCCAACTGGGCAATGACGGTGCATTGCTGACTGCCGTGCGCTCCGGGGCGGTAGACATCACCGCCAACAGCCAAGGCGCTGTGGCCAATGTGGTGGGTGAATACGCTGCATTTGGAATGCCATTCTTGTTTGCAGACGTCCAGGCAGCGTTCAAAGTCATGGATGGCCCAGTTGGCAAAGAGCTGGCTGCCAAGACCGAAGAAAAAGGCATGGTGGTGCTGGGTTACTGGGACAACGGGATTCGCCACATGACCAACAGCAAGCGCCCCATCGTCAATCCCGCAGATTTGAATGGTCTGAAGATGCGTACACCACCCGATGCGGTAACCCAGGACATCATGAAAGCCGTGGGTGCAACCCCTCAAACCATCAACTTCACTGAGTTGTACGTTGCCTTGCAACAAGGTGTTGTGGATGGTCAAGAAAACCCCTTGGCCAACATCTATTCAGCCAAGCTCTACGAAGTCAATAAGTACGTTTCATTGACAGGTCACAAATATGAGATGACCCCATTTTTGATGAGCAAAAATGCATGGGGTAAGTTGTCTGCTGCAGACAAAAAAGCCGTCCAAGAAGCAGCAGACGAGGCCACTAAATTGCAACGCCAGCTCTCTACAGATGCTGATGTCAAGTTGGTAGCCGAACTCAAATCCAAAGGTGCGATTTTTAATGCCGCCAACAAAGCTGCATTTGAAAAGGCCACATCCGCTGTGGACGATGCGTGGACTGCAAAAGCCGATGTGGGTGCCTTTGTTAAAAAGGTGATTGCAGCGGCTCGCGCGAAATAAAAATATGCGCCACGCTTCTGCCTGTTGCTCAGGCAATTGAGCGCACCAGAGAGCTCCCAGGCTCAATTGTGTTTGGGAGCTTTTCTGTTCTATTTAATTGTCAGTGAACCGCGTGCACCATGGAAAAAATCATCACCAAAGTCTGCAAGACCATTTTGTGGTTGACCACCAGCGTCATTTTTTGCATCTTGTGCGTGAACACCTTGATGCGTTATGCATTCGGTAAAGGGCTGGATTGGTCCAATGAAGTGCCGGAAATACTTTTCCCTTGGTTGGTAGTAAGCGGTGTTGTGCTGGCTGCGGTGCAGGGCAGTCACATCACCACCAGTTTTTTACGCGATCGGTTGAAACCTGCACACCAGCGCTGGTTGGCGGCTTTGGTGTGGGCGGTGGTTGCATCCCTTTACGCCACGCTATGCATCGCGACATGGCGCATGTTGCCCATCGTGCATGATGAAAAATCGCCCATCTTGGGCGTACCCGCATCGGTGACTTTTGGCAGTGTGTTGCTGGGCATGTTTTGCCTCATGGTGTTGGCTTTGAAAGATTTTGTGACCACGCTGAAAACACCAGCAGCTGAGATTGCCGAAGCCAATGCGGCAGCAACTCCCAATACACACTATTAGAAATCAGCGGAGTCGCACCCCATGAGCTATCTCATCATTGCCGTTTTTTTGACCGCAGCGGCGGCGTCGATCCCAATTGCTCACGCCATTTTGGTGGCTGCTTTGGCTGCAGCCGCAACATCAGACCGTGTTCCACTGGACATCTTGGTGCAAACCATGGTTCAGCAGGTACAAAGTTTTCCGCTCATTGCCATCCCATTTTTCATGCTTACCGGCAGTTTGATGATGGGAGGCAAGCTGGGGGAGGCACTCATTGGCACACTCACGGCTTTGATTGGCCGGTTTCACGGTGGCCCGGGCCAAGTGGGTGTTTTATCCAGCACTATTTTTGGTGGCGTATCGGGTTCTGCTGTCGCCGATGCATCGGCCATTGGCTCGTTGATGATTCCTTGGCAAAAACGCTTGGGTTATCCACCTGCATTTTCGGCGGCCACACTGGCGGCTGCAGCGACCATTGATATTCTTATTCCGCCCTCAATTCCTATGATTTTGTTCGCGCTGTCAAGTGGCGCGAGTATTGCAGCCTTATTTGTGGCGGGTATCGTGCCGGGCCTCTTGATGTGTGGCGGCTTCATGGCGGTATGTTGGTGGGTGGGTAAGCGGCGGAATTTCCCGCGTGAAACAGCGCCATTCAATGTGGCAGCGTTTCTCAAGCATTTACTGTATGCCTCGCCAGCCTTGTTGCTGCCTGCACTCATCATCGTGTTTCTGCGCTTTGGCGTGGCTACCCCCACCGAAGTGGCAGTTCTGTCCACTTTGTATGCCTCTGTGGTTTCTGCGCTGATCTACAAAGACCTGTCATTGGCTCGTTTGAACAAGGCGGTGATGGACGCGGGCTTGTCGACCGGGGTGGTGTTATTGGTCATCATGGCTTCTGCAGCCATAGGGTGGCTACTCACTTTTGACCAAATGCCCAATGGCATTGTGAACTGGGCCAAAGAAAATTTGAGCGAGCCTTGGTTGGTCATTTTGCTCATGAACCTGCTCATGCTGGTTTGCGGAATGTTCATTGACTTGCCCGCAGCGGTCTTGCTGTTAACCCCTGTATTTGTGCCTTTGGCCAAGTCCATTGGTATGGACCTCACACAGCTGGGAATCATGATGACCGTGAACCTGGCCATTGGTTTGTACACACCGCCTGTCGGAACCACTTTGTTTATCACCAGTTCTTTGGCAAAGGTCAAGGTGGGCGAGACCGTTCGCGAACTCGGTCCGTTTTATCTGGTTGCTTTCAGTGTTTTGTTGTTGGTCTCGTATGTGCCTGCTTCCATCCTTAAGTGATTAAGTATTGAGTTATTGGAGAATCACCATGAATTGCAATCAGGACACGCTGTCCTCTCTTGCCCAATGCGCCTATCGCATTCGACGATACGCCTTGCGCATGGGCGAGGTCCAAGGTCAGGGTTATGTGGGGCAGGCTTTGGGTTACGCCGATGTACTGGCGGTGGCCTATGGCCACGCCATGAAGTTCCGTGCCGAAGACCCGGATTGGTCTGATCGAGATCGATTTTTGCTCTCGCATGGTCATTACGCCATTGCCAACTATGCCGCAATGATTGAGGCTGGGATCATTCCCGAAACTGAACTCGAAACGTATGGCAGCGATGACAGCCGTTTGCCCATGTCGGGCATGGCCACTTACACACCGGGTATGGAAATCTCGGGGGGGTCGCTTGGGCAAGGTCTTCCAATTGCGGTGGGCATCGCACTCGGACTGCGTCATCAAAAGAGCCCTGCCTTTGTCTACAACTCCATGTCTGACGGTGAGCTGGATGAAGGCTCGGTCTGGGAGGCGGCCATGTCCGCTGCACACCATGGCTTGGGCAATCTGATCTGCATGGTGGACATCAACAACCAACAAGCAGATGGTCCGTCCACTGCGGTGTTGGGCTTCGAGCCATTGGCCGACAAATGGGCTGCTTTTGGTTGGCACGTTCAGCGTGTGGATGGCAATCATCTGCCCGCGGTCTTGCGCGCCTTTGACACAGCGCGTGCACTGCCCGACGCCAAGCCGCGGGTGATCCTGTGCGACACGCTCATGGGCAAGGGTGTGCCCTTCCTAGAGTCACGCGAAAAAAATCACTTTATCCGTGTGGATCCGCCCGAGTGGAAATTGGCGCTGGACATCTTGGATGCAAATCAACCCTGAGGCCATTGAAATGAATACTGTGACCGACAAAAAGCCCCGACTGACCACCTCGGCCATGATCGCCTCGATCGCGAGTGATGGTCAGCGGGTGCAGGCCGCCCCCTTTGGCAAGGCACTGGTGGCCTATGCAGCTGATCACCCTGAAGTGGTGGGTATGACGGCAGACTTGGCCAAATACACCGACTTGCACTTGTTTGCTCAGGCCTACCCTGAACGTTTTTTTCAGATGGGCATGGCCGAGCAGCTGCTCATGGGCGCGGCTGGTGGCATGGCCAAGACGGGATTGGTGCCATTTGCCACGACTTATGCGGTTTTTGGCACGCGCCGCGCTTATGACTTTATTCATCAAGTGATTGCCGAAGAAAACCTGAATGTGAAGATCTGCTGCGCCTTGCCCGGACTGACCACCGGTTATGGACCCAGTCATCAAGCCACAGAGGATCTCGCCATGATGCGTGCCATTCCTGGCCTGACCATCGTGGACCCTTGCGATGCGCTGGACATTGAACAGGCTGTGCCGCAAATTGCCGAGCACCAAGGACCGGTCTATATGCGTCTGTTGCGTGGCAATGTGCCGATGGTTCTAGACGAATACAACTACAAGTTTGAATTGGGTAAAGCCAAGATGCTACGCGAAGGCTCGGATGTGTTGGTGATTTCCAGCGGCTTCATGACGATGCGCACACTCGAAGTAGCCAAGCAACTTGAGGCGGAAAAGGTGAATGTGGCGGTCATGCATTGTCCGACCATCAAGCCCTTGGATGAAGCGGCCATCATTGGCGAAGTGCGCAAGCCGGGTCGTCTCGTGGTGGTGGCCGAGAACCATTCCATCGTTGGTGGCTTGGGCGAGGCGGTAGCCAGTTTGCTGATGCGTGAAAATGTGATACCTGCCAAATTTCGAATGTTGGCTCTTCCCGACGCTTTCTTGGATGCAGGCGCTTTGCCAACCTTGCATGACCGGTACGGTATTTCGGCTGAGAAAATGAACACCAGAATAAAGGCGTGGTTAGCTTGAGCGTTTCGGCTTCATGATCCAAAACATTTGCTGCTGATTGTGACGATTGAATTTTGGCCGCATTGATGCTCACATAGTAAGTTTGGGGCTTGTGACGGGATATTTTTGACTTCGCTTCAATGCGTAGAAGTTTGTGCAAAGCGGCACTTTATGCCCCTAGTCACCTTTTAGTCGATAGGTGCAGTCCGCCCAACAGCGGACGTAAGGCCAGGGGCTTCTACTTGCCGGTTGCCGCCCCGGATGATCACAAGCTGACTGACCGCAATCGCTGCAAAGCAGGCCCTCATGTTCCGCTCACTTCACCAATTCCACAGTGTCCCATCGTGCTGCAAGCGGTTCACCGGCAGATAAGCCCTTTGATAGGGGTACCGGGCCGCCAGCTTTTCGTCGATGTCCACCCCGTGGCCGGGGGTCTCGCCGCAGTGCATCATGCCGCGCTCGAAGCGCCACGCGTGCGGAAACACCGACAGCATCTCCTCGCTGTGCGGCATGTACTCCTGCACACCGAAGTTGGGCACCCAGGTGTCAAAGTGCAGGGCCGCGCCCATGCACACGGGCGACAGGTCGGTCGCGCCGTGGCAACCGGTGCGCACTTGGTAGAGGCTGGCCAGGTCGGCGATGCGCCGCAGGTGGGTGATGCCGCCGGCGTGGACCACGGTGGTGCGGATGTAGTCGATCAGCTGTTTCTCGATCAGCGTTTTGCAGTCCCAGATGCTGTTGAAAATCTCGCCCACCGCGATCGGGGTGGTGGTGTGGTGGCGAATCCACTGGAAGGCGTCTTGGTTTTCAGCGGGCGTCGGGTCTTCCATCCAGAACAGGCGCATCGGCTCCAGCGCCTTGCCCAATTGGCCTGCTTCGATGGGCGTGAGCCGGTGGTGCACGTCGTGCAGCAAATGGATGTCGGGCCCCACAGCTTCGCGCACGGCTTCAAACAGGCCGGGCGTGTGGCGCAAATACTTCTCGGTGCTCCAGTCGTGCTCGCTGGGCAAACTGCCGTCGGCGGGCTCGTACAGGCGATTCGTGCCGCTCACGCCATAGACCTTGTTCAGGCCCGGCACGCCGCTTTGGGCACGGATGGCCAAGTAGCCTTCTTCCTTGTGGCGCAACACTTCGTCCACGGTCTCGGCGGTGTCGCGCCCATTGGCGTGGCCGTAGACCATGACCCCGGTGCGGCTGCGCCCGCCCAACAACTGGTACAGCGGCATGCCCGCCATCTTGGCCTTGATGTCCCACAGCGCGGTGTCCACGGCAGCAATCGCACTCATGGTCACGGGGCCGCGCCGCCAGTAGGCGCCTTTGTAGAAGTATTGCCAGATGTCCTCGATCTGCTGCGGGTCGCGCCCGATCAGGCAGGGGATCACATGGTCCTCGAGGTAGCTGACCACGGCCAACTCGCGGCCGTTGAGCGTGGCGTCGCCCACGCCATGCACGCCCTGGTCGGTCTCGATTTTGAGGGTGACGAAGTTGCGGCCGGGGCTGCAAACGATGACGCGGGCGGCGGTGATTTTCATGGTGCGGGCCTCCGTTTTCAGGCTTCTTGGGCCAGCCCTTGCTGGACGACGGCGTCTACACCGTGCAGCAGGACTTGTTGGTGCCAGTGCGTGACGCGGGCGATCCAGGTGGCGTGTTGCGGCAAGGCGCGGCCCCACAGGTCTTCGCGCGCCAGCAGGGCGCGCACGCAGGCCTCGGGCTCGGTGCGCTGCGCCGCGCCCAGCGCCATCAGGCGCTCGGCTTGTGGGTCATTCAGAGGGTAGGCCTGGCCTTGCTCATCCACGCCCAGGGTGTAGCGCACGAAAACGGCGGCGGCCAGCGCGTGGAGTTCAAACGAGGCGCCTTGGGCGATTTGCCCCAGCACCGATGGGGGCCAGCGTTGTGGGATTTTTTGCGAGTTGTCGGTGGCGATTTGGTGCACGCTGTGCTTCAGATACGGGTTGCCAAACCGTTGGATCAAAGCGTCGCGGTAATCGGCCCAGTCGCTGCGGCTCAGGTGCGGCGCGACTTCTTGGCCCATCAGGCGGTGCACAAACGCACGAATGTGCGGCACGCCAATGCAGCTGGCGATGAAAGGCCTGCCGGTGATGGCCCCCATGAGTGCCATGGCCGTGTGGCTGCCATTGAGCAGGCGCAGCTTGGCTTCTTCGTAGCTGTGCACATCGCGGGTGACACGCACACCCGCACTTTGCAGCAGGGCGGCGTCTTGCGGGTCGGCCAATCGGTCTTCGATCACCCACTCCCAAAAGCCCTCGGTGCTCAGGGCGCAATGGTCTGGCATGCCCAAGGCTTCTTGTGCGGCGGCCAACACCTCGGGTGTGGCCGCGGGCACGATGCGGTCCACCATGCTGCATGGGAAAGCGCAGTGCGTGTCCAGCCAAAGCAGCACAGCGCCGTCTTGCGCGCTTGCTGCGGCTTTGACCAAGGCCAACAACTTGTGTCCATTGCCTTGCAGGTTGTCGCACGAGGCGACGGTGATGCCGGGCAAGTTCGCTTGCTGGCGCAGGCGCAAGCCGTCCAGCAGCAGCTGGCCCAGCGCCGGGGTATAGCCTTTTTCGGTCACGGTGAGGGTGACCCAGCGGGTGGCGGGTGCCGCGATGGCTTGCACCACGGCATCGCGCTCGGTGGCGGCCACGTTCATGCGCCAAAGTGCGCCCGGCACTTGCCACTGCACACCTTGCCCATCGGCCACGCGCACGGCGTACAGGCCGTCTTGGGCGCGCAGCTGGTTCACCAAATCGGGCCGTGTCATGCCCACGCCGTGGATGCCCCAGCGCATGTCGCCGCCGGCCAGCAGCTGGTCAAACACCATGGCCTGGTGGGCACGGTGAAAGGCGCCCAGCCCGAGGTGCACCACGCCAGGGGCGTGGTGTGTGCGCTCGTAGACCGGGGTGTGGACGTCGGCGGGCAGGGTGGGGAGTGTGGCAGCAGACAGGGTCATGGTGTGCGGTGTAAAAGCCTTGATCGCAGGGCCCGTGGCCCGGATGCGCTCAATGTGCTTGGAGTTTTTGTTCAGACGCTTCGATCTCGGCCCAGGTGGCCTCGTCGATCCAGATGCCCGATTGCGCGCGTTCGGCGCGGGCGGCGCGCTCTGGCTCGCCCGCCAGTTTGACGCCCTCACTGCCCGGCGCATCGGGGCTTTGGCGCAGCCAGTCGGCAAACGCCAGGGCCTCTTGTTCAAACAGGGTTTGCGTGCCCAGGCGCACCGGGTCGATCAGCATCGTCAGCATGCCGTTGAGCACCGCACGTTGTTGGTCGGCTTCGCGGTGCCAGGTGCCGCTGCCGGTGAGCGCGCCACCCAGCAGCTCGCAGGCCATGGCCATGCCAAAGCCCTTGTGGTCGCCAAAGGTCATGAGTGCGCCAAACAGGCCGTTGGACTGCGGCACCACCACCACGCCGGGGTCGTTGGTGGGGTGGCCGTGTTCGTCGATCAAATAGCCCGGCGGCACCTGCTCGCCCTTGTTGTGGGCCACCCGCATCTTGCCCTGCGCCACGCGGCTGGTGGCAAAGTCCAGCACAAACGGGGGGCGATCGCCCATGGGCACGCCGATGCAGCAAGGGTTGGTGCCAAAGCGCCCATCGCCACCGCCAAAGGGCGCGACCACGGGGCGCGAGAGCACGTTGACAAAATGCACCGACACCAGGCCCTGGGCCACGGCCATTTCGGCAAAGTGGCCGATGCGGCCCAGGTGGTGCGAGCGGCTGAGCGCCACCGTGCACACGCCGTGTTGCTTGGCGCGCTCGATGCCCATCTGCATGGCTTGCACGCCGGTGATTTGGCCGTAGCCGCGCTGGCCGTCCAGGTTGAGCAAAGGCCCCGTGTCCAGCAGCACCTTCACCCCTGTGTTGGGCGACAGCCCGCCTTCGAGCACCGCGTCCACATAGCGCGGCACCATGCCCACGCCGTGCGAGTCGTGCCCGCTCAGGTTGGCCATGACCAGGTTGTCGGCCACCTGCGCGGCTTCAGCCGGGGCGCTGCCCGCTTGTTCAATGATGCGTGCGACTTTGGCGCGCAGGTCGTGGGCAGAAATGGTGTGGCTCATGACACTGTCCTCACATGACCGCGCCGACTTGCCACGGCACAAACTCGTTTTGGCCGTAGCCGTGTCGCTCGCTCTTGGTAGGCTCGCCCGAGGCAGCGGCGAGGATCATCTCGAAAATCCGCTGTCCCATCTCGGCGATGCTCACCCCGCCGTCCACGATCTCGCCGCAGTTCAGGTCCATGTCTTCTTCTTGCTTTTTCCACAGCGCGGTGTTGGTCGAGAACTTGAGGCTGGGCGAGGGCGCGCAGCCATAGGCGCTGCCGCGCCCGGTGGTGAAGCAAATCAGGTTGGCCCCGCCCGCCACCTGGCCTGTGGCGCTCACCGGGTCGTAGCCGGGCGTGTCCATGTAGACAAAGCCTTTGGCGGTGACGGGTTCTGCGTACTCGTACACCGCCTGCAGGTTGCTGGTGCCGCCCTTGGCCACCGCGCCGAGCGACTTTTCCAGGATGGTGGTCAGACCCCCCGCCTTGTTGCCGGGCGAGGGGTTGTTGTTCATCTCGCCGCCGTTGATGGCGGTGTAGTTTTCCCACCAGCGGATGCGCTCAATGAGTTTGTGCGCCACTTCGGGCTTGACCGCGCGGCGCGTGAGCAAGTGCTCGGCGCCATAAATTTCGGGGGTTTCGCTCAGGATGGCGGTGCCACCGTGCTGCACCAGCAAGTCCACGGCCACGCCCAGTGCCGGGTTGGCGCTGATGCCCGAGTAGCCATCAGACCCGCCGCACTGCAGGCCCACCGTGATGTGCTCGGCGCTGCAAGGTTCGCGCGTGATGGCATTGGCGCGGGGCAGCATCTCTTCAATCAAGGCAATGCCTTTTTCCACCGTGAGGCGCGTGCCGCCGGTGTCCTGGATGTTGAAAACCTTGAGCGTGTCGCCCTCGCGCAGGCTGCTGTGCGCCAGCCAGGTGTTCAGTTGGTTGGCCTCGCAGCCCAGGCCCACCACCACCACGCCCCAAAAGTTGGCGTGGGTGGCGTAACCGGCCAGCGTGCGCTCAAGCAGCTGGATGCCCAGCCCTTCGGTGTCCATGCCGCAGCCGGTGCCATGCGTCAAAGCCACCACACCGTCCACGTTGGGGAACTTGGCCAGCGCTTGCGGGTTGTTGCGTTTGGAGAAATGGTCGGCAATGGCGCGAGCGGCGGTGGCCGAGCAGTTCACGCTCGACAACACCCCGATGTAGTTGCGCGTGGCCACACGGCCATCCGAGCGTTTGTAGCCCATGAAAGTCGCTTGCTTGCGCACCGGCTCAGGTTTCACGTCTTGGCCTATGGCGTAGTCGCGTTCGAAGTTGCCTTTTTCCGCGCCCATGTTCAGGTTGTGCGTGTGCACATGCTCGCCTGGCGCAATGGCTTGGTGCGCAAACCCAATGATCTGGTTGTAGCGCCGCACGGGCTCGCCCACGGCGATGGCGCTGGTGGCGATTTTGTGGCCCGGAGGAATCAGGCCGCGCACGGGAATGCCTTCGACGGCGCTTCCGCTCATGAGTTGGCTGCGGGCAATCACCACGTCGTCAGACGGGTGCAGGCGAATGAAGAGATTGGACATGTTGAGGGTCACTTAAAAACGGGGCCAAACAGCAGCCCCGTGGATTCAATAAAACTGCTTGGGCAGCCACAGCACCAAGCTGGGGAAGTAGGTGATGACGGCCAAGCTGCCGAGCAAGGGGAACAGCCAGGGCAAGATGGCCATGGTGGTCCGCTCCACACTGAGTTTGGCCACGCGAGCCAGCACAAACAGCACCATGCCCATGGGGGGGTGCAGCAAACCGATCATCAGGTTGAGCACCATGACCAGACCGAAGTGCACCAGGTCAATGCCCAGCTGTTGGCAAATCGGCACCAAAATCGGCACCAGGATGGTGATCGCCGCGGTGGGCTCCAGGAAGCAGCCGACAAACAGCATCAGCGCGTTCGCCAGCAGCAAAAACACCCAAGGTTCTTGCGTGAAGCCCAGCACCCAGCTGGAGATGGCCGTGGTGACGCCCGTAGCGGTGAGCATCCAGCCAAAAATGCTGGCGGCCGCCACGATGAACAGCACGGTGGCGGTGGTCTCCACCGTGTCCAGGCAGATCTTCACGAACATCTTGAAGTTGAGCGTTCGGTACCAAAAAAAGCCCAGTGCAATGGCCCAGACGCAAGCGGCAATCGCGCCTTCGGTGGGGGTGAACACCCCGGTGGTCATGCCGCCAATCAGGATGACGGGCGTCATGATGGGCAAGACGGCCTGGAAGTTGAAAAATTTGTCCGCAGCGAACAAAACGATCAGGGCCAAAAACACCGTCATTTGGGCGGGCGTGCCCATGCTGTTCACCAACCACCAAATGGCCAATGGCCAGCCCACCACCACCGCGGTTTCGGCCAGAGCCTTGATGACCTTGGGCCACTCGAATTTCACATCGGCACCCCAGCCGTTTTTGTGTGCGAAATAGGCCACCGTCAGCATCATGAGCAGCGCCATCAAGATGCCGGGCAAGATGCCCGCAAGGAACAAGGCCCCCACCGACACGTTGGCCATCATGCCGTAGATCACAAAGGGCAGGCTGGGCGGAATGATGGGGCCGAGCGTGGCCGAAGCCGCCGTGACGCCCACCGCAAACTCGGTGCTGTAGCCATGGTCTTTCATGGCCTTGATTTCGATGGTGCCCAGGCCCGCCGCGTCGGCAATGGCCGTGCCGCTCATGCCCGCAAACACAACCGAGCCCACCACGTTGACGTGACCGAGGCCGCCCTTGAGCCAGCCCACCAAGGCCAGCGCATAGTTGTAAATGCGGTTGGTGATGCCCGCGTTGTTCATCAGGTTGCCCGCCAAAATGAAGAAGGGCACGGCCAACAAGGGAAAACTGTCGATGCCCGAGACCATGCGGTGGATCACCACAAAAGGCGGGGAGCTTTCGGCAAACAAGAGGTAAATCAGCGACGCGCCCGCCATGGCAATGGCCACCGGGATGCCGCCGCTCATGAGAATGAGAAAAAGGATCTTCAACATGGAGAACTTTCTAAAGGCGTTTCAGCGGTCGGACATTTCGGATTCGGGGCGTTGCAGCACGGTGTAGCCGCGCTGCCAATGCACCTTGGCCACCCACATGGCGCGCAGGCACATGGCGGCAAACCCGGCCATCACCACGCCATAGACGAGGTTCATGGGCAAGTCGATGATGGTCATTTTGTAGCTGCCCAGTTTCTCCATCATCTGGCCCGTGAGGACCGTGGCGGCGGCAAAAAAGGCGACGCGCATGGCGTCGACCACCACGCCCATGGCGCGACCCATCCAGTCGGGCATGAAGCGAAAGAAGAAGTCCACTTGGATGTGGTTGTTTTTGGCCACGCCAATCGTGGCGCCCGTGAAAACCGTGGCGATGAGCAGGTAGCGGGCAATCTCCTCGGTCCAAGAGGCCGAGTTGTTCATCACGTAACGGGTGAAGAATTGGTAAAAAACCGTGAGGCCCAAAGCCCAAAAGAAAGCCAGTGCCACCCAGGCTTCAATGGGGGTGCCTGACAGGTCGACTTCGTCGTCGGTGGCGTGAAACTGGCCATCGTCGCCCATGACTTTGGGCATGGCATCGAGGTCGGGGAGGTTGCTCATGGGGTGTCCTTGGGATCGAAAACATGGCCGGCTGGGCAGACCGAACGCGGTGCGTTCGGTCTGCCGCAGCGGGCCAACACATCAGCGCTGCGCCAGCGGCACAGCAGCGGATGGTGGGGCGCCTTACTTGGCCGCTTGGATCTTGTCGAAGTCAGACTGCGTGAAGCCCATGGAGGTCAGGGGTTTGTTTTTCAGCACAGCGTCTTGGAACGACTTGCGGTCCACCTGCACGATTTGCAGGCCTTTTTTCTTGAACTCGTCCACCAACTCGGCTTCGCGGGCCTTGATCTTGGCGGTGGCGCGCACCGCGGCTTCTTGCGTCACGTCCGTGAACATTTTCTTTTCAGCATCGCTGAGCTTGTTCCAGAGGTGCGGTGCAATTTGCGTGGTCAAACCGTCCACGATGTGGCCGGTCATCATGATGGCTTTTTGCACTTCAAAAAACTTCTTGGCCTCGATCGTGGTCAAGGGGTTCTCTTGGGCTTCCACGGTGCCGTTTTGCAGGGCCAAATACACCTCGGCAAAAGCAATCGGGGTGGGGTTGGCGCCGCAGGCCTCAGGTGTGGCGCGGTAAGCGGGCACATCGGGCACGCGGATCTTGATACCCTTCATGCCAGCGCAGTTGGTGAAGGCTTTTTGAGCCGTGGTGTGGCGTGCGCCGTAGTAGGTGTAGGCCGTGACCTGGATGCCCGTTTTGGCCCGGAACTCGGACACCATTTCCTGGAACACGGGGCTCTTGGAGTAGGCAATCAGGTGGTCGCCATCGCGGAAGATGAAGGGGTAGTAGGCAATGCCAAAGCGGGGATAAGTGCGGGCCGCAAATGAGGGTCCGCTGATGATCATGTCCACCGTGCCCAGGGTCAGGCCTTGGTTGATGTCTGTTTCCTTGCCCAAGGTGGACGCGGGGAAGACCTGGATGTCGTATTTGCCGTTGCTGCGTTTTTTGATTTCTTCGGCCGCCCACACCGATTCGGTGTGGTAGGGCTCAGAGGTCTCGTAGACGTGGGCCCACTTGATTTTTTGCTGGGCTTGCACCGCGGTGCTGCCCAGTACGGTCAGGGCCCCCACGGCAAAGGCGCCGACGGTGGCCAGGGTTTTCAGGGTCAATCGTTTGCTCATCTCAGTCTCCTCTTGGTTTGTAAAAAATGCTGACGCGGAAAAAAATTGCATGCCCCTCGCTGGGCGCTAGCGGGCAGGCGCGCGGCGCCAGCTCGCGCTGTATCTTTTGTGGGCTTGTTTCAGGTGTTTTTGCATGGCTTTGCGGGCGGCCGTGGCGTCGTGCGCCTCTATTGCCTGCAAGACTTGCTGGTGTTCTTGGATGGCCGCTTGCCAGGACGCCGGGTGCTCAAAATAGTCACCAAGCCGCTCAAACAGGGGGCCATTACGGGCTTGCCAGTAGCGCTGCACGGTGTCGAGCAAAACGCTGTTGCCACAGGCCTTGGCAATGGCTGCGTGAAAGGCTTCGTCACCATCGCGCGGCACCTCGTCCCGCGCCGCTTCGAGCTTCATGTGCTGCAAGCCTGTTTTGATGGCCTTGAGGTCTGCCTTTTGCGCGTGCGTGGCGGCCAATGCGGCCACTTCGGCCTCGATCAGCAGGCGGGCACTCATCACTTCCAATGGGCCCCAATCGGCGGGCGTGTCTGCATCGAGCGGCGGCGCGACCGGTGATTTGCGGGGCGCATCCAGACGCTGCACATAAATGCCTGAGCCGGTGCGCACCTCGATCATGCCCTCCACTTCGAGTGCAATCAGCGCTTCGCGCACCGAGGGGCGGCTCACGCCCAATTGCAAGGCCAAGTCGCGTTCGGCCGGCAAGCGTGAACCCAGCGCGAATTCGCCCGACACCATCAACTGCCGAAGTTGTTCGGCAATCTGTCGGTACAGGCGTTGCGGGGCCACGGTGTGCAAGGGCATGGGTGGGGTCAGGGATAACGTGAATTGGACAATTGGTCAGACCAGTTGCACAATCATCACACGTACAGTTTTCAGCGGTCAAGCCTTTTTAGCCCCGCATAAACCCTCAGTCCACCGACGCCCATTGCATGTCTACAGTCACCATTGACCGCGTGAGCCTCAGGCAAGTGAACTTGCCGCCCAAAGTCTTGCGCACCGACGCCATCCAGTCTTTTGTGACGCAAGAAACGGTGCTGCTCACCCTGCATTGCAGCGACGGCATCGAGGCCACAGGCTATGCCTACACCATCGGGACGGGGGGCTCGTCGGTGGTGGCGCTGCTCAAAGACCACCTGGTGCCCCGGCTCATCGGCCGCAACCCGGTCTTGGTCGAAGCGATCTGGAAAGATTTGTTCTTTCATACCCACGCGACGGCCGTTGGGGCGATGACCAGCTTGGCGCTGGCCTGTGTGGACACCGCTTTGTGGGACTGGCGTGCGCAAAGTCAGGGCCTGCCGCTGTGGCAGTTGCTGGGTGGGGCACAAGCGCGGGTGCCGCTCTACACCACCGAGGGCGGGTGGTTGCACCTGTCGCCCGAGGCGCTGGTGGCGCAAACCTTGGAGGCGCAGGCCCAGGGCTTCAAGGGTGCCAAGATCAAGATCGGCCGACCCCATGTGAGCGAAGACGTGGCACGCCTGAGTGCGGTGCGTGACGCGGTCGGGCCGGGTTTTGACTTGATGACCGATGCCAATCAAGGTTTCAACCGTGCCGAAGCCGTGCGGCGTGCGCGGGCTTTCGATGGACTGGGTCTGGCGTGGATGGAAGAGCCCTTGCCTGCCGAAGATGTTTCCGGCCACCGCCAGCTGCGCGAGCACACCACCATTCCCGTGGCCGTGGGCGAGTCCATGTACCACCCCATGCAGTTCCGCGAATATTTGGAGCAGGGCGCATGCTCTGTTGTGCAGCCGGATGTGTCGCGCATCGGCGGCATCACGCCTTGGCTCAAAACCGCACACCTGGCCGAAACCTTTGACGTGGCCGTGTGCCCGCACTTTCTGATGGAGTTGCATGTGAGCTTGTGCGCCGCGGTGCCCAATGCCACTTGGGTGGAGTACATTCCGCAGCTCGACGACATCACCACCTCGCGCATGCAGGTTCAAGACGGCTTTGCCATCCCGCCCACCGTCCCCGGCCTGGGCATTGCCTGGGACTGGGCGGCCATTTCAAGCAGACAACTCACCCATCTGGAGATCAAGACACCATGAGACTCAAAGGAAAAATCGCGCTCGTGACCGCCGCTGGCCAAGGCATTGGACAAGCAGCGGCATTGGCCATGGCCGCAGAGGGTGCCACGGTGTATGCCACCGATGTGAATGCCGATCTGCTCCAGTCCTACCAAGGCGTGGCCCATGTGCACACCGCCGTGCTCAATGTGCTCGACAAGGCCGCCATTGCCGCGCAAGTGGCCAGCATGCCGCGCATCGACATCGTCTTCAATTGCGCGGGTTTTGTGCACAACGGCAACATCGAGCTGGCCACCGACGATGACTGGGATTTCGCTTTCAACTTGAACGTGCGTTCGCAGTTCTGGATGATCCAAGCGGTCGTTCCCAAAATGGTTGCGCAGTTCGCGCAGGACGGGCGCGGCGGCAGCATCATCAACATGGCCAGTGTGTGTTCCAGCGTGCGCGGCCTGCCCAACCGTTTCATCTACGGCACCAGCAAGGCGGCGGTGATTGGCCTGACCAAAAGTGTGGCGGCTGATTACGTGCGCCAGGGTGTGCGCTGCAATGCGATTTGCCCCGGCACGGTGGACACGCCGTCGCTGCAGGACCGCATCAACAGCTATGCCGATCCGGTGCAGGCGCGTCAAGACTTCATCAACCGCCAGCCCATGGGTCGATTGGCGCAGGCGCATGAAATTGCGCCCATCGTCACCTTCCTTGCATCCGACGAATCCATCTTCGCCACAGGCAATGCCTACATGGTCGATGGTGGCATGACCATTTGATGACGGAGCGCCGCACATGAATTTGCTTGACATGAAAGGCCGCCACGCGGTCATCACCGGCGGGGCCACGGGCCTGGGTTTTGCCATTGCACAGCGCATGCTGGCCTCGGGCGCACGGGTCACGCTCTGGGACCGCGATGTGGCGGGCATGGCCAAAGCCGCCGAACAGCTGCGCCAGGGGCTGCTGGGCGCGGTGGTCAACACGGTGCAGGTGGATGTGGTTGACCATGCTTCGGTGCTCAGTGCCACGGCACAAACTGTGGCGCTGGCGGATGTGGATGTGCTGGTCAACAGCGCCGGCATCACCGGGCCCAACGTGAAAGTCTGGGATTACCCCGTCGACGCTTGGAAGCAGGTGTTCGATGTGAACGTGCATGGCCTGTTCCATTGCTGCCGCGAACTGAGCACCCACATGAAAGCCCGCAACTACGGCCGCATCGTCAACATCGCCTCGGTGGCAGGCAAGGACGGCAACCCCAACGCCAGTGCTTACAGTGCGAGCAAGGCGGCGGTGATTGGCCTGACCAAATCGCTGGGCAAAGAGCTGGCCGATACGGGCGTGCGTGTGAACTGTGTCACCCCGGCGGCTGTGAAAACGGCGATTTTTGATCAAATGACGCCCGAGCACATCCAGTTCATGCTCTCCAAGATTCCGATGGCCCGCTTTGGTGAGCCCGAAGAAGTCGCCGCCATGGTGACTTGGCTCAGCACCGAAGAATGTTCCTTCTCCACGGGCGCGGTCTTTGACCTGTCCGGTGGCCGCTCCACTTATTGATTTTTTTGAAAACTGAAAGGCAACCATGAAACTCGTTCGTTACGGCCAAGTCGGCAAAGAAAAACCAGGTCTGATCGACGCCGAAGGCCGCTTGCGCGACTTGAGCAGCGTGGTCAAAGACATCTCCCCTGATCTGCTGAACGACAAGGCCCTGGCCAAATTGGCCAAGGTCAAAACCGACAAGCTGCCTCTGGTGCGCGGCAAAAAGCGTTTTGGCACGCCCATCTCGTACACCAGCAAGTTCATTGCCATTGGCCTGAACTACGCCGACCATGCGGCCGAGTCCAACATGCCCATTCCGGCCGAGCCGATCGTGTTCACCAAGGCCATCTCCTGCATTCAGGGTGCGAACGACGACGTCATGTTGCCCAAGGGCTCCAAAAAGTCCGACTGGGAAGTGGAGCTGGGCATTGTCATCGGCACACGCACCCGCTACGTGTCGCAAAAAGATGCGCTCAACCATGTGGCCGGTTACTGCGTGGTCAACGACGTGAGCGAGCGCGAGTACCAACTCGAGCGCGGCGCCACTTGGGACAAAGGCAAAGGCTGCGACACTTTCGGCCCCGTCGGTCCTTGGTTGGTCACGCGTGACGAAGTGCCCAATCCCCAAGCCCTGGGCATGTGGCTGGACGTGAACGGCGTGCGTTTCCAGACCGGCAACACCAAGACCATGATTTTTGGTGTGGCCAAGTTGGTCAGTTACGTCAGCCAGTTCATGACATTGGAGGCCGGCGACATCATCACGACGGGCACGCCTCCCGGTGTGGGCATGGGCGTGAAAAAAGACGGCAAGCCTGCGCCTGTGTTCTTGAAGCGCGGCGATGTGATGCGCCTGGGCATCGACGGTTTGGGTGAGCAAACCCAGAAAGTTGTCGCTTTCAAGGCTTGACCTCGCGTCTTTGAGCAGGGCCACGTCGGGGCGCCATGCCAGCCCCGACGTCTGGCGCCCCCCGATTTACCCTGACGTGCGCAGGGTTTGTGGAATGGGGTCTGGTTTTGGTGCAAAATAGAACGATCGTTCTTTTTTTTGAAGCCTTATGTCCGATCGTTCCCCATCTCCAGCCGTTGAGAGCCCACCGGCGCCTGAGCCCGGCAAGCGTGTGCTGATCAAAGGCCAACAAACCAAAGCGGTGATCATCGATGCGGCCTTGGGCTTGGCCTCGCAGATTGGTTTGGAAGGTTTGTCCATTGGTGCGGTGGCCGAGGTCACCGGCATGAGCAAGTCCGGTGTTTTTGCCCACTTTGGCTCGCGAGAAGAATTGCAAATCTCCGTGATTCGCGAATACCACGACCGTTTTGAGGCCGAGGTGTTTTACGCGGCCATGCAAAAGCCCCGTGGCCTACAACGTTTGCAAGCCTTGTTTGACAATTGGATGGTCCAGACTTCGGCCGAGATCGATTCGGGTTGCATCTACATCAGTGGCGCCGTGGAATTCGATGACCGCACAGGTCCGGTGCGTGACGCGCTGGCGCGGTCGGTGGCCACTTGGCAAACCGCTTTGCGCAGAGCCGTCGAGTTGACCCAGGCGGAAGGTCAGCTCATCCGCGAAGCCGACGCGCACCAAATCGCCTTTGAAATCCATGGCCTGATTTTGGCGCTGCATTACGAAGCCCGTTTTTTGCGCAACCCCAATGCGACCGAACGTGCGCGCCGCGGCTTTTCACACATTTTGGACCGCTATGCGGCCCAAGTTTGAGCGCGCCATCTTTCCAACACCTGACCCCCTCTTAACCAGGAGCTTCCATGCCCGTCTACAGCCCACCCCTCCGTGACATGCAGTTTGTGTTGCACGAATTGCTCCATGTGAGCACCGAACTCAAGGCTTTGCCCAAGCACGCTGACACCGATGCCGACACCATCAATGCGGTGCTCGAAGAGGGCGGCAAATTCGCGGCCGAAGTGGTGTTCCCGATCAACATCTCGGGCGATGCACAGGGTTGCCAGCTCAACCGCGACACACACGCTGTCAAAGCCCCCGATGGTTTCAAAGAAGCTTATGCGCAGTATGTGGCCGGTGGCTGGCCCTCGCTCAGCTGCGACCCTGAGTACGGTGGTCAGGGTTTGCCGTTTGTGGTGAACCAGTGCTTTTACGAAATGCTCAATTCGGCCAACCAGGCCTGGACCATGTACCCCGGCCTCAGTCACGGCGCCTACGAGTGCCTGCATGCCCACGGCACGCCGGAACAAAAAGCCTTGTTTCTGCCCAAATTGACCAGTGGTGAGTGGACCGGCACCATGTGCCTGACCGAGCCGCATTGCGGCACGGATCTCGGCATGCTGCGCACCAAGGCCGAGCCTCAAGCCGATGGCAGCTACCGCATCACGGGGCAAAAGATTTTCATCAGCGCAGGCGAACACGACTTGGCAGCCAACATCGTGCACCTGGTGCTGGCACGCCTGCCCGATGCGCCCCCCGGCAGCAAAGGCATCAGCCTCTTTCTGGTGCCCAAGTTCAAGGTGGCGGCGGACGGCAGCATGGGCGAGCGCAACGGCATTTACTGCGGGGGCCTGGAGCACAAGATGGGCATCCACGGCAACGCGACATGCCAGATGGTGTTGGATGGGGCCGTGGGCACCCTGGTGGGCCAGCCCAACAAAGGTTTGGCCGCCATGTTCGTGATGATGAACGCCGCCCGCTTGGGCGTGGGCAACCAGTCGCTGGGCTTGACCGAAGTGGCGTACCAAAATGCGCTCGCTTATGCCAAAGACCGCGTGCAAATGCGCTCGCTCACAGGCGTCAAAGCCCCCGGCAAACCGGCCGACCCGATCATCGTGCACCCCGATGTGCGCCGCATGCTCATGACCGCCAAGGCCTATGCCGAAGGTGGCCGCGCCTTGGCCTGCTACTGCGCCTTGCTGCTGGACAAAGAGCTCAACCACCCCGATGAGGCCGTGCGTGCCGAGGCCGCTGAAGTGGTGGCCTTGCTCACGCCCATTGTGAAAGCCTTCACCACCGACAACGCCTGGGAAGCTACCTCGGCTTGCCAGCAGGTGTTTGGCGGTCACGGCTACATCAAGGAGTGGGGCATGGAGCAGTTTGTGCGCGATGCCCGCATCAACATGATCTACGAAGGCACCAACACCATCCAATCACTCGATCTGCTGGGCCGCAAGGTCTTGGGCAACCAAGGCGCGACGCTGAAGAAATTCGGCAAATTGGTGGAGCAACTGGTCAAGGCTGAAATGGCCAACGAAGCCATGGGCGAATTCATCAAACCGCTGGCCGATTTGGGCCAAAAGCTCACGCAGCTCACCGGCGAAGTCGGCATGAAGGCCATGAGCAATGCCGACGAGGTGGGGGCGGCCGCCGTGGATTACCTGCGTGTGGTGGGGCACTTGGTGCTGGGCTACTTCTGGGCCCGCTCGGCGCAGATCGCCTTGCAGAAACTGGCCGAAGCCGAAGAGGAGGCACAGCGCCCCGACCCGTTCTACCAGGCCAAGCTGCAGACCGCGCGTTTTTACTTCACCCGCCTGATGCCAGAAACATCCACCTTGATGCGCCGAATTCGTGCCGGCAGCGATGTGCTGATGGACACCGACGCGGCGCTGGCCTGAGTTTTCAAGTTCAATCAAGGAACAACACGATGATCAAAGCCGTGACGACACTGAGCCTGGGCCTGCTGAGCCTGGCCGCCCATGCCCAAATGAGCCCGCTGGGCCTGTGGCGCAGCATCGATGACGAGACCAAGCAGCCCAAAGCCGAAATCCGCATCAGCCAGACGGCCGCGGGGACCTTGTCCGGCGTGGTGGAGCGCTCCTTGCTGAGCTCGCCCAGCACCGAACCCCACTGCTCTTTGTGCACCGACGACCGAAAAGACAAGCCCAAAATTGGCATGGAAATCATTCGGGGCGGTCAACAAGGCGACGGCAAAGCGGTGTGGGAGGGTGGGAAAATCCTGGATCCCGAGAACGGAAAAATTTACAGTTTGCGCTTGACACCGATTGACGGTGGCAAAAAGCTCGAAGTCCGAGGCTTCATCGGGGCCCCTATTTTGGGCCGCACACAAACCTGGATTCGGGTTCAGTAAAGCCGTCTTGCCTGGCGCCCCACAACAGACCACACCACAAGGACCTCCATGTCTGACATCTTGACCCATACCGACGCAGGGGTGATGACCATCACCTTCAACCGCCTGGACAAAAAGAACTCGATCACCTCTTCCATGTACGCCGCGATGGCCGATGCTGTGGCCCAGGCGGCAGCCGATCCGGCCGTTCGTGTGGTGGTGTTTCAGGGGCATGAAAGCATCTTCAGTGCGGGCAACGACATCGGTGACTTCTTGAACCAGCCGCCCAGCACCCAAGAATCACCCGTTTTCCGTTTTCTGCGGGGCATTGCGACCTTCGAAAAACCGCTGCTGGCTGCCGTGGCGGGGCCCGCAGTGGGCATTGGCACCACCATGCTGTTCCATTGCGACTTGGTCTATGCCGGTGACAACGCGGCGTTTTCCATGCCCTTTGTGAACTTGGGCCTGTGCCCTGAAGCGGCCTCGAGTTTTCTGGCGCCGCGCATGTTTGGTTACCACCGTGCGGCCGAAGCCCTGCTCATGGGCGAACCTTTTTTTGCCGAAGCTGCGCAAGAAGTCGGCTTGGTCAACCGGGTGGTGCCGCCGACCGAAGTCAATGGATATGCCCAAGCGCAAGCGCGGAAATTGGCGTCCAAGCCTTTGAGCTCACTCATCGCCACCAAGCGGCTCATGAAGGGCGGCGACCAGCAAGCCGTGCTGCAAAAGATGGACGAAGAAGGCCAGAGCTTTGGCCGCATGCTGCGCGAACCCGCGGCCAAAGAAGCCTTTGGCGCGTTCATGGAAAAACGCAAACCCGATTTTTCCAAACTCTGAGGCGGGTGGGCTGTGGCGGTCGGTTCTTCCCTAGAATCGACAGCATGCCCCATTCCATGCAGACCCCTGTTGTTCTGGAACCCGAGTACATCGAGGGTTTTCGCCAGATTTACGAAGAAAAAATTGTTTTCAACAAAACCCTGGGCTTGAAGCTCGTGAAGGTGACGCCCGAGGGCGTGGAGGCCCGCATCGACATGCGGCCTGAGTTGGTGGGGCACTTTGCCTACAACCGCATCCATGGCGGCGTCATCAGTGCGGTGCTCGACGCCATCGGCAGCGCGGCTGTGATGGCGGCGCTGGCCGCCAAGCACATGGACGAGCCCCCCGCCAAGCGCCTGGAGCGCTTTGCCAAGCTGGGCACCATCGATTTGCGGGTGGACTACCTGCGCCCCGGCATTGGTGCGCACTTCACCATCACGGCCAACGCCCTGCGCGTTGGCTCGCGTGTGGGCTCATCCCGCATGGAGTTTTGTGGACCGGATGGCACCTTGATGTCGACCGGCGCCGCCGCCTACATCGTGTCCTGAGCGCACGCCTTATTCCGCAGGCACAGGCCTGGGCTTGCCCTGGTCGTCCACCGCCACATAGGTCAGGTTCGCTTCGGTGACCTTGATGTACTGGCCTTGCAGCTGAAAGCGTTCGGCAAACACTTCGACCTTGACGGTGACCGAGGTGCGTCCCACGCGCACGATGCGCGAAAAAAAGGACAGGATGTCGCCCACCTTGACGGCCTGTTTGAAGATGAATTCGTTCACCGCCACCGTCACCATGCGGCCGCGCACACGCCGGGCGGGCAAAACGGCACCCGCCAAGTCGACCTGCGCCATGACCCAGCCGCCAAAAATATCGCCGCTGGCATTGCAGTCGGCGGGCATGGGGATGACCTTGAGCACCAGTTCCTGGTCGGTGGGCAAAGACACGGCTTGGGGGTGTGGGGTGTCGGACATGGGCACAATCGGTGGTTAACAACAAAAACGGATTGTCCCTTATGCGCCACCACGGCGAAACTGCCCCCACTGCCACAGCGCCTGGTCAAGCTGCTGGGCAGGCCCCCCAGCCCGCTGCAGGCGGTGATTGGCAAACCTTGTCGCGCCTTTTGCCCTATTTGTGGCAATACAAATGGCGTGTGGTCATTGCGCTGGCGCTCATGGTCGGTGCCAAGCTGGCCAATGTGAGCGTGCCTTTGCTGCTCAAGGAGCTGGTGGACGCCATGAGCCTCAAGCCCGGAGACCCGCAAGCCGTTCTGGTGGTGCCCGTGGCTTTGTTGGTGGGTTATGGCGCTTTGCGTTTGCTGACATCGGCTTTCACCGAATTGCGCGAGTTGGTGTTCGCCAAAGCCACCCAAGGGGCTTCGCGCAGCATCGCTTTGCAAACTTTCGAGCATTTGCATGCGCTGAGCCTGCGCTTTCACTTGGCGCGGCAGACCGGCGGCATGACGCGTGACATCGAGCGCGGCGTGCGCGGCATCGAGTCTTTGATCTCCTACTCGCTCTACAGCATCATCCCCACGCTGATCGAGGTGGCCTTGGTGCTGACCATTTTGGCCGTCAAGTTCGATGCTTGGTTCGCGGGCATCACACTGCTGGCTTTGGCCTTGTACATTGTCTTCACCGTGCGGGTGACCGAGTGGCGGACGCAGTTTCGCAAGCAGGCCAACGAGTTCGATTCGGCCGCGCACACCCGGGCCATCGACTCGCTGCTGAACTACGAAACCGTCAAATACTTTGGCAACGAGCGCTTCGAAGCCGGCCGTTACGACGAAAGCCTGGAGCGCTTGCGCCTTGCGCGGCTCAAGGCGCAAACCACCTTGTCGGTGCTCAACACGGGGCAGCAGCTCATCATCGCGGCCGCTTTGGTGACCATGCTGTGGCGAGCCACCGAAGGCGTGGTGGCCGGGCGCATGACTTTGGGCGACCTGGTCATGATCAACGCCTTCATGATTCAGCTCTACATCCCGCTCAACTTTTTGGGGGTGCTGTACCGCGAGATCAAGCAAAGTCTGACCGATCTGGACAAGATGTTTGTGCTGATGGACCGCGAGCGCGAAGTGGCCGATGCGCCCGGCGCGCCTGCACTGGCTTTGCAAGGTGCGCCCGATGTGGTGTTTGACCGTGTGTCCTTTGCCTACGAAAGTGACCGCCCGATCCTGCAAGACATCAGCTTCACCATCCCTGCGGGCAAAACGGTCGCGGTGGTGGGGCCTTCTGGCTCGGGCAAGTCGACACTGGCGCGCTTGATGTTTCGTTTTTACGATGTGCAGCAAGGCTTCATCCGCATTGCGGGACAAGACATCCGGCAGGTCACGCAAACCAGCGTGCGTCAGGCCTTGGGCATCGTGCCGCAAGACACGGTCCTCTTCAACGACAGCGTGGCCTACAACATCGCCTATGGCCGCCCCGGTGCCAGCCAAGCCGACATCGAAGGGGCTGCGCGTTCGGCCCGCATCCACGACTTCATCGCCTCCACCCCCAAGGGCTACCAAACTTCGGTGGGCGAGCGCGGGCTGAAGTTGTCAGGCGGTGAAAAGCAGCGCGTGGCCATTGCCCGGACCTTGCTCAAAAACCCACCGATTCTGGTGTTTGACGAAGCCACCTCGGCGCTGGACTCGGCCAACGAGCGCGCCATCCAGGCCGAACTGGCCAGCGTGGCGCACAACAAAACCACCTTGGTCATCGCCCACCGCCTGTCCACGGTGGTCGATGCGCACGAGATCTTGGTGATGGAAGCAGGGCGCATCATCGAGCGTGGCCACCATGCCGAGCTGCTGGCCCGCCAAGGGCGTTACGCCAGCATGTGGGCTTTGCAGCAATCGGCCGATTGACTGGCCCCTGACAGGAGCGCAGGCCCATGGAAACCAAGTGGCTGGAAGACTTTGTGAGTTTGGCTGAAACCCGCAGTTTCAGCCGTTCGGCGCAATTGCGGCACGTCACGCAACCCGCTTTTTCCAGGCGCATCCAGTCGCTCGAGGCCTGGGCGGGGACGGATTTGGTTGACCGCAGTTCCTACCCCACCCAACTCACGCCCGCAGGGCAGATGTTGTATGCGCAGGCTTTGGGCCTTTTGCAGTCGCTGCAAAACACGCGTGCCATGTTGCGTGACAACGCGCCTGCTGAATAAAAAGGTAAAAAGGGCAGAAATCCACAAACAAGCGCTCGATTCATGTCGGGGGCCGCAAACTGGGGGTGTTTTTGGCCCACAATCCCGAGGCGCGAGCAGATTCTGGCGTGTTTTGTGCTTACAAAAAATACGGGTTTGGCGAATGCATCATGATGGTGCGGCCAACGGTGTTGGGCGCTCAGGGCATCACCTAGGGAAGCTCCTAGTCGGTTCGGGCACCAATTTGGCATTTAATCTACGGGTGGCGTTTTGCCGCTCAAAATTGAAAAGAGGATACAAACGATGAAAAAACATGCACATACCGTGATCACTGCCGTTTTGGCCACTGTGGGCTTGATGGCCGCCACTTCGGCCATGGCCGGCAAAACTTTGGACCAAATCAAACAGCGCGGACAAATCGTCTGCGGCGTCAACACCGGTTTGGCTGGTTTTTCTGCTGCCGACTCCAGTGGCAACTGGTCGGGTTTGGATGTGGACCACTGCCGTGCGCTGGCAGCCGCCGTGCTGAGCGACGCTTCCAAAGTGAAGTATGTGCCGCTGACCGCGCAGCAGCGTTTCACCGCCCTGCAGTCGGGTGAAGTGGACGTGTTGGCTCGCAACACCACCAACACCTTGAACCGCGATGGCTCTTTGGGTCTGCACTTCATTGGCGCCAACTACTATGACGGCCAAGGCTTCATGGTGCCCAAAGGCAAGATCACCAGCGCCAAGCAACTCAAAGGCGCCACGGTCTGCGTGCAATCGGGCACCACCACCGAGAAAAACCTCACCGACTTCTCTCGCGCCAACAAGCTCAACCTCAAGCCTGTGGTGTTTGAGAAAGTGGAAGCCGCCACAGGCGCCTACTTCTCTGGCCGTTGCCAGGCTTACACCACCGATGCTTCTGGTCTGGCCTCGGTTCGCGCCAAGGAAGCCAAAGATCCTACAGCCCACGTGGTGCTGCCCGACTTGATCTCCAAAGAGCCCCTTGGCCCCATGGTTCGCCGTGGTGATGACGAGTGGTTCGCCATCAACAAATGGGTCTTGGCTGGATTGGTGGAAGCCGAAGAGTACGGCATCACCCAAGCCAATGTGGACCAGATGAAATCCAGCGACAACCCCCAAGTGGGCCGTTTGTTGGGCGCCACTGAAGATTTGGGCAAGCACCTGGGTCTGGACAAAGAGTGGTTGGCCCGCGCCATCAAGACCACAGGCAACTACGGTGAGATGTTCGAGCGCAACGTCGGCCCCAAGACCGCCATCAACTTGCCACGTGGCTTGAACAACCAGTGGAGCAAAGGCGGCTTGATGTACGCAGCCCCTCTGCGTTGATTTTCAGTCTTTTTTAAAGACTCTGGATACGCCCCTTCTTGGGGCGTATCTTTTGTAACCGTGGTTTTCTTCAGGCCCTGTACATGTCCCATTTTTCCATGATCGAGGCCAGGCCATTGCCTGGCAAGAAAAACCGGTCCATTTCGTGGCGAAGCCGCGAAGGGCGTTCGGTCATCTACCAGATCGTCGCCATTCTTTCCGCCCTGGCCTTGGTGGGCTTGTTGGTGCGCAACACGCTGACCAATATGCGTTTGCGTGGCATCCAAAGTGGCTACGACTTTTTGCTGCAGCCCTTTGGCTTTGACATCAGTGAAACGATGATCGCGTACGCGTCCAACAGCACGTACCTGGTGGCCTTCTTCATTGGCATGCTCAACACGCTCAAAGTGGCGGTGATTGGCATTGTGCTGGCCACCTTGCTGGGGGTGTTGGTCGGTGTGGGGCGTTTTTCGGCCAACTTGCTGGTTCGCAAGGTGTGCTACGCCTACGTGGAATTTTTTCGCAATGTGCCGGTTTACCTGCAGTTGCTGATTTGGTATTTGGTGTTCACCGAAGCCTTGCCCGATTTCGACCAAGCTTGGAAATGGGGCCACTTTTATTTGAGCAAAAACGGTGTTTCTTTCCCATCGCCTGTCTGGGAGTTGGGCCAAACACTGGCCCTCATCGGGCTGGCCATGGGCTTCGTATTTGCTATTTTTTATCGTCGCCGTGCCCAGGTGCATTTCGAGCAAACAGGCCACACCCGTCCGGTGTGGGCGGTGTCGCTGGCGGTCACCTTCGCGCTGATGCTCTTGGGCTGGTTGGCCGGCGGAGCGCCTGCCCAGTGGAATGTGCCCAAAGTGGGCGATTTCCAAATCGAAGATGGGGGCGTGTTCAGCCCCGAGTTCATGGCGCTGCTGTGCGGCTTGGTTTTTTACACCGCTTCTTTCATTGCAGAGGTGGTGCGCTCGGGCATTGCTTCGGTGTCCTTGGGCCAGCATGAAGCTTCTGCCTCTTTGGGCCTGAGCAAAAGCCAATCGATGCGCTTGGTGGTGTTGCCCCAGGCCCTGCGGGTGATCATTCCCCCCTTGACCAGTCAGTACCTGAACCTGACGAAAAACTCGTCCTTGGCGGTGGCCATCGGTTACCCCGAGTTGGTGTCCATCGCCAACACCACACTGAACCAGACGGGCCGTGCGATTGAGGCCCTGTCCATTGTGATGTTGGTGTACTTGACGCTGTCCCTCATCACCTCGGCGCTGATGAACTGGTTCAATGCCAGTGCCGCTATTCAGGAGCGCTGACATGAGCATTGTTTTCAAATCCTTGGAAGCCCGGCCCATGCCCGGCCGCAGTTCAGGTCCTCTGGCTTGGTTGCGCACCCATCTGTTCTCCAGTTGGGGCAACACCGCCTTGACGCTGGTGCTGTCGGCTTTGGGTCTGTTGGCCCTGGTGTCCTCGCTCGATTGGGCCCTGTTCCAAGCGGTCTTCGGTAGCCAGCTGCAAGCCTGCAACGACATGCGCGGTGTGGGCGCTTGCTGGGGGGTCATTTCCGAAAAAGGCCGCTTGATCGTGATGGGGCGTTACCCTGAAACCGAGCACTGGCGTCCGGTGATCGCGACCGCCCTGATGCTGGGCGTGGTGGTGCTGAGCTGCATGCCCCGTTTCTGGAACAAGGCTTTGCCGCTGGTTTGGCTGGTCATGCTCGCTGTGTATTTCGTGCTCATGAAGGGCGGGCTTTTGGGCCTGACCCCGGTCGATACCGACCAGTGGGGCGGCTTGCCGCTGACGGTGATGCTCACCGTGATTTCCATGACCTTGGCCTTCCCGCTGGCCATTTTCGTGGCCTTGGGGCGCCGCTCCAACATGCCGGCCATCAAGACCTTGTGCACCTTGTACGTGGAGTTGGTGCGCGGCGTGCCGCTGATCACCGTGCTCTTCATGGCCTCGTTCATGCTGCCGCTGTTCATGCCTGAGGGCGTGAAAATCGACGTGCTGGTGCGCGTGGTGGTGGGCATCACGCTGTTTTCGGGCGCTTACATGGCCGAAGTCATCCGGGGCGGATTGCAAGCCTTGCCCAAAGGTCAGACGGAAGCGGCGGCCACCTTGGGCCTGAGCTACTGGCAGACCCAGCGCATGATCGTCTTGCCCCAGGCCTTGGCCACCGTGGTGCCGTCCATCATGAACACCTTCATCGGCTTGTTCAAAGACACCTCTTTGGTGACCATCGTCTCGCTCTATGAGTTGACCGGTGCCTTGGGTCTGGCGCTCAATTCGGATGCCGACTGGCGTCCCTTCAAGATCGAAGCCTACCTCTTCATCACCTTCATTTATTTCGCGTTCTGCTTTGCCATGTCGCGCTACAGCCTGTGGATCGAAGAACGCACGGCCGTGAGCAAAGTCCGTTGAACGAAAGACCTGTATGACCTCCAACGCTACCCCTCTCATCGAATTCAAAGGCGTCAACAAGTGGTATGCCAGCAATGGTTACCACGTGCTGCGCGATGTGAACCTGCAATTTGCCAAAGGCGAAAAAGTGGTCATCTGTGGCCCCTCGGGCTCGGGCAAATCCACCCTGATCCGTTGCATCAACGCGCTCGAGGAATACCAAGAAGGCACCCTCACCGTCGATGGCACCGTGTTGGGCGATGACCTCAAGGGCATCGACAAAGTGCGCCGCGAAGTCGGCATGGTGTTCCAGCAGTTCAACCTGTTCCCGCACCTGACGGTGTTGGAAAACCTGATTTTGTCGCCCACCTGGGTGGCCAAAATGCCGCGCAAGGAAGCCGTGGACAAAGCCATGGTGCAGCTCGAGCGCGTGCGCATTGCCGAGCACGCGCACAAGTACCCTTTGCAGTTGTCCGGTGGTCAGCAGCAGCGTGTGGCGATTGCCCGTGCGCTGTGCTTGACCCCCAAAATCATGCTCTTCGATGAGCCCACTTCGGCACTCGACCCCGAGATGATCAAGGAAGTGCTGGACGTGATGATCGAGCTGACCAGTCAGGGCATGACCATGCTGTGCGTGACCCACGAGATGGGTTTTGCCAAGGCGGTGGCCGACCGCGTCATCTTCATGGACCAAGGTCAGGTGGTTGAGCAAGCGCCGCCACAGCAGTTCTTTGATGACCCGCAGACCGACCGGGCACAAGACTTCTTGTCCAAAATTCTGGGGCATTGAGGCCGGGTTTGGCGGTTTGCGACAATACACCCCATGACGCAAGAACTCACCCTGACCCGCCCAGACGACTGGCATTTGCATGTGCGCGACGGCGCCGCCCTGAACGTGGTGGTGCCCCACACCGCGGCCCAGTTTGGCCGCGCGGTCATCATGCCCAACCTCAAACCCCCGGTGACCACCGCCGAGCAGGCGCTGGCCTACAAGGCTCGCATCCAGGCCGCCGTGCCCCAAGGCATGCGTTTTGAGCCTTTGATGACGCTGTACCTCACCGACAACCTGGCTCCGTCAGAAATTGCCCGGGCCAAGGCGGCCGGTGTGGTCGCCTGCAAGCTGTATCCCGCAGGGGCCACCACCAACAGCGATGCGGGTGTGACCGATTTGCGCAAGGTTTATCCCGTGCTCGAAGCCATGCAACGCGAAGGCGTGTTGCTTTTGGTGCATGGCGAAGTCACCTCGTCTGACATCGACCTGTTTGACCGCGAAGCCGTGTTCATTGAGCAGCAACTCATCCCCCTGCGCCGCGATTTTCCAGGCTTGAAAATCGTTATGGAGCACATCACCACGAAAGAGGCCGCGCAATACGTGGCCAGCGGCGATGCAAATTTGGGCGCCACCATCACGGCGCACCATTTGCTGTACAACCGCAACGCCCTTTTCTTGGGCGGCATGCGCCCGCATTACTACTGCCTGCCCGTGCTCAAGCGTGAGACACACCGTTTGGCGCTGGTGCAAGCGGCCACCAGTGGCAACAACCGGTTCTTTTTGGGTACCGACAGTGCGCCGCACCCGGCGCACCTCAAAGAGCACGCGAGCGGTTGCGCCGGTTGCTACACCGCGCATGCGGCCATCGAGCTGTACGCCGAGGCGTTTGACCAAGCCGGCGCCCTCGACCGGCTCGAAGGGTTTGCCAGCTTCTTCGGGGCCGACTTTTACGGTCTGCCGCGCAACCAGGGCACCATCACCCTGCGCCGCGAAAGCTGGACCCCTGCCGAGAGTTTTGCTTTCGGCGAGGCCGAGCTCAAGCCCCTGCGTTCAGGCGAAAGTCTGCCTTGGCGGATGGTGAGCCTCTGAGCCTGAGCGCGAACCCCCACCGGGCCGGACGCCGGTGTGTCCCCGCATCGGCCCTGAGCGTCCCCGACATCGATTGGCAAGCCCCATGGTTGTCCGACTGGCGCGCTGTGGGCGAGCCCATCGCCCAGCAGGTGGCAGCGGGTTGCCCTCAGCCTGAAGCCCTCAACCAAGCGCTCAAACAAGCCCTCCAGCCAGCGCCGGCCGCGCTGCCCGTGCGCTTTGTGCCGCAAGCCCAATTGCCTGAGGGGCAGGCTTACGAAGACTTCATCTTTGCCCATGGCCAGGTGCCCACGCGCGAGGGCCTGCACGACTTCTTCAACGCTTTGTGCTGGATGCACTTTCCGCTGGCCAAAAAGCGTTTGAACCAGTTGCAAGCGCGTGAAATTGCCCGTGCGGGGGTGGGCCAAGTGCGTGGACCGGTGCGCGATGCCGCCACGGTGTTCGACGAAAACGCTTGGCTGATCCAGCCATCCGACGCGCTTTGGGCCGCTTTGAGCGAACACCGCTGGACGCAGGCTTTGGTCGAATTGCGGGCCGAATGGGCGCACACCCGCCTGTGGGCCTTTGGCCATGCCGCGCTTGAAAAAGCCGTTCAGCCCTACAAATCGATCACCGTTCACCTGTGGCGCGTGCCGCAAGACGTGGCTGCGGCCGACCTCGATGGCTGGTTGGCACAAGACCTGACGCCCGAAAAGCTGGCCGGCAAACCCTTCAGCCCTTTGCCTCTTTTGGGTGTGCCCGGCTGGTGGCCCGAGAACGAGAACCCGGCGTTTTATGACGATGCGAGCGTATTTCGCCCACGCCGCCAAAGGGCCAGCGCTGAAAAACCGTACGCCAATTCGGAAATCTGGCCATGGGCTTGATTTTGAACCCCGACACCCTAATATCCACCCCAACGTGCCCGCGTCTTTCGGGTGACATTGAAACTGAACATGAAACGCATTTTTCTTTTCGTCGTGACCAACCTGGCCGTGGTGCTGGTGTTGGGCATCGTCGCCAACTTGTTGGGCGTTAACCGCTTTTTGACATCGAACGGCCTGAACTTGGGCGCTTTGCTGGGTTTTGCGCTCATCATGGGTTTCGGTGGCGCCATCATTTCCTTGCTGATGAGCAAATGGATTGCCAAGATGTCTTCGGGCGTGAAGCTCATTGACCAGCCGGCCAACGCCGATGAAGCCTGGATCGTGGAGACGGTGCGCAAATTGGCCGACAAAGCCGGTATCGGCATGCCTGAGGTGGGTATTTTTGAAGGTGACCCCAACGCATTTGCCACCGGCGCTTTCCGTGACTCGGCCTTGGTGGCGGTCTCCACGGGCCTGTTGCAAAACATGACCCACGAAGAAATTGAGGCCGTGCTCGCCCACGAAGTGGCGCACATTGCCAACGGTGACATGGTCACCATGACCCTGATCCAGGGCGTGATGAACACCTTTGTGGTTTTCATCTCGCGCGTGGTGGGTTATGCCGTGGACAGTTTCTTGCGCAAGAACGACGAAGAAAACACCGGCCCTGGCATGGGCTACTACATCACCACCATCGTGATGGACATCCTGCTGGGCTTTGTCGCGGCGATCATCGTGGCCTGGTTCAGCCGCCAGCGCGAGTTCCGCGCCGATGCGAGTGCTGCCCAGTTGATGGGCCGCAAGCAACCCATGATCAACGCATTGGCCCGCTTGGGCGGCGTGCACACGGCCGAGTTGCCCAAAAGCATGGCGGCCATGGGCATTGCCGGTGGCATCGGTCAGTTGTTCAGCACCCACCCACCGATTGAAGAGCGCATCGCGGCGCTGCAGAACAACGCTGGCTGAGCAAGAGCCGAACGAGGGCTGAGCAAAAGCCATCATTCGGCCGCAGGGGCGGCCTCCCACAAAAAACCGGGACAGCCCAGCCCCTCCTCTTGTGGGAGCGAGCCCCTGCTCGCGAATGGGTGCTGAGCAAAAGCCATCATTCGGCCGCAGGGGCGGCCTCCCACAAAAAACCGGGCCAAGCCAGTCCCCCCTTGTGGGAGCGAGCCCCTGCTCGCGAATGGGTGCAGAGCACGAGTCGAATGGCTGCAGCGCAAGCGTCGAATGGGGGGTAACCGACGTGACCGGCTGACCCGCTCCATCGCCTTAAGATGAACGGGTGATTCATCTTTTCCATGGTGTTTGCGCATGAAACCGCGCAAAGCCTTTTTCTCCCCCCCCCGCGCTTGGCGACTGGTGCAGCACCGCACTGGCCGTGCTTTTTCGTCTTGGCCCTTGGCCGTGCAAGGCATGGTGTGGATGGTTCTGGGCGGATTTTTGTTTTCCTTGCTCAACACCATTGCCCGCGAACTGACCTTGCAGTTGGACGTCTACCAGTCACAGTTCTTGCGCTATGTGTTTGGTTTGTTGGTGATCTTGCCTTGGGTCTTTCGCGATGGCTGGCGTGCTTACATGCCCGTGAACATGGTGGGTCAGTTCTGGCGCGGAGGTGTGCACACGCTGGGCCTTGTTTTGTGGTTCACCGCTTTGCCCAAAATCCCCTTGGCCGACATGACCGCCATTGGCTTTACCGGGCCGATTTTCATCATGCTCGGCGCGGCTTGGTTTTTGGGCGAACCGATGCGCAAAGACCGCTGGGTGGCCGCCATCGTCGGTTTTGCCGGGGTGTTGGTGGTGGTTTTGCCCAAGATGTCGGGGGAGGGCGGTTGGTTCAACCTCGTCATGTTGGCGTCTTCACCGGTGTTTGCGGCTTCTTTTCTCATCACCAAAGCCCTGACCCGCTATGAAAAACCGGGCGTGATCGTGTTGTGGCAGGCGCTGACCGTGTCGGTGCTCAGCTTGCCCATGGCCTTGCCCCATTGGCAAATGCCCACGCCGATGCAGTGGGTGGGCTTTGCTGCCACGGGTGTGCTGGGCACACTGGCCCATTACTGCCTCACGCGGGCCTTTGCCTTGTCCGATATTTCGGCCACCCAGTCGCTGCGCTTTCTCGACCTGGTATGGGCTTCGGTTTTGGGCTGGTGGGTGTTTGGCGACGTGCCCAGCCAATGGACTTGGGCCGGTGCCTTGGTCATCCTCGGCTCTACCGTCTGGATTGCCCGCAGGGAAAGCCGGAGAAAGACCGTTGTGCCCGACTGACGGGGTATATTCCCCCGCTCAACAGGGAGAAGTCTGTGATCGACATGGAGCCATTGCGCTTTGCCTGGACCCGGAGCGGGCCTGACACCTTGGTGCTGGGCCGCTTGCACATCGACCGCGGTCAGACCGTTTTTTTGCACGGCCCCAGTGGCTGCGGCAAAAGCACCTTGTTGGGCTTGTTGGCAGGCGTTTTGACGCCCAGCCAAGGGCGTGTGGCTTTGCTGGGGCAAGACTGGGCCGCTTTGAAGCCCGGTCAGCGCGACGCCTTTCGGGCCGACCATGTGGGCGTGGTGTTCCAGCAGTTCAATTTGCTGCCGTTCTTAAGCGTGCTGGACAACGTGACCCTGCCGTGCCGCTTTTCCAAGCTGCGCCGCGAGCGCTGCCAGGCCGCAGGGGGCCCAGAGGCCACCGCGCAAAATTGGTTGCAGCGCATGGGTTTGCCTGAGGCCCTGTGGAGCCGCCGCGCCGGTGCCTTGTCGGTGGGGCAGCAGCAGCGCGTGGCCGCCGCCCGCGCCCTCATGGGCCAGCCCGAATTGATTCTGGCCGATGAGCCCACTTCGGCCCTCGACGCCGCCCTGCGCCAGGACTTCATGGACTTGTTGCTGCAAGCCGCACGCGACGCGGGCAGCACTTTGGTGTGTGTGAGCCACGACGAGCAGCAGGCCGTGCGCTTTGACCTGCAGTGGTCTTTGCCCGCCTTGCAGCAAGCCGGGGTGAGCGCATGAACAGCTTGCCCCACATCGCCCGGCAAAGCGCTTGGAGCCGCCGCAGTACCCTGGTGTGGGTGGTGGTGTCGCTGGCGCTGGCCACCGCCTTGCTGTGGACGCTGGAGCGTTTGCGGCACGACATCCGCCAAAGTTTTTCGCAATCGGTCAGCGGGGTCGATTTGATTGTGGGCGCCCGCAGCAGCCCGGTGCAGCTCTTGTTGTTTTCGGTGTTCCACATCGGCAGCGTGCCGCAAAGCATGTCCATGGACAGTGTGCACAAGCTGGCGCAGCACCGCTCGGTGTCCTGGGTGGTGCCCTTGAGCTTGGGTGACTCGCACCGAGGCTTTCCGGTGCTGGGCACCACGCCCGCTTACTTTCAACACTTTGCCTATGGCGACAAACAGCCGCTGGTCTTGCAGCAAGGCGCGGTGTTTGCCGACACGCTGGACGGCTTGTACGAGGCGGTGATAGGGGCCGAAGTGGCGCGCCATTGGGGTTATGGCCTGGGCCAAAGCATCACCTTGGGCCATGGGCTGCATGACCACGACCATGGGCAGGACCACGGGCATGAAGTCGATGCCGCAGATGAACACGCCGACAAGCCTTTCAAAGTGGTGGGTATTTTGGCCCCCACAGGCACGCCAGTGGACCGCACCGTGCATGTCAGCCTGCAGGCCTTGGAAGCCCTGCACCTGGGCTGGGTGGCGGGTGCCCCTTTGCCGGGTGGGCAAATTCCGGCCGATCAGGCGCGCAAATTCAACCTGGAGCCCGAAGAGGTCACCGCCGCCCTGGTGGGCCTGAAAAGCCGGGCCGCGGTGTTCAATGTGCAGCGCTTTGTGAATGTGTACGAAGCCGAAGCGCTGATGGGCGTGTTGCCCGGCGTCGCCCTGGGGGAGCTGTGGTCGGTACTGGGTCTGGGTGAGAACGCCTTGCTGGCCATCTCGGCCTTGGTGGCTTTGGTGAGTGTGGTCTCGCTCGTGGCCGTGGTGTTGGCAGGCTTGAACGAGCGCCGCCGCGAATTGGCGGTGCTCCGCGCCGTGGGGGCTGCGCCACGCCATGTGCTGAGCCTGCTCACGCTCGAAGGGGTGTGGATCACGGGTGCTGGGGTTGTGTTGGGTGTGCTGTTGGCCCATGTGGGCATGGCGCTGGCCACGCCGTGGTTGCAGCAGTCGCTGGGCATCCGCTTGCAACTGGCTGCGCCTTTGCCTACGCAGCTGGCTTTGGCGGGAGCGGTCTTCCTGGCGGGTTTGTTGGCCAGTTTGGGGCCGGCCTGGCGGGCTTACCGTTTGTCTTTGGCCGATGGCTTGTCGCCCCGCGCCTGAACAAGAAGGAACAGGAATGAAGCGCCATGCCCTGCTCCAGTGCGGCGTCTGTGTTTGGGGCCTGTGGCTCGCGGGCCAGGCTGTGGCCCAAAGCGTGCGCGAGACGGTGCGCGAAACGGTGCCGCAAGTGCAGCCCGCCTTGTCGGGCGAAGCGCCACCACCGGGCGCCAGCGTGTCCAGTCCGACGCGCACCCTCACTTGGGAGCAGCTGATTCCCGCAGGCTGGGACCCTTACAAAGACCTCAAGGCGCTGAATCTGGACAAGCTCAAGGACAACGACCCCAGGGCCGAAGAGGCGCTCAAGAAAATGCGCAAGATGTGGGACAACGCGCCCATCAACCCGCTGATCCTGGGGCAAAGCGTGCGGTTGCCGGGGTACATGGTGCCGCTGGAGGACTTGCCCGAAGGCAGCAAGGAGTTTTTGCTCGTGCCTTACTTTGGCGCTTGCGTGCATTCGCCCCCCCCACCAGCCAACCAGATCGTGCATGTGGTGTTGGCCAAACCCACCAAACGCTTTCGCCTGATGGACACCTTGTGGGTCACAGGCACTTTGAGCGGCACCCAAACCGACTCCCACATGGGCATGTCCGGCTACCGGATTGATGCCCAGCAGATCGCGCCGTTTTCAAACAAAAAGTGAGCGGGGCCCTGGCAGCCATTCGGCCGCAGGGGCGGCCTCCCACAGGGGGACCGGGCATGAGGACGAAAGAGGCGTTTTCTAAGTGGGAGCGAGCCCCCGCTCGCGAATGGTTTCTGTGTAGGAGCGAGTCCCTGCTCGCGAATGGTTTCTGTGTAGGAGCGAGCCCCTGCTCGCGAATGTCTTCCAACTGAGACTGTTGGCACTGGCCTCACAACACTTCGGCCGCAGGGGCGGCCTCCCACAAAGTTGAGTTTTCGCCGTTCAATCCGGATTCGACACCCCCGACGCCACATGGCCTGAGGGCACATGCCGGGCGGCCGATTCGATGTGGCCGGTTTGGTCATCAAAGAAGAAGTCGGGTTCGAACTCACGCAGAAATTCGCCTTTGGGCAAGCCGCCCAGAAACATGGCTTCGTCCACCTCGATGTTCCAATCCATCAGCGTGCGGATGGCGCGCTCGTGGGCTGGGGCGCTGCGGGCTGTGACCAAGGCGGTGCGAATCCGCATGGCGGGGGTGCCCTCTTGCTGCAAGCGTTGCAGGGCGGCCAGCAATGGCTTGAAAGGCCCTGCCAGCAAGGGCTGCGCGGCCTTGTCGCGCTCATGGGCTTGAAACGCTGACAGCCCTTGGGCCTGAAAAACCCGCTCAGCCTCGTCGGAAAACAGCACCGCATCACCGTCAAAAGCAATGCGCACTTCGGTGGGGTGAGCCTCTGAGGCCAAGGCCGAGTGGGGGTAGACCTGCGCGGCGGGCACACCAGCGCCCAATGCCGCACGCACATCGGACAAGTGGGTCGACAAAAACAAGTTGGCGTTCAGTGGTTTGAGGTAACGCCACGGTGGTTGGCCCCGGGTGAAACTGCCGCGCTGGATCGGCAAGCCGTAATGCTGCGCCGAGCGGAACACCCGCATGCCCGAAACCGGGTCGTTGCGCGACAGGATCACGACCTCGACCCTTTGGGCGTCGGCGTCATTGAAGGCCAGCAGCTTGCGCACCAGCGAAAAAGCCACGCCGGGTTTGGCGGGTGCCTCCAAGCGATCGAGCTGCAACTTCATGTAAGCCCGGTCGTCGCCTTGCTCGAACAAACGGTTCTCTTCTTCAAAGTCGAACAGGGCGCGAGACGAGATGGCGACGACGAGTTGGCCTTCAAGGGATGCGGGCATGCTTGCTCCTCGGGCTTACTTCACCCATTGGTTGAGTTCCATGATCGGCATCAGCACCGCCAGCACGATCAGCATCACCATACCGCCCATGCCCACAATCAACAAGGGCTCGAGCACGGTGGCCAGGGCCATGGCACGGCGCTGCACTTCGGATGACAGCTGCGCGGCGGCCCGTTGCAGCATCACCGGCAGCTGGCCGGTTTGTTCGCCCAAGCGGGCAAACATGGACAGCAGACCCGGAAAGCGGGCATTTTGAGCCAATGCTGTGCCCAGCGGTGCCCCTTCCCGCACACGCACCAAGGCTTCCAAGGCGTCGGCCCGCAAGGCTTGGTTCGACAGCGTATCGGCCGCGGCCTGCAAGGCTTTCAGAATGGGTACGCCCGCAGCGGTGAGCATGGCCAGGGTCGATGCAAAGCGGGCGCTGTTGTAGCCACGGGCCAGTCGGCCGATCAGGGGCAAACGCAGCCAGGCGGCGTCAAACTTCAAGCGAAATGCGCTTTGCTGCAAGGCCAGGCGCAAGCCCCAAGCCCCCAGGGCCAAACCCAGCAAAACCAGCCATCCCCAAGCGCGCACAAAGTCACTGATGGCCAGCATGGCCAGCGTGAGCAGTGGCAGTTGGCGCTTGGTGCCCGCAAACACCCCCGCCACCTGTGGCACCACCGAGGTGACCAAAAAAATCACAATGGCCAAGGCCACCATACTGACGATGGCCGGATACAAAGAAGCCGACAGCAATTTGGAGCGCAGCACCTGCTGGTCTTCCAGGTCATTGGCCAATTGGTTCAACACATCGCCCAAATGCCCGCTTTCTTCGCCTGCCGCGATCACGGCGCGGTCAATCGCCGGGAACTCGCCGGGGTGCATGCCCAAGGCGCGGCCTAAGCTGCTGCCGGAGTTGACTTCGGCGCGGATCGCCGCCATGAGTTGCCGTTGCCGATCGTGTTCGGATTCTTCGGCCAGAGCGGAGAGGGCCCGTTCAATCGGCAAGCCACTGCTCACCAAGCCGGCCAGTTGGCGTGTCCAGACCGCGCGTTGGCTGGCACTGAACGCACGCCTTTGGCCCAACGGGCGCTGCCACCAAGGCAGCTGGGCGTCAGCGTCTGACGTGCCTGCTGCGATGGCTTCGACCACCAAAGGCACCAAGGACTGCGCGCGCAGTTGTGTGCGGGCCGATTTCAGGCTGTCCGCTTCCACCGTGCCCTTGCGCGAGGCGCCATCGGCTTGCAGGGCTTCAAAGCGGTAAGCGGGCATGGGGGTCAGTCGCGCGTGACGCGCAAGAGTTCTTCGGCGCTGGTGATGCCTGCTTGCACCAGGCGTTTCCCGTCGTCGCGCATCAACACCATGCCTTGCGCCAAGGCCGTGGCACGCAATTCGGATTCGGCGGCGCGGTTGTGGATCTGGGCGCGGATCTCGTCACTGGCCACCAGCAATTCAAACACCCCGGTGCGGCCGGCATAGCCGGTATGGCCACAGACTTCGCAGCCGGCGCCTTGGCAGGCCATGCAACGTTTGCGAACCAAGCGCTGCGCCAGCACGCCCAGCAAGGAGGAACTCAGCAAGAACGGCTCAACACCCATGTCGGTCAAGCGCGTCACGGCACTGGCCGCATCGTTGGTGTGCAGCGTGGCCAGAACCAAGTGGCCTGTGAGCGAGGCTTGGATGGCAATTTGTGCGGTCTCGAAGTCCCGGATCTCGCCGATCATGATCACGTCCGGGTCTTGCCGCAGGATGGCGCGCAGGGCCTTGGCAAAGCTCAGCTCGATCTTGGCGTTGACCTGCGTCTGGCCAACGCCGGGCAACTCGTACTCGATCGGGTCTTCCACCGTCATGATGTTGTTGCGTGTGGCGTCCAGTCGCTGCAGCGCCGCATACAAGCTGGTGGTTTTGCCTGAGCCCGTCGGGCCCGTCACCAACAAAATGCCGTGCGGCTGGGCAATCAGCTGGTCCACCTGCTGCAAAACGCGCCCTTGCATGCCCACGGCTTCCAAGGTCAGACGGGCTTCGCTTTTGTCCAGCAAGCGCAGCACGGCGCGCTCGCCATGCGCGCTGGGCAAGGTGGACACCCGCACATCCACCGCCCGGGTACCCAGACGCAGGCTGATGCGTCCGTCTTGCGGCAGACGTTTTTCGGCAATGTCGAGCTCGGCCATGATTTTCAGGCGCGAAATCAGCGCGGCGTGCAGGGCACGGTTGGGTTGCACCACCTCGCGCAGCGTGCCATCGACCCGAAAACGCACGCTGCTGTGGCGCTCATAAGGTTCGATGTGGATGTCGCTGGCGCCGTCGCGCGCCGCTTGCGTGAGCAAAGCGTTGAGCATGCGGATGATGGGCGCGTCGTCGCTCGCTTCCAGCAGGTCTTCTACGGCGGGCAGCTCTTGCATCATGCGCGACAGGTCGGCCTCGGACTCGACCTCGCTGACCACGGCCGCCGCCGTCGACGCGCTGTTGGCCTGCCCGCCCGAATAGGCTTGGTTGATGCGCTGCGCCAACTCGCCCGCTGCGAGGGGCTGCATCGCAAGCCCTTGAGCGACAAATTTGCGCGTGACTTCGGACAGGGCCGAGCGGTCGCTCTCGTCGCACCAGCACAAAGTCAGGCGCTCGCCATCGTCCTCCAGCAGCAAGCGGCTGGCGCGGGCAAAAGCGTAGGGCAGGGGGTAGCGCATGGTCAGGATCAGGGCTTGCTGGGGGTGGGCGCCGTCAAAGGTGGCAAGACAGCAGAACCTTCCAAAGGCAAATTGCCTGTGGCTGCGGGCTGGAAGTTGAGCTGGTTCAGGCGCATTTGCTCGTAACGGCCCGCGGACAACGCTTCGATGGCCGCGCCATCGCGCACGACCATGGGACGCAAAAACACCATCAGGTTGGTTTTTTTGCGGCTGCGCGATTCGGACTTGAACAGGTTGCCAAAAAAGGGCAAGTCGCCCAAGCCCGGCACTTTTTCTTGGCTGTTGGTGGTGTCGTCTTGCAGCAGCCCGCCCAGCACCACGATGGAGCCGTCTTCGACCAGCACACTCGATTCGATGGAGCGCTTGTTGGTGATCAGGCCGGCGGTGGTGAAACTTTTGGTGTCGATGCTGCTGACTTCTTGGAAGATTTGCATTTTGACGGTGCCGTTTTCGCTGATTTGGGGTTTGACGCGCAAGGTCAGGCCCACATCTTTGCGCTCAATGGTTTGGAAAGGGTTCACGCTGCCACCGTTGCTGTTGTTGGCGGTGTATTGGCCCGTCACAAAAGGCACGTTTTGACCGATCACGATTTTGGCCTCTTCGTTGTCCAGGGTCAGCAAATTGGGCGTGGACAGCACGTTGGCTTCGCCGTTGGACTGTAAAAACCGGGCCAGTGCACCGAAGGCCAAACCCCCGTTGCGCTGTTGCCCAATGGCAATATTCAGCCCGACGGACGGGGTGGCTTGCCCGGAAGCTGCGCCTGCGGACAAGGTGAACAAGTTTTGGCCCACACCGCCCCCCGCCGAGAAGTTGGTCCCCAGCAAACCCACGGTGTTGCTGCCAGTGCCCGTACCGCTCATCCACTGCACGCCAAACTCGGCGGCTTTGTCGGCGCTGACTTCGGCGATCAGGCTTTCCACGAACACCTGGGCGCGGCGGTGGTCGAGCATGTCGATCACCGCACGCAGTTGGCGGTACTGCGGCTCAGGCGCGGTGATGATGAGCGAATTGGTCGCGGTGTCCGCCTGCACTTGACCGCCTGTGGCGGGCGCCGAGGTGTTCGCGGCGGCATTGTTCGCCGCGTTGGGTGGGGCGGTGGGTGATGCACTGGAAGCCGAGTTGGCCGTGCCCCCTTGGCCACTCATGGCGGCGCGCAAAGTCCCGGCCAATTTGGTGGCATCGGCGTTTTTCAAATACACCACATGGATGTTGCCACTGGCCGCGCCTGAACCCGTGGCGTTGGGTTGGTCCAACTGATCGGCCAAAGAGCGGGTCAGGGCCAAGCGGGCCGGGTTGGCGGCCCGCACGATCAGTGAATTGGTGCGCACCTCTGCCAGCACGGTGGTTTTGAAGCCATTGTCGGTTTGGCCTTGGGCCGCGGGCGCACCTGCAGCGGCGCCAGAATCGATCAGGCGCTGCAGCATGGGTGCGATTTCGCCTGCGATGCCATGTTTCAGGCGAATGACTTCCACCCCGGTGGCGTTGGCCACATCGATCGCAGCGATGATGCGCCCCAGCCTTTGCAGGTTGTCGCTGTAATCCGTGATGACCAGTGCGTTCGTGCCAGGGTTCACGTTGATGGTGTTGTTGGGGCTGATGAGCGGACGCAGCACTGGCACCAGGTTGTTGGCGCTCTCGTGGTTGAGCTTGAAAATTTGCGTCACGATTTGGCCGCTGCCGGCGGGCACGGCGCCTGCCGATACCGCACTGCTTTGCAGCTTGGCTTCAGCCTCCGGAATGACGGTGTACAGACCCGCCGACTCGACCAGTGCAAAACCTTGGGTTCTGAGCTGGGAGGCAAACAAGCGCAGCGCTTGTGCAGGTGGCACCGCCACGGTGCTGGACAGGGTCATGGTGCCTTTGACGCGGGGGTCCACCACCACGTTGTGGCCCGACAGGGTGGCCAAGGTGCGCGCCACGGCGTCAATGTCGGCGTTGACGAAATTCAGCGTGACGGGCTCTTTGCTGGTGGTGGATTTGGTGTGGCTGCTTTGGGCCATGGCCATGGGGCTCAAGAAGGCCACGGCCCATGCCAACGCCCAGGTGGAGAGGCGAGAAGCGGTCAAATAATGAGGCGTGTGCATGGCTTATCCCAATGAAAGCAGGCTTTTGCCGCCTTGGCGGCGGCCAATGATGTTGAGCAAATTGTTCAGGGCGTTTTCGCTGCCCTCTTCGGCGCTGGCTTCGCCTGTGAAACGCAAGCGGGCCCCCACCCATTGGCCTTGACCGGTCAGTTGCAAGGGCCCTTTTTCGGTGTTCAGTTGCAAGCTCGGGGTGGGGGTGCCTTCTGCAGTGCCCCGCACCTGTAACGAATAACTGCCGATGGGTTGGAGGGTGCTCAGGCGAGAGGAAAGATGGAGCAAGCGCACATCGGCTTGGCCTTGCAGTTGCATGCGCCCCTGTGCCCAAGACAACTGCAGGGCCTGGGTGCGCAACTGAAGCTGGCCTTCGGGCTGCAAGGTGTTCCACGGGGCACCCAAGCCTTGGAGCAAGGCAGCGGGCCAGACGGAGCTGTGATCTTGGATGGTGAGGCGCCCAGTGGCCCAACCCACCCGAAATTCAAAATGGGCGTCCTCGCGCATGCAGCAGTCGGCTTGCCACGCCACTTGCATGCCGCGCCAACTGGGCGCGATGCGCCATTGAAGACGCCCGGGCAAGGCCTGTGCGTCGCGGCTTTGAGCGCCACCCGTCAACACCAGTTGTGCCGAACCCGACCACACCGTGCCACGCGCATCGAGCCACTGCACTTGACCTTGGCTCGCTTGCCCCACGCTCCAGGCCAGCCAACGCGCAGGCGCCCAGACGGTCAAAGCCAAGGCCAGGCCCAGCAGTGTCCCCCACAGGGCACTGGCCCAGCTTGGCCGTGTCGCGCTCGGTTTCATGGCAGTCGCAACACCATCGTGCCGCGCAACAAGGGCGTTTTTGGGGCGGCGTTGTTGTCAGGGCCCGCTGCCGGTGCGGGCTGAAGTTGGGCCTGCAGCGGCATGGCCAGCGCGCGCTCGCGCGCCTGGGTCATCCAACGTGCCAAGGCCTCAGGCGGCGCCGCGTTCAAGTTCAAGGTGGCACTTTCGCCTTGAAAACTCACTTGCGCATCGGGCCCCAAATTGGCGAGGTTGTTTTGCAGCCATTGCACCGATTCGCTGCGGCTGATGGGGTTGGGCTTTTGCAGTCTTTGGGCTTGTGCTTGCAACTGGCGCATGGTTTGGGTTTGGGCGTCCAGCAGCGCTTGCTGCGCAGGGGCGGATTGCCAGGTGCGCCAAGCCGGTTCAATGGCCAAGCTCCACAAGGCCAGCAAGACCAAGAAGCCCCCACCCCAGCGCAGAAGTTGCTGCTCGCGCGGTGGGCGTTGTGCCCAAGCCTGCTGCAAAGCAGCCCTGAACGGTTGGAGGAACACACGGGCGTTCATGGCTTGGCCGGGGCAGTTGGGACCACGGTCATCACCCAGGCATCGCCTTCGGCTTGCCATCGGTAGCCGCGCGTTTGCAGGGACTGTTGCAGCGCTTGTTGTTCGGCGTTGCCCATTTTGAAGTTCTTCAGACGCAACTGACCTGGCTGGTAAACCCAGGGACCCGCAGGCGTCAGGCCCGAAGGCATGGCTTGCCCCAGTTGGCCCAACATGGATTCCAGGTCGCTCGGGCTGAGCTGGCCCGAAGACTGAAGCAGCCGCTCGACCTCTTTGGCCATTTGCAAGGGCGCGTCCACCACGACCTGGGTTTTGGGAAAGGTCTCGCGCAAAATTTGCGCCCAGCTTTGCTGCTGTGCTTGCCAGTCGGCGCGTGTTTTCCAGGCCCAAGCATTGAGCCCGATCAGCTGACTTGCCAACACAGCCCACACCCCCCAACGCACAGGGCGCCAAGCGGCGCTGTGCCAAAACGTGCTGGCGGCTTTTTGCCAGATTTTGATTTGGCGTGAACGCGTGTTGGCCTTGAACTCAAATTGCGCCAAGTCCCAGTCGGCCGCCACCGCTGCACGCCAGTGATGGCCCGGCGGCATCAGCCGCGCAGGGCGGCCCACCCACTCGCTGGCCCAAGCCACCACACCGGGTTCGGCTTGGATGTCGATGTTTTGTTTGTCTTGTTCAGAAAGTCCAAGGCCCATGCCCTTTCCCGCCAGGCTTTGCAGGGCTTGCCCCCAAACGCCACGCTCGGGGTGGGTCATCCACAGCCAACCTGTCTCGGTATCGCCCAAGGCGGTCAGTTGCAGTGGCGCCCCTGACGACTCGGCAGAGGCGGGATGGAACTCGGGCACGATGCGGTGCACGGTCAGGCCCGCTTGCTCCAGCGCCTGCAAATGGGCGCTGAGCCAGTGGCGATCGCACACGCACACCCAGGGGCGAGGCGCGTTGCGCCAGTCGGGCTGCAAGGCCATGTGCAGCTGCGCCGGATCGTCCAGCAGACGGTCTTCCAGCAGCCCATGCAAGGCCGACTGCAGGCGCGCGGCTTGTTTGTGCAGACCGGGCGGCAAGGCCACGGCGTGCCATGAGAGCATGGCGGCAGGCAGCAAAGCGACCACTTCGGTTTGCCGGTCGGCCGCGGGCAGCAGGCTGCCTGTGGCCCATTGCAAGGACCCGTGCGGCGTGCCGGGCTCCGCGTCAACGACCATGTGGGGGTACGTCAGACTGGGGCTGGGCAGGCCAAGCGGCAATTGAATGATCAGGGTGCGCATGAGCGGCTCATTGTAGAGGGGTGTTCAAGCGTTGCAGGGGGCTTTGGAGCCGCCACACCATGCTGACCTGGTTCCCATCGCGCCGCACCAGCGTTTGTTCTTGTTGCACCACGTCGTCGATGCGCATGCGCCCATTGATTTCGAAGAATCGGCTCTGGATGCTGTGCTGTTTGTCGTCCAACTGGCGGCCCGGTGCCCCCAATGTTTCGCGGGCCGCGTCCAGGCTGGCCCAATGCCCACGCTGGCGCTTTTCCACCGCTTGGCGGGCAGAGGCCAAGTCCAAACCGGGCAAACTGGCCGACAGCACCTCCGCCGATGCGGTGTTCAGGTTCACAGGCGTGGGCTCGGGCAGCAAGGTGATGTGCGGCTGCAAGGCGGCCAAGGTGCTGGGGCTCAGCCCCAGCCAGGCCAGTTGTGCCGTTTGCTGGGGCACCAAGAAGGCCTTGGGCGGTGCTGCATTGGGTGGGGTGCTTTTCTCCACCTTGGCTTGCATGGCCGCCTGCAGCTGAGTTGCCAAACTCTGCAATTCACCCAGGGGCAGGTTCAGGCGTTCAAACAAGGCGGCAAAACGCGCCAGCATTTTGGGCGACACCTTGTTGTCCTCGATCAGGTTCATCACGTTCATGCGTGATTGCGCATCGGTGATCTGGCCAGATAAAAACACTTCGGCATCGCCTTCGCGCCATTGCTGGTCTTGCGACAAAAAGGTCGACAACTTGGACTCTTGCACAGGCAAAGCCCACGGCTCCCCCAAGTGGTCTACGCCCATGCCCTGGGCCGACATGGCGTCTTCACGCAAGATCAGGCGGGCCCAATCCAGCGCACCCGTCATCATCCAGGCGGTTTGGCTGCGCCCGCGCTGCGCGGTTTCAATTTCGACTTGCCGCCACTGCTCCCACAGGGCCGCGCTGGCCAGGGTGGCCACCAAGGCCACGGTCAGCATGGCCAAGAGCAAGGCGGCTCCGCCTTGTTGTCTAGACGCAGAGCGGTACAAGCGTGTGGTCATGGCGCTGCCCCCGTCAAGGTGGGGCGCACCCAGTCCATGCTGAGCACCCCGGCACCCGAAGGGCCGGGCGGCAAGGTCAGCACCAAGCGCACGCCGTCGGGGGGAAGGCCCCGACCGCTGGGGGCGTTGCCGGGCGTCACCGCATCGCTCGACAAGGGGTTGGTCCAGCTGCCCCCCCTGTGAACGAACAATTGCCAACCCGCCAAGGGGTGAATTTGCACTTGCCCTCCCAGCGTGGCATTGCTGGGCGTCTGCCCCCACTGCTGGGCCAAGACCCAGGCGTTTTGCCATGCTGGCCTTTGGTTCAAGGGGTCCGATTGCCAACGCTGCCAATCCCCGCCGCCCGGGCGGCCAGGATCCCGACGCCAAGTCCACGCCACCACCCGCACGCTGGCGGGTGCCCCCAAGGAGGAAGGGGGTTCTTGTGCCGTGCGGCGCGTCAGGCGCAGCACTTGGCCGTCCCAATCCCAACTGGGGGTGCCGGGCAATTCGGCCATTTGGTCCAAGTCGGTTTGCCATTGGGCCAAGCCCGCTTGCAAGGTCCGAACCTCATCGGCGCGCTTTTGCAGGCTGCTTTGCTGGCGCAGCATGCCGTCTAAGCCGCGCCAAGCCATCAAGGCCATCAAAGCCATCACGCTGATGGCCACCAACACTTCAATCAGTGTGAACCCACCGCTGGGTGGGCTTGCCCCTGTTTTGACTTTGTGGGAGCGAGCCCCCGCTCGCGAAGGCTTGTGGCCCACGGCCATCCGCGCGCAAGGGCTCGCGCCCACATGGGCGCCATTCACCCTGCCGCTGCGCGATGCCACACACCATGGTTTGTGGGCAACCATCAGTTGCGCCCCATCACGGTAGAGACCTGCAGCACGTACTCGCCCTGGTCCAGCACCCGCGCATCGACCCGCCTGAAGTTGGGGTTGGGCGTGGGCCGCACCGACACTTCAACCAGCAGCGCACGCCCAGCCTGCAGACACTCGACGCTGCGGTTGCCCGTGTCTGGCAATTGCCTGCGCAGACGCAGCGCAATGAGTTCGTTGTCCGCGCAAATTTGCCCCAGTAGGCTCAAGGTCTGCCGATCGGCATTGCGGCTGAGAGAGCCTGTGGCCTTCAAGCCCGCCATCAAGGCCACAGCCGTGATGCTGAGCGCCACCAACACCTCGATCAGGGTGAAGCCGCTCTGCCTCATGGGCGTGCCAACTCGGGGTTGTTTTGCACCTTGAAAGGCCGTAGGCCATCGGTGACCACCCAGACTTGTCGTTCGGGGCGGTTCGCGCTGGACAATGCAATGGCTCTGGGCTCGATCAAAGGCTCAGGTCCCAAGGTCACGCTGGCACCGGAAGCCGCGCGGGTGCTGGCCGCCAGCCATTGCCTTGGCAAACCTGGGGGCGGTAAACCTTCGAACACAAAATCTGAAGCGGCCCCTTGGGGCATGACCCGCCACACCACGGGCGCACCGTTGGCGCGGGCTTGGGCTCGGCCGGTTTCGAGCAAAGCCGCCAGGCGTTCGGCATCGCGTTCGAGTGCGCTGTCTGCGCTGTCCCTCAGCGACAAACTCACGCCCGCCGTGGCCACCGCGATCAAGGCCACCACCACCAGCAACTCCAGCAGCGTGAAGCCGCAGGCTGGGTTCAGCAGGCGTTTACTGCCAGCTGCCAACGTCCGCATTGTTGCCCTCACCCCCGGCTTGTCCGTCGGCGCCGAAAGACAAGACATCCACCTCGCCTTTGATGCCGGGGTTCATGTATTGGTAGGGGCGGCCCCAAGGGTCATTGGGCAGTTTGTCGAGGTAAGGCTTCCAGTTGCCTGGCACGGGCTCTGTGGTGGGCTTGAGCGTGAGGGCGTTCAGCCCTTGCTCGCCCGTTGGGAAGCGCTGGTTGTCCAGCTTGTAGAGCTTGAGGGCCTGCATCAGGTTGCCCACATCGGTGCGCGCAGCGGTGATGCGTGCATCGTCTGCCCTGCCCAACACATTGGGCACGATCAGCGCTGCCAACACGCCAATGATGGCCAGCACCACCATCAGTTCGATCAAGGTAAAACCTTTTTGGCGGCGAAATGGGTGGGTCGAATGTGTTTGCATGCCGTCCATCATAATCGCCCCATGTTGCCAAGTTCACCGCCACGCCCTTCCTCCAAGACCGTTTTGGCGCTCGCCACAGCAGCCGTCTGGAGCTTGGCCGCTGGGGGCTTCGTGTTTTGGGTGTTGCACATGCCCAAGTCCGATGCCGTGACGGTGGGCGCGCCCTTGGTGACAGCCCAGCAGCCCAATGACCCCATGGGGGCCTTCATGGCCAAAGCGCTGGGCCAAGCCGCCACCGCGGCGGTCAGCACGCCAGCGCCCAGCAGCACAGCCTACAAATTGATGGGTGTCATTGCCAGCGGTTCCGGCCAAGGCAGCGCCTTGATTGCAGCAGACGGCCAGCCTGCCAAAGCTTATCGGGTGGGCCAAACCGTGCAGGACGACTGGACCCTCTTCTCTTTGACAGGCCGCCAGGCCCATCTGAAGTCGCCCACGGCCGAGCTTTTGCTTGAACTGCCGGCCCCAACCCAACCCTGATCTCGGTTTTGACGGTTTTGGTGGTTAGGGTAAACACCAATCACAAATTTCTTCTAATAAATATTTTTACTGTCCATAATGAACTGAACAGTATTTTCTTTACCCGAAAGGTATTTATGTTGAAGCAAACGTTGAGGTTGATGTTGCTGCCTGCAGCTGCAGCGGTTTTGGTGGCTTGTGGTGGTGGGGGGGGGAATACCGCCTCAACAGTGCTGAGTGGGACCGCCGCGACTGGGGCGCCCATAGCAAATGCCAAGGTTTATATCGTTGACAGTGCCGGCAGGGTTCCCACAGGACAGGATGAATCTGCAGGCATAGCTCTCGTGACTACAGATGCCAATGGTCAATATGCATTGACAAATACCATGTTGAGCGGCCTGAGTGGTCCGTTCATGGTGCGCGTTGTGGGTCAGATGTTGACCGAATCGGGCGATATGGGCCCAGCGGTTTTTCACGCAGTCACGGCCGGCCCCGCCTCAGGTGCTGCAGCCACGGTTAACGTGACGCCTTTGACGGAAGCGCATGCCGCCTTGACATTGGGTGCACAACCCTCCTTGGCTTATGGCAGCTCCTCAGCCATGCAGGCGGTGACAAGCACACGACTGGCTCAAGCCAACACAACGCTTGTGGGCGCGTTGTCCAGCGTGGCTGATTTCAGCGCCAACCCCAATTTTGTTTCAGACCCATTGGATGCTACGCCCGGAGCGGCCAAGACTGGCAACGCGCGCAAACACGACGCCACGCTAGATCAATTGTCTGTTTCGGTGTCCAGCGGCAAGATCATTTTGGCTGACCGCAACCAAGATGATTCAAATTACGCCAATGGACCCCGAGTTGAAATTGTGGCCAACACGCGCACTGTTGCAACACCTTCTGGTGCTATTTCAGCCAAAGTCCCTGCAATTGAGTCCGAAAAAGCCAACGCATTCGCGCAAAGATTTACCACCAAATTGGCTGACGGTTGCGATGTGACTTCTGAACCAACATCACTCGCTATAGGCCTGTGTGACGGCGTGACAAATCCGTCCAGCAATATTTTCCATGCCAACTTCAAAGACAAGGGCATGAGCTCTTGGCGATGGATTCGCGGTTGGCTTTCGGACGCTTTTGAAACAACTGACCTTACAGGTGTTGCTGTTTCCGTGGTATCAACAACATTGGGGTCATTTGTTGCCGACGATGGTCAACGAGTACACCGCGTATTGCTGAAATTCACTAAAGATTCTGACGTCGTGATGCGTCAAATTTTAGTGATGGATGATGGGACTAATGTGAAAGCGTATGGCAACCAGAAAAATTTCTTTTTCTACATGGCCATGCGTTTTAACCATAAAGCCGATGCCAGTGGTTCGTATCCCTATTACCCCAAATATGAACAAGGTGTCTCCATGATGCTGAGGCCTTGGTTCGGCGCTCAAAATGATGTGATTTTTGGTGCGCACATCACAGGCCCTGGGTTGCCCACTTCGCGTCAAGCCAATGGCGTTGTGGTCAATGCCCTAACTGGTGGCACCGACGTCAACAGAAACCGCTTGACCGCTGGGGTTGAGGTCTTTGATCGCCGCTCATTCGGCTGCTCTGCCTATGCGATTGACCCCTCTGTTTACGTTGAAAGAAATACGGCACGCTGGCCCACCAATGGCGTGCCCGATGCCAACGGAGGACACCGCTGGAGGCCTGACTCAACGACATGTAATCCATTATTCGATCTGTTGCGATATGACGTGCAACGTGATAACGCTTATGTGCTGCCGAAGAAGGGTGACTTGTATTCGGTGACCCTGTATCTGGATGCTGCTAAGTTTGCACCCAATACCAGCGTGCAACCTCCAGCGGGTGCATTGGCTGCTGTCAGCAAGAAAAACAGCGATGGTGTGACCAAATCAGTTTTGCCATACACATTCAGTTATGCCTTACCGGCTGATGCATTTGATCTGCCCAACAGCAACTTCAACCCTGCCACCTTTGGCTTTCCTGGTGTGTCCGATGCCACCAGAACCAACTTGGCGCAACTGGAAGTGGGTCAGAATTTGGATGTGACGTGGAGTCGCAACAAATCCACACTGGCCGATGGTGCTGTATTTGGCAGCTTTTATGCAGGTCGTTATATGAGCAGTTATGACCAGTGGGGTACTTATCAAAGTACGGCCAGTCCCTTGTTTAACTATGACGAAGTCAATGGTGTTGTGGCGCAAAGTGAGAATTATGCGAATTTCACGCTCTATAACCATGGTGGCACAGCAACAGGGCTTAACGGTAGCTACAGGGAAGAAGATGTTTATACCGCTAGCAATTGCGGAAAGGTTGCAGCACAAAAATACAGAGGAGGTTCTGTGGTGACAATACCCTTGATTCGTAAAGGCACCAGTCCAACCTTTACATATACGTCAACCACATGTTCGGCAAAAGATGCGGACTTGGTGACGGCCCAAACTTCAGATGCAAATGCGCGGATTGTTTATTCCAATCAGCGCGCACGCAAGCAGTATGTGTCTGACCGTGGCCGTTTGGTTGCCACCAGTGACAAAGCGCAAGTGTTGCGATTCAGCGACTTGATCAGCCGTGAGAAAAACAACGATTTGAACTTCTGCTCAGCTTATAAAGGCTTTGTTCAGTCCCGTCAGGTTTACGTTCAATTGAGTGATGTGAACGGCCGTCAATTGATGGAGATGCGAGAAGTTTGGTGGGATTTCCCCAACAAACAACCCTACCCTGGCGCGACCGCATCTGACCGCCCTAACCAGGTTGATGACCCGTTGTATTTGACCAATACCTCTGTGGGCAAAACGGGTTACAACGGCGAGCGAGGCTTTGTTCATGCGGTACAGGCCAAGCAGGGAACCCAGTGCATTCCTAAGGTCTGGTAATTAAATTGACAACCACCACATTTCAACAGGTGTGTGGTTGTTGATTGCCTATTGATTAGTCTAAAAAAATGGCCATCGAAAGATGGCCTTTTTTTATGCCCGCAAAAACAAGCGATAAACCGGGTTGTCCGTCTCTTCCGCATACGGATAACCCAGCGTCTTGAGGAATTTCTCAAACGCTTTGTCGTCCTTGGGCGGCACTTGGATGCCGACCAGAATGCGGCCGTAGTCGGCGCCTTGGTTGCGGTAATGGAACAGGCTGATGTTCCAGCCCGGGCGCATGAGGCTCAAAAATTTCAGCAAGGCGCCTGGGCGCTCGGGGAACTCAAAGCGCAACAGGCGTTCGTCTTGCGACAGCGCCGAGTGCCCTCCCACCATGTGGCGGATGTGTTCTTTGGCCAGTTCGTCGTGCGTCAGGTCAATCGCCTTGAACTTTTGCTTGTTGAAGGTGGCCGCGATCTTGGAGCTCTCGCCCTTGCCGTGCGTGCTCAGGCCCAAAAACACATGGGCTTTGTTCGAGTCGCTCATGCGGTAATTGAATTCGGTCACATTGCGCGGCCCACCGGGCAGGTTGCCGATCAGCTCTAAAAAGCGCTTGAAGCTGCCGCGCTCTTCGGGGATGGTGACGGCAAACAGGGCTTCTTTTTCTTCGCCCACGTCAGCACGCTCGGCCACAAAGCGCAGGCGGTCAAAGTTCATGTTGGCGCCGCACAAAATGGCCGCATAGGTCTGGCCTTTGGTCTTGTGCTTGGCCACGTACTGTTTGATGGCGGCAACGGCCAGGGCGCCTGCAGGCTCCACGATCGAGCGCGTGTCCACGAACACGTCTTTGATGGCTGCGCACACCGCATCGGTGTCCACCGTCATGTACTCGTCCACCAAATTGCTGGCCACGCGGAAGGTTTCTTCGCCCACCAGTTTCACGGCTGTGCCGTCTGAAAACAAACCCACATCGGTCAGCGTCAGGCGTTTCTTGGCGGCGACCGACTGCATCATGGCGTTCGAGTCGTTCATTTGCACGCCGATCACCTTCACGTCTGGGCGCACGGCTTTGATGTAGTTGGCCACGCCGCTGATCAAGCCGCCTCCGCCAATGGCCACGAACACCGCATCGAGCCGGCCTTGGTGCTGGCTCAGCATTTCCATGGCGATGGTGCCTTGGCCTGCGATGACATCAGGGTCGTCAAAAGGGTGAACAAAAGTCAGCCCTTGCTTTTTTTGCAAGGTCAGGGCGTGGTTGTAGGCGTCCGAATAGCTGTCGCCAAACAACACCACATCGCCACCAAAGCCCTTGACCGCGTCAATCTTGACCTGGGGGGTGGTGGTGGGCATGACGATGATGGCGCGCGTGCCCAGTCGGCTGGCGCTCAGGGCCACGCCTTGCGCGTGGTTGCCGGCAGAGGCGCAGATGACGCCTTTTTTCAGTTGCTCGGCGGTGAGGTGGGCCATCTTGTTGTAAGCGCCGCGCAGCTTGAAACTGTGCACGGGTTGCTGGTCTTCACGCTTCAAAAGCACCTGGTTGCCCAGGCGCTGAGACAAATTCTTGGCCGTTTCCAGTTCCGATTCGGTCGCCACGTCATAAACCTTGGCATTCAAGATTTTGATCAGGTAGTCAGCGGGTTTGAGGTGAAAAGAGGTCATGTGAGCGGTGACAGGGGTCGGTGCAGGGGGTGAAGCTTTTGATCATAGCGTGCGAGCGCAGCGCTGCGGGGTCACTCTGCCGTGGGCCAAGTCGGCACAAATTCAGGCAAAAAAATGCCCCAAGTCTTGCGACTTGGGGCAAATCCACCTTTTCAGAGGGTGGAGGAGACAAAGGGTGCATGCAAAAAAGCACGCTTGTTCGCAATTGTACGTGTTTTTTGCTGCAACGCAACAAAAAAACACGAAGAGGACCCTCTTCAGGGTCTCGGTTTGACCAAGTCTTTGATGTCTCTTTCGTAAGCCCGCAAGCGGCGAATGGCCTGTTGCCGCTGCTCGGCTGAAGCCGAGTTGTGCAGTTGGGCCAAGTTCTCGCACGCGCGTTGCGACAAGCTTTGCACCACCGCGCGCTGAGCCGCGTCAGGCGGCTTGAGCCAGCGTTGCCAAACCCCCCAAAGTTGCGCTTCTGTTTCGGTCTGCGACAGTTTGTTTTGGCCGATGCCCTGCAAGGTGGACAGCAAATCTTGTTGCCTGCGCTGGCGGTCTCGCCTGCCCCACTCGGCGGTCCAGGGGGACTGCGCCAATTGCGTCTTGACCAAAACGATTTGGGCAGGCGTCAACTCGCCATAAAAAGAGCGGTAACGCTCGAGTGTTTTGTCCAGACGGCGCTCTAGCCGATCGCTGGCGCTTCCCTGCAGCCATTCTTTTTCCCAGTCTTCGTTTTGGCTCTCCCAACGGCGTGCCATGTGGCTCAGTTGCTGAGGCCCCAGCGCCATGGCAACGGGGGCGGCCTGCACCACGGCCTCGCGCATCAGCACGTCCAGTCGAATTTGTACATCCGCCCAGACCCGGCAGACCTGTTCGGTCTGAACCGGTCCCGCAGACAAAGCCTGAACGCGTTGCAGCAGATCCGCATACGCAGGCAACTCTTCACTGCGGTGCCATTGGTGCAGGTGCTCGAGCGCCTGTTTGGTCGCCGCAGTTTGGGTGGTGTTGAATGACACCGTGCTGTCCAGCCACCAATAAGACAAGGTGGGCAGTTGCTGGTATCCCAGCTTGATGGCGCTGCAGCCTTGCAACAGCAGGAGTGCCAGAAGTGTCAGACAAGCGCGCATCAACGGCAGCCCATCCAAAGCCGGCGGCACGGGTTCAACGTGGCGCCCCCGCAGCCACAGTTCGCCAAAAGCATGGTGCGTGCAAACAAGAAGAAGGTCCCCAAGGTGGGTGGCATGCCAGTGTCCGTCAAGTTCGGTCTTCAAGCCCCGGTCCGGGGTTGGGGTGGTGGCCAAGCCAAGCCACAAGCGCTCCATTCTCTACCGTTTGCCAAATCCTCCCGCAGACCCCGCCCATCGCCTGCGCTCGGATGGACGGAGTCTGGTGATAATTCAGGCTTGAGCGCTGCACCGAACTTGGGACAGCGAAAGAAAGAGAACCATGAGTCTGAATGCCCCGATTCCTGTCGATGTCGTCGTGATGGCCGCTGGCAAAGGCACCCGCATGAAAAGCCGCTTGCCCAAAGTTTTGCAGCGCTTGGCCGGCGTGCCCTTGGTTCAGCATGTGCTGAACACGGCGGCTCGCTTGAATGCACGCTCGGCCGTGGTCATCACCGGACACGGGGCTGAACAGGTGGAGCCGCTGCTGCTGGCCCCCGGCCAGGCTTTGGCGGTGCAATGTGTGCGCCAAGAGCCGCAGCTGGGCACAGGGCACGCCGTGCAGCAGGCCGTGCCCGCATTGGCCGACGATGGCGTGGTGGTGATTTTGTCGGGTGATGTGCCTTTGACCCAGCCTGACACGCTGCAAGCCTTGATCGCCCAGTGTGGCGGCCAGCAGCTGGCGCTGCTGACCATCGACTTGGCCGACCCAACGGGTTATGGCCGCATCGTGCGCCAAGGCGAGCAGGTGCAAGCCATCGTCGAACACAAAGACGCGAGCCCGGCGCAGCGCCAGATCCAAGAGGTGTACAGCGGCATTATGGCCGTGCCCGCCAAACAGCTCAAAGTTTGGCTAAGTCGCATTGACAACCAAAACGCCCAGGGCGAGTACTACCTGACCGATGTGGTCAAGTTGGCCGTCGCCGACGGCGTGCCCGTGGTGGCACACAAAATCTCCGACGCACTGCAAGTGGCGGGCATCAACAGCCCGGTGCAACTGGCCGAGTTGGAGCGTGCGCACCAGTTGCGCCAGGCGCATCACCTGATGGAACAAGGCGTGCGCCTGAAAGACCCCGCACGCTTTGATCTGCGTGGCCAGCTCGATGGCGCGCAAGACGTCGAGATCGATGTGAACTGCATTTTTGAAGGCCGCGTGTCATTGGGCGAAGGCGTGAAGATCGGCGCCAACTGCGTCATCGCCAACTGCACTATCGCTGCGGGTGCAGTGGTCCACCCCTTCACCCACATCGACGGTGAAAAACTCGGCGTGTCGGTGGGCGAGGGCGCCCTGATCGGGCCTTTTGCCCGTCTGCGCCCCGGCGCACAGCTGGGGGCCGAAGTGCACATCGGCAACTTTGTCGAAGTGAAAAATGCCACGATGGCCCAAGGGGCCAAGGCCAACCACTTGGCGTATCTGGGCGACGCCACCGTGGGCGAGCGCGTGAACTATGGGGCTGGCAGCATCACCGCCAACTACGACGGGGCCAACAAGCACCGCACCGTGATCGAGTCCGACGTGCACATTGGCAGCAACTGCGTGCTGGTGGCCCCGGTGACGATTGGCGCAGGCGGCACCGTGGGCGGCGGCTCCACCATCACCAAGAGCACCGAACCGGGCGCGCTCAGCGTGGCCCGCGGCAAGCAGGTCAGCATCGCCAACTGGGCGCGGCCACAAAAGAAAAAATAAGCAACCCCGCCCCAGAATATGTGGGAGCCCGCCCCCGCGGCCGAATGCCCGCTGTGCCCGGGTTTTGTGGGAGGCCGCCCCCGCGGCCGAATGAGCGCCGTGCCCGGGTTTTGTGGGAGGCCGCCCCCGCGGCCGAATGTGTCCTGTGGCTCCGACTTTGTAGGAGGCCGCCCCCGCGGCCGAAGGCTTGACCTGCTGCTGCTTGCATTCGAGGCTGGCATTCGCAGCATGCATTCGCGAGCAGGGGCTCGCTCCCACAGGAGTGGCCTTATCCCCCAGGGCGCTTTTTTGTGGGAGGCCGCCCCCGCGGCCGAATGCCCGCTGTGCCCGGGTTTTGTGGGAGGCCGCCCCTGCCGCCGAAGGCTTGGCCTACTGCTGCTTGCATTCGAGGCTGGCATTCGCAGCATGCATTCGCGAGCAGGGGCTCGCTCCCACAGGCGTGGCCTTATCCCCCAGGGCGCTTTTTTGTGGGAGGCCGCCCCCGCGGCCGAATGAGCGCCGTGCTCGGTCTTCGTGGGAGGCCGCCCCCGCGGCCGAATGCCCGCTGTGGCCCCGGCTGAAATTCGCGCACTGACGCACGCGCCCACCAAGGCCTGTTGGGGGACTCAGACCGCAGCCAGTTTCAGCACAGGCCAAGTCGTCGTGAACTTGGCCCGCTTGGTTGCAAAGAAGGCTTTGACATTGCGGACATTGGCATCCTGCGTGAACAAGGTTTGGCTGAGGGCCAAGTAGTGCGGCATATCGCGCGTCTGCACCACCAGCATGAAGTCCGGCCCAGGCGAGACGCGCCAACACTGTTGCACCGCGTCATTGGCCACAGCGCGGGCTTCAAAGGCGTCCAGGTGTTCGCTGCCTTGTTGGTCGAGTGACACCTCAACCAGGGCGGTGATCCCATGCCCCAGCGTGGCGGCGAGTCGGTCGTTGCTGAGCACGGCCACCTGCCGCTCCACCCAGCCGCCTTCCACCAGGCGCTTGACGCGGCGCAGGCAGGTGGGGGGGGAGACATTGACTTTCTCGGCCAGCGCCACATTGCTCAGGCTGGCGTCGCGCTGCAGGCTGTCCAGCAGCTGCAGGTCGATGGCGTCGAGTTCATTGGATTCCATAAAACAGATTTTAATGAAATTAAATTCCACAATGCATGGTTTGTGAAATAAAAAACCACAATAAATAAAAAATTGATCGGATATTTTTTGGTGGCTTGCCTACCATCGTCGCCATTCCCCCTTTGAAGGAGCCCCTCATGTGTGGCATCGTCGGCGCAGTTTCTTCCCGCAACATCGTTCCCATCCTCGTGCAGGGCCTGCAACGGCTCGAATACCGGGGTTATGACTCCTGCGGTGTGGCCGTTCACGCGGCCAGCCTGAGCGGCGGCACCGGTGGCCTGCAGCGCGCCCGCAGCACCGCGCGGGTGGCCGAGCTGATGGACCAGGTCAGCGCCGATCACATCGAAGGCGGCACCGGCATTGCCCACACCCGCTGGGCCACACACGGCGTGCCCGCCGTGCACAACGCGCACCCGCACTTCAGCCACGGCACGGGCGCGGCAGACGCCAAGCCAGGCAAGGTGGCCTTGGTGCACAACGGCATCATCGAAAACCACGAAGAACTGCGCGCCGCCCTGCAAGCCAAGGGCTATGTGTTTTTGAGCCAAACCGACACCGAAGTCATTGCCCACCTGGTCGACAGTGTGTACGACGGCGACCTGTTTGAAGCCGTCAAAACCGCCATCCGGCAGTTGCACGGCGCTTACGCGATTGCCGTCTTCCACAAGGACGAGCCGCAGCGCGTGATCGGTGCGCGTGCAGGCTCGCCGCTCATCTTGGGCGTGGGTCAGGGCGAAACATTCCTCGCCAGCGACGCGATGGCATTGGCGGGTGTGACCGACCAGATCGTGTACCTGGAAGAGGGCGATGTGGTTGACATCCAGCTGGGCAAATACTGGGTGGTGGACCGCGAGCACAAGGCCGTGACCCGCGCCGTGAAGACCGTGCACGCCCACAGCGGCGCGGCCGAACTCGGTCCCTACCGCCATTACATGCAAAAGGAAATCTTCGAGCAGCCCCGTGCGATTGCCGACACGCTCGAAGGCGTGGAGGGCATCACGCCCGAGCTGTTTGGCGATGGTGCTTATTCCACATTCAAAGCCATTGACAACGTGTTGATCCTGGCTTGCGGCACCAGTTACTACAGCGGCTGCGTGGCCAAGTACTGGATCGAGGCGATTGCCAAAGTGCCCTGCCAGGTCGAGATCGCCAGCGAATACCGCTACCGCGAATCGGTGCCCAACCCCAACACCCTCATCGTCACCATCACCCAAAGCGGCGAGACCGCCGACACCCTGGCCGCTTTGCGCCACGCGCAAAGCCTGGGCATGGCGCACACGCTCACCATTTGCAACGTGTCCACCAGCGCCATGGTGCGCGAGTGCAAACACGCGTATGTGACCCGCGCCGGGGCCGAGATCGGGGTGGCCTCCACCAAGGCTTTCACCACCCAATTGGCCGGACTGTTTTTGCTGACGCTGGCGCTGGCACAGACCAAAGGGCGCCTCAGCGACGAAGAAGAGGCCGGGCACATCAAAGCCATGCGCCACCTGCCCGCCGCGCTGCAAGCCGTGCTGGCGCTGGAGCCACAAATCATCGCTTGGTCACAAGAATTTGCCAGCAAAGAAAACGCGCTGTTCCTCGGCCGGGGTACGCACTACCCCATCGCCCTCGAAGGCGCGCTCAAGCTCAAAGAGATCACCTACATCCACGCCGAAGCCTATGCGGCGGGTGAGTTGAAACACGGCCCGCTGGCGCTGGTGACCAGTGCCATGCCCGTGGTGACGGTGGCCCCCAACGACCAGCTGCTGGAAAAGCTGAAAAGCAATATGCAGGAAGTTCGTGCCCGTGGCGGTGTGCTGTATGTGCTGGCCGACGGTGACACAAGAATAGAAAGCAGCGAAGGCGTGAATGTCATCCGCATGCCCGAGCACTACGGCGTGCTCTCGCCCATCTTGCATGTGGTGCCGCTGCAGTTGTTGTCGTACCACACTGCGTGTGCGCGCGGGACGGATGTGGACAAGCCGAGGAATTTGGCCAAGTCGGTCACGGTGGAATAAGTCGCCCACGACAGTGGGGCAAGCTTGACTTGTGGTTATGGCCGACTGGTCAGCGTCACATGCACGCCCGGTCTGCGCCCATCGTTCCACTTCCCTCCCAGTGCCCGTTCGATCTGCGCCGCCAGTTGCAGCAGCAGTCCGTCGTTGGCTTGCCGCGCTTGGGCCTGAATGCCCAGGGGCAGGCCGTTGTCCTGCTGGGCCATGGGCAGTGAGATGCCGGGGATGCCGCACAGGTTCGACAGCGGGGTGTAGGCAAAGTTTTGCCAGAGGTTCTCAAACCAGTCGTACACCGAGGGGTTGTCGCTGAGTGTCAGGTACTCGGTGGTGCCCAGCTTGGGCGTGGGCAGCGCGGTGATGGGCGTGAGGATGATGTCCCAGTTTTCGAAGAACGCGCCAAAGCCGCGCGAGGTGGTGTTGAACACGGCCTGCATGCGGGCGCGTTCGGCGTAGCTGGTTTTGAGGCCTTCCTCCCAGATTTTGATGTTGATCGGCTCCACCAAGTCTGCAGGTGGCCGCTCCAGCCCCAGGGGCTTGATCAGGTGGGTGATGGTTTGCGCAAAGTTGCTGATGTAGCAGGTGGTCTGCGCCGCAAAGGCGGCTTCCAGGTCCACTTGGGGCAGGGCCCATTCGACGTGGTGGCCCAGGCTTTCCAAGAAACGGCCGGCCTTTTCGAGCTCGGCCACAAAGTGCGGCACGGCGCGGTAGTGTCCCCATTCGTGTGACAAGGCGATGCGCAGGCGTCCCGGGTCGCGCTGGATGAGCTGGCTGTAGGGCTCGGCGGGCGACCAATAAGGCATGAACTCCCCTGGTGCGCCGCCTCGGCAGTGGTCCACAAACGCGGCGGTGTCGCGCACGCTGCGGCTGTGGCAGCCTTGGGTGGAGACCAAACCCGTGAGGTCTGAGGCCGCGGGCGCGATCGAGAACACGCCGCGCGAGGCCTTGAGGCCAATGTTGCCGTTGAAGCCTGCCGGGATGCGGATCGAGCCGCCGCCATCGGTGGCGTGCGACAAGGGCAATACACCCGCTGCCACAGCCGCCGCGGTGCCTGCCGACGAGCCACAGGTGGTGTACTGCACATCCCAAGGGTTGCGCGTCACATACACGGCTGGGTTTTCGGCCGAGCTGCACACGCCAAACTCGGGCGTGGTGGTGCGGCCGATCACGTTCAGTCCGGCCTGCTTGATGCGAGCGGCCAGGTAGCTGTCGGCGCTCGAGCGGTTGCCGCGCATCAAGCGCGAGCCCATCTCTTGCAAACGGCCCTTGAGCGTGGGGCCCAGATCTTTCATCAGGTAGGGCACGCCTGCAAACGGCCCCTCGGGGTTCATGCCGTCGCGTGTGGGCGCGCTCACCAGATCGTCAAACACCTCGACCACGGCGCTCAGCGTCGGGTTGACGAGGGCGATGCCCTCGGCCGTCTGGCGGGCCAACTCGGTGGGCGTCAGCTCGCCACGCTTGACCCGTTCGGCCAGGCCCACGGCATCGTGACTGGCCCATTCATCCCAACCCATGACAAGTGACATCGCTGTTTGCCTTTGTGTTTGCTTCGCTGTGGGTAAATTAAAGCAGAGCCCCGTTGGCGGGCCTGTCGCTGTCGTGATGCTGCGCAAAGACTTTATAGTCAGGCCCTGCCGCATTGAACCCTGCTAAACAAGTCACTTTGAGCCCACTGCCTGCCCCCAGCCCGATCCATGTGCATTCTTCAGACGTGCACGGCAAAGGTGTGTTCGCGACCCGCCACATCGCTGCAGGCGAGCGGGTGATCGAATACGTGGGCGAGGTCATCAGCATGGCGGAGGCGATCCGCCGCCATCCGCATGACGCCAGCAACCCGGACCACACCTTTTACTTTCACCTCAATGATGGTCGGGTGATCGATGCGCTGTATGGCGGCAACGACTCCAAATGGATCAACCATTCGTGCCGGCCCAATTGCGTGCCCGATGAGCGAAAAGGGCGAATTTTCATCCAGACGCGCAGGCCTGTTTTCAAAGGCGAAGAGCTGACGTTTGACTATGGCCTGTTCAGCGACGAGCCCATGACCGAGGCCCTGAAAGCGCGTTATGTGTGCCGCTGTGGTGCGCCCAAGTGTCGGGGCACGATGTTGTCGGATTGAGCCGCGTGCCCAGTCCCTGACTTTCACAAGGCTTGTCTCTTTTGCTCGCGCAGCATGAACAGGTAAAGGCTTTCGACCTTCTCACGGGCCCAAGGGGTTTTGCGTAAAAACTTGAGACTGGAGCCCACGCTGGGCTCGTGGGTGAAGCAACGGATCTGGATGCGTTGACCCAGATCGTCCCAACCATAGAAATCGGCCAGTTGGGTGACGATGGTCTCCAAGGTCAGGCCGTGCAGAGGGTTGCGTGCTTGGGGGTTGGGTGGCGGTGTGGTGGACATGAGGTGATCGTTGGATTGGACTTGAAAGACGCGGTCTGGGGCGGCTCAGGCCAAGCCGGTGATGTGGCGGGCCAAAGACTCGGCCACCTTGATGCCGTCCACCCCAGCAGACAAGATGCCGCCTGCGTAACTGGCCCCTTCTCCTGCGGGGTAGAGTCCTTGGGTGTTGGTGCTTTGGTGGTCTTGCCCGCGCGGGATGCGCAGGGGCGATGAGGTGCGTGTTTCCACCCCAGTCATGACGGCATCGGCCATGTCGTAGCCTTTGATCTTGCGGCCAAACACGGGCAGTGCTTCGCGCATGGCGGCCACCGCGTAGCCCGGCAACACTTGCGCCAAGTCGACGAGTTTCACGCCGGGTTTGTAGGACGGCTGCACGCTGCCCCAGGCGGTGGAGGGGCGTTGCGCCAAAAAGTCGCCCACCAATTGGCCGGGTGCTTCGTAGTTGCTGCCGCCCACTTCAAAGGCGCGGGTCTCGAGTTGGCGCTGCAGCACGATGCCGGCCAAGGGGTGTGCTTGGGGCGGCTGCAGTTTGGCCAAGGCCTGGGCCTCTTGGGCCAAGGCCAAGCCCTCTGCTGGGCCAAAGGCGGCTTGCCAAGCGGTGGTGTCCAGCGGGTAGTCGGGTGGGTCAATGGCCACCACCATGCCTGCGTTGGCGTTGCGTTCGTTGCGCGAATACTGGCTCATGCCGTTGGTGACCACACGGCCTGGTTCGCTGGTGGCCGCCACCACCGTCCCGCCAGGACACATGCAAAAGCTGTAAACCGCACGGCCGTTTTGGGCGTGGTGCACCAGTTTGTAGTCGGCTGCACCGAGCAGCGGATGACCCGCGTGCCGCCCCCAACGGGCTTGGTCGATCACGCTTTGGGGGTGCTCGATGCGCACGCCAATCGAAAACGCTTTGGCTTGCATGGCCACACCCCGTCGGTGCAGCATGACAAAGGTGTCGCGCGAACTGTGGCCCAAGGCCATGACCGCGTGACGCGTGTGCAGGGTCTGGATTTGGCCTGTGCGCAGGTCTTGCACCTGCAGTCCTGTGAGCTGCTGCCCCTCAGCAGTGGGCGCGAGCAGCACATCGCTCACGCGCTGCTCAAAGCGGATTTCGCCACCCAGCGCGATGATTTGCTCGCGGATGTGCTCCACCACTTTGACCAGCTTGAAGGTGCCGATGTGCGGGTGCGCCGCGTACAGGATGTCGGCTGGCGCTCCGGCTTTGACGAATTCGTCCATCACCTTGCGGCCCAGATGGCGCGGGTCCTTGATCTGGCTGTAGAGCTTGCCGTCAGAAAAAGTGCCAGCACCGCCCTCGCCAAACTGCACATTGCTCTCGGGGTTGAGCACTTTCTTGCGCCACAGGCCCCAGGTGTCTTGGGTGCGTTCACGCACGGGTTTGCCGCGCTCGAGCACGATGGGTTTGAAGCCCATTTGCGCCAAAGCCAGGGCTGCGAACATGCCGCACGGCCCAAAGCCCACCACCACTGGGCGTTCGCCTTGCGCAGCGCCGAAATGGGCCGGCGCCTGACAGGGGGCTTGCCAGGCCATGTCGGGCGTGGGCTGAATGTGGGGGTGCTTTTCAAACTGTTGTAACAAGCGCTTTTCGCTCTGCGCGTCGGAGAGCGAGAGGTCCACGATGTAGACCGCACGCAAATCGGCTTTGCGGGCGTCAAAGCTGCGCTTGAACACGTGCAGCGTGGCGATGTCGGTGGTGGCCACGCCCAGTGCTTGAGCGGCCAATTGGCGCAAGGCTGCGATGGGGTGTGGCGTGGGCAGACGGTCTTCGTCGGTCTCGGAGGGTGCATCGGCGGCGCGGCGCACTTCCATCGGCAAAGCCGACAAGGGAAGTTTGAGTTCTGAAATCCGGATCATGGCTACCTCTGTGGCTTGTGGTTATCAAGCAAGAAGCCGCCATTATCTCAGGCAGCTCAGGCGCCTTCTGAGCTAAAAAGCATGGGCTGGGCGATAATCGGGGCGTGAAGCTCGCCAGACCGTCGCTGGTGCAATTTCCGAAAGGAAGCACTGGAGGAACGTCCGGACTGCACAGGACAGCGTAGGAGGCAACGCCTCTCCACCGTGAGGTGAGGATCAGAGCAACAGAGACGAGCCGATTGAGTTCGGGTGAAACGGGCAATCTCTACGCGCAGCAATACCAAGTAGGCCTTCCTGAAGGGGCGCGGTTCGCCGCATCCCTTCTCCCTGTGGTTCCGCGGGGTGAGTTGGCGGGTAGGTAGCATCGAGCCGGGTGGGCGACCCCCGGCCCAGAGTAATGGCGGTCACGCAGCGGGTCACCGCTGTGCACAGAATCCGGCTTATCGGCGAGCTTCACACTTTTCAAACCCATTCGGCTGCAGGGGCAGCCTTCCACAAAGATTCTCCCGCAGGGGCAGCCTCCCACAAAGCCCAGCTGCAGGCCATGCTTGTGTCCAAGTGGGAGCGAGCCCCCGCTCGCGAATCGTGGCTGTGGCAGTGTTGCAGGCATTCGGCTGCAGGGGCAGCTTTCCACCGCAAGCGAGTTCAGGCCACAAAAAACCCGCCGAAGCGGGTTTTGGGGTGGGTGGCTCAAAAGCCCATCAACCGCGAGATGGCATCAGGCTCGCCCCCAGGGCAAACACCGAATTGGGCGCCGTGATTTTGAGGGTGCTTTTCGGTTTGGCAAACACGCCGCGTTTGACGGCAGGCGCAGGCGCTGGCTCGACCGTGACGCCTTTGGTGCGTTGCTCGGCCACCAATTGGCGCAGGCTGATCGATTGCAAATGGGTCAGCATTTTTTCATTCAGGCTGGCCCACAGATCGCTGTTCATCCAACCGCCTTCGGCGGCAACTTCCTCTTCAGAGGGCGCATCGACAGCGCCCACAATGTCGGCCATGGTGATTTTTTCAGCATGCCGTGACAGCGAGTAACCGCCGCCGGGGCCGCGGGTGCTTTCGACCAAGCCATGCTGGCGCAGCTTGCTGAACAGCTGCTCCAGATAGGACAGCGAAATTTGATGCCTGACGCTGATGGCAGCCAGCGAGACAGGACCGCGGTCTTCGCGCAGTGCCACGTCGATCATTGCGGTGACGGCAAATCGGCTTTTGGTGCTCAAACGCATGGTGGTTTCCTTGTTTCTTTGGACAGGCCCTCTGGGGCATGACCCTGGTCACGGCTTGCGGCGATCGCAAGAGTGTGACTGAACGGTAATTTTCTCAGAGTCTTGACACAAATGGGGATTGCCCGTTGGATTTCAAGGGTAAATCCTGTGTGTTTTTGTCGGAAATCAACTAAAACCGCTCATAGCCTTCCAGCTGCCGCCACTGGCCAGACGCCAAGGGCGCCAAGCCCAAACGGCCCACCCGTTGGCGGCGCAAGTCCTGCAGTGGGCATTGTTCGTCCAGCCATCGGCCCAATTCCAGCCCGTCAATGTCTTTGCCCGCGATGCGCAGCACCGTGAGGGTGTCTGTCTGGCGGTTGATGCTGGCGCGGATACCCGGCCCGTTCAGGGCCTTGATCAGGCGCTCGGGCACTTCACCGCCCACCGTCGCCATCCACTCCTGTTCCATCGGGCTGCGGCGGTCTTCCAAGTGGCGCAGCACGGCCACATCGTCCGTGAAGATGCACAGCCCGCTGGCGGGTTTGGCCAATGGCAAAGGCATTTGCATTTTGGCCAAGCGTTCAGGCCCCCACATGCCGGGCTGGGCGGCTTTGAGGCCTGCGGTGTCTTGCAGCCAGGCCAGGTTGGCCACCCGGTGCGCAGGTTTGAACAGCACCAAGGTCATGGGCGCCAGGGCGGCCATGGAGACCAGGCGGTTCACCAACACGGTTTGTTCTTCGCGGACACGCCGGGCCGGATCGGTCACCACTTGGTTGGCCACGCGCACGCCACCCGCCACGATCAAGGCTTCGGCTTCGCGGCGTGAGCAGTTTTGCTCCGCGGCCACGCGTTTGGCCAGGCGGATGCCTTCTTCAGAGGAAATCATCAATGCTTTCATTCAATCTCAAAACGAATCAAGACATGGCTTGTTCGCGGATGTGGTCCACATGTGCTTGGAGCGATCGGGCCGCGACGGGCCAAAGCCGGGAGGGCACGTCGTCGTAGGCTTTTTCCACCCATTCCTGCAGGCTGCCCTGGGGCAGGGCCTGCATGGCGGCGGCAATTTTGGCCTCGCGCTTGAGTCGGTGCGCTTTCAGGTGCGTGATGGCCTGGTGCGCAAAGCCCAGCACATGGCCATGCGCGGGCAAGATGAACTCGATGTTTCCGGCCTCACAGGCCGATGCCAGTTTGTCCAGCGAGTCCAAATAGTCGCCCATGTGGCCGTCGGGTGGGTCAATCACCGTGGTGCTGCCGTTGAGCACGTGGTCGCCCGAAAACAGCAGGCCGTCTTCTTCCAGCACCAAACACAGGTGGTTGGCCGCGTGGCCAGGGGTGTGCACCACCCGCAGGGTGTGGGTGATTGCACCGTCCACCCCCATGCCTTGCAGCACCAGTTTTTCGCCATCGGCCAGCTCGCGCTCCGGTGTGAAGCGGCTGTTGACGCGGGCCGTGGGCTTGGAGGCCAGGCCGAGAATGGGCGGCTTGAGGGTGCACAGCGCCTGCAGCGGGGCGGCGCCGGGGGAGTGGTCGGGGTGTGAGTGGGTGCAGACAATGGCTTTGATTTGACCGCCTGCGGCACGCCAAAGGCGCTGCAGGTGCTCGTTGTCGGCCGGGCCGGGGTCGATGGCGATGTAACCCGTGTCCGGGTCGCCCACCAAATAACTGTTGGTGCCGGGGCCCGTCATCACGCCGGGGTTGGGGGCGGTGAGGCGCTGCACGTTCTTCAGCAACGGGACGGGATGGTCGGTCTGCCAGTCCAGGTGGTGGTGGATTTGCCCGTCGGGCGTGACCAGGGCCAGCTCGCCAAACGGGGCTTCGTGCTCCATGTAACGCGCTTCGTTGCCCGCCAGCCAGCCTGCGCGGGGGCAGCTGGTCCACAGGGGCTCGTCGTTCACGGCGCAGGCTTGCAGCACCGCGTCCACGCTGGCAAAGGCTTTGAGGCGATCGAGCGTGCGGATGGTCGGGTAGACCATGAAAAAATCTCCCGCTTCGTGCCGGGCCAGCGCGTCGGCCGGGCGCACCCAGACCGGCTCGAACTGTTCGGACTCGTCGGCCACCGGGGTTTGGCCTTCGGGCATGCGGGCCACCAAAAAGGGCACATCAAAGCGGCGCGGCAGGTCACGGTCGGTGATCCAGTGGGCCAGCACGAAGACCTGATCGGCGGCCAGTGTCAGACCCCGGGCCTGGCACTGTGGCGCGAAAGCGGCTTTGCGGTCAATGTGCGCAATGTCGCTGTTGTTGGCCCAGCGGCCGTCGGCATGGCGGGCGAACAAAATGCCCAGTTCTTCAAAGCTCTCGCGGATGGCGGCAATCGCTTGCGTCAGGTGCAAGTCGCTTTGCTTGGGGCGGCGAGTGGCCATGTTGTGCGCCTGTGCGTCGGCCGGGTCGATCCCGCCGCCCGGGAACACATAGGCCCCAGGCGCGAAACTGGCCGTCATGGAGCGGCGTGTCATCAGCACTTCGATGCCTTGCGGCCCATCGCGCAGCAGCAGCACGGTGGCCGCGGGGCGCAGGGGCGCAGGTTCACGTTGGGGGTGTAGGAGTTGGGATGTGCGTGCCATGCCCCATTATCAGGCGGCTGGCGCCCCATCCCCGGGCGATAATCCCAGACATGCACATCCGTTTTACCAAGATGCAAGGCGCCGGCAACGATTTTGTCGTGCTCGACGAGACGCGCGGCCGCTTGGGCCTGAGCACAGCCCAGTACCGCTTTTTGGCCGACCGCCACTTTGGCGTGGGGGCCGACCAGATCCTGAGCGTGCGGCCTTCGCCTGCACCTGGACTGGATTTTGAATACGTGATCCACAACGCCGACGGCGGCGAGGTGGAGCACTGCGGCAACGGGGCCCGTTGCTTTGTGCGCTATGTGCGCGACAAAAATCTGACCGACAAAAACACCGTGCGCGTGAAGGTGCAGCATGGCGAGATCGAGCTGCGCATGAACCCCGACGGCCGCGTCACGGTGGACATGGGCCCCCCTGTGTTTGATTGGGACCGCGTGCCTTTCAACCCCATCGGACTGATCAGCGACCAAGTCAATGGCTGGCCCGTGTTCGATTTGGCCTTGGGTGATTGGGGCATCGCCCGCGTGGGCGTGGTGTCCATGGGCAACCCGCATGCGGTGCAGCGCGTGGACAACGTGGACACGTTCCCGGTGCTGGCCCAAGGGCCGTTGATCGAACATCACCCCGCTTTCCCCAACCGGGTGAATGCGGGCTTCATGCAGATCGTCTCGCCCAGCCAAATCAAGCTGCGGGTGTTCGAGCGCGGCGCGGGCGAGACCTTGGCTTGCGGCACGGGCGCCTGCGCAGCCGTCGTGGCCGGCATCCGTCAGGGCTGGCTTGAGCCACTTGTGGATGTGCAGACCCACGGCGGCGTGCTCACCATCGAGTGGGCGGGTCAGGCCGACAGCTCGGTGTTGATGACCGGTCCGGCCACTTCTGTTTTTGAGGGCAGCATCGATGTGCCTGACTCACTTTGACCCACTGAATTTCTGGAGCCTCCCATGACGACGCCTGAACCCATGAGCCCGATCACCGAAGACGACATCGCCGACTATTTGGTCAACACCCCGGACTTTTTTGAGCGCCATGCCTCGCTGTTGGCCACGGTGCAGCTGACGCACCCGCAAAGCCACCGCACGGTGGGCTTGCAAGAGCGCCAAGCGCAAATGTTGCGTGACAAGATCAAGGGCCTGGAGCACCGCATCATGGACATGATTCGGCACGGCAACGAGAACATGATCCTCACCGACAAGCTGCACCGCTGGTCTTGTGAGTTGCTGGTGACGCCGCATGACCAACTGGCGGCGTCCTCTGTGGACAACATCCGCGAGCTGTTTCAGGTGCCGCAGGTGGCTTTGCGCCTGTGGTCGCTGCAAGGCGAGCATGCGCAGTCGGCTTATGCACAGGGCGTGACCGAGGCGGTGCAGGTGCTGGCCACCTCACTGGACCGTCCTTATGTGGGACCGAACTCGGGTTACGAAGCCGTGCAGTGGCTGGACCAACCGACGCAGGCGGCTTCTGTTGCGCTGCTCGCTTTGCGTGCGGCACCCGGTCAGCCCGCTTTCGGCTTGCTGGTCCTGGCTTCGCCGGATGCGCAGCGCTTCAACAGCCAAATGGGCACCGATCTGCTCGAGCGCCTGGCCGAGCTGGCGGGCGCGGCTTTGTCGGTCCTGCAAAAGCCACAGGCTTGAACGGTGCCGGACGCGGCCATGTCCAACGCTGCCATGGCCGATGAGGCGGCCACCGACCCGCTGGTGTCCCGTTATCTGGACCACGTGCGCTTTGAAAAGCGCTTGGCCCAACGCACCTGCACCTTGTACCAGCTCGATTTGATGCGCCTGGCCGAGATGGCTTTGGCCTCCCAAGTGCCTTTGCTGCAAGTGCAAAGTGGCCATGTGCGCCGCTGGGTGGCGCAGATGCACAGCGCTGGGCGCAGCGGGCGGGGCATTGCCCTCATCTTGTCGGGTTGGCGTGGCTTTTATACCTGGCTGGGGCGCGAAGGCCTGGTCCCGCACAACCCGGTGGCCGATGTGCGTGCCCCGCGCGTGGCCAAGCCCCTGCCCAAAGCGCTGGGCGTGGACGAAGCGGTGCAATTGGCCGAGCACGAAGAGGACAACGACGACCCCTGGCTGGAAGCCCGGGACTCGGCCATGGTCGAGTTGCTCTACGGCTGCGGCCTGCGCATTGCCGAGCTGACCGGGCTGGACGTGGTGGCCAGCACCGAGGCGGCCCGTGCGGGGCGCGGCTGGATCGATTTGCCCAATGCCGAGGTGCAGGTGCAAGGCAAAGGCAGCAAGCGCCGCACCGTGCCTTTGGGGCGTGCGGCCATGGAAGCGCTGACGCATTGGCTGGCCGTGCGCCCGCAGTTGACCGGCATGCTGGCGCAGCCCGTCAAAGGGGCATCGCCTTTGGCCTTGGCACTCTTTCCTGGGCGGCATGGCACGCGCCTCACGCCCCGCGGTGTGGCGCAGCGCCTCAAGCGCCGCAGCCTGCTCGCGGGTCTGGCCACCCCGGTGCACCCCCACATGCTGCGCCACTCTTTTGCCAGCCATGTGTTGCAGTCCAGTGGCGACTTGCGGGCCGTGCAAGAGTTGTTGGGCCACGCCAACATCAGCACCACCCAGGTCTACACGCGGCTGGATTTTCAGCATCTGGCCAAAACCTACGACGCCGCCCACCCCCGCGCCAAGCGCAAGTGAGCGTTCGGTCAGGCCCGATGGGCGCGCTGTAAGGCCATGACGGTGGAGCGCGTTCGGCGTTTGAATTCGTCGCTACACTCCCCAACTCTTGTTTTTTTGTCCTGAACTGGAACCGCGCCATGTCCCTGATCCCCACCACCATCCTGACCGGCTTTCTGGGCTCGGGTAAAACCACCTTGCTCAAGCGCGTGCTGACCGAAGCCCACGGCCAAAAAATAGCCGTGATCGAGAACGAGTTTGGCGAAGAAAACATCGACAACGACATCCTGGTCTCGGACACCGACGAGCAGATCATCCAGATGAGCAATGGCTGCATCTGCTGCACCATCCGAGAAGACCTGCGCGTGACCTTGCAACTGCTGGCCGCCAAGCGCCGCAAGGGTTTGCTCAACTTTGACCGCATAGTCATCGAGACCACCGGCTTGGCCGACCCCGGCCCGGTGGCGCAGACCTTCTTCATGGACGATGAGATTGCCGAGACCTTCCTGCTGGATTCGATTTTGACCCTGGTGGACGCCAAGCACGCGGCCCAACAGCTCAACGACCGCCAGGAAGCGCGTCGTCAGGTGGGCTTTGCCGACCAGATTTTCATCAGCAAGGCCGACTTGGTCTCGCCCCAAGAGCTGGACGCCCTGCAACACCGCTTGAAGCACATGAACCCGCGTGCCCCGCAAAAAGTGGTGCATTTCGGTGAGGTGGCCCTGTCTGAGGTGTTTGACCTCAAAGGCTTCAACCTGAATGCCAAGCTGGACATCGACCCGGACTTCCTCAAAGAAGACGGTCACGACCATGCCCACGGCGAGCACTGCGACCACCCGTCCCACCAGCACGACCACGACCATGCGCACGGCGAGCACTGCGACCACCCCTCTCACCAGCACGACCCAGCCCACGGGCAAGGCCACCACCATCACCACGATGACGACGTGAAAAGCTTCGTGTTCCGCTCGGACAAGGCCTTTGATCCGGCCAAGCTGGAAGACTTTCTGGGGGCCATCGTCAACATTTACGGCCCACGCATGCTGCGCTACAAAGGGGTGTTGAACATGCGTGGCACCGAGCGCAAGGTGATTTTCCAGGGCGTCCACCAGCTGATGGGCAGCGATTTGGGCCCCATGTGGGCCGATGGCGAAGTCAAAACCAGCAAAATGGTGTTCATTGGCATCGATTTGCCCAAAGACATCTTGCTCCAGGGCCTGGAGCAGTGCCTGGTGTGACCGGGCTCGGGTCTTGTTCTGGCCAAGGTGTGCACGGCCATTTCGGTGCGCCCATGCACAGTGATCCCCTCTTTAATCTTGGGTGGGGCATTTTTCAACCGTTCTTATCGCTACAATCGCCCGCCTGAAGCCTCCCCCTTTTCGGGCGGTTTCTGAACCCCAACAGGTCTGCGCAGGGGTTTGAATTGCAATTCAAAAGGTTTGGGCCTGCCTTTTCACGCGGCTAGGAGACAAGACGTGACGACCCCGAAGAAAAAAGTGGCGGCCCCTGTGAAAAACACCTCGGCCAAAGCGGCGGCAGCCAAGAAGGCAGTGCCAGCCAAGAAGGCTGTGCCAGCCAAGAAGTCTGCGCCAGCCAAAACTGCCCCGGCTAAAAAAGCAGTGGCTGTGAAAGCCGCGCCCGCCAAAAAGCCCGTCGTTGTCAAAGCCAAACCCGCCGTGAAAGCGGTGAGCCAGGCCAAAGCAAAGCCTCTCGCGGTGTCCAAACCCAAAGCGGCGCCTCCAGCTGCCAAGTCCCCAAGCAAAACCAAGACATCTGCGGCCACTTCCAAGTTGCCTGCTGCCAAAACAAAAGCTGCTGCGCCCGCTTCCAAACCGGTTGCTGCAGCCTCCAAGCCAACACCTGCCGCCAAGGGCAAGGTGGCTCCCGCGTCGTCTCTTAAAAAGGCGACCCCCGTACCTGAAGCGAAATCTATGACAGTTAAAAAAGTGGCGGCGCCGACGCCTGCGCCAGCCCCAGTGGTCGAAACGATGGCAGCACCTGCCGCACCGTCTCCCGCAGCGCCCGATCAATTGGTCCGTGCGACACGGCCTTCGGCGCGTTTGGCCCAAATCACGGTGCCTTCCTTGCCGCCAGCGGTGGCCTCCACCGCGGCCAAATCCAGTTTCATGCCGACCACGCCTGTGGCCGTCGTTTCCATGCCTTTCGTGCCCATCAAGAAAGACCCCAAACTGGCCAACAACTGGAAAAACAAGCCCGTGGAGGCATTGACCGATGCCGAAATCTTGGCCATGTCCGACGATGAGTACATGAACCACGTTCAGATGGCCTACTTCCGACGCAAGCTGTCGGTTTTGAAGCAGGACATCTTGAACAGTGCGGGCGCCACCACCGAACATTTGCGAGAAGACACGGTGGTCGTGCCCGATCCGGCAGACCGCGCCACGATCGAGGAAGAGCATGCGCTTGAACTGCGCACCCGTGACCGCGAGCGCAAGTTGCTGAAAAAGATCGAGCAATCCATCGCTTTGATTGACGGTGGCGAATACGGCTATTGCGACGAGACGGGTGAGCCCATTGGCGTCGGCCGTTTGTTGGCCCGTCCCACCGCCACCTTGTCCCTGGAAGCCCAGCAGCGTCGAGAGTTGAAGCAGAAAATGTTTGGTGATTGAGTGCACACGGGTTGGCGCATTCGTAAAAAAGCCCCTTCCCAGGGGTTTTTTTACGACCGCAGACGGGCGGGTGCGTCGGAAAAACGCTGACAGATTTGTTGGATGGCTTATTTTTCGTTTTTTTAAATCCTTCACAGGTTACTTTCATTGCCCTCCGTAAGTGCCTAATTTACAAAGAAAATTCGCTTGTAGCTGGCTTCAATTTCAACGCTAAGCCATTGATTTCATTGAAAAAAAACGATCTACACCGGTTGAGTTGCGCTGAATTCCTGATACAGTGCAAAAAAGTGCAATTAAGTGGGGAAAAGTGTCTCTGCTGGTGCTTTTCAACTGAAAAAGGTCATTTCTGTGTTTCAAGGGGCTTCATCGCTGAGTCTGGATGCCAAAGGGCGGTTGTCTGTACCGACCCGGCACCGTGACGTCCTGAGCGCCAACGCGCAGGGTCAGCTGACGATCACCAAGCACCCCCACGGCTGCCTGATGGTGTTCCCCCGCCCCGAGTGGGAAAAGTTCCGTGAGCGCATTGCTCAGCTGCCCATGTCTGCGCAGTGGTGGAAACGGATCTTTCTGGGCAATGCCATGGATGTCGAGATGGACGGCACAGGGCGTGTGTTGATTTCCCCGGAGTTGCGTCAGGCCGCAGGCATTGCCAAAGACACCATGCTGCTGGGCATGGGCAACCACTTTGAGTTGTGGGACAAAGCCACTTACGACGCGCAAGAAGCGCAGGCCATGCAGGGCGACATGCCCGATGTGTTCAAGGACTTTTCGTTCTGAATGCCATGACCGACGCCGTATTGACCCACACCACCGTGCTCTTGAATGAGGCTGTGGACGAACTGCTGCAAGCATCTGCTGGGCTCGACGGGACTTACGTGGACGCCACGTTTGGCCGCGGTGGGCACTCCCGCCTGATCCTTTCGCGCTTGTCGGCCCAAGGGCGCTTGCAAGCTTTTGACAAAGACCCCGAGGCGATTGCGGCAGCTGAGCGCCTGGCAGACAGCCGTTTTTCGATCCGCCATGAAGGCTTTTCGAACCTGGGTGAACTGCCCCCCGGCAGTGTCGATGGTGTCTTGATGGATCTGGGCATCAGCTCCCCCCAAATTGACAGCCCCGAGAGGGGTTTTTCTTTTCGTTTTGACGGCCCGCTGGACATGCGCATGGACACCACGCGCGGTCAAAGTGTGGCCGATTGGCTGGCCACCGCTGAGGTGGATCAAATCACGGAGGTGATACGTGACTATGGCGAAGAACGGTTTGCTTTTCAGATTGCAAAGGCGCTTGTGGCTCGCCGACAAGAGCGGGGCCCAATTTCAACCACCACCGATTTGGCCCAGCTCGTGGCTGACACGGTCAAAACTCGCGAGCCGGGCCAGAACCCTGCAACGCGGACATTTCAGGCTTTTCGGATTTTCATCAACGCAGAGCTTGCGGAGCTCGAACAAGCGTTAGACGCGAGTTTGCAGGTCTTGACGCCGGGTGGCCGTTTGGTGGTCATCAGCTTCCATTCGCTGGAGGACCGCATCGTCAAACAGTTCATGGCCAAGCACTCCAAAGAAGTGGTCGATCGCCGTGTGCCTTTTGCCGAGCCGGTCAAGATGCGCTTGAAGACCCATGGCCGCATCCGTCCCAGCGAAGCCGAGGTCCGAGGCAACCCCCGCTCGCGCAGCGCCATCATGCGCATGGCCGAGCGCACCGAGGTGCCCGCATGACCCGCTTGAGCATCTTTTTGTTGCTGGCCGTGCTGGTCAGTGCGCTGGCTTTGGTGCACAGCCAGTATGAAACACGCCGTTTGTTCATGGCGCTCGAGTCGGCCAACAAAGAAGCCAAACGGCTGGAAGTCGATCACGACCGCCTGCAGGTCGAGCGGCGCGCACAGGCCACGCCTTTGCGGGTTGAACAAATTGCGCGGCAGCAATTGCAAATGCGCCCAGCCTCTCCCGGCATCACCCAGTACGTGAGCCGGCCCGGTGCTGCACCTGCCGTGCAGGAGGCGCGTCCATGAGCCGCAGCGTCCAGCTCTCGTCCAGCCCATTGCTGGCCAGCAAGACGCCCGTGTGGCGCAGCAAATTCATTGTGGCGGCCATTGCCCTGGGTTTCACGGGTTTGATCGCCCGCGCGGCCTATGTGCAGGTGTTTGCCAACGATTTTTTCCTGCGCCAGGGCGAGGTGCGTTTTGCCCGTACCCTGACCTTGCCGGCCAACAGGGGCCGTGTGCTCGACCGCAATGGCATGTTGTTGGCCTCCAGCGTGCCTGCGCCCAGCATCTGGGCCAACCCAGAGGACATCGAGCGCGACCCTGCCAAGCTGCGTGAATTGGCCCGCTTGCTCGACATGTCGCCCGCCGATCTGGACAAGAAGCTCAAGGACGATGAAAAAACCTTTGTCTGGCTGCGCCGGCAAATGGATGAGCCTGTGGTCAAGCAAATTTTGGCACTGGGCATCAAGGGCGTGTACGACATCAAGGAGTACAAGCGCTTGTACCCCGAGGGCGAGGCGGCTGCACACATTGTGGGCTTCACCAACGTGGAAGACCAAGGCCAAGAAGGCGTGGAGTTGGTGTTTCAAAAACAACTGTCGGGCAAGGCGGGTTCGCGCCGTGTGATCAAGGACCGTTTGGGCCGTGTCGTTGAAGACGTGGGTGAGACCGTGCCGCCCGTGGATGGTGAAGACTTGCAACTGAGCATCGACAGCAAGGTCCAGTTCTTTGCTTACCAAAAATTGCGTGAAGCGGTCCTGGAACACAAGGCCAAGGCGGGCAGCGTGGTGGTGCTGGACGCCCAGTCAGGCGAAGTCTTGGCGCTGGCCAATTACCCCAGCTATTCGCCCGACAAACGTGTCAACCTGAGCGGTGAGCAGTTGCGTAACCGTGCCTTGACCGACACCTTTGAGCCCGGCTCGACCATGAAGCCCTTTGCGGTGGCGCTGGCTTTGGAAAAAGGCTTGGTCAAACCCGAAACGCCCATTCAGACGGCCCCTGGTCGCATCACCATCACGGGCTCGACCATTTCCGATGCCCACCCGCACGGCGTGTTGACGGTCAATGAGGTGATTCAGAAATCGAGCAACGTGGGCACCGTGAAAATGGCGATGCAGTTGCAGCCTCGCGAAATGTGGGAAATGTTTGCGCAAGTGGGCTTTGGGCAAAAACCGCAGCTGCCTTTCCCGGGTGTGGTGAGTGGCCGTTTGCGGCCTTACAAAACATGGCGTCCGATTGAGCAGGCCACCATGAGCTACGGCTACGGCATTTCGGGCAGCTTGTTCCAAGTGGCGCGGGCGTACACCGTTTTTGCACGCGACGGTGAAGTTGTTCCTGCCACCCTCATGAAGGCCGAGCAGCAGGTGCAAGGCGTGCGGGTCTTCAGCGCAGAGAACGCCAAATCCATGCGCAAGATGCTGCAAATGGCCGCAGGCCCTGGTGGTACGGCACAAAAAGCGCAAACCATGGGTTACTCCGTGGGCGGTAAAACCGGCACAGCCCACAAGCAAGAAGGCAAGGGCTATGCGGGTAAAAAATACCGCGGTTTTTTTGTCGGTATGGCGCCCATCGAAGCGCCGCGCATCGTGGTGGCCGTGATGATCGACGAGCCCAGCAATGGCCGCTATTACGGCGGTGACGTCGCAGCGCCCGTGTTCAGTCAAACCGTGCAGCAAACTTTGCGCATGATGGGTGTGCAGCCCGACATGGCGGTCAAGCCCCAAATCGTGGCCAAATCGGTCGAGGAGTCGTTCTGATGCAGGTGCTGCACAACGTCCCTGAAGCCGCCCGTTGGCTGCGCACGCAGGTCAAGGGGGAGTTGCGCACCGACAGCCGTTTGGTTCAAGAGGGCGACGGGTTCATCGCCTGGCCAGGCGCTGCCACCGATGGCCGTCGTTATCTGGCCCAAGCTTTGGCGCAAGGGGCCGCGGCTTGTTTGATGGAGGAACTTGACCACAGCCCTTGGTTGGCAGGGTTGCAAGCTCCCCAAGTGGAGGGCAAGTTGGCGTGCATGACAGGCCTCAAAGCGCAGACCGGCTGGGTGGCCGATGCTTATTACGCGCAACCCAGCCAGGCTTTGAACGTGTTGGCCGTGACCGGGACCAACGGCAAAACTTCCACGGCGTGGTGGTTGGCACAAGCCCTGTCATCGCCTGTTTTGCAACAAGCGTGTGGTTTGGTGGGCACCTTGGGTGTGGGGCAGTTGCCGCATTTGGTGAGCACCGGCATGACCACACCCGACCCGGTTTTGCTGCAGCGGCAATTCCGAACTTTTGCCGACGCTGGCGTGACGCATTGCGCCATCGAAGCCTCATCCATCGGCTTGGCCGAGCACCGCTTGGACGGTACACGGATTCGCGTGGCGGTGTTCACCAACTTCACCCAAGACCACCTCGATTACCACGGCGACATGGAGACTTATTGGTCTGCCAAAGCGGCCCTGTTTGACTGGGCGGGTTTGCAGGCCGCTGTCATCAACATCGACGATGCGCAAGGGGCCGCGTTGGCCCAACAACTGCAGGCAGGCCCCCTCCAGGTCTGGACCTGCTCCAAGAACCCGGCAGGCCATTCACCGGCGCGTTTGCAGGCACGGGCCTTGCCCCATGCCGATGGCTTGGCTTTTGAAGTGATGGAAGGCGATGAGGTGCAAACCCTGCACACGCGCTTGATGGGTGAGTACAACATCGACAACCTGCTGGGTGTGATCGGCAGTTTGCGTGCGCTGGGTTTTGATTTGTTGGCCAGTGTCCGTGCTTGTGCGCACCTGAGCGCTGTGCCTGGACGCATGCAGCGTGTGAGCCTTGGCGTGTCCCATACGGACGCACAGGGAGAACTGAATTTGCCCTTGGTGGTGGTCGACTATGCCCACACACCCGATGCCATCGCGCACGCCTTGGCCGCCTTGCGCTCACAAGCTCAACTCCGGGGTGGGCGTCTGTGGTGCGTGTTCGGTTGCGGCGGGGACCGCGACGGCAGCAAACGACCATGGATGGCTGCCGCCGCCGAAGCAGCCGCTGACCAAGTGGTGTTGACCAGTGACAACCCCCGATCAGAGCAAGCCGAAGCCATTGTGGCGGCCATGGTGGCGGGTTTGCGAAACCCCCAGCAGGCCCAAGTCCAGCTTGACCGGGCTGTGGCGATCGCCCAGACACTGGCCCAAGCGGCTGATCAAGATGTGATCTTGGTGGCAGGCAAGGGCCATGAAACAACGCAAGAGATCATGGGTGTGCGGCATCCGTTCTCGGACGAGGCGCATGTCCGCATGGCCTTGCAACAACGCGCTGCCCAGCATCAAGGGGTGCTTGCATGAACGCCACAACGTCGATGCGGTTGAACTTGGCGCTGGCCCTGAACTGGCTCAGCCAAGCCCGAGGCGTGAACCTCCAGGGCGTGGTCGCCGACCGCGTGCACACCGACAGCCGCAGCGTGCAGCCTGGCGATTTGTTTGTCGCTTTGCGCGGTGAGCGGTTTGATGGCAACCAGTTCATGGCCCAAGCCAAAGCACAAGGTGCTGTGGCGGTGGTGTGCGAAGCGTCTGGCGAGGGGCAAGCTGCTGCGCACGGTTTGCCCGCCCTAGTGGTGCCCGATGCGCGCATCGCTTTGGGCGAGTTGGCCGCAGGCTGGCGTTCGCAGTTCGATCTTCCCTTGATTGCGGTGACCGGTAGCAATGGAAAAACCACCGTGACGCAAATGATCGCCAGCATCTTGCGCGCCCATGCGGGTGACGCTGCGTTGTCAACCCAGGGCAATTTGAACAATGACATCGGGGTGCCGCTGACCTTGTTCAATTTACGTGCCCACCACCGCGTGGCTGTGGTGGAGCTGGGCATGAACCATCCTGGCGAAATCGCTTACCTTGCGCAGTTGGCCCAACCGACAGTGGCACTGGTCAACAACGCACAGCGTGAACACCAGGAGTTCATGGGCACGGTCGAGGCGGTGGCGCATGAGAACGGCGCCGTGCTGCAAGCCTTGCCTGAAGGCGGTGTGGCTGTGTTCCCGTCGGATGACGCCTTCACCGCTGTCTGGCAGTCTTTGGCGGATCAACGTGTCCAGCGCACTTTTTCGATGGCCGCAGATGCGGCTTTGAAGCCCGCAGATGTCCGATCGGCGGTGGTGGTCTGGCAATCGGGGGCTTGGCAGTTCACCCTCAAAACAGCACAGGGAACCGCCCCGGTGCATCTGCACATTGCCGGTCGACACAACGTGAAAAATGCCTTGGCCGCCAGTGCTTGCGCCCTGGCAGCGGGCGTGCCATTGGCCGCAGTGGCGCAAGGCTTGATCGCATTTGAACCTGTCAAGGGCCGCTCGCGTGCACTGGTGTTGCACACCTCAGCCCATGACATCACTTTGGTGGATGACACCTACAACGCCAACCCCGATTCGGTTCGCGCCGCCATCGATGTGCTCGCCGAATTGCCTGCGCCGCGTTTGCTGGTTTTGGGTGACATGGGTGAAGTGGGCAACCAAGGCGCTGAGTTTCACGCCGAAGTGGGCGCTTATGCCGCCCAAAGTGGGATCGAGGCGCTCTACACCGTGGGTGATTTGTGTGCGCACGCGGCTCAGGCCTTTGGTGCGGCGCAACACTTTTCCGACACGGACAAGCTCTTGACGGTGACCACGGCCCAAGTGGAGGCGTTTCAAAGTGTGCTGGTCAAAGGCTCGCGTTTCATGAAGATGGAGCGCATCGTCGAAGCCCTTTTGACCACTGGCGCTGCCCACCACGCACAACACCACAATAAAAAAGGGGAGCCCCATGCTGCTTAGCCTGGCCCAATGGTTGCAAAGTTTGTCCCCTGAGTGGGGCTTTTTGCGTGTCTTTCAGTACATCACTTTCCGTGCGGTGATGGCGGCCATGACGGCGCTTTTGATCGGTTTGGCCGCGGGCCCTTGGGTCATTCGCCGCTTGACCTCGCTCAAAATTGGCCAACCCATCCGTGGTTACGGCATGGCGTCGCACCTGTCCAAAAGTGGCACACCCACCATGGGTGGGGTGCTCATTTTGTTGTCGATCGCCATCTCCACGCTGTTGTGGTTTGACCTGTCCAACCGTTTTGTCTGGATCGTGCTGATTGTGACGCTGGGCTTTGGCGCGATTGGCTGGGTCGACGACTGGCGCAAAGTGGTCAACAAAGACCCTGAGGGCATGCGTTCGCGCGAAAAGTATTTCTGGCAATCGGTCATTGGCTTGTTGGCCGCGCTGTATTTGGTGTTCAGCATTTCCGAAGTGTCCAACCTGCGCGTCCTGGACCTGTTTACCCAATGGGTGCTGTCGGGCTTTGATGTGAGCCTGCCGCCCAAAGCGGGTTTGCAGGTGCCTTTCTTCAAGGAAATCAATTACCCCCTGGGCGTTCTGGGCTTTGTGTTGCTGACCTACCTGGTGATCGTGGGATCGAGCAACGCGGTCAACCTCACGGATGGTTTGGATGGCCTGGCCATCATGCCGGTCGTCATGGTGGGCTCCGCGTTGGGTGTGTTCGCCTATGTCACGGGCAGCTCGGTGTATTCCAAGTACCTGTTCTTCCCCCACATTCCGGGCTCGGGTGAGTTGATGATTTTCTGCGCCGCCATGGCGGGCGCAGGCCTGGCCTTCTTGTGGTTCAACACCCATCCAGCACAGGTGTTCATGGGCGATGTGGGGGCACTGGCGCTGGGCGCAGCCCTGGGCACCATTGCCGTGATTGTTCGTCAGGAAATCGTGTTGGCCATCATGGGCGGCATCTTTGTGGTGGAAGCCTTGTCGGTGATGGCGCAAGTGACCTACTTCAAATACACCAAGAAAAAATACGGTGAAGGTCGACGCATCTTGAAGATGGCGCCCTTGCACCACCATTTTGAAAAGAGCGGATGGAAGGAAACGCAGGTGGTGGTGCGTTTCTGGATCATCACCATGCTGCTGTGTCTGGTCGGCTTGTCGACCCTGAAGCTGAGATAAACCATGCAGCTCCAAGGTCAACACGTTCTGATTCTCGGTTTGGGTGCTTCGGGCCTGGCGATGGCCCGTTGGTGCGCGCATGCCGGAGCCGACGTGACCGTGGCGGATACGCGTGAAACACCGCCCCAGTTGGCCGTTTTGCAGGCCGAGTGGCCTGCCGTGCGCTTTGTGCCGGGGGCATTCGTGGCCGGTCTGGTCGAGGGCACATCGGTGCGAGCGGTGTTCCGCAGTCCAGGCCTCACACCCGAGGCCGTCGCCCCTGTGGTCGATGCCGCGCAAGCCATGGGTTTGTGGCAAGGCGGCGAACTGAGTTTGTTCGCCGCAGGTTTGGAGGATTTGAAAACCCGCTTTGGCTACGCCCCGCAGGTCTTGGCCATCACCGGCACCAATGGCAAGACCACGGTCACGTCCCTGACCGGGCAGCTGGTGGCGCGTGCGGGCAAAACCGTGAAAGTGGCCGGCAACATTGGCCCCACCTTGCTCGACACCTTGGCCCAAGCCCTGCTGCAAGCGCAAGCCCAAGTTCAGCTGCAGGCGCAACAGGCGCAGAGCGCCGAAACGGCAGAAGCGCCGCAGGCATTGGTGCACGCCGTGGATGCCGAAGAGGAAAGCGAGCCAGCTCTGGACGAGGAAGAAGCCGTCAAGGCCGTGCTGGCGCCCGTGCTTCCCGTGCCCGTAGACCCCATGGCACAAGCCCTGCCGCAGGTTTGGGTGCTGGAGTTGTCGAGTTTCCAGCTGGACAGCAGCGAAGGCTTTGAGCCTTCAGCCGCCACCGTCCTCAACCTGTCGCAAGACCACTTGGATTGGCACGGCAACATGGCCGCCTACGGCCAAGCCAAAGCACGCATCTTCGGCACGCAAGCCTTGATGGTGTTGAACCGAGATGACGCACAAGTCATGAACATGCGGCCTGCGCCCATCAAGGTGAAACTGCAAAAGCCCATTGAAAGAGCCTGTTTGACCTTTGGTGGCGACATGCCCCAGCATCCAGGCGACTTCGGCATTGAAGTGACCCACGGCATGACATGGTTGGTGCGCGCGCTCGAAGCCGATGAAACACGCCGCCGCCGCAAAGACGAAGCGGAAGAATTGCACTTTCAGCGGCTCATCCCTGCTGACGCCTTGCGCATTCGCGGGCGGCACAACGCCGTCAATGCGCTGGCGGCTTTGGCATTGGCCAGCAGCGCAGGTTGCGCCTTGGGCCCCATGCTCTACGGTCTGCGTGAATACCGTGGTGAGCCGCATCGCGTGGCGCCGGTGGCCATCATCAACGAGGTGGAATTTTTTGACGACAGCAAGGGCACCAACGTGGGCGCCACGGTCGCCGCCTTGCAAGGCCTGGGCGCAGATCGGCGAGTGGTGGTCATATTGGGCGGCGAAGGCAAAGGCCAAGATTTCTCGCCTTTGGCAGCCCCGGTGTCGCGCTACACCCGTGCTGTGGTCTTGATCGGTCGTGATGCCCCGCTGATCCGCGAAGCGCTGCAGGACACCCGCGTCACCTTGCTGGACGCCACCGACATGGCCGATGCCGTTGTGCAAGCGGCCCAGATGGCGCAAAGCGGCGACGCGGTGCTGATGTCGCCCGCTTGCGCCAGTTTTGACATGTTCGAAAACTATGGCCATCGGGCTGAGGTGTTTTGCCAAGCGGTGGCCGAATTGGCCGAAGCTGCAGGCGTGGCCATGGAGGGTGGACTGTGAGTGACGCACTGACTTTCTCGCAGCGCCTTCAAGCTGGCATTTCACGCATGGGCCAATTGCTCTCAGGCCAGGGCTGGCAGGCCACAGCGGCTGGATCGGCCAGTTTGCCGGTCAATTTGGGTGGCTATGACGCCAGCCGTCAAGGTGTGGGCTCCGGTGCACGCTTGCAAAGCATCGACCAAGCGCTGGTCTGGGTGGTCGTGGCTTTGATGATGTGGGGCATGGTCATGGTCTATTCGGCCTCGATTGCCATGCCGGACAACCCGCGTTTTGCCCGTTACTCGCAAACACATTTCTTGACCCGGCATGTGATCTCGATGGTGGTGGGTGGCGTCATGGCGCTGCTCGCATTCCAAGTCCCCACAGAAACCTGGGAAAAGGTGGCGCGGCCCTTGTTTGTGGTGTCGCTGATTTTGTTGGCCATGGTGCTGCTGCCATTCATTGGCAAAGGCGTCAATGGAGCGCGACGCTGGATTTCATTTGGCATCATGAACTTCCAACCCTCTGAGTTGGCCAAATTCGCGACCATCATTTATGCAGCCGATTACATGGTGCGCAAGATGGAGGTCAAAGAGCGCTTCTTCCGTGCGGTGCTGCCCATGGGGGCTGCGGTGGCACTGGCCGGCGTGTTTTTGTTGGCCGAACCCGACATGGGCGCATTCATGGTGATCGCGATCATCGCCATGGGCATTTTGTTTTTGGGTGGCGTGAACGCCCGCATGTTCTTCCTGATCTTTGCCGTCTTGGTGGGGGCTTTTGTGGCCATGATTGCGGCTTCTCCATGGCGCCGTGACCGCATCTTTGCTTATCTGGACCCCTTCAGCGCCGAGCACGCCCTGGGCAAGGGTTACCAGTTGTCGCACTCCTTGATCGCCATTGGCCGCGGCGAGGTCTGGGGCGTGGGCTTGGGCGGCAGTGTGGAAAAGCTGCACTGGTTGCCTGAAGCGCACACCGACTTCTTGCTGGCCGTGATTGGCGAAGAGTTTGGTTTGGTCGGCGTGACTTTGGTGATCTGCCTGTTCTTGTGGCTGAGCCGGCGCATCATGGTCATCGGTCGGCAGGCCATCGCATTGGACAAGGTGTTCTCTGGCTTGGTCGCGCAAGGCGTGGGGATTTGGATTGGTTTTCAAGCCTTCATCAACATGGGCGTGAATTTGGGCGCATTGCCCACCAAGGGTCTGACGCTGCCATTGATGAGTTACGGCGGTTCGGCCATCATGATGAACCTGATCGCCATTGCGGTGGTGCTGCGCATCGATGCCGAAAACAAACAGATGATGCGCGGAGGCCGTTCATGAGCAGCAAATGCGCACTGGTCATGGCCGGCGGAACAGGGGGACACATTTTCCCGGGCCTGGCTGTGGCCGAAGCCTTGCGCGAAGCCGGGTGGCGCGTCCACTGGTTGGGTGCGCCCAACAGCATGGAGAGCGAGTTGGTGCCGCCGCGTGGCTTCGCCTTTGAGCCCGTGAGCTTTGGTGGCGTGCGTGGCAAGAGTTTGAAAACGCTGGCCGTCTTGCCCTTGAAGCTGCTGCGGGCTTTTTGGCAAAGCTGGCAAGTGGTGCGCCGTGTCCAACCCGACGTGGTGCTGGGCTTGGGTGGTTACATCACTTTCCCTGGCGGCATGATGGCGACGCTGAGCGGCAAGCCCGTGCTGTTGCACGAACAAAACTCTGTGGCCGGGATGGCCAACAAAGTGCTGGCCCAAGTGGCCGACCGCGTGTTCACCGCGTTTCCGGGTGTGTTCAAGCAAGGGCACTGGGTGGGTAATCCGCTGCGCCGTGCTTTCACCGAGCAAGCAGCACCAGCCGATCGGTTTGCGGGCCGCACAGGTCCCTTGCGCGTGCTGGTGGTGGGCGGCAGTCTCGGCGCCAAAGCTTTGAACGACACCGTGCCCCAGGCCCTGGCCTTGATGCCCATGGCGTCCCGTCCCGTGGTGGTTCACCAAAGTGGCGCGAAACAAATCGACGCATTGCGCGCGAACTACCAAGCCGCCGGTGTTGAGGCCGAGTTGACGCCTTTCATTGACGACACGGCGTCGGCATTTGCGCAAGCTGATTTGGTCATTTGCCGCGCCGGCGCCAGTACCGTGACCGAGTTGGCCGCGGTCGGCGTGGCTGCCGTCTACGTGCCATTCCCCTATGCCGTGGATGACCACCAAACCACCAATGCACAGTTTCTGGTGGCGCAAGGCGGTGGCTGGCTCATGCCACAAGCCGATCTGTCAGCGCAGGCCTTGGCCAACTTCTTGATGGGCATGTCGCGTGAGCAACTGCTGCTTGCCGCCGAAATGGCACATGGTCAGAAAAAAACAAATGCGACTCGGGAGGTCGTGATGGCTTGTGAGGAGTTGGCTGCATGAAACACGCCATCCGAAAAATCCACTTCATTGGTATCGGTGGCTCCGGCATGAGCGGTATCGCCGAGGTCTTGCTCAATTTGGGTTATCAGATTTCGGGCTCAGACTTGTCCGACAGCGCTACGCTTGGCCGCTTGGCGGCCCTTGGCATTGCGACCCACGTGGGGCATTCGGCGGCCCATGTGAAAGACGCCGATGCCGTGGTCACTTCGACCGCCGTCAAAGCGGACAATCCGGAGGTGTTGGCCGCCCGTGAGCGCCATATCCCGATCGTGCCCCGTGCCGTGATGCTGGCAGAGTTGATGCGCATGAAGCAAGGCGTGGCCATTGCCGGCACGCATGGCAAAACCACCACGACCAGTTTGGTGGCCAGTGTGCTCGGCGAGGCGGGGCTGGATCCGACCTTTGTGATCGGTGGCCGATTGAACAGCGCCGGGGCCAATGCCAAACTGGGCACGGGCGACTACATCGTGGTGGAGGCCGACGAGTCCGACGCGTCGTTCCTGAACTTGCTCCCTGTGATGGCTGTTGTGACCAACATCGACGCGGACCACATGGAAACCTATGGCCATGACCTGGGCAAACTCAAGGGCGCATTTGTCGAGTTTTTGCACCGCATGCCTTTTTACGGAACGGCCATCGTCTGCGCTGACGATCCGGGCGTGCAGTCCATCCTGAACGACATCGCCAGGCCCGTGACCACCTATGGTTTGAACGAAGGCGCGCAAGTGCGTGCCGTCGATGTGCAAGCCGCACAAGGTCAGATGCGTTTCACCGTGCAACGCCGCAACGGTGTGACCTTGCCTGATTTGCCTTTGGTGCTGAATTTGCCCGGACACCACAACGTGTTGAACGCCTTGGCCGCCGTGGCGGTTGCGGTGGAGCTGGGTGTCGAGGACGCTGCTGTGCAGCGTGCATTGGCCCACTTCAAAGGGGTGGGACGGCGCTTTCAGCGCTACGGCGAAGTGGCGATTCAGGGCGGCTCGGGTACCTTTACGGTGATCGACGACTATGGCCACCACCCTGTGGAAATGGCGGCCACCTTGGCTGCTGCCCGTGGCGCATTCCCAGGGCGTCGCTTGGTCTTGGCTTTCCAGCCGCACCGCTTCAGCCGAACCCGTGACTGCTTCGAAGATTTTGTGAAAGTGATCGGCCAAGGCTGCGACAGCGTGTTGTTGGCCGAGGTGTATGCCGCAGGCGAGGCGCCGATTGTGGCGGCCGATGGCCGTTCGCTGGCACGTGCACTGCGCGTGGCGGGCAAGGTCGAGCCCATTTTTGTCGATGCGATTGCCGACATGCCCCAAGCCGTGCTGAGCAATGCACGCGATGGCGATGTGCTCATTTGCATGGGTGCAGGCTCCATTGGTGCGGTGCCAGCCCAAGTGGTCGAGTTGGGGGGAGCTGCATGAACACGCTGAATTTAGGCAAAGTGGCTGTTCTCATGGGCGGGCAATCGGCCGAACGCGAAGTGTCTTTGATGTCCGGACAAGGCGTTTTGCAGGCACTGCGCGCCTCAGGCGTGGATGCGCACGCCTTTGACCCCGCAGAGCGCGACTTGGGCGAACTCAAGCGCGAGGGGTTTGAGCGTTGCTTCATTGCGTTGCATGGCCGTTATGGCGAAGATGGCACCGTGCAAGGAGCCTTGGAGTTGATGGGTTTGCCCTACACGGGCTCGGGCGTGATGGCTTCGAGCATCGCCATGGACAAAACCATGACCAAGCGGGTCTGGCTGGCCGAGGGTCTGCCCACACCGCGTTATGTGCTGGTGCGCCGTGCGCAGTTGCAGTCGGTGTCCTTGAGCGACTTGGTGTCGAGTCTGGGTTTGCCCATGATCGTCAAACCTGCCCGTGAAGGCTCATCGATTGGCGTGACCAAAGTCACGCAGGTCCAAGATCTGCTGGCCGCTTTGAATGCGGCTGCGCAATGCGATGCCGACATCCTGTGCGAACAATGCATCGTGGGTGACGAGGTGACTTGCCCGGTATTGGGCGAAGGCCCTTCGGCCCGCGCATTGCCTGTGATCAGGATCGTGGCGCCAGAGGGCAATTACGACTACCAAAACAAGTACTTCACAGACGACACCCAGTATGTGGTGCCCTGCGGTTTGCCCGCAGCCGAAGAAGCGGCCATTGAGGCGCTGATCGTCAAGGCCTACCAGGTGTTGGGTTGCCGAGGCTGGGGGCGCATTGACGTGATGATCGATGCCGCCACGCGTCAGCCCTATTTGTTGGAAATCAACACCTCGCCTGGCATGACCGGTCACTCCTTGGTGCCCATGTCGGCCAAGGCCGCAGGCATCAGTTATGAAGCCTTGTGCTGTCAGTTGCTGGCATCGGCCACCTTGGACCATGTGCAGGAGGCTCAAGGGTGAAAGCTGCCATGCCATTGCCACTGGACGTTCGCCTCATGAACATGGCCGCCGCCTCGTTGCTGCTCGTGTTTGTGTTGCTGGTGCTGGGCGGCGGCGCTTGGTGGTTGTTGCGTCATCCTCTTTTTGCGATCCAGGCGATCACCGTGCAAGGTGACGTCACGCGCAACAACGCCATCACCCTGAGGGCCAATGTGGTGCCGCAATTGCAGGGCAATTTTTTCACGATGGATTTGAACCGCACCCAAGAAGCATTTGAAGCCGTGCCTTGGGTCCGGGGTGCGGTGGTGCACCGTGATTTCCCCAACCGCTTGCGCACGGTCTTGGTGGAGCATGAGCCCATGGCACTGTGGGGCGAAGAGGGCGCCAACAAGATGGTGAACCAGCAAAGCCGCGTGTTCGAGGCCAATGTGGAGGACGTCGACATTGACAAGCTGCCTCGCTTGAAGGGCCCCGATGCCCAGTCCGCGGCGGTGGTGCAGATGTACCGCCACCTCTTGCCGATCTTTCAGACGATGGACATGGGCATCGACCAGTTGGAGTTGACGCCACGCGGCAGTTGGCGCGTGTTGACCGATCGTGGCGCCTTGCTCGAGCTGGGCCGTGGAAGCGAAGCAGAGATGAGCGCTCAGCTGCAGATTTTTTTCAAAACCTTGTCGCAAGTGACGGCCCGCTATGGCCGGACCCCCACCGCCTTGGCGGGTGCGGATTTGCGTCACAAAGACGGTTATGCCCTGCGTTTGCGCGGTGTGACCACGCTTGACACAGATGGTAAGAACAAGCTCTGAGCGATCAGCGCAAAAAAACGAAACGGAAACGGTGATTCAAATGGCAAAAGAGTACAAAGATCTGGTGGTGGGCTTGGACATCGGCACCTCCAAAGTCATGGCGGTGGTGGCCGAGGTCATGCCCGATGGTGAGCTCAAGATCGCGGGTCTGGGCATCGCACCTGGCAACGGCCTCAAGCGCGGGGTGGTCGTCAACATCGATGCCACCGTGCAAAGCATCCAGCAGGCTTTGAAAGAAGCCGAGTTGATGGCCGATTGCAAAATCACCCGCGTCAACGTGGGCATCACCGGCAGCCACATCCGTGGCATCAACTCCAGCGGCATGGTGGCCATCAAGGACAAGGAAGTCACGCAAGCCGATGTGGCCCGCGTGATGGAGACGGCCCGCGCCATCAACATCTCGACCGATCAGCGTTTGCTGCTGGTGGCGCCGCAAGAATTTGTGATCGACGGCCAAGAGGTCAAAGAGCCGATTGGCATGAGCGGCATGCGCTTGGAAGCCAAGGTGCACATCGTCACAGGCGCCCAGAGCGCCGCCGAAAACATCATCAAGTGTGTGCGCCGCTGCGGCCTCGAGGTCGACCAATTGCTGCTCAATCCGCAGTCCTCGAGCTTGGCGGTGCTGTCAGAAGACGAGCGCGAATTGGGCGTGGTGTGCGTGGACATTGGTGCAGGCACCACCGACGTGGCCATTTTTGCCAACGGTTCGATCCGCCACACCGCCGTCATCCCGATCGCCGGTGACCTGATCACCAGCGACATCGCCATGGCCTTGCGCACCCCCACCAAAGATGCCGAAGACATCAAGGTCGAGAGCGGATATGCCAAGCAGCTGCTGGCCGATCCCGATGCGCAGGTGGAGGTGCCTGGTTTGGGCGATCGCGGCCCACGCATGCTCAGCCGCCAAGCCTTGGCGGGGGTGATCGAGCCGCGCATCGAAGAAATCTTCTCGCTGGTGCACCAAGTCATCCGTGAATCGGGCTACGAAGAAGTGCTGTCGTCCGGCATTGTGCTCACCGGCGGCAGTGCCGTGATGCCGGGCATGGTCGAGTTGGGCGAAGACATCTTCCTCAAGCCCGTACGCCGTGGCTTGCCCAAATATTCGGGCGGTTTGGCCGACATGGTCAGCCAACCTCGCGCAGCCACTGTGATGGGCCTTTTGGAAGAGGCCCGCATGGCCCGTCTGCGTGGCTACAAAGTCACTCAAAAGAAAAGTTCTGTGAACAACGCTTTTGGCCGTTTCAAAGACTTCATTGTGGGAAACTTCTGATGAACTGGAAAAAACGATTTTTGGCCCGAAGCAGCCCACCTTTTTCACGACCGTGTCGATGTTGACACCTTCCATTCAACAAAAAGTATCTGTAAAAAATTCCGGCAACTGCAAACAAATTTTAGGAGTAGCACCATGACCATCGAAATGATCCAGACAGAAGAATTCAACCAAGGCACGCAAATCAAAGTGATCGGCGTCGGCGGTGGCGGCGGTAACGCTGTCGAACACATGATCGAGCGCCAAGTGCAAGGCGTGGAATTTGTCTGTGCCAACACCGACGCGCAGGCCTTGGCCCGCAGCGCAGCTCACCGATTCATCCAGCTGGGTCAAACGGGTTTGGGCGCTGGCAGCAAGCCAGAAAAAGGCCGTGAAGCCGCCGAAAGCGCAGAAGCCGACATCCGCGCCGCCATCGAAGGCGCGCACATGTTGTTCATCACCGCCGGCATGGGCGGTGGCACGGGCACAGGTGCTGCCCCTGTGATCGCCCGCATCGCCAAAGAGATGGGCATCCTCACCGTGGGTGTGGTCACCAAGCCCTTCGAGTTTGAAGGCGGCCGTCGCATGTCCAACGCCGACCTGGGCATGCAGGAACTCGAAGCCAATGTGGATTCGCTGATCGTGGTGTTGAACGAAAAACTGCTGGAGTTGCCCGGTGGTGAAGACATGACCCAAGACGAGGCCTTTGCCCACGCCAACGACGTGCTGAAAAACGCCGTGGGTGGCATTGCCGAGATCATCAATGTGCCCGGCCATGTGAACGTCGACTTTGAAGACGTGCGCACTGTGATGGGTGAGCCCGGCAAAGCCATGATGGGTACAGCGGCAGCCAGCGGTCCTGACCGCGCCCGCATTGCTGCTGAGCAAGCTGTGGCTTGCCCCTTGCTCGAAGGCGTGGACCTGTCCGGTGCCAAGGGCGTGCTGGTGCTGATCAGCGCCGCCAAGGGCTCGCTCAAGCTGTCCGAGTCTAAGCAAGCGATGAACACCATCCGTGCTTACGCTTCGGAAAATGCCCACGTGATTTACGGCACCGCTTACGACGAAAGCCTGGGCGACGAGATCCGCGTGACCGTGGTGGCCACAGGCTTGTCCAAAGCCGGTGCACGCCGCACGGCACCTCCGCTGCAAGTGCTGCGCACCGGCACGGACAACGTGCCTTTCACCATGGGGGGTCAAGACGCCGTCGCTGCTGCTGGCCAAGCTGCCGCGCCGATGAACAACAGCGGTCTGAATGTGCCCGCTTACTGGCGCAGCAACCGCACCCATGCGGCTGCGCGTGTTGATGGCATGGCCAATGCGGGCATGGACGACATCGAGATCCCCGCATTCTTGCGCAAGCAAGCGGACTGATCTGCTCAGTTGAGTTTCGTTTCTGGTGCTTTGGGGCCAGACAGGTGGATGCCTGTCTGGCCCCTTTTTACGTGCATTCACAGCCCAAACGTCCTGTGTCACGGCCCGCAGCCGTCGGGCTCCTCGTCGCTTCGCGCCTCCATATCGCCCGCCAGCTCCAGGCCATGCCACAGGACTTGTGGTGCATCAACCTATTGGCCAACTAAAATACACGCATGCTTGCTCAACGCACCCTCAAAACCTTGACCAAAGCCGTCGGCGTGGGTTTGCACAGCGGTCAGCGTGTGGAGCTGACCCTGCGCCCCGCTGCGCCGGATACCGGCATTGTGTTTCGCCGGATTGACCTGGCCGAGCCGGTGGACATTCCGGTCAACGCCGAGGCGGTGACCGACACCCGTTTGGCCTCCACCATCTCGGCGGGCCAAGCCAAAGTGCTGACGGTGGAGCACCTGATGTCGGCCTGCGCGGGTTTGGGGATTGACAACCTGTACGTGGACATCACGGCCGAGGAGGTTCCCATCCTCGACGGTTCGGCTTCGTCGTTCGTGTTCTTGCTGCAAAGCGCCGGGGTGGTTGAACAGTCTGCCCCCAAGCGTTTTGTTCGCGTGCTCAAGCCTGTGCAAGTGTCCGAAGGTGAGGGCGAAAACATCAAATGGGCGCGGTTGGCGCCTTACCACGGCTACAAGCTGAGCTTTGAAATCGATTTTCGGCACCCCGCCGTGGATTCGACCGGGCAGCAGGTGGTGTTTGACATGTCGGATGGGGTGTACGCCCGCGACATTGCCCGCGCCCGAACCTTTGGTTTCACCAAAGATGTGGAGATGCTGCGCGCCAATGGCTTGGCGTTGGGGGGGGGCTTGGACAACGCCATCGTGATGGACGATTACAAAGTCCTGAACACCGATGGCCTTCGCTACGATGACGAGTTCGTGAAGCACAAGATTCTGGACGCCATGGGCGACTTGTACATTTTGGGCAAACCCCTGTTGGCGGCCTACAGCGCTTTCCGTTCGGGCCACGCCATGAACAACCGTTTGCTGCGCGAGTTGTTGTCGCAGCCCGACGCTTACGAAGTTGTGACTTTTGAGAACACGGCCCAAGCGCCACGGGGTTTTGCCGCCTTGCAGCCCGCTTGGTGATGCAGCGCACCACGCACCTTTTGTATTTGCACGGGTTTCGGTCTTCGCCGAACTCTGTCAAGGCCACAAAAATGGCCCATCGCGTCAAAACCCAGGCCCCAGGCGTGACGTGGTGGTGCCCCCAGTTGCCCGCATCCCCCCGAGAAGCCATGGCTTTGTTGCAAGCCGGTGCTGCCGATTGGCCCTTGGACCGCACCGCCATCGTGGGTTCTTCCTTGGGGGGCTTTTATGCCGCTTGGCTGGCGCGGCAGTGGCAATGCCCCGCCGTGCTGCTCAACCCGGCGGTGCATCCCGCCCGCGATTTGGCGCGTCACCTTGGCGAGCACCCTGTTTGGCATGACCCTTCGCAGCGCATTTTCTTTGAACCTTCTCACGTGCAAGCGTTGAGCCGCTTAGAGGCTCAAATGCAAGATGTGCCCTTGGCAAAGCCCCGCACCCTGGCGTTCATTGCCCAAGGCGATGAGGTGCTGGATTGGCGGGAAATGCTGGCCTGCCATGGCGGCGGACAAGTGCGCTTGATCGAGGGCAGCGACCACGCCCTGAGTGATTTCGACTTGTACCTGACCGAAATAATGGAATTTCTTCACCTGGCCTGATGGCGGGAACCCTCCGCGCCAGCGGCACGTGGGAAAATCAAGCCATGTACGCATTATTTGAAGAAGCCGGTAAGTTCATGGCCGGTCGCATCTTGTCCGAAGCCGAGGCTTCCGCACAGGTGGAGCTCGATTCGGGCAAACGGGTCAAAGTCAAAGCCGCAGCCCAGTTGCTTCAATTTGACAAACCCACCCCAGCCGTCTTGTTGGCCGAGGCCACAGCGCTCAGCCAAAGCATCGAGTTGGCGTTAGCCTACGAATTTGCACCCGAAGAAGAGTTTGGCTTCGCCGACTTGGCGCAAGACTATTTCAACTCGGCCAGCACGGTGCAGCAAGTGGCGGCCTTGCTGCGTCTGCATGAAGCCCCCCATTACTTTCGCCGTGCCGGTAAAGGTCGTTTTCGCAAAGCCCCGGCCGAGATCGTGCAACAGGCATTGTTGGCGATTGAAAAAAAGAAGCGGGTCCAAGCCCAAATCGAGTCTTGGTCGGCCGAATTGGTGGCGGGCACTTGTCCCGCGCCGATCCGCGAGCAGCTTTACAAAATCCTGTTTCGGCCTGACAAAAACACCCCCGAATACAAGGCTGTGGTCGAGGCCAGCAAGGCCAGCCACAGGGCGCCTTTGGACTTGCTGCAAAACGCCGGGGCCATCGCCTCGGCTTGGGACTTCCATTGGCAGCGGTTCTTGTTTGACCTGTTCCCCAAAGGCACGGGGTTTCCGGTTTTGCAGGCGCCCGCCATCGTGGACGACTTGCCCCTGGCGCCGGTGCAAGCCTTTTCGATTGACGACTCGCACACCACCGAAATCGACGACGCTTTGTCACTGCAAGGTCTGGGCAGTGGCACGGTCACGGTGGGCATCCACATCGCCGCACCGGGCCTGGCTTTGACGCCAGGCAGTGCCATCGACCAACTCGGCCGCGCCCGTTTGTCCACGGTTTACATGCCGGGCTACAAAATCACCATGCTGCCCGACAGCGTCGTGCAGGCCTACACCTTGATGGAGGGGCGAGACTGCCCTGCGGTGTCGCTGTATGTGTCCTTCAGCGAGGACACGCTCGAGGTGCAAAGCGCTGTGACCCGTTTGGAGCGGGTGCCGATTTTGGTCAACCTGCGCCACGACCAATTGGACGAACGCATCACCCGCGAATGGCTGGAAGGCGAAGACCCCAGCGACCACGCCGATGTGCCCGTGAGCCGGGCCACCTTGGGTTTTTTCTGGCGCCTGGCGCAAACCCTCAAGGCTCGGCGCGAAGTGGTGCGGGGCAAACCCGAAAACTTCAACCGCCCGGACTACAGCTTCAAGCTCGAACGTGAAAGCAACGAAGCCCCACCCACGGGCGAGGAGACGGTGGTCATTGGCACCCGCAAGCGCGGTGCCCCACTCGATTTGATGGTGGCCGAGGCCATGATCCTGGCCAACAGCACGTGGGGCCAGTGGATGGCCCAGTTGGGCGTGCCGGGCATTTACCGCAGCCAAGCCAGCATGGCCCCCGGTGTGAAGGTGCGCATGGGCACCAAGGCGCTGCCGCATGCCGGTATTGGCGTGCCCAGCTATGCCTGGAGCACTTCGCCCTTGCGCCGTTACACCGACTTGGTGAACCAGTGGCAAATCATCGCCTGCGCCAAACATGGCGCCACAGCGGCATTGGCCGCGCCATTCAAGCCCAAAGATGCGGAGCTGTTCTCCATCATCAGCGGTTTTGATGCCGCTTACAGCGCCTACAACAGCGTGCAGTCGAGCATGGAGCGCTATTGGACGCTGCGCCATGTGCAGCAGCAAAACATCCAAGAACTGGAAGCCAGTTTGGTCAAGGAAATGGGGGGCGGCAGCTGGTTGGTGCGCGCTGACACTTTGCCTTTGATGTTCAGTGTGATGGGCGCAAATGGCCTGATGCGGGGGGCGCGTGTGCGTGTCAAGCTGGGCGAGGTGGACCTGATGGCCCTCGATGTGCACGGTACCGTGACCGCGCACCTGGACGCCCCGAGCGATGCCGCTGGGGTGGGCGCTGATGCCGAAACCGAAGAGGCCGATGAGGACGAGGCCATGGCCGCAGGGCCGCTCACCATTGCGGTCGATCTGAGTGACAGCACGCAAAGCGATGGGTCTTGAGGGTGCTCAGCCGGCGTGGCCACGGCCACGCCCCAGCGCTTGGCTCCATCGGGTGTTGCATCGCCACACCCTGGTGTGGGCATTGGGTTTTTCGCTGCTGCTGCATGCGGCGCTGTTGGCCTGGCGCTGGGCCGACCCGGAGAGTTTCCAACGTGTCTTTGAAGACGCCGCCTTAGAGGTGGTGCTGGTCAATGGCCGCAGTGATGCGCCCCCCGATCGGGCGCAGGCCATGGCCCAAGTCCATTTGGCCGGCGGGGGTGCCATGCCCAGCCATCAGCGCGCCACCACCCCTTTGCCGCCATCGGCGGTTCAAGAATGGGGGGCCGATATCGGGGCCATGCAGCGCCAAATCGAGGCGCTCAAGCTGCAGCAGATGCGTTTGCTCACGCAACTCAAGCAAGAGCTATCGGCCCTGACGAACGACCCGTCGGGTGAGAGCACCGATGCACCTGAGCGCCAAGCGCGTCAAGAGAGGCAGCAACAATTGACCCGCCATTTGGCCGAGATCGAGCCCAAGCTGCAGAAAAACCAGGCGGGCCCACGCAAAAGGTTCATCGGGCCTGCCACGCGGGAAGCGGTGTACGCGCTGTATTACGACAAACTGCGGCGCACCATTGAAACCCGTGGCACGCTCAATTTCCCCCAAGTGGGTGGGCAAAAGCTGTATGGGCAGTTGACCATGGTGATCACGGTGGACGCGCGTGGGCGTCTGGTTCAGACCGAAGTGGCGAAAACCTCGGGCCTGCCTTTGTTGGACCAAAGGGCGGTAGCGATTGTGCGCAGTGCTGCACCTTTTGATGTGTTCAGCGCTAACATGCGCCGTCAGGCCGACCAGATCGTGGTGGTCACCCGTTTTCAGTTTTCCAATGAGGGAACGCTGGACATGCGCATGTTGACCCCGGGTGTCTTGCCGCCCTGAGGGGCTTGGCCCTTGAATCTCAGAAAAAAGGAATTTGATGCGTGCTTTCGGACGTTGGTGTGCACTGGTCTTGTTGGCAGGGCTGTGTTTGCAGCTCTTTTTTGCTTTGCGCATTGCCAGCATGGCCGTTTGGGCGCCGCAATCCACCAGCTTCGAGCGCTCGCAGATGTGGCAGATTGTGAGCCGTCAAGGCCAATTGCCTTGGCGTCAGGAATGGGTTGATTTGCCCAACATCTCGCCCAAATTGCAGCGGGCGGTGATCGCCTCGGAGGACAGTTTGTTCGCGCAGCACGGCGGTGTGTGGTGGGAGTCTTTGGAAAAAGCCTGGGAGAAAAACGCCAAGGCCAAAGCCTTGGCCGAGCAACGCGCCCAGCGACGAGCGGATGGCAAAACACCGCCTGTGAAAATCGTGGGCGGCTCCACCATCACCCAGCAGTTGGCCAAAAACCTGTTTTTGTCGGGCGAGCGCACTTTGCTGCGCAAGGGCCAAGAAATGCTGATCACATTGGCCTTGGAAACTTGCCTGTCCAAGCGCCGCATTTTGGAGATCTACCTCAACAGCGTCGAATGGGGCGAGGGCGTTTTCGGGGCCGAAGCTGCAGCGCAGCACTACTTCAAAAAATCGGCGGCCCGTTTGAACGACTGGGAGGCGGCGCGTTTGGCCGTCATGTTGCCGCGCCCCCGGTATTTTGAGCAAAAGGCCCAATCGGCTTATTTGGCAAGCCGTGCAGACACGATCACGGCCCGCATGGGTGATGTGGTGTTGCCATGAGTTCCTTGACCACAGCTGCACCCCAAACTGTGCGCATCTTGGGCATCGATCCTGGCTTGCAGACCACCGGTTTTGGTGTGCTCGACATGACGGGCTCGCGCCTGCAATACGTGGCCAGTGGCGTGATCGAGACCACGCGCGGCGATATGGGCAATTTGCCAGCCCGTCTGAAAGTCATCTACGACGGGGTGCGTGAGATCCATGCCCGCTATCAACCCGATGTCGCTTCGGTCGAAATCGTTTTTGTCAACGTCAACCCGCAAGCGACCTTGCTGCTGGGCCAGGCGCGGGGCTGTTGTGTCACGGCTTTGGTGTCGTGCGACTTGCCGGTCGCCGAATACACCGCTTTGCAAATGAAGCAATCCGTCACCGGGCACGGCCGAGCAGCCAAGTCGCAAGTCCAAGAAATGGTCAAACGTTTGCTGCAGTTGCCCGTCCTGCCGCGTCAAGATGCGGCCGATGCGCTGGGCATGGCCATCACCCATGCGCATGCCAGCCCATCCATGAACAAACTGGCCGCGCAAGGCGTGCTTCAGCGCAAAACGCATGGCATGTTCCGCAGTGGCCGCAGCCACTGAGGCATGGGCAAAGCGATAGGCGGGGCCACGCCCTGAGATAATCACCGCCATGGGTCCCGTCATTCAAACACCAACGCTGTTGCATCGCCTGCGGCACCTGCTCAAGGGCTTCGATGGCCCTTTGGCGTTCGCCGTGTTCATGCTCGCCTGCGCGGGTTTGTTGATCATGTTTTCTTCCGGGTACGACCACGGCACCCGTTTCGTGGACCATGGGCGAAACATGCTCTTGGCCGGATTCATCATGTTTGTGGTGGCCCAGTTGCCACCGCAAAAACTCATGGCTTGGGCGGTGCCGATTTACACCGTGGGGGTCATTTTGTTGGTGGCGGTGGCGATTTTTGGCATCACCAAAAAAGGGGCCAAACGCTGGATCAACCTGGGTGTGGTGATCCAGCCCAGTGAAATATTGAAAATTGCCTTGCCCCTGATGCTGGCGGCTTGGTTTCAAAAGCGGGAAGGCCAGCTGCGCCCCTTTGACTTTGCCGTGGCTTTGATGATTTTGGGACTCCCGGTCGGCTTGATCATGAAGCAGCCTGATCTGGGCACTTCCTTGTTGGTGTTGGCCGCCGGGTTGGCCGTGATTTTCTTTGCCGGACTGAAGTGGCGCTGGATCTTGCCGCCCATTGTTTTGGGTTTGGTGGGCATGGTGGTGCTGGTGGTCATGGAGCCCACCTTGTGTCAGCCAGACGTCGATTGGCGTGTGCTCCACGAATACCAGCGACAAAGGGTCTGCACCTTGCTTGACCCCGCGCGTGACCCTTTGGGCAAGGGCTTTCACATCATTCAGGGGATGATCGCCATCGGCTCTGGCGGTTTTTGGGGCAAAGGCTTCATGCAAGGGACCCAGACCCACCTTGAATTCATTCCCGAGCGGACCACCGACTTCATTTTTGCGGCCTATGGTGAGGAGTTTGGTTTTGTGGGGGGCTTGTTCCTGATCTTCTGGTTCTTTTTCCTGGTTTACCGGGCACTGGTCATCGCCGCAGAGGCGCCCACGCTGTTCAGCCGTCTGTTGGCGGGCAGCATGGCCATGATTTTCTTCACCTACGCTTTTGTGAACATGGGCATGGTCAGTGGCATTTTGCCGGTGGTGGGCGTGCCCTTGCCATTCGTCAGCTATGGCGGGACCGCCATGGTCACTTTGGGCCTGGCCTTGGGGATATTGATGTCGATCGCGCGTTCCAAACAATGGGTGCAAACATGAGCGCAGGCTTGCCTGTGGTGGTGGTCGGTGCCGGCAATATGGGCGGCGGCATGCTGGCCCGCTTGTGTGCTCTGGGGTGGTCGGTGGGAGTCCACGACCGCGATCCGCAAGCCCAAGCACGGGCGGTTGGAACGGGCGCTCTCCCCTTTGAATCGCCGATGCAGGCAGCGCAGTCTCTGGCGCCCCATGGCTTGCTTTTGGTGGCCGTGGTCGACGCCCCGCAAACCGAAGCGGTGCTGTGGGGCAGCGGCGAGCAGGGCCTTGGGCAGGGTGCTGGCGCGCACTTGCAGCCGGGCCAAACGGTGATGCTGTGCCCCACTTTGGGGCCCGAGACCGTGGTCTCGCAAGCGCAGCGCTTGGCGCATATTGGCGTGGACTGCATCGATGCCCCCATGTCGGGTGGCCCTGCGAGGGCCCGGGACGGCAGCATGAGCTTGATGGTGGCCTGTTCCGAAACCGCTTGGCAGCGGCACCAGCTTGTTCTGAAAGCCTTGAGCCAACAAGTGTTCCGTGTGGGCACGAGAGTGGGGGATGGTGCCCGCACCAAGTTGGTCAACAATTTGTTGGCGGCGGTGAATTTGGCCGGCGCTGCAGAGGCCCTGGCCTTGGCCGAGCGCCTGGGGCTTGACCCGGCCGCGACCTTGTCGGTGATCGAGGCTTCCAGTGGGCAAAGCTGGATTGGTTCAGACCGGATGCGCCGGGCCTTGGCTGGGGACTTTGCGCCGCGTGCCCATGTCAGTTTGTTGGCCAAAGACACGGGTTTGGCACTGCAGGCGGCCGAAGATGTGGCCTTTGAGCCCGGTTTGGGCCGTTTGGCCAGGGATCTTTTTGCACAAGCCATGGCGCAAGGCTTGCAGGGCCATGACGATGCGGCCTTGCTCAAACTGATGCGTCAGGGCCCTGACCGATTCGGTCCTTGACTTGTTGGCGCAGTCCGCTGCGGGCAAGGGTCTTGAAGCCTGCCTACAATGTCCCCCATGATTTCACGCGAACCCACCATTGAACGCTTGGCCACAGCCCGGTCCCTCTTGCTTGAGCCGTTTGGCTTGGACGAGACCCACCTGAGTCGTGCGCTGGCCGCCATTCAGGCCCACCAGGTCGACGATGCCGATCTGTATTTCCAGTACACCCGTTCTGAGGGCTGGAGCTTGGAGGAGGGCATTGTCAAAACCGGCAGCTTCAGCATTGACCAAGGGGTTGGCGTGCGGGCCGTGTCGGGGGAAAAAACCGCCTTTGCCTATTCAGACGACATCTCTGAAGCTTCTTTGATGGATGCGGCCCTGACGGTGCGCACCATCGCACAGGCCACACAAAACAAGCGCATCAAAGTGCCCACCCGCAAGGTTTCGGCCAGTCGTTCGCTCTACCCATCGCTCGATCCGATGTCCACTTTGGACAGCACGGCCAAAGTCAATCTGCTTGGCCGCGTCGAGAAGATCGCCCGCGCCAAAGATCCCCGAGTGGTGCAGGTCATGGCCGGTTTGGCCACCGAGTACGACGTGGTCATGGTGGCCCGTGCCGACGGCACCTTGGCGGCCGATGTGCGCCCCTTGATCCGCCTGTCGGTCACGGTGATCGCCGAGCAAAATGGCCGCCGCGAAGTGGGCAGTGCAGGTGGTGGTGGCCGCTTTGGCTTGGCTTATTTTGACGATGGCATGGTCGAAAGCTATGTGCAAGAAGCCGTCTCGGCGGCGCTCATCAATCTTGACGCCCGCCCTGCACCCGCCGGCGAGATGACGGTGGTGCTGGGCAATGGCTGGCCAGGCGTGCTGCTGCACGAAGCCGTGGGGCACGGTCTGGAAGGTGACTTCAACCGCAAGGGCTCGAGCGCTTTCAGTGGCCGCATCGGCCAACGCGTGGCGGCCAAGGGCGTGACCGTTTTGGACGACGGCACCATCGCTGACCGCCGGGGCTCTTTGAATGTGGACGACGAAGGCCACGCCAGCCAGAAGAATGTGCTGATCGAAGACGGCATCCTGCGCGGCTACATCCAGGACGCGATGAACGCACGTCTTATGGGCGTCAAGCCCACGGGCAACGGACGGCGCGAAAGCTACGCCCATGTGCCCATGCCGCGCATGACCAACACCTACATGTTGGGTGGCGACAAGAGCCCCGAAGAAATCGTGGCCAGCATCAAAAAAGGCCTCTACGCCACCAACTTTGCGGGCGGCCAGGTCGACATCACCAGCGGCAAGTTCGTGTTTTCGGCCAGCCAGGCTTACTGGGTGGAAAACGGCAAGATCCAATACCCCGTCAAGGGGGCCACCCTGATTGGCAGCGGCCCCGAGTCGCTGAAGAAAATCAGCATGATTGGCAACGACATGAAGCTGGACTCGGGCGTGGGCACCTGCGGCAAAGAAGGCCAGAGTGTGCCGGTGGGCGTGGGGCAGCCCACCTTGCGCATCGACGGCCTGACCGTTGGGGGCACGGCCTGAAGCCTGTACCGGCCCTCCGGGTTTGTCCCCGGATCGGCCTGTCAGGTGCTGTCATGGAGCTGTGATACATTGAAGCCATGTCTTTGCGCACCGCTTTTTACTTTTTTTATTTTTGGTTCTCAGTCCCCGGCGGACGAGAGGCGAGCGCATAAGCACCCGAACATCTCGATACACACCGCCGGAGCCCCAAAGCCCGGCGGTTTTTTTTCACCTTTTTTTCAAATCCAAGGAGCCCACGATGAACCCCAAAACCACCGCCCCTGAAAGCTGGTACCCGAATGCAGCCGACCGCACCGGTCAGACCGACGACGAACGCATCAAGGACATCACCGTGCTCCCGCCTCCTGAGCACCTGATCCGTTTCTTCCCGATCGCCGGCACGGCGACGGAAACCCTGATCGCCAAAACCCGCCAAGCCATTCAGAAGATCGTGCACGGACAAGACGACCGCCTGCTGGTCATCATCGGCCCTTGCTCGATCCACGATCCGGCTGCCGCCCTGGATTACGCCCGCCGCTTGAAGCCCTTGCGCGAGAAGTACGCCGATACGCTGGAGATCGTGATGCGCGTGTACTTCGAAAAACCCCGCACCACCGTGGGCTGGAAGGGGCTGATCAACGACCCCTACCTGGACGAGAGTTACCGCATTGACGAAGGCCTGCGCATCGCACGCCAGTTGCTCATCGAAATCAACCGTCAGGGCCTGCCCGCGGGCAGCGAGTTCCTCGACGTGATCTCGCCCCAGTACATCGGCGACCTGATCAGCTGGGGCGCCATTGGCGCGCGCACCACCGAAAGCCAAGTGCACCGCGAGCTGGCTTCGGGCTTGTCTGCGCCCATCGGCTTCAAGAACGGCACGGACGGCAACATCAAGATCGCGACCGATGCGATTCAGGCCGCTGCCCGTGGCCACCACTTTTTGTCGGTCCACAAAAACGGCCAAGTCGCCATCGTTCAGACCCAAGGCAACAAGGATTGCCATGTGATTTTGCGCGGCGGCAAAGCGCCCAATTACGACGCCGACAGCGTGGCCTCTGCCTGCAAGGAACTCGAAGCCGCCAAGTTGCCGGCCACCTTGATGGTCGACTGCAGCCACGCCAACAGCAGCAAAAAGCACGAGCGCCAGATCGACGTGGCCAAAGACATTGCCGCGCAAATCAGCGCTGGCTCACGCCAGGTGTTCGGCGTCATGGTCGAAAGCCACATCGTGGACGGGGCTCAGAAGTTCACACCCGGCAAAGACGATATGACGAAGCTGGCCTACGGTCAGAGCATCACCGACGCCTGCATCGGCTGGGACGACAGCGTGGGCGTGTTGCAGGTGCTGTCAGACGCGGTGAAGGCGCGCCGCGACGCTTGATTTTTAGGCGAGGCCTTTGACCCCCTTGTGGGAGGCCGCCCCTGCGGCCGAATGCATGCATCGCCTCGGTGCTTGGATTTGCGAGCAGGGGCTCGCTCCCAATCAGGGGCAGACGTCAGCGGGTTGCCAAGGCTTCCAGCAGCTTGGCGTGGATGCCGCCAAAGCCGCCATTGCTCATGCACAGCAGGTGGTCGCCGGGCTGGACTTGGGCCAGCACTTGTGCAATCACCTCGTCAATGTTGGCGCCCACCTGCGCTTTGCTTCCCATGGGCGCCAGTGCTGAAGCAGCCTCCCAGCCCAAACCACCCGAGTGGCAAAACGCGAGATCGGTTTCCTCCAGGCTCCAGGGCAGTTGGGCCTTCATGGTGCCGAGCTTCATGGTGTTGCTGCGCGGCTCGAAGATGGCCAAGATGCGCGCATCCCCCACCTGCCGGCGCAGCCCGTTGACGGTGGTCCGAATCGCGGTGGGGTGGTGGGCAAAATCGTCGTACACGGTGATGCCATTGACCGTACCGCGCACTTCCATGCGCCTTTTGACGTTTTCAAACGTGGCCAGGGCTTGCGCCGCCACAGCCGGGCTCACCCCGACATGTTCGGCGGCGGCGATGGTGGCCAGCGCGTTGAGCTGGTTGTGCACGCCGCCGATGGCCCATTGCACATCGGCCACAGCTTGACTCCCCTGCAGCACCGTGAAGTGGGACGGCTCGCCCTGCGCCACGAAGTCGCTCACGGCGCTGCCAAAGGTGCGCATTTCACTCCAGCAGCCCTGCGCCAGCACGCGTGTCAGGCTCTCTTCCAGGCCGTTGACGACCACACGGCCCGTGCCGGGCACGGTGCGCACCAGGTGGTGGAATTGGCGCTCGATGGCGGCCAGGTCGTCAAAAATATCGGCGTGGTCGAATTCCAGGTTGTTCAGGATGGCGGTGCGCGGGCGGTAGTGCACAAACTTGCTGCGCTTGTCAAAGAAGGCGGTGTCGTATTCGTCGGCCTCGATCACGAAATATTGCCCGCCACCCAAGCGGGCCGAGATGCCGAAGTTCAGTGGCACACCACCGACCAGAAAGCCCGGCTGCAAACCCGCTTGCTCCAGCACCCAAGTGAGCATCGAGGTGGTGGTGGTTTTGCCGTGCGTGCCCGCGACAGCGAGCACATGTTTGCCCTGCAAAACATGCTCAGACAGCCATTGCGGGCCGCTGGTGTAGGGTGCACCGGATTCCAAAATGGCTTCCATCAGCGGGAATTTGGGACTGCCGTCGGCCAGGCGTGCTCGGCTGACCACGTTGCCGATCACGTACACATCGGGTTTCAGGGCCATCTGCCCGGCATCAAAACCTTCGATCAGGTCGATGCCCAAGGCGCGGAGTTGATCGCTCATGGGCGGGTAAACGCCCGCGTCACACCCTGTGACCCGATGCCCTGCCTCGCGGGCCAGCGCGGCCAGGCCCCCCATGAAGGTGCCACAAATGCCCAAAATATGTATATGCATGCCCGGATTTTAGGGTGCCAATGAAAGCAACCCCCATCCAGCAGGGCGGTGATCCCTGGTGGCTCGGTCACAATGGGTGCCCATGAACGACCTTGCCCTTGAAGTTGCCGCATCCGCGGCCCGTTTGGTGGTGGAAGAAGGCTTGGCTTTTGGCCCGGCCAAACACCGCGCCCTCAAAGAGCTGGGCTTGCCCGCGCGAACGGCCATGCCGAGCAATGAGCTGGTGGAAGCCGAAGTGCGTGACTACATTGCCTTGTTTTGCGCCGATACGCAGCCTGCTCAGTTGCAGGCTTTGCGCGAATTGGCGCTTGTCTGGATGCAGCGCTTGTCCGAATTTCGCCCGCATTTGGGTGGGGCGGTCTGGCAAGGCTGGGCCACGCGCCTGTGCGATGTGGATCTGGCCTTGTTTTGTGACGATCCCAAATCGGCCGAAATCGCCCTGATCAACCAAAATCAGCGTTTCGAGGTCCAAACTGTGCGCGGTTTGCATGGCGACGACGTGGATGTGCTGAGTTTGCACAGTTTTTGCCAGCCATTGAACGAAGATGTGGGCGTGCACCTGCGGATTTACGATTTGGACGATTTGCGCGGTGCGCTTTTGCCAGATGCCCAAGGCCGTTCACCGCGGGGCGATTTGACGGCCCTGCAGCGCCTTCTTGCGGCATGAAAGACAATCCCAGCATGAACAACGCAAGCTCAGGCGCTTCTCGGCGCAATCTGGTTTTAGGGGCGGGGGCCGCAGCAGCCGTGGCCGGTGTGGGCGTGGCCTTGTGGCGTTTTGAGCCCCAGGCTGTGGCCCCAGCTGATATGCACCCACTTTGGAGCCAGCAATTTGAAACCCCTGCAGGCGAAGGTCTGTCGATGGCCAAATTCAAAGGCAAGCCGCTGTTGCTGAACTTTTGGGCGACTTGGTGTCCTCCCTGTATCGAGGAGTTGCCCATGATCCAGGCCTTCTGGCGAGAAAATGCAGCCAACGGGCATCAAGTGGTGGCCTTGGCCATTGATCAACCCAGTGCGGTGCGCCGATTTTTGGAGCGACAGCCTTTGGGCTTTTCCGTGGGCTTGGCGGGTCTGGAGGGCACGAACTTGGCCAAATCGCTGGGCAATGCCGCAGGAGGCCTGCCCTTCACGGTGTTTTTCAAGGGAGATGGCAGCATTTGGCGACAAAAGATGGGGCAACTCACGCAAGATGATTTGAACCAATGGCGAGCCGCCACCGCCTGAAGCGACTGAGCAGCACGTCCAACAGGGCCCTCGCCGTTCAGGCGCTGCTTTTGTTCGGGATGGCTTCGCATTTGGGCTTCATTTGTGATGCGTAAAGTTAATTTCGAGGGGTTTTACCGAAATTTGGTGTAAATTCGATTCATTGCATGTGCTCAACGCATCGGAGGATTTATGGATTTGCGCAAACTTAAAACACTGATTGACTTGGTGTCCGATTCCAACGTTTCGGAGTTGGAAATCACCGAAGCGGAAGGCAAAGTCCGCATTGTCAAAAGCATGGGCGTTGCTGCGCCCATGGTGATGCAGCAAGCCGCTCCTGTGGCGATGGTGGCTGCACCAGCTCCCGCCCCTGTGGTGGCCGAGGCGCCAGCAGCCAGCGCTGCGCCTGTCGGTCATGCCGTCAAATCGCCCATGGTGGGCACTTTTTACCGTTCTTCCAGCCCAGGCGCTGCGCCTTTCATTCAGATTGGCTCAGTGGTCAAAGAGGGTGACACCTTGTGCATCATCGAGGCGATGAAAATCCTCAACGAGATCGAGTCCGACAAGGCCGGTACCGTCACGCAGATTCTGTGTGAAAACGGTCAGGCCGTGGAATACGGTCAGCCATTGTTCATCGTCGAATAAGCCAACGGGGATTTCATGTTCAAGAAAATCCTGGTGGCCAACCGTGGTGAGATCGCATTGCGGATCCAACGCGCGTGCCGAGAGTTGGGAATCAAGGCGGTCATGGTTTACTCCGAGGCCGACAAAGAAGCCAAATACGTGAAATTGGCTGAAGAAGCGGTCTGTATCGGTCCAGCGGCGTCGTCGCTCAGTTACCTCAACATGCCCGCCATCATTTCTGCGGCGGAGGTGACCGACGCTGAGGCGATTCATCCGGGTTACGGCTTTTTGAGTGAAAACGCCGACTTCGCCGAGCGCGTCGAAAAAAGCGGTTTCCAGTTCATTGGTCCGACCCCGGAATCGATCCGCATCATGGGCGACAAGGTTTCCGCCAAACAAGCCATGATCCGTGCGGGTGTGCCGTGCGTGCCAGGCTCTGAGGGTGAGTTGCCCGATGACCCTGTCCAGATTCGCCGAATTGCCAAGTCGGTGGGTTACCCCGTCATCATCAAGGCCGCCGGTGGTGGTGGTGGCCGAGGCATGCGTGTGGTGCACACCGAGGCTGCTTTGGTCAATGCCGTGCAAATGACCAAGGCCGAAGCCGGAGCCGCTTTTGGCAATCCTGCGGTGTACATGGAGAAATTCCTGCAAAACCCGCGGCACATTGAAATCCAGATTCTGGCCGACAAGTTCAAGAACGCGGTTTACTTGGGCGAGCGCGACTGCTCCATGCAGCGTCGTCACCAAAAAGTGATTGAGGAAGCGCCGGCTCCCGGTATCCCTCGCAAACTGATCGAGAAGATCGGGGAGCGCTGCGTCGCCGCCTGCAAGAAAATCGGCTACCGCGGTGCGGGCACCTTCGAGTTTTTGTTTGAAAACGGCGAGTTTTACTTCATTGAGATGAACACCCGCGTGCAGGTGGAGCATCCCGTGACCGAATGGATCACGGGTGTGGACATCGTCAAGACACAGATCATGGTGGCAGCAGGAGAGAAGTTGCCCTTTACTCAAAGGCAGATTCAAATCCGGGGCCATGCCATTGAGTGCCGCATCAATGCCGAGGACCCTTTCAAATTCACGCCTTCGCCGGGTCGTGTCACGTCCTGGCACATGCCTGGTGGCCCTGGCGTGCGCGTGGACTCGCATGTCTACAACAACTACTTTGTGCCGCCCAATTACGATTCCATGATCGGCAAGCTGATCGTGCATGGCGATACCCGCGAGCAGGCCTTGGCCCGCATGCAGACGGCCCTGAACGAGACCGTGATCGAAGGGATCAACACCAACGTGCCATTGCACCGCGAGCTGATGGTGGACGCCAAGTTCATGCAAGGCGGCACCAACATCCACTATTTGGAACACTGGCTGAGCCAGCACAAGCGCTGAACCTCTATGTTTGAACTGAGCTTGCTGTGCCCCGAAGACCGGGTGGATCTCCTGAGCGATGCGCTCGATGCCTTGGACGCCTTGAGCGTTTCGGTCGAAGATGCCGACGCCCAGACGCCTGCCGAGCAAGCCTTGTTCGGCGAGCCCGGCATGCCGCCACCCAAAGACGGTTGGCAGCGTTCTCGCATGGTGGCGCTGTTCGCGCAAGAGTCGCAAGCCCAGGAGGCGGTGGCCTTGCTGCAGGCTCAGGACTTCTTTGACGATTGCCACATGCTGGGCGTTGTGGCAGTGGCTGACCAAGATTGGGTGCGTTTGACGCAGTCACAGTTTGCGCCTGTGGAGATCACCTCTGATTTCTGGATTGTGCCCACTTGGCATGAGCCACCAGCGCAGGCGCGGCAAATCATCCGTCTCGATCCGGGATTGGCTTTTGGTACGGGCACACACCCCACCACCCGCATGTGTTTGCGCTGGATTGCGCAGCACGGCGTCCAAAACCAGCGCGTGCTCGACTATGGCTGTGGCTCGGGTATTTTGGCCATCGGAGCGGCCAAATATGGTGCCCATCAAATTGATGCGGTGGACATTGACGACGCGGCCGTGACATCCACTGAGCTGAACGCGCAGGCCAACCATGTGCAGTTGCAAGCCGGTTTGCCCGACAAGGCACAAGGCCATTACCAAACGGTTTTGGCCAATATATTGGCCACGCCCCTGAAGGTCTTGGCGCCATTGCTTTGCGCCCATGTGGCACCCCAGGGGTCGTTGGTGTTGGCCGGCATTTTGGAGCGGCAAGCTGACGAGCTCAAAGCGGCCTACGCACCGTGGATCGCCCTGGAAGTGGCCGACAGCGAAGATGGCTGGATACTGATGACGGCCACTTCGTCGGCCTCTGCCCCAGTTTCGCCCTGAGCCTTGGTGCGTCCTGTCATGCGGTTCACAGTGCCATGAGCTGGTTCACCCGCTGCCCCGCTTGCGGTGTGACCTACGCGGTGGTCCCAGACCAGTTGAAAGTGGCCCAAGGCTGGTTGCGTTGCGGGCAATGCCAGCAAGCCTTTGACAGCACAGGCATGGTCCTGCCCTGGCCTGTGGACGTCGAGGCCCCCCAGCCTTCTTTGCCGACCGAAGCGCCATCGGCGCGCTTGGACCTGAACGATTTTCTCCAACACGAAGACAAGTCTGCCTTGCAGACGCCTGTGGCGGCTTTTGAAGAAGCCCTGTCTACCTTCAAACCCCAGCCTTTGCCGACCACCGCGACCGCGCCATCGTCCGCAGTTTGGGCGGTGCCTTTGGGCGACTTGCTGGCACCCAACACGGCGCCCAACACGGCGCCCAACATGGCGCCTGAGGAGGAGCCTGCCGTGCTCACCCCCAAAGCATCGTCTTGGTGGTCAACGCTGCTGGCTTGGGGGCTGTTGCTGGCACTGCTGCTTCAATGGGGGATCGCCGGACGAGACAAGTGGGTGGCGGCAGAGCCCTCATTCGCCCCGCCTTTGCAAGCGGCCTGTCGCCTCTTGGGCTGCGAGATGGTGCCACCCGCGGTGCGTGATGGCGTGGTGATTGAGAACTCCAGCATGGCGCCGCGCGATGGGGGCCTGGCTTTGCTTTGGTCGGTACGCAACGTGACCCGGCAGACTTTGGAAATGCCTGCATTGGAGCTGACTTGGCTGGATGCACAAGACAAGGTCCTGCTGCGCAGGGTTTTTCGGCCAACTGAGCAAGATGCGCCCGCTGCCTTGACGCCTGGGCAAATCTGGCAGGGCCAGCTTCAGCTGCTGCCGGCCGAAGGCTTGCAACCCATGGGTTACCGCTTGGTGAATTTTTACCCCTGATCCCCCAAGTCATCCACCATCAGCTGCGTTGACGGGTGGCCGTAAAAAAGCCCAACACTGTTGCCAGTGTTGGGCTTTGCGCTACGTGCGTCGAACGATGTTGACTCAGGGCTTGGCGGCCGAAGGAAACGGCCACGCAGCTTGAGGATTCAGCGTTGTTTGTGCAGCGGGGGCAGCGGGTGCTTTGGATGCCTTCTTTGCAGCAGGCTTTTTAGCAGCCTTTTTCACAGCAGGCTTTTTGGCTGCTGGTTTTTTGGCGGCTGTTTTCTTAGCGGCGGCCTTTTTGGCTGGAGCGGCTTTTTTAGCTGCTGGCTTTTTGGCTGCTGCGGCTTTAGGCGCTGCTTTTTTAGCTGGAGCGGCTTTTTTGGCTGCTGGCTTTTTGGCGGCTAAGGCTTTAGGAGCTGCTTTTTTAGCTGGAGCGGCTTTTTTGGCTGCTGGCTTTTTGGCGGCTACTTTTTTAGCTGCTGGCTTTTTGGCAGCAACAGCTTTTTTGGCTGGAGCGGCTTTTTTAGCAGCGGGCTTCTTGGCTGCGGCTACTTTTTTAGCAGCAGGTTTCTTGGCCGCGACGGCCTTCTTTGCGGGAGCAGCTTTTTTTGCCGCTACTTTTTTTGCAGTTGCCATGATTTTCTCCTTGATCAAGTTGAGAACTCAACGGAAAGGGAACGCTTGGTGCTTGTTGGATTGCACAAAGCGATCCATGGTGCTGAGGAATCCCTCAACACCATGAACGCAGAAAAGCCATACCTTCCATGGCCCTGAGGCAATGGCAAGTATGGCTTGAAGTGGGGGGACATTGACGGGGTGTTCAGAAGATCAGTCCCAGGACAAAGCCCCGCCGGTTTGGTACTCGATGACCCGGGTTTCAAAGAAGTTGCGTTCTTTTTTCAGGTCGATCATCTCGCTCATCCAGGGGAATGGGTTCTCTTCATTCGGGAAGAGTGCCTCCAAACCGATCTGGGTGGCCCGGCGATTGGCGATGTAGCGCAAATAGCCTTTGAACATGGATGCATTCATGCCCAGCACGCCACGCGGCATGGTGTCTTCGGCATAACGGTATTCCAACTCCACTGCGTGGAGGAAGAGTTCTTTGATTTCTGCTTTGAATTCAGCGGTCCACAACTGGGGGTTTTCATGCTTGATGGTGTTGATCATGTCAATACCGAAGTTGCAGTGCATGGATTCGTCGCGCAGGATGTACTGGTACTGCTCAGCGGCACCCGTCATCTTGTTTTGGCGGCCGAGAGCCAAAATTTGTGTGAACCCCACATAGAAGAACAGGCCTTCCATCAAGCAAGCAAACACGATCAAAGACTTGAGCAGTGTCTGATCGGCTTCGAGCGTGCCGGTCTTGAAGTTGGGCTCCATGATCACGTTGATGAACGGGATCAGGAATTCGTCCTTGTCGCGGATGGATTTGACTTCGTTGTAGGCGTTGAAAATCTCGCTCTCATCCAAGCCCAAGGACTCTGTGATGTATTGGTAAGCGTGGGTATGGATCGCTTCTTCAAAGGCTTGGCGCAGCAAGAACTGGCGGCACTCAGGGGCCGTGATGTGGCGGTAAGTGCCCAAGGTGATGTTGTTGGCCGCCAAAGAGTCGGCCGTGACAAAGAAACCGAGGTTGCGCTTGACCATGCGGCGCTCGTCTTCGGTCAGACCGTTGGGGTCCTTCCACAAGGCGATGTCGCGGTTCATGTTCACTTCTTGCGGCATCCAGTGGTTGGCGCAAGTGGCGAGGTACTTTTCCCAAGCCCATTTGTACTTGAACGGCACCAGTTGGTTGACATCGGTCTGGCCGTTGATGATGCGTTTGTCGGCGGCATTCATGCGGCGGGGAGCGGCGGCAGGAGATGCGGCGGCAGACGCTGCGGGTGCATCAGCGCCGGAGAAAGAAGGCATCACCGATGGTGATGCAGGTTTGACTTGATCGTCCCAGGACAACATAAAAAATTCCAGTTCTCAAATTATGAAAGCAAGCGTGAGAAATTCAAAGAAACGATTCACTATTTCGATGCGAACACACGAGAAGTGTTGTGCGATTGCATCGCACTTGGCTTGTCACAGCAAAGTGCAATGCTTTTCAATTCACTGACAAGCTTCGCAGCCGACATCGTCAATGGCCACAAACTTGACGTCGGTCGCAGGCGACGTGTTCATTGGCGCTTGTGCAGCGGCAGCCGCAGTCTCTGCTGGATTCATGCCCGAGGACGACACCGCATTGTGTGAGCCTGCATTCACCGTGGATTTTTCCACTTGCGTCGCGCTGGATGTGCGCAGGTAGTAAGTGGTTTTGAGGCCACGCAACCAAGCAAGTTTGTAGGTGTCGTCGAGCTTTTTGCCCGATGCGCCAGCCATGTAAATGTTGAGAGACTGGGCTTGGTCAATCCATTTCTGGCGGCGCGCTGCGGCTTCCACCAGCCAAGTGGTTTCCACTTCAAACGCCGTGGCGTACAAGGCCTTGATTTCTTGCGGTACGCGATCGATGGGGCGCAAAGAACCGTCAAAGTGCTTCAGGTCCATGACCATCACGTCATCCCACAGACCCAAGCGCTTGAGGTCACGCACCAGGTAGCCGTTGATCACGGTGAACTCGCCCGACAAGTTGGACTTGACCGACAGGTTGCCAAAGCAAGGCTCGATGGATGCGTCCACGCCAATGATGTTGGAAATCGTGGCGGTTGGCGCAATGGCCACGCAGTTGGAGTTGCGCATGCCGTCTTTGGCAATTTTCTGGCGCAGCGCGTCCCAATCCAAGGTGGACGAGCGGTCCACTTCAACATAACCACCGCGCTCTCGCTCCAGCAGTTTGAGCGTGTCCAAAGGCAAGATGCCTTGGTCCCACAAAGAACCTTTGTAGGTGGCGTATTGACCGCGCTCTTTGGCCAATTCGGTGGAGGCCCAGTAAGCGTAGTAGCAAATGGCTTCCATCGACTGGTCGGCGAATTCAACAGCTGCCTGCGAGGCATAGGGCGTGCGCATCTCGTACAAGGCGTCTTGGAAGCCCATCAGGCCCAAGCCCACAGGACGGTGACGCATGTTGGAGTCGCGGGCCTTCTTGACGGCGTAGTAATTGATGTCGATCACGTTGTCCAGCATGCGCATGGCGATCGTGATGGTCTTTTTCAGCTTGTCGTGGTCCAGCACTTTGCCGTTGGCACTGTCTTTTAAGTGGCGGGACAAGTTGACGGAGCCCAAGTTGCAAACCGCGGTTTCGGTGTCGCTGGTGTTGAGTGTGATCTCGGTGCACAGGTTGGATGAGTGCACCACGCCCACGTGTTGCTGAGGCGAGCGCACGTTGCAAGGGTCTTTGAACGTGATCCAGGGGTGGCCGGTTTCAAACAGCATCGACAGCATCTTGCGCCACAGGTCGGTGGCAGGCACGGTCTTGCTGGGTTTGATCTCGCCGCGCTCGGCTTTTTGCTCGTAAGCCACGTAGGCTTTTTCAAAAGCCAAACCGAAGAGGTCGTGCAAATCGGGCACGTCGGAAGGCGAGAACAGTGTCCAGTTGCCTTTTTCCATCACGCGGCGCATGAACAAGTCTGGAATCCAGTTGGCCGTGTTCATGTCGTGCGTGCGGCGGCGGTCGTCGCCGGTGTTTTTGCGCAGTTCCAGGAATTCTTCGATGTCGAGGTGCCAGGTTTCCAGGTAAGTGCAGACGGCGCCTTTGCGCTTGCCGCCTTGGTTCACAGCCACGGCCGTGTCGTTCACGACTTTGAGGAAAGGCACCACACCTTGAGATTCACCATTGGTGCCCTTGATGTGAGAGCCCATGGCCCGCACGCGCGTCCAGTCGTTGCCCAAGCCGCCAGCAAATTTGGACAGCAAGGCGTTTTCCTTGATGGATTCGTAAATGCCGTCCAAATCGTCGGGCACGGTGGTCAGGTAGCAGCTCGACAGTTGTGAGCGCAAGGTGCCACTGTTGAACAGGGTGGGTGTGGACGACATGAAGTCGAACGACGACAGAATCTCGTAGAACTCGATGGCGCGCGCTTCGCGGTTGATTTCGTTGAGAGACAAGCCCATGGCCACGCGCATGAAGAAAGCCTGGGGCATTTCGATGCGTGTCTTGCGCACGTGAAGGAAGTAGCGGTCGTACAAGGTCTGCAAGCCCAGGTAATCGAACTGCAAATCGCGTTCAGGCTTGAGCGCATTGGCCAATTGTTTCAGGTCAAACTGCAACAATTTTTCATCGAGCAGGTCGTTGTCCACGCCTTTTTTGATGAACTGTGGAAAGTAGTTGACATAAGCCTCGCCCATTTCGCTTTGTGGCACTTCTTGGCCCAAAATTTCCTTGGCGATGGTGTGCATCAGCAAGCGGGCGGTCACATAGGTGTAATCCGGGTCTTTCTCAATCAGGGTGCGTGACGCCAAGATGGACGCTTTGTACACCTCTTCCATCGGCACGCCATCGTACAGATTGCGCATGGTTTCGGCCACGATGGGTTCGGGGCTGACGTCTTTGCCCAAGCCGGCGCAGGCATTGACCATGAGCGATTTGAGGTAGTCGACGTCCAAGGCGACGCGTTGGCCACCATCGATCACATGCAAGCTGGGGGCGCTGGGCTGTGGTGCGGCTTCTTGCTGGTGTTGGGCGCGCTCTTGTGTGCGGCGCTCGCGGTAAAGCACATAAGCCCGAGCGACTTCGTGGTTGCTGCTGCGCATCAGGCCCAGTTCGACCTGGTCTTGCACATCTTCGATGTGGAACGTGCCACCACCTGGGCGTGAACGCACCAAAGCGCGGACCACGTTTTGGGTCAATTCTTCGACCACTTCACGCACACTGGCAGACGCGGCACCTTGTGTGCCATGAACCGCCAAAAAGGCTTTCATCAGGGCCACGGCGATTTTGTTCGGCTCAAACGGCACCACGCCGCCATTGCGGCGAATGATCTGGTAATGGGCCAGCGCTTGCAGGCTGGGCGTGCCGTGGGCAGACGCTTCTGGCTGGCGCATCAAGGCGGGAGAAGACGTGGCGATGTTCAGGTCTGTTTGCATGGTCATTTCTGTGATTTTTTTCGGTTCTGAAGGCTTGGGCGAAGCGCGCAAATCAGCGCTTTGTGCAGTTGTGAAAATTTGTAAGAGACACTATATCTGGTGTCTGACAACTGCACAAGCCACTACAGGTAGTGTACTGGCCAGTTTTGTCTGTTTCTTGCGACGCCCTGGAATTATTCTTGGCGCCGCCGTTGTGGTGCACTTTTTTACTTGCTGAAAAAGTGGCTGGGAAGGCTTGATTTGGTGCGATTTGAACTTGTCATTTCAAGCCAGTAGAGGCCTGCCAAGCACTTTGTTGCAGCGCGCCTTGATGGCAGGCGAAAGTCTGGATGGGGACATGGGCGGATTTCCGGCCGGTGGCAGATAAAAACAGCGGGCGTGGCCCAACGCTATTTTTTTGACAGACGGTCAAATTCAGCGCTCAGGGAAGGCCTGGGCTGGAAAGTCCAGCAACTTTTGAAGGTGTGTCCAATCAAAGCCGGGACCGGGGTCCAGTTTTCTGCCCGGTGCAATGTGCTCATGCCCTGCGACATGCGCGATGGGGTAGTGCTGCGCCAGGTCGCGGCACAACTGGGCCAATGCGTGGTATTGGGCATCTTCGAAGGTCTCGCCCTCCAAGCCTTCCAGTTCGATGCCCACAGAGTTGTCGTTGCAATTGCTTTGGCCTTGGTATTGAGAGGCCCCCGCATGCCAGGCGCGTTCATCACAGCTGACAAATTGCCACAAGGCGCCGTCGCGCCGGATGAAGAAGTGAGAGGACACCTCCAGGCCACGAATGCTTTGAAAGTAAGGGTGGGCATCCCAGTCGAGCCGGTTGGTGAACAGGCGCTGTACCGCATCGCCACCATATTGACCTGGCGGTAGGCTGATCGAATGGACCACGATCAAATCGATGCAAACGCCGCCAGGGCGGGGCCCAAAATTGGGAGACTTCAAGTGCTGAGCTTGTCTGTGCCAGCCTTGGTGCCAAGGCGCAAGAGTGGGCTCGGAAGGCATGTGCCGCGCGCTGGCCTTAGACCGGGTTGCGGTCTTGTGCCGCAGAGCGGTGGTCGGTGCTGCAGTAAAGACCTTGTTGACCCGCGACGGCTTCTTCTTGTGGCAAGTGGATGCCGCAATGGGCGCAAGAGACCATCTCGGATGGCGCAGCCCCTTCCTGTTTGGCTGGCGTTTGAGGGGGCTTGGGCGCCCGACCTCGCTTGACGGCCCAAATGACGAACAACACCAGCAGCAAAATCAGCAAGTATTTCATCCCATGCGCCCCAGCAAAATTTCCATGACAAATCGGGAGCCTGCATAAGACAGCAGCAACAAACTCGCGCCAATGTAAAGCACCCGAACGGCCCGACGACCTCGCCAGCCCCACTGGCTGCGGCCCCATAACAAGACGGCAAAAGTCAGCCAAGACAGCAACGCAAAAATGGTTTTGTGATCCCAGCGCCAGTGGCCTTGGCCTTGACCATACAGCGCATCACCAAACAAAACGCCAGCGACCAAGGTGGCGGTCAACAAAACAAAACCGGCCAGCACGAAGCGGAAGGTGAGGCGTTCGAGCGTCAAGAGGGGCACGCCACTGCTGGCATCGTGGGCTTGCCGGATGTCCCGCTCAGCGCGGGTCATCATCCAGCCGTGAACCACGGCGGCCCCAAACATGCCGTAAGCAGACAAACCCAAAGCCCAATGCAAAGGCAGCCAAGCGGAGGCTTGCGCTGACAGGGGGCTGCCGGGGAAGAACCAAGCCAGCACGACGGCCAGGGCCCCCAGGCTGCCCATGGTCCAGCGGGCTTTGAATTTGGGAAAAAACTGGCTCTCTAATATGTAGGCGCTCACCACCAGCCAAGCGGTCACCGAAATCGCGGGCGCAAAACCAAAGTGCGCAGGGCCAACCCACAAACTCAACAATGCCACGGCATGGGCGGCCCAAGCGATCCCCAGCAGGCGACGTGCATGCGCGTGGGACAGACGCTCACCCGCCAAGGCTGGCAGGCCGTAGGCCAAAGCCGCCAGCACGGTGGCGGGCAGCGTCCAAAATGGGGGACTCGCTAAAATCATGACACCGAGTTTAGCCTTTCAGGCGCTGCCAATGGGGTGGCGCCAACAGGCTGGACCTGAAATATCTGGATTCCCCCCATGGCCTCCGCCCTGACCGACAAACTTTCACGCCTCGTCAAGACCCTCAGCGGGCAGGCCCGCATCACCGAATCGAACGTGGCCGACATGCTGCGCGAGGTGCGCATGGCCTTGCTCGAAGCCGATGTGGCCTTGCCGGTGGTTCGCGACTTCATTGCCCGCGTGAAGGAAAAAGCCCTGGGCCAAGAGGTCATGGGTTCTCTCAAGCCCGGCCAGGCTTTGGTGGGCGTGGTCAACCGCGAGCTGGCCGCCACCATGGGCGAGGGCGTCTCGGACATCAATCTGGCGGCCCAACCCCCGGCCGTGATCTTGATGGCGGGTTTGCAAGGCGCGGGTAAAACCACCACCACGGCCAAGCTGGCCAAGCATCTGATCGACAAGCGCAAGAAAAAAGTGCTCACGGTTTCAGGTGACGTGTACCGCCCCGCCGCCATCGAACAGCTCAAGACGGTGACCGCTCAGGCCGGGGCCGAATGGTTCCCCAGCACGCCCGACCAAAAGCCGATCGACATCGCGCGTGCCGCCATCGACTACGCCCGCAAGCACTTCTTTGATGTGCTGCTGGTCGATACCGCTGGCCGGCTGGCGATTGACGAAGCGCTGATGACCGAGATCAAGGCCTTGCACGCCGAATTGAAGCCGGTTGAAACCTTGTTTGTGGTCGACGCCATGCAGGGCCAAGACGCGGCCAACACGGCGAAGGCTTTCAGTGATGCACTGCCTTTGACCGGTATCGTGTTGACCAAGCTCGATGGCGACTCACGCGGTGGTGCGGCCCTGTCAGTGCGACAGATCACGGGCGTGCCGATCAAGTTTGCGGGCACGAGCGAGAAAATTGACGGCCTTGAAGTGTTCGATGCCGAACGGCACGCGGGCCGTGTGCTGGGCATGGGCGACATCGTGGCCTTGGTCGAGCAGGTCACGGCTGGCGTGGACATGGAGGCTGCACAAAAGCTGGCCGCCAAGGTCAAGAGCGGTGGTGGGTTTGATCTGAATGACTTTTTGGCTCAGATCCAGCAGATGAAACAGATGGGTGGTTTGTCGAGTTTGATGGACAAATTGCCGTCGCAGCTGTCGGCCAAAGCCGGCGCCATGGACATGGACAAGGTCGAAAAAGACATCGGTCGCAAGCAGGGCATCATCCACAGCATGACCCCCAAGGAGCGCAGCAAGCCCGAGTTGATCAAGGCGACCCGCAAGCGCCGCATTGCAGCAGGCGCAGGCGTTCAGGTGCAGGATGTCAACCGCCTGCTCAAGGAGTTTGAGCAAATGCAGGACATGATGAAAAAAATGTCCGGCGGCGGCATGATGAAAATGATGAAACGCATGGGTGCCATGAAAGGCATGATGGGCGGCGGCGGGGGCTTCCCCGGCATGCCGCGCTGATTCAGTACTGGCTGGCGGGCAGCGTGACCTGCAGGCCGTCCAGCTCGGGTGTGAGTTCAATCTGACACGACAAGCGGCTGCCCACCTCGCGCGTTTGGGCGGTGAAGGCCAGCATGCCGTCTTCGTCGGGGCTCACCGGCGGCAACTTGCCCTGCCAGTCGCTGTGCACCACCACATGGCAGGTGGCGCAGGTCAGCAGCCCACCACAATCGGCTTGAATGCCGGGCCAATTCGCATCAACAGCCGCCTGCATCAGGCTTTGGCCGGGCAGGGCTTGCAGGGTGCGCGCCGCTTGTGTGGTGTCGTGGGGGTGCAGGTGGATCGTGATCATGTTCAATGCTTCGCCCTTGGGCGTTCTGATTCAAAAGCGGGTCAAATGCGCCCGAAGTATTCGCGGCGGTGGAATTCCTGGACGTCTTCGGCCTGCACCATGCGCTGGTGCTCGGCCAGTTTGAGGGTGCTGTAGTAGCCGACAAAGGGCTGCCCCAGCGCCTGGCACAAGGCGGCGTCGGATTGCAAGGCCTGCACCGCATCGGCCAGGCTGGTCGGGATGGTGGCCGGGCCTGGCGCGTAAGGGTTTTCGGTGGCGGGGGGCGCTTGCAGCTGCGCGTCCACGCCATCGAGCCCTGCGTGGATTTGCGAGGCCATGTACAGGTAAGGGTTGGCCGCGGGTTCGCCCAGGCGGTTTTCAATGCGGGTGGCGCTGTCGCCGGGTGTGCCGATGACACGCAGCATGGCGCCCCGGTTGTCACGTCCCCACACCATGGACTGAGGCGCCATCGCGTTGGGCCTGAAACGCCCATAGCCATTGCTGGTGCTGGTGCACAAGGCCGTCAAGGCCGGGGCATGCGAGAGCAGACCCGCCAGCCAGGATGCCCCCACGTCGCTGAGCACCTGCCGCGCATCGCGCACACCGCAGCCCGGTGCTGCGGCATCGCGCATGAACACATGGCGTCCCGAGCGCGCTTCGCAGAGGGACTGGTGCAGGTGCCAGCCGCTGGACATGATGTGCTCAAACGGCGGGCGGCACATGAAGGTGGCGTGGTAGCCGGCGCGGCGCAGGGCCTGACGCGTGGCGTTGCGAAACAGCACCATGTTGTCGGCGGCGGTCAGTACATCGCTCACGTCGAACACCGCCTCCACCTGGCTGGGGCCCAGTTCGATTTCGAGGGAAATCAGCGGCAGGCCCAGGGCTTGGGCGGTGCGCTGCACGATGCGCAGCGGCTCTTCGGCCCGGTCAAACCAGCCTTCGGTCAGCAGGTTGTAGCCCGGGTGGATCAGGTTGACCTCCGGCGCAGGGCCGGGCCATGCGGCGCGGTTCGGGTCCAGATCCTGGCCGTGCAGCGGGTCTTTGAGGCGGTAGATGTGGAACTCGATCTCGAGCCCGCAGCGCATTTGCCAGCCGCGCTCGGCCAGTCGCTGCACGGCTTGCTGCAGCACATGGCGCGAATCGAGCGGCACGATGCGGCCATCCGCCAAATAGGGTTGGCACTGCAGCCAGCCGGTTTTTTCGGTCCAAGGCAGCACATGCCAGCTGGCCGGGTCGGGCATGAGCGTGAGGTTGCTGGCCCCGGCAAAGCCGGGCAGGGTCTCTTCGATGCCTGGCTCGAACACCTTGAAGGCGGTACGGTCTGAACTGTCTTTGAGCAGCAAGGTGCTGACCATGCCGATGCCCTGGCTCAAGGCCTGGCGCAGCTGCGAAGACACAATGGTTTTGCCGCGCACCACGCCGTGCAGGTCGCACCATCCCAGGCGGATCAGCTCGATGCCCGAGGCTTGCACCTGCCGGAGCAAGTGCTCGCAAGCGGCTTGCCGTTCGCGGGTTTGCAGGCCGCAGCGTTCAGCGAAACTCATGCCGCACCCGTGTCGGCTGAAGCGGCCACAGGGCCCGGCAGTGCCGCGTCCCACGGTGCGCCGCTGCGCTTGGCATCACACGCCTGGCGCCACCACTGCGGCCACTGTCCGCTGGGGGCGATGCCGTCCACCGTGTCGGGGCCCACGCGCTGGCTGGCCACAGCCGCTTGCGCAAAGCCGGGTGGCGAGCCCCCGGCTTGCACCACCTCGATGGCTTTGAGCAGCATGCGCCGATGGGCCATGATCACCTTGTCGCTGGTGCCCAGGTGCTCGCGGGTGCGGTCCTGGATCGCCCCCATGCTTTCGCAGGCCCACTGGTCGTGCACATTGATGTCGTCCTCGCCCATGCCAAGGTAAGTGCGCGCCACTTGCTCTTCGGGGTTGAAGCCCCAGTGGTTGTGTCGGCCCGCCTTGGGGATGTAGTCCGGCAGGGTGACCGAGGGCAGGCGCTGCTGGCGCATGGCTTCTTTGTCAACCGGGCTGTCAAAGCTGGTGAACACCGAATACCAATAGGTGTGCGTGTCGTCCACCGGCACATGCATCTGCGTGATGGTCATGGTCTCGGACAGCGGAATCACAAAAGTGTGCGGGAACAGCGCGTGGGTCACCCGCACATGGGTCAGCGCCTCGTGGATCGGGCGCAGCGCCGTCAGGCGCATGCCCGCATCGGTGGGCTCAAATGAAATCTCGGGCTGGTCCAGTTCACGCATCACGCGCGTCATGGGCCAACGCTCGCCTTGCACATCGCCCGCGCTCGCGCCCCGGAACTGGCGGCCATAACTGCCTTCGAGCGATTCGTCTTGGAAAAAACGGTGCAAGTACGAAGCGTGCGCCGGGTCAATGCCCACCTCAAAGGCCTGCAGCCAGTTGCAATGCCACAGCCCTTTGAAAGCAAAGGTGTGCGTTGCCGGGGCGCTGAAGGCGTCGATGCCCGGCAAGGGCGGGGGCGTCTGGCCTTCGGGGCCGAACCAGCCAAAAAGGATGCCACTGCGCTCCATGACCGGGTAACTGCGCTGGCGCACCCGCTTGCACAGTGCGCTGCCCGTGGGCTCGGCAGGCGTTTCGATGCATTGGCCCGTCACGTCGAACTTCCAGCCATGAAAGGGGCAGCGCAGGCCATCGCCTTCGTTGCGCCCATAGGCCAGGTCCGCGCCACGGTGCGGGCAGTCGCGATCGAGCAAACCGTACTCGCCCAGCGCGTTGCGAAACAGCACCAGGTCCTGTCCCAGAATGCGCACGGCTTTGACGGGGCGAATCGCCATGCGCGGATCGAGCGCGGGGTTGAACTCGTCCACCAGGGCCACGGGCTGCCAGTAGTGGCGCATGACCGCGCCGCAGGGCGTGCCGGGCCCGATGCGGGTGATCAACTCGTTTTGCTCTGCTTTCATGGGCGCCTCTGTGCCTTGTGTCTGTGGTTGGGCGTCGACCTCGGTGCGGGAGGGATGCCCAGTCTCTGGAGGGCAGTTTATACGGCCGCCGTGGGTGCTTGCCGCCAACAGGCGACAGGGCAGAGGGGTGTGGATGGCTGTCCAATGCGCGGCAGACAACATGGACCTTGTTGACGCAAAATCAGGCGCATGACAAATGCTCTGTTCATCTACGGCACCCTGATGCCCGGTTTGCGACTTGAGGCCGAAATGCACGGCGCCCGATGGATCGGGGCCGCCCAGGTGCCGGGTCGCTTGGTCGATGTGGGCCGCTACCCCGGTCTGCTGCTGGGCGAAGGCCAAGTCACCGGCGAGGTCTATGAAGTCGATGACGCGCACCTGGCGCGGCTGGACGTGGTCGAAGCCATGGTGCTCGGGGACCGCGCCGCCTCACAATACTGGCGCGAGGAGGTCACGGTGGTGGGCGGCCCGCTGCATGGCCGCTCTGTGCAGACCTATGTCTATAACCGCCCAGTGCAAGGCTGCACGCCCATCCCGCACGGCGACTACCGCCGCTACATCCGCGAAGTCGGGCGTGAATCCTGAAAACCCAGCGGATCAGTCCTTGACCACCAACTCGCCGCGCAGCGAATGCGACAGGCCTTGGGTGATGCGCACATCGGCCATCTGACCGATCAGGCGGTCCATGTGGGGGCCACCAGGGAAGTTGACCACCCGGTTGCACTCGGTGCGGCCGGCCAGCTCGGTGGCGTCTTTGCGTGATGGGCGCTCCACCAAGATGCGCTGCACGGTGCCCACGCGGCTGTCGCCAATGCGCTGCACATTCTCTTCGATGGTCGCTTGCAGGTGGTGCAGGCGGCGCAATTTTTCGGCGTGTGGCGTGTCGTCGTGCAAATTGGCCGCAGGGGTGCCCGGGCGGGGGCTGAAGATGAAGCTGAAGCTGGTGTCAAAACCCACATCGGTGATCAGCTTCATCATCTTGTTGAAGTCGTCCTCGGTCTCGCCGGGAAAGCCCACGATGAAATCGCTGCTGAGCGACATGTCGGGGCGGATCGCCCGCAGCTTGCGGATCGTGCTCTTGTATTCCATGGCGGTGTAGCCGCGTTTCATGGCCATCAAGATGCGGTCCGAGCCGTGTTGCACCGGCAGGTGCAGGTGGCTCACCAGTTTGGGGATCTTTTCGTAAGCGTCGATCAGGCGCTGGGTGAACTCGTTGGGGTGGCTGGTCACGTAGCGGATGCGCTCGATGCCCGGCATGTCGGCCACGTATTCCAGCAGCAGTGCAAAGTCGGCAATGTCTGCGGTGCTGCCCATCTTGCCCCGGTAAGCGTTCACGTTCTGGCCCAGCAGGGTGATCTCTTTCACGCCCTGCGCGGCCAGCCCCGCCACCTCGACCAGCACATCGTCAAACGGGCGCGAGACTTCTTCGCCTCGGGTGTAGGGCACCACGCAATAGCTGCAGTATTTGCTGCAGCCTTCCATGATCGAGACAAAAGCGGTGGCGCCTTCCACCTTGGCGGGCGGCAAGTGGTCAAACTTTTCAATCTCGGGAAAGCTGATGTCCACCTGCGGGCGCTGCTTGCGCTCGCGCTCGGCCAGCAATTCGGGCAGGCGGTGCAGGGTTTGCGGGCCAAACACCACGTCCACATAGGGCGCACGCTTGATGATCTCGGCGCCTTCCTGGCTGGCCACGCAGCCGCCCACGCCAATCAGCACGCCCTTGGCTTTGAGGTGCTGCACCCGGCCCAGATCGCTGAACACTTTTTCTTGCGCCTTCTCACGCACCGAGCAGGTGTTGAACAAAATCAGATCGGCCTCGTCCACGTCCTGCGTGGGCTCGTAGCCTTGGGCCGCGCCCAGCACATCGGCCATCTTGTCCGAGTCGTACTCGTTCATCTGGCAGCCAAAGGTTTTGATGAAGACCTTCTTGCTCATGCGGCCTCCACGGATTCAAGGGAGGTGATGAAGTCAAGGCAAAGCAAAGCAAGCCCACGAGGGGCCAAAGTGCAGCGGTTCATGGTGTCGATCCAGAGGCTGTGAAAAAGAAAAGCGCGAATGCGCTTCAGGAGGTACAGATTATCGCAGGCGGGCCCCAGCTCAGTTTTCCGCACCCTCAGCGGCCTTCGGCTTGAAAAACATCGGATACGCCCTTTGCACCGTGGGGCTGTCATAGGCCCAGCTGTGGCATTGGCCCAAGTGGTAGGGCGGTTTTGTGATGTCGGGGTGGGGCTGGCCGGCTTGTTCGCGGCGCTGCCATTGGCCGGCGGGCAGGGTCTGGTAGGCGGCAGTCGCCATGTTGAACAGCAGTTCACGCAAGTGGGTGCAGCCTTCGGTGCCGCCGATGTGTTCGTTGATGATCTTGCGCCAGCCCGGGCCCATGGTTTGGCCAATCAGTTTGTGCATGCCGTGTGGGGCGCCGGCGCATTCGGGGTGAGGGATGTCGTCCATCGCGGTGGCGATGTCCTGGATGACCATCTTGTTGTTGAGCGTGACGCGGATTTTCAGCCCGTGGATCGGCTCGTTGGCCGGAAAAGGCCGCTCGTTGGGCACCATGAAGCCGTAAGTTTTCACATCGGTCAGTTCGGCTTCGATGTCCCACAGACCGTCTTCGCGGTCAAAGCCTTGGTACACCACGGTTCGCGTATGTGACAGTTTTCGGGGGGAGGGTGGTGGAAGTGCCAATGGAAATCTCGCGGGTCTGATGTTCAATGTGTGGATCATATCGATGCAGGAGCCCTCCACATGTCCACCGCCATCCACCCCGCCGTTCGCCGTCAGACCATTGCCGATGCCCTGCGCCGCACGGCGATCCGTTTGCCTGGCAAAACCGGCATCGTGTGCGGTGCCACCACCTGGACCTATGCCGAGTTCGATGCCCTGGTGACGCGCCTGGCCGCAGGCCTGGCCCGCATCGGCGTGGCCGAGGGAGACAAGGTGGCGGTGCTGGCGCGCAATTCGCACGGCTTTGCGGCGCTGCGCTTTGCGCTGGCGCGCCGGGGCGCGGTCATGGTGCCGATCAACTTCATGCTCAAAGCGGAAGAAGTGGCTTACATCCTGCGGCACGCCGGCGCCAAAACGCTGGCCACCGACAGCGGCCTGGCCGAGCTGGCGCAGTCGGCCTCCCAACTGGACACGCAAGTCGAGCAGTTCATCTGGCTGCCGTCCGAAGACCCGAGCCAGCCTGTGGCGGGCATGCACAGCTTGGATGTGCTGGCCGCTTGCACCGACCCCTTGCCCGATTTGCGCTTGGGCAGCTACGACGTGGCGCAGATCGTCTACACCAGCGGCACCGAGTCGAGCCCCAAGGGCGCACAGCTCACGCACGATGCGGTGATGTGGCAATACGTCAGCTGCGTGATCGACGCCGAGATCGCCGAGCAGGACGTGGCCCTGCACGCGCTGCCGCTGTACCACTGCGCCCAGCTCGATGTGTTCTTTGGCCCGGCCATTTACATGGGCAGCACCAATGTGATCACCGCCAAGCCCACGCCCGACAACCTGCTGCCCATGCTCGAGAAGTTCGGCATCACCAGCTTCTTTGCGCCCCCAACCGTGTGGATTGCGCTGCTGCGCTCGCCGCTGATGGATGCAGGCAAGCTCTCCAAATTGGCCAAGGGCTACTACGGCGCGTCCATCATGCCGGTCGAGGTGCTCAAAGAGCTGGCCGCGCGCCTGCCCCAAGTGCGCTTGTGGAATTTGTATGGCCAGACCGAGATCGCACCGCTGGCCACCCTGCTCGGCCCCGACGACCAGCTGCGCAAACCGGGCTCGTGTGGCAAGGCCGTGCGCAACGTCGAAACGCGCGTGGTCAACGACGCCATGCAGGACGTGGCCGTGGGCGAGGTGGGTGAGATCGTGCACCGTTCGCCGCACCTGATGCTGGGCTACTTCCATGACGACGAGCGCACCCAGGCTTCGTTTGAAGGGGACTGGTTCCACAGCGGCGATTTGGGGCTCATCGACGAGGAAGGCTACATCACCGTGGTGGACCGCAAGAAGGACATGATCAAGTCCGGCGGTGAAAACGTGGCCAGCCGCGAGGTGGAGGAAATGATCTACCGCCTGCCCCAGGTCAGCGAAGTGGCGGTGATTGGTTTGCCCGACCCCAAGTGGGTCGAGGCGGTGACCGCGGTGGTGGTGGTCAAGGCCGGGCAGACGCTGGACGAGGCGGCCGTGATCGCCCACTGTGCCCAGCACATGGCCGGCTTCAAGTGCCCCAAGCGCGTGGTCTTCACCGACACCCTGCCCAAGAACCCGAGTGGCAAACTGCTCAAGCGGGATTTGCGGGTGCGCTACGCGTCTTGAGGACGCGGGTCAAGGCTTTGAAAGAAGCGGAGCGAGGCCGATACCCATACAAATCCAGCACCAAGGGAAATCCCTGATGAAATGTCCTATGCATAAGACCTGAATGTCCTATTGACAGGACAATGGGACTGTTCCACGATGCAGGTCATGGATGCCCATCTGCCTTTGCCCAAATACCACCAGGTCTATCTGGTGCTGCGCGAGCAATTGCGCGAGGGGCGGTTTGACGAGGGCTTGCCCGGTGAGATGGCCTTGATGGGGCAGTTTGGTGTGGCCCGCGTCACGGTGCGCCGGGCCCTGTCGCAACTGGCCGAAGAGGGTCTGATTCAGCGAGAGCCTGGACGCGGGACGCGGCCTGTGTCGGCACGTTCGCAGCAGGTGCAGATGCAGGCCTCCACCATGGCCACGGGCCAGCAGGCGCGCTTGACGGGTTTGCTGGAAAACCTGGTCACCATGGGCATGCGCACCAAGGTCAAAGTGCTCAGTGTGGAGCACATGCGTGCACCGGTGGACGTCGCTGCAGCGCTCAAGTTGCCCGCCATGACCACGGTCCAAAAAGCCGAGCGCGTGCGCAGCACGCCCGAGGGCCCTTTGTCGCACATCACCACGTGGGTGCCCCATTCGATTTCTGCTGGCTTTGGCAAGCGAGAGTTGGCGCAAAAACCCATTTTGGTGCTGCTCGAGGAGTCGGGTGTCAAGGTGGGGCGGGCCGAGCAAACCATTTCGGCCCGACTGGCCGATGTGGGCATGGCCCAGCATTTGGATGTGTCCGTCGGATCGGCCTTGTTGGCGGTGCGGCGTTTGATTTATGACGAGGACGACCGTCCCGTCCAATGGCTGCATGGCTTGTACCGACCGGACCGGTACGAATACCAGATGCAGTTATCCCGCGTTGGCAGCATCGATGCCAAGGTGTGGGTAAGCCAAGAGTTGTCCGCTAACTTTCATTGACCTACTTAAAGGATGTTTTCATGACCTCACGTCGCACTTTCATGGGCCAGTCCGCTGCTGCGGCCTCGGCGCTCGCGTTTCCACTGGTGGGTGGGGCTCAACCCAAGCCTGTCAAAGTGGGTGTTTTGCACCCCGTGACCGGTGCCCTGGCTTATTCGGGTCAGCAGTGCCGCATGGGCGCTTTGATGGCGATTGAGGACATCAACAAGGCCGGTGGCATCAAGTCGCTCGGTGGCGCCAAGATCGAAGCCATGTTGGGTGATGCGCAGTCCAGCCCGCAAGCCGGTACGGCCGAGATCGAGAAAATGAACGAAGCGGGCGTGAGCGCCGTCGTGGGTGCCTTTGCATCCGCCATCTGCCTGGCCACCACACAGGCTGCGGCCAAATACAACCTGCCCCATGTGGTGGACGTCGGCGTGGCCGATCAGATCGTCGAGCGCGGCCTGAAAAACACCTTCCGCTTTGGTCCGGGTTACAAGAAGTGCGCTGAAGTGGCTGTTGCCAGCCTGCACGCCCTCAACACCGCCGCTGGCAAACCCGCCCGCACCGTGATGATCGTGCACGAAGAGTCGCTGTTTGGCACAGGCACGGCCAACTTGCTGGCCAAAGAGCTGCCCGGTTACGGCTACGAAGTCAAAGAGATCATCAAGCACGCCAACCCCACGCGTGACTTCAACAACATCGCGCTGCGCATCAAGCAGGTCAACCCAGACATCCTGATTCCGGCCAACTACTACAACGAATACGCCTTGTTGGTGCGCACTTTGCAACAGCAAAAAATCACACCCAAAGCCATCTACTCGGTGTTGGGTGGCGCGGCATCGAGCTACAAGTTCGTCAAGGAATTTCCAGAAGCGGCCAACGGCATCATTGACTGCAACCACTGGTTCAATCCCAAGGACAAGCGTTCGGCCGAACTCAAAAAGCGCGTCGAAGCACAAGGCCAGTTCTTCAGCTACGAAGTGTTCATGACCTACACCGCCATGATGCTGTTGGCCGATGCGATTGAACGCGCCAAGTCGCCCGACCGCGCTGCCATCACGGACGCATTGGCTTCGAGCAAATTTGCGAACCACATCATGCCCTACGGCCCGACGCAGTTCGTCAATGGCCAGAACATGGGCGCACAGCCTTTGATGACCCAAGTCACCAAAGGCGACATCAAGGTGATCGTGCCACGCGACTACCGCGAAGTGGAACCCGTGTTCCCGCTCAAGGGCTGATCTGCGCTGACCTGAAAGACCCCGATGCTGGACTTCAACATCCTGTTTCCTTCGGTGCTCAACGGCATCACTACCGGTGCCGTGTATGCGCTGATCGCGCTGGGCCTCACGCTGATCTATGGCGTGCTGCACATCATCAATTTCGCGCACGGCGCGTCTTTGATGGTGGCGCTGTATGGCGTTTACATGCTGAAGCAACACTTCGGGGTCGACCCCTACATGGCCCTGCCCATCATGGTGCCCGCCATGTTTGTGCTGGGTTATGCCCTGCAGCGTGGTGTGATCAACCGCGCCAGTCACGGCAAGGATGAAAACATCCTGCTGGTCACGCTGGGCATTTCCATCGTGCTGGAAAACCTGGCGCTTTTGTTCTTCAAGTCCGACACCCGCACCATCGAGACCGCCTACACCTTGACGACCGTCGAGATCGGGCCCGCCTTCATTGCGCTGCCCAAGTTGGTGTCTTTTGCCGGTGCCTTGGTGGTGTCAGCCGTGCTGCTGCTCATCGTGCAAAAAACCGATTTGGGCCGCGCCATCCGCGCGGTGTCCAAAGAAAAGCAAGGTGCGCGTTTGATGGGCATTGATGTGGACCATGTTTATGCCATGTGCTTTGGTTTGGGCCTGGCCAGTCTGGGCGCGGCGGCTTGTTTCTTGATGCCCGCCTATTACGTCAACCCGCAAGTGGGCAACGGCTTTGTGCTGGTGGCTTTCACGATTGTGGTGCTCGGCGGCATGGGCAGCTTTGCCGGCGCTTTGCTGGGCGGCTTGCTCATTGGCGTTGTCGAATCGCTCGGGGGCTTGCTGCTGGGTGAGTCGCTGGGTCAAGTGGGTATTTTTGTGATTTTCATTGTGGTGCTCATGTTCAGGCCGCAAGGATTTTTTGGAGCGAAGGCATGAAAGACTTTCGCCACATTGCGCTGTTTGTGCTGCTGGTGGGGGCCGTGCCCTTGTTCACGCAGTCGGGCGTTGCGCTCAATTTCGTCATGACGGCGCTCTACGCCTGTTTGCTCTCACAAGCCTGGAACGTGTTGGGCGGATTTGGTGGGCAGTTCTCCTTCGGCCACGCCCTGTTCTTTGGCACGGGTGCTTATGTCCAGGCCATTGCGCAAATGCAGTGGGGCCTGAGCCCCTGGGTGGCATTGCCGCTGGCCATGGCTTTCGCGGCGGGCGTGGGGGCGTTTGTGGGCGCAGCCTCGTTCCGTTATGGCCTCAAGGGTTCTTATTTCGCGCTGGTCACCTTGGCCTTTGCCGAGGTGTTCCGCATTCTGGCCACTTCGGTGCCTTTCACCGGTGCAGGCGTGGGGCTGATGCTGCCGCTCAAAGAGTCTGCGGCCAACATGCAGTTTGGCAACCGCGCTGGCTTCATCTGGCTCATGCTGGCGCTGGTCACCTTGGCGCTGTGCATCACCGCTTGGCTGCGCCACTCCCGTTTTGGCGCTTACCTGCAGGCGGTGCGAGACAACGAAGACGCGGCCCGCGCCATTGGCGTGAATCCTTTCAGCGTCAAGTTGATGGCCACGGTGATCTCTGGCGGCTTGATGGGCGCTGGCGGTGCGTTTTATGTGCAGGTGTTCCAGTACATCGACCCGGGTATCGCCTTTGGTTCGCACACTTCGGTCGAGGCCTTGGTGGGCGCGATTGTGGGGGGCTTGGGCACGCTGTGGGGGCCGCTTTTGGGCGCCGTGAGCCTGCACATTCTGGCCGACCTGACGCGCAATTTGTTTGGGCAACTGCCCGGCATCAACATGGTCATCTATGGCGTGGTGCTGATCGTGATCGTGATGTTCTTGCCGCGTGGCATTGCCGGGCTGGGCACCATCACACCGATGCAATGGCTGCGCGGCAGCAAGTCGGATGGAGAAAAATCATGAGCACGCTGCTGCAGATCGAGGGCGTGGGCAAGTCCTTTGGTGGCTTGAAGGCCGTGCAAAACGTGAGTCTGTCGGTGACCGAGGGGCGTCTGAGTGCCTTGATTGGCCCCAACGGTGCGGGCAAAACAACCCTGTTCGCACTCATGTCGGGCTTTCTCATGCCCGACACCGGCCGTGTGGTGTACGCGGACCAGGACATCACGGGCCAGGCACCCCACCTGAACGCCCGCATGGGCCTGACGCGCACCTTCCAGATCGTGCAGCCTTTTGCTGCGCAAACGGTGCGCGAAAACATCGCGGTGGGCGCGCACCTGCATTTGCCGCGCCGCGCCCAAGCGCTGGAATTTGCCGAGTCGGTGGCGCAGCAAGTGGGCCTGAGTCCGCAACTGGACAAACTGGCCAGCGACCTCACGGTGGCAGGACGCAAACGCCTGGAGCTGGCCCGTGCGCTGGCCACGCGCCCCCGTTTGCTGCTGCTGGACGAGGTGCTGGCAGGCCTTAACCCGCAAGAGATTGCCGAGATGATTCCGGTGGTGCAAGGCATTGCCCAAAGTGGCGTGACGGTGCTGATGATCGAGCACGTCATGCAAGCGGTCATGAGCTTGGCGCAAGAGGTCTGGGTGCTGGCGCAGGGGCAGCTGATTGCCCAAGGCAGCCCCGCTGAAGTGACCAACAACAAAGCCGTGGTGGAGGCTTATCTGGGTCATGGCACGGCCGAGCGCTTGCAAAAGAACGTGGCCCAAGCCAAAACAGCGCAGGAGGCACAGGCATGAACGCTTTGTTGAAAGTGCAGGGCCTCAAGTCCGGCTACGGCGTGGTCGAGGTCTTGCGGGGCGTGGACCTGCAGGTCATGCCGGGCGAGTTGGTGGCGCTCTTGGGCAGCAACGGTGCAGGCAAGACCACCCTCAACCACACCCTCAGTGGTCTCGTGGTCACACGCGCGGGTCAGGTGGAATTTGACGGGCAGAACATCACCGGCCTGCACAGCCAAGAGGTGGTCAAACAAGGTTTGATTCAGGTGCCCGAGGGCCGCAAGGTTTTCCCCAACTTGAGTGTTCATGAAAACTTGGAGTTGGGGGCCTTCACCCGCGGACGCGAACGCCGCGCCCAGAACCTGGCCAAGGTTTACGACACCTTCCCGCGCTTGAAAGAGCGCGTGGCCCAGTTGGCAGGCACTTTGAGCGGTGGTGAGCAGCAAATGCTGGCCATTGGCAGGGGATTGATGGCCGAGCCGCGTTTGCTGATTTTGGATGAGCCATCGCTCGGCTTGTCGCCTTTGCTGGTGGAAGAAATGTTTGGCCTCATTGCGCAGTTGCGCAGCAGTGGTTTGGCGGTCTTGTTGGTCGAGCAAAACGTCGGGCAGTCGCTGGACATTGCCGACCGCGCTTATGTGATGGAAAACGGACAGATTCGGTTCACGGGCACACCGGCCGAGTTGCTGGCGAGTGACACGCTCAGGCAGGCTTATTTGGGCATGTGAGGCGCATCGACTGCGCTGGCTGCAGGCCCTGGTGCGCAGCCGGCCATGAGCGGGCCAGCGATTGGAAACGAGCAGCCTGTTTGACTATGGGACACAGAGGAATTTGGATGAGACGCACCCCGATGATTTCACGCCGCGCTTGGGTTTGGAGCTCGGCCGTGGTCTGTCTGGCCACGCATGGCTGGGCCCAGACCCCCTCACAGCAGCCCATCAAAATCTTGGTGGGCGCCCCCGCAGGCGGCACCACCGACACCATGGCCCGCACGTTGGCGCAGGTCATGGGCACGCAGCTGGGCCGCACTGTGGTGGTCGAGAACAAGCCCGGCGCGGGTGGCAATCTGGCCGCCGACGCCGTGGCCAAGGCCGCTCCCGATGGCAACACGCTGCTCATGAGCTTTACCAGCCATGCCATCAACGCTTCGCTGTATCCCAGTTTGCCTTTTGATCCGGTGAAGGACTTCACGCCACTGACCATGGTGTCCACGTCGCCCTCTGTGCTGGTCGCGCACCCCAAGGTGGCGGCCAACAATGTGCAGGAATTGATCGCGCTGGCCAAGTCCAAGCCGGGCCAATTGAATTTTGCGATTGGCGCACTGGGCTCGTCCTTGCACATGGCGGGTGACGCATTCAAGATGAAGTCGGGCGCCTACATCCTCAACATCCCCTACCGCGGCACAGCCCCTGCCGTCCAAGACGTTTTGGCCGGGCAGGTGGAGTTGATGTTCGCGGCCATTGGCAATGTGCAGTCGCACATCAAGGCGGGCAAGCTCAAGGCCCTGGGGGTGACCAGTGCCAAGCGTTTGGCGGCATTTCCCCAGGTGCCCACCATTGGTGAGAGCTTGCCGGGTTACGAGTCGAGCGCCTGGTTTGGTTTGTTTGGCCCGGGCCGCATGAGCCCCGAATTGACCCGCCGATTGGCCGATGCCGCCCGCGCTGCGGTGCAGTCACCCGAAGTCAGGCGCCGCATCGAACACGAGGGCGCGACGCCCGTGGGCAACAGCCCAGAAGAGTTCGCCCGCTTTGTGGACAGCGAGATCGTGCGCTGGCGCGCGGTGGTCCAGTACGCCGGAGCCAAACCCGAATGAGCACCACCGCACTTCAGCCTCAAACCCTGGCTCAAAAGTTGATTGCCCGTGCTGCAGGGCGCAGCCATGTGGCCGTGGGCGAGGTGGTCACCTGCAAGGTTGACCTGGCCATGTTCCACGACTCTTCCGGGCCCAGGCGTTTGAAGCCCATGCTCGACGAGTTGGGGGCCGAGATTTGGGACAAAAACAAAGTGGTGCTGGTGCTGGACCACTATGTGCCCGCACAAGATGCCGACGCGCAAAAAATCATCCAGATGACGCGCGACACGGCCAAGCAGTGGAAGCTGCCGCATGTGATCGACAGCGAAGGCATTTGCCATGTGGTGCTGCCAGAGCGGGGCCATTTGAAGCCCGGCATGTTTTGTGTGGGCGGCGATTCGCATTCGCCCACGGGGGGCGCTTTTGGTTGCTACATGTTCGGCATTGGCGCCACCGAAATGCTGGGCGTTTGCGTCACCGGTCAGATCTGGGTCCAGGTGCCGCGCACTTTGCGCATGCACTGGTCAGGGCGCTTGCGCCGCGGCGTCTCGGCCAAAGACATGATGCTGCACATGGTGGGGCGCTTTGGCATGAACGGCGGTCAATACCAGGCGGTGGAGTTTGCAGGGCCAGCGGTGCAGGCCCTGTCCATGGCCGAACGCATGACGCTGTCCAATATGAGCGCCGAGATGGGCGCGCAGGCGGGTTTGATCGCGGCGGACGAGACCACTTTGAACTACCTGCGGGGTGTGGGCGTGGAGCCGGCGCATGGGTCGGGGTCCGAGCCTTGTCACACCGATGAAGACGCTGAGTTTGAACAGCACAGCTTTGATGCCAGCACCCTCAGCCCCCAAGTGGCCGCGCCGCACAGCCCCGCCAACACGCGGGACGTGGCCGATTTTTCGGAGGTGATGCCCTCCATTGCCTACATCGGCGCCTGCACCGGTGCCAAATTGGAAGACCTGCGGGCCGCCGCATCCGTGCTCAAAGGCCAGCGTGTGGCCTCAGGGGTGCAGCTCATGGTGGCGCCCGCCAGCGCCCGCGAGCAAGCACAGGCCACACAAGAAGGTGTGATGCAAACCTTGCTGGACGCGGGGGCCACGGTGCTGCCCAACAGCTGCGGTGCGTGTGCCGGTTACGGTGCCACTTTCCCGGAAGGCGCCACCGTGATCTCGACCACTGCCCGCAACTTCAAAGGCCGCATGGGTCCGGCCAGCGTGAATGTGTATTTGGCCTCGCCCTACACCGTGGCAGCCTCGGCTTTGCGCGGGCGCATCAGCGATGCACGCGAGGTGCTGGCATGACACAGCGCACATTGGACAAGGCCAGGGTGTGGCGTCTGGGTGCCGATGTGGACACCGATGCCTTGGCCCCAGGTGCCTACATGAAGCATGGGCTGGAAGTGATTGGCTGGCATTGCCTGGAAGCGGTGCGCAGCGACTTCGCATCCGGGGTGCGCGAGGGCGATGTGATCGTGGCCGGGGCCAATTTTGGCATTGGCTCTTCCCGCGAGCAGGCTGCCGGTGTGCTGCGGCATTTGGGCTTGGCTGCGGTGGTCGCACCGTCTTACAGCGGCCTGTATTTCCGCAACGCCTTCAACTTGGGGCTGTTGCTGTTGACATGCCCACAAGCCGATCTGATCGAAGAGGGTGAGCGTGTGGGGGTGTCGTTTGAAGGCGAGACCCCGGTGGTGATTCGCGCCAATGGTCAACGCTTGGCCTGTGCGCCGATCCCTGATTTTTTGATGGACATGGTCGATGCCGGTGGCTTGTTGCCGCTGCTCAAACAAAGAAAGTCTGCATGAACCCGATTGAACCTGTGATGGACCCGGTCACTTTGGCCGTGCTGCGCGGCCGCTTAGAGCAAATCGCCGACGAGATGGACGCGACGCTGTACCGAAGTGCTTTCAACCCCATCATTGCCGAGGCGCACGACGCGTGCCACGGCTTGTACGACGCGCTCACAGGGGACACCCTGATCCAGGGCAAGTCTGGTCTGCCCGTGTTTGTGGGGGCCATGGCGTTTGCCGTGCGAGCGGCCATGCGCGTGGCCTCTGAGCGCGGCGGCATGCAGCCGGGTGATGTGTGGCTGTTCAACGACCCCTACGAAGGCGGCACGCACGCCAACGATTTCAAGTTGGTCAAGCCTTGCTTTCGCAACGGTCAGCTGTATTGTTTTCTGGCATCGGCTGCGCACTGGCACGACGTGGGCGGCGCGGTGCCCGGCAACTACAACCCGGCGGCCACCGAGTGCTGGCAAGAGGCGGTGCAGATCCCACCGGTGCGCATCTTGCGAGGCGGCGTGCTGGACGACGATGTGCTGGCCATCTTGCGTGCCAACACCCGCTTGCCCGACAGCCTGTGGGGCGACCTGAACGGCCAGCTGGCCGCGCTCGAATTGGGCGCGCGCCGCCTGGACGGCTTGCTTGATGAATACGGCGACACCAAAGTGGCCCAGGCGCTGGTGGAGCTGCGCACCCGCGCTGTGCGCTTGATGCGTTCGCACATCGGCAGCCTGCCCGATGGTTGCTACAGCTTTGAGGACGTGCTGGACAACGACGGCGTGAAAGACGAGTTGCTGACGATTGCGCTGGACATGACCGTGGCCGGTGACCGTCTGACCTTGGACTTTTCCCGCACCTCGGCGCAGTGCGCAGGCCCGGTGAACATCTCGCGCGCCACAGCGGTGGCGGCTTGCTATGTGGCCTTGAAGCATGTGTTCCCCGATGTGCCGGCCAACGCGGGCGTGCTCGATGCGGTGGACTTCGTGATCCCCGATGGCCTGGTCATCAGCGCTTCGCGTCCGCGTCCGGTGGGCGGCTACACCGAAACCATTTTGCGCATGATCGACGTGATTTTCAGCGCCACGGCCTTGGCCGATCCGCAGCGGGCTGTGGCCCATGCCTACGGCACCATCAACGCCTTGTCGATCGCGGGCCATCGCACCGATGAAAAACGCCAAGGCCAGCGCTGGGTGATGTTCAGCTTCTTTGGCGGCGGACATGGCGGCCACTCAGACGGCGATGGCTTGTCGCACGGCAACGCACCGATCTCGACCGCCACCATCCCGCCCATGGAAATTCTGGAAGCGGCCTACCCGGTGCGCTTCACGCAGTGGGCCTTGCGCCCCGGCTCGGGTGGCGACGGTCAGCACCGTGGCGGTTTGGGTGCGATTTACGAAATCGAGTTGCTCGAAGACAGCGCCGAGGCCTTCATCTTTGGCGAGCGTGGCAAGTCGGCCCCCAAGGGCATCCACGGCGGTCAGCCTGCACTGCCCAATGTGTTCGAGTACTGCCAGAACGGCGAGTGGAAAACACCGCCCATGGTCTCCAAGATGCTGGGCATTCACCTGAAAAAAGGCGACCGCGTGCGCCTGCAAACGCCCGGTGGCGGAGGCTGGGGTGCACCGGCGCAGCGCACAGAACATGACCGTGCCCGCGACACCACACTGGGATACACCAAGGAACAAGCATGAGTGAGCCAATATTGAACCAACCCCATTGGGTGGTGGGCGTGGATGTGGGTGGGACCTTCACCGACCTGTTTGTGCTGGACGAGAAAACCGGCCAAGCGCGCATCGTGAAAGTGCCCTCGACCCGGGGCGAAGAAGCCCGAGGCTTCATGAACGGCATCGCCAAGGTGACCGGCAACACCGGAGCCGATGGGGCCCAAGAGATTGCCACCATCGTGCACGGCACCACGGTGGGCACCAACGCTTTGCTGGAACGCAAGATCGCCCGCACGGGCATCATCACCACACGCGGATTTCGCGACGTGCTGGAAATGCGCCGGCGCGACCGACCCCAAACCTGGGGCCTGCGCGGCAGCTACACCCCGGTGGTGCCCCGCGCTTGGCGGCTGGAGGTGGACGAGCGTGTGCTGGCCGACGGCCAGTTGCACACGCCTGTGAATCTGGACCAGGTGCGTGAACAGGCCCGCGCGCTCTTGGCCGAGGGGTGTGAGGCCGTGTGCGTGTTTTTTGTGCACGCCTATGCCAACCCGGGCAACGAGCAATCTGCGGTGGCCGCAGTGCGCGAGATGTGGCCCAACAGCTATGTGACCGCGGCCAGTGAAGTGCTGCCCGAGATCCGTGAGTTTGAGCGCTGCTCCACCGCCACACTCAACGCCGCTTTGCAACCCGTGGTGGGCAGCTATTTGCAGCGCCTCGATGGCGATTTGCGTGCCCAAGGCTTTGGCGGAGAGCTGCTCATTGTGCAAAGCAATGGTGGCGTGATGTCGCGCCAGACCGCTTGCGATGTGCCGGTGCGCACCGCGCTGTCCGGGCCGGCTGCGGGTGTGATGGCCTGCGCCGAAATTGCGCGCGCCTCGGGTTTTGCAAACGTCATCACCGGCGACATCGGCGGCACCTCGTTTGACGTGTCGCTGGTGGCCGCAGGCGAAGCGGCACTCGCTGCGCAAACCTCCATCGAGTTTGGCTTGGTGGTGCGCTCGCCCATGATCCAGATCGAGACCATCGGTGCCGGCGGCGGCTCGATCGCCTCGGTCGATGCGGGCGGCATGTTGCAGGTCGGCCCCGAGTCGGCGGGCAGTATTCCCGGCCCCGCCTGCTACGGGCGCGGCAACACCCGCCCCACGGTGACCGATGCCAATGTGCTGTTGGGCCGCATCGCAGCCGACCGCCCTTTGGGTGGCGGTCTGCTGCAAAAGCTCGACTCAGGTTTGTCCGAACAAGCGATTGCCCAGCATGTGGCCGAGCCCTTGGGCTTGACGGCGCTGGCCGCAGCCGAAGCGATTTTGACGGTGGCCAATGCCCGCATGGCAGGCGCCATCCGCGTGGTGTCGATTGAGCGCGGCCACGATCCACGCCAGTTTGCCTACATGCCCTTTGGCGGCGGCGGCGGATTGCATGTCTGCGCCATGATGCGCGAGGTGGGCGTGACCACCGGCATCGTGCCGCGTTACCCAGGCGTCACGTCGGCGCTGGGTTGCGTCATGGCCGACATGCGCCACGACGCGGTGCAAACCCTGAACGTGGCTTTGGCCGATGTGGCTTGGCCTGCTTTGCTGCAGCGCGTGGACACCCTGGCCGAAGCTTGCCAGTTGCGCCTCGATTCCGCCGGAGTCAACTTTGTGCGGGTGGACGAAGTCATCAGCTTTGACATGCTCTACATGGGCCAGACGCACACCTTGCAAGTGCCCGTCAAGCGCGAAGCTCTGAATGCGGCGGGTTTGTTGGCTGCGTTTGAAGCGGCTTACCAGCACGCTTTTGGCCGTGTGCTGCAAGGCCCGGTCATTCGCGTGATGAACCTGCGCTACGCCCGCATTGGCCGGCGCCCCAAGTTCGACCTGGCGGTGCTGGCGCCGCAGGGCGAGGGCCGCACCACCCCCGTGGGCGATCAGCAGGTGTACCACCAAGGCCAATGGTGGACGGCGCAGCGCTACGAGCGCTTGAGCCTGCCCGTGGGCACGGTGGTGCAGGGCCCGGCGATTTTGGAGCAGCCCGACACGACCGTGTGGCTCGAACCCGGTTTTGAAGGCCGTGTGGACAAACTGGGCAACCTCTTGGTGGAGCGCAGCGCATGAACCTGAAGACCGCCAAACTGGGCATGGTCATGGTGGACCTGCAAAACGATTTTCTGGCCCCCGATGGTGCGTATGCCCGGGGCAACACCTTGAGCGCCGAGGCGGTCAAGTTGCCCGAGCGCATGGCCCCGGTGGCACGCGCCATCAAAGCCCATGGCGGTTTGGTCACGGCCAGCCTGTTCACGCTGTGGCCCAACGCGCAGGGCGAGCCGATGATTTCGGCACACCTGAAAGAGCGGCGTCCATTTTTGCGCCAGGGTGACTTCGCACCCGGCAGCCGAGGGCAGGCCAATGTGGACCTGCTGGCACCGCTGGTCGATGTGTCGGTGTTCAAGGTGGCGTATTCGGCCTTCTTCAACACGCAGCTCGATTGGGTGCTGAAGAAGTCGGGCATCGACACCCTGGTGGTGTGCGGCATTGTCACCAACGGCGGCGTGGCGAGCACGGTGCGCGATGCGCATGTGCGCGACTACCACGCCATTGTGTTGTCGGACGGTTGTGCCGCCTTCAGCGAAGCCGCGCACCAAGCGGCACTGGCCGACATGGGCTCGGTGGCCGATGTGATGGACAGCGCCACTTTTTTGCAACAACTGGGCTGACACCATGCGCGTGCCGCTGCCGCAAGTTCGCCGGGCTGCTGATTTGCAAGCCGAGGACCACACCCCCGTGGTGATCGTGGGCGCAGGCGCTTGTGGTCTCACTGCCGCGCTGGCCTTGCACCGCTTGGGTGTGGACTGTGTGGTGCTGGAGCGTGATGCGTTTGCAGCCGGCTCCACGGCTTTGTCCTCAGGTTTCATTCCGGCGCCTGGCACGCAGGTGCAACAGGCCCAAGGGATCACCGACAGTGTCGAGGCGTTCGCTGCGGACATCCAGGCCAAGGCCCACGGTCAGGCCGCCCCACACTTGGTGCAAGCCTATGCCCAAAACATCGGCCCCGCCATGGACGCGCTGGCCGCACACCACGGCCTGCCCTGGCAAGTGTTGGACAATTTTTTGTACCCAGGCCACAGCGCCCACCGCATGCACGCCGTGCCTGAAAAAACCGGCGCAGGCTTGATGAGCCGCCTGCAAGCGGCGGCCGATGCCCTGGGCGTGGTGGTGCTCACCCAGGCGCAGGTCACAGAGCTGTGGGCCGATGGCGCGCAGCGCATCCATGGTGTGGGATTTGTCAGGCCCGATGGCCAGACCGAGCGCATCCGGTGCGACGCCGTGCTGCTGGCCTGCAATGGCTTTGGTGGCGCTTCGGCCATGGTGAAAGAGATGCTGCCCGAGATGGCCGAGGCCACCTATGCGGGCCATGTGGGCAACGACGGCAGCGCTTTGGCTTGGGGCCAGCAGCTGGGCGCACGCCTGGCCGACTTGGGGGCGTACCAAGGCCACGGCTCATGGGCTGTGCCACAAGGGGCTTTGATTTCATGGGCGCTGATGATGGAGGGCGGTGTGCAGATCAACGCCCAAGGCCAGCGCTTTCACGACGAAACCCAGGGTTACTCGGAGGCAGCGGTGCATGTGCTGGCGCAGCCGGGCGGTGTGGCCTGGAACGTGTTGGACGATGCGCTTTTGAATTTTGCGCAGGACTTTCCGGATTTTGTGGCGGCGCAAGGCGCGGGTGCGGTGCAGCACGCGAGCGATGCGGCGGCCCTGGCCCAACTGATCGGCTGCCCAGCAGACGCTTTGCAAGCCACCTTGAACGCGGTGCAGACCGGCACCGATCCGGCCACAGGCCGCACCTTCAAGCGCGCACTGCAAGCCCCGTTCCATGCCATCAAGGTGACGGGCGCTTTGTTCCACACCCAGGGCGGTTTGGACATCGACGCGCACACCCGTGTGCTGCGCCAAGACGGCACGCCCTTGCCCAACTTGCTGGCCGCAGGCGGCGCAGCGCGGGGCGTGTCCGGGCCAGCGGTGTGGGGCTATTTGTCGGGCAATGGCCTGCTCAGCGCCATCGCGGGCGGGCACATCGCAGCCCACACGGCACAACAAATTTTGAAGGATTCGGCAGCATGAACCAGCCGCACAATTTGGCGCAGCGCCTGCAGCAAGCGCAGGCCTTGCTGGCGCCCGGTGTTTACGACGCGCTCACCGCGCTGGTGGCCCAGCAAGCGGGGTTTGAGGCGGTTTATTTGTCGGGTGCTTCGGTGGCCTACACGCGCCTGGGCCGCTCCGACATTGGTCTGACCACCGCCACCGAAGTGGCACAGACCTTGGCGCACATCACCGACCGGGTGCGCATTCCGGTCATCGTGGACGCCGACACCGGCTTTGGCAATGCGCTCAACACCCAGCGCACGGTGCGAGATTTCGAGCGGGCAGGGGCTGCCATGATCCAAATCGAAGACCAGACTTTCCCCAAACGTTGCGGTCACCTGGATGGCAAGGGCGTGGTGCCGGTGGCGGAAATGCAAGGCAAGCTGCGTGCAGCCCTGGATGCCCGCCATGACCACAACACATTGATCTTGGCCCGCACCGATGCGGTGGCCGTGGAAGGACTGGACGCGGCGTTGGAACGAGCCGAGCGGTATTTGGAATGCGGGGTCGATGCGCTGTTCATCGAAGCACTGCGTTCGGATGAACAAATGAACCGCGCCTGCGCCCAGTTTGCTGGGCGTGTGCCCCTGTTGGCCAACATGGTCGAAGGTGGCAAAACGCCGGTGCAAAGCGCCGCCGAGTTGGGCGAGCGCGGGTTCAAGATCGTGATTTTTCCCGGTGGCACGGCGAGGGCGGTGCTGCACACCCTTCAGGGCTACTATGCCAGCTTGCATGCCCACCAGACCACGCGCCCTTGGCAAGACAAGATGCTGGACTTCGATGGGCTGAACGCCGCCATTGAAACGCCCCAATTGCTGGCCCTTGGGCAACGCTACGAAGACGGAAAATCCACATGACCCCCTCATGGACATTGCGCGGCCTGCAAGTGGGCGACATCGGATGGGTGGCGCATCGGCAAGGTATTTTGTACGCGCAGGAATACGGCTGGGACGGCACCTTCGAGGCCCTGGTGGCAGAGATCGGTGCCCAGTTTGTTCAAAACTTTGACCCTGCCTGGGAGAACGCATGGATCGCCGAAATCGATGGCCAGATCGTGGGCTCGGTGTTTCTGGTCAAGGTCTCTGAGCAAGTGGCCAAGCTGCGCCTGTTGTATGTCGAACCCCACGCACGCGGACAGGGCTTGGGTCAGGGCCTGACGCAGGCATGCATCGCCTTTGCCCGCGCCAAGGGGTACCAGACCTTGACGCTGTGGACCAACGACATTTTGCTGGCCGCTCTGCGCATTTACCAGGCCTCTGGTTTTGTCTTGGTGGCTGAAGAAAAGCACCGGTCTTTTGGCCACGAATTGGTGGGCCAAAATTGGAACCTCGACTTGCAGGCCGCGCCCCCACGGACCCCACAACGCTGAATTGACCTCAGGAGAACCGACGATGACCACCGCTCACCACTTGCCCCAGCGCCCCTATCGGCGAATTGCCACCGAAGAAGCTTTTTCTCCGCCCGAAATGCTGGAGATCTACAAACGGATCTTGGCCAAAGACGATGTCGATGTGGGTTTCAAACACCTGATGGGCTTTTACATGAGCAGCCCCAGTGAGCGCGCCCAGCACATCATGCGCTGTTTGGTCGATCTGGATGAATTGCGGCTGCAGCACATGGACGCTGCCGGTGTGGATGTTCAGGTGATTGGCTTGACCTCGCCTGGCGTGCAGATCATGGACAAGGAAACGGCGGTCGCCTTTGCCCCAGAGGCGAACGATGTGTTGGCCGCTGCCACGCGCCGTCACCCTGATCGCTTGGTGGGCATGATTGCCGTGGCGCCGCAAGACCCGGCTGCCGCGGCCAAAGAAATCCAGCGCGGCGTGAACCAACTGGGTATGCACTCGGTGGTGATCAACTCGCACACCCAGGGTGAGTACCTGTCTGACACCAAATTTTGGCCGATTTTTGAAGCGGCTGAAGCGATGGACACGCCGATTTACCTGCACCCCAATGCCATGCCCGCCAGCATGATTCAACACTTCATTGAGGCAGGCCTTGATGGTGCGATTTATGGATTTGGCGTTGAGACGGGTTTGCACGCGCTGCGGCTCATCACCTCAGGCGTTTTTGACCGCTTTCCCAAGTTGCAGATCATCTTGGGGCACATGGGCGAGGCCTTGCCGTTTTGGGCCTACCGACTCGATTACATGCATGCCGCGACCGTGCGCTCCAAGCGCTACCCCAGTGTGCAAGCCACACAGCGAAAACCCAGTGATTACCTGCGAGAGAACTTCCACATCACCAACAGCGGTGTGGCATGGGGTGCCGCGCTCAAGTTCACACAAGACTTCATGGGACCAGACCGTGTGCTCTACGCCATGGACTACCCTTACCAATATGTCCCTGAAGAGGTGGCCATGCTCGAAAACCTCGATATGGCCCCGCAAGTTCGCAAAGCCTTCTTTCAAGACAATGCGCAGCGTTTGTTCAAAATTCCACCTGTCCAAGCACCGGGTCAAGTTTAGAAATCCCCATACAAGCAACAAGGAGACAATTGCATGATCACCCTTCGCCGACTTCAATCTCTGGCACTGACGGCCGCCTTCTTCACCCTTGCGGGCACGGCTTTGGCTCAAGGTGCGTACCCCAGCCAGACGGTCAAAATCATCGTCCCGTTCACGCCGGGGACCGGTATGGACACGATTGCACGGGTGGTTGCGCCCCGTTTGAGTGAACGCTTGGGCCAAGCCGTGGTGGTGCAAAACCAGCCTGGCGCCAGCGGGAACATTGGTGCTGAGGCCGTGGCCAAGTCAGCGCCCGATGGGTACACCGTCTTGATGGGTGCGAACACCATGTTGATGGCGTCGCAAATGTACAAAAGCGTCAGCTTCGATCCCATCAAGGATTTCGCGCCTGTCTCGATGGCCGCCTATGGTTCGCTGATGCTGGTCGCCCATCCCAAGACGGGCATCAAGTCTTTACCGGAACTGGTCAAGCAAGCGCAAGCCCGCCCCGGTTCGATCAGCTTTGGATCGCCGGGCGTCGGGACGCCGCACCACATGGCCATGGAGCTGTTCAAGCTGGAGTCGAACACGTTCATGCTGCATGTGCCGTATCGGGGTTCGGCCGGTTACACCCAGGACCTTTTGGGTGGGGAACTCAACGTGGGTTTCTTGCCTGTTCACATCGCCCAGGGCTTTGTGAAGAATGGTCGCTTGAACGCCTTGGCTGTGGGCAGCCCCAAGCGACACCCCGTCGCGCCGGATGTGCCCACGTTCGATGAGGTGGGTGTCAAGCGTGTGGATGTCGACCTCTGGTACGCCTTCTTCGTGCCCAGCAAAACACCCGGCGCTGTGGTGTCACGTTTGAACACCGAGATGGCGGCCATCTTGCGGCAAAACGATGTGAAAGATATTTTGGGCAAAGCCGGCATGGATGCCGTGCCTTCCACGCCAGCGGAGCTCGCTGCCATCAGCGCCAAGGACTATCCGCGTTGGGGTGCGGTGATTCGCAGCAAGCAAATTTCGGCCGATTGAGCGGCGCACAGGACTCGCATCATGAACAAGCAAATGGGCGGCATTGCCATTGTGGGCGGTGGCGTGGGTGGCCTGGCCTTGGCTTTGCACTTGCATGCAAGAGGCGTGGCCTGTGAGGTTTTTGAAGCGGTGGCGGAGGTGCGGGAGCTGGGGGTCGGGATCACCCTCTTGCCCCACGCCATGCGCGAGTTGGCCGCCCTTGGCCTGCAGCCCGCACTGGAAGCGGCAGGGATTGAAAATTATGAAAGTGCATTTTTCAATCGGCATGGTCAATTCATTTACAGCGAGTTGCGTGGCCGGCATGCAGGATATGCGGTGCCGGAGGTCGGTATCCACCGTGGCAAGCTGCACCAAATTTTGTTTGCGGCGGCGGTCCAGCGGTTGGGCGCTGATCGCATCCACACCGGCCACCGTTTCGTGGGTTTGACACAGGGGGATGACCATGTGTCGATTCAATTCAACGATCCAGAAGGTCAGCCTCGGCCCGAAGTTCGTGCGCAGGTCTTGATCGCCTCCGATGGCGTGAACTCAGCGGTTCGCCGTCTTTTCTACCCCGATGAAAAGGTGGTGTTCACGGGCATCAACACCTGGCGAGGCGTCACGCATTTCCCGCCGATCTTGACCGGCAAGACCTACATGCGCATTGGGTCGATTGAGACCGGCAAGATGGTGATTTACCCCATCGTGGACAAGGTGGACGCGCAAGGGCGGCAGTTGGTCAATTGGATGGCCGAGATTCGCATGGAGGGTGTGTCGCAAAACGACTGGAACCGCCAAGGACGTGTGGAAGATGTTTTGCCTTTGTTCAAGGATTGGACCTTCGACTGGCTGGATGTGCCCGAATTGATCGCCAAGGCCGAATCCATTTTGGAATACCCGATGGTGGACAAGGACCCCATTCCTCAATGGACCTTTGGTCGCGTGACCTTGCTGGGCGATGCGGCGCACCCCATGTACCCGCGTGGCTCGAATGGCTCGGCGCAAGCCTTGGTCGATGCCCGCACTTTGGCCGACGAATTGGCCCAGGTCCCGGCAGGCGTTGATCGGGTGCAGGCCTTGCATCGTTATGAGGCTGTGCGCAGACCATTGACCACCCAAGTGGTGTTGACCAACCGGAGCACGCCGCCCGATTTCATCAACATCAAGGTGGACGAGTTGACGCAAGGCAAACCGTTTCGCCACATCGATGACGTGATCAGCCAAGCCGAGCTGCGTCAGATCTCGGACGATTACAAAAAAATCGCTGGATTTTCTTTGGATGCCATGGCCGCCAAAGGCTGAAGATTGGGCGCTGAGCGCTGAACGCTGGGGGAGCACCAGCCCATTTCAAGCCAATGCGCGTAGCCTGGCTTGAAGTCCCAGGCGGTGTGCTGCACAGGCGTTGCCTCGGGCAAGACCTGCTCGGTCAGGTGGTCCAAGCAAGGGCTGATCGCCCCCATGCGGTGGAGCCAAGCTTGGGCCTGTGCACTGTCCATGGCCGCAGGCGCCAAACCCGTCTGGGGTGGTGGCAAGGCACCACGGGGTGAGCAGCGGCCCGACATGCGGTCGTGCACGCTGCCCCACGCCACGGATCGCATGCGGTGCTTCACATGCCCCAATTGCTGCTCGACGCTGTGCAGGTCTTGGCCTGAGAAGCGCAATTGCCCCAACACATTGTCAAACCAATAAAAAGCGTTGGGCAGACGGGGTATGCAGCGAGTCAAGGCCGCCAAGCCATCACCCGTGTGCAGGTGCAGGGCGACGCCATGTTGTCGCAAGGCCCGGCCGTGCCGCCAGCGAAACAAAGGCGCAGCCAAAGGGTCGATGTCCCAAGCATGCACTTCTTTGAATTGGATCAACCAAGCGGAGGGCAGCATCCAGCCTGCACTCGCACCGATCAGCACGAGCTGATCTCGTGGCATGGTTTGAGCGAGCAGCCACGCTTCAATTTCAGCCGCAGCAGGCGCCCAGCGTTCTCGCGAACGCCAGGCGCGCCAATGCCAGTGCCAACCGCCCGTCAGATTCATCCTCGGCCTCAGGCTTTGTTCAGGCGTTCGTTTTGCGGGAACATGAATTTCTTGGCGTCGGCGTCCATCTCGGTTTTGAAGGTGTATGTCGTTTTGAAGGCTTCGGCACGCTGCGCCGCTGGGCGGGCGTTGACCAGATCGAGCAGGCGTTTGATGTGGGGGTATTGCGTCCAGGTGGCCTCCCCCGTGCCCAGCACATAGGGGAGCATGCGGGCCCAGCCCCACAGGGCCATGTCCACCACGCTGTAGTGGTCGCCCAGCATGTAGGTGTTGTGTGCCAAGTGCTTTTCCAGCACGGTCCAGTGACGGTGGGCTTCAAAGTCGTAACGGTTCAGGGCGTATTCTTTGGGTTCTGGCGCGGCGTGGCGAAAGTGCACCGATTGGCCTGAAAACGGGCCAATGCCACTGGCGATGAAGAGCAGCCACGACAAGGCGGCGCCGCGCTCCTTGGCCTGTGCGATGCCGGGCATGAACTTCTGCTCGCGATCGGCCAAGTACAGCAAGATGGCGTTGCTGTCGAACACGGTGACATCGCCATCGGTGATGGCGGGCACTTTGGCATTGGGGTTGACGGCCAAGAAGGCGGGCGCAAATTGCTCGCCCTTGCGCGTGTCCACCGGGACAGCCTCAAAAGGGATGCCCAGCTCTTCGAGCAGCAGGGCAATCTTCATGGGGTTGGGGGCGGCGTTGAAGAAAAATTTCAGCATGGTGGTTTCCTGGGTTAAGGGGTGATGGCTTGAACGGCTGATCAGCGCCAGAGTTTGACCGAGTTCGGCCGGGGTGCGTCCTTGTTTGCAGTCATTTCGGCGACTGTGCTGGCCAGGGCTTGTGGTTACCTTCACCCCAGATTTTTCAGTGCTTGCATCCACCGGGGTTTCCACATGACAGAAAGATTGTCACAGATCATTTATGACGACTTGCCAAGCGATGTCAGGCCTTTGGCCGATGACATTTTGAAAGTTTCCAGCGCCGCATTGGGGGGGCCTTACAACGCCTTGCTCCGCAGCCCTGAGATGGCGCGGCGCGCCTTTGATTTTTTGGATTACCTGCGTTTTAAAACCTCGGTCCATAAGCGCCTGAACGAATTCGCCATCTTGATTCAGGCGCGCATTTCCAATGCGCAGTATGAGTGGTGGGCACACGAGACCATTGCCCGCAAAGCGGGTTTGTCGGATGCCGTGATGCGCGATTTGCAGCAATGCATTCGCCCAACCGCCATGCAAGAGGATGAACGCTTGGTCTATGACTTCTGCATTCAACTGTCGCTGAACCACCGCGTGCCCGATGACCTGTGGCAAGAGGCCGTGACCAGCATGGGTGAGCAGGCGGTGGTCGATCTCACCGTGTTGTCTGGGACCTACGTCATGGTGTCCATGCTGTTGAATGCCACCCAAGTGGGCATCCCAAACGGTGGCCCAGAGCCGCTGCAGGTGTTGGATCCTTTGACCATTCGCCAACGTCTGTTGGCGTGATGGGTTTTTTTAATCGATAACCGAGAGACAACCATGCCCATTCGTTTCATGCGCAGCACCTTCGGGGTGCTTTTGGCCGCCGCTGCACTGCAAGCTTCGGGACAAGATTTTCCAAACCGCACCATCACCATGGTCATGCCTTACGCGGCAGGGGGCCCGGGCGACACCATCACCCGCGTATTTGCCGGGGCCATGCAAAAGCATTTGGGCCAGCAGATCGTGGTGGACAACACCGCAGGGGCTTCGGGCTCGATTGGCACGGCCAAAGTGGCTCGCTCTAAGCCAGACGGCTACAACTTGCTGATGATCCATGTGAGCCACGCCACCAATGTGGCCATGTACAAAAGTTTGCCCTACCACCCCGTGGATGACTTTGACCCGATTGGCCGGGCCACCAGTGGACCCATGGTGATCGTGACACGCAACGATTTTCCGGCCAAGAACCTGAATGAATTTGTGGCCTACGTGAAAGCCAATGGCCCCAAGGTCAGCTTGGCGCATGCGGGCGTGGGATCGGCGTCGCACCTGTGTGGTTTGATGATGATGAATGCCCTGAACGTCAAGCTCAACGAGATTCCCTACAAAGGCACAGGACCGGCCCTCACCGATTTGATGGGCGGTCAAGTGGACATCTTGTGTGACCAGACCTCTGGCACGGTGCCTTCGGTCAAGAGCGGCAAGATCAAGGCTTATGCCGCTGCGGGCAAGGCCCGTTTGCCGCAACTGCCCGAGGTCCCTGCCATCACCGATGCGGGCGTGGAAGGTTTTGACATCAACATTTCCTTTGGGCTGTATGCCCCCAAAGGCACCCCCAAGCCCGTGTTGGCTCAGTTGACGGCCGCTTTGCAAAAGTCGGTGGGTGACCAAGAGGTGCGCCAACGATTGGAGTCCATGGGCATTTCCGCGGTGAGCGTGGACCAAGCCAGCCCCGAAGCACTGCGTGCCCACTTGAAAAATGAAATCGACACCTTGGGCGGTTTGTTGGTCAAAGCGGGTGTCAAAGCCAATTGAGCCTTGTTGGAGCACAAGGGGCCCATGGTTGTGCGTCTCGCTTGTTCAGGAGATGAAACCGTGAATAACTGGTGGCCTTTGCTGCTGACTTTGGTCATCCAAGCGATGGTGGCCATGGCTTTGTTGACCTTGCCGGTCATCGCCCCTGTGGTGGCCCAAGCCCTTGATGTGTCGCCTGCGCTGGTGGGCCTGTATGTTTCGGTGACATATGCCGGGGCCATGCTGGCCACCTTGATGGGCGGCGCCACGGTGGCTCGCATGGGGGCCATTCGAGTGAGCCAGTGGGGCTTGTTGTTGTGTGCTTTGGGCTTGCTCTTGTGCGCCGTGCCTTGGCTGCCGGCCATGTTTGTGGGGGCCGTGCTCATTGGTTTGGGTTATGGCCCGATCACCCCGGCCAGTTCACACCTGCTCGCCCGCACCACACCCCCGCATCAGATGTCCTTGGTCTTCTCCATCAAGCAAACCGGTGTGCCTTTGGGCAGCATGCTGGCCGGTGCCGTGGTGCCACCGCTGGCCTTGCGCATTGACTGGCAGCTCAGCATGGTGTTCGTGGCGGTTCTTTGCCTGGTGTGCGCTGGGGTGTCACAGGCATTGCGCGCTGAGCTCGACAGTGACCGCCAAGCCGGCGCGGCCATTCACTGGGGCAGTTTGGTTCAGCCCATTCGCCTGGTCTTGGCGCACCGAGCCTTGTTCACCATGGCTTCATGCTCCTTTATGTTTTCCATGGTTCAGTTGTCGCTGACCACCTATTTGGTCACTTTTTTGCACGAAGACTTGTCGTATGGCTTGGTGGCCGCAGGTTTGGCCTTGTCGGTGACGCAGCTGGGCGGCATTGGCGGGCGCGTCGCTTGGGGTTACGTGGCAGACCGTTGGTTGGGGGCCAGGCGCATGCTGTTGTTGCTGGCCAGCATGATGGCTTTGGGGGCAATGGCGGCGGCATTTTTGACTCCAGAAACACCCCAAGGTGTGGTGATCGGCATTTTGGTGGCCTTTGGCGCATCGGCCATCGGCTGGAACGGGGTGTACCTGGCCGAAGTGGCTCGCCGTGCGCCCGCAGGCATGGCCAGCATGGCCACGGGTGGGACTTTGGCCTTCACTTTTTTGGGCGTTGTTTTGGGGCCGCCCATGTTCGGCGCCTTGTCGGGCTTGTTCGGCACTTACCGTGCGGGTTTTGTAGGTTTGATGGTGATGGCCTGCATCAGCGGCAGCGTCTTGTTCTGGACGCAAAGGCCCGCTCGGCGGCTCCCGTAGTCGGGCGGGGTTTTGGTCTGGCCTTGGGCTGCACAGGTCCTAGGCCGAAAAATGCATGCTGACTTGACCCAGCACGCCGAAGTCGGCCTTGGCCGTGTCACCGGGAACCAATTCCAGCGGAACCATGCAGGTGCCCGTGGTGACCACATGACCTTTTTCCAGCGTGATGCCCAGCCCCGAGAGCTGGTTGGCCAGCCAGGTCAGGGCGATGCGGGGGTCTCCGAGGACCCAGGCGCCTGAGCCTGTTCGGGTGTACCGATCGGTGTCGCCCTGCTGCACTTGCGCCTCAACCGCATGGGTGCTCAAGTCCATCTGGCGCCAGCCCTCTGGCGCAGAAGGGCCCAGCACAAAATGGCGTGCGCAGGCGTTATCGGCCAACAACTGTGCCTCTCCCGCCTCAGTGAAGGGCGCCAGCCGTGAGTCCGGTACCTCAATGGCCGGGTGCAGTGTGGCCACGGCGGCCATGACCTCTGGCAGGCCAAAGGGCGAGTTTTGAGGCCGCAAATCTTGCCCCATGGTGAAGGCGAACTCGGGTTCGGCCACGCGCATCCGGTTGCCGGATGAAGGGACGGTGGCACCGCTCTCAAACACCTGGCCAGACAACAAGCGCCCAGCCAAAGGGCCGCTCACGTTGATGTGGGTTTGCCCATTGCGGCTGGTGGCCGCGATTTTCCAACCGACGACCTGGCGCCCCGACACCGCCGGCAATTGGGCCTGCACTTGGTAGCCTTGGACCGCGTTCAAAGGTCGGCAGGTTTCGGGGAAAGCCGGGCATGCTTGCCCGGATTGCCATTGTTCCCAGACCCATTGAGCGGCTTGCTGGCTGGCCGTGAGGTCACTGAAGGGCGCGTTGGTCGGTGTTGTCATTTGTGAATTGTTGCGCTTTTCAAGCGGTGATGCATTGAAATTTGTGTATAATTTTTGGCTTGGTGACGCCTGTCACCCACATCCAGCAGTTTGTTGGCATGTGCCCAGTTCTTGGTGATATAGCTCAGTTGGTTAGAGCGCAGCATTCATAATGCTGATGTCGGTGGTTCAAATCCACCTATCACCACCAAACCCAAAGCCCACAGTTTTGCGACTGTGGGCTTTTTGGTTTTGGGCCCAAGCCGTCTTGCCTCAGCCGTTCACAAACTTCGGTGCGCGCTTGTTCAAAAACGCGTCCATGCCCTCTTTTTGATCGGCGGTTGCAAACAAGGAATGGAACAGCCGGCGCTCAAACATCACGCCGTCGCTCAGTCCGCTTTCAAAAGCGCGGTTGACGCTTTCCTTGGCGGCCATGGTGGCCAGTTGGCCGTAGCTGCAAATCATCAAGGCCGCACCCAGGGTCTCTTGCATGAGCTTGTCCAGCGGCACCACGCGGCTGACCAGGCCGCCACGTTCGGCTTCTGCGGCGTCCATCATGCGGCCCGTCAGCACCAAATCCATGGCCTTGGACTTGCCCATGGCGCGGGGCAGTCGCTGTGTGCCACCTGCGCCGGGGATGATGCCGATCTTGATCTCGGGTTGACCGAATTTGGCATTCTCGGCGGCGATGATGAAGTCGCACATCATGGCCAACTCGCAGCCGCCGCCCAGAGCAAAGCCACTCACGGCGGCGATCACGGGCTTGCGAATGCTGCGGATGGTTTCCCAATTGCGGGTGATGAAGTCGTTTTTGTAGACCTCATGAAAAGTGAACTTCGCCATGGCGGCAATGTCGGCGCCCGCTGCAAAAGCTTTTTCGCTGCCCGTGATCACGATGCAGCCAATGGCCTCGTCGGCGTCAAAAGCCTTGAGGGCGACACCCAGCTCATCCATCAGGGCGCCGTTGAGCGCGTTCAGGGCTTTGGGGCGGTTCAGGGTGATGATGCCAACTTGGCCGCCTTCCGTGCGGACTTCGATGTTTTCGTAACTCAAGGTTTTCTCCTGCAGTGGGGACAAATCAAGCAAGGACTATAACCATGCCCGCTGAGCCCAGCCTGTCCCTCTGGCGCGGGGCTTGCATAGGGAAAACATTCACCAACCGGGCGGTCGGCTAATGATACAGTCACGCATCCAGGAGACCGAAGATGACCGAATCGACCCCCACGGTGTTGTACGAAGAGCGAGGCGCAGTGGCGCTGATCACCCTGAACCGCCCGCAAGCCCTCAACAGTTTCACCCGCGCCATGCACCACGATTTGTGGGCTGCGCTGGACCATGCAGAGGCCAATGCGGCCATCCGGGCGGCGGTCATCACCGGCGCTGGTCGTGGCTTTTGCGCCGGTGCTGATTTGTCAGACTTTGATTTCACCCCCGGCCCCAACCGCGTTGAACGTGCCGATCCGGGCCCCATCATCGACCAGGCTTTCAACCCCAGCACGCGCCGTTTGCAGACGCTGCGCATGCCGACCATCGCGGCAGTCAATGGCGTGGCTGCGGGGGCTGGCGCATCCATGGTCATGGCCTGTGACATCGCCATCGCAGCGCCCAACGCCAGCTTCATTCAGGCGTTCAGCAAGATCGGTTTGATTCCGGATGCCGGCGGCAGCTGGCTGCTGGTGGAGCGTCTGGGTTTGGCCCGTGCCATGGCATTGGCCATGACGGGAGACAAACTCGGTGCGCAGCAGGCCAAGGACTGGGGCATGATTTGGGAGGTGTCCGACGATGCTTTGGCCGCGGCGCTCGCCATGGCCGAGCGCTTGGCGCAGATGCCCACCCAAGCACTGGTCGCCACCCGTGCCTTGCTCCAGTCGGCCACCACCCGCACCCTCTCCGCGCATTTGGATGCAGAGCGCGACACCCAGTCGGCCTTGGGCCGCACGCACGACTATTTCGAGGGGGTGCAGGCCTTCCTCGACAAGCGTCCAGCCCAATTCAAAGGCGAATGATGAGCGACCCCCAAGCACTGGCCCAGTTGGTCGGCGAGACCATGTTCGCCGTCGACGTGGCCTCCAAAGACACCATGGGCATGGAATTGTTGGCCTGCGAGCCCGGCCGGGCCGTGATGCGCATGACGGTCAAAGCACTGCACCTGAACGGTCACCAAATTTGCCACGGCGGATTCATCTTCACGCTGGCCGATTCGACCTTCGCTTTTGCCTGCAACAGTTACAACAAGAACGCGGTGGCTGCCGGTTGCAGCATTGAGTTTTTGAAGCCCGGCAAGCTGGGCGATGTGCTGACCTGCGAAGGTGTTGAGCAGACCCTGAGCGGACGCCACGGCATCTACGACATGAAAGTCACCAACCAGAATGGCGACGTGATGGCCATGTTCCGTGGCAAGAGTGCGCAGATCCCGGGCACCGTGGTGCCGGAATAAGTCAATGAATGGGGGTGAGGTCTTGCGCCCTGTCCCCGCTGATCAAGTGGAGTTTTGAATGAGCCCAAAAGCCTTTGCCCTGGAGCCGATTGAAAAGGCCAGCACCGACGAGTTGCGCAGCTTGCAGCTCAAGCGCCTGCAGCAGACCTTGCAGCACGCCTATGCCAACTCGCCCGTGTACCGCGCCAAGTTCGATGCCGCCGGCGTGCACCCGGACGATTGCAAGAGCTTGGCCGACATTGCCAAGTTCCCATTCACCACCAAGTCGGATCTGCGCGACAGCTACCCCTTTGGCATGTTCGCCGTGCCACGCGAAAACTGCGCCCGCATCCACGCCTCCAGTGGCACCACCGGCAAACCCACGGTGGTGGGCTACACCCTCAAAGACATCGACACCTGGTCCACTGTGGTGGCGCGCAGCATCCGGGCAGGCGGGGCCAGGCCCGGTGACATGGTGCATGTGAGCTACGGCTATGGCCTGTTCACGGGCGGCATGGGCGCGCACTACGGTGCAGAGAAACTCGGCCTCACAGTGGTGCCCTTTGGTGGTGGCCAGACCGAGCGCCAGGTGCAGCTGATCCAGGATTTCAAGTCCAACATCATCATGGTCACGCCCAGCTACATGCTGGCGATTGCCGACGAATTTGAGCGCCAAGGCATCGACCCCAAGACCTCTTCGCTGCGCATCGGCATCTTTGGCGCTGAGCCCTGGACCAACGACATGCGCGCCGCCATCGAAAAACGCATGGCCATCGATGCGGTCGACATCTATGGTCTGTCTGAAGTGATGGGCCCGGGCGTGGCCAGCGAATGCATCGAGACCAAGGACGGCCCGACCATTTGGGAAGATCACTTCTACCCTGAGATCATCCACCCCGAAACGGGCGAACCCGTGGCCGATGGCGAGATGGGTGAGTTGGTCTTCACCAGCCTGACCAAAGAAGCGCTGCCCATCATCCGCTACCGCACGCGCGACCTCACGCGCCTCTTGCCCGGCACCGCCCGCAGCATGCGCCGCATGGAAAAGATCACCGGCCGCAGCGACGACATGATGATCATCCGCGGCGTGAACGTGTTCCCCAGCCAGATCGAAGAGCTGATCTTGAAACGCGCCGAACTGGCCCCGCACTACCAGTGCGTGCTGACCCGTGAAGGACCGATGGACGATCTGAAAGTGGTCATCGAGACCAAGCCCGGGATTTCTCCGGAAAGCCTTCAAGCCCGCGCCGCGGCCAAGCAACTGCAGCACGACATCAAGGTCTACATTGGCTCGAGCGTGGCGATCGAGCTCAAGGCCGAAGGCGGTGTCGAGCGCAGCCAAGGCAAGGCCAAACGCGTGGTGGACTTGCGCAAGAAGTGAGGCGCTGCACCGCCAGGGGGCTGGCGACAGGCGGTATGGCAGGCGCTTGCCTGCCAACGGTGATCATGGCTGTGGCGGTGCGGGCGCCTTCTTGCGGAGGGTGGTTGGCCGTTTGGCGTGCATTCGGTCGCAGGGGCGACCTCCCACAGGGGTCCTGCCGAGAACCCACCCAGGTCCCACTGAGAATCCACCCAGATCCCACTGAAATCCCACAGGGACTCCACAGGAATGTCTCAGAGAACCGGCCGAGGTCCCACAGAATTCCCCAAAGGCATGGCATCAGGCCGATGGCCAGCCCTTTTCCCGACCCGGGCGCATCGCCAGTTTCCAGCTGCTGGCCTGTTCGGGCACTTTCAGGGGCAGGCGCAGCAGGCGTTTGTCGCGTGAGACCAGCGCCACCAGCCGGTGTTCCTTGCCCAGCAGGGCGGGCAGGTCGTCGAGTTTGTTCAGACGCCAGCTGCCGCCTTGGGCATGCGCTGCAGGGCTTGCACCCACATCCAGCCCCAGCCATTCATCGCCTGCCGCCAGTCCAGCGGCTTCGGCGGCGCTGCCGCGCAGCACGCCCTTGATTTGGACGCTGCCGCCGGCTTCGCTCACGCGCAGGCCCAGGCGCTGGGCCATGCTGGCGAGCTCGGCGCTGACTTCAATGCCTTGTCCTGCCAGCAGTTCGCGCAGGGGCAGGTCGGTGGTGCTGTGCACCCAGGCCTGGATTTGCGCTTGCCAGCTGCGGCCCGTGAGGGCTTGCAATTCATCCAGCAGGTCTTGCTCGCGCATCGGTCCAGCTTTGCAGCGTTTCCACAAGCCGCGCATCACCGCATCCAGCCTGTGGCCTTCGGCCTTGAATTCATTTCGCAGTGTCAAGTCCAGGCACAGCGCCACCAAAGAACCTTTGGTGTAGTAACTCACCGTCGCATTGGGCGTGTTTTCGTCTTGTCGGTAGTACTTGACCCAGGCGTCGAAGCTCGCTTGCGCCACGGTTTGCACATGACGGCCAGGGGTTTGCTGAACCTGGGCGATGGTTTTGCCCAGCAGCTTGAGGTAGGTCGCGTCGTCGATCAGCCCAGCCCGGCGCAGCAGCAGGTCGTCGTAATAGCTGGTGAAGCCTTCAAAGAACCAGAGCAGCTGCGTGTAATTTTCCTGGGTGTAGTCGTAGCGGGAAAAGGCATCGGGGCGCAGCTGCTTGACGTTCCAGGTGTGGAAGTACTCGTGGCTGATCAGGCCGAGCAAGGTGGTGTAGCCCTCGTTGGTGTGTGGGCTGGTTTGCCGAGGCAGGTCGGCGCGGTTGCAAATCAGGGCGGTGCTGTTGCGGTGTTCCAGCCCGCCGTAGCCCTCGTGCACAGCGTTGAGCATGAACAGGTAATTTGTGTGCGGCGCCTTGCCGCCGCCTTTGGAGCCTGTGCCGTGCCAGAAGCGGATTTCGGCTTCGCATATTTTTTGCGTGTCGGCCAGCAGACGGTCGCCATCCCATGAAGGCAAAGCCCCGGCCACCACAAAGCGGTGTGGGATGCCACAGGCCACAAAGCAGCCACTCCAAAAATGGCCCAGCTCCACCGGGCAGTCGACCAGCTCGTCGTAATCGGCGGCTTGGTAAAGGCCAAAGCCATGGGGGTCGGTTTTGACTGGCGTGAGGCCTGTGGCGGCTTGCCAGTCGGCCTGGCCCTTGACAGCTTGGAGTTGCAGTTGGTGCGGCTGGGCTTCTTGGCCGTGCACGCGCAGGCACAGGCTGGTGCCATTGAAAAAGCCGCGCTGGCTGTCCAGCCAGGCGGTACGCACCGAGTTGTCAAGGGCGTAAACCTCGTAGCTCAGCACCAGGGCTTGGTCTGGCTTGCAAGCGATGGCCCAGGTGCATTTGTCGCGTTGGTGGATGGCGGCGCTGCGGCGGCCTTGTCGGGCCTGAAGGTTTTGCAGGTTTTTTGCAAATTCGCGCACCAGGTAACTGCCCGGAATCCACACCGGCAGCGACACGGTTTGCTGCGCTGCCGGTTGGGGGACGGTGAGGGTGACCCGAAACAAATGCGCATGCAGGTCGGCCGCTTCAACGGCGTAGAGGATGGCGGTCATGTCGCGCCTGCGGCCAAAAAGCAGCTCAGGCTGGCCACGATGGTCAGCTGCAAACGCATGGGCAGCCAAGGGGCCAGGCCAGCGGCGGGCCAAGTGCGTCGGTCCATCAAGTAGCAGCCGATCAACACAAAGCCCAGCAATGGCAAACCGGCAAAGGCGGGCATCATCACGCCCACCCAAGCCAGCAAAGAGGGCGCCACCCCCCAGGTGAAATGGATGCGCGGCGCGTTGGGCGTGACCAAGGCGTTGCGAAAACCCACGCCCCAGTGGATACCCCCTAAAAATGACACGATCACCGCGCCGTAGCCCTGCATCGACAGCGCGACATAGGGGTGCAGGTCGGGGCCGACCAGCCACAAGCAGAGTGCGAAAAAAACAAAAGGAATCAGTCCGGCGTAGCCCAAGCGACGGATCAGGTGCCAGGTCGGGTCTTCGGTTGGGGGGGTGTTCATCATTTGATTTCAGCCAGCATTTTCTCGACCTGGGCCATCGACACAGCGCCGGGCACTCGGGTGCCATCGGCGAACAAGATCATGGGCGTGCCGGTGATCCGGTTCTTTTGGCCAAAGGCCACGATGGTGTCCACAGCCGATGCATCACAGTTGGCGGTGGCCGGGGTGGTGCCGTTGATCATCCAGTCGTTCCAGACCTTGGCCTTGTCTTTGGCGCACCAAATGTTTTTGGATTTGGTTTTCGAGTCTTCGCCCAAGATGGGGTACAGGAAGTGGTGAATCGTCACGTTGTCGAGCTTTTGCAGGTCTTTTTCGAAGCGCTTGCAGTAGCCACAATTGGGGTCGGCAAACACCGCCAGTTTGCGCTTGCCGTTGCCGCGCACTTGGGTGAAGGCGCTTTTCATAGGCAATTGGTCGAACGCAATCGAGGACAGCTTTTCCATGCGCTCTTCGGTCAGGTTGCGCTTTTGTTTGACATCGATCAGCGATCCTTGAATCAGGAAGTTGCCTTCGGCATCGCTGTACATCACTTCGTTGCCCATGCGGATTTCGTACAAACCGTTCATGGGTGTTTTGCTCACTTCATCGATCTTGGGCAAGTTGCTCAGCCGATCGCTCAGGTTTTTGCGGATGGTGGCCTCTTGGGCCATCACGGCACTCACAGACAAGGCGGCGGTGGCCACCCACAGGGTCAGTTTGGACAGGGCAGTCTTCATCGGGCGCGCTTTCGGGTTCAAAAAAATTCAGGAAGGTTCGGCTGGGGATGGGGCCATAGCGCCATCGGCACTGTGGCCCATGGCGCGTTGCGTCATCCAGTGTTTCAAAGGGCCGCTGCGGTCAAAGCCGCGCATGCCCCAGTTGCGCAGGTTTTGCCAAACGGGGCCGGGTTGGGCAAACAGGCGTTGCAAGCCATCGGTCACGAAGCCCATGGCCTTGACATCGGCTTGACGGGCGCGCTCGTAGCGGCGCAGCAGTTTGAGGTCGTGCAAGGGTCGCCAAAATTCTTTGGCGCGGATCACTTTCACGAGTTCGGCCACATCGGCCAAGCCCACGTTCAGGCCCTGGCCCGCCAGGGGGTGCAAGGCGTGGGCCGCGTCGCCTGCCAAGGCAAACGATTGCTGGGCCACGCCGGGCACGGCGCCAATCCAGCGTTCGGCACGCGCCAGCTGCAGCGGCCACACGGCGCGTTCGGCCGACAGTTGCATGCCGCCCAAAGCGTGGTCGCAGGCGAGGGCCAAGTCGGCTGCAAAAACGTCTGCGGGCAGGGCCATCAATTCTTGTGCCCGCAGCGGGTGCACCGACCAGACCAGCGCCACTTCGTGCCCGCCTTCACCGCCCATAGGGAGCAAGGCCAGCACATGGGCTTGCTGCTGCGACAGACCGGGCACTGGGCTCCAGCCAAACCACTGGCGGGCGATGCCCCCGTGTGGGCGTTCGCATTGCACGCGGGTGGCCACCGCGTGTTGCTCGTAATGCGTGATCTCAAACCCCACGCCCCACTCAGCCCGGGTCTGGCTGGCGCGGCCTTCGCACACCACCGTGAGGGGCGCAGACACCGGGGCTGTCACCACCTCAATGTGCGGCTGAAACTGGACGGCTTGCGCCAGCAGCGCTTGCAGCACCGGCACGTCCACCATCCAGTTGAGTTCCCCCACGCCTTGTTCGCGGGCACCAAAGTTCAGCCTTGCGCCGTGGTCGCCAAAAATGTGCATGTGGTGCACAGGCGTGACGGTGGGGCTGTTGGGCCAGCAACGCAGGTCTTGCAGCAAGGCCATGGCCGCGCCATTGAGCGAGTAGGCGCGCACATCGGCCCCGCCCGTTGGGGGGGAGTCCACCAAGGCCACGTTGAGCCGCTCGCGGGCCAGCAAAAGGGCCAAGGTCCGACCCACAATGCCAGCGCCACGAATGCAAATATCAGGGTTGAAAGCCATGCACGCATTGTAGGGGCCGCCCAATGACTGTGGGGCTGCAAGCCAATGGCCGCGCCGATGCTGGCCCCCTCGTGGGAGCCCACCCCTGCGGCCGAATGTCAGCGCTGCCTTGACCCTCCCATTCACGAGCAGGGGCTCGCTCCCACAAAAGCGTCCGTCATAACGGTCAGCGCGACGCTCAAGTGCGGCCTGAGGCCACCCGTTAAAATTGCCGGTCAATTCCCGAATCACCGAAAGTTCCCCCATGAGCCTCAAATGCGGCATCGTGGGTTTGCCCAATGTGGGCAAATCCACCCTTTTCAACGCCCTGACCAAAGCCGGCATCGCCGCTGAAAACTACCCCTTTTGCACCATTGAGCCCAATACCGGCGTGGTCGAGGTGCCTGACCCTCGGCTGCAGCAGTTGGCCCAAATCATCACGCCCGAGCGCATCGTGCCTGCCATTGTGGAATTTGTGGACATTGCCGGTCTGGTGGCCGGGGCCAGCACGGGCGAAGGCCTGGGCAACAAGTTTCTGGCGCACATCCGTGAGACCGACGCCATCGTCAATGTGGTGCGCTGCTTCGAAGACGACAACGTGATCCACGTGGCCAACAAGGTGGACCCGATTGCAGACATCGAGGTCATTCAGACCGAGCTGTGCCTGGCCGACCTGGCTGCGGTGGAAAAAGCCATCCACCGCGTGAGCAAAATTGCCCGCTCTGGCGACAAAGAAGCCGTCAAGCAAATGGCCATTCTGGAGAAATGCCAGACCGCCCTGAACGACACCCAGCCGGTGCGCACCATCGACTTCAGCAAAGAAGAGCGGGTGGAACTCAAGCAATTTTTCTTCATCACCGCCAAACCCGCCATGTTCGTGGCCAACGTGTCGGAAGACGGCTTCGAGAACAACCCTTTCCTCGACCGCCTCAAGGCCTTTGCGGCCAAGCAAAACGCACCGGTGGTGGCCATTTGCGCCAAGATCGAAGCCGAGTTGTCCGAAATGGAAGATGCGGATCGCCTGGAGTTCTTGAAGGAGCTGGGGCAAGATGAGCCGGGTCTGAACCGCCTGATCCGCTCGGCGTACACCTTGCTGGGCCTGCAAACTTACTTCACTGCAGGGGTGAAAGAAGTGCGTGCCTGGACCATCCATGTGGGCGACACCGGACCGCAAGCGGCGGGTGTGATCCACACCGACTTTGAAAAAGGCTACATCCGCGCCCAGACCATCGCGTTTGACGACTTCATCGCTTTCAAGGGCGAGCAAGGCGCCAAAGACGCGGGCAAGATGCGCGCCGAAGGCAAGGACTACGTGGTCAAAGACGGCGACGTGATGAACTTTTTGTTCAGCTCCTGACCGCTGCCAAAACCCAAGCCAAAACCGCTCCTCGGAGCGGTTTTTTCATGCCTGGCGCATGCGTCTGGTTTCGCAGCCCCACAGGCCATGGCCATGTTCAGGCGGTCAGCTTCTTGGACTGTCTGCACGCGTGGGGTCGGGCCAAATGCAGCGCCGCATGGCGCGGCTCAAATCCATGCCCATTGCGCAGGGAAAACCCACAGCAATGCGGCGGTCATGATCAAGTAGCGAAAGAATTTGCCAATGGCCATGTACAAGCTGCAAGGCCAAAACGGCATTTTGAGCCAACCCGCGAGGGCACAAATCGGATCGCCCACCACGGGCAGCCAGGACAGCAGGCAAGCCTTGGGGCCCAACTTCTGCAGCCATTTCAGGGCTTGCTGGTCAGAGGTGGAAGGCCTCAGTCGGTCGACCGCCTGGTGGGTTCCCCAGCCCATCCACCAGCTGAACATGCCGCCCAAGGTGTTGCCCGCTGTGGCCACCCAAATGGCAGGCCAGAACAACTCGGGGTTGAGTTTGACCAGGCCAAACAGCACCGGTTCTGAGCCCATGGGCAGCAAGGTCGCCGAGATGAAAGCCACAACAAACACGGTGCTCAAGCCATGTTGAGGCAGCGCCAGCCATTGCAGCAAATGTTCCATCCAAATGTCCATCAAAGCAGTTTAGCGCTTGTCCAGTCGCCCCGCCTCGCCAGCGACTGGCCCCGTATTTCCTTAGCACATTCCCATGTCAGGTGCTGAAATATTAAGCAACTACAATCTCGCTTCCTAACCGGCTCCCCCCACAAAATACCCCGCTACCAGTCATGCAGATTGGCCCTTACCTATTGCCGAACAACTTGTTTGTTGCCCCCATGGCGGGGGTGACCGACCGGCCGTTTCGCCAGCTGTGCAGACAGTTCGGGGCGGGCTACGCCGTGAGTGAAATGGTGACCTCGCGGCCTGATTTGTGGCATTCGCTCAAAACTTCTCGCCGCGCCAACCATGATGGCGAACCCGGTCCGATTGCTGTGCAGATCGCTGGCACCGAAGCGCAGATGATGGCCGATGCCGCGCGTTACAACATCGACCGGGGCGCGCAAATCATCGACATCAACATGGGCTGCCCCGCCAAAAAGGTGTGCAACAAGTGGGCGGGCTCAGCGCTCATGCAAGACGAACCGCTGGCCTTGGACATCATCAGCGCGGTGGTGGAAGCAGCCTTGCCCCATGGTGTGCCTGTGACCTTGAAAATGCGCACCGGTTGGTGCGAGGCTGAAAAAAATGCGCTGAGCCTGGCCCGCGCCGCGCAAGACGCGGGTGTTCAGATGGTCACCGTGCATGGCCGCACGCGTGAGCAGGGCTACAAAGGCTTGGCCGAATACGACACCGTGGCGGCTGTCAAAGCGGCGTTGAACATCCTGGTGGTGGCCAATGGGGACATCGATTCGCCCGAGAAAGCCCGTGAGGTCTTGAAATTCACCGGGGCCGATGCCGTGATGATCGGCCGCGCTGCACAAGGCAGTCCCTGGATTTTTCGAGAAATTGCTCACTTTTTGGCCACGGGCGAACACCTTGCGACGCCCTTGCTGGCCGAAGTGCGCCGCGCCCTTCTGGCGCACCTGCAGGACCACTATGGCCTGTATGGCGAATACACCGGGGTGCGCTCGGCACGCAAGCACATCGCTTGGTATGTGCGCACGCTGCCTGGGGGCGACACATTCCGTGAACACATGAACACCCTGGAGACCGCAGCCCAACAAACGGCCGCCGTGGCCGCTTATCTGGACGGCTTGGCCGAGCAGATGGAGCGCTTGCCCCAACGGCTGGAGGTTTGCCCTGATTTAGAGACCACGCCATGAGTGAATCCCAATCCATCGAAAACTGCATCCGTGACAACCTGGACATTTACTTTCGCGACCTGGACGGCACCGAGCCCACAGGCCTGTACGACATGCTGGTCAAGTTGGTCGAAAAGCCTCTGCTGGACGTGGTGATGACCCAATCGGGCCAAAACCAGTCGCGAGCTGCCGAATGGTTGGGTCTGAACCGCAACACCTTGCGCAAGAAATTGCTTGAACACGATTTGCTGAAATGAATTTTGAAGAAAGTATGTCCATGAGAGCCCTCATCTCTGTCTCTGACAAAACCGGCATTGTCGATTTGGCCCAACAACTGCACGCCTTGGGCGTGGGCCTGATCTCCACGGGCGGCACCGCCAAACTCTTGGCCGAACAGGGCTTGCCCGTGACCGAGGTGGCCGAAGTCACCGGTTTCCCCGAAATGCTGGACGGCCGTGTGAAAACCCTGCACCCCAAAGTGCACGGTGGCTTGCTGGCGCGCCGTGACACGCCCGAGCACATGGCGGCTTTGCAGGCGCATGGCATCGACACCATTGATTTGCTCATCGTCAACTTGTATCCGTTTGAAGCCACCGTGGCCAAGCCCGGTTGCACACTGGCCGACGCGATCGAGAACATCGACATCGGCGGCCCCGCCATGGTGCGCTCTGCCGCCAAGAACTGGAAAGACGTGGGCATCGTCACCGATGCCAGCCAATACGCCGACGTGATGGCTGAACTCAAAGCCAACGGCAAACTCAGCGACAAGCTGCGCTTTGCCTTGTCGGTGGCCGCGTTCAACCGCATCAGCCAGTACGACGGCGCGATCAGCAACTACCTCTCCAGCGTGAACTTTGAAGCCGAGAAACTGAGCGAGGCCTACGTGCCCGAGCGCGCCCAGTTCAGCGGCCAGTTCAACGAGCAATACGTCAAGGTGCAAGACCTGCGTTACGGCGAAAACAGCCACCAGCAAGCGGCCTGGTACCGTGACCTGGCCCCCGCTGCCGGATCGCTCGCCACCGGCGTGCAGTTGCAAGGCAAAGAGCTGAGCTACAACAACATCGCTGACGCCGACGCAGCATGGGAGTGTGTCAAGAGCTTTGACACCACAGCCTGCGTCATCGTCAAACACGCCAACCCCTGCGGCGTGGCCGTGGGCGCGAACCCGCTGGAAGCCTACAGCAAGGCTTTCCAGACCGACCCCACCAGCGCCTTCGGCGGCATCATTGCCTTCAACCGCCCCGTGGACAAAGCGGCCGCCGAAGCGGTGAGCAAGCAGTTTGTGGAAGTTCTCATGGCGCCCGACTTCAGCGCCGAAGCGCTGGAAGTGTTCAAGAGCAAAGTCAATGTGCGCTTGATGAAAATCGCCTTGCCCACCGACTATGGCGACGTGCGCAACGCGCTTGAAACCAAGCGCGTGGGCTCGGGCTTGTTGCTGCAAAGCGCCGACAACCACGAGTTGGCTTTGGCTGACTTGAAGATCGTCACCGTCAAACAACCCACCGATGAAGAACTGAACGACCTGCTTTTCGCCTGGAAAGTGGCCAAGTTCGTCAAATCCAACGCCATCGTGTTCTGCAAAAACGGACAGACCCGTGGCGTGGGCGCAGGCCAAATGAGCCGTCTGGACTCGGCGCGCATCGCCAGCATCAAGGCCGAAGCGGCGAAGTTGAGTTTGCAACACACCGTGGTGGCCAGCGACGCCTTCTTCCCCTTCCGCGACGGCCTCGACGTGGTGGTGGACGCAGGCGCGACTTGCGTGGCCCAACCCGGTGGCTCGATGCGCGATCAGGAAGTGATTGATGCGGCCAACGAGCGTGGCGTGGCGATGGTGTTCACTGGCGTGCGCCATTTCCGCCATTGATGGCTCACCCATCGGCATGTCCTGAGGAAGCGAGCCCCTGCTCGCGCACAGGAGTTTTGTCAGAGTTCATCGGCCGCAGGGGCGGCCTCCTACAGAAAGCCCCTGATGGCCTTTGATTCACTCGGCTTGACCCCTGCGCTTTTGCGCGCCGTGGGTGACATGGGCTTGTACGCCCCCACCCCCATCCAAGCCGGGGCGATTCCTGCGGCCTTGAAATCTGCCGACGTTTGGGCCACCGCGCCCACCGGCTCTGGCAAGACGCTGGCTTTTGCTTTGCCGCTGCTGCAGCACTTGCTGGCCACGCCGCGCCAAACCAACTTTCGCCGACCCGTGCGCACACTGGTGTTGGTGCCCACCCGCGAGCTGGCGGTGCAAGTGGGCGAGGTGTTGGCCCATCTGACCTACAAGTTGCCGCAGTCGCTGAAGGTGAACACCGTGTTTGGCGGCGTCTCGGTCAACCCGCAAATGATGGCGCTGCGCGGGGGGGCCGACATCGTGGTCGCGACACCCGGTCGCTTGCTCGATTTGATCGACCAGAACGCCTTGCGCCTGGCCGATGTGCAGCATCTGGTGCTGGACGAGGCCGATCGCCTGCTGGACTTGGGTTTCGCCGATGAATTGCAGCGCGTGCTGGCGCTGCTGCCCGCCCAGCGCCAGACCCTGCTGTTTTCGGCCACCTTTGCGCCCGAGGTGGAAGCTTTGGCGGCCAAGTTGCTTCGCGATCCGCTGCGCATCACGGTGGAAGCTTTTGAAGGCCACAAGCCCGACATCACCCAGCGGGCGATTGCCGTGGACGAAAAAAGCCGCACGGGCTTGCTGCGCCACCTGATCCAAGAAAACGGCTGGAAGCAGGTGCTGGTGTTTGTGGCCACGCGCTACGCCTGCGAGCACGTGGCGAACAAGCTGTACAAGGCGGGCGTGTTTGCGACCCCTTTTCACGGCGAGATGAGCCAAGGCGCGCGCCAAGAGGTTTTGAGCGAATTCAAAGCCGGTCGCTGGGACGTGGTGGTGACCACCGATCTGGCCTCACGCGGCATCGACATCGCCATGCTGCCCGTGGTGGTCAACTACGATCTGCCGCGCTCGGCTACGGATTACACGCACCGCATTGGCCGCACGGGCAGGGCGGGTGCGCATGGCGACGCGGTGAGCTTTGTCACGGCCGCCGCGCTCGCGCATTGGCAGCTGATCCAAAAGCGCGAAAGCCTGGAACTCGCTTTGGAGCAAGTGCCAGGCTTTGAGCCAACCGAAACCCCGCCACCGCCATCACCCGGCAACGGCGGCATCAAAGGTTCACGCTTGAGCAAGAAAGACAAGTTGCGGGCGGCGGCTGCGGCAGCGCTGGGGCCCCAGTAACGCCAGGTCAGCGCACCTGATCGGGCCCAAGCCCGCTCAGACCCGGATCAGCCTGGATGGGCGCCGTCGAAGGGCTCTTCACCCCCCTCTTGGTTTTGCGCCTTGATCACACGCACGCCGTGCTTGCTCAAAATTTCCACATAGACCGACGTTGCACCGGCCTTGGCTGCAAGGTCCACCGCCTCGATCACGCCGCTCACCCGCACCACTTCGGCGCTGTCGGCGGTCAAACCCACTTTGCAGTCAAAGTCCCAAAAGTCCACGCCTTTGGGCACGTCGCGGTTGCGCTCGCGCTTGAAGTATTTGCGGATTTCGTGCTTGACGGCTTCCAGCACGCGGTCGGGGTGCTTGCCTTCGGCTTGCAGTGGGAAATTCTTTTTCATGAGGGGTCCAAGGGAATGGGCAAGCGCCCGGTCTGGACGTGAATGCAGGGGGGAATTATCGCTGGTTTGGGGTGATGGCCGGTCGGCTTCAGTCTTGGAGCCGGAACTTCAGTTGGAAGCTCACGGCACCATAGAGCCGGTCTTTCATCGGGGGCACGGCAGCGATATTCAAGCCCCAATGGCCCGACTCCAGCGTGGCCACAGGCAGCACAGCCGGGAACCAGCCGCCGTTGAAAGCGTTGGGGTAACCGTTGAAGGCGCCGGCCACCACGCCGAGTTTCACACCTGCAAAGGTCCACGGCTGGTAGTAGGCGCCCACATAGCTGGAGTTTGCGTTGTTGCTGTTGATGAAGCGGCCGGCCGTGGCGCTCCAGGTGTCGTCGAGGCGGTATTCAAAGCCCAGTCCCGGGTTCGCATTGCGCAGGCCTTGGTCGGTGTCAAAGTGCGCAGAATAAAAACCGGCGTTGACCCACAGGCGCTTGGCATCGAATTGGGCGTGGGCGGGCGACATCAGACCGGCGACACCGGCACACAAGAGGCAAGCGAGCTGTTTCATGGCCCGACTCAGAGGGTTTTGAACACGTCGCCTGCCACGCGCACGGTTTCGGCGATGTCCGCCTCGGTGTGGGCAGCGCTCACAAAACCGGCTTCGTACAAAGCGGGCGCGATGTACACGCCACCGCCCAACAGGCCGTGGAACAGCTTGTTGAACTTGGGGCTGTCGCTGGTCATGACCTTGGCGTAGTTTTGCGGCAACTCGGGCAGCAAGAAAAAGCCGAACATGCCGCCCTGGCAATCGCCGCTGAAGGGCACACCCGCTGCTGCGGCAGCACCCGTCAGGCCATCGACCAAGCTTTGGGTGCGGGCGCTCAAAGCATCCCAGAAGCCCGGTTTGGCGATCTCGCGCAGTGTGGTCAGGCCGCAGGCGGTCGCCACGGGGTTGCCGCTGAGCGTGCCAGCTTGGTACACCGGACCCGTGGGGGCCAATTGCCGCATGATGTCCCGCGGGCCTCCAAAGGCCGCCAAGGGCATGCCGCCGCCAATCACTTTACCCAGCACCGTCATGTCGGGCTTGAAGCCTGGAATGGCTTTGGCGTAAACGCTTTGCGCGCTGCCCAAAGCCACGCGAAAGCCGGACATGACTTCGTCAAACACCAGCAGTGCGCCGTGCTCAGAGCACAGCTCCCGGCAGCGCTTCATGAAGGGGACGCTGGCGCGAACAAAGTTCATATTGCCGGCAATGGGCTCGATCATCACGCAGGCCAAGTCCTTGCCGTGCAGGGCAAAGGCTTCTTCCAGCGCCGCGATGTTGTTGTACTCGAGCACCAGGGTGTCGCGCACCACTTCGGGCGGAACGCCTGCACTGGTCGGGTTGCCAAAGGTGGCCAGGCCCGAGCCGGCTTTGACCAAAAGGGCATCGGCGTGGCCGTGGTAGCAGCCCTCAAATTTGATGAACTTGCTGCGGCCTGTGGCGCCGCGGGCCAAACGCAGTGCGCTCATGCCCGCTTCGGTCCCCGAGCTGACCAAGCGCACCATTTCCATGGAGGGGACGTGCTTCAGAATTTCCTCCGCCAGTTCAATTTCCCGCTCGGTGGGTGCGCCGAAAGAAAAGCCATCCAGTGCCGCTTTTTGCACGGCCTCGAGCACGGCTGGGTGGCCGTGTCCCAGGATCATCGGCCCCCAAGAGCCGATGTAGTCGATGTATTTTTGGCCATTGGCGTCCCAAAAATAGGCCCCCTGTGCACGCTGCACAAAGCGGGGCGTGCCGCCCACCGCGCGAAAAGCGCGCACAGGCGAATTCACGCCACCCGGTATCACTTGGGCGGCGCGGTCAAAAAGGGCTTGGTTGCGATCGGTCATGGCTTTGTCTCTCGTGTCAATGTTTGGTTTCGTTGAAAGGCATTTCAAAGTAGTCGGGCCCCGGCAGTGTCTCGGGTCCTTCTTCGGTGTCGGTGTCTTCGCCTTCGGGCAGCGCCCAAAACAAGCGGTCTGGAATGACTTGGCCCATGCCGGGGCGGAAACCTTCGTCCAGACAGCGGTCCAGGTAATGGAGTGCTTCGCTGCTGGCTTCGGGCAAGTCCATGCCGGTGGCCAGCAAAGCGGCCAGTGCGGCGGTCAGGGTGTCTCCGGCACCGGCAAAAACCGCTTCGATGCGCTCGAATTTTTCGTGTGCCATCACGGTTTCGGGGGAGGCCAGCACGTTGTCAATGTGTTGTTCAGGCAAGGGGATGCCCGTGACCAATGTATAGGGGACCCCCAACGCGGATGCCGCTTTGGCAATGTCCCGGGGGCCAGGGTTGCGTTCGCCGGTCCACTCGGGCAACAACCAGCGGCGCAGTGTGCTGTGATGGCCCACCAGAACGCTGGTTTGCGGCAACAAGAGCTCCCGAAAAGCATCCAGATAGGCGTCGATCTTGTCCTCTTCCCACCAAGACAAATTGGGCATGTAGGCCACCACAGGCACGCCGTCGTAGTCATCGGCCAGTTCGGCGATGGTGGCGATGCTTTCAGGGGTGCCCACAAAACCCACTTTGATGACTTGAACCGGCACATCCTCGGCCACGGCCCGAGCCTGGTCGTGCACAGCTTCTTCGTCGAGTGGGAAAAAATCGGTGATGCCGCTGGTATCACGGACATAACTGCCCGTGCAGACCGGCATGCAGTGCGCGCCGACCGATGCCATGGCTGTGGCATCGCCACTCAGGCCACCGGCGCCACTGGGGTCATTGGCGTTGAAGGACAACACACAAGCCAAGCCTTCTGACCCTTCGGCATCAACTTCATCGGTTTCGGGCGCAGTTTCGGAGTGTGGGGCGGTCATGACAGCAGGTTGAAGAAGGGCTTCAGACGGTCTTCAGCCGGGCGCTCGGTGGTGCCCGATACAATCAATTCATTCTATTCGACTCTCTGATTGCGATACTGTGATGGAACACAAAACCTGGATGTGCTTGATTTGCGGCTGGATCTACGACGAAGCCGAGGGCGACCCTGAGCACGGCCTGGCACCCGGCACCAAATGGGAAGACGTGCCCATGAACTGGACTTGCCCTGAGTGCGCAGCGCGCAAAGAAGACTTTGAGATGGTGGCGATCTGATCAGTCCGCGGTTTTCTTGACCACGGCATAGCGGGTCAGCGTTTTTTCGCGGGCCTGAGCGTGGTCAACCACGGGTGCCGGGTAGGTTTTGCCGATCACCACACCTGCTGCCTGCAAAGCCAGGGGTTTCGCCAGCCAAGGGGCATGCAAGTCTGGGGTGGGCAAGGCCGCCAATTCGGGCAGGTAGCGCCGAATGAACTTGCCCTCCGGATCGAACTTTTCGCTTTGGCTGATCGGGTTGAAGATCCGAAAATAGGGCTGTGCGTCGCAGCCGCTGGAGCTGGCCCATTGCCAACCGCCGTTGTTGGCTGACAAATCAAAGTCGTTCAGGTGCGTGGCGAAGTACTTTTCACCCCAGCGCCAATCGATGCCCAAATCCTTCACCAAAAAGCTCGCCACCACCATGCGCAGCCGGTTGTGCATGTAGCCAGTCTGGTTGAGTTGGCGCATGGCCGCGTCCACCAGCGGGTAGCCGGTGCGCGCTTCGCACCAGGCATCAAAGAGTTTGTGGGCGTGAGGGCCGTGCTCCCAGCGGATGGCGTCGTAGTCGGGCTTGAAGCTCTTGCCTTGGCCCACATGGGCGAAGTTGTGCAACACCTGCACATAAAAATCGCGCCAAATCAACTCCGACAGCCACACACTGGCCCCCACACTGCCGGCCAACATGCGAGGGTGCGCCTCGCGAGCCAATTGGCGGATCGACACGGTGCCAAAGCGCAAATGCACGCTCAAATAACTCGGCCCTTTGACGGCAGGAAAGTTCCGGGTGTCTTCGTACGCGTCGATTCGGGTCAAAAAGTCTTTCAACAAGGCTTGGGCCCCCGATTCGCCCGTGGGGATTTTCAGCGCCTTCAGGTTGGTGGCCTCAAAGCCAATTTCGGCCAGACTGGGCACCGGGTGCGCCAACTCATCCGGGCGGGGGGCCAAGTGGGGGGCCAAGGGGGACACGTCAAAAGCCTGCAAGTCTTGCGGCGTGACTTTTTTCAGCCAGGCGTTTTTGTAGGGCGTGAAGACGCTGAAGGGCTTGGCCATCTGGGTCAGCACCTCGTTGCGTTCAAAAACCACATGGTCTTTGAAGGTGTGCAGCACGATGCCGTGGTCAGCCAAGTGGCCCCGCACCTGAATGTCGCGCGCGAGTGCGTGGGGTTCGTCATCGTGGTTGGCAAAAACGGCTTGCGCCTGCAGGTGTTGCGCCAATTTCACAATTTTGTCTTTGGCGACACCGTGTCGCACGATCAGACCGGCCTGGGGGTGTCCTGCCAGTTCACGCAATCTTTGGTCCAGCTCGACCAGCGATTCCCGGATGAACTCGACCCGGCGGTCAGCGCGGGGCAGCGCATTCAAAATCTCGTCGTCAAAGACAAAGGCCACATGGACCCTTTGGCAGTGTTTCAGGGCCTGGTGAAGGGCGGCGTTGTCGCTGGCACGCAAGTCGCGGCGCAGCCAAACCAGGCCACAAGAAAAGGAGGGTGCCATGAGAGCGGGTGTTTCCGTGGGTATCGTTGCCCCGTCGGGGCGGTGGGGGATGCTGTCGGCTGGAGATGAACCCAGGCCAGACCGTTAAAATCGGCGCATGACAGATTGTGCCTCCATCGACCTCAAGCATCATTTCCTGATCGCCATGCCCGGGTTGGAAGATGAGACATTCGCCCGCAGTGTGGTCTACATGTGTGAGCACAGTGAGCGCGGCGCCATGGGTCTGATCATCAACAAGCCCGCCGACATCAGCATGCGCCTGCTGTTTGACAAAGTGGAGCTGCCTTTGCGCCGGGAAGACCTGATCAACAACGCCGTGTCCCACGGCGGCCCCTTGCAAACCGAGCGGGGATTTGTCTTGCACGATCCGATCCGCATGGACAAGCCCCAAGAGGATGGTGGGTCGGTGTATGCCTCCACCCTTGTGGTGCCGGGTGGCCTGGAGATGACCACCTCGCGAGATGTCCTCGAGGCCCTGTCTTCCGGGGTGGGCCCACGGCGGGTGTTGATCACCCTGGGTTACGCTTCTTGGGGGGAAGGTCAGCTGGAATCGGAGTTGGGCGAGAACACTTGGCTCACCGTGCCCGCCTCTGCCGATGTGATTTTTGAAGTGCCTATGTCTGAGCGTTACGACCGCGCCTTGGACCTGCTGGGCCTCAAAAGCTGGATGTTGTCACCGGACGCGGGGCACGCATGAGCAGCGCAGCAGAGAACCTCGTTCCAGCCCACCAGCAAACCTTTTTGGCCTTTGACTACGGCCTCAAACGCACAGGCGTGGCGGTGGGTAACCGTTTGATGAAAAGTGCCACACCGCAAGGCACGATTGCCGCCGAGGGCGATGCGCGGTTCGAGCACATTGCCAAGCGTATCCAAGAGTGGCAGCCCGATGCGCTGGTGATTGGCGTGCCGACTCACCCCGATGGGGGGGAGCACGAGAACACCCTGCGTGCCCGCAAGTTCGGCCGCCAGCTGCGCGGTCGCTTTGGCCTTTCGGTGTACGAGGTGGACGAGCGTTACACCACCACCGAAGCCCATTCGCAGGGCGCCAAAGACGCCGATGCGGCGGCGGCGGCGATCATCTTGGAACAGTTTTTAAGGAATATCCCATGAGCGCTTTGGCCCTCAACGCGGAAGCGTTGTATTTGGAGTTGTTGCGAGGCGTGCGCAGCCTGTGCAAGGCGGACACCCGGCTGGTGGGCATCACCTCGGGCGGCGCTTGGTTGGCGCAGCGTTTGCAACGTGATTTGGGCCTGAGCGGTGAAGCCGGGCAGGTGTCGTCGGTCATGCACCGAGACGATTTTGCCCAGCGAGGCCTTTCGGCAGGGGGCCAGACCAGCCTGCCCTTCGAGGTCGATGGCGCGGACATCTTGATTCTTGACGATGTGCTCTACACGGGCCGCACCATCCGCGCCGTGCTCAACGAACTGTTTGATTACGGCCGCCCTGCCTGTGTTCAGTTGGCCGTGCTGGTGGACCGCGGTGGCCGCCAATTGCCGGTGCAAGCCGACTACGCCGCAGCCCGCGTGGCGCTGCCCGAGACGCAATCGCTGGCGCTGGCCCGAGACGCAGAGGGCCGTTTCAGTTTTGAAGTGGAGAACAAAGCCTGACCGAGGTGAGAACAACATGCTCTACAAACGCAACAACCCCCAACTCAACAAGCACGGCGAGCTGATCCATCTGCTCTCCACCGAAGGCTTGTCCAAGGACATCCTGACCCACATCCTCGACACCGCGCAGGGCTTTGTGAGTGTCAACGACCGCGAGGTCAAGAAGGTGCCTCTCTTGCGCGGCAAGAGCGTGTTCAACCTGTTCTTCGAGAACAGCACCCGCACCCGAACCACCTTCGACATCGCGGCGACCCGCCTGTCAGCCGACGTTTACACGCTCGACATCGCGCGCTCTTCCGCCAGCAAAGGGGAGTCGCTGCTCGACACCATTGCCAACCTCAGCGCCATGGCCGCCGACATTTTTGTGGTGCGCCACAGCGAGTCGGGCGCGCCCTACCTGATCGCCCAGCACGTGGCGCCCCATGTGCATGTGGTCAACGCGGGTGACGGTCGTCACGCCCACCCCACCCAGGCGCTGCTGGACATGTACACCATCCGGCACTACAAAAAAGACTTCGCCAACCTCACCGTGGCCATCGTGGGCGATGTGCTGCACTCGCGTGTCGCCCGCTCGGACATCCACGCGCTCACCACGCTGGGCTGCGCCGAAGTGCGTGTGGTGGGCCCCAAAACGCTGGTGCCCGCAGACATGGCCCAGATGGGCGTGCGCGTTTTCAACAAGCTGGAAGAAGGCATCCAAGGCTGTGACGTGGTCATCATGCTGCGCCTGCAAAACGAGCGCATGAGCGGCGCGTTGCTGCCCTCCAGCCAGGAATACTTCGAGAGCTTTGGCCTCACGCCCGAGAAGCTGCAACTGGCCAAGCCCGATGCCATCGTCATGCACCCCGGCCCGATCAACCGCGGGGTCGAGATCGACTCGGCGGTGGTCGACGGCCAGCAAAGCGTGATCCTGCCGCAGGTGACCTTTGGCATCGCCGTGCGCATGGCGGTGATGAGCATCGTGGCTGGCAACGAAGCCTGAGGGGAACAAGAACATGAAAATCCTGATTCAAAACGGCCGCGTCATCGACCCCGCCAGCGGCTTTGACCAAACTGCCGACCTGGCTATCGCTGCCGGGCGCATCGTGGCGATGGGCGCAGCACCTGCCGACTTCAGCCCTGACCGGGTGATCGACGCCAAAGGTTGCCTGGTGGCGCCCGGCCTGGTCGACCTGGCAGCGCGCCTGCGTGAGCCTGGCCAGGAACACGCGGGCATGCTGGAGAGCGAAATGGCCGCGGCCATGGCGGGTGGGGTGACCAGCTTGGTCTGCTCGCCAGACACCGAGCCGGTTCTGGATGAGCCTGGTTTGGTCGAGATGCTGCGCTACCGCGCCGAAAAGCTGCACCAAGCCCGCGTGCTGCCGCTGGGTGCACTCACCGTGGGTTTGAAGGGGGATGTGCTGAGCGAAATGGGCCAGCTCACCGCCGCTGGCTGTGTGGGCTTTTCCCAGGCCGAGGTGCCGATCGCCAGCACGCAGGTGCTGCAACGCGCGCTGCAATATGCCAGCACCTTTGGCTTCGTCGTCTGGCTGCGCCCGCAAGAGCTGCACTTGGGCAAGGGCGTCGCCGCCAGTGGCCCGCTGGCCACGCGCATGGGCTTGTCCGGCGTGTCGGTGGCGGCCGAAACGATTGCTTTGCACACGATTTTTGAGTTGGTGCGCAGCACCCGGGCCCGCGTGCACCTGTGCCGCATCAGCAGCGCTCAAGGTGTCGAGCTGGTGCGTCAGGCCAAGGCCGAAGGCTTGCCTGTCACCGCCGACGTCAGCATCAACTCGCTGCACCTGACCGATGCCGACATGGGCTACTTCGACAGCCGTGCCCGCCTGACGCCTGTGTTGCGCCAACAACGCGACCGCGATGCGCTTCGTGCAGGTCTGGCCGATGGCACGCTCGACGCGCTGGTGTCGGACCACACCCCCGTTGACGCCGATGCCAAGGCCCTGCCGTTTGCAGAGGCTGAGCCTGGTGCCACGGGTTTGGAATTGCTCTGGAGCTTGGCGCTCAAGTGGGGTCAAGAGGCCAAACTGCCTTTGCCGCAGGTGCTGTCGCGCATCACCGCCGACCCTGCGCGGGTGCTGGGCGCTGCCTTGGGCCCCTTGCAAGACTCGGTGGGCCATCTGGCCGTGGGGGGGGGTGCCGATGTGTGCGTCTTGACGACCGAGGACCACTGGCCTGTGACGGCCGAGTCTTTGCGCAGCCAAGGCAAGAGCACGCCGTTTTCTGGCTATGAACTGCCTGGCCGTGTCTTGGCCACGGTGGTGGGCGGCCATTTGGCGTTCGAAGCCTGAGGTGCTCAAGCCATGACCTCACGCGTCCCCTTGCCCTCATGCCCAAGCCTGAGGACATGATGCACAGCTGGCGTGCCATTTGGAAATTTTGGCGAGGACTGGTGCATGTCTTTGGCGGCATGTGGACGATTTATGTCCGCTTCCCCCAGCTCAGCATCGAGCAGCGAGAGATGCGTGTGCAAGCTTGGGCCTTGCAGTTTTTGGCGCTTTGGCACATCCAATTGAAGGTGGTGGGGCAGCCCGTGCGCAGTGGCCCGGCGCTGTTGGTGTCCAACCACATTTCTTGGTTGGACATCATGGTCATCCATGCGGCGCGGCATTGCCGCTTTGTGTCCAAGTCCGACATTCGGGACTGGCCGCTCGTTGGCATGTTGGCCACCGGAGCGGGAACGCTTTACATTGAGCGCACCAACCGAAAGGACGCACTGCGCATGGTCAAAGACATGGCCCATGCCCTGCAAGAAGGCGATGTGGTGGCTATTTTTCCTGAAGGAACCACCAGCGATGGTCTGGATTTGCTGCCTTTCCACGCCAACTTGATCCAGTCGGCGATCCAAGCCCAAGCGCCGGTCCAACCCATGGCGCTTCAGTTTTTGGATTCTCAAACAGGCGACATCACCCTAGCGCCCTGTTACATCGGCGACGACACCCTGATTGGCTCCATGTGGCGCACGCTCAAAGCGCCGGGCATCACGGCCGTGGTTCATTTTGGGGACTTGCAGCAGGCCGATGGCCGTGATCGCCGGACCTGGGCCCATGACCTGCGCGAAGATGTGATCCGTTTGCGCGATGCCAGCGATGCTCAGTGGCCCCATTGAGGCATGCCTCAGCAAATCTTGCGTGCAATCTTGTGGATGGGCGAACTGGGATCGATCTCTAACCATTCGTGCAGCATGCCTTGGCGGAACACCGTATCCCCCTTCAGCATGGCTTCGGAGTAATAAGTCATGTGCAGAACGCGGGCCATCTTGCGTTTGCAATTGACTTGGACTTGAGACTGCAGCGACAGATAGGTTTTGCCATTGCTGGTGCTCTGAGGCTTTTTGTAATCCAAGGCGCTCCAGACCTTTTTGATGCCATCTTCCTCGGTGACGGATTTGGCATCGATGTAGAACAAACCATCGGGGTTGTTCATGATGGGCTCCCACTTGGGGCTGGCATGCACCCCGGCGCTCACACCACAAGCCCAGACCAGAACTGCCAAAGAGATGAATGGGTTGAGTTTCATGTTCAGGTTGGAGAGAAAGAGACTGAGCCGGACAGGGCTTGCCGAACGAGGCCCAAAGCCATCAGGTTCTGCGCTTGAGCAGTTGTGAGGCCAACACCACCATGGCTTGGCGATGGGCATTGTCGGGCAACTGCATGGCGGCATCGATGGCCCGTTGGGCTTCTGCTGCGGCAGCATCCCGTGTGGCCTCCAAGGCCCCGGTTTCTCGCACGATGGCCACGATGTCGGTGAGCCGGTCCACACTGCCGGTTTCAATCGCCTCGCGCACGGTTTGGCTCTGGGCCGCGTTGCCGCGTTGCATGGCCAAAATCAGGGGCAGGGTGGCTTTGCCTTCGCGCAAGTCATCGCCCAGGTTTTTCCCCATTTCTGCGGCATTGCCGTCGTAGTCCAGCACATCGTCGATGACCTGAAATGCTGTGCCCAGGGCCTGACCGTAGTCTGCACAAGCGTTTTCGATGGCCACAGGGCTGGCGGCCAAGATGGCGCCCAGGCGGGCACTGGCTTCAAACAGCTTGGCTGTTTTGGATCGGATGACCCGCAAATAGCCCTCTTCGTCGAGAGAGGCGTCATGCATGTTCATCAACTGAAGCACTTCGCCTTCGGCGATCACATTGGTGGCATCGGCCAAGATTTGCATGACCCGCATGCTTTGGGCATCCACCATCATCTGAAAGGCCCGGGAGTACAAAAAGTCGCCCACCAGCACGCTGGCCGGATTGCCGAAGTTTTCGTTGGCCGTGGGCCTGCCGCGCCGCAAGGTGGATTCGTCCACCACATCGTCGTGCAGCAAAGTGGCCGTGTGGATGAACTCCACCACGGCCGCCAGGTTGTGGCGTTGTGTCCCGGCATATCCCAAAGCGCCGCATGTCAGCAGCAAAAGCACCGGGCGAAGGCGCTTTCCGCCTGCAGAAATGATGTAACGCGCCACATCGCCCACCAAGGGCACGCCAGAATCGAGCCGATGGGCGATCACCCGGTCGACCTCGGCCATGTCGGAGGCCACCAATTCGAGAACGGCGGCGGTGCTGTGTTCAGTGGCAGACAAGTGGGGTATCCGGCTGGTGACTTGGCTGGGCCAAGTCCAAAAAGGGCGAGTGAAGGGGGTGGTTGGATTCTGAACCCATTATAGAGACCGTGTTTGCCGCCCCAAGCTGGAGGTGGCCGCTTGAGCCGAATGATTTGCCGGATGGACTTGTCCGTGCTAGAATCTCGGGTTCCTTGGGGATTAGCCCTTGGAAACTTCCATTCAAAGAGGTCATTTATGTACGCGGTCATAAAAACCGGTGGCAAACAGTATCGTGTTGTCGCTGGCGAAAAAATTAAAGTAGAACAGATTGCTGCGGACGTTGGCCAGGAAATCGTGATTGATCAAGTTTTGGCCGTCGGTACCGGCGCTGAACTCAAGATCGGCACGCCCCTGGTGTCCGGCGCCACAGTCAAAGCCACAGTTTTGGCGCATGGCAAGCACGACAAAGTGCACATCTTCAAGATGCGCCGTCGTAAGCACTATCAGAAACGTCAGGGTCACCGCCAGCAGTTCACCGAACTGCAAATCGGCGCGATCTCTGCCTGAGGAGAATAGGTCATGGCACAGAAAAAAGGCGGCGGCTCTACGCGCAACGGTCGTGATTCCAAGCCAAAGATGCTGGGTGTCAAGGCTTTCGGTGGTGAACTGATCAGCGCTGGCTCGATCATTGTTCGTCAACGTGGTACCAAGTTCCATGCGGGCAACAATGTCGGCATTGGCAAAGACCACACTTTGTTTGCCCTGGTGGATGGCCACGTGTCGTTCTCCACAAAAGGCGAACTGAGCAAGCACATGGTCAACGTGACACCGGCTGTTTAAGCCTGTCGCGCCCATGGCGAAGAGGAGCCCCGCAAGACGGGGCTCTTTGCTTTTCTGGCCCTGTGACGCCTGGACGGTGGGGCCCCAAGCTACACTGGAAATCTCATGAAGTTCGTTGACGAAGCCTATATTGACATCTCCGCAGGCGACGGCGGGAACGGCTGCGTCTCGTTCCGCCACGAAAAGTACAAAGAATTCGGTGGCCCCAATGGTGGCGACGGTGGTCGGGGTGGGCATGTGTTCGCTTTTGCCGACATCAACCTCAACACCTTGGTGGATTACCGATATTCCAGGCGCCACGATGCCAAGCGCGGTCAGCACGGGATGGGCTCGGACATGTTCGGCGCTGCGGGCGACGACGTCACCCTCAAGATGCCCGTGGGCACCATCATCAGCGACGCCGAAACGGGCGAAGTCCTGTATGAATTGCTGGTGCCCGGTGAGACCATCATGATCGCCAAGGGCGGTGACGGCGGTTTTGGCAACATGCGCTTCAAGAGCGCCATCAACCGTGCCCCGCGTCAGAAAACACCGGGCTGGCTGGGTGAAAAGAAAGAACTCAAGCTGGAGCTGAAGGTGCTGGCCGATGTGGGTCTGCTGGGCATGCCCAATGCCGGCAAATCCACTTTCATTGCGGCCGTCTCCAACGCCCGCCCCAAAATCGCCGATTACCCCTTCACCACCTTGCACCCTAACTTGGGCGTGGTCCGCGTGGGCCCCGAGCAAAGCTTTGTGGTGGCCGATGTGCCGGGTCTGATTGAAGGCGCCTCCGAAGGCGCAGGCCTGGGGCATTTGTTTTTGCGCCACTTGCAGCGCACCCGTTTGCTGCTGCATGTGGTCGACTTTGCGCCCTTTGACGAGAACGTCGACCCGGTGCAGCAAGCCAAAGCCATTGTGGCGGAGCTGAAAAAATACGATCCGGGCTTGTACAACAAGCCGCGTTGGCTGGTGCTCAACAAGCTGGACATGGTGCCCGCTGACGAGCGCGAGGCACGTGTCAAGGATTTCATCAAGCGCATGCGCTACAAAGGCCCTGTGTTCCAAATTTCGGCGCTGACCCGCGAAGGCTGCGAGCCCTTGATCAAGGACATCTACAAGCACATCCGTGCCCAACAGATCATTGAACAAGGTGTGGTGGACATCGATCCGCGCTTCAAGGAGCAAGACAAGCCGCAAGCGCCGGATGCAGACGATCCCCGCTTCAAGCCCATGCCCTCCGACGCCGATTGACGCGGTCGTTCCCAGTCCCTGACAAAAAGCTGTTTCAACGCCAAGCCCCTAGCCCTGAATGACCTCTGCCGCTGTTTCCACCCTGTTGCGTGATGCCCGCCGCATCGTTGTCAAAGTCGGCTCTAGCCTGGTGACCAACGAGGGCCGCGGCTTGGACGAAGGCGCGATCGGTGAATGGTGCCGTCAGATGGCGCTGCTCAGTGCACAAGGCAAAGAGGTGGTGATGGTGTCCAGCGGGGCGATTGCCGAAGGCATGAAACGTTTGGGTTGGACCACCCGCCCGATGGAGGTGCCCGCTTTGCAAGCCGCTGCCGCGGTGGGCCAGATGGGTTTGGCCCAAATGTACGAGACGAAGTTGCGCGAAAACGGCATGGGCAGTGCCCAGGTCTTGCTCACCCATGCGGACTTGGCCGATCGTGAGCGTTACCTCAATGCCCGCTCGACCTTGCTGACCTTGCTGCAACACCGTGTGCTGCCTGTGATCAACGAAAACGACACGGTGGTCAACGACGAAATCAAATTTGGTGACAACGACACCTTGGGTGCCTTGGTGGCCAATTTGATTGAGGCCGACCTCTTGGTCATTTTGACCGACCAAAAGGGCCTGTACAGCGCGGATCCGCGCAAAGACCCTGGGGCTACTTTTGTGCACGAAGCCCATGCGGGCGACCCTGCGCTGGAGGCCATGGCGGGCGGCGCAGGCTCGAGCATTGGTAAGGGCGGCATGATCACCAAAATCCTGGCGGCCAAACGGGCTGCGGGCTCCGGTGCATCCACGGTGATCGCCTGGGGCCGTGAGCCCGACGCCCTGCTGCGCTTGGCGCAAGGCGACAACATGGGCACATTGCTGGTGGCTCAGACCGCCAAGCAACAGGCCCGCAAGCAATGGATGGCCGATCATTTGCAACTGCGTGGCTCGGTCACGGTCGATGCTGGCGCTGCCCACAAAGTGATGACGGAGGGCAAGAGCTTGTTGCCCATTGGCATGACGGGGGTCGCGGGTGATTTTTCACGCGGTGACGTGATCGCCATCAAAGACGAGCAAGGCTCGGAAATCGCTCGGGGCTTGGCCAATTACGCCAGTGCCGAAGCCCGCTTGCTTTGTCGCAAACCCTCTCACGACTACGAGGCTTTGCTGGGCTACACCGCCGAGCCCGAAATGGTGCACCGGGACAACCTGATCCTCAGCCGTTGAGCCGATCAAGCCCGCCCATGCGGGCGGGTTGTTTTAGCCTTGCGGATTGGGGTCGAAACTGGCCCCGGGCGGCAGCTCCATGTGCACCGGTGGCTGCATCTCCGGGGTGCCGCCATCGGGATCCAGGTTGTCCCGAGGCCCACGGTTGGCGCCGCGCAAATAGCGGTTTTGCCTGTCTTGACGTGGCAAAAAACGGGCCAACTCGGTCAGTGCCATCTCGTAGACGCCGCGTTTGAACTCCACCACCACATCCAGCGGCACCCAATAGTCATTCCAACGCCAAGCGTCAAATTCTGGGTGGTCTGTGGCGCGCAGGTTCAAGTGGTGGTCGTGCGTGACCATTTGCAGCAAGTACCAGATTTGTTTCTGGCCCTTGTAAAAGCCGCGAGCATCCCTGCGGATGAAGCGGTCTGGCACCTCATAGCGCAACCAGTCACGGGTTCGGGCCACGATGCGCACATGCTCTGGATGGAGCCCCACTTCTTCGTGCAGTTCTCGGAACATGGCCTGTTCGGGACTCTCACCCCGGTCAATGCCACCCTGCGGAAACTGCCAACTGTGGGTGCGGATGCGTTTGCCCCAGAAAACCTGGTTTTTCTGGTTGAGCAGAATGATGCCGACGTTCGGCCTAAAGCCTTCACGGTCAAGCATAATCAACCTCAAATTTTTAAATTGTGTCCATTATGCACGGCGCACCGCCGCTGGCACTTGGATGTTTCCCTGATGCCCCTGCCTGAGTTAGTTTGACGCGATGAAAGCCTCCCAGTTCCTCATTTCCACCCTCAAAGAAGCCCCCGCCGATGCCGAGGTGGTCAGCCACAAGCTGATGACCCGGGCTGGCCTGATCAAAAAATTGGGCGCTGGCATCTACAACTACATGCCCATGGGCCTGCGTGTGATCCGCAAGGTCGAGGCCATCGTGCGCGAAGAGATGAACCGCGCAGGCGCCATCGAGATGACCATGCCGGTGGTGCAACCGGCCGAGCTGTGGCAGGAAACGGGGCGCTTTGACAAGATGGGCCCAGAGCTTTTGCGCATCAAGGACCGCCATGGTCGTGATTTCGTGATCCAGCCCACCAGCGAAGAGGTGGTGACCGACGTGGTGCGCCAAGAAGTGCGCAGTTACAAACAGCTGCCCAAAAACTTCTACCAGATCCAGACCAAGTTCCGCGACGAGCGCCGCCCGCGCTTTGGCCTGATGCGCGGCCGTGAATTCACCATGAAAGACGCGTACAGCTTTGACCGCGACATGGCGAGCGCCAAGGCCAGCTACCAAGTCATGGCCGGGGCCTATCGCAAGATTTTTGACCGCTTTGGTCTGACCTACCGCGCTGTTGCGGCCGACAGCGGCGCCATCGGTGGCGATTTGTCCGAAGAGTTCCAGGTGATTGCCGCCACGGGTGAAGACGCCATCGTGTACTGCCCCACCAGCGGCTATGCCGCCAACATGGAAAAGGCCGAGGCGCTCGCACCCAGCCAGCCGCGCGGCGCTGCCACGCAAGCCTTGACCAAGACCCCCACGCCCGGCAAGAGCACCTGCGAGGACGTGGCCGCCTTGCTGAACGTGCCGCTGTCCACCACCGTCAAGTCCTTGGTGCTGGCCACCGACACCTTGAACGAGCAAGGCGAGATCGTCAAGTCGCAAGTGTGGCTCTTGCTGCTGCGTGGTGACCACGACATGAACGAAGTCAAAGTCGGCAAATTGCCTGGCATGGAAGGCGGTTTCCGCTTTGCCACCTTGGCCGAGATCGAAGAGCACTTTGGCTGCAAGCCGGGTTACCTGGGTCCGCTGAATTTGAAGAAGCCGGTTCATATGGTGGCCGACCGCGAGGTGGCCGTGATGGCCGATTGGATCTGCGGTGCCAACGCAGAAGACTTCCACATCACCGGCGTCAACTGGGGCCGCGACCTGCCCGAGCCTGCCTTGGTGGCCGACATCCGCAATGTGGTGACGGGCGACAAGTCGCCTGACGGCCAAGGCGAGCTGGCGATCGAGCGCGGCATCGAAGTGGGCCATGTGTTCTACCTGGGCACCAAGTACTCCAAGGCCATGAACGCCACGTTTCTGGACGAAACCGGCAAGCCGCAATTTCTGGAAATGGGCTGCTACGGCATCGGCATCACGCGCTTGCCCGCTGCCGCCATCGAGCAAAACCACGACGAGCGCGGCATCATCTGGCCTGACGCGATTGCCCCTTTCACCGCCGTGGTTTGCCCCATCGGCATGGACCGCAGTGAAGCGGTCAAGCTGGAAGCCGAGCGCATTTACAACGGCCTGCTCGCCGCCGGTGTGGACGTGATCTTGGACGACCGTGGCGAGCGACCCGGCGCCATGTTCGCCGATTGGGAGCTGATCGGTGTCCCGCACCGCATCACCATTGGTGACAAGGGCCTGAAAGACGGCTTGGTCGAATACCAGCACCGCCGCGATGCCGAAGCGACCAAAGTGGCCGTTTCTGACATCTTGTCGCATATCCAAGGCCGCATGGCGGCCTGATTCGCCTCAGTCTTTCGTGGCGTGCCTTTGCACGCAGGCGATGTAGGCCTCCCCATCGGGCATGCGCCCCGAGCGTTGGCTTTCATGCACCATGCGGCCCAGGCATTCCATGGCCTGATGGTGGGCATCGTGCAGGGAGTTGAGTCTGTGTGTCAGCAATTCCACAGCTTGCCGAATGCCCCGTGGTTGGTCGATGCTGCATTGTTCGCTGATCGACAGGTGCATCGACAAGTGCAAAAAAGGATTTTCCCGGTTCGGGTCGGCTTGGTGCATGGCGGCCAGGGCCGCATCCACGTCGGCCAGTTCGGCGTGGTACTCGGGGTGTTCATCCATCCATTGGCTGACCAGCATTTCCATGGGCTCGAGTGGGGCAGCGGTCTTGGCCTTGGCGTAGACGCCACAAAAAAAGCGCCGGACATCGGCTTGTGAAGGTTGGATCAGCATGGATGTCATTGTCCCTCATGTCTGCCTGGGGTAGCCTGCGATCGGGCCTGGGCGCCGGTGCTCAGAGGCGCTTCGCTTTGCCACATCGCCCCATCCCCCAGGCCCGATCGCAGGCATGGCCGTCGATTCAGCCGCCATGCAGTTTGAGCATAGGCGGTCACTGTTCGTGCGATGTGGCAAAGCGAAGCGCCTCTGAGCCCGGGCAGCGCCGCACACGACCCTTGCGGATTCAACACCTAGAATTGATCCAGTGAAACGTCAAAACATGCAATAAAATGCATGCCACACCAATTCGGAGACTCAAAACATGAACCAAGCCTACATTTGCGACGCGATCCGTACCCCTTTTGGTCGTTACGGTGGCGCTTTGAGCAGCGTGCGCACCGACGACCTGGGTGCCGTGCCCCTGCGCGCCTTGATGGCGCGCAACCCCCAAGTGGACTGGGCGGCAGTGAGCGACGTGCTGTACGGCTGCGCCAACCAGGCCGGTGAAGACAACCGCAATGTGGCCCACATGAGCAGCTTGTTGGCGGGCTTGCCGATCGATGTGCCCGGTGCCACCCTCAACCGCCTGTGCGGCTCGGGTCTGGACGCCATTGGCACCGCGGCCCGCGCCATCAAGGCTGGCGAAGCCGGTTTGATGATTGCCGGTGGTGTGGAAAGCATGAGCCGCGCCCCGTTTGTGATGCCCAAAGCCGAAACGGCCTTCAGCCGCAACAACGCGGTGTACGACACCACCATTGGCTGGCGTTTCGTCAACAAGTTGATGAAGGCCCAGTACGGCGTCGATTCGATGCCCGAGACCGCTGAGAACGTGGCCACCGACTACAAGATCGAGCGCGAAGCGCAAGACCTGATGGCCTACAACAGCCAGCTGCGTGCGGTGGCCGCCATCCAAGCCGGGCACCTGGCCCGCGAGATTGTGGGCGTGAGCATTCCTCAGAAAAAGGGCGATGCCATTTTGGTGGACACCGACGAACACCCCCGCGCAACCAGTCTGGAAGCGCTGGCCAAGCTCAAAGGCGTGGTGCGCCCGGACGGCACGGTGACCGCGGGCAACGCCTCGGGTGTGAACGATGGCGCTTGTGCATTGCTCCTGGCCGACGAAGCCGCCGCTGCCAAAAACGGGTTGACCCCCAAGGCCCGCATTGTGGGCATGGCCACGGCGGGCGTGGCCCCGCGTGTCATGGGCATTGGCCCTGCGCCTGCCACGCTCAAAGTGTTGGCCCAAACAGGCCTGACGCTGGAGCAGATCGACGTGATCGAATTGAACGAGGCTTTTGCCGCGCAAGGCCTGGCCGTGCTGCGCATGTTGGGCCTGAAAGACGACGATGCCCGCGTGAACGCCTGGGGCGGCGCCATTGCCCTGGGTCATCCGCTGGGTGCATCGGGTGCGCGTTTGGCCACCACCGCCATCAACCGCCTGCACAGCACAGGCGGTCGCTACGCCCTGTGCACCATGTGCATCGGCGTGGGTCAAGGCATTGCCTTGATCATCGAGCGCGTTTGAGGCCTGGACCCCGGATCCCGTCCGGGGTGACCCTGCCGTCAGGTCTGGGCTGACCCCTGCGGCCACCAGCCCTTTCGGGGGCTTTTTTGTGCCTGCTCGAGTTCTTCGGCACCGACGTCGATCTCCAAGCGCAGCAGTGCTGCGCCCATGGCTTTGCCCAGGTTATCGAGGCGCAGGTTGCGTGCGCCGCCGCCTTGCAAAGCGCCGTGCAGCACGAACTTCAGGGCCAGAATGTTGGGCATAGGCCAGGCGTCCACTTGCCCCGGCAACCATGGCGCAAAGTGCGCCTGCACATTGGCCGCCGTCACTTCGCGCGCCAAGAGGCGATAGCCCGCCTCGTTCCAGGCGAACAGGCCAAAGTCCACCCAGTCGGCTTTGTCGCCACTGCGGGCGTGGGCAATGCGGGCCAAGGGGATCGTCACAAGAGGTGCTGTGGTCATGCGCCGGTCTCCAAAATCTCCACACGGGCTTGAACACGGTCACGCGCCATCAAGGTGGGCCAAATGCCCAGCAAGGCGCTGGAGGCGTTCAAGCCTTGAAAGCCGCAGGTGTAGGCCGGCCCGCTCAGTGCCATCCAGGGGAACAATCTGCCAAAGCCATCGGCCACCGCTTTGGAGCGGGTGCGCAGCACCATGCGCACCCAGATCTCGGCGCGTTCGTTCAGCTCGGCCGCAGGCGGCAAGGGGGCCAGCGGACCATGCGCGGAATTCAGCCCGGGGTATTCCACAAACAGCTCGTCAAAAGGCATGTGGCGCTCTTTCAGTTGGCTGCGCACCATGGCCTCTGCGGCCTGCACCTTGTCCCAGGCATCAGGCCAAGAAAAGCCCCAGCTGATCTCGGCCTTGAAGCCGTCTTGAAAGCCGGCCACCACTTTGAGCTGGTCGGTGGGTGCGCTGCCTTGGGCGCCGGTCAAGCGCACGCGGTGCTGGCCCTCGTCGTGCAACTGAATCTGGCCCATGTCCAGCACCACATCGGGTGAGAAATACGCATGCGGGTTGTGGACTTCGTAGAGCAGTTGCTGGCGCACGGTGTCGAAGTTGACCAGGCCGCCTGTGCCCGGTGCCTTGGTGATGAAGGCCGTGCCGTCTGGCCAAACCTCGGCAATGGGGTAGCCGATGTGCGCCAAGTCCGGGATGTTTTGCCAGCTGCCTTGGCTGCCGAAATTGCCGCCGCTGCCCTGGCCTGAGCATTCGAGCAAGTGCCCCACCGTCAGGCCCTGCGCCAGGCGGTGGAAGTCCTCGGGGGTGCTGGCATCGGCGAGTTTCCAACCCAGCGCGTGCACCAGCGGGCCCAGAAACAGCGCGGCATCGGCCACGCGTCCGGTGATCACGATGTCGGCCCCCAGGTCCAGTGCCTCCACGATGGGCTGTGCGCCCAGATAGGCATTGCCAAACACCAAGCGCTCGCGCACGCTGTCCACGTCAGCGCCGCTCATCATGTGGTCATAACGTGCGGCAGGGTCTTGCAGCAGGGGCAGCACGTCATCGCCACTCACCACCGCAATGCGCGGGTGCCAGCCTGCGCCGGCCAAGGCTTTTTGCACCGCCAGCGCCGCACCCATGGGGTTGAGGCCACCCGCGTTGCAAACGAAGCGCACACCACGCGGCTGCATCAGGGGCCACAGGCGCAAAAGCATGGGCAGCACATCGCGGGCGTAACCCAGGGCTGGGTCACGTTGCCGGTCTTTTTGCAAGATGGCCAGCGTCAATTCGGCCAGGTGGTCGCTGGCGATGAATTGCACCTGACCGCGTTCGATGCTGGCGATCACGGGCTCCCAGTTGTCCCCGTAGAAGCCGAGCCCGGATCCGATGCGTATGGCATGTGTCATGAAGGGATATTGAAGCCTTGCGTGTGAGTTCGAATGGGGGTCAACCCCTAGGGAAAGTCTCGTGTAAGACATGCACAATCGCACGGTCGTTCGCAAATGCTTTGCACGGTGCTGAAACAGTGCACCCACAAGCGCAGCGAACTGGGCTCGACAGAACAAAGAGGAGACAGGTGTGCAATTGCTGCAACTGCTGATCAGCGGTGTGGCCCAGGGCTGTATTTACGGACTCATTGCCCTGGGTTTTGTGCTGATTTACAAGGCCACCGAAACGGTGAGCTTTGCCCAGGGCGACCTGATGATGGTGGGGGCTTTTTCGGGCCTGGCCGCCATGACGCTGTTGGGCTTTCCTTTCTGGATTGGCGTGCCAGCGGCCATCGTGGCCATGGGTATTTTTGGCGTTTTGCTCGAGCGCTTGGTCATTCGCCCCATCCTCGGGCAACCGGCTTTTTCCATCGTCATGCTGACCATTGGCGTGGGCTATGTGCTGCGCGGTCTGATCACCATGATCCCGGATGTGGGCACCGACACCCACACCATGCCTGTGCCCTATGCGGGTGAGGTGTTGCGTTTGGGCGGCTTGGTGATCGCCGCCGAGCAAATGGTGGTGATTGGCGCTACAGGCATCTTGTGCCTGGGCCTGTTTGCCCTGTTCAAGTACAGCAAGCTGGGCATCGCCATGCAGGCGGCCTCGCAAAACCAGTTGGCCGCTTATTACATGGGCATCCCGGTCAAGCGCATCAACGGTCTGGTCTGGGGTCTGGCGGCCGGTGTGGCGGCGGTGGCCGGTCTGCTCCTGGCCCCCATCACCTTTGTGCACGCCAACATGGGCTTCATTGGCCTCAAAGCTTTCCCCGCTGCGGTGGTGGGGGGCTTTGGCAGCTTGCCCGGCGCCATTGTGGGTGGCTTGGTGATCGGCATCGTCGAGTCGCTCTCGGGCTTTTATCTGCCCGAAGGCTTCAAGGACATTGCGCCCTACATCGTGGTGTTGCTCATGCTGGTGCTCAAGCCCAATGGCTTGTTCGGCGAGCAACTGCGCAAGAAAGTTTGAGGCCCCGGCATGCGTTTCATCTTCAAAACCGAATACAACCAGGACATCACCCTGGCCAAACACGGCGGCCATGTGTTCTGGTACAGCTTGCTCGCCATCTTTTTGGTGGTGGCACCTTGGACCGTGCCCGAGTACTGGCTCGCGCAGCTGACCTTTGTGTTGATCTACGCCGTGGTGGGTCTGGGCCTGATGTTGCTGGCGGGTTTCACGGGGCTGTTCTCTTTGGGGCACGCCGCATTTTTGGGTGTGGGGGCCTACACCCAGGCCGTCATGGTCAATGCCGGGGTGCCGTTTCCGTTGGCACTGGTGTGCGCGGGCGTGTTCTCGGCCATGGCGGGCGTGATCGTGGGCTTGCCGGCGCTGCGCGTCAAAGGCATTTATCTGGGCATGGCCACGCTGGCTTTTGGCTTCATCGTCGAAGAGGGCATGGCCCGCTGGGAAAGCGTCACCGGCGGCAACGCGGGCCTGATGGTCACCTACCCCAAGTTGGGCGGCTGGACGCTGGACAGCACCGAAGAGTTTTACTTTTTGTGCCTGCTGGTGACGGTGGGCGCCACGCTGGCCATCGTCAACCTGTTGCGCTCTTCGACCGGTCGGGCCTTTGTGGCCATCCGCGATTCTGAAATTTCGGCGCAAAGCATGGGCATTCACCTGGCGCGCTACAAGACCTTGTCGTTTGCTTTGTCGGCCGCATTGGCAGGCATTGGCGGCGCTTTGTACGCGCACAAAATCCAGTTCCTCTCGCCCGAGCAGTTCAGCATCATCCAGTCGATTGACTTGCTCTTGATGGTGGTGATTGGCGGTTTGGGCTCGATCCACGGGGCCTTCTTGGGCGCGATTTTCCTGATCGTCATGCCGCAACTGATTGCGCTGGGCAAGGACTTTTTGCCGGCCGCCATTGGGGGGGCCGCCGGCCTGCAGGGCACGGTGTACGGCATGGTGCTGATCGCTTTTGTGCTGTTCGAGCCCATGGGCCTGTACGGCCGCTGGCTCAAGGTGCGCACCTGGTTCCAGCTGTTCCCGTTTTACCGCCGTGGCCTGTTCAAGCGCCAGAAATCGTTCCAGAAATCGGACCGCCTGAAATGAACGCAGACATCCTTTTATCCGCCCAAGACCTGAGCGTTCGCTTTGGCGGCGTGCTGGCCGTGAACAAGGTCAGCTTCGACGTCAAGCGCGGCGAGGTCTTCACCCTGATCGGACCCAACGGCGCTGGCAAGACCACCGTGTTCAACCTGATCAGCCGCATCTACACGCCCACCACAGGGGTGATCGACTACGCTGGGCCACAAGGCACCTTGCGCCTGACCGACCAGCAGCCACACCAAATCGCCGGCCTGGGCATTGCCCGCACGTTCCAGAACATTGAGTTGTTCGAGCACGCCACCGTGCTGCAAAACCTGCTGATTGGCCGCCACACGCACCGCAAGACGGGCGTCTGGAGCGAGATGTTCTTCAGCGCCAAAACCCGCGCGGCCGAAATCGAGGCGCGTGAAAAGGTCGAAGAGGTCATCGATTTTCTGGACTTGCAGCACCACCGCGATTCGATGGTGGCGGGCCTGCCCTACGGCGTGCGCAAAGTGGTTGAGCTGGCTCGGGCCTTGTGCACCGAGCCGAAATTGCTGCTGCTCGACGAGCCTTCATCGGGCCTGAACGTCGAAGAAACCGAAGACATGGCCTTCTGGATTTCCGACATCAAGAACGAGCTGGGCATCACCGTGCTGATGGTCGAGCACGACATGAGCCTGGTCTCCAAAGTGTCGGACCGTGTGCTGGCCATGAGCCAAGGCGAAGAACTCGCCACCGGCACGCCCAGCCAGGTGCAAAGCGACCCGGGCGTGATCGAGGCCTATCTGGGCTCGGTCGACGATGTCTCCAGCCTGCGCCGCGAAAACCACGTGCCCGGAGGTGCCGCATGAGCGCAGTCAACCCCATCCTGAACGCGGCCGCTGAGCCCGCCACTGACAACGTGATGCTCAAGCTGCTCAACGTGGAGAGCGCCTACGGTCCGATCAAGGCGATCCGTGGTGTGAGCCTTCAGGTGCGCCAAGGCGAGATCGCCACCGTGCTCGGCTCCAACGGCGCTGGCAAGACCACCATCCTCAAAACCATCAGCGGCATCATCGACCCGCGCAAGGGCTCGATCGAGTTCAAGGGCCAGAGCATCACCGCGCAAGACCCGGCCATCATCGTGCAGCGCGGCCTGATGCACGTGCCCGAAGGGCGTGAGGTGTTTCCGCTGCTGTCAATTCGCGACAACCTGCTCATGGGCGCCTTCACCCGCAAGGACCGCGATGGCGTGGCCCGCGACATGGAGGCCGTGTTCAACTACTTCCCCATCCTGCGCGAGCGCTCAGCGCAGGACGCGGGCTTGCTCTCGGGTGGGCAGCAGCAGATGCTGGCGATCAGCCGCGCCCTCATGGCCAACCCCGATTTGATCTTGCTGGACGAGCCCAGCCTGGGCCTGTCGCCCAAGCTGACCAAAGAGATTTTTGAAATCGTGGTGCGCATCAACCGCGAACGCGGCACCACCATCTTGTTGGTCGAGCAAAACGCCAACATGGCGCTGAACGCTTCGGACTACGGGTATGTGCTGGAAAACGGCCGCATCGTCATGGAAGACAGCTGCGCCCGTTTGCGTGAAAAGGACGACATCAAGGAGTTCTACTTGGGCATGAAGGAAGAGGGCGTGCGCGCTGACCGCCGCTGGAAAAAGAAGAAAACCTGGAGATAAGACATGAGCCAACTCTGGGACACCTCCGGCATTGCGCCGCAAAAAAATGTCGTCATGGCGGGCGAGACCATCCCCGCCATCTTCTGGAACGCCGTCGCCGCTCGCGGCCCAAATGTCTGGATGCGCCAAAAAGACCTGGGCATCTGGCGCAGCTGGACCTGGAACGAGACCGCGCAAGCCGTGCGCGAGATCGGCCACGGCCTGATGGCACTGGGTTTCGAGGCCCGTCACACCGCCTCCATCTTGGCCAACACCAACATCGAGTGGGTGTTGTGTGACCTGGCGGTGCTCAGTGCCGGTGGCGTGTCCAACGGCATTTACCCGACCGATGCGGCCGAGCAGGTGCACTACCTGTGCGAAGACTCCGGCACCCGGGTGCTGTTTGTCGAAGACGACGAGCAACTGGACAAGGCGCTGGCGGTGCGCGAGACCTTGCCCTTGTTGCAAAAGATCGTGGTGTTCGACATGGACGGTTTGCGCGACTTCCACGACCCGATGGTCATCAGTTTGAAACAGCTGCAGGCCTTGGGCCGCGAACACGCCCAGCAACACCCCGACATGCTCACGCAGCGCAGTGCGGCTTGCAAACCGGAAGAGTTGGCCATTTTGGTCTACACCTCGGGCACCACCGGCAAGCCCAAGGGCGGCATGCACAGCCACCATGGCTTGGTCTACACCGTGCGCGGCTACAACACCTTGATTGCCCGCGATGAGCGCGACGAGTGCATGTGCTTTTTGCCTTTGTGCCACATCGCCGAGCGCATGGGCGGCGAATTTTTCTCGATGTACACCGGGGCCAAACTCAACTTTGTCGAGAACCCCGAAACCGTGCCGGAAAACGTGCGCGAAATCGCGCCCACCGTGTTCACCGCCGTGCCCCGTGTCTGGGAAAAGTTTTACTCGGGCGTGATGATCGCGCTCAAGGAGGCGGGCGGCTTGCAGCAAGCGGTCTATGGCTGGGCGATTGGCGTGGGACATCAAGTGGCCGATTTGGTGCTGGCGCACAAGCCGGTGCCTGCCAGTCTCAAACTGCGCTTTCATGTGGCGCGTTTGTTGGCCCTGAACAACGTGCGCAAGATGATCGGCATCCACCGTGCGCGCTTTTTGGTGACGGGTGCGGCGCCGATTTCCCCCGATTTGGTGCGATGGTATTTGGCGCTGGGCTTGCCCATGCTCGAAGTTTGGGGCATGACCGAGACCTGCGGTGCGGCCACGGGTGTGCCCGCTGACCGCATCAAGCCGGGCTCGATCGGCCCGGCTGCCGAGTACAACGAAATGCGCCTGGACCCGGTGACCAGCGAGATCTTGGTGCGTGGCCCCAACGTCTTCATGGGTTACCTGAATTTGCCCGAAAAAACCGCCGAGACCATCGATGCCGACGGCTGGCTGCACACGGGTGACGTGGGCGTGGTGGACGAGGAAGGGTTTTTCCGCATCACCGATCGCATGAAAGACATCATCATCACAGCCGGGGGTAAGAACATCACCCCGAGCGAGCTGGAAAACGAACTGAAATTCTCGCCTTACGTCACCGATGCGGTGGTGATTGGCGACAAGCGGCCCTATTTGACTGTGATCATCATGATCGACCAGGAAAACGTGGAGAAATACGCCCAGGACAACGACGTGCCCTTCTCGAACTACGCCAGCCTCACGCACAGCGCCGAGGTGCAAGGTTTGATCCAGGCCGAAGTCGACCGCGTCAACAAGAAGTTTGCCCGCGTGGAGCAGATCAAGAAATTCTGGCTGCTCGACACCCAGCTGAGCGCCGAAGACGAAGAACTGACCCCGACCATGAAGCTCAAGCGCAAATTGGTCGAGAAGAAATATGCGCCCCAGATCGAGGCGATGTACCGCTGATTCACCTCACCCTTTTCTACAACAGGAGACCTGCACCATGAAAATCAAACTCAGCCTCGTCGCCGCGGCGATGGCCCTGACCGCCGGCGCGGCCATGGCCCAGACGCAAGGCGTGTCCAAAACCGAAATCACGCTCGGCTCCATCCAGGATTTGTCGGGCCCCCTGGCTGGCTTTGGCAAGCAAGTGCGCCTGGGCATGATGCTGCGCGTCGATGAAGCCAACGAACAAGGCGGCATCAGCGGCCGCAAGTTCAAGCTGCTGGTCGAAGACTCGGCCTATGACCCACGCCGCGCCGTTTTGGCCGCGCAAAAGCTGGTCAACCAGGACAAGATTTTTGCAATGATCGGCCACATCGGCACGGCGCAAAACATGGCCGCCATGCCCGTGCAGTTCCAGAAGAACGTGATCAACTTCTTCCCTGTCACCGCTGCGCGTGAAATGTACGAGCCCTTCCACAAGCTCAAGTACTCCTTTGCCGCCACCTACTACGACCAGATGCGTTTGGGTGTGCCAATTTTGGTGAAGGAAAAGAACGCCAAGCAAATTTGTGCCATGCACCAGGACGATGAATTCGGCCTGGAAGTGTTCCGTGGTGCCGAAGAAGGCCTCAAGAGCATGGGCATGCAGTTTGCCGAAGTGACTACCTACAAGCGTGGCGCCACCGACTTCGCATCGCAGATGCAAAAACTGGCCTCGTCCAAGTGCGATTTCGTCGTCATGGGCACCATCATCCGCGAAACCATTGGTGGCATTGCCACCGCACGCCGCCTGGGCTTCAACCCCACCTTCTTGGGTTCGAGCGCAGCCTACACCGACCTGATCCACAAGTTGGGCGGCCCCGCCATGAATGGTTTCTACGCCACCATGTCCACCCAGCACCCTTATCTGGACGAGGCCTCGCAGCCCATCCGTTTCTGGGCCAACAAGTACAAGACCAAGTTCAACGAAGATCCGACCGTTTTCTCGGTCTATGGTTACAACGCCATTGATTCGTTCTTGCGTGCGGTCGAGAAGTCCGGCAACAACGTGACCACCGAGAGCATCATCAAGGCCATGGACACCATGGTGATCCCCGCCGATATTTTCGGCACGGGTGAGATGACCTTCACCGCCACCAAGCGTTTGGGCAGCAACGCCTCGCGCATGTCGCAGATCACCGACGGCCGCTGGAAAGTGACCTCGGCTTACTTCAGCGACAAGAAGTAAAGCCAGCAGCACCCACTGCTTGTTGGAAACCGCCTGAACCCGCGAGGGGCAGGCGGTTTTTTCATGGGGAAATGACAGAGAGGGCAGAAAATTCCAGTGAAATACTCCATTTTTTACGAAGTAAAAAACCATTTTGAACAGAAAAAAGATGATGCTTCTGCCCTAGACTTCAAACCATCTGCCGGTTTGTCGTTCATACGGCGTGACGAGTCGGAGTGTTGAATCAAACAAGCAAGAATGGAAAGGTCTTCATGGAAACCGTCGCTCCCCTTTGGTTATGGGCCACATTTGTGGCCATTGTGTTGGTGTCCTTGTTTGTGGATTTTGTGGTGCTCAAAAAGCAGGGGTCCCACGACATCGGTGTCAAAGAGGCGCTCAACTGGTCCTTGATCTGGATTGCATTGAGTTTCCTGTTCAATGGGCTGTTCTGGTGGGCGATCAAGGACACCACCGGTTCGGTGGAGATGGCGAACACCAAATCACTGGAGTTTCTGACCGGCTACCTGATTGAAAAATCCTTGGCGGTGGACAACATCTTCGTCTTCCTGATGATCTTCACCTACTTCGCTGTACCGAGCCATTTCCAAAAGCGTGTGCTCATGATTGGCATCATCGGTGCCATTGTCTTGCGCACCGTGATGATTTTGGTGGGGGGCTGGTTGTTGGCCGAATTCCATTGGGTGCTCTATGTGTTCGGTGCTTTCCTGATCCTCACCGGTGTGAAGATGTGGTGGGCTGCTGGCAAAGAGCCTGACCTCGAGGACAACCCGGCGCTCAAGCTGCTGCGCAAGCTCTTGCCCGTCAGCAAAAACTACGACGGCGAAAACTTCTGGACGGTGGAAAACGGCAAGAAGATCGCCACCCCGCTGTTCATGGTGATCTGCTTGATCGCCTTGACCGATGTGATCTTTGCAGTGGATTCGATTCCGGCGATTTTCGCGATCACCTCAGACCCCTTCATCGTGCTGACCAGCAACGTGTTTGCGATTTTGGGTTTGCGTGCCATGTACTTCCTGCTGGCGGCCGTGGCCAACAAGTTCCACCTGCTCAACTACGGCCTGGCCGTGATCCTGGTGTTCATCGGCACCAAGATGTGCCTGATCGATGTGTTGAAGATTCCAGTGGGTGTTTCGCTGGGTGTTGTGGTTGGAATCTTGGCCGTGACCATGCTGCTGAGTGTGCGTTCGGCCAAAACCTGAGGTGCTGCTGTCTTGATGAAGCCCCCAGGGTCACAAACCCTGGGGGCTTATTCATGTCTGAAGCTGCGCAGTCAAGGCGTCTCAATGGGCGGCGTCGCTGGCTTGCAAAAGCCGTTGCACCAAGGGGTGATGCACTTTCTTTTCGGTGCCGATCGCGAAAAAGTTCTCTTTCACACCTTCGCAGGGACCCAGGCGCTGCACATCGTAGTGCGCCAGCAGTTCCTCGTGCACCCACTCCGCAGCCGGGAACACCCCCATGCCGCTTTCGCCAAAAGTTTTGAGCAAGGCACTGTCTTCGAACTCGCCCACGATGCGTGGTCGGATGCCATGCTGTTCAAACCAGTGGTCCAAGCGGGTGCGCACCGCGGTGTGTCCGGTGGGCAGCAGCACCGGGACATCGGCGAGGCTGGCCGGAAATTTCTTTTTGGCCGATTTGACCCAGGCGGCTGTGCCATACCAGGACACAGGAGAGCTGCCCAAGGCATGGTTGTAGAGTTTGATGTTGGCATTGCCCGGGGCAGGCCGGTCGGACAACACCACGTCCAAGCGGTGCAGGGCCAAGTCACCGAGCAGGTCGTCGAACTCTCCCTCGTGGCAAAGCAAGCGCAAATGTGGTTCGCCCATGACCGGTTGCATGAGACGGCGCACCACCAGTTTGGGCAGGCCGTCCGAAATGCCTGCTGCCAAGCGAACGGTGGGTGAGCTCACGGCATCACGCACAATCGCAGGCAGGTTTTCACCCAATTGAAAAATCTGGTCAGCTTGCTGCATGGCCGCCAGCCCGGCATCGGTCAACACCAGGCCGCGCCCAGCGGGTTTGAGCAGGGCATAGCCCAGCGAGCGCTCGAGTTCGCGCACTTGGGCGCTCACGGTTTGCACTGCCATGTCGAGCTTGTCGGCGGCCCGGGTGATGCCGCCCTCTTTGGCCACGACCCAGAAGTAATACAAGTGCTTGTAATTGAAGGTGGTGCGCATGGGCAGATTTTTTAGGAGTGTTGTTCAGCCATTATCTGCTTTTACAAGAGCCATTGGCGCCTTAAAGTCGCTTCACATTTCACCCGCACCGGATGCGCTTGGGCCACTTCATTTCAGCTGGGGTTAACGCGTGTGGGTTGCGCAACGGTGCGCGGCCATGGGTGAAGGACAGATCCCCATGTTGCGCTTGTCTAAATTTGAAGGAATCACCATGAAATGCCCCACTTGCAGCGATACCCCTCTGGTCATGGCCGAACGCCAGGGCGTGGAAATCGATTACTGCCCGGCTTGCCGAGGCATCTGGCTGGACCGGGGCGAGCTGGACAAGCTCTTGGACCGTGCTTTGGCTGCAGCCCCTGCGGCCGCTGCAGTGCAGCATCAACCTGCCCAGGCCGCTGCGGGCATGCATCGCCCACAGAGCCATGGGGACGGGCGTTACGGCCACGGCGACCGGGATCCATACAAGCGCAAAAAGTCTTGGCTGCATGAGATTTTTGACTGAGCTTCCAGCGGGCACTGCTGGCGTTTTGAAGGCGTTCTCGTTGGGGCCTGCCGCCCAGGTTCGCACAGCGCTCAGATGCCCAGTTGTTTGGCCGCCAGCTCTTTCATGATCTCTTCGGCCCCGCCGCCGATCATCATCACTTTGACTTCGCGGTACACCCGCTCGCTCACGGTGCCGCGCATGTAGCCCATGCCGCCCAGCATCTGCACGGCGGCATCGGCGCAAAACTGCATGGTTTGTGTGGCGTGGTTTTTGAGCAGGCACACCTGCGCCACCCACTCGGCCCCGGTTTGGTCTGCGTCGGCTTGCTGCGTCACCGCATCCACCCACGCTTGGGTGGACGAGATGCGCATCTGCATGTCCATGAGCTTGTGGCGGATCACTTGGCGCTCGACCAAGGCCGCACCAAAAGTCTGGCGCTGAAGGCTCCAAGTCAGGGCTTCGTCAAAGCAAGCCTGCGCAAAACCGAGCGCCATGGCCGACATGGCCAAGCGCTCACCGTTGAAGTTGCCCATGATCATTTTGAAGCCCGCGCCTTCCTCACCCAGCCGATAACGCTGGGGCACGCGCACGCCGTCAAAGCGCAGCTGCGCCGTGTCGGAGCTGTGCCAGCCCATTTTGTGCAGCCGTGTGCGCGTGATGCCCGGCGTGTCGCCCGGCACCACCAGCATCGAGATGCCGCTGGCCCCTTTGCTGGCAGGCTGGGTGCGCACCGCCAGCGTGATCCAGTCGGCGCGCAGGCCCGAGGTGATGAAGGTCTTGTCCCCATCGATCACATAGTCCGCCCCGTCGGCTCGGGCCGTGGTGCGCAGGCTGGCCACGTCAGAGCCGCCACCGGGCTCGGTGATGGCCAGCGCAGCGATGCGCTCGCCGCGCAGCACCGGCGGCACCACTTCGGCCTGCAGTTCGGCGCTGCCGTGCGCCATGACCGGCGGCAGGCCGATGTTGAGCGAGAACAGACTGGCCATGACCCCGCCACTGCCGCCATAACGCGCCAGCGTTTGCGACAGCATGTTGCGCGCACGCCAAGGTGCGGGTGTGCCGCCCAAGTGCTCGGGGTAGCCCAGGCCCAGCAGGCCCAACTGCGCGGCTTGGGTGTAGAGGCTGCGGTCGATCAGTCCAGCGTCTTCCCAAGCGGGCACATGGGGAGCAATGGCTTGCTTGGCAAAGCGCGCCACCGTGGTGTGCAGACTTTGCAGGTCTTCGGCGGTGAAATCAGCGTCGTTCATGCAGCCTCCTGCCATTGCACCAGCACCTGGCCGGGGCCCACTTGCTGGCCTGCCGACACCGGAATGCGCTGCACCACGGCGTCGCGTGCTGCGGTCAGGGTGTGTTCGAGTTTCATGGATTCAATCACCAGCAGCGTGTCACCTTGCTTGACGCTGTCCCCCTCGCGCACATGCAGCGCGAGCAGCTTGCCATTGAAGGGCGCACGCAGCAGGGTGGGCGCTTGTGCGTTGGGGCCGCTGGCCGGGGCGCAGTGGCTTTGCTCGCTCAGCCACATCTCTGCGTGGTGGGGGCCTTGCACTTGCACATGCCAACGCGCGGGTGTGCCGCCGTTTGTGGCGGCCTGCACGGGCCATTGCACACCGTTCAGGGTGATCCAGAGCGCGTGATGGCATGCACCGTTGGCCTGCTGCGTGGGGGCATGTCGAACCTGCGCTGTGTGCATGTCACCGCCTTGGTGCACCCGCACCTGGCCTTGTCCGAGCTCGTGCACCGCCGCTTGCCAAACCGTGGCCTGGCCTTCAAAGCCCATGCGCACCGGGCGCGCGAAGGGGCTGGCCATGTGCTGCGCGGGCGCTTGTTGGGCATACAGCATCGCGAGCGCGGCCACGGTCTGTGCCTCGCTGCTGGCGTGCAAGCGCGCGCGCACGGTCTCGGCCTGCTCGGCCAGGAAAGGGATCAACGCCTCACCCGCGCGGAACACCGGGTGCTGCAAACACGCCGCCAAAAAAGCGCGGTTGGTGGGCAGGCCCAGCAAGGTGGTGCGCTGCAGGCCTGCGCTCAGGCGCTCAATGGCTTCAAGGCGAGTCGGCGCATGCGCGATCAGCTTGCCCAGCATCGAATCGTAATGCGGCGTGACCTTGGCCCCGGCGTACAGCGCATGGTCAAAGCGCAAACCTGCTGGCTCTTCAAAGGCCAAGACCGTGCCGGTTTGCGGCGTGAAATGTTCGTCTTCGGCGCACAGGCGCACCTCTATGGCGTGGCCTTGCAGCTGCACATCGGCTTGCTGGAGTGGCAGCACCTCGCCGCGAGCGATGCGCAGTTGCCATTCCACCAAATCAAGGCCCGTGAGCATCTCGGTCACCGGGTGTTCCACCTGCAAGCGGGTGTTCATCTCCATCAAATAAAAGGGCTTGTCGCTGAGGGTCTCGTCCAGCAAAAACTCCACCGTGCCCGCACCCACATAGCCCGCCGATTGCGCCAGGGCCATGGCCGCTTGCCCGAGTTGCGCGCGCAGTGCAGCATCCACGGCCGGGCTGGGCGACTCTTCGATGATCTTTTGGTGCCGGCGCTGCACCGAGCAATCGCGCTCACCCAGGTGGATGCAATGGCCGTGCATGTCGGCCATGACCTGCACCTCGATGTGGCGGGGCTGCAGCAAGGCGCGTTCCATGAGCAAATCGCCATGGCCAAAACCGGCCAGCGCTTCCGAGCGTGCGCTGTGCAGTGCGGGCAGCAGCTGCGCCATCTCGGTCACCAGGCGCATGCCGCGCCCGCCGCCCCCGGCCACGGCTTTGACCATCAGCGGCAAACCCAGACGCTGCGCATGCGCCGTGAAAGTGGCATCGCTCTGGTCTGCGCCAAAGTAGCCCGGCAGACAAGGCACGCCATGCTGCTGGGCCAGCGCTTTGGCAGCCGATTTGCTGCCCAGCGCCCGAATCGCCTCGGGTGGTGGGCCGACCCAAGTCAGGCCCGCGTCGATCACCGCTTGGGCGAAGTCGGCGTTCTCGCTCAGAAAACCATAACCCGGGTGCACCGCATCGGCACCCGTGTCGCGCGCCGCTTGCAGCAGCTTGTCCGTGCGCAAGTAGGAATCGGCCGACAGCGTGCCGCCCAGGGCAACGGCGGTGTCGGCTTCTTGTACATGCAGGGCGCCCTGGTCCGCGTCTGAATACACCGCCACCGTCGCGATGCCCATGCGCTGCGCGGTGCGGATCACGCGGCGGGCGATCTCGCCCCGGTTGGCGATCAGCAGGCGGGTGACCGGGTATTTCATGCCGTGTCCTTGTCAGAAAGTGTCCAGGGGGCGGGCTGTTTGCGCGCAAAAGCGGCCAGGCCTTGGGCCGCTTCGGCACTGCGCAAGCCGCTGGCAAAAGCTTGCGCGGCGGCATGGCGCAAGTCGGGCACAGGCCCGCGCAAGCTGCGCAGCAATGCTTTGGTGCTGGCCACCGCGCCAGGCGCTGCACGCAGCAGGCGCGCGAGTGTGGCTTGCCAAGCCGCATCGCTGTCCTCTTCGATGACCTCGTTCACCAAGCCCACTTGTTGCGCTTGGGCAGCGCTGTAGCTCAGGCCTTGCAGCAGGCACTGGCGTGCCGCGCTCTCGCCCAAGCGCTGCCACACAAAAGGCGCAATCTGCGCAGGCGGCAAGCCCAGCGTGACCTCGGGCGTGCCCAGCACCGAACGGGCTGTGGCCACCACATGGTCGGCGCAGCACACCAGGCCAAAACCACCGCCCATGGCCGCGCCATCGACCCGGCACACCAGCAGCTGTGGCAGGGCGCACAGCGCATGCAGCAGGTCGCCAAAACCCTGGTTCATAGCCAGCAGCGGGTCGGTTTGTCCCTCTTGAAGGGGCTGCCCGATCAGGCTGGCAAAGCCACCCAAGCTGCCGCCCGCGCAAAAGGCCTCGCCTGCACCGGTCAGCACCACGATGCGCAAGGTGCTGTCTTGCGCCGCACGCGCACAGGCGCTCAGCAAGCCATCCACGATGGCATCGCTCAGCGCGTTGCGCGTGGCCGGGTCGTTCATCGTCCAGGTTTCGACCGCGCCTTGGCGTGTGATCAGCAAAGTGTGGCTCACGGGCGTGCTCATTTTTGGGGCCGTTTGGCAATGCCCATCATCTTGGACAAGATGCCAAGCATCACCTCGTCCGCGCCGCCGCCAATCGAGGCCAGACGCCCGTCGCGGTACATGCGCGAGACCTTGTTCTCCCAAGTGAAGCCCATGCCGCCCCAAAACTGCAGGCAGGTGTCGGGCACGGTGCGGTTCAGGCGACCGGCCTTGAGTTTGGCCATGGTGGCCCATTCGGTCACGTCTTCGCCTGCGATGTAGTGTTCGCAGGCCTGGTAGGTCAGGGCGCGCAGGCATTCCACATCGGCTTTGAGCTCGGCCAGCTTGAACTGCACCCATTGCTGGTCGGCCAATGTGCTGCCAAACAGCTTGCGCTCTTGCGCCCAGTCCACGGTCCACTGGATGCAGTTGCTCAGTGACTGCAGCGTGCTGGCCGCGCACCACAGGCGTTCCTCTTGAAACTGTTGCATCTGGTAGATGAAGCCTTGGCCTTCGGCCCCGATGCGGTAGCGCTGGGGCACACGCACTTCGTCAAAGTAAATCAAGCCGGTATCGCTGCTGTTCATGCCGATTTTTTTGATCTTCTTGCCCACTTCGATGCCGGGCAGCAGCTTGCCGTTTTCGCGCATGGGCACCATGACCAGGCTTTTGTTTTTATGGATCGGACCTTCCCCCGTGTTGACCAGCATGCACATCCAGTCGGCCTGCAGGCTGTTGGTGATCCACATCTTTTGACCACTGATCACGTAGTCGTCACCGTCCTTGCGGGCCACGGTTTTGATGCCCGCCACATCGCTGCCCGCACCGGGCTCGCTCACGCCAATGCAGCCGACCATGTCGCCCGCAATGGCTGGGGCCAGAAATTGGGCGCGCAGCTCATCGCTGCCAAAACGCGCCAGCGCTGGCGTGGCCATGTCGGTTTGCACGCCAATGGCCATGGGAATGCCGCCGCAGTCGATGTGGCCCAGCGCCTCGGCCATGGCCATGCTGTAGGAATAATCGAGGCCTGCCCCCCCATAGGCCTCGGGCTTGGTCAGGCCGAGCAGACCCAAGTTGCCCATCTTTTTGAAGACCTCGTGCGCCGGAAAAATTTCGGCCGCTTCCCACTCGTCCACATGGGGGTTGATCTCCGCCTCGATGAAGCGCTTGAGCGTGTTCTGGATCTCGCGGTGCTCGTGGGTGTATTGCATGGTGTGTCTCCGTGGGTGGTGTTACATGCGGGCCACGCCAAATGAGGTGGCGCGGGGCTGGCGGGCAGCGGCTTCAAAACAGGTGTCCAGGCAAAAGCTGAGCACGCTGCGGGTGTCACGCGGGTCGATCACGCCGTCGTCCAGCACCAGGCCGCTGGTGTAGAAGGCATCGGCTTGGGCCTCAAACAAGGCCACGATCTTGTCGAACTGGGCCTGCATTTTTTCGGGGTCGGGCGTGATGCCTTTGCGGGCCATGCCCGCTTCGGCCACGATCTGCATGGTGCGGGCGGCTTGCTCGCCGCCCATCACCGCTGTCTTGGCTCCCGGCCAGCTGAACAAGAAACGCGGGGCATAACCCCGCCCGCACATGCCGTAATTGCCCGCACCAAACGATGCACCGCACTGGATGGTGATTTGCGGCACCGTGGCACTGGTCACGGCCTGGATCATCTTGGAGCCGTGTTTGATCATGCCGCCTTGCTCGCTGTCTTTGCCCACCATGTAGCCGGTGGTGTTTTGCAAGTAAATGATGGGGTGGCCCAGCTGACACATCCACTGGATGAAGTGCGTGGCCTTGTTGGCACCGGCCACGTCAATCGGCCCGTTGTTGCTGATGATGCCCACCGCATGCCCGCCGATGCGGGCTTGCGCACACACCGTGGCCGCGCCGAACAGCGCTTTGAATTCCAGAAAATCCGAATCGTCCACCAGACGCAAGATGACTTCGCGCATGTCGATGGGTTCGCGGTGGTGCGCGGGCATCAGGCCCAGCAGTTCTTCGGCATCCCAGCGCGGGGGCTTGGCTTGTCTTTGTGTTGCGTGCGCAGGCCAGTTCCAGCGTGCCACCACATCGCGGGCTGTGCCCAGCGCGTGGCGGTCGTCTTCGCACAGGTATTCGCCCAGGCCCGAGACGCTGGTGTGCATTTCTGCCCCGCCCAATTCTTCTTCGGTGGCCACTTCACCGGTGGCGGCCTTGAGCAAAGGTGGCCCGGCCAGAAAGGCACGCGACCTGCCGCGCACCATGATCACCGTGTCTGACAGCCCCGGCATGTAAGCCCCGCCTGCGGTGCCCGAGCCGTGCTGCACCGTGAGCACCGGCAGGCCCGCCGCCGACAGGCGCGCCAAGTTGCGAAACAGGCTGCCGCCCAGCACAAAACCTTCGACCTTGTACTGCATCAAATTGGCCCCGGCGCTTTCGACCAGGTGCACAAAAGGCAGTTTGTTTTCGAGGGCCAACTCTTGCACCCGCAAAATCTTCTCCAGGCCCCGCGCCTGAATGGCCCCAGCCTCGATGCCCGAGTCACTGGCCACCACCATGCAGCGCACGCCGTTGATGAACCCCATGCCCGCGATCATCCCGCCACCGGGCACCGATTTGGCCGGGTCGGGGGTGTCCTGCATGAAGCCTGCTAGCGCACACAGCGGCAAGAAGGGCGCACCGGGGTCGAGCAGCAAGGCCACGCGTTCGCGCGGCAGCAACTGGCCGCGTTTGTCGAACACGGGTTTGGACTGGGCCGAGGCAAGCGCTGCACGCTCTTGCAGGGCATGCCACTGCGCCAGGCGGGCCAGTGCGGCTTCGCGCCGCTGCTGCGCCACAGGGCTGTGCGGGTTCCAGGTGGATTCAAAAGTCATTGGAAAACCTTGGGGGTCACGGCGCGGTGAAAACCGTCAAAGGCTTTGACGGCGTCGCGTGTTTGCACATCGGCTTGGGCCACGGCTTGTTGCCAGCCCATGCGCATTTGCGGACGCGCACCGTCCACACGCAGCACGGTGCCGCTGATGAAGCTGGCGGCGGGTGAGAGCAAAAACACGATCGCGGCTGAGGTTTCGGCTTCGGTGCCAAAGCGGCCTTGCGGGACGGTGGCGCGCATGGCGCGCAGCATGTCTCCGGCCTCGGGCGGGTAGTGGTCCATGCCGCTGCTGGCGATGTAGCCCGGGGCCACGGCATTCACACGCACGCCTTGCGCCGCCCATTCGAGCGCCGCCGTTTCGGTGAAGCTGACCATGCCCGCCCGCGCCGCCCCACTGTGGCCCATGCCGGGCATGGAGCCCCACATGTCGGCCACGATGTTGACCACCGCGCCACCATGCTGCTGCATGCTTTGGTTGAAGCACTCGCGCGCCACCAAAAAGCCACCGGTGAGGTTGGTGTCGATGACCGCTTGCCAGCCTTTGGCGCTGGTCTTGGCCAGGGGCGAGATGTATTGCCCGCCCGCGTTGTTGACCAGGCCGTGGATGCGGCCGTGCTGCTGCACCACCTGCGCCACCATGGCTTTCACATCGTCCTCGCGCCGAATGTCGCAGCTGTGCCAGCTCGCTTGGCCGCCGTCACCCACGATCTCTTGTGTGGTGTTGGCGAGCTTTTCGGGGTTGCGGCCCACCAGCACGAGGTGTGCGCCCAGGCTGGCCAGCTCGTGCGCGGTGCAGCGGCCAATGCCCGAGCCGCCGCCGGTGACCAGCATCACTTGCCCCGCCAGCAAGCCGGGCGTGAAAACCGATTGGTAAGTGTTGGCAGGCGTTGTGCTCATGGGCTGTCTTTTAAAAAAAGTTGCAAGGCGGTCTCGGTCAGCTCGTCGAGTGAGGCGCGTTTGGCAGTGTTGTTTTTGCGGGCAGGTTCGTACCACTGCACCGACCAGTTGAGGGCGCCAAAAATCATCAAGCGCGCCAGGCCCACCGGCGCTTGCAGTTGGCCCGTGTCATGCAGGTCTTGCAGCACGGGCATCCAGGCGGCCTCGTAGTCGTCTTTGAGTTCGGTGATGGCTTGGCGTTGCGCGGGTGCGAGCGAGCGCCACTCGTAAAGCATCACCGGAATAAAGTCACTGTCGGGGCCCAGCAGCACATCGAAGTGGTGGCGGATGAGTTGGCGCAAGCGCGCGCGGGCGCTGTCGGCGGTGGTGTGTGTGCAGGCCGCTTGTTGCCGCGCAATGGCTTGCTGCATGCCCTCGACCATCACGGCCAACAAAAGGTCTTGTTTGTTGCCAAAGTGGTAGAAGGGCGAGCCCGACTGCATGCCCACTTGTGTGGCGATTTCGCGTGTGCTGGTGGCGTCGTAACCTTGGCGCTTGAACAACTGGGCTGCCGCCGAGATCAGCGCCTGGCGTCGGTTGCCATCGTCGCGCTCGCCTTCTGTTTTCTTGGGGCGACCGCGTGCGCGTTTGGGTTCGGCCAGCTCGGTCATCGGACTGAACCATCACGACGCGGGCGTCGCGCCCACAAGGCGGAAGAAAAGGCTGTCATTCAGCGCCCCGCCAAACCCATGCTGCGCGAAATCACTTCTTTCATGATCTCGTTGGTGCCGCCATAAATGCGTTGCACGCGGGCGTCGGCATAGGCGCGGGTGATGGGGTATTCCCACATGTAGCCGTAGCCGCCATGCAGCTGCACGCACTCGTCCATCACCTTGCATTGCAGGTCCGAGCACCAGTACTTGGCCATGCTGGCGGTGGCGGTGTCGAGTTGGTCTTTCAGCAACAGTTCAGAGCACTTGTCCACAAACACACGCGCCACCTGCACCTCGGTTTGCAATTCGGCCAGGGTGTAGCGGGTGTTTTGGTAGTTGCCCACGGCCTGGCCAAACACCTTGCGGTCCTTCACGTACTGCACCGTCCAGTCGATGGCCGCTTGCGCCGCCGCAATGCCGCCAATGGCGATTTGCAGGCGTTCCCAAGGCAGTTGCTCCATCAGGCAAATGAAGCCCTTGCCTTGCATGGCGGTGCCGCCCAGCAGCTGGTCGGCGCTGACCTTGACGTTGTCAAAAAACAGCTCTGAGGTGTCTTGCGCTTTGAGGCCCAGCTTCTTCAAGCGCTTGCCTTTTTCAAAGCCGGGCATGCCGCGCTCGATGAGGAACAGGCTGGTGCCCTTGGCCCCGGCGGCCGGGTCGGTCTTGGCCACCAGGATCACCAAATCGGCGTGCCAGCCGTTGGTGATGAAGGTCTTGCTACCGTTGATCACATAGTGGCCGTCGGCTTCGCTACCGGAGGGGCCTGCTTGCCATATGGCGGTGGTTTTCACGCCCTGGAGGTCCGAGCCCGCTGCGGGTTCGCTCATGGCAATCGCGCTCACCATCTCGCCGCTGGCCAGCTTGGGCAGGTACTTTTGCTTTTGCGCCTCGGTGCCGTAGTGCAGGATGTAGGGGGCGACGATCTCGCTGTGCAAGCCGTAGCCAATGCCGGAAAAACCGGCGCGTGCGAGTTCCTCCATCTGCACCACCGAATACAGCTTGTCCGCATCCGAGCCGCCATAGGCCTCGGGCAAGGTCATGCACAAAAAGCCGTTCTCCCCGGCCTTGTTCCAAACAGCGCGGTCCACGTAGCCTTGCTCTTCCCAGGCCTCGTGGTGGGGGGCGATTTCTTTGTCCATGAAGCGGCGAAAGCTGTCGCGGAAGGCTTCGTGGTCGGCGGTAAAGAGGGTGCGTTCGATCATGGCTGTCACCTGTTGGACTGAAAGTTTGATTTATACAAAGCGTTTGCTTGGTAAAAGTCTATACTGAATGCAGAACCCCACAACACAGGGCAAACCCCTTGATGACCCCCAGGAGACATTCATGAGCGAAGCATTTGTTTATGACGCCCTGCGCACCCCGCGTGGCAAAGGCAAAAAAGACGGCAGCCTGCACGAGGTCAAACCGATCAGCCTGCTCTCAGGGCTTTTGCGCGAGCTGCAAAGCCGCAACCAGCTCGACACCTCGGCCGTGGACGACGTGGTCATGGGCGTGGTCTCGCCCATTGGCGAGCAAGGCTCGGTCATCCCCAAAGTGGCGGCGCTGGCGGCGGGCTGGGACTGGCGTTGCTCGGGTGTGCAGCTCAACCGCTTTTGCGCCTCGGGCCTTGAGGCCGTCAACATGGCCGCCATGAAAGTGCGCAGCGGCTGGGAAGACCTGGTGGTGGCCGGTGGCCTCGAGAGCATGAGCCGCGTGCCGATCGGCTCGGACGGCGGCGCCTGGGCGCAAGACCCCGAAACCAACAGCGCGACACTCTTTGTACCGCAAGGCATTGGCGCTGACCTGATCGCCACCATGAGTGGCTTCAGCCGCCACGATGTCGATGCCTTTGCGGTCGAGTCGCAAAAGCGCGCCACAGCAGCGCGTGCGGCCGGCTACTTCGATCGTTCGGTCGTGCCGGTGAAAGACAAGCTGGGCCAAGTGATCTTGGCGCAAGACGAATTCATCAAGCCCGGCACCACGGTGGAAACACTGGGCGGCCTCAAAGCGTCGTTTGAACAACTGGGCGCCATGGGCTTTGACGCCGTGGCCTTGCAGCGCTACCCGCAGGTCGAGCGCATCCACCATGTGCACCACGCGGGCAACTCGTCCGGCATCGTGGACGGTGCAGCGGCGGTGCTGATCGGCTCCGAGGCCGCAGGCAAAACACACGGCCTCACGCCTCGCGCCCGCATTGTGTCGGTGGCATTGTCAGGGGCCGACCCGACCATCATGCTGACGGGCCCCATGCCGGCCGCACGCAAGGCGCTGGCCAAGGCGGGTTTGACGATCGATCAGATCGATTTGTTTGAAGTGAACGAAGCCTTTGCCGCCGTGCCCATGAAGTTCATGCAAGAGATGCATGTGCCGCACGACAAGGTCAACGTCAACGGTGGCGCGATCGCCATGGGCCACCCGCTGGGAGCCACGGGCGCGATGATTTTGGGCACCTTGATTGACGAGCTGCACCGCAGACAGCTGCGTTACGGCTTGGCCACTTTGTGTGTGGGCGGCGGCATGGGCATTGCCACCATCGTTGAACGCGTTTGACCGGGGAAAGAGCACCATGAGCACCATCATTTTGAAAACACTGCGCTATGAACTGGCCGACGGCATCGCCACCATCACCTTTGACGAGCAAGGCTCGCCGGTCAACACCATGTGCCTGCAATGGCAGGCCGATCTGACCCAGGCGGCCGAGCAAGTCCTACAAGACAAAGCCCAGATCAAGGGCGTCATCCTGGCCTCGGCCAAGTCCACCTTTTTTGCAGGGGCCGACCTCAAGGGCGTGATGCGCTCGCAAGCCTCGGACGGCCCGCGTGTCTTTGTCGAGATCGAAGGCATCAAGAAAGCGTTTCGCACCATCGAGACGCTGGGCGTGCCCGTGGTCAGCTGCCTCAACGGCACGGCGCTGGGCGGCGGGTGGGAGGTGGCGCTGATCGGCCACCACCGCATCGCCACGGCCAACCCCAAAACCCAATTTGGCCTGCCCGAAGTCACGTTGGGTTTGATTCCTGGCGGCGGCGGCATCACCAAGATGACGCGCCAACTGGGCCTGCTGGCCGCGCAGCCTTATGTGCTGGAGAGCAAACTCTTTGGCCCCGAAGAAGCGCAAAAGCTCGGTCTGGTGCACGAGATCGTGGCCAACGACGAGCAGCTGCGCCCCCGCGCTTTGGCGCACATTTCGGCAGCCCAAGGCCAGCCCGAAGCCGCCCAACACCTGTGGGACCGCAAGGACTACAAAATGCCCGGCGGCACGCCGAGCAACCCCAAAATCGCAGGCATGCTGAGCGTGGCCCCGGCTGTGCTCAAGCAAAAAACACGCGGCCTGTACCCCGCGCCCGAAGCGGCGCTGGCCGCCATGGTGGAAGGCGCGATGGTGGACTTTGACACCGCCATGCGCATCGAAAGCCGTTACCTGGCGGGTCTCATGACCAGCCAGGTGGCGCGCAACATGATCAACACCTTCTTCTTCAACATGAACAGCATCAAGGGCGGTCAAAGCCGCCCCAAAGCTGCACCCCGCTACAAGCCGCAAAAAGTGGGCATCTTGGGCGCGGGCATGATGGGCTCGGGCATCGCGTATTCGCAAGCGAGCCGGGGCATCGCCACGGTGCTCAAAGATGTGAGTGTGGAAGCCGCCGAAAAAGGCAAGGCCTACAGCCACAAGCTCACGCAAAAACGGGTGGACAAAGGCCGCATGGCCGCAGACAAACAAGCGGCCTTGTTGTCACTCATCCAGCCCACGGCCAGCGCTGCAGATCTGAAGGGCTGCGACCTGATCATCGAAGCCGTGTTTGAAAACCGCGAGCTCAAAGCCCGCGTCACGCAAGAGGCCGAGCCCATGCTGCTTGAGGGCGGTTTATTTGCCAGCAACACCTCCACGCTGCCCATCAGCGGCTTGGCCACGGCCAGCGTTAAGCCCGAGAAATTCGTGGGTATCCACTTCTTCAGCCCGGTGGACAAGATGCAGCTGGTGGAGATCATCCGCGGCGCGCAGACCGACGACGAGACCATTGCCCGGGCTTTCGACTATGTGCAGGCGCTGGGCAAGCTGCCGATTGTGGTGAACGATTCGCGCGGCTTTTACACCAGCCGCACCTTCGGCACTTTTGTCATGGAAGGCGCGGCCATGCTGGGCGAGGGCATCCCCGCCCCCGTGATCGAGAACCTGGCCATGCAAGTGGGCATGCCTGTGGGCCCTTTGGCCGTGCTGGACGAAACAGCGCTGTCGCTGTCGGTGCATGTGCTGGACCAGACCCGTGAAGATTTGGCCAAAGAAGGCAAAACCCACACCGCCACCCCCGGCGAGTTGCTGGTCGAGCGCATGGTCAAAGAACTCAAGCGCCCCGGCCGCGCCGCAGGCGGTGGTTTTTACGACTACCCCGCAGGCCATAAAAAAGTGCTGTGGCCCGAACTCAAAACCCGTTTTGAAAAAGCGGATGTGGCTTTCAATCTGCAAGACATCAAAGACCGCCTGCTGTACCGCCAAGCCGTGGAAACCGCCCGCTGCCTGCAAGAAGGCGTGCTGACTTCGGTGCACGACGGCAACATCGGCTCCATCTTCGGCATCGGCTTTCCGGCTTGGACGGGTGGGGCGTTGCAGTTCATCTATGGCCAAGGGCTGGATGCTTTTGCCAAACGCTGCGCTGAATTGGCCGAGAAATATGGCGCGGGTTTTGTGCTGACCGCCGATGTGATGGCCAGCTTGAAGCAGCATCAGCCGGTGTATTGAGGCTCAGGCGGGCCGGGCCTGTCGGCAAGGCGCCGTGGCTCTGCGGCCACAGCATTGAACGCGCATCACACCGCCTTGACCCTGACTCCACCCATCACCCCCGCCACCAGCAGCGCAATGCCCGCCAGCGTGAGAGGCTCTGGCCACTGGCCGCGCAGCCAAAAGGCGTAAGCCAGCGCAGCCAGCGTTTCGAACACGATCAACTGACCTGCCAGGGCGGTGGGCAAGCGTTGGCTGGCGGCGTTCCAGCACAGGGTGCCCAGCCAGGAGGCGAACAGGCCAATGGCCACCATGAGGCCGATGAATTCAAGCGGGCGCGGCCCCAAGGGCATGGGCAGCGGGTTGTTCGTGGCGTTACTCCACAGCCAGAAGGCGGCATAACCCAACAAAGCCAGGGGCAGCGTGGCGATGCCTTGTGCCGTGGCCCAAACGCGGGGATGGCGGTCAGGGTGGCCGCGCAGCCAGTCGGCGTTTTTCAGGGGGTACCAGGTCCAGCAGACCACCGCACCCACCGCCAGCGCGGCGCCCGTGATGTAACGCGTGGTGTCCGCGGCTGGGTTTTCTAGCAGCGCGCTCCACTCCACGTGGTTGACGCAAGCGATCCCCGCCAAGATGAGGGCCAAGGGCGGGGCGAGTTTCGGCCACGGAAAACGCCCGTCGCGCTGGTGGTTGAGCAGGTTGGCCGAGACGGCGATCACCACGGGCAGCGTGCCGATGATCATGGTGGGCAATGCGCCGCCCGCACGCTGGATGGCGCTGGCCAGAAACAGGTAATAGAGCACATTGCCGATGGCGGCCAGTTTGAGCGCGGCCAACCAGTCCGCCCGCGTGAGCCGACGGACCTCAGCGCGGTCGACAAAGGCCAAGGGCAAGGCGATCAGGCCAAAGGCCAGGTAGCGGCCAAAGGTGTGCAGCGCGGCGGGGTATTCGGGCAGCATCAGCGGGCCGACAAACACCAGGCCCCACATCATGCCGGCGGCCAATGAAAAGAAAATGCCACCCCAAAAAGCGCTGGTGTTGTTGGGCATGTCTTGGGAGTTCAAAGGGTTCAGGTGCGCCAAGCGGGCAGTTGCCAATTGCGCCAAAGCGCCAGGGCGCGCAAACCGACGGTGACCAGCAGGCAAGCCAGCAAAGCCACCCAGCCCGGGGCGTCGGTGAACCACAAGCCCACATAGGTCCACCCTCCCGCAAAGGCACAGACCGCGTAGGGCCGGTGGTCTTTGAAAGCGGTGGGGATTTCGTTGCACACCATGTCGCGCAGCACACCGCCAAACACGCCGGTGATCAGGCCCATGAGCACGGCCACCACCGGTGGCATGAGCGCTTGCAGAGCGTGGTGCACCCCGGTGGCCGTGAACAAACCCAGGCCCACAGCATCGGGCCAGAGGATGGCTTTTTCGGTCACTTCAAAATGCCGCTGGCGCATGAACAGCATGGCCACCACACAAAGCGCGAAGACACCCCAAAGCATTTCGGTGTGTTGCACCCAAAAAAAGGGGCGTTGGTCGAGCAGCAGGTCGCGCAGCGTGCCACCGCCAAATGCGGCCAGGAAAGCCACGACGCAAACGCCCACCGCATCGAGTTGCTTGCGAGCCGCTTCCATCAGACCTGAAAGTGCAAATGCTGCAGTGGCCGACAGCTCGACCAGCAGGCGCAGGGTGTCTCCCCAAGATTGGATGGCATACATGCGCACGATTATCAGGCCAGCCAGACTTGCCGATAGCGCCCTTGTGCGTCGTGGTCCTGGGTTTGTTTGCTGGGGTTGAAGCGTCGTCCGGCCCTTGGGTCGGTGCCCCGGCCGCTGACATACAGCCAGTTCCCTTGGTTGCTGCACACGTCAAAGTCCACCAGTTGCGACTCAAACCAGGCGGCTCCCGCGCGCCAGTCGCAAGACAAGTCGTGCACCAAAAAGCTGGCCACGATTTGTCGCATGCGGTTGGAGGTGAAGCCGGTGGCGGCCAGCTCGCGCATGCCGGCGTCCACGATGGGCTCGCCGGTTTGGCCGCTGCACCAGCGTGCAAAGTCCTTGGGGAAGTGCGAGGGCTGGGGCAAGTTGGACAGACCCCGCGCCGCATAGAGTTGGGGGCCGTGTTGCCAATGCAGCATGCGGAAGTTGTCGCGCCACAGCAGCTCAAACCACAGCCAATACGTGCCGTCGTTGCTGCCGTGTGTGTGTTCGTAGGCCTGGAGCTCGGCCCAAATGCGGCGGGCCGACACCGCACCCGTGGCCAGCCAGGGCGACCAGTGACTGCTGGTGTGCTGGCCTTGCAGGGCGTTGCGGGTTTGTTTGTAGCGGTCGGGCCAAGGCGGCGTCAGGTAGTTGTGCAGGTGGGCCAAAGCGCGGGTCTCGCCACCACGGCATGGTGCTTGCGTGTACGGAAAATTCGAACGCCCATGTGCGTCGTCACCGGTGTGGGCTTGCAGCAGGGTGAATGGGCTGTCTGTCCAGCCAGGCAAAGCGGTCAAGCTGTCGATCGGCGGCGCAGGCAGCTGGGTGGGCGCGGGCAGCGGCGTCAAGGGTTTGAGCCCCTTGGATTCGATGCGCTGGCGAAACTCGGTGAAGACTTGCGGCATGTCTGCGGCCGCAAAGGGCAGGGCGCCCGGTTCGATCAGGCTGGACTGACACAGACTTTGGACGCTGAGGCCCGCACCGATCAGGGCCTGCACCTGGGCTTGCTCTTCGGGCGCTGGGATGTCTTCGCAAAACACGGTGTCGGCTTGCACTGCGCGTGCGCAGGTGGGCAACACCTCGGCCACGTGACCGTGCAGCAGCACCAGGCGCTGGCCCAGGCCCAGCAATGAAGTTTGCAGGTCTTGCAGCGTGTCGGCCAGAAAGCGCCTGCGGTGCGCGCCCATGCGGCGAAAGCCCCAGGCAGTGGGCTCGTCTTGCACGGGTTCGTGCACGTACACCAGCAGCAGGGCTTGGCCATGGGCCTGGGCGTGCGCAATGGCTTGCTGGAGGGCGCGTTGGTCATGCAAGCGCAAGTCGTTTCGGAACCAGTAGAGGGTGGTGCGCATGATTTTTAAAAATCAAAGCCCAGCTGATTGCTGGCTGGGGTCTTGTCTGAAGAGGACATGGCCGACTTTCGGCGGCCGGTCTTGGGGTTGTCCGGGTCGCGGATGAACACGTCACGTTGTGCGCCGTTGCCATGTTGGCGCGAAGCGTGTTTCTCGACGATGGCTTTTTTGCCTGCCTTCACACCGGGTTCGGCCCGGCGCTCGTGCAGCGCGGCTTTGGAGTTGCGCGTGGCCTCTGCCAAATCCACCACCGGCAGGGGAATGTCATCGTCTGGCCCACTGCCCACGGTCAGGCCACAGTGGCGTTGCACCTCAGGCGGCATGCGCCAAGGCTCAAACAGCCAGGTGTCGGGCACGCGGCGCATGTGGGGCAGCCAGCGGCGCACAAAAATGCCTTTGGGGTCGTGGTCTTGCGCTTGCTTGATGGGGTTGTACACCCGTGTGGTGTTGATGCCGGTGGTGCCCGACTGCATTTGCAGCTGGCTCCAGTGGATGCCGGGCTCGTAGTCCAGAAACTGCGTGGCCAGCCACTGGCCCACCGGCCGCCAGTCCAGCCACAGCGGGTAAGCCGCCACCGACACCAGCATGGCACGCATGCGGAAGTTCAGCCACCCGGTTTGGTAGAGCATGACCACGCAAGCATCCACCATGGGCCAGCCGGTGCGGGCCGAGGTCAGGGCCGCAAAGTGGGCATCGTTCCAGCCGTCTTCGCGCAAGCCGTCGTAACCCCGGTGCATGTTGCGCCACTCGATTTCGGGCTCGCTTTCGAGCTTCTGGATGAAATGGCAATGCCAATACAAACGGCTGATGAAGCCGATGAGTCCGGCGCGGTGCCTGCTGGCTTGTGGGGGCAGGGCATCGAGCGCAGCGCGTGTGCTTTGCACCACTTCGCGCAGGCTGATGCAGCCATAAGCCAGGTAAGCCGACAAGCGAGAACACGCCGTGGGCGATGACAGTGGCGACGAGATGCCGCCCCGGTAACCCAGCGCCCGCGCATCCAAAAAACTGTGCAAGGTCTCGAGCGCCTGGCTGCGCCCACCCCGTTGACGCTCAGGCGGGTTGTGCTGCAGGCCGGGCGGCGGCGTCATGCGCTCGGGCCCTTGGCTGAGGGGGGGATTGAAAAATTGCACCGCAGGCACAAACGCTTGCGGTGCCGCCATGTGCGCCTCCCAGCGGGCTTGCCAGGTGCTGCGGCTTTTCAAGCGCCGCACCACGCCGAACTGCGGCAACTCGGTCCAACCCACACCCGCACTGCGGCACCACGCGGCCACTTGCAGATCGCGCGCGTAGGTGAAGGCGTTGCCGATTTCTTCGTGTGCCACCAATTCTGTGAACGGCGCTTGCGTGTGCAGGGCGGCCAGCACCTGCACCGCAGGCCCCACACGCACTTGCAAGCCGCCGCCCAGCGCTTGAAGCGCACGGTCCAGCTCGGTCAGAGATTCGCGCACAAACTCAAAGTGTTGCAAGGCCGCATCGGGCTGCGCCCAAAGACCGGGCTCGACGATGTAGAGGGCCAGCACGGGTCCACCTGCCGCCGCATGCGCCAGTGCCGCGTGGTCATGCACGCGCAAGTCGCGTTTGAACCAAACAAGCCGGTACGTCATGGACGGTCTGTCCTGGTCACATCCACCGGGCCCAAGCCACCGGGCCCTTGGCCGTAGCGGCTCTGGTCGATCGCAAAGCAAGCCAACAGGGTTTCGGGCACATCAGGCGCTTGCTGCCGCAAGTAACGGCGCACGAAGTCAGCCGCATGCCAAGGCGCGGTAGAGCCGCTCCAAACGGCGCGGTCCTGAATGCGCCATGCGCCCGCCGACTGGCGCAGCACCACGATGCTGGGGTTCAGGGTTTTGAAAGTCACCTCGGCCATGGCCCAGTCGCCTTGCGTTTGCACTTGCACAAGTTGTGCCTCCAGCGAGTCGGGCAGACTGTGTTGTTGGATGGTTCTCAGCAACTCGCCCATGGCAGGGTCTGGCGCTTCATTTCTTTCAGGCCTTGGACATGGGGTGCGCCAACGGCGCCATTGCTCGGACGCCCATCCCCGGGCATCCACCACCCGGCCACTGACCTCCAGCAAAGTGCCGTGGTCATGTGGCACCCAGTGGATGTGGCTGTCCAAGACCAACAGGCCCGAAATGCTCAAAAGGGTGGCGGCAACGTGGCGTTTCATGGCGGGCTGTGACGCGCCTCTTTCAAGGCAGGTCTTGCAGAGAAATACCTTCGTGTGTCGCCACCATGCGCAAAGCGTCTTCGAAGAGCGCCCTGGCCGTGGCCGCCATGGTGTTCAACTGAGCGTGCAAGTCCTTGTCTTTGGGGCTTTGGTTCAGGCACTCGCGGCTGTAGTCTTCAAACCGCCCGAGTTGACCGATGAGTTCCGCCACATGGCGTGGGCATTCGCACAGCACTTGGCTGGGGATGTTTGCCACCCTTTGCAAAACCGCATCTGAAAATTGCCGCGCTGGAATGGGCTGGTTGTTGTCCCCCCATGCACGCACGTGCGCGACAGGCGCAGGCCGAGCGCTTTGGACAATCTCTGCCAAAGTCGCATCGTCCAAGGTGTTGCGGTGGACCAGGCACGAAGCGTTGGACAAATAGGCCAGGGCATTCTTCTGACCAAAACCGTAAAGCACCACCGTGCGCCTGACGCCGAGTCGTTCAGCGAGCGCCACCAGTTTTTGGGCAGCCTGATCGTTCAAGCTGTTGACCGACACCATCAACACATCCAGAGGGGCCTCCAAGCGCCATTGGCTGGCCTCCTCCAGATTGGCCCCGATCTGCTGGATGGGGAGCGCTTGACCAGTTCTGTGCGTTTGGAATTGCGCAGATTGGAGCCGTTCGGCCAGTGCAAGACCCACCACGCCCCATGCGAGGGTCGAAGGTGCGGGCATGGCTTGGGCGGGCGTGCTGCGGTGTTGCGCCGTGCGGCCCAGGTCGGCGCTGGTTTGCAACAGTTGTTGCAGTTGAGCGTTGTCCAAGCCCGCGATCAAGCGAATGCCGTGGCCCTGCCCGGTCAGTGTCTTCAACAAAGCCGCCTTGTGCAGATCCTCGTCGTTGTAGAGCCGGTGTTGTCCCTGCGACGTAGCGGGGGAGAAGGCCTTGTAACGTGTCTGCCAAATGCGCAGCGTGGGAACAGGGACACCGCTGATCTTGGAGACCGCACCAATGCGGTAAAGCGCGGGAGGAGTGGCGAGCATGTGGGAGTTTTGTTTATGTATTGAGTAGATATTTTAGATTAAATTCAGAAAAAATTCAAATAAATTACATTTTGAGTGGATTTAAATGCGTGAAGTTATACAATGGCCACACAACAGAGGAGCACCCCATGATCTTGAAGAAAACAGCCAAAGCCGTCGACATTGCGGTTTTCATCACTTCGCGTTCGGCGGTGGAGCCGGTGACCACCGAGGAAATTGCCTCGGGTCTGGGTTTGTCCTCTTCTTACACCGAGTCCATCCTGAAAGAGTTGCGCGAAGCCGGTTTGATTCGGGCTCACCGTGGACCTGGGGGCGGCTACCAAATTCGCGGCAACCCTGAAGACATCACACTGTGGGATGTGGTCAAACACTTTGAAGTGCTGCACAGTTTTGATGAGGTGTACCCCGACGACACCCATCCGATGAAAGCCCTGGAGGCCGACATTCAGCGCCACCTGCAACAGGCACTGGCTTCCCAAACTTTGGACGATGTGGCCATCCCCTTCATGCCCCGCGACGCCCGCGTGTCCTCCATGCTCGGCCAGTTCCGCTTGAAACCGCTGCCTGCACCGGTCATGCCCAAAGCGCCCAACTCGGTGTTCCAGTTGAGCATGATGCTTTGATGCCTGTGGAAAGCCTTCTCGCCTTTTTCACCGTCACGGAAATTTAACGAAAAAGACTTTTTCATGTCACTGCCTTTGGGGACCATCAGCGCATGGATTCCAAGGAGGCCCGAGCGTGAAAGAGTTGACCCATCCTGTATTCGTATCTGCGCCAGCCAGTGCGCCCCAGCCCATGGGTTCATCCGGGCAGCTCAGCCCGGGCGTTGAATTTTCGGCGCGACCCGACAAAAAAGCCCTGGTCGTGACCTGGGCCCGTCACCAAGACGAAGTTCGCGAAGCACAAAAACTCCGCTTTGAAGTGTTCGGTACCGAAATGGGTGCCCGTTTGTCCACCCTGGTGCCAGGTCATGACGTGGACTTGTTCGACGACTACTGTGAGCATTTGCTCGTCAAGCAAGCGCAGACGGGCCAAGTGATCGGGACCTACCGCGTGCTCACCCCAGCCCAGGCCAAGCGGGTGGGCAGCACCTACAGCGATACAGAGTTTGACTTGACACGCTTGCGCGACATGCGCAAGCGCATGGTCGAGTTGGGCCGAAGCTGTGTGCACAGGGATCACCGCCACGGGGGTGTGGTCATGGCCCTTTGGGGTGCTTTGTTCGAGTTCATGGACCGCAACCGTTTGGACACCATGATGGGTTGCGCGAGCATTCCCATGCTGCACAACGGTGTCGTCAGTGGCGACGTGGCGGCCAGCATCTGGCACCAACTGCGCCAGACCCATTTGGCAGACATCCAATACCATGTGCGCCCCCGCTTGCCGCTGCCGGTGGAGGCCTTGGACCACAAGCTGCCCATCGCCCCACCCGCGCTGATTCGCGGCTATTTGAAACTGGGTGCCAAAGTCCTGGGTGCACCCGCTTGGGATCCCGACTTCAACACGGCCGACTTGCCGATGATGATGAGAACCGCAGATTTGCCCGCGCGTTACCGCAAGCATTTTTTCCCGGACATGCCCTGATGGCCTCGCTCAGCCCCTTACCCCAGCAGATGCTGCTGAAAACGCCTTTGGCCAGTTTGCCCGAGGCATTTTTGGGTGCATCTTTGTCCAGCGGGCAGGAGCCCGCATCGCACGACGATGACGATGTGCCGCCTGGCCAGCCCAGGCTGCGTGCCATTTTTATTTCAGACCTGCACATCGGCACGCCCGGGTTTCAGGCCGAGGCTTTGCTGGATTTTTTGAAGCACCACCCGAGCGATGTGCTGTATTTGGTGGGCGACATCGTGGACGGCTGGCAGCTGCGCAGGCGTTGGTTTTGGCCGCAAAGCCACAACGATGTGGTGCAAAAATTGTTGCGCCGCGCCCGCAAAGGTTGCCGTGTGATTTATGTCCCGGGCAACCACGATGAGTTTGCCCGGCACTTTGTCGGCCATGCTTTCGGAGGCGTGGAGGTCGAGCATGACACCACCCACATCACCGCCACGGGCATGAAACTCTGGGTGGTGCATGGCGACCACTTTGATGGCGTGATCCAGTGCGCCAAGTGGTTGGCCTATGTGGGCGATTGGTTGTACGAGTTGACCTTGCGGCTCAATCGGCACCTGAACAGTTTCAGGGCGCGCATCGGGCTCGAATACTGGTCTTTGTCGGCCTACCTCAAGTTGAAAGTCAAAAAAGCGGTGAATTTCATCAGCGACTTTGAGGTGGCCGTGGCCCAAGAGGCCAAACGCCGGGGCTTTGATGGCGTGGTCTGCGGACACATTCACCATGCTGAAATCAGGGATGTGAACGGCACCTTGTATTGCAACGATGGCGATTGGGTCGAAAGTCGAACCGCTTTGGTTGAACACATGGATGGCCGTCTGGAAATCGTCTATTGGGGCGCACAGGCGGTGGTCGTGAACCGCGCGCCTGCCGTGGAGGCGGTGGCGGCATGAAGTTGGCCCTGATCACCGACGCTTGGCACCCGCAGATCAATGGCGTGGTGACCACGCTGCATGAACTGGTGGAGGCTTTGGGCCCGATGGGTGTGCAGGTCAGTGTGTTGCATCCCGGGCAATTCAAAAACCGTCCATGCCCCGGCTATGCGGGCATAGACCTGGCGGTTCGCCCTTACAAAGCCTTGGCAGCCATGCTCGATGCCTTGCAGCCGGAGGCGGTCCACATTGCCACCGAAGGCCCCTTGGGTTGGGCCGCCCGCAAGCATTGCCTGAAAAGGGGTTGGAAATTCACCACGGCTTTTCACACCAAGTTTCCTGAAATCTTGAAAGCCGCACTTCGCGTCCCCTTGTTTGTGGGGTATGGCTTGTTTCGACACTTCCATCGACCGTCCTCAGGGGTGATGGTGCCGACACACGGTGTGCTCGACATGCTGAAAAGTCGAGGCTTTCAAGCTCTCAAGCCATGGACGCACGGCGTCGACCTGGGTTTGTTCGAACACCACGCGCAACCCTTGGACATCCCGGAACTGAAAGGCCATGCGCGGCCTTACGCCCTGTATGTGGGCCGTGTGTCTTACGAAAAAAACATCGATGCCTATTTGGACCTGAAGTTGCCCGGCACCCAGATTGTTTGTGGTGTGGGGCCTTTGGAAGAGCAACTCAAATCGCGTTACCCCAAGGTGTTGTGGATGGGTGTGCTGCCTCGTCACAAGTTGGCCAAGGTCTACGCGGCTGCCGATGTGTTCGTGTTTCCATCGCGCAACGAAACGTTTGGTTTGGTCATGCTCGAAGCCATGGCGTGTGGCACGCCGGTGGCCGCCTACCCGGTCGATGGTCCCCTGCAGGTCTTGGGGGGGTCTGAGGGCCAAGTGCAGGGCGGTGTGCTCTCTGAAGACCTGAGGGCGGCCGTGGAGGGGTGTCAAGCGGTGAGCCGGTCTGAAGCCAGGCAAAGAGCCGAAGCGTTTGGTTGGCCCAAGACGGTCGAACTCTTTGTGAAAAACCTGGTTCCCATTTCGACAAATCAGACAGGGCGCTGATTCACAAATTTGTCATCAAATTGACATGACGCTTTCTTAGAATGATTTTCAAATTCATTCATACTGAGCCATGCCTCATTCAACACACGTGACAAACTCCGAAAACAACCACGCCGCACTGCTGGATCGGGATCTGAGCATCTTGGCATTCAACGAACGTGTGCTGGATTGGGCGCACCGTCCGGAAGTGCCTGTCCTCGAGCGTTTGCGCTATTTGTGCATTGTGTCCTCCAATTTGGACGAGTTTTTTGAAGTGCGGGCAGAGCCCCATGTGATGGGCAGTTTGCAGGGCATCAAATCGGGCCCGTACACCCAAGCTTCTTTGTCTGCGTTGGCAGACAAAACCAGTGCCATGATTGCGCGGCAGTACGCCTTGTACAACGACGAACTGCTGCCCACCTTGCAGCGCAATGGTTACCGAATCCTGTCGCACAACGAGCGCAGCGCTGCCCAGCGCCAATGGGTCCGCAGTTACTTTCAGCGCGAGGTCCAGCCCTTGCTGGTGCCTGTGGGTCTGGACCCTGCGCACCCCTTTCCTCAGGTGGCCAACAAGTCCTTGAACTTCATTGTGCAGTTGTCGGGCAAAGACGCTTTTGGCCGCTCGAACGAAATTGCCATTGTCAAAGTCCCTCGCGTCTTGCCTCGCTTGATCCCATTGCCTGCACGCGTCTGCGATGGCACAACTGCTTTTGTCCTGCTCTCCAGTGTCATTCGGGCCCACCTCGCTGAGTTGTTCCCTGGGCGAGAAGTGGGTCAGTTTTCTCAATTCCGGGTCACACGCAATTCAGATTTGGCGGTCGACGAAGACGAGATCGCCAACTTGCGCATGGCTTTGCGTCAAGGCTTGGAGCACCGCAATTACGGTCAAGCGGTTCGCTTGGAAGTCTCGGCCAACTGCGCGCCCAAATTGGCCGAATTTTTGCGCAAAGAATTCCAACTGCCCGAATCGTCAGTGTTCAAGGTCAACGGCCCCGTCAATCTTGTCCGGTTGATGCAGCTGATTGATTTGGTCAACGCCCCCGAGTTGCTCTTTCCGCCCTACAAAGCCAGCTTCCCGGCACAGCTGCCGCAGCACGGTTCAATTTTCACGCGCCTCAAAGCGGGCGATGTGATGATTCACCAGCCCTTTGAGACCTTCGATGGTGTGCTGGCCTTTTTGCGTGAAGCCGTCATGGACCCCAACGTCTTGGCCATCAAGCAAACCATTTACCGTGCAGGCAGTGATCCGACCATGATGGATTTGCTCCGAGAAGCGGTGCGCCGAGGCAAAGAAGTCACCGCTGTGGTGGAGCTCAAAGCCCGATTTGACGAAGAGGCCAACATCAATTGGGCAGAGAAGCTCGAATCGATTGGCGTGCAGGTGGTGTATGGGATTGTGGGCCTCAAAACCCACGCCAAGATGCTGTTGATCACCCGTCGCGAGGGCCGCGCCCTCAAGCGGTACGGCCATTTGTCAACCGGCAACTACAACCGCCGCACGGCTTCGCTGTACACCGACATCAGCTACCTCACGGCCGATCCCTTGATCACGGCCGATATGGACCAGTTGTTCAGCCACTTGGCCAGCCAAAGCCGCTTGCCCAAAATGAAACGCCTGCTGGTGGCCCCATTCCATTTGCACGCGGACATGGTTGAGCGCATTGCAGCGGCGGGTGATGCCGCCTCGCGTGGCTTGCTCGGTCGGATCGTCATCAAGATGAATGCCTTGACCGACGTGCCTTTGATTGAAGCGCTTTTGAAGGCAGGCCAACAAGGCGCCAAGATCGATTTGATTGTGCGGGGTGCTTGCATGCTGCCTGCCCGTGTGGCGGGCTTGAGTGAGAACATCCGCGTGCGCTCGGTCATCGGCCGCTTTTTAGAGCACTCCCGTGTGTTCTATTTTTGCGCGGGGCAAACTGAATCGCTCTACCTGTCGAGTGCCGACTGGATGAGCCGCAACATGACGCGCAGGATCGAGTTGGCGTGGCCGGTGAATGACCCTGCCCTGCGCCAGCGCATCATCGACGAATGTTTGATCGCCTACCTGCACGACCGCCGTGACGCTTGGGACTTGGCCTCTGACGGCCAGTACCACCGCGTGGATTTGACCGGTCCGGGCCATGGCGCACAAAACGCTTTGATGCAACGCTACAGTGCAGCCCCCCTCAAGGACTGAAGACCATGGACCTGATTGTTTGGCGACATGCCGAAGCCTTCGAGGCGGAACCCGGCGAGGATGACATGAACAGGGTCTTGACCCCGCGCGGCAAAAAGCAAGCTGAGCGCATGGCGGTGTGGCTGGAAAGCCAATTGCCGCAAGGCACGCGCGTGCTCAGCAGTCCCGCGGTGCGGGCCGAACAAACAGTGCGGGTATTGGGGCGCAAATACAAAGTGCGCGATGCTTTGTCACCCGGCGCTTCGGTGGCCGATGTGTTGGAAACAGCCGGTTGGCCGGATGCCAAATACCCCGTGTTGGTGGTGGGCCATCAACCCACATTGGGGGCGGTGATGGCCCAACTGCTGGGCATGTCAGAGCCCGCTTGCAGCATCCGCAAGGGGGCTGTGTGGTGGGTGCGCAGACGAAACCGGGAAGGGCAAGGCCAAACATTGCTGCAGGCCGTGCTCTGCTCCGATCGCCTCTGAGTATCAGGACTTGGCAGGACGCCCTGTCTTGATGGTGGGCACGCTGGCCAGCGCTTTCTTGAAGGCGGCATCGTTCATGCTGGTCAGCGCTTGCAAGCCTGCGCGGATCAATTCGCTCTTCTTGATCTCCACGCCCAAGGTCAGCGCACGCTTTTTGGACTCTCCGATTTGCAGAAGTTCACTTTTGGGGATGGTGAAACTGTCGCGCACCACTTTGACTTTTTTGTCTTTCAAAGGCTTGGCTGGGCTGGCGGAGGGCTTGGGTGCAGCCGTTTTTGCTTTGACTGGCGCAGTGGCAGGTGCTGTGGCCGCTTGAGTGGTTTTGGCGGGTGCTGCTGCTTTGGGAGCAGCTTTGGGAGCAGCTTTGGGAGCAGCTTTGGGAGCAGCTTTGGGAGCAGCTTTGCGCACGGCCTTGCTGGGCGTGGCTGGGCTCGCGGCTTTGAGCGGTGCGGCTTGGCGTGGGGCTGCTTTTTGGGTTGTTGTGGCGACCTTGGCTTTGGCGGGGGTAGGGGTGTTCATCAAAAAACTCTCGAAATTAACGGTGCATACAGTTTATACAGTTGTACCATTTTTGGCAAGTGCCCCGTGCCCCAGTACCCACCAAGCCTTCGCAGGCGCCGCCGCGCAGACCTTCAATCCGTTTGAACCTGCAAGCCCCAGTCGGTTTTGAACCAGGCATTTTTCTCTTCACGCAGCAGGTGCGCCGATTGCGGCCACAGTTCGGCCCAGTCCGACTGGAGGGTCAAATGCGTGGTGCGTCGATGCTGATCGCACGCCATGCTCAGGCCTGACAGGTCTGGATCGCGGCGGGCATGGCACAAAATGACCGCGATGCGCAGCGCCATGAGTTGCAGCACAAAGCTGGCGTCCTCGAGTTCGGACTCCAGTTTGCGCAGCTTGCCACGGTGCCCCAAGACCAATTGGCTCAGGCGGTGCAATTCGTCCATGGTGAAACCTTGCAAGTCGGTGTTGTCCAAAATGTAGGCACCGTGCTTGTGGTAATCGCTGTGCGATATGCGCATGCCAATTTCGTGCAATTGGCAAGCCCAATGGAGCTTTTGCATATACCGCTGACGCTCTGCAGCGGGGGTGACCGTGGTTTCTGGAATCAGCGTTTGCAGCAGGTGTTGGGCGGTTCGCGAAACGCGCTCAGCCTGCAACTTGTCTGTGCCAAAGCGCTGCGCCAAAGCGTCCACCATGGACGAGCGCACATCGTGCATGCCTTCGCGGTCAATCAGGTCAAACAAGGCGCCGTGGCGAAGCGCACCTTGTGCCACGTGCATCTCGTCAATTTGCAGCAAGTCAAACACCGCTTGCAAAACGGCCAAACCACCGCCAATGACGGGTTTGCGGTCTTCTTTGACGCCATCGAGGCGCAGGTTGTCGGGCTTTTGTGCTTTGAGCAAACGGTCTTTCAGCCAGGCCAAACCCTCCCGTGTGATCAAACCTTCCTGCCAGCCTGCAGCGGTCAACACATCGGACACGGCCCCTGCGGTGCCAGAGGAGCCGTAGCACTTGTCCCAATGCTGGCGGTTGAACAACAACTGGGCTTCGTCCAACACCGCTTTGGCCGCAATCTCAGCGGCTTTGAAAGCGGCGCTTGTCCACAAACCATCCTGGAAATACTTCATGGACCACCCCACGCTGCCCACCCTGTAAGACTCCAAGGTGGTCGCGTGTTCATGCTGGCCCAAAATCATTTCGGTCGACCGACCGCCAATGTCCACCACCAAGCGACGCTCATTGGACTGAGGCAACAAGTGCGAGACGCCCAAATAAATCAGTCGTGCTTCTTCGCGTCCGGCAATCACCTCGATGGGAAAGCCCAGCATGCGTTTGGCCTTGGCCAAAAACTCGTCGCGGTTGCGTGCTTCGCGCAGTGTTTGGGTGGCCACTGCGCGCACCTGGTTGGGTTTGAACCCGGAAATCCGCTCGCCAAAGCGGGCCAAACACTCCCAGCCCCGCGTCATGGCGTCTTCGGTCAGGTTGCGCTCTGCATCCAAGCCATTGCCCTGCCGCACGGTTTCTTTGATGTATTCCACCCGCCGCAATTGACCGGCATCCATCTGACCTATCTCCAGCCGGAAACTGTTCGACCCCAGGTCGATGGCGGCGTAAAGAGACTTGGTTTGCATGCAGTGGGACCAGCGTTGACAGATAAAGGCCAGATTATGTGACGGAATTGTGAAGGTGTGATGACAGGGTGGGCTGTTCCACCTTGTTCCAGCCTGCCCTGGTCGCTGCCCTGTTGGGGTGATGGGTGCTCAGCAACTGTCCGATTCGCAAGTCAGATTGAGGGGGTCGCCGCAGGGCACCCCTTGGCAGCAATGGGCGGTCAAAAAATCCATCAGGCTTTGCATGGCGGCCAGATCGGCGCGGTAGCGCAAAAAGCGGCCTTCGCGTTGCACGCTGACCAGTGCCGCGTGGTGCAATTCTTTGAGGTGAAAAGACAGCGTGTTGGCTGGAATGTCCAGTGCCAAAGACAACTGCCCGGGTTGAATGCCCTCGGGGCCTGTGCCCACGATGGCGCGAAACACTTTGAGGCGCGAGCTTTGCGCCAAAGCCGCCAAGGCCTTCACTGCCACGTCTTCGTCCATGGCGTTGAACAAAGAAATAGGGTTCATGGTGTGACTTCTTGGTTTGACGTGTGTGTGAGCAAGCCCATGGGCAAACGCAGTGTCGCCAGCCAGCACAAGAGCAGCATCAAGGCTGAGCCAAGGAGTGCGTACAGGAGGCCACCCCATTGGTACAGCAAACCTGACAGCAGCGTGCCCATGAAGCGGCCCAGCGCGTTGGCGGCGTAATAAAAACCCACGTCTTCGGCTGCTTTTTCAGAGCCCGCATAGGCCAGCACCAAATAGCTGTGCACCGAAGAGTTGATGGCAAAAGCGAAGCCGAACAAACTCAGGCCCCCCACCACCCACCAGGGCAGCTGCGGCGCTTGCCAATACATGGCCGCTGCAATGCCCAGCGGAATGAGCGTGAGCACCGCCGACCACCAGCGTGCTGCGGGCACCTCGCGGCTCAGGCCATCGGCGCTGCGGCGCACGATCTGTGGCGCCAGCGCTTGCACCAAGCCATAACCAATCGTCCAAGCCGCCAAAAAGCCGCCCACCATGGTGAAGGTCCAGCCCACGGAGTAGAGAAACACGGGCACACCCACCACAAACCACACATCACGCGCCCCAAACAAAGCCACGCGGGCGGCCGCCAAGGCGTTGATGCCCGGGTTTTTGGCAAACAGCTCTTTGGCCGAGCCCGATGCCTTGCTCTTGCCCATCATGGGTGGCAAGCTGCTCACCACTCCCACCAGCACCAGCGCCAAGAGACCCGACATGGCCCACAGCGAACCCTGAAACCCCAGCGTCTCCAGCAGCAAACCGCCCAAGAAAAAGCCAAAGCCCTTCATGGCATTTTTGCTGCCAGTGAACCAAGCCACCCACTTGAACAGCTGGCCGTTGCCTTGGTCTTTGGCTTGCGCTTGAGTGATCTTGATGGCCGACTTGCTGGCCGTTTTGGTCAGGTCTTTGGCCACGCCGCAGACGCCTTGCGCCAACACCACCCAGGCCACCGACAGGGTCGCGGTCCACTCCGGTTGCAAGGCCGACAGCAAACCAAAGCCGATGATCTGCGTGACCAAGCCCACGGTGAGCATGCGGGCAATGCCAAAGCGCGTGGCCAGCCAGCCCCCAATCAGGTTGGCCAACACACCCGCACCTTCGTAGAGCAAGAACAAAAAGGCCAAGGTGAAGGGCGAGTAGCCCAGCTTGTAAAAGTGCAACAGCACCAACATGCGCAAAGCGCCGTCGGTCAGGGTGAAGCCCCAATACGCCGCGGTGACGATGCCGTATTGGCGTTCAGCGGCGGTGATGCCGCCCTGGGGGCGTTCAGCAGCGTTCATCTCAGATACCGACCTCGTTCATGTGGCAGGCCAGATCGACCATGCGGCAGGCGTAGCCCATCTCGTTGTCGTACCAAGCGTAAATTTTCAGCAGCGTGCCGTCGGTCACCAGGGTCGACAGCGCGTCCACGATGGCGCTGCGCGTGTCGCGGGCGTAATCCACGCTGACCAAGGGGCGGGGCTCATAACCCAAGATGCCCGCCAAGGGGCCACGGGCTGCAGCGGCAAACAAGGCGTTGACTTCTTCGGCGCTGGTTTCGCGCTTCATCTCGAACACGCAGTCGGTCAGCGAGGCATTGAGCACCGGGGCGCGCACCGCGTGGCCGTTGAGTTTGCCCTTGAGTTCGGGGTAAATCAGGGCGATGGCCGTGGCGCTGCCGGTGGTGGTGGGTGCCAGGCTCATCATGGCGCTGCGGGCGCGGCGCAAGTCTTTGTGCGGCGCATCGACCACCAAGTTGGTGTTGGTCGGGTCGTGGATGGTGGTGATTTGGCCGTGCTTGATGCCAATGGCCTCGTGCACCACTTTGACCACCGGGGCCAGGCAGTTGGTGGTGCAGGACGCGGCCGTGACGATGCGGTCTTTGGCCGGGTTGTACAGCGTGTGGTTGATGCCCACCACGATGTTCAGCACATCACCCACCTTGACGGGCGCGGCCACGATCACGCGCTTGGCGCCCCGGTCCAAGTGGCCTTGAATCGTTTCGGGCGTCAAAAATTTACCCGTGCATTCGAGCACCACGTCCACGCCCAGGTCACCCCAAGGGATGTCGGCCGGGTTGGCGTGAGACGAGAAACCCAAGGTGCGATCGCCGATGCGAATTTGGCTGTCGCCCTCGGCTTCGATGTGCTCGCGCCACTTGCCTTGCACGCTGTCAAAGGCCAGCAAGTGCGCGGTGGCCGCTGCGCCGCCTTTGAGCTCGTTCAGGTGCACCACCTCCAAGCGGTTGCCGGCGCGGGGGTCGTCCGACTGGCGCTCGGCAGCGCCCATGGCCGCACGCAAGGCCAAACGGCCAATGCGGCCCATTCCGTTGATTCCGACTTTCATGGCAACTCCATTTCTTCAATTCGATGACAGTCGAATTGTGAGGGGTGAATGTGACATTCGGATGACAAAGTGCACTGGTGGGACAAAGGCCTTGCCGATGTATGGCATGGCCTTTGTCGTCAAGCGGTCAAAGACAAGCACCACAATGGTTTAACGGTGTTGAAAGGGGAGCCATGTTCTCAATGGTGGGCTGCGTTCGGTGTGTGGGTCGGTTGGGCGTACATCCGTCACGGAGGTTTTGCACAACTGTTTTGTTGCTCGCTTGCGCAGGTGCGACCCAAGCGCAGACGGATCGCACTTTGGGCGATTGGCAGCTGAGTGCAGGTTGGCAGAATTACAGCGAAGCGAAAATGCAATTGAAAGGCCCTGAGTTGGGCTTGCACTGGCAAAGCCAGAGTTGGGGTCCCTACAGCTTGGAGGCCGATGCGCTACTTGGCCTGCAAGATTACAGCAGTGCGGAATCGGGTCGCATGAACCGCGTGCCCAATATTGACACCCGATGGCGTGCGTTCAGAGCACCTTCAAATCAACTGCAGTGGCAGTACGGCTTGGCATTGCACACACACGCCAACTTTTTGCGTGGCACAAGCAGTTTGGGTTTTGTCGGCTATGACCGACTGTCGACCCAATGGTGGTTGCCAGTTCGTTGGCAATCGGTCGGTGATCAGCGATGGATTGTCGATGCAGGTTGGCTCTTGTGGGGGGAGCATGTGTCCCGGTTGTCGCAAGCGAGTTCACGTTTCCAAGATGTGACCCATACCCAGCGCAAAGGCGCTTACGTTCGAATAAGTCAAAAATTCATCACCAGTCAGGGCGAACTCGAACCCTATGCGCGCTGGACTTGGGTGGATGATTCCAATGTGCAAATCATGCACGCGGCAGGACAACGCGTGGTCTCTTACGAGCCAGAAAACACCAGGCTGCAAGTGGGGGTCAAGTGGCGGTTTCGATGAAGTGAATGCACCAAACCTGTGAGCCTCTGAAAAAAGCCCCCACCTCAGACGAGATGGGGGCTGGTTTTTCACCTCATGGTGATGTGGTTCAAGACAAGGTGAAGTCGGTGCCAATCACACCGCCGTCGATGCGTGTCAGCACGATGGTCGCCGAACGAGGACGTCCGCTTTTGGCGGTGGTGGGCGTGGCGGGGTTGCCATTACCGGTGCTGCTGTAAGGCCAGCTGCTGACAGGATTGCTGATAGACGTTCCCGGGTAAGACGAGCTGCCTGTGCCCTCACCTGGGTGCTGGATGTTGATGAACAGGGCCTTGCCATCGTGGGTTTCGGTGATGCCAGTGATTTCACAATCAAGTGGCCCAGTCAGCAAACGCTTGAGTTGGCCCACTTTGCCCACGCGGGTGGTGACGGTCTGTGTTGCTGCGCCCACGGTGTTGACAACAGCGACAGAACTGCCGTCGCCCACTTGACCGGGAATGGCCGCCAAAAGCATGCACGTCGTGCCTTGGCCGTCGGTTTCGTTGGTAAATTGGCCGTCATCGGTCTGGATGTACATGATGCCGGTCTTTTCCGAGAACCACAAACCATCAGGACTCGACAGATAATTCTCGGCGGTCAAACCCGACAGGTTCACGTTGGCATTGTTCAGGTCATCGCTTTCAGCACCAAAAACGTAGATGTCCCAGTCAAATGTCAGCGCCGCAGGATTGCTGTTGTTCTCGCGCCAGCGGATGATGTGACCGTTCCAGTTTCCTGCGGTGCTGCCTGTACCCGAAGCATTGTCTGTGTAAGAACGTGGGTTGGATGCATTGGTGTCTGCAACGGGGCGCTTGCTTCGGCTGTTGGTGAGTGTGAAATACACCTCACCATTGGCTGGGTTCACCGCTCCCCACTCAGGACGGTCCATTTTGGTGGCGCCCACTTTGTCTGCGCACAAACGTGTGTTGAGGTAAGGGTCGGATGCGTCACCGAAGGTGAATGTGGTCGAAGAAGGCGCAGAGACCGTGCCACTCAAGCTCACGGTCAATTCCAACCACTGACCCGTGAAGTTTTCATTGAACTTGGCCACATACAACTTGCCAGCGTCCAAATACCGGTCACCTGCTGCCAATCCGCCGTTGATGTCCGATGCTCTCCAGTTGTTTGCAGAAACGAATTTGTAGATGTATTCGCCTTCCGAATCACAGCCCATGTAAAACACCACAGGCTTGCCCACAGTGACGGGGGCAACCCAAGCGCCTTCGTGCGCAAAGCGGCCCATGGCCGTGCGTTTTTTGGGTGTGCTGCCACTTGCAAACGGATCGATTTCCACGTTGAAACCGTAGGTGTTGCCCGCATTGCGGAAATCATCGGCAGCACTTGCACCGGTGATGGTGATGTCCCAGCGGTTGTAGTCATCGTCCGCTGTGCTCACCGAAGTCCAACGCTCGCGCCCAGATGAACTGGTGAGACCATTGCGAGCTTCGCTGGCCAATTCATTGGGGCTGCGGCCCGTCACGTTGCTGCGCTTGAAATAACCCGCGTAGTTTTCTTCGCAAGTCAGGTAGGTGCCCCAAGGGGTGTAGCCCGAGGCGCAGTTGTTGACCGTGCCGCGTGTCATGACGCCGGTGGGCGAGTACTTGGTTTTCAGCAAGTCGTGGCCACGCAGAGGTCCGGCGATGTCCATCGGGGTCAAGGTGGTGATGCGGCGGTTGAATGGGGAAGCCAGGTTGACCTGGAACGCACCATTGACCTTGTTCACTTCCACCACACTCACACCGTGCAGGCGGAACTCTTTTTGAACTTCATCGGGCACGGTGCGGTTACCCGTCGCAGGGGTTGGTCCATTGGCGTGTAAAAACAAAGGCGTGATGGCTTCGTGGTTGATGCACAGAATGCCTTTGTCCGAAACACTTTCGCTCCATTTGCTGTTGCTGCCCATACCGAAAAAGTACATCCCATCGTGGTGATCGCCAGAGCGAAAATCAAACGACGCGGGTGTTTCGCTGCCATTGTTCAAATAAGCGGAGGTGGTGGCATTGATCGGGTCGCCGAGTTTGTACAACAACTCAACTTTGTACCCGTTGGCGACGGATACGCCGTCGTAGCTTTGATTCAATGGCGTGGCTGTGAAATTGAGGGCATTGGCTGGGTTGGCCGCTGCATTCACAATGGTGTCTCCGCCGCAACCTGCCAGGCCTAAGAAGGACAGGGCACTTAGGCCCAAGCCACCACGCAAAATGTTGCGGCGAGCGGGGTTGTCGATGGCTTTTTTCAGCACATCTTCAAAGTGAACGGACGGGTTGTTCATGTCGTTGGACATCGGGATCTCCTGGGTTGAAAAGCTTGATGCTTGCTATGAACCGTGATGGTTTGATGACGGTCAAAATTCCCAATCTGTTTCAGGGGGTTTTCGATGGCTGATGCGCTCAGCCCTTGTCATCATTTCTTCACCGAACTCACATCCAATGGTTATTTTTGAAAGGTGTACCCATGTCGCACAACCATGCCGATGATGTTTTCAACACGTCTGATAACCCCCATTTCCAAGACGTCTTGGCCCAATCGCTGCACAACCCCGCCCGCCGCGGTTTGTTGCGCGGTGGTCTGGGTTTGGCAGGTCTGGCCATGCTGCCAGGCTGTGCCAGCTTGACTTCGGGCATGGCGGCTTCGCCATCGGCTTTGGGTTTCCCCTCTGTCGAAAAGAGTTTGCTCGACAACGTGATGCTGCCGCCTGGTTACCAGTACAGCGTTTTGCACGCCACAGGCGATGCGCTCGATTCGGCCTTGGCCGCTTACTCCAACAAGGGCACCGAAGCCGACGACTGGTCGCGCCGGGTGGGCGATCACCACGATGGCATGGACATTTATTACATCGACGCCAACGGCCGCTACTCCGAGAAAGAAACAGGCCGTGCCGTGCTGTGTGTGAACCACGAGAGCTCTGCCGACGCGCATTTCATGCACCCCAACGGTCAGACGTCCAATGGCGTGAGTGGCAAGAAATTTGACCAGTTTGGGTCCTGGGACTTGGGTTCACGCCCGGAATTGGAAGTGCTCAAAGAAATCAACCACCACGGCATTTCTGTGGTGGAGATCGTCAAAACCCCTCAGGGCTGGCGCATCAAGCAAGACTCACCGCTGAACCGCCGCTTCACCGCCCAAACGCCTGCGCGCATCAGCGGCCCCCGCGCGCACATCGATGCAATTCGCAGCTTCATGGTCACACGCTGGGACACTGCCGGTGCCATGTCGCGCGGCACTTTGAACAACTGTGGCCATGGCAAAACCCCATGGGGCACCTATTTGGGTTGCGAAGAAAACTGGGCGTTTTATTTCCAGGCCACAGGCACAGGCACGGGGCTGTCTGCCAAAGAAGTCGCTGCTCGCCGCCGTTATGGCGTTGCATCGGCCGCTCCTGCGGCGGGTGTGCAAAAAGCCATCAGCCAAGGCTGGCACACCGTATCGGCCACCGACGACCGTTTCGCCCGTTGGAACCTGGCGGCCACCGGTGCCAATGCCGAGCGTGATTTCCGCAACGAAGCCAACACCTTTGGCTACAACTTTGAGATCGATCCGCTGGCCCCCAACGCCACACCCGCCAAGCGTGTGGCCATGGGGCGCTTCGCGCACGAAGCCGCTGTTTGTGGCGTGCCCAAGGCGGGCGAGCCTTTGGCGTTTTACATGGGCTGCGACTCGCGCAACGAATACATCTACAAGTTCGTGAGCACCGCCGTCTGGGATCCCCGCGATGTGGGCGGCGGCATGTTGGCCGGCGACAAATACCTGAGCGAAGGCAAGCTGTATGCGGCCCGTTTTGACGCCACAGGCCAAGGCGAATGGTTGGAGTTGAACATCGCCGACCCGCGCATTGCCAACCACAGTGCCTACAAGTTTTCCAATCAGGGCGATGTGCTGGTCAACGCCCGCTTGGCCGCCGATGCGGTGGGTGCCACCAAGATGGACCGTCCGGAGTGGGGCGCTGTCAACCACCGCAATGGCGAAATCTATTTCGCATTGACCAACAACAATGCTGCCAACCGCACTCCCACCCAAGTGGACGCGGCCAACCCACGTGCTTACATGGACCTGGATGGCAACAAAGGCATGGGCAACCCCAATGGCCACATCATCCGTTTCAAAGAAGCCGACAACAAGTCAAGCGCCAAAGCCTTTGCTTGGGACATCTTCTTGTTTGGCGCAGAAGAAGATGCGGGCGACGCCAATATCTCCGGACTCACGGCCAAAAATGCGTTCTCCTCCCCAGACGGCTTGTGGTTCAGCAAGGCCACTGGCATTTGCTGGATCCAAACCGACGATGGCGCCATGACCGACGAGACCAACTGCATGATGCTGGCGGCCATTCCGGGCCAGGTGGGCGACGGCGGCAAAGTGACCGTGAAAAACAAAATGGTGGTGGGTGGCGTGGCGCAATCCGGCACCCAAGAGACCTTTGTGGGTGCGGCTTTGGGAGAAGCCAAACTTCGCCGCTTTTTGGTGGCCCCCAAGGGCGCAGAAGTCACTGGCATCACCGAGACCGCAGATGGCCGCACTTTGTTCGTGAACATCCAGCATCCGGGTGAACTGTCCAAGCCTTTGTCCTCGGGCCAAGCACCCCAAAGCATGTGGCCGGGCAACCAAGGCTATGGCCAAGCCGGTCGCCCCCGTTCGGCCACGATCGTGATCACCCGCACAGATGGTGGTGTGATCGGTCTGTGAAGTCAGGGACCGGCCTGACACCGCTGTCAGATCAGCCTGCGCATCCTTGGGATTTTTGTCGATGGACAAGCCCGGGATGCGCAGGCTTCGCTTTTTGTCGACTGCCACAAGGCTTGCGCGAACGTGTCCCATGACGGCCCAGTCTGAGGAGATGGGCATATTATTTTTGACATATCCCCTTCACCTTCGTGTCATTTTTGACAATTAAATTTGATGGGTCTTCATTGTTTATGAGATCAACCCATGTCAACTGCACACAAGCTCAACGGCGCCTCCTTCTTGGAGCTTCGCCATCAATTGGAATCACGGGGCATCGTGTTTTCCTATTGCGGTTATTTGAATGAGAGCATCTTGTCTGGCATTGGCAATGCCTTGCAAAGCAAGATGGCCATTGACCAAACGGACCAAAAAATCTCGCGCGGCATCTTCTCTACCTTTGTAGAGCAAGTGCAAAACGTCATCCGTTATTCGGCCGAGACGATTGGCCCTGAAGAGCGTGCCAAATTAGAGCGAGAGGCCGCGTTGGCGGAGGGGCGCTCGGAAAATGAAGTGGACGACGGCGAACTCCGTTACGGTCTGATCACCATCGGCGAAACACCCGACGGCACCCGCTTCGTCACCTGCGCCAACCTCATCAAAAACGAAAACGTCGAGCGTGTTTCTGCGTCGCTTGAAAGCATTCGCGGACTCAACCGCAAAGAACTGACCACCTTGATGCGCGAGCATCTGAAGGCCGGCCCGCCCGAAGGCTCCAAGGGGGCAGGTGTGGGTTTCATCTCCATTGCACGCGAAGCCAATGGCAACTGGGAATACGACATGGTCCCCATGCCGGACGGTGAGTTCACATTCTTTTGCCTCGAAGCCTACTTTTAAGAGAGTCCGACATGGAAAAAATCGACATCGCAGCCACTGCACGCACACCCCATTTGAGCTTTGACCCTGCCACTGGCGTTTTTGTGCTCGAGGGTGAGTCATACCCTGAGGACACCAAGAAGTTTTACGACACCCCCTTGTCCCATGTTTACAGTTTTTTGGACACGAAGGTGGATGTCAAAGCGGTCTTCTCCTTCAAGCTCAAGTATTTCAACAGCTCATCGGCCAAAGTGCTGATGGACTTGTTCATGGCGGTCGAAGAATCCGCAGCCCGTGGCAACGAATTCAAAATCGAATGGCACTACGCCTCTGACGACGACAACATGCAAGAACTGGGTGAAGAGTTCGCGGAAGAACTCGACAAAGCCGAGTTCGCCATGGTGGCTTTTTGAACCTCACTGAAAGGCTGGCGTGACCGATTCTTTTTTGGCCAAAGAACAGTCGGTATTGATCGAAAGCGAAAAACTTCTGACCGATACGCCTGAGCAGGTCACGCCTGATGTCTATGCCAAACTGATTGCTGATTACGGCCGATTGCTGAAAAACTTTTCACGCATGATCCGGATCAGCGACAGGAATGAGCTTCGCCTTCAGGCCGTTTCAGATGAGCTGGAAATTGAGAAGAAAAAACTGGAAGGCGTGGCCGACCAGTTGGCGAAATATTTGCCCCGGCAAATTTACGATTCGATTTTCAAAGGCGACCAGTCCTTGGAAATCAAAACCCAACGAAAACTGCTGACCGTATTTTTCTCAGACATCCAAGGGTTCACGCACATCTCCTCGGTCATCCAGCCTGAGGTCTTGACCCACTACATCAACGCGTACTTTTCGGAAATGTCCGACATCGCCGCCAAGTACGGGGGCACGATCGACAAATACATCGGTGACGCGATGATGGTTTTTTTTGGCGATCCAGACAGCCGTGGCCCCCAAGAAGACGCCTTGGCCTGCGTGCGCATGGCCTACGAAATGCAGGAGCGCTTGGCAGAGTTGCACATCCAGTGGGAGCGCGAAGGTCTGCAACACCCCTTCATCACGCGCATCGGCATCAACACGGGTTACTGCAATGTGGGCAATTTTGGTAGCCACAGTCGCATGGCGTACACCATCTTGGGTGGCGAGGTCAATTTGGCCGCCCGAATTGAAAGCAAATGTGAACCTGGTGGCGTTTTGATTTCGCACGAGACCTACGCACAAGTGAAGGATTTTGTGGAGGTGTCTGAGCGCGATTTGTTGGAACTCAAAGGCATTGCCTTGCCTGTGAAAACTTATGCCGTCGTCAAAGTGAGCGACACCAACCGCTCACACACCTCTGAATTACGCCTCGATTTAAAGGGCCTGGACAAAATGATCATCAAACCCGGCAACTTGTCCATGCCCGACCGTTTGAGCCTCGTGGCTCGTCTTCGCGATATGGCCAACACTTTAGAAGGAATCCAGTCCCATGATTGAGCAAAAAGTCCGATCCATCTTGCGCCAGCAAGAGGGCATTCTTGAAACTGAAAAGTGCGGTGTCATCATCGCCAACTTCAGAAAAGACGATGACCTGTTGGTCGTGCCCGTCTTTACCGCCAACAAACAAGCCATTGGCCTGATTGACCGTCAATCGGCGTTGTCCACAGCGTCGAACCCGTTGCACTTCTCGGTGTACCAAAACCGCAGCGCCAAGATGCTGGTGCAAGAAGTCTTTCCGATTTTTGACATCGAAACCAGCATCGACGTGGCGTCGCAAAAAATGTTGGAAATGGGTCTGTCCCTGAGCACAGGTGGTTTTCTCATCACCGAAAACGGGGCATATGCCGGCATCGGCATCAACACCGACATGCTCAACTACCTGGTGGAGGCCAACCATGCACGGGCAGAAGCCTTGGCCGAACTGCACACCGAAATGATGGACAGCGTGAACTACGCCGGTCGCATCCAATCGAGCTTGTTGCCCAACCGTGTTGCGCTGCAAGACGGTCTGCGCTCGGTGGGTGTTTTGTGGGAGCCGCGCGATGTGGTGGGCGGTGACGTGTATTGGCGCACCGAAGAAGACTTTGAGGGTTGCTTCACCCTGGCATTGATCGATTGCACGGGCCATGGCGTTCCAGGATCGCTCATGTCCATGTTGGTCGTGAGCGTGCTCAACCGCATCTACTCCGAAAAACCCGATATCGGGCCGGGCGAAGCCCTGGCCAAATTGGGCAACTTGGTGCGCACCGCGCTCAACCAAGACCGTGAAGACTGCCAGTCCAACGACGGCTTTGACGCGGGTTTGTGCAAAATCAACATGCAGAAAAAGACCGTGTCCTTCTCGGGCGCGCGAACCAATTGCTTCATCGTTCCCAAAGAAAACACGTCCATCGTCCGTTTGTTGGGCGAAAAGCAAGCCTTGGGCTATCCCGGTCAAGTGCCGTACACGGCTTTGGAAGAATACGAATTGCCTTTGGACAACTGCCAAACGTTCTTCATGGCCTCCGATGGCGTGCTCGACCAACCCGGTGGTGAATACAGCCGCGCCTTCGGTCCGCGCCGTTTGTTGCAGCATTTGGAGTCAAACCGCCATTTGGGCGCTGAGGCCTTGATGATGCAAACCAAAACGGTGGTGGACCAGTGGCGTGGCCAAGAAACCCGTCGCGATGACGTCTCAGCACTGGCTTTCTCGGTCTAAGGCATGTGCCTTGGTGTGTCTGTCAAAGCAAGGCCTTTGACAGACACCCCTCGTGCCTCTCTACGTCAAGCACAAACTGGTTGGGTCAGCGGGCTGGAGCAATCAAGGCAAATGAAAAGCTGGCGTCTTGGACAGTCACTTTGACAGCGCGGACATCTGAGGCACCCGGCACAATCAGGCGTGTCACATTTTTCAGAGGTTTCTTGTCGAGCTGGAACGGCTGGTCAATCCTGAACTGGTGACTGTCACCGTGGACCAGCAAAACCGGCTTGCCCCAGTTGTTGGCCATCGGCAGCAGGGTTTGGCCTATGCTGTTTCGAAATCCTGACCAAGCCGGAAAATCTTCCCACGGTGTTTTGTTTTCCAACACATCGGCTTGGAACGAAAAGACCACGGCAGATGCGTTTTGAAGGCGGGCTTGTTCAAACGTTGAAGTGATCCACGCCACGTTGGCCGCATCGCGCTCAAAAAACTCTCGGTTTGCAGCGATATGGCGGCTTTCCAAGTTGTTGTTGCTGCCCACAATGTGCAAGGTGGCAAACAACACGCCTTGGTGCATCCACCGGACGTTCTCAACAAATGGTGCAAATGGGGTCGCCTTGTCCAGCGACTGGTTGTGCACGGGCAGGGGCTTTGTGCCCAAGGATTGGCCAGGTGAAAAGAACCTTTGCCGCAATGCGGCAAGTCTTTCTAAGGGATCAAACGAGCCGTTGTTACTTCGGTGGCAATCGGTCCATTCGTTGTCACCCGGTGTGTAGACCACAGCCTCCTTGAACCGCTGAAAGTGCGCCAGCTGATGGGCGAATTCCTCGTCGCTGCACAGCGTCGACCCTGATTTGAAGTCACCCACATGGACTGAAAACGCCGGTGCCTCCTGATTGATGCGGTCAATCAAGGACCGGTAAGGCCCGTAGGCTTTTTCAGGCGAACCGTAAGGCAAATCACCCAAGGCGACAAAGCTGAACGCAGACTGAGCTTGGACGGTGGCGACGAAACAGAGCCAACAAACCCCAATGACTTGACGCAGCATGCGCATCCTCTCCCACCAAAAAGCCAAAATACCATTGTCCATGCCCCGAATGAAAGGGGCATGACAAAGCCAGCCGTTCTATGACTGGCCCAATGCCAATGTCATCATGGCCATTTCGACCTCTTTGGCGGCTTGCTTGAGGTGCGGGTTGCGGGTTTCGCTGCCAGCCCGTCCCACATCCAGGTCGGCTTGAAAACCATCTCGTTCAGGCCAAACGGCATTGAGCATGTCAAAACCTGCTTCTGAAATGGTGGCTTCGGCTTGCTCAAGCAGGCGTTCAGAGCGGCCTGTTTTGGACAGCACAATCACGATCTTGTTGCTCACCGACCGGGTCTTCGCCAGTCGACGGGCCAAGGCCAAGGTGGGGCGCAGATCGTCCATGGACGTGCCCGTAGGCAAGAAAACGACGTCACTTTCTTTGCTGACATCTTCGGTCAACTCGTCCGCAAAACCTCTTGTGTCCACCACCACCAAGTCAAAGTCAGTGACCGTTTTGCGCAGTTTCTTCAAGCTTTTGAAGGCACGCGCTTCAATGTCGGGCTCAATGCCATGTCGCATTCGCATGGCACTCCATTCGAGACACGTCAACTGCTCCAGGTCGAAATCACCGATCAAGACCTTGTGCTGTTCTCTCGCAGCGGCAACCGCCAAAACACGGGCCAAAGTGCTTTTGCCCACACCGCCCTTTTGTCCCACAAACGATGCAATGCGCATGGCCTGGTTTCCTTGGTTCACCAGCAATGGTTTGAGGTTATTTTTTAGATTTGGCCAATGACAAGGCTTGCTGCGCCATGTCGAAGGTCTTGGCCTTGCCCATGTAATAGCGGTCCAAGCGCCACTCTTGCAGGATGTCCATGGCCAATTGGAAATCGGGCGAATCCAACAGGTAGAGGTCCTTCATCGAAAAGTCCACTTCCTCTACCAATGAGAGGATCAAACGCGAAAAAATTTGAGCCGTTTGCTCCTGAGGATTTTGCTCAATGACGAGTCGAACTTTTTTGATGGCACGCATCTACTGACCTTTTTGACAAAGAAACCATTTTCCTGGTGACTCAGCGGTCACTTATGAAGTTTTTATGAAGGAGGCATGACAGTTATTTGCCCATCTCTTAGGGTTCTATTGGAATTTTTGTATGACTTGGCCGCACGAATTTGCAACGCAAAGTTCATCGGCGTGTCATCTTGATGTCGGACCATGCAGTATTTGGGTTTTACAGCCATTCTCATGAAGTCAACGTTGAAAAAAGTCTTGATCGTGGGCAGCGCCCCCGATGCGATTCAGGTTGCCGACTGGGACACCTCGTGGTTTTCTCACACGGTCGTGATCAACAATGCTTGGAAAGCTTGCTCTTCTTGGAATTGTTGGATCTATCCAGAAGATTTCCCGTCAGACAAGCACCCCGATGCGCAGGATCTGGGCAACAAGAAAGTGGTCACGGCCCAAGATTTTGTGCCTGTTCAAAATCAGTTCGGGGGCTTTGTCTATGCCGGTGGCACCATGTCTTTCACGGCTGGCTATTGGGCACTTGGCGCATTGCGCCCAGATGTCATTGCTTATGTGGGTTGCGACATGGTTTACAACCATGGGTCTGGCCAAGCCACACACTTTTACGGCACCGGTACAGCCGACCCACTGCGATCCGATGTCACCCTTCAAAGCCTTGAAGCAAAGTCTTTGCGATTGAAAGCCTTGGCCAGCCGGGATGGCTGTGCAATTGTCAATTTGTCTCAGCAACCCCATTCCAGACTGTCTGTTCCGCGCATGTCGCTTGACGTGCTCGAACAAATGAACCAGCCACTCCACCCTCAAGGCATCGATCAGGCGGCGGTTCGCCTTGCACTGCAGGCCGAAAATGATCTTGGCTATTGGGTTGAATCGGGCAGGTATTGGGAAGAGTCCGAAAAATTTGATCGCGAGAAATTGCGCGCCATTGATTCACTTTGGCTGGCCACCGCCTGCCATGCGGCTTGACTTCATCCACGAATTTTCCAGGAGTCTCTCCATGCCAACACCCACCAAACGCGTCATCCCGCTTGCACCCGATTCCATATTGGCGACAGATGGTCTTCGCTACAAGTTCAAAGGGGGGGGCTCGCCATTTCAGGACTCGGCCAATATGTCGACCATGAGTTGTTTCCGGTGCGGGCAACACCGACCCCGGGCGCTGGGAACGTTCACACGCTTGCTGAACCAGCGCATGTTTTTATGCCAAGAATGCACCCCGAAAGTGATCAAGCCCCGCGCTTGAATGGGGGCTGATCATTCAAATGAATTTTTCCGAAAGCGCGGATGAACCGCTTTCTTGCCATTGTCTGCAGCTGTCACTGGGTTGAACGGGACGGTAAAGGGCGACATGGCGCACTTGGACCGACCGGCCATGAGGCTCAAAACCACATTTGAATTGCGTATCTGACGCATCTGAAAGCATCAGAAATGCACAGGTCTGACAGGTGTGATGGGCGCTGTTCATGAACTTCACCTCCGGTTGGATGCCTGAATTTATCAACGCCATTTGACAAAGTCGCGACACCGAGCGGCGTCTGCGCCCAGGCCCCGCCAGCCCAGGTGAATCTAGAAGGTCAAGCCCTCAATGCCACCTGTTGAAAGTGGGTGTTGTAGTGGGCCAAGTCGGGCACCACCTTGGCGGGCACCTTGGCCAGGTCGTCGTAGCGGCGCAGGCGCACCGCTTCTTCTGCGAAGGGTTGGGCGATGAAGGTTTCGGCTTCGGCCTCGGTGAACACGCCGCCTTGCTGTTCCAAACTGTGCTTGGATGCGGGGGACAGATCAGCCCAGTACCCGGGGTCGATCAAGCACAGGTAGCGCTTGGCATCGACGTGCATGCGGATCGGCTCCAGAACCGCATCTGGAAACAAGTTGCGAATGAACGGCAGGGCCATGAACTGGTGCAAATCGTCTTGCTGGGTGTTGTGCTCTTTCAGGCCGTCTCGTTCGGCCGCCAGCAAATGCCCCAAGTCGTGCAGCAAGGACGCCACCACGGTTTCTGGCGATTCGCCGGCTCTCTCAGCAAGGTCAGCGCACTGCAGGGCGTGCTCCAGCTGGTTGATGGCCTCCATGCCGTACTGGTTTTGGCCACGGCTTTCTAACAAAGTGATCACTTCCGACAAAGACAAGGACATGGTGCACCTCAAACAAAGAATTGGCGAATGCGTGCGGATACCAGATCAATCACGCTCACGGTCACGATGATGATGAGCATCACGGCACAGGTTTCGGCGTACTGAAAGCCGCGAATGATTTCCCAGAGCACCACCCCGATGCCACCTGCACCCACCATGCCCACGACCGATGCAGAACGCACATTGGACTCAAAGCGGTAGAGCGTGAAAGAAATCCAAAGCGGCATGACTTGCGGGATCACGCCATACACAATTTCGTGCATGGCCGATGCACCGGTCGAACGAATGCCTTCCACGGGTTGTGGATCAATCGCCTCAACAGCCTCTGAAAACAACTTGGCCAAAATGCCTGAGGTGTGAATCCACAGAGCCAGTACCCCCGCAAAAGGGCCCAAACCCACCGCCACGACGAACAACATGGCAAACACCATTTCGTTGATGGCACGAAATGAATCCATCAAGCGACGCACAGGCTGGTACACCCACCATGGGACGATGTTCGATGACGCCAACAAAGCCAAAGGCACAGCCGTGACCACCGCCAGCGCCGTGCCCCACAAAGCAATCTGCAAGGTGATGACCATCTCGTCCACGTACATGCGCCATTGCCGGAAATTGGGTGGAAAAAATTCGGCGGCGTACTGGCTCATGTTGCCCGAGTCTCTGAACAACTCGGCAGGGCGCATGTCCGCCCCTTTCCAAGACGCAGCGAGCAACAAGAGCAAAAGTGCCCACGAAAAATACCAAGTCAAGCTTCGCTTGGGCGACGCTGTTTTGGCCAAATCGTGCAGTGGGGGATGGGTGACAGTGGACATGGGACTCAATTCACATCAAATGGACCCAACATGCGGTCCATAAAAATGTGGCTTCGACATGCACAGGTGGTGCACGGCGAAGCCAACATCAAGGGCGGTCAAATTACTTCAGTGCAGCCAATTTTTGGTCGATGTCGGCCAGCTTGGTTTGCTTTTCAGCGGCAGACAAGGTGGTGTCGCTTTCGACTTTGTTACGCTGGCCAAAGAAGTCCAGCTGACGAATGGGCTTGAGCTGTTCGTTGGTGGAAGCCTTGAAGCCAGAAAATTTGGAGATCTTCATCACGATGTCTTTTTCACGGGCATCGGTCTTGGCGTAGTTGTAAAAGAAGGTCTTGATTTTGGTCTTGGTTGCTTCGGGCAAGTTCTTGCTCATGACCAAGGGGTCCAAGGGAATCAAAGGTGAAGTCCAGATGATTTTGATTTCATTGAACTTGGCGGGTTGACGCTCTTTGATTTTGTCCAGGTTTTCGCTGTTGTTGGTGGCCACATCGACTTGTTTGTTGGCCACTGCCAAGGCATTGGCTTCATGGTTGGCACTGCGTGCGATTTTGAAAGCCGTTTTGGCGTCCACTTTGTTTTGGGCAAACACATAAAAGCCTGGAACCAGGAAACCCGATGTCGAGTTGGGGTCGCCATTGCCGAAGCTCAGATTTTTGGCGTTGCTGAACAGGTCGTTCAGGTTCTTCAAGGGGCTGTCCTTGTGCACGATCAGGTGCGAGTAGTAGCCCTGTGTGCCGTCGGCGTTGACCATCTGGGCAAATACTTCTGCGTTGGAGCGGTCCACAGCTTCCATGGCCGACTTATTCCCCATCCAGGCGATTTGCACTTTGTTGAAGCGCATGCCTTCAATGATGCCGGCGTAGTCAGGGGCGAAAAATGCCTTGACCTTGAGGCCAGTTTGCTTTTCCATGTCGTCCAGCAAGGGCTGCCAGTCGGCTTTCAGGTTTTGCGTGGCTTCGGTAGAAATGATGCCGAAATTGACTTCTTGCGCCATGGCGGCTGTGAAGCTCAGGCCAATGGCCAAAGCAGCGAAAGTTTTCTTGAACATGTAAAAGCTCCAGTGAGGTTGAAAGAATGAATCAGGCGGCGTGGGCCAAGGTGTTGGACCACGCCAAAGTTGGGGCAGGTGTCTGTGCTTGGGCAGAAACGAGCAGCTCGCTGCCACTCAAAAACTCGTCGGCCTGCATGCCGTAGAGGTCACGCAGCAAAGCGGGTGTCAGGGCAGCTGCAGGGCCGTCGTAAATCACCTGGCCTTGGTTCAAGGCGATCACGCGGGGGCAATAGCGAATGGCCATGTCCACCTGGTGCAAGGACACGATGACCGTGCGGCCGTCTTCGCGCTGAATGGTGGACAAAATTTCCATCACTTTGCGCGAAGATTCAGGGTCCAGTGACGCAATTGGCTCATCCGCCAGGACCAGCTTGGCACCCTGCACCAAGGTGCGGGCAATGGCGGCGCGTTGCTGCTGGCCGCCCGACAGGGTGGAGGCGCGTTGTGGGTGGCAATCCAAAATGCCGACGCGCTCCAAGGCGGCCAAGGCGGCCGAACGCTCTTGCGCATTGAACCAGCCCATCACGCCGCGCAGCCAAGGCATGGCATGCAAGCGCCCCACCAGCACATTCACCAAGACCGGCAAACGGTCCACCAAATTGAACTGCTGGAAAACAAAGCCGACTTGGGAGCGGATGGTGCGGATGTCACCGACGATGCGGCCTTCTTTTTGCACGCAATGGCCGTTCACTTCGATCACAGAACCCGGTCCGGCATCGGCCGCCAAGAGGCCCGCCACCATGCGCAACAAGGTCGATTTGCCCGAGCCCGACGCACCGATCAGGGCCACCATTTCCCCGTCTGCAATGTTCAGGTCAATGTCGCGCAGAGCATGTTTGCCGTTGGCAAAATGCTTGTTGAGATTTTGGATGCGCAAGGCCATGATGACTCCGAAAGATGTCTATACAAGCGCAGTTTGAACAGGCTTTGTGACAGGCTTTTGACACCTTTGGGAAGATTGAATGTCACGCCCTGAACCATTCAGGCAAGCCCGTTGCCAACCAGGGCACCGAAGCAATGGCCAAAGTGCCCAAGAAGATGGCCAGCAAAGCGGGCAAGACGGCTGTTGCCACCTCGCGCACGGGTTTGCCAAACATGGCGGACGAAAAGAAGATGTTCATGCCAGCGGGTGGGCACAAGAAGCCCATTTCCATGGCCGCTAAGAACACAATGCCGAAATGCACCGGGTCGATGCCATAGCTCATGGCCACAGGCAGCAACAAGGGCACCAGCACCACGATGGCGGCATAGATCTCCATGAGCGCTCCGGCCAGCAGCAAAAAGACTGTCAGTGCCAGCATGAACATGAATTGGTTGGGGATGGCGCTTTGCACCGCCTCTATGGCCGCATCCGGGATGCCCGCGTCAATCAGGTAATTGGTCAACGCCAAAGCCATGCCCAAAATCAGCAAGACACCGCCGATGATTTGGGCTGATTCGCTCAAGCATTTGCCCAGCAAGCGCAGCCCCAACTCCCGGTGCGCCCAAGCTTGCGTCAAGATGGCATACAAGGCGGTGACGGCAGCACTTTCGGTGGGTGTGGCCAAGCCACTGACCAAAGAACCGATGGCCACCACGGGCGCCAAAATTTCCCATTTGGCAGCCCAGGCCGCAGGCCAAAACCGAAGGGTGTTGGCCGCGGGTGCTGCAGGATCAGGGACAGCGCTTGGTCGGCTCCCAGGCGCACGCCGCAAATAGCCGCCAAAGACCAACAAGAAAACCACCATCACCAAGGCCGGCAACAAACCCGCCAAGAACATGGTGTTGATGGGCACACGGGCAATGATGGCGTACATGATGAGCGGCACCGAAGGCGCCAACAACACCCCCAGCGCACTGGCACTGGTGACCAAGCTGATGCCACGCCCCTCGGGGTAACCGGCGTTGCGCAACAAAGGCAGCAGCAAACCGCCCAGGGCCAAGATGGTCACGCCACTGCCCCCCGTAAATGCCGTGAAACAGGAGCACAGCACGGCGCTGGCCACCACGGTGCCGGTGGTGCCTTGCCCCATGAGGGCCACAAACAATTGCCCCAAGCGTTGGGCCGCACCTGTGCGGGCAAACACCAGGCCTGCCAAGGTGAACAAGGGCAATGCCGGCAAGGAAGGGTTCACGGTGATTTGGTAATGGGACAGCGCCACCGTTGCCAGGGGCATGCCGTCTTGCCAAAACAAGGCCAAAGCCAAACCCCCCAAGACTGCGAAGATGGGCGCGCCAGCCAGCAAGGCCGCCCCCAACAACAAGGCGCAGGGCCACAAAGGGACGGAGGCACCGTCGAATTGCGCGGCCAAGCCGGCACCGCACAAGGGCAAGAGCACACCCAACACGCCGCGCAGCACAGTACCCCGGGCAATGCGGGCACCCAACTTGAAACCCAACAAGGCAAAACCCACCGGCATGCTCGCCTGTATCCACCATGTGGGTACACCGTAGGCCAAGACTTGCGCCACCTCGCGCTCACTGTCCACCAGTCGCCAGCTGCTCATGGCCAGCATGCCGCAGACCCCCGCAGCCAGGCCATGGCCCAGTCCATCGGCCCATGCCCGATGCACCGCTTTGCCACTGAAACCACCCCCCAGGGTCGTCAAGTGGCCATGCCGCTCAGCGGCCAGTGCGCCCCACATGGTCAGCACCAGCCCCAAGTGCTGCACCAACACCGGGGCGTTTTCGATGCCACGGCCCATCCAAGGTCGCATCAGAATTTCAAACACCGGGATCAGCACCATCAACAGCAATGCGGTCGAAGACAGCGTCTCGTCCAGCGGTGCCCAGTGCTTTGGGCGCTGCACCATGCTCAGCAAACGCTTCACTTGGCTTTGCCAGTGCGGAAGGTTTTGATGTGGGCCATGACTTCATCGAAAGTCTCGGCAGGCACCATGGTGCCGCGGATGCGCGGATACAGCTTGTCGGCCAACTCGTTCCATTCTTTCATTTGATCGGCGTTGGGCTTGTGCACGGTGAGGCCGCGCTTTTTCATCGCGTCAACGGCCTCTTCGACCTCTTGGCGAGCCTTGGTGCGAATTTGTGCACCGGCTTTGTCGCTGGCCGTGCGTACGGCCTGCTGAACTGCTGGCGACATGTCGTCCCAGGCTTTTCGGGTCACCACCAAAGCGCCCACAATCGGTGCCCAGTTGATCTCCAGCATGTGCGGCGCGGTGTTGTACACCTGGGTGGCCAAAGCAAAGTAAGGCGTGGAGGGGACCACATTGATCATGCCCGTCTGGATCGCGGGCAAGATGTCTGTGGTCTCCAAGGGCACCGGGGTGTAGCCCAGGCTTTTCATGATGGCTTGCTGGTCGGGCTCGGAGCCCCATGCAAAGAACTTCATGCGCTTGTAATCGTCGGGTCTGACGGCCGCTTCTTTGGAGAAGAACCGCACCCAACCCGCGTCGCCCCAAGCCAAGACCACAAAGCCTTTGTCCAAAAACTTCTTTTCCATGGCCAGGCGCATTTTCTCGCGCACGTAGTCCAGCTCTTCCCAGTTGCGAAACAACAGGGGCATTGACTGCAGGGCCGCGATGGAGGGTTCAATTTCACGCAAACCCACCACCGACAACAAGGCCCCTTGCAGCTGTCCAATGCGCATGCGGCGTGCCATTTCGGCCTCGCCGCCTTGGCTGCCATCGGGGTAGACCAGGAACTTGGCGCCCGCACCTTGCGCCGTCCGCCAGCTCTCAGCAATGTCGAGCAATTGGCGGTGGTACAAAGAATTTTTCGGGACCAAAGACCCGATGCGCAAGGATTTTTCAGCAGCTTGAGACCCTGAAGCATTCAGGAGCAGCAAGCCCAGCAGCAAGGCGCTCGCACATTTTTTCCATACAGGGCCATGCATCCAACGCATCATTGAGTCCATTCAAAAAAGATCATCTGCACTGTCCAGCAGCCACTGCGCACGGTGACGCATCACTTGGCTGGACACATCCATGCGCTGAGCACTCACCGACAAGGCCTGTTGCAACAGGGCTTCAAAGGCTTGACGATCACCCGCGGGCTGCGCTATCGCCTCGGCTTTGGCTACATAAGGGGCTGGGTTTTGGCCGTCACCGGCCTGAATGGCTTGGTCGAAGTAGGCGGCGGCCTTGACCATGGAACCACCGGGCCGTGCCGCCTCGAAGTTGCCCATGAGGCTGGCCGCAGCGCCTTGGCCAAAGCTGGGCGAGGTGCGCCAAACACCTTCCGCCAAACGAACCGCCAAAGGCAAGTCGGCCACGGCATCCGGATCGTCTTTGGACAAGGCAATACAGGCCCCCCAAGACGCCGCTGCCCAATAGGCCACGCCCAATTGTTCGGGTTTGATCATCCCAGCGGGCAGGCCCGTGGGTTGGGCCAAAGCCGCCATCAATCCAGGCTGAGAAAGGACCAAGGCGGCCATGGCATGGCGGTGCGCTCGCTGGTAAAGGCGACGGGCACGTTCGTTGAGTTGGTGTGCAGCTTTGGCGTCTTGACTCACCAAACGCTCGGCTTCCGAGGCCACAAAGGCATAGGCATATTGCGTGAAACCTGAAGCCACCGATTCGGCCAAAGCCAAATGCCCCGGCGACTGTCGCAGCAAAGACTCGGACAACTTCAGATAAAAAGCACTGGCCTCACGGGCCAGACCGATGTCTTGTTCTTCGGCCTGGCCTTGCGCCGACAGTGCGTCGGCCGCACCATTGACCAGCAATTGACGTGGCACACAAGCGCTCAAGCCAAAAGCCAACACCAGCAGGGCCGTACACCTGATGAGGCGCATGAGATCAATCAAGATGGGCATCCGAGAAAAATGTCAGTTTATGTACAGTGCATGAAAAATGCGTGACAAACATTTGGGGTCGCGTGCATCAGGCGGTCAAAGGACCCGAATGCCTTCTCGCCACACCGCACGCACCACCGCATGGCGTTGGCCTTGGGCCATCTCCACCACACGCACCTGGATCAAATCAGCCCGCAAGCCCTGGGCAATCTGGCCCCGGTCTTTCAGGCCTGTGGCTTGCGCCGGGTTGTGCGAGACAGTGGCGACGGCTTGCGGCAGGGTCAAGATGCCGTCGTCCACCAACCGAAGCACGGCGCTCAGCATGCTGCCGGGCACGTAATCGGACGACAAAATGTCAAGCAGGCCGTGACGGGCCAACTCGGACGCGGCCACGTTGCCGGAATGCGAGCCGCCCCGCACCACGTTGGGCCCACCCATCACATTGAGCAAGCCATGCGTGTGCGCGGTACGCGCCGCCAACAAAGTGGTCGGAAACTCCGACATGCTCGCGCCTTCTGCGTGGGCCTGTTCCACATGGGCCACGGTGGTGTCGTCATGGCTGGCCAAGGCGATGCCGTGGCTGCGGCAGTAATCCACAAAATAGGCACGGTGCGGCTGGGCATAACGGTCTTGCAACTCGGCAGACAAGGCCACTTGGCGTTCAAACTTTTCGTTGGACCAGCCTTTTTTGCCGGTGTAGTACACCCGGGCCACCTCGATGTTTTCCCATTGGCGCTGCCCTGGCGTGTGGTCCATCAGCGAAATCAGCGACAGTCGTGGATGACCCTGAAAGGGCTTGAACAAATCGATGGTGTTGGGCGCAGGCAACTCGCAGCGCACATGCAAATGGTGGTCGGCCCGCAGCAGGTTTTGCTGGGTGCACTGCTCGATCGTGCTGATCACCGTGTCCCAGGTGCTGCCGCGCAAGCTGTCGGGGTCGGCATCGCCCACGCCCAATGCGTCAAACACGGTGGTGATGCCCGCAGCCGTCACTTCGGCGTCGTGCGCGATCAAGGCGGGCATTTCGGCCCACTGCACTTTGGGCCGAGGCATGAGGTGGCGCTCGAAGTTGTCGGTGTGCATCTCGACAAAACCGGGCATGAGGTAGTCGCCCTCCAGGTCCCAGCCTTGCGCGTCAGAGGCGGGGCCCTGGTCCACCGAATGGATGCGACCGCCCTGGGCGGCCACACTGCCTTGCACCACTTCGGTGGGCAAGACCAAGCGGGCATTTTTGAAGACGGCGGAACCCAACATCGCTTGGCTCATGCGGCGCTCCTGAACTGGGCCACATCGATGCGGCGCGTGGCCACTGCAGCGCCCACATGCGCGTCATGGAAGATGCCCACCAATGCGGCACCCCGGCCCACGGCCTCATGGATCAAGTCGATCACGGTTTGGGTGTTGGCCGCATCCAGCGAAGCGGTCGGCTCGTCCAACAAAAGGATGGGGCGGGGTTTGATCATGTTGCGTGCAATGTTGATGCGCTGCTGTTCACCACCCGAGAAGGTGGCGGGGGGCAAGTGCCACAAGCGCTCAGGAATGCGCAAGCGGGTCAGCCACACACGGGCTTGTGCCCTGGCGGCTTCGATCGCCTCGGGCTGGTCCGCCGCGTCTTCGATCAAGGGCTCGGCCACGACATCCAGCGCCGACACCCGGGGAATGACGCGCAAAAACTGGCTGACATAGCCCACCGTGTCGCGGCGCATGCGCACCAACTCGCGGGGGGTCGCTTGCGTCAGATCCAGCACGCCGCCACTGGCTTGGCGCACTTCGATCTGACCACTGGTGGCACGGTAGTTGGCATAAATGAGTTTGAGCAATGTGCTCTTGCCCATGCCGGAGGGGCCGTCCAGCACCACGCACTCGCCCGCCCCCACCGACAAGTCCACTTGGTGGAGCACTTGCAGCTCGGCCCCATTTTGGTTGTGCAGCGTGAAGCGCTTGGACACCTGTTTCATGTGCAGCATAAAAAGCTCTCTGAGGTTCAAGGTTGCAAGACCGATGACACCAGCAATTGGGTGTAGGGGTGTTGCGGGTCGTCCAACACCTGGTCGGTGAGGCCGGCTTCCACCACTTGGCCACGCTGCATGACCATCATGCGGTGGGCCAACAAGCGGGCCACGGCCAGATCGTGGGTGACGATGACCACCGCCAATTGCATTTGGCGTGTGAGCTGGCGCAGCAAATCCAACAAGCGCGCTTGCACCGACACATCCAGCCCGGAGGTGGGTTCGTCCATGAACACCAAACGCGGCCGTGTCACCAAATTGCGTGCAATCTGCAGGCGTTGGCGCATGCCGCCCGAAAAGGTGCGGGGCACATCGTCGATGCGGGCCGCGTCAATTTCGACCCGTTGCAACCAGTCTTGCGCCGTGCTGCGCAGTTGGCCATAGTGCCGCTCGCCCAGGCCCATCAGGCGCTCGCCGACATTGGCCCCGGCCGACACGTCCATGCGCAAGCCATCGGCTGCGTTTTGGTGCACAAAGCCCCAGTCGGTGCGGGCCAGCAAACGCTGCTGCGCTTCGGTCATGCGGTAAATGTCTTGCAGCTGACCGTCGCGGCTCAAAAACTCGACCTGCCCGACATCGGGGCGGCTGCGTGCGGCAATCGCATTGAGCAAGGTGGTTTTGCCCGAGCCCGATTCACCCACCACGGCCATGACCTCACCTGGCCAGAGGTCGAAGCTGGCACTGTGCAGGGCGACGCGCTCGCCATAGCTTTTGCCCACACCGCGCACGCGCAGCAAAGGCAAGGGGTTGTCCAGAGTGTCCATCTCAAATCCCGATCACAAAACTGAAGCCGTGCCGCTGAAAACCCAGCGACTCGTAAAAGGCATGTGCGCGTTCGCGCTTTTGGTTGGACGACAGCACCAGCTTGTAACAACCGGCCAACCGCGCTTGCTGCTGCGCGTGCTGCATCATCTGCTGGCCAATGCCTTGGCCTTGCCGCGCGGCGCACACCACCACGTCTTCTACGATGGCCGAGGGCGTGCCCTGGTGCGCCAAGTTGTGCATGATGAGCAAGGCGTAGGTGCCGACCACGGCGCCGTCGTTGGCAGCATCGGATGCAAGCTCACACGCCACCCACAAACGGTAGCTGGGGTATTGGCGAAATTGGGCCAGCACCCTTTGGGCCTCATCGGGTGTCAACACCTTGCCGTTGTCCATGGCAGGCTGCGCGTACAAAGCCAGCACAGCGGGCAAGTCGTCCTCGGTGGCTTCGCGGATCAACAGGCTCATGGCGCCAACTCGTCCGTTGCTGGGGTGCCTACGATGCCTGCTTCGTCCTGACGGGTTTGGCAGTGATCGGAGTCGGAGCAGACATGCATGCGTGCGCCCTTGTCATCGGTGATGACTTCGTCCAAAAACGAGTCGGTGGCGCCGCACAGCGCACAAGCGGCGTTCCACTGTTGCACCTCAAACGGGTGGTCGTCAAAGGCCAGGCTTTCCACCGGGGTGTAAGGCGGGACCGCGTAGATGCGTTTTTCGCGGCCCGCACCAAACAGCTGCAGCGCCGGGTTCATGTGCATTTTGGGGTTGTCGAACTTTGGGATCGGCGAAGGCGACATGATGTAACGCTGGTTCACCATGACCGGGTAGTCGTAGGTGGTGGCGATGTGGCCGTAGCGCGCAATGTCCTCGTACAGCTTCACATGCATCAAGCCGTATTCGGCCAAACCATGCAGGGTGCGGGTTTCGGTCTCGCGGGGCTCCAGGCGCTGCATGGGCTCGGGCACCGGCACTTGGTAAACGATGATTTGCCCTTCGGTCAGGGGCTTTTCTGGGATGCGGTGGCGCGTCTGGATCAGCGTGGCCTCGTGCGTTCGGGTGGTGGTGTCCACACCCGCTGTGCGCTCGAAAAAGCGGCGGATGTTGACGGCGTTGACGGTGTCGTCCGAGCCTTGGTCAATGACCTTGAGCACGTCTTGCGGGCCAATCACCGAGGCGGTGACCTGGATGCCGCCTGTGCCCCATCCGTACGGCAGAGGCATCTCGCGCGAACCAAACGGCACTTGGTAACCCGGAATCGCCACAGCCTTCAAGATGGCGCGGCGGATCATGCGTTTGGTGCGCTCGTCCAGGTAAGCGAAGTTCACATCGGGTGCGGTGCTCTGCGGCAAGGCGTTGCGCAGGTCAGTCACTGCTGACCATTCGCTGGGGGCGTTCATGGTGTTTCCTTCAGGCGGGTGTCGGCTGTGGGTGCTGTGGCGCAAGCCATTTCAGGCGCATGGCCCTGCGCGCGCATCTTGCGCACCAGCTCCAGCTCCGACTGAAAATCCACGTAATGCGGCAACTTCAGGTGTTGCACAAAACCCGAGGCCTCCAAGCTGTCACTGTGCGAGAGCACGAATTCCTGCATTTGGGCGGGTGACTCGATGGCTTCACCCAATTCGTCGGCGCGCAAAGCGCGGTCGACCAAGCTCATGGCCATGGCTTTGCGCTCGCTGTGGCCAAAGGCCAAGCCGTAGCCACGGGTGAATTTCGGTGGCTCGGTCTTGCTGCCGCCAAACTGGTTGACCATCTCGCATTCGGTGATCTCGATGTCACCGATCGAGATGGCAAACCCCAGCTCCTCGGGTTCGATCTCGACCGCCACCTGCCCCAAGCGCACCTCGCCCACAAAGGGGTGGGTGTGTGAATAACCGCGCTGGGTCGAATAGGCCATGGCCAACAAAAAGCCTTCGTCGCCCCGCGCCAGGTTTTGCAAACGGGTGGCGCGACCCGCCGGAAAGCGCAGGGGCTCACGGGTCAAATCAGAAGGCGCGGGGTCGCCCGCCTGGGGCTCAAATTTTTCAATCAAGCCTTCTTGGTTGAGCAGGTCCACCACGCGAGGCACCGCTTCAGCGGCTGTGTCAGCCAGGGGTGCCGTGGCCACTTCTGGGGCTGGGCTGTCCAACGTTGGGGCCTCGGCCAACAAACTGAAATCGAGCAGGCGCTGGGTGTAGTCGTAAGTCGGGCCCAAGACCTGCCCACCGGGCAAGTCTTTGAAAGTGGCCGAAATGCGGCGGTCCAGTTGCATGTGGCTGGTGTCCAGCGGACAGGTGCTGCCCAGACGCGGCAAGGTGGCCCGGTAGGCACGCAACAGAAAGATGGCCTCGACCAAGTCGCCACTGGCTTGTTTGATGGCCAGCGCGGCCAGTTCGGGGTCGTAGACCGAGCCTTCGGTCATGACGCGGTCCACCGAGAGCTTGAGCTGCTGGCAGATCTGGCTCACGGTGAGTTCGGGCTGCAAAGGGTCACCCCGGCGTTGTGCGGCGAGCAACTTGTAGCTGTTGAGGATGGCGGTTTCTCCGCCTTTGACGGCAACGTACATGTCAGGACTCCGTGGCTGGCAAGATGCGGGTGGTGCGCGGCAGACCCGCAATGTGTGTGGCGGTGCAAAGGTAAACATCCACCCCCCTGGGGAAGCTGGCGTGGTTGTCGGCCCATTGCAGGGCAAATTCAGGTGCCATGCCACGCACGCGCAAGCTTCGCTCTGTGGGAATGCCGGGGCCTTGCAAGCGCCAAGTACCGCCATCGCTGTGCAGGCTGTCCACTTCGAGTACACAGGTGGCCGACTGGTCGGGGTAGGCGTCGCTGCCCAACTGCAGGCTGCTCAGCTGCGGCATGTCGTCACCTTGCGCCACCCACACAAACTGCGCAGCCGCCGCATCGGTCACGATGTGGCAACCGGTGTGAAAACGCAACCAAGCAGGCGCATCGCTGCTGGCCAGCGACGGCGACAGCCACAAGGTGGTGTCGGCGTCGAGCAAGCCCAGCAGCAATGCCGCGGCGGCGCAATGACCTTGACGCGGCAGCGCCGTGTCAAGGGGCATGTCGAACACGCGACCTGGGTGCGACAAGGCATCCAGCGCCACACGAAACACCGCTTGGCTGCCAAAGGCCTCGTGGTCGAAGCCGGCCACGATGTTTTGCAAATCGGGGGTTTTGATGATGGGGGCGTTCATGCGTCTTCTCCTTCGTCATCACCACTGCCGGCTTCACGGGCCACCGTGAGAAAGTCCACCTTGGTGGTTTGGGCTCGGTCATGACGCTCGGCCCGGTGCTGCTGCAGGTGCTCACGCACGGGTTTCAACAGCTTTTCTTCCAGCAACTCCCGCTCTGCAGGGTCTTGCAGCAGGGCGTCGGCCATCGCGGCCAGTTGCGCTTGTCGGTGGTTGCGACCCAGCACATAGGCCACCCCCACCGGGGCCTGTGCGTCCGCGCCGGGCAGGCGCAAAGCACAGCGGGTCACGGTGATTTCGCCCAGGTTGAAGCGCTCACCCGTGCCGCCTGCGCGGCCCTGAACCATCATCAAGCCTGTTTCGGGTTTGCGCAGCCACTGCGGGGCTGCGCGGCCTTGCTGGGGCAATGCGCCGTCGAGCAATTTCTGCGGCGCTCGGGCCAACAAGGCCATCCACTCGGGACGTGTGGTCGGCCGTTGCCCGCCGGCATTGTCAAATGATTGAAACATCGCTGTGGCACCCTGTAGCTTGTCTATACAACTTAAACACCTGGCCAGCTTAGGCAATCCATGTGTAGCTTTCATGACAAACGGTTCTGTTTTTGGGGTGCTGACTTTGCCGCAGATCGATGCCACTGGCTCAGAGCCGCCCGAGCGCGACAGTTTTTGGTCGCGCATCGCCCAGCAATTGGCCGATGCGATCGGGCAAGGCCAGTACACGCCCGGTGAACGCTTGCCATCCGAACACGCATTGGCCGAGCAGTTTGGCGTCAACCGGCACACCATTCGCCGCTCCTTGGCCCATCTGGGCCAACGTGGCCTGGTGCGCTCCACGCAAGGGCGCGGCACATTTGTTGAGGCCTTTGCGGTCGATTTGGCTTTGGGCAAACGCACACGCCACCGGCACAGCCTGGCACAAGCGGGTGTGCGGGGGGGCTTGCAAATTTTGCAGTCGCGCCACGTCTTGGCCCTGGCCGACCAAGCCCAGGCGCTCAAGGTGGGTGTGGGCAGCCCCTTGCTTTGCCTGCAGGTGCTGGGGGAGGGCGCCGGACAACCCCTGCATGTGAGCGAACGCTACTTTCCGCTGCCGCGCTTTGCGGGCCTGGCCGATGCTGTGGGCCGAAGTGGTTCGATCACCGAAGCGTTTGCCCAGCATGGCGTGAGCGACTACCAGCGGCAAGAAAGCCGCATCAGCGCCCGCATGCCCAGCCCCGAAGTGGCGACTCTGCTGCGCCAAGTGAACACGCGCCCCGTGCTGTTGGTCAGCAGTGTGAACGTGGACCCTGAGGGCGTGCCCATTGAATTTGCTTTGGCCTGGTTTGCAGGTGACCGCGTGACTTTGACGGTGAAAAACGATGAACTCTGAGCAGCTGTTGCCCTACCGCTGTGCGGTGTATTTTGTGCCCGAGGTCCACAGCGACTGGTGGCAAGCGGGCAGCCAATGGTTGGGGCGATGCGCGGCCAGTGGGGCGACTTATGCCCCGCCCGATATGCCAGGCCTAGACCCGGCCCAATGGCGAGCCCTGACCGCCGACCCGCGCCGCTACGGCTGGCACGCCACCCTCAAAGCGCCGTTCACCTTGGCCAATGGGCAAAGCCTGGCCGCACTGCGCAGCGCCATGCAGGCACTGGCCAGCCAATGGCCCGCTTTTGACCTCCCACCGCTTCAGGTGAGCGACCACGGCGGGTTTTTGGCCCTGCGCCCACAAGGCGACGTGACCCAGTTGAATGCCATGGCCGCAGCCTGTGTGCAGCAGTTGCACCCACTGGCCCAGCCCTTGCCGGATGCCGAGTTGGCGCGCCGCCGCCAAGCCCGCCTGACGCCCGAACAAGACCGCTTGCTGCTGGCATGGGGCTACCCGTGGGTGCTGGACCATTTTCAGTTTCACCTCTCGTTGACCGGGCCACTGGGCACATCTCCGCCAGAGGTTAAAGCGGCCTTTTTCCAAGCCGCACAAGCGCGTTTTGAAACACTGCCTGTGTGCCGTTTTGGGCAGATGGCCCTGTTCATCGAGCCTCGGCGAGGCGCCGATTTTGAGTTGGTAGTAACCATGGATTTGCACGGATGAACACACGGTTGATTTATGTGATGGGCCCCTCGGGGGCGGGCAAAGACAGTGTGCTGGGCTGGTTGCGAGATCATTTGCCTGTGGACATGCCCGTGCATTGGGCGCGCAGAACCATCACCCGACCCGCATCTGCCGGTGGGGAAGCGCATGAAGAAGTCGATGCGCAGGGTTTTGAGCGCTTGCAAAACCAAGCGGCATTTGCCATGGCGTGGCAAGCCAACGGTTTGCACTACGGCGTGCGCCACGCCGAATTGGCCCCCTTGCAGCAAGGCCACTGGGTGATGGTGAATGGCTCACGCGGCCACTGGCCCCAGGCCCTGCAAAGCCATTCGGGTTTGCAAGTGGTCCACATCACCGCCGATCCGGCCACGCTGGTGCAGCGCTTGACCCAGCGCGGGCGCGAAACGCCCGAGGACATCCAACAGCGGGTGGCGCGTGCCAGCGCCTTTGACGTGCCACTTGGGGCCATTGAGATTTTGAACAACGGCACCTTGGAGCAAGCGGGGCAGGCTTTGCTGCTGGCCCTGCAAGGATTGGCATCTTGGCCCAACCAGTGACCCGTCGGGTTAGGCATTTGCCGCGCCCTGAAACAAGGCCGCCGTATGTGTGACATCAAATTGTCATAATTCGCCTTTAAAGTCGGCTGAGTTTCTGCACAACCAGAAACCCCAATCCCCCCCCTCTGAACTAGGAGTTCAAATGTTGAAACTGAAATCATTCATTGCAGCGGTCGGTGTCACCGTGATGGCTGCATCGGCCTTGGCCGCTGACATCACTGGCGCTGGCGCGACATTCCCATTCCCGGTCTATGCCAAGTGGGCGGAAGCCTACAAAGCGGCCACCAATGTCGGCTTGAACTACCAGTCGATTGGCTCTTCGGGCGGCATTCGCCAGATCCGTGCCAAAACCGTGACTTTCGGTGCCACCGACGCACCTTTGTCCGGCGCTGACTTGGACAAAGACGGCATGGTTCAGTTCCCCATGATCATTGGCGGCACTGTGCCGGTCGTGAACTTGGATGGCTTCAAGCCAGGTGAGTTGCGCGTCACTGGCCCTGTGTTGGCCGATATTTTCTCCGGCAAGATCAGCAAGTGGAACGACCCCAAGTTCGCCGCTCTGAACCCCGGTAAGAACCTGCCCAACGACATCATCACCGTGGTGCACCGCGCCGATGGCTCTGGCACCACATTCAACTTCACCGATTACCTGAGCGCTGTGAGCAAAGAGTGGGCTGACGGTCCTGGTAAAAACGCCACCGTCAAGTGGCCAGCACCTACTTCCGTGGGCGGCAAGGGCAACGAAGGTGTTGCGGCCAACGTCAACCGCGTCAAAGGCTCGGTGGGTTATGTGGAATACGCTTACGTGAAAAAGAACAACATGAACTTCATGCAAGTTCAAAATGCCGATGGCAAATACGTCAGCCCAGATGACCTGACTTTCGCTGCAGCTGCCGCCAGCGCCGACTGGTTCAGCGTGCCAGGCATGGGCATCTCGATGGTGAATGCCAAGGGCGCCAACAGCTGGCCCATCAGCACGGCTTCCTTCATCTTGATGTACAAGAACCCAGCCGACAAAGCTGCCTCTGCTGAAGCCCTGAAGTATTTCGATTGGGCATTCAAGAATGGCAAAAAATTGGCTAACGATCTGGACTACGTGGCTTTGCCTGACAGCTTGACCAACGAGATCCGCTCCAAAGTCTGGTCGCAAATTCAGAAGTAATTCTGCTCCTTGAGTTCAGGTATCCGTCGGTTGACCCAGTGATCAATCGGCGGATTTCCTTTTCAAATTGATGGTCATAGTTGGATAGGCTCTCGCATGCAAACCTCCCTTTCTTCAGCAAAAGACAGCAGTCAAATGCTGGTCGTGGCCAAGCGGCAAAGGCTGCAAGATGCTGTATTTCATAGGTCCACGCAGCTTTTTTCATTGATCGTGCTGACTGCGCTGGCAGGCATCATCATTTCTTTGTTTGTCAACGCTTGGCCCACGTTTGCCAAGTTTGGCTTGCCCTTTCTCTGGTTTGCAGAGTGGGATGTGAACAATGAGCAATTTGGCGCAGCATTTGCCATCGTAGGAACCATGACCAGTGCCGGTATTGCCTTGTTGCTGGCTGTGCCCTTGGCCTTCGGTGTTGCCGTTTTTCTGACCGAAACCTGCCCAGTTTGGCTGCGCCGCCCCTTGGGCACAGCCATCGAATTGCTGGCCGCTGTGCCCTCCATCATTTACGGCATGTTTGGTTTGTTTGTGTTTGCCCCCTTGTTTGCCGACTACTTTCAAGTGCCTGTGCGTGACTTGATGAGCGGCATGCCTTTGGTGGGTTTTTTGTTTGGTGGCGCTCCGAACGGCATGGGCATCTTGGCTGCAGGCATTGTGTTGGCGTTCATGGTTTTGCCCTTTGTAGCTGCTGTGATGCGTGATGTGTTTGAGATCACGCCCCCCATCTTGCGCGAGTCGGCTTACGGTTTGGGCTGCACCACTTGGGAAGTTGTCCGCGCGATCGTGTTGCCCTACACCCAAAAAGGGGTGATCGGCGGCATCATGCTCGGCTTGGGCCGCGCCTTGGGTGAGACCATGGCGGTGACCTTTGTGATTGGCAATGCCAACCGCATGCCCACTTCACTATTCTCACCGGGCACATCGATCGCTTCGACATTGGCCAATGAATTTGGCGAGGCAGCCGATTTGCACATGTCTTCGTTGTTTGCACTCGGCTTCTTGCTGTTTGTGATCACCTTCGTGGTCTTGGCGCTCGCCAAGTGGATGATCAATCGGGCTGAAAAAGCCAAGGGGTTCTGATATGGCCATGAACATGGATCAAGGGCTTTACCGCCGCCGACAAGTGGCCAACTCTGTGGGCATGGCCACTTCGATGTTGGCGATGGCACTGGGCATCGCGGTGTTGATGTGGATTTTGCTGGTGCTGTTCTCCAATGGTTTTGCCGCCTTGGACTGGAACATGTTGACCAAAGACACACCTGCTCCTGGCACAGACGGAGGCGGTCTGCGCAATGCGATTGTCGGCAGTCTGATGATGGTGGGTTTGTCGGTTTTGGTGGCCACACCTGTGGGTATTTTGGCCGGCATTTACCTGACCGAATATGGTGACACCAGCAAAACCGCAGAGTTGACGCGTTTTGTGACCGACATCATGTTGTCCGCGCCATCGATTGTGATCGGCTTGTTTGTCTATGCCATCGCAGTGGCCACAATGGGTCAGTTCTCGGGTTATGCCGGCAGCATGGCTTTGTCCTTGATTGCCGTGCCTGTGGTCATGCGAACCACAGAAAACATGTTGCGCTTGGTGCCTGGCAGTTTGCGTGAAGCAGCTTTTGCATTGGGTGCACCACGCTGGAAAGTTTCTATTTCTGTCACTTTGCGTGCGGCAAAAAGTGGTGTGATCACTGGCTTGTTGCTGGCGGTCGCCCGCATCAGTGGCGAGACGGCGCCCCTGCTGTTCACAGCCTTGAACAACCAGTTTTTCAGCACCGACATGACCAAACCCATGGCCAACTTGCCTGTGGTGATTTACCAGTTCGCCATGAGCCCGTACGACAACTGGATCCGATTGGCATGGGGCGGCGCATTGCTGGTCACTTTGGCCGTTTTGTTGCTCAACATCTTGGCACGCGTGTTCTTCAGGGAAAAGACATCTGTTTGAAGCAGATTGCCCCCCCGAATTCCAAAAATCATTTTCGTATTCACAGGAATCCATATGCCTGACAAGAAACCAACGCAGAACGCACTTGAGGTCCGTAACCTTGACTTTTTTTACGGCAAATTCAAGGGCCTGAAAAACGTCAACCTGGACATCGCAGAAAACCGTGTCACGGCCTTCATCGGCCCATCGGGTTGTGGCAAATCCACGTTGTTGCGCACGCTCAACCGCATGTACAGCCTGTACCCAGGTCAGCGCGCAGAGGGTCAAATCAACTTTTATGGCCAAAACATCCTGGACAAAGGGCAAGACCTGAACTTGCTGCGCGCCCAAATCGGCATGGTGTTCCAAAAGCCCACACCTTTCCCGATGTCGATTTACGACAACATCGCTTTCGGCGTGCGCCTGTACGAAAACCTCAGCCGCGCCGACATGGACGAGCGCGTCGAGTCGGCTTTGACCAAAGCCGCCATCTGGAACGAAGTCAAAGACAAATTGGGTCAAAGTGGTTTGTCCCTGTCTGGCGGACAGCAGCAGCGTTTGTGCATTGCCCGCACCATCGCGGTCAAGCCCAAAGTCATCTTGCTCGATGAACCCACCTCTGCGCTGGATCCCATCTCGACCGCCAAGGTCGAAGAGTTGGTCAGCGAGTTGAAGAAGGACTACACCGTGGCCATCGTGACGCACAACATGCAGCAAGCGGCACGTGTCTCGGACTTCACGGCCTATATGTACCTGGGTGAATTGATGGAATTTGGTCAGACCGAGCAAATTTTCATGAAGCCTGCCCGTCAGGAAACCGAAGACTACATCACTGGCCGTTTCGGCTGATCAGGAGCAAAAAATGGAAAAGCACATTTCAAGTCAATTTGATGCCGACCTGACGAGCGTGTCTTCGCGCGTCTTGGAGTTGGGTGGTTTGGTGGAGTCGCAAACCCGTCATGCCGTTTATGCCTTGGCACAGTTCAGCCTGGAGGTGGCCGATCAGGTCATCGACACAGAAAAGCAAGTGAACAAGCTCGAAGTGGAAATTGATGCCGAGTTGGCGTCCATCATTGCACGTCGTCAGCCCACGGCCATCGACCTGCGTTTGTTGATGGCCATCTCCAAAATCACCGGTAACCTGGAGCGTGCCGGTGATGAGGCCGAGCGCATCGCCCGCATGGTTAAGCAGATTTTGGAGCAGGGCACACCCCGTAACCTGCCAGCCTCTGAATTGCGGATTGCCGCCGATTTGGCCACGGGTTTGCTGCGCAAAGCCCTGGATGCGTTTGCCCGCTTGGATGTCAACACCGCCTTGGTCATCTTAAAAGAAGACGACTTGATCGACGCCGAATTCAATGGCTTTGTGCGCAAGTTGGTCACTTACATGATGGAAGACCCACGCACCATCTCGGCCAGTCTCGATCTGTTGTTTGTGGCCAAAGCCATTGAACGCATCGGCGACCATGCCAAGAACATTGCCGAATTTGTCATTTATGTTGTCAAGGGTGCAGATGTCCGACACACCGCCCTGACCGAGATCGAAAAAGCGGTGAAATGAGATCCACTCCTCGCATCTTGATCGTCGAGGATGAACCCTCGATTGCCGAGTTGATTGCGGTCAACCTTCGGCACAACGGCTTTCAGCCTGTGTGGGCCATTGACGCCGAAACCGCGCAGCGTGAGCTCGATGAAATCTTGCCGGATGTGATCTTGCTCGACTGGATGCTGCCCGGTGAAAGTGGTCTGACTTTGGCACGCCGTTGGCGTGCCTCGAGCCGTACCAAAACGGTGCCCATCTTGATGCTCACCGCACGTGGCGATGAGGCCGATCGCGTTGCAGGTCTGGATGCGGGTGCTGACGACTACATTGTCAAACCGTTTTCTCCGCGTGAGCTTTTGGCGCGCATCCGGGCCGTGTTGCGCCGTCGCGTCCCTGAGGCTTCGGGCGGTGTCGTCAAAATGGGCGAGCTGCAATTGGATGCCGACACGCACCGCGTCAACTGGGCCGACAAGCCTTTGAAAGTGGGTCCCACCGAGTTCAAGTTGCTGCATTACCTGATGCGTCATCCAGAGCGCGTGCACAGCCGGGGCGCCTTGCTCGACAAGGTCTGGGGTGACCATGTGTACATCGAAGAGCGCACCGTGGACGTGCATGTCAAGCGTTTGCGCGAATCCTTGGGTGAGGCCGGCACCATGATCGAAACCGTGCGCGGTGCAGGTTACAGGTTCACACACACCCCCGCCGTTTGATTCGGGCTTGAATGATCTTCTCGGTTTTTGATCTCTTGATGGGTGTGGCGGTGGCCGCTGTGCCCGGCTGGTTCTTGGGTGGCACGGTCGGTGCATTGTCTGCAGCGGCTTTGGCTTTGTTCGCGCATGCGGTGGTTTTGGTGTGGCGCATTCACCGCCTTGACCAGTGGCTCAGTGCCCCCCACCTGCAACGCGACCCCCCATGGCAAGGGATTTGGTTGGAGATGGCCTCACGCATCCAGCGTATATTGCGCCTGCAAGAAAAGCAGGCGGCTTTGCACGAAAAACGCCTGAAAGACTTTTTGCTGGCGATCCAAGCCTCGCCCAATGGCGTGGTTTTGCTGGATGGGGATTCCCGCATTGAATGGTGCAATGACACGGCGGCCTCCCACTTGGGTTTGGATGCGCAAAAAGACCGCATGCAACACATTGTCCATTTGGTGCGAGATCCGGTCTTTGCCAAGTACTTCGCGCAAGACGAGCACAGCTCCGAGGTCATCATCGAGGGCCGTACCAACTCCGTGGTCAATGTCAAGAAACTCTCGGTGCAGCTGCATGCGTATGGCGAAGGCCGTTCACTGCTCTTGACCCGCGACATCACCGCGCTGGCACAAGCCGATGCGATGCGTCGGGATTTTGTGGCGAACGTGTCGCACGAGATCCGCACCCCTTTGACGGTGCTGAGCGGCTTTGTGGAAACCTTGCAATCGATTCCACTGGATGCTGCCGAGACGAAGCAGTACCTTCAGCTCATGTCGGTCCAGTCCGAGCGCATGCAGTCCTTGGTGGCCGATTTGCTGACCTTGTCTCAGCTGGAAGGCAGCCAAGCGCCCAGCGTTCAGGAAAAGGTGCCCTTGCCCCCATTGATGGACCATGTCCATGACGATGCCCTGGCGTTGACGGAATTGTTGGCGTCTAAATCCGATGGACCGGTGCACCAGTTGGTGATGGACCCTGTGCCAGAAGTGGCCTTGCTCGGTTCCCGCTCGGAGTTGCTCAGCGCGGTGTCCAACCTGGTGAACAACGCCATCCGTTACACCCCATTGGGTGGGCTCATCCATTTGCAGTGGTCATTGACACCCGAAGGGGCTGTGTTTGCTGTGAAAGATTCAGGCCCTGGCATTGCGGCCGAGCACCTGCCACGCTTGTCTGAGCGTTTTTACCGGGTGGACCGCAGCCGCTCGCGTGAAACGGGTGGTACAGGTTTGGGACTGGCCATCGCCAAACACGTCATGCAACGCCATGGCGGAGAGCTCCGCATCGAGAGTGTGGTGGGGCAGGGCGCCACATTCAAGTTGTGTTTACCGCTCAGCCGCGTGTCCAACAGCTTGGATTGACGCAAGCTTCACAGCAATTTCATCGAATTGACACGGGCATTTCACGGTCCGAATTGAACATGCAGTCAACTACAGGAGAGTTGTCATGCGTGTCACAGTCATTGGTTCCGGTTATGTGGGTTTGGTCACGGGCGCTTGTTTGGCAGACCTCGGCTTCAAAGTTGTTTGCATGGACAAAGATGAAGACAAAATCCGGTCTTTGCAAGACGGTGAAGTTCCAATCTTCGAGCCTGGCTTGAAAGAATTGTTGGCCCGTAACCGGGTTGACGGACGCATCCGTTTCACCAGCGACGCGTGCGACGCCGTCGAGCATGGCGATATTTTGTTCATCGCCGTGGGCACGCCCCCATCCGAAGATGGCTCTGCCGATTTGGGGCATGTGCTGTCTGTGGCGGCCACCATCGGCCGTCACCTCAAAAGTTTCAAGCTCGTGGTCAACAAATCCACGGTGCCAGTGGGCACAGCCGACAAGGTGCGCGCAGCCATTTCACACGAATTGCTGCATCGTGGCATGTCAACCGACCAGTTTGATGTGATTTCCAACCCGGAGTTCCTGAAGGAAGGTGCTGCGATTGACGATTTCATGCGGCCAGACCGGATTGTGGTGGGCGTGGACGACGGCCCGCACCGAGCACTGAGCCAGCGCATGATGGGCGATCTGTATGCGAGTTTCAACCGCCACCATGCGCGCACCGTTTGGATGGATGTGCGCAGCGCCGAACTGACCAAGTACGCTGCCAATGCCATGCTGGCCGCGCGCATCTCTTTCATGAACGAAATGGCCAATTTGGCCGATGTGCTGGGTGCCGACGTTGACCACATCCGCCGAGGCATTGGTGCTGACACGCGCATCGGCCACAGCTTCTTGTACGCAGGCAGTGGCTACGGTGGCAGCTGCTTTCCAAAAGATACCCAAGCCTTGGTCAGCACGGCCAAAGCGCATGGGCAAAGCATGGCCGTGGTCAGTGCGACAGAGCAGGTCAATGAGCGCCAGAAGTTGATTCTGGTGCAACGCTTGGTTGAGCGCATGGGCGAAGATTTGACGGGACGGAAAATTGCCATTTGGGGCCTGGCTTTCAAACCCAACACCGACGACATGCGCGAAGCCCCCAGTCGGGTGGTGATTCGCCAGTTGTTGAAGCGTGGCGCCCACGTCACGGCGTATGACCCTGTGGCTTCACACGAAGCGATGAAAGCCTTGCGCCTTGATTTTGAAGGTGAAGAGGGTGAGTTGGCGCGATTTGAGTTGGCTGCCAACGACATGCAGGCGCTGGAAGGCGCGGACGCCTTGATGGTGCTCACCGAGTGGAAGAATTTTCACAACCCGGATTTCGCGGCCATGAAGGCGGTGATGCGGCATGCGCTCATATTGGATGGCCGCAATTTGTATAACCCAGAGGCCCTGCTCGATTGGGGCATTGCCTACCAAGGCGTGGGTCGCCGCAATGACCTGGCCTTGTCCTTTTCATTGGTTCGAGACGAATTGACCGAAGCTTCGGCGTTGCCAGCGCCGCTGCATGCCTAAAGGTTTCTATTTTTTGATTCTGGCCCAGTTTGCCAGTGGGCTGGCCGACAACGCGTTCATGATTTTGGGCGTGTTTTTTTTGCAGGAGCAAGGGTACTCGGCTTGGTGGGCGCCCTTGCTGAAGTTCGCTTTCACCCTGTCTTATGTCGTTTTGGCCAGTGTGGCCGGTTCAGTGGCGGATGCGTTTCCTAAAAGCCGCTTGATGGCCGCCATGAACCTCTTGAAGTTCACGGGTGTCTTTTTGCTTCTGGCGGGCGTTCACCCGCTGTTGTCCTTTGCCATGACCGGTTTGGCGGCTGCTTTGTATGCGCCCGCCAAATACGGTCTGGTCAGTGAGGCCGTTCCTACCCGTTTGCTGGTCAAGGCCAATGCCTGGTTGGAAGTCTCGGTGGTTTTGTCGGTGATGCTGGGTGTCGCTTTGGGTGGGGGCTTGATCCAATGGCAGTTGGGCAGTGGTCAAACGTCATGGCTTTCATGGAGCGCAGGACCGCAGTGGTGGGTGGGTACACAGGTCCGTGACGCCTTTGGGGTGGTGTGCGGCATTTATGGCGTGTCGGCCTTGCTCAACATGGGCGTGTCGCCATTGAAGTCGCGTCGGTGCATCCCCTTGACCTGGCGTGGCCTGCAATGGTCTGTTTTTTGGAAGCACAACCGGCAGCTGTGGGCAGACCCTTTGGGAGGGATGTCTTTGCATGTCACCACCTTGTGCTGGGGTTCTGGTGCTGTTTTGCAATTTGCTGTTTTGCGGTGGGCGCAAACCAACGCAGAACTGACTTTGCAGCAAGGGGCCTATTTGCAAGCGGTCGTCGCCTTGGGTGTGATGGGCGGCGCCACCATGGCCGCTTACCAAAGCCGCATATTCAATGCGCGTCGCGCATTGCCATGGGGGCTGGTTCTGGCAGCCGTTTTACCGACGATGGCGCTGGTTCATGCCTTGCCCTTGGCTTTGCCCTTGTTGCTGTTGTCGGGTTGGGCTGGTGGCATGCTGTTGGTGCCGATGAATGCCTTGCTGCAGCATCGGGGGTTGAGGATCATGAATCCTGGCCAATCGATCGCGGTCCAAGGCTTCAATGAGAACTTGAGCGTTCTGGTGATGTTGGGCCTGTACAGTGCATTGCTGGCTTGGGAATTGCCCTTGCTGCCCATCATGCTGCTGCTGGCGCTGCCTTTGCTGGGGGCCGTTCTGCCTTGGCTGCGGCGAAGGGCCTGACAGTCGCTTCAGACTTTGGAACCTGTGGTCAGCGCGTTGCGGAAAATCACTTCCACTTGGGAAACAATTTCCTGCCAATCCCAAGGTCGAATGCTTTGGGCCGCATGCGACTTGGCGGTGTGCAAAGTCGATTTCTTTTGCGTGATTTCCAGCGCTTTGAGCACATAGCGTTGAGCGTCTTCACCCTGGACCAACCAGCCATTTTGGCCGTCTTCAATCACTTCCGTGGCTGCTGCACAGTCAAAGGCGAGAACCGGCGTGCCGCTGGCCATGGCTTCGAGGGTGACGTTGCCAAAGGTTTCGGTCAGGCTGGGGAAGAGAAAAAGGTCTGCGCTGGCATACACATGGGCCAACTCCGCGTGCGTGCACATGCCCATGAAAACGGCGTCTGGGCAATCTGTCTCCAGTTTGCTGCGGTAGGGGCCATCACCCGCAAACACCAGCTTCACCCGGCGTCCGTTTTGCGCCAGGGCTTGGTAGGCGCTGACGATCAAATCCAGGTTTTTTTCGGCAGCCAGTCTGCCTACGGACAGCAACACCAGCGTGTTCTCGTCGGCTTGCCACTGTGAACGCAAAGTGTCACTGCGCTGTCCGGGATGAAACAGCTGCGTGTCAACACCTCTGGCCACGATGCGCAAGTTTTCAAACCCAGCGGCTTGCAACTGAGCTTTCAGTGCACGCGTGGGCACCATGGTGCAATGGGTCCGGTTGTGAAATTTTCGCAAATAAGCCACGATGGGTTTGCTCAGCCACCCCACGCCATAGTGCTTGCTGTAGCTGTGAAAATTGGTGCGAAAGTCGGATGTGATCGGCAGGCGCAACACCCGAGCCGCTTGCAGTGCCGACCAGCCCAAAGGGCCTTCGGTGGCAATGTGCACGAGGTCAGGTCGCTTGGCCGTCCACGCCTTGATGAGTGATTTTTTGCTGGGGAAACCCAATTTGAGTTGCGGATAATTGGGGATGGGCAAGCCTCGGAGCAAGATCTCGGACCACCCTGCATGCTCAGCGCCGGTGTCGAACTTGTCTTGCCTTGGCCGGATGAGTTGAATGGTGTGCTTGCGCAGACTCAGTTGATGAATCAGTTTGGACAAGGTCAGTGCCACGCCATTGACCTCTGGCGGCCAAGTCTCTGTGACCACAGCGATGCGCATGGAGGGGTTTTCTGGCTCGATATTCTCTACCAGGATGCGGTCGGTCATGAGTTTTTCCATGGCCCTCATCTTGACTTTCACATTTAACAACTTGATGACAAAGTCAGATTTGTAAACATTTCATGTCCGTTTGAATACGCCGCGGATGTCACTGTTTTTTCACACGAATTCAGCATGATGGACATTCCCATTGTTCTTAAGGTGATAGCGTGAAAGAATTTTTTGAAGAATTGCGTGTTCAGCGTTGGGATGATCATCGGTACTACCACCACTGTCGGATCAACCAATCCTTGCACCTGTTGAGTGCCATGGCCTTTGTGGTGTCCTACGGGCTGTTGTTCATTGATCCCGCGATCGCCGCATTGCTGGCTTGGATGGTGTCCATGACGTCCAGACAAGCGGGTCACTTCTTCTTTGAGCCCTTGGGTTATGACCATGTCAACCAAGCCACCAACGACCACAAGGAAGAGATCAAGGTGGGCTATAACCTGCGTCGCAAAGTGGTGCTGCTCAGCATCTGGGCTTTGTTGCCCTTGGCCATTTACATGAATCCTGGTTGGATGGGGGTGTTTCCTGAGCACGAAACCTTCTATGAATTCATTCGTGCGGTGGGTTACTCGTGGTTGTTTTTAGGTGCCGCTGCCTTGCTGTTTCGCACAGTGCATTTGTTTTTCCTGAAAGATGTGCGAACCGGCTTGGTTTGGATGACGAAAATCCTGACCGATCCCTTCCACGACATTTACCTGTACCACAAGGCACCTTGGCAGTTGTTGCGTGGTGAACGGTTCGCGGACCGCAGCCTGCACGTCAACCGTTGAGAAGGCCCAACCCCGAAATGCCCTCATCAGGCACTTCGGGGTTTTTTGTTTCAGCCAAACAGGGTTTCTTTCAAGATGCTCCGGCGGATCGATTTGTTGGTGATGTCTGGGGCATGCCACCACCAACCATCGCGCTTCATCTCTTGCGCAGCCAAGACAAACTTTTGCAGCACGGCATCAAAGTCAGCGTCGCTGTAGTTGAGGCTGAAGATCAAACGACCTGTTCCCACCCAACTGAGTGCCAATCCATGCAGCCTGAGGTAGTACTGCAGCATCCAGTTGTATCGGCTGGGCTGTGTGTAAAAGAGCGTCCAGACACTGGACATATTGGCCGCTTGCAAGGGCAATCCATGGGTGTTCATGGTCTCGTTGAACAAGGCGGACCGGGCGTTCCAGCGCTCGTCCAGGCCTTCGTAAATGGCTTGCACTTGCGGCGTTTCCAATTCGTCCAAAAATGCCGACATGGCCCCCATGACCGCGGGGTGTGCATTGAATGTGCCCCTTGCAAAGCAGATGTCAGCCGGGTGCTTCTCATCGAAACGCCGCATCCACTTGCTTTGGCCACACACCACGCCCACAGGAAATCCGCCGCCCAGTGTTTTGCCGTAAGTGACCAGGTCGGCTTGCACGCCAAAGTAGGCTTGCGCTCCGCCAGCTGCCAAACGGAATCCCAAGAAGACTTCGTCAAAGATCAGGGCAATGCCGCGCTCGGTACAGACCTGACGAAGGGCTTTGAGCCAAGTCGTGTAAGCCGCACGGTCATATGCGGCTCGGCGGCTGCTGTCGACCAGGGTCGAGTCCCCCGGTGCGTTGGCATTGGTGTGCAAGGCCTGCAAAGGATTGATGAGCACGCAAGCAATGTCTTTGCGGCTGCGCAGCACTTGCAAGCTGCGTTCGCTCATGTCACTCAAGGTGTAGGTTTCGCGCGGGGGCATGGGATTGCCCGGGCCCGGTTGAACGTCTTCCCACCAACCGTGGTACGCACCGCAAAAGCGCACGATGTTTTTACGCCGGGTGTGGTAGCGCGCCAGGCGAACCGCTTGCATGACGGCTTCGGTGCCCGACATGTGAAAAGAAACTTCATCCAAGCCGGAGATGGCTTTGAGCTTTTCTGCGTTGCTCGCCACCACAGGGTGGTAGGAGCCCAGAACCGGACCCAGGCTCTGCGTCCGCGACATGCCTTCGGCCATGGTCTTTTTGTAAAAGTCTGCACCGAACACGTTCACGCCGTAAGAGCCGGTCAAGTCGTAAAACACCTGACCATCCAAGTCAGTGACCTGAACGCCTTGGGCCGATTGCAAAAACGAGCCCACTTTCAAATGCTTTCGAACCAAGGGACTGAACTGAAACGGGACGCGGTAGGCCGCGATGAACTGCATGTCCGAAATGTTCTCGCGTGCCGCCGCAGTGGCCTCGATGCTGAGGCGATGGCGTGTTTGCAGGGTGTCGGCCACCCCCATAAAAGCGGCGCGCCGCTGCGCTTGTATGTCGGCAGGCGCGCCATCACACCCGAAAAATTCGGTTTCATCAAAACTGTAGCCAGGCAGCCATCGCGCCAAGCGCTTGGCCATGCGGGAGTGGCCAGCGAGCGAGCGGTGTTTCGCGCGCGAAAGTTGAAGTCGTTGATGCAGCGCTGGGGCCATGGCCGCCAGTACGCCCAAACTGATCCAAGTGGGGTTCACGGTCGAATTCCTTGTGACAACAAAATTTCTTTTTATTCAAATTGAGTGACAACACGATGAAGATTCGGCAAATTTTTCAAAAATGGATGCTGCAAGAAGACCTGAATTTCTTGCTGACCAACCGCATCCCTCGCATCACCTTGACCCGATTCATGGGCTGGTGGAGCCAAATTCGCCACCCTTGGGTCGTTCAAGCGTCTATGGCGGTTTGGCGCATGTTCAGTGATTTGGATTTGAGCGAAGCCAAGACGCAGAAATTTGACAGCTTGCATGCGTGTTTCACGCGCGAACTCAGGCCCGGTGCACGGGTGGTGAACCCAGATCCGGCTTACATGACCTCGCCTTGTGATGCGATCGTGGGGGCCTGCGGCACGATCAAGCAAGGTCAGGTTTTTCAGGCCAAAGGGTTTCCCTACCAATTGGAAACTTTGCTGGGCTCATCCCCGCGCTGCCAGCATTGGCCTGCCGATCTGGAAGGGGGCACCTACCTGACCTTGCGCCTGACCAGCAGCATGTACCACCGCTTCCATGCGCCTGATGCTGTGCAGCTCCAGCATGTCACCTACATCTCAGGGGACACCTGGAATGTGAACCCCGTGGCATTGGCACGCGTACAAGAGCTGTTTTGCAAAAACGAACGGGCGGTCTTGCACCTGCAAACTCAAGAGGGCGTGCCTTTCTTGATCGTGCCCGTGGCAGCGGTGTTGGTGGCCAGCATGCGCTTTCATGCGGTGGATGTGTTGCTCAACCTGCGCTACAAAGGCCCGAACGAAATGGCCTGTGACGCCCATTACGCCAAGGGCCAAGAAATGGGCTGGTTTGAGCACGGCTCCACCATTTTGGTCTTTGTGCCCAAAGGCTTTGCTTTGGCGCAAGGCATCCAGCAGGGGCAGCGCATCCAAATGGGTCAAGCATTGCTCAGCAAACTTTGAGGCATCCCATCGGGGGCTTTTGGACGCAGTTTGAATCTCGAAAATTCAGGTGCGTCTTAATTGGTAAAAGCGCCAATGGAGCCAAACTTGGCGGATCAACAAATGGGCGCCCCATACGGCCAGCAAGGAAAAAATCACATCGCTCAGGAAGTGCCCGCCCTGCATGATCCGCCCCAGACCAATCAAGGTGCCCGCAATTGCCCCGAGAATCCACCAACGCCTGCGTGATGCGGGCGCTGACCACAGTCCCAGGGTCATGATGCAAAAGCCAATGGCGGCGTGACCGCTGACGAAGGAGCAGTTGCGTTGACACAGGTCACTGCTTTGTAGTGCAGGTATGAACGGGGCGTCTCCACCCAAGCCGATGGTGTGGGCAGGACGGGGTCGACCGACCTGATTTTTCAGTCCTTCATGGACCAGGAGCCCCACACCCAGTGTGACCACCAAAATCCAAGCAAGAGATTTTCGCCAGACGCCCCTGTTGACCCGACCGGGTTTGATCCAGCGAACCGCCATCACGACCAGTGCGCAAAGTGTTATGGCCATGCCAACGCGGGGTGCCCCCACGTAAACGGCCCTGACCCAAACCCAATCACTGGCAGGAAAAAGCCCGCCTTCTTCATGGAAGAGCTGTGCCACCCACAGGTCTATTTCTGGCCAGAGCAAGACACTGAGGCACGAGGCCAGCAACAGGGCTGCCCATTGAATCCAGGAGCGATGGCGGAGTTTCATGGGGTATCCAGCTTCCAAAGGTCATCGGTTCTGCCTGCCTCGGTGTGCCGATGGAGCAGGCGCCTCGGCGGGTGACCAAGCTTGCGCGCGGTGGTTGCGGTTGTAACTGGGGGTGGTCGACATGCTCATGGCGTGGTTGTTTTTTCGGTTTGGAACAAAACCATGCCCTTGTCCTTGGCCCACACCTGGGCCCCAGGTGGGAGCTGCGCTTCAGGCGCCAAGAACAAGCTCGCAGGACTGCCTTTGGGTGTCAGGGCTTGTTGCCTGTAAAAGGCAAATGAAGGCCAGTTGCCGCCGATTTGCCCCACTGTGGATGGCCAATTCCTCGCTTCTAGCCCCAATGTTTTGATGGGCCCCTGCAGGGTGTTGGCCCACCATGGCCAGACGGCCAAAGCCATAACCGAGCCTTGGACCAAGGCCATGGCAGACAGTACGTCGGCCAAGCCCAAGCGGGCCATTTGGGCCATTCGGGCGTGGCCCATCAGAAGGGTCAGCGCCAGCAGACCCCAGGCTGTGGCGATGGTGGCCAAAGGCAAAGGCTCTAGGGTATGGCGAAAGATGTGCGTCAGTGCTTGTGGAACCCGATCAGGAAAAGTTATCCAATACCAAGGAAGTCCGACCATCAGGGCCTGCCAACCCAGCAGTGACAACGCGCACAGCCCGGCATGCCAAGAGCGCAGGCGCTCCAATGCGGCCGTCAACAACAGCACGACCCCAGGTGCGGCATAGATGCCATAGTGCGGCAGTTTGGTTCCGGCAAGACTAAAAAAAACCAACACAAAAACAGTCCATATCAAAGCCTGCCGGGTCAGCGCATGACCCCACAGTGCTCGCCAGCGGCCCAGCCATGCCAAAAGCAGCGGCGTCCAGGGCATCCACAAAATGGGTGCCACGATTGCGAAGTAAAGCCAATGACCGTCATGCCCTTCCATTGGTGCGGTAAAACGCTCGATGTTGTGCTTCAAAATGAAGCCCTTCACGAATTCCTCGCCGTGCCGCCAGACGGCGTAGGCATACCACGGTAGGGCAATGGCCAGCATGTAAATCCAAGCGCGCAAATCGGACAGTGCTTTGCGGCAAACACCCCATTGACCCGATACCAGGCAATGGATGAGCAGGCTGGCTGCTGGGATCAAGAGGGCAACTGGCCCTTTGACCAACATCCCCGCGCCTACCCACAAGGCCAGACGACGCAATGCCTTCAAGTCTTCCGTTTCGAGGTACCGCCAAAGGTCGATGGCGCTGAGCATCAAGAACATGCCCAGCACCGCATCCGCTGTGGCTGCGTGGGCCATGGCCCAGCTGCCAAAACTGGTGACATGGATGATGGCGGCCCAAGCGCCCGTCCGAACGCCCCATGGGCCAGCGATGAATTTCCACAAGGCGAGCGCAGCCAGCCAGGTGGCCAATGCCGAAGGCAGTCGCATGGCCAGCTCGGTCGGCCCCAACAGGACCCCACTGAGGGCTTGCAGCCAATAAATGCCAATCGGTTTGTCAAAGCGGTCCAAACCATTGAGGGTGGTGTGGCCCCAATCACCCGATGACAGCAGGGCCCGGGTTGCTTCGGAAAAAGCCCCTTCGTCGACATCGAACAAAGGGGCCTGGCCCAGCCCCATCAGAAGGAAAGCCAGCAATCCCAAGGCCAGAGCGATCGCCCAGCGGGGTGGCCTGGCAGTCCAGCCTGGTGCGAATTCAAGGTGTGTCATACCATCCTGCTTCGTCGTCCAAGGCTGTCAAGTCTCTGGTGTGGTAGGCCAGGGACTGTCCCCCGTCAAAATATGTACGCATCAACATTTCCGATAACACCCCCGTGGTGATGAATTGCAGACCAGAAACGATGCAGAAAAAACCCAGAAACATCAGAGGCCGGGTGCCGATGTCTTCGCCCATCCATTTGATGGCTGCCAGGTAAGTCAGGATCAGCGTGCCAACTGCACTGACCAACAAGCCCAATCCGCCAAAAAAGTGTCCTGGGCGTGTGCCGAAATTCAAAAAGAAATGGATCGACAGCAAGTCAACCAGGACCCGAATGGTTCTGGAGATGCCGTATTTGGATTGACCCTTGGTTCGAGGGCGATGACTGACAGCCAACTCGGCCATGCGATCAGGGGAGGTGACCGTAGCCATCCAAGCGGGAATGAAGCGGTGCATCTCGCCATAAAGCCGGATCTTGCGCAAAACGCTGGTGCGAAAGGCTTTCAGGCTGCACCCCAGGTCTTGGAATTGCAGTCCGCTGACACGCCTGATGAGCCGATTGGCCAGTCTGGAGGGAATTTTGCGTAAGAAGAGTCCATCCTGACGGTATTGCCGCCAGCCGGCGACCAAGTCCAGATCTTCTCGGAGCAATTTGTCGACCAAATTCGGGATGTCCAGGGGGTCATTTTGCAAATCCCCATCCATGGTGACGATCACATCGCCTCGGGCCATGTCGATGCCCGCCTGCATGGCTGCGGTTTGACGAAAATTACGCAGCAAACGGATGATCCGAATGTGTGGCCCCACTTGTTGGGCACGCTGGCGCAAGCGTTTCCAGGTCTCGTCAGTGCTGCCGTCGTCGACCACCAAAAGTTCCCACGGATGAGGGTAGTGCATCAGGGCGGCTTGGACCGCATCAATCAGGTCATGCGCCAGTTCTTCCTCGTTGAACATGGGGACCACCACAGACAGGCGGTGAGGGGGTGTTTGAAGCAGCATAAGGGTTCAGTTTTGAATCGAATCGGGCCGGTTTTTTCCATGTGACAAACGCCAAAAGGCGGGCCCGTCCACAGCCGCCACCAGCAAGGCCAGCAACAAGGAGACGCCCAGGCAAAACAGGTGGACCAGCAAAGCCACCATGCCCAGCAAAGGGGCTTGCTCAAGTGGCAGGCCGGAAAAAAGCCAGACCCCTGTTTCGTAAGTGCCCAAGCTGGCCGGGCCTTGTAGCGGCAACAAGGCCGCGATTTCGCCCCCCAAAGCCGCGGACACGCTCGCTGGCATGCCCAAACTGACCGATTCCGCCAAGATGACCTGCAACAAGATGGCGACCACCGCGATCTTCAGCAACCAGTTGCCAAGGCTCAGCAGCCAACCCGCGTGACGGTCCCGACCGTGCCAGATAAAGCCCAACCACTCCACCCGGCCGTGGCAGATGAGCACAAACTTTTCCAAATGCTGGCGAGAAGCGAGCAGGGCAACGAGCACGGGTGCAGCGATCAAGGCAGCCGCGATCGGGGGCGTGAAAGGCCAAAACAAGAGCACCAGGAGCGCGAGCACCACAGCGTCCTGGAACCTCAACCACAGCAGACTGCGCAAGGACTCCGGCCAGCTGGCATCAAAGACTTTTCGCACCAGCAGTGGGTAGCCCAATTCACCCGATCGCAGGGGCATGAGCAAGGCTGCTGAGTTGTGCAGCAACACCACGTGCAAGGCTGTGCGCAGGCTGATCTGACGCTTCCATTGCCACTCTTGGCGCAGCCTGATGGCGCGCAAAATGAAGGTGCATGCCCAGACCGCCGCTGCGGTTGCCCAAAGCCATGGGGGCACTGCGCGCCACCATTGCGACAAATCGGGTCGGTCAAGTTGTTGCCAAGCCCAAACAAACAGGCTCAACGCCAACGCCAGCCCCAGGAGCACGGCCATGAATTTCCGAAACTGGGCGGATATTTTGCGCACCGATGTCCTCAGGCCCGGCTTCGCGGCCATGAAGTCAGAACGGCCACCAGCACGCCTGCTGAAATGGCCCAGCGAGCCAGGGCCATACCGACGCCTTCCACGGGCGGGATCCACACCAAGAAGAGCGCAATGGCTTGCAAAGCGAGGAGCCCTAAACGCGTGCGTAGCGAGTCGGGATCCAACCTCCACGCTTGAACCCGTTCCCAATGGCAGGCCAAGATCACCAGCAGTCCGCCCAGGCCGAAACCCGTGACCACATCGGCCGGCCAATGTGCGCCAACCGACAGCCGCGAAAGCGCCACCAGCAAGCACAGCAAGACCACCACCCCTTGGCGCCAAGCTCGATCAGACCGCATGAAAATAAACATCAACGCAGCGACAGAGCCAGCAGCCATCGCATGGCCAGAGGGCATCGAGTGACCTGACAGCGGAGGCTGGCCAATCACGTGCAGCACTTGGGTTTCGAGCACGTTCAGTGGACGCGGAAAGTTCAAAGTTTGCTTGAGCACCAGCGAAACTGGGATCCCCAGCAGCCAGGTTTTCAAGACCAAGGCCAGCTTGCCGCTGTCGTGGGCAAAGAGGAGGAGCAACAAGAGCAAACATTGCCCTGCATCACCCCATTGCGTCACAAACAGCCAAAATTGCCCAGGCAGCCAGGACTGTTGATGTCCCTGGATGAGCCATTCTTGGTTGAGTGATGAATGGTGCAGCCCAACACCACAAGCGATACACATCAGAGCAGTCAGCCAGGCCGTCTGTGTCACCAACGGTGAATAAACCGCCAATGAATCGGGGCGCTCTCGAACAACTGTCATATTTGCATTTGAAAATCCATGGAAATAATCAAAACACATCTTTATGACAATTCCATGGATGGTCACGGGTGCGGCTGGCTTTATTGGCTCGCGGCTGGCCTTGCACCTGGCGCAAAGGGGCTACACCGTGCACGCCTGCGATTGGGCTGACGACTCTGGGTGCACCCCCCTGGAGCCTGATCCCAACAGCACGGCCTCGCGGCTGCGAGCGGCCCGCATGGCGGCAGTGCGACAAGCGTCGGGCGTGCAATGGCAACGGCTCGACGTGGCGCATCCCACCGCGCTGCTGGACTGGATGGCAAGTGTTCGGCCCGAGCGTGTCATCCATTTGGCCGCTCAGGCCGGCGTCCGACACTCCATGCAAGCGCCGCAGGATTTTGTGGCATCCAATCTGGTGGGGTTTGCCAACGTTCTATGGGCCTGTCACCGGCACCAAGTTGCGCGTTTGCTGTATGCCAGCTCATCCAGCGTTTACGGGATGCGATCAGAGGCACCTTTTGAGGAGGCTGACAGGACCGACCGCCCCCAGTCTTTTTACGCAGCCACCAAACAGGCCAATGAAGCCATGGCCTTTTCCTTTCATGCCCAATATGGTTTGCAAAGCTTGGGGATGAGATTTTTCACGGTCTATGGACCCTGGGGACGGCCTGACATGGCCCCTTACCTGTTTGCACAAGCTATTCGGCGACAAAAGCCGGTGACGCTGTTTGCTGCCGGGGAACTGATGCGCGATTTCACCTATGTGGACGACACCGTTGCGGCCGTGACCGCCTTGGCCCATCAAGATGCCCGATGGCTGGGTGCGCAAGTGGTGAATGTGGGCCATCAGCGGCCGATTCGTGTCATCGATTTTGTGCAAGTGCTGTCCGAACTTTTGCAGACTCCTCCCATCATAGAAAACGCGCCCATGCAAACTGCAGATGTGGCTCTGACCTGTGCCAGTGAGTCCCGTCTTTTGAGTCTGGTGGACGCTTGGCCCGACACGCCCCTGAAAGAAGGGCTTGGGCGGTTCGTGCAGTGGTTGCAGGGTTGGGAGCCATTGGGCAAGGGAGATCACAGCACCCGGGCCTAGACCGCCATGGCCCACCACCCCAACCGCAGAGGGGAACATGGTCTGGACCCTCACGCAGGTCCAGACCACTTGAGTGACTTTTTGACATCGGGCAGTTCTCAGCCCATGGCGATTTTTTCGACCAGCAGGCTGGCCCAGCCACTTTGAACGATGTGGGCGCTCAGTATTTCTCAGGCACGATCATGTCAGCGGGCACGGGGTGGCGGATGTAGTCCGGGTTGCGCACCCGACCTGGCAACTCGACATGCGGATGCTCGACCTCGTGGTAAGGGACTTGGCTGAGCAGATGGTCGATGCAATTGAGGCGGGCTTTTTTCTTGTCCACAGCTTGCACCACCCACCAAGGGGCTTCGGGAATATGGGTGCGCTCGATCATGGTTTCCTTGGCGCGGGTGTAATCCTCCCAGCGGCGGCGGCTTTCCAAGTCCATGGGGCTGAGCTTCCATTGCTTGAGCGGGTCGTGGATGCGGCCCAAAAAGCGGGTGTGTTGTTCGTCGTCGGTGATGGAGAACCAGTATTTCACGAGCTGGATGCCGCTGCGCACCAGCATTTTTTCAAATTCGGGCACTGAACGGAAGAATTCTTCGTACTCTTCGTCGTTGCAAAAACCCATGACTTTTTCAACCCCCGCGCGGTTGTACCAGCTGCGGTCAAACAACACGATTTCACCTGCGGCCGGCAGGTGGGAGATGTAGCGCTGAAAGTACCACTGGGTTTTTTCGCGATCGTTGGGCGCGGGCAGGGCAGAAACTCGGCACACACGTGGGTTCAAGCGCTGGGTGATGCGCTTGATCACGCCACCTTTGCCCGCTGCATCGCGGCCCTCGAACAAAATCACCATGCGGTGTCCGGTTTTGACCACCCAGTCTTGCAGCATCACGAGCTCAGACTGCAGACGCAGGAGTTCACGGAAGTAGCTCATCCGGGCCTGGGCATCGCCCGGGGAGGCGCTGGGGCCATCGAGCAGGCGGTCATCGAGTTCAAGCTCGAACTCTTCGTCCATGCTGTCGAGCAAGTCTTCACGCAATTGGCGCAACTGTTCTTCGGTGATTTCTTGGGTCATGATGGTCCGGAAAAGTAAGCAAAGGGCCAATTTCGCGTTTCAACATGAAACTGTGATGACAAATTGGGGCCAGTTGGACGGAGTTGTCATGACACTTTCATGACTTTGCCTTAAAAGAGGCTGTGGCCCAGGTGGGTCAGCAGTCAAGGACGGATATGCAAGTATTTTCAATTCACGCGGATCAAATCACCGAAACAGCGGTTTTGCCCACCGTTTTGCCAGACCAAGGCTTTGTGTGGCTCGCGTTTTCAAGGCGTGAGTTTGAAATCATGCAAGCTCAAGTCCAGCAGATGTTGCATCGCTTGTGCGATGTCCAAATTTACGAACTGCACCTGCAGGACGTGCTGAACAACCAGTTGCCTTCGCATTACGACTTCACAGGGGATTACGACGTGTTGGTGTTTCGCCGTCTGGCGCAAGGCCGGTCAGAAACCGATTTGTCCAAACCGGGCGAAATTTTGCACAGGGCCAATGCGCATTCAGGGCCCAGCATCTTGCGCAAAATCGACACCAGTCCGGTGGCTTTTGTGGTGTTTGACCGCGTGGTCATTTCGGTTCATCCCGTGGATTGCGCCGTGCTCAAGGCCTTTGTGGGCAAGGTGATGAATTCCTCCCATTTGTCATCGGCTCAGGCGCTCCACCGTTTGCCGACCCATCCAGCCGATCTGATGCTGCGCATGGTCAGCAGTGTGGTGGACGGTTATTTGAACCTGCGCCGGGAACTGACCCGCCAATTGGACCATTGGCAAAGTGAGTTGCTCAACCCGAATACCCGTTTCAACGACTGGAGCGCCTTGCTCAATGCCCGTTTGACGCTGCATTACCTGGACGAGATTTGTGAAGACCAGCGGGCCGCCATCTCCGACTGGATTGAAGCCCTGAACGCCTGGCCTGCCGACGACCTTTTGAAACCAGACAGTCTGGAATTGCTGAAAATCCGCAGCCGCGATGTGCTCGAGCACATCGAGCGGGTGGTTCACCATGTGGGCAGGTTGGAGCAAAACGCTGAAACGGCCGTGCAAATGCATTTCAATGCGCAAAGCAACCGAACCAATCAAGTGATGCGGACCTTGACGGTGTTGACAGCGATTTTCTTGCCGCTGAACCTGATCACCGGTTTTTTTGGCATGAACTTTGAGAATTTCCCGGTTCTGCACTCTGAGAACGGCCTTTTGATGACCGAACTTTTCATGGGCTTGGTGGCCATCGGCTTGACGGTCCTGTTTTGGAAAAAACGCTACCTCAGAGGCTGAAACGGCAGAGGCGCAATTCAGGAAACCAGAGGGAATACACCGATATTTCCCAAGTGATTGATTTGTTACCTTTCTGACTGCTGCCCATGATGCGCATCTGGGCGACAGAAAAAGTAAGGAAAAACATGACCGCTGTCCAAATTCAAAACGCATTGGTGTTGTGCACCATTTTGGGTTTTGCCACCATGGAGTGGGCCAGTCGCCGCTACCAAAACAACGTGAATGCCACGGGCAACGACACCAAACTCGAGATTTTGATGTTCCTGAGCGTGTTGGCCGTGACACAGCCCTTGGCCATTTTTGTGACCAGCAAAATGGGCGCCGCCTGGTTTCCTCAATACAAAGGTGCCTTGGCCGATTTGCCTTGGTGGGGCATGGTGGGTATTTTGCTGCTGCTGGACGACATGACGCAGTATTGGTGGCACCGCCTCTCGCACACCTCATTCCTGTGGCCTTTGCACCGTGCGCACCACTCGGCCGAGTACATGAGCATTCGCATCACGTTCCGCAACAATTTCTTCTATTACCTGATGATGCCTGGCCTGTGGTTTGCGGGGGCCTTGCTTTTCTTGGGGTTTGGTGGCTTGGTGTATGCGGGCTACATCGTGGTGAAGTTGTTGGTGATTTTGGGCGCCCACTGCGCATGGCGTTGGGATGAACCGTTGTACCGAATTCGGGCCTTGCACCCCCTCATGTGGGTCCTGGAGCGAACCATTTCCACACCCGCCACGCACTGGGCACACCACGCCATCACCAATGCGGATGGCGTTGGCCACTACAAAGGCAACTTTGGCAATTTGCTGTTTTTGTGGGACATCATTTTTGGCAGTGCGCACATCACCCGCCGTTACCCGGAGCAAGTGGGTTTGGTCGATGACCAATTGTTTGGACAGGAACGTTGGTACCACCAGATGTTGTTCCCTTTGCTGCAGTCCCAACGTGAGCACACGGCCTTGAAGTTTGGTGGCCGTATTTACCAAGACCCTCAGGACCGTTCGCCTACCGCCTGAGTTCTTGCCGCTTGGGCCGCAAAGGCCTGGGCGCAGTGGGCGGCATGATCCTGCCTGATCCCGTCTGTGATCCCGCCTGAAGTTTGACCTGCGTCAAACAAGGTGTGTTTGCCGGCCCCTGGTGTGCCTTGTCCCTTCAGGGCCGCTTCAGTTTCGACCTTTAATCTTGGATGGAAGATGCCAAGAAAGGTCGAATCCATGATGAAGTTCAGAAAAACCAAGTGTGGCGCTGCCCTGCTGGGTGCTGCCCTGGCTTTGGGCGGTCTCAGCGCTCAAGCGACGACGCCACAAGCCCAATTGCAGCGGTGGCAAGAAGCGGCTGGACAAGCCGGGCAAGCCGCCCGCGGGCAAGAATTTTTTGGCCGCCGGCATGGCGGCGAGTGGTCTTGCGCGTCGTGTCATGGACAGGTGCCCACCGTGCCCAACCGACACGCTTCGACCGGCAAGAGCATTGCGCCTTTGGCGCCGGCATTCCATGCGGAGCGTTTCACCGACAGCGCCAAGGCGGACAAATGGTTCAAGCGCAACTGCAAAGATGTGTTGTCCCGAGAGTGCACGGCGCTTGAAAAAGCCGATGTGCTGGCCTTTTTGATCGGCTTGAAATGATCCCACAGCGCGGTGTGAACAAGGGCTTTGCAGCTTGGCTGGCCTGCTTCGTGGTGGCATCGGCCTGTGCCGATGGCCCCACCATGCCTGTCCAAATTCCCCCCATCTACAAGCAAGAGTGTGCGGCTTGCCACACCCCCTATCCACCGGGCATGTTGCCTGCGGCCTCTTGGCAGCGTGTCATGAAGGGTCTGGCGCACCATTACGGCAGCGACGCATCGCTTGAGCCCGCACAGGTGCAAGAAATTGCCACTTGGTTGAAAGCCCACGCGGGCACCTACAAACGGGTGCGAGAAGAGCCGCCCGAAGACCGAATCACGCGTTCAGCCTGGTTTGTCCGAAAACACCGGGAAGTAGAGGCCGCGGTCTGGAAGCGGAGCAGCATCCAAAGCGCCGCCCAATGCAGTGCCTGCCACACCCAAGCCGACGCGGGTCGATTTGACGAGCGTCAGCTGCGAATTCCGCGCTGATGGACGAGCGCGTGCCCAAGCAATGCGGTCTGAATTTGAGGAGTTGAACACGATGTCGAACACTGCCACCGCCACCGTTTCTGGTGCGCCCGCGCCTGTGCCGTCGCGCCGCACGGTGGATGCTTTCACCCGCACCTGGCATGCCCTGTTGGCTTTGAGTTTTGCGGGGGCTTACATCACCGCCGAGAGTGAAGTTTTCAGACGGGTGCATGTCAGTTTGGGTTACACCATGGGGGGCTTGTTGCTGGCTCGGTTGCTGTGGGGCTTCATGGGCCCCCGCTATGCCCGTTGGTCCGCCATGTGGGGCAAGTTGCGGGGTGTGGGTGATGGGCTGCGGGGCTTGCGCACAGGTCAAATCCAGTGGCGCCAGGCGCAAAATCTTTACATGGTCTGGACGGTCGCGCTGGTCCTGCTGGCCATTGCGCCGGTGGTGTTGTCGGGCTATGCCGTCTACCAAGAATGGACGGGGGAGTGGATGGAGGACGTCCATGAGTTCTTCGGCAACTTCATGCTGACGGCGGTGCTGGCCCATATCGCTGGCGTGGTGCTGCTCAGTCTGGGGCGTCGGCGCAATTTGGCCAAGCCCATGTTGACCGGGCGTGTCGATGGCGCAGGGCCTGATTTGATCAAGTCCAACCACGGGGTTTTGGCTGCATCGCTTTTCGCTGCCGTCTTGGCTTTTTGGGCGCTGCAGTGGCAAGGTTCAGAGCGGGTACAGACCGATGGGGCCGTCGCTTGGCTTCAGCCCGGGCTGGGCAAGCCACAATCGAGCACCGATGACGATTGAAGCGATGAACACACACACGGGTAGGGAACATGCGGGTTTTACTGGTTGAAGACGATGCCCTCTTGGGCGCAGGGCTGAAGGCCGGATTGCAGCAGCAGGGCTTTTGGGTGGACTGGGTGCGTGACGGCATGGCTGCCGAACGCGAGCTGTTGACCGGTGTCTACCAAGCCTGTGTGCTCGACTTGGGCTTGCCTCGCCAAGATGGCATGCAGTGTTTGGCAGCTGTGCGGCGCCAAAAAATGGGCACACCCATTTTGATTCTGACGGCCCGCGAGGGGGTGCCTGCCCGCATTGCCGGACTGGACGCGGGGGCTGACGATTACCTGGTCAAGCCAGTTGACCTGCTGGAGCTGGCGGCCCGACTGCGCGCTTTGGTGCGCCGCGCCCATGGGGTCACCGAGCCCATCATGGAGGCGGGTGCCTTGCGCATGGACCCTGCATCACGCCAAGTCTGGTTGGGTGAGCGCTTGGTGGAGTTGTCGCTGCGGGAATACGAGGTTCTGCAAATTTTCATGCTCCACGCGGGCCGTGTGTTGACCCGAAGCCAGGTTGAACAGCACCTGTACCAATGGGGCACCGAGGTGAGCAGCAACACGGTGGAAGTCCACATTTACAACTTGCGCAAAAAACTCCGCGCCGATGTGATCGAAACCCTGCGGGGAGTCGGTTACTTGCTTCCCCAGCAGGTCAAGCCCGATGCCCCCAAGGCAGGCGTCAGCGCACCATGACACCTTGGCGTCATTCTTCATTGCAGTGGCGCTTGACGCTCAGCCTGCTGCTGGCGACGGGTTTGTTTTGGGCCTTGGTTTTGGTACTGACCTGGCAGAGAACGGCGCACGAGCTGAGCGAACTGTTGGACGCCCATTTGGCGCAAACAGCCGCGGTACTGGCCGTGCAAAGCGGCGACGAACACGATGACGACTTCACCACCGCTGAAGTGCTGCACAAATACCAGCCGCGTGTCGCATTTCAAATTTGGCACGAGCGCGAGTTGGTGTCTCGGTCTGCTGAGGCCCCCCTCGAGCCTTTGGCGCCGTGGGGGCAAAACGGCATGTCTGACCAAAACCGAGCGGGTCAAACTTGGCGGGTTTTCGCCACGGCGGGACGCGATCGCGGTGTGCGGGTGGTGGTGGCTGAAATGGAGTCGGCGCGGCAAGACATCTTGAAGGCGGGCTTGAAGTCTGCCATCGTGCCGCTGCTCTTGGCTTTGCCCGTTTTGGCCTTGCTGATTGGGGGCGCGGTGTTCAAGTCCTTGGCGCCGCTTCGGCAATTGAGCCAGTCGGTTTCGCAGCGCCACGCACAGGCCTTGCAGCCTTTGAGCGAAGCGGTTTCTGCCGAGGTTCGACCGCTGGTTCAAGCCCTGAACCAGCTCTTTCACCAGCTGACCTTGCAAATGGAGGGCGAGCGCCGTTTCACGGCGGACGCCGCCCACGAGCTGCGCACGCCCATGGCAGCCATCCGCATCCAGGCCCAGGTCGCCCGGGGCGCGGCCTCAGACCCAGAGCGTGCGCAAGCCCTTGACGCCGTGCTGCAGGGGTGTGACCGTGCCACCCGCCTGGTGACCCAGTTGCTGCAGCTGGCCCGCCTGGATGCCCATGGGCCTTCGCTGGGTTCGGAGCAGTGTGACGCCGTGGCCGACACCCGTGACACCTTGGCCGACTTGGGCCCGCAGTCCGTCTTGAAGCAGCAGACCTTGAGTTTGGACGCGCCCGACGCCTTGCCCTTGCCCATGCCGCCGGGTTTGGTGGGGGTGCTGGTGGGCAATTTGGTGGACAACGCCCAGCGCTACAGCCCGGTGGGATCGACCATCCGCGTGCACTGGGCGGCGTCGCCTGCCCCCACTTTGGTGGTGGAGGACAGTGGCCCCGGCATGGACGCCCGCGATTTGGCGCGTTTGGGTGACCGTTTCTTCCGGGTACCCGGAAATGGTGCGGACGGAAGTGGATTGGGGTGGTCCATCGTGCGCCGCGTGGCTCAGCGTTACGCTTTACAGGTCCAAGTCGATGGCAGCCCGGCCTTGGGCGGCTTGCGGGTCAGCTTGACTTGGCCAGCCCTTTGAGCGTTTCACGGCCCTCTTCGGGCTTGTGGTCTGATGCAGCTGTGGGCTTCGGGCATGCCATGCTGGGCAGCGAGCACCTCAACCCTGGCTGAAAGTCGATCATGAACGCTCAAATCAATGAATTTTTGGACCGCATCCGCCAATTGGAGGCGGACATTGAGCAAGAGGTGCAAAGGCGCCGACAGCAATTTCAAGCCGATTTCGACCAGCGCAAAGTGAAATTTGAGCACGAAGTGCTGGACCAGCAGCGGCGGTTCAAAGAGGGCGTGGTGCGCTATGTCTTGACCTCGGACTGGCGGCACTTGCTGACCATCCCTTTGATCTACCCGGTGCTCTTGCCCATGGTGCTGCTCGACGGCATGGTCACGCTGTACCAGTGGGTTTGTTTTCCCCTGTACAACATGCCGCGGGTGCGGCGTTCGGATTATTTTGTGTACGACCGAACCCATTTGGCTTATCTGAACATCATCGAAAAGATCAACTGCGCCTATTGTTCGTATGGCAATGGTTTGATGGCGTATGCCCGGGAGGTGGTGGGCTTGACCGAGCAGTATTGGTGCCCCATCAAGCACGCACGCCGTGTGGTGCATGCCCATCCTCATTACCACGGCTTTTCAGACTATGGCGATGCGCAAAGCTACCGTGAACAACTGGCGCATTTGCGTTTGCAGCTGCAACAGCTGGTGGCCCAACCCCTGGCGCCTGAGGTGTCACAGCATGGACAGCCTGTCGCGCGCAGGCTGGATAAAGTGATCCCCATGAAAACCTTTGAAACTTTGGCCGATCTGGCCGCCTGTGTCGGTCAGGATGTCGCGATCACCGAATGGGTCGAAATCACCCAGCAGCAGGTCAACCTGTTTGCCGACGCCACGGGTGACCACCAGTGGATCCATGTCGACGTCGAGCAGGCCCAAAAAGGGCCTTTTGGCGGCCCCATTGCCCACGGATTCTTGACCTTGTCCTTGTTGCCCCAGTTTTTTGACAAAACCATCTTGGTCACTCAAAAACGCATGGGTGTCAATTACGGGCTCAACAAGGTTCGTTTCATGTCGCCCGTGCCTGTGGGCAGCCGTTTGCGTGGGCATTTGCACCTGCATTCGGCCACGCCCATCGAAGGCAATGGCATGCAGTTTCAGTGGAATGTCACGGTGCAGCGGGAAGGCAGTGACAAACCTGTCTGCGCTGCCGAATCCTTGGTGCGCATTTACGCCTGAACCGAGGCGCCCGCAAAGCCGTTTTGGCGCCAGGCTTCAAACACGGTCACCGCGACGGCGTTGGACAAGTTCAGGCTGCGCTGCCCCTCGCGCATGGGCAGTTTGATGCGTTGCTCTGACGCGAACTGCGCCCTGAGCTCGGGCGCCAAGCCCCGGGTTTCCGAACCAAACACCAGCCAGTCGCCAGGCTCAAAATGAACCTGGTGTGCCGGGCGACTGCCGCGTGTGGTCAGGGCAAACATGCGCTCGCTCGCGGGCCGCTCGGTGGCCAAAAAAGTGGCCCAGTCGGCATGGCGACGCAGCTCGGCGTACTCGTGGTAGTCCAAACCCGCGCGCCGCATGTGTTTGTCATCCATGGAAAAACCCAAGGGTTCGATCAGGTGCAGGGTGCAGCCGGTGTTGGCCGCCAAGCGAATGACATTGCCGGTGTTCGGGGGGATTTCGGGCTCAACCAGGACGATATGGAACATGCGGGGTATTGTGCCTGCGCTCAATAGTCCTCGGGCGCCTCGGTGCGTGCCAGCACCAAAGCACTGACTTTGGCTGCGCCCGCTTGGCGCAAAACCCGCGCCGCGGTGTGCAAGGAAGCGCCGCTGGTCATGACGTCATCGATCAAGACCACGTTTTTGTGGCGCAAGGCCGAGGCCCGCAAGGGCTCCACCGCAAAGGCCCCCACCAGATTGGCCAAGCGTTCGGCTCGGGGCAGGGTGCGCTGGGAAGGCGTGTCCCGTGTGCGCAGCAACAAGTGGGCATCGGCCTTGCTGGGGCTCAGTTGCTTGGCCAATTGCCAAGACTGGTTGTAACCGCGCTGCGCCAAGCGTTGTGTTGACAAGGGAATGGGCACCACCCAATCTGCCGCGTCCAGCGCGTCTTCGGCCCCTGATGCGCTCAGCATCAAGGTGGCCAACGGGCCGTCCCACCCCGCTTGTTCTTGAAATTTAAAGCGCGTGATCAGATCGATCCACGGCCATTCGTAGCTGACTGCGGTGAGGCACAGGTCTAAGGGGGGAGGTGTGCGCAGGCAGGCGCCGCATCGTTGGAGGCCCAAAGCCAAGGGCAGGGCGCAGCTCAGGCATCGGTGCTGGGGTTGTGCAAAGCGGCTGATGCAGGCCTCACACACCGGCGCATGGGGCCAGTTTTGGCAAATGGCGCAGCGACTGGGCAAGGCAGAGCCAAATGGCATTGGCCCGAGCCGGCGGAGCTTTGAAACCACCCTTTGAAACCATGGAGACCGCATGAAATCAATATACTGCGGCCTGCCCCTGACCACAAGCCGACCACCACGCTGGCTGTTTGCAGGCCTTTTCCCTTCTTTGCCTTGGCCATGTCTGCACCTGACCGCCCCCCCTCGTTGGACCCTGTTGCCGCTGCCCGGTGGGCGAGGTGCTGTGTGGGGGAGGCGTCGCCCTGGCTGCACGAAGAAGTGGCCTCGCGCATGCAAGAGCGGCTGGAATTCATCAAGCTGCAGCCCACGCGCTGGGTCCATTGGGGGGCCAGGCAGGGCGGCATGCTCGCCCACGCGGCTTTGCAAAAGCGCTACCCCCAGGCACAAGCCTGGCTCAGCAGCGAGCATCCCGAGCAGGATTTGGCGGCCGAGGCTTTGTTGCAAGGCCGATGGTGGCAAGCCAAGCGCTGGTTCGGTCCGCGCCTTCATTCGGGCATGCCACCAGAAGGTCAAGCCCATATGTTGTGGGCCAACATGCAGTTGCACCATGCAGCCCAGCCTCAAAACCTGCTGAAAACATGGCACCGAGCTTTGGCGGTGGATGGGTTCTTGATGTTTTCATGCCTGGGGCCCGATACCTTGCGGGAGTTGCGCGACGCTTATGCACAACAGGGTTGGCCCGCTCCCGCTCACGAATTCACCGACATGCACGATTGGGGTGACATGCTGGTGGAAGCGGGTTTTGCCGAGCCGGTGATGGACATGGAGCGCATCACGCTCACCTATGAAACGCCCGAGCGCCTGCTGGCCGAGTTGCGCAGTTGGGGGAGAAATCTGCATGTGCAGCGTTTTTCAGGTTTGCGTGGGCGCAGGTGGTTGGCGCAACTCAAGCAGGTGCTCATGACTTTGGCCAAGCCCGAGGAGGGTGGACGTTTGACGCTGAGCTTTGAAATTGTGTACGGGCACGCCCTCAAGCCATCCCCCCGCGTCCCCGTCAGTGCCCAAGCGGCCATTGGGCTCGATCAGATGCGGCAAATGCTGCGCAGCGGTGCCCGGATTTCCGACAAAGTTTGAGATGAATCAAAACCCCCTTTGTTCTCGGGTAAAATCCGGCGGGTTTCAGAGGCATTTGGTGCCTCCCAGCGTGTTAGTTTATTGAAAGTTGACGCGTGTCAAATCCAACTTATCAGTTTGCTCAAGAGTCTGGACCTGCCATCCATTGGCAGTTACGGCGCAATTGTTCGGTCACGCCTACCCAGCTGGGTTGGTTCTACCTGTCCTTGTGCATGTTCTCTTTGGCCATTGGTTTGTTTTTTTGGTATCTGGGTGCGACGCTGGTTTTGGCGTTTGCAGGTCTTGAAATCGCGGTGGTGGGTGTGGCATTTTTGATGTATGCGCGCCATGCCACCGACGGTGAAAAGATTTCGATCCAAGGTGGCCAGCTGGTGGTGGAGTGTGAGTCTGCGGGCCGCTTGGAGCGTGCAGAGTTTGCGCGTCAATGGGTGAGGGTCGAGCCCAAATCGGGTGACCACAGCTTGATCGAGTTGTCAGGCCAAGGTCGATCGATTCAGGTGGGGCGCTTTGTGCGGCCCGAGTTGCGCCAAGTGTTGGCGCGAGAAATCAGAAAGGCATTGCGCTCGGCGTGATGTCTGGTGGCAAAAGGGGCGAAGCCCGGTTTGCCTGAGGTGTGAGTTCAACAGTGTCTTGGAAGTTAGTGAGAACCATGAAGAATATTTCCAACCAATTGGCTTCGCTGCTATCCCGCGCGGGCATCTTTGCAGGCGCATGGGCAGCCACTGCGGCCTACGCGGTCAACGATTTGCCGGGCGGCCCTGCGGTCAATCAGCTCAATTTGCATCCGGCAGCCACCAAAATTGCTGAAGAGCAGCAATGGTTGCATTGGTTCATGTTGATCATTTGCACGGTGATCTTCATTGCGGTTTTTGCCGTGATGTTTTATTCCATTTGGAAGCACCGCAAATCGGTCGGTCACAAGCCCGCCACCTTCACGGAGTCGATCACGGTCGAAGTGATTTGGACGGCCGTTCCCTTCCTGATCGTGATTTTGATGGCGCTGCCAGCGACCAAAGTGCTGGTGGCCCAAAAAGACACCACCAACGCCGATCTGACCATCAAGGCCACGGGTTACCAGTGGAAATGGGGTTACGACTACATCAAGGGTGAGGGCGAAGGCCTGAGCTACATCTCGACCTTGGATTCCGGCCAGCGCGCCATGTCCGATGCGGGCAAGCCAGAAGGCGACAACTATTTGCTCAAAGTGGACAACCCATTGGTGGTCCCAGTGGGCCAAAAAGTGCGCGTCATCACCACGGCCAATGACGTGATCCACGCCTTTGCGGTGCCAGCCTTCGGCATCAAACAAGATGCGATCCCCGGTTTTGTGCGCGACACATGGTTCCGCGCTGAGAAAACCGGCGACTTTTACGGCCAGTGCCAAGAGCTGTGCGGTAAAGAGCACGCCTACATGCCGATCCATGTGAAAGTGTTGTCTGCACAAGACTATGCGGCTTGGGTGGTGGGTGAGAAGAAAAAACAAGCGGCCAAAGCTGACGATCCTGCCAAAGTCTGGGCTTTGGACGACCTGTCCAAGCGCGGTGAAAAAGTGTATGCAGCCAATTGCGCGGCTTGCCACCAAGCCAACGGCAAGGGTGCTGGCGCGATCAAAGCTGTTGACGGTTCCGCTGTGGTGTTGGATGCCGACAAATCCAAGCAAATCGCGGTTCTGCTCAATGGCCAGAACAATGGCGCCATGCCTGCATGGAAGCAGTTGTCGGACACCGAAATTGCCGCTGTGATCACTTACACCAAGAACAACTGGTCCAACAAGACCGGGCAAATCGTGCAACCGGCTGAAGTTTTGGCCGCTCGCAAATAAGCCGTACCGTATTCAAATCAAAGGAAATCAAGATGAGTGCCGTTCTCGACCATCACGATCACGCCCATGACGACCACGGTCACGCGCCTGCGGGCTGGCGTCGCTGGGTGTATGCCACCAACCACAAAGACATCGGTACTTTGTACCTGCTGTTCAGTTTCGCCATGCTCATGATTGGCGGCGTGTTGGCTTTGGGTATCCGCGCCGAGTTGTTCCAGCCTGGCCTGCAAGTGGTCAACCCTGAGTTGTTCAACCAATTCACCACCATGCACGGCATCATCATGGTGTTCGGCGCGATCATGCCGGCCTTTGTGGGCTTTGCGAACTGGATGCTGCCTCTGCAAATTGGCGCGTCTGACATGGCCTTCGCCCGCATGAACAACTTCAGCTTCTGGCTGATGATTCCTGCAGGCGCCATGTTGGTGGGCTCCTTCTTCATGCCTGGCGGCGCACCCGCTGCCGGCTGGACGCTGTATGCCCCCCTGACCCTGCAAATGGGCCCCTCGATGGACGCTGGTATTTTCGCCATGCACATCCTGGGTGCTTCGTCCATCATGGGTTCGATCAACATCATCGTGACCATCTTGAACATGCGCGCGCCTGGCATGACTTTGATGAAGATGCCCATGTTCGCTTGGACCTGGTTGATCACCGCTTACTTGCTGATTGCCGTGATGCCCGTGTTGGCTGGCGCGATCACCATGACATTGACAGACCGCCATTTCGGCACCAGCTTCTTCAACCCCGCGGGTGGTGGTGACCCGGTCATGTACCAGCACATTTTCTGGTTCTTCGGTCACCCCGAGGTGTACATCATGATCTTGCCGGCCTTCGGCATCATCAGCCAGATCGTGCCCGCTTTTGCGCGCAAGAAATTGTTCGGCTATGCCTCCATGGTGTACGCCACCTCGTCCATCGCTATTTTGTCGTTCATTGTGTGGGCGCACCACATGTTCACGACCGGCATGCCTGTGACCGGTCAGTTGTTCTTCATGTACGCCACGATGCTGATCGCTGTGCCGACCGCTGTGAAGATCTTCAACTGGATCGCCACCATGTGGCGCGGCTCCATGACTTTTGAAACCCCCATGCTGTTTGCAGTGGGCTTCATCTTTGTGTTCACCATGGGTGGCTTCACGGGTTTGATCTTGGCCATGGCCCCGATTGATATCCAGTTGCAAGACACCTACTACGTGGTGGCGCATTTCCATTATGTCTTGGTGGCTGGCTCCTTGTTTGCCTTGTTTGCCGGTTTCTACTACTGGGTGCCCAAGTGGACCGGTGTGATGTACCACGAAGGCCGCGGCAAGATCCACTTCTGGTGGTCCCTGATCTCGTTCAACGTGACCTTCTTCCCGATGCACTTCTTGGGTCTGGCCGGTATGCCACGTCGCTACGCCGACTACCCCATGCAATTCGCCGACTTCAACATGATCGCTTCGGTGGGTGCCTTCTTCTTCGGTTTTGCCCAGGTCTATTTCTTCCTGTTCGTTGTCTTGCCAACCATGATGGGCAAGGGCGAGAAAGCTTCCCAGAAGCCTTGGGAAGCGGCTGAAGGTCTGGAATGGGAAGTGCCTTCGCCTGCACCTTTCCACACCTTCGAGAACCCACCCAAGCTGGACGCTACCGCAACCCGCGTGATCGGTTGATCGACATGGCCATGACACCTGAACAAAGAAAAAGCAATGTGCGATTGGGCCTGATTTTGGCGTCGGTCGCATGTGCTGTGCTGATTGGTTTTGTGGCCAAGTTGATGCTCTTGAATTCCTGAAAGACCCAAGATGAACCTGCGTGGTGAAAATCTGAGCATGGTGGGCAAGCTGGCGGTTGTGACCGCAGGCATGTTCTGCTTCGGATACGCGCTGGTGCCCATCTACAAGGCCATTTGCGAGATGACAGGGATCAACATCCTGTCGATTGCCGAAACCCAAATTCCAGGCAGTGCCAAGTCGGGTAAAGCGGCCGAAGTGCTGCGCAACACCCAGGTCGATACCAGCCGCACCATCACCGTCGAATTTGACGCCAACGTGCGTGGTCCTTGGGAATTCAAGCCTGAAAAGCGTTCCATGCAAGTTCACCCCGGTGAACTGAGCACGGTGATGTACGAATTTCAGAATGTGCAAAACCGCCGGATGGCGGCCCAAGCCATTCCGAGTTACGCACCCCGTCAAGCGGCCAACCATTTCAACAAGCTCGAGTGTTTCTGTTTCAACCAGTACACCTTGGAGCCGGGCGAGAAAAAGTCTTGGCCAGTGGCCTTTGTGATCGACCCCAAGTTGTCCAAAGACGTGACGACCATCACCCTGTCTTACACCTTCTTTGAAGTGGGTGGCAAAACACCGGCAGCGCCCACAGCGCCCTTGGCCGCAGCGGTGCAAACACTGCCCGCCAAGACAGGATGGGGTTCATGAACGCGCCCGTTCACAAAACCTCTTGGCTGCGCACCATTCAGGCGGTGCTGTGGTCGTTTGTCGGACTTCGCAAGAATTCCGATTCCCAGCAAGACATTGAAAAGCTCAACCCTTTCCACATCATCGGTGTGGCCATCGGGGCGGCATTGTTGTTTGTTTTGGGTTTGATTGCCTTGGTCAATTGGGTGGTTGTCCAACCGACCGGCCTTTGAGCCCCAGAGTTTGATTTCGAATTAGAGAGAGCAGGAGTTCCTATGAGTTCAGCAGCACACGGCACCACGCCTTATTACTACGTACCCCACGCGTCGCGTCATCCCGTGATGGCGGCCATCGGCTTGTTCTTCCTGATCCTGGGCGCAGGTCAGTGGATCAACGGCGCGGATTGGGGCATGTATTGCCTGTTTTTCGGCATGGCCTGGTGGTTGATTGTTTTGTACCAGTGGTTCTCTGAAGCGATTCAAGAGAGTGAAGGCGGCATGTACGGCCGCAAGATCGACCTGTCGTTCCGTTGGAGCATGACCTGGTTCATCTTCTCCGAAGTCATGTTCTTCGGTGCCTTCTTCACCGCACTCTGGTGGGCCCGTTCGCACTCTGTGCCGGCTTTGGGCAGCCTTGAAAACGCACTGCTTTGGCCTGACTTCAAGGCGGCATGGCCCAGCGTGGTGGCGGGCGCGACCACTTCGCCCGCTGGCTTTGTGGAGCCCTTCCAAACCATGGGTCCATTTTGGTTGCCCACCATCAACACCGCTTTGCTGTTGACATCGGGCGTCACTTTGACCATCGCTCACCATGCCTTGCAGGTTGGCGATCGCAGCAAAACCATCAAGTTCATGTGGATGACGGTCTTGTTGGGTGTGGCTTTCTTGTTTGTTCAGGGTTACGAATACGCACACGCCTGGAGTGACTTGAACCTGAAACTGTCCTCTGGCATTTACGGCTCGACCTTCTACATGCTCACCGGTTTCCACGGCTTCCACGTTTTCGTGGGCATGTTGATGCTGTTGTTCATCACCTTGCGCTTGCAAAAAGGCCACTTCACCAAAGACCGTCACTTCGGTTTCGAAGGCGCCGCTTGGTACTGGCACTTTGTGGACGTGGTGTGGCTCGGCTTGTACATCCTGGTTTACTGGATGTGATCTGGCCGCAGCCCAACAAAAAAGCGCCCAAAGGCGCTTTTTTGTTGGGCGATGGGCCATTCAATGGCGGCCGATTGCAGGCGGTTGCTGGAAGCTTTTCAGCAGCTTAGAAGGCTCAAGCGCCAGCGGGAATGCCAGTGGGCTGGATCCAACCCATCTTCCAAGAAACAAGAACACAAATGAAGAGGACAATTGAAAACCCGACCCGAAAGGCGAGGGCGGTGGCCATGCTGCCTTTTTTGGGCGCTTGGCCCTCAACAGGTGGCGTGTTGCCACGCATCATGTAAACCAAAGCCGAGCCCAAGCTCAGCACAATGCCTATGAAGGCGATGACAACCAGTATTTTCATGGCCCCATTATCTTATGACTGACAAATCCCCAGCTTGGCAAAGATGGCTGGTCCTGGGCATGGCCGCTTTGGGCGTGGCCATCACGTTTTCACTGGGGCTTTGGCAGTTGGGCCGAGCCGCTGAGAAAACGGCCTTGCAAAATGCCAAGCAAGAGCAAGCCGCGCAAGTCGTGCTGGATGGCCGCAGCCTGGGTTCGGCCGAGAAAGATGCGCTGCAACGCCAAGCCTTGATCCACAGGCGCATGACACTCAAAGGCCAGTGGTTGCCCGCGCACACGGTGTTTTTGGACAACCGGCAGATGAACGGCAAGCCCGGCTTTTTTGCGTTGACCCCTTTGCAGTTGGAGGACACGGGTGCGGTGGTGTTGGTGCAACGCGGATGGGCACAGCGCTCGTTCACTGACCGCACAGCTTTGCCTGAATTGCACACGCCCCAAGGTGGGGTGGAGGTGCAGGGGCATTTGGCCCCATGGCCTTCAAGGCTCTATGACTTCGGCGGTACCGAGACAGGCCCGATACGGCAAAATCTCGACTTGACGGCGTACCGCCAAGTCACGGGCTTGCCCGTGCTCGAAGTCACCTTGTTGCAGTCGGGCGCCGCGTCTGAAGGCTTGCTGCGCGAATGGCCCGTGGTGGCCAGTGGTGTTGAAAAGCACCACGGATACGCTTTTCAATGGTTTGGCCTGAGTGGCCTGATCGCTTTACTTTATGTCTGGTTCCAAATTGTCCAACCCCGCCGCCAAAAAAGACTTGACTGACAGCCCGCTGGCGATGACCGTGCACGACATGCCTTCGCCAGGCGATGTGGTGCAGGCCGACGCCCAACGCACCCGCATGGGCCGGTGGAAAATGATCGCCATGATGCTGATTTGCGCATCGCCGGTCATCGCCTCGTATTTCACCTATTACGTGATCCGACCTGAGGGTCGCCGCAACCATGGTGAACTCATCCAGCCTCAGAAAGACATGCCTGCAGGGGCGGCCAAAAACCTGCAAGGCGAGGGGGTGCCCTTGTCGAGTCTGAAAGGACAGTGGTTGCTGGTGACGGTGAGCTCGGGGGCATGCGCCGAGCGTTGCCAAGAAAATCTGTATTTCCAGCGACAGCTGCGCGAAATATTGGGCCGAGACAAAGACCGACTGGACCGCGTTTGGCTTGTCACCGACGACGCGCCCGTGGCGACAACCCTGCTGCCAGCGCTCAACATGGCCCATGTGCTGCGCCTCGATGTGGCCACGGTGCAAAGCTGGATTCAACCGGCCGCCGGACAACAGTTGCAAGACCATCTGTATGTGATCGATCCCATGGGCAACTTCATGATGCGTTTTCCCGCCAACATGGATGTCTCCGGCGCTTCCAAAGCCAAGCGTGACCTGGAGCGCTTGCTCAAAGCCTCTGCGTCCTGGGACCAGGCGGGGCGCTGAACGATGACGGAAGTGGACCTGTACAACTGGGCGCCTGTTTTCCAGCTCATGGCGGTGGGCTTGGCCGTGGCGGCCTTGCCGCTGGCTTGGTGGTTTTGGCTCCAACAAGGCGCCACCTCTGCCAGCCGCTTGAAGGCCTTGACCCTGATCACCTTGTTCCTGACTTTTGATTTGGTGCTCTTTGGGGCCTTCACCCGTCTGACCGATTCCGGCTTGGGTTGCCCCGACTGGCCAGGCTGCTACGGCAGCGCCACCCCCATCGGGGCCCAAGTCGAGATCTCCGCTGCGCAGACTGCCATGCCCAGCGGGCCGGTCACGCACGGTAAAGCCTGGATTGAGATGGTGCACCGCTACTTGGCCACCGGCGTGGGGGTGCTGATCTTGACGCTGGCCAGCATGACGTGGTGGCTGCGCCGCCGAAGCGACACGGTCAGTCCATGGTGGCCCACCTTCACGCTGGTGTGGGTTTGTTTGCAAGGGGCTTTTGGGGCCCTCACGGTGACCATGAAGCTCTTTCCGGCGATCGTCACCTTGCACCTGATGTTCGGCATCGGCTTGTTGGCTTTGTTGATGGCCCAAGCCGTGCGCTATGACGGTGCCGGAACGCGGCCTTTGCCTGTGGCTTTGCGCACGGGTTTGTGGCTCGGGTTCGGCTTGCTGTGGCTGCAAATCGCTTTGGGCGGATGGGTCAGTACCAATTACGCGGTGCTGGCCTGCCCGGATTTCCCGACCTGCCACGGCCAGTGGGTGCCCGAGATGAACTGGCAAGGCTTCAGTGTTTGGCGCGAGTTGGGCCATACCCCTGCGGGTGAGTTGTTGCCCTTCATCGCCTTGTCGTCGATTCATTTTGTGCACCGCTCGGCCGCTTGGCTGGTGCTGGGCGTGTTGGTATGGCTGGGTTGGCGTTTGCGTCGGCAACCGGGCTTGTCTGGCGCTGGCCAATGGTTGCTGGGTTTGTCGGCCCTGCAATTCATCACCGGTCTGAGCAATGTGGTGCTGGGCTGGCCCATGCTTGCCGCCGTGATGCACACGGGCGGCGCCGCCGCCATGGTCCTCACCTTGACCTGGGCCTTGAGCATCAGCCGCACCGATAATCCACGCTCTCCTTCCCCTTTCAAAAAGTCTGTTCCATGACCGCCGCCACCGCTCCGTTGCCCAATTCCGCATGGCGTCAGTACTACGCACTGACCAAGCCGCGTGTGGTGCAGTTGATTGTTTTTTGTGCCTTGATCGGCATGGTCTTGGCGGTGCCAGGTGTGCCGAGCCTGCCGGAGTTGGTGCTGGGCTTGTGGGCCTGCATCGGTATCTGGTTGGTGGCGGGGGCGGCCGCGGCATTCAACTGTCTGGTTGAAAAAACCATCGACTCCAAAATGAAGCGCACGTCTTGGCGCCCCACCGCCAAAGGGGAGCTGAGCGACCGCCAGGCGCTGCTGTTTTCGGCCGTGCTGTGTGCATTGGGTTCGGCCGTGCTGTACGTCTTGGTCAACCCCCTCACCATGTGGCTGACCTTCGCCACCTTCGTGGGCTACGCCATCATTTACACCGTGATCCTGAAGCCGCTGACGCCGCAAAACATTGTGATCGGTGGGGCCAGTGGGGCCATGCCGCCGGTGCTGGGCTGGGCTGCCATGACGGGACAGGTCGGGCCTGAGGCGCTCATTTTGTTTTTGATCATCTTTTTGTGGACACCGCCGCACTTTTGGGCCTTGGCGCTTTACCGCGTGGAGGATTACCGCAAATCGGGTCTGCCTATGTTGCCGGTGACACACGGCAATGAATTCACGCGCTTGCAAATCTTGCTCTACACCATCGTCCTCATGGCCTCCTGCTTGATGCCTTTTGTGTATGGCATGAGTTCATGGCTGTACTTGGCGGCGGCGGTGGTGCTGAGCATCGGCTTCATGGGCTATGCCGTGGCTTTGTACCGTGCTTACTCTGACGAGTTGGCCCGCAAGACATTCCGTTTTTCCTTGATCCATTTGAGCGCTTTGTTTGCTGCCTTGCTGCTGGATCACTACATTTTTTAAGGCCCGAACATGTCGCGCAGAGTTTTTGCAAGAGCCGCTGTGGCGCTGGGTGTGGCCGCGGTCTTGGGCGGTTTGGTCGCTTGTGGCCAAGACAAACCGGCTTTTCGGGGGGTGGACATCACCGGCGCCGATTACGCCCAAGGCTTTGAGCTGAGCGACCAAAACGGCCAAGTGCGCACGCTCAAAGATTTTGCGGGCAAGGCGGTGGTGGTGTTTTTTGGCTACACGCAATGCCCCGATGTCTGCCCCACTGCTTTGCAGGAAATGGTTCAGGCCAAGCAGCTTTTGGGCGCCGATGCAGACAAATTGCAAGGTGTTTTCATCACGGTGGATCCAGAGCGCGACACACCCGAGTTGCTCAAGGCCTACATGGCCAATTTTGGCCCAGACTTTGTGGGCCTGCACCCGACAGCATCGCAACTGCCCAAAGTGACCAAAGACTACAAGATCTATTTCAAAAAGGTGGAGGGCAAAACCCCGACCAGCTACACCATGGACCATTCCGCGGGCAGCTTCACCTTCGACCCCCAAGGCCGGGTCAGGCTGTACAACCGCCACGCCAGTGGTGCCGAGGCGCTGGCCGCCGACGTGAAGATCTTGCTCAGCGGCAAGTGAGACCTGGCCTCATGGCCAGATCTTGCACACGCCGTGACGACGCCTCAGTTTTGTTCGATTTTCTGGTTGCGGATGATGTCACCCAGCGCTTGGGTGTCGGACTCAATCCGGTTGCGCAAGCCTTCGGGTGAAGAGCCCACCACCTGCCAGCCTTGCTGGAACAAACGGGCGCGCATGTCGGGTGAACGCACGATGTCACTGACCAAGGCCGACAGCCTGGTGGCCACAGCCGCGGGCATCGAGGCGGGGGCGGCCACCGCGTTCCAGATTTCAAGTTGGTAATCCTTCACGCCGATCTCTGACAGGCTGGGCACCTCGGCTGCCACGGGGCTGCGGCCCGTGCTGGAGGCCCCGATGGCCCGCAGTTTGCCGCCGCGCACTTGCGCCGCAGAGAGCGCTGGAGGCAGCAAGGCCAGTTGCACCTGGCCTCCCAACATGGCCGTGATGATTTGCGGGTTGCCGGGATAGGGCACATGCACGGGGGCAATGCCCGCCTTGGTCTTGAGCAACTCCATGCCCAGGTGCGCCACCGTGCCCACGCCCGGCGAGGCATAGCTCAGTTGATTGCCTGCTTTTTGGGCCTGGCTCAGCCATTCGGCGGCGGTTTGGCCGGGGGGCACGCCAGGCCCTGAGGCGGGCACCGTCAGCACCAGTGGCGCTTTACCGATCAGGCTGATGGGCGCGAGGTCTTTGAGCGGGTCGTAGGGCACCTTGGGGTTCAAGATGCGGGCAATCGTCATGTTGCCGTTGATCATCAGGCCCAGGGTGTGGCCGTCGGTGGACTTGGCCACGAAGTCAGCGGCAATGTTGCCGCCTGCACCCACTTTGTTGTCGACGATCACGTTCTGCCCCAAGGCTTTTGACAAAGGCTCGGCCAGGGCGCGCGCGGTCAGGTCGGGGCTGGAGCCGGCCGGGAAGCCCACCACCAAGCGCACGGTTTGGGTGGGCCATTGGGCAGCCCATGTGGGCATGGCGCCCAGCATCAAAACAGTCCCCATGGCTTGTGCCAGCAGACGGCGAGAAAAACGAGAGGGGGTGGGCTGGGACATGGTCAAAAATCTCCAATCAAGCAACAGGCACTTTAGCGCAAAGCGGGCAAAAAAATACCCGGTCGGAGCCGGGTACGGGCGCGTCAGACGCGCAAAAAGGTGTTGGCCGTCAAGCGAACTCGACCAGCGCCTTCTTCATCTTTTTCATGGCCGCGACTTCGATCTGGCGGATGCGCTCGGCGCTCACGCCATACTCGTCGGCCAAGTCGTGCAGCGTCATGCCGCCTGATCCGTTGTCGTTGACCTTGAGCCAGCGCTCTTCAACGATGCGGCGGCTGCGTTCGTCCAGCGCATTGAGGGCCGTGGCCAGGCCATCGCTGGCCATCACATCGCGCTGATGCGCTTCGATCATGGCGGTGGGTTCGTGGTTCACGTCGGCCAAATAGGCAATCGGCCCAAAAGCCTGCTCGCCGTCGTCGGAAGGCGCCGGGTCCAGCAACACATCGCCGCCGGACATGCGCATCTCCATCTCCCGCACTTCCTCCCGCTTGACGTTCAGGCTGTGCGCCATGGCATCGACTTGGTCAGGCGTCAGGGTGTCGCGGTGCGTGCCTTCGTCGGCATCGGCTTTGTAGCCTTGCTTCATGGAGCGCAGGTTGAAGAACAGTTTGCGCTGGGCCTTGGTGGTGGCCACCTTGACCATGCGCCAGTTTTTCAGGATGTACTCGTGAATTTCGGCCTTGATCCAGTGCAGCGCGTAGCTGACCAAGCGCACGCCTTGGTCGGGGTCGAAACGTTTGACGGCCTTCATCAGGCCCACATTGCCTTCTTGAATCAGATCGCCGTGGGGCAGGCCATAGCCCAGGTATTGGCGCGATACCGAGACCACCAAGCGCAGGTGCGAGAGCACCAGTTTGCGGGCGGCTTCCAAGTCGTCGTTGGCTTTGAGCTGTCGTGCAGCTTCTTGCTCCTCCTCGAGGGTGAGCATGGGCATGCGGTTGACCGCAGAGATGTAGGCGTCCAAGTGGCCGAGCGAGGGCACGACCGCCCAAGGGTTGCTCAGCGCGATGGCTGTGGCGGGCGAACCAGTTTGAATGTTCATACCAGAACTCCTTTCAGAATACCCCAATATTAGCACTCTCTGGTGAAGAGTGCTAAAGGACGGCGTTGGGCGCCGTTGGATCTTCGGGTTTTCCCTGATTTTAAGGATCGCAGTTGGCGCGTCTGTGCGCTTGGGAACGGGGAAGCTTTGCAGGCTCAGCTGAGCAGGGCTTGGGCAAACTCGCGGGCATCGAAGGTTTCCAGGTCTTCGAGCTTCTCGCCCACCCCAATGAAGTACACGGGGACCGGCTTTTCGCGGGCAATGGCGCACAGCACGCCGCCCTTGGCGGTGCCGTCCAGTTTGGTCACGATCAGGCCGGTCAGGCCCAGTGTGTCGTCAAACGCTTTGACCTGGGCCAAAGCGTTTTGTCCGGTGTTGCCATCGATGACCAGCAGCACCTCGTGCGGGGCAGTGCCATCGGCCTTTTGCACCACGCGCTTGATCTTTTTCAGCTCTTCCATCAGGTGGGTTTGCGTGGGCAGTCGGCCCGCCGTGTCCACCAACACCACGTCGCGCCCCCGGGCGCGGCCCGCGGTGACCGCGTCAAAACTGACGGCGGCCGGGTCGCCGCCTTGTTGGCTGACGATTTCCACCGTGTTGCGGTCGGCCCACACGGCGAGCTGCTCCTTGGCCGCTGCGCGAAAGGTGTCGGCTGCGGCCAAGAGCACGCTCAGGCCCTCGTCCGCTAGGTGTTTGGTCAGTTTGCCAATGGAGGTGGTTTTGCCCGCGCCGTTGACGCCTGCCACCATGATCACCGTGGGGTGGTGGTCGCCAATGGCCAAGGGTTTTTGCAGAGGGCGCAACAAATCGGTGATGGCGTCGGCCAGCAAGGTCTTGACCTGTGAGGGCTCGGTGGCCTTGGTGTCTTTGACGCGGCGCTTGAGGTCTTGCAGCAAATGCTCGGTGGCTTTGACGCCCGTATCGGCCATGAGCAACGCGGTTTCTAATTCTTCGTACAGCGCGTCGTCGATGCGGGTGCCCGTGAAGACGGTGGTGATGTTGGCGCCTGTTTTGCGCAGGCCGGTCTTCAGGCGGTCCAGCCATCCTTGGCGAGCGGCCGGTTCAGGCGTGGTGGCCGGGGCGGGTGCCGACGCGATCACACCTGGGGCAGGGGCCGATTCAGGCGAAGCCACAGGCGCGGCGGCGGATTGGACCTCTGGGGCGGGGGATTTTTTTCTGAAGAAACTGAACATGGCGTGGATTTCAAGGATCATGCATTCTATGAAACCGAACTTTCTCTTGGGACTTTCTTTGGCAACAGCCTTGTTGACCAGCAGCTTCAACGCCGCCGCGCAGGCCCCGCAAGGCCCGGCCAGCGCACAAGCCACGGCCAAGCCCCCAGCGGCCAGCGAGGCCCGGGTGCACACCTTCACCTTGGCCAACGGCATGGGTTTGTGGGTCAAGCCCGACCGCCGTGCCCCCACGGCGGTGCACATGGTGTGGCTGCGCGTGGGCGCCATGGACGAGGTGGACGGCACCAGCGGCGTGGCCCATGTGCTCGAGCACATGCTGTTCAAAGGCACGCCCACTCTGGCCGTGGGTGAATTTTCAAGGCGCGTGGCCGCTTTGGGCGGGCGCGAAAACGCCTTCACCGCCAAGGACTACACCGGCTACTACCAGCAGATTCCGTCGAATCAACTCGAAGCGGTGATGCGTCTGGAGTCGGACCGCTTTGCCAACAACCAATGGCCCGATGCCGAATTTGCCAAAGAGCTGGAGGTCGTGAAAGAAGAGCGCCGCCTGCGCACCGATGACAACCCCCGCGCCCAGTTGCACGAAATGCTCTCGGCCACCGCCTTGACCGCATCCCCGTACCGCCGTCCGATCGTTGGCTGGATGAGCGATCTGGAGGCCATGACGGCGCAAGACGCGCGCGACTTTTACCGCAAGTGGTACACCCCGGCCAATGCCGTGGTGGTGGTGGCGGGCGATGTGGACCCCTTGCAAGTCAAGGCACTGGCCGAGAAGTACTACGGCGCCATCCCGACCCGCGCCGTGCCTGAGCGCAAACCCCGGGAAGAGCCCGCGCAGCAAGGCCTGCGCCGCTTCGAATTCAAAGCGCCGGCCGAGCAGTCGTATGTCGCCCTGGCCTTCAAGGTGCCGCGCTTGGCCAGCCTTGCGGCTTCGCCTGAGCACGACGATGCCCTGGCCTTGACGGTGCTGGCCGCCGTGCTCGACGGCTACAGCGGCGCGCGCCTGGACCGGGCCCTGACCCAAGGTGAGAACCGGCTGGCCGACAGTGCCGGGGCCTACAACGGTCTGATGGGCCGAGGGCCGCAGTTCTTTTATCTGGAGGGCGTGCCCGCGCAAGGTCAAACACCGCAAGCGCTGGAAGCCGCTTTGCGGGCCCAGGTGCAGCGCGTGGCCACCGAAGGCGTGAACGAGGCCGAGTTGCAGCGTGTCAAAACCCAATGGGTGGCCAGCGAGATTTACAAGCTCGATTCGGTTTTCAACCAAGCACGCGAATTGGGTGTCGCCTGGACGCTGGGCTTGCCGCCGGACTACGGGGCTCAGCTGATCGCCCGGTTGCGGCAGGTCACACCCGCCCAGGTGCAGGCCGTGGCGCAAAAGTATTTTGGTGACGACAGCCTGACTGTGGCCACTTTGCTGCCCCAGCCTTTGTCGGGCCAGCCCCGGGCGCGTCGCGCCTTGCCCGGCGCCCGCCATTGAAGTGCTTGGCCGTTCAAGCGCCTTGTCAAGAAAGTTCAACACCCCATGTCTTTGTTTCCTTCATTGAACGCCCTGGCTTTGCGGCGACCGGCCCTGGCACTGGCCTGCTGGGCCGCTGCCAGTTGGGCCCACGCCTCTTTGCCCATCCAGCACTGGGTCCAGCCCAGCGGTGCCCGCGTGTACTTGGTCGAGAGCCACGCCATCCCCATGGTCGATGTGCAAATTGACATCGACGCGGGCAGCCGCCGTGACCCGGCCGCGCAGGCGGGCCTGGCCTCGGTCATGACTGGGCAACTGGCCAATGGCACGCGGGCCGAACCGCAAGGCCAAGGCCCTTACCCCAAGGCCATGGACGAAAACCAGATCGGTGAAGCTTGGGCCGACTTGGGCGCGAGTTTTGGGGCCAGTGCGGGCAGTGACCGCATGAGCTTTGGCCTGCGCAGCCTGAGTTACCCCGACTTGCTGGGTCAAGCCATGGCGCTGGCTGCGCGTCAAATGGCGCACCCGGCTTTCCCTGAAGCCATGTGGCTGCGCGACCGCGAACGCATCAGCGCCTCCATCCGCGAATCGCTGACCAAGCCCGGCACGTTGGTGCAGCAGCGCTTTGCCCAGGCCGTGTATGGCACCCACCCCTATGGGCAACGCGCCACGCCCGAGACCCTTGCGCGCATCGGTGTACAAGACCTGAAAAACCTGCATGCCCAGGCCCTGCGCGCTTGCCGCGCCACGGTGAGCGTGGTGGGGGCTTTGACCCGGGCGCAGGCCGACGCCTTGGTGCAAGGCCTGCTGGCCCAGTGGCCCCGGGAGTCGGGCTGCCCCAGCTTGCCGCCCGTGCCCGAAGTGGCCCCTTTGGCCGCCGCGCAGACCTTGAACTTGCCCTTTGACTCGGCCCAGGCCCATGTGCTGATCGGGCAGCCCGGCTACAAGCGCACCGACCCTGACTTTTTTGCCTTGCTGGTGGGCAACCACATCTTGGGCGGTGGCGGTTTTGTCTCGCGCCTGACGGAGCAGGTGCGCGAAAAAAGGGGCCTGAGCTACAGCGTCTACAGCGCTTTTGCACCGGGCCTGCACGCCGGGGCCTTCACGGTGGGGCTGCAAACCCGACCTGACCAAGCCACACAAGCCGTGGCCGTGGCTCAAGAGGTGGTGCACAGTTTTGTGCGCCAGGGCCCGACCGAGGCCGAGCTGCAAGCGGCCAAGTCCAACCTGGTGGGCGGTTTTGCGCTGCGCATCGACAGCAACCGCAAGCTGCTGGACAACGTGGCCAACATCGCTTGGAACCGGCTGCCGCTGGACTATCTGAGCAGCTGGACGCGTCACATCGAGCGCGTCAGCGCGGCCGATGTGCAGCGCGCCATGGCCCGGGTGCTGCAGCCTGAGCGCATGGTCACGGTGGTGGTGGGTGGCCAGCCCTGAGCGGCCAGGACCTTTACACTCGCAAGCTATGTCCTCCGCCTCATCCAAACGACCCCCGCTGACCGGTGCAGCCCGCCATGCTGCGGCCAAAAAGCCCCAGAACCCGGTGCCCAAGGGGCCGCCTTCGAACGAGGTGCGCATCATCGGCGGTCAGTGGCGGCGCACGCGGCTGAAGGTGCTGGACAAGCCGGGCTTGCGGCCCACGCCCGACCGGGTGCGTGAGACACTGTTCAATTGGCTGGGCCAGGACCTGAGCGGCTGGCGCTGCGCAGATGCGTTTGCGGGCACAGGTGTGCTGGGCCTAGAGGCCGCATCGCGCGGTGCGGCCCATGTGCTCATGGTCGAGCAAGACGCCGTGCTGGTGCGCGATTTGCAAGACAACGCCACCCGCCTCAAAGCCAGCATGGTCAGTGTGCAGCGCGGCGATGGCGTGGCCGCATTGCTGCGCCTGCCGTCTGGCAGTGTGGACTTGGTCTTCCTCGACCCGCCCTTTGACGGCCCTTGGTTCGAACCTGCCCTGAAAGCGGCCACCCGGGCAGTGCCTGTAGGCGGCTGGATTTACCTGGAAGCGCCGGTGGCCTGGCCTGCCGATGCGCTGGGGGCTTTGGGGCTGCAGTGCGAGCGCCACCTCAAAGCCGGTGCCGTGCATGCGCATTTGTTGCAACGCACCGGCCTCGCGTCTGCGCCCGAGTCTGTGCCCAACCCGACTGTCACATTGACTGCCATCCCTGCTGAAGGAGACACGCCATGAGCCGATCTGCCCACACCGCTGTGACCGCTGTTTACTCCGGCACCTTTGACCCACTGACCTTGGGACATGAAGACGCCATCCGCCGCGCCGCGCAGATGTTTGACCAGGTCATCATCGCCGTGGCCCGGGCGCACCACAAGAACACCCTGTTCACCTTGGACGAGCGGCTGGCGCTGGCCCAAGCGGCCTTGGCCGATTGCCCCAATGTGAAGGCGCTGCCTTTTGACGGATTGATCGTGGAATTTGTGCGTGCGCAAAACGCCCAGGTCATCGTGCGCGGCTTGCGCTCGGTGACCGATTACGACTACGAAACCCAGATGTCGGGCATGAACCGACACCTGGCCCCGGAAATCGACACCGTGTTTTTGCACACCAGCGCGGACGTGCAACACATCAGCAGCACCCTGGTGCGTGAAATTGCCAAGCTCGGCGGTGATGTGTCGGGCTTGGTCTCGACGCCCGTGCTCAACGCCTTGCAAGCCAAGGTCGCCACCAAGCACTGAAGCCCTCTGGCACCAAGCACCTTGGATTTGAGTGGGAGCGAGCCCCTGCTCGCGAAGGGATGGCCTGGGCTGCCAAGTGCATTCGGCCGCAGGGGCGGCCTCCCACCCAGAGCGGGTCTTCGCCACGAAAGCCAGCTGAGGCGGTATCCATGTGGGAGCGAGCCACTTCTTGCGCCAAGCATCTCGGATTTCTGTGGGAGCGAGCCCCTGCTCGCGAAAGGTCGCCAAAAGCCAAGCCGCCATTCGGCCGCAGGGGCGGCCTCCTACAAAGAGCGGGTCTTCGCCACGAAAGCCAGCTGAGGTGGTGTCCATGTGGGAGCGAGCCCCTGCTCGCGAAAGGTCGCCAAAAGCCAAGCCGCCATTCGGCCGCAGGGGCGGCCTCCTACAAAGAGGGCCGCAGCGCCCAGCGATCAAAGTTCAGCGCCCAGCCTCAAATTTCAGCGCCCAGCCTCAAATTTCAGTGCCCAGCGATCAAAGTTCAGCGTTAAGCCACCAAAGCGCAGCGCCCAGCCGTCAAAGCTCAGCGCCTTCCACCAAAAAGCGCACCCGCTTTTGGCCTTGCCACTCGTCGGCGTCGAGCCGGTAGGCCAGTTTGACGCGTGCGGGCAAAGGCTCGGTTCGGCCAAACCAGATCCCGTCGACTGGCTGACCTTGGTGTTTCATTTTGAGGGCCAGGTGTTTTTCTCCCACCAGGCGCTGCGACACCACCTCGATCTCTTCGCAAAACACGGGCGGCGCAAAGCCTTGGCCCCAGACCTCGTGGTGCAGCATGTCCACCAGGTCGACGCGGCGGTATTCGGCAGGCAGGGGTCCATCGGTGTCCAGGCGGCGTTGCAGGGTGGCGGCGTCCAGCCATTCCAGGGCCACCTGGTTCAGCGTTTCTTCAAACACATCCAGGTGCTCTTCGGCGATCGTGCAGCCCGCCGCCATGGCGTGGCCGCCAAAGCGCAGCAGCACGCCCGGGGCGCGTTTGGCCACCAAGTCGAGCGCGTCGCGCAAATGAAAGCCTGCAATCGAGCGGCCCGAGCCCTTGAGTTCGTGCTCTTTGCCCGGCGCGCTGCTGGCCGCAAACACAAAAGTGGGGCGGTGCAGTTTGTCTTTGATGCGCGAGGCCACGATGCCCACCACGCCCTCGTGAAAATCCGGGTCGAACACGCAAATGGCGGGCGGCGGCTCGTCGCCCTCGTCAAACAAGGACTCGGCCATCTCCATCGCCATCTCGCGCATGTCACCCTCGATCACGCGGCGTTCGCGGTTGATGGCGTCCAGCTGCCGGGCCAGCTCGTCGGCGCGGCCTGCGTCGTCGGTCAGCAGGCACTCGATGCCCAGCGTCATGTCCGCCAAGCGGCCTGCGGCGTTGATGCGCGGGCCCAAAGCGAAGCCAAAGTCAAAGGTGGTGGCTTTGGCGGTTTCGCGGCTGGCTGCACGCATGAGCGCCGACATGCCGGGCGGCAGAGCGCCTGCCCGCACGCGGCGCAGCCCTTGCGCCACCAAGCGGCGGTTGTTGGCATCCAACTTGACCACGTCGGCCACGGTGCCCAAAGCGACCAGCGGCAGCAGCGCGTCGAGCCTCGGCTGATGGCTGGCGTCAAACACCCCCCGCTGGCGCAGCTCGGCGCGCAGGGCCAGCAGCACATAAAACATCACGCCCACGCCGGCGATGGATTTGCTGGCGAAGCTGCAGCCGGGCTGGTTGGGGTTGACGATCACTTCGGCGCTGGGCAGTTCGCTGCCTGGCAGGTGGTGGTCGGTCACCAGCACCTGCAGGCCCAAGGCTTGAGCCGCTTGCACGCCCGCCACGCTGGCGATGCCGTTGTCCACGGTGATCAGCACATCGGCCCCTTGCGCGTGCACCCGCTCGGCAATCGGTGGGGTCAGGCCATAGCCGTCAACCACTCGGTCGGGCACCAAGTAGCTGACGTTTTGCGCCCCCAGCATGCGCAGGCCACGCACGCCCACGGCACAAGCGGTCGCGCCGTCGCAGTCGTAATCGGCCACGATGCACAGGCGCTTGTTTTGCGCCATGGCATCCGCGAGCAGCTTGGCCGCTTCTGGCGTGCCCAACATGCCGGCCGGCGGCAACAACAGGCCCAGCGCATCGTCCAGTTCGTCTTTGGACTGAACGCCGCGGGCGGCATACAGGCGGGCCAGCAGCGGGTGGATGCCCGCTTGTTCCAGCGCCCAGGCGCTGCGGGGGGGCACATCTCGGGTGAGCAAATTCATGGGGCGATCAGAGGGTGATGAGGGCTTGAAGAGCCGCTGCAGGAGAAGGTTTTTTGAACAGCCGGGTGATGCTGTGGTGCCAGGCGGCCGGTGCAGCGGTGTAGGTGTGGGCCGTGTGCTCACTGCACAGGCTGAGCTGGCCTTGGCCTGTGGCTTGGACGTGGTGCAGCAGCTCGGCCACGGCCGTGGCATCGAGTTGTTGCCAAGCCTGGCACCAAGCCTGCTCGCTGCCGTGCAGGGCGCTGGACCGCAAGTCGGTGGCCAGGGTGACGGACTGCGCCGTGACCGCGTTGCCCTCGGGCAGCAGCCCTGCGCCATGCAGCCAAAAGGCGTTCACGGTGTGCTGCCTGCGGGCGTCGCGGGCGTCGTTGACCGGGTGGTTGTAGAGCAGCATCTGCATCTCGCTTTGCAGGCGTTGCAGCGGCCGGGCCGCAGGCTGCTCCGGCATCCAGTCTTTCACGTTTTGGCCGATCACCCGGTCGAGCGATGCGGTGCTCAGTTCGGACAGCAATGCGCCTTGGGCATGCCAGAGCAAGGCGCTGTGCCACGTCACTTGCAAGCCGTCTTCTTGCAAAAAGGGTTGCATGGCTTGCAGCAGTTGCTGCGACTCCTCGTCTGAGAGGTGCAAATGCGCGGGGTCGGCCATCACCACCTGGTCCATGCCGACTTGCCAGTGGCAGGGCGTCATCCAGGCTTGGGGGGCGGTGCTGTGCAAGCCTTGTTGCGCTTGGTGCCAAGCGGCCCAGGGCAAGGTTTGGGCATCCAAAGGCCAGCCCAAGGCTTGGGCTTGCAGGCGTTCATGCGGCAGGTGCAGTGCAGTGCCCTCGGGCGCTGGCAAGGCCTGCTGTCGCTTCATCAGGCCGAGCAGCGCTTGCAAATGGGGCCATTGCAAACGGGCCCACATTTCGGGGTCGTTCAGGGTGTGGCTGGCTGCGTAAGGAATGATCAGGTGCATGGGCCAGCATTGTCGCAGGCCCCCCAATGACCTTGCTCGGCCGCAAGGGGTGAGCTTGAGGCGCCGTTTCAGGCGGCGTTCATGCCGTAGATCACCGCCAAGGCGATGGCAAAAATCACCGCCCAAATGGCGCGGTTGTTTTTTTCGATGAATTTGAGCACCACGTCCTCCAGGCTTTTGGAGGTGTGCGGGGGGCGATGGGGTTCCATTTGCGTCTTCCGGTGAGGGGGGCTTGCCATGTGGGGGATCAAGCCCAGTCTTCGCCTGTGTCCCAAGCGCTGTCGTCGATCGCATCGTCTGCCAAAGCCTGCGGGTTCACCAGGCCGGGCAGCGTGTCATCTGGGGCCTCGCCCAGAGGGGACGCGGCGTTGGACTCGGGCGTGGGTTTGGGGCCGCCCATGAGGCTTTGCACCCCCTGAAACAACAAACCGCCGGCCACGACGCCCGCTGCGGTGGTTGCCATTTGGGCCATCATGCCGCCGCCCCAAGCGCTCGCGGGGGCTGGGGCAGGCATGGCCGCTGTCCGTGCCGCCACAGGCGCAGGGCTGGTGAAGCGGGCTGTGGCGCTTGGCAAGGGCTGTGGCGGTGCGTCTGCCCCTCGGCCCCAGGCCTGTGCGCCAGACATCCATGAGCCGTTGGCTGGCGCTGCAGTGGCTGCAGTGGTCGGGGGGCTTTGCAGCTGGGCCAATTGGTCCAACTGCTGAGCGCATTGGGCCTCCAGTTGCGCCATGCGGCTTTGGGCCGCATCGAGCGCCAAGCCCAAGCCCATGGCCCGCTGCACCAGCAAATAGGGGGCATCGGCTTGCGAACGGACTGCTTCGCGGATCAGCGCGTCTGCCGTGCTGTCTTTCGGGTCAGCACGGGTCTGGCGCAAAGCGCTCAAAAATTGCTGCAATTGGTCACGTTCGGTGGCGTTCATGGGAGAGCCTTTGTGGCAGTGGTGGGTTCATTATGGGTAAACACAATGGGCCGGGTGCAGGGCGGATTTGAATCCGCTGATTCACGAGGGTTGGCCTGGGTTCGGGTGGCCGCGCCCCTGAACGCCAAGGGCCGACAAGCCCAGGACCCGGGCGCAGGGCTTCAAAGGCACAATGAGATCCCTGACAAAAAGAACCGGAGACGCGATGAAAGAGACCCCTGACGCATGGGTGGTGGTGTGGGCCACCTTTGTGTGCCTGGCGCTGATCTTTGGCGTGTCCTATTCGTTTGCGGCATTTTTCGAGTCGTTTGCGACCGAATTCTCAGCGCAGCGGGCCGATGTGTCCTGGATCTTCGGCCTTTCGGGTTTTGTTTATTTTGTGCTGGGTGCGGGCGGCGGCATGCTGGCCGACCGCTGGGGTCCGCGCATCGTCTGCTCGGCGGGCATGGCGCTCATCGCCCTGGGCCTGCTGGCCACCAGCTGGGCGAGCTCCTTGCTGGCGGTGTACCTGAGCTACGGCTTGCTGGTGGGGCTGGGCATCGCCTTGGTGTACACCCCCTCCATTGCCAGCGTGCAGCCCTGGTTCAGCACCCGCCGGGGACTGGCGGGGGGCATCGCCAGTTCGGGCGTGGGCGCAGGCACCTTGCTGGTGCCGGTGCTGGTGGCCATGGCGATTGGCGCCATGCCTTGGCGTGAGGCCATGCAGTGGCTGGCCTTGGGTGTGTTGGTGCTGGGCTTGATGGCGGCCGCCTTGCTGCGCCGCGCCCCTGCGGCAGCCGCCACCGGTGCAAGCCCTGCTGGGGGCTCGGCTTCAGGCCACACCTTGCGCGAGACCTTGCGCAGCCCGACTTTTCGCTGGCTCTATTTGGCAACTGTCCTGGCCTCTCCTGTGATGTTCATCCCCTTTGCCCATGTGTCGGCCTCGGCACGCGATTTGGGTCTGGGCGAAGCCTTTGCCGTGGGGCTGGTGGGCCTGATTGGCGTGGGCAGTCTGGTTGGGCGCTTTGCCATTGGCTTGTTGGCCGATCGTTTGGGCCGGGCGCAGACCTTGGTGCTGATGCAGCTGTCCATGGGGGCGTCTTATGTGCTTTGGGGCGCCGCGGGCGGGCAGGGGCTGCTGGTGGTGTTTGCGCTGTGGTTTGGCCTGAGTTATGGCGCCATCGTCTCGCTCTTGCCCGCCATTTGCATGGATTACTTTGGCGGCCGCTCGGTGGCCAGTGTGGTGGGCACGCTCTACAGCGGGGCAGCCTTGGGGAATTTGCTGGGCCCGGTGCTGGCCGGGGCGGCATTTGACCTGAGCGGGCATTACGGGGGCGTGATGGCGGTGTGCGGCTTGCTGTCGCTCTTGGCCACCTGGGCATCACGGAAAATGAAACGCTGCGGCCAAGCGCGTTACTGATTTGGGAGAAAGAGGCACCTCATGCACAACGATTTGCACGCGCTGCGGCGCATCCTCAAAAGCTGCCGCACCATCGCCGTGGTGGGGCTGTCGGCCGAGTGGCACCGGCCGAGCTATTTCGCCGCCAAGTACATGCAGTCGCACGGTTTCCAGATCGTGCCGGTCAACCCGCGTTACGCGGGGCAAGCGATTTTGGGCGAAGCCTGTTTCGCCAGCCTGGGCGACATCCCCTTCCAGGTGGACATGGTGGATGTGTTTCGCCGCGCCGAAGACGTGCTGCCCATTGCCGAGCAGGCCATACAGATCGGCGCCCAATGTCTCTGGCAGCAACTGGGCGTGGCCAACCCCGAGGCCGACGCTCTGGCTCGGCAGGCCGGGATGGATTCGGTGCACAACCGCTGCGTCAAGATCGAGCACGCCCGGCTGTTCGGTGGCCTGAACTGGGTGGGCGTGAACACGGGCATCATTTCTGCGCGGCGGCTGGTGTGAAACCAGCCCTCGCCCACGCGGGTGGGCGCCTCCACATTCAAGCCAACTTTCTCGACCGAACACCATGACCGACCGCCAATTCCACCCCGAGACCCTGGCCATTCACGCGGGGCAAATCCCCGATGCGGCCACCGGCGCCCGCGCGCTGCCGATTTACCAAACCAGCAGCTTTGTGTTTGACAGCGCCGAGCATGCGGCGTCCCTGTTCAACCTGCAGACCTTTGGCAATGTCTATTCGCGCCTGAGCAACCCCACGGTGGCGGTGCTCGAAGAGCGTGTGGCCGCGCTCGAGGGCGGGCGCGCTGCCGTGGCCAGTGCCTCGGGCATGGCGGCTGAAACCATGGCGCTGATGACCATCCTCCAGTCGGGTGACCATGTGGTGGCGGCCGGGGCTTTGTACGGCGGCTCGGTCACCCTGCTGGCCGTGAGCTTGGCCAAGTTCGGCATCGACACCACGTTTGTCGACGCGACACGGCCCGAGGCCTTTGCCGCGGCCATGCGCCCCAACACCCGGGCGGTGTATGCCGAGAGCCTGGGCAACCCGAGCATGGTGGTGCTGGACATCGCCGCTGTGGCCGAGGTCGCCCATGCGCACGGCGTGCCGCTCATCATCGACAACACCGTGCCCAGCCCGCTGCTGTGCAACCCGCTGGCGCTGGGCGCCGACATCGTGGTGCATTCGGCCACCAAATATTTGGCGGGCCACGGCACCACCTTGGGCGGGGTGGTGGTGGAGGGGGGCCAATTCCCTTGGGACAATGGCAAGTTCCCCGGTATGACCGAGCCCTCGCAGGGCTACCACGGCGTGAAGTTTTACGAGACTTTTGGCGACTTTGGCTTTTCCATGCGCTGCCGCATGGAGAGCCTGCGCGTCTTTGGCGCATCGCTCAGCCCCATGAGCGCGTGGCAAATTCTGCAAGGCGTCGAGACGCTGCCCCTGCGCATGCACAAGCACTGCGACAACGCTTTGGGTGTGGCCAAGTTTTTGCAAGCCGACCCGCGCGTGGCCTGGGTCAACTACCCCGGCCTGAGTGAGCACCCGCAGCACGCCCTGATGCAGCGCCAGATGCGCGGCGCCTCGGGCCTGCTGTCGTTCGGCGTGAAAGGCGGCTTGGCGCAGGGCGTGACCTTCATCGAGTCGGCCCAGTTCATGAGCCACTTGGTCAACATTGGCGACACGCGCACCCTGATCAGCCACCCCGCCAGCACCACGCACCGGCAGCTCGACGAGGCCCAGCAACTGGCCGCTGGCGTGCCGCCCGACATGGTGCGCATCTCGGTCGGCCTTGAGAACCTGGACGACATCCTGTGGGACATCGACCAGGCACTGGACAAGGCCAGCCGCTGAAAGGCCATGTGGGGGGCTCAGAGCGATGCCCCTGAGGACAAATCCGCCTGGCTTCTCAGCGCTTGAGGGCGGCAGCTTCGGCTGCGCAATCCTGGCGGTCTGATTTCAGGCCTTTGGCCCGGGCGGCAGCAATTTCACCCTTGGCCAGTTGGGCTTGGGCTTGGAACACCGGGTCGGCTTGCAGCCGAGCCACAGCGGCTGCGCCCACCACGCGCCCGGCTTCCAGGTCGCTTTGCCAGTGCACGCCACACACCATCCGGCTGTCGCCAAAGGCATGGGCGCGTTGCAGCAGGGCATCAGCTTTGTCGGGTGCCACGCTGGTCAGAATCAAGCCCCAGGCCCAGCCCAGGGCCGCGTGGCCCGAGGGGTAGGCGCCGTCCTTGGACAAATGGGCTTCTTCTTGGGGAGAGCAGGTGGTGCCACCGAGCTCGGCAAAAGGCCGCTTGCGCTGGTAATGGTCTTTGGCTTTGTAAGTGGCCAAGCCCGCGTCGATCAGGCTGCGGCGAAGCAGCATGTTCAGGTGGGGCGTCGCCTCTTGCGAGATGGGCATGTCCAGGGCGCACGAGAACACCCCGGCCGCTTCAGGAAACTTCAGGTTCACGTCCTTGTAGGCCAGATCCCAGCGCGGCGTGTTGCGCAGGGCGCGGGTTTGCTGGTGCCACTGCACATCGGCCGCATGGCGGGCTGAGCCTGCGGCGGGCGGCGGTGGCACCAGGGCCAGGCTGTCGGGCAGGACCTTGCGGTCCAGATAGCCGTTCAGATAGCCCGTGCCCTTGCGGAATTCACCCACCACTTCGGGTGAAGTCGGTGGCTCCGGCGTTTTGACGGGCGCTGTCTGGCAAGCACTCAGCAACACGGCTGCTGTCAAGGTGATGGAAGCGGTGACACGGGTTTTCATGCTCTCTCCAAGCGGGTCTTTGAATCTGACAAGGCTCTATTTCAGCGCCCCTGAAACCTTCATGCCGTCTCGGCGGTGACTTTTGAAATCCAACACCCTGGGCCACCCAGTTGGGCCGAGTGCTTCCCGGCTTTGGTCAATTGGTCACAATAGCGACCTATGTCTTTTTTCAAAAACATCCCCTATGAGTTGTTGTTGGGCTGGCGCTACACGCGTGCAGGCCGTGCAACTCGGCGCAACGGCTTCATTTCTTTCATTTCTGGGGTGTCCATGATGGGCATTGGCCTGGGCGTGGCGGCACTCATCATCGTGCTGAGCGTGATGAATGGCTTCCAAAAAGAGGTGCGTGACCGCATGTTGGGTGTGGTGTCGCACATTGAGGTGTACGCCGCCGATGGCGCAGCCGTGGCCGACTTGCCCGCACTGCTGACTCGATTGAAAGCCCATCCCCAGGTGCTGGGGGCGGCGCCCTTCATCACCGCGCAAGCCTTGTTGGCCCGCGGCGAGGACATGAAGGGCGTGCTGGTGCGCGGCATCGATCCAGCGCTGGAGCCCGAGGTCAGCGACCTGTCGAGTGACACGCAAGCCGGTGTGTTGATGCGTTTGCAAGCCGGCGAATTCAAATTGGTGTTGGGCCGCGATCTGGCCTACAACCTGGGTGTGCAGTCCGGCGACCCCGTGACACTGGTGTCGCCATCGGGCCAGGTGACCCCTGCGGGTGTGGTGCCGCGCATGAAGCAGATGGCCGTGGTGGGCACGTTTTCTTCGGGGCATTATGAATACGACTCGGCGCTGGCCCTCATGCACGTCGACGACGCGGCCCGCATGTTCCGACTCGAAGGCCCCAGCGGCGTGCGCCTCAAGTTGCGCGACCTGCACCAGGCCAGAGAGGTGGCGCGGGATCTGCAGCTCAACTTGGGCCCCGGCTTTTTTGTGCGCGACTGGACGCAGCAAAACAAGACCTGGTTTGCCGCCGTGCAAGTCGAAAAACGCATGATGTTCATCATCCTCACCCTCATCGTGGCGGTGGCCGCTTTCAATTTGGTCAGCACGCTGGTGATGACCGTGACCGACAAACGCGCCGACATCGCGATCTTGCGCACGCTGGGGGCCAGCCCACGCAGCATCATGGGCATTTTTGTGGTGCAGGGCGCCACTGTGGGCGTGATCGGCACCCTGAGCGGATTGGGGCTGGGGCTGCTGGTGGCCTTCAACATCGATGTGATCGTGCCCGCGCTGGAGACGCTGTTCAACGCCAGCTTTTTGCCGCGCGACATCTACCTGATCAGCCGCATGCCCAGCGAGCCGCTGGCCAGCGACATCCTGCCTGTGGCCATCATTTCTTTGGCGCTGGCTTTTGTGGCCACGCTTTACCCCAGCTGGCGCGCCAGCCAGGTCAACCCGGCGGAGGCCTTGCGCTATGAATGACACGACAAAACCCGTGGTGCTTCTGGCGCAGGGGCTGACCAAGCGTTTCACCGAAGGGCGCTTGGATGTGACGGTGCTGCAAGGCGTCGATCTGACGGTGTACGCGGGCGAAACGTTGGCCATCGTGGGGGCCTCTGGCTCGGGCAAAAGCACTTTGCTGCATCTGCTGGGCGGCCTGGACGCCCCCAGCCAAGGTTCGGTGCAATTGAAGGGCCAGTTGCTGTCTGCCCTGAGCGCGGCCGAGCAAGGCCAGTGGCGCAACCGTTACCTGGGCTTTGTCTACCAGTTCCACCACTTGCTGCCCGAGTTCAGTGCCTTGGACAACGTGGCCATGCCGCTGTGGATTCGCCGCCAAGACCGCGCCGAAGCGGCTGCCGTGGCCCGTGGGTGGTTGCAGCGCGTGGGGCTGGGCGAGCGCCTGCACCACAGGCCGTCTGAGTTGTCGGGTGGCGAGCGCCAGCGTGTGGCGCTGGCCCGTGCATTGGTCAACGACCCGGCCTGCGTGCTGGCCGATGAGCCCACCGGCAACCTGGACCGCGAAACGGCCGACGGCGTGTTTGCCTTGATGCTGCAACTGGCCCGCGAGCGCGGCACCGCCTTTGTGGTGGTCACGCACGACCAAGCTTTGGCCGCCCGCTGCGACCGGCAGCTGCACCTCGTCAAGGGCGTGCTGCAAGCGCCGGTTTGATGGGGGCGACGCGCCATGTGGATCGACACGCACTGCCACCTGGACGCGGCCGAGTTTGATGCCGACCGCGATGCGGTGCGCCAAGCGGCCCGGGCCGCAGGCGTGACGCGCTGTGTGATCCCCGCGGTGCACGCCGCCCACTGGCCCCAAGTGGCGCAGTTGGCTCTGCGGCATGGCGATGCGTACGCCTTGGGCATCCACCCTTTGTATGTGCCGCAGGCCCAAGACAATGATCTGCTGGCGCTGGACCTCGCTTTGACCGAGCGCCGCGAAGACCCGCGCCTGGTGGCGGTGGGCGAGATCGGGCTGGACTTTTTTGTGCCCGAGTTGTGCACGCCCCCCCTGCGCGAGCGGCAATGGTGGTTTTACACCGCGCAACTCCAACTCGCGCAAAAGCATGGCCTGCCGGTGATTTTGCATGTGCGCCGCTCGGCCGACCTGTTGCTCAAAGGTTTGCGCCAGTGCCCCATACCTTCAGGCATTGCGCACGCTTTCAATGGCAGTGTTCAGCAGGCCCAGGCTTTTGTGGACATGGGCTTTGCCCTGGGCTTTGGCGGCACCTTGACCTACGAGCGCTCCTTGCAGCTGCGTCGCTTGGCCAGCGAGCTGCCCCTGAGCGCCCTGGTGCTGGAGACCGACGCGCCCGACATCCCGCCGCAGTGGCTCTACCAAACGGCCGAGCAGCGGGCGCTGGGTGCAGCGCAGGGTCGCAACAGCCCGGCCGAGTTGCCGCGCATCGCGCAGGTGCTGGCCAGCTTGCGCGGTTTGCCGCTCACCGAGCTGGCAGCCGCCACCACCGCCAATGCCTGCCGTGTGTTGCCCCAGCTGGCCGCTCTGTACCATCACGCCCCATGACCCGAAAAAAATCTTCCTCGCCAAGCCTCGAACTGCCCGAAGTCAACTTCTCCGAAGACGGCGATATCCGTTACCTGCACCTGGGCACCGAATGGATTCAGGGCTCGATGTTTCTGGACCGGCCCTTTGACATTGAGTTGGAATATGTGCAGCGCATGTTTGCCTGGCTGCTGTTTTTCCCGCCTGCCGAAGTCAAGGGTGCACACGCCATGCAGCTGGGTCTGGGCGCGGGCACCATCACCAAGTTTTGCTACAAAAAACTCAAGATGACCTGCACCGCCGTGGAGCTGAACCCTGGCGTGTTGCACGCTTGCCGGGGTTGGTTCCGCCTGCCGCCAGATGATGAGCGCTTGCGCGTGGTGCTGGCCGATGCGTCCCTGGAAATCCAGAAAGACGAATGGCGCGGCACCGTGGATGCGCTGCAGGTAGACCTGTACGACGAAGAGGCCGCAGCCCCGGTGCTGGACACGCCCGGCTTTTACCGAAATTGCCGCGAGTTGCTCAGCCTGCAAGGCTGCATGACGGTGAACCTGTTTGGCCGCTCGTCCAGTTATGCCGACAGCGTGGAGAAGATTTGCGCCGCCTTTGGCGAGGACGCGGTGTGGGCCTTCAAGCCCACGCGCGAGGGCAATGCGATCGTGCTGGCGCAGCGCACGGCCAGTCGCCCATCCCGCGAAGACATGACCCGCGCGGCAGAGGCTGTGCAAGCCCAGTGGGGCTGGCCCGCCTCTTTGTGGCTCAAGGTGTTCAAGCCCTTGGTCAAGTGAATCGCAGCCCGCCCAACCCCGTGCGGCAGGCCCTGGCATCAGGGTAAACCATGAAGCCGTGGGGGCTGTGCCGTAGGTGTAACCCACATTCACAAGCCCTGTTTAGTCCAACACAATGGGTTCAACTCAAATCAGAGGAGATTTCTCGTGAACATCAAGAGTCAAAAAGACTTTTTCGCTGGGCTGTTTTACACCGTAGCCGGTGCAGCCTTTGCCATTGGCGCGACCAATTACAGCGTCGGAACCGGCGCCCGCATGGGCCCTGGTTATTTCCCCTTGTTGCTGGGCATTTTGTTGGCGGTCATTGGCGCCTTCGTCATGTTCAAAGCCTTGACGGTGGAAACCCAAGACGGCGACAAGATCGGTGCATGGGCCTGGAAGCCTTTGGTCTTCATCATTGCCGGCAACGTGTTGTTTGGTATTTTGTTGGGCGGCTTGCCCAGCCTGGGTGTGCCCGCCATGGGTTTGATCGTGGCGATTTTTGGCACCACCTTGGTGGTCAGTTTGGCGGGTGACACCTTCAAGCTCAAAGAAGTCTTGGTTCTGGCGACGATCTTGTCGATCGGTTGCTACGCGGCTTTCGTCCTTCTGCTCAAGTTGCAGTTCCCCGTCTGGCCCACCTTCATCACCGGTTGAGGAGAAATAATTCATGGAACTTTTTGACAACTTGGCGCTCGGTTTTGGGGTGGCTTTCACCTTCCAAAACCTGATTTACGCGTTCATCGGCTGTTTGCTGGGCACCTTGATCGGCGTGTTGCCGGGCGTGGGCCCTGTGGCCACCATCGCCATGCTCTTGCCCGCCACCTACGCGCTGCCCCCCGTGGCGGCCCTGATCATGTTGGCCGGTATCTATTACGGTGCGCAATACGGTGGCTCGACCACCGCGATTTTGGTCAACTTGCCTGGCGAAGCGTCGTCGGTGGTGACCATGATCGACGGCTACCAAATGGCCCGCAAAGGCCGCGCAGGTCCCGCTTTGGCGGCGGCCGGTTTGGGCTCGTTCTTCGCCGGTTGCGTGGGCACTTTGATCTTGGCCGCATTTGCGGCGCCCTTGACCGAGGTGGCCTTCAAGTTCGGTCCAGCCGAATACTTCTCGCTCATGATCTTGGGCTTGATCGGTGCGGTGGTGTTGGCTTCGGGTTCCCTCATCAAAGCGGTCGGCATGATCGTGTTGGGCCTGCTGATGGGCTTGATCGGCACCGACGTGAACTCGGGTGTGGCACGTTTCAGCTTCGACATCCCAGAGTTGACCGACGGCGTCGGCTTCATCGTGATCGCGATGGGTGTGTTCGGTTACGGCGAAATCATCTCCAACCTGTCCAAGCCCGAAGAAGACCGCGAAGTCTTCACGGCCAAAGTGACGGGTTTGATGCCCAATGCGGAAGACTTCAAGAACATGGTGCCCGCTGTGTTGCGCGGCACTTTCCTGGGCTCGGCTCTGGGCATCTTGCCCGGTGGCGGTGCACTGCTGGCGGCTTTTGCGGCCTACACCATCGAAAAGAAAACCAAACTCCGCCCTGGTGAAGTGCCTTTCGGTCAAGGCAACATCCGCGGTGTGGCTGCGCCCGAATCGGCCAACAACTCGGCCTCGCAGACCTCGTTCATCCCCTTGCTGACCCTGGGCATTCCACCTAACGCGGTGATGGCTTTGATGGTGGGTGCGATGACCATCCACAACATCCAGCCTGGCCCTCAGGTCATGACCAGCAACCCCGAGTTGTTCTGGGGCCTGATCGCCTCGATGTGGATTGGCAACGCCATGCTGATCATCTTGAACCTGCCTTTGATCGGCATCTGGATCAAGTTGCTGTCGGTGCCTTACCGCTGGTTGTTCCCGGCCATTGTGTTGTTCTGCGCGATCGGTGTGTACTCGACCAACAACAACACTTGGGACATCTGGATGGTGGCAATGTTCGGTGTGGTGGGTTACACCTTCATCAAACTGGGCATGGAGCCAGCGCCTTTGCTCTTGGGCTTCATCTTGGGCCCGATGATGGAAGAAAACCTGCGCCGCGCCATGTTGCTCTCGCGGGGTGACTGGAGCGTGTTTGTCACGCGCCCCCTCTCGGCGGGTTTGCTGGCGGCTGCGCTCCTCCTCTTGGTCATCGTGGCTTTGCCATCCATCAAGTCCAAGCGCGAAGAGGCTTTCGTCGAAGATTGATCGCGCTTCTTTGACAGCCCACAACGGCCTCCTTTGGGAGGCCGTTGTCGTTCCTGGCCGCAGTTTTTCAGCGTGTGTGGTCTTGTCACTTGGGCGCTGCCCAAAACAGGCCGCTCTGAGAAAATAGGGCATCAATAGAGAGAGATTTTGTCTTTGACAGGAGTACGGACATGGAAAAGAGACATTGGCTTCGTGGTGTGTGTGCGGTCACGCTCGCCCTGGCAGCGGTGGGCATGGTTCAGGCGCAGTCTTATCCCACCAAGCCCGTTCGCTTGATCGTGCCCTTTCCCGCAGGTGGCGCGACCGATTTGTTCGCCCGAACCTTGTCGCAAAAAATGGGTGAAAAACTGGGACAAAGCCTGGTGGTGGAAAACCGCCCAGGAGCCGGTGGTACTTTGGGGGCTGACTTGGCCGCCAAGGCCACGCCTGATGGCTACACCTTGCTGCTGTCGACGTCCAGCACCCACTCGATTGGCCCCAACCTGAACCCGCGCATGTCCTATGACGCTGTGCGCGACTTCATGCCCGTGGTGCATTTGGGCAATGCGCCCAGCATCATGCTGGTGCCCAACAACTCGCCCGCCAAAACCGTCAAGGAATGGGTCGACTACGCCAAGAAAAACCCCGGTCGCCTGAACTACGCATCCAGCGGCAACGGCACCATCGTGCAGTTGTCGGCCGAGCTGTTCAAGGCGCAGGCCGATGTGTTTGTGGTGCACATTCCCTACAAAGGCACGGCGCTGGCCATTCCCGACCTGATTTCCGGCAAGGTGGACGTGTTGTTTGACAGCCTGCCCACGGGCATGCCGCATGTGCGCGATGGCCGCTTGCGTGCGCTGGGCGTGACCACGCTCAAGCCCACAGCGCTGGCACCGGGCGTGCCACCCATTGCCGATGTTTTACCGGGTTACGAATCCAACACCTGGTTTGGCGTGTTTGGCCCCAAAAACCTGCCCGCCGAGGTGGTCACCCGCATCAACACGGCCGCCAACCAAGTCCTCCAAGACCCTGAGGTGATGGACAAGCTGTTGCGCTTTGGCATTGAGCCCGTGGGCGGCTCGCCCGCCCAGTTCACCACCATGCTGGCCAGCGAATCGGCGAAGTGGAAAAAGATCATCACCGAGCGCAAGATCACATTGGATTGACATGAATTTCGATTACCAGTTCCCCTACACCAGCACCCGCCTGCCCCTGTTTGCGCGCAATGTGGTGTCCACCTCACACCCCTTGGCCGCACAGGCTGGCTTGCGCATGATGCTCAAGGGGGGCAACGCGGTCGATGCCGCCATCGCCGCTGCCGCCGTCATCACCCTGACCGAGCCGGTCAGCTGCGGTTTGGGTTCGGACGCGTTTGCCATTTTGTGGGACGGCAAAGAACTGCATGGCCTCAATTCCTCCGGCCCCGCGCCTGCGACCTGGACACCCGAGTACTTTCACCGCAAATACGGCGCCGAAGTCAAAACACCGCCCAAGCGCGGTTTTGACTCGGTCACCGTGCCTGGTGCCGTGGCCGGATGGGTGGCCCTGAGTGACCGTTTTGGCAAGCTGCCTTTTGCCGACCTGATGGAGCCTGCCATCGAGGTGGCCGAGCGTGGCTATCTCATCCCTGTGGTGGTGCAGCAAAAGTGGGCCGCTGCCACGCCCGAGTTGCAGTCGCAGCCCGGCTTTTCACACAGCTTTTTGCCCTGGGGCCGTGCGCCGCAGGTGGGCGAGCTGTTCCAGTTCAAGAACGCGGCGCGGGGCCTGAGGGCCATTGCGGCCACCAAAGGACAGGCGCTGTATGGCGGCGAGATCGCCGAAGCCATTGAAAAATTTGCCAAGGACAACGGCGGCAGCATCACCGCCAAAGACCTGGCCGACTTCCAGCCCGAATGGGTCAAGCCCATGGCGCAAGACTACCGGGGCTACACCTTGCACGAGATCCCGCCCAATGGGCAGGGCATCGCGGCGCTCATCGCATTGGGCATCCTGTCCAACTTCGACTTGGCCAGCCACAAAGTGGACAGCGCCGACTCGCAGCACCTGCAGATCGAGGCCATGAAGCTCGCCTTTGCCGACACCTACCGCTACGTGGCCGATCCGCGCTTCATGGAACTGCCGCCCGAGCAAATGCTGGACCCGGCTTATCTCGCCAGCCGCGCCAAGCTGATCGACATGAACAAGGCGCAAGACTTCAAGGCGGGCAACCCGGTCAAGGGCGGCACGATTTACCTCACGGCGGCCGATGAAAACGGCATGATGATCAGTTTCATCCAAAGCAACTTCATGGGCTTTGGTTCGGGCGTGGTCGAACCGACGTATGGCATCAGTTTGCAAAACCGGGGCCACGGCTTCAGCACCGACCTGCGCGGCCAAAACCCCGCCAACCTGGTCTTGCCCGGCAAGCGCCCCTTCCAGACCATCATCCCGGCCTTTGTCACCCAAGACGGCCAGCCCGTCATGAGCTACGGCGTGATGGGCGGCAACATGCAGCCCCAGGGCCACATGCAAACCCTGGTGCGCATGCTCGACTACGGCCAGAACCCGCAAGCGGCGTGCGATGCACCGCGCTGGCGCTTCAACACAGGCCTGAACATCAACGTCGAAGCCGCGATGAACGCCGGCACGGTTCAGGACTTGATCGCCCGAGGCCACCAGCTCGACATCATCAACGACTCCTACCAAGACTTTGGTGCAGGTCAGTTCATCTGGCGCATGGGCGATCCGGCCGTGCAAGGCTACCAAGCCGCCAGCGATCCGCGCCGCGACGGCCAGGCCGTAGGATTTTGACGGTGCTCAGCCCCACGCCGCACATGACGGCCGGGCTACTCATGGCCGTCGCCGGCTCCATTGCCTTCAGTGGCAAGGCCATCATCGTCAAATTGGCCTATCGCCACGGGGTGGATGCGGTCACCTTGCTCATGCTGCGCATGTTGTTTGCATTGCCCATGTTTTTGCTCATGGCTTGGTGGGCTGGGCGTGGCAAAAGCCCGATCGCGGCCCGTGACTGGTGGGGCATTTTGGGTTTGGGTGTTTGCGGTTATTACCTCGCGTCGTTTTTGGACTTTTGGGGGCTGGAGTACATCAGCGCTTCCTTGGAGCGCCTGATTCTTTACCTCAACCCCACCTTCGTTTTGATGCTGGGTTGGCTGCTTTATGGCCGCAAAATCTCCCACCGCCAGGCTGTGGGCATGCTCATCAGTTATGCCGGCGTGTTGCTGGTGTTCGGCCACGAAGCCGCTTTGGATGGCAAGAACGCCTTGCTGGGCGCAGGGCTGGTGTTGGCCAGTGCGATCAGCTACGCGCTTTACCTGAGTTACAGCGGGCAGTTGGTGCAGCGACTGGGCTCCTTGCGCTTGGCCGGCTGGGCCACTTCGGTGGCTTGCGTGTTGTGCATCGGTCAATTTTTGCTGCTGCGACCGCTGGGAGCCGCCCAAGTGGCTGAACCGGTGCTTTGGTTGTCGCTGCTGAACGCGACCGCCTGCACGGCAGTGCCCGTGCTGTTGGTGATGATGGCGATTGAGCGCATTGGCTCGGGCTTGACCGCGCAGACCGGCATGATTGGCCCCATGTCCACGCTCTTGATGGGCGTGCTGATTTTGGGCGAGCCGTTCAATGTGTGGATTATGGGCGGCACCGTGCTGGTGTTGTCCGGGGTGTTTTGGGTGACGCGTGCACCCAAAGTTTGAAACTAAGAGGAGATCAACATGGATTTGGGCATTGCAGGCAAATGGGCTTTGGTGGGTGGCGCAAGCAAAGGCTTGGGCTGGGGTTGCGCACGGGCCTTGGCCCTGGAGGGTGTGAACGTGGTCATGGTGGCACGCGGCGCTGAAGTGCTGAACAAAGCCGTGGAGGACTTGCGTGCCGAAACAGGTGGCCAAGTGCAATTGATCGCCGTGGCGCAAGACATCACCACCGAAGCTGGCCGCGAAGCGATCTGGAGCATGGCGGGCGGCCCAGGCAAAGATTACGACATCGTGGTCACCAACGCAGGCGGCCCACCCCCGGGCGACTTCCGCGACTGGGACCGCGAGGCCTGGATCAAGGCCATCGACGCCAACATGCTCACGCCGATTGAGCTGATCAAAGCCACGGTGGACGGCATGGCCGCACGCGGCTTTGGCCGCATTGTGAACATCACCTCCAGCTCGGTGAAGTCGCCCATCGACGTGCTGGGCCTGTCCAATGGCGCGCGCAGTGGCCTGACCGGTTTTGTGGCGGGTACCTCGCGCAGCAAGATCGCGGGCCAAGGCGTGACCATCAACAACCTGCTGCCCGGCAAGTTCGACACCGACCGCATCCGCTCGACGTTGCCTGCGATGGCGCAAAAGCAAGGCAAAACGGTGGAAGAAATGCGCGCCATCCAGCAAGCGCAAATTCCAGCTGGGCGCTACGGCAACCCCCAAGAGTTCGGCGCCATCTGCGCCTTCTTGTGCAGCCAGCACGCGGCCTACATGACAGGCCAGAACGTGCTGGCCGATGGTGGGGCGTATCCGGGGACTTATTGATTTTTTGGGGGCCTTCTTTGGCCTGGTTTCACTGCCTCGACGACACCACAATCCCGCCAATGATGAGCGCAAACGCCGCCACGTGGTACAGGTGCGGCAACTCGCCCAAAAACGCCGCCGACATCACCGCCGCAAACAGCGGCGTGAGGTTGGCAAAGAAGCCCGCCACCGTCGGCCCTGCTTGCTGGATGCCCAGGCCCCAGCAGCGGTAAGCCAGCACGGCCGGGCCCACGGCCACAAAGGCCAGGGTCGCGATCAAGGGCCAACCCCAGCTGATGTGTGCATCGCTCAGGCCCCACTCCATGCCCGTGAACAGGCCGGACCAAGCCAGGCCAAAGACCACTTGCCCCAGCAAAAAGGCGGCCCAGTCGTTCCGAATGGCCTCGGGCTCATCGCGGCGGCTGAGCAGCCAGCTGTACCAAGACCAGCAGGCGGTGGCCAGCAAAATGAAAAAGTCTCCGATCACCAAGCGCACCGCCAAGAGCTGTTGCCAATCGCCGCGCGACAGCACCACCAGCACCCCCGTGACGGACAGCATCGCGCCCAGCACTTGCTTGCGCCGCACAGGGGCTTTGAAGAACAGGGCGCCGATGACCAGCATCCAAAACGGTCCGCTGGCCGCGACCAGGGTCACGTTCAAGGGTGTGGAAGTTTGCAGCGCCAGGTACTGCAGCGCGTTGTAGCAGCCCACGCCCAGCAGGCTGAGCAAGGCGAAACGCCGCCAGTGCGACCACAGGCCACTGGCTGGGCGCAGAACCCGCCAGGCCAGAGGCAACAAAATGAAAAAGGCGACCAACCAGCGCAAAAAGTTGAGCGTGATGGGCGGCACCAGGTCGGTGACCAGGCGGCCCACTACGGCATTGCCCGCCCACATGAGCGGCGGCACCGTGAGCAGCAAGGCGGTGACCGGAGAGAGTTTTTGGGACATGGGGCACTGTAGCGGCCCCCGGGTTTTCCCGCTGTCGCCGACCTGTCCCCACCCTGCACGCCGCCATGAGATTCGTGGCAAAGTCACGCATCGTTCGTTTTCAAACAGTCAGGAGAATTCCATGAGCCTTGCAGTCCAGATCGACCAACACGGCGGTCCCGAAGTCATGAAACTGGTCGATGTCACGGTGGGAGAACCCGGCCCCGGCGAGATCCGCATCCGCCACAAAGCCATCGGCCTGAACTTCATCGATGTCTACCAGCGCAGCGGCCTGTACCAGCTGCCCATGCCGCTCAAGCTGGGCATGGAAGCCTCGGGCGTGGTCGAAGCCGTGGGCGAGGGCGTCACGCACCTGAAGGTGGGGGACCGCGCCGCCTACGCCAGCCAGCCGCCTGGCAGTTACTGCGAAGTGCGTGTGATGCCCGCCAAGTGCGTGTGCAAACTGCCCGACGCGATCTCGTTCGAGACCGGTGCGGCCATGATGCTCAAGGGCCTGACCGCGCAATATTTGCTCAAGCGCACGCTGCCCCAAGGCGGCTTGAAGGCGGGTGACTTTGTGCTCTTCCACGCTGCAGCAGGCGGTGTGGGCTTGATCGCCTGCCAGTGGGCCAAGGCCCTGGGCCTGCGCCTGATCGGCACAGCCGGCAGCGACGCCAAGTGCGCCTTGGCTTTGGCCAACGGCGCCGAGTTTTGCATCAACTATTCGACCGAAGACTTTCAGGCCAAAGTGAAAGAAATCACCGGTGGCAAGGGCGTCAAAGTGGTTTACGACTCGGTGGGCAAAGACACTTGGGACAAGTCGCTCGACTGCCTGGCGCCGTTTGGCCTGATGGCCAGCTTTGGCAATGCGTCGGGTGCCGTGGCCCCGTTCGCGCCGGGCATCCTCGGCCCCAAGGGCTCGATCTATGTCACGCGCCAGACCTTGTTCAGCCACATCACCACGCGCGAGAGCACGCAAGAGATGGCCGACGATTTGTTCGCAGCCGTGACGGGTGGCAAGGTCAAGATCCACATCGACCAGACCTTCCCGCTGGCCAACATCCAGGACGCGCACATCGCCCTGGAAGCCCGCAAGACCACAGGCTGCACCGTCATCACTTTGTGAGGGTGGGGTGCTGGCGCTGCCCAGGGTCAGCCCAGAATGAAAAAACCGCTGTCCTGAGGGCAGCGGTTTTTTGATGGGGCGATAGACCTGAATCAGGCCGCCAGCTTGGCCTTCGGTGCGAGGGTCTCGAGCGCATCGCTCAGGTGCTGCAAGGTGCGTGGCACCTGGTGCCATTTGTCCAGACCAAACAAGCCCATGCGGAAGGTGCGGAAGTCGGCCGGTTCGTCGCACTGCAAAGGCACGCCCGCGGCGGTTTGCAGGCCCAAAGCCAAGAACTTCTTGCTGCTCTGGATGTCCGGGTCGGTGGTGTAGCTCACCACCACACCAGGCGCCTCAAAGCCAGGCGCGGCCACGCTGGGGAAACCATGCGCCAACAGCAGTGAGCGCACTTGGCGGCCCAGGGCCATTTGTTCTTCACGCACCTTGGCAAAGCCATAGGCCTCGGTTTCCAGCATGGTCTCTTGCAGGCGCTGCAGCGCGTCGGTGGGCAAGGTGGTGTGGTACATGTGGGCACCACTTTCGTAGGTTTCCATGACCTGCAGCCATTTCTTGAGGTCCATCGCAAAAGTGGTGCTGGTGGTGCTGTCAATGGCTTGGCGAGCGCGCTCGCTCAGCATGACCATGGCGCAGCAAGGTGAGCTGCTCCAGCCTTTTTGGGGGGCGCTGATCAGCACATCGACACCGGTGGCTTTCATGTCGACCCACATGGCGCCCGAGGCGATGCAGTCCAGCACCAACAAGCCGCCCACCGCGTGCACCGCATCGGCCACCGCTTTGAGGTAGTCGTCGGGCAGGATCATGCCCGCCGAGGTTTCGACGTGGGGGGCAAACACCAGCGCGGGTTTTTCTGCGGCAATGGCGGCGGTCACTTCGGCGATGGGGGCTGGTGTCCAAGCGGCTTGTGAGCTGTCAGACACGCGGCGTGCCTTGAGCACGCTGTGGCTCTTGGGGATCTGGCCCATGTCAAAAATTTGTGTCCAGCGGTAGCTGAACCAGCCGTTGCGGATCACCATGACGTGCTGGCCGGTGGCGAACTGGCGAGCGACAGATTCCATGCCAAAGGTGCCGCTGCCGGGCACCAGCGCGACCGAGTGGGCACCGTAAACGCTTTTGAGCATGCGCGAGATGTCGGTCATCACGCCAGCAAAGCGCTTGGACATGTGGTTCAGGGCGCGGTCGGTGTAGACCACCGAAAATTCGAGCAAACCATCGGGGTCAATGTGGGGCAGCAGTCCGGGCATAGGGCATCCGTGTTTTTCAATCAGGGGGGCAGAGCTTAACCGAGTTGGCGGTTTTGTGGGTCAGGGGCTGCGGCAGCGGCAGCGGCCCAAGCCCTTGGGGTGGTGATGGCGGGTTTCAGCGCCCGCGCCGGACCCGCAAAATTTCGTCCAAGATCAGCAGGGCCGCGCCCACGCTGATGCCGGCATCGGCCACGTTGAAAGCCGGAAAGTGCCAAGCACCCCAGTAAAAGTCCAGAAAGTCGACCACATAGCCATGCAGCAGGCGGTCCACGACGTTGCCAATGGCCCCGCCCAGAATGAGTGCAATGGCCAAGCTGAAGAGTTTTTGGCCCGCGTGAGAGCGCAGCATCCAGACCATGAAGACGGCCGCAAAAACGCCGATACCGGTGAAAAACCAGCGTTGCCAGCCGCCCGCACCCGCCAAAAACGAGAAGGCAGCGCCGTGGTTGTGCACGCGCACCAGGTTGAAAAACGAGGTGATGGGCGTGCTGTCACCCAGCTGGAAAGCCCCCAGCACCAACACTTTGGTGAACTGGTCGATCAGCAGCACCAAAAGGGCGATGCCCAGCCAAAGCGCCATGCCCTGGCTTTTGCTGGCGTGGCTTTTGCCGATTTTTTTGCTGCTGGCCATGGTTTGCCTTGTCTTTCCGTCGCGCGCTCAGGCGACCCGGCGGGTCTCGCCAGCGCCATGCAAGTTGCTCACACAGCGACCGCAAATGGTGGGGTGTGCAGCGTCTTGGCCCACGTCGTCGGCGTAGTGCCAGCAGCGTTCACATTTGGTGGCTTGGCTGGGCGTGACTTGCACGGACAGTTCTTCGCCGACCCTCAGACTGACTTTGGAGGTGATGAACACGAACTTGATGTCTTCGCCCAAGCTGGCCAGCAGGGCGTGGTCTGCGGCAGGCGCGGTCAGCGTGATCTCGGCTTGCAGCGACGCCCCCACTTGGCCGGCGGTGCGCAGGTTTTCAATGTCCTTGTTCGCCAGGTCGCGGATTTCGCGGATGCGGGCCCACTTGGCCAGCAGCGCTGCATCGGCCGAGCCGAAGTCACTGAAGGTTTCCATGAAGATGGATTCGGAGCTGCCAAAGGTGCTCCAAGCTTCTTCTGCCGTGAAGGAGAGGAAGGGCGCCATCCAGCGCAGCATGCCGTGGGTGATGCGCCACAAAGCGGTTTGCGCGCTGCGACGGGCCAGCGACTGGGGTGCGCTGGTGTACAGGCGGTCTTTCAGCACGTCCAAATAAAACGCACCGAGGTCTTCCGAGCAATAAATCTGCAACTTGGAGACGACCGGGTGGAACTCGTACTTGTCGAAGTGGGCGCGGATGTCGGCCTGCAGCTGTGCGGCACGGGCCAAGGCAAAGCGGTCGATCTCCAGCAGTTGCTCGTCTGGGACGGTGTCAGTGGCCGGATTGAAGTCGCTCACGTTGGCCAACAAGAAGCGCAAGGTGTTGCGAACGCGGCGGTAGCTGTCCACCACGCGGGCGAGGATCTTGTCGTCGATGTTCAGGTCACCGGAATAGTCGGTGCTGGCCACCCACAGGCGCACGATTTCGGCCCCCATTTTGGAGGTGATGGTTTGCGGCTCGACGGTGTTGCCCAAGCTCTTGCTCATCTTGCGGCCCTGGCCGTCGGTGGCAAAGCCGTGGGTCAGCAAACCTTTGTAAGGGGCGCGGTCGTAAAGGGCGCAACCGAGCAGCAGCGAGCTGTGGAACCAGCCACGGTGCTGGTCGTGGCCTTCGAGGTACAGATCGGCCTCAGGACCTTCGTGGTGGAAAGGCGGCACGCCGTAAGCGTCTTTGTGGCTGCCGCGCAGCACATGCTGGAAGGTGGAGCCGGAGTCAAACCAGACTTCCAAAATGTCGGTGCTCTTGGTGTAGTGGGGCGCGTCCTGTGCGCCCAAGATGTCTTCTACGGTCACGCGGCTCCAGGCTTCGATGCCGCCTTTCTCCACGATGTCAGCGGCTTGGTCCATGATGTCCATGGTGCGCGGGTGCAGCTCGCCACTGTCTTTGTGCAGGAAAAACGGCACGGGCACGCCCCATGAACGCTGGCGCGAGATGCACCAGTCGGGGCGGTTGGCGATCATGTCGCGCAGGCGGGTTTTGCCGTTCTCGGGGTAGAACTGCGTGTCCTCGATGGCGTCCAGCGCCAGCTGGCGCAGGGTTTTGGGCGCTTTGTCTTTCGTGAAGACGCCCACGCCCTCGTCCATGCGCACAAACCACTGGGCGGCGGCGCGGTAGATGACGGGTGTTTTGTGACGCCAGCAGTGCGGGTAGCTGTGGGTGATTTCCACCGTGGCCATCAGGCGGTCGCTTTGGCCCAGCACCTCGATCACGCGGGCACAGGCTTTCCAGATGTGCTGGCCGCCAAAGAAGGGCAGTTCGGGCGCATACACGCCGTTGCCTTGAACCGGGTTCAAGATGTCGTCGTATTTCAGGCCGTTGGCCACGCAGGAGTTGAAGTCGTCCACGCCGTAGGCGGGCGACGAGTGCACGATGCCCGTGCCGTCGGTGGCGGTCACGTACTCGGCCAGGTACAGCGGGGACTTGCGGCGGTAGCTGTATTCGCCACCTTCGCCTTCCGCCACCGTGTCGTACAGCGGGTGACGGAAGACCAGGCCGCGCAGCTTCTCACCCACCGCAGTGGCGATCACGGTGCCTTGCAGTTGGTAGCGCTCCAGGCATTTGTCAACCAAGCTGGCGGCCAGCAGCAGCACACCGCGCGGGGTGTCCACCAGGGCGTATTCCAACTCGGGGTGGGCGTTGAGCGCTTGGTTGGCGGGAATCGTCCAGGCGGTGGTGGTCCAGATGACGGCAAAAGCTTTGGGGCTGCCCTCGCCGGGCAGCTTGGCCAGGCCAAAGGCGGCGGCCAGCGCGGCGCTGTCGTCGGCTTCAAAAGCCACGTCGAGCGTGTCGCTCTTTTTGTCGGCGTATTCGATCTCGAATTCGGCCAAGGACGAGCCGCAGTCAAAGCACCAGTACACGGGCTTGAGGCCTCGGTACACAAAGCCGCGCTCGATCACCCGCTTGAAGGCCCGGATTTCACCGGCTTCGTTGGCGAAGTCCATGGTGCGGTAGGGGCGCTCCCAGTCGCCCAGCACGCCCAGGCGCTTGAAGTCTTCACGCTGCTGACCAATTTGCTCGGTGGCAAAAGCGCGGCTCTTGGCCTGCATGTCATCACGGCTCAGGTTGCGGCCATGCAGTTTTTCGATGGCGTTTTCGATCGGCAAGCCGTGGCAGTCCCAACCGGGGATGTATTGCGCGTCAAAGCCAGCGAGTTGCTTGGATTTGACGATCATGTCTTTGAGCACTTTGTTGAGTGCGTGGCCGATGTGCAGTTTGCCGTTGGCGTAGGGGGGGCCGTCGTGCAGCACGAACAAGGGGGCACCTTGGCGTGCGGCGCGCAGTTTTTTGTAGAGGCCGCCGTCGTTCCAGTCCTTCACCCAACCCGGCTCGCGCTTGGGCAGATCGCCGCGCATGGGGAAGGGGGTGTCCATCATGTTGATGCGGGTGTCGGGGTTCTGGTCTTTGTCGGTCATGGTGCGTCAAGTCGAGAGGGCTTCGACAAGCTCAGCCCGAGCGGCGGGCCGTTCGGAGAGGTAAAGGCAAGGGCTGGGCCGTTTTTTCGTTCGCCCTGAGCCTGTCGAAGGGCAGCAAACGAGGGCCGGTGCGTCAAATTCGGTCGCGGGTGGTTTGGCGGCTGGTTTCACCATGGCGCGACGCAAACCACGCCAGTGCGTTGTCGCAGTCTTTGGCAATGCCCTTTGTCAGGGCATCCAGACCGTCGTATTGGAGTTCGTCGTGTAATTTATGCAGCAAGTCCACGCGGATGATTTTACCGTAGCCTCCCTCGGCCCCCAGAAGGGCCGGCCAGTCGAAGGCATGGGTCTCGAGCAGAACGCGCCCGCCGTTCACATCGCTCGGGTCCAGCGAGGGGCGGATGCCCAAATTGGCCACGCCCCGCAAGGGCTGGTCGGCCAGGCCATGCACCTGCACCACAAAGATGCCGCTGGCCGCAGGTTTCCAGTGCGAGAAGCGCAAATTCAGGGTGCGAAAGCCGTCACCCGCGCCCGCGGCCGAGGCGGCCAACTCGCGCCCGAGCTTGCGCCCATGCACCACATGGCCGCTGATGCTGTAGGGGCGGCCCAGCAGGGCCTGCACCGCGGGCAGATCGCCGGTGTGAAGCGCATCGCGCACGGCCGAGCTGGACACGCGCAGGCCGCGCACCTCGTAGCTGTTCATGCGCGCCACGTCAAAGCCCAGGCGCTGGCCTGCGGCGTCGAGCATGGCGTAGTCGCCCGCCCTTTTGGCACCAAAGCGGAAATCGTCGCCCACCAACACATAGCGCACGCCCAGGCCCTGGACCAACACCTGTAGGATGAAGTCCTCGGGCGACTGGCCAGCCAGCCGGGCGTCAAAGGGCAAGACCACCACTTGGTCGACGCCGCAGCGTTCGAGCTCCAGCAGCTTGTCGCGCAGGGTGGCGATGCGGGCAGGGGCCAGATCGGGCTTGTTCAGCGCCTTGGCAAAGTAGTCGCGGGGGTGGGGCTCGAAGGTCATCACGCAGCTGGGCACGCCGCGGTGGGCCGCTTCGCTGCGCAAGAGGGCCAGCATGGCCTGGTGCCCGCGGTGCACGCCATCGAAGTTGCCGATGGTCACGGCGCAGGCAGGGGCCAGATCTGGGTGGTGAAAACCGCGAAAAACCTTCATGTGCTGGCGCCAATGTGTGTGCTGGACTTGGGACTTGGGGCCCTTGTCATGGTTTTGAGAAATTCCAAGCGTATATTGTGACCGAGCCCGCTCCATCAGCGCCTTGGCACCCCGCCTGGACTGACCGGAACGAGACAGTCCCATTTCCGTGTCCATGCGGTGCATCTGTGCCAAGGAGTCGTGTGTGAAGGTCTTGAAACTCTCAGCCCAAGGGCTGCCCCAGTCGTGGATCACACTGGAGCAGGCGGTGACCCACTACGCTGCTGGCGAGGTGCGCTGGGAAGCGGGCCAGCCAGTGGCCGTGTTCCACGGCGGGCACAACGCCCTCACGGGGCAACAGTCGGTGATTGCCGTCAACAGCATCATCGGCACCCAAGGTGTGCCCCGCATCAACCCCTTTGATTTGTGTTCGGGCTTGACCAACCCCAAGCTGTTTGCGCGCGACCGCTGTGTCTGCGCCTATTGCGGTTGCACTTTCCATGAATCGGTTTTGACGCGGGAGCACATTGTTCCCGTATGCCAAAAAGGCCCTGACCACTGGATGAACGTGGTGACCGCTTGCCGCTCTTGCAACCACCGCAAAAGCAGCCGCACCCCCGAGCAAGCCAACATGCCTTTGTTGTATGCGCCTTACATCCCCAGTTTGTGGGAAGACTTCATCTTGCGCAACCGCCGCATCCTGAGCGACCAGATGGCTTTTTTGATGGCCCATGTGCCCAAGAGCTCGCGTTTGATGGCCTGAGTGGGTGCTTTGGCACCGTGGCTTGCGCGGATGCACAAAGCGCCGCATCATGGCACCCTTAAAACAAAAGGCCCCATAACCCATTGCAATCCGGGCAATTGGGTGGTGATGGCGCCTTCAGGGAGACCCGCCATGCCCCAGCCTTTGACATCCATCCCCACCCCTGGGCCGAGCCGACGCGCCAGCGTGTTGGCGCTGATGGCCTCACCTTGGCTGATGCCCCGTGTGGGGGCGCAAGCCTTGAGGCCCGTTCCACCAGGGGACCCCATCGGGGTAGAGCTGGCGATGCCCTGGTCCTCAGGACGGTCACCGCAAGGCTTTTGGGTGAGTGAAAAGTTCGACGGGGTCAGGGCCGTTTGGGATGGGCAGATCTTGCGTTTTCGCAGTGGCCGGGTGATCGCAGCCCCGGCTTGGTTTTTGTCGGCTTTGCCTCGGGTGGGACTTGACGGTGAGTTGTGGATGGGGCGCGGGGCATTTGACCGGCTTTCGGGCGTGGTGCGCCAGACCCAAGCCGATGAGCAGGCCTGGCAAGCGGTGAAGTACCTGGTTTTTGACGCCCCAGGGCATGGGGCGCCGTTCGCGCAGCGGGTGGCTTTCCTGCAGTCCACCTTGGCCCAGGCGCAGCGCCCTTGGCTGGTGCCGGTCGAACAAGGCGAGGTGGCAGACGCCCGTGCATTGCATGCCTTGTTGAAGGACACGGTGCGCCAAGGTGGCGAGGGGCTGATGCTGCACCGGGCCGATGCCCCGTGGCAGCCCGGTCGCACGGATGCCTTGTTCAAACTCAAGCCCTTCTGGGATGAAGAGGGCTTGGTGGTGGGGCACCAGGCGGGAAAAGGGCGATTGAAGGGCCAAACAGGGGCCTTGTGGGTGCAAATGCCTTCGGGTCAGCGCTTCGCCTTGGGCGCTGGCTTGAAGGATGCCCAGCGCCGCCATCCGCCGCCCGTGGGGGCCTGGGTCACTTACCGCTACCGCGAGCGCACACCCTCGGGTTTGCCGCGTTTTGCCTCTTTTTTGCGCGTGCACGAGGCGGAGTAAAGCCGAGACAAAGCGCAGTGCGCTTGTGGGAGCCTAGCCAAAGCGCAGTGCCCATGTGGGAGCCTAGACAAAGCGTATTGCTCTTTTGGAAACCTGGCTGAAGCGGAATGCTTTTGTGGGAGCGAGCCCCTGCTCGCGAAGGTTTGCACGCGATCCCGTGTGCATTCGGCGGCAGGGGCCGCCGCCCACAAAAAGCGAAGGCCTGGCGTGGAACTCAGGCGAACACACCCGCTGTTTCTTGCATGCGGGCCGACACTTCGCCCAGCTGGTGCAAGGTGTCGCCAAAGGTCATGTCCAGCTGCGTCAATTTCTTGAAGTAGTGGCTGGCGATGTACTCGTCGGTCACAGCGATGCCGCCATGCAGTTGCACCGCTTGCTGGCCGATGAAACGCATGGACACGCCCAGCTGGTACTTGGCGCGGGCCAGCGCCCGGCGGCGCTCGTCGGCGGGCGCGTGCAATTTGAGGCTGGCGTAATAGCTCATCGAGCGGCCCAGCTCCAGTTGCATCTTCATGTCGGCCACGCGGTGGCGCAGGGCCTGGAAGCTGGCGATGTTCACACCGAACTGCTTGCGCGTGTTCATGTAGTCCACGGTGATGGCCAGGGTTTTGTCCATCACGCCAACGGCTTCGGCGCACGTGCAAGCGATGCCAATGTCCACCGCTTCTTCCAAAGCGCTCAGGCCGTTCAGGGTGATCAGCTGGGCTGCGGCTTGGTTCAGCACCACTTCGGCGGCTCTCGAGCCGTCTTGCGTGATGTAGGCCTGCGTGCTCACGCCGCTGGCGCTGCGCTCGACCAAGAACAAAGCCATCTGGCCGTTCACGGTGGCGGGCACCACAAAGGCGTCGGCCTGGTCGCCCACGGCGACCAGGCTCTTGGTGCCGCTGACGGTCCATGCGCCACCGGATTCGCTGGCCTGGGCGGCGCAGCGGTTGAGTTGGTAACGGGCACCGCGTTCTTGCTGCGCCAGCACCACGATGGCTTCGCCTGCAGCCATGCGGGGCAACCAGGCCGCTTGCAGGGCTGCCGGGGCGTGGGTTTGCAGTGTGGCGCTGCAGATCAGGGTCTGGGTCAGAGGTTCGAGCACGATGCCGCGGCCGAGCTCTTCCATGGTCACCATGGCTTCGGTGGGGCCCATGCCCATACCGCCGTGGTCTTCGCTCACGTACAGGCCGGTCAGGCCCAACTCGGCTATTTCGCCATAAGCGGCGCGGTCAAACCCGCCTGCGGCCACGATGGCGCGGCGGCGGTCAAAGTCATAGCCCTTGTCCACCCATTTGCGCACCGCGTCACGCAGTTGTTCTTGGTCGTCAGAAAAATCGAAATCCATGTGTGTCTCCTTAACCCAGAACTGTCTGAGCGACGATGTTGCGTTGCACTTCGTTGCTGCCGCCGTAAATGGTGGTCTTGCGCATGTTGAAGTAGTTGGCAGCCAGGGGCGCGTTGGCCACCACGCCGCCGGGGAAGTTGCCTTGCCAGCCCGCGTCCATGGCTTCGAAGATGAAGGGCAGGGCAAAGGGGCCTGCGGCTTGCATCATCAGTTCGGTGTAGCGCTGCTGGATTTCGCTGCCCTTGATCTTCAACAGACCGGCGATGTCGAGCGAATTCTTGCCAGATTTTTCGGCCGACAGGACACGCAGCACCAGCATCTCCAGCGCCACGATGTCCACTTCGAGCTTGGCGATTTCGTCACGGAAACGCATGTCGTCGTACACGCCCTCGGCTTTGGCGATGCGCTTCAAACGCTCCAACTCACGTTTGGCGCGGTTCACGTCGGCGATGTTGGTGCGCTCGTGGGCCAACAGGTGCTTGGCGTAGTTCCAGCCCTTGTTCTCTTCACCGATCAGGTTCTCAGCGGGCACTTCGACGTTGTCAAACCAGACTTCGTTGACTTCGCACTCGCCGTCCAGCAGCTTGATGGGGCGCACGGTGATGCCGGGCGACTTCATGTCGATCAAAAGGAAGGAAATGCCGGTTTGGGGCTTGCCCTCGGTGCTGGTGCGCACCAGGCAGAAGATCCACTCGCCGTATTGGCCCAAGGTCGTCCAGGTTTTTTGGCCATTGACAATGTATTTGTCGCCCACGCGCTCAGCGCGGGTTTTGAGTGACGCCAAGTCCGAGCCCGAGCCCGGCTCGCTGTAGCCCTGGCTCCACCAGACTTCGCCGCTGGCGATGCCCGGCAAAAAGCGCTGCTGCTGCTCGGCATTGCCGAACGCCATGATCACCGGGGCCACCATCACGGGGCCAAAGGGCACGACACGGGGCGCACCGGCCAGGGCGCACTCTTCTTCAAACAAATGCTTTTGCACGGCAGTCCAGCCGGGGCCGCCAAACTGCGTGGGCCAGCCCCAACCCAACCAGCCTTTTTTGCCCAAAATCTTGGCCCAGCGCTGCATGTCTTCGCGTGTCAGGCGCATGGCACTGTGCACTTTTTGTGAAATGTCAGCGGGCAAGTTGTCCTTGACCCAGGTGCGGATCTCGTCGCGGAACGCGAGTTCGTCGGGGGTGAATGCCAAATCCATGGGGTGTTCTCTCAAAATCAAACGGTCGTGCTTTTTATCACGCGCAGGCCGCCAGCCCCTGTCCTTGGGGCGACAAAACACCGGCTTGCAAGCTGGCGCAGGGGATAATTCTCCCCTTCATGAAAAACATCGTCATCCTGATTTCCGGCTCGGGCTCCAACATGGCCGCCATCGTGCGTGCGGCCGAGCAGGGCCGTTGGGCCGATCGCCTGAACGCTCGGGTGGCCGCCGTGCTGAGCAACCGCAGCGATGCCCAAGGCCTGGTCTTTGCCCAAGAAAACGGCATCGCCACGGCGGTGCTGAACCACAAGTCGTTTGCGAGCCGGGAAGATTTTGATGCCGCCCTGATCGCCGAGATCGATCGGCACGCGCCCGCCTTGCTTGTTTTGGCGGGCTTCATGCGCATCCTGACGCCCGGTTTTGTGGCCCATTACGCGGGGCGATTGCTTAACATCCACCCGTCCCTATTGCCGGCTTTTCCGGGGCTGAACACGCACCAGCGCGCGATCGATGCCGGTTGCCGTTTTGCCGGGGCCACGGTGCACCAGGTCACGGCCGAGCTCGACCATGGCGCCATCTTGGCGCAGGCGGTGGTGCCTGTTTTGGCCGACGACACGGCGGAAACCTTGGCCGAGCGCGTGCTCACGCAGGAGCACCTGATCTATCCACGGGCTGTGGCTGAATGTCTTCAAAGCCTGTCTTTGTAGGTCGGTGGCTTCAGCCCCGACTTGGGCTTTGGCCAACGATGCCTGTCGGGGCTGAAGCCTGCGACCTGCCAGACCCTCGTCAGTCGCCAATGCGGGCAAAGCGCGGCTGAACTTTGCCGTTGAACTCGGCCACATCGGCAAACATGGCTGCGGGCCTCACCCACAGGCCCTGTTCGCCATACAGCGCTTGGTAAAGCGTCATGGGCTGCAGGTCTTCGCTGTGGCGAACGGTGCCGAGCACGCGGTATTGGCCGCCTTTGTAATGGCGGTAAAGGCCTTTGGGCGTTTCGATCATCGGTGGCAATGGTTCTGACATGTCTTTCCTGTGCTGTGTGACTGACCCAGGGCTGGGGATGGGACAATGCAGCCCTATGCATCCAAAAGCCCTTTTAGACGCCTGCGCCGATCTGGTCAGGCTGGTCCTCCAATTTGAACACCCCGCCGACGCGGTGGTCTCGCGCTACTTCCGCGAACACCGCGCCTTGGGCCCCCGCGAGCGTGCCACCCTGGCCGAAACCGCTTTTGCGGTGCTGCGCAAAAAACTCCTGTTTGAGCAGCTGGCCCGTTCGGGCTCCGGCCCCAAAGAGCGCAAGCTGGCCATTTTGGGGTTTTTCGGCCCGCGCGATTTTCTGACCTCGGCCCTCAACGACACCGAGAAGAAATGGCTGGCCACTTGCGATGCCATTCCCGCAGACGCCCTGATGGCCCCGCACCGCCACAACCTGCCCGAGTGGATGGCGCAAGCCCTGCAAGCCCAACTGGGCGAGGATTTCTGGGCCTTGGCCGAGAACCTCCAGCAAGCGGGCACGCTGGATTTGCGCGTCAACCTGTTTCAGGCCAAACGCAACGACATCCAAAAAGAGCTGGCCCAAGCGGGCATCGCCTCCGAGCCCACGCCTTATTCGCCTTGGGGCCTGCGCTTGCAAGGCAAACCCGCTTTGCAAAAGACCGACGCTTTCACCCGCGGCGCCATCGAGGTGCAGGACGAAGGCTCGCAGTTGCTCGCCTTGCTGGTGGATGCCCACCGGGGTGAGATGGTGGTGGACTTTTGCGCTGGCGCGGGCGGTAAAACGCTGGCGCTGGGCGCGGCCATGCGCAGCACAGGCCGTTTGTACGCTTTCGACGTCTCTGGCCACCGCCTGGATGCCCTCAAACCCCGCATGGCCCGCAGCGGCTTGTCCAATGTGCACCCGGCGGCCATTGCGCACGAGCGCGATGAGCGCGTGAAACGCCTGTCGGGCAAGATCGACCGTGTGTTGGTCGACGCGCCTTGCTCGGGCCTGGGCACCCTGCGGCGCAACCCGGATTTGAAGTGGCGGCAAAAGCCCCAAGCGATGCAAGAGTTGACCGAAAAGCAGCAAGCCATCTTGCAAAGCGCCTCGCGCATGGTCAAGTCGGGCGGCCGTTTGGTGTATGCCACCTGCAGCGTGTTGCCCGAAGAAAACGAGCGGATCGCGCAAGCCTTCAGCGCCGCCAACCCGGACTTTGTGCCGCTGAATGTGGCACAAGAGCTGGACCGCCTGAAAGTGCCGAATGCGGCCAGTTTGTGCTCCCCCGCGCCAGTGGGTGAGCCCCCAAGTGATGCCCCGTCGGAAGGCGCTTTCCTCCGGCTCTGGCCCCACCGACATGCCACAGACGGTTTTTTTGCGGCCGTGTGGGTCAAAAAGTAATGGTTATGGATTGCTTTTGGGTGGGCGCACGTGAATCTCAGCTGTCCTTTGTCGGCTGAAAAACTTAAAATTGAACGATGGCCTGAAATAAGGCGTTCGTAGAAAGACAAACTCATGTTCTTGCCTGATTGGGCTTTTTTGGATGCGCTCATCCAGTGGATGGGCCACGGCTTGTTCGACTTTTCTTGGTGGCAGATGGTGTTGATCACCTTGGGCTTGACCCACATCACCATTGCCAGCGTCACGATTTTTCTGCACCGCCACCAAGCCCACCGTGCTTTGGACCTGCACGCCATTCCTTCGCACTTTTTCCGTTTTTGGCTGTGGTTGACCACCGGTCAGGTGACCAAAGAGTGGGCGGCCATCCACCGCAAACACCACGCCAAGTGCGAGCAGGCCGAAGACCCCCACAGCCCCCATGTGCACGGCATCAAAACCGTGCTGTTCACGGGCGCCGAGCTTTACCGCAAGGAATCCAAGAACAAGGAAACCCTGCAGCGCTATGGCCATGGCACGCCCGATGACTGGATCGAGCGCAACCTGTACACCCGCTTTTCCTGGCAAGGTGTGGCCCTGATGTTGATCATCGATGTGGCGCTGTTTGGCTTCATCGGTCTGACCGTCTGGGCTGTGCAAATGGCCTGGATCCCGATCACGGCTGCGGGCATCATCAACGGTGCAGCCCACTACTGGGGTTACCGCAACTTTGAGGCGCACGACGCCAGCACCAACATCTCGCCTTGGGGCATCCTGATCGGTGGTGAAGAGTTGCACAACAACCACCACACCTACCCCACATCGGCCAAGTTGTCGGTCAAGCCTTACGAGTTCGACATCGGTTGGCTGTACATCCGTGTCCTCGAAACCATGGGTCTGGCCACCGTCAAGAAAACGCCGCCCCGCTTGGCCTATGGCGACATCCGCCCTGTGGCCGACGAGAAGACGCTGGAAGCCCTCATCGCCAACCGTTATGAAGTGATGGCGGGTTACGCACGCCATGTGCGCACCGTGATGCAAGAAGAAGCCGGCAAACTCAAACTCGACGCCGATGCGGTGCAAACCGCCAAGAGATGGTTGCACCGCGACGCTGCCAAAGTGCCGGCCGCTGCGCAGGCGCAACTCCAATTGGCCCGAGCGGCCAGCCCGGTGCTCGACAAAATGGTGCAGATGCGTGAAGAGCTGAGCCAAATCTGGCTCAACACCTCGCACTCACGCGAGCAGTTGGCCGCCGACCTGCAAGCCTGGTGCCGCAGCGCAGAGGAAAGCGGCATCGCAGCCTTGCGTGACTTCTCGGTCAAGCTGCGTGCTGCGCGCCAACCGGCCTGAGCACTTTGAGCGCTTAAGCCATCAGGGCCCTCGGGCCCTGTTTTTTTTGGCCCCTCGGGCCCTGTTTTCTTGGATGGCTGTCTGGCCGTCGCTGGACCCCGGCTGCACCCCACAGGTCCCGTGCACCCAGCGGGCAACAAAAAACCCGCCAGAGGCGGGTTTTCGGTGAGAAGAATCAGGCTGAATTACTTCAGTTTGATTTCTTTGTATTCCACGTGCTTGCGAGCTTTGGGGTCGAACTTCATGATCGACATTTTCTCGGGCATTGTTTTCTTGTTCTTGCTGGTCGTGTAGAAGTGACCAGTACCAGCTGTGGATTCCAGCTTGATTTTTTCGCGTCCGCCTTTGGTTGCCATGGTGTATGACTCCTAATGTTCTGGGTTTAGGCTTGACCGCGTGCGCGCAGGTCTGCGAGCACGGCATCAATGCCGTTTTTGTCGATCAGGCGCAGAGCAGCGCTGGAAACGCGCAGACGCACCCAACGGTTTTCTGTTTCAACCCAGAAACGACGGTATTGCAGGTTCGGCAGGAACCGGCGCTTGGTTTTGTTGTTGGCGTGGGAAACGTTGTTTCCCGTCATTGGGCCTTTGCCCGTTACGTCGCAAACGCGTGCCATGTGGACACTCCGATACTTTTAAAACAGCCGGTGCCGATGGGTCTCATGCAGACTTGCATGGGGCCTGGCGTTCCAGCCTCACCTCGCCAAGATGGGTGGCGGTATCCCAGATCACTGTGCCTGTAGCCCCAAGCAAGAAGCCTAGGCAGAAGCAGCAAAGCCTTGGATTATAACCAGAAATCAGGCCTGGTTTTGCTCCAGGAAGCGCTGTGCATCCAAGGCCGCCATGCAACCCGTGCCTGCGCTGGTGATGGCCTGGCGGTAAACGTGGTCTTGCACATCGCCCGCTGCGAAGACGCCGGGCACCGAAGTCTGGGTCGCAAAGCCCTTGAGGCCGCTTTGGGTCACGATGTAGCCGTTTTCCAGTTCAAGCTGACCTTGGAAAATTTCGGTGTTGGGCGCGTGGCCAATGGCGATGAAGCAGCCCTTGAGTTCCACGTCCTGCAAGCTGCCGTCCACGGTGCTTTTCAGGCGCACGCCAGTCACGCCCGAGGCGTCACCCAGCACTTCTTCCAGAGTCTGGAAAGTTTTCAGCACGATTTTGCCCGCCGCGACCTTGTCCATCAGTTTGTCGACCAAGATGGGTTCGGCCTTGAATTTGTCGCGGCGGTGGATCAGATAGACCTTGCTGGCGATGTTGGACAAATAGAGGGCTTCTTCCACAGCGGTGTTGCCACCCCCCACCACGCAGCACAGTTGCTCGCGGTAAAAGAAGCCGTCGCAAGTGGCGCAGCCGCTCACGCCGCGGCCCATGAAGGCGGTTTCAGAAGGCAAGCCCAGGTACTTGGCCGATGCACCCGTGGCGATGATCAGGCTGTCGCAGGTGTAGGTGCCACTGTCCCCGATCAGGGTGAAGGGGCGCTGCTCCAGCTTCACGGTGTGGATGTGGTCAAAGACGATCTCGGTGTTGAAGCGCTCGGCATGCTCTTGGAAGCGTTGCATCAGGTCCGGGCCTTGGACGCCGTGCACGTCAGCGGGCCAGTTGTCCACTTCGGTGGTGGTCATGAGCTGACCGCCTTGAGCCATGCCGGTGATCAACAGCGGTTTCAGGTTGGCGCGGGCGGCGTACACCGCAGCGGTGTAACCGGCAGGGCCGGAGCCGAGAATCAGGACTTGGGCATGTTTGGAAGTGGCGGACATGGTGAGCAATCGGGGAGGGCAAAGGTTGAAAAGACGAAGTCGGTACAAAGCACCGCTCGGGGTGATTGTAAGAAACACGCAATGACGTCGAGCCCAGAGGGGAAACAGATGGGGCCGTTCAGCCCGCACGAGGGGTTTGATCGGGTAAGCTTGACCCTAAATTTATGACTTATTCATTGCACACATTGACCCATCCCACGGCCCGGGCCGAGGAGGCGGGGCCACCTCAGTCGTTTTGGGCCCGTTTTGCCCAAGAAATCGCCCTGCTGGTCGGCGGCGCAGCCCTTTTGCTGTGCCTGTTGGCCTTGCTCAGTTACCAGCCGAGCGACCCGGCGTGGTCCACATCGGGCAGCGGCCCAGCGGTGCGCAACTGGATTGGCCGCGCAGGCGCCCTGTTGGCTGATTTGGCTTATTTCGGCTTGGGTTACTCCGCTTGGTGGTGCTTGGCCGCAGCAGGGCGGGCTTGGTTGGTGGGTTTGGCGCGGTGGCTGCGGGGCACCCGACAAGATGACGCGATCGAGGCCCCAACGCCAGGCCGCAGTGGTCCATGGACATTCTGGTTGGGGCTGGCCCTGCTGCTGTGCGCCAGCACCAGCCTGGAGTGGGCGCGTTTGTACCGTTTGGAGGCCAATTTGCCGGGGCACAGTGGCGGCGTGTTGGGGTATTTGATGGGTTCGGTGGCGGTTCATTGGCTGGGTTTCACGGGGGCTGCATTGGCCGCTTTGGCCGCCCTGGTGGCGGGCGTGGCGATGGTGTTCCGCTTTTCTTGGGGCCAATTGGCCGAGGCTGTGGGCTCGCGCATCGATGGTCTGATCCGCTCCCGCCACGTCAAGCGTGAGATCGAAGAAGATTGGGCCATGGGCCAGCAAGCCTTGCGCGAGCGGGAACAGGCCATGCCCTCGCAAGCGATCGAGCCGCAGTGGGACATGGACCATTTGACCCCCGCACCGGAGGGCCAATTGGACCTGGAGCCCGTGCCATTGCCTGTGCCGGGGCCTGCGCCGCGGGTCATTGAACCCGCCGTGGTGGATGTGCCGCGCAGCGATCGGGTCGTCAAGGAGCGCCAAAAGCCCCTGTTCACCGAACTCCCCGACAGCAAACTGCCGCAAGTGGACTTGCTCGACAGCCTGTCTGTTCGCCAGGAAACCGTGTCGCCCGAAACGCTGGAAATGACCAGCCGCCTGATCGAGAAAAAACTCAAGGATTTTGGTGTGGAGGTGCGCGTGGTGGCTGCAGCGCCCGGCCCGGTGATCACGCGTTACGAAATCGAACCCGCCACGGGCGTCAAAGGCTCGCAGGTGGTGAACCTGGCCAAAGACTTGGCGCGCTCGCTCAGCCTGGTCTCGATCCGGGTCATCGAGACGATTCCCGGCAAAAACTTCATGGCCTTGGAGTTGCCCAACGCCAAGCGCCAATCGATCAAACTCAGCGAAATTTTGGGCTCGCAGGTCTACCACGAAGCCAAGTCCATGCTGACCATGGGCCTGGGCAAAGACATCATCGGCAACCCGGTGGTGGCCGATCTGGCCAAAATGCCGCACGTGCTGGTGGCCGGTACCACCGGTTCGGGCAAGTCGGTGGGGATCAACGCCATGATCTTGTCCTTGCTCTACAAGGCCGAAGCGCGCGATGTGCGCCTCTTGATGATCGACCCCAAGATGCTGGAGATGTCGGTCTACGAAGGCATTCCGCATTTGCTCGCCCCTGTGGTGACCGACATGCGCCAAGCGGCCCATGGCCTGAACTGGTGTGTGGCCGAGATGGAAAAGCGCTACAAACTCATGAGCAAAATGGGTGTGCGCAACTTGGCCGGTTACAACGTCAAGATCGACGAAGCCACCGCCCGCGAAGAGTTCATTTACAACCCCTTCAGTCTCACCCCGGACGATCCCGAGCCGCTCAAGCGCCTGCCGCACATCGTGGTGGTGATCGACGAGTTGGCCGACCTGATGATGGTGGTGGGCAAGAAGATCGAAGAGCTGATCGCCCGTTTGGCCCAAAAGGCCCGGGCCGCCGGTATCCATTTGATCTTGGCCACCCAGCGCCCCAGCGTGGACGTGATCACGGGTCTGATCAAGGCCAACATCCCAACCCGCATTGCATTTCAGGTGTCCAGCAAGATCGACAGCCGCACCATCCTCGACCAGATGGGCGCCGAAGCCTTGCTGGGCATGGGTGACATGCTTTACATGCCCTCGGGCACGGGCTTCCCCATCCGCGTGCATGGCGCATTTGTGAGCGATGAGGAGGTTCACCGCGTGGTGAGCTACCTGAAAAGCCAAGGCGAGCCCGATTACATCGAGGGTGTGCTCGAAGGCGGCACGACCGATGACGACGGCGGCATGCTGGGCGAAGGGGACAACGGCGAGAAAGACCCGATGTACGACCAGGCTGTTGAGGTGGTCCTGAAAAACCGCAAGGCCAGCATCTCTTTGGTGCAACGCCACCTCAAGATTGGCTACAACCGTGCCGCTCGCTTGGTGGAAGACATGGAAAAGGCCGGCTTGGTCAGCAGCATGAGCGGCAGCGGGCAGCGTGAAATTTTGGTCCCCGCGCGGGCAGAGTGACAGCGATGAAAAACAATTTGGGGCCTCGCCGTGCAGCGCTGGCTGTGGCGCTCAAGGCGTCTTGTCTTGTGCTGGCCTTGCTCGGCGGCCCTTGGGCCCGCGCCGATGGTCTGGATCTGTTGGCCCAGTTCATGAAGCAAGCCCGCAGTGGCCAAGCCCAGTTCACCCAAGTGGTGACATCGCCCAGCCGGTCCGGACAGGTGGCGCGTGCCAAAACCTCCAGTGGCAGTTTCGAGTTCCAGCGACCCGGCAAATTTCGCTTCGATTACCGCAAGCCTTTTGTGCAAACCTTGGTGGCCGATGGCCAGACGCTTTGGTTGCACGATCAAGACCTGAACCAGGTCACTGCCCGCCCTCAGTCGCAAGTGCTGGGTGCCACCCCCGCCGCTTTGCTGACCTCTGCGTCTGATTTGCAGGCCTTGAAAAAAGACTTTCAGTTCACACCCGAGCCCGATCGTGATGGTTTGCAGTGGGTGCGGGCCACCCCTCAAGCGCCCGATGGGCCTGTCCGCTCCGTGATGGTCGGTTTGCGTGCGGCAGCCAATGGGCCAGAGCTGGTGGTGCTCGACGTGCAAGACAGTTTGGGGCAGCGGTCTTTGCTCACCTTCTCGGCTTTCGCCACCAACCCTGTGTTGCCTGCCAGCACCTTTGTCTTCAAAGCCCCAGCGGGTGCCGACGTCATTCGCCCTTGATGCAAACCGTCTGGCCATGACCGCCGTTCCTTTGTCCCCCCATGCACCTTTGGCCGAACGCCTGCGCCCACGCCACTTGGGTGAGGTGATTGGACAGCAGCATTTGCTCGGCGAGGGCATGGCGCTGCGCTTGGCTTTCGAGTCGGGTCAGCCCCACAGCTGCATTTTGTGGGGGCCGCCCGGCGTGGGCAAAACCACCATTGCCCGCTTGATGGCCGACGCGTTTGACGCCCAGTTTTTGAGCATCAGCGCTGTTCTGGGCGGCATCAAAGACATCCGCGAAGCGGTGGAAAAGGCCGAAGCCGCCCGAGCAGGATTGCATCCACAGCGCACCATCATGTTTGTGGACGAGGTGCACCGCTTCAACAAGAGCCAGCAAGACGCGTTTTTGCCGCATGTGGAAAGTGGCTTGTTCACCTTCATCGGTGCCACCACCGAGAACCCGTCTTTCGAGGTCAATTCGGCTTTGCTCTCACGCGCCGCTGTGTACGTGCTGCAACCGTTGGCAGAAGACGATTTGGCGCACATTGTGGAGCGGGCGCAGGCCATTCAAGCCATTCCTTCGGTCGAGCCCGCGGCGCTGAACCGTTTGCTGGCCTATGCCGACGGCGATGCCCGACGCTTGCTCAACACCCTGGAAACCTTGGCCATGGCGGCCAAGCAAGAAACCATCGACCCGGTGACCGACCACTGGCTGATGCGGGTGTTGGGTGAGCGCATGCGGCGCTACGACAAAGGGGGTGAGCAGTTTTACGACACCATCAGCGCCTTGCACAAGTCGGTGCGCGGCTCCGACCCCGACGCGGCCCTGTATTGGTTTGTGCGCATGCTCGACGGTGGGGCAGACCCACGCTACATGGCGCGGCGCTTGATCCGCATGGCCAGCGAAGACATTGGTTTGGCCGATCCCCGCGCCCTGCGCATGGCGCTCGATGCCGCCGATGTGTACGAGCGCCTGGGCAGCCCTGAAGGCGAATTGACGCTGGCGCAGTGCGTGATTTATCTGGCCGTCGCCCCCAAATCGAATGCGGCCTACAAGGCGTTCAAAGCCGCCAAAGCGTGGGTCAAGCAAGATGGCACGCGCCCCGTACCCGTGCATTTGCGCAATGCCCCCACCCAACTCATGAAGCAATTGGATTACGGCAAAGGCTACCGGTACGCCCACGATGAAGAGGATGGCTTTGCTGCAGGCGAGCGCTATTTGCCAGAGGGCATGCCCGAGCCCGGCTTTTACAAACCGGTCCGCCGGGGTCTGGAAATAAAAATTGCCGACAAATTGGAAGAACTGCGAAAGAAAAATGCAGCCACAGGGTAATTCCTCACGCCACTGAATGCGGACGGGAGACTTTCTTTCACTACAATCCCGCCACCCCGCCCGGTGTTGTAACGATCTGGCGGGTTTTTTGCTAGTGGTCAGAGTCTGCTCAAAAGGTAGGCTTGACTTGAGAACAACAACCGAAGCGAAGGCCTGCTAAGCGCGGGCCACACACGGAGAAATTTATGGACGTCTTCCTCCAGCAGGTCATCAATGGCCTCGTCATGGGCAGCATGTACGCCTTGGTGGCCTTGGGCTACACCATGGTGTACGGCATCATCAACCTGATCAACTTTGCGCACGGAGAAGTGCTGATGGTGGGCGCTTTGACCAGCTGGTCGGCCATCGGCATGATGCAGGGCGCCATGCCTGGCGCGCCAGGGTGGGTCATTTTGATTTTGGCCACCTTGATCGCTTGCGTGGTGGCCGTCGTTTTGAACTTCTCGATCGAGAAAATTGCCTACCGACCTTTGCGCAACAGCCCCAAGTTGGCCCCCCTGATCACCGCGATCGGCATGAGCATCTTGCTGCAGACGCTGGCCATGATCATCTGGAAGCCCAACTACAAGGCCTACCCCACTTTGCTGTCCAGCACGCCCATCAACATGGGCGGGGTGGTCATCACGCCCACGCAAATCATGATTTTGGGCGTCACCGCAGTGTCCTTGGCGGTGCTGATGTGGTTGGTCAACTACACGCGTTTGGGCCGCGCCATGCGTGCGACCTCCGAGAACCCGCGCGTGGCGGCTTTGATGGGTGTCAAGCCCGACATGGTGATTTCTGCCACCTTCGTGATTGGTGCCATCTTGGCGGCCATCGCTGGGGTGATGTACGCGTCCAACTACGGCACGGCCCAGCACGCCATGGGGTTCTTGCCGGGCCTCAAAGCCTTCACCGCAGCGGTGTTCGGCGGCATTGGCAATCTGTCCGGGGCGGTGATTGGCGGCATTTTGCTGGGCCTGATCGAAGCCATCGGTTCGGGTTACATCGGTTACCTGACCGGCGGTGTTTTGGGCAGCCACTACACCGACATTTTTGCGTTCATTGTGTTGATCATCGTGTTGACCCTGCGTCCCTCGGGCCTCATGGGTGAGCGTGTGGCCGATCGCGCTTGATGGAGGTGAGCATGAAAAACAACAAAACACTTCAATTCCTGTTGATCGGCGTTGCCCTGATTGCTTTGCCTTTGATTTTGCAAATGTTTGGCAACGCCTGGGTGCGCATCGCCGACATGGCGCTGCTCTACATCTTGTTGGCCATTGGCCTGAACATCGTGGTGGGTTATGCCGGTTTGCTCGATTTGGGCTACGTGGCTTTCTTCGCGGTGGGGGCTTACATGTACGGCTTGCTGTCGTCGCCACACCTGACCAACACCTTTGCATGGATCGCCGCGGCTTATCCCAACGGCATGCACATGCCGATTTGGCTGATCGTGCCAGTGGGGGCAGCGCTGGCGGGCCTGTTTGGCATGTTGCTGGGTGCGCCCACGCTCAAGCTGCGCGGTGACTACCTGGCCATCGTGACCTTGGGCTTTGGTGAAATCATCCGTGTGTTCATGAACAACCTGGACCACCCGGTCAACATCACCAACGGCCCCAAAGGCTTGGACCAGATCGATCCGATTTCGATTTTTGGATTGAACCTCGGCAAGAAGCTGATGATTGGTGATTTCGAAATTGCGTCGGTCTCGCTTTATTACTACCTGTTCCTGAGCTTGGTGCTGGTCACGATTTTGATCTCGCACCGCTTGGAAGTTTCCCGCATCGGCCGCGCTTGGATGGCGATCCGCGAAGACGAAATCGCAGCCAAGGCCATGGGCTTGAACACCCGCAACCTCAAATTGTTGGCCTTTGGCATGGGCGCTACTTTCGGGGGTGTGTCGGGGGCCATGTTCGCAGGCTTTCAGGGTTTCATCTCGCCCGAGTCCTTCAGCCTGATGGAGTCGGTGATGATCGTCGCCATGGTGGTGCTGGGCGGTCTGGGCTATTTGCCCGGTGTGATTTTGGGGGCCATTTTGTTGTCCGCCCTGCCCGAGGTGCTGCGCTATGTGGCCGGCCCTCTGCAAGAGATGACAGGCGGTCGTTTGGACGCCTCCATCTTGCGCCAATTGCTCGTGGCTTTGGCCATGATCGTGATCATGTTGATGCGCCCTCGTGGGCTGTGGCCCTCGCCTGAGCATGGCCAATCGCTCAAGTCGAAATGAAGGAGCAGAACATGAACCCAACAGCCAACCAAGACACCGTTCTCAACGTTTCAGGCATTTCCAAGCGATTTGGCGGTCTGCAGGCCCTCTCGGATGTGGGCATCACCATTCAGCGTGGACAGGTCTACGGCCTGATCGGCCCCAACGGGGCAGGCAAAACCACGTTTTTCAACGTCATCACCGGTTTGTACACTCCGGACAGTGGCACGTTTGAGCTGGCAGGCAAGCCCTACCAGCCCACCGCCGTGCACGAAGTGGCCAAGGCGGGCATTGCCCGCACATTCCAAAACATCCGCTTGTTTGCCGAGATGACGGCGCTCGAAAACGTGATGGTGGGCCGCCATGTGCGCACCCACTCGGGTTTGCTGGGGGCGATTTTTCGCACCCCCCGTTTCAAAGCCGAAGAAGCGGCCATTGCCCAACGCGCGCAAGAACTGCTCGACTACGTGGGCATTGGCAAGTTTGCCGACTACAAAGCCCGCACCTTGTCCTATGGCGATCAACGCCGCCTGGAAATCGCCCGTGCTTTGGCGACCGACCCGCAGCTCATCGCGCTGGATGAGCCAGCGGCGGGCATGAACGCCACTGAAAAAGTGCAACTGCGCGAGCTGATCGACCAAATCCGCAAGGACAACCGCACCATCTTGTTGATCGAACACGATGTGAAGCTGGTCATGGGCTTGTGTGACCGCGTCACGGTGCTCGACTACGGCAAGCAAATTGCCGAAGGCACGCCTGCCGATGTGCAGAAGAATGAAAAAGTGATTGAAGCCTATCTGGGCACGGGAGGACACTGAGATGGCCGACATCCTATTGAAAGTCAAAGACCTGCAAGTGGGCTACGGCGGCATTCAGGCCGTCAAGGGTGTGAGCCTCGAAGTGCGCGAGGGCGAGTTGGTCTCGCTGATCGGCTCCAACGGTGCGGGCAAAACCACCACCATGAAAGCGATCACCGGCACCTTGCCTTTGCAATCGGGTGACATCGAGTACCTGGGCAAGAGCATCCAAGGCCAAGGCCCTTGGGATTTGGTCAAGCAAGGCCTGGCCATGGTGCCGGAAGGCCGTGGTGTGTTCACCCGCATGACCATCACCGAGAACCTGCAAATGGGCGCCTACATCCGCTCGGATGCTGCGGCCATCGCGGACGACATCGAGAAAATGTTCACCATCTTCCCGCGTTTGCGTGAGCGCAAGGACCAGCTGGCCGGCACCATGTCCGGGGGGGAGCAGCAAATGTTGGCCATGGGCCGTGCTTTGATGAGCCGCCCCAAGGTCTTGCTGCTGGACGAGCCGTCCATGGGTTTGTCGCCCATCATGGTCGACAAGATCTTCGAGGTGGTGCGCGATGTGTACGCCCAAGGCGTCACCGTGCTGCTGGTGGAGCAAAACGCCAGCCGTGCGCTGGCCATTGCCGACCGGGGTTATGTCATGGACTCGGGCCTCATCACCATGAGTGGTGTGGGCAAGGACATGCTGCAAGACCCCAAGGTGCGTGCAGCCTACCTGGGCGAATGAGACGCCCTCTGGTCAGCAAAAAGCCCGGCATGCCGGGCTTTTTGCATTCAGGGGCAGGCCGCGCTCAATCCACCCTTGCCCCACTGGCCTTGACCACGCTTTCGTAGCGCGTCAGCTCTTGCTTCATGAAGGCGCCAAATTGCTCGGGCGTGTTGCCCACGGGTTCGGCCAGCAGTTGGGCGAAACGGGTTTTCGTTTCGGGTGTTTGCAGTGCGGCGGCAAAGGCTTTGTTCAGCCGCGCCACCACATCGCGCGGGGTGGCGGCTGGGGCCACCAAACCCCACCAGGTGTCGATCGAGAAATCTTTCAAGGTCTCGCCCATGCTCGGGATTTCGGGCAGTGCGTTGCTGCGCTGGGCCGTGGTGACGGCCAAGGCCTTGAGCCGGCCCGCCTTGATGTTGGCCGACGCCGTGGCCAGGTTGTCGAAGTTGAAGTCGACTTGGCCAGACAGCAAAGCCAACTGGGCAGGGTTGCCGCCGTTGTAGGGAATGTGCACCGCAAAAATGCCGGCAGCCCGCTTGAACATTTCTCCGGCCAGGTGGCCCGCACTGCCGTTGCCGCCCGAGCCAAAGTTCAGCTTGGCGGGGTTGGCTTTGGCGTAGGCCACCAAATCGGCCAGGGTGTTGATTTTCAGGCGCTGCGCGGTCTCGGCGTTCATCACCAACACATTGGGCACGCGCAGCATTTGCGTGATGGGGGCAAAGTCGCGGCTGGCGTCGTACGGCATCTTGGCGAACAGCCAGGGGTTGATGGCGTGCGTGGCTGTGGCCGCGATGCCGATCGTCAAACCATCGGGCGCGGCTTTGGCGACCAGGTCAGCGCCCAAGTTGCCGCCTGCCCCGGGTCGGTTTTCAATGATGACGGTGCCCAGGCTGTCCTTCACCCGCTCGGCCAATGCCCGCGCCGTGACGTCAATGGGGCCACCCGGCGCATAGGGCACGATGATGCGGATGGGCTTGCCCTGCGCCCAGGCGGGTGCCGAGAGGGCAAGGGAGGCAGCGGTGAACAGGCGGCGCGTGATCAAAGTCATGAGGAGTCTCCGAAACAAAGTCAGTGCAAGAGCATCTTGTGGGAGCGAGCCCCTGCTCGCGAATGCGTGTTCTGCATGTGGCAGTCATTCGGCCGCAGGGGCAGCCTCCCACCCAGACGCGGGTCTAGTCAGCCTTCGCCTTGTCCGCCTCGGACGTGAACGAATCGGCATAAAACTCTTCTTCCGGCAAACCGCCAAGCGCCACGTAGTCGCGCTTGGCCGAGTCCACCACGATGGGGGCCCCGCAGGCATAGACCTGGTGACCCGACAGATCGGGGAAGTCTTGCAGTACCGCTTGGTGCACAAAGCCCGTGCGGCCTGTCCAGTGGTCTTCGGCCTCGGCGTTCGAGATCACGGGCACATAGTGCAGGTTGGGCATCTCGGCCAAGCGGGCTTGCACCCAATCGGCCATGTACAGATCGGCCGGGCGGCGGCCGCCCCAGTACAGCGTCGCTGGGCGGGTGATGCCGCGGTGCTGCATGTGCTCGATCAGCGCCTTGATGGGGGCAAAGCCCGTGCCCGAGGCCAGCAGCACGATGGGCTTGTCGTTGTCTTCGCGCAGGTAGAAACTGCCGTACGGGCCTTCGGCGCGCAGGATGTCTTTTTCCTTCATGGTGGTGAACACCGGGTCGGTGAACTTGCCGCCGGGCATGTGCCGGATGTGCAGCTCCACCGTGGGTGGCGCGACCTCGAGGGTGTGCGGGGCATTGGCCATGCTGTAGCTGCGGCGTGAGCCGTCACGCAACAAAAACTCGATGTACTGGCCCGCGTGGAACTTCATCACGTCGTTGGCGGGCAGTTGCAGTTTGAGCACGATCACGTCGTGTGATTTCTTCTCCAGACTGATCACGCGCACCGGCATCTTTTTGACGGGCAAGCCGCCTTCGGCCGTGACCTGTTTGGATTCGAGCACCACATCGCTTTGGGCGGTGGCGCAGCAGGTCAGCACCAGGCCTTGGGCTTCTTCGTCTGCAGACAGGGCTTTGTCCTGGTGCGGGCCATGCACCACGGTGCCCGAGATTTTTTTGCATTTGCAGGAACCGCAAGCACCGTCTTTGCAGCCGTAGGGCAGGCCAATGCCTTGGCGGATGCCCGCGGCCAGCAGGGTTTCGTTGTCGTCGGCGGTGAAGCTGCGGCCACTGGGCTGCACAGAAATTTGAAAGCTCATCTTTTGGGTATCCTAGAGGGCGTGAATATGACCCGGAACCCCTGATTTTGCCTTCAAACCAAACCCCCTTGGGTGCACTGCCCGCCCGTTTCCGCCGCCAGCGTGTTTTGATCGTGGGTTGCGGTGATGTGGGCTTGCGCACAGCAGGTCAGTTGGGCGCCCCACAAAGCCAGCGCGTGCGCTTGATGGCCTTGACGTCATCGCCTGAACGCGTGCGTTTGCTGCGGGCTTGCGGCATCACGCCCTTGCAGGGCAACTTGGACGATGCGGCCAGTTTGAAGCGTTTGGCCGGCATCGCACACCGCGTGATCCACCTGGCGCCACCGCCGACCGACCGACGCGGCGCCTCTGAGCGCGATCCGCGCAGCCTGGCCTTGGTGCGTGCTTTGCGTTTGCGCGCCTTGCCCCAAGTGCTGGTGTACGGCTCCACCACGGGTGTTTATGGCGACTGTGGTGGCCAGCGGGTGGATGAAACCCGGCCCGCCAAGCCGCACACCCCCCGTGCACAGCGCCGTGTCGATGCCGAAGCCCACATGCGGTTTTTGGGTCGCAGCGGCGTGCGGGTGAGCGTGTTGCGCATCCCCGGCATTTACGCCCCCGACCGCGAAGGTGGAACGCCCCGCGAGCGCTTGCTCAAGGGCACGCCCGTGCTGGTCGCCAAAGAGGACGTGTACACCAACCACATCCATGCCAATGATCTGGCAAGGGCCTGCGCTGCGGCCCTGTGGCGCGGCAAGCCCCAGCGCGTGGTCAATGTGACCGACGACACCGATTTGAAAATGGGCGACTACTTTGACCTGGCCGCCAGTCTGTATGGCTTGCCCAAACCACCGCGCATTTCCCGCCATGATGCCAACACCGCTTTGCCCTTGATGCTGCTGAGCTTCATGAGCGAGTCTCGGCGGCTGGACAACACGCGCATGAAAAAAGAATTGAAAATCCGCTTGCATTACCCGCATGTGCGCGACGGCTTGAGCCCTCAAGGCGCCTTGTTTTCGGTGGCGCGATGACCTCCCAGCGTATTGACAAGTGGCTGTGGGCGGCCCGTTTTTACAAAACCCGCAGCCTGGCCAGCGAAGAGATCGGCAAGAGCCGTGTGCAGGTCAACGGGCAAGATGCCAAGCCCAGCAAAGAAGTCAAACCCGGCGACACGGTGTGCCTGCGCCAAGGCGCCGTGCAGCGCACCGTGGTGGTGCAGGGCTTGAGCGGTGTGCGCGGCCCGGCACCTGTGGCCCAGCTGCTGTACACAGAAACCCCGGAAAGCATCGCATCCCGCGAAAAAGCCGCCGAGCAGCACCGCCTGGCCCGCGAGCCTGCGCTCAGCATTGAGCAAGGCCGCCCCACCAAACGCGACCGCAGGCAAATCGAAAAAACATGGGATAACCGCTGGAGTGCGGGGATCGATTGATCTGAAAAACAAAAGAAAAAGCCGCAAGTGACTGACACTTGCGGCTTTTTGTTTGGTGCCCGGGGCCGGACTCGAACCGGCACGCCTTGCGGCGGGGGATTTTGAGTCCCCTGAGTCTACCAATTTCACCACCCGGGCAGGAATTCGTGAAGACCTGAATTATGGCACATTATTGGGATGATTTATCCAACCATTGAAGATGCGATCGGCAAAACACCCTTGGTGGCTTTGCAACGTTTGGGGGCGGCCGATGCTGCGGCGCGTGGCAATGTGATTTTGGGCAAGCTCGAGGGCAACAACCCTGCGGGTTCTGTCAAGGACAGGCCGGCTTTGTCGATGATTCGCCGGGCCGAGGAGCGGGGCGAGATCAAGCCCGGCGACACCCTGATCGAGGCGACATCCGGCAACACCGGGATTGCGCTGGCCATGGCGGCCGCCATCAAGGGCTACCGCATGGTGCTGATCATGCCCGAGGACCTGTCCATCGAGCGCGCCCAAACCATGAAGGCTTTTGGTGCCGAGTTGATCCTCACGCCCAAGAGCGGCGGCATGGAATACGCCCGCGATTTGGCCGACAGCATGGCCGCGCAAGGCAAGGGCCGCATCCTGGACCAATTTGCCAACGCCGACAACCCGCGCATCCATTACGAAACCACCGGCCCTGAAATCTGGGAGCAGACGGGAGGGCAGGTCACCCACTTTGTCAGCGCCATGGGCACCACGGGCACCATCACAGGCGTGTCGCGTTATTTGAAAGAAAAAAACCCGGCCATCCGCATCATTGGCGCACAGCCCAGCGAAGGATCGCGGATTCCGGGCATTCGCAAATGGCCGCAAGAGTACCTGCCCAAAATTTACGACGCGAGCCGGGTTGATGAGCTGGTGTATGTGAGCCAAAGCGATGCCGAGGAAACCTGTCGCCAAATGGCCCGCAGCGAGGGCATTTTTGCGGGCATTTCGGCCGCAGGCGCTTGTTGGGTCGCGCAGGAGATTGCGAAAACCGTGCAAAACGCGACCATCGTGTTCATTGTGTGCGATCGCGGTGATCGCTACTTGTCCACAGGCGTGTTCCCCGCCTGAACCCAGGATGCCCCATGGCTGAATTTCGTTTTTGTCCGCAATGCGCCACGCCCTTGGCTTGGCAGACCCAGTTGGAAGACGGTGGCGAGGTCATGCGTCTGCGCTGCACGGCTTGCGACTTCACCCATTGGAACAACCCCACGCCGGTGCTGGCGGGCATTGTGCAGGTGGGTGATCAAATTTTGCTGGCCCGCAATGCCGCATGGCCGGGCCGGCGTTTTGCGTTGATCACCGGCTTCATGGAGGCGGGCGAAACGCCTGAAGAGGGCATCACACGCGAGATTGCCGAAGAAACCAATCTGAAAGTGTCTGCTCTCAAGTTGATTGGCGTCTATGACTTCCAGCGCATGAACCAAGTGATCATTGCCTATCACGCTGTGGCCGAAGGCGAGGTGCGTTTGTCACCCGAGTTGGCCGAGTACAAGATGTTCGATTTCAAAGACTTGATTTGCTGGCCTGCGGGCACCGGCTATGCCTTGGGCGACTGGTTGCGCACCATCGGCATCGAGCCCAAGTTCATGTCGTGGGAAGAACGCGCAGCGCAAAGCCAAGAACCGAATCAGGACACATGATGCACATCGACAAGGAAATAGACACCAGCGGGCTGAACTGCCCCTTGCCCATTTTGAAGGCCAAAAAGGCCTTGAACGAGATGAGCAGCGGGCAGGTGCTCAAAGTGACGGCGACCGACCCTGGGGCTTGGCGTGATTTCGAAGCCTTTGCCCGGCAAACCGGCAACGATCTGCTGATGCAGGAAAAGACCGACACGGCTTTTGTGTTTGCACTGAAACGGCGTTGAAGAACCGACACTCTCACATCTTTTGTGGGAGGCCGCCCCTGCGGCCGAATGATTGCCATGGCTTAAGCGCCATTCGCGAGCAGGGGCTCGCTCCCACAGGGGAAGGCTCGCTCCTACAGAGGGCTGGTCAGAGGCTCAGGCCCTTAAGGTAGTCGCGGAACGATGCACCCACTTGGGGGTGCTGCAAAGCCAGCTCCACGGTGGCCTCCAAGAAGCCTTCCTTGCTGCCGCAATCGTAGCGCTTGCCTTGGTACTGGAATGCGTACACCGCCTCGCGCTGCATCAGGCGGGCAATCGCATCGGTGAGTTGGATTTCGCCGCCCACGCCTGTGGGTTGGTTGCGGATCTCGTCAAAAATACCGGGCGTGAGGATGTAGCGACCCGCCACACCCATGCGTGAGGGGGCTTTGTCGGGGCTGGGTTTTTCCACGATTTGCTCCACCCGAATGAGCTGTTTGCCGGCAGGTTCACCGGCCACAATGCCGTAGCGCTTGACCTGGTCGAGCGGCACCTCTTGCACCGCCAGCACCGAGCGGCCTTGCTTGGTGTAGGCCTCGACCATTTGGGTCAAGATGGAGGGGCCCGAATTGACCATCAGGTCATCGGCCAGCAGCACCGCAAACGGCTCGTTGCCCACCAGCGGCTCGGCGCACAGCACCGCGTGGCCCAGGCCCAGCATGCGGTTTTGGCGCACATAGGCGCACACCATGTCGTCGGGCTGCACCGAGCGCACCAGCGCGAGCAATTCGTCCTTGTGCGCCGCCTCGAGCTCGTTTTCGAGTTCGTAGGCGGTGTCAAAGTGGTCCTCGATGGCGCGTTTGCTGCGGCCCGTCACAAAGATCATGTGCCGCACACCCGCCGCGTAGGCTTCTTCCACCGCGTACTGGATCAGCGGCTTGTCCACCACGGGCAGCATCTCTTTGGGCGCCGCTTTGGTCGCGGGCAAAAAGCGCGTGCCCAAACCGGCCACAGGGAATACGGCTTTGCGAATGACGTTGTGGCTCATGCTGTCTCCGGTTGCAGGGCTGCATCAGCCCAAGCGTTGCAGTTGCTGGCGAATTTTGTCGAGTGTGGCGCCGAAGTCGGCCACGCGCTTTTTGGTTTCGTCGAGCACCGCTGGCGGCGCCTTGGACACAAAGGCCTCGTTGCCGAGTTTGGCGTTGGCCTTGGTGATTTCACCTTCCAGGCGAGCGGCTTCTTTGGTCAGACGGACTTTTTCTGCGGCCGCGTCCACTTCGATGAACAGGCACAAACGCGCTTCGCCCACCACGGCCACGGGGGCCGCTTGTGCGGCGGCGATCCATTCGGCTTCGGTGTCAAACACCTTGACTTCGCTCAGCTTGGCCAATGACTGCAGAACCGGTGCCACGCTTTGCATGAAGGAGGTGTCGCCCAGCACATACATGGGCATGCGCGTGGCGGGCGAGACATTCATTTCGCCGCGCAGGTTGCGGCAAGCGTCCACCAAGGTCTTGAGTTTGGCCACATGGGCTTCGGCATCCAAGTCGATGCGTTCGGGCTGGCTCACGGGGTAGGCGGCGATGCTGACCGACTCGCCCGGACGGCCTGCGACCACCGACACTTTTTGCCAGAGCTCTTCGGTGATGAAGGGGATGATCGGGTGCGCCAAGCGCATGATGGTCTCGAGTGTGCGGATCAGCGTGCGGCGTGTCGCGCGTTTTTGCGCGTCGGTGCCGGTGTTGATCTGCACTTTGGCGATTTCGAGGTACCAGTCGCAGAACTCGTTCCAGACAAAGTCATAGATCGTGTTGGCCACGTTGTCCAGGCGGTACTCGGCAAAGCCTTTGGCCACATCGGCCTCGACGCGTTGCAGCTGTGAGCTGATCCAGCGGTCGGCCTGGCTGAAAGACATGTAGCCATGGGCCGGTCCGCCCACTGCACATTCGTCCTTGGTGTGCTCTTTCAGGCCGCAGTCTTGGCCCTCGCAATTCATCAGCACAAAGCGGGTGGCGTTCCACAGCTTGTTGCAGAAGTTGCGGTAGCCCTCGCAGCGCTTGGAGTCAAAGTTGATGCTGCGGCCCAGTGACGCGAGCGCCGCAAAGGTGAAGCGCAGGGCGTCCGCGCCATAGGCCGGGATGCCTTCTGGGAATTCTTTTTCGGTTTGCTTGCGCACCTTGGGCGCGGTCTCGGGCTTGCGCAGGCCTTGGGTCCGTTTTTCAAGCAAGGGCTCGAGGGTGATGCCGTCGATCAGATCGACCGGGTCGAGCACGTTGCCTTCGGATTTACTCATCTTCTTGCCTTGGGCATCGAGCACCAGGCCGTGGATGTAAACGTGTTTGAAAGGCACTTTGCCGGTGAAGTGCGTGGTCATCATGATCATCCGGGCGACCCAGAAAAAGATGATGTCGTAGCCGGTCACCAACACGCTGCTGGGCAAGTACAGGTCGTAGTCGGGCGTCTTCTCGGGCCATCCCATGGTGCTGAACGGCACGAGGGCCGACGAGTACCAAGTGTCCAGCACGTCTTCGTCGCGCTTGAGGGTTTTGCCAGGGGCTTTGGCTTGGGCCTCGGCCTCGTTGCGCGCCACGTACACCTGGCCGTCTTCGTCGTACCAAGCCGGAATCTGGTGGCCCCACCACAGTTGGCGAGAGATGCACCAGTCGGTGATGTTGTTCATCCATTGGTTGTAGGTGTTCACCCAGTTCTCGGGCACAAAGCTCACTTCGCCCGACTGCACCGCGTCAATGGCTTTTTGGGCAATGCTCTTGCCGGTGGCGTCGCCTTGGCCCACTTGGTTCATGGCCACGAACCACTGGTCGGTCAGCATGGGCTCAATCACTTGGCCCGTGCGGGCGCAGCGGGGCACCATGAGTTTGTGCTTCTTGACTTCCACCAAAGCGCCTGCGGCTTCGAGGTCGGCCACCACGGCCTTGCGGGCCACAAAGCGGTCCAGGCCACGGTATTTTTCGGGGGCGTTGGTGTTGATCGTGGCGTCGAGGTTCAGCACGCAAATCATGTCCAGCTTGTGGCGCTGGCCGACTTGGTAGTCGTTGGTGTCGTGCGCGGGTGTGACCTTCACCACACCCGTGCCGAAGTCCTTGTCCACGTAGTCGTCGGCAATCACGGGGATGGTGCGGCCGCACAAGGGCAGGTTGACCTGCTGGCCGATCAGGTGTTTGTAGCGCTCGTCTTCAGGGTGCACCATCACGGCCACGTCGCCCAGCAGGGTTTCGGGTCGGGTGGTCGCCACGGTCAGGCTGCCTGAACCATCGGCCAAGTCATAGCGGATGTGCCACATCGAGCCGTCTTCTTCAGCGCTTTCCACTTCCAGGTCGGACACCGCGCTTTGCAGCACCGGGTCCCAGTTCACCAGGCGTTTGCCGCGGTAGATCAGGCCTTGCTCATACAGCTGCACAAAAGTCTCGGTCACGGTTTGGGACAGTTTGGGGTCCATCGTGAAGTATTCGCGGCTCCAGTCCACGCTGTCGCCCATGCGGCGCATCTGGCTGGTGATGGTGCTGCCGGACTCTTCTTTCCACTCCCACACCTTGCTCACAAAGTTTTTGCGAGCTTCGGCCGGGGTGGGGCCCATGTCGTGGCGGCTGATGCCCTTGGCCTGCAGCTGGCGTTCCACCACGATTTGGGTGGCAATGCCCGCGTGGTCGGTGCCCGGAATCCAGGCGGTGTTGTGGCCCAGCATGCGGTGGTAGCGGGTCAACGAGTCCATGATGGTCTGGTTGAACGCGTGGCCCATGTGCAGCGTGCCGGTCACGTTGGGCGGGGGCAGCTGGATGGCGAACGCGGGTGCGCCGTCTTTGGGCGCTTGCGTGCCCCGAAAACCAGCCACGCCGTATCCGCGTTTTTCCCACTCGGGGCCCCAATGGGCTTCCAGCGCAGCAGGCTCGAAGGATTTGGACAGGCTCTCAAGGCCGGGCTGGAGGGCCACAGTGGCGGGGGCGTTGCTCATGGCGGGGGCTTCTCAAAAATAAATGACGGCAGCTCTGCGCAGGCCGTGCAGGACGATCGGTGTCCGAAATAGGTGATTTTACCTAGCCCACCTTGGCTCTCCTGGGCCCAAGCCCGAGGGCTTGGCTGATAGCTTCAATTAATTGAGGGTATTGCATCAATTAATTAGGCGACCGGTCGGTAAAAGACTAACCTGATGGTTCTCTGGCGATGTCGTCAGGGCAATCAACGTAAAACTCACTAGGAGATACCCATGGCAGCACTCAAAGGCTCGCGCACGGAACAATGCCTGAAAGACGCCTTCGCAGGCGAATCCCAGGCCAACCGTCGCTATTTGTACTTCGCGAACAAAGCTGACGTTGAAGGTCAGAACGACGTGGCAGCCCTGTTCCGTTCCACCGCCGAAGGTGAAACTGGCCACGCCCACGGCCACCTGGAGTTCCTGGAGCAATCCGGTGACCCAGCGACCGGCATGCCCATCGGCTCGACCCGCGACAACCTGGCTTCGGCTGTGGCTGGCGAGACCCACGAGTACACCGACATGTACCCCGGCATGGCCAAGACCGCTCGCGAAGAAGGTTTTGACGAAATCGCCGACTGGTTCGAGACCCTGGCCAAGGCTGAGCGTTCACATGCCAACCGTTACCAGAAAGCCCTGAACGAACTGGTGGACTGATCCCCGGTGATCCGGCCTGCTGCACGGCCCCGTGCAGCGGGTTTTTCTCAGGGCTTTGCAAGCAGAGTTCTCAGGCAAACCCAAAACAAAAAAGACAGGAGCACAACATGGCCAAAGAAGGCAACCTTGAGGCCCCCACGCGGCACGCCCTCGGTTGGGAGAGTCCCGAGTTCTACAACGAAGAAAAATGCTTTGACGAGTTGGAGCGCATTTTCGACATCTGCCACGGCTGCCGCCGCTGCGTGAGCCTGTGCAACTCGTTCCCCACCTTGTTCGACCTGGTGGACGAGTCCAGCACCATGGAAGTGGATGGGGTGGACAAGAAGGATTACTGGAAAGTGGTGGACCAGTGCTTCATGTGTGACCTGTGCTACATGACCAAGTGCCCCTACACCCCGCCGCACGCCTGGAACCTGGACTTCCCGCACACCATGCTGCGGGCCAAAGCCATCAAGTTCAAAAAAGGCGAAGTGGGCGCGGCCGAAAAGTTTTTGGCCTCGACCGACACGCACGGCTCGTTTGCCGGCATCCCGATCGTGGTGCAGGCGGTCAACGCGCTCAACAAGACCGAAGCGGCACGCAGCATCATGGAAAGCGTGGCGGGCGTCGACAAAAACGCTTGGTTGCCTTCCTTGGCCACCCAAAAGTTCCGTTCGAGCGCCCCAGATGCCCAGTCGGTCAACGTGGTGGACGGCGAGAAAACGCCCGGCAAAGTGGCCATTTATTCGACCTGCTACATCAATTACAACGAGCCCGGCATCGGCCACGACTTGCTCAAAATCCTGGACCACAACGCCATTCCCTACGTGCTGGTCGAGAAAGAAAAGTGCTGCGGCATGCCCAAGCTCGAACTGGGCGACTTGGACTCGGTGAAGGCGTCCAAAGAAGCCAACATCCCGGTGTTGGCGAAGTACGCCAAAGACGGCTACGCCATCATGGCGGCCGTGCCCAGCTGCGCCCTGATGTTCAAGCAGGAAATCCCCCTCATGTTCCCCGATTGCACCGACACCCAGTTGGTCAAAGAAGCCATGTGGGACCCGTTTGAGTACTTCATGGCCCGCAAGCGCGACGGCTTGCTCAAGACCGAATTTCCTCAAGCCTTGGGCAATGTGAGCTACCAAATTCCTTGCCACGGCCGGGTGCAAAACATCGGCAAAAAAACCGAAGAAATGCTCAAGATGATCCCGGACACCGAGATCAACACCATCGAGCGCTGCTCGGGCCACGCGGGCACTTACGGTGTCAAAAAAGGGTCGCACGAGATGGCGATGAAAATCGGCAAACCCGTGTTCAAGGCCATGGCCACCATGAAGGACGGCTCCAAGCCCGACTTCATCAGCTCCGATTGCCCGCTGGGCGGCCACCACATTGCCCAAGGCTTTGAGGTCAACGGTTTGGGCGCCCCCGAACTGAACCACCCCTTGACCTTGGTGCGCAAAGCCTACGGTCTCAAATAAGGAAAACCGCCATGCAACTGACCGGAAAAATCACGCCCGAGACCCTGATGTCTCTCGAGGCTTACACCAAGTGGCGCAAGGTCCACAAGCCCGAGGTGATCGCTCACCGCAAGCTGCGCAGCGTGCAACTGGGTGAGCACATCAACGTGCAGTTCGAGAGCGAAACCACCATCCGCTACCAAATTCAGGAGATGCTGCGCATCGAAAAAGTCTTCGAAGAAGAGGGGATCCTGCAAGAGATCGAGGCCTATGCCCCGCTGGTGCCGGATGGCAGCAACTGGAAAGCCACCATGATGATCGAGTACGTCGACATCCACGAGCGCAAGCGCGAGTTGGCCAAACTGATCGGCGTGGAAGACCGCATGTTTGTGGAGGTCGAAGGCCATGCCCGCGTGTACGCGATTGCGGACGAAGACCTGGACCGCGAGACCGAAGAAAAAACCTCAGCGGTGCACTTTGTGCGCTTTGAACTCACGCCCGTCATGTCTGCGGCGGTCAAGGCGGGCGCTGGCGTCAAAATGGGTTGCGACCACACCCACTACCCCTCGCACCTCGACATCGCCGCGGACACCTTGGCCAGTTTGGCGGGCGATCTCAAGTAAATCACTGCGGCCACTGGCCCGCCAAAAAGCCGGAGCAGGCCGCAAGGCCCACTCCGGCTTTTGAACGTCTGGCGCTCAGTCCAGCTTGATGTTGGCGGCCTTGATGGCCTGCGTCCAGTCGGCGATGTCGCGGTCCAAAATTTTGGTCATCTCGGTGGGGGCGACAAAGCGCACTTCAATGCCTGCGGCATCGGCGCGTTGTTTGCTCTCGGGCAAGTCCAGGCTGCGCTTGACGGCATCGGCCAGTTGGGTGACCGCGGCAGCTGGCGTGCCTGCTGGGGCGTACAAAGCCACCCACGACTCGAGGTCAAAGTTGGGGTAACCGGCTTCGGCCATGGTGGGCACCTGGGGCATGCCGGCATGGCGTTTTTTACCCGTAACGGCCAAGGCCTTGAGCTTGCCGCCCTGGATGTGTTGCATCACCGAAGGCGGTGTGGTCATGAACACCTGCACCTGGCCTGCCAGCACGTCGGCAATGGCTTGGCCCGAACCCTTGTAGGGCACATGCACCAGGCTCACCCCGGTTTGCTGTTTGAAGATTTCCGTGCCGATGTGTGACACCGAACCGTTGCCCTGCGAGGCGTAGTTCAGCTTGCCCGGGTTTTGCTTGGCGTAGGTGATGAACTCCTTCATGTTGTTCACCGGCACCGAGGGGTGCACCGCCACCACGTTGGTGGCCACGGTGATCAGGCCCACGGGCGTCAGGTCTTTCAACTCCCAAGGCAGCTTGCTCATCAAGATCGGGTTGGCGACGTGGTAACCCGAGTACGACACCAGCAGTGTGTGGCCGTCTTTGGGTGCGCGCGCCACTTGCTGGTAGGCCAGGTTGCCGCTGGCGCCGCCCTTGTTTTCCACCACGATGGACTGGCCGATCAGGCGGCCCAAAGGCTCAGAAATCAGGCGGGCCGAAGTGTCGACCAAGCCGCCGGGTGGCACGGGCACCACCAGGGTGATGGGCTTGCTGGGGAAGGCTTGCGCCATCAGGGCCATGGGGGTGCACAGGCTGGCCAGGGCCAGCAGTTTAGAAATTTGACGGCGAGTGTTCATGTGTCTATCTCTCTCTTTTGAAGTTGGAAATCAGCGCATGCCGATTTTGGCGTCGTTGAAAATGTTTTTGGCTTCGCGCGGCAGGCTGCGCCAGTACTGGTGTTGTGAGTCGACCGTGCCGCCCAAAGCCACGGCCGCTTCCCAGCCCCAGCGCGGCTTGTACAAAAAGCTGCGGGCCAGTGCCACCAGGTCGGCGTCGCCACGCTGCAACACGGCTTCGGCTTGGGCGGGCTCGGTGATCAGGCCCACGGCAATGGTGGTCAGGGCCGATGCGTCTTTGACCGCTTTGGCCAGGTGCACTTGGTACTCGGGGCCCAAGGCAATTTTTTGCAGGGGCGAGACGCCGCCCGAAGAGATGTGCACAAACTGCGCCCCGGCTTGTTTGAGCTGCACCGACAAGGCGGCAGTTTCTTCGACGGTCCAGCCGCCGTCCACCCAGTCGGTGCCCGAGATGCGCATGCCCAAGGTGCCGCCAAAGGCTTCGCGCACGGCTTGGAACACTTCCAGCGGAAAGCGGATGCGGTTTTCAAAACTGCCGCCATAGGCGTCGGTGCGCTGGTTGGAAATGGGTGACAAAAACTGGTGCAGCAAATAGCCGTGCGCGGCGTGCAACTCCACCGCCTCGATGCCCAGCGCGTGGCTGCGCCGAGCGGTGTTCACAAAGTCGGCCTTGATCTGCGCGATGTCGGCCAGGCTCAGTTCGGTGGGGGCGGCTTCTTGGGGCAAGTGGGGCAGGGCGCTGGGCGCCACGGTGGGCCAGCCGCCGTCTTCGGGGGCGATCAGCATGCCGCCATGCCAAGGCGCGGCGCTCGAAGCCTTGCGGCCTGCGTGGCTGATCTGGATGCACACCGGCATGTGCGGGGCCAGGCGGCGGGCGCGGTGCAGTTTGTCACCCAGCGCTGCTTGCGTGGCGTCGTCCCACAGGCCCAAGCAGCCGGGGCTGATGCGGCCCACGGCCGACACGGCCGTGGCCTCGATGGTGAACAGGCCCGCGCCGCTGTTGAGCATGTTGGTCCAGTGCGTCAGGTGCCAGTCGGTGGCCTGGCCATGGTCGGCCGAGTACTGGCACATGGGCGCGACCACGATGCGGTTGGGCAAGGTGAGGGGCCCACTGGGGGCGTTGAAGGTGTAGGGGGTAAAAAGCAGGCTCATGCCGCGATCTTAGGCAAGAGCCGGCGCCAAGCTATCCGCTCTGTGACAAGACCCTTGTTTTTCAGTCAGAAATGGGTTCAGCCCACAGCTGCCATTCTGGCCCGCAGGGGGCGTCGATGCTCAGCGCCTGGCCACTCACCGGGTGGCGCATGTCCAGGCGCAGGGCGTGCAGCCACAGCCGCTGCAGCCCCCAATGCGCGGCCACCGCCCGGTTGAGCGGTCCTTTTCCGTGCGTGGCGTCGCCCATGATCGGGTGGGCCATGTGCTTCATGTGGCGGCGCAGCTGGTGACGCCGCCCCGTCAGGGGTTGCAGCTGCACCTCGGCCCAGCGCAGGCTGGCAAATTCGCCTTGGGCAATGGGCAGCTCGCCCCGGCGCAGGGTGGCGTAGCGCGTCTGGGCGGCTTGACTCTCTTCGCGCTCGGTGCGCATGTCGTCGGGCATGCGTTTCAAGGGGTGGTCGATCCAACCCTCTGGCAGGGGCCAACCCCGCACAATGGCCCGGTAAGTCTTGTGCAGCCCCTCACCCGTTTCAAAGGCCTGCCCCAGCGTGCGGGCCACCTCGGCGCTCAGGGCAAACACCAGCACGCCGCTGGTGCCTTTGTCCAGCCGGTGCACGGGCCAGACGTGTTGGCCGATCTGGTCGCGCAGAGTTTGCAGCACAAAGCGGGTTTCACCCTTGTCGAGCGGGGTGCGATGCACCAGCCAGCCAGCGGGCTTGTGCACGATGGCGAGATAATCGTCCAGGTAAAGGATGTCGAGCATGTTGTTCTTATTGTCTCCCGCCAAGTCGCTGGATTACGAAACTCCGGTGGGCGCTACGCACGCAGATTTGCCGCACACGCTGCCCCAGTTCGTGCCGCAGTCGCAGGCCCTCATTGAGGTGCTGCGCCAAAAGTCACCCCAGCAAATCGCCGAATTGATGGACCTGTCGGACGCGCTGTCGGCCCTGAACGTGGCCCGCTACGAAGCCTGGCGCCCCAAATTCACCGCCAAGAATGCCAAGCAAGCCGTGCTGGCCTTCAATGGCGATGTGTACGAAGGCCTGGACGCCAAGACCCTGAGCGCCAAAGAGCTGGACTGGGCGCAAAAGCATGTGGGCATTTTGAGCGGCCTGTATGGCGTGCTGCGCCCGCTGGACTGGATGCAACCCTACCGCCTGGAAATGGGCACCACGCTGCACACCGACAAGGGCAGCAACCTGTACAAGTTTTGGGGGCCGCAAATTGCCGAGCACCTGAACGCCCAGCTGGCCAAAGACAAAACCCCGGTCATCGTCAACCTGGCCTCGCAAGAGTATTTCAAGTCGGTGGACCGCAAAACCCTCAAGGCCCGCGTCATCGAGTGCGTGTTCGAAGACTTCAAGGGCGGCAAATACAAGATCATCAGCTTCAACGCCAAGCGGGCGCGGGGCTTGATGGCGCGGTTCGCCATCCAAAACAAGATCACCCATCCTGAAGGTTTGCTGGGCTTTGACCTCGAAGGCTACGCCTACGACGCGCAAGTGTCCGAGCCTGACCGTTGGGTGTTCCGTCGCAAGGTGCAAGCATGAGCATGAACTTCCCTGAACAATCCCAGCTGGGCAAGTCCAGCGCCTATGTGGACCAATACGACGCCCGCCTGCTGTTCCCCATTCCCCGTGCCACCAAACGCGCCGAGATCGGTGTCACCGGGCAGCCCGTGTTTTTGGGGGCGGATTTGTGGACCGCGTTCGAGCTGTCCTGGCTCAACACCAAGGGCAAGCCGCAAGTGGCACTGGCCCACATCACCGTGCCTGCCGAGAGCACGCACATTGTGGAGAGCAAGTCCTTCAAGCTGTACCTGAACAGCTTCAACAACACGCGTCTGGAAAGCCCTGAAGTGGTTCGCGACATGATTCGCCGCGACATCAGCGCAGCCATCTGGCATGGCGGCAACATGCAAGCCAGCGTGGGCGTGAAGCTGCTGCTGCAGGAACACTTTGACGCCGAGCCCGTGCACGAGCTTGACGGTCTGAACCTGGACCGTATGGACATCGAGTGCAGCCGCTACCAGCCCGCGCCCGACTTGCTCACGGCCAACCTAGATGAGCAGCCGGTCACCGAAACGCTGGTCAGCCACTTGCTCAAAAGCAATTGCCTGGTCACAGGCCAGCCCGACTGGGGCAGCGTGCAAATCACCTACAGCGGCCCGCAGATCGAGCAAGCGGGTCTGCTGCAATACATCGTGAGCTTCAGGAACCACAACGAGTTCCATGAGCAATGCGTCGAGCGCATCTTCATGGACATCTGGACACGCTGCAAGCCCACCAAGCTCACGGTGTACGCCCGCTACACCCGGCGCGGCGGGCTGGACATCAACCCCTGGCGAACCAGCGCACCGGGCGCTGTGCCGCCCAATGTGCGCACGGCGCGGCAGTGAACGCATTCACCGCGTTCCCCCATATGACCCCTACCACCCGCCGCGTTGTGCAAGCCCTGTTGTACGAGGCCATTGCGATTGCCGTGGTCGGGCCTGTGTTGAGCCTGGCTTTTGACAAGTCGCCCACCTCCACTTTGGGCCTGGCGCTTGTGTTGTCGAGCATTGCGCTGACTTGGAACTACGCCTTCAACTGGCTCTTTGAGCGCTGGGAGTCGCGCCAAACGGTGCGTGGCCGCTCCTTTGCCCGGCGGCTGGCCCACGGGGCCGGTTTTGAAGGCGGCTTGGTCATCATTCTTTTGCCCGTCATGTCGCTGTGGCTGGACATTTCGCTCACTGCTGCCTTGCTGGCCAACTTGGGCCTGCTGGCCTTCTTTTTCTTTTATGCCATCGCGTTCACCTGGTGCTTTGACCGGGTTTTGGGCTTGCCTGCTTCTGCGCAGGCGGGCGATGTCAAACAGAGTGGATGAGCCGAGTTTTTAGCGATGGCTTGGGTCAAGTTTTTTGACCCCACACACCCAGCACCCCGCAAGACATGAACGAAAACGCTTACAAAATCCTGTTTGTCTGCATGGGCAACATCTGCCGAAGCCCTACAGCCGAAGCTGTTTTCTTCAAACGGCTGACGGAGCAAAAGCTCTTGCACAAAGTCCAAGTGGACTCGGCAGGCACACACAACTTTCACCCCGATGCGCCGCCCGATGAACGCAGCCAAAAGCATGCGCTCAAAAGAGGCTACGAGCTTGCGCACTTGAGGGCCAGGCCAGTGGTGGACAGTGACTTTGAAACCTTTGATTTGCTCTTGACCATGGATTGGGACAACCGCGCCCTCTTGGAAGAAAGATGCCCCGCGCAGCACCAACACAAGATCCGGGGCTTGGCGGAGTTTTTGCTCACCACGCAGGCCCCGGTCATCCCCGACCCATACTACGGTGGAGACCAGGGCTTTGAGCATGTGCTGGATTTGATCGAAGAAGCCAGCGAAGGCCTCGTGAAATTCGTCACGCACAAGGTTCAGAGTTAAGGCCCATCCCATTGGGTTAGAGTCGCGTCCACTCCTTTTTCCCTTCCCCATCTCTTTTGGCCGACCAAGACCCCACCTTCACTGCACATCTTTCTGTTGAACACGAGTTGCGCCATGTGCGTGCGCTCATGCAGCTGGAGCAACAGGAAGACCAGGCGCAGTTCAAGCTCAAAAACGCCAGTGCCAGCATCAAGGAGCGCCGTCGGCGTGGCTTGACTTGGTACCCCGTCACCATCACCCAAGAAGACATTGGTTTTGGCGGCAAGGTGGTGCTGGAGTTGGAGCGCCCAGCGCACCGGCAAGATCTGCATTTGTTCCAAGTGGGGGGGGCGGCGGCGCTGTTCAGCAGTGCGCCCGGCTATTCGGGCACACATTCGGCATCAGATCGGCCCGTGGTGAGCGGCGTGGTGACCCGCGTGCGGCGCAACAAACTGCTGCTGTCCACCACCAAAGAAGCGCTGCCCGACTGGGTGCTGGACGGCAGCAGCCTCAACGGAAGCACATTAGGTGTTGACCTGACCTTTGACGAGGTCAGCTACCGCGAGATGAACCAGGCCCTGAGCGCGGTCATGGCCGCCCACGGCAACCGCTTGGCCGAACTGCGCGATGTGCTGCTGGGCGCTCAGGCAGCCCGCTTTCGCGCGCCCCAAGCCGATGACCTGTTTTACCCCAGTGCCCTCAACGACTCGCAGCTGGCGGCGGTGCGCCATGTGGTCACGGCGCAAGACGTGGCCATCATCCACGGCCCGCCCGGCACAGGCAAAACCACCACGCTGGTGCAAGCCATTTTGGAAACCATTCGGCGCGAGCGGCGCGTGCTGGTGTGCGCCCCCTCGAACACCGCCGTGGACCTGCTGACCGAAAAATTGGCCGAGCGCGGTGTGAATGTGATTCGCCTGGGCAACCCCAGCCGCGTGTCGGAGCTGCTGCTCCAGCACACGCTGGACGCCGGGGTGATGGCCCACGCCAGCTACGCCAAGATGCACGCCATGCGCCAAACCGCCCAGCAGCACCGAGAGGCTGCCAGCGAACGCGTGCGCAACTTTGGCTTTGAGGAGCGCCAGCGCCGCCAATGGCTGCGCGAAGAAGCCCGCACGCTGCGCCAAGCCGCCGACGATTTGGAGCGCTTCATGACCGAGGACGTGCTCGAATCGGTGCAGGTCATCACCTGCACGCTGGTGGGCGCCAGCCACCGCGCCATTCGCCACCTGGGCTTTGAGACCGTGTTCATTGACGAAGCCGCCCAGGCCTTGGAGCCGGGTTGCTGGATTCCCATTGCCAAGGGCCAGCGCCTGGTGTTGGCGGGCGACCACCACCAGCTGCCACCCACCGTGAAAAGCGAAAAAGCCGGCCGCGAAGGCCTGCGCGAAACCCTGTTTGAAAAGTGCATCCAGCGCCAACCGGGCACGGCCCGCATGCTGAAGGTGCAATACCGCATGCACGCGCACATCATGGGCTTCAGCTCTGAGAAGTTTTATGGCGGCCAATTGGTGGCGCACCCCAGCGTGCGCCATGCCGACTTGGCCGCTTATGATCCGCGCTTTAATTCCCCGCGCTTTGATGACCCACGTTTTGCGCCCGACCTGCCCGTGGAATTCATCGACACGGCGGGTTGCGGTTTTCAAGAACTGGCCATTCCCGAAAGCCGTTCCACCGCCAACCCCGAAGAAGCCCACTTGCTGCTGGAGCGCCTGGAGCAGTTGCTTGCGTTAGGTGAACCCACCGACCCAGACCGGCGCCCCCTGACCATTGGCGTGATTGCACCTTACCGCGCTCAAATCAACTATTTGAAAGACGCCATCGAAGACAGCGAAGTGCTGAATGGTTTGCTGCTGCAACGCAGGCTCAGCGTGGGCACGGTCGACTCGTTTCAGGGCCAAGAGCGCGACATCATTGCCATCACCTTGACGCGCAGCAACCCCCAAGGCGAGATCGGCTTTTTGTCTGACATCCGCCGCATGAACGTGGGCATGACCCGCGCACGGCGCAAGCTGCTGCTGGTGGGCGATTCGTCCACGCTGTGCCGGCATCCGTTTTTTGCGGAGTTGCTGGCTTATGTGAAGGGGGTGGGGGGCTACCGCACGGCTTTGGCTGTTTAAGCCAGCTTAGGCCAGTTGATTTGTACTTTGCGGTTGTTGGCCAAGCAGTCGCGTAAATACAAGTTGATGAGGCTTTGATAGGGAACTCCTGCATCATCTGCCATGCTTTTGAAATAGACAACAACGTCTTCTGACAGACGCATCGTCACTGGCTTCTTAAGCTTGGATGCATAGGGATTTTTGCGAGCTTTGAGCTTGGAGAGATCGTATTCGGCTTTCATGTCAGATACCTCGATAAAAAGCGCTTTCACGCTTGGTTGCCTTGCTTGGGTGCCATTCAAACTTGATCATGTTTACATTGAATGTAAGAGATATGCGTCGTCATGCGAGATTTTTCACACTCGCCGACGATTCGTTTCAGGGCCAAGAGCGCGGCATCTCTGCCATTACCTTGACGCGCAGCAACCCCCAAGGCGAGATCGGCTTCCTGTCCGACATCCGCCGAATGAACGTGGGCATGACCCGCGCACGGCGCATGAGATAGCGAAGATATGCTCCCCTGTGATACATTGAATACATGTATTCAATGGAGGATTTGATATGGCAACTTCAATTCGTCTTGCCCCAGAGACCGAGCAAAGGCTTGACTACCTCGCATCTCAAACTGGGCGCACCAAGGCTTTCTACCTGCGCGAAATCATCGAAAACGGCATCCAAGAAATGGAAGACTACTACCTCGCAGCCGATGTGCTTGCGCGTGTCCGTCAAGGGAAAGAACAGGTCCATTCCGCTGCCGATGTGAGACGAGACCTTGGCCTGGACAATTGAATACGCCGACACGGCCAAAGGTCAGCTTCGCAAGCTCGACAAACAGTTGGCGCGGCGTATTGTTGACTTCATGGACGAGCGCATCGCCGGACTGGAAAACCCACGCAACACGGGTAAGGCTTTGGTCGGGCCGCACGGAGGTTTCTGGCGCTACCGGGTGGGCGATTGCCGGGTGATTTGTGACATTCAGGACGGCGCTTTGCGCGTCCTTGTGGTGCAGGTTGGCAATCGGCGTGAGATTTACCGGTAGGCCCATCATGGAAATTACACCCATCCGCACAGAAAAAGATCACCGCACAGCATTGCGCGTGGTGTCAGCGCTGGTAGAGCAAGACCCATTGCCTGACACGCCTGATGGCGAACGCCTGGAGGTGCTCTCGACCTTGATTGAGGCCTATGAGCGGAAGCACCATGCGATTGATTCGCCAGACAAAGGAGGAACGACGTGAAAAGCTTGAAAGACGTGAAAGCCCAACTGCTGGCCAACCCCGCCGTTCGCCAAGCCTATGACGCACAAACGCCCGAGTTGGAGCTGGCCCGTGAACTGATTGCAGCACGAATGAAAGCGGGCCTGACGCAAGGCGATGTGGCCGCACGCATGGGCACAACCCCAAGCGTGGTGTCACGCATCGAAAGTGGCCGGGGCACGCCATCCATGCGAACCGTCCAACGCTTTGCCAGCGCCGTGGGTGCGCGTGCCGTGGTGCGCATGGAGCCTTTGACGACTGCATGACCCGCTGCTGCAACGCAGGCTCAGCGTGGGCACCGTCGATTCGTTTCAGGCCCAAGAGCGAGGCATCTCTGCCATCACCTTGACGCGCAGTAACCCCCAAGGCGAGATCGGCTTTTTATCAGTTAGTACCCGAGCCTGACGTGACTTCAACTTGACCATAGAAGTCACGCAGATTCAGTACACAACGCCTAATTGATCTGAAATCAGTTCTGGGAACAATGATCGAGATAGACGGTGTGTTAATTCCGAGATCTAAAAAGCCACGAGGAGCGCGATTTGTTTTAATCAAATCGACGTAGCAACCATAGTCAATTCCATACACATGAAATCTCTTACCTGGTTCATCTTGAGCGGACATACTTTTTCGTAGAACGTGAAGCACCCTTGCGTCATACAAAAAATCTATGAGATCGTCTCTTGTGCCTACTTCAAGCAAAAACGCTTTGGTTTGCCGTTCTTTAATTACTTTATCGACGATCCAAGTCAATAAGGATTTTGCTTTCACATGCGAACTTACAGCGGTATCTTTCGACGCTTGGTACCACTGCTGTGCTGCGGTGCGCACATCACCTACGGAAATCAATTCATCATTCGCCTTTTGAGCTGCGTGGCTCAGTATGTGAATCACGTCTCTTGGCACCCCCTCGCATGCTCTTACAGCTTCATCAAATGCGTTCGTTTGCGTGAACCCTTGCGAGATAAATGAAATCTCACTCATTGGCGCAGACATACTTTCTGCTTCAAGCGCAACTTGTACATGTTTCAACACCAAGGTCCTAAAAAAGGAGACGGCCTTTTCCTCGTCGTTGTCAAAGACCATGAAGTCGTCGAGATTCAGTGCTGTTGAGAGATCGGCACCAAGCTCAAGCCCAATATTGCCAACTGAACTATCCGGGGTAAAAAGACGGCTGCGTTGCTCAATGGCAGCGATCTTGACTGTCACGCCCTTAATTGGGAATACCGCTCGCCTTAGCAGATCAGCAAGTAATGGTTGAAGATCAATAGGAACTTCGCTCCATTCATCTATTAACAGCCAGAGGCGTTGATTGGGCAACGTTTGAACAACCTTGTTCAAAGCGCTCCCAACACTACCGAAGTTAACTCTATGCACTTCAGGTCCAGACATAGTTTTTTTTGCTGATACTGCCTCGCGGGCAGATTCCTCATGCTTCATCTCTCCTGAAAGTGATGTTTTTTTAAAAGAAGTAGAGCAACCAAGACTTGCCCCCGCGGAGCTTGCGTTTTCAGCAGAATTCACTGTCTCAAGGACCGTTGTACCGATCACCCTTACAGAACTGTGTGCATCAAACAACTCGTCCAAAGCATTTCCAGTTACACCCAAATTCACAAGACCATCATGTTCAACAGCTTGTTCGAAAAGCCTGCTATGAATGACTGCAAGCACATCTACAAGTAGTCTGGTTGCACGCTGAGTGATTGGAATCGACAGGTCAGCGTAGATGCCACCCGCGGAACCGAGATTGCGCATGTCAAGTTGAATAGCCAGTTCCCTGATGGCCAGTCCAAATTCCCCCACCCGTGGCCACCCCAAATTCCCCCAGGCAGCGCCGTCAGATTATGACGTTTCCGGATTGACGACCAAGCGAGCAGCCGCCTCCTTGAGCCTGTAGCTCTT
>NZ_NESG01000025.1 GCF_002778275.1 Limnohabitans sp. G3-2 | reverse complement strand
GTTTACCAGAATCCGCACGATCGCTGGAAGGCTTGGGCCAGGTGTTGATCGAAACACCCTCGGGCAGAATTCCGCTGTCCAAAATCGCAACGATTGAAGACGCCGATGGTCCCAACCAAATCAGTCGCGACAACGGCAAGCGGCGTATCGTGATTTCTGCCAACGCTTCGGGCCGCCCATTGTCAGAAGTTGTGGCCGACATACGCAAAGTGACGGCGGATTCACGATTGCCAGAGGGCTACTTCATCACCCTCGGAGGTCAGTTCCAGGCGCAAGAAGAAGCCTCACGCTTGATCTCTTTGCTCTCGGTGGTCTCTGTGGTGTTGATGTTTGTGGTGCTTTACAGCCGCTACAAGTCCGCCGTTTTGTCGGCCTTGATCATGGTGAACATTCCCTTGGCGCTCGTGGGAGCCGTGTTGGGTCTTTGGCTGTCAGGTCAGCCCTTGTCGGTGGCCGCCCTGGTCGGCTTCATTACGCTGGCTGGCATTTCGGTACGAAACGGTATTTTGAAAGTCAGCCATTACATCAACCTCATGC
>NZ_NESG01000024.1 GCF_002778275.1 Limnohabitans sp. G3-2 | reverse complement strand
GTTTACCAGAATCCGCACGATCGCTGGAAGGCTTGGGCCAGGTGTTGATCGAAACACCCTCGGGCAGAATTCCGCTGTCCAAAATCGCAACGATTGAAGACGCCGATGGTCCCAACCAAATCAGTCGGGACAACGGCAAGCGGCGTATCGTGATTTCTGCCAACGCTTCGGGCCGCCCATTGTCAGAAGTCGTGGCCGACATACGCAAAGTGACGGCGGATTCTCGATTGCCAGAGGGCTACTTCATCACCCTTGGAGGACAGTTTCAGGCGCAAGAAGAAGCCTCGCGCCTGATCTCTTTGCTCTCGGTGGTCTCTGTGGTGTTGATGTTTGTGGTGCTTTACAGCCGCTACAAGTCCGCCGTTTTGTCGGCCTTGATCATGGTGAACATTCCCTTGGCGCTCGTGGGTGCCGTGTTGGGTCTTTGGCTGTCAGGTCAGCCCTTGTCGGTGGCCGCCCTGGTCGGCTTCATTACGCTGGCGGGCATTTCGGTGCGCAACGGCATTTTGAAGGTCAGTCATTACATCAACCTGATGC
>NZ_NESG01000023.1 GCF_002778275.1 Limnohabitans sp. G3-2 | reverse complement strand
TGCCCGAGTACTGCGCCACCCGCGCCAAAGCCGGCAGCTTCATGGGCCTGGCCACCAACGTCGACTACGCCACCGAGGTGACTCTGCAGCCGCTGGACCGTTACCCGCTCGACGCTGCCATCTTGTTCAGCGACATCCTCACCGTGCCCGACGCCATGGGCCTGGGCCTGAGCTTCGCCATGGGCGAAGGGCCGCGCTTTGCCAAAAACGTGCGCGACGAAGCCGCTGTGGCAGAACTCGCCGTGCCCGACATGAACAAGCTGCGCTATGTGTTCGATGCCGTCACCAGCATCCGCAAAGCGCTCAGCGGCCGCGTGCCCCTGATCGGCTTTTCCGGCAGCCCCTGGACCCTGGCCTGCTACATGGTCGAAGGCGCAGGCTCGGACGACTACCGACACGTCAAGACCCTGATGTACAGCCGCCCGGATTTGATGCACCGCATCCTCGAAATCAACGCGGACGCCGTGGCCCTGTACCTGAACACCCAAATTGAAGCGGGCGCCCAAGCGGCCATGATCTTTGACAGCTGGGGCGGCGTGCTGGCCGATGGCGCTTTCCAGCAGTTCAGCATGGCCTACACCGCCCGCGTGCTCTCACAATTGAAGACCGAGCACAACGGCCAGCGCATCCCCAGCATCGTGTTCACCAAAGGCGGCGGCCTGTGGCTGCCCGAGATGGCCCGTTTGAACTGCGACGTGCTGGGCCTGGACTGGACCATGAACCTGGGCCGCGCCCGCGCCCAAGTGGGTGGCCCCGTCGGTGGCCCCGGCAAAGCGCTGCAAGGCAACATCGACCCCAATATTTTGTTTGCGCCCCCCGCGCAGATCGC
>NZ_NESG01000022.1 GCF_002778275.1 Limnohabitans sp. G3-2 | reverse complement strand
TCATGAACAGCAACTACAAACTGGTTTACAGCGAAGCACTCAACACTTGGGTGGCCGTGGCCGAGCACGTCAGTGCACGCGGTAAAAAAAGTGCCCTGCGCCTGGTCACTGCGGCAGCGCTCATGGCCGGTGGCGTCGTCAGCACCGGTGGGGCCTTGGCCGCGCCGCCCCTCATCACGCCGCCTGCCGTTAACCAGTTGCCCGCCGGCGCCCAGGTGGCTGCGGGGTCGGTCAGCTTCAGCCAAACGCAAACGGCCACCGCCGCCAGCATGGCCATCTCGCAAACCAGCAACAAAGCCATCGTCAATTGGCAAAGCTTCAACGTGGGCGCCAACGCCCAGGTCAACATCACGCAGCCCAGCAGCACCAGTGTGCTGCTCAACCGCGTGCACAGCAGCGACCCCAGCCAGATCTTTGGGCAGATCCATGCCAATGGCCAAGTGCTCTTGCTCAACCCCAACGGCGTGTACTTTGCACCCGGCTCTCGGGTGGACGTGGGCAGCTTCACGGCCAGCACACACAGCCTGAGCGATGCTGACTTTTTGAACGGCCAGTACCGCCTCAACCGCAACGGGGCCACGGGCAGTATCCTCAACGAGGGCCACATCAGCGCAGGCTTGGACGGCTACATTGCGCTTCTGGCCCCTGAGGTGCGCAACCAGGGCGTGGTGTTGGCGCAAGTGGGCGGAACCGTGGCATTGGCTGCGGGCGAGAGTTTTGAGCTGCAATTCAACAACCAAAAACAGTTGACCAACGTGCTGGTGACCCCGGCCACCCTCCAGACGCTGGTGGACAACGGCCAAGCGGTGCAAGCCCCCGGCGGCTTGATCATCTTGTCGGCCCAAGCCGCCAGTGGATTGCTGGGCGGCGT
>NZ_NESG01000021.1 GCF_002778275.1 Limnohabitans sp. G3-2 | reverse complement strand
CGACTGATTTGGTTGGGACCATCGGCGTCTTCAATCGTTGCGATTTTGGACAGCGGAATTCTGCCCGAGGGTGTTTCGATCAACACCTGGCCCAAGCCTTCCAGCGATCGTGCGGATTCTGGTAAACGCACAACCAACGCAAAGCGGCGACCTCCCTCCATGATTTGCGTGACACGTTCACCTTCCACCAAGGTCTGCAGTGTGGCAAGCACTTGCGCGCCAGACAGGCCGTATTGCGCCGCTGCCGCATAGTCCAACCGTACCTTGATCTGGGGCGCAAGAACTTGTTTTTCGATTTGCAGGTCAGCTATGCCCTCGATACCTGACAGCCGTGAGCGCAGCGCATCGGCTTGCCCGCGCAGCACGTCCAGGTCTTCGCCAAAAATCTTGATGGCGATTTGGGAGCGCACCCCAGACAGCATATGGTCGATGCGGTGTGAGATGGGTTGCCCCACCTCAATCGAAGCAGGCAGGTTGACCAAGCGTGCACGGATGTCGGCACGGACCTCATCCATCGAGCGCGTCAACTCCCCTGAGGGTTTGATGCCCACGTCCAATTCGCTGACATGAACACCTTCGGCATGCTCATCCAGTTCAGCACGTCCGCTGCGCCTGCCCACATGCAGCACTTCGGGCACCTGCTTGACCAGCACTTCGGCCTGGCGCGCCAGGTCAGAGGACTCGGTCAAGGTCACGCCCGGGTTCAGCCGTATGCCCACCAGCAAGGTGCCTTCATTAAAAGGAGGCAAGAAGGTGGTCGGAAAAAACGGAACAGCCGCCGCAGCCAACACCACCGCCACACATGCACTGGTTATCGCCACGCGTGGCTTGTCCAGCACTTTTTGCAAACTGCCTTTGTAGCCTTGCTTGAGCCATGCCAGCACTTTGGTGTCGCCATGGTCCAGGTTTTTCATGCCCGGCAAGAGGTAGTAGCTCAGCACCGGCGTCATCGTTACCGACACCAACAAAGAGGCCAGTGTCGAGATGATGAAGGCAATGCCCAGCGGCACAAACAACTTGCCTTC
>NZ_NESG01000020.1 GCF_002778275.1 Limnohabitans sp. G3-2 | reverse complement strand
GCGATGATCTTGGCAACAACGCCAGCGCCAACCGTGCGGCCACCTTCGCGGATAGCGAAGCGCAAGCCTTCTTCCATCGCAATGGGGTTGATCAACTTCACAGTGATCGACACGTTGTCACCCGGCATCACCATCTCTTTGCCTTCTGGCAATTCGATCGCGCCTGTCACGTCCGTCGTACGGAAGTAGAACTGAGGACGGTAGTTGTTGAAGAAAGGCGTGTGACGGCCACCTTCGTCTTTGGACAAGACATAGATCTCGCCCGTGAAGTGGGTGTGTGGCTTGATCGAGCCGGGCTTGCACAGCACTTGGCCGCGCTCGACGTCTTCGCGCTTGGTGCCGCGCAGCAAGATACCCACGTTGTCGCCCGCTTGACCTTGGTCCAGCAGCTTGCGGAACATCTCAACGCCTGTGCAAGTGGTCTTGACCGTGTCTTTGATGCCCACGATTTCGATTTCTTCGCCGACTTTGACAATACCGCGCTCGATACGGCCAGTCACCACAGTGCCGCGACCGGAGATGGAGAACACGTCTTCCACGGGCATCAGGAATGCACCGTCCACTGCGCGGTCAGGCGTAGGGATGTAAGTGTCCAAAGCTTCGGCCAGCTTCATGATGGCTTGCTCGCCCAGAGGACCCTTGTCGCCTTCCAGCGCCAGCTTGGCGGAACCTTGCACGATCGGTGTGTCGTCGCCTGGGAAGTCGTACTTGGACAACAACTCGCGCACTTCCATCTCGACCAGTTCCAACAACTCAGCGTCGTCCACCATGTCGCACTTGTTCAAGAACACGATGATGTAAGGCACGCCCACCTGACGGGCCAACAAGATGTGCTCACGGGTCTGAGGCATCGGGCCGTCAGCAGCGGAACAAACCAAAATAGCGCCGTCCATCTGGGCAGCACCCGTGATCATGTTCTTCACATAGTCAGCGTGGCCAGGGCAGTCCACGTGCGCGTAGTGGCGGTTTTCTGTTTCGTACTCAACGTGAGCGGTGTTGATCGTGATACCACGGGCCTTCTCTTCGGGCGCAGCGTCGATCTGGTCGTACGCTTTGGCAGCACCGCCGAACTTGGCAGCCAACACGGTGGTGATGGCGGCAGTCAGGGTGGTCTTGCCGTGGTCAACGTGACCGATGGTGCCCACGTTCACGTGGGGTTTGGTCCGTTCGAATTT
>NZ_NESG01000002.1 GCF_002778275.1 Limnohabitans sp. G3-2 | reverse complement strand
ACGCTTTGGCAGCACCGCCGAACTTGGCAGCCAACACGGTGGTGATGGCGGCAGTCAGGGTGGTCTTGCCGTGGTCAACGTGACCGATGGTGCCCACGTTCACGTGGGGTTTGGTCCGTTCGAATTTTTCCTTAGCCATTTTTCAATCCTTAAAAAGAGCAATGCCCGTGTGTTGGTTTTATGTTTGCATCAGGTTGCTTGATCACTCCGCACGGGCACAGAGTGGCACTTGATCGCAGACAGTTTCTGAACTTTCAGATCTGACTCTTTCTAGTCAGAAGTGACGGATCAAATTCGCAGGCGAATTTGGTCCGGCACACTTGTCTTTACTTCGCGCGTGAAGCCACAATGGCTTCGGCCACGTTACGTGGGGCTTCAGCGTAGTGCTTGAATTCCATCGTGTACGTTGCACGGCCTTGCGACATGGAGCGCAGGGTGGTCGAGTAACCGAACATTTCGGACAATGGCACTTCGGCCTTGATGGCCTTGCCGCCACCGACCATGTCGTCCATACCCTGGACCATGCCGCGGCGTGAGGACAAGTCGCCCATCACGTTACCGGCGTAGTCTTCAGGGGTCTCGACTTCCACAGCCATCATGGGCTCCAGAATCACGGGCTGGGCTTTGCGGCAACCTTCTTTGAAACCAAAGATGGCGGCCATCTTGAAGGCCATTTCGTTCGAGTCCACATCGTGGTACGAACCAAAGTGCAGCGTGACCTTGACGTCCACCACGGGGTAACCCGCCAACACGCCTTGACCCAAAGCTTCGATCACGCCCTTTTCCACCGCAGGGATGTATTCGCGAGGAACCACACCGCCCTTGATGGCGTCGACGAATTCAAAGCCCTTGCCTGGCTCTTGTGGCTCGACCTTCAGAACCACGTGACCGTATTGACCCTTACCACCGGACTGACGCACGAACTTGCCTTCGGCTTCGTCCACGGTCTTGCGGATGGTTTCGCGGTAAGCCACTTGAGGCTTGCCGACGTTGGCTTCCACACCGAATTCACGCTTCATGCGGTCGACAATGATTTCCAGGTGCAATTCGCCCTGACCACCAATGATGGTCTGGCCCGACTCTTCGTCGGTTTGCACGCGGAAAGAAGGATCTTCAGCAGCCAGTCGGGACAAGGCAATGCCCATTTTTTCCTGGTCGGCTTTGGTCTTGGGCTCCACCGCTTGACGGATCACAGAGTCAGGGAACACCATGCGCTCGAGTGTGATCACGGCGTTTGGATCGCACAATGTTTCGCCGGTGGTGACGTCTTTCAGGCCCACGCAAGCAGCGATGTCGCCTGCACGGATCTCGTCAACTTCTTCACGGTTGTTGGCGTGCATCTGCACGATACGGCCGATACGCTCTTTCTTGCCGCGCACCGCGTTGTAGACGGTGTCGCCCTTTTTCAGAACGCCGGAGTACACGCGAACGAAAGTCAACTGACCCACGAACGGATCGGTCATCAACTTGAAGGCCAACGCAGAGAACTTCTCATCGTCGTCGGCTTTGCGGGTGATTTCCTGCTCTTCTTCGTCGTAACCCTTGATCGCTTTCACGTCCAGTGGCGAAGGCATCAATTCGAGAACCGCATCCAGCATGCGCTGAACGCCTTTGTTCTTGAACGCTGTACCGCACAACATCGGCTGGATTTCGCTGTTGATGGTGCGAACGCGCAGGCCGTGGGTGATTTCTTCTTCGGTCAAGTCGCCTTCTTCGAGGTACTTGTTCATCAGCTCTTCGGAGGCTTCAGCAGCAGCTTCCACCATCTTCTCGCGCCACTCTTTGGCCAATTCAACCAAGTCAGCAGGAATTTCTTCGAACGTGAACTTCATGCCCTGAGAAGCTTCGTCCCAGATGATGGCCTTCATCTTGCGCAGATCGACCACGCCGGTGAAGTTTTCTTCAGCGCCAATTGGGATCACGATCGGCACGGGGTTGGCCTTCAGGCGCAACTTCATCTGCTCCACAACTTTGAAGAAGTTGGCACCGGTGCGGTCCATCTTGTTCACAAAGGCCAAACGTGGCACTTTGTACTTGTTGGCCTGACGCCACACGGTTTCAGACTGGGGCTGCACGCCGCCCACAGCACAGTAAACCATGCAAGCACCGTCCAGCACGCGCATCGAACGCTCAACTTCAATGGTGAAGTCCACGTGACCGGGGGTGTCGATGATGTTGATGCGGTGGTCTTCGAAAGAGCCGTCCATGCCTTTCCAGAAGCAGGTGGTGGCAGCGGAGGTGATCGTGATGCCACGCTCTTGCTCCTGCTCCATCCAGTCCATGGTGGCGGCGCCGTCGTGCACTTCACCAATTTTGTGATTCACGCCGGTATAAAAAAGAATACGCTCAGTCGTTGTGGTCTTGCCAGCGTCAATGTGCGCCGAGATACCAATGTTGCGATAGCGCTCGATGGGGGTGGTGCGAGCCATTTATTTCTCCAATGATTAAATACCAAAGCCCGCCACCCCTTTTGGGGCCAGCGGGCCAGCTTCTGACAGTGTCGGGCTTCTTTGTGAAACCCTTGTGAATCAGAAGCGGAAGTGCGAGAACGCCTTGTTGGCTTCGGCCATGCGGTGAACTTCGTCACGCTTTTTCATGGCGCCGCCACGGCCTTCGTTGGCCTCGAGCAGTTCGTTGGCCAAACGCAGGGCCATGGACTTTTCACCGCGCTTGCGAGCGGCTTCTTTGATCCAACGCATCGACAGCGCCAAGCGGCGAACTGGGCGCACTTCAACAGGCACCTGGTAGTTCGCACCACCCACGCGGCGGGATTTCACTTCCACCATGGGCTTGACGTTGTTGATGGCAATGGAGAACAACTCAACAGGGTCTTTGCCTGTTTTCTTTTCCATGTTTTCGAGGGCACCGTAAATGATGCGCTCGGCAACAGCTTTTTTGCCGCCTTCCATGATCACGTTCATGAACTTGGACAATTCGACATTACCGAACTTGGGATCCGGCAGGATTTCACGTTTAGGGACTTCGCGACGACGTGGCATATTTCACCTCATATTGCTTCAGTTGGCATCTTTTCAGACACCGCGAGTGTTATTCAAAACAACTCACTTACTCGACCCACCTGGACAATTCCGGGCTTCGGGTCACTTCGCTGAATCACCGCGCCACGCGGGATACAGCACCGAAAAATTTCAACCCCAAAGGGCTTACTTGGCTTTTGGCTTCTTCGCACCGTACTTGGAGCGAGACTGCTTGCGGTCTTTCACGCCTTGCAAGTCCAGCGAACCGCGCACGATGTGGTAACGCACACCTGGCAAGTCTTTGACACGACCACCGCGCACCAGAACCACAGAGTGTTCTTGCAGGTTGTGGCCTTCACCGCCGATGTAGGAGATGACCTCAAAACCGTTGGTCAAGCGCACTTTGGCAACTTTACGCAGAGCGGAGTTAGGCTTTTTAGGCGTTGTGGTGTACACACGGGTGCAGACACCACGACGCTGTGGAGAGTTTTGCATCGCAGGGCTTTTGGACTTGATCGTTTCGACCTCGCGCCCCTGACGCACCAATTGATTGATGGTTGGCATTGTTTGTAACGTCCCTAAACGTTTGAATTTGACAAAAGAAACTTCTCCGCCCCAAAAGCGGAAAAGCCCGCCAGTATAACCGCCTGAGGGACCGAGGGCAAGTTATCCACACATCGAGGGTGCCCAAAGACCGAAATTCACTTGATCCACAGGCGCAGCGCATCCCAGGCACGGCCCAGAACACCTGCTTGTTCTACGGGCTCCAAAGCCACCAAGGGCACCTCGAACAACAACTGCTCGGCTCGCAAGACCTTCAAACTGCCCACCTTTTGCCCTTTGGCAAAGGGAGCCACCAACGGATCGGGACGCGCCACCTGGGTTTTGATCTGGGCGGCCGTGCCGGAAGGGACCGCCACCACCAGGGGCTGAAACGAGCCCAACTTCACCACAGGCGACTTGCCTTGCCAGACACTGGGGCTCAGGACCGGCTGGCCGGCGTCAAACAACTTGACCGCATCGAATGCGCTGTACCCCCAATTGAGCAACTTTTGGCTTTCATTGGCGCGGGCGTTCTCACTGTCAGCCCCCAGCACCACCGACAACAAGCGACGGGCTGCCACATTCGGAAAATCCCTTTTGGCCGTGGCCACCAAGCAATAACCGGCCGCCTTGGTCTGGCCTGTGCTCAAACCGTCCACCGTGGCATCCCGAAACAACAACAAATTGCGGTTGCTGTCATTGGCTGCTGGTGTGCCTTCGTAGCGGTACTTTTTGATCGCGTAATAAGGCACATATTCCGGAAAGTCCCGCATCAGGCGGGTCGCCAGCAGACCGAGGTCACGCGCGGTGGTGGTGTGCCCCGCCTCGTTCAGGCCCTCTGGGTTGCGGTAGCTGGTGTTTTTCATGCCCAAGACCTGGGTCTGCTCGTTCATCATTTGAACAAAGCGCTCCACGCTGCCGCCCACCCCCTCGGCCAAGGCCACCGTCGCGTCGTTGCCAGACTGCACAACCATGCCCTTGATCAAATCCTCGACCGGCACCCGCATTTTGGGATCTAGAAACATGCGCGAGCCAGGCATCTTCCAGGCCCTCTCAGACACAGGCAAGGTCTGTTTCAAGTCGATTTTTCTGGATTTGAGGGCGTCAAACACCAAATAAGCCGTCATGAGCTTGGTCAAGGACGCTGGCTCCACGGCCATGTCCGGGTCTTTGGCCGCCAAGACCTGGTTGGCGGTGACATCGATCAACAAATAAGCCTTGGCGGCGACCTCTGGCGGCTGCGGCATCTGCGCCTGGACATTGCAGGCAAGCCACAACCCAAAGGCCACAGCAAAATGTTTGAAATATGAGGACATGACGTTGGAAGAGGAACTTGAGCAGCCCTTTATGGGCCGCTACGGGAATCAGGCGCGAAGGTGTCGGGCCACCAAGCTTTTGAGCAAAGGCAACTGGCCGTGGAAAAAATGCTCGACACCGGGAATCACGGTCACGGGAAGGGATTGCGGCCGCGCCCAATCCATCACGCTGGCCAATGGGACTGTATCGTCTCGCTCGCCATGCAGCACCAAGGTTCGGTCATGCAGTTCCGGGGCCACGGGCGCGACATCAAACCGAGAGGCGGCCGTTCCCACCAGCACCAGTTTGTCCAAGCTGCGCACAGCGGCCAAGCTCTGCGCCACGTGGCTGGTGACAAACGCGCCAAACGAGAACCCGGCCAAGGCCAGGGGGCCTTGCGTGGCCACTTGCCCCACCAGCGCCAGCATGTCCTCAGCCTCGCCTCGGCCCTCGTCGTAAGTGCCCGCGCTGGCCCCAACGCCCCGGAAATTGAAGCGCACGGCTTGCCAGCCACACTGGACAAAAGCCCTGGCCATGGTCTGCACCACCTTGTTTTGCATGGTGCCACCAAACAAGGGGTGGGGGTGGGCAATCACGGCCGTGCCCACGACGGCCAAGTCGCTCGGGGTGTCCAGCAAGGCTTCAATGGCCCCGGCTTTTCCCTGCAAGGTCAACGACTGTGTCGCCGCGTTCATCAGCGCCCCAAATGCCCGGGCGTGACCAAGCGCGTCACCACCTGGCCGTTCTTCAGGTGGGACGTCACAATTTCATCGATGTCGGCTTTGTCCACATAGGTGTACCAAACGCCTTCGGGATAGACGACAGCCACCGGCCCCCCTGAACAACGGTCCAAACAACCGGCTTTGTTGACGCGGACCTCGCCCGGGCCGGCCAAACCCAAAGCTTTCACTTGGGCTTTGCAGTGGTCAAAAGCATCTTGCGCACCTTGCTGGGCGCAGCAAGCCTCGTTGTTCTTGCGCTCGTTCAAGCAAAAGAAGATGTGGCGCTTGAAATAGGGGCTGTGGGTTGGCGTGGTCATGGCGGAATTTTAGGGTGACCCTCATCACAAAGGGTCTGTAGGGGAACTGGAAGAAAGGCGATTGACCAAATACAGCAGCAAAGCATAAGGCCACAACCAGCCCAGCCACTGGCTCAGACCATGGAAGCGGATGAAGCGGCCTTGCTCCCAGGTTTGCAAAGTCAGGACAAAGTAGGCGTCGGCCGAAGCGTTGTTGAGCAAGCTGAGCTGCCAAACCAGGGCGGCCAAGGCCAACACCCAGCACACCCGAGCGGTGCAAAAAGACAAGGCCGCCATCCCGAGCACCGCGACAGCCAAACCGGCCCAAACTTCGGAAGTGACCCAATCCCAGGTGTGGGCGGGGCCATAGGTGAGCGCAGCCGACAAAGCGCTGGCCAAAAACCCGATCAGCACCGACAGCACAGCGACCACAACGCGTTGACGCCACAGCCGCACCACACCGTAGGCCAAGGCGCACGGCAGCAGCAGGCCGATGGCCACGCACAAAATCTCACTGATGGGCAGCAAAGGCTGCAGTTCTATTTCTCGCAGAGGCAGCCACTCCAGCATCGCCGAGTCCTCCAGCACATGGGCCAAGAAAGCTTCCAAGCGCTCGAGCACTTGGCCCAGACCGAACGTCACCGGGGCGGGAAACAACAAGGCCAAGGGCCAAACCGCCAACAAGGCCAGCGCCCCACTCGAATCGGGCACGAACCAGCGGTCGCGAAAACGGCTCCACCGGTCCATCCAGCCCGCCCAAGCCAAAGCACGCGCCGTTGTGGCCCCGGCCAGCGCCCCGGCCATGTTCAGGGCGGCGTCGACGTTAGAGGGCACCCGCACGGGCAAAAACATTTGGATGGACTCCAACGTCAAGGACAAAACCGCGGCTGCGGTCGTCGCCATGAGCACCGCAGGCCATTCAGGCCGGGTGCGGTGCAATGCCAAAGCCAACAAAAACCCGAATGGCGCGTAACCCAACACATTGGACAGCACGTCAAAACCCGTCCAATAACGGGGCAATGGCGCGGTCAGGTACACCCAAGGTGCAATGCCCTGAAACCGCCATTGGTCAAAGGGGTACAAACTGGCGTAAACAATCAGGATGGCATACACCCAAACCAGTGGCCACGCCGCAGTTTTGCGCTGAGGGTCGGTGCGCATGCCCAGGCCTTAAAACGGCTTGACCACCACCAAAATGACCGCCGCGAACATCATCAGCACCGGTGCTTCATTGAACCAACGGAACCAGACATGGCTGCGCTGCATTTGGCCGCTCTCGAATTTGCGCAACAACACGCCACAACTGTGGTGGTAGCCCAGCAAGGCCACCACGATCAGCAGTTTGGCGTGCATCCAGCCTTGTCCTGGGCCTTTGCCAATGCCGTAATGAAGCCAAAGCCACAAGCCCAAGGCCAAAGCGGGCACCGCCAAAATGGTCATGAAGCGGTAAAGCTTGCGTGACATCAAGAGCAAGCGCTCACGCTCGGCCACAGAGCCGGGCTCCACCATCGCCAAATTGACAAAAATTCGAGGCAGGTAAAACAGGCCCGCAAACCAGCTGGCGATGAACACGATGTGAAGGGCTTTGATCCAGAGCATGGCTCAAGTGTAGTCAGAGATGGACGAGGCCGCCGCGGGATGTCAACGGGCGAAAAAAAACCCCCGGCCATGGGCCGAGGGTGGCAAGCCTGTCGGCGTGAGCGTCCAGGCCCCGCTCAGGGAGGAAAAGCGGGAGGCAGCAAGCTGCCCGGCGTTAATTTATCAAATAACAAAAATGCAAACAAGCTTAAATTTGTGTTTTGTGATGTTTTTGACGGTTGGGCACTTTTCTCACGAACGCAAGACCCCTGGCGGACACCCAAGGCTTGGGCTGGGCACCGACTTCAGGCACAATTTTCACCATGAACCCCGTCGCACCCTTCCCCTCCAGCCGCCCACGCCGCTTGCGCCGTGATGAATTCACCCGCAACTTGGTGCGCGAACACCAGGTCACGCCGCACGACCTGATCTACCCGGTGTTTGTGCTGGACGGTCAAAACCAGCGCCAGCAGGTCGGCTCCATGCCGGGCGTAGAGCGTCTGAGTCTGGACCTGCTGCTGCCCGTGGCGGAAGACTGCGTGAAACTCGGCATCCCGGTGATGGCGCTGTTCCCGGTGATCGACGCCAGCCTCAAGGACCCCACAGGCAGCGAAGCCATGAACCCGGACGGCCTGGTGCCGCGCGTGGTGCGCGAGCTGAAAAAACGCTTTCCCGAACTGGGCGTGATGACCGACGTGGCCTTGGACCCTTTCACCAGCCACGGCCAGGACGGCCTGCTGGACGAGACCGGCTACATCTTGAACGACGAAACCACCGCCGTGCTGGTGCAGCAAGCCCTGACCCAGGCCGAAGCCGGTGTGGACATGGTGGCCCCCAGTGACATGATGGACGGGCGCATCGGCGCGATCCGCCAGGCGCTGGAAGCGCGTGGCCTGATCCACACCCGCATCATGGCCTACAGCGCCAAATACGCCAGTGCGTTTTACGGCCCGTTCCGCGACGCGGTGGGTTCGGCCGGCAATCTGGGCAAGAGCAACAAAAAGGTCTACCAGATGGACCCCGGCAACAGCGACGAAGCCCTGCGCGAAGTCGCCATGGACCTGGCCGAAGGCGCCGACATGGTCATGGTCAAGCCCGGCATGCCTTATCTGGACATCGTGCGCCGTGTCAAAGACGAATTCAAGGTACCCACCTTCGCCTACCAAGTCTCTGGCGAGTACGCCATGCTCAAGGCGGCGGCGCAAAACGGCTGGCTGGACCACGACCTGGTCATGATGGAAAGCCTGCTGGCCTTCAAGCGGGCCGGGGCCGATGGCGTATTGACCTACTTTGCCCGCGACGCGGCACGGTTGATTCGCCAGGCGTGATCGCCGGTATGCGGATCTTCAGCGTCTCGGGTGCAGAGGTTCATACCGAAACCGACTGGCCAGAGCGCCTGCCTGAACAAGGCTATGTCTGGATCGCGGGCACGCGCGAGCAGTTCCAAACCGACTTGTCGTCCATCCAAAGCCATCTGGAACGGCTGACAGGGCAAAGCTTGGTGGATTTGCACGTTTCAGACCTGCTGAACGCCCAATTGCCCTCGCGCTTTGATTACAGCTCGCACTACGACCTGGTGGTGTTTCGCAGACTGGCCCAACGTCAGGACACGGCCGGCCCAGCCGAGGCACCCGCTCCAGGTCGCCCCACCAAGCGCACAGGTCCGCCCGTTTTGCACCGCATCGACACCAGCCCGGTCGGCATGGCGGTGTTTGACCGGGTGCTCTTGAGTGTGCACCCCGCAGACTGTGCGGTACGCGACGCCTATGCGCAACGCTTGCTAACCAGCAGCGCCTTGAGCAAGTCGCCGCCACCCGCAGCCGCGGCGGCAGCGGCGGCCGACCCCCGTTCCACGGGCGCACGGGGCGTGCCCAGCAGCCCGGCCGACATGATGCTGCGCATCGTCAGCCAGATGGTGGACAGCTACCTCGACTTGCGCCGCGAACTCAGCCGCCAGCTGGACCATTGGCAAGCCGAGTTGCTCAACCCACGCACCCGCTTCAACCGCTGGGACGCCCTGCTCCAGGCGCGGCTGGCGCTGCACCAACTCGAATCGTTGTGTGACGACCAGCGCACCGCCTTGCAAGGCTGGACCGAGTCGCTGGACACGTGGGGACTGGGGCCCGGCAGCAACGCCGAACGAGAACACGAGTTGCTGAAAATCCGCAGCCGCGATGTGCTGGAACACATCGACCGGGTGGTCCAACATGTGCGCCGCTTGGAGCACAACACCGAAACCGCGGTGCAAATGCACTTCAATGTGCAAGGCAACCGCACCAACGACATCATGCGCACGCTGACCGCGCTGACCGCGATTTTTTTGCCCCTGAACCTGATCGCGGCCGTGTTCGGCATGAACTTCGAATTCATGCCATGGCTGCACACGGCCACCGGGTTTTGGTGGACGCTGGGTGGCATGGGCACGATTGCCACCACCATGGGCTTGGTGTTCTGGCGCAAACGCTACCTGGCACGCACCGGCGACTGAGCCTGGTGCCTGCCCCTTTTTGGTGGGAGTAAGCCCCTGCTCGCGAATGCAAGTGCAGCGCTCATGCCCCTTCAGGCACCAACAGCGAACATCTCTTCGGCTGCAGGGGCAGCCTCCCACAACATCTGAGCCTGGTGCCTGCCCCTGTTTTGTGGGAGCGAGCCCCTGCTCGCGAATGCAAGTGCAGCGCTCATGCCCCTTCAGGCACCAACAGCGAACCACTCTTCGGCTGCAGGGGCAGCCTCCCACAACATCTGAGCCTTGTAACTGCCTCTTTTTGGTGGGAGCGAGCCCCTGCTCGCGAATGCAAGTGCAGCGCTCATGCCCGCTCAAGCATCAACACCGAACCACTCTTCGGTTGCAGGGGCAGCCTCCCACAACATCTGAGCCTTGTAACTGCCTCTTTTTGGTGGGAGCGAGCCCCTGCTCGCGAATGCAAGTGCAGCGCTCATGCCCCTTCAGGCACCAACACCGAACCACTCTTCGGCTGCAGGGGCAGCCTCCTACAACATACCGGGCCTCTGAAAGGGCCTGGTAAAGAGCCTTGTCGCGGGCCTGGTGTCAGCCCAAATGTTTGGCAAAAAAAGCCAAGGTCCTCTCGCGCGCCAACTGTGCGGAAGGCGCGTGCCAGGCACCGCGCTGGTCACAGTTGAAACCGTGGTGCGCTGCATAGGTCTGGACCTGCACTTCGGGATGTGCCTTTTGAAACGCCTGCACCGTGTCCAAGGGAATCCATTTGTCTTCGTCGGCAAAGTGGGCCAACACGGGCACTTGGGGGTGGCGCGCCATTTCGGCCTCGGTCGTCACACCGCCACCGTAATAAGGTGCCGCCGCACTCAGGCCCTTCAAGGTGCATGCGGCGCGCCAGGTCAGCAGTCCGCCCCAGCAATAACCCACGATACCGACCTTGCCACCGGAGACCTTGGCCGCGTGGTCAATGGCGGCCTGGATGTCTGGCATCACGCCTGGGGCTGGCAAGGCCTCCACCGCGGTCTTGTAGCCAAATCCTTCGCCCATGTCGGGGTCGCTGTAGCCCAGCTCGACACCGGGCTTGACCCGGTGAAACGCCGCTGGCGCGACAGCCAGATAACCCTCGGCCGCATAGCCGTCGGCCACTTGGCGGATGTGGCTGTTGACGCCAAAAATCTCCTGGATCACCACCACCGCGCCCTTGGGCGTGCCTGTGGGCCGCGCTTCATAGGCCGGCACCCTGGTGCCGTCCGCGGCTTGCAGTTCCATCATCGTTCCCATGCTCACTCCTTCATTGTTGGCCACACATCAATGGGTCAGCACACGTTCGACAAAGTCAAGACGGTCCTGGCCCCAAAAAATTTCACCATCGACCACATAGCTGGGTGCGCCAAACACACCCGCATCGATGGCCGCCTGGGTGTAGCTCTCGTAGCGCTCTTGCACGGCTTGGCTGTGCGAACGCTCCAGCAAAGCCGCAGGCAAACCTTGCTCGGTCAGCAACTCGGCCAAGACTTTTTCGTCGGCCATGTTGCGCTCTTGTGCCCAGCAAGCCGCCAAGATGGCGCCGGCCATCTTCATGGCCGCTGAGGCACCCTGGGCCAAGTCGGCCGCGATGATGAGCCGAGCCGCGTCGTCGCCGCCCACCGGGAAATACTTGGGCTTGAGGTTCAAAGGCGCATTCAGGTGGGCACTGAAGCGCTGCAACTCCACCAAACGGTAAGCCTGGCGCTGCGGTGCACGCTGGCCCAAAGGCAAGCCGCCCGAAATCGGGAACACCTTGCCGCCCAAATCGATGGGCATGACCCGCACCGTCGCCCCGCTGCGCTGCAAGATATCAGCCAAGCGCTGGTGGCCCAAATAAGCCCACGGGCTTTGGGGGGCGAGGTAATAGTCCACTGTGCGACCCATGCTGTCTCCTGGCGTGTTGTGTAATCTTCGAAGCAACGGTTTTAACCGCAAGCGAACATTTTTGCAGGAGACACGCGATGAACAAGGTCTTGTTGGTGACCGGCGGCAGCCGGGGGATCGGGGCAGCCACGGCCCTTTTGGCAGCCCAAAACGGCTGGTCGGTGGCCGTGAACTACACCGCCAATTCGCTGGCCGCTGACGAGGTGGTGCGCCAGATCCGCGGCACGGGCGGCAACGCCATCGCCGTGCAGGCCGATGTGGCGGACGAAGCGCAGGTCATGCGCATGTACGAGCACATCGATGCCAAACTGGGCCGCCTGTCGGGCCTGGTCAACAACGCGGGCGTGGTCGACGTTTACGCACGCGTGGCCGACATGAGCGTGGCGCGACTCAAACGCATGTTCGACATCAATGTGATTGGCAGCATCGTCTGCGCCCGCGAAGCCTTGCGGCGCATGAGCACGCTCTACGGCGGCGAAGGCGGCAGCATCGTCAACGTGTCAAGCGCCGCCGCACGTCTGGGGTCGCCAGGCCAGTACGTGGACTACGCCTCGGCCAAAGGCGCCATCGACGCCTTCACCCTGGGCCTGGCCAAAGAGGTCGCTGCCGAAGGCGTGCGCGTCAATGCCGTCCGTCCGGGTCTGATTGACACCGACATCCACGCCTCGGGCGGCCTGCCCAACCGCGTCAAAGACCTGCAGCACCTGGTGCCCATGCAGCGCGGCGGCACCGCCGACGAGGTGGCGCAAAGCATCGTCTGGCTCTTGTCCGACGCGGCCAGCTACACCACCATGAGCTTGATCGACGTGTCAGGAGGCCGCTGATGGCCGAGTTCAAGTATTACTGGGAAGACTTTGCCCCCGGCGAGGTGCGTGACCTGGGCACCATCACGCCCACCCGCGAAGAGATCATCGCCTTCGCCACCCAGTTCGACCCGCAGCCCTTTCACCTGAACGACGAGGCGGCCAAGGCCTCGGTGTTTGGCGCCCTGTCGGCCAGCGGCTGGCACACCTGTTCCATGGCCATGCGCCTGATGGTGACCAACTTCCTGTGCGAAACCTCCAGCCTCGGCTCGCCGGGCCTGGAAAACATCAAATGGCTCAAACCGGTTTACCCCGGAGACACCTTGCGACTGCAGTCCACCATGCTCGAGACCAAACCCATGGGCAAGCGCCCGGATGTGGGCATGACGCGCAACCTGTGGGAAATGTTCAACCAGCACGGCGACAAGGTGCTGCACATGGAAGGCTGGGGCATGTTCCGAAGGCGCCACCCAGCAGCCCCCCACTGACCCCCGTGGGCGCGAGCACCTGCTCGCGCATGCGTGCCATGGCACGACCAGCGTTCGGCCGCGGGGGCGGCCTCCCACCCCACGCGCGTTTTAAGCGGCTTGGCTTTTGAGCAAGCCGGGCACAATCGGGCGATGGATTTCAAACCACTCATCACCCTGCTGGCCATCGTCAACCCTTTGGCCATCGTCCCTTTTTTCATCCACTACACCCAAGGCTTCAGCGCGGCCCAGCGCAAAAAAACCATTTGGGTGTCGTCCTTTTCGGCCTTCGTGGTGATCGCCGCCAGCGCCCTGCTGGGCCTGCAAATCCTGGAGTTCTTCGGCATCTCGCTGGCCAGCTTTCAAGTGGGCGGCGGCATGCTGCTGTTGACCGCCGCGCTGTCCATGCTCAACGCCCAACCCGCTGAAGCCCGCGCCAATGCCGATGAGGTGCATGACGCCGAAGCCAAAGCCGCCATGGGGGCCAGCATCGCCGTGGTGCCGCTGACCATCCCGCTGCTGACCGGCCCGGCCACCATGTCCACGGTGGTGATTTACGCCGAAAAAGCCAAGAACTTCGCCCAACTGGGCACCTTGGTCGGCTACGGCGTGGTCATCGCCTTGGCCACGGCTTTGTGCTTTTCACTGGCCACGCCGATTGCCCGCATTCTGGGCAAAACCGGCATCAACGTCATGACCCGGCTGATGGGTTTGATTTTGGCCGCGCTGGCCGTCGAGGTGATGGCCGACGGGCTGCACAAGCTGTTTCCGGTGCTGGCTGGTCATTGAGCTGGGCGCTCAATTTGGCTTCACCCGGCCTTCACGGCGGGTTCAGACACCGAACCCATTGGCCAAGCCAGCCCTCAAATGCGCCACCAACGCCGCCACGGCGCGGGGCACGTGCGGCGCGTACGGACGGATGGCGTAGATGGTTTCGGCAAAAGCCCCCACGGGTTTCCAGCCCGGCAGCACGCGCACCAACTGGCCCTTGCGCAACTCGGCCTGGGCGCTGAAGTCGGGCATGAGGGCAATGCCTGCGCCCGTGAGTGCGGCTTCGCGCAGGGCTTCGCTGTTGTTGGCGGCAAAGCGGCCACTCACCGGCACCGTGATCCGTTCGCCCCCGCCTGAAGGCTCGCGCGGCTCAAAGGTCCAGGCCGGGGTGTCTTGCGAGCGCGGGTAATGCAGGCAGTTGTGGGCTTGCAGCTCGGCCGGGTTTTGCGGTTCGCCAAATTGAGCGATGTAAGCGCGGGTGGCCACCAGCACCGACTCGGTGGCGCACAGCGCCCAAGCCACGTGGGTGTCGGGCGGGCGGGCGGTGTGGCGAATCGCCAGGTCATAGCCTTCGGTGGCCAAGGCGCTCAGCCGGTCGGACAGGTCCAGCTCGATGCGCACATCCGGAAAGTCTTGCAGATAAGCGGCGAACAAGGGCACGAGCTGCTGCCTGGCCAGCGCCACGGGCGCGGTCACCCGCAGCAAGCCACTGGGCTGTTCGGCCAAGTCGCGGACCTGGGCAAAGCTTTGCGCGATCTGCTCGAACGAGGTGCGGGTGTCATCCACCAGCCGCTGGCCCGCCTCGGTCAGGCGCAGGCTGCGGGTGGTGCGCTGCACCAGGGTGACTTTGGCCGCACGCTCGAGCTCGGCAATGCGCTGGCTCATGGCGGCCTTGCTCACCCCCAAACGGGCCGCCGCCGCCGTGTAGCTGCCCTGCTGGGCCAGCACGCTGAGCCAGTGCAGGTGCGTCCACAAGGTGTTGATTTTTTGCTCTTCCATCTGCACATTGTTCACTATTTTGAACAATCAATTCAGATTTGCGGCATTGCGGGGGGTGGCGGGGGTGCCTACACTGCATGCAAATCAAAGCATTTCGCGCGCAGGGGCGCGCTCCCACATCCACAACGAAAGTCCCAGATGAGCATTTCCCAAATCGGTCATTACATCGGCGGCCAAGTCACCGCAGGCACTTCGGGCCGCAGCCAGCCTGTGACCAACCCCGCCACCGGCGCCGTGACCGGCAACGTGGCGCTGGCCAACAGCGCCGAAGTGGCCAAAGCCGTGGCCGCTGCGCAAGCGGCTTTCCCGGCCTGGGCCGACACGCCGCCGCTGCGCCGCGCCCGCGTGATGTTCAAGTTCCTCGAGCTGCTCAACACCCACAAGGACGAATTGGCCCACATGATCACCGCCGAGCACGGCAAGGTGTTCACCGACGCACAAGGCGAGGTGAGCCGCGGCATCGACATCGTGGAATTTGCCACCGGCATCCCGCAGCTGCTCAAAGGCGACTTCACCGACCAGGTCTCGACTGGCATCGACAACTGGACGCTGCGCCAGCCTTTGGGCGTGGTCGCAGGCATCACGCCCTTCAACTTCCCGGTCATGGTGCCCATGTGGATGTTCCCGGTCGCGATCGCGGCGGGCAACACCTTCATCTTGAAGCCCAGCCCGACCGACCCCACGCCTTCGTTGTTCATGGCCGAGTTGCTGAAAAAAGCAGGCCTGCCCGATGGCGTGTTCAACGTGGTGCAAGGCGACAAAGAAGCCGTAGACGCGCTGCTGGAGCACCCCGATGTGAAAGCCATCAGCTTTGTCGGCTCCACCCCGATTGCCAACTACATCTACGAAACTGGCGCGCACCACGGCAAGCGCGTGCAGGCCCTGGGCGGCGCGAAAAACCACTTGGTGGTCATGCCCGACGCCGACATCGACCAGACGGTGGATGCGCTGATCGGCGCAGGTTACGGCTCGGCCGGTGAGCGCTGCATGGCGATCAGCGTGGCGGTGCTGGTAGGCGATGTGGCCGACAAGATCTTGCCCAAGCTGATCGAGCGTACCAAGGCGCTGCAAGTGCTCAACGGTGAAAACTTGGCCGCCGAAATGGGCCCCATTGTGACCGACGCTGCGCGTCAGCGCATCAAGGGCTACATCGACGCGGGCGTGGCCGAAGGCGCCAAGCTCTTGGTGGACGGCCGCGTGTTTGACGGTGCCCAAGCGGGTGCCGGTTGCGAGCAAGGTTTCTGGCTGGGCGGCACGTTGTTTGACCACGTGAGCACCGACATGAAGATCTACAAAGAAGAAATCTTTGGCCCCGTGTTGAGTTGCGTGCGCGTGCCCGACTTTGCCACCGCGGTACAAATCATCAACGACCACGAGTTCGGCAACGGCGTCTCCTGCTTCACCCGTGACGGCAACGTGGCGCGTGAGTTCTCGCGTCGCATTCAGGTGGGCATGGTCGGCATCAACGTGCCGATCCCGGTGCCCATGGCCTGGCACGGCTTTGGCGGTTGGAAGCGCAGCCTGTTTGGTGACATGCACGCTTATGGCGAAGAAGGCGTGCGTTTCTACACGAAGCAAAAGTCCATCATGCAGCGCTGGCCCGAGAGCATTGGCAAGGGTGCCGAGTTTGTGATGCCAACGGCCAAATAAACGCCACGGGTGTCCGCTGCAACACAAAGCGCTCTTTTTGGTCCGTAGCGCATCAATGAGGGGCAGGGATTTCCCCCGAGTCGGGAAATCCCTGAGTGGCACAGTACGCTGGGTCACTTACATTTCATGCACTCGATGCAAAGCAGTATCTGCATCCCGAGGGCCGAGGAGACACTCAAGCCTAAAAACTCGAAAAGCATCGAACATCCGAACGAGGTGTCAATTTTCTAAGCGTCGCGCAAGCGGCGCTTTTTTTTTGCCTGTTTCACCGCATCCTCGAGACAGGGGCTGCACCCACGGAGTGCCACAATCCCCCGCATGGAATTACTGATTGTTTCGCTGGCTTCGCTGTTGGCCGGGCTGATTGACGCCATCGTCGGCGGCGGTGGCCTGATCTTGCTGCCCGCCCTGTTCGCCACCTTTCCCGGTGCAGCACCCGCCACTTTGTTTGGCACCAACAAAAGCGCATCGATCTGGGGCACCGCTTTTGCCACGGTTCAATACAGCCGCAAAGTGGTCATGCCTTGGCGCTCACTGCTCCCCGCTGCGGGTGCGGGCTTGCTTGGCTCTCTCGCTGGCGCTTGGGTGGTCACACAAGTCGACCCCACCTTGTTTCGCAAAGCGCTGCCGCTGCTGCTGGCGGTGCTGCTGGTCTACACCGTGGCCAAAAAAGACCTGGGACGCAGCCATGCACCCCGTTTCGTTGGCGCCCAAGAGGCCTGGATGGCCGCTGGCATTGGCCTGGTGATCGGGTTTTACGACGGTTTTTTCGGGCCAGGCACGGGCAGTTTTTTGGTCTTTGCTTATGTGCGGCTGATGGGCTATGACTTCTTGAACGCCTCAGCCTCGGCCAAACTGATCAATGTGGCCACCAACTTTTCAGCGCTCGTGCTGTTTGCCATTCAAGGCCATGTCTGGTGGCATTTGGCTTTGGCCATGGCGGTGTCCAACGTGGTGGGCAGCTTGATCGGCACTCGGCTGGCGCTGAAACACGGCTCGGGCTTTGTGCGCTACGTGTTCATCTTGGTGGTGCTGGCCCTGATTTGTAAAACGGCCTACGACACCTGGCTGCGTTGAGGCACCTCAGCGCAAGCGCCACTTGATTTGCCCGGCGTACTGCGCCAGCGCCACACCCAACAAAGTCACGCCTGCGCCTGCGATCTTGATCCAGGTGTAGTGCTCACCCGACAGCGCCCAGGCAAACAGCCCTGCCATGGGTGGCATCAAGTACATCAACGGGGCGGTGCGGGCCACGCCGCGCACGTTGTTGATCCAGCCCCAAGCCAGCCATCCGATGAAGGCCGAAACCAGGATCGACCAGAACAAGCCCACCCAGGCCCAAAAATCCAGTGCGGCCCAATTGGCCGCCATGCCGGCGGGCACCGACATGAGCATCACCGGCAAACCGCCGAGCAATGTGGCGTAACCCATGGTCAGCACCGGGCCATGCTTTTGCATCACCGGTTTGACCGCCACGGTGTAATAAGAGAAGAACCCGGCCGCCACCAACAGCACCAGATCCCCACCCCCTGCACGCCAGTTGCCGCCGAGCAACTTGTCAGACAAGAACATCAACACCCCGCAAAAGGCCAAAGACACCCCCATGATTTGAGGCCAGCTGAGGCGCTCCAGGCCCTGCTTGTGCAAGATCAGCAAGGTGAAAATAGGCCCGCAAGCCAAGATGACCGAGCTGGAAAAAGCGGTGGACCAGTGGATGCCATAGGTGACCAGGCCCACATGCAATGAATGCCCGATGAAACCCAGCCAAGCCATGTGCATCCAGTCTTGGCGAGGCAAAGGCGGCAGCCACAGGCCAAATCGCCAGCGCATCAACAAGAGCGCACAGCTGGGCATGAGCAGGTACCTCGCCCACAAAAAACCGCCAGGGGTGATCAGGTCAAACAGGTACTTTTGCAGTGTGAAGTTGCCGCCCCAGATGACCACCAACACCAAAGCAATGAGCAAAGCACGCTGGTCGTGGCGGTGAAGAGAGGCGCTGTGGGGCATGGGGGCGATTGTGGGTCCACATGGCACGCGGCCATGTCTCCGGCGCAGCAAACCGTCAGTCTTGCACCACCGGCACCCGCGGGGCCAGCCCACACATGAGCTCATAGCCCACGGTGCCCGCCGCCTGTGCCACCTCGTCGATGCCGAGCACAGCGCCCTGGGCCGATTGTCCCCAGAGCGTGACCGTGCTGCCAAGGTCGGCATCCGGGAAAGGACCCAAGTCAACCGTGAGCATGTCCATGCTCACTCGGCCCACGGTACGCCCGCGCTCGCCGTCCACCAGCACGGGCGTGCCCGTGGGGCAAATGCGCGGGTAACCGTCGGCATAGCCGCAAGCCACCACGCCAATGCGCATGGCTTGCTCGGCCACAAAGCTCGAGCCATAACCCACGCTGTCGCCTGCTTGCAAATGCTGCACCGCGATGATCTGTGCATTCAGGCTCATGGCCGGCTGCAGGCCCCAGTGCGCGGCGCTGTGTTCGGGAAAGTCGGGCGAGCTGCCGTACACGGCAATGCCAGGGCGAATCCAGTCGGCCTTGACGGCCACATCTTGGCTGTGCCGCAAGCTCGCCGCACTGTTGCTCAGCGTGCGCTCGCCGGGCAAGTCGCGGGTGGCTTCTTCAAATCGGGCCATTTGTTCGGCGATGCCTTTGGGGCCATCGGCATCGCTGAAATGGGTCATGAGCGAGATTTCATCCACCTGGGGCAGGGCATTCAGGCGTGTCCAGGCCGAGCGAAAGCGCTGCGGCGCAAAACCCAGCCGGTTCATGCCCGAGTTCATCTTGAGAAAGACCCGGTGCGGCTCGTGCGTCTTGTGCAGCGCCAGCATGTCGATTTGCGCGTCGCAATGCACCGTGTGCCACAGGTGCAGGCGCGAGCACAGCTCCAGGTCTCTCGCCTCAAAAGCGCCTTCGAGCAGCAAGATGGGGCCTCGCCAGCCCAGGGCGCGAACCCGCTCGGCCTCTGTCAAATCCAAGAGGGCAAAACCATCGGCCCCACGCAGGCCTTCAAATACCCGCTCGATGCCATGCCCATAGGCATTGGCCTTGACCACGGCCCAAGCCTGGGCATCTGGCGCAGCTTGCCGCGCCTGGCTCAGGTTGTGGCGCAAGGCGGCGGTGTGGATCGTGGCTTGAATGGGACGGGGCATGGGGTCTGAGCGCGAAATGTGCCAATCAAGTATGCCAGCTTCAAAGAGCCTTCCAGTGAGGGCCATTTGCCCTTTGAACCGCACCATTCCCGAGTCTGGAAGGGGTTTGTAAATGAATTACACTGGCCCGCTGCCTGTTAACCCGCGCATTCCGTCTGAGCTGTTCAGGCGTTGGCTGAACCTTGTAATCCATGGAAGTTTTTCAGTTTTTGATGCCCATCTTCACCGAATACGGCTATTTGGCTGTGTTTGTGATGTTGTTGATTTGCGGCTTTGGCGTTCCTGTTCCTGAAGACGTGACCTTGGTCACGGGCGGCGTCATCGCGGGCTTGGGCCATGCCGATGTGAACACCATGTTTGCCGTGGGCATGGCGGGCGTCATGGTCGGTGATGGCCTGATGTTCACCCTGGGCCGCTTGTATGGCCAACGCATTTCCCAATTGCCCGGCTTTCGCAAAATCTTGACCCCCGAGCGCTTTGCCAGCGCCCAAGACGCCTTTCAGAAATATGGCAAATGGGTCATGTTTGTGGCCCGGTTTTTACCCGGTCTGCGCACCCCGGTCTTCTTTTCGGCCGGCATGAGCCAACGTGTGAGCTTGGCCACTTGGTTTTTCATGGACGGCTTTGCCGCCTTGATCAGCGTGCCGATCTGGGTGTACCTCGGTTACTTTGGCGCACAAAACTGGGACTGGATGTTTGGCGTGCTGCGCCAATTCCAGCATGGCATTTTTGCCTTGCTGGGCATCGGCGTGGCCTGGCTGGGCTGGCGCTGGTGGCGCAAGCGCCAAGCCACGCTGGCCGCCAAGGCCTCTGGCGACGCGCCCTGATCTGCCCACGCATGGGCGCGATCTCCCCTCAAACCCTTTCTGTTGCGGGACTCCTGTTCAACGCTTTTGTTTGGGGCGTTTGCTGGTGGCCTTTCAAACAGCTTGAGGCACAAGGCCTGCACCCCCTTTGGGCCACGGCGATGGTCTATGCCTTTGTGTTCAGCGCCATTGCCTTGTGGCTGTGGCGCAGCGGACAACTGCTGAGCTGGCGCGGCCAGCCCGGATTGTGGCTCTTGCTGCTGGCCTCGGGCCTGACCAATGTGGGCTTCAACTGGGCCGTCACCGTCGGCGACGTGGTGCGCGTGGTGTTGCTGTTTTATTTGATGCCCGCGTGGTCCGTGCTGGTGGCTTGGTGGCTGTTGGGCGAAAAACCCACCGCCATGGCCTTGCTGCGTTTGGTGCTGGCGCTGGCCGGTTTGTTCATCGTGCTCAAAACGCCCGAGACACCCTGGCCTGTGCCTGAAAGCCTGGCCGACGGTTTGGCCCTGATGGGCGGCCTGACTTTTGCCATCACCAACGCTTTGCTGCTCAAGCTCAAGGACACCCCCAGCACCTCGCGCACCCTGGCCATGTTTGGCGGCGGTGCGGTCATGGCCTCGCTGGCGGCCATGGCGGGTTTGATCACGGGCGTCGTGGCCATCGGCGCGGCCCCGAGCTGGACTTGGCTGCCGCTCGTGGCCCTGCTGGGCATCTCGTTTTTATTGGGCAATTTGGCGCTGCAATACGGCGCTGCACGCTTGGCCGCCCACACCACGGCGCTGGTCATGCTGTCCGAGGTGCTGTTTGCCAGCGTGTCGTCGGTGCTGCTGGATGCCTCGCAGTGGGAAACCCGAACACTGCTCGGCGGGGCCTTGATTTTGCTGGCGGCTTTGCTGTCCATCGTTGGTCCGGGTCACAAGGAAAAGTAAAACGGCCTGCACGGCCATGGGCTGTCACTGGCATGATGACCCTCTGTTCAAACAACACGGAACGCACCCCATGAGCCTGTACGAACTCGAAGCCCAAAGCATCGACCACCAAACCGTGCCCCTGTCGCGCTACCAAGGTCAGGTGATGCTGATCGTGAACACCGCCAGTGCCTGCGGCTTCACGCCCCAGTTCACGGGGCTGGAAAAGTTGCACCAGAAATACGCAGGCCAGGGCCTGGCGGTGCTGGGGTTTCCCTGCAACCAGTTCGCCAGCCAAGACCCGGGCGACGATGCGCAAATTGCCAGCTTCTGCCAGAAGAACTACGGCGTCAGCTTTCAGATGATGAGCAAGATCAAGGTCAATGGCGACGGTGCCCACCCTCTTTACCAGTGGCTCACCGCAGAGGCCCCAGGCATTTTGGGCAGCAAGGGCATCAAGTGGAACTTCACCAAGTTTCTGGTGGGGCGCGACGGCCGTGTGATCAAGCGCTATGCGCCGCAAGACTCGCCAGAAAAAATCGCCAAAGACATTGAGGCGGCGCTGGCCGCTTGAGCGACGGCGCCCACGGCGCCTGCATCACCTCGGGCCTGCATCCCGTCAAACCTGCCAAGTCAGCACGGCCAACCACAGCAACAGGGCCGCGCCACCCCACAGCAACAAGCGCGTGCGCAGGCGCAGCACTTCCACGGCGCTGACCAGGCGCGCGTTTTGTTCGGCCAACTCGGTCAGCGTTTCGGTGAGTTCGCGTTGGGTTTGGGCTTGGCGCTCGATCTGACCTTGTGCCGTGATCAAGGCGTTTTTGAGTTCACCCAAACTGGGCACCGCACTCACGGGCGTTTGTGTGGATGGGGCGCCTGATGGATCTGACGACGCCGGGGGCTGGCGGTCCATCAGCTTGCGCGCCGCTTTGAGCACCGAAGGCGCGTGCTCGATCACGTCGCCCCAGGGAATCACTTTGAGCGCCATCAACCAAGGTATCGCCATCGTCTTGTCCTTTGTTTGCGCTTTGCAAGCGCGGTCTCACATCCAGCGCTGAATACTACCCGGGTGGGCATATTGGCGTGTTCGCGCATAGGCCTGGCCGGACGGGGGACAAGGACTTCGAACTTCGGTTGAATACGCTCAAAGCGCCAAGATTTTTCAATTCATCCTTGAAATCTGAGCGCCAACAAAATGCACTGGCAGTGCGCTTGTTTCTGCACCAACCGTTGACCACAGCTTGCTGTACCGCTTCAGCGCGGAATTTCAGGCGGGTTTGGGTTAAATGCTTATGAACAGTATTTTTATCCTTGTATTTTGAATATGTCATATTTAAAATACAAGGATGTTCAAACGCAACGCTCAAAGTACTCTGGCCTCACACCTCACATGGAGTCCAGCCGTTGCCATTTTGGGAGCGCGCCAGATTGGCAAAACCACCTTGGCCCGTGCTCTGCTGGACACCCATCCCAATGCCATTTACCTGGACCTTGAATCCCCACAAGATCAGGCACGCCTAGGCGAAGGCCCGCTGTTTTTGCAAGCCCACGCAGACCGGCTGGTCATCTTGGACGAAGTTCAAAATGCACCGCAGCTGTTTTCGGTGTTGCGCGGTGAAATCGACCGCGTCCGTCGTCCCGGGCGTTTTGTCTTGCTGGGCTCGGCTTCGTTTGAATTGCTGCGTCAATCCCAATCCTTGGCTGGACGGCTGAGTCTGATCGACATGTTCCCGCTCCTCGTCAACGAAGTCGGCTCGGACCTCAGCACCGTGCAGGACTTGTGGGTGCGCGGCGGCTTTCCGCCCAGCTTCACCGCCGTCGATTCACACGCTTCTTGGGCCTGGCGCGATGCGTTCATCCGCCACCTGCTGCACACCGATTTGCCAGCTCTGGGCTTGCGCGTGGATGCCGAAAGTTTGCGCCGCTTTTGGCGCATGCTGGCGCATGTGCATGGCCAGCTGTTCAATGCATCGGCCATCGCCAACTCACTGGACGTGAGCGCCCCCACGGTCAATCGCTGGCTGGATCACATGGTGGGTGCGCTGCTGGTCAGAAAACTCGAGCCCTATCACGCCAACTTGGGCAAGCGCTTGGTCAAGGCGCCCAAGGTCTATGTCCGTGACAGCGGTCTGCTGCACAGCCTTCTGGGCTTGAGGCATCCGGACGACCTGCAAGGCCACCCCATGACGGGTGCATCTTGGGAGGGCTTTGTCATCGACCAGATTGCCGCCCACGTGCCCGCCGGGGCCAGCCTGTCGTTTTACAGAACAGCGGCGGGTGCCGAGCTGGATGTGGTGGTGGAAGCAGGACAGCGAAAAATCGGTTTCGAAATCAAGTTCAGCGTTGCGCCCAAAGTCACCAAAGGCTTCTGGCAATCCCTGCAAGACGTGCAACCCGAAAAAACCTACATCGTGGCCCCCGTGCAGCACCGTTGGCCGTTCGCCGAAGGGGTTGAGGTGATTTCCGTCAGCGATATCGCCGGGGTTCTGGCCCATTAATTCACTCAGCCACTGATCGCCTCGTCCAGCAACTCCACCCAATGCCGCACCGGCAGGCCGCTGCCGCTTTGCAGGTGGGTGATGCAGCCGATGTTGGCGCTCAGCACGCCCTGCGGCTGCAGTGCGTTCAGGTGGCCGAGCTTGCGGTCGCGCAGCTGCTTGGACAAATCCGGGTTGAGCACGCTGTAAGTGCCGGCCGAGCCGCAGCACAGGTGGGACTCGTTGGCCGTGACCTTGATCTGAAAGCCCAGATCGCCCAAATGCTTTTCGACGCCGCCTTTGAGCTGCTGGCCGTGTTGCAGCGTGCAGGGCGGGTGGTAGGCCTGCAAGCCTGCAGCTTGCAGGGCTTCGGGTTTCAGCTTGTCCTTGAGCAGTGGCACCAACTCGGGCAGCAACTCACTCAGGTCTTGGGTCAAGGCACCGATGCGGGCGGCTTTGTCGGCATAGACCGGGTCTTCTTTGAGCACATGGCCGTAGTCCTTGACCATGACGCCGCAGCCCGAGGCGTTCATCACGATGGCCTCCACCTCACCGCTCTCGACCAGCGGCCACCAGGCATCGATGTTGGCGCGCATGTGGTCTTTTCCGCCATCGTGGTCGTTCAGGTGGAACTTGAGCGCGCCACAGCAACCGGCCTTGGGTGCGGTCACGGCCTGGATGCCTGCGGCGTCCAGCACGCGGGCGGTGGCGGTGTTGATGTTGGGGCTCATGCTCGGCTGCACGCAGCCCGCAAGCATCAGCACTTTGCGGGCGTGCTGCGCGGTGGGCCAGGCACCGGCATTTTGCGGCGCTGGCACTTTGGCCTTCAGGCTTTCGGGCAGCAAGCCGCGCACCATCTGGCCCATCTTCATGGCCGGGGCAAACAAGGGCGAGGGCAAGCCTTCTTTGAGCGCCCAACGCACCAGCTTTTCGCTGGCGGGGCGCTCGACTTTGGCGTCCACCAACTTGCGACCGATGTCGACCAAATGCCCGTATTGCACGCCGCTTGGGCAGGTGCTTTCGCAGTTGCGGCAGGTCAGGCACCGGTCCAGGTGCATCTGGGTTTTGCGGGTGGGCGTTTCGCCTTCGAGCACCTGCTTCATCAGGTAGATGCGGCCACGTGGGCCGTCCAGCTCGTCGCCCAGCAGTTGGTAGGTGGGGCAAGTGGCGGTGCAAAAGCCGCAGTGCACGCACTTGCGCAGGATGGCCTCGGCCTCCAGGCCTTCGGGGGTGTTTTGGTATTCGGGGGCGAGGTTGGTTTGCATGAAGGTTCGCCTCAGAGGGGTTGCATGCGACCGGTGGCGAACACGCCGTGGGGGTCGAACTGCTTTTGCAATTGCTGCTGGATGCGCTGCTGCACAGCGTCCAGTGGGGTGTTCACACCAGCGGCTTTGTCCACCTCGGCCTGCTTGGCGCTGGCGCGGAACAAAGTGGCATGGCCGCCGAGCGATTGCGCCAGCTCACGCAAGGCCACGGCCGCAGAAGCGGGTGCCCAGAGCCAGCGCTGCGCGCCTTGCCATTCGATGTATTGGGCGTAGGGCAAATCCAGCAAGGGCGCGGTTTGCGGCACCGACAAACGCCAAAGGCAGGCATCGACACTGGGGGCGTCAAAAAACGGCAACAGTTGCTCACCGCTGGCGCGCCAGTCTTGCGCGGCTTCTGCGTTGTCCATGGCCTGAACCTGAGCGCCCAGCGCCACGGCATCGGCACTCATCCGGGCCATGGCCGACTGCACCGCGGCCACCGCACCACGCAAGCGCACAAACAAATAATCAGCCTCGGGCTGCGCCGTGGGGTCGCGCACCCAAGCGCTGGCGTTCAAGGGCAGGGGTTGACCGCCCCAGCGGTGCAGCAAATCCAAGGCCGGGCTTTGGGCCAAACCCGCGATCATCAAGGTCGCCTCGGCCGGGGCCACCGGCAAGACCTTGAGGCTGACCTCGGTGATCAGGCCCAGCGTGCCCCAGCTGCCCGCCATCAAGCGGCTCACGTCGTAACCGGCCACGTTTTTCATGACCTGGCCGCCAAAGGTCAGGTGCTCACCCAAGCCATTGATGAAGCGCGCGCCCAACACATAGTCACGCACAGCGCCAGCCGTGGCGCGGGCCGGGCCGCTCAAACCCGCGGCCACCATGCCGCCCACCGTCGCATGGGGGCCGAAATGTGGCGGCTCAAACGCCAGGCACTGGCCTTTTTCGGCCAAGGCGGCTTCCAGCTCGGCCAGGGGCGTGCCACAACGCACCGTCACCACCAACTCGCTGGGCTCGTAGCTGACGATGCCGCGGTAGGCCCGGGTGTCCAGCACCTCGCCCGAGAGGCTTTGGCCCCAAAAGTCTTTGCTGCCACCGCCGCGCAAACGCCATGTGCGGCCTTGGGCTGCGGCAGAGCGCACAGCGTCGATGAGTGAATTGAGTTGGACGTCCATGGGCAACGATGGTAACGCCCACGCTTAGACGCGTGCGTGAATTTTTTGAACGGGCAGGTTGTGGGAAATTGATGAGGACTGAAGAAAGGTGAAACGACTTCAAATCCCTTCCGCATCCCTCAGGCGATCTACCAGCTCGTTGGTGATATTGGCACCCCGGGTAGGCAACGGTTCGATGCCCAAATCAGCCAGTTTTTTATGGGTATGGACCTTAAAACCGTTCACCGGCAAGCCCGCTACCTCCACCCGCATCGCCCAAACGCACCCCGCACCCGGGTACTTTGCCAGCTCCGCATCGCTTCGACCGTGGCGAGCAGTCGTGACAAACAAGGTCTTCAGGTCCGGCCCGCCAAAGCAGGGCATGGTGGGGCACAGCGCCGGGGTGGGCACTTCGGCCAGCACCTCGCCTTTTGGCGAGATGCGCAGCAGGCGGCCGCCTTCGTATTGAGCGGACCAGTAGCACCCTTCTGCGTCCACCGCCGCGCCGTCGGGCCGGCCGCCATAAGGGATGGCGCAGCCCCAGGCCCAACCTGCGGGTTTGGGGGGGGCTTGGTGGAACACGCGGGGGTTGCTGAGTTGGCCGCTGGCGGCGTCAAAGTCAAAAGCGCGCACCTGGTGCGCGGCGGTGTCGGCCCAGTAAGCGGTGCGGCCGTCGGGTGACCAGGCCAGGCCGTTGGCCGTCACAACACCCTGCTGGACGCCATCTCTCACGCCGCCCACCATGGCGTGCAAGCCTTGGCCATCCAGCATGTACAGCACGCCCAACGCCTGGTCTTTGGGCTCGTACAGGCTGCCTGCCCAAAATCGGCCTTGCGCGTCACACTTGCCGTCGTTGAAGCGTTGCTTGCTCGTGTCATACGGCGCGGCCGCCAGCAACTGCAAGAGGCCACCCCATTCGCTTGCCAGATAAATGCCATCGCGCAGGGCCACGACCAAGCCGCCCCCCTGCACAGGTGCGATGCAGCCGGGCTCTTGCGTCAAAGGCCAGTACTCAACCGGGCCAAGGGCCTGCAAGCCGTCCAGCTGAACGCGGGCAATGCGCTTGCCGGGAATGTCCACCCAGCACAGGCGCTGCTCTTGCGCTTGCCAAAAGGGCGACTCGCCCAAGGCGTCGGGTTCGGAGGTGATGCGGGTCCAAGGGTTCATGCGGGGCATTGTGCCTTCACCGGCCGCCTGCGCTGGAATTCAAGAAGCCGGGTCCCCCGATCCATCCACTTGACCGACGTTTTGCAACGCCGGCGTGGTGCGGCGCAGGGTGGGCAGGCCCACGCCCGAGGCGTCAAAGCCGCCATCGACCGCGATGGACTGCCCGTTGATGTAGCTGGCCTGGGGGCTGCACAGAAAACCGACGGTGTTGGCCATCTCTTCGGTGCTGCCGTAGCGGCCCAGCGGGATGGTGTCGTAGTAGTCGGCGCGGATGGCCGCGCTGTGCACCAGCTTGGCCATGTCGGTCTCGACCGGGCCAGGGCAGATCGCGTTGACGCGCACACCGTAGTTGCCCCATTCGGCGGCGTACTGCTTGGTCAGGTGGATCAGCGCGGCCTTGCTGGTGCCGTAGGCCAAGCGCAAGGTGCTGGCGCGCAGGCCGGAGATGGACGCGATGTTGACCACGGCGCCACTGCGCTGGCGCACCATGATGGCCCCAAACGCTTGCGTGCACAAAAACGCGCCGTCGAGGTTGGTCGAGAGCACATGGCGCCATTCTTCCAAGGTGGTTTCCAGCGCGGGCTTGAACACCGCCACACCCGCGTTGTTGACCAAGGCATCCACACGGCCAAAGCGCGCCATCACTTGGTCGGCAGCGGCTTGCACCTGCTCGGGGTTGGACACATCGGTGTGCAGGCACAGCACGTCGTCAGGCCTGTTCAGCTGCTTTTGCGTGGCGTCCAGCGTGCTGGTGTCCACGTCGAGCAACACGACCTGGTGGCCATTGGCCAAAAACCACTGGCCAATGGCCAGACCGATACCACGGGCGCCGCCCGTCACGACTGCCACTTTCCGATCTGCCTTTGCCATGTGTCTGCCCCTTTGCACCAAAGCCGCCACCATAGCAAAAAAGCCCGTGCACAGGGTGCAACGGGCTTGGAAAAAAGGGTGGTGGCAAACCACCCTTGCAATGAAACTTGCCAGGTCAGCCGTGGTAGGCCGACTCACCGTGTGAAGAGATGTCCAGACCTTCGCGTTCTTCTTCTTCGGTGACACGCAGACCGATGGTCAGGTCAACGATCTTGAAGGCGACGACAGAGACCACACCCGACCACACGATGGTCAGCAGCACCGCCTTGGCCTGGATCCACACCTGTGAAGCGATGGAGTAAGCGTCGGGTGTGACCATGGTCAATGTGACCCAGTCACCCATGGCACTGGGGCCACCCAAGGAAGGCGAGTTGAACACACCGGTCAACAAGGCACCGACGATACCGCCGACACCGTGCACACCGAACACGTCCAAGGAGTCGTCTGCACCCAGCATCTTCTTCAGGCCGTTCACACCCCACAGGCAAGCGAAGCCGCCAATCAAGCCGATGATCAAAGCACCGCCCAAGCCCACGTTGCCCGCTGCTGGCGTGATGGCCACCAAACCGGCCACAGCACCCGAAGCAGCACCCAACATGGAGGCTTTGCCGCGCATCAGCGCTTCACCCACACACCAGGCCAGCACAGCACCGGCTGTGGCGATCAAGGTGTTGATGAAGGCCAAAGCTGCGAAGCCGTTGGCTTCCAGAGCAGAACCGGCGTTGAAACCGAACCAACCCACCCACAGCAAGGAGGCACCGACCATGGTCAATGTCAGGCTGTGAGGCGCCATCGATTCACGGCCATAACCCACGCGCTTGCCCACCATGAAGGCACCGACCAAGCCTGCGACAGCGGCGTTGATGTGCACCACCGTACCGCCAGCGAAGTCCAGAGCGCCCCACTGCCACAGCAGACCGGCTTTGCTGGTCATCTCATCGGCCACTTCTTTGGCGGTGTACGCGTCAGGACCCATCCAGAACCAGACCATGTGCGCCACAGGCAGGTAGCTGAAGGTGAACCACAGCACCATGAAGGCGAGCACGGCAGAGAACTTGATGCGCTCAGCGAAGGCGCCGACGATCAGTGCGCAGGTGATGCCTGCAAACGTGGCCTGGAAGGCGGCGAACGAGATCTCAGGAATCACGACGCCTTTGCTGAACGTGGCGGCGTTGGCAAATGTGCCCGCGACGTTGTCCCAGATGCCCTTCATGAACAGGCGGTCAAAACCACCAATGAAGGCATTGCCCTCCGTGAACGCCAAGCTGTAGCCGTAAACGAACCACAGCACCGTGATCATGGAGAAGGTGACCACGACCTGCATCAGCACGGACAGCATGTTTTTGCTGCGCACCAAACCACCGTAGAACAGCGCCAGGCCAGGAATGACCATCAAGATCACCAGAATAGTGGACAGCATCATCCAGCCCGTGTCGGCTTTGTTGGGCACGAGCACAGGCGCGGCTTCGGCTGCAGCAGGTGCTGCGGCCGCTGGCGCGGCAGGTGCGGCAGGTGCGGGTGCTGCATCGGCCTTGGCCTCAGCAGCCGGTGCGGTCACGGCGGCGGGTGCGGTTTGCGCGGTAGCGACCGAGGCCGTACCGAACACACCCAGACCCAAACTCAGGCCCAAGGCCAGGGTAGCGAGTAGCTTTTTCATTTTCGACTCTCTTTCTTTGGGGATCAGAGCGCTTCGCCGCCGGTTTCACCGGTGCGGATGCGAACCACTTGCTCGAGGTCGTACACAAAGATCTTGCCGTCGCCAATCTTGCCGGTGCGGGCACCGGCTTCGATGGCTTCGATCACGCGCTCGACGAGCTCGTCCGAGACAGCCGCTTCGATCTTCACTTTGGGCAAAAAGTCGACCACATATTCCGCGCCACGGTACAGCTCGGTGTGGCCCTTTTGACGACCAAAGCCTTTGACTTCGGTCACGGTGATGCCCTGCACGCCGATGCCCGAAAGTGCTTCACGCACTTCGTCCAGCTTGAAGGGTTTGATGATGGCGGTCACCAGTTTCATAAGGGCTCCTTGTTGGATTTGAAGGCGATCAGAAGGCGTATTTCAGGCCGACTGTCACACCGGACTTGCCGTTGAATTTTTCTTTCAACGTGTAGAAGCCTTTGTCGGCATCGGTACCCACTAAGGCTGCGCTGGCGCTCAAACCGTTGCCCAAATCTTTGGAAAGTGTCAGTGCGTAATCGGTGTAACTGCCATTCACACTTGCTGCGCCTTTGATTTTTTGATAGCCAACGTGAGGCGTCAAGGCAAAGCCATTGCCCATGTCAAATGCTGCACTCAGGTCCAAGTAGTAGCTGTTTTTGCTATCAACGTTGCCAAACAAGTTTGAAATTGCATGGGAGTATTTAGCCGTAACCAAACCAAACGTCGCAGCACCATAAATTTCATTGGTATTGGTGTTGGCACCATAGTTGACATAGTTGTTGCCTGCGTACTGGTAACGCAAAAAGCCCACGTCATAAGCCACAGCGCCCACGGCACCTTTGTAACCGGCGTACAGGTCCAACTCAGTGGCACCTTTGGTCACACCAGGGGTGTCTTTGATCCACTTGATGGTCGAACCCCAAGCGCCGACATAGAAACCGCTCTTGTCTGCGTAATCCACACCGCCTTGCAGGGCTGGCTGCAGGCGAGACTGGGAAATGCCGCGGTAACGGTAATCGGTCGTCACACCCACGTTGTAGGAGAGTGTGCTTTCAGGTGCTGCAGCGGCTTGCGCATGAGCCAAACCGCTCACGGAACCCAAAGCCAGGGCGATCAAGGAAGGAACGAGGATTTTTTTCATGAGGGACTCCAGTAAAAATAAACGAGGACCTCCACTTCAAGCAGGGAGCGTGCCAACCTGGTGCAATCCCTACACAGGGGAATTAAGCATTACTTTGGTAATCATTTTGTGCTTGAATCATTGGGCAAGATGCCCTGCGCGCCCCTGACGGGCGCCAAAACCCACACCATGCACCAGCATGGGGCATGGAGGAAAAATGAGTCTCAGTTTGGTGCATAGCCGTGCATTGATTGGTCTGCAAGCGCCCGCGGTCACTGTGGAGGTGCATTTGGCCAATGGCTTGCCCAGCTTCACCTTGGTGGGCTTGGCGGATGTCGAAGTCAAAGAAGCACGCGAACGGGTGCGCTCAGCGCTCCAAAACAGTGGGCTGGAGTTTCCGCACAACAAGCGCATCACCGTCAACCTGGCCCCCGCAGACCTGCCCAAAGACTCTGGCCGGCTGGATTTGCCGATTGCTTTGGGCATTTTGGCGGCCAGCGGACAAATCGATGCCAGCAAGCTGGCAGGCCACGAATTTGCGGGTGAATTGTCACTCTCGGGCGAGTTGCGCCCCGTGCGCGGCGCATTGGCCATGAGTTTGGTGCTGCGCCAACAGCACGTGCGCACTCGGCTGGTGCTGCCGCCGGGCAGTGCCGAAGAGGCCGCGCTGGTGCCTGATGCGGAGGTCTTCCGGGCCCAACACCTGCTCGACGTGGTGCAACAGTTTTTACCGCCTTCCAGTGAGCCGCCGCCCGAGCCCAGCGCGGGTTGGGCGCGCATCACCCCCACCACCCCCAGTGCCCCGCCGCCTTACGCGGACTTGGCCGATGTGAAAGGCCAAGCGGGTGTGAAGCGGGTGCTGGAAATCGCCGCCGCAGGAGGCCACTCGCTGCTCATGGTCGGACCGCCGGGCTCGGGCAAGTCCATGTTGGCGCAACGCTTTGCGGGTCTGCTGCCGCCCATGGACATTGAGGCAGCGCTCGAGTCGGCGGCCATTGCCAGCCTGGCCGGGCGCTTTGAGCTGGCGCGCTGGGCGCAGCGGCCCACGGGCCAGCCGCACCATTCGGCCAGTGCGGTGGCGCTGGTGGGCGGTGGCTCACCGCCCAGGCCCGGCGAAATCTCTCTCGCGCACCACGGGGTTCTTTTTTTGGACGAGTTGCCCGAATTCCCACGCGCCGCGCTGGAGGCCCTGCGTGAACCTCTGGAAACAGGCAGCATCACCATCGCCCGCGCAGCGCGTCGGGCCGAGTTTCCCGCGCGCTTTCAATTGATTGCCGCCATGAACCCCTGCCCATGCGGTTATTTGGGCAGCAGCACCCGGGCCTGCCGTTGTACGCCCGACCAGGTCAGCCGCTACCAAGGCAAACTCAGCGGGCCTTTGCTGGACCGGATCGATTTGCACATGGAAGTGCCCAGCCTCGGTGCGCAAGAGCTGCTGAACGCCCCGGCAGGCGAAAGCACCGCGCAAATTGCCGCCCGCAGCCTGACCGCCCGCGAACGCGCGATCCATCGCCAAGGTTGTGCCAACGCCGAACTGCAAGGCCAGGCCATCGATGCACAGGCCCTTCTCGAAGACAAGGCCACCGCCTTGTTGCAAAAGGCCGCGGCCAAACTGGGCTGGAGCGGGCGCAGCGTGCACCGCAGCCTCAAAGTCGCCCGCACCATCGCGGACCTCGCAGGCAGCGCCACCATCGAGGTGGCGCATGTGGCCGAAGCCATACAGTACCGGCGAGTGCTCAAGGAAACTTGAAGCACCAACGCCAAGCGCCATCACAAAGCGCTGCGCAACCAGCGACCTGGTTCGTGCGCCTTTTCAAAGTCGGTACGTTCGCCGCGCGTTCTCGCCCAACACAGCGTTTTTTTCTTGTGCCGACAGATTGGACAGCACCTCCAAGGTCAATTTTCGCCAAGAACTGTAAGTGCCGGAGAGCTCCAGGACTGGCCAATCGCTGCCCCACAGCAGGCGCTGCGGTCCCCAAATGGCCAGCAGCGCTTCACACCACGGCCGCACAACGTCAACGGGCTGGCCCGCCGGGGCCTCGGTCCACAAACCCGACATTTTGCAAACCACCCGCGCCGGATGGGTTTCACGGGCCAGTTCCGTCATGGCCTGCGCCCAGGCGTCCATGGCCCATGCACCGATCACAGGCTTGGCCCCGTGGTCCACCACCACCGTCAGATCCGGATGAATTTGGGTGAGCTTCAAAATGCGTGGGATGTGAACCGTTTTGATCAGGGCGTCCAGCACCAAGCCACTTTGCGCCATGGCCGCCAGCACAGGCTGGATGGCGGGCTGCAAGATCCAGTCGGGGTCACTCAGGTCTTGCAGCATGGGGCGAAGACCTTTGAGCAGGGGTTGCGCGGCGCATTGCGCCACCTGTTCCACCGCGTCCGGCGCCAGCATGTCCATCCAGCCCACCACCCCCAGCACGCAAGGGTGCTCGTGCGCTTGCTGCAGCAAAAAAGCCGTTTCTTGCGCCGTGGGTGCAGCCTGCACCAGCACGCCGCCAGTCACCCCCCAAGCCAGGGCTTGTTGTTGCCAGTCGGCGACGGCCACATCGCGGTAAATGGGGGCCAGCTCGGGCGTGAGCCAGCCGTAGTCGGCTCGCGCCAGTTGCCAGCAGTGAAAGTGTGCATCGATCATGACCGCTCTCCTGAGCATGGCGTTTTGACGGGTATCGGCGCCTCGGCAGGAATCAGGCCTTCATGGCGCAGTTGCTGCCAAAAATCGGCGGGCACCACTTCGCGCTCGGCTAGCCGAGCCGCTTGCCATTGGTCGGCACTGCGCACCCCCAGCATGACCATTTGCGTGGCCGGGTGGGCCAAAGCGAACTGCACCGCAGCCGCTGGCAAACTGACGCCATGCTGGTCGCACACCCTTTGCATGCCCAGGGCTTTGTCCACCCAAACTTGAGCTGCCGGTGCGTAGTTGAAGGTCATCGGCCGATCCGCTGCCACGCGCGTGGCCAAGATCCCTGAGTTGAACACCCCACCGAGCGCCAATGCCACCTGCCGCCGCACCAATTGCGGCATGAGCGTGGGCAGAGCCGCTTGGTCAAGCAAGGTGTAGCGCCCCGCCAACATGAGCACATCCAAATCGGCATGGCGCAGCACCTGCTCGACGATGTCATGGTCATTCACGCCCAGGCCGATGTGGCTGATCAGGCCGCTTTGTTTGAGCTTGACCAACTCGGGCAGCGCCTCTTCCAAGACCTGACGCAACACGGCTGCGGCCTTGGGGCCATGCATGCCAGCGTCGATGTCATGGATGTAGACGGCGTCGAGCTGGGCCAGGCCCAGGCGCTGCAGGCTGTCTTCCACACTGCGGCGCACGCCACTGGCCGACAGATCCCAATGCTGCACAAAGGGCAGTGTGTTCACATAGCTGTGCTGTTCATGGGGCACTTGGGCCTGGGGGGTGAGCAAGCGGCCCACTTTGCTGGACAGCCTCAAGTTGCTGCGCGGGTGAGACCGCAAGGCATCGCCCAGACGCCGCTCAGACAGGCCATGGCCGTAATGGGGGGCGGTGTCAAAACTGCGGCAGCCGTCTGCCCAAGCGGCATCGACCACGGCGCGCGCCTGCCCGTCGCTCATGGCTTCAAAAAGATTGCCCAGCGGTGCACCGCCCAAGCCCAGACGAGCGCCGTCGGTACAAGGCAAAAAAGCAGGCGTTTTCATAGACAGATGTGAGTAGACATGGCGGCCATCGTAGAGGGCAAAACAGCTGCTGACCAGTGCTGTGGGCAAAACACCCAAACACGGGTATTCACTGAGAGATCGGCGCCCCATCATCGCTAACATGTTAGTCAGTCATGCTTAAAAACATCTCCCCCCTGTTAACACCCGAACTGTTGTTTGGTTTGGCCAAGCTCGGTCATGGGGACGATGTGGCGCTGGTGGATGCCAACTTCCCTGCCGACCGGATTGCCGAGCAAGCCCACGCCCGTCTGGTGCAGCTGCCCGGTTTGACCACCACACAGGTGCTTCAGGCCGTGCTCACCGTGTTGCCACTCGACACCTTTGACAGCCCCTGCGCCTGGACCATGCAAGTGGTCGGTGATGCCCAAGCGGTGCCCGCTGCGGTGGCTGAATTCCAGCAAGCCCTGCAAGGCACCGGCGAGGCGCTTCCCGGCAGCCTGGAGCGCTTCTCTTTTTACGAACAAGCCCGCTCGGCCAGGCTGGTGGTTCAAACGGGTGACCTGCGCAAATACGCCAACATTTTGCTGCGCAAGGGTGTCATCTCGACCGATTGACGCCATGGCCACCACGTCCAATCCCCAAACCTTGCGCGCCCGCGCTTACGAGAATTTTCGCCAGCAGATCCTGCAGGCCCAAGTGCAGCCCGGCCAGTTTGTTTCTCAACGAGAGCTGATGCAGTTGCTCGACATGCCGCTGGGCGCCGTGCGCGAGTTGATCCCACGCCTGGAAGCCGAGGGCCTGCTGCGCACCGTGCCACAACGGGGTCTGCAAATTGCGCATGTGGACCTCAAGCTGATCCACAACGCATTCCAGTTGCGCAGCATGCTGGAGCGGGAAGCCGCTCTGCATTTTGTGCAGACCGTCGGTGATGAGGAGCTGGCCCATATTGAGCAAGCGCACCTGAACATCGTGCAGCGCGCTGGGCAAGGCCCCATCACCGATGAACTGCTGACCGAAGCCACCTCGGTGGATTGGGGTCTGCACGACCTCATGATCGATACGCTGGGCAATGAGCTGATTTCGCAAACCTACCGCATCAACAGTCTGCGTGTGCGCTTGATCCATCTGGAGCGCTCGACCTTGTCGGCTGAAGTACTGCTGCCTGCGATGCAGGAACACCTGAACCTGATTGCAGCCCTCAAATTGCGGGACCCCATGGCGGTGGCCGAGCACGTGGCCTTTCACATCCACAGTGCCCACCAACGGGTGTTGGGACAGGACCGCCGCGTGCTCTCAACACCGGTGCGGCTTGACAAGTTGGCCCCTTCATCCGTCGACACTTCCACCCCCATCCTCTCGGAGTTCTCTTGACACCCTCACTCACCAACAGCCGCAACGGCTTTCAGGGCATCTGGCCCGCCATGCTCACGCCGCTCGATGCGCAACTGAACATCGACCACCCCAAATTGGCCGCACACGCTTTGTCATTGCTGGCTGCTGGGTGCGGTGGCGTGACGATCTTTGGCACCACGGGTGAAGGGCCTTCGTTCTCGTTGCAAGAGCGCAAGCAAGCCGTTGAACAACTGATCGCCAACGGCGTGCCCGCCGCGCGAATCATGGTCTCGACCAGCTGCGCCGCCGTCATCGAAACCTTGGAACTCACGCGCCATGCGGTGGACTTGGGTGTGCATGGCTGCTTGGTACTGCCCCCCTTCTTTTTCAAGGGCATCAGCGACGAAGGCATCCTCAATGGCTATGTCCAAATCATTGAAGGCGTCCACCAAAAAGACTGGCGCTTGTACCTGTACCACATCCCCCAGGTCATCGGGGTCCATCTGCCACACAGCGTGATTGCCGAATTGCTCAAACGCTACCCCGGCATCGTCGCGGGCATCAAAGACAGCAGCTGCGATCGGGCGCATTCGGTGGCACTGGCACAAGCCTTCATGCCGCCGCTGACGGTGTATGTCGGCTTTGAACCCGACCTGCCCACCATGGGGCCGATGGGCAGCACCGGCGCGATCAGCGGACTGGCCAATTTCATGCCCCGCGTTGTGCATCGGATGGTGCTGGAGTCCACAGCACCCGGCACAGCGCACGATGCGCAACGCGTGCAAACCATGCTGGAATTGCTCAAACCCCATTCGCTGATGCCCGCCCTCAAAAGCGTGATGGCCACCTTGCACAAGGACACCAGCTGGTTGCGCGTGCGCCCACCCTTGGTGGCCATGACGCCTGAGGCGCACACGGTCTTTGCCCACCAAGTGCAGCAGTTCCACATTGACGCCACGCGCGAATAAGCCGTTTCACAACTTCCGTTTCACCCACCACCACTCCAGGAGACAAGCATGAAAAACACATCCACTTTGCGTCGCGGCCTGTTGTCCGCCAGCGTCACTGCGCTGGCCATTGGCAGCATGCTCGGCGTGAGCACACAAGCCATGGCACAAGCCAAAATTCCAATGCGCATTTCCACACCCGCCGTGCCCGACGACTGGCACGCCAAGATGTGGACCGTGTTCAAGGACTCTCTGGACAAATCGTCGCCCAACCAGTTCGACACCCAGATCAACCTGAATGCCTCCTTGTTCAAACAAGGCACCGAGCCGGCGGCCATGGCCCGCGGCAACCTGGAGCTGTCGGCGATTTCTGCGTTTGACATGGCCAAGCTGGTGCCGGAGTTCTCGATCTTCACGGCAGGCTATGTGGTGCGCGACCCCGCACACCAGCAAAAGGTGTTCAACGGCCCCATCGGGGAGGGTCTGTTCAAGACCGTCTCTGAAAAAATGGACGTGACCATTTTGTCGACCGCCTACCTGGGCACCCGCCAAGTGAACTTGCGCGAAGCGCGCAACGTCAAGACGCCCGCCGACCTCAAAGGCATCAAGCTGCGCATGCCCGGCACCAAAGAATGGCTGTTTTTGGGAGAGGCACTGGGCGCCACGGCCACACCGCTGGCCTTTGGCGAGGTGTATCTGGGCCTGAAAACCGGCACCATCGACGGTCAGGACAACCCCCTGCCCACCGTGCGTGCGGCCAAATTCTATGAAGTGACCAAGCAATTGGTGCTGACCAACCATTTGGTGGACAGCATCTTCATCGCGATCTCCAACAAAACATGGAACGCCTTGACGCCCGCGCAAAAGCAAAACGTCAAAGCCGCTGCACAAGCGGCCGCCCAATTCAACAACGAGAACCGCATCAAGGAAGAGGGCCAAATTGTGGACTTCTTCAAGCAACAAGGTTTGCAAGTGACCACGCCCGATCTGGAAGCGTTCCGCAAGTCGGTGCAAGACACTTATGCCAAATCGGACTACGCCAAAGTTTGGCCCGCCGGTTTGCTTGAGCGTATCAACAACACCCGCTGAACATGCGTTGGTTCAAAAAAGCCGCCGACACGTTCGGTGGCCTTGTTTTTTTCTGCCTGTTCCTGACCTTTTTGGTGCAGATCGCGGCGCGCTTTGGCTTCAACAAGCCGCTGCCATGGTCAGACGAGTTGGCCGTGATCCTCTACTTGTGGGCCATTTTGTGGGCGGCAGCCTTCATGGTGCCCGAGCGCGAGCAAGTGGTGTTTGATCTGCTGTGGAACAGCGTGGGCCAAGGCTCCCGCCGCGTCATGCGCATCGCAGGCAACCTCATGATCGGTGGTCTGGCCTTGGTGGCCATTCCAGCGAGCTGGGACTATGTGCACTTCATGGCACGCGAGTCATCGCCTGTGCTCGACATTTCTTTCCAATGGATTTTTTTGCCGTTTGTGCTGCTGCTGGTGGCGCTGGTGGTGCGCAGTGCCTTCGGCATCTGGCAAGCCATCAAAGGACAGGGTCTTGACGCCCAGGGACTTCCCTTATGAGTTTGGCTTTGTGGGCCCTGGTGGGCGTGGTGGTGTCTGGCATGCTGCTGCGCATGCCGATTGGTTTTTCCATGCTCATGGCGGGTGTGGCCTACCTGCTGGTCAAAGGACAAGACCTGGGCTTGGTGGCCGAGCAAGTGAGCAACGGTCTGTACAACAGCTATGTGCTGCTGGCGGTGCCACTGTTTGTGTTTGCCGCCAACATCATGAACGCGGGCACGGTGAGCGAGCGCATCTTCGACTTTTGCCGCATCTTGGTGGGCCGCATGCGCGGTGGCTTGGCGCAGGTGGACATCTTGGTGAGCGTGATTTTTTCGGGCATGAGCGGCAGCGCCATTGCAGACGCCGCAGGTCCCGGCTTGGTCACCATCAAGCAAATGCTCAAAAAACCCGAGTACACGCCGGGCTTTGCCGGTGCGGTGGTGGTGGCCAGCGCCACACTGGGTCCGATCATCCCGCCGTCTATCCCCATGGTGATTTATGCGCTGGTCTCCGGCGCTTCCGTCGGCGCACTGTTTTTGGGCGGTGTGGTGCCCGGTGTGTGCATGACCATCCTGATGATGAGCGTGGTGCATTACATCGCGCGCAAACGCAACATGCCGCGTGAAGACCCCATTCCACTGCAGCAATGGCCTGCCATCCTGTTCCGGGGTGCTTTGCCTTTGTCCATGCCCATCGTCTTGCTGGGCGGCATTTACTCGGGCGCCTTCACCCCGACCGAAGCGGCGGCCGTGGCGGCCCTGCATGCCCTGGTGTTGGCGGCCTTCGTTTTTCGGGCGCTGAGCTGGCGCGCATTTTGGGGCGTGGTGCTCGAATCGACCCGCTCGAGCGCCGTGATCACCATCATCCTGGCCGGCTCTTTCATGCTGAACTACGCCTTCACAGCCGAAGGCGTGCCGCAGGCCATGGCCGCCTGGGTAGACAACCTGCACCTGAGCCGGCTGCAGTTTTTGTTCATGGTCAACGCCTTGTTCCTGATTCTGGGTTGCTTCCTCGATGTGTCGGTGCTGCTGCTGGTGTTCGTGCCCATGCTGCTGCCTGCAGCCAAGTTGTTGGGCGTCGACTTGGTGCACTTTGGCGTGCTGGTGGTGCTGAACATGATGATTGGCCTGATCCACCCGCCCTTTGGCATGCTGCTGTTTGTGACCAAAGCGCTCACGGGCATTCCCATTGGCGACATGATGCGCGAAGGCTGGTTGTTTTTGCTCATGCTCCTGGGCCTCTTGGTGGCCATCACCGTGTTCCCTCAAATCGTCTTGTGGCTGCCGCAGACCATGGGTTACGGCACACCGGGTGCGACCTGATGCCCGTTGAAGTCGTTTGTGTGGCCAGCTGGAATGTGGACCTGATCGCCCACATTCCCCAACCGCTTGAACGTGGCCAAACCCGCATGGCGAATGCATTGGCGCGGCTGCCAGGCGGCAAAGGCAGCAACGCGGCCATTGCCGCTGCACGGCAAGGGGCCAAGGTGGGCTTGATTGCTCGAATTGGCGGCGACGATTTCGGCAACATGGGCTTGGACCTGTGGGCCCGTGAAGGCATTGACAGCCAGCATGTGGTGCGTGGCGCTGGCGAAACGAATGGCACAGCGCTCATCTTGGTGTACGAAGACGGCGACAACTCGATTGCGGTGTACCCCGGTGCAGGTGCAGGCCTAAACGCCGCCCATGTTCAAGCCGCTTTGGGCATGCTGGCGCATGCCCGCGTGGTGATGGCTTCTTGCGAAGTGCCCTTGGCGGCCACCCAAACCGCTTTTGAAACAGCCCGCGCCCACGGCGTGTTGACCCTGCTGAACCCGGCACCGGCCATGCCCATCCCCGATGCGCTGTGGCCTTTGATCGATGTGCTCACACCCAACGAAGGCGAGTTGCTGATGCTGGCGGGGGCAGCGGACATCGACACCGCATCCCACCAGCTCTTGCAACGCGGCGTTGGGGCTGTGGTGGTGACGCTGGGCGAGCGCGGTTGCACCCTGTACAGGCCAAAGGCCGCACCCCTGCGGGTTCCCGGCCACACCCTGGACGTGTTAGACACCATCGGTGCGGGGGACACCTTTACCGGCACTTTGGCCGCGGCCTTGGCCAGAAAAGCGCCTTGGCCCGAAGCCTTGCATTGGGCCAACGCTGCAGCGGCTTTGTCCACCCAGGCTCACGGCGCTGTGAGCGCGATGCCCACGGCTGAACAAGTTCGGACATTTTTGTCCAGCACCGGCGACACGCAGGCCGGCAGCTTCAGCCCAGACGTGCCGCCAGCGCCGACGCGCGCACCCGAAAGCTGAAGCCACCGGCCAGCCCGGCCTGTGGTTTTGACATCACGATAATGGGGGATGCGTTTTCCCCGCCGCACACACCCCCTGGCCTTAGGACACTTCAGTGTCTGGCTCTCCCTGCCCCAGCTCATCACCTGGGGCAGCGTTTTTTACACCTTCTCTTTGCTCATGACACCGCTGGAGGCGGAGCTGGGCATGTCACGCGCGCAATCCTCACTGGCTTTCAGCATGGCCTTGTTGGCCGAAGGACTGATGGCGTACTGGGTGGGGCGGTGGATTGACGCCGGTCACGAACGCCGGGTGATGACACTGGGCTCGGTTTGGATCGGCACAGGCTTGCTGGCCCACAGCTTTGTGAACTCGGTCATGGGTTTTTATGCCGCTTGGATTTGGCTGGGTTTGGGCATGGCGGCCACGCTTTACACCCCTGTATTTGCGGTGGTCACGCGCCGCTTTCCACAAGACTTTCGCCGCGCCATCATCACGCTCACGTTTTTAGGCGGGCTGGCCAGCACGGTGTTCATTCCCCTGTTTGCTTGGTGGATGGATCTGTGGGGCTGGCGCATGGCCTTGTGGGGGCTCGCCGGGCTGCAGCTGTTGGTCTGCGCACCTTTGCACGCTTGGCTGCTGCAAGGGGCCACGGGCAGCCCTGCCAACCCCGCCCATCGCACGCCCATTGAGCAGATCGATCACACCGAAAAACCGGATCGCGCCTTGTCCGTGCGCGAACACCTGCGCCACGCGCCCTTTTGGCTGCTGGCCTTGTTCATGGTGCTGACCATGTCGGTGACATCGGCCCTGCCCGCGCACATGATCGCCTTGCTGCAAGAGGCGGGACTGCCCCCTGCCTGGGTACTTGGCATTCCGGCGGCCATTGGGGTCATCCAGGTGCTGGGGCGTTTGGTGTTGTTCCTGTTTGAGCGCCACTGGGATGTCCATGCCGCCAACCGCTGGATTCCAACACTGATCCCCGCGGGTGTGCTGGTGTTGTTGATCGGTGGCCTGCAACCCTGGGCCGCATTGGTGTTTGTGCTGCTCTACGGCTTGGGCAATGGCATGAACACCATCGTCAAAGGCACGGCCATGGCCCAGTACGTGAGCCGCGCGCACGTGGGCCAGCTCAACGGTTTGCTGGGCTTGCCGATCGCTTTGGCCCGTGCGGCAGCACCCCTGACGCTGGGCCTGCTGTGGTCGCCGCAACACGGCTACAACCTGGCACTGGGGTGGTTGCTGGTGGCCAGTTTGTTGGGCACTGTGGCGCTTTGGTCGGCGCAGCGCTTCGCCCTTCAATCCGGCCGTTGATCCGGGTTGCGCCCATCTTTATATCCACATCGACATATATAACCAACTAAAAAATCGTTCCCATGTCTGTAGCGGCTGGACACAATCGCGCCATCTTGTGTTCATCACTTTCAGGAACGACCCCATGAAACGCATTTCTGCCCTGGTTCTGGCCTTCTCAGCCACCGCCTTCTCTGCATCCGCTTTCGCCGCCCAACCGCTCCTCAGTCCCGCCGAATTACAGGCCAAACTGTCTGATGCCAACGTGCGCGTGATCGACATCCGCGACCCCAAGTCGTATGCCGCCAACCACATCCCTGGCGCCCTCAACGCGCCTTACGGCACTTGGCGCGGCCCGGCCAACAACCCCGGCGAATTGCCCGCACTGCCCAAGCTGACCAGCTTGGTGCAAAGCCTGGGCCTGTCCCCCAGCACCCACGCGGTGATTGTGTCGAGCGGCGCAGATGCCACCGACTTTGGGGCCTCGGCCCGGGTTTACTGGACCTTGAAAGTGCTGGGCCTCAAAGAGCTGTCGGTGCTGAACGGCGGCGTGAAAGGCTGGACCACCGCCGGTTTGCCGCAAAACGACCAAGCCGTGAAAGCGGTGGCCAGCAGTTTCCAACCGCAAATTGACAAAAGCCTGGTCGCCACCAAGGAAGAGCTGGTGGCCCGCGTGAAAGCCGGTGACGCCGCCTTGATCGACGCCCGCCCAGCAGAATTTTTCAAGGGCGAAACACGCCATGTGGCCGCCAGCGTGCCCGGCACCTTGCAAGGCGCGGTGAACGTGGAGCACGACAAATGGTTTGCCCCCGGCACCTCCACGTTTGTGAACGCCGAGCAAGCCCAAAAAGTGGCGGCTGCCAGCCCCATCGATCCGGCCAAAGAGACCGTGTCCTTTTGCAACACCGGCCACTGGGCTGCGACCAACTGGTTCGCCATGTCCGAAGTCCTTGGTCAAAAGAACGTGAAGCTCTATGCGGGCTCCATGGTGGAGTGGTCCAAAGACGCCAGCGGCCTGCCCATGGCCAACGTGCCCAGCCGCCCCAAGCAGCTCTTGATCGACGCCAAGTTCTGGGCCGAGAAAACCTTCAAGTAAATTCAGGTCATGAAACGCCTTCCTTTGGCGGCCTTGTTGGCCGCCTTTTTCATCTTTTTGGCGCTGTCCGTGTCCATCCGGCAAGCCGTGCTGATGCTGGTGGGCGTGGGCATGGGCGCGGCTTTGGCGGCCGCCCGCTTTGGCTTCACCACCGGCTGGCGCCAGCTGATCGAGCAGCGAAACCCGCAAGGCGTGGCCGGGCAGGTGCTGCTGCTGGCCTTGGCCAGTTTGGCGGCGCTGCCGCTGCTGGGGCAGTTTTCTGAACTGCACGCGGCCCTCGGGCCACCCAGCGTCAGCCTGCTGGTGGGCGCCTTTGTGTTCGGGCTGACCATGCAAATTGCCGACGGCTGCGGCTCGGGCACTTTGTACAAAGCGGGCCTGGGCGTGCCGCTCAACATGGGCATCTTGCCGCTGTTCGCCTTGGGCAGCTTCCTCGGTTCGGTGCACCTGGACAGCTGGTTGTCTCTGGGCCAAATGGACCCGGTCAGCTTGTCGGCCAGCCTGGGCACAGGCGGCGCTTTGGCCTTGACACTGGCCCTGCTGGCCGCCGTGTTGGTGGCCGTGCGCCTGTGGGTGGGCGCGGGCCAAAGCTGGTTCGACAAACGCTGGGTCTGGGGGGCTGTAGCGCTCGCCGTGTTGGCGACTTTGAACTTGTTGCTGGCCGGTCAGCCTTGGGGCGTGGTGTACGGCTTTGGCCTGTGGGCGGCCAAGATCTCGGTGGCGCTGGGCGCGTTTGACCCCACGGCCAACGCGTTTTGGGGCCAGGCGGGCAACGCACAGCGCCTGACCCAAACCGTGTTCATGGACGTGACCACCATCACCAACATCGGCATTCTGGGCGGTGCGCTGTGGGTCTCGGCCAAGGCCCCGACCAGCAGCAAGCCCCTGACCACACAGCAGTGGGTGGTTGGACTGGTGGCCGGTTTCATCATGGGCTACAGCTCGCGCCTGGCCTTTGGCTGCAACATCGGCGCCATGCTCAGCGGCATCTCCACCGGCAGCTTGCACGGCTGGCTGTGGGTGCCTTTGGCCTTTGCGGGCACCTTGATTGGCGTGCGCGTGCGCCGCCACTACCAGTTTTGAGGGAAGCCACATGAACACAACGCACAAACGGCAAGTGGTTTTCTGGCTGGCGCTCTGCGCGTTTTTGGCTTGGGACTTTCAAGCCTCCGACGCGGTGGACCTGCGCAACGAACCGCCCTTGATTGCGGCTGGATCGGGCCAAGCCACGAGTGGCGGGCATTGCTCAATGGCGAAGTGATCAAGCTGAATCGTTGGTAACGCTTTCATACCGTAACCTGGTGAATCAAGGCTCAATCATCCCAGCTGTACCCGTTGTCGTGAATTTGGCTCTGGGTCTGATCAAGGTCGTTGAAAGCCTTTGTTCTTGAACGTGTGCCACCCACCCGGCTACACGGCCCAAAGCAAACAAGGCAGATGCTGCACTTTCATGAATGGCCATGCTGTCGCACAGTGCCAGCAAAGCACACTCGTGCCTAGGGTGCAAAGCGTAGCGCTGCGCCATGAAATCAGCCAATGCCACCAATTTGGATGCCCTCCCAGTCAACCGTCCTCGGGTTTTGATCAAGTCCAGCAAACAACGGGCACGCGGATCGCCGTTCGGATACAACGGATGGTCAAACCCCGGCACACGTTGCCCGCTTTCCACGAGTTCTTGCGTTTTGCCCAGCAGTGCCGAAACCGATGTTGCACTTTTCACAAATTGGCCAATGCTGTTGTAGATCAATGCCACTTCGGTGCCTGAACTGACTGACATGGCCGCCGCTACACAACTGTGTACCGAAGCCCCGCTGGAAGCCGCCACTCGGGCTGACAAGGTCCCTGGGGACAATTCATGGTCTGCCATCAACACCAATATGGCATTCATCGTGCGGATGTTTTCGGGGCTAGGTGGCGCCCCCAATGCCTGCAAGACAACCTCGGCGAAAGCAATCCCACCTCGAGCCTGTACATACCGTTTTTTAGGCCCCAAAAGACCCATGCAGCCCGCGAGTGCCAGCAAGATTTCACGGGCTGAGTGCAACAAACTACCTGACACCAACCGCTTTTCAATAGCGCCACGGCCCAAGGCCAAATGCATCACCACAGAAGCAAAAATTTCAACCATTTGATGCTGGATTGCACGCTCTGGCACACGATCCAGCAAACGCTGCATCGTGGACGACTCGGGATAGGCTTCCCAACAAAATGGCTGCGCATGCCACATGCCCGTCCACAAGAGTTCTGTCACCTGTTCAAAACTGGCGTCGTGCTTAACCAAGTCTATGGCGAGCTTGCCTCGGTAACTGGGACCTTCGCTGGTGATTTCCGTGATTTGCGTAGGAATGATGGGCTGACCCAGATTCAGAGCCGAGGCCGCAATGGCACTGTGACCGGCATGCGCCTGTGCTTTGGTGCGCAGCCTCTCAAGATCTTCACGCAAGTACAAACGCTGTCGCTGACCAGCAATGGACACGCTGCGAATCAGCCCGCGGCTGACGTAGGCATAAAGTGTTGGAAGCCTTATCCCCAGCCACAAGGTCGCTTGCTTGGCGTCGACGTAATCGCGTGACATATAAGAAGGCATCCACACGCCGAGCTCCACATGAGTGTCTTGAAGTTTCAAGATGGGCTCCTCTTACATTGATCGATGAATCAAGATTGATCAACTTATTTTTTATCCCTAGTATGCAACGGTGTGCCTCAACCATGAGGTTTCCCAAGTCCTGACCCATCAAAGGAGACAAGCAAATGAAAAATATCCAAGGTAAACAGCCCAACCGGCGTCAAATCATTGGGTTGGTCGCTGCGGCCATGTCTTTGCCAGCCATGGCCCAAAACAGCAGCTTTCCGCAAAGACCGGTTCGCATCGTGGTCCCATACACCACGGGGGGCAGCAACGATGTCATTGCGCGACTGCTGGCTCAACAACTTCAGGAGGCATGGGGACAGCCCGTGGTGGTTGAAAACAAACCTGGCGCAGCGGGCAACATCGGCGCATCGGACATTGCCAAGTCGGCACCTGATGGTCACTCACTGTTGCTGACCAACATCAACATCGTCTCGATGAATCCGGGTCTCATCGCCAACATGCCATTCGATCCACAAAAGGACTTTGCGCCCATTTCCTTGCTTGGCACCACAGCCTTGGCTTTGGTTGTGCACCCCAGCGTGCAGGCCAACAATGTGCGAGAGCTGATCGATTTGGCACGCAAGGGCCCGGGTCGTCTGAATTACGCGTCGAGCGGCAATGGCAGCCCGCAACACATGTCAGCTGAAATGTTCAAAGCCATGACCAAAACCAGCTTGACGCACATCCCTTACAGAGGCGCAGCACCTGCCGTCAATGATCTCCTGGCCGGGCAAGTTCAAGTCACCGTCGGCGTAGTCAATCAACTGATCCCTCACATCCGGGCTGGCAAACTCAAGGCCTTGGGCGTCACCACGCGAAAACGCTTGGTGCAAATGCCGGATGTCCCCACGCTTGACGAGGCCGGCGTGCCCGGCTATGAGAGTGAAATTTGGTTGGGCTTAGCCGCCCCTGCTGGCACGCCACCGGCCATCATTGAACAAATCAATCAGGCCATTCGCAAGGCCATGGCATCGGCCGATGTGATCGGCAAGTTGCAAGCGCAAGGGATTGATGCGATGGTAAGCAGCCCGGATCAAATGCGCCAACGCGGTCTTGAAGATCTCAAGCGCTGGGGTGACATCATCCGGACAGCCGGCATAAAAGTTGATTGATCATTCTGGAGAACTTTTTGACAAAGCCCCATTTGCCTCGCCGCGATGTTCCTGTTCCCTCTTCTCCGAGTGAGAAGGTTTGGGGCAGCGATGCCATTGCCGATGTTTTGCGAGCCCTCGACATACCCTATGTTTTGCTCAATCCTGGAGCCAGCTTCCGCGGACTGCACGACAGTCTCGTTAACCATCTGGGCAATACCCGGCCTCAGATGTTGATGGTTTTGCACGAAGAGCACGCGGTCGCCATTGCGCACGGCTACACCAAGATCACCGGTCGTCCGCTGGCCGCCATCTTACATAGCAATGTCGGACTCATGCATGGCTCCATGGCCATTTTTGACGCCTGGGCTGACCGCGTTCCAGTTCTGGTACTCGGTGCCACAGGGCCGGTGGATGCAGCTCGCCGAAGACCGTGGATTGACTGGTTGCACACTGCGCAAGATCAAGCGGCGCTGGTACGTCACTTCATCAAATGGGACGCACAACCCGCATCGATTGCGGCCGCCCAAGAAGCGATTTTGCGGGCACACAAAATTGCCGATACTGCACCCCGTGGCCCCGTGTATGTTTGCTTTGATGCGGCATTACAGGAGTCGCGCCTGGAGAGCAGACCGGAGGTCCCAAATGTCGCCCGTTATCGGCCTCCACAGCCGGCAGCCCCTGCGCCAGAGGACATGTCACTTGTTCAGCAATGGTTGCAAGAATGCCGACACCCAGTGATTTTGGCTGGCCGAGTCTCTCGCAGTCAGACAGGTTGGGATGCGCGTATTCAATTGGCCGAATCCCTTGGCGCTCGCGTGATCACGGACCTCAAGGTAGGCGCAGCATTTCCGACGCAACACCCTCTGCATGCTGGGCCGGCTGGTATGTTTTTGTCTGCGGCCAGTGCACAAGTCCTTCGACAAGCCGATCTGGTCATCTCACTCGACTGGCTGGACTTGGGCGGCACACTCAAACAGGCTTGGGTGAACGAGGCCGTATCTGCTCGAATTATTCAAGTCTCTATGGACCACCAACTCCACAATGGCTGGAGCATGGACCATCAATCCTTGCCCCCCACTGATTTACATTTGGGATGTGAACCGGAGCCCTTTGTAAATGCGCTGAACCTGTTGCTTCCCAAAGGCAAGACTGCTGCGATTGGACACGCTCAGCCCCTCACGAAACCAGCAGCACTGGCGCCCGATCAGGCGCTCAAGGTTGCCGATGTTGCGCATGTTTTGCGTCAGCATGTCGAGCCCCATGAGATTTGTTTGCTGCGTTTGCCGCTGAGTTGGAGTGGCGATCTTTGGGATTTTTCCAGTCCGTTGGATTTTTTGGGTTACGACGGTGGGGGCGGCATTGGCTCTGGGCCGGGCATGGCAGTCGGCGGCGCGCTTGCGCTCAAAGGCGCAGACCGATTACCCATCGCCATCATTGGTGATGGTGATTTCATGATGGGTGTCACCGCTTTGTGGACGGCTGCCAACGCTCAACTTCCATTGCTGATCATCGTGGTGAACAACCGATCTTTTTTCAACGATGAGCTGCACCAGGAACGTGTCGCCATCGAACGCGATCGCCCGGTTGCCAACCGATGGATCGGGCAGCGCATCGATGACCCGGCACCCGATCTGGCCCTGATGGCCAAGGCACAAGGACTGATCGGGATGGGTCCGCTGAAAAGTGCAGCCGAGTTAGATCAAGCTTTGCGCCAAGCAATTGAACAGGTCAGATCTGGCCAAGCCGTTGTGCTGGATGTTCACGTCATGACGGGTTATGCACCCGCCATGACTCAAGGCATGACACGCGATTACAGGAATTGAAATGATGAGCGCATTCAAATCGCATTTGGGGCACTTCACAGCAGAGGAATTGGCATCGGCCGACCTCTCATCACTTGTCAGCAGCACATTGCCTGCTCAAGCTCGCCATTTCTGGGGAGGAGCCTGGCATGCGGGCGGTCCAAACCTTGTCAGTCACAACCCCAGCACGGAATTGCCCTTGGGTGAATTTGCACGGGGCGGAAGTGCCGAAATCGATGCGGCAGTTCAGTCTGCACACCGTGCATTTCCGTCATGGGCCAGCACCCCGCCGTTGGAGCGGGCTCAACGACTTCGTTTGGCGGCCAGCATCGTACGTGACCACGCCCTGGAACTGGCGCTGCTGGATGCGGCCGACTGCGGCAATCCGGTCAAAGCCATGCAAATGGACGCCGAAATCGCGGCATTTCAATTGGATTACTTTGCTGGCCTGGTGCTTGAAAACAAGGGCGAGACCTTGCCCACTGGCAATGGATCGCTCAATTATTCCCTCCGAGAACCCTTGGGCGTGGTCGGCCGCATCTTTCCTTTCAATCACCCTTTCATGTTCGCTGCGGGCAAGATAGCTGCACCACTTGCTGCTGGCAACACCGTCGTTTTGAAACCGCCAGAACAAGCACCTTTGTCGACACTGCGATTGATGGAGTTGCTAGCTCCGGTTTTCCCGCCAGGCGTGCTCAACACAGTCACAGGAGGGCGTGAAGCTGGCGAAGCCTTGGCATCACACCCCCTCGTGGCTGCTGTGGGTTTGATCGGGAGCATCCCTGCTGGACAGGCCGTGTTGCGAGCCTCTGCGGGGAACATGAAAAGAACTCTCCTGGAGTTGGGTGGGAAAAATGCAATGGTGGTGTATCCCGATGCTGATTTTCAAGCGGCGGTCGATGGCGCTGTTCGTGGCATGAATTTCACATGGTGTGGCCAGTCTTGCGGCTCTACCAGCCGTTTGCTGATCCACGAAAGCCTCTACGATGCCTTCATAGATTCGCTCGCCAGCCTTTTGCCTTCACGTCACATCCCAGGTGTCGCCACCCACATGAACACCACCATGGGTGCGTTGGTCAACCAGGTCCAATTCGATCGCTCAATGGATTACATCCGCACCGCCCATGCCGAAGGTGCAAAGCTCGTCACAGGTGGTGGCCGACCTACCAACTTGGCACGGGGATTTTTCATTGAACCCACGGTGTTCAAGGATGTTCAGCCGCACCACCGGCTCGCCCAGGAAGAGGTTTTTGGCCCGGTCTTGGGTGTGATGCGCTGGCGAGACGAAGAGGACATGTTGAACATTGTCAACGGTTTGTCGATGGGACTGACAGCGTCGGTCTGGACACGCGATCTGGTGACAGCGCACCGTGCAGCGATGCGGATCCAGGCGGGCTATGTGTGGATCAACGATGCCTCGATCCACTTGCCCGGGGCATCATTTGGCGGTTACAAGCAGTCCGGTTTGGGGCGTGAAGAGTCTTTTCAAGAACTCCATGAATTCACCCAAATCAAGAACATCAATGTTTCCTTGCGTGGATCCAGACCCTGACGAAAGCACCCCATGAACCATGACAGCACGCCCGAAATAGCCCTTAGCAGTCTGGCATGGCGCAACGCCATGGCGCGCCTGGCTGTGCATGACAAACCCGGGTTTTTTGCTCTCCGGGCTCAGTTACCCGAACAAGGACGCACCAACCAGGTCATGGCCGCAAGCAGCCAACTCAATGTGGTGCTCAAGACCTACGCCAGCGGCGGCGAAAACGAGTTGCACGCACACACCAATGAAGACCACATGTTTGTGGTCATGCAAGGCAGCGCAACTTTTTATGGTCCTGGCGACGAATTCCGCGTGGTGAACTTGCACGAGGGTGTCGTCTTGCCGCGGGGTGTGCTGTACCGATTTGTGGCAAACGGGCCTGAGCCGCTTGTGTTGCTGCGCGTTGGTGCGGTCATAGACCCATCCAAAGACCCCTTGGCTCGGATTGATGACAAAGGGCAGGACTTTGACGGTTACGCCCAAAGCAACCATGAAGTGCCCTGTGTTCTCTCGAAAGACCGCTGGTTCAGCTGATGTCCATCAACGCACCATCAGCAATGTACCCAGAAACAGCAACAAGGCCAAGAGCAACAGCCTGAACTGCTTTTCATTGAGGCGTTCCCGCAATCTGGTGCCCATCAACAGCCCGGCATAAACGGGCAACAGCGCCAGAGTCGACCAACCCACCTCTGACCACCCAAAGCGCCCCCACCACAGCATGCCTGCATACATTGGCAAGGCGCCCAACAAATACACCACACTGATGCTGCCCACAAAAACGTCTCGCGGCAGTCTCAACGCCATCATGTAGGTGATGAGCAAGGGCCCTGTCAGTGAAGACATGCCCGCCATGGCACCGGCCAATGCACCTACCAGGGGTCCCAGCCATTTTTCCTGCGCCGAAGAAATCGTTCCTTTGGGTTGCACAATCATCACGGCCACAGCCACCAAGACCGTCAAGCCCATGGCTCTGTCCAATGATTTGCCTGACCAACCGATGCTCCAGTAGATGGCCAGCAAAGTGGTGGCGGCCTGCGCCGCCATCAATGTCCCGAATCGGCGAACAGAGATGCGCCACAAACCGCCTTGGAGCGCCTGGTAAACATTGGAAACCAGCACCGGCATCACGAGAAGTCCCATGGCCTGTGAAGCCGGCAAGATGAGGGTCAACAAGGGCACGACCAACAAGGGCAGCCCGACACCCAAGGTACCTTTGACGACCCCGCCAGCCACAAACATCAGGGCGGCGGGAACCGCCAGTGCAAGAGAGATCACTCTGCCTTCAAGTCAGCAACTTTGGCTGCACGAGCCATGGCTTCGTTCTCTTTCGTGATGGCCAGTCCATAAGTTCTCGGATCGGAGCCCACTGGATCGATGACCGCAGCCTGGAATGTTTTGACCAGCTCAGGATGTTTGACGACTTCTGCAATTTCCTGGCTGATTTTCTGGATGGCATTGGCCGGTGTGCCAGCAGCCGCCATGACACCAATGATGACGGAGAAGTCAAAACCAGGAACAGTTTCGGCAATCGCCGGAATGTCCGGTGCTTGTGTGGAGCGGGTGGCGGCATTGCTGGCCAGGATGCTGACCTGTCCGTTTTTCGCAAATCCTTGCATGGAGGGCAAAGCGGCTACTGAAAAATCGACTTGACCACCGACCAATGCCGGCGTGGATTGTCCCGATCCCCTAAAAGGAATGTGACGAACATCAATTTTCATCGCCGCTTTCAGGGCCTCCATCGTCAAGTGGTGCGTGCTGCCGATGCCAGAAGATCCGTACGTGAAATTGCCGGGCTTGCTTTTGACGAGATTGAGAAAATCCTGGAAATTATTGACCCCTGTTTTCGGGTGCGCCACGATAAAAAGGGGCGATCGCGCAATGAGCGAGACGGGCAAGATATCCACCCCGGCTTTGTAGGTGGCATTTTTGTTGAGCAGCGGCGTGATGGAGAGCATGGACCCATCCGAGACGATGAAGGCATGTCCATCTTGAGGAGTGCTTTGCAGCAAAGCCTGGTAAGCCACCACCCCATTGCCGCCAGGCTTGTTGTCCACCACCACCGATTGGCCCAGTCGCTCGGTCAATCGCTGTGCCACCACTCGCGCAACCGTGTCGGGCAAACCACCCGCCGCATAAGGCACGATGAATTTGATGGGTTTGCTGGGGTAGGTCTGTGCCAGCACCGAGGTTGGCAGGGCGGTGGCGAGCACCAGCGTTGAAACCAGTGCGGTGAGTGTTCTGCGTTGCATGATCGTCTCCTGTTGTGTGGATTGCTGAGTTTCAGGTGTTTGCACATCTTGCAAATGCTTAGCCACCTAATATAATAATTTTAGGGCTCTGGAAGTCCATGTCAATAAGGTTTACCGCCACCTTGTCCCGTGAGAGACGAGCGCTTTTTCAATTTCATCAACCTGATCACGCACACATGAACATGACGCTCAAGGTCGCCAGCAAAGCGGCCGTTGCCAAAGATATTTACCGTTTCGAATTTCAGCACATGGACGGCGGTCCTTTGCCCGCCTTCACTGCAGGCGCTCACATTCCTGTGCAAACCCCGAATGGCAGCATGCGCGCCTATTCGCTTTGCAACGACCCCGAGGAAACACACCGCTACCAAATTGCAGTGAAGCGCGAAGCGGGTGGACGTGGCGGTTCGATCAGCATGATCGATAGCCTGCAAGCTGGCGATACGGTGGAGGTTGGCCAACCACTCAACCATTTTCCTCTTGACCCTCAGGCCCAAAAATACGTTTTGATCGCTGGGGGCATCGGCATCACACCTATGCTGGCGATGGCCAAAACGCTGACCCACTGGGGCAAACCCTTCAAACTTTATTACCTGACGCGCGATCCAGAAAGCACCGCATTTTTGAGTGAGCTTCGGGACGAAGCTTTTGCACAGAATTTGGTATGCCACCACGATGGTGGCCAGCCTGACCATGGCTTTGATCTTTGGCCTGTCCTGGAAAAATCGGGCAGTCTGACGGGACTGCAGTTGTACTGCTGCGGTCCTGCTGGACTCATGAGCGCCGTCAAGGACATGTCTGGTCACTGGCCTTCCAACGCCGTGCATTTTGAAAGCTTTGGCGTTCAGCAAGCGGCCCAAGTCAATGACACGCCATTCACTGTCAACTTCCGACAAAGCGCTCAACAAGTGTCCGTACCACCGGGGCTGAGCATTTTGCAAGCGGCACGCTCTGTCGGCATTGCCATGCCGGCTTCCTGTGAAAGTGGCACCTGCGGCTCCTGTAAAACCCGTTTGCTGGAAGGCACAGCAGATCATCGCGACCACGTCCTGCTGCCCGAAGAGCGTGCACAATGGATCATGCCCTGCGTTTCCCGCGCCCTTTCTGACCACTTGACGCTCGACGCATGACCCATCCCATCGGTCTCGGCGTCATTGGCATGGGTCGTGCATTCACGTTGATGCTGCCAACTTGGACAGCCGACCCGCGCATACGTCTCATCGCCGCTCATGACCCTCGGCCCTCGGCCTGTTTGGCCTTTGAGGAAACCTTGGGCGGCGTGGCATGTCAACTGCCTGCGGAAGTTTGCGCCCACCCGGACGTTGAATGGGTTTACATCGCTTCACCACATGCCATGCATGTCGAGCATGTCCTGCTGGCCGCGCGCTACGGCAAGCATGTTTTGGTAGAAAAACCCATGGCCTTGAACATGGCCGATTGCGAGGCGATGATCAAGGCTTGCCAACAAGCAGGCACCCACCTAGTCATCGGGCACAGCCACAGTTTTGATGCCCCTGTTCGTTTAGCGCAGCAACTCATTGCCAGCGGCCAATGGGGTCGGGTTCGCATGATCCAGGCGCTGCAATACACCGACTTTCTTTACCGCCCACGCCGACCTGAAGAACTGCAGACCGCATTGGGGGGCGGTGTGGTCTTCAGCCAGGCGGCTCATCAGGTGGATGTGGTGCGCTTATTGGCCGGCACCCCCGCACGGGCTGTCAGGGCCATCACCGGCTCCTGGGATGCAGGGCGACCCACGGAAGGCGCTTACAGCGCCTTGTTGAGCTTTGACGATGGCGTGTGGGCCAACCTCACCTACAGTGGCTATGGCTTTTTCGATACCGATGTGTGGATGAATGGGGTGGGTGAACTGGGCACGCCCAAGTCACCCCAAGCACACAGCGCCACACGCCGCAAACATGCACAAATGCAAGACGAGACCGCCGAAGCTCAGGCCAAGGCAGAACGCAACTTTGGCGGACGTGACTACGCGGGAATCGACACCGTGGCACCGGCCCATTACCAACATTTTGGTCCTGTGATTGTCAGCTGCGAAAGCGCTGACCTGCAACTGCTGCCCAACGGCGTGCTGGTCATGGACGCCAGCGGTGCTGAACTTCATGGCTTGGCACCGCCCACCGTGGCTCGGCAGGAAGTGGTCGATGAAATCTGGGCAGCTGCCCGCTTGGGTCAAGCGCCCCAGCACGATGGCCAGTGGTCCATGGCCACGATGGAGGTCTGCCTGGCTTTGCTTCAATCGTCTGCCCTCGGGCAAGATATCATTCTTCGCGCCCAAACCCCAACGCCCCGCACATGACGTCCAGAGTTGCCCCCCTTCCGCACATGCTTCGCCATTGGAGAGAGGCCGTTCCCGATGACCGCCTGGCCCACTTGATCAGGGATGTCAGCCGTGCCCAAATGCGCTCATTGCATGTTCGACTGACCGCCCATGGCGTCTCTTTTGGCCACTGGACTTTTTTGCGTATTTTGTGGCTCCAAGATGGCCTGACCCAGCGTGAACTCAGTCATTTGGCCGGGGTCATGGAGCCCACCACCTTGACCGCCGTCCGCGCCATGCAGGACATGGGCATGGTGGAGCGACGTCAGCTCGATGGCAACCGCAAAAACATGCACGTTTTTCTCACCGAGTCAGGGCGTGCATTGGAAAAAGTCCTCGTCCCTTTGGCCGAGGACGTTAACCGCATCAGTGTGGGTGAGTTGAGCGAACGCCATGTGGCTTCTACACGGCGTGTCCTGCTCAGCATGCTGGAAAATCTGGCGCATGACCCGTTGTTGTCCGAATCCACGGACAACCCGTTGGCACCTCTTTAAATGGCGTAAGTCTCGTAGGTTGCGGGGTGAAAAATCTCTTCGATCTGCATCCGTTTTTGAGAAAGACCTTGCGCATGGTGGTGACGCAAAAATGCGTCCAGCGTGGCACGGTTGGCACCCACACCATAAGACCAGAAATCCTGCCCCATGGTTTCCCGCGCCGCCTTGAGCTGCTCCTCCACAAAGGGCAAGGTCACTTTGGTCGCTGACGTATCCGACAAGGCCTCCAGCGCCGCGCCTTTGGCTTGGTTGAAAGCCTTGAAAACGGCCATGGGCAGCCATGGGTGCTGTTCGCATAAAGTTTTGCGAACCCCCACAACGTGCATGATGGGAAAAATTCCTGTGCGCTTGAAGTAATCTTTGGCAGCTGCGGTGGGGTCATCGTAAAGCCAGCCTACAGCCGGGTTGCTCAACGCTTGCGCGCTGGGTGGTCGGGGAGCCATGAACCCATCGATCTCACCCCGATCGAGCAATTCAGAAATCGTTGTACCTTCAGGCGCATTTTCAAGTCGAACACCTGGGGGCAGTTTCAGAGCGATTTTTTCTGGCCTCCCGGGTGTTTCTATGCCGCCGCGCACCCATGTGACGTCTTCCGGATGCACGCCATGGTCATCTTGCAAAATGGCGCGCGCCCAAACATGGGCGCTGAGCTGGTACTCGGGCAGACCGATGCGACGCCCTTTCAAATCTTCAGGTTTTTGAATTCGGTCCTTGCGAACATAGATCGATGTATGCCGAAATGCACGCGACAGGAAAACGGGAATCGCCACGTAAGGACATGTGTTTTGCGCCGTCTTGACCATGTAACTGGAAAAAGACAACTCACAAATGTCAAAGTCCTGGCTTCGCATGGCCCTGAAAAACATTTCCTCAGGGTACAGCGTCATGTAAACAGGGTCCACACCATCGATTTGCACACGTCCATCGAGCAGTGCGCGAGTGCGGTCATAGTCGCCCATCGCGACCGACAATCTGAGTTTGGTCATATCGGTCTTTCTCAAGCTTTGACAACGTAAGTGTTGTCACTCTGGGCTGAAGCATCGGCATCGTCCCAAATGTAACGTCCCTCAAACGAACGCCAGTCATCGGCTTTCGGAAGCACCTGCTGATAAGCGCAAACATGGGCCGGGACTTGTCTTTCTGCAGTTCCAATCGCGGTTGCGTCTTGCTGATATTGCTTCACCGCTTCAACCATTTGCTTGCGGAACTCGACAATCGCCAGATCACTCGCGCCCAGTCGATCCTGGCTGCGGTCGGCAATTTTGCCCATGGTCACCCACATGGCAATGTCCTGATTGGGAAAGCCTTTGATGCCGGTGAAGTTGCCCGCCTTCATGGCTTGGCGGTCTTGCCAAAAACGGTTGTCGTAATTGCGCAGTGGGCGGTAGTACGTGTCCAGATCGACACCGACCGTTTGCCCCAAAAATTTGCGCCAGGTTTCAGTTTCTGGTGTCTGCGCTGGATGACCCCATGCAATGAAGTAAAAACAGGTGTTGGTGTCGTCTATCGGCACATTGACGTTGGCGACGTTGTACAAATTGTTGGGCGGAACGAGAACCGTCCAGGGCGCAACGAAGACGGTCGTACGGATGTAATCATGCGTTTGCGCATTGAAAATAGGCCTGCGGATGGCGGCGTATCGGAACCCATAGTCTGTGCGTTGAACCTGAAGCCGAGGCGCTTTATCGGTCGAGGGGCGCAACCAGTTTTTATCGGTCGCCTCGCCACTTTGCACTCGGGCAGGAACCATGTCCGAACTGTGCAAGCTTGAGCTGTGCGCCGAATCAATGGCGCCCTCCAAGATTTGTGCCCAATTGACTGGCACCACCACTTTGGCGATCGACACCCGCGCCTGCGCCGTTGGCGCCCATCGCGGTGGCTCAAATGCAGGCACCCGGTCCTGGGGGCCCATGAAGGCCCACACCAGCCCGCCCCACTCCTGCACCGGATAGGCTTTTTGCTTCACTTTGCAGGCCATCTCACTGGTTTGCGGCTCTGAAACCATCTCCAGCACTTTGCCTTTGACGTCCATTTTCCAACCGTGGTAGAGGCAGCGCAAACCCCCTTCTTCATTGCGCCCCAGGAGCAAGGAGGCACGGCGGTGTGGGCAGTACTCGTCCAACACACCGACCTGTCCGGCCGTGTCTCGGAACACCACCAAGTCTTCTCCCAGGATTCGGGCCTTTACCGGGGTCCCGTCTGGCTCCTCAACTTCTTCACTCAAGCAAATGGGCACCCAATGCTCGCGCATCAGTTGCCCCATGGGGGCCTTCGCTTCTACACGGCAGAGCAGGTCATTTTCTTCAGGCGTCAACATCTCTTCAATACTCCTAGAGCCAAAAATTCGGGTGAGCTTTGTCACCAACACCCCGAATATACTTTGTCATCTAAGTAAATTGACCCGGGTTAACCCGAACTTCAACGGCGATCACCTGCTCGCTGGCGCTCGCTCATCCACGATGCCCGTCTTCAGGCGGGATGGGCACCATCACTTGCCCAGACTCAGCGCCGCCGCCAAAAGGATGCGCTTGTTGTCTCGGCTGCGGCGCGCATGTTCACGCATCAATGACTCCGCCCTGGCACCTTCGCCTGCAAGAATGGCCGACAGGACATCCTCATGATCGAGTTGGGCGCGCTGAAGAAAGGTGTACTCCCGTTGCGGTGCAATGCCGTGCAAACTCAGGGCCTGAGCGCCAACCAAGGGCATTTGGCCAATCTCACGGATGGCATTGCCCAAGACTTCGTTGCCTGCAGCAGCAATCATCGTGGCGTGAAAACGTGCATTCATGGCCGTCCAGGCTTGTGAATCCAATACGAAATTGTTCTCTGACGCTTGACTCAATAAAGCCTGACCTTGATCGACACACGATTGCAGGATTTCTCGGTCGACCGCCGTCAAGGTGCGCTCAGCGACCAACCTGGCGGCCATTCCCTCCAGCACACCACGCACATCGATCGCGTCGGCCAGATCATGGGCATTGAACGATCTGACACGAAACCCCCGCGTGGGCAATCGTTCAAGCAGCCCTTCCTTGGACAGCTCTTCAAAAGCCAGGCGAATGGGTGTTCGCGAAACCCCCAAATCGGCCGACACTTGCAACTCCACCAGCCGCGTGCCCGGGGCGTAAATCCCTGCACCTATCCGGCGACGAAGTTCATGGGTGACAAGATGAATTTGGGTGGCCATGGCCTGAGTGTAACGACCCTTTTTGCATGCAATTTCTCATAAATTTGCATTTATCACATCATTCATTCTATGATTGCATGCATTAAACCCCAGGAGACACTCATGGCATTTCAAAATCGACGCGCGCTCATGGCCATCACTTGCTGTGTGATTGCAAGCGGCGCTTTCGCACAAAACAGCGTGGAGAGTTACCCCAATAAACCCGTCCGGGTGGTGATCCCGTTTGTGGCTGGCGGCGGCGGTGACAACCAGGCCCGACTCATCCTGACCAAGGCGGCCCAGGAACTGGGGCAAAACTTTGTGTTCGAGAACGTTGCAGGCGCTGGCGGGAATGTGGGGGCTGTCATGGTCTCGCGCGCCACCCCAGACGGGTACACCTTGCTTTACGGCACCAATGGCACACATGGCATCAACCACGCCCTGTACAAAAACACGGGGTTCAACCCCCTGAAGGATTTTGAAGCCGTGGGCCGACTCAGCAGCATCCCGGCCATGCTGGTGGTTCGCCCTGGCCTGGCGGCCAGCAACCCCGGTGAGCTCGTCAAATTGATGAAGGAAAAGCCAGGCTCATTTTCTTTTGCATCGGCTGGCAATGGCACCACCTCCCACTTGACTGGAGAGATGTTCAAAGCACAAGCCGGCGTAGAGGCCGTGCACATCCCTTACAAAGGGGGTGCGCCAGCCATGATCGACCTCATTGGTGGACGCGTTGACTTCATGATTGACGTGATGCCCAACACCGCCCCACAAGTGCGCGGCGATCGCGTCAAGGCCCTGGCCGTGACCTCAGCGCAGCGCCTTGGCAGTTTCCCCAACATCCCCACCCTGATCGAATCGGGCATGGACGGTTTTCAGGTCACGGCCTGGGATGCGGTTTTTGCCCCCGCAGGCACGCCAGCGGGCATTGTCCAGAAAATCAACACCGCCCTGAACAAGGCCTTGAGCAACCCCGAATTACGCCAACAACTGGCCAGTCGTGGCAGTGAGGTTTATCCCAGCAGTCCAACAGAATTGAGTCGATTCATTGCCACAGAAATGGAGCGCTGGGGCATGGCCGTCAAACGCGCCGGGGCGACCATCGACTGAAACACACGCAACCGGACCCTCTCATGAACGCCACGCCCACTTACGCCGGTCTGCCGATCCCACTCGCACCAGCCATCACCGACACCAAGCATTTTTATCAAGCGCTGGACAATTTCGTGCGCACCTTCGCATTTCGAAGGGGCGATGAGGTGCTGGTCTTGGCCGACCCCTTGCTGGACACCCGGGTCATCGACGCGATCCACGGCCATGCCAAAGCGCGCGGCGCCACCGTGCGCGTGTACATGGAACCCAGCTCCCGCGTGACCGGAATACCCGAAGTCGTTCAACCCCTCTTGGCGCGTGCCAGCTTTGTGGTGTCCACATGGTTTTGCTCCGTCTTCGACCCATTTTGCCTATCGCTGCGCAAAAAGGGACAGCGCTGGGTCAAGATCACCTACTTCCGCAACCTTGATCTTTTGCACACACCACAAGCTCGTTTTCCGATCGATTTGGTGGGAGAAATCACGCGATGCACCGCACAGCGGTATCCACAAGGGACCGATTTCGATCTGCACTTCACCGACGAACGCGGCAGCGACTTTCGCATCGGTTTCACACCCGAGATGCGCGACAACCAACTCAACACGAACCGCTGGCGCGGCAAGATGACCGCCGAGGAAGACGGCTGCTACGTGCACTACCTGGCCTCTCACGGCCCCAACCTTTGGGACCACAACTCAGTCAAAAACGACATGTCGGTGGCCACGCGCATGAGCGGTGTCCTTTATCCGCAATGGGCCGTCGGTTTTGCCGAGCCCTTCAAGGAGCGAATCGGCGTTTTCTTTGAAGGCGAGTACATCAGCCATGTCAGTGGTGAAACCGAAGAGGCCCAACTGCTGCGAGAGATGCTGATCGGCGGCAGGTTGATCGAAGGAGGGGGCTGCGGGTTCAATCCCAAGGCCCCACGCCACACCATCTACCCCGCCGGCTCCAACTCCCCGGGTGCCTTGCACTTCGGCATTGATCTGGTCAAACCCGCCGACTACATCCGGCGCACCATGCCCGACTGGGAGGAGCCGCCCATTCATGTGGACTTGGTGATCCTGGATGCCACGGTCACCGCCGGCAACAACCGGCTGATCGACCAGGGATTTTTGTGCGCGCTCCGCGATCCGGAAGTGATTGCAATGGCCCAAAACTATGGGGATCCGTTGGAGTTGCTTGAGACTGTTGTCTTTTAACGCACGCTTTCTAAGGGCTCGGTGTGCACAGCCAGCAAGACAGGTACCTGCGCCATCAGAGGCAATCAAAGCCCATGCCATCGCTGGCACTGAGCGTACCCAAATGGCATCGGCGGGTGCGCACCTTCCAAAACTCCCGAAACCAGGCGATGCGACCCCGCTCCCACAGCACGGGTCATGTCCGCCATGGGTTGGACGGATCTTGCATAGCGTTTTGCAACGCTCGCATCAGGGATAGCGCGCGCTAACGGGTGCGTTACAGAGCCTGGGCCAAAGCCGCCGAGGTACTGCTATCCCTGTATAAACCGTCCATGCAAAAACTTCGAGTGGTGATTGTCAGCCCTGCCTTGGCCGACACCAACAACGGCAATTGGCAAACCGCCCGGCGCTGGCAACAGTTGTTGTCTGCCCACTCTGTCCGCATCGTGCGCCAGTGGCCCGACGCGCAGGCTGATGATGATGTCATGTTGGCCCTGCACGCCCGCCGCTCGGCTGTCTCGGTGCAGGCCTGGCACGCGCGGCGTGGCACGCGCGGCCTGGGCGTGATACTGACCGGCACCGACCTGTACCGCGACATCGCGCACGACACGCAGGCGCAACGCTCGTTGGGCCTGGCGCATTCGCTGGTGGTCTTGCAAGGTCTGGGATTGAAAAGCCTGCCGCCTCAGCACCAATCCAAAGCCCGCGTGATCTTTCAATCAACTGGCACGCGCCAAACTCTGCCCAAAACCTCACGCCACTTGCGCGTGGTGATGGTGGGTCATTTGAGAGAAGAGAAAGACCCACTCACCCTCATGGCTGCGGCACGCCTGTTGTCGCCAGATACCGGTGTATTCATCGACCACATCGGGGCGGCGATCGACCCTGCGCTAGGCCAGGTTGCAGTGGCCACACAGGCGCAATGTCCCCATTACCGCTGGTTGGGTGCACTGTCACACCGCCAAACCCTGCAACGCATTCAACGCGCCCACCTGCTGGTACACAGCAGCCGACTGGAAGGGGGCGCTCATGTCTTGATGGAGGCGATTTGCAGCGGCACGCCCGTGTTGGCTTCACGCATCGACGGCAATGTGGGTCTACTGGGCGAGGATTACGCGGGCTATTTTGAGCCCGGCAACTCGCAGGCCTTGGCCAATGGAATGCTTGCCTGCCGAGCGCCACAAACCGGTCATGCGCTGATGGCACACTTGAGGCATCAGTGCGCCTTGCGCGCACCCTTGTTTGAACCTCAGGCCGAACGTGCCGCCTTGCACCGCTGGGTGCAAGACCTCTGGACACTTTGATGAAACCATCTGATCAACCCGTGCTGCGCGACCTGGTGCTGGTCGGCGGCGGCCACAGCCATGTGGGGGTGCTGCGCATGTTCGCCATGAAGCCCGAGCCGGGCGTGCGCATCACCGTGATCTGCACCGACATCGACACACCTTACTCGGGCATGCTGCCGGGCTACATTTCGGGCCATTACAGCTTTGACGAAGTGCACATCGACCTGGGCCGGTTGTGTGCCTTTGCGGGTGCGCGGCTGTACCACGATGCCGTGGTCGGCATCGACCGCAAAACCCAAACCGTGATTTGCAAGAACCGCCCACCCGTGGCCTACGACCTCTTGTCGGTCAACATCGGCTCCACACCGCAGGTGCAGCAGGTGGAAGATGCGCAAGCCTTGGCGGTCCCGGTCAAACCGATTGCCCAGTTCAACGCGCGTTGGCTGACTTTGCTGGACAAAGCACGCCAGTGGCAGGCCCACCGCGGTCGCATGACGATCGCTGTGGTGGGTGGGGGCGCGGGCGGTGTGGAGCTGGTCCTGTCCATGCAATACCGATTGCGCAACGAACTCAAAGCCTTAGGCCGCAGCCCCGAAGACCTGAAATTTGTGCTGTTGACCTCGGGCGATTCGGTCTTGCCCACCCACAATCCGGGCGTGCGCCAGCGCTTTGCGCAGGTGCTGCAAGAGCGCAACGTGGACGTGCATGTGCATGCCGAGGTGGTGCAAGTGTCACCCGGCTGCTTGCACACGCGGGACGGCCGCACCTTTGACGCCGACGAAACCATGTGGGCCACGCAAGCAGGGGGTCCGACTTGGCTGCAAAGCACCGGTCTGGCGCTCGACGACAAGGGCTTCATTTTGGTGCAAGCCACATTGCAAAGCCTGAACGATCCGCTGGTGTTTGCGGCGGGCGACATTGCCTCGTTGGTGGAGCGCCCGCTGGAAAAAGCCGGTGTGTTTGCCGTGCGCATGGCCAAGCCTTTGGCCGAGAATTTGCGCCGCAGCCTGCGCGGCCAAAAAGGGGTGGCGTACAAACCGCAACGCCACTGGCTGGCCCTGATCTCGACGGGCAACCGTTTTGCAGTGGCCTCACGCGGTTCGCTGGGCTTTGCAGGCGGCTGGGTTTGGCGCTGGAAGGACCGCATCGACCGCGCGTTCATGCGCCGCTTCACCGATCTGCCGGTGGTGGACTGGCACGCACCGGGCACCCCCTTGCGCACCGCCATCGGGTCGATGGGCCAACTGCTCAAGGACATCCAAGCCCAAGGCCGCGCCCCCACCAGCCGGCTGAACTTGACTTCTGAAGAATCGCTGCAAGCCATCTCGGCCATCGCCATGCGCTGCGGTGGGTGTGGGGCAAAAGTGGGCGCCAGCGTGTTGTCCCGCGCATTGGGGAGCTTCAAGCCCGTGGAGCGGCCAGATGTGTTGATCGGCCTGCATTCGCCAGACGACGCGGCCGTGGTGCGCGTGCCGCCGGGCATGGCGGTGGTGCAGACGGTGGACTTCTTCCGGGCCTTCATCGACGACCCTTATCTGTTTGGCCAAGTGGCGGCCAACCACGCGCTGGGTGATATTTTTGCCATGGGGGCCGAACCTCAAACGGCCACCGCCGTGGTCACGGTGCCGCCGGGCCTGGAGCGCAAAATCGAAGACCTGCTGACCCAAATGATGGGCGGCGCCATCGAGGTGCTGAACGCCGCAGGCTGCGCCTTGGTGGGGGGGCACACGGGCGAAGGCGCCGAGCTGGCCCTGGGCTTTGCCATCAACGGCCTGATCGACGACAAGATGGACAGCGTGATGCGCAAAGGCGGGATGCAGCCGGGCGATGTGCTGCTGCTGACCAAACCGATTGGCACCGGCACCTTGTTTGCCGCGCATGCACGCTACGCGGCCAAGGGCCGCTGGATCGATGCGGCGCTCAAATCGATGGTGCAGTCCAACCAAAGGGGCGCAGCCATTTTGCGCACCCATGGCGCCACCGCCTGCACCGACCTGACCGGTTTTGGCCTGCTGGGTCACCTGGTCGAGATGACGCGGCCGTCCGGCGTGGACGCCGAGCTGCAGCTGAGTGCCTTGCCCCTGCTCGACGGCGCGGTGGATTGTGTGCAGGCGGGCATCGTCAGCTCTTTGCAGCCGGCGAATGTGCGCCTGCGCCGCGCCCTGCGCAATGCCGACGAATTTGTGGGCGACCCCCGCTACCCCTTGTTGTTTGATCCGCAAACTGCGGGTGGCCTGTTGGCCAGCGTGCCCGCCGCCCAAGCGTCGGCATGCGTGCAAGCGCTCAAGGCCGCAGGCTATGCGCACACCGCCATCATCGGCCGCATCACCGCGCAAGGCGAGGCCATCGAGCCTGTGCTGCTGAAAACCTGAGCGCCTTCAAGGCCTGCCCTGTCATGACCACCGAACACCTCACGCTCAACGCCGACCGGACCCAGCGCTGCACCATTTACAGCCCCTCGCTCGCATGGGTGGACTCCCCCTCCTCTGGCGTGTCGCGCCGCATGCTCGAGCGTGACGGAGGGGAAGTCGCGCGCGCCACGTCCATCGTGCGTTATGCACCGGGCTCGGCATTTTCCAGCCACACGCACGGCGGGGGTGAAGAAATTTTGGTGCTCGAAGGCACGCTGCAAGATGAACACGGCGTGTACGGCCCCGGCACCTACATCAAAAACCCGGTCGGCACATCGCATGCGCCGTCTTCACCAGACGGCTGCACCTTGTTCGTCAAACTGCGCCACTTGGACGCACGCGACGCCGAGCGCGTGGTCATTGACTCGCGCCGCAGTCAATGGCGGCAAGGCATGGTGGAGGGCCTGAAGGTTTTGCCGCTCAACACCTTCGAGACGCAAAACACCGCCCTGGTGCGCTGGGCGCCGCACACCTTCTTCAACCCGCACCGGCATTGGGGCGGCGAAGAGATCTGGGTGGTCGAGGGCGTGTTCTCGGACGAACACGGCGACTACCCTGCCGGCAGTTGGCTGCGCAGCCCCCACATGAGCCAGCACCAGCCCTTCAGCCGTGAAGGCTGCTTGATTCTGGTGAAAACCGGGCACCTGTAAGCCGCCCGCAGGGCTTGGTTTTTTAAGATCTTGGGCCTGAGACGGCCACCTTGAACGACACCCCATGAACGCCCATTTGCACACGCCTTCGCTCGCCGCCATGGCGCCTTTCATCGCCCCCCATGGCCCTTTGCGTGTGGCCATCAATTTGGGCAACCCGGTACTTGCTGGGCTCGATGCGGCGGGTGAGCCCTCGGGCATCTCGGCCGACTTGTCACGCGCATTGGCGGCGCAGTTGGGTGTGGGCATTGAATGGCGCATCTTCAAAAAGGCCGACGACTCGGTGCAATGCGTGCGCGCTGACGAGGCCGACATCGGCTTTTTTGCCATCGACCCGGTGCGGGGCGAGGGCCTGCATTTTTCGCCGCCGTATGTGCAGATTGAGGGGGCCTACATGGTGCGCAGCGACTCACCGCTGCAAAGCAACGGCGAGGTGGATCAGGCCAGCCACCGCGTGACCGTGGGTGCCGGCAGTGCTTACGATTTGTTTTTGAGCCGCCACCTGAAACACGCCCGCATCGTGCGCGCGCCCAGCTCGCCAGCCGTGGTCGAGGTGTTCATGGCACAGCAACTCGAAGTGGCCGCAGGCGTGAAGCAGCAACTCCAAGCCGATGCCCAGCGCCTGCCCGGTGTGCGCTTGTTGCCCGGCCGCTTCATGGTCATCCACCAAGCCATGGGCATGCCCGCCCAGCGCAGCGCCGCAGCGCGTGAACAACTGAATGCTTTTGTGGAAGAAGCCAAGCAATCCGGCTGGGTCGCACAAGCCTTTGTTCGTCACCAAATCCAAGGCGCAGCGGTGGCGCCCGCAGGTTATCCCACCCCAGACTGACCTTGCTGCAGGTGGCCGAGCGGCGCGATCGGGCCGCCCTGTGATCAGTGAATACCCTCTGTGGGCCGTCGGCATGAAGTGCTTCAATCTGGAGGTTTCTTTCCATTCCACGACTTGAGGAGTTTCGATCCATGACCACCCGTCGCCAATTGATGCAAGGCGCTGCCGCCGGCATGCTGGGCTTGGCCCATCTGCCCAACTTTGCGCAAACTCGCCTGGAAAATCTGCGCATCATTGTGGGCTTTCCGCCCGGTGGCACGACCGATGCCTTTGCCCGCCGCATCGCGGAGAAGATGCGTGGCACTTACGCCAACAACGTCATCGTGGACAACAAACCCGGCGCTGGCGGCCAGATCGGCGTCACCACCCTCAAGTCTGCAGCGGCCGATGGGGCCCACATCCTGTATTCGCCCGCGTCCATGCTGACGATTTACCCGCACTCCTACACCCGGCTGAGTTACGCGCAGTCCGACGTCTCCCCCATCGGCATTGGCCATTCCACTGACCATGCTTTTGTGGTCGGACCTGCTGTGCCCGATTCGGTCAAAAACATCAAAGACTTCGTTGAATGGGCCAAGGCCAATCCAGGCAAAGCCAGCATCGGCAACCCTGCGGCGGGCTCCATGCCCCATTTGCTGGCGGGCCGCTTGGCCATGTTGGGCGGTTTCCAAATCACCAACGTTCCTTTTGCAGGCTCTGGCCCCGCGATTCCACAAGTCATGGGCGGGCAGCTCGCGGGCATGTCATCGCCCTTGGGCGATTGGGTGCAACACCACAAAGGCGGCAAGATCCGGATTTTGGCCACCTCTGGTCCTGATCGGGCGGTTTTCACGCCCGATGTGGCCACTTACCGCGAGCAAGGCTTTGGCGAATTGCAGGTGCGCGAATGGTTTGGTTTCTTCGCGCCTGCCGGGGTGAGCGATGCGGTCAAGCAAAACCTCAATGCGGCCCTGCGCCAGGCCATGGGCCAGCAAGACATCCGTGATTTTGTGACCCCATTGGCCGCCAACCTCGAAGCCAGCACCACGGCCGAACACACACGCCGTTTGGCCGATGACTCTGAAATGGCGCGTCGTTTGGTCACGGCGCTGGGCTTCAAGGCCGACTCCTGAGCGTCCAGCCGACCCGCTAGGGCAGCCAGCCGATCGCACCGACCCAGCCCACGCTGTGGCTGCCGGTGTTGTCGCTGTCGGCCCCGATCAGCACGGCGCGCACAGGCGGCACGGCCGCGCCTTGGGGCAGCTCGTCCGCAAACAACTTGGCAAAGTCGACGGCCACATCGCGGCTTTCGGTTTGCCATTGGGCCAGCGGCGCACCCTTGCCTTGCAGCGTGATGAAGCGCACGCGCTGTGAGTAAGGGTTGGGGCCTTGCAATCCAGCCGGGTGCCCGCTGTCCCACACATAGCACAGCGTGGCGGCGGGCAGGTCTTCGCCACTCACACTGCGGGCGATGCGCAGCAAGGTGCGCTGGCCAAAGGGCACGCGCTCCAGCGGGTGGTCGAACATCACACACACTTTGAGCGCCGCATCGTCACCGGCTTTGGTTTGGATATCGGCCACAACTTGGCCGCCCTTGTCTGAGGTCAGCGGCTGGTCCAGCCGCCAACGCCATTGCAAGCGAGCCGGCTCGACTTTGGGCAGGTCGTGCACCCAGGTGCCATACGAAGCGCGGGTGCTGACCTTGAGTGCACGCTCGCCTTGAACCACGGCCGCTTCAAAGCGCGTGTGTGGGATGTCGGCCTTGGACTTGGGGAAACCCACAAAGCGCCATGTGCTGGGCGCAGCGCCATCGCCGGGCACCAAAGGCGACAGGTTTTGCGCCAAGGCAGATGCCGTGCCCCAGACCAAGCCCAGCGCCAGCAGCGCAGAGACGGGTTTGAAGCGCGGGTTCATCCGCGCCGCCAATCGTGGAACCTCTTCACCCAGGCCAGCAGCTTTTGCGGCGCGTGGGCGCGCTTCCATTCACCGGCCGCGTACTTGTTGGCCTCGGCCATGGTCGGGTAGATGTGGATGGTGCCCAAAATCTTGTTGAGGCCCAGGCCATGTTTCATGGCCAGCACGTATTCGGCCAGCAAATCGCCTGCATGCGGGCCCACGATGGTCACGCCCAAAATGCGGTCTTTGCCGGGCACGGTGAGCACTTTCACAAAGCCATGGGCCTCACTGTCTGCAATCGCTCGGTCCAGGTCGTCGATGCCGTACTTCGTCACCTCGTACGCGATGCCCTGGGCTTGCGCCTCTTGTTCGTTCAGGCCCACACGCGCCACCTCGGGGTCGATGAACGTGGCCCAGGGGATCACGCGGTAGTCGACCTTGAAGGACTTGAAGTCGCCAAACAGCGCGTTGACTGCCGCATACCAAGCTTGGTGCGCGGCCGTGTGGGTGAACTGGTAAGGCCCGGCCACATCGCCTGCGGCGTAAATGTTGGGGTAAATGGTTTGCAGGTACTCGTTGGTCTCAATGGTGAAGTTCTTGCGGAGCGTGGGCACGCCAATGTCTTCCAAGCCATAACCTTGCAGACGGGCCACACGGCCCACGGCACAAACCAAGGCGTCAAAAACAATTTCCATCTCGCGGCCTTGTGAAGAGGCCACCAAAATTTTGTCCTCACCCCGGCGCTCGCAGCGCAGCGCTTGGTGCCCGGTGAGCACCCGCACGCCGTCGGCCTTCAGCGCGTCGCGTGCCAGCGCAGACACCTCCAAGTCCTCGCGCACCATGATGCGCTCGCCCATTTCGACCTGCGTGACCTGCGCACCCAAGCGGGCAAAACTTTGCGACAGCTCGCAGCCAATCGGCCCGCCGCCCAGGACCACGATGCGCTTCGGAATATCGTCCAACTTGGCCAACTCGTCCCACAGCGTGTCGCTGGTGAGGTAGCCCACGTCATCGAGGCCCGGCAAAGGCGGCACGATGGGGCGAGCGCCCGCCGCGATCACGATGCTCCGTGCGCTCAGGCGCTGCACCTGGCCGTCGTTCAAAGTCACTTCCACTGTCCAGGGGTTCACCAGCTTGCCGTGACCCTGCAGCACCTCCACACCCAAGCCGGTGTAGCGCGCCACACTGTCGTGCGGCTCGATGGCTTTGATCACGTCGTGCACGCGCTGCATCACCGCCTTGAAACTGAAGCTGGGCGCGGTGTCGCTCAGGCCGTACTTCGCGCCATGACGCATTTGGTGGGCCAGCTTGGCGCTCTTGATCAAGGCCTTGCTCGGCACGCAGCCGTAGTTCAGGCAGTCGCCGCCCATCTTGTGCGCCTCGATCAAAGTGACTTTGGCTTTGACGGCGGCGGCAATGTAGGCCGACACCAAACCCGCAGCACCGCCGCCGATCACGATCAGGTTGCGGTCAAAAGTCTTGGGGCGCACGCTGGCCCAACGGGCATAGACTTTTCGCTTTTGAACGGTCGCCACCACACGCCGCGCCAACAAGGGAAAGATGCCCAGCAGCACAAAGCTGCCCAACAGCGCCGGGCTCAGAATGCCCCGCACCGAGTCCAGCTGCGCCAGTTGCGTGCCCGCATTCACATACACCGCCGTGCCCGCCAGCATGCCCAGCTGACTCACCCAGTAGTACGTCCAGGTCTTCATGCGCGTGAGGCCCATGAGCAGGTTGATCAGGAAAAAAGGCACCACCGGAATCAGGCGCAAGGTGAACAGATAAAACGCGCCCTCTTTGTCCACACCCGAGTGGATGTCGGCCAGGCGCTGCCCAAAGCGGGCTTCGACCCACTCGCGAAGCACAAAACGCGAAGCCAGAAAAGCCAAAGTGGCACCGAAGGTGGAGGCGAACGACACCAGCAGCAAACCCTGCCACAGGCCAAACACCGCCCCACCGCCCAAAGTGATGATGACCGCGCCCGGAATCGACAGCGCCGTGGCCAAGACATACACCCCAAAATACACCGCCGCCACCAACACCGGCTGCTGTGCATAGCGCTGGTCCAAAAGGGCTTGGCTCGCCTTGAGCTGCTCAAAGCTGAGGTACGCGCCCAGATCCAGCGCGACAAAAGCGCCGATGGCCAGGGCCAGCAAGACCAGCAAAACAATTTGACGAAGGCGCATGAAGGGGAACTCCTGATGGGGCGATCACTTGGCGGAGGGTGCGAGAGGTGCGCTGCCCAAGACTGTGAACGATAACGCTGATGAACTGACCGTTCAGTGCGGCTGGCCAAAAAGTGCTGGGTGATCGCCACCCCCCGAGCAAACCAACTGCCAGGCCAGGTATTCAGAGCGACGCAGCCGGTAGCGGGCCACGCTGCCTTCATGCAACTGCTGCAGCGCCTCGGTCAATATGTGGGTGAACGCGTCTTGGTCGACTGCAGGCACAGGCATGTGCGCCACCACAGTGGCCAGCGCGTCTGGGCCGGGCGCTTGCAGGCCCTTGACCACCGTCTGCACAGCCTGAATCAACGCCTCGCGGTATTTGATTTTGAGGGGGTCCGGCTCGACCATGGTTTGGGTGATGGCCAGATAACGCTGGCACGAACGCTCATACGCCCACACAAACACGTCGCGCAACAAATCGACCTCGTTGAGCTCATACACCCCCAAAGTGCCTTCGATGTAAGCCCGCTCGGGCACATCGACGAACGACAAAGGGCAAAGCTTGTGCTGGATCAGCGGCATATTGGCGGCAATGCGCGACACGCGTTTGTTCACATCTTCAAAGGGCTGCAAATACGGCAGCTGCACCATGAGGAAAAACGCCTGCTCAAACGGATCGGGAATGGCGGCGGCTTTTTTCAGCAGCAGCTCAAAACAGTCCTCAATCACCTGGGGCATGGCGACGGGGTGAAACACCGTGCCCGAAATCTCCACCACGCGCCGACGCAGCCTGCCACTGGCCTGCGGGTCGCGCATCAAATCTTGCGACAAGACGGCATGCAAGTTTTTGAACGTGAAGGCATCCAAGCCCACCTCGTTCGTGTCCTCGTTCGTATCCTCCATCAGCATCTCGATGGCGGCTTTGTGGTTCAGGATCATCTGCGTTTCAATGGCGTCCTTGCCCTGAGCCGCCTGGCCATGCTCGATCAGGTTTTGCGTGTCCAAGCGGCTGTAGGTGTTGCCCTCCAGCCGCGATGAAGCCCACGACAAATCCACCAACAAACGGCTCAAGATGTCGCGGGCGTAGGTGCCTGCGGGCCGTTCATGGTCAGGCGTGCGGCCCATCTCGTGCAACTGGCTGCGCAGCGCGGTGGGCAAATAAAACGTGACGCCCGGCTGATAGGCCTCTAAAAACTCACGCCGATAACCCACCGGTCGGCGGTGCATCAGCGGTTGACGGACCCGTTCACGGATGCTGGCCCCTGCGGGCGAAACCGGCAAATCAGGCTCCGCCTCGGCCACGCCCACTGGGGTCATGACGCCCCCGACACCGCTACCGCCCACAAGTTGCGCCCATCCCTGCGCCACCGGCTTGTAAACCAGCGCAATGCTCTGCCCCTCAGACGCGATCCGCTGCGCATCGATCAGTTTGAGCAAGCGGCGCTGCAAAGTGCGGCGGTTCAGCGCCCCGCCCTGACACTGCGCCATGGCCGCCTCGATCTCGGCAATGCCGATCCCGCCCGGGTGCGCGGCCACGATGGATTCGATCTGATGCAATTCGTCGGCGGGGGTGATGCGGGGCATGGGGTGGCCTTTTGGGGCAATTTGTCGCGCTTAAGGGGCGAAAGCGCGACTATGAGCGACAGTATTGATGGTCATTATGTCGCTTAATGTGTCACGCTTGCAAGTCTTAGTGTCGCGCAATCAGTTTGTACGACGCTGAGCCCCATCTTTCGCCGCACATTTTGAGGTGAATATGCGGCGTATTCGCCGCGTGTGCCCATAGCACCATCCAATCTGCATCCCGGTTGTCACCGAACATAGCGCGGCAAAGTGTTCAAGTGTGTATCCAGGATCAACAACCCTGAGCAAAAAATTATCTCAAACATGCTATATTTTCAGCATGAAGTGGGACATCCAATATCACGATGAAAAGTTACAGGCTGAAGTGCTGGCTTTACCGCCCGGCATTTTGGCAAGGTACTTTCATTGCACTGATCGGATGATGGAATTTGGTCCGGATTTAGGAATGCCACACACGCGTGCCATGAGTTCAGGACTCTTTGAGCTGCGATTGAAGTCCCGAGAAGGTATTGGACGCGTATTTTTCTGTACGGTGGTGAATCGCAAAATTGTCATGCTTCATCAATTTATGAAGAAGACCGACAAAACACCGCCCAAAGAATTGGCTCTTGCACGCAAACGTATGAAGGAGTGGAAAGATGTTGACGCATAAACAACTGCGCACCCAGGCACTGGCCGATTCGGCTGTTAAAGCTGAATTCGACAAGCTGAGCGACGAATTTTCTCTTTTGGACGAGTTCTTGAAAGCCCGTACGTCGCAAGGCCTGACCCAAGCGCAGGTGGCCGAAAAAATCGGAACTACCCAATCTGCCGTGGCACGGATGGAATCTGGTAGTGGCAAGCACTCACCATCGCTAGCTACGCTAACAAAATATGCTGATGCCTTGGGTTGCAAGCTGGAAGTACGGCTGGTTCGCAGGCCTCGAGAAGCGGGTAATTTGGCTGGCCGCAGTAATCAGTTTTCCCTCAAACAAGCACAAATAAGCGATACGTAAGCTCTTTGCACCGCTTTCGCAAATCTACAAATTCTTGACGTCGGAAATAAAGAATCAAACTTCTATAGTCACTGCTTATCTTGCTCGCTGGCTGCGCCAGCACTGGCATCATTCCAATGGACCAAGACTCATATTTAATCGGGAAGAAAGACGGAACTCCAGGACTGGGTGTCTCGCTCAGCAACAAAGCTGCTGTTTACCAAGAGGCAAACGATTTTTGCAGGGGTAAGGGACTTCAAGTCAAAACGCTTCAAGTCACAACAACACCTGCACGGCCTGCTCAGCCAGGCTCTACTGAGTTGCATTTTCGTTGTGTCGCACCTGGTGGAGAGGCAACTCCTGCACCACGTGAGCCAGATCAGGTAATCGAAAGACGAACTCGATAATCAGTCGAGGCGCCGATACCCCCACCCCACCCGCATCCCCGTCGTCACAGCACACAAGCCCGCAAACCCATAAGCCAACACCGCAAAGTGTTCAGGCCACACGCACATCGCAGCAAACACGCTGATGGTTTCGGTGGCTTCGGTGAAGCCGCCTAAGAAGTAAAAGCTTTTGCCCGGCAAGGCGGTATCTAGCAGGCCGCGTTTTTCGGCGAGTGCGGCGAAGGCCAAAAAGCTGCTGCCGGTGCCGATGAAGCTGGCCAGCAAGGCGGCGGCGGGCAGGGCGTTGGCGCTGGGGTTGGCCACCGCAAAGGCCAGGGGGATGGCTGCGTAGAACACGAAGTCCAGTGCGATGTCCAAGAAGCCGCCCGCGTCGGTGGGCTGGGTCAGGCGGGCGACGCTGCCGTCCAGGCCGTCGAGCAAGCGCGAGGCCAGCAGCAGCGCCAAGCCCCACCACCAGGCTTGCAGCGCAATGGCCACGGCGGCGGCCATGCCGATGGCAAAGCCCAGCCAAGTCAGCGCGTCGGCGCTGATGCCTGCGCGCACCAAGCGGCGTGCGGCAGCGTTCAGCGCGGGGCGCAACAGGGTTTGGGCGTGGCGGTCAAACATGGTGGGCGCTTTCTTCGGTGGCTGCACGCAAGAGCACCATGCGCTGAGGGTCGGCCACGTCTTGTTCGTCGTGTGTGACCAGCACCACCGGGATGCGCCGCTCGCGCACATGCGCAAACACCCACGGGCGCAGCTGGGCCCGCAAGGCGGCGTCGAGTTTGGAAAACGGCTCGTCCAGCAACAGCGCTTGCGGCTCGGCCAGCAGCGCCCGCATGAGGGCAACGCGGGCGCGTTGCCCGCCTGACAGGGTCGATGGATCACGCTCACCCAAGCCCGACAACTCCGCCTCTTGCAGCGCTTGCTGCACACGCGCTTGGCGCTGTGCAAGCGGCAAGGCGCGGGGCACGGCAAACAGCAGGTTTTCAGCCACGGTCATGTGCGCAAACAGCAGCGCATCCTGAAACACCAAGCCGACACCGCGCAGGTGCGTGGGCAAGGCGGTGAGGTCGCGTCCGTTCAGCTGCACGCGGCCTTCAAACTGCAAAGGCTGCAAACCTTCGGACACGCTGGCCAGCGTGCCCGCCGTGGCCGCCAGCACCGCGCTTTTGCCACAACCACTCGGCCCCATGAGCGTGAGGATCTCGCCTGCGGGCACATGCAAGTGCAGGTCTTGCACCAAGGTCTGCGCCGCGGTGCCCAAGCGTTCGATGTCGATCTGGAGTCCTGCGTTCATGTGTTGTCTTTCATCGGCCCGATCTTCTCAAATTGGCGTGGCCTGCCCCAGTAAGCGGCCAAGGCAAAGGCCAACACAGGCAAAAGCATCTGCAAAGCGGCATAAGCGCTCATGAGCGAGCGCTGCGCACCAGACGCCAGCGTCACGGCCTCGGTGGTCACCGTGGCAAAGCGCCCCGCCCCCACATACAAGGTGGGCAAATACTGCGCCACACTGACCGCAAAACCCACCGCCCAGGCCGAGGCGATGGCGCGTTGGAGCAGCGGCCATTTGATGCGCAGCAAGTCTGTCCAGCGGCCTTTTCCCAAGCTGGCCACCACAGCCGATTGGCGCGGATCGACGGCCAAATAGGCGGGCTCCAAGGCCAGCAGCACATACGGCAGCACCATGACCGCATGCGCCCAAAGCAGGCCCAACCATTGCCCCTCGAGGCGCCACTGCAGCGCCACGCTGTACAGACCCACCACCCATAGCACCGAGGGCAAGAGCAGCGGTAACAAGCACCATGGTCGCAAAGCCTGTTGCCAGCGGCGCGGTGTCAGCTCCAACCAGGCCACCGACCAAACCAGGCACACACTGGCCGAGGCCACCGCCAAACCCAAGGTGGTCCACACCGTGGGGACACTGGCGATCACTTGCGCCCAGGCATCGCCCGTCCACAGCGATGGCCACAGTTGCGGAAAAGGCCAGACACCCGAGACGCTACCCACCACAAGTGCGAACCAGACGGCGAGGTAGGCCGCGCCGATGGCGAACACCCAGCCATTCATTCGGCCGCGCGAGCGGCCTGGTGTTGAATGCCAACCCTTGCTTGATTGGCCATTCGGCTGCAGGGGCAGCCTCCTACAAAAATGCAGAATCCATGTCGGGGTTTTCTGTGGGAGCCAGCCCCCCAGATCCGTCGTCTGACTCAGTGGGAGCGAGCCCCTGCTCGCGAATTTGCGCATGGCAGCGACCACCCGCAACGCCAGCACAATGAGCACGCCCGCCAACAGAACCGTGCCCGTCAGCCACCCCGCCGCCGCTGCACCTTGCGCCTGCATGGCCGCATCGGCATCTCCCAGCCATTGCCAGGCCAGCACGGCCAAAGTGGGTGGCGTCGCAGGGCCGATGATGAGCGCCATGTCCACCACCGTGAGCCCATAGGCCAGTACCGCCAGCAGCGGCCAGCGCAAACGCGGGGCCAGCTGCGGCCAGACCACTTGGGCAAAGGCGGTGGCGGGCGTGTGGCCCCAAGTTTGGGCCAGTGAAAATTCGGCTTGCCATCGTCGGCGCAGGTCTTCGCGTTGCAGTTGCGTGGCCGCCACCCAGACCAGAAACGGCACTTCTTTGAGCCACAGCGCCAAAATCAAACCCAAGCCCCAAGGGTCTTGGGTGGTCAACCAAGGCGGCGGCGCATCAAAACCCGTCAGACCCGGCGACACCAGGCGCAAAGCCCAGCCGCTGGGCGAGAGCCACAACACCAAACCAATGGCCATGGCCGCGTGCGGCGTGGCCAGCAAAGCAGGCACATGGGTGAGCCAGCGGGCCAATTGCTGGCGAATGAAACCATGGGCCAATAGGCGCGCCACGGTCCACCACACCAGCACCGTGGAGGCCAACCCGGTCCACAGTGTCATGCCCCAAGCGCGCAGCGTCAGCGGATCGGCCCACAGGGCTTGCCAGGCGCTGGCATCGAACATTTGCGATGCAGCAGCCCACAAGGCCCAGCCCATGGGCAGGCCAGCGATCAGGGCCAGCAGCAAGGCCGCCATGAACCTCAAGTCCTGTGGGTCGGAGCTTTGGCTCCGACATTGGCGGTGATCGGACCCCATGTCGGGGCTGAAGCCGCCGACCTACAAAAAAAAGCAGCGGCCATCTCACACGCCGTAACGGCGGGTCCACTCTTTTTCAAGGGCATCGACCCAGGAGGCATGGGGCTCGGGCAGCACTGGTGCGGTCACGGCCACTTGCCCGGGTCGCGTTGCCGATTGAAACCGCGCACGCTCAGGGGCGGGCAAACGGGCCACATCCAGCACCGTCGGGTCGCCCCAGACGTCGATGTCGGCCTTGCGTGCTTGCGCAGCGGGCGACAGCAAAAAGTTAGCGACCACCTGCGCACCGGCTTTGCTGGGTGCGTTGTACGGTATGGCCACAAAGTGCGTGTTGCCCACCGTGCCCTTGGCAAACTGCCAGCTCTGCACCGTGGAGGGCAAGCGTTTGGCGGCGATCTCGTTGGCCGCTTCGTTGGGGTTGAAGGTGAGCGCCATCACCAACTCACCATCGGCCATCATCTGGCGCACGGCGGCCGCGTTTTGCGGGAACTGTTTGCCAGCGCGCCACAAGTGCGGGTGCAGCGCATCCAGAAAACGCCACAAGGGTGCCGCTTGCGTTTGCAAGGCCTCGGGGGACACAGGGCGGGCCAGCACTTTCACATCGGGCGCGTACTCGAACAGGGCCTGCTTGACGAAGGTGGTGCCGTGGAACTCCGGCGGGCGCGGGTAGGTGATGCGCCCGGGCTGGCTGCGCGCCAAGGCCAGCAGTTCGGCCATGCTTTGGGGCAGTTTGGCCAAGCGTTTGGCATCGGCAAAAAACGTGAGCTGCGCCATCCCCCAAGGCGACTCCAGCCCGTCGGTGGGCACCGAAAAATCGACCAAGGTGGTGGGCTTGCCCACCGTGTCCACCCACTGGAAATGGGGCAAGGTGGGTGCAAAAGGCGCTGACAACAAACCAGCCTGCTTCATGGCGGCAAAGTTCTCGCCGTTGATCCAGATCAGGTCCACGGTGCCTTCGCTGTCTTGGCGCCCAGCCTGTTTTTCGGCACGCACCCGCTTGACCACATCGGCCGCATCGCTGATCTTGACGTGCTGCAATTTGACGCCAAAGTCACGCTGCAACTCGCCGGCGGCCCATTGAATGTAGGCGTTGATGCGCTCACTGCCAGCCCAAGCGTTGAAGTACACCGTTTGGCCACGGGCGGCGCGCAGGGTGTCGGGCCAAGCGTTGTGGACCGCTTGCGCTGCCGCCGGGCGCACAGCCAGGGCGGCGGGCCACACCGAAACCGCGCCCAAGGCAAGCCAGGTTTGCCGACGATTCCAACGCCGCTGCAAGGTTTCGGTGGGGGAAGAAGTCTGGTGTGTCATGTCAAGCTTGGCTGAGTAGTCCCGTGAATGGCGCCTATGGCATCACTTGCCTTGGATGCCCAGCAACTCCACCTCAAACAAGAGCGTGGCGTTGGGCGGCACCGCGCTGCCCGCGCCTCGCGCACCGTACGCGATTTCAGGCGGGCAGGTCAACTTGGCTTTGCCACCCACCTTCATGCGCTGCACGCCTTCGGTCCAACACGCGATCACGCGGTTGAGAGGAAAGTCGATGGGCTGGCCGCGTTTGTAAGAGCTGTCAAATTCGCGTCCGTCCGGGAAGGTGCCTTTGTAGTGCACCGTCACTTTGTCGCTGGCGGTGGGGCTGGCACCGTTGCCGTCTTTCAGGCTTCGATAGACCAGGCCACTGGGGGTCACCACAGCGCCTTCTTCTTTGGCGGCGGCAAGCGTCACAGCGTTTTGCGCCATGACGGCTTGGGACCACAGGGCAAGGGCGAAACACGACAGGCGAAGGGCAGTTTTCATCATGGGTGGGTAGGTTATCGAAAACGAGACCTGAGCGCCATGGGCTCAGGAAGAGAGGGTCAAGGGCAAATTGAGCAGCAGGTTTTGCGGTTTGAGTTTGAGCAGTCCCTGCTCGTTCATGGCCAGGCCCAGATACACCGGCTTGCCCTGAACGTCGGCACGCATGTCTTGCGGGTTGTCAAAACGCAATTTGAACAGGCTGATGAGTTGCTGCTGGCGCGAGGCTTGCAGCTCAATGCCCTGGTACAGGTCGTTGAGCAAAGCGGTGGCGGTCACATCCAGCCCCACATGCCAGCGCCAGGCCGGGTCATCGACTTTTTGCACCGGCTCGATGCTGACGGCCACGCCCAAAAAGTGCTGCACCCAGCGGGCCAGCACCAGCGACAAAGCCTTGAGGCCTGAGCGTGCATTGACCATGCTCAAAATCAAACCATGCGGCAATTCGTTTTGGAGTTCATGCGTCATGTCGAGCAAGAAGGCATATCGGCCCAGGCCCTCACGCTGCGCAAAATAGCGCTCGGCGTTGTCCGGGTGCAGTACCTTCACATCGACCGCCTTGAGCGTGGCGCCACCCTCCATCAAGAGGCGGCCCATCTCGCCCAGACCGCCTGTGGACTTCAGGCTGTCGAGCGTGTCGCTGTCGCCCGAGAGCACGCGCCCGCCTTCGATGGTGATGCGCTGACGGCGAAACAACAACTCGGCAGCACGCCAAACCCACGCGTCCTGCACATCGGCCAGCACATTGCACACAATGGCCTGCACCACCAGGTCGATGAAGAGCGGAGGCAGCTGGATGTTGCCGCTTTGCTGCCAGGCCATGTAGGCCGACTCCAGTGAGCCTGCAGCTTCCACTTCATCGCGAAAATGCAGAAACAGCTTGTAATTTTCGCGGACATCGTCGTCCTTGAAATGTTTGTAGTCTGCAGGGGTGACCTGCATGTTGGGCGCATCGGTCAGGGCGGCATGCAAACGCTTTTCGGCCTTGCACGACTCGGGCACCAGCGCCAACTCTGGGCGCTGCAGCCACAGGCGCCAATAGTCTGGACTGGGAACCCACCAACCCCGCTCGTTGCGTGTCAGGTGTTGGTGGCCGCAGGCCGTCCAGAAGTTGTGCATGGTGTTTTACAAGTTGGGCGCCAGCAAGCGCTGCAGGTCTTTCACCTCGACCCCACTGCGCTGTGCCAAGTCTTGCACTTGGTCGTCAGCCACTTTGCCCACGTTGAAGTACTGCGCCTCAGGGTGCGCCATGTAGAAGCCACTCACGCTGGCCGCAGGCGTCATGGCCAGGCTCTCGGTCAGGCCCATGCCAATGTCTTGGCATTGCAGCAAGTCGAACATGGCTTGTTTGGCGCTGTGGTCGGGGCAGGCCGGGTAGCCAGGTGCGGGGCGAATGCCTTGGTATTTTTCAGCGATCAACTCTTCGTTGCTCAGCGCCTCACCCGCCGCGTAACCCCACAGGTCGGTGCGCACTTTTTTGTGCAGGCACTCGGCCAGCGCTTCGGCCAAGCGGTCGGCCAATGACTTGAGCAGGATGGCGCTGTAGTCGTCGTGCGCGGCTTCAAAAGCGGCGGCGCGCTTGTCCGCACCAATGCCTGCCGTGACGGCGAAGACTCCCACATGGTCTTGCCCTGTGGGCGCAACGAAGTCGGCCAAGCAACGGCTGGGGCGCATCACCCCATCAATGCGCTGCTTCTCGGTTTGCTGGCGCAAGCCGCGCCAGGTCATGGCGACCTGCTGGCGGGACTCGTCCGTGTACAGGGCGATGTCGTCGTCGTTCACGCTGTTGGCAGGGTACAGGCCCAGCACCGCGTTGGCCGTGACCCAGCGGCCGTCGATGATTTTTTGCAACATGGCTTGGCCGTCTGCATACACCTTGCGCGCTTGCTCACCCACCACCTCGTCGTCGAGGATGGCGGGGAAAGGCCCGGCCAAGTCCCAGGTCTGGAAGAAGGGGCCCCAGTCGATGTACTGGGCAATCTCGGCCAGGTCGTAGTTCTTGAAGACACGGCGGCCAATGAACTTGGGCGCGGCGGGCACGCCTTGTGACCAGTCGATCGGCGTCTTGTTGGCGCGGGCCTGGGGCAGCGTCCACATCGGGGTTTGTTTTTTGTTGGCGTGCTGCTCGCGCACCTTGTCGTAGTCAGCGTTCAGCTCGGCGATGAACTTGGCCGCTTGCTCGGAAAGCAAGCCCTGCGCCACGCCCACGCTGCGCGAGGCATCGGGCACATAGACCACGGGGCCTGAATAGTTGGGTGCGATCTTGACAGCGGTGTGCACACGGCTGCAGGTCGCGCCGCCGATCAAGAGCGGCATTTGGCGTTCGCGGAAGTACGGGTCTTTTTCCATCTCGCTGGCCACGTACTGCATCTCTTCCAAGCTGGGCGTGATCAGGCCCGACAGGCCAATGATGTCGGCGTTTTCTTCCTTGGCCTTGGCCAAAATTTCGTGGCAAGGCACCATCACGCCCATGTTGACCACTTCGAAGTTGTTGCACTGCAAGACCACGGTGACGATGTTTTTGCCGATGTCGTGCACATCGCCCTTGACGGTGGCGATCACGATCTTGCCCTTGGCTTTCACGTCTTCGCCTGCCGCTTCTTGCGCGAGTTTTTCGGCCTCGATGTAGGGCAGCAAATGCGCCACGGCTTGCTTCATCACACGGGCGCTTTTCACCACCTGCGGCAAGAACATCTTGCCCTGGCCGAACAGGTCACCGACCACGTTCATGCCGTCCATCAGCGGGCCTTCGATCACATGCAGCGGGCGTCCGCCCTTGGCCAAAATCTCGCGGTAAGCCTCTTCGGTGTCGTCGCTGATGAAGTCGGTGATGCCGTGCACCAGGGAATAACTCAAGCGCTGCGCCACGCCCACGGGCGCGTCCACCGTGCCGCGCCAGGCCAGCTTGGTGGTCTCGTCTTTGGCCGCGCCTTTGGCGCTGTCGGCCACTTCAACCAAGCGCTCACCCGCGTCAGGGCGGCGGTTCAGCACCACGTCTTCCACCCGCTCGCGCAGCGTGGGCTCCAGGTCGTCGTACACGCCGACCATGCCCGCGTTCACGATGCCCATGTCCATGCCCGCTTGGATCGCGTGGTACAGGAACACGGTGTGGATGGCTTCGCGCACCGGGTCGTTGCCCCGGAATGAAAAACTCACGTTGGACACACCGCCCGACACCTTGGCGCCCGGCAGGTTTTGCTTGATCCAGCGCGTCGCGTTGATGAAGTCCACCGCGTAGTTGTTGTGCTCTTCGATGCCTGTGGCAATCGCAAAAATGTTCGGGTCAAAAATGATGTCTTCGGGCGGGAAGTCCACCTCGTCGACCAGCACGCGGTAAGCGCGTTCGCAAATTTCGATCTTGCGCTCATAGGTGTCGGCCTGGCCTTTTTCGTCAAACGCCATGACCACGGCGGCAGCCCCATAGCGCTTGACCAGCTTGGCCTGGCGCTTGAACTCGTCCAAGCCTTCTTTCATGCTGATCGAATTGACGATGCCCTTGCCCTGGATGCAGCGCAGACCGGCTTCGATCACGGTCCATTTGCTCGAGTCCACCATCACCGGCACGCGGGCGATGTCGGGCTCACCGGCCATCAGGTTCAAAAACCGCACCATGGCCGCCTGGCTGTCGAGCATGGCTTCGTCCATGTTCACGTCGATGACCTGCGCGCCGTTTTCGACCTGCTGACGCGCCACGGCCAGGGCCTGCTCGTACTCGCCGTTCAAGATCATGCGGGCAAAGGCCTTGGAGCCGGTCACGTTGGTGCGCTCGCCCACGTTGACGAAAGTAGCACTGGGGGACAGACCTTCAGCTCTGTCCCCCTCTGAATAGGTCACGCCGATGGAGACGGGCTCCAGACCGGACAGCTTCATGGGAGGAACAGACACGATAGAAGACGCGACAACAGACACAGGCTCACCTTGGGGCTACAGGTGAGCGTCGTTGTGCAAAACAATCAGGAATTGAAGGCCCCAAGCCTGACCTGCGGCGCCTTGACGGCGGCGGGCTGCAACGCTCCTTGGGAAGCAGAGATTTTAACCGGAGGCCTGAAAGAGAAGGTCGGCCCCCGCTTTGCACCAAGATGACAGGTTTTCCAGTTTGCAGGCCGCACAATGAGGCCATCCCTTTTCAAACGCACATGACCCCCATACCCAACCCAATCGGCCCCCTCCAAGGCGCCTCCAACTTCCGCGATGTGGGCGGTTACCGGACCGCTGACGGGCAACGCGTGCGACGCGGCCGGGTGTTCCGCTCGGACCATCTGGCGGGCTTGACCGACAGTGACGTGGCCCGTTTGCAGGCGCTGGGCGTGCGCCACAGCCTGGACTTTCGGGGCGTGGCCGAATACACCGCCACGCCTTATGCCATTGCTGGCATCGAACGTGTGGCCCTGACGATCGAGCCCACCGTGATCGCCCGCATGCAGGCCTTGGTGGCGCAAGGCATTGTGCCCACCACCGAAGAGACGGTCGACTTGATGCGCGAAACCTACCGCGATTTTGTGAACCAGAACGCGGACACTTTCGGCCGTTTTTTGAAGCACCTGCTGGAGCAGCCCACGCCCCAGGTGTTCCACTGCACGGCTGGCAAAGACCGCACGGGCTTTGCCGCTGCGCTGCTGCTGTCAGCGCTGGGCGTTGATCGGGCCACCATCGAGCACGACTATTTGCTGACCAACCAGCTTTACAAACGCGACGCCCGCTTGGAAGGCCAAGGCCACCCGCATGTGATGAAGGTGCTGTGGCAAGTGCAACCCGAGTTTTTGCATGCCGCCTTTGAAGCGGTGGACACCGAGCATGGCGGTATGGCCCACTATTTGAACGGCGCCATTGGCCTGAGCCCGCAGGAGCTGGCCGAGTTACAGCGGCTCTTGCTGGAAGACTGAGTGCGCGGGGGCGAGCCTCTGCTCGCGAATGGTGCGCGTAGCCCCTGCATGCATTCGGCCGCAGGGGCGGCCTCCCACAGAAGATCTGCTTATGCTGGGGCAAGCCTCCCACAGAAGATCTGCTGCTACAGGAGTAGCCTCCCACAAGAGGTTTGCTCCTGATGGGGCAAGCCTCCCAAAGCACTTGCTGGAAGACTGGGTTCGTGGGAGCGAGCCCCTGCTCGCGAATGGTGCGCGTTGCCCCTGCATGCATTCGGCCGCAGGGGCGGCCTCCCACAAAAGATTTGCTCCTGCTGGGGCGGCCTCCCACAAAAGATCTGCTCCTGCTGGGGCGGCCTCCCACAGAGACCAGCCTGATGTATCAGGCCGCTTCTGAATAGAAGAAGCCGCCGTGCACATGGCGCGGGGCCAGCGGGCCCACGGCACGGCTGATCGCGCCGATGTGGTCCGGCGTGGTGCCGCAGCAACCGCCCACGATGTTGACCAAGCCCTCGGCAGCAAATTCGTGGATCAAACGGCTGGTCACTTCGGGGGTCTCGTCAAAGCCGGTGTCGCTCATGGGGTTGGGCAGACCGGCGTTAGGGTAGCAGCTGATGAAGGTGTCGCCCGCGACCTTGTTCAGCTCTTGGATGTAGGGGCGCATGAGTGTCGCACCCAGGGCGCAGTTCAGGCCAATGGCCAGGGGCTGGGCGTGGCGCACGCTGTGCCAAAAGGCGGTCACGGTCTGGCCACTCAGGATGCGGCCCGAAGCATCGGTCACGGTGCCGCTGATGATCAGAGGCAGGCGCTGGCCACTGGCTTCAAAGAATTCTTCGATGGCAAACAGCGCAGCCTTGGCGTTGAGCGTGTCAAAAATCGTCTCGACCAGCAGCACATCCGAGCCGCCTTCCACCAAGGCTTCGACCTGTTCGTAATAAGCAGCGCGCAACTCTTCAAAAGTCACGTTGCGGGCACCCGCGTCGTTCACGTCGGGGCTGATGCTGGCGGTCTTGGGCGTGGGGCCCAGGGCGCCGACCACAAAACGGGGCTTGTCGGGGGTGGAGAACTTGTCGCAAGCAGCACGGGCCAATTGGGCGGACTGCAAGTTCATCTCGCGGGCCAAGTGCTGCATGTCGTAGTCGGCTTGGGCCACGGTGGTGGCGCCAAAGGTGTTGGTCTCGATCAGGTCGGCGCCGGCAGCCAAATAGCCTTCGTGGATGTCGCGGATCACGTCGGGGCGGGTCAGGCTGAGCAACTCGTTGTTGCCCTTGACGTCTTTGGGGAAGTCCTGGAAACGCTCACCTCGGTAGTCGGCCTCGGTCAATTTGAAACGCTGGATCATGGTGCCCATGGCGCCGTCGAGGATGGCGATGCGGGTGTTCAGGATGTCGGGCAGCGCTTGGGCGCGGGTGTAAACAGGGGTCTTCATGGCCCCTATTGTAAAAGTGCGGGATTCAGGCCTTTTGAAATCGGTCAAACCCTGCCGAGCGCAGCTGGCACGCCGGGCACTGGCCGCAGCCATACCCCCAGTCATGCCGTTGCGTGCGGTCGCCCAAATAGCAGGTGTGGCTGTGCTCAACGATCAAGTCCACCAGCGCTGACCCGCCGCCTTGGGGCTGGGCCTTTTGGCCCAAGTCGTGCGCCAACTGCCAAGTCTGGGCCTTGTCGATCCACATGAGCGGGGTTTCGATCAGCAACTTGCGGTCCATGCCCAGCGACAGGGCAACCTGCATGGCTTTCATGGTGTCGTCGCGGCAGTCGGGGTAGCCTGAAAAATCGGTTTCGCACACGCCCGTGACGATGACCTGCAAACCTCGGCGGTAGGCCAGGGCAGCTGCCAGCGTGAGGAAGAGCAGGTTGCGCCCAGGCACAAAGGTGTTGGGCAGACCCGAGCTTTCCATCTCAATGGCGGTGTCGCGGGTCAAGGATGTTTCGCTGATTTGGCCGAGGATGCCGGCGTCCAGCAGGTGGTCCTCGCCCATTTTGGAGGCCCATTGCGGAAAGTGCGCCTTGATGGCGGCCAGCACGTTCAGGCGGGCGTCCAGCTCAACCTTGTGGCGCTGACCATAGTCAAAGGCCAGGGTTTCGACGCGGTCGTAACGGCTCAAAGCGTGGGCCAGGCAGGTGGTGGAGTCCTGACCACCAGAAAACAGGACGAGGGCGGAGGTGTGCATGGCATGAATTGTCGTGCATGCACGAGACGCTTTCACTGTGGGAGGCCGCCCCTGCGGCCGAATACATGCTGCGCCACAGCAAGCATTCGCGAGCGGGGGCTCGCTCCCACATGCAGGATGCACAATATCGGCTGTTTTGCCCTCACCCACCCCGCTTTTGTCCCCCCATCTCCCCATCCTGCGCGAAGTTTTTGGCTACGACGCCTTTCGCGGCCCGCAGCAAGCCATCATCGACCATGTGGCGGCCGGGGGTGATGCGCTGGTGCTCATGCCCACGGGTGGTGGCAAGTCGCTGTGTTACCAAATCCCGGCCATTGCACGCCAGCGCGCAGGCCACGGCATCACCGTCGTCGTCTCGCCCCTCATCGCACTGATGCACGACCAGGTGGGCGCGCTGCACGAGGCTGGCGTGAGCGCCGCCTTTTTGAACTCCACCCTCACCAGCGAAGAAGCCAGCGACATCGAGCGGCGCTTGCTGCGCGGCGAGATCACCCTGCTGTACGCCGCACCCGAGCGGGTAACCAACGGCCGTTTTCTGGCACAGATGGACTCGCTGCTCGAGCGCGGGCTGCTCAGCCTGTTTGCGATCGACGAAGCGCATTGCGTGAGCCAATGGGGCCATGACTTTCGGCCCGAGTACCGTGGCCTGTCGGTGCTGCACGAGCGCTACCCCAGCGTGCCGCGTGTGGCACTCACGGCCACCGCCGATGCGCTCACGCGTGCCGACATCGTGGAACGCCTGCAGCTGGAGGGGGCCGAGCTGTTCATCAGCAGCTTTGACCGACCCAACATCCGCTACACCATCGTCGAGAAAAAAGACGCCAGCACCCAGCTGCTGCGCTTCATTGAGCGTGAGCACCCTGAAGAGGCGGGCGTGGTCTATTGCCAATCGCGCAAGCGGGTCGAAGAAGTCGCGGCCATGCTGTGCGAAGCCGGCATCCACGCGCTGCCCTACCACGCGGGTTTGGATGCAGGCATGCGCCAGCGGCACCAAAACGAATTTTTGCGTGAAGAAGGCGTGGTGATGGTCGCGACCGTGGCCTTTGGCATGGGCATTGACAAACCCGATGTGCGTTTTGTGGCGCACTTGGACATGCCCAAGAACATCGAAGGCTATTACCAAGAGACGGGGCGCGCCGGGCGCGACGGGCTGGCATCGGACGCTTGGATGGCCTACGGCCTGCAAGATGTGGTGAACCAGCGCCGCATGATCGACGAGAGCCCGGCCGAAGAAGAATTCAAACAGGTCATGCGCGGCAAGCTCGATGCATTGCTGGGCCTGGCCGAGGCGACCGACTGCCGCCGCGTGCGCTTGTTGGGCTATTTTGGTGAGGCCTATGCCAAACCGTCTGATGGTGAGCAGGGTGTGTACATGCCCTACTGCGGCAACTGCGACAACTGCTTGAACCCACCCGACGTGTGGGACGGCACCGATGCGGCGCGCAAATTGCTGTCGACCGTGTACCGATGCCACCAGAGCAGTGGGCACAACTTTGGGGCCAGCCACACGATGGACATCGTGCGTGGCAAAAAAACAGAAAAAGTGGTGCAGCGCGGCCACGAAAGCATCAGCACCTTCGGCTTGGGCGCGGACTACAGCGAACAGCAACTGCGTGCCGTGATGCGCCAGCTGATCGCGATTGGCGCTTTGCATGTGCACACGGAGGACGGCTTCAGCACCCTGCACCTGACCGAAGGCTCACGCGCCGTACTCAAAGGCGAGGTGCCGGTGCAGCTGCGCGAGAGCACCAGCCAGCGGGCCGACAAGCGCAGCCGCACCCGCAGCGCGCCTGGCCCGGCAGCCGCCAACCTGGGGCCAGACGCGATGGTGCGCTACATCAACCTCAAAGCTTGGCGTGCCGAGGTGGCCAAAGAACACAACCTGCCCGCGTATGTGATCTTCCACGACGCCACACTCGCCGCCATTGCTGAAAGCGCCCCACAAAGCCTGAGTGACCTGCAGGGCATCAGTGGCCTGGGCGTGAAAAAGCTCGAGGCCTACGGCGAGCAGGTGCTGCGGGTGTGCAACGGCGCAGCTTGATCACTTGCCATGTAGGAGCGAGCCCCTGCTCGCGAATGGGTGCGGGTGATCCAGCAGCCTTCGGCCGCAGGGGCGGCCTCCCACAAATCCCCCGCAGCGCAAGCGCTCAGGCAGCATTCACCTGGATCGCCCCACGCCTGATCTGGTCGCGCTCCAGACTTTCAAACAGCGCCTTGAAGTTGCCCTCACCAAAGCCTTCGTCGGCCTTGCGCTGGATGAATTCAAAGAACACAGGCCCCAGCAGGGTCTGGCTGAAGATCTGCAACAACAAGCGCTTTTCACCATGGGCCGTTGAGCCGTCCATCAAGATGCCGCGTGCTTGCAACTCGGGCACCGGTTCACCATGGCCCGGCAAACGCTCTTCGAGCATCTCGTAATAAATGTCGTTGGGGGCGCTCATCAAGGGAATGCCCGCCATTTGCAAAGCGTCGACACTTTTCAAAATGTCGTCCGTCAACAAAGCGATGTGCTGGATGCCTTCGCCGTTGAACTGCATCAAGAACTCTTCGATCTGCCCACCAGTCTTGCCCGACTCTTCGTTCAGTGGAATGCGGATCATGCCGTCAGGGGCCATCATGGCTTGGCTGGTCAGGCCCGTGTACTCGCCCTTGATGTCGAAGTAGCGGATTTCCTGGAAATTGAAGAGCTTTTCGTAAAAGCCACTCCAATACGCCATGCGCCCTTTGTAAACGTTGTGCGTCATGTGGTCGATGAGCTTGAGGCCGTGACCTGGCGGGTGGCGGTCCACGCCCTCGATGAATTCAAAGTCGATGTCGTAAATGCTCTTGCCGTCTTCAAAGCGGTCGATCAAATACAAAGGCGCACCGCCAATGCCCTTGATGGCGGGCAAACGCAACTCCATCGGGCCGGTGGGCACATCCACGGGCTGAGCCCCGAGCGCCAGCGCACGCTCGTACGCTTTGTGCGAGTCCTTGACGCGGAACGCCAAAGCGCAAGCGCAAGGGCCGTGCTCGGCAGCGAAGTAGCCCGCCAAGCTCTTGGGCTCGCGGTTGACGATGAAGTTGATGTCGCCCTGGCGGTAAAGCACCACGTCTTTGGAGCGGTGCTTGGCCACCAGCGTGAAGCCCATTTTTTCAAACAGGGGCTCCAAGGTGTTGGCGACAGGGGATGCAAACTCGACGAACTCAAAGCCGCACAGGCCCATGGGGTTGTCAAACAAATCGGCCATCAAAAATCTCCAGTGAACAGCCGGGCTGCGCTGCAGGGTGAGCGCAGCCCGCATTGAAATCGGACAAAAAAGAGAGGGAATTTAGAGGGCCTGCGGCGGCGCGCAAGGCTTGCCCCGCGTGCTGCGCGCGAGGTGGATGCCGAAAATCAAAACCTGGATGGCCATGCGGTGATTGTGAGGGGCATCGACCGCTTGGGCAAGACCCCACGTTTCAGGCCACGGCTTTCAAGGCGCGCAAGCGTTCAATGTCGCCAGCACTCAGGCCCAGGCCGCGCAACAGCTCATCGGTGTTTTCGCCTTGGTAAGGCGGCTCCAGCCGCACACCCAAACGCTGGCCCCCCATGGTGAAGGGCAGCAAGGCCGCAGGCACGCTTTGCCCGGACTTGGCGCCATCGGTCAAGCGCACATCGGCCAAGCCCCCGGTGGCTTGCAGGTGGGGGTCGTCAAACAGTTCTTCGGGCTTGACGATGGGCGCAAAGGGCAAACCGGCTTTTTCAAAAATGGCCGCCAGCTCGGCCGCTGTGAAGGCCGCCAGCCGGCGGCGCAGTTCGGGGATGAGCTCGGCGCGCAAGGTCACGCGGGCGTTGTTGTCGCTGTAGCGCGGGTCGGCTTGGAGGTCGGCAAAGCCGAGTTCATCGCAGAACGTGACCCACTGCGCATCGCTCACGGCCGCCAAAAAGATGTGCTCACCGTTCTTGACCGTGAACACGTCATACACGGCCCAGGCCGAGATGCGGTTGGGCATGGGCTCGGCCGCTTTGCCCGTGATGGCGTACTGCAGCATGTGCTGGCCCACCAGGAACACGTTGTTCTCGAACAAGGCCGACTGGATTTCTTGCCCACGCCCGGTGATGCCGCGCTGGATCAGCGCGCCCAGCACACCGATGGCCCCAAACATACCGCCCATGATGTCGTTCACGCTGGTGCCTGCTCGCAAGGGGTCGCCCGGGCGCCCGGTCATGTAAGCCAGGCCCCCCATCATTTGCACGACTTCGTCGAGTGCTGTACGGTGGTCGTATGGGCCAGGCAAAAAACCCTTGAGGCTCGCATAAATCAGCTGGGGGTGCTGGGCCGACAAGCTGGCATAGTCCAGCCCGTACTTGACCATGGTGCCGGGCTTGAAGTTTTCGGCCACCACATCGGCCGTGGCGCACAAACGACGCGCCACCTCGGCGCCTTCAGCAGACTGCAGGTTGAGTTGGATGCTCTTTTTGTTGCGGTTGAACATCGGGAAAAAGCCCGCGCCCGAACCCAGCAAGTGCCGTGTGCGGTCACCCTCCAACGGCTCGACTTTGATGACTTCGGCCCCCATGTCGGCCAGCACCATCCCGCAGGTCGGGCCCATGACCATGTGGGTGAACTCGACAACCCGCAGGCCTTCAAGTGCAAGTTTTTGGGCGGGGACGCTCATGCGCAAACTCAGCGGTAAAACGCCTCGACTTTGCCTTTGAGCTTGATCAACAAGGGCTGGCCCTTGCGGTCCAGTGTTTTGCCAGCGGGCACGCGCACCCAGCCTTCGCTGATGCAGTACTCCTCGACGTCGGTGCGGTCCTTGTCGTTGAAGCGGATGCCGATGTCGTGCTCGAAGACAGCGCGCACATGGTGCGGGCTGCGGGCGTCGATGGACAAGCGGTCAGGCAGTGGCGGGCGGGCGTCAGCAGAAATGTCGGGTTGGGATGCTTCGGTCATAGGATGGTTCATTTTTCACAAGCTTCTGAATCTAAACCAAATGTGCATTGTTTTCACGGTCACCTTTGAAAACAATGCCTTCAAAGAAGGGCCTGCCCATGCCTCATGGGCCCACACCCGATGACAAACGCAAAAGACCATAAAACAAAATCGCCAAAAATACGGTCTCCATCAGCATCAAAAGCACGGGCTTCCAACCGACGGCCACCACATCCTTGAGGTGGGTTTTCATGCCAATCGCGGCCATGGCGACCACCAGACACCATTGCGATGCGGCCTTGCCGATATCAATGACCCCAGTGGGCATGACACCCGTGCTGCGAATGCCCACCAGCACTATGAATGCGACAGCAAACCAGGGCAGCAAGGGCGGCCGTTTGGCATGCGCTTCGCTCTCTTTTTGGGTCACCCTGTAGCGCGCAGTCATCCATGAGGCCAAAACAATGACCGGCACCAGCATCGCCACGCGCAACAGCTTGATGAGTGTGGCGGTATCCCCTGTATCAGCCGAAATGCTGTAACCGGCGCCCACCACTTGGGCGACATCGTGGATCGTGCCTCCCAGAAAAAAACCAGCATCCTGGTTAGAAAAGTTCAAACCATGCACGATCAATGGATAGAGCATCATGGCGAGGGTGGACAAGGTGCTCACACCCACCACGGTGAACAGGGTCGCGCGCTCTTTCAGTGGGTGCTTGGGCATGGCCGCAGACAAGGCCAATGCAGCAGAGGCGCCGCAAATGGCCACAGCGCCACCCGTGAGCAAGCCAAAGAAGGCTTTGAATCCCATCCATCGGGCCAGGGCGATACCGACTGCAATGGTCAACACCACACTCACCACCACCATCAACACCGGTTGCCAACCCAATGCCACCACCTGATCCAGCGTGATTCGCAAGCCGAGCAAGGCAACGCCTGTGCGCAGAATCAATTTGGCCGCCACATCCAGCCCTGCTCGGTATCGGTCAACTTCCGAAAGAAAGTTCAACGCCATGCCCAGCAGCAATGCAAACAGCATGACCGGTGCACCGTAACGCTCAGAAAGAAACATGGCAGCCATCGCCACGATGGCACTGACCAGCAAACCTGGTGCCGAACGCAGCGGCTTCTCGTGCAGCGGGCTCATGCTGAAAGCGGGATATCCCTGGTTGGCCTGTGCGGGAAAGTCGGTTGCAAAACCGCCGCTTGTCTGCGCATGAAAAGCTCCTGTGGATCGTCAACAACACCGCCATCGCTGGTGCCAATGGCTTGGTTCGATTCTGTTTCGATCCGTCTTTTTGCTTTTACCAATCCATGCCACTGGTTTACCTATCCGTGACAACAGGCATGCCGGAATGGCCCGCCACCTGAGGCAGCCCTGCACGCATGGCGGAGGGTGTTGCACCAAACTGCGTTGTGAACCACCGCGTGAAAGAGCTCAGATTGGAGTACCCCAACTGCTCGGCAATGCGTCCCAATGAATGGCTTTTGTTGGCGATGTAGCGTTGGGCCAACTCACTTCGCACATCGTTGATCAATGTGGAAAACGCCACCGAGTGGTCATCAAGACGCCGTTGGAGCGTGCGCACATTCAACCCCAAACCTTGCGCAATCTGTTCCACACTGGCCCTGCCCATGGGCAAAAGCAGGTAAATGGATTTGCGCACATCCAGAACAAGGGAGGATTGCCCCTGATGCGGAATGGCCTCGATGAAAGACTGTGCATAACTGGCCATGCCCGAATCCGCCTGTGTGTTGGGTCTGTCCAGGTCCGCACTGAGACAGACCAAGCCATTGAACGCCGCATCGAACTCCACGGGACAACCCAACACGCGTCGGTGCACCTTCAAATCAGGGGGGGCCGAATGTGTGAAATGCACGGTTCTGGGGTGCCACTGGGGTCCAAGCATGGCCCGAAAGATCAACAGCAGGGTCCCGACAGCCAGCTCGGTGGACTGGCGTGAAGGTCTGGCATCGCCGGTCACCACCTCTTCACGTATCAAAGTGGTTTTGCCCATGTCTTCGATGTGCATGGCCAAGGACTCGTTGAGCAAATGCCTGTAGTGCACGATGGTGTGGAGTGCTGCACGCAAAGACGGCTGATGCGTCAAAAGCAAGCTGATCGGTCCAAAGTCGGACAACAAACGGGCCTCGGCCATCAGCAAGCCAAACGTCACGCAAGCCGTCTTCTGCGCCGATTTTTCCAAAAGCGTGACCGCCGCACCGACAGGGATGCGCTGTGCCGAGTTGGACAACACGCTGGGGTTCAGTCCCACCTCATGCAAAAACGTCAAGGGATTCAATCCCAAGCGCCGTGACACGGCCTCGTAATGAGACAGCACGGCCGCTCGGACCTGGGTCCCCGCTTGGCTTTTGACAGTGGAAGACATCGGCGATCGGCTCAAGGTGGGCATCCCGTTCGTCAGGGGTTGAGATTGTCATGAAATGCTAAATGAATGGCATGAAATGATAAATAAGGAACAACCCGCATGGCCTACATTGACCTTCCATAGACACCCCCGTCGTCACAAGGAGCTCGCTGCATGGCCAAAGTTGTTCGATTTCATGAAACAGGTGCGCCGCAAGTTTTGAGGCTGGAGGACATGGCGGTTGGCACGCCCGGCGCGGGTGAAGTGCGCTTGCGCCATGTTGCAGTCGGTCTCAACTACGCAGACACCTACTTTCGCAACGGCACTTACCCCATTCCTTTGCCCAATGGCATTGGCGTCGAGGCCGCTGGCGTGGTGGAGCAAGTCGGCGAAGGTGTCAGCAATGTTCAGGTCGGCGACCATGTCACTTACACCGGCTTTCTCAACACACTGGGGGCCTACAGCACCGAGCGGATCATCTCGGCGGCCCCCTTGATCAAACTGCCCGACGGCATCGCCTGCGAAACAGCCGCAGCGATGACCATGCGCGGCCTGACGTCTGCTTATTTGATGCGCCGCATCTACGCGTTCAAGGCAGGCGACACGCTGCTGCTGCATGCGGCCGCTGGCGGTGTAGGCCTCATCGTGTCGCAATGGGCGAAATTGTTGGGCTTGACCGTGATCGGCACCGTTTCCACCGAAGAAAAAGCAGCGGTTGCCAAGGCGCATGGCTGTGACCACACCATCAACTACAGCCACGAAGACGTCGCCAAACGGGTCAAGGACATCACCAGCGGCGCAGGGGTTCATGTCGTCTTCGACAGCGTGGGAAAAAGCACGTTCCATGCCTCGCTCGATTCCCTCAAAAAACGCGGGCTCATGGTCTGCGTGGGCACCGCCTCAGGGACGATTCCCCCCTTTGACCCACAGCTTCTGGCCATGAAGGGCTCGCTCTTCATGACGCGTCCGGCACTGGCCGACTACATCAGCGACCCGGTTGAAAAAGCCGAACTGGCCAAGGAGCTGTTTGACCATGTGGCGACAGGCCGCATCCGTATTGAAATCAACCAGCGTTATGCACTGGAAGACGCGGTGAAAGCCCACGAGGACCTGGAGTCCCGAAAAACAACCGGCTCATCCATCTTCGTCATCTGATCAGAAGGGTTGCCCATGAAGATAGAACAACTCACCTGCGCCATTGGTGCAGAGCTCACGGGTGTGAATCTGGCCGATGCGGCGCATGACGATGGCTTGTTCGCGGCGATCAAGGCGGCTCTGCTCAAGCACCGAGTGCTTTTCTTGCGCCATCAGGACATCGCACGCGCCGATCATGTGGCCTTTGCGCGGCGCTTTGGAGAGCTGGAAGACCATCCTGTTGCAGGCAGCGATCCCGATCACCCAGGTCTGGTGCGCATCTACAAATCACCCGAGCACCCCAATGACCGTTACGAGAACTCATGGCACACCGACGCCACGTGGCGCGAATCGCCGCCCATGGGTTGTGTGCTGCGCTGCGTTGAATGCCCACCGGTCGGTGGCGACACCATGTGGAGCAACATGGTGCTGGCCTATGAAAAACTGCCCGAAGTCATCAAAGCACAAATCGCCGATCTGCGCGCTCGCCACAGCATCGAGTGCACCTTTGGTGCCGCCATGCCGATCGAAAAACGTCTGGCCCTCAAAGCCCTCTACCCAGACGCCGAACACCCCGTGGTGCGTACGCACCCGGAAACCGGTGAAAAAACGCTGTTTGTGAACGGCTTCACCACCCATTTCACCAACTTCCACACGCCCGACAACGTGCGGTATGGGCAAGACTTCACCCAAGGCAGCGCTGCCTTGCTGCAATACCTGATCAGCCAAGCCGCCATCCCCGAATACCAAGTCCGTTGGCGCTGGCAACCCAACAGCGTGGCCATCTGGGATAACCGATCCACCCAACACTACGCCGTCATGGACTACCCACCCTGCCACCGCAAGATGGAGCGGGCCGGGATCATGGGCGACAAGCCTTTCTGAACCCACTGACACGAACAACAGCACGCAAGGACTCACCATGAACTTTCTCGACGGCTCACTCTTTCCAGAAAACCAGGACAAGCTGGTCATCACGGCAGCCCCCTATGGCCCCGAATGGATTCCCGCCGATTTTCCGCAAGACATTCCAGTGACGATGGAAGCCCAAATCCAGAAAGCCGTGGACTGCTACAACGCAGGCGCATCCGTGCTGCACCTGCATGTGCGTGAACTCGATGGCAAAGGCAGCAAACGCCTGTCCAAATTCAACGAGCTGATTGCGGGCGTGCGAGAAGCCGTGCCGGACATGGTCATTCAAGTCGGCGGTTCGATCTCGTTTGCACCCGAATCTGACGGTGCCGCCGCCAAGTGGTTGTCGGACGACACCCGCCACATGCTGGCGGAACTCGACCCCAAACCCGACCAAGTCACGGTGACGGTCAACACCACGCAAATGAACATCCTGGAGCACATGGATGTGCGCGACTATGCAGGCACCTCGCTGGCCGAGCCCGCCTCTGCTCGCGCCTACAGCGAAATGATCGTGCCCTCGAACCCGGCTTGGTTTGAAGAGCACATCCGCAGGCTGAGCGCGGCGGGTATTCAAAGCGCTTTCCAGTTCTACAACATCAACAGCTTTGAAACCGTGGAGCGCCTGATTCGCCGAGGTGTTTACAAAGGCCCGCTGGTCATGAACTGGGTGGCGATCAGCGGCGGCATGGATGCGCCCAACATTTACAACTTGGCCAATTTTGTGCGGGCCGCGCCCGATGGTTGCATGCTGACCGTGGAAAGCAGCATGCGCAATGTGCTGCCCATCAACATGATCGGCATGGCCCTGGGCCTGCATGTGCGCTGCGGCATCGAAGACAACATCTGGAATCAGCAACGTTCTGAGAAGATGAGCACGGTCGCACAAATCGAGCAACTGGTTCGAATCGCCCATGAAATGGGCCGCCCTGTGGCCAACGGCCAAGAGGCCCGTGACATTCTCAAGATCGGTGTGTTCTACGACACCGTGGAAGAAACATTGGCCGCCAACGGCTTTGCACCCAACCCGAAGGGCGGGCAGCAAGGCTTCCTGCGCAAAGTCGCCTGAGCCGCACATGACCGCAACCGTCTTGTTCGTGCCGGGTTTGCGAGACCCTGTCGCGCAGCATTGGCAAACTTTGCTGGCGGCCGAATGGCCTGACGCACACACCGTGCCGCCGATGGGCCGTGAAGACCTGGACTGCGCACGCCGTGTGAACGCCATCGAAGCAGCGGTCTCTGCCATCCAAGGCCCGGTCATTCTGGTCGCTCACAGCGGCGGTTGCATCATGGTCTCGCATTGGGCCCAAAGCACTGCGCAGGCATCGCGCATCCAAGGCGCATTGATGGCCACACCGCCAGATTTTGAAGCCCCAATGCCTGAGGGCTATCCCACAGTAGAAGCACTGCGAATGGGCGGATGGTTGCCTGTGCCACGTCACCCCTTGCCATTCAAAAGCTTGGTGGCATTGAGTGAAAACGACCCTTTGGGTGGCTGGCATGCCGTCCAGAAATTGGCCCATGACTGGCAAGCCGAAACCGTGAACCTTGGCCGTGTCGGTCACTTGAATCCTGCATCGGGCTACGGTCCATGGCCACAAGCCAAAGACTTGTTGACCCGTTTTTCTTCAACCCCTTTCACCCGCAACAACCTTCAGGAGACAACATGAAAAAATTCCCCCAAATGCTCACGTGTGCTGCAGCCCTGCTGCTCAGTTTTCAAGCCGCCGCCTGGACCAACAAGCCAGTCAAAATGCTGGTGCCAGCACCCGCCGGGGGCACGATGGACATCGTGGCCCGCATTTTGGCTGACCAGTTGTCTGCCGACATCGGCCAGCCCGTCGTTGTCGACAACAAGCCCGGTGCGGGCGGCGCCATCGCCATCCAAGCCATGACATCGGCGCCTCAAGACGGTCAAACCATCATGGTGACCGCCAGCAATGTGCTGACCGAAATTCCGCACGTCATGAAAACCAATTTCGACCCGCTCAAGGACATCAAGCCTGTGGCCACGGTGGCCAGCGCCAGCATGGTGCTGGTCGGCGCACCCAACCTGCCAGCAAAGAACGTCAAGGAACTGATTGCTTACGCCAAGACCAAACCCGGCACCTTGAGCTTTGCGTCCTACAGCGCAGGAACCAGCTCGCACTACGCAGGCATGATCCTGAACCAAAAGGCCGGTCTGGATTTGCAACACGTGCCCTTCCCTGGCTCGCCGCCCGCTTTGGCACAGGTGATGGGTGGGCAAATCCCGATCATGTTTGATGGCATGGCCACCTCTTTACCGCAGGTCAAAGGCGGCAAGCTGCAAATTTATGGCGTCGCCAGCAAGACGCGCTCCACCCATTTGCCGCAAGTCCCCACACTGGCCGAAGAAGGTTTGGCGGAGATCGAGTTTGGCAATTGGATCGGTGTGGTCGTGAGTGCAGGCGTGGCCAACGACACCACTGACAAAATCAATGCCGCTGTTCTCAAGGCAGCCGAATCACCCAAGGTCAAAACCCGTCTGGTGGGCGCTGGCTTTGAACCCAACGTGGCCATGAGTGCTGCACAGTTGCAGCAAAGTGTTCGCGCTGAGTTTGATCGGAACGCTGTGATTGTGAAAAATTTCAAGATCCAATTGAATCAGTAAGTCCCTTTCCTTGAAGGCGGCTTCTTGTCCTTCACACCCCGTCAGGATTCAAACTGGCGGGGTTTTTTTATGGGCCAAGCCCAGCTGACTTGGATCTTCCAGCGCGATCAGAAAAAGAGAGGGACACGGGGTGTCCATTGACAAGCCCTTGGCGCTGACCGCACCGCGGGTTCATTCAGGCAGTCTTGTCGTGCTATTCGACAGGCGCGCTGCGGCTCTACAGCGCATAGAAACTGCGAAAGTGCTCGTGTCGCTACCTCACGGAGCATGATGGCAAAATGCCCGCTCTTCAAGCCCTGACGCGTGTGTCAGGCGCATGCTCTTTGACCGTCGGCTTCTGTCCACCCCCTCATGAACTCATCCCCTGCCGGTACGCTCGGCATCGATTTCGGCACGTCCAACTCGGCCATGGCTTGGCTGGGCGCTCAAGGCAGCGCCCAGCTGATCCCCCTCGAGCGCGAAGCCATGGCCATGCCCACGGCCGTCTTCTACAACCTCGAAGACAACAGCACCCATTTCGGTCGAGACGCGCTCAGGCATCACCTGGAAGGCACGGAAGGCCGCTTGATGCGCTCACTCAAAAGCCTGTTGGGCAGCCCCTTGCTGCTGGAGACCACACAGATCGGGCACCAGCAGATCAGTTTCCAGGACATCATTGCCGCCTTTTTGGCCACCCTGCGCGAGCGCGCCACCCTAAGCCTGGGCAAGGCCCCGAGCCGCGTGGTGATGGGCCGCCCGGTGCATTTTGTGGACGACGATCCCGAAAGGGATGCGCAGGCCGAGGCTTCACTGCGACAAGCCGTGCAGTCGGTGGGCTTTGACGACGTGTCTTTTCAGCTGGAACCCATTGCTGCAGCGCTCGACTACGAGCAGCGCCTGACCCAAGAAAGCACCGTGCTGGTGGTGGACCTGGGGGGCGGCACTTCGGACTTCACGGTGGTGCGTTTGGGGCCTGGCCGCATGCAGCGCAGCGACCGCAGTGCGGATATTCTGGCCACGACGGGTGTGCACCTTGGTGGCACCGACTACGACCGGCAACTCAACCTGGCCCAAGTCATGCCACTGTTGGGTTACAAGCACATCGGCCCCGAGCACCGGGAAGTGCCCAGCCGGGTGTTTTTTGACCTGGCCACTTGGCACCTGATTCACTGGCAATACCAAGCCAAAGCCATCGCCCATGCCAAAACGCTGCGCAGCAACTACCGCGAAACGCACCTGCATGAGCGCTTGATGCGGGTGCTGAGCGAGCGGCATGGCCACCTGATGGCGCACGAAGTCGAGCAAGCCAAAATCCGTTGCTCGGTGAATCAAAGCGATACGGGCATTGACTTGTCGGTGATCGAACGCGATTTGCAAGCCCGCTTGGGCGTGGCTGACATGCAAGCGCATTTGCACGATGTGTTGCGCCGCACCTTGGCGTGCGCGCGCGAGTGCGTGCAGCGTGCCAACTTGACCGATGCCTCACTCGACGCGATCTACCTCACGGGCGGCTCATCGGCCCTGAGCACCTTCCAGCAAGCCCTTCAGGCCGAATTTGCAGGGGTGAAACTGATCGAAGGCGATTTGTTTGGCGGTGTCGCGTTGGGCCTGGCCTACAGCCGGTGAACCCCTGAAAAAAAGCCACTCAGGCAGCACCTGAATGGCTTTTTGTTCAGCGCCACGTGGGCACTGCGCTCAGCGGCACAGTCCGCTGAGCCCGCTTCGCATCAGGCTTTCACGGCAGACAGCGCGGCATTGAAGGTGGCACTGGGGCGCATGATCGTGGCCAGCTTGGCTTGGTTCGGCATGTAATAGCCGCCAATGTCGACCGGCTTGCCCTGCACAGCGTTGAGCTCGTCCACGATCTTCTTCTCACCGTCGGTCAAGGCTTTGGCCAAAGGTGCGAACTGGGCTGCCAGCGCTGCGTCGTCCGTTTGGGCGGCCAACTCTTGGGCCCAGTACATGGCCAAGTAGAACTGGCTGCCGCGGTTGTCCAACTGACCCGTTTTGGGCGATGGGTTCTTGTTGTTGTCGAGCAACTTGCCGGTCGCGGCGTCCAAAGTTTTGGCCAAAACCCCGGCTTTTTTGTTGCCGGTTTTCAAGCCCAAGTCTTCGAATGACACGGCCAAAGCCAGGAACTCGCCCAAAGAATCCCAACGCAAGTGGTTTTCTTCCACCAGCTGTTGCACATGCTTGGGTGCGGAGCCGCCTGCACCGGTTTCGTACATGCCGCCGCCGGCCATCAAAGGCACGATGGAGAGCATCTTGGCCGAGGTGCCCAATTCCATGATCGGGAACAAGTCGGTCAGGTAGTCGCGCAAGATGTTGCCGGTGGCGCTGATGGTGTCCAAACCGCGCACCACGCGCTCCAAGGTGTAACGCATCGCACGCACTTGGCTCATGATCTGGATTTCCAGGCCGGCCGTGTTGTGCTCATGCAGGTACATCTTGACCTTGGTGATCAGCTGGGCTTCGTGTGGACGGTACTGGTCGAGCCAGAACACCACCGGCATGCCGGAGTTGCGGGCACGCGTCACCGCCAGCTTGACCCAGTCACGGATGGCCGCGTCTTTGACTTGGCACATGCGCCAGATGTCACCGGCTTCCACGTTTTCCGACAAGAGCACTTCACCGGTGTTGATGTCGGTGATGTTGGCCACGCCGTCTTCTGAAATTTCGAAGGTCTTGTCGTGCGAGCCGTACTCTTCGGCTTGCTGGGCCATCAGGCCCACGTTGGGCACGGTGCCCATGGTTTTGGGGTCGAACGCACCGTGCCATTTGCAGAAGTTGATCATCTCCTGGTAAATGCGGGCAAAGGTTGACTCGGGCATCACGGCCTTGACGTCTTTCAGGCGGCCGTCGGCCCCCCACATCTTGCCGCCGTTGCGGATCATGGCGGGCATGGACGCGTCCACGATCACGTCGTTGGGCGAATGGAAGTTGGTGATGCCCTTGGCCGAGTCCACCATGGCCAGCTCAGGGCGGCCCTCGTGGCAGGCGTGCAGGTCACGCTTGATCTCGTCTTGCTTGGACTGGGGCAATGCGGTGATCTTGCTGTACAGATCGGCCATGCCGTTGTTCACGTTCACACCCAACTCTTCGAACAGCTTGGCATGCTTGGCAAACGCGTCTTTGTAGAAGATCTTCACGCAATGGCCAAAAACGATGGGGTGAGACACCTTCATCATGGTGGCTTTGACGTGCAGCGAGAACATCACGCCGGTTTTGTGGGCGTCTTCGATTTCTTTTTCGTAGAACTCGAGCAAAGCTTTCTTGCTCATGAACATGCTGTCGATGACTTCACGGTCGAGCAAAGAAACTTTGGGATTGAGGATGATGGTCTTGCCACTCTTGGTGATCAGCTCCATCTTGACGTCACGGGGGCGGTCCAAGGTCATGGACTTTTCGCCGTGGTAGAAATCGCCAGCGTGCATGTGCGAGACGTGTGAACGCGAGGCTTGGCTCCACTCGGCCATGCTGTGGGGGTTCTTGCGGGCGAATTCTTTGACGGCGCGCGGCGCGCGGCGGTCCGAGTTGCCTTCGCGCAAAACAGGGTTCACGGCCGAGCCGGTGCACTTGTTGTAGCGGGCCTTCAAGGCCTTTTCTTCGTCGGTTTTGGCGTTTTCTGGGTAATCGGGCAAGGCATAGCCTTTGCTCTGCAACTCTTTGATGGCGGCGGTCAACTGGCCCACGGAGGCACTGATGTTGGGCAGCTTGATGATGTTGGCAGCGGGGTTGAGCGTCAGTTTGCCCAGCTCGGCCAAGTTGTTGGGAACGCGTTGCTCGGCGGGCAAGAGGTCTGAAAACTCACCCAAAATGCGGGCCGCCACCGAGATGTCACTTTCAGCCACTTCGATGCCTGCGGGCGCTGCGAAGGTCCGAATGATGGGCAAAAACGAGGCTGTGGCCAACAAGGGGGCCTCGTCTGTCAGGGTGTAAATGATCTTGGATTTGTCTGCAGCCATGGGTACTCTCTTTTCTCGTTATCAAGATGTGTCTCAAAGAACACGGCGTCCGGCGGTACGTCGAACGGATTCAGAAAAACCGCCCTTATAAGGTGGTTTAGCCCGTGACTTTATCTCAAAAGACCCCTGGTTTGACTGACAAAAGGACACACATGGCAGCGTCCCGCCAGGGCGAAATGGCCGCGTGCCCCCGCACGATTAAACTGATGGCCCTACACAGCTGTGCCAAACCCGGGTGTTTGGTACTCAATTGACCCGGTCCGTGCCTTGGCTGCACCGACCAAAACCGAGGAACTCCCCATGGGCGCGCAGTGGAAAGCAAAAGGCAAAGCACAGGCAGCAGACGCACGAGGCAAGCTGTTTGGCCGTCTGGCCAAGGACATCATGATCGCCGCCCGCAACGGCGCCGACCCCGCCGCCAACTCGCGCCTGCGCTTGGTGGTCGAGCAGGCCCGCAAAGTCTCCATGCCCAAAGAAACGCTGGAGCGCGCCATCAAGAAGGGCGCGGGCCTCTTGGGTGACGCGGTCAGCTTTGACCGCGTGATTTACGAAGGCTTTGCGCCACACCAAGTGCCCGTGATGATCGAGGTGCTGACCGACAACGTGAACCGCAGCGCGTCCGAAATGCGCGTGTTGTTTCGCAAGGGCCAGCAAGGCACCTCCGGTTCCGTGTCCTGGGACTTTGACCATGTCGGGTTCATCGAGGCCGAGCCTGCCCAAGCCGGGGCCGATGCCGAACTGGCCGCCATCGAAGCCGGGGCGCAAGACTTTGAACCCGCAGACGAAGACGGCGTGACGGTGTTCATCACCGAAGCGACCGACCTGGACCTGGTCAGCCGCGCCCTGCCCAACTTCGGTTTCACCGTGGTCTCGGCCAAGCTGGGCTACAAACCGAAAAACCCGGTCGACCCGGCCAACCTGAGCGCCGAACAGCTCGAAGAAGTCGAATCCTTCCTGGGTGCGATCGACAACAACGACGACGTGCAAAACGTGTTTGTGGGCTTGGCGGGCTGAAGTCCCGCAAGGCTTTGGACATCGCCAGATGAAACGGCTGCTGAGTTGTTGGCTGCTGACCTGGACCTGTCTCAGCAGCCAGGCCCAAGGTCGCATGGTGCGGCTGGACATCGGGCGAGAAGCCGCCCAACTGCCCGTCTACACCTTGACCCAACCAAACGCCGTAGCCACGGTGATCCTGCTGCCCGGAGGCGATGGCGGCAGTGGCAAGGTGGTGGACGGCCAACCCACCAGCAAGAACTTTCTCACCCGTTCGCGTGAACTGTTTTTTGCCGAAAATTTCAATGTGCTGGTGGCGTTTCGGGCCACCGACCTGCCCGGCTTGGACTACGACTACCGCGTGAGCGCCGCCCACATGCAAGAGCTGGCCGCGGTGGTGCGCCACGCCAAACAACTGAGCGATGCGCCGGTGTGGCTGGTGGGCACCAGCAGGGGCACCGTGTCCGGTACGGCCGCTGCGCTGGCCTTGCCCCCCGGTGAGGTTCAGGGCCTGGTCCTCACGGCCAGCGTGACTTCCAAGAAAACAGGCGCCATTGCCACACAGCAAATCGGCCGAATCCGGGTGCCCACGCTGGTGGTGCACCACCGCTACGATGCCTGCAAAATTTGCGTGCCGCACGAAGCCGCCCGCATCACCCATGGCCTGACATCGGCACCCTTCAAGAAATTTTTGATGCTTGAAGGCGGCTCCAACCCCGTGGGTGACCCCTGTGAAGCCGAGCACTGGCACGGTTTCATCAACCACGAAAAAGAAACCGTTCAGCTCATCGGTCAGTGGATCAAAACGCCAAACAACTGAGGCGCAACAAGCCTGACACGCTCAAGCGGTTTTTCGGCGTTGCCGCACCGCCTGCGCCAGGGCCTGCAGCACCGGTACCGTTTGCTCAAAGCTGATGCAGGCATCGGTGATGGACACGCCATGCGCCAGCGCCTGGCCCTCTTTGAGGTCTTGCCGGCCCTCTCTCAAATGGCTTTCGATCATCAGACCCATGATGCGGCGGTCGCCCGCGGCCACCTGCGAGGCCACGTCGTGCGCCACCTCAATTTGCTTGGTGTGTTGCTTGCTGCTGTTGGCGTGCGACACGTCCACCATCACTTGGGGGGCGATGCCTGAGGCCTCCAAAGCCTTGCAGGCGGCATCGACATCTGCCGCCGAGTAGTTCGGCGTTTTGCCGCCACGCAAGATGATGTGCACGTCCTGGTTGCCACGCGTCTCGAAAATGGCCGCCTGCCCCATCTTGGTCATGCCCATGAAGGCGTGCGGGGCCTTGGAGGCCACCACCGCGTCGGCCGCCACTTTGACGCCGCCATCCGTGCCGTTTTTAAAGCCCACCGGGCAAGACAGGCCACTGGCCAGTTGTCGATGGCTCTGGCTTTCGGTGGTGCGGGCGCCAATGGCACCCCATGTGACCAGATCACTGATGTACTGCGGGCTGAGCAAGTCCAAAAACTCGGTGGCCACGGGCACGCCCAAGTCCAGAATGTCGCGCAACAGCTTGCGCGCCATTTCCAAGCCTTGGTTCATGGCAAAGCTGCCATCCAGGTGCGGGTCGTTGATGTAGCCCTTCCAGCCCACCGTGGTGCGGGGTTTTTCAAAATACACGCGCATGACGATCTGCAGGTCTTGGGCGTGCTGATCGGCTTCGGTTTTGAGCAACTTGGCGTAGGCGATGGCCTGGTCGTGGTCATGGATCGAGCACGGACCGACCACCACGACCAAACGGTCGTCCTGGCCTTGCAGCACCTTCGAGATGTTTTGGCGCGAACTCTCCACCAGCGCCAAGTGCGCGGGCGAGGCGGGCCAACGCTCTTCGAGCAGCGCGGGTGTCATGAGCGGGCGCACCGAGGCAATGCGGGTGTCGTCGATGCGGGTTTTGTCTTGGGTAGAAAGCATGTGTAAAGTCGCCTGATTGTTCAATCGAGTTTAAAGGGACCTGACGATGACCTTGCCCGCACCCCAGCTGGAGCATGTTTGCGATTTGGCCGTGACCATTGCGGCCCCCATTGAAGTGGGTCTCACGCCCGCGGGCTTGCGCCGCATGATTCCCATCACGGGCGGCACGGTGACCGGGCCCCGACTGAATGGCCAAGTGATGGCCGGAGGGGCCGACTTTCAGCTCATCCTGAATGGTGGCACGCAAGCGCATTTGGATGCGCGTTATGTCATCGAGTTGGACGATGGCAGCCGGGTTTTTGTGCAAAACACCGCTTTGCGCGTGGCCTCGCTGGAGAACTCTCAACGCATCATGAATGGCCAGCCGGTTGACCCCAGCGCGGTTTATTTTCGATGCCAACCGAAACTGGAAGCCACCACGCCTCAATGGGCCTGGCTGAGCGAGAGCCAATTCATCGGCACCGGGCGGCGTGCGCCCGACGGGGTTTTCTTGAGTTTTTACAGGGTGCTTTGAAGTGCCGAGCCCGGCACCTCAGCCAAAGCGCGCAGGCAAGTAGGGTCTCGGGTCTATCCAAGTCGTCTGGCCCTGAATCATCTCGGCCAGCAAACGCCCGGCGACAGGCCCCAAAGTGAACCCTTGGTGCGCATGGCCAAAGTTGAACCACAGGCCTTGGTGATGCGGCGCGGGCCCCATCACGGGCAACATGTCTGCGGTGCATGGCCGGGCGCCCATCCAAGGCGGCTGCGGCAGCGGCGGCCCCAAATCCAGCAGTTCACGTGCCAGGGCTTCGGCCTTGGCCAATTGCACAGGGGTGGGCGGCGCATCCATGGGGGCGAATTCTGCCCCCGTGGTCAAGCGCAGGCCTTGCTGCATGGGCGCCAGCACATAGCCGCGTTCTGCGTCGAGCAGCGGCTGCGCCACTTGCGCGGGCGAGCGGTAATGCTGGTGGTAACCGCGCTTGATGAACAAGGGAAAGCGGTAGCCCAGCTGGCGGATGGCGCCGTCGGCCCAAGGCCCTAAAGCCAACACGGCTTGCTCAGCATCCACAGGGCCTTCGGTGGTCTGGACCGACCAAGACGCGCTGCGGGCTTGCAAGCTGCCAGCGTCGCCCGTCAGCACGCGCCCGCCCCGTGCGACAAACAAGTCGGCATAGCGCTGCACCAATGCGCCGGGGTTGTGGACTGCCCAAGGGTCCAACCAATGCACAGCACCCGCCAGCGATGGGCGCAAGGCCGGCTCGGCCTGCGCCAGCTGGGCTGTGTTTTGTGCTTGGTAACGCACGCCAAAGCGCTCATGCAAAACCGCCGCACGCTGGGCCGCTTCGTCGAAGGCTTGGGGCGTGCGGAACACAAAGCGAAAGCCCTCACGCGCGACAAGATCCTGAGCGCCTGCAGCCACCATCAGCAGGTCGTGCTCGTGCGTGGCATGGGCGATCAATTGGCTGAAGGCTTGCGTGGCTTGGGCATGGCGCTGGGGGTGTGAATGGCGCCAGTAGCGCAGCAGCGATCCCGCCATGTGCCACAAACCCCGCGCATGCCAATGGACCTCGGCCCCGCGACCCAAAGCCGCGTTCAACACAAAACCAGGATCGCGCGGGAATGCATAGGGCTCCACCGCTTCACGCTGGATCAGACCGGCATTGCCAAACGAGGTCTCTTGGCCAGGCGCACGGCGGTCCACCAGGGTGACCTCAAAGCCGCGTTGCTGCAAATGCAAGGCGGTGCAGGTGCCGACCATGCCGGCACCCAGAACAAGGATGGAGGAAGTCATGACATTTCAAGCACCTGTGCAGGTGTCCATGCAAATAGGGCTGCCAGGCGCGGGCACGCCTTGGCGCTGTCCAGTATAGAGACGGTCAGGAATTCGCCAACCGCCTGTTTGCAGCGGATCACCCTGGCCCTTTTGCGCTGTTTAAACTGTTCGCATGAACACCCACCACGAAAACCTGCAACAAGCCTTGTCCGATTTGTTCGCCCCCTGGGTTCAGGCCCTCAAGCTGCGCGTCGAAAGCACGCAAACGGACAGCGTCACCCTGCGCCTGCCGCAAAGCGATGCGCTCGCGCGCGTGGGCGGCATGCTGTGCGGGCAGGCCATGATGGCCGCCGCCGACACGGCCATGGTGCTCGCCTTGATCCAACATTTTGGTCAGTTCAGGCCGTGCAGCACGGTTCAGCTGTCCAGCACCTTCATGAAGCCCCTGTCGGGGCAAGACGCGCTGGTCACGGCCCGCGTCATTCGGGCAGGAAAAGCCATGGCGTTTGGCGAGATCGACCTGGCCGGCGCCGATGACGGCAAAAGTGTTTTCAGGGCCAGCACCACCTATGCCCTGATGTGAGTCAGGTTGTGTCTACGGCCTGTCAGCGGACCGCCAGCCTGGCTTGGCTACAATACGCCCATTATTTTTTGAGGTTCCACATGTCTGCTCAGAACGACGCTCACACATCCGACGATCCCGTTGAAAACGTGGTCAAGCACATCCCCGTGGTGATTCCAGCCGCGGGTGCCGTGCTGATTTTCTTGCTGGCCTTCATTGCCGTTTTCATGGCCTGAGGCTTTGCCCCCCCGGTGCGCGCCCTGGCCGCACCCCCGCAACCCGCAACAGCGCAAGCTTTGCGGGTTTTATTTTGTGCGCACCGGCATGATGTGCAAGGCCCCTGGGGCGATCAACAACTGAAGCCACCCGCCGGCTTGCACCTGCAAACGGTCCAGCAGCCGTGTGGTCAGGTTCAGGGTGATGGTTTGGCTGGGCAAGGCTTCGGGCTGCAGCGTGCACAGGCTGATTTCACCAAGTGACAAGACCTCCAACAACTGGCAGCGCAATCGGGTGTGGCCGGGCTCCAAGGCACCCCAAGACCCCTCGTCGGCCAGCACGTCCACCTGCTCGCCATTGAGCACCCAGGTCACAGGCGTGCCGTCGTCAATCTTGTTTTTGTCAAACACACGCAGACTCAAGCCTGGGTCGGACGGCGCGCCATCGCCCCACCGCAAGCGTCCCCATCCTGCTTGGTCCTTGAAAAAATGGCCTTCGAAGTGGTTTTGAATGCCCACCAACTCGGCCACACGCGCATTGCGCGGGCTGGCAAACACGCGGGCGGGCGTGTCTGTTTGCAAGGTCTGGCCCGCGTCCACAATCACCACCCGGTCTGCCAAGCGGCGGGCCTCTTGCAGGTCATGCGTCACCAAGACCATGGGCACCGACACGTTCTGGCGCAAGGCGGCCAACTCGCGGTACAGGGTTTGGCGCGTGGGCGCATCCACAGCAGAAAAGGGTTCGTCGAGCAACAAAACACCCGGCCAGTGGGCCGGGGAGGCGGTCAAAGAAGGCGCCGGCATGACCCGCACCAGCGCCCGTGCCAGCGCCACGCGCTGCTGTTGACCGCCGGACAGTTGCGAGGGCCTGCGCTGGCTCAGCGTTGCCAGCCCTAAACGGGCCAGCAAAGTCTGCACATCCGCGCCCGACCAAGCGGGCCCGGCGGCCAGCGCCACATTGGCATGAGCCGTCATGTGCGGGAAGAGGGCGTAGTGCTGGAACACCAACCCCGCACGCCGCTCTTGCGGGCTCAGCTGGAGACCCGCTGTGGTGTCCAGCCAGACCTGGCCCGCCACCCGGATGTGGCCTTGCACATCGCTGGGTGTCCACAAGCCCGCGATGGCGCGCAACATGCTGGTTTTGCCGCCGCCCGAAGGGCCGACCAGCGCCACCAGCTCGCCAGCGCCGCAGTCGAATTCGGCCTCCAGCCGGATCGGACTGGCCGAGCGCAATTGCACGTGCAGGCCTTGCATCAGCGCTCCTGCAGGGCGCGGCCGCGCTGGCCCACCCGATCGAAAGCCAGCACCAGGCTGAGCGCCATCAAGGACACGCCCACCAGCGCCAGCGCCATCACATGGGCCGACTGCAAATCCATGCCCTGCACCTTGTCATACAGCGACACCGACAGCGTGCGGGTCTCGCCCTCGATGTTGCCGCCCACCATGAGCACCACGCCAAACTCACCCAGCGTGTGGGCCACCGTCAGCGCCATGCCGGCCAGCAAACCGGGCCAGGCCAGCGGCAGTTCGATGCGCCAAAAAGTCTGCCAAGTCGAAAAACCAGACACCCAGGCCGCCTCACGCAGGCTGTGGGGCACCGCCGCAAACGCGCGTTGAATGGGCTGCACCATGAAAGGCAGGTTGACCAACACGCTCACCAGCAACAGGCCTTCCAGGGTGAACACCAGCCGAATGCCCGAGGCCGCCAGCCAGCTGCCGAGGGCGCTGTCCTGGCCAAAGGCCACCAGAAAGTAAAAGCCAATCACGGTGGGCGGCAACAGCAAGGGCAGCAGCAGCAAGGCCTCCAGGATGGGTCGGCCCGCCCAGGCGGTGACAGCCAGCCAGCGGGCCAGCGCCAAGCCCACCGGCAGCAGCGCCAAGGTGGTCAAGAGGGCGAGCGTCAAGGAAACGTGAAGGGCGGACCAATCCATGGTGTGGGGTTTGAGCGTGGATGCCGATTATTGCGGCAAGGCGTAACCGTGACGCACAAACACCGCTTGAGCACTCGGGCTCAACAAAAACCGGTGCCAGTCTGTTGCCGCTTGGCCAGCGCCCTTGAGCAGCACCATGCGCTGGTGAAGGGGGGCGTGCAGCGCAGTGGGCAAGGGCCAGGCCTGCACATGCTGGGCGATTTCGGGCGCTTGGGCCCATGCCAATGCGGTGATGCCGGCCTGCGCTGCGCCGCTGGCCACAAATTGGGTGGCTTGGCCAATGTTGTCCCCCAGCACCTTGTTCGCGGCGGTCCATGGCCCCAAACCTGCCCGCTGCAAGACCTCAACCGATGCCACGCCATAAGGCGCCAGCGCCGGGTTGGCGATGGCGAATTTGTCCCCCGGCTTCATGGCGCGCACGACCGCCGCCAAACCTTGGCTCAAGGGCAGTGCTGAATTTTTAGGCAGAATCAGCGCCAAACGGCCCATGGCGTAGCGTTGCCCCGCATCCACCGTGCGCCCCGTTTTGACCAATTCTTCCACCCAAGCCTCATCGGCCGAGATGAATTGCTCGACCGGCAGGCCTTGCACAATTTGCCGAGCCAAGTTGCCGGAAGCGCCCCAATTCACCTCCACCTGAACCCCTGTTTCTTGCTTGTACTGAGCCGCCAGGTCAGCCAGTACAAACTTCAAGTTACTGGCGGCGGCGATTTTGATGCGCGCAGGCGCAGGCGCTTTGGTTTGGGCTTGGGCCAGCCAAGGGGACAGACTCGCCACGAGCAAAAGCGCAACCGCCGCCAACCGCTTGTGCCTGAGGCCCAGTGTCTTGGTCGCCATCGAACATGGCAAAATCTGGTTATGCATTTTTTGCATAGATATAAAGGTGTTTTGGTCTCAACTGACAGGCACGCAACAGGCAGGCTCCCTAAAATCGAGACCCCGCAGGTTACCAAGCCGTTACATGCGCCCTTGGGGTGGACCACCCAGTATCTCAGGCCAGCAGCCGTTTTTTCAAAGCCCCTGCCCAGAGGTTTTGAAAAAACGATTTTTAAACTTTGGAGCTTTCCCCATGAACTCACCCGTGATGCAGGGCTTGAACCTCAACACACCCGCGTACGTCAAGAACGCGAAACTGATCGCCTGGGTCGCCGAAATGGCCGCCCTGTGCAAGCCCGCCAACATCTATTGGTGTGACGGCTCCCAAGACGAATACGACCGCCTGTGCGCCGAATTGGTGGCCGCCGGCACCTTCAAAAAGCTCAACCCCGCCAAGCGCGCCAACTCCTTCCTGGCTTGCTCGGACCCGTCGGATGTGGCCCGCGTGGAAGACCGCACCTACATCTGCTCGGCCCAAAAAGAAGACGCCGGCCCCACCAACAACTGGATGGAGCCTGCGCAAATGCGCGCCACGCTGCAGCCCCTGTTTGACGGCTGCATGGCTGGCCGCACCATGTACGTGGTGCCTTTCTCCATGGGCCCATTGGGCTCGCACATCAGCCACATCGGCATCGAGCTGACCGACAGCGCCTACGTGGCCGTCAACCAGAAGATCATGACCCGCATGGGCAAGGCCGTGTTCGACGTGCTGGGCACCGACGGCGAATTCGTGCCCTGCATGCACACCGTGGGCGCCCCCTTGGCGGCTGGCCAGAAGGACAGCACCAGCTGGCCTTGCAACCCCACCACCAAATACATCGTGCACTACCCTGAGACCCGCGAGATCTGGTCTTACGGTTCGGGCTACGGCGGCAACGCGCTGCTGGGCAAGAAGTGCTTTGCGCTGCGCATCGCCTCCAACATGGGCCGCGAGCAAGGCTGGCTGGCCGAGCACATGCTGATCTTGGGCGTGACCAACCCCCAAGGCAAGAAATACCACGTTGCAGCAGCCTTCCCCAGCGCTTGCGGCAAAACCAACTTCTCGATGCTGGTGCCCCCCAAAGCCTTTGAAGGCTGGCGCGTGACCACCATCGGCGACGACATCGCCTGGGTCAAGCCCCACACCGACGGCAAGATGTACGCCATCAACCCCGAAGCCGGCTATTTTGGCGTCGCACCCGGCACCAACATGAAGACCAACCCCAACTGCATGTTGAGCCTGCACAAGGACGTGATCTTCACCAACGTGGCCCTCACGGACGATGGCGACGTTTGGTGGGAAGGCATGGAAAAGGACACCGGCAAACTGCCCGACCACCTGATCGACTGGCAAGGCAAGGACTGGACGCCCCAGATCGCCAAAGAGACCGGCGTCAAAGCCGCCCACCCCAACGCCCGCTTCACCGTGGCCGCAGCCAACAACCCTGCGCTCGACCCCGCCTGGGACGACGCCGCCGGCGTGCCGATCGACGCCTTCATGTTCGGGGGCCGCCGCTCGACCACCGTGCCCTTGGTGACCGAAGCGCGCAGCTGGCAAGAAGGCGTCTACATGGCTGCGACCATGGGCTCAGAGACCACCGCCGCCGCCTTTGGCGCGCAAGGCGTGGTGCGCCGCGACCCCTTCGCCATGCTGCCGTTTTGCGGCTACAACATGAGCGACTACTTCCAGCACTGGTTGGACACCGGCGCCAAGGCTGAGGCCGCTGGCCACAAGCTGCCCGCCATGTACTGCGTGAACTGGTTCCGCAAGGGCGAAGACGGCTCGTTCGTCTGGCCCGGCTACGGCGACAACATGCGCGTGCTCAAGTGGATGATCGACCGCCTCGAAGGCAAAGCCGCTGGCCAAGACACCATGTTCGGCGTGGCGCCCACTTACAGCGAAATCACCTGGACCGGTCTGGACTTCAGCGCCGAGCAGTTCAAAGCCGTGACCAGCATCGACTCTGCCGCCTGGCAAGCCGAGTTCAAACTGCACGACGAGCACTTTGCACAGCTGAGCTACCACCTGCCCCAGGCCCTGCTGGACACCAAGGCGGCTTTGCAGGCCAAATTGGCCGCTTGAGTCTCAGCCCTGCCCCGCGCCAACAGCGCGGCACAAAAAAACCGCCCCGGCTTCACGCCGGGGCGGTTTTTTCATGTCACCGGCTTTTGCAGGCTTACTGTTTGAAATAAAACTCACCGATCGCCTGGTCATACAAGGCGGGGGTTTGTTCGTGACCCACAGACCGGGCCAAGCGGACCACCTCATTGCGAACGTTGCGCAACACGCGGTCGACGGAAAGACCGGGTTTGACCATTTCTTTGACAAAGATGCGGGTGAACAAGCCATTTTTCTCTTTGTCGTTGTCGCCCAAGCGGTCCAAGGCTTGTTGGCCTGATCCGGCTGAAAACATGATCATCTGACCGGTGGCTGCGGATGTGGGGGCCAGGCCACGCCCACCGATCGCGCGGCCTTTGCTCTTGAATGGGTTATCTCGGCAGGCATCGATCACCGCCAAGGCGAACTTGGTTTTCTTCTCTTCGAGGTCATCCAAGACCTTTTGCAACAAGATGGCATCGTCCTTGACCTGGTCTTCCTGGTCTCCTTGCACATCGATGGGCAAGAGGTAGTTGGCATTGCCCAACTGCACACCGTGACCTGCGTAGAAGAACAGGACCTCGTCGCCGCCCGTGAGGTTTTGCCGGAAGTCGCGCACCGCCTGTTTGAATTGTTTCTCGGTCAAATTCAGGTGCTTGAAGACTTTGTAGCCGACCGCTTCCAAAGACTTGGCCATGGCATTGGCATCTGCGCCTGCGTTGTTGAGCTTGGGCACATGGGCATAGAGGTCGTTGCCGATCACCAAGGCCTTGCGGTTGGCATAAGTCATGGGCTCTTTGGGCGCCATGGGTTCAGGCGCCGCAGCGGCCTGCTCTTTCGCCTTGGCAGCGGCCGCGGCGGCCACATTCTCTTGCTGCAGCTTGGCCAGCATCTGTGTCATGGCCTCCAGTTGCTGGGCCATTTTGCGCCTGTCTTCATCCATGGCGCGGCGCTCTTGCTCAAAGCGCAGCTGCGCAGAGTTGTCTGCCACAGGTGCAGGGGCCGGCGCTGCTGGCGTTGCTGGTGTTGCCGCCGCAGGCTTGACCACGGGTGCGGGTTTGACCGTCTGCGCCGCAGTCAGCACGGGCGCCGTTGCGGGTGCAGGTGGCTTGGCCTGGGGTCGATGGGTGCTTGCCGTCTCCATTTCACGGATAACCTCTTGTGTGCGTTGTTCACGCTCTTTTTCTACCCGATCGGCGGTGGCATCTTCCGTGGCGGGGGCAGCGGCTGCCATTTGGATGTCTGCAGGTGTTGCTGGCGTCTGCCCATCCGAGTTCACCGGATAAGCCAGAGCCATGATCGGCTGAGGTTTTTTGTTGAAATAACTCTGCTGTATGGACTCCATGTAAATCGAGGTCCAGCCAGACAAAAGTTGGTGCTCTGGCCTCAACTTGCCAGCTTTGAATTCATCTTTAAACTTGGCGACCGTTACCCCTCTGGGTGGTAAAAGAAATGCCTCCAGACGAATACCCCTACCGTTATAAACTTGAACTTGCATTTCAAGTAAGAAAATATTTTTATTACCGCTTGCCAAATCTGGCATATTTTTTGTTGCTTCAGACCACCATTGTTTTTCATTTTCTCTGAAAAACTTCCCTGTTTTCCATTCATCAAAATTGCCAATAGAAAAATACCGAGAGCACTTATTAAGAAGTTCGTTGCTCCGCGTGCCATGCTCATTGACCATGAATTGGCTTGCCGAATTTGACAAACAATTCGTATTTCCCCAACGCACAGAATTAAGAGTTTGCCGCACGACGAGAAAAGGCACGAGAGCGCCAATTTGTTGGTTCTTAAGTGAATACACCTCCCAATCAGCGCGCTGATTGGCTTGAAAAATTGATTGAGGGTTAGGATTTCCGCCAGATGACTGTGAACTTATATTGATAACTTGCCATGCACCCTCCGGTAAAGCCACACTGCTACCCGAACCCATAGGCAAAAACCTTTGTAAATATTTCCACCGACAGGTTGCGCCAGGGCCGGCAGGACAAGGCATGTGGTCAACACCATGGCAAAAAAACGTCCAAGCCAGGACCATTGGCCTGTCCAGCCGAACAACAAGCGCAGGGGCTGGGGGGTGAAGAAGGTCAATGACATCTGAGTGTTCCTGCTGTCTCTATGGCACATCTGCGCACCGATTTGTGTATTCTGTCAAACTGACAATTGTTCCAATTGTTCCAATTGTTCCAATTGTTACACTAATGGCCCAGTATCCAACACACCATTGCGGGAAACACCCACCATGAGTTCTTACCGATTGATCACCACCGTGGCCCTGGCGATGGCCTTTGGACATGCGGGCGTCAGTGCGCAAACCAAATTGATCACCGAAACTGAAGCGCAAGCGCCCAATTTGCAAATGGCCGCTACCCGTGGCATCACACGCGGGCCGGGTATCAACTTGTTGACTCCCCCCGAAGTGAGCGCCAAGTCTTTCGCGTTCAAAATGCTGTTTGAACCCCGAGGCGGGGCCAAAATTGACCCTGCCAGCATCAAATTTGAGTACTTGAAACAGCCCATCGTCGATCTGACCGCTCGCTTCAAAGCAGGCCTGAATGGCAACCAGTTGGAATTACCACAGGCCAGCGTGCCTGCGGGCACGCACCCCATACGCGTCTCCGTGCGCGACAGCGAAGGCCGTGAAGGCAACACCATCATCCATTTGAGCGCCAAGTGAGCCACGCCTCGTTCAACTGCCCCTACTGCTGGAGCGATGTGCCTGTTCAGGCCTCGGTGTGCAGCCACTGCACGCGTGATCTGGTGTTGTTCAAACCCCTGGCACTTCGCTTGCAAGCCTTGGCAGACGAGGTGGCAGAACTCAAGACTTTGGCGGAACAACAAGCCCGCTCACTCACGCAGCTGCAAGCACAAGATATCCAGACGACGGTCTTGAACTATGCCGAAACACAAGACGCAAGGCAGACGTCAGCGGCCGCTTCGGTGGCCCCCACGCCCTCTTGGCTCAATTGGTTGGGCTTTATCGTCCTGACAATCGCCGCTATTGGTCTTTGCCATTGGATTTTGCTTTTTGTCTACGACGCTCCGCCTTTGTTTTTGCGCCTCTTGACCATCACGCTGCCTGTCTGCACGGGCTACCTCTGCGCCCGTCACAGTGCGCTGAACGGGCCCCTGCAGCTGTTGGCCGCCCTCTTGGTCTCAACTGTCTCGGTGGTTTTGATGTTGGGCATCACGGCCCACATCGACGGGGTGGCCCTGTGGCCCAGCAACACCCGCGATTGGCGCGAAACCCTGGAATACACCGTGGCCATCTGTTTGGCCTTTTTGACCGGTTATTTGATCTCTCGGTTGCTCAGCCGCTGGAAGCAACAACAACGCAACAACATCAGTCTTCGAATCTTGTTGGCCCGCGATGAGAATGGCAAGTTCAAAATCACCGAGATTTCCAACAAGGTGCAAAGCCTGATCACCGCCAGTGCACCTTTGGTCTCTGCCAGCATGGCCCTTTACTCCGGACTCAAAGCTTTCAGCAACTTGTGAGCTGATTTCATTTACACGGTTTGACCCGCATGAAAAAAAATATCCCGCTCCTGTTGGCGCTGACGCTCCTGAGTGCATGGCCAGCACACGCACAAACACAGCCTGCGTTGCGCTCGGCGCTGGTCATCGGACTGAGCCAATACGGCCCCAGCACGGGTGCCGCGACCTTGGAGGGCGTGCCTCATGACGTCGAAAGTGCCAAACGCATTGCCATGGCCATGGGTATTCCCGCTGACCAGATCCGCTTGGTCAGGGATCAACAGGCCACCAAAGCCAACATCCTCGAGGAAATTCGCAAGCTTGGCGAGCGCACCCGTGAGGGCGGCCGCAGCTTCATTTACTTCTCGGGGCATGGCACACGTTATTGGGACCCTTCGGTCAATGGTTGCGTCGAAGGCTTGCTGACCCACGATGGCCAAGCGATCACCAACGCCGAACTGGCAAAGGCCACGCAAAAAATCTCCGCCAATGCAGACAAGGTCATCACCATGATCGATGCTTGCCATTCAGGCGGCATCACCAACGGCAAAACCGCCACCCGTTCGATCGGCGGCATTGAATTCAAACCCAAATTCACCTTCAAAGCCAGCAGCGCGGCCGATGCGTGCAACAAGCCGGCCAACCTGAAAACACGCGGTTTGTTGGGCGAGTCCACGCGTTTGGGCGCATTGCAAGAAAACGTGGTTCAAATCACCTCATCTCGTCCCGATGAGGTCAGCTTTGATGAACCCGGCAAAGGCGGCTTGGCCACACAGGGCATTCGCGACTGCTTGCTGGGCAAAGCGTCTGACGTCGACGGGTCGGGTGCTGTGTCGCTGGCAGAGATTGAGCAGTGCGCACAAGCCTCCATCAATCAAAAACTCAAAGGCGTGAAAGACCTGACGCCTCACCACGTCTCTGTTTCGGGGAACCGAAATCTAATCCCTGTTTCCACGCAACGGCCTTCGGCACAAGCGCAAGCTCTGGCACAAGCGCAAGCTCTGGCACAAGCACAAGCACAAGCACAAGCACAAGCACGGGCTCAGGCGCAAGCTCAGGCACAAGCTCAGGCGCAAGCTCAGGCGCAAGCTCAGGCGCAAGCTCAGGCACAAGCTCAGGCGCAAGCTCAGGCGCAAGCTCAGGCGCAAGCTCAGGCGCAAGCTCAGGCGCAAGCTCAGGCACAAGCTCAGGCACAAGCTCAGGCACAAGCTCAGGCACAAGCTCAGGCACAAGCTCAGGCACAAGCTCAGGCACAAGCTCAGGCACAAGCTCAGGCACAAGCTCAGGCACAAGCTCAGGCGCAAGCTCAGGCGCAAGCTCAGGCGCAAGCTCAGGCGCAAGCTCAGGCGCAAGCTCAGGCGCAAGCTCAGGCGCAAGCTCAGGCGCAAGCTCAGGCACAGGCACAGGCACAGGCACAGGCACAGGCACAGGCACAGGCACAGGCACAGGCACAGGCACAGGAAACGCTGGCCGTCGCTCCGACTGTTGTCGCAGAGCCGATGCTGGCTTCCTTGGCCACATTGAACGACATTGCCCAACAGCGCGACCCGCGCATGGTGGTGGATGTCACCTTGAGCAAGCCTGTTTTGAAAATTGGCAAAGATGCTTTGAACCTGACGGTCAAATCCAGCCACGATGGCTACATTTACATGGTCTTGCTTGGCAGTGACCGCAAGAGCTTCTACGTGCTCTATCCCAACGGACTCGATAAAGACAACAAGATCAAAGCCGGTCAAACACGCAAACTGCCCCGTCCTGACTGGCAACTGGAAGCCGCTGGACCACCCGGCACAGACCACCTTTTGGTGATGGTGTCTTCAAGCCCTCGCCAAGTTGACCGTTTGGCCATGGCCGAGCCCTCCGCCACCAACCCGTTCACATTTGCCCTGAATGAAATCGGTGGCCGCGCTGCGCTGATCAACTTCTTGGTTCACAACAAGGAGGGCGAGGGCTCGGAGCGCTTTGGTGCCAAACTGCTCACCCTGAAGGAAGTTTTATGAAACGTTTTACCCTTGCTTTGGCGCTGGTCTTGGTCAGCGCATCCGCATCGGCCCAGCTGGTGCAACAAGCTTCTAAAGACGATCTGATCGAGAAGCTCACGCCACCGGCACCACCGGCTACCCGCAGTTTGCGAAACTTGGCCCCCAAACCGGTGAATGTGGACTTGTCGATCAACTTTGATTTCGACTCGGCCCGCCTTCAAGCGAGCAGCAAACCCTTGCTGGACAACCTGGCCCAAGCCATGAACAGCGAGCGCTTGGGTGCCCTCAAGTTCAAAGTGGAAGGCCACACCGATGCCAAAGGCAAGGCCGATTACAACCAAGAGTTGTCCTCTCGCCGCGCCTCGGCCGTTCAGGCTTATTTGATCGCGCAAAACGTGGGGGCAGATCGACTCCAAGCCGAGGGCAAAGGAGCGAGCGACTTGCTGACACCCGAAAAACCACTGGCCAGCGAAAACCGCAGAGTTCGTATCAGCTTGGTGCCATGATGCGTGCTGGCTTGTGGCCTCAAGCGCCGGTTTTGGCGCTGAGCCTTTGGACATTCACGGCTCCAGTCCACGCTTTCAATCTGGTCTCGCTGCAAGAAATGCAGGCCTCACAGGCCGCCAGTGAAGCCTTCACCGCCAAAGTCAGCCCCGTACCGGGCGCCCCCCAAATCGAGGTTGTTCACCCCAAATTGGATGGCCCTGTTGCATCGCCCACACCGATTCAATTGCTGTTCCTGCCATCTGGCTCCAGCTCGGTCCGTCCTGAAACTTTCAAGGTTTTGTACGGCCGACTGCGCCTCGACATCACTCAGCGTTTGGTGAATGAAGCCAAAATCACGGCCGAAGGCATCAGCGTCAAAGAAGCCAATTTGCCCAAAGGATCACACCAACTTTTGTTGCGTGTGGAAGATTTGCAAGGCCGTCAAGGCATGAAGCATTTGGATATCGACATCAAATAACGCGTCATGCCCGATGCTTCTGGGCCACGCTCTCCACCCTGTCCATTTTGAACACCCCCGAATCCCGAGAACGCCGAGCCCTTTGGCTCTTGTGGGTCACGCCTGCCCTGTGGTCCGTCAATTACATCGTGGCCCGAACCGCGCCAGGCGTGGTGGAGCCACACATGCTGGCTTTGGGCCGTTGGGCTCTGGCGGGCTTGATCGTGGGCTTCATTGCCCGCAGTGAACTCTGGCGCGAACGCCGCAGCACCCTGGCGCACGCATGGCAATACCTGGTGCTGGGTGCTTTGGGCATGCTCGTTTGCGGGGCCTGGGTGTACGAAGGCGCTCAAACCACCAGCGCCATGAACATCGCCCTGATTTACGCTGCCTCGCCGGTGCTGATCGCCTTGGCCGCCGTGCTCTGGCTGGGCGAGCGGTTTTCCTGGCGGCAGGGCCTGGGCGTGTTGGTCGCCATGTCTGGCGTTTTCCATGTCGTCGTCAAAGGCCAATGGGCCGCTCTGGGCCAAGTGCAGTGGATTGCCGGTGATGGCTGGATCGTGCTGGCCATGGTCTCGTGGGCTGGCTTTGCCCTGCTGCAAAAAAAATGGCCCAGCCCACTGGGTGCGACGGCACGTTTGGCCGCCATCTGCGCAGGCGGTGTGCTGGTCCTTTTGCCCTTTGCAGCTTGGGAGTGGCACCAAGCTTCGACGCCCGCTTGGAGCTGGCACGCCACGCTGTTGGTGGTGGTCGCGGGGCTGGTGCCCGGCGTGGGCGCCTATTGGGCCTATGGGTTTTGCCAGAAAGTTCTGGGCGCCAGCCGGGTCGCCGCGAGCTTGTACCTGGGGCCCCTGTATGGCGGCTTGACCGCTTGGGCCGTCCTGGGCGAGTCTTTGGGCTGGCACCATGTCGCGGGTGCGGCATTGATTTTGCCGGGCATTTACCTGGCTTCGCGCCGCACGGTTTGAGTGCGTTGGAATGCTTAAGGGCGCGTGGTTCAGCGCCTGAAGATGCGCGTGGATTCCCGCACCACCAATTCCGCCTCGACCAAACGAGATGGCGGGTTGATTTTGTTCAACAAGTCAAACATGGCTTTGGCCGCCGATGTCCCGATTTCGTAGACCGACTGCCTGACGGACGTGAGCGGTGGCAAGGTGAACGCCGAATGCGGCAGGTCGTCAAAACCCAACAACGAGACATCTTCAGGCACACGCAAACCAGCGCGGTGCAGTGCCAAGCGTGCGCCATAAGCCATCTGGTCGTTGGCAGCGATCACCGCAGTGAACTGCACACGGGTGGACAGCAAATCATTCATGGCCCGAAAGCCCCCAGACTCTTGGTAATCGCTGTAGACCACCAAGGTGTCGTCCACCGCCATATTTTTGCGCTGTACTTCATCCCGATACCCTTGCAGGCGCTGGGTGGCATCTGGGTGATCCAAAGGCCCTGAAATGAACGCCACGCGGTGGTGTCCCAAAGCATGCAGGTGGCGCACAGCGAGACACGCGCCTTCGGAGTTGTCAAAGTCGATGCTGAACAAATTGGGGGCACTCAGGCGTCTGCCCGTGACCACCACAGGAATCTTGGCCGCCATTTCAACCAATGTCTCATCGGCCAACTTGCCTGTCAAAACGATGATGCCGTCGACCTTGCGCTCTTGCAGCATGAACAGGCGGTTTTTCTCTTCGGACTCGTTCCAGTGTCCGCTGACAAACAAAGGCACATAGTTGGCCTTGTGCAACTCGTCTTCAATACCGCGCAAGGCTTCGCCGTAATAGGGGCTGTCGATGAACTGGGTCAGCACGCCGATGCTCATCGTGCGGCCACCGGCCAAGCTCCTGGCGGCCGGGTCAGGCCGAAAACCCAACGCCTCAATCACCGATTTCACCAAGGCTTGTTTTTCTTCGCTGACTTGAGCGGTGCCATTGAGAATGCGCGAGACGGTGCTGGGGGAAACACCGGCTTGCTGGGCCACCATGGTGAGGGTGGCGCGTGACTTGACCCCATTCGGCCTGGGCGAAGGCGAATGAGTCATATCACTTTCGGATGCAATGCTCATGCGCTACTTATTTTCATTTCATTAAAACCAGATTATGGATGACTATCGGTTTTGCCAAACTTTGACGTAGTCCACTTGCAGTGCCATTGCAGGCAAGTCACTCAAATTCACGGGACCACCTAAATTACCCCCCACGGCCACGTTCAGCAAAATATGGGCTGGTTGGTCAAACGGCCATTTGTCAGTGCCCGCGTTGCTGGCTTTTTTGTAGGAAAAAGTCGGAACTTCGTCCACGCCGATCAAGATCTCGTTAGCGGTCCAATGCAGTTGAAAGCGATGAAATTCACTGCACATATTGGCAACATTACGCTTTGCATAAAGAAGCCCAGCAACAGTTCCCCAATGGTTGTATGTGGTGTGCACGGCCGATTGGACTTGATTGGGCTGATTCCTGAACTCTTGAACCCCCCCAAACCATTCCATGATGTCGACTTCCCCTCGTGCAGGCCAATCTCCATTTCGGCCCATCATCCAAATCGCAGGCCATGCACCGGCCACACAAGGCACTTTGGCCCTGATTTCATAAAAGCCATAGGGCGTGGCGTTCAGGGCGTTGTAGTACTCAGAGGTATCCGTCTTGATGCGTGATGAGGTCGCCAACAACCCATAACCTGTGGGCGCACCGGAAGGTACGCCTTGCACAGGCTGAATGGTCAGCATGCCATTGCTAACGGACACGTTGGCAGCGTCGCTGGTGTAGTACTGCTTCTCGCTGTTACCCCAAACCGTACCCCCCAATAATGGCGATCCCAGGTCATAAGTCCACGCAGACCCAGGCGCTCCAACCGTGTCGAACTCATCTGACCACTTCAAGACATAACTGTCGGGTTTAGACAATGTCAGAGCGGGGGCGGTGGGACTCGAGTCCCCACCACCACCACATGCGACCATAGTGGCCATCAAACCTGCTGCCCACATGCCCTTGAGCACTTTAGAAGGTGTAAACAAGGCCTGCCCCCATCCAGTTGCCCGACTTGGCCACCCGCGAGTCAACACCGGTGAATGCAGCATGACCTGGCATGCTCAATGGCGCCAAACCTTTCTTGCCAAAATTCACCATGCCTGTAAAGCCGTAGACCGAAAAGCCAGGTTGGATTTCGTAACCGACACCGACTGTGTTGAGCAGCATGGTGTTGGATTGGCCACGGTCAACCGGGTTTTGGGTACTGGCTTTGCCCAAATAAACCATGCCTGTGTTGACGTTCCACTTCGGCGCAAATCTGAAGACAGCACCCAAACTGATATCGGTTGAACTGGCGCTGTAGGCTTTGTTGGTTGCAGCGTCTACGCCATCAACGTTGAACATGCTGTTCCACAAAGCATTCGGAGCCACGTAGCCAGTCACCACCGCTTTGTTACCACTCCAACGGTTGTGACGGACACCTGCATACAAATCTGTCTTGGCATTTAATTGGTAACGAGCCATCAGCATCACGATAGATTGCTGGTTGCCTTGGACCCTATTTCCTTCAAAAGGATCTGTGGTGGTCACCCCGATGAAAGGTCCATGTCCCCATGCCATGGCTTGTCCGTTTTTAGCGGATTGGGCCACGGCATCGACCATCCAGGGGCCTTTCACATACTTGGCATGCAATTCAAAAAGCGCAGGTGTACGCACCTTGGCTTTGGAGTCACCTGCATCGTAGGTGGCTTCAAGGTAGAGATCGCCCCCTGACACATCCAACAACGGTGATCCATAACGCACAGCCTGGGTCAGCAAGCCATAGCCAGCGCCACTGGAAGCCCACGCGTCTGAGATGCCGAGATTGGTGCCATAAGGGTAATCGGCCAAACTCCAGCTTCGGGTTGGAAAGGCACCCACCTGTACCAGACCGTAGTCTTCGTGCAAAACGGTGGCATTTTTTTCATACACCACCCCTGCGATGTCCTGCTTGCCATCACGCCAGCGCTGACTCAACAAGCCTTTGACCTTGAAACCGCCACCCAGATCAAATTCCTTGGTGCCAAGATAAGGTTGGAACAAGGTCAAGTGACCGCCCGACGTGCCGTAGGGCACGCCGGGAGACAAGGCGTCGGCCCAAGGACGGTGCCTGTCTTCGTTGGCATTGAGCTGGCAATTGCTGCATTGGTTGGAGGCGCGGGATGCCTCTATCTTTGCAAAACCTGTGAGTGTGAAAGGCCCAAAATCCACAGCCAGTGCAGTCAAAGGCAACAGACCAGTAAGTACGGTAGCAATCAGTTTCATATGGGCCTTTTCGTTTCAATTACAGTGCAAAACCGATGTAGCTCACCTGCATCAGTGTGCTGTTGTTTGCAGTAGAAGAATCTTTAGTTGGTTCTTTCCCGCCCACAACTTTGACGGATATCTGCTTGATGTCTGCCTTGAGCGCAGCCAATGTGCCAGCGCTGCAGGTGAGGCCACTCAGTGCAATGCGGTATGTCTTCAACCCGTAAGTGTTATTCGTTGAGTTGTCCAACACTTGGTCTACAGAACATTGGTTCGACCATGCGTAAGTTGATGAGTCTTGGGTGCCGCCTTGAATATCAATCACAAAAGTGTTGTGACTATTGACGTTGGACGCCGCACCGTTACCCATAGAAATTACCAAGGTACCTGACTGCGACGCATTCACAGTGCCATTTGCAGGTGCTTTGAACGAAAAACCAAAGTAATCCGCACTTGTGATTGCCGCGCTATGAGCGTACTGATTGCCAACCGCTTGGCGCTCAATGCGTGCGGCGTCGTTTTGGAGGCCCCAGTTGTAAGCAAAGCCTGCGCTTTCGAAGGAGTACACATCACCACCCTCGCCAGAAATCACCCAAGGATTACCACTTGCTCCAGCCTTACCCAAGAAAGAAGAGGCAAACAAAATATAGGGAGATGGTGGAGTCGCCACACTTGCCTCCGTACTGGTAATACCCCCACCACCGCAAGCCACCAATGTGCCTACGATGCCCAGAATGCCCATGCTGAAAGATTTGCCGATGTAACCCATGCGAAGATTTGCCATGTCAGTCTCCTGTTGAAAAAATTGAGGTAGCCTGAAAGCGCTTTCTGAAACCGCTTTCATGCCGAGATTAAAAAACGCCCTGATCTTCCAATCAACTGGCATTTACCCTTGGTTTGCCAAAAAATCAACGTTGAACCGTGAGCTTGCCAGGGGCTGCCTGCACAGACACGCCATCGCTGAACCGCACCGTGCGGGCTTGCGGGTCTGGATTGAAAACCAGGTAGGTCTTGCCCTTGTTGGCATGCTTGAACACCGCATAAAAATGGGTGTCTGCCGTCACACCCAGATCCGGGGCACCCGTCCCCTCCAAGAATGCGAGCCAATGCTGCGCATGGGTGCGTGTATCGCCCAGCTCGACGGACCCCCATTCGTCCCACCGTGCACGGCCTTTGGCCGGGTCCACCAAGGCCACGTATTTGGCAAACAGGTCTTGCCAGATGTCATGGGGTTTGGCGCGTTTGCCTCGGCCTTCGTAAATCTTGATCTCGTTGTCCAGCGCCGCCATGTTTTTGTGCACGAAGGCTGGGCTTTCGGCCAGATAGGTCGAGCTCGCACTCAGGGGCAGCAGGTTGATGCCGTGGATTTGGCGCGGTTCGTCAATCCACCAGGTGTTGTGCGCCAGCTTGCCGCCAAACAACATGCTCACTTCAACGTTCTGGTACTCCTTGGGCAAAGTCAAACCATGGATGTCAAACCAATAATGGTTGATGGCCTGGATCTCTGTGGCATACAGATAGGTGCCCAATTCAACCAGTTCTGGCCTCCCTTGCAAGGCGCCCCACAACATCAAGCCAGCCCAGGCATTGATGGCTTCAGAGGATGACTCCTGGTTGTTGCCGTCTGGCGAGAGTGCCACACCCGAGGCCCATGAGTGCCCCTCATAAGGGTCAAAGTTGCGCAGGTACGGAAAGTCCTTTCGCCCGCGCTCTGCGGTGGCGATGTCGGCCACCAGCAGGTCGATCATGCCGCCCCAACGTTCGGGCTTGATCCATTGCGGGTCACGCAGTCCAATATCGGCTGCAGCCCGTATCCAGTAACCATAATGAAAATGGTGGTCGTTCATGTCCTTGACCGCGTCGTACTCTTCTGGATAGCTGACCACGGTGCCCAGCGTGGGGCTGTAGTGAAAATAAGTGCGCTTGCTTTGCCCAGACAGCCACTCTTCAAAACGGCCTTTCACCAGCGACAGCAACTCGTCGCGGGTTTTCACATCGCCTTCTGCGTCAGCCACGCCCATGAGTTGGCTGATGCGCTGCAGGCCTTTGCCCTGCCAATAAGGCCCTTGACCGATTTCGAGCATCATCCGGCGCGCCCGCCTGGCCTCCTTGGACAGGTTGCCCAGGATGGCTTTGCTTTGAACGGCATCCTGGACGCCTGGCCATTGAGGCACAAAGCCGGTATGCCGGTACCGGGTTTCAAAACTGCTGCTGGCAAACAGGCGTATATCCCCTCGGATGCTGCCCAAACTGCCCACCGATTTGGGGGGGAGCGCTGAATTTTGGTGCCAATGGTGGGGGTACAAACCCACCATGCCTGTGCCTTCGGGCCCCTCCATCGTGCGCGTCTTGACCTTGAAGCTGGTGATCACCTCGCTCTTTTGCCGATCCACGCGGTACTCCGCCCGCGTCTCCACAATGTGGCTGTACGCCTGCGCCAAAAATTCTCGGATGGTGCTGTCTTGGTCATTGGGCAAGATGGCCAGCGATGCATATCGCCGGTCTGCAGGCAATCGCAGATGCCACGAAGGACCCGCCTGCACCCATTGCGCCCCAGTGGGTGCAAATGCGGCATAGGTCTTGATGGCGTCGCTGAGCAACAACACACGCGGATCGGCTGGCCACAATCGGCCGGTCAAAGAAGTCGCCAAATCCAAGGACAAATCGCCCTGGGAGAGTTGGGCATAAACAAAGGGACTGCCATGCGCCAGCGTGGTCACCATGCTGCTCTTTTCAAGCTCAAAGGCGATGTCGACGGCCCAATCCGAATGCCCGGCCAGCAGCGCTGCTGTGGGCTGAAAACCCAAAGGGCGCAGTGTGACGTCCGCCTTGTGGGGGTAAAGAATTTCAACGTCCTTGCGCTCAGTGGGAACCACAGTTTTTTGTGGGAACCCGACTTCAAGGCCCTTGGCGCTGGCTTTGGCCGTTAAAGGGACCGCATGCAGCACCTCCGACCACCGTGTGAACATGACGGATGAATACCACTGGTTGGTGGGCGCTGCCCGCTCCAACATGGCTGGGGTACGAAACGGTGCGGCAGGCACAGGGTTGTCCGCCGAACTGACTTGCGTGCGCCAAGCCCCTGAGCCTCGCTGCACGACATCGGCAGCTTGGCTGGCCAAGCTCATGCTCACACTCAAAACAGCGCCTACCCATTGGTAAATATTCATGATGCTCGATCCTTCAACTCAGGAAATTCTTTGACCATCTGATCCAAAAATCAGCGCGCCAGACCAGTCTGGCAATAAACCGATGCGTTGGCCCACATCAGACTTCAGGGCATCTGGCCGCACCTTGATGCGAACCGGCTCAGCCAATCCCTCGACCTTGGCGTACACCACCATCACATCGCCCAAGTTCTCAAGAAACTCGACCACGCCAGGAAGACCACGGTCGTCGGTCGTCACCTCCATGAATTCCGGTCGAATGCCAAGGTGTGCGCCTTTGGCGAACTGTTCTTGCCGCGCGCTGGCCGTGAGTGGGTCGACCCTGAGCGTTTCAGCGCCAACACGCAGTGCCAGCGAAGGCCCGCTCCACTGATAGGGCAACAGATTGATCTTGGGTGACCCCAAAAATTCAGCCACAAATCGGTTGTCAGGCCTGCGGTACAAATCCATCGGCGCGCCCACCTGCTCAATCCGGCCTTGGTTGAACACGGCGATCCTGTTGCCCAGCGTCATGGCTTCCGTCTGGTCGTGCGTGACGTAGATCATGGTGGTTTTCAAGTCGGCGTGCAGCTTGGCCAACTCGATGCGCATTTGCACCCGCAAAGAGGCGTCCAGGTTCGACAGGGGCTCGTCAAACAAAAACACGCAAGGTCTGCGCACAATGGCTCGGCCAATGGCCACGCGCTGGCGTTGACCGCCAGACAGCTGCTTGGGGTAACGCTTGAGCAAGGGCGTCAGCTGCAAGCGCTGCGCTGTTTCGTTCACCAATTTGGCGGTGTCCGTTTTGGAGCTGCCCGACATGCGCAGACCAAAACCCATGTTTTCTTCCACGGTCATGTGCGGGTACAGCGCATAGCTTTGGAAGACCATCGCGGCGCCGCGCTCAGAAGGCCCTTTGGCACTGACGTCTTGGCCACCGATGTGGATGCTGCCGCCGGTCAGCGTTTCAAGACCGGCGATCATGCGCAGCATGGTGGATTTACCGCAGCCCGAAGGTCCCACAAAAACCATGAATTCACCGTCCTGGACCGCCAAATCCAATCCGGGAATGACCACCGTTTCACCAAATTGTTTGGTGACGCCTTTGAGTTCGATCGATGCCACTTTATTTCCCAGCTAAAAATTTTTGGTACCACAAGGCGCTGTTCTTGAAAGTCCTTTTTTGTGTCTCAAAATCAACATGCACCAAGCCAAAACGCTTGGCGTATCCACTGGCCCATTCAAAGTTATCCATCAGGCTCCATGCAAAGTAAGCCCCTACAGGCACACCTTGCTGGATGGCGTCGTGCGTTGCGGCAATGTGGTCGCGGATGTAAGCCAATCGCTGGGGGTCATTGACTTCACCGTTGACCATCTGGTCTTTGAAGGCCGCCCCGTTTTCGGTAACCCACAACCCTTGAGGGTGGTAATCGGTGTGCAAACGGCACAGCAATTCGGTCAAGCCTTGGGGGTAAACCTCCCAGCCCATATCGGTCACGGCATTGCCTGTGCTGGTGACATCCCAAGGATTGCCACTCGAAGAAAAATTCCGTGTGTAGTAATTGACCCCTAAAAAATCGTTGCTTTGCGCCATGGTGGCCAGGTCACCCGCTTGCAATTGCGGCGCGTCGCTCCCCAAGTGGTCGATCACATCCTGTGGGTAAACGCCTTTGTACAAAGCATCCATGTACAAGCGCAGGATCAGGCCATCGTCCAATTTGGCCTTGGCCACGTCCTTGGGGTCATCGCTGGCCGGGTAAATGGGTGACAGGTTCAACACAATCCCCATGGGGGTCGCGAGTCCCAGGCCGCGCATGGCTTGTAATGCCATGCCGTGACTGAGCAACAAATGGTGCACCGCCTGCATGGCCTGGCTTCTGGACTGGATGCCTGGCGCAAAAATGCCCTGCTCATAGCCCAGAATGGCGATCACCCACGGCTCGTTGTGGGTGCAAATGCTGTGGACCCGGTGCCCAAACCGCCGAGCCACCTCGGTGGCGTACCGCGTGAAATGGCCACACACATCCCGGTTGGCCCAGCCTCCTTGGTCTTGCAACGACTGCGGCAAGTCCCAATGGTTCAAGGTCAGGTGCCGTTCAATGCCGCGCTCTTCAAGGGCCGTGATCAATTGGTCGTAAAAGGCAAAACCCGCTTCATTCCATGCCCCTTGCCCATCGGGCTGGACACGCGGCCAAGACATCGAAAAACGGTAGGCATTGACACCCAAACGAGCGATCAAATCGACGTCTTCTGGCCACCGCGTGTAATGTTCGCAAGCCACATGCCCGTTGCTTGCATCTGCAATTTTTCCTTCTGTCGCACAAAAGGTGTCCCAAATCGATGGGCCTTTGCCATCGCTGTCATGTGCGCCTTCAATTTGAAAGGAGGATGTGGCGACGCCCCACTTGAAATCTTTGGGAAATTGGTCACGAGAAACGGTCTTGGTGGTCATGTCTAGCGTCAAGGGTTTAGCCGCGCACAGCGCCTGAGGTCAGGCCTTCGATCAGTCGGCGGGAAGAAAACATAAAGATGATCAGCAGTGGAATCACGGCAATGGCCGATCCAGCCATCAAAGCGCCCCACTCGGTGTCCACCGGGCTTTGTACGCTTCGAAGCGCCAAAGGGAATGTGTACATCTCGGGTGAGCGCAACACCACCAAGGGTCCAATGAAGTTGTTCCACGAGGCGATGAAAGCGATGAGCCCCAGCGTGCCAAATGCGGGGCCCAACAAGGGGACCACCACACTCCAGTAAATCCTGAATTCACCGCAGTTGTCCATCCGCGCTGCCTCAATCAATTCTTTTGGAATGGCGGACGTGATGTACTGGCGCATTAAAAAGATACCCATGGCAGGGGCTGCGCCCGGCAAATAAAGGGCCCTGGGTTGATCGATCCAGTTGAGCGCGTCCATGATCAAGAAGGTGGGAATCATCCCCAGGAAGGACGGCACCAACATCGTGCCCATGACCAAACCAAACAACAGCTTTTTGAAACGGAACTCATAGACCGCAAAGGCAAACCCCGCCATGGAACAAAACAACAAGGTCAGTGCCGTGCCCATCAAACCCACATACAAGGACCAACCCAGGTTTTTCCAAAATGGGATTTTTCCCATCAAGATCTTCATGTTTTCCAGGAAGTGATCACCAAAAAACAGCGGCGGCGGCACACTGAAAATGTCAGCCCTGGGTTGCGTGGCGAACACAAACATGAAATAGAACGGGCCCAGCATGAGCAAGGCGCCCAGCACGATGAAGATCCACCCCATCACGCCCAAGGTGGGTTGGGTCTCTGACATGACCTGACTCATGCTTGACCTTCCTTGCTTTTGAATGCTTTGTTCGTGACCCACGTCATGACCAAAATGATGACGAACAGCATCCATGAAATGGCACTGGCCAAACCGAAGTCATTGAAGTCAAACGCGGTGCGGTACATGTACATGGCGGTGGTCATACCGGCATATTCCGGTCCGCCTTTGCCCCCCGTCAAAATGAAGGGCTCCTCAAAAAGTTGCAAGCCACCGATCACCGTCAATGTGATGCCGAAGAACATCATGGGCTTGAGTTGAGGCAAGGTGATGAACCAAAATTGCTGCCAGCTTTTTGCGCCATCCATCCTGGCTGCCTCGTACAAGTCACGTGGAATGCTTTGCATGGCGGCCACATACAAAATGACATTGAAGCCCAAGTACCGCCAAAACACGACCGCAGAGACCACGGGTTTGATGGCCTGCGGGCTGCCCAGCCAATCAATGTTCTTCTCGGGCATCACGGCATGGAGCCAGGGCCACTGGGCCATTTCGGCCAAGGCCGCATTGACCATGCCGTAGTCGGTTGAAAACAAGGTGCTGAACATGATGGCGATGGCCACCGTCGAAGTGATGTAGGGCAGGAAGTAAGCGCCCATGGTCGCATTGCGCCAACGACCCAGTTTTTCATTGATCAGATAAGCCAAAGGAATGGCAACCAGGTGTTGCGGCATGCCCGATGCCAAGGCCATCCACAAGGTGTTGCCCAAAGACGTCCAGACCAAGGGGTCTTCGATGGCAAACAGCACGTTTTCCAGGCCCACATATTTCATGGAGCCGAGGCCTTGCACCGGGTCCCACATGTGAAACATCAGCACAAATGAAAAAACGATGGGAAACAAGCCAAAGATCAAGAACAACAGTAAAAAAGGGCTGATCAGCACATACGGAGCCGCCCCAGGTGTCAGCAGTGGTTTCATCAACGACTCGCTCGTCTTTGGACCATTCGGTGAGCATCCTTGAGCGCTTGTTCGATGGGCTTGTTCTTGGTCAGCACCAAATCCAATTCAGCATTGACAATTTCTTCTGCCACGCTGTCGTTTTTAAAGACCATGGTGGGCTTGATTTGGGAGGCTGTGTTTTTCCATTCCATTCTTGCCTTTTGCCCACCCAAGAATGCGACGGGTTGGCTGAAAAAATCACCGCTTTGCGCCCCGATCAAGGCTGGAAATGCATTGAATTTTTCAAATGCCATTTGCTGCTGTTTGGTGTCCAAAACCAAATGTTGAATCAGGTCCCAAGCCAGCTCTTTGTTGACGGCTTTTTTGGGGATCGCGTAGAAAGTGCCCCCCCATGAAGTCGCCACCCGTTCTGGCAAGACGGTTGAGCGCCACAGCCCACTGGTGTTGGGCGCCAACCAATTTTGCAAATGGCCACCCAACCAGGCACCCATCATCTGTACAGACACCGTACCCCGTTTGAGCGACTCACCCCATTCGTTGGACCAGGCGTTGATTTTGGCGTCGAGACCTTGTGCTCTGATTTTTTGTGCGATCTCAAAACCCCGTTTGAACCGGGGTGACGTCTCAATGACCGACTTGCCTTGATCGTCAAAATAGACACCGTGTCCCGCAGGGATACCGGTTCTGATCACGATGTCTTTGACATCGCGGGCATGCGCCACCAAATAAGCGCCGCTGTCTTTTTTGATTTTCAGCCCGCTTTCGATGAAGCTTTCCCAAGACGCGGTCAGGTCCGACTCTTTGACTTTGGCTTTGGTGAGCAGGTCTTGCCTGTAAAACATGGCGCCAGGCCCAATGTCTGTCGGGACAGCCACTTGTCCATGGCTGGCCGAGCGCCCCTGTGCCACCGCATAAGGCACCAGTTTTGCGGCGTGTTGACCCCATTGGTATGGGGCCTTGTCCAGATCCTCAAGACCCCCGCTTTGTGCAAAACGTCCCAAATAGCCATATTCAATCGTCATGACATCTGGCAGGCCCGTCGAAGTGGCCAGCGCTGTCGTCATCGCCGTGTGGTGATCCGCGTATTCGCGCCCAACCACCTTGACTTGCACATGGGGGTTTTTCTTTTCCCAGGTTTGCAAAGACGCTTTGACGATTTCATCGACGGCAGGAAAGGCCGCCACGGTGATCGTTGTCTTTTGTGCCATCGCCACGTTCACAGCCAAAGCGGTCAACAACACCAACGCGGGTTTTTTCATGAAATCACCTTTTTGAAAGCGCTTTCATTTTTCAACAGGGCAGCGACAGTGTCAAGGCGTTCAAGGGTTTTCACTGTGTTGTCCGTGTCCCCAGTTTTGAAAACGGGAATGCCTTCAGGCGCCGCGCGCATCCCTCCATGGCTTGACCCAGAACCGGTGCGGCAGCCATGAGCTGGCAGCCCTCATGGGTCTGGATGGCATGGGCTTGGCGTCATGCCCACACCCCCTGATGGCACAGCAGCGCCTGACTTCAAAACGGAAAAAGCCTCCCGAAGGAGGCCTTGAGGCTCTGGGCGCAACCCCAGAACAGCGCAGAGATCAGATGTAATAAAGGCGGTTTTTGACCATGCGGGCTGCGCGGCGGGTCATGTACGTCGTCAGATCGGTGGCCGGCGCTTGGCTGTCCTCGGCACGGTCCATCGCGGTTTGCAAATCGGTCATCAGACGGCTGTCGTTTTGGGCCATGGCCCACAGACGCTCATCGGCACGGCGACGGGCCACATGGGCGGACCAGCCGTCCAAGCCTGTCATCAGGTTTTGCGCCAAAAGGCGGCTCACGCCACGCAGTGCGCCAATGGCCACAACCGCCACAAGCCACAACGCCAGCCATGCGGCCAACACATGCGTATCGGCCCAGTCGTCGATCAGGTAGTCGGCCAAAACCACCAAGGCCGCCACACCTGCGGCCAGCATGGCAGCGGCCAAGGTTTTGGTGGATGAACGGGGTGCTGCGCTGGCAGCTTGAATAGTGGGCACAGCGCCCACAACAGATGGGGTGGTGGTGGTCATTTTTAATTCCCTCAATTGGATGTTTTTGCTTTTGTCGGTTCAAAACGACCAACTCAATGGCCGACTCAATGGTCACATCATAGGGTTTTCACCCATGCGACTCAACTTTATATTCATGATGTCAATCATTCATAATGCTGATACATCACCGGTGCTTGCTTGAATTCCTCCATCCCAGCCTCGTTTCGCACACTCGACCTCAACTTGCTTCGGATCTTTGACGAAGTCATGGCCGAGCGCAGCCTGACGCGTGCCGCCCACAACCTTTCGCTGACCCAACCGGCCGTGAGCAACGCCGTTCGCCGCCTGCGCGACGCGCTGGACGATGAGCTGGTTCGGCGGCATGGCCACGGCATTGAGCCCACGCCCCGCGCGCTGGCGCTCTGGCCGAGCGTGCGCGAGGCGCTGCGCCAGCTGCAAGAGGCCATCGTGCCCAGCACCTTTGTGCCGCATGAAGCCAACAACACGTTCATCTTGGCCATGGCCGATGCCACGGCCGCTGAGCTCATGGGCGGATTGGCGCGTCAATTGCAAACCGAGGCGCCCGGCGTATCGCTGCGGGTGGTGCCCCTGACCACACGCGACCCGCGCAGCCTTCTCGCGGATGGGGTGGCCGACATCGCCTTGGGGTACTTCCCCGCCGTGTTGACCGATCTGACCGGGCGTGTCCAAGCGGGCGAAGCCGTGTCTTTTGAGCACCAGCGTCTGTACGCGGGTGAATACGTCTGTGTGATGCGCCAAGGGCACCCCATGGCGGACCAGCCCATAACGCTCGACGCCTATTGCGCAGCCCGACATTTGCTGGTGAGCTTTTCGGGCCGTCCCTATGGTTTTGTCGATGAAGCCTTGGCCACCATTGGCCGACAGCGGCGCATCGTGCTCACGGTGAATCAATTTTTCACGGCCGGACAAGTGGTGGTCAACTCCGACCTGCTCACGGTGCTGCCGCGCCACTTTGTGCCCACCACGGGCATGGGCGACCAACTCGTGCTGCGGGAATTGCCACTGAACGTGCCACCTGTGCACGTGGAGGCACTTTGGCACCGCCGACAACAACACGACAGCGCGCACCAATGGCTGCGCGGTCAACTGCTGCAGGTGGCGCAAGCCGCGTTTTCGGCGAAGGAATGGGGATGAACATCCAACTGCTGTCCGACCTGCACCTGGAGTCCAACCCCAGCTTCATGCCCACCCCCGCAGCCGGTGCCGATGTGCTGGTGTTGGCGGGCGACATCGGCTCGTACCAAACCGACTCTGCCCTCAGCGCCGCAGGCGATGCCGACTTTGGCCTGCAACGATTTTCGCCAAAGCACGGCTGGCCCACGCCGGTGCTGTTTGTGCCGGGGAACCACGAATACGACGGCTTGGACTTCGACGAGGCCCACGCCCGGCTGCAAGAAACCTGCGCCCGGCTGGGCATCACTTGGCTCGAGCGCGAGGTGCTGCAACTGGGCGGCGTGCGCTTTGTGGGCACCACACTGTGGACCGACTTTGATGCGCTCGGGCCGCTGGCGGGTCAGGCCTTGCCCCAGAAAATCCCGGCGCACTTCAGCCACCCCAACAGCCCCTACACCCGCCACCTCAAAGCCCGGGACAAAGCGTTTCGGGCCGCCAACTATTACCTGCGCAAAGCCCTGACCACACGCCACGGCGAGCCATGGCTGGCCGAAGGCGTGCGCGCGCAAGCCCTTCAATGCCAAGACTGGCTGAGCCAAGCCCTGAGCACCCCTTTTGCGGGGCCCACCGTGGTGGTGACGCACTTTGCACCCAGCTTGCACAGCGCCGACCCCCGCTACGGCCGCGTCCCCGGCACGGCGGGATTTTGCAACGCACTGGACCATTGCCTGCCCCAAGCGCAGCTGTGGTTGCACGGGCATTTGCATTGCGCCAGCGACTACACCCAGCACGGCTGCCGTGTGGTCGCCAACCCCTTGGGCTACGCCCGCAAAAACGAACAGGCGCAATTCAAAGCCGAGTGCACATGGGCCGTTTGACCCCAAAGGTCAGCGCGCACGCCCATGCACACCGGCGTCCCGGCAAGCTGGCGTTCTCATGACCTAAGTCAAGGCCTGCACAACCAGCCCCGCCTAGAGTGCAAGCTTGTTTGGAGTTGCAACAGGAGTCCGTGATGAAAATCTTATTGGCCGTCGATGGCAGTGAATTCACCAAAAAAATGCTGGCCTACCTGACCACGCACGAAACACTTTTTGGCCCGCACCACAGCTACACCTTGCTGACCGTGAGCCCTCAACTGCCCCCACGCGCACGCTCCGTGGTGGGCAAGGATGTCGTTGAGGCTTACCAGCGCGATGAAGCCGAAAAAGTGTTGTCACCCGTCACCAAGTTCTTGCTGCGCCACGGCATCGATGCGAAAACCGTGTCCAAAATTGGCCATGCGGGAGAGACCATTTCCAAAGTGGCCGACAGCGGCAAGTTTGACTTGTTGGTCATGGGCTCACACGGCCACGGCACCTTGGGCAATTTGGTCATGGGTTCGGTCGCCACCCAAGTGCTGGCGCACAGCAAAGTGCCTGTTTTGTTGGTGCGCTGAAAGCGTCATGGCGCGAGCTGTCGCTCGCTCCGACAAAAAGGGCTCAGCGGGCGCTCAGCCCATCGAAACAAGTGCTCATCACCAGATCGAGGATTTGCGCTTCGGTGTGCTGCTCACCCATTTTGAGGAACTCCAGCACCGGGTCGCAGGCGCGGGCGAACAAGGTGTACAAGACCGCGACCGCAGGCAAAGCTTTGTTGATGTGGCCCTGGGCCTGGGCCTCTTCGATCCAGCCGCCCAGCGCGTCGCTGACTTCCATCAAACCATCCATGTAGTTTTTGCTGCCCATCAAGGTGGCGCGCAGACTGGAGTTTTGGCTGGGCAAGGAAGGCATCAAGCCTTGGAGCTTGAGTGTCATGGTCCAACGCGTCACCGCCTTGAGTTTGTCCATGGCCGTTTGGTCCGCTGGCAAAGACTGGATGAACTCTTGCGCCTTGCGCATGGCCGTGACCATGGCCGCACAAGCCAGCTCTTCTTTGCTGGTGAAGTGTTTGTACAGGCTGGCCTTGGCAATGCCCACTTCGGCCGCCACTTCGTCCACCGTCATCGCATCAAAACCTTTTTCGGCCAGCAAGCGGTTCACCGACTGGATGATCGCCGTCTCCCGGGCGGCCAACATCTGGATCTTGAAGGACTTCTTGGGCAAGGTCGGTACTTGGTTGTTCATGATCAGATTCTAGCCCGCAAGTCTAAAAAAAGACCATCGGGTCATTACTGAGTCGCCCTCAAACAAAGCGTAATGGCCCGCTGACAGCGCACCGGCAGCCGCCTGAGCGACAGCCCATCAGGCTTTCAGCACCCCCGCCACGCCCGAGCGAATGGCGAATTGGGCTTGGGTCTTGAACACCCCCTCCACGCGTGCGGGATTGGCCGTGGTTCTGAACTCGGCGCTGATGCCTTCGGGCCGCACGTCCAGCAAGGTGTAACCCCGCTCATCCGAACGGGCATGGGCAATGTCCGGGTTGCTGTCTCGGATTTGGGTCAGCAGCTTCTCGCCCAGACCGCGTGAGGTGACCGAGGTGGTCACGATCTCGCTGGCCACCACGGGCGAGCGTTCGTCGTTGGCTTGCACGCGCAGCTGGGCCGCCACGTTCATGTGCACATCGCCGCCCAGCATCACCACGTTGTGCACCCCCGCCTGCGCCACCGCGCCCAACAGCCTGGCGCGCGCTTGCGGGTAACCGTCCCAACCGTCGGTGAAAGCACTGCGCCCCAAAGGGGTGTTGACACCACTGGAACTCATTTGGGTGGATTGGGCCACCAGCTTCCAGCGCCGGGGACTGCGGCTCAGGCCCTCGTGAAGCCACTGCTCTTGTGCCATCCCCAACATGCTGCGCGCGGGATCGGTCAAGGCGTCACAAGACACCACCACGCGACCGCCGCCCCGGTTCGGGTCCAGACAAGCCTGGTGGTCACGGTACTGGCGGCAGTCCAGCGTCCACAAGTCGGCCAGCTTGCCCCAGGCCATGCGGTCGTGGATGCGCATTTGGCTGGCGTTGACCGGGTCAGGCCCCAAGCGCAGCGGCATGTGCTCAAAATAAGCTTGGTAGGCCGCCGCCCGGCGACGCAAAAAGGTCTGCGGGTCGGTGAAACTGCGGTCCAGGTCGTTGGCGTAGTCGTTGACCACTTCGTGGTCGTCCCACGTCATGGCCCAAGTGTGCGCGGCGTGGCAAGCTTGCAAGTCGGCATCGGCCTTGTATTGCGCGTGGCGTTCGCGGTATTCATTCAGCGTCTTGGGCACGCCGCCTTCATGCTTGCGCAGCATGTACTGCGGGTTGGAACTTTCGTAGATGTAATCGCCCACAAACAGCACCAAGTCGAGGTCCCGCTGGGCCATCTCGCGGTGTGCAGCAAAGTAGCCTTGTTCGTAATGTTGGCAAGACGCCAAGGCGATGCGCAAACGGTCCACCGGGTCTTCCAAGCCGGGGCTGGTGCGCGCGCGGCCCACCGGGCTCATGGCGTGACCGCACACAAAACGGTACCAATAAGGTCGGCCCGGCTGCAAACCGCTGGCCACCACATGCACGCTGTGCGCTCTGCCGGCATCGGTTTGCACACGCCACTGGCGAACCGGTTGGCGCAAGGCCGCATCGGCAAACACCTCGCACACCACGTCCAGGCTTTGCGCCCTCAAGGCCGCATCGGCTTCCTGGATGCGCAAACGTGTCCACAACACCACGCTGCTGGGCTGCGGCTGGCCACTGGCCACGCCCAAACTGAAAGGGTCCACTTGCCAGCGCGGCCCATGGCCCAGCGCAGCACCCTGCAGCGGCTGCGCCTGAGCGCCTGCGCCCAGCCAGGGCATCAAGGCCAGGGCCAGGGCCCGGCGCTGCACTTCTCGGCGAGACATCAGAGCGTGTTTCATGTCGGCAGGGTGTTCCGGTCGTGTGGGCCAAATCCAGAGGGGATGTTAACCGGGCACTTCATGACGCTTCATGCGGGCCTGCCGAAGCTGCACTTGCCTCGAGGTGACAGACGTGCCGGCCCGTCGGCGACACAATGGGCGGCATGAATGCTTCCATCCGCCCCCGAAAAGACCACCTGGATGCCCTGGCCGTGGGCATCTTGCTGGTGTGCTGCATGTTTTGGGGCTTTCAACAAGTGCTGGTCAAAGCCACGGTGGCCGAATTGCCGCCCGTGTTCCAGTCGGCCGTGCGCGGGGCAGGCGCCACGCTGCTGCTGTGGCTGTGGTGCCAGTGGCGTGGGGTGCGCCTGTTTGAGCGCGATGGCAGTTTGTGGGCGGGTTTGCTCGTGGGCGGCTTGTTTGCGGCGGAGTTTGCCTTCATCTACATCGGCCTGCAGCACACGGCGGCCTCGCGGCTGACGGTGTTTTTGTACACCTCGCCCTTTTGGGTGGCGGCCCTGCTGCCATGGTTCATCCGCACCGAGCGGCTGCGCCCTGTGCAGTGGCTGGGCATGGCTTGCGCGTTTGCCGCCGTGGTCTTTGCCCTTCGCGAAGGCTTTGGCGGCGGCGGGGCCACAGGCGACCTGATGGGCCTGGCCGCTGGGGCCTTGTGGGGCCTGACCACGGTGGCCATCCGCGCGGCCAACCTCACGCGACTGGCCGCTGAGAAACTGCTGTTTTACCAATTGGCCGTGAGCACCGTGGTCCTGCTCCTGCTGTCGCATCTGCTGGGCGAACCCTGGGGGGGCACTTGGAGCCGCTTTGCCATGGGCTCGGTGGCGCTGCAAACCGTGGGCGGGGCATTCGCCAGCTACTTGGCCTGGATGTGGATGCTGGGCCACTACCCCGCCACCAAGATCTCAGCCTTTGTCTTTCTGACGCCGCTGTTCGCCTTGTTGTTTGGCATGCTCTGGCTGGGCGAGGCCGTGACCCTGACCTTGGCGCTCTCTCTGGCGCTGGTGGCTGTGGGCATCGTGCTGGTCAACCGCAAATGAACGCGCAACAAAACCTCTGAAAATTTTTGCTTTTTTGAAAGAACCCCATGACTTACCAAGCCCTGCAAATCCACAAAGACGACGCGGGATACCGCTGCACCTTGCAAACACTCGACGACAGCGCCTTGCCCGAGGGCGATGTGACGGTGCAAGTGGACTACTCCACCCTCAACTACAAAGACGGCCTGGCCATCACCGGCAAATCGCCCGTGGTGCGCAAGTTCCCGCTCACGCCCGGCATTGACCTGTCGGGCACGGTGACCGAGAGCCAGCACCCGCTCTTCAAGGCGGGCGACCAAGTCGTGCTCAACGGCTGGGGCGTGGGCGAGAGCCACAGCGGCGGCTTGGCACAAAAAGCGCGGCTCAAAGGCGACTGGCTGGTCAAACTGCCTGCCGCCTTCACCCCGCGCCAGGCCATGGCCATTGGCACCGCAGGCTACACCGCCATGCTGTGCGTGATGGCGCTGGAAAAGCACGGCGTCACGCCCGGCAGCGGCGACATTTTGGTCACGGGCGCGGGCGGCGGTGTGGGCAGCGTGGCCATTGCGCTGCTGGCCAAGCTGGGCTACCGCGTGGTGGCCAGCACGGGCCGCCTGCAAGAGGCCGACTACCTGCGCCAGCTGGGCGCGGCCGATGTGATGGACCGGGCAGAGTTGTCTGCCCCGGGCAAGCCGCTGGCCAAAGAGCGCTGGGCGGGTGTGGTGGACACCGTGGGCAGCCATACCCTCGCCAACGCCTGCGCCAGCACGAAATACGGCGGCGTGGTGACCGCTTGCGGCCTGGCGCAAGGCATGGACTTTCCGTCAAGCGTGGCGCCCTTCATCTTGCGCGGCGTGACCTTGGCCGGCATCGACAGCGTGATGGCCCCGCGTGCCGTGCGCGAAGCGGCCTGGGCACGTTTGGCGCAAGACCTGGACACCGCGCAACTGGAGCGCATGACCCGCGAAGTGGGTCTGGCCGACGCCATCGGCTTGGGGACGGAGATTTTGGCGGGGCAGGTGCGTGGGCGGGTGGTGGTGAACGTGAACGGCTAAGCGGATCAGTCAACGCCAGCAGCGCCACGTATTGGCTTATTTGTGCGGCGTGGTGCACAACAAGTTACATATAAAAATACTTTTTAACCATCTAATGCGGACAATGTTATTTTTTAATCAACGTTGTCCGCCGTGAGCCTCTAAAGGACAAATAAGCATCTCTTGATTTTATTTAATTCAATGTACAATTAAATATGTTGAGCGTGGTCGAAACACCCGTTTTTCAGTCGATGGTGGAAGCCATTTGGACGCCATCTGAGCGCGAAGATTTCGCGGTTTTTATCGGTGAGCATCCGTTCGCGGGAGATGTGATTCCCCAAACCGGCGGGCTTCGAAAGCTGCGCTGGTCGCGCCAAGGCATGGGCAAACGCGGCGGTGCGAGGGTGATTTACTACACACGGCTGCCAAAAGGTGACATCGTGCTGGTCGCGGTTTATGTCAAAGCCAAGTTCGACAACATACCCGTTCAAGTTTTAAATACATGGAAGGAAGCCTACGATGAGCAAGGCTAAACCGATTGAAATGGATGCCGAAACCGCAGCATTTGCAGAAAGTGTGCGTTTAAGCCTGATGCAGGCCAAACAAGGCCAGGCCGCACGCACGTATAGCCCCGAAGAACTTCAAGGCATCAAGGCCAAACGGGGTCGGCCCACAGGCAGCAAGCAGGCCACCGTGAAAGTGCCCACAACGCTGAGGTTGGATGAAGCAGCGCTTGCGCGCTGGCGGGCCTCTGGCAAAGGCTGGCAATCAAGAGCCGCCCTTTTGCTGGCGCAACACGCCCCGGGGTGAAATCTGTGCCGAAGAATTGAAACGCCCAACAGTGGGCATGCCCAGCGAGCAAGAGGACAAGGCCATCACTGCCGCGGCCCAAAATGATCCGGATGTTCAACCACTCACCTCTAAGCAACGCAAGAACAGGGTCCCATCCAAAAGTTGTCGCAGCCAGCCATTCGAGACCTTAATCCGCCATCCCCGATAATCACAACTTCAGATTTCCAATGGCCCGCCAGCTTGGCGGGCCTTCTATTGCGGAGCAACCCATGAGCACTTTCCAAACCACCGGCGCACGCGCCACAGGCCTGGCCACGCTGGCCGCTGACGGCACCGTGCTGGACACCTGGTTCCCCGCCCCCGAATTGGCGGGCGATGTGGCCGCCAGCGGCACCACCCGCCTGACGGAAGCCGAAGCGGTGGCGGCGCTGGGCGCTGACGTGGCCAAGGCGCTGAGTGCCTGCGCTGTGCGCGGCACCACCGTGGTGGCTGTGCGAACCGAGATCAAGTCGCTGGCCGACGCGCCCGCCGACACCCACGACGCTTACCTGCGCCTGCACCTGCTGAGCCACCGCCTGGTACAACCGCACGGCGCCAACGTCACCGGCATCTTTGGCCTCTTGGCCAATGTGGCCTGGACCAACTTGGGCCCTTGCGCCGTGGCCGACGTGCCCGCTGCCCGCATGAAAGCGCGCGCCACAGGCCGCGTGCTCGAAATCAAAGGCGTGGACAAGTTCCCACAAATGACCGACTACGTGATTCCCAGCGGTGTGCGCATTGCCAACGCCGACCGCGTGCGCCTGGGCGCACACCTGGCCAGCGGCACCACCGTCATGCACGAAGGCTTTTGCAACTTCAACGCAGGCACCTTGGGCGCCAGCATGGTCGAAGGCCGCATCAGCGCGGGCGTGGTGGTCGATGACGCCAGCGACATCGGCGGCGGCGCGTCCATCATGGGCACGCTGTCGGGTGGCGGCAAAGAAGTCATCAAGGTCGGCAAGCGCTGCTTGCTGGGCGCGAACGCCGGCATCGGCATCTCGCTGGGCGACGACTGCGTGGTCGAAGCCGGTTGCTACATCACAGGCGGCAGCCGTGTGCAGCTGCCCGACGGCAGCCTGATGAAAGCCAAAGAGCTGTCCGGCAAAAACGGCATCCTGTTCCGCCGCGATTCACAGTCGGGCGCCTTGCACGCGATCCCCCGCAACAAGAGCTGGGGCGAGTTGAACGCCGAGCTGCACAAGAACTGAAGCCACAAAAGCCATGCTGGAAAGGCTGTCCCCCAATGTCAAGCTGGCCGGGCTGGCCAGCGCGCTGCTGCCCTGCGTGATGTGGCTGATGCGTCTGCTGTCGCCAGACCTCTCATGGGGCTTTGCCTTTCTGTTTGGCTTGCAAGTGCTGTTGTTGTTGACGGCACTGCATTTGGTGGTGACCAGCATCTGGGGGCCCGCAAGCCGCTGGAATTTGCCCAAACCAGCGGCCGATTCACAGCGCCGCATCTTTGCCCAAAAAGGGGCGCTCGTGGCCCGCTGGCTTGCGCTGCTCGGCCGCGCCAAAAGCGCCGCGCTGGCACCGTTTTTGCGTTTGTTCAGACGCCAAACGCCTTGATGGCTGGCAGGTCGCTTTCACGCAACTACAGAAGAGCTTCAAAGCCCATGAACCAGCGCCCCGTTGATGCGGGCCAGCTCACAGAATTGGGCACTGATGCGGCTGTCATTCGCAACGCTTTGCCAAAATGGGATCGCCTGTCACGCCCTTAAGCCGCCAAACCGTTCAGAAATTCGTGTGCTACTGCGATCTGAATGTCTCCCAACGTGTAGCTGTGCCGCGCATGGCGTACTACCTGCACCGCCTGAACCGGCGCTTTTTCTAAGGCAAAGCGTTGCAATGCGCGGTGCGGTTTTTCGTCGGATAACTTGCATTCGACCAACTGCGTGAGCTGGTTTTTGTCGCTCAGGGCGAAGTCCACCTCGGCCCCGTCTTTGGTGCGGATGTAGTGCAATCCAGCCTCTTTGCCCTGCACGTCGTGCTGCCATTGCACTTGCTTGAGCAAGGCGGTAGCCACCAGGTTTTCAAAGCGCAGGCCCTCGTCGCCTTCGACGAGGCCCGTGTCGTAAAAATAGACCTTGGGCGTTTGCAGCGTGGCGCGGGCGATGTTGTCGTGGAAGGGGCGCACCACGAAGACGATGTAGAGCGCCTCCAGAATGTCGAGGTATTTTTTGAGCGTGACTGGCGACACGGCCAAGTCGCGCGCCATACTGGCCAGCGACAGGGGCGATCCCACACGCGAACGCAGCATTTGAGCAAACAGACGGATGGCGTTGACCTCCTGGATGCGAGAGAACTCCAGCACATCGTTGCGCACCAGGCCATCAAAGTATTGCCTGCGCCAGCGCTCGGCCTGCTCGTTATCAGGGGCCAAGCAGGGCTCAGGAAAACCACCGCGTTCGAGCAAATGGGTCAGTGCGGCATCGGGTGTGGCACCGGTTTGCTCGCACCATTCGCGCACCGAGATCGGGTGCAGCCGCAGTCCAAAAAAGCGCCCAGCCAATGATTCACCACTTTGCCTGAAAGTGTCCATGCGGGCGCTGCCCGTGACCAGCAGCTGCTGGGTGGCCGCCTTACCGTCGACCACGCCTTTGAGCCAGGCCTTCCAGTCGGGCATTTTGTGGATTTCATCCAGCACCAGCAGCGGCGTTTGAGGGCTCCAACGCTGGTTAAGGATCAGCGCCCGGTCGGCGGGCACATCGTAGTTCAGGTACTGACCGCCGTGCTGGGCGATCAATTGGCGGCTGAGCGTGGTTTTACCGACCTGGCGTGGGCCAGTGAGGAACACCATTTTGTGGGCCAAATCGGCTTTGACGCGGTCATCGAGGTAACGTTTCATGACCGCTATTTTGCGACTTTTCAAAAGCACATTGCAAATAAGTCGCGACTTTTTTTCAAAGTCATGGATAAAAGTCGCAAATCACTGAGCCGCCTCGGTCTGATCGATATTTGCTTTGAATTATTTAGACCTCACCATCCGCACACCGGAAGGATGAACAGGACTGAACGCTCTGTATTCCAAATCAAGCGCTGGTCTGCGGCATGGTGCTGACGGGAGCCATCGCCTTTATGGTGCACCTGCTGTGGCCTGCGCTGGGCCTGGGGACGATGGCGGTTTATGTGCTGACGGGCTGGGGCATTCTTGTGGGCTTGATGTTGGTGCTGGTGGTCAACACCGCCATCAGCAGCGGGCTCAACCCGTGGATTTTGCGCAAGGGCGGCACGGACACGCAGTGGCTGTGGTTTTCCGCAGACCCGCCCGGTTTAGAAAGAGACGCAAAGCCCAAAAAGCCCTGAGGGTTTTCAGCCCTCAGGCAGGGCAGGCGGTATCAGGCCTTGGTCAAGTGCCGCTTGGCCAATTCCACGTACCAGTCCAGACACCCTGGGTTGGCCATGGCGTCTCGGTTGACCACCTTTTCAAGGGGCTGGCCGAGCATGAGTTTCTTGATCGGCAGCTCCTGCTTCTTGCCAGACAGGGTGCGCGGAATTTCGGCGACCTGAAAGATTTCGTTGGGGATGAAACGTGGGCTGAGGGCCACCTTGATGGCGTTGTTGAGTTTGGCCTTGAGCACATCGTCAAACGCCGTGCCCGGGCGCAGCACCACAAAGAGGGGCATGTAGCTTTCTTTGCCCAGGTATTCCAAGTCCACCACCATCGAGTCCATGACTTCGGGCAGGGCTTCAACGGCGCTGTACAGCTCGCTGGTGCCCATGCGCAAGCCGTAGCGGTTGATGGTCGCGTCGCTGCGGCCAAAGATCACGCAGCCTTCACCCTCGCCTTGCGCATTGCCGATGCGCAGCCAATCGCCATGACGCCAGACGCCGCCCATGCTGGCGGGGCCGTCGCCCCCTCCGGGTTGGCGGCCGTGGCCGGCGGGGTACATCTCAAAGTAGCTGGCCAAATAGCGGGCGTTGTCCTTGTCGTTCCAGAAGAACAAGGGCATGGACGGGATGGGTTGGGTGCAGACCAGCTCACCCACCTCGCCAATGACGGGTGCGCCCGCTTCGTTCCAAGCCTCGACCGCGCAACCCAGTTCGCGGCATTGCATGACGCCGGGTTCTTGCGGCAGCTCGCGGTGCCCGCCCACAAAGGCGCCAGCAAAGTCGGTACCGCCCGAGATGTTGCACCACCAAATATCACCCCCACGCTCGCCCACTGCGTCTGGCTCGCTGCCCCCCGAGGGGGCCTTCGCGCCTTGGGACTGCCCGGCGTCGCGCATGTCTGTCTGTCGCTGGTGCACTTTCCTGAATTCTTCGGTGCCCCAGCTTTGTGTTTCAGGGGACAGCGGAGAGCCCGTGGTGCCGAGGGCACGCACCCGCGACAAGTCACCGCAGCGCGAAATGTCCACCCCCGCTTTTTGGCAGTTGGCAAAGTAGGCCGCGCCCGCGCCAAAGAAGGTGACTTTTTCTTCTGCGGCCATGCGCCACAAAATGCCCCAGTCGGGGTTGTCTTTGCTGCCGCCGGGGTTGCCGTCATAAATCACACAGGTCACGCCGTTGAGCAGACCTGCCACCTGCGCGTTCCACATGACCCAGCCGGTTGAGCTGTACCAGTGAAAGCGCTCGCCAAAGCTGTTGGGGTGGTAGCTGCAGCCGATGTCGTTGTGCAAAATTTTGTTGGCCAGTGCCACGATCACCGTGCCGCCGTGGCCATGCACGATGGGCTTGGGCAGGCCAGTGGTGCCGCTGGAGTAGACGATCCACAAAGGGTGGTCAAAGGGCAACCAAAGCGGCTCAAAAGCTTGCACCTGCGCATCGTCACGCGCCGTGATGGCCGACAGTTGCACGCTGGCCCCGACCTCGCAGTTGGTCAAATCCAGTGTGCCCAAATTCTCGTGAATGATGACGTGTTGCACGCTGGGCAATGCGTTTTGCAACTCTTGCACCACGTCCATGCGGTCAAAGTCGCGGCCCCCGTAGCGGACGCCGTCCACCGCGATCAGCACCTTGGGCTCAATCTGTTTGAAGCGGTCAAGCACCGCGTTGGTGCCCATGTCGGGCGCGCAAATGCTCCACACGCCGCCGACACTGGCGGTGGCCAAAAACGCCACCATCGCCTCGGGGATGTTGGGCAGGTACGCCGCCACCCGGTCACCGGGCTGCACGCCTTGGGCCTGCAGGTGCAGGGCCATGGCGGCGACCTGGCGGCGCAGCTCGGGCCAGCTCATCTCGCGCCGCAGCCCTTTTTCGTTGTGGCTGATGACGGCCAAAAACCCGGCCTCGTGGGCAGGCTGCACATGCCGCAGCACTTGGTGCGCGTAATTGGTCTGGGCGCCTGGAAACCACTTGGCGCCGGGCATCACGTTGTGGGCGAGCACCGCGGTGTGCGGCGTGGGCGACTGGAAATCGAAGTAATCCCAGATGCTTTGCCAAAAGGCATCCAACTCGGTCACGGACCATCGCCACAGGTCGTTGTAGGTGGCAAAGCTCAAGCCGCGCTGGTCGCGCAACCAGTTTTGGTACAGCCGAATTTGGGGCAAATAAGGCGGGGCGTCGGTGACAGAAACAGAGGGTGTTGTCGCGGTGTTCATGGGCTGCAGGGTATCAGCGCCCGTGCACCGCTGTCACGCGCCAGAACCCTCAAACATGCACCTAGGTGACAGTGCTCAGGCGCATCAGCCCGGCACTGTTTCGCAACGGCCTTGGCCGCTGGCATGTCCTCGAAAATCACTTTGCCATTGCCGCGTCCTCAGGTCGATTTGGATGCGCTCGTTGTCCACCGCCGTCATCACCCCATGGGACAAAAGGGAAAAACCATAAGGCTCCAGACCGTCGATGCGCACGCGGCGAATGGCTTTGGAGTCCCAGTCGATGCGCACCTCACGCACCCACGTGCTGCGCTGGGGCATGTAAGCCACGGCGCAACGCAAGACCACCGCAGACGGTGCGGCCCAGGCTGGGCTGAGCAACGCCCACAGCAAGAGACCGAGACCTGCGCAACGCATGAACAGCTCAAGCCGAGGTCTTGGACTTGTCGTCTTGGCTCATGCGCTGGCTCTTCCAGTACACATCGTCACCGCCGTTGAGCCGATTGAGCACGCGGGCCAGGACAAACATCAGGTCTGACAAGCGGTTCAAGTATTGGCGAGGGGTGTCGTTGAGGGCTTCTTCGTTGCCCAAGGCCACACAGGCGCGTTCGGCGCGGCGGGCCACGGTGCGGCAAACGTGCGCTTGTGAGGCGCCGCGTGTGCCTGCAGGCAAGATGAACTCTTCCAGTTTGGGCAGCTGCGCGTTGTATGTTTCAAGGGCCTGGTCCAGTGCCGCGACAGCCTCTTCTTTGAGCAACTCAAACCCAGGAATCGACAGCTCACCGCCCAAATTGAAGAGCTGGTGCTGCACCTCCACCAGCAATTCGCGCACATCGGCAGGCATGTCTTCGCACAGCAGCAAACCGATGTGGGAATTGAGCTCATCCACCTCCCCCATGGCGTGCACGCGCAGGCTGTTTTTGGACACACGCTGGTTGTTGCCCAGCCCGGTGGTGCCGTTGTCGCCCGTGCGGGTGGCGATTTGTGTGAGTCGGTTGCCCATGGTGTTGCCTTCTTGTTATTCGCTCAAGCGTGCAGGGTCTGAATGAAACGCCCACAAAGATGGGCCCCTGCAAAGAGGCTTTATTGTCGACCAAGTCCCCTTGGCTTGTCTGACAAAGGACAGCAAAGCCACGGATTGCGGCGTAAACTGCCGCTGAGCATGCATGGCGGGTTCTCACCGCCACCTCAGGAGACACCATGAACGCCCCCACACCCGCCGCCCACCTGGCCCCCGAAATCGCGCAACGCGCGGTGCCTGAAGCTTTTCTGGCCGCCTTGAAAGCCCGCTTTGGCACCAACTGCTCCACCGCTTTGGTGATCCGCGAGCAGCATGGGCGTGACGAGTCGGCCTTCACCCATGTGCCCCCCCCAGCGGCCGTGGTGTTTGCCGAAAACACCCAAGACGTGGCCGACGCCGTGAAGCTGTGTGCCGAGCACAAAGTCCCTGTGATCCCATTTGGTGTGGGCTCCTCCCTCGAAGGCCATTTGCTGGCGGTGCAAGGCGGCATCAGCATCGACCTGACGCGCATGAACAAGGTGCTGTCGATCAACGCCGAAGACCTGACGGTGACGGTGCAGCCGGGCGTGACGCGCAAGCAGCTCAACGAAGAGATCAAGTCCACCGGGCTGTTCTTCCCGATCGACCCGGGCGCAGACGCGACGATTGGCGGCATGAGCGCCACGCGCGCCAGCGGCACCAATGCCGTGCGCTACGGCACCATGCGCGAGAACGTGTTGGCCATGGAAGTGGTCACGGCGGCCGGCGAGGTCATTCGCACGGGCACCCGCGCCAAAAAATCGAGCGCCGGCTACGACCTGACGCGCCTGATGGTGGGCAGCGAAGGCACGCTGGGTGTGATCACCGAAATCACGGTGCGCCTGTACCCTTTGCCAGAAGCCATCTCGGCCGCCATTTGCTCCTTCCCCAGCATCGAGGCGGCGGTGCACACGGTCATCCAGACGATTCAGCTGGGCGTGCCGATTGCGCGTGTGGAGCTGATCGACCACAACACGGTGCGCATGGTCAATGCCTATGCCAAGCTGGGCCTGCGCGAAGAACCCATGCTGCTGATGGAGTTCCACGGCTCGCCAGCGGGCGTGAAAGAACAAGCCGAAACGGTGCAAGACATCGCCACGGAATTTGGCGGCAACGCGTTTGAATGGGCCACCACGCCCGAAGAACGCACACGCCTGTGGACCGCACGGCACAACGCTTACTTTGCGGCCATCCAGAGCAAGCCCGGCTGCCGCGCCATCAGCACCGACACTTGCGTGCCCATCAGCCGCCTGGCCGATTGCCTGCTCGACTCCATCACCGAAACCGATGCCAGCGGCCTGCCTTACTTCTTGGTGGGCCATGTGGGCGACGGCAATTTCCACTTTGGCTATTTGATCGACCCGAACAACCCGCAGGAATGCGAAACTGCCGAAGCGCTCAACCAGCAACTGGTCAGCCGCGCGCTGCGCTTGGGCGGCACCTGCACGGGCGAGCACGGCATTGGCCTGCACAAGATGGACTTCTTGCGCACCGAAACCGGTGAAGGCGCCGTCAACATGATGCGCACCATCAAGCGGGCGCTGGACCCGCACAACATCATGAACCCAGGGAAGATTTTCTCAATGTGAACCCGCTTGGCGCCGTGTCCAAAACCACTGCGCCAATCCACCCACCACCACGCCCCAAAAAGCCGAGCCCACGCCGGCCACAGTCACACCCGACAGCGTCACCAAGAATGTGAGCAGGGCCGCGTCGCGTTGCTGCTCGTCTTTGACCGCCGCCGACAAACCCGAGGCGATGGTGCCTAGCAATGCAAGGCCTGCCACCGCCAACACCAGGGCTTGCGGAAAAGCGGCCATGAGGCTGACGATCGTGCCGCCAGCCAAACCCAAAGCGATGTACACAACCCCGGCCGTGACGGAGGCGGTATAGCGGCGTGTTGGATCGGCGTGGGACTCTTGGCCCATGCAAATGGCCGCCGTGATCGCCGCCAAATTGAGCGCATAGCCGCCAAAAGGCGCCAAGCAAAAACTGGCCAAACCGGTAGCGCCCACCACGGGGGACACCGGAATATCAAAACCCGAAGCCCGTTGCGCGGCCACGCCCGGCAAGTTTTGCGAGGCCATGGTCACCACAAAAAGAGGCAACGCCACACCCACCATGGCCGCCCAACTCCAAGCAGGATTGACCCATACGGGCAAGGCCCAAGTCCAGACGATGCTGGACAAGTGCAACTGGCCTTGCAAGGCTGCCACGCCCATTCCCACCAACAAAACGACAGGCACCGACCAGCGCGGCCACCAGCGGCGTCCAAGCACATAGGCCCCGGTCATCGCCATCACCAGCGCAGGCGCATGCACCACCGCACCAACGGCATCCAGCGCAAAGCGTGCCAACACCCCGGCCAGCAAGGCACTGGCCAAGGCCAAGGGGATTTGGCCCATCAAGCGTTCAAACCAACCGCTGAAACCCACCACCATGGTCAACAACGCGCACACCATGAATGCACCCGTGGCCTCAGGCAAGCTCACCCCCTGGCTCACCGCCAAAACCGCTGCTCCCGGGGTGGACCATGCCGTCAAAACAGGCTGCCGGTACCACAGACTCAAAACCAAACTGGTCATGCCCATGCCTATGCCAAGCGCCCACATCCAAGACACCATTTGTGCAGGCGTGGCGCCCAACGCTTGCGCGGCGGAAAACACAATGGCGGCTGAACTGGTGAAACCCACCAAAACAGCCACCAAACCGGCCATCCCAGTGGATAACGAAAAATCGCGCCAAACTTGCCTCATAGGGCAGCGCCCTTGTCAGACAACAAGGCCTCTACCCGGCGACACAACTGGGCTGGCTCAAAAGGTTTGAGCATCACGTCGTGGAGGCCTGCGGCCTTGAAGCGCTCCAAATCCAGCGGGTTCACATTGGCCGTCAAACCCACCACGTGAAGCTGACGGATGCGGTCGTCGGCGTCTTGGCGGATGAGTCCTGTGGCATCAATGCCGTCCATGACGGGCATGACCATGTCCATGAAGACCATGTCCACCTTGTGGGCGTGCAACACATCCAGGGTCTTTTGCCCGTCCACCGCCTCCAGCACCACGCTGTGTGGCCATGCGTTTTTCAAGACTTGCTTGAGCAGCAAGCGGTTGACCGGGTGGTCATCGGCCACCAAAAAGGTCCACGCCCGATCGGCGGTTTGCAACAACTGGGGGTGTTTTTCGGACGACTGGACCGGTGAAGGGGCGGCGCTCAATGGCAAACGCAGCCAAAACCGCGAGCCTTGACCCGGCTCGCTTTCAAAACCGATCTCGCCCCCCAGCAGATGGGCCAATTTTTGCGAAATGGCCAGGCCCAGGCCGTTGCCTCCGTAGCGGGCCTGCGTGTCGTCTTCGGCTTGGCCAAACCGTTTGAAAATGTTCAGCTGACGCTCCAGGGGAATGCCAATGCCCGTGTCCTGCACCGTGAAGAGCACGCCCGGGTTTTGCCACTGAACGCGCAGCACCACCGCGCCTTGGTGGGTGAACTTGAGCGCGTTGCCCAGCAGGTTCACCAAGACCTGCATCAGGCGGTGGCGGTCGGTCTGCACCCAAACGGGCAGCTGTTCATCCACCTCGATGCGGTAACTGAGCTCCATGCTTTTGACGCGCGGTTTGAACAGTTCAAACGCGTGTTCAGCCACGCGGCGCAGCTCAAACGTTTCAGGCTGAACCACCAGCTGGCCGGCCTGCAGCTGCGAGTAGTCGAGGATGTCATTGATCACCGTCATCAGGTGGTCGGCCGACTGGCGGGTGTGGTTGAGCACCTTGAGGGCTTCGGGCTTGCCTTCGACACTGGACAGCAGCAAGGCATTGAAGCCGAGGATGGCGTTCATGGGGGTGCGCAGCTCGTGGCTCACGGTCGCGATGAAGTGCTCGCGCATCCGCAGCGTTTGTTCCAGCTCCTGCCGTTTGGCTTCCAGTTCACGCTGGTAGCTCAGGCTTTTCCTCAAGGCCTTGGCTTGCAGCCTGTCGTAGATCAGCGGCACGATGATGAGCATGCCGGTGATCAGGCTGTAGGTGAACCAGGATGACACGGCATGCCGCACCTCGGGGGCAAAAGCAGGGACAAGCCCGAGATGGTTGGCCACGGCCATGGCGATCTGTATCAGCCATGAAAAACCCAGCCAGACCAGCCCTGCGCGCCGACCAATGACATAAAACGGGGCAATGGGCAGCAGCAAAAACCACGTCGCACGGGGCGTGAAGATGCCCCCGGAGTGCCACACGACGTAAATCAAAATACAGGCGCTTGCGGCCGAACCCATGTTCACCGCCCAGGGCAAGGACATGCCGCGGTGCAACAAGTACAAAAGCAGCAGCAACCAGGCGGACAAACCCAGGTGCAATTCCTTGGCATAGGGGTAGGGGCTGAAGCCTGCAAACAGCAACAAAACAAGCACCAAACAGAGGATAAAGGGCACGATGTAGAGCATCTTGCCTTCGCGATAACGCTCAGGCAGGCGGGCCAACAACCCGTCCCAGGCCCGCCGCGAAAACCCTTTGCTCTGCATGTTCAAGCCCTCGCCTTCAGAACATGGTGGGTGACAGAGCGCACCAGCGTTTGCAGGTCCATCGGCTTGTCGAGCACCTCGTCCATGCCCGCGTCCCTGCAGCGCTGGCGATCGACCGGGTTGGTATTGGCCGTGAGGGCAAGGATGGGCATGCGTGCCGTGATCGCCGGAAACAAATGTCGGATTTGACGGGTGAGTGCCATGCCGTCCATCTCGGGCATGACCATGTCGACCAGGGCCACGTCAAAGCTTTGCTCACGCAGCAAGGCCAGTGCCTTGGTCGCGCTGTCCAGCGTGACGATCTCGGCCTTGGGCCAGCATTTTTGAATTTGAAGGCGCGCCACCATCAGGTTCATGGCGTTGTCGTCGACGACCAAAATGCGCAAGGCTTCTTCTGCGGGCAAGTGGGCCTCGGCGGGCTGCGCAGCGGCGGTTGGGGAGGCCGTCATTAAGGGCACATGGAACCAGAAGGTGGCGCCACGCCCTTCGAGACTGCGCACCCCGATTTGGCCGCCATGCAGCTGCACCAGTTTTTCGCAAATGGTCAGGCCCAGGCCCGTGCCCCCGTAGGCGCGGGTGGTCTGCACATCGGCGTGTTCAAAACGCCGGAAGATGTGGGCCTGCTGGTCCAGTGCAATGCCGCGCCCGGTGTCGCGCACCTCGAAGTTCAGGCGCTCATGGCTGGCATGGATGTGCAGCAGCACCTCGCCTTGCGCCGTGAACTTGAGCGCGTTGCGCAGCAGGTTGCGCAGGATCTGCAGCAAGCGCTGGCGGTCGGCACGCACACGCGCAGGCAAAAGCGGGTCCAGCGTGCCGTGCCAAACAATGCCTTTTTCCAGCGCCTTGTCGCGGTCGGCCTGCAAGGCCTCGTCCATCAGAGCCTGCAGCTCGAAGTCTTCAAGGTGCAGCATCAGCTTGCCCGCCTGCAACTGCGAGAAGTCCAAGATGTCATTGACCACTTGGAGCAAATGGCCGGTGGAGCGGCGGATGTGGTCCACCACCTCCACCTGCTCGGGTCGGTCTGCCAGTTCTTGGCGCAGCACGCCGTTGAAGCCCAAAATCGCGTTCATGGGCGTGCGCAACTCGTGCCCGACAGCGGCCACAAACTCGTCCTTGTGGGCTTGGGCCACAAGCAAGGCCTCGTGGGTGCGCTGGATTTCCTCGTTGCGCTCATGGAGCTGTTGCATTTGCCGCTGATGCAGCCGCTCATAAAGCCGCACCGCCAGCATCAGATTGCCCAAGGCCAGCGCCTGGTTCATGAAGGCCCAAGGTACGGCCTCCTGAATGAGGTCAATGCGGGTGTCCAAATGGCCCGTGAGCGCGCCCAACAGCAGGGCCAAAATGGTCGTGAGCACAACCGCGATCCACGCCAACGCCGCGCGCGGCCCTTGCAACAACAGCACCGGAACCGCCAACACATTGAGCCAAACCAATGCCGAGGAATTGACCGCCCCCGTCTTGGAGGCGATGTAGGTGACCAGCACCAGACTCAGCAAAGTCACCAGGTGGAGCAAGGGGGTGAAGAGCGAGCGCACCCAGGCCAATGGCAGCATGCCCAGGGTCAAAAGCGAAAACAGCAGGTTGGCGTTGCGCTCGTACTGGCCGGGCGGGATCAGGTAAAACAACAGCGAGCTGAGGCTGGCGGCCAACATGTAGGTCGCCAACAGGCTTTGCCTGAAGTAAAGCGGGCTGCGCAGATGCGCCTGCCATGCCTTGAGACTCCCCGTGTCCGCCATGGCACCTGGCCCTTAGCCGCGCAGTTTGTCGATCAAACCATTGAGCTCGTCGAGCGAACCAAACTGGATGCTCAGCTCGCCCATCTCTTCGAGCTTGCCCAAGCGCTTGACGCGCTTTTTGACGCGCACCTCGACCTGCGCCATCAACAAATCCGACAGCTCCTCTTCCACACGGCGCACATCGCGTGACTTTTCTTTCTTGGGCTTTTGGGTGACCAGGTTGAACTCGGCACCCAGCTTTTTGGCCAGGCTTTCCGCTTCGCGCACCGACAACTTTTTGGCCGCAATCTGGTTCGCCGCCGTGATTTGCGCCGCCTTGTCGAGCGACAACAAAGCGCGGGCGTGGCCCATGTCCAGGTCCCCGGCCATGAGCATGCTTTGCACCGGATCGGCCAGATTGAGCAAGCGCAGCAGGTTGCTGGCCGCGCTGCGCGAGCGGCCCACCGCTTGGGCTGCCGTTTCGTGAGTGAGCCCAAACTCTTTGATGAGGCGTTGCAGGCCCTGGGCCTCCTCGAGCGGGTTGAGGTCTTCGCGCTGGATGTTCTCGATCAGGGCCATGGCCGCCGCAGCCTCGTTGGGCACATCGCGCACCAACACCGGCACAGCCTCCAGGCCCGCCAACTTGCTGGCCCTGAAACGCCGCTCGCCCGCAATGATCTCGTATTTGCCCGCGTTCTCGCCTTCGCTCAATTGGCGCACCAAAATCGGCTGCATGATGCCTTGGGCTTTGATGGACTCGGCCAACTCGTACAAAGCGCCCTCGTCCATGCGGGTGCGCGGCTGGTACACGCCGGGCACCATCTGGTCGAGTTTGAGCTGGGTGGACACCCCTGTTTCGGCCGTCATGTCGGCGGCAGGTGCCTCTTGCACTTTGGGGCCCAGCAGAGCTTCCAGTCCGCGGCCAAGGCCCTTGGGTTTTTTGGTGACCATGGTCAATCCTTCAAAAGTGTTTGTAAAAGCGCCTGGCCTTGTGGCCATTCGCCCAAAGAAGAGTCGGCGTTGATGTGCCCGGCCGCGCCCAGGTCCACCCATCGGGCGCCCCAGTCACGGGCGAAAGCCTGGGCCCGTGCTGCGCTGCAATACGGGTCGTTTTGGCTGCCCACCAAAACGCTGGGAAACGGAAGTGCCTGGCGGGCGATCGGTGACCAGCCCGGCAGGCGCTCTTTCAAACCGGGGGCTTCGGTGTCGCCGGGTGCCACCAACAATGCGCCACGCACACGGGCCGTGTGCCGAGAAACGCCCGCCCACGCCGAGACCAATATGCAGCCCAAACTGTGCGCCACCAACACCACCGGGCCCGGGGCGTCGATCACGGTTTCGTCCAAGCGCGCCAGCCAGTCACCGCGCAAGGGGTGCTGCCAGTCGTTTTGCTCCACCAGGGTGCAGCCCGGCATGCGGGCCCAATGCACCTGCCAGTGGCCTGGGCCGCTGCCCTGCCAACCGGGCAAGATCAAGACCGTGGGCGCGGGCTGAGCCAAGTCGCCTGGCTTGGCCGTGGTGGTGTGGGAGGCAACCGTCATGACTCAAAAAAGGGCCAAAGCTCAGAGCGTGGGTGCACGTTGCACCAGCTCGCGGGCAAACGCCACATAGGCTTGGCTGCCCTTGGCCGAGGCATCAAACACCACGCCCGGCAAACCGTAACTGGGCGCTTCGGCCAGGCGCACATTGCGCGGGATCACGGTGTCGAACACCTTGTCGCCAAAGTGGGCCTTGAGTTGGTCGCTCACTTGCATTTGCAAGGTGATGCGCGGGTCGAACATGACGCGCAACAAACCGATGATTTTGAGGTCCTTGTTCAGGTTGGCATGCACCTGTTTGATGGTGTTGACCAAGTCCGTGAGGCCTTCGAGCGCAAAGTACTCGCACTGCATGGGCACGATCACGCCGTGGGCGGAACACAGGCCATTGAGCGTGAGCATGGACAGCGAGGGTGGGCAATCGATCAGCACAAAGTCGTAATCCGCGTCGACCACCTTCAAGGCATTTTTCAGACGCTGGTCGCGGTGCTCCAGTTGCACCAACTCCACTTCGGCCCCGGCCAGTTCGCGGTTGGCGCTGACCACGTCGTAACCACACTTGTCAGCTTTGACCACGGCTTCGGCGATGGTGGCGGACTCCAACAACACGTCGTACACGTTCAGCTCAACGGTGCGTTTGTCGATGCCCGAGCCCATGGTGGCGTTGCCTTGTGGGTCCAAATCGACCAAGAGCACGCGCTGCCCGACTTTGGCCAAACCAGCGGCCAGATTGACGGTGGTGGTGGTTTTACCCACCCCCCCTTTTTGGTTGGCAATGCAGAAAATGGTGGCCATAAATTGCGCTCAGGTTAATCAATTCGTACAACAGTCGGGGGTGGCGGCGTTCGCTCTATTTGGACAAGGCCAGTTTGAGGCCAAAACCCACCAAGAAAAAGCCCGCCACTTTCTCCAGCACGCGGCCCACCACGGGGTTGGCACGCATGCGTTCGGCCAAATGGTGCGTCAGCAGTGTCATGCCCAGGCCATATAAAAAAGTCAGAGCCGCAATCGTGGCCGCCATGACGCCAAAGCTGACCCAACCCAAATGGGTTTGGGGGTCCACAAACAAGGGAAAGAACGCCATGTAAAAAACGATCGCTTTGGGGTTGAGCAAGGTGATGGCCAGCGCTTGCTGAAAAAACTGCCGGGGCCGGATGTTCAAAACGGGCGCGTCACCGGGTTTGGCCATCAGCATTTTGAAGCCCAACCAGGCCAGGTACGCGGCGCCCAGCCACTGAATGGCCGCAAACGCAGCAGGGTAAGTGGCCAGCACCGTCGCCACGCCAGCCACGGCCAACCACATGAGGACCTGATCGCCGGCGATGACCCCCAAGGTGGCCATCAAACCGCCGGGCACACCGCCTTTGCTGGTGGACGTGATGAGTGCCAAATTACCTGGCCCAGGAATGGCCAAAAACAACACGATGGCGGCGACAAAAGCACTGTAGTCAGAGATGCCAAAAAACATGGGAAACCTTCAAAAAGCACACGGACACTTCGGCCATTATTTGGTGAAAACCATCTTCAGCGCAAAGGCCATCAAACACACACCTGCTATTTTTTGCAAAAAACCCGAGAACTTGGGGTGGGCACGAATCCGTTCGGCCATGGCATGCGTCACCAGCACCACCCCGAAACAATACACAAAGCCCAAGACAAAAATGGTCGAGGCCATCGCGGCAAAGGTGATCCAGCCTTGGTGCTTGACCGGGTCAATGAACTGGGGGAAAAAGGCCAAGTAAAACAGGATCGCCTTGGGGTTGAGCAAGGTGATGAACAAGGTTTCGCGAAAGTAGTGCCCGGGCGTGATGTGGATGCTGGGGCCTTCGCCAGCTTGTGCGGTGAGCATTTTGAAACCCAACCACGCCAAGTACGCCGCGCCCGCCCATTGCAAGGCCAAAAACACAGGCGGCAAAGCCGTGAGAACCGCCGCCAAACCGGCCACCGTCAGCCACAACAAGACCTGATCGCCCACCAACAGACCGAACACCGAAGCCAGCCCACCGGGCAAACCACCCTTGCTGGCCGAGCTGATCAAGGCCAAATTGCCTGGACCGGGCAAGAACAACAACAGGACAAAGGCCGCAGAAAATGCGCCGTAATCCGAAATACCAAACATGCATGTACTTTCAAGGGGATGGGCGAGTGTAAGTGATGCGCTCCGGCCCAAGCTCTTTCAATGCATGCGTGGCGTGTGTTTCACGTGAAACAACAGCGCTTCAGTCGTTTTGAGGGCGCATCCAAACCATGCAGCGCTCGACATCCAAACCGGGCACGGTCAAAGGTTCCACGTGAAACACCTCCACGTCGCCGGGCAAAGCCTCGATTTCGTCTTGCGGGTGCTTGCCTTTCATGGCCATCCAGACACCGCCCTCGGCCAGGGCCGAACGTGACCAGGTCACAAAGTCCGGCAAGGACGCAAAGGCCCTGGAGCAGATCACGGGATAGGGCTCCGTCAAAGACTCCACCCGCGCATGTAGGCCCCGCAAGTTGGGCAGCTTCAAACTCACGGCCACCTGTTGCACAAACGCGGCTTTTTTGGCCACCGTGTCCACACAACTGACCTGCAACTCGGGCATGCAAATGGCCAACACCACCCCGGGCAAACCACCGCCCGAGCCCACATCCAGCACCTGGATGGACTGGCCTTGCGTGTGTCGGCGCAAAGGGGCGATGGCGGTCAAGCTGTCCAACAGGTGGTGCGTGAGCATGTCCGCCGGATCGCGCAGCGCCGTGAGGTTATAGACCTTGTTCCATTTTTGGATGAGTGCAACGTAAGCCAGCAAATGCTGGATTTGACCCTCCGAGAGGCTCAATCCCAAGGCTTGCGCACCTGAGCGCAAGCCAGCTTCCAGGTTGGCACTCATGCCTGCACGCCTTCCTCGGCCGCTTGCATAAAACCCTTGAACCCACCCTTCTTCAGGTGAATCAACAACAAGGACACGCTGGCGGGCGTGATGCCCGAAATGCGCGAGGCCTGGCCCAAAGTTTCTGGCCGGTGTTTGGCCAGTTTTTGGCGCGCCTCCATCGACAAGGCCGATACCTGCATGTAGTCCAGGCCTTCGGGCAAACGCAGGTGCTCGTAAAACGCGGCGCGCTCTACCTCGCCCTTTTGACGGTCGATGTAACCGGAGTACTTAGCGGCAATCTCCACCTGCTCGATCACCGACGGACTCAAGTCGCCCAAGGTTTCACGTGAAACATCGGCGCTGGCCATGCGCCCGCCGTCAAGCGTCATCAGGGCCGGGTAGCCCACATTCGGTCTTCGCAACAAATCAAACAGGTTGTGTTCGTGATCAATGGCCTTGCCCAAAACGCGCGCCGATTCTTCGGCGGGTAAGTTGCGTGGGTTCACCCAGGTTGATTTCAAGCGCTCTGTTTCACGTGAAACCGCATCGCGTTTGCGGCTGAATGCATCCCAGCGGGCATCGTCCACCAAGCCCATGTGTCGCCCCACTTCGGTCAATCGGGCGTCGGCGTTGTCTTCCCGCAGTTGAAGACGGAACTCGGCGCGGCTGGTGAACATGCGGTAGGGTTCTGTCACGCCTTGTGTGACCAAGTCGTCCACCAACACACCCAGATAAGCTTGGTCGCGCGCAGGCGTCCAGGCGGCATCGCCTCGGCATTGCAGCGCGGCGTTGATGCCCGCAAACAAGCCTTGCGCCGCGGCTTCTTCGTAACCGGTGGTGCCATTGATCTGCCCGGCAAAGAACAGGCCGTTGATTTGGCGTGTCTCGAAACTGTTCTTCAGCGCCCGCGGGTCAAAGTAGTCGTATTCAATCGCATAGCCAGGGCGCAGGATGTGGCAGTTTTCCAGGCCCTTCATCGAGCGCACCAGCGCGTACTGGATGTCGAACGGCAAGCTGGTCGAGATGCCGTTGGGGTAGTACTCGTTCGTCGTCAGGCCTTCAGGCTCCAGGAAAATCTGGTGGCTGTCTTTGTCGGCAAAACGGTTGATCTTGTCTTCCACACTCGGGCAGTAACGTGGGCCCACGCCCTCGATCTTGCCGGTGAACATGGGGCTGCGGTCGAAGCCCGAGCGGATGATCTCGTGCGTGCGCTCGTTGGTGTGGGTGATCCAGCACGGCACCTGCTGCGGGTGCATGGCCGCATTGCCCATGAAGCTGAACACCGGCACGCCGCCCTCGGGGTTCATGCCGCCGGGCACGCCGTCACCGGGTTGCTCGGCGCACTTGGAAAAGTCAATCGTGCGGCCGTCCAAACGCGGCGGCGTGCCGGTCTTCAGGCGCCCTTGCGGCAGCTTGAGCTCCTTGAGGCGTGCCGACAAACTGACGGCTGGCGGATCGCCCGCCCGGCCTGCTGCGTAGTTCTGCAAACCCACATGGATCTTGCCGTCCAGGAAAGTGCCGGCCGTCAGCACCACGGTGCGCGAGCGGAAACGGATGCCCACCTGCGTCACGGCACCCACCACGCGATCGCCCTCCACCATCAGGTCGTCCACGGCCTGCTGAAACAGCCACAAGTTGGGCTGGTTCTCCAGCATGCGGCGGATGGCGGCTTTGTACAAAATGCGGTCGGCCTGGGCGCGGGTGGCCCGTACGGCCGGGCCTTTGGAGCTGTTGAGGATGCGAAACTGGATGCCGCCCTCGTCGGTGGCCAGCGCCATGGCGCCGCCCAGCGCATCCACCTCTTTGACCAAATGCCCCTTGCCAATGCCCCCGATGCTGGGGTTGCAGCTCATCTGCCCCAGCGTCTCAATGTTGTGGCTGAGCAAAAGGGTTTTGCAGCCCATGCGGGCAGACGCGAGCGCAGCTTCGGTTCCGGCATGGCCGCCACCAACCACGATCACATCGAATTCTTGAGGGTAAAGCATGAGAAGTCCGCCTTGAATGAAGGCCAAAAAGAGGCACCAACGGCGCCATGGGCCGCCCTGCCACGGGGTCGGCTGAATCTGCTTATTTTACAGGCAGGGGGTGAACCTGCCCACTCTGTAGAACGCCTGAGCTTGTCTGAGCCACACGCGTGTTGAACCCATCCCGGGTATTTTTGAATGGTTTTGTATGCATTCATTTCGGCCGTTTCTCACGGGCTTCAGGCACAACACGCTGCTTGAACCTAGGGCAAATCCTGTCTCCAAAAGCAAGCACGGCCCATCCCGCCCGCCCTACACTGTGCCCACACATTTCGACGCAGGACAGACCATGAACGCCCCATTGCCCGAATCGATCCGCCAAGCCCTGGACACCGTGACATTGGACGACAAGTACAGCTTGGATGTCGGCCGCGCCTTCATGAGTGGCGTGCAGGCCCTGGTCAAGCTGCCCATGCTGCAACGCCAGCGCGACGCCTTGCAGGGCAAGAACACCGCGGGCTTCATCAGCGGCTACCGGGGCTCGCCGCTGGGCAGTTACGACCAATCGCTGTGGAAAGCCAAGGACCACCTCAAGGCCCAGCACATCGTCTTCCAGCCCGGCGTGAACGAAGAGCTGGCCGCCACCGCCTTGTGGGGCACCCAGCAACTGGGCTTTGCGCCGCCCGGCACCAACAAGTTTGATGGCGTCTTCGGCATCTGGTACGGCAAAGGCCCCGGCGTGGACCGTTGTTCGGATGTCTTCAAACACGCCAACATGGCGGGCACCACGCCTTGGGGCGGCGTGCTGGCTGTGGCGGGCGACGACCATGTGGCCAAAAGCTCCACCGCCGCGCACCAGAGCGACCACATCTTCAAGGCCTGCGGCTTGCCGGTGTTTTTCCCGGCCAGCGTGCAAGACATCCTGGACCAAGGCTTGCACGCCTTGGCCCTGAGCCGTTTTGCGGGCATCTGGTCGGGCATGAAGACCATCCAGGAAATCGTCGAGTCCAGTGCCACCGCGCACATCGACCCCGAACGCGTGCAAATTGTCTTGCCGGATTTCGTCATGCCCCCCGGCGGCGTGCACATCCGCTGGCCCGACACCGCGCTGGAACAAGAGGCCCGTTTGTTCGACTACAAGTGGTATGCGGCGCTCGCCTACATCCGCGCCAACAAGCTCAACCACAACGTCATCCAAGGCCCCAACGATCGATTCGGCCTGATCGCCAGCGGCAAGGCCTACAACGACACGCGCCAAGCCTTGCTCGACCTGGGCCTCGATGACACCACCTGCCAACGCCTGGGCATCCGGGTGCACAAGGTGGGTGTGGTGTGGCCACTCGAGGCGCAAACCACACGCGAGTTCGCCACCGGGCTGCGCGAGATTTTGGTGGTCGAAGAAAAGCGCCAGGTCATCGAATACCAACTGAAAGAAGAGCTGTACAACTGGCGCGACGATGTGCGCCCGAAAATTTTGGGCAAGTTTGACGAAGCCGAGGGCGACACCTCTGGCGGTGAGTGGTCCATTCCCAACCCCAGCGAACGCACATTGCTGCGGGCCAATGCCGACCTGACCCCTGCCTTGATTGCCCGAGCGGTTGCCAAACGCTTGAAGAAAATGGGAGTGGACGCCGACACCACGGCCCGCATCGACGCACACCTGGCCCTGCTGGATGCCAAAGAAAAATCATTGCAAACCTTGACCCTGGGCGCAGCAGCGGACCGCACCCCTTGGTTCTGCTCGGGTTGCCCGCACAACACCTCCACCAAGGTGCCCGAAGGCTCACGCGCCATGGCCGGCATCGGCTGCCACTTCATGAGCATCTGGATGGACCGAAGCACCGTGGGCTTCACACAAATGGGGGGCGAAGGCGTGCCATGGACAGGGCAGCAACCCTTCAGCACCGACCAACACATGTTTGCCAACATCGGCGACGGGACCTATTTCCACAGCGGCCTGCTGGCCGTGCGGCAAAGCGTGGCCTCGGGCGTGAACATCACCTACAAAATTTTGTACAACGACGCCGTCGCCATGACGGGCGGCCAACCTGTGGGTGAACGGTCAGAGGGCCACAGCGTGGTGCAAATCGCCATGAGCATGAAAGCCGAAGGGGCGCAGCGCATTGTGGTGGTGACCGACGAACCCGAAAAATACGATGGCGTGAGCCTGGCCGAAGGCGTGCGCGTGTTCCACCGGGATGAGCTCGACAGCATTCAACGCGAAATGCGCGAGATCAAAGGCACCACCGTCATCATTTATGACCAGACCTGTGCCACTGAAAAACGCCGCCGCCGCAAACGCGGCACCATGGTGGACCCTGCTGTGCGCGTGATGATCAACGAAGAGGTGTGCGAAGGCTGTGGCGACTGCGGTGTGCAGTCCAATTGCCTGTCGGTCGAACCGCTCGAAACCCCTTTGGGCCGAAAGCGCACCATCAACCAAAGCACCTGCAACAAAGACACCAGCTGCCTCAAAGGCTTTTGCCCAAGCTTTGTCACGGTGGAGGGTGGCACCTTCAAAAAGAAGGCCACAGCTTCCACCACCCAAATCAACCCGGCCCACTTGGGCGCACTGCCAGAGCCCACACTGCCCGCCATCCATCAGCCTTGGGGCATGGTGGTGGCCGGCGTGGGTGGCACGGGTGTCATCACCATTGGCCAGTTGTTGGGCATGGCGGCGCACATGGAAGGCAAGGGCATCGTCACGCAAGACTCCGCAGGCTTGGCGCAAAAAGGCGGCGCCACCTGGAGCCACATCTTGCTGGCCAACACGCAAGAGGAGATCCGCACCACGCGCGTGAGCATGGCCGCCGCCGACCTGATCATCGGCTGTGACCCGATCGTGAGCGCCTCCAAAGAAACCACCTTGCGCATGCGCGCAGGCCGCACCCATGTGGCCCTGAACAGCAACAGCACCCCCACCGCCGCCTTTGTGAAAAACGGCAACTGGCAAAACCCGGCTGAGCAATGTGTGGCCGAAATCACCGCGCAAGTGGGTGCAGAGGGCGTGGGTACATTCGATGCCGATGCCTTGGCCAAGCAACTCATGGGCGACACCATTTATGTCAACCCGATGATCCTGGGTTACGCCTGGCAAAAAGGTTGGGTGCCTTTGCACCGCGAGTCTTTGGTGCGGGCCATCGAGCTCAACGACGTGCAGGTCAAAAACAACCTGGCTGCTTTCGAATGGGGCAGGCACGCCGCGCACCAGCTGGATGCCTTGATGAAGCACATGCAACCTGCACAAGTCATCCAATTCAAAAAACGCGAATCTCTGGAAGACCTGATCGCCGACCGCATGGCACGCTTGACCGACTACCAAGACAGCACCTACGCACAGCTTTACCAAAGCATCGTGGCGCGCGTTCAAGCCACCGAAGCGCCTTTGGGCAAAACCCAGCTCAGCGACACGGTGGCGCGTCAGTTGTACCGCCTGATGGCCTACAAAGACGAATACGAAGTGGCCCGTCTGCACACGCAAACAGGCTTCATGGAGCGCATTCAAAATAGCTTTGAAGGTGACTTCAAAGTGCATTACCACCTGGCCCCGCCCCTTTGGGCGAAGCACAACAAACAAGGTGAACTGGTCAAGCGAAAGTTTGGCCCCATCATGCTGACGGGCTTCAAAATATTGGCCCAACTCAAAGGGCTGCGCGGCACCAAACTGGACTACTTCGGCAAAACCGAGGAGCGCCAAACCGAGCGTGCATTGATACGCGAATATGTGCAACACATCGATGGCGTGCTGAACAATTTGACGGCCGATTCACATGACCATGCACTGCGTGTGGCGCGTGTGCCGGAGAACATCAAAGGCTTTGGCCATGTCAAGGAACGCAACATCCGTGCTGCACGGACTTTGTGGGCTTCACTGAGCGCGCCATAACGCAAAGGCGCCACAAAAAAACCATCGCCCTTTTCAGGGCGATGGTTCATTTAGGCTCAGGCCCTTGGGCCGAAACAAATTCAGCGCGCGTCTGGCAGTTCGATTTTGACTTCGAGCACTTCCAGATTGTCCTGACGTTCCAAATTGACTTTGATGTCGTTGGGATTGATTTTGATGTACTTGCTGATCACCGCGACCAACTCACGTTGCAGATCGGGCAAGTAATCGGGTTCGGCCACGTTGCGACCGCTGCGCTCATGGGCCAAGATGATCTGCAAGCGCTCTTTGGCAACGCTGGCGGTTTTCTTCTTTTCACCCAGCAGGAAGGAAAGAAAGGACATGGCTCACTTGCCTCCAAACAAACGTTTGAAGAAACCAGGCTTTTCCGCTTCGATGAAACGCATGGGCTTGTCTTCACCCAAGAATCGATCGATCACGTCTTTGTAGGCTTCCGACACATCGCTGTTGGCCATGTGGATCGCAGGTGTGCCTTGGTTCGAAGCCTGCAAGACGTTTTCGCTTTCAGGAATCACACCCAACAACTTGATGCGCAAGATGTCCTGAATGTCTTGCAAGGACAACATCTGTCCTTCTTCCACCCGGTTGGGGTTGTACCGGGTGATCAACAGGTGTTCTTTGATGGGTTCTGAACCCTCGATGGCGCGTTTGGTTTTGCTGCCCAACATGCCCAAAATGCGGTCGGAATCGCGCACCGAAGACACTTCGGGGTTGGTCACCACCAAGGCCTCATCGGCAAAGTGCATGGCCATCAGGGCACCCGTCTCGATGCCCGCAGGCGAGTCGCAGACGATGTACTCGAAACCCATGCCACTCAGGTCGTTCAAAACCTTTTCGACACCCTCTTGCGACAAAGCGTCTTTGTCACGGGTTTGCGAAGCTGCCAGCACAAACAAGTTCTCGCACTGTTTGTCTTTGATGAGGGCTTGGTTCAAATTGGCTTCGCCCTGGATCACATTGATCAGGTCATACACCACACGACGCTCACAGCCCATGATCAGGTCCAGATTGCGCAGACCCACATCAAAGTCAATGACAGCGGTTTTGAAGCCCCGCAGGGCCAGGCCGGTAGCGAAACTGGCACTGGTCGTGGTTTTACCCACGCCGCCTTTGCCAGAGGTCACAACAACGATTTTTGCCATGGAAAAACTTTCTTGGACGCGATTGAAAAATCAGGACTTGAGGGCTGTGATGAGCAATTTGTCCCCATCGGGGCCAGATTGCAAACACACCTGGGCCACCTGGCCCAGAACATCTTTGGGTAAAGCATTTTCGCTGGTGCGGTAAACACCCGCGATGGAAATCAATTCGGGCTCCATCACTTGGGCAAAAATTTGCGCTTGTGTGTTGCCGCGTGCACCTGCAATGGCTTTGCCACGCAATGCACCATAAACATGGATATGCCCATCGGCAATCACTTCGGCACCGGCGTTGACCATGGCCAAAACAACCAAATCACGGCCTTTGGCGTACACCTGCTGACCGGATCGCAATGGTTTGTCAATGACCATCGCACCCCATGGGGCCACCGTGGCGGGCTGTGCAACGATGGGGGCAGGTGCAGTCTCTGGCGCAGAGGGCTGTTCAAGGGGCACAGAGCGCCGAATTCGGGCGTCTGTTGCATCCACCAAGCCCAGACCCTTGGCTTGCGCCAAAAGCGCCTCATGGGCTCCTTTGATGGCCAAGGGGACCAATTGGTGTTCACGCAAAACAGCCATCAAAGCCGACAAGTCCAGTGTTTGATCGGCTTCTAGACCCAAAGCACTCACATCCACCACGACAGGGTCTTGCTCAAAAAAAGCAGGTGTCTCCGCCAACTGCTGCTTCAATGCCAAAGCCACAGCGGAAATGTCCGTCGTCTTGAGCAACAAAGCCAACAAGGACAAATCAGCGCTTTTGATGTCGTAACAGGGTTGAGAAGGGTCTTCTGAAACGATCGCCATGGTGCAGACTGGGATGGAAAGGTGCAAATCTTAACAGCGCACTTCTTTTTTGCTATCTCTCTATGGTTTTATATCTTTAAATAGTCGTAGTAGTAAGGCCAGGCTTCTTCTGTGCACAAGTCATTTTTATTGAGTACTGACATAGACTTATCCTGCTTTCAAGGGTGTGTGTGAGTCTGGTTTTTTGCTGTCTCGTCAAAATGAACAACTTGGCCACGACAGACCAAGCTGTGGATAACCCTGCTCTTTCATGTTTTTTATCCACAGCTTTATCCCGGGCTGATTTCAGCCACCGATCAGCCATTGGATGACCCCTTTGGCCACAAAACCCAGCATGCCAAAAGCTAAGCCTAAAAAAATAACAAAAGTTCCAAATTTTCCGGCTTTGGATTCCCAGGCCAACTGCGCAATGATGAAAAGCATGTAGAGCATGAAGGCCCCAACACCAATGGTCAGGCCGAACCAGGCAAATTGTTCTTCGCTGAATCCGAACATCAGCGCTCACCTTGCTCGGTGAGGCGTTCACCCAAATCGGACACATCCACCATGTGGCGATAGGCGTGCCAGCTGCCGTGGCCAAGCATGGGGACCACCAAAATCAAACCCAAGAACAAGGAACAAATGCCCAGCAAGCTGAAGCCCACAATGAGAAATGCCCAAAAAGTCATCTGGAAGGGGTGCGTCAGCACCGCTTTCCAGCTGGTCAGCACCGCTTGCAACACGGTGACGCGGCGGTCCAGCAGCAATGGCATGGAAATGACACTCGAGGCAAACATGGGCAAGGCCATCATGGCGCCCAAACCCACCCACATCTCGAACAAATGGCCTTGCTTGGCCAAAACGACATGGCGGATGAAATCGAGCGGTGTATGGATCGGTACAGGCGCCAACAAAGTGATCAAGGCGGCCGAGGTGATGACCCAGCCTGTGGCCGCAAGCCCCAACAACAAGCCGAAACGGATCAGGCTCCAATAACTGTCGGGTTCACGCCGCAAGCGCATCTGCCACTGGGTCCAGGTGTTGACCAACAGTTGCAAATCAACTTTTTCACCCCGCTCCATGGCTCGGCTCATCGCGTACAAACTGGTGGCCAAAACCGGTGCAACCACCATGAAGCCAGACATAGAGCCCGCCAGCAACCAAAAGCGATCGTGTGCTGCCCAGGTGATGAGGCCCCCCAGCACAGCCAGAACCAAGCCATGCAGCATGCTCAACAGGGGTGAGCGTGCCAAATCTTTGAAACCCAAAGCCAGCCATTGCATGGGCTGGTCTTTCAGGAGGGGCAAGATGGGCGGTAAAAACAGCTCAGGGCGTGTTGGTTTTGGCGGTGGGGGTGATGGTTCGCGCATGCATACAGCTTACCCATGTGCAGCGCCAACAAGATTGACCTGTGTCAATCTTGAAAATCAGTCATCAGCCACTTGTTCGTTATCAGGTGTTTTTGTTTTTGCATGTGTTGATGCCCAGCAAGCTGTAGGGCGGGCACCAACCCGTCAAGCCTGTGGCCAATGGCACCAGGCCCACCCAACCCCAAACGCCCACGGTATTGGTCGCGGCCAAAGCGATCAAGACGAGACCGCCCACGATTCGGATGATGCGTTCGATGTTGCCAATGTTTTTGCTCATGTGAAACTCCCGTTGGGTTAAAAATTCAGGCGCTGACGCGGTAACCTTCATCGGCAATGGCCTGGGCCAAAGCCTCGCGGTCCATGTCGGAATCCACTTGCACGGAGTTGTGTGTGCGGTCGATCACAACCTTGGCTTGTGCATCCAAAGACAACAAAGCTTTGGTGACGGCTTTTTCGCAGTGGCCACAGCTCATGCCTTCAACAGTGAAAATGTGGTTCATGATGGATCACTTCCAATGGGTTGTTGAACGTTCGTCAAAGCATAGACCAATAAGGGCTTCATGCCATGACACAGATCAAGATCGAATCTCCCATCACCCACGACATGGGCATCGGTGGCATGACCTGCGCATCGTGTGTGGCGCGGGTCGAAAAAGCGCTGAAAAAAATGCCCGGCGTGCTCAGCGCCACGGTCAACTTGGCCACCGAATCGGCCCGCATCGAAGTCGCTTCAGCCGACGTGACCGACGCACGCTTGCGCCGAGTCGTGCGCGATGCGGGCTACGAGCCCCGCACACCCGAAGCACAAGCCGATGCAGGCCGAGACACACCTTGGGCGGGCTTCATGCCGGTGGGCATGGGCCTGTTGCTGACCATGCCCTTGGTTTTGCCCATGCTGGCGGAGCTGTGGGGACAGCATGTGATGCTGCCGGCTTGGCTGCAATTTGCCCTGGCGACGCCCGTGCAATTTGTGTTGGGCGCACGTTTTTACAAAGCAGGTTGGCACGCCCTGAAGGCGCTCACGGGCAATATGGATGTGTTGGTGGCCTTGGGCACCACCGCAGCGTGGGCCCTGTCGGTCTGGTTGTGGCTCACGGCGCATGAGGGCCATGCGCCGCATCTGTACTTTGAGGGTTCGGCTGTGGTCATCACTTTGGTGATGCTCGGCAAATGGCTGGAAACACGTGCCAAGCGCCAGACCACCGAGGCGATTCGCGCCTTGCACGCCTTGCGCCCAAACACAGCCCATTGCTTGGGCGAAGACGGCGAAGTCGATGTGCCAGTAGATGAAATCCTGGTGGGCGACCGCATTGTGGTTCGGCCCGGGGAACGTTTTCCGCTGGACGGCGAACTGGTCGAAGGCCAAACCCAGGTGGACGAATCCATGCTGACTGGGGAGCCCTTGCCTGTGGTCAAAGCGCCCGGTGCCGCCTTGACGGGCGGCGCCATCAATGGCGAAGGGCGTGTGCTCATGCGCGTCACCGCCGTGGGCCACGAAACCGTGCTCTCGCGCATCATTCGCCTGGTAGAAGATGCGCAAGCGGCCAAAGCGCCCATTCAGCGCTTGGTGGACCAAGTGGCCGAAGTGTTTGTGCCCGTGGTGCTGCTGATCGCCTTGCTCACCTTCGGTGCATGGATGGTGATGGGGGCCCATTTTGAAACGGCGCTCATCCACGCTGTCGCGGTGCTCGTCATTGCCTGCCCCTGCGCCCTGGGTCTGGCCACACCCGTGGCCATCATGGCGGGCACCGGTGTGGCGGCCAAGCACGGCATTTTGATCAAAGACGTGCAGGCACTGGAGTTGGCGCACCGCGTGCAAACCGTGGCCTTTGACAAAACCGGCACGCTCACCGTGGGCCAGCCGCGTTTGTTGGCCCATGTGCCCTCTCCAGGACACGATGCCCAAATGGCCCTGGCCCTGGCCGCACGGGTGCAAAGCGGCAGTGAACACCCTTTGGCGCGAGCGGTGGTGGGTGCCGCCCAGGCGCAGGGCCTGACAGGCCCCACCGCCCAAGACGTGCAAGCGGTGCCGGGCAAAGGCGTGCTGGCCAAAGTGGACGGCCGGCAGCTGCTCTTGGGCAGTTTGCGCTGGCTCCAAGACGAAGGCTTGGACATCGGCATTTGGCAGCAAGACATCGACGCGTTGGGCGCGCAAGGTGCCAGTCTGTCGGCTTTGGCCGAGCGCACCGATGCCGGCTTGCAGGCCCTGTTGCTCATGGGTTTTGGCGACGAGCCCAAAGCGGGCGCTGCGCAAGCCTTGAGCGCACTGCGCGAGCGCGGCCTGAAGCTGGTGATGATCTCGGGTGACAACCCAGCCGCCGCGCAAGCCATGGCACGCCGCTTGGGCTTGCGCCCCGAAATGGGCGAGGTGTTGGCCGATGTGCTGCCCGCTGACAAGTCGGCGCAGGTGCAAAAACTGCGTGCGGCTGGCCAGGTGGTGGCCATGGTGGGCGACGGGGTGAACGATGCACCGGCCTTGGCCGCCGCCGATGTGGGCATGGCCATGGGCAACGGCACCGATGTGGCCATGCATGCGGCGGGCATCACCCTCATGCGTGGCGATGTAGCCTTGGTGGGCGCGGCGCTCGACATCTCGGCCCGCACCGTGGCCAAGATCCGGCAGAACCTCTTTTGGGCTTTTGCCTACAACGTGGCGGGCATCCCTTTGGCCGCCTTGGGTTACCTCAACCCCATGATGGCGGGCGCGGCCATGGCGCTCAGCTCGGTGAGCGTCATGGCCAATGCTTTGCTGCTCAAACGCTGGAAACCCTGAGCACCCGTTTGCGTCAAGCTGTGGGTAGGAAGGGGTAGTCGGTATACCCTGCATCCCCCCCGCCGTAAAAGGTGGCGCGGTCGGGGGTGTTGAAGGGGCCGCCTTGGCGCAGGCGGGCACCCAAATCGGGGTTGGCGATGAAGGGGCGGCCAAAAGCGATCAGGTCCGCACCGCGGGCCAATGACTGATCCGCCAAGGCCAGGTCGTAGCCGTTGTTCAGCATCCAGGCCCCCCGTCCGCCCGCTTGGGTGTAGGCCTGTCGCAAGGCGGCGTAGTCAAAGGCTTTCTCGCCTTGCTGGTGGTCACGCGCAGCGCCTGTCGAGCCCTCGATCACATGCACAAAAGCCAAATCCATGGGGCCCAACAAGCGCGCCACATGCTCAAACAAGGGCTGGGGCAGGTCATCGCTCACCCCGTTGGCGGGTGTCACGGGTGAGAGGCGGATGCCCGTGCGCGCGCCACCGATCTCGGCCACGATGGCGTGCACCACCTCTTGCAAAAAGCGGGCGCGGTTCTCAACCGAGCCGCCATACAGGTCTGTGCGGTGGTTGCTGCTGCTGCGCATGAATTGGTCGATGAGGTAGCCATTGGCCGCGTGCACCTCGACACCGTCAAACCCAGCGGCGATGGCGTTGGCCGCTGCTCGGCGGTAGTCTTGCACGATGCCTGGCAGTTCGGCGGCCTCAAGCGCACGCGGCGCGGACACGGGCTCAAATTGGGCCTGGCCGTCCACCAGCAGCACGGTCTTGGTTTGGGCCGTCAGGGCCGATGGCGCCACAGGTGCCGCGCCACCGGGCTGCAAGCTGGTGTGCGAGACGCGGCCCACATGCCACAGCTGCATCACGATCTTGCCGCCTTCGGCGTGAACAGCGTCGGTCACTTGCTTCCAAGAGGCCACTTGCGCATCGCTCCAAATGCCGGGCACATCCGCGTAGCCCTGGCCTTGGTGGCTGATGGCCGTGGCCTCGGTGATGATGAGCCCCGCCCCCGTGGCCGGGTTGGCGCGTTGGCGGTAATAGGTGGCCATGCGGGCGTTGGCCAGCGAGCCCGGTGCGCGGTTGCGGGTGAGTGGAGCCATCACGATGCGCGAGGCCAAAGCGATGCTGCCGACTTGGCAGGGTTCAAACAAGGCGTTCATAAATTCCATTCAAAGGTCATCCGAAGCACAGGGGCGCAGCAGCTCAAAGTGCGTAATCGGGGCTTTCGCGCTGCAGTTTGCGCAGCAACGATGGCCAAACAAACGCGCCGCCCAAGCCCCCGGTTTGCACCCGCATGGCATTGGCCACGCCGTCCAGAATTTGAGGGTTCACAGCGGTGAGGTCTTTCGGGCCTGACTGTCCGGCCAGGGCGTCGACCTGGATGCGGCAGGTGTTCTCAAACGTGTACATCGACAAAAACGCATCGGCAATGGTTTTGCCCACCGTCAGCAGGCCGTGGTTGCGCAGCATCAGGTAATTGGCATCACCCAAGTCGGCTTGCAGGCGCAGCTTTTCGTCATCGCGAATGGCCACGCCCTCGTAGCCGTGGTAGGCCAGCGAAGCCAGCACAAACGTGCTTTGTTGGCTGATGGGCAGCACGCCATGCGCCTGTGCACTCACCGCCACCCCAGCGCGCGTGTGGGTGTGCAGCACGCAACCGGCATCGGGCCGGGCCTCGTGCACGGCGCTGTGGATCACAAAGCCCGCCGGGTTGACCGGGAAAGGGCTGTCGTGCAGTTTGTTGCACTGCATGTCCACTTTCACCAAGCTGGACGCGGTGATCTCGTCGAACATCAGGCCGTAGGGGTTGATCAAAAACTGGTGGTCATCGCCCGCCACCGAATGCGGCAGTTTGGCGCTGATGTGGGTGAACACCAAGTCGCTCCAGCCGTACAGCGCCACCAGCCGATAGCACGCCGCCAAGTCCAGCCGCAGCTGCCATTCGTCGGGGTGAACGCTGTCTTTCAAGGAAGGAATCTCAAACGCCATGGCGGTGCTCCCAAGGTCAAAAAATTCAGCTTACCCATGAACCGCCGAGCGCCATGACGTGTTGGTGACTGGCTCAGTTGGGGCTCCCCGGCCGCGTGAGGTCTTCCAGCTGCATCAGGTAGACACGGGCAAAAGCCCCTTGATCGTCCACAGGCCCGCACATCTCTGCCGAAGCTTGCAATTGACCGCACACCGCTGGGCGCTCTGGGTGGCCAAAAATTTTGCACCGCAGCTGCTCGTCGAGTTGGATGCAGGGCACGCCCGCGGGTTTGCCTTGGGGCATGCCGGGGATGGGCGATGAGATAGAGGGTGCGGTGCAGCAAGCGGCGCAGCCGGGGCGGCAGGTGAAAGTCATCCGGTCAAAGGCATCGGGTTCAGCGTGGCCACAAGGCCCACAGTTGCAAGGGCTGTTTCACGCGCCCGGCCAACTCACCGGCTTCGGGCCCAGAGCCTGCGTAATAGTCGGCCCGCACGGCACCCACGATGGCGGTGCCGGTGTCTTGGGCCAGCACCAAGCGATCCAAGTTGGTTTGGGGGCCGTTGGATTTGAGCCAAACGGGTGTGCCGTAAGGGATGCTGCCCCGGTCCACCGCGATCGAGCGGCCTGCGGTGAGGGGCACGCCTTGCGCGCCTTTGGGGCCCGGTGGCACCCCGCCTGCGGGCAGTGTTTCTTCCTTGAAGAACACCACGCGCGGGTTTTGCCACAGCAACTCGTTGACCCGCGAGGGGTTGCGGTCTATCCAGGCCTTGATGCCTGGCCAAGAGGCGTCGCGGATCAGGTTTTGGTCCAGCAGCCAGCGGCCGATGCTTTTGTAAGGCTGGTCGTTGGTGCCGGCAAAGGCCAGGCGCACCCTGCGTTGGCTGCCATCGCGCTCGGTGACGTTGATCAGGCCTGAGCCTTGGATGTGCAGCACCATGGCGTCCACCGGGTCGGCCAGATACACCAGCTCTTTCCCCCGCAATGCGGCGCGGGCGGCGGGCACGGTCTCCATCTCTTGGCGGGTGTACCCGGGCTTGCGCGTTTGCAGCTGCGCGGGTGGGGCATACAGCGGCACTTGGAAGCCCGGCCGCGCTTGGCGCTGCGCGTTCAGCACGGGTTCGTAATAGGCGGTCAACAAACCGTTGCCAGCTGGCGTGGGCGACTCCACCCGATAGGCTTGCAACTTTTGCCGCATCCATTGCCGCTGCACCGGTGCTGGGGCACTGGCCAATTGCCGGATGTCGGGGCACAAGGCCGCCCAACCTGGTGCGGGTCGCGTGCAGCTTTGCAACCAGGCAGGCCAAGCTTCTTGCAGGTCATCGGTCTCCAGGCCCGGCAAGTCCGACCAAGGCACGGGAACCCAGCGGCTTTTGGCTTGTGTGATGACCGGTGGCAAAGGGCCGGGTTCCACCGTGGGTGCGTTGGTGGCCTGAGGGGTGGCGGATGACCGTGGCGGTTCGGGTTCATCCCACACGGGCGCGACCGAGCAGGCCACGAGGCTGCCTACAATCGCAGCGATCAAAGCGCTGGCGGCCGTCCGGTGCAAACCAAGAAATGGGAACGTGTTCATGGCGCTTATTTTGCTGGAAGCCTTGTTGGCCTTGCTGCTGTTCGTCGTGATCGTGTGGTGGACCATGTTTTCTGGGCGCAAAAATGGTGAGCTGCCGCCTGCCGAACCCCAAGACCCTGAGGACAAAGCGCCCTGACCGTCCAGCGCGGGGGCCGCATCAGTCCAGCAGCGTGCCCGCCCCTTCGAAGCGCTGCGCGTAATAGCGGTTGCTCAGCTGGTCGACCCGAACGCCTGTTCGCGGGTTGCTGGCATGCACAAAACGGCCGTCGCCCACATAGATGCCCACATGCGAATGGCGCGCGCCCAAGGTGTTGAAGAACAACAAGTCGCCAGGCTGGATGTGCGCGCGTTCGACCGGCCGTGATTTTTTGCCCAAATCGGCCGAGCTGCCGCGCACGGGCAAACCTGCGGCTTCGCGGTACACATGCGACACCAAACCGGAGCAGTCAAAACCTGTGGCGGGCCCACGACCCCCCGAGCTGTAAGGCGTGTCCAGCAAGGACAAAGCGAACAAGGCCAAGTCGTTGCGCTGGGGGTGGTAGGTGCTGCGGCTGTGCGCGGGCGTTGTCGCTGGTGTTGGTGCTTGCGCGCTGTCGCTCAACTTCGGGGGGACCGAGCAGCCTGACAAGCACAAGGCCAGCACCAAAAGCAGGCCTGCGTGCGGATGGGCGCGGCGCACGCTGTTTCTCAAGGGCGGCACCTGGGTGCGGATCATGTCAGCGCCCGCAACAAATTGGCCAATTCGACCGCCGACTTGACTTCCATTTTGTCAAACACGCGCGAGCGGTGCACCTCGACCGTGCGCACGCTGATGTCCAGTTGGTCGGCGATCAGTTTGTTGGGCAAACCTTCCACCACCAAGCGCATCACATCGCGTTCGCGCTCGGTCAACTCACCCAGGCGCGACTGCAAAAAGGCTTGCTGCGTGCGCGCTTTGAGGCGCTCTTCGGACAGCAGCAGTGCTTGTTCAACCCGGTCGACCAAAGCGTTGTCCGAAAAAGGCTTCTCGCAAAAATCAAAGGCGCCCCGTTTGACGCTGTCCACTGCGGTCGGGACGTCCGCGTGGCCGGTCAAAAAAATCACGGGCCAAGCTTGTGCGATGCCGCTGGCTTGAAGCTGTTCAAACAGGGCCAGACCACTCATGCCGGGCATGCGCACGTCCAGCAAAATGCAACCCGCTTGCCGGGGCAAGGCCATGGGCAAATGGCTGGGTGTGGGGGCTGCGGCAGGCCATGGACTGGGCAGGGTGGTTTGCAGCATGTCCCAAAACGCTTCGGCGCTGTCATACGACTCGCTCAGCAAGCGCCGTGTGCGCAGCAACCAGGCCATGCCTTCACGCACGCCGATGTCGTCGTCCACGATGTAGACCATGCTGTCAAAAGGAAGTTGCATGCGTCGATTTTAGGCCTTGGACAAGCTGGGCTTGCCGCTGTCGGCCACAGGCAATGTGAAGCGAAATACCGTGCCTTTGGGCTGCAGTTCTTCAAACTCCAATTGCCCCCCATGTTGTTCAACGACGGTTCGGCACAGGCTCAGACCCAGCCCCATGCCTTCGGGCTTGGTGGTGAAAAAGGGGTTGAACAATTGCGCTGCCACATCGGCTCCGATGCCCGCGCCCAGATCGGTGACGCTGAACTCAACGCCCGCATCTTCGGCGTGTGTCAGGGTCCGCCGCACTTGCAGCACCAAGACCCGGTCCAGGCATGGCGGCGTGTCCATGGCTTGCATGCCATTGCGTGCCAAATTGAGCAAAACTTGCTCAACCATGGTGCGGTCGCACCAGACAGAAGGCAAGCCGGGCTCAACCCGCATGTGCACCCGCACTTGCAGTTTGCGAGCTTGCAGGTTCATGAGGGGTGCGATGGCATCGAGCAGGGCGTGAGGGGGCACCGGTTCTCGGCTTTGGTCGCGTCTGCGCACAAAGTCGTGCACGCTGTTGATGACCCGACCGGCCCGTTCGGCCTGTTCGGCGATGCGCCGCAAGGCCATGTGCACATCGTCCAAGGTTTGCGGCACGGCTTGCGGGTCTTGGAGCAGGTTGAGCGAACCGTTGGCGTAACTGGCAATGGCCGCCAGGGGCTGGTTCAGTTCATGGCTGAGCAAGGACGCCATCTCACCCACGGTGGCCAAACGGGCGGTGGCTTGCAGCCGTTCTTGACTGGCACGGGACACTTCCTCAATGCGGCGCTGCTCACTGATGTCGATCACGGCCCCCATCCACCCGGTTTGCTCGCCTTGCACACTGATCAGCGGGGCTTCGATGATGAGCACCGGAAAGCGTTCACCGTCTTGCCGCATGAACACCGACTCAAAACCTTCCCGTGGTGGCACATTGCCCGCCATGCGAATCGCCTGACGCTGCTGGTATTCGTCGACCATCTCGGGCGGCCAGTAGGGCATGGGTGCATTTTTTCCAATGAGGGCTTCGGCTTCCCATCCGACCATTTGGCAAAACGCAGGGTTCACATAGGTGATGCAGCCATTCAGGTCCCGGGCCCGAAGCCCGGTGACCAGCGAGTCCTCCATGGCTTTGCGAAAAGCCAATGCTTCCGCCAGATCACGTTCTGCTTTTTGCCGCCTTCGGGCGTCTTTGGTGAGCAGCACCATCACCGTGATCAGCGCGATCGACATGCCCGTGACCAAGGCCGTCAAGACGTTCGGAAACAAGTCCGGCGCGCCGCGACGCCCGTCCATGCGCAGCAGCAAAGTGTTGCCCGGCAAATCAACCAACTGCTGACTGGTGAAGATGCGCTGCTCGCGTCTTTGCGTGCCCGCGATCGCCAGCCTTGTGCCATCGGGCTCGATGAAGGACAACTCGTTTTTGCGCCCAAAAGTGGCGCCCAGTCGCTCGGTCAGCAATTCCTGCAAACTGTAGGTCACCACCATGTAGCCCAGAAGATCTCCCGCTTGCATCACAGGCAAGCACAGCTCCATCACCTCCATGCCCAGGCCATCGCTTTGGGGTAAAAAATACGTGCTGGAGTAGGCGGGGCCATTGAGTCGCTTGGTTCGCTGGCAGGCTTGGTTGGCATCGTTGAGCACGTCGCTGCGGGCAATGCGTTCAAATGCCGGCGCGCGCAAAGGCGAGTCGGCAAAAGCTTGGAGCTGCCATGATGGGTCACGCCACTCCACGCGCAACCAGTCCCGGTTGTCACGCAGCAATTCCAGTGCCCTGGTTTGCCAGTCGGGCGGGGAAAAATGGGCCGATTGCAGGGCCTGCAAGGCCTGCACTTGGCGCTGCAAGCCGCCACGCAAGTCGCCCACCGCGTTGCTAGTGTCTTGTTCCAATTCGGCTTGCACTTGGCTGGCCTCATAACGCCCTGCCAGCCAGACCAGCGTGACCAAGACCGCCAACACCAAGGCAATCAGCGCAGCCCACAAGGAGCGACGCCCCGAATCCCATGGCAATGATTCGTCGAGCTTGGCGCGGGCCTGGTTCAGAAACCGTCTCTGGGCCGTCAGTGGGCGGGTGACGCCAAGCGGGTTCATGGGTTTCAAGGAGAGGTGGCGTCAGCAGGAGACGCTTTGCCGTCACTGTTGACCTTGGTCACCCGGGGGTCCGCCCAGCTGCCATCGATCAGAAACTCTTGGGTGTTCACTTTGATCAAGGGCTTTTGCAAAAACAATTGGGCCAAAAAAGCCGTGAGGCCCACCACGGGATTGACCGCGATGCCTGCGACCAAGGAGGCCGTGCCCGCATCCAGCGAGGGCAAAATCACCACCCGTAATTTTTGGGTTTCTTGGGCAATGTCGGCCGAGCCGTCGAGTTGCACCAGCGCATTGACCCCTTTGATTTGCATGTTTCGGGTCTGGGCTATCCCCTGTGCAATGGTGACATCCCCGCGCACCGAATCAAAGGCAAAACCTTCGTAGAACACGTCGCGAAAATCCAGCAGCAAACGACGCGGCAAGGCCTGCAGGCTCAAGACGCCGAGCAATTTGGCCGCACCCGCATCGGCTTTGAGGAACTGACCGCGACCCATGCTGACGCCAAATTGGCCGGACAGGCTGGGGTAGTGCAAAGCCAAGGGCGAGCCTTGCCAAGACACCACGCCCTCGAGTTGCCCCGAGCCCCCGCGCAAAGCATCGGGCGTGCCCAGGCGCGTCAACAATGCGCCCGCATCGGAAACGTCCAGCTTGAAGTTCATTTCCGTTTTGCGTTGTGCGTTGCCTTCCGAGGTTTTGAGCCATCGCCCGGTGCTGCGCAAAGTGGCTTCGGGCAAGGTGACGTTGAGTTTGCTCAACTGCCATTCGGCTGCCGCCCTGGCGCGTGATCTGGGTTGCTCTGGGTTGAGGGCTTCAATTTCGACACGGCCGAGTTTTTTGCCCCGCAACTCGAGTTGTTCCACCACGATGTCGAGCGACGGCAAACTGACGGGCGGGGCCTCTAGAAGGCCCTCGACATCGGATACGCTCGAGGGCGGCAAGTTCAGGCGCGACAAGCGGGCGAACAGGTGACCCAATTGATCGCCCGAGGGCTGACGGTAGACCACATGGCCATTGAGTTCGCGTGCATCGACGTTCACGCGCCAGGTGTTGCCTTCACGCAAGCCCCCTGCGACCACCTGGTGCAAAGTGCGGCCGTCGGCTTGGATGGTGTTGGCTTGCAGGCCTATGCGCGTGGGCGCATAGGCTTCCCAACTGCTGACCGCTGCGCTGCCTGAGCGCGTCGCGGGGTTGGGGTCTTGGGGCAGGAGATTTTGCCAATCGTCCAGCAACAGCTGATCGAGTGCCACCGTGGCGCTCACGCCAGAGGCTGGCATGGCCGGGGCTTGGGAGGCGGGCAAACCCAAGGTCAAACTGCCGCGCAGCACCACGGGTGCTTTGCCCGACAAGTCCCGCACATAGTGGGCAGAAGCGATGCGCCCCCATTCCAGTTGCATTTGCTCCCGCAGACTGCTGCCGGCGCCGCTCACACGCGTGCGCAAAGAGATGGGCACAAGGGTCGCCGCAGATTTGCCCAAGGGCGCCGGCAAATTCAGCGACAGACCGTCCAGCTGGCTTTGCAGCGTGATTTCCGGTTGTCCTTGCCGCCAGCCCAGTTGTGCGCTGTAGCTGGTGGCGCCACTGGCTTGTTGGGCCCATTCATTCAGCGGCGCCAGTTCTTTGGCTTGACGCAGTCCTTCGGCGCTCACTTGGCCTTGTGCACGCAACTGCAAGCTGAGCTCATTGCTCGCTGCGCCAGAGCCGCCTGGCATGGGCCGCATGCCCCCTTCGATGCGAACCGTGCCGCCCAGCAGCCTCGCTTGTGCACCATTCAGGCTGAAGCCCGACTCGGTGAATTGCACGTTGCCTTGGAGTTTTTCCAGCAAGGGCGTGTCAGGCGTCATGCGCACATCGTTACCGGCCAGCGCCACGGTGCCTTGCACCTTGGTGTTGACCGGGTTGAGCAAGGGCACCGTCAACTTGAAGCGGGTTTGCACGTTGCCTGTGGCCTGTGTTTGTCGCAAGGCGCCCGACAACAGGGCATCCAAAGGGGACTTTTGGACCAAGCCCAGCACCAGATTGGCCGGGCCTTTGTATTCGGCCGAAACGTTCAATACGGCCGCATTGGCCATGTTGGCGATCTCGACTTCGCCGTCGTTCAAAGTCAGGCCAGACCGTGCGTCGTCGACCCGTGCGGAGGCCTTGCTCAGCTTCATGCCCAAGCGGTCAAATACCAGCTGGCCCGTCAGTTGGTGCAAGCGAGGCCAAGGCAGGCTTTGGGCTGGCAGCAGGGCTGCTGGCAAGTAGTCCAGCTCGACGTCTTGAATGCGACCAGAGAAGCGGAATTCGCCATCTTTGGGGTTGGCGAAGGGCAGTTTCGCCAAGTCCCCTTTGACCTTTATTTGGACATCTGAATACACCCCTTTGCGCACCGCGTCGCGCACGTATTGGCGCACGTCTTTGGGCAGCGTCAAAGGCAAATAGCGGTATGCCCTGGACGCATTGACTTGTTTGATTTTGCCCTGCAGGTCCAATTGGCCCGGCCCCTCGCCTTGGGCGCTGGGATGCCACTGCCCTTGCCACTCGCCTTGGAGGTCTGCGTTGCTGACCTGCAGTTTCCACTCGGGCACATGCCACTGCCCCGCTTTTTGTTTGACCAATGCGTGCGCGTGCAAGCTCTGCACGGGCACATCGGGTTCATCCAAAATGCCGGGCAAAAAGACGGCCCCCTCTGCACCCATGTCCACATCGATGCGGCCACCGTCTTGGTTCAGTTTGAGTTTGACGTTGGCCCCCTGCATGCCGGGCCAGCGGATCGCTGGCTGTGCGGGCTTGACTTCAGGCGTTGGGAGCGACAGGTTTTGCACCGACATTTGCGCGTCGTAAGTGAGGGGTTTTTCCCAATCACCTTGCCAGCGCCATTGGAGTGCATCCACCTGACCTCGGACGGTTTGCAGCTGCAAGCGCTGCCGCCAAGTTTCTGGCAAAGGCATGCGCAAGGCGATGTCGCGCAGCGCCCTGAGGTCCAGTTGATCGGCTTGCAGCTGACCTTGGGCGGGGGATTTGCCTTGAGGGTGGGTGAAGCTCAAGGCCACATTGCCGCCAGGCCATGCCAAGCCTTGATCGCTCACAAAAGCCAGTTGCTGGGTCGAGACTTCAAAACCCAGTGGGCTGACCTTGGCGGCCAAACGTCCGGACAAGCGTTCAAACCCCAGAGGGGCTTTGTCGGGGGCCCATGCCGCCTGCAGCCCGGTGAGGTTGACATCGGCCAGGCCACCCACCCATTGCCCTTGGGCCACGTCGTTCCACAAGCGCAGGCTGCCTTGGCCAGAGGCCAATGGGGTCTGGAGTGGCAAGTGCTTGCCCAATTGCGCCACATCGACGTGCGGAAAATAGGCATACACCTGCCCTGTCCAGTCGGCCCACCGACCTGGATGCAGCGACAGCAAATTGCGCTTGAAGCGACCCACGGTGAAGAAGCGCTGACCATCCGCTTCGGGCGGGGTGGCGTCCACACGGACATCGTGGTACCGGGACGAATTGCGCAACAAGACATCCACATCCCGCAGGGACAGCGTTTGGGGCGCGGCAGAAGCGGCAGAAGCGCTTGGCTTTTCTTGCGTCCAGTGCACGGTGCCGCCGCGCACAATCACTTCGCGTTGGGCGAACAACCAATCGGTGACCGCGTTGTCGCCGCTGGAACTTTGTTCCAGATCGAGCCCAGCGATGCGCCATTGGCCATTGGCCAAGAGGCGGATGTCCAGATCGGGCGCATCCAAGACCAGTTGCTCCAACTTCAGACCCATCACCGAGCGCACGCTGATGGCGACCCACACCTTGGGCAGGCTCAAAGCGGTGCGGCCTTCGGGGTCCAGCAAAGCGATGTCGCGCAATTCAAAAGAAGGGGCCCAGCCGGTCGATTCGGCCGAGATGTGGCCGATGCGAACCGGAACCCCGAGGGTTTGCTGGGCCAAGCGCTCCAAGGCTGGGCGGTGCTCGCCGATTCGCGGCACAATCCAAAAATGCAGGGTTGCCCAGCCCATGCCCAGCACAAGACCCACGCACAACAAGAGCCACGCGATCAGCCGCACAAAGCGCGACAGCACATGGACCAGGCGGGGGAGAAGTGGCAAGGACGGCGCAACCATTTGAATTAGAAAGTCAGCAGGAATTATGACCCGCAGCCAGCCGATGGACGTGATCACCGCCACAAATGATGTCGGCCTGGACGATTTGCCGCTGTATTCTCGCTTTCTGCAGCGCCTGCACCGCCGTTATGGCGCTGAGTTGCCACTTTTGCCCCCTGGCCCACCCACCTCCGACAGCTTGAGCGCCGCCTACGACGCCTTGGTCGCCAAAGGGCTGGACACCAGCGCCGCCTTGCGCGTCTTGCGTCAACTCACGCTGGAGCGCCTGGCTTGGCTGGATTGTTCGGGCAAAGCGGACCTGCAAACCGTCACTTACGGCATGACTTGGCTGGCCGAGGTCACGCTCGACATCGCTTGGCAGAGGGTGTCGGCAGATTTGGACGCACTGCACGGCGCGCCCACCAAAGCCGATGGCCAACGTGCCGAGATGTGGATCGTTGGCATGGGCAAGTTGGGCGCCCGCGAGCTGAATGTGTCGAGTGACATTGACCTGATTTATGTCTACGACCAAGACGGCCAGAGTTTGGGCAACAGCGAAGGGCGAAACAAAGTCTCGTGTCAGGAGTACTTCACCCGCGCCGTCAAGCGCATGTACGCGCTCATTGGCGAGACCACCGAGCATGGCTTTGTGTTCCGGGTGGACCTGGCGCTGCGCCCCAACGGCAACTCTGGCCCCAGCGTGGTGTCGCTCGATGCGCTGGAGGAGTATTTGCTCGTGCAAGGCCGCGAATGGGAGCGCTTTGCCTGGATGAAAAGCCGCGTGGTGGCCCCACGCAGTGCGGTGCTCAATGGTTCAGCCCAGGCGCTGCGCAGCGTGGTGCTGCCTTTTGTGTTCCGGCGCTACCTCGACTACAACGTCTTTGAGTCGCTGCGCACGCTGCACCAACAAATCCGTGACCACGCCTCCAAGCGCAGCGCGGGCCATCCCGAACGCGCCAACGACGTGAAACTGTCGCGCGGTGGCATCCGCGAGATCGAATTCACCGTTCAGCTTTTGCAGGTGGTGCGAGGCGGTCAGTTTCCGGAGCTGCGCACCCGCCCCACCCTGGACGCCTTGCAACGCGTGGCCAAAGCCGGGCTCATGCCGCAGAGCACCGCCACAGCGCTGGGCGCGGCCTATGTGTTTTTGCGCCAGGTGGAGCACCGCATCCAGTACCTGGATGACCAGCAAACCCATGTGTTGCCCACCCGCGACGACGACTTGGCCTGGATTGCGCAGACGATGGCCTACACCGATACCGGGGCATTTCTCGTGGACTTGGATGCGCACCGCGAAGTGGTGGCGCAAGAGTTCGACACCTTGTTGGGCGGAGACCGCGATTGCAAAACCTGCAACAGCAAAAGCGGTAAAAACACGCGTGAACCTGCCGAACTGGATGCGGTGCTGACCGAGTTCCATGGCGTGGTGCGTGAGCGTTTGGCGCTGTGGGCAGACAACCCACGCGTGCAAGCCTTGCGCGACGACGCGCGGGGCCGCTTGATGCGTTTGTTGCAACGCACGGCCCAGTGGTTGGCGGTGGGCCGCGTGAGCGAGGAAGCCGTGCTGCGCATGGTCGACTGGATCGAGCCCTTGCTGCGCCGCGAAAGTTACCTGGCCCTCATGCTCGAGCGGCCGTCGGTTCACGAGCGCTTGTTGCGCCTTTTGGGCGCGGCCAAGTGGCCCGCCCGCTACTTGCTGCAGCACCCGGGAGTGATCGATGAGCTGGCGGGCGGCAATCTGTTTGACAGCCGCTTTGATGCCACCGAATTTGAAGGCGAGTTACAGGCCCGCTTGCTGGCCCTGCAACGCACGGGCGAAGATGACGAGGAAAGCTTGCTCAATTTGCTGCGCCGCGCCCACCATGCCGAGCAGTTCCGAACACTGGCGCGTGACGTGGAAGGGGTGCTCACGGTGGAGCAAGTGGCCGACGACCTGAGCGCCCTGGCCGACGCCGTGCTGCGTGTGACGGCGCGCTGGTGTTGGGGGCGGCTGAAAAACAGGCACCGCGAAGAGCCCGCGATCGCCATCATTGCGTACGGCAAGTTGGGCGGCAAGGAGTTGGGTTATGGCAGTGACCTGGACATCGTGTTTGTGTACGAAGACGAAGACGAACGCGCCCAGGAAATCTATGCCAACTATGTGCGCAAGTTGATCAATTGGATGACGGTCAAAACCGCCGAAGGTGATTTGTACGAGATCGATACCGCACTGCGCCCCAATGGCAACTCGGGTCTGCTGGTGACACGTTTTGAAGCCTATGCCGACTACCAGCAGCAACGCGGCAGCAACACCGCCTGGACATGGGAGCACCAGGCCATGACACGGGCCCGCTTTGTCATGGGCCTGCCCAGCTTGGCGGCCCGGTTTGACGCCGTGCGCTGCGCGGTCATTGGAGCGCACCGTGACGCCGCCAGTTTGAAAGCCGAAATTGTGGCCATGCGCGAGCGGGTACGCCAAGGTCATCCGGTCAAGGCCGATCGCTTCGATGTCAAGCACAGCCCGGGTGCCATGGTGGATGCCGAGTTTGCCGTCCAGTTTTTGGTGCTGTTGCACACCGCAGCGCACCCCGAGTTGGCGGCCAATGTGGGCAATATTGCACTGCTGCAACGTGCGCAAACCGTGGGCTTGCTGCCCGATGGGGTGGGCGAGGCTGCGGCCAATGCCTACAGAGAAATGCGCCGGGTCCAACACCATGCTCGGCTGAACGAAGAGCCCACCGATGTCCCCATGGCGCAATTGACCTCTGAGCGTGATGCGGTCTTGAAAGTCTGGCAAATCATCATGCAATGAGCCTGCTTACACCCCTTGATTGGCAGGTATAAACCCCCGACGGTCATGTTCAACCGCTAAACTCTTGAGACGCCAAAGGGGCGTTCAACAATGAGAAGTGTCATGAAAAAAGTGGGTGGCGGTTTGGCGGTTTGGGTGTGTGTTGCGCTGGGCGGCGGCAGCGTCGCATGGGCGGCTGATGAGCGCCCGGCCAGCGCAGTCAGCAAGCCCAGTTTGACGGTCACGGTCACCACCCCGCAAGCGAGCAGCATGGCGCAAAAAATCAGCGCCAATGGCAACCTGGTTGCTTGGCAAGAAGCCATCATCGGGGCCGAGGCCAATGGCCTCAAGATCAACGAGGTGCGCGTGAACGTTGGCGACCGGGTGCTGCGCGGCGATGTGCTGGCGGTGTTGCAAGCCGACAGCTTGCAAGCCGAATTGGCGCAAGCCGAAGCGGCATGGGCCGAAGCCAACGCCAGCGCCGAAGAAGCCAAGGCCCAAGCCGAGCGGGCGCGCAGCCTGCAGCAGCAAGGCTTTTTCAGTGCCGCTCAGCTCAGTCAGGCATTGGCGGCGCAAGCCTCGGCGGTGGCCCGTGTGCAGTCCGCCCGCGCCCTGGTGCAGCTGCACAACGTGCGCCTGTCGCAAACCCAGGTGCGCGCACCCGATGCGGGCGTGATCTCTGCCCGGCAGGCCACTGTGGGCAGTGTGGTGGGCGCGGGCACCGAGTTGTTCAGGCTGATTCGCCAAGGCCGCATCGAGTGGCGCGCTGAAGTGACGGCAGCCGAGCTGGGCCGCATCCAGGTGGGTGCGCCTGTGCAGATCACGGCGGCCAGTGGCCAGCAGCTGCAAGGCAAAGTGCGCATGGTGGCGCCATCGGTCGATGCGCAAACCCGCAACGCGCTGGTGTATGTGGACTTGCTCGCGCAGACGGGCAGCGCGCGCGCAGGCATGTATGCCCAAGGCGAGATTGCGCTGGGCCAAAGCCAGGCGCTCACGGTGCCGCAAACGGCGGTGGTGGTGCGCGATGGTTTCAGTTATGTCTACACCGTCGGGGGCGAGCAAAAAGTCAGCCAGATCAAGGTACAAACCGGACGCCAAAGCGGGGGCCGCGTGGAGGTGGTGAGCGGCTTGAAAGCCGATGCCCGTGTGGTGGCCAGTGGTGGTGCATTCCTCAACCACGGCGACACGGTGCGCGTGGTGGATGCCCCCGTGCCAACGCCTGCCAGCAAATAAAGGGACGTCATGCTCAACGTCTCTTCATGGTCGATCCGCAACCCCATTCCGGCCGTCATGCTGTTTGTGCTGCTGACGGTGGCCGGCTTCATCGCCTTTGGGTCCATGAAAGTGCAAAACTTTCCGGACCTGGACGTGCCCACCATCACCGTGACCGCCAGCCTGCCAGGCGCGGCGCCCTCTCAGCTTGAAACCGATGTGGCCCGCAAGCTCGAAAACGCGCTGGCGCCCTTGCAAGGGCTCAAACACATCACCACCAAGGTGCAAGACGGCGTGGTGTCGATCACCGCCGAGTTCCGCATGGAAAAGCCCACCCAAGAAGCGGTGGACGATGTGCGCTCGGCCATTCAGGGCGTGCGGGCCGATTTGCCCGGCGACCTGCGCGACCCGGTGGTGCAAAAGCTCAACTTGGCCGGCTCGCCCGTGTTGGCCTACACCGTGCGCTCCTCGCGCATGGACGACGAGGCCCTGTCCTGGTTGGTGGACAAAGACATCACCCGCAAGCTCTTGTCGCTGCGCGGCGTGGGTGCGGTCAACCGCGTGGGCGGCGTGACACGCGAAGTGCGTGTGGCGCTCGATGTGAACCGCTTGCAATCGCTGGGCATCACGGCGGCCGAAGTCTCCCGCCAACTCAAGCAGGTGCAGCAAGAAGGCTCGGGCGGGCGCATGGATTTGGGCGTGGGCGAGCAGCCTGTGCGCACCCTGGCCACCGTGAAAACCGCGCAAGAGGTCGGCCAGATTGAGCTGGCCACATCGCGCGGTGGCCGGGTCCGGCTGGACCAGGTGGCCACGGTGCGTGACACCTTGGCCGATGCCCGCTCGGCCGCCACCTTGGACGGCGTGCCCGTGGTCGGCTTTGAGGTGGTGCGCAGCAAAGGCGAGAGCGAAGTGGCCGTGGGCCGCTTGGTGCGCCAGGCGCTGGCCGAATACCGCTTGCAAAACCCGGACATCGAGATCACCGAGTCCTTTGACTTCGTGACCCCGGTGGAAGAGGAATACGACGGCTCGCTCGTCTTGCTTTACGAAGGCGCGCTGTTGGCGGTGCTGGTGGTGTGGTTGTTCTTGCGCGACTGGCGGGCGACGTTTGTGTCTGCGGTGGCCTTGCCGCTGTCCGTCATCCCGGCCTTCATTGGCATGGCGTATCTGGGTTTTTCCATCAACGTGGTGACTTTGCTGGCGCTGTCTTTGGTGATCGGCGTGCTGGTGGACGACGCCATCGTCGAGGTGGAAAACATCGTGCGCCATTTGCGCATGGGCAAGTCGCCGTACCAGGCGGCCATGGAAGCGGCCGACGAGATCGGTTTGGCCGTGATCGCCACCACCTTCACTTTGATCGCGGTGTTTTTGCCCACGGCCTTCATGAGCGGCATTCCGGGCAAGTTTTTCAAGCAGTTTGGCTGGACAGCGTCACTCGCGGTGTTCGCCTCGCTGGTGGTGGCACGGGTGCTCACGCCCATGATGGCGGCTTACATCTTGAAGCCCATCGTCACGGCCGCGCACGAGCCGGGCTGGCTCAAGCGCTACATGGTTTGGGCCACTTGGTGCATGAAGCACCGCTTGGTCACCATGGTGCTGGCCACGCTGTTTTTCATCGGATCGATCATGCTGGTGCCTTTGCTGCCCAAAGGCTTCATTCCGCCGGACGACAACTCGCAAACCCAGGTTTATGTGGAGCTGCCCCCGGGATCGACCTTGGCGCAAACCCAGGCCAGCGCCGAGCACGCCCGCACCCTGCTCATGACGGTGAAGGACGTCCAAAGCGTCTACACCACCATTGGCGGCGGCAGTGCAGGCAGTGACCCGTTTGCGGGCGGTGGGGCCGCCGAAGTGCGCAAGGCCACGCTCACCATTCAGCTGAGCGAGCGCGGCACACGGCCGCGCAAGCAAGCGATTGAAAACGACATCCGCACCGCCTTGCAGCAACTGCCTGGTGTGCGCAGCAAGGTGGGCTTGGGCGGCTCGGGTGAGAAATACGTGCTGGTGCTCACGGGTGAAGATCCGCAGGCCCTGCAAACCGCCGCCATGTCGGTCGAGCGTGACCTGCGCACCATCCAAGGCCTGGGCTCGATTGCCTCCACGGCCAGTCTGGTGCGCCCCGAGATCGCGGTGCGCCCCGACTTTGCCAAAGCCGCTGACCTGGGCGTGACCAGCGCGGCCATCAGCGACACCTTGCGTGTGGCCACTTTGGGCGACTACGACGCGGCTTTGCCCAAACTCAACCTGTCCGAGCGGCAGGTGCCCATTGTTGTGAAACTGGGCGAAGAATCCCGCCACGACCTGAGCACGCTGGCGCGCCTGATGGTGCCCGGCAGCCGTGGCCCGGTCATGTTGGGCCAGGTGGCCAGCATCGAGGTGGCGGGTGGCCCGGCGGTGATTGACCGTTACGACCGCCAGCGCAACATCAACTTCGAAATCGAGCTCTCGGGCATGCCGCTGGGCGACGTGACGCAAGCCGTCCAAAAACTGCCCGCCTTGCAAACCCTGCCGCCGGGCGTGAAGGTGGTGGAAGTGGGTGACGCCGAAGTCATGGGCGAACTCTTTGCCAGCTTTGGTCTGGCCATGATGATCGGCGTGCTGTGCATCTACATCGTGCTGGTGTTGTTGTTCAAAGGCTTCTTGCACCCCATCACGATCTTGGCGGCGCTGCCGCTGTCTTTGGGGGGTGCCTTTGTGGGCTTGTTGATCGCGCAAAAGAGCTTTTCCATGCCTTCGCTCATTGGCCTGATCATGCTCATGGGCATCGCCACCAAAAACTCCATCTTGTTGGTGGAGTACGCCATTGAAGCCCGGCGCGGCAAGGCGGCCGAGGGCGACCAAGCTGCCGTGGCCCCCATGAGCCGCTGGGACGCCATCCTGGACGCCTGCCACAAACGCGCCAGACCGATTGTCATGACGACGATTGCCATGGGTGCAGGCATGCTGCCAATTGCGGTGGGCTGGGGCGCAGCGGACGCGAGTTTCCGCTCACCGATGGCGATCGCCGTGATCGGTGGCTTGCTCACCAGCACCGTGCTCAGCTTGTTGGTGGTGCCCGTGGTGTTCACTTACTTGGATGACTTGGGTCAGTGGAGCGGGCGGATGTACAGAAAAATCACACACACCAGGAGCAAAGCATGAGCAACAAAGTGGCGGTGGTGGTGGGGGGTGGCAGCGGCATGGGGGCGGCTGCGGCACGCCGATTGGCTCAGGATGGCTTTCAGGTGGCCGTCTTGTCCTCGTCCGGCAAGGGCGAGGCGCTGGGGCGTGAGTTGGGCGGCTTTCACCAAGCTGTTTGCCGATGAGCACGCTGCGCACAATGTGCGCATCAACAACGTCTTGCCTGGCTGGATCGATAGCCTCCCCGCCAAAGAAGAGCGCCGCGAGAGCGTGCCCATGCAGCGCTATGGCACCAGCGAGGAAGTGGCCGCGACCATCGCTTTTTTGGCTTCAGAAGGCGCCGCCTACATCACGGGCCAGAACATCCGGGTGGACGGTGGTTTGATGCGCTCGGTTTAGAGCGCACTGAAAACCCGTGAGCGTCAGGTCAGAACAGCCTGCGCCACCGCCAGATAAACCGGGATGCCCAGCACGATGTTCAGGGGAAAGGTCAAGCCCAGGCTCAGTCCGAAATACAGCGCGGGCTTGGCTTCGGGCAAAGCGGTGCGCAGCACGGCGGGCACCGCGATGTAGGAGGCGCTGGCGGCCAGGACCATGAGCAAGGCCCCATCGCCTGCGCTCAGTTGCAAGGCCACAGCCAGGCCCAGGGCCAAAGCGGCATGCACGATGGGCCCGAGCACGGCGTAGGCGATCAACACGGGCGACTGGCCTTTGACTTGGGGCAAGTTGCGCGCTGCCATCAAGCCCATGTCGAGCAAAAAGAAGGCCAGCATGCCTTTGAACAGGTCCACCGAAAACGGTGCCATCGCCTCTTTTCCAGCATCGCCTGTGATCAAACCAATGACCATGGCGCCCAGCAGCAGCAACTGCGCCCCATCGGTGAAAGACTCGTGCAGAATTTTCCCGATCGATGCGCCATGCGGCGCGCCAGCGCCACCCAGTGCGGCCCCGCCACCGGCTTGCATCACCACGCCCGAGGCTTGCTTTTGCCGCAATGAATTGGCCAACACCACCGCCAGGATGATGGCGGGTGACTCCATCAAGGCCATGGCCGCAGCCATGTGCCCGCCGTAAGGCACGCCTTGGTTCTCGAGGGTCTGCACCGCCGTGACGAAGGTCACGGCGCTGACCGAACCATAAGTGGCTGCGACAGCCGCTGCGTCAAAGCCCGACACAAACCGGCGCAACACGGTGTAACCGATCAGGGGGATGACGATGGCCAGTGCCACCGCGGCCGCCAAGCTGATGCCCACAGTGGCCGTCAAGCCTGATGTCGACAACGCAAAGCCGCCTTTCAGGCCCAAGGCCATCAAGAGGTAGAGCGACAAAAAGCGCGAGATGGCGGGCGGGATTTCGAGGTTGGATTTGACGGTGCCCGCCAGCACGCCAAAGATGAAAAAGAGGATGGCGGGGTCGATCAGATTGTGCATGGGTGTGTTCCTTGCGCCGATCATAAAAATGGACAGAACATTTGTAAAATCGATTCTTCAACCTTTGAATATAGATAAAAATCTATGAATGTCAGTTTCCGTCAATTGCGACTTTTTTTGGCACTGGCCGAAACTGGGAGCGTGAGTGCCGCGGCCAAAGTGATGCACGTCACCCAGCCCACGGCCTCCATGCAACTCAAGGACATGGCGGTGGCCGTGGGATTGCCCTTGTACGAGCTGGTGGGCAAAAAGCTTTACTTGACCCAGGTGGGCCAGGAGCTGGCGCAAACAGCCCGAGCGGTGGCACAGACTTGGGATGCCTTTGAGCAAAACGTGGACGCCGCCAAGGGCTTGTCGCGCGGCAAGCTGCGTGTGGCGGTGGTCAGCACCGCCAAGTACTTCATGCCGCACCTGATCGGCAGCTTTTGCAAGCGCCACCCGGCCATTGACGTGTCGCTGGAAATCTTGAACCGCGACGGCGTGGTGCAGCGCTTGCGTGACAACTTGGACGATTTGTACATCATGTCCATGCCCCCGAAAGACATGGACTTGGGCGATGAGGCCTTCATGCCCAACCCGATTGTGGTGATTGCGCCCAGCGCAGACCCGCTGGCCAAACGCCGCGAGGTGTCTTTGCAAGATTTGGCCGAGCGCCGCTTTATTTTTCGCGAAAAAGGCTCCGGCACGCGCATGGCGGGCGATCAATTTTTCCGCCAAATGAAGTTTCGCCCCGATGTGCGCTTGGAGCTGGGCAGCAACGAGGCCATCAAGGAATCGGTGGCGGGTGGTTTGGGCATCGGCGTGGTTTCGCGGCACGCGCTGCATGGCCATCAAAAAGAAAATGGTGTCAGCGTGATCGATGTGCAGGGCTTTCCCTTGCCCTCGGCCTGGCACATCGTCTACCCAGCCGGCAAAAAACTCTCGCCACTGGCCCTGGCCTTTCAGCGGCATGTGCGCCAACAAATCGGTCGGCGCAAATGAGCGGCGCCATCATTTTTATCTGTTCTTAAGGCCTCGCATCGGGTGTCGGTGTGGGTGCCAGTTTTCAGCGCCCCGATGTTGGTTTGAGGTCTTTGCAGCTTGAAATGCGCTGGTTTGAAGCTGAGCGCTACCCACCCAGTCACGGCTTGGAAATGGCGGCAATGGTGTTCAACCGCTTCATCGAGGTCAGTTCCCGAACAGTAAAATCTCTCGTTCCATTTGATCGATACTCCTGCCAATGAATTCGAATGGCAACGCCAACGGAGGGGTCGGTCCAAATGGTTTGCTTGGCCCTCAGCCCTGACTGAAAGACCCAAGAAATTTCTATTTTGAAGGTGTCAAATTTGCCGGCAGGCACCTCAATGGATTCGCGGGCAACGATCTTGGCCGAAATCTCGGCCCACTCTTGCTTTTGCTTTGTTGCGCTGATGACTTGGGTTCGCGCATTCCATTTGTAGCCCACTTGAAGCAGACCGGCGGGCATCAGCGTGATCGGGGGGTCGTATTTCCCCGAGCGGTCGCTGTATTGAAGGCCTGCGTGTGAGACCCGCAATTTCCACGCTGGACTGCCAGTCCTGGTGCCTTGTACCTCGGCCCCTTCTTCGTCAACGCTCAACACATTGAAGGTCTGCCGCCAAGTCACCAAACCCGTCAGGCCGTCCTTGCCAACGAACTCAAATGCATCATCTTTCGCATACCGTCTTGGTGCAAATTCTTGGACCCGCCCTTGTTTGTCTGCTTGTGGCTTGATTTGGGCTTTTTCCAAAATTTCAAGCTTCGTCCCTGCTAACTCACTGAGCATGCCACTGGGAAACTTGTTCATGAAAGCATAAATATCTTTGACATTTTTGCTGTCTTTGATTTTGTCCCACTCGGCTTTTTCTTCGGCAAACTGCTGCTCGCGCGCGGCTTCTTGCGAGAGCTTGCTCTTGCGATCCTCTTGCGCAGCCTGCAGCTTGGCTTGCTCAATGTCTTGCAAGCGTTGCACTTCAGCGGCGCGCGCCCGCTCCAGCGCTTGAGCTGCCGCTGCGGATTTGAGACGCTCTTGCTCTGCAGCGATGGCCAACTGCCGTTCTCTTTCTTTGGCCTCGGCTTCGGCTTTTTGCCTTGCCGCGGTCTCTTGAATCTTCTGCGCTTCAGCCAGCCGTTGCTGTTCCATTTTTCGCAGCTCTGCCAATGCTTTTTCGCGCTGAACCGCGGCTTCGGCCTCTTGCTTGAGCTTGGCCTCTTTGTCTTTGGCCCGTTGCGCTTCTTGGATCAGATCATCGGGGTTGAAAGTGAACTTCTTGCCATCGTTGAAAGCGAAGTCATCCTCCAGGCTGCTCGAGTCCCAAGGGATTTGACGGCCTTGGCTTTTCTGTCTGACCTGCAAACGCACCCGCTTAAATACATCTTCGATCTTGGCGGGTCGCTGCAGCTCTTTGAGCAAATACTGGGTGAAAAGTCCATTGCCGTCAGCGGCGTCGCCGTCCTCGGCCACGTTGCCGGGTGATGTGGCAAATGCCAAATAGGTGCCAGGCGGCGCATCCAGTTGTGCCAAACCTTTGCCACTGGCTTTTTCTGCGAAGGGGTTGTCGCGGCAAGCGTCCAGCACGATGATGTTCATCCGGGTGCCAGATTTTTTGAGCACATCCATGACACTCTCAATGTCAATTGTTTGCTTGGGCACGTCGGAGGCTTCTTCGAGCTTGGCGTCAACGGGCACCATGAAGTTGCGCCAGTCCAGCTGAAGGCCGTGGCCTGCGTAATAAAGCATGCCCACAGCTTGACGGCCTTTGAGCTGCAGCTGCAACTGCTCAATGGCTTTGTTCATTTGGTCTTTGCTGCCATCGACCACTTCCACGACGTTGAAGCCCAGTTTGCGCAGCACCGTGGACATCGACTTGGCGTCGTTGGTGGCGTTGACGAGAGCGGGCACGTTTTTGTAGGCAGCGTTACCGATGACCAGGGCCACGCGGATGTCCAGCGGTGCTTCTGCGTTGGTGCTGTAGGAAAAGAACATGCCGCCCAACAACAGCGTTGAGACCGCACGCTTGACTTTGCGCTGAAGTGTTTTGGGCGCTGACATGTGTTTCATGGCAAGTGATGGATTTGATTTTTTAAATTAACCCGCATCATATGGAAAGGCAATGGCGCACACCCACCTGGGCTAGACGCTGTCCAGCCCCGCACGCGTGGCATCGGCTTGGGCCCGTATCTGGGCTTTGCCTTCCTCGTCCATGCGGCCCACATGCTTGACCATGAGGGCGGTGCGCGGGTTGCCAGCAAAGTCTTGTTCGTGGCGGATCAAAAAGTCCCAGTACAGCGTGGTCATGGGGCAGGCGCTGGGGCCTGTGCGGACCTCGGGTTGGTAGCGGCAGCCTTTGCAGTAGTTGCTCATGCGGCTCACATATTGGCCGCTGGCCACATAGGGCTTGCTGGTGAAGCGTCCGCCATTGGCGTGCAGGGCCATCCCCAGCGTGTTGGGCGTTTCCACCCATTCGACCGCGTCCACGTACATGGCGCGGTACCAGGCGCTGACTTGCTGCGGTGACAGCCCGGCCAGCACCGCAAACTGCCCCGTGACCATGAGCCGCTGGATGTGGTGGGCATAGCCGTGTTGCAAGGTTTGGCCGATGGTCGCTTGCATGCAGGCCATGTGGGTGTCGCCTGTCCAGTACCACTTGGGCAGGTCGCGGGTGTGGCCGTAGTGGTTGGCCTCGGCCATGTGCGGCATGTCCAACCAGTACACCCCCCGAATGAACTCGCGCCAGCCCAGCACTTGGCGAATGAAACCCTCTACGCTGGCCAGCGGCAAGCCGCGTGCGTGGTAGGCCTGCTCGGCGGCCACGATCACTTCGCGTGGGTTCAGCAGGTGCAGGTTCAGGCTGCTGCCCACCAGGGCGTGCCAGCCAAAGGGCAGCGTGGTCCACATCGCGTCTTGCCAGGCGCCAAAGTTTTCCAGGCGCTGGTCGATGAAGTGCTGCAACGCCACCAAGGCGTCTTCGCGGGTCACGGGCCAAGAAAACTGTTCCAACGAGCCCGGGTGCTGGGCAAAACGCGTGTTGACCATGTCGATCACGTCTTGCGTGACGCGGTCGGGCGCAAAGCGCGCAGGCGCGGGCACGCTGCCTGGCCCTTTGGCACCAAAGCCTTTGCGGTTGTCGGCATCAAAATTCCATTGCCCGCCGATGGGCTCCTTGCCCGCCATCAGGATGCCGTGGCGCTTGCGCATCTCGCGGTAAAAGAACTCCATGCGGAGCTCTTTTTTGTCGCCCGCCCATTTGGCAAATGCGGCGCGGCTGCACAAACTGTGCGTGTCGGCCACCCAGCGCAGCAGCGTCTGGTGCTGCTCGGCAGCGTCTTCGATCAGCCGCTCCATGCGCCAGGCCCCAGCCTCCATCACCACCAAGGCTTGGGGGGCGTGTGTGTGCAGCGCATGGGCCAAGCGCCCCGCGAAGTCGGAGGGCAGCTCGGGGTCGTCCAGCTTCATGCAAGTGCAGGGCCAGCGGCGGCGGTGGGCCTCGTTGGCAAAGTGGCGCATGCCGGACAAAAACAAGGCGATGCGGGCTTTGTGGTTCCAGACCTCTTGCGCTTCGCTGTCGGCTTCGATCAGCAACAAGCGGTCTTGGCTCGGGTCAAAGTCGGCCAGTGCGGGGTTGTCCCAGCCGAGCTGGTCACCCAGCACCAAGATCAGGTGGCGTGTCATGCGGGCACTTTGTTTTTGGCGGCTCGGCAGCGGTCGCTGCAGTAAAAAACCTGGTCCCAGTTCTTGGCCCAGCTCTTGCGCCAACTCATGGGACGGCCGCAAACCAGACAGGGTTTTTGGGGCAAATCCTGTTTGTTCCCTTTGAAACCTGAGGGTTTGGTCATGGTGCTTTCTTTGAGCGCAAGGGCAAAAGTGACAATCGGAGGAATCGAGTTTAAACTCATCGGTCACAAAATAGGTTTTTAAGTGCAAATGAACAACTTACGAGTCAATCCTTGGGTCAGCCGCTTGGCTTGGGCCATCTTGGTGGCCGTGCTCGGTTTGGTGGTGCAGATGGCCCAAGCCGCCAGCCCAACAGCCTCGTGCCCCGCTTTGTTGAACCACACCTTTGACCGTCTGCAGGACGAAAAGCCGCAGTCTTTGTGTCAATACGCGGGCAAAGTGGTTTTGGTGGTCAACACCGCCAGCTTTTGTGGTTTCACCTCGCAGTACAAGGGTTTGGAAACGCTGAGCAGCCAATACAAAGACAAAGGCTTGGTGGTTTTGGGCTTTCCCTCGAATGACTTTGCCCAAGAAAAAGGCAGCAACAAAGAGATTGCTGACTTTTGCGAAAGTACGTTTGGCGTGAAATTCCCCATGTTCACCAAAACCCAGGTCACGGGCGATGGCGCAGCGCCGCTGTTCAAACAGCTCACCGCACAAAGCGGCCAAAAGCCGCGCTGGAACTTTCACAAATACCTGATCGGGCGTGACGGCAAGGTCATTGACCAGTACAGCAGCATGACCGGGCCGGAAAGCAAAACGCTGTTGTCGGCCATCGACAAAGCCTTGAAAGCCCAGCCATGAGCGCGACCACAGCGCCGCGCATGAAACTGGCCATCGTGGGCTCGGGCATATCCGGCTTGGCCGTGGCCCACACCCTGAAAGACCATGCCGACATCACCGTGTTCGAGGCCGGCGACTACTTTGGCGGTCATACCCACACGGTCGACATCACGCTGCCCACGCCGCAAGGCATGCTCACGCACGGCGTGGACACGGGCTTTTTGGTGTTCAATGAACGCACCTACCCCAACCTGATCCAGCTGTTTGCCGAATTGAATGTCGAGACCGCACCGTCCGACATGTCGTTTTCGGTGAAAGTCCCGGGGGCATTGAACGGCAAAACGTTGGAGTGGAGCGGCACCGACTTGAACAGCGTGTTCGCGCAGCGCAGCAATTTGGTCAACCCACGCTTTTGGCGCATGTTGGCCGATGTGATGCGCTTCAACGCCCTGTGCACCCGCATCGCCAAAGAGCAGCGTGAAACCGAGCTGCAGCAGCCCCTGTCCGAATTTTTGCGCACGCACCGTTTCAGCGAGCCTTTCCGTGACTGGTATTTCTTGCCCATGCTGGGCTGCATCTGGAGTTGCCCCACCGACCAGATGCTGCAGTTCCCCGTGGTGACCATGATCCGCTTTTGTCACAACCACGGCCTCATCCAGGTGACGAACCGCCCCCAGTGGTTCAGTGTGGTGGGCGGCGCGCGCAACTATGTCGAGAAGATTCTGGCGGGTGTGCACGACAAGCGCCTGAACACCCCGGTGCGCTTGATCGAGCGCGACGCACAAGGCGTGCGCATCGTCACCGATGGGCATGCCGAGCGTTTTGACCAAGTGGTCATTGCCACCCACACCGACCAGGCACTCGGCATGCTCCGTGAGGCCAGCACCTACGAGCGCAGTTTGCTGGGGGCCATCCGCTACCAGGACAACCGCGCTGTGCTGCACACCGATGCCAGCGTGCTGCCGGCCAACCCCAAGACCTGGGCGGCCTGGAACTACGAACGCGCCGCCAGCGGTGAGCGGGAGTCTTCCCGGGTGTGCCTGCATTATTTGCTCAACCGCTTGCAACGCATCCCGTTTGCGCAGCCTGTGGTGGTCTCGCTCAATCCGCTGCACGACATCGATCCGGCCACCATCGTGGGTGAATACGACTACGCCCACCCGGTGTTTGACCTGGCCGCCATCGAGGCACAAAAGCGCTTGCCGCTGCTGCAAGGCCAGCAGCACACTTGGTACGCCGGGGCTTGGACGGGTTACGGCTTTCACGAAGACGGCCTCAAGTCGGGCCTGCAAGTGGGCCGGTCTTTGCTTCAGCGCATCGCCGATCAACGCGGCCCCTTGCAAGACAAGTGGGCGGCATGAAGCCTGCCACTGCGCTCATCGGTTGGGGCCAGGTGCGGCACACGCGCCACCGCCCGGCGCACCACGCTTTTGCATACCCGAGCGCGTTTTTGATGCTGCCCATGCGCAGCATTCAAGAGGGCCGCTGCACCACGGCCCTGGCCATCAACCGCCGCGCTTGGTTTGCCTTCCACGATGCCGATCACGGCGATGGCCGCCCCATCGAGACCGGCGGTGCACTGGCCTGGCTCGATGAGTTGCTGCAGCGCGAAGGCATTGAAGACGCCACCGGCGAAGTTTGGCTGCAGGCCTTTCCGCGTGTGCTGGGCCACGCCTTCAAACCCGTGAGTTTTTGGTACGTGCACCGAGCCGATGGCCGCCTGGCCGCCATCGTGGCGGAGGTGAACAACACCTTTGGCGAACGCCATTGCTACCTGCTGCCCGAGCCCCAATATGGTCAAACCATGCTGGCCCACAAGGTTTTCCACGTCTCGCCTTTTTGTGATGTGCAGGGCGAGTACCGCTTTCGCTTCATGCGCGTGATGCACGGCGGGCAAGACCGCATCGTCGCGCGTGTGGACCATGGCGATGACGACGGCCCCTTGATCGACACCAGTTGGAGCGGTGTGCTCGAGCCCGCCACCGCTTCGGCCTTGCGCCGCGTGGTGTGGCGGTTTCCGCTGCTCACCTTGGGTGTGGTGGCCCGCATCCATTGGCACGCCTTGCTGCTGTGGCTGAAAAAAGTACCGTTTTGGCACAAGCCCGAACCGCCCCGCGATTTTGTGACCCGATGAACACAGGACCCCACCGGATGCCACCCACCATGAAGACCGCCGACGCTGCCCATGCCTTGGGCGCACGCGCCACCACCATTTCGCACGCCAGCCTGCCCAAAGCCGCCGCGCGTTTGCTCAGCCTCTTGACCCGTCTGAAAATCGGCACGCTCACGGTGCACGCGCCCGATGGCAACCACCAGGTTTTTGGCACCCACGAAGCGCCGTTTGCGGCCCTGCACATCCACCGCTGGGACATGTGTGCCGAGGTGCTCAAATCGGGTGACATTGGTTTTGCCGAAGGCTACATGGCGGGCGACTGGACCACCCCCGATTTGGCGGCCTTGCTGCGCTTGACGATTGCCAACCGCGACCACATCGAGAGCGCGATATATGGCCATTGGTTGGGGCGTTTGTTCTACCGCATCAAGCACCTGCTCAACCGCAACAACCGCAGCAACAGCCGCAAAAACATCCACGCCCATTACGACTTGGGCAATGCTTTCTACGAGCTGTGGCTTGACGGCACCATGAACTACTCGTCGGCCTGGTTCGAAGGCGACCACGGCAAAGACATGGCCGAGGCCCAAAAAGCCAAGGTGCGCCGCGCCCTGCGCATGGTCAACGCGAAGCCGGGTGACCGCGTGCTGGAGATCGGCTGCGGCTGGGGCGCTTTGGCCGAAGCGGCCACCACCGAGTTTGGGGCGAACATCACGGGTGTGACCTTGTCGACCGAGCAGCTGGCGTTTGCCAACGCCCGCATGCAATCGCTGGGCGTGCCACAACGCGCCGATTTGCGTTTGCAAGACTACCGTGACATCGACGATGGGCCCTATGACGCGGTCTGCTCCATCGAGATGATCGAGGCGGTGGGCCAGGCATATTGGCCAACGTACTTTCAAACCATCAGCCGCATGCTCAAGCCCGGCGGCCGCGCGTGCGTGCAGAGCATCACGATTGACGACCGCTTTTTTGAGCGCTATGTGCAATCGACCGATTTCATCCAACAGTACATTTTTCCGGGCGGCTGTTTGCCCAGCCCCAGTGAGTTTCGCAAGCAGGCACAAGCGGCGGGCTTGCAGGTGGTTGATGAATTGAACTTCGGCCCCGACTACGCCGAGACCCTGCGCCGCTGGCGCGAAAGTTTCATGTCCCAACTCGACACCGTGCGCACCCTGAAATTTGACGACCGCTTCATCCGTTTGTGGTCCTTTTATCTGGCCTATTGCGAAGCCGCGTTCGATGAGGCCAACATCGACGTGGTGCAGTTCACTTTGGCCAAACCCGGTTGAACAGAACATGCCCAAGCCTCTGAAAACGATGCAAGCCATGCGCAGCCGGCCGTTTGCGCACCCAGCCTCTTGTGTGGCGCTCATCGTCAGTGCTTGGCTGGTGCTCGCTCTTTTCAGCCCTGCACAAGCGCAGACGCAGACGCAGACGCAGACCCAGGCTGGGGGTCACCCTCTTACCGCGCAGTTCAGTCGACCCGAAGTGGCGGCGCTCAAGGGCGTCGTGCCCACCCCGCCCGTGCGCTTGCGGGTCTGGGGTTTTGAGGTGTATGACGCCCGACTCTGGACGCCGGTTGGCTTTCGCTACGGGCAAGCGGTTCAGTTCCCCTTCGCGCTGGAGTTGCAGTACCTGCGCAAGCTCGAAGGCGCTGCGATTGCCAGCCGCTCGATCGACGAAATGCGGCGTGTGGGCAGCCTCAGCGAGGCGCAAGTGCAAAACTGGCAATCAGCCATGCGAGACCTGTTCCCCAATGTGTCTGCAGGCGAGCGCATCACCGGCGTGAACCTGCCAGGCATAGGTGCCGAGTTTTGGGTCAACGGCCAGCGCGCAGGGGCCATCCAGGATGTGGCCTTTGCGCGCTTGTTTTTTGGCATCTGGCTGGACGAGCGCACCTCCGAGCCGCAAATGCGCGCCCAGCTCTTGCAAGGCTTGCAGCCATGAGCGCTGTGACCCCAGACGTCGGCAGCACCACCGCACCCAGCCCTGCCTTCGCGTCGTATGGCTTGCTGGGTTTGCCGCTGGCCTTTGTGGCGCTGCCTGTCTATGTGCATTTGCCCAATGTGTATGCCCAGCAGTACGGTGTGCCCTTGGCCGCACTGGGGGGGGTGTTGCTGATCAGCCGAACCGTCGACGCGGTGGTGGATCCGTGGCTGGGGCGTTGGGGCGACCGCCTCTACCGTCACTCCTGGCAGGCTGTGTGGCTGGCGGCGGTGTTGTTGGCGCTGGCCGTGGCGCTGGGTTTTGCGGCCTTGTTTTTTCCGCCGGCCACAGCCTTGTCCGCTGCGGGCTTGTGGGTGTGGGTGGGCGCCGCGCTCACACTCAGCCACTTGGCCTACAGCGGCTTGGGCATCTTGCACCAGGCCTGGGCGGCGCGGCAGGGCGGTGGCGCCCTGGTGCAAAGTCGCTGGGTCGCTTGGCGTGAGGGCTTTGCGCTGGTGGGCGTGTTGTTGGCATCGGCTTTGCCTGCGCTGTGGGGTTGGCCACTGACCACGGGGCTGCTGGTGGCGATGCTGGCGCTGGGCCTGTTCACTTGGCAGCGCCTTGCACGCCGCGCCTTGACATCTGCTGTGACGGTGCCGCAAAGCCATGCCCAAGATGGCAGCCTTTGGCAGCCTTGGCAGCACGCTGGTTTTCGCCGCCTTCTGATGGTGTTCATGCTCAACGGCCTGGCCAGCGCCGTGCCCGCCACCTTGGTGCTGTTTTTTGTGCAAGACCTTTTGCAAGCGCCCAAGGCCATGGAGCCCTTGTTTTTGGGTTTGTACTTTGCCGCCGGGGCCCTGTCGTTTCCACTGTGGTTGAAGGTGATTGACCGCATGGGTCTGCTGCGCACTTGGGCCACAGGCATGGCTTTGTCGGTGCTGGCCTTTGTGAGCGTGGTCACACTGGGCGCGGGCGACACCACAGGATTTTTGTGGGTGTGCGCCTTGTCGGGCATGGCGCTGGGCGCGGATTTGACCGTGCCCAGCGCCCTGCTCAACCAATTGATTGACCGCTGTGGTGAGCGTGGCCGCACAGACGGCGCTTTCATGGGCTGGTGGAATCTGGCGACCAAGCTCAATCTGGCCTTGGCGGCCGGACTGTCCCTGCCCTTGCTGGGACTGTGGGGCTACGCACCGGGTCAGCAGGGCGCCGATGCCGTGCTGGCTTTGAGTCTGGCTTATGGCTTGCTGCCCTGCGTGCTCAAGCTTCTGGCCGGATGGGCTTTGTACGCCGGCCTGATGCGCCGCCCCGATTTGATGGCGGGCCCCGCCACGGCCCACCCCTCAGCTTGAAGCCGTTTTGAACCCCCACAAGGAAAGCCCCACCATGCGCCAGCCAACCCGCCTCATCCACCGCCGCACCGCTTTGACCCGATTGGCCGTGTTGCCCGTGGCAGCGGCCACACCTTTTCTGGCCAGTTGCGCGGGGCCCCAGGTGCAAAGCTACGCACAAGAAAAACCGCTCTTGGATTTGCGCACCTACTTCAACGGCACCCTCGATGCTTGGGGTGTTTTCACGGACCGCAGCGGCCAAGTGGTCAAACGCTTCACCGTGGTGATGGATTGCAGCTGGAATGGCGATGCAGGCGTGCTGGACGAAGCCTTTGTGTACTCGGACGGTACGAAGCAGCGCCGCATCTGGAAACTCCAGGCCGGAGCGAACGGCAGCTACACGGGCCGCGCCGACGACGTGGTGGGCGAGGCCAGGGGCCAAGTCAGCGGCAACGCATTCCGCTGGGGCTACACAATGGCCTTGCCGGTGGATGGCCGGGTTTGGCACGTTGACTTTGACGACTGGATGTACCTGATGGACGAGCGCGTCATGCTCAACAAGGCCACCATGAGCAAATGGGGCGTGAAGTTGGGCGAGGTCACCTTGTCCTTCACACGCCGCACGCCTTTGACGGCCAAGCCAGGTTGAGCCGCATGAGCTTGAACCCGCAGATCTCCGATTGGCATGGCCGCCGCGTTTGGCTGGTGGGCGCATCGACCGGCATTGGCCTGGCCTGTGCGCAGGCACTGCGTGCGGCAGGCGCCCAGGTGGTGGTCTCGGCCCGCAACCCGCAAGGCGTGCTCGACTGGGCCGCGCAAGATGCTGGCGTGCAGTGGCGCGTGCTCGATGTGTGCGACGCCCCCCAAGTGCAGGCCACGGCCCGGGCCCTGCTGGCCGAAGGCCCGCTCGACATGGTGGTCTATGCCGCAGGTTATTACCAAGCCCAACGCGCCCACGCGATGGATCTGGCGCAGATGCTGCAGCACGACAAAGTCAACTATCAAGGCGCGCTGCAGGTCATCGATGCGGTGCTGCCCGACATGCTCGCGCGAGGTCGCGGCCACATCACGTTGGTCAGCAGTGTGGCGGGCTGGCGCGGTTTGCCCAATGGCCTGGCCTATGGCCCGACCAAGGCCGCGCTCACCCACTTGGCCGAAACGCTTTATGTGGACTTGCAGGACCGGGGCATCGGCGTGAGCGTGGTCAACCCTGGCTTTGTGGCCACGCCGCTGACCGCACAAAACCAGTTCACCATGCCCGCCCTGATCAGCCCCGAAGAGGCCGCGCGCGAAATGCTCAAGGGCTGGGCCCAGGGCCAGTTTGACATCCATTTCCCCAAGCGCTTCACGCTTTGGCTCAAGCTGTTGCGCGTGCTGCCGTACCGCATCTACTTCCCCTTGGTGCGCTGGTTCACAGGCTTGTAAGCCTGCAATGAAAGCCGATCATGGACACACGACAAGCCACACAAAATCTGGCCACGTTTTTTGAGACCCTGTCGCCGCAAAGCGTGGCGCAGTTGCGCACGGTCTATGACGCGCAAGCCACGTTCAAGGACCCGTTCAACGAAGTGCAGGGCCTGCCTGAGATCGAACGCATTTTTCGGCACATGTACGTGGCGCTGGAGCAACCGCACTTTGTCGTGACCGCGCAGGTGGTGGACGGCGCCCAAGCCTTCTTGACTTGGGAGTTCCGCTTTCGCTTCAAGCGTTTTGACACCACCACCCTGCAAGCGGTGCGCGGCGCCAGCCATGTGGTGTTCAACGCACAGGGCTTGGTGACGATGCACCGTGACTATTGGGATGCGGCGGAAGAGCTCTACGAGAAACTGCCGGTGTTGGGTGGCGTGATGCGTTGGCTGAAAAAACGCGCCAACACCTGATTGCGCGCAAGCGCTGCCCAATGTCAGCTGGGCAAGCTGTCCACGAAGCTTGGGCGCTGCGCCAATTTGTCGTACAGCTTGTGCAGATTCGGATGCGGCGTGCGCCAGTCGATGTGCGGGAAGCGGAAGTCCAGGTAACCCACAGCGCAGCCCACCGCGATGTCCGACAGCGTCAGGTGGATGCCCGAGCAAAAGGGTTTTTCCCCCAGGCCGTGGCTCATGGCACGCAGGGCGTGTTGGATTTTGTCCAGCTGACGGTCGATCCAGGCTTGGCTGCGCTGGCTGTCTTGGCGCTCGGTCCAGACCGCCTCCATGCGGGCCAACAAAGCCGCATCCAGCAGGCCGTCTGCCAAGGCTTCCCAGGTTTTGACTTCGGCGCGTTCACGGCCAGCGGTAGGAATCAGTTTGCCCACGGGTGACAAGGTGTCCAGGTACTCCACGATCACGCGCGAATCGAACACCGCTTCACCCCCCTCCATGACCAAGCAAGGCACCTTGCCCAAGGGGTTGGTGGCGTGAATGCTGGTCTGTGCGGACCACACATCTTCGGTGACAAACTGGTAGTCCAGTTTTTTCTCGGCCATGACGATGCGCACCTTGCGAACATAGGGACTGGTGACGGAGCCGATGAGTTTCATAGAGGGTGCGGGTAATGCCGTTGAACGATGGCCGATTCTAGGTGAAACACCGTGCCAATTTCTGGTCCTATCGCCATTTGACGGGGCGCCGAACGCGAAGGTGGTGGGAATTACAATCAAAGCATGAATTTCACCCCCATTGCCGCTCTGTCCCCGCTGGATGGCCGTTACGCCAGCAAACTCAATGCCTTGCGCCCGCTCATGAGCGAGCAAGGTTATATGCACCGCCGTGTGCAGGTGGAAATCGCTTGGTTCATCGCTTTGTCCGATGCGGGTTTTGACGAGTTCAAGCCACTGACGCCTGGCGCACGCAGTTACTTGACCGGTTTGGTGAAGCACTTTTCGGAAGCGGATGCCTTGGCCATCAAAGAGTTCGAGAAAACCACCAACCACGACGTCAAGGCGGTGGAGTACTGGATCAAATCCAAATTCAAGGACCGGCCAGAGCTCGAAAAAGCCGCGGAGTTTGTCCACTTTGCATGCACCAGTGAAGACATCAACAACACCAGCCACGCCTTGCAACTCAAGGGGGCCCGAGCGCAGGTGATCTTGCCGGGGCTCGACGGCCTGATCGGCAAATTGCGCGAGATGGCGCACCAATTCGCCGAGGTGCCCATGCTCAGCCGCACACACGGGCAGACGGCCAGCCCCACCACCGTCGGCAAGGAGATGGCCAATGTGGTGATGCGCCTGAACAGCTGCCGCAGCAAAATTGCGGCGGTGCAGCTGATGGGCAAGATGAACGGCGCTGTGGGCAATTACAACGCCCACTTTTCGGCCTGGCCAGACTTTGACTGGGAAGCCTTCGCTCGCCAAGTGGTCGAGACGCCTGAGATCAGCGACACGCAGTCCACCCACTGGGGCTTGGGCCTCACGTTCCAGCCTTACAGCATCCAGATCGAGCCGCACGACTACATGGCCGAGTTGTTTGACGCGGTGGCGCGCACCAACACCATCTTGATTGATTTGTCGCGCGACATTTGGGGCTATGTGAGCTTGGGCTATTTCAAGCAGCGCTTGAAGGCCGGCGAGATCGGTTCGTCCACCATGCCGCACAAGGTCAACCCGATCGACTTTGAAAACGCCGAAGGCAACTTGGGCCTGGCCAATGCCGTGCTCAAACACCTGAGTGAAAAGCTGCCCATCAGCCGTTGGCAGCGGGACCTGACCGACTCCACCGTGCTGCGCAACATGGGCGTGGGCCTGGGCTATACCGCGCTGGCCTATGCCTCGCTCATGACCGGTTTGAACAAACTGGAGCTGAACGAAGAAGCACTGGCGCAGGACCTGGATGCCGCTTGGGAAGTACTGGCCGAGCCGATCCAGACCGTCATGCGCCGCTATGGCGTGCAAGGCGCATACGAAAAGCTCAAAGAAGTGACCCGCGGCAAGAGCGTCACGGCGGCGGATCTGCATGGCCTGATTCAGGCCTTGGAGATCCCACAAGCCGACAAAGACCGCCTGCTGGCCATGACGCCGGGCAGCTACATCGGCAAAGCCGCCGAGTTGGCCCGTCGCGTCTGACGCATCTCTTGTTGGAGGCCGCCCCTGCGGCCGAATTTGCCAGACGCATTCGCGCGCAGGGGCGCGCTCCCACAAAGAAACCATGGCCCTCAAATCCACCATCTACAAAGCCAACCTGTCGATCGCTGACATCGATCACAGCTATTACGAAGACCACCAGCTCACGCTCGCGCGCCACCCCAGCGAGACCGACGAGCGCATGATGATCCGCCTGCTGGCGCTGGCCATCAATGCCTACAAGTTGCAGGCCGTGTGCAACGGGGACGGCAAACTCGCTTTTGGGGCCGGTTTGTCAGACCCGGATGACCCGGATTGCAGCCTGCGCGATTTCACGGGCCAAACGCGGATGTGGATCGAAGTCGGCCAGCCCGAAGACAAGCCCATCATGAAAGCCTGTCAAAAAGCCGATGAAGTCTTGCTGTACTGCTTCAACCATGCGGCCGAAGTGTGGTGGAAGGGCATCGAGACCAAACTCACGCGTTTGGACAAGCTGCAGGTCTGGCGTGTCCCGACCGAAGGCTCACAAGAGCTGGCCCAACTGGCCGAACGCAGCATGCAACTGCAAGCCACCGTTCAAGAAGGCAGCGTGACCTTCAGCAGCGACAAGGGCAGCGTGCACATCGAGCTGATTCGCTGGAAGTGACTTTTTAATCGGCGGGTTTGAGGTCGAGCGCGGTTTGCGCCTCGGCCGCCGCGCGCGCCCAGTGGCGATCTTCGGCGGCGCGTTCCGCGTATTTGTTGAAGCGCCACGACGTGCCGTCGGCAGTGATGCGTTGCCAGATGCCACGCTTCTCGCCGGGCGTCATTTCGATCCACAACTGCACCTCTTCAAAGCTGCGCCCGCAGCCCTTGCACACCTCATCGCCTTGGCTGGTGGAGCAAATGGCGATGCAAGGCGTATCGGGCGTGCTGGCGTACCAGTCCTGCCAAGCTTCGGCCGCCGCCAAGGGCAAGGTGAACTCGTCCGCCAAGTCCTGTTTGTGATAAACCATCAAGGCATACACCTCGGCCAGTGCCCGCAACTCGCGCGGCAGTGTCACCCCATCGGGCGAGGGGTTCTTGGTGCGCCAATGGTTGATGGCGGCTTCGATGTCGGTGATGTGGATGCCGGCCATGTTCTGTCTCCAATCGGAGCGCGATCATAGCGCCATCCCGCATGCAAATTCAACGCTCAGTTTGGATCGCCCTGATTTGGGCTTGAGCCTGTCGCAAGCGCGTATCCACAATCGATGCCTCGATGTGGTCACCTGCTTGAAGTCGGTTGTTCCGTGCCCAATCTTGCGCCGCACGAAATCGGTCCACCGCACCTGGCCAGTCCATGCGGGCCATTTGGGCTTCGCCTTCGGCGCGCAGCGATGACAGTGCTTGGCCCTGCAAGTTCAGCATGCTGGCCAATGTGTTCCAAGCTTGTGCATCGTTCGGCGCTTGGGTGACCCATTCGCGCAGTTGAAGCGTGATGGCGGCCCGCTCAGGGCGCGGTGGCAATCGCAGCAAGGCCTGTGCCGCGATCATCAACTCAGGTCGCTTGAAAGGTTTGCTGCTGGCCGCATCCAAGGTTTGAAGGGCGGATGCAAAGCGTTCTTGCCGGATGGCCAGTTCTGCTTGCAGCAAGGTGACCAAGCGATGGGCTTGCGGGTTTGCGGCCGCCAAGGGCACCAGACTTTGCAAAGCGCTTTCGGCAGCGCGCCCCTCTCTGAGCTGCAAATGCGCCAATGTGGCGGCATAAAGTGCGCCCGCTTTTTGGGCGGGTGTGGCTTGTGCTGATGCGGCTTTGCTGTCTTGAGTCCAAGCTTTCAAAGCTTCCACGTCATTTTGTGACATCACCTTGGCCCGGGCGCTCAGCATCGCTTGCACCATGTCGCTGGGGGGGCTCTTGACCGGCCCGGTCAGCTGCAAACGCGCCTGCATGTCGGCGATGCGCTCGGTGGTCAAAGGGTGGCTGCGAAGGTAGGGGTACGCGCCGTTGTCATTCACGCCAGCCGACTGCTGCAGTTTGTTGAACATGCCGACAAAGCCTTGCGGGTCATAGCCGGCCTCGCTCAGCACGCCAAAACCCACCCGGTCGGCTTCACGCTCCATGTCGCGCGAGTAGCTGAGCTGAGACTGAATCGCCGCTGCTTGGCCCCCCACGATCAGGCCTTGAGCGGCTTGAGGATTTTTGCTCACCGCAATCGCCCCCAAAATCATCGAGCCGATCACCCAAGGCGTCATTTTGGACTGCTCATCCATGGAGCGGGCGATGTGGCGTTGCGTGACGTGGCTCAATTCGTGCGCCAAGACCGAAGCCAGTTCGGCGTCCGAGCTGACCACGGCGATCAGCCCCAAATGCACGCCCAGATAGCCGCCAGGCAAAGCAAACGCGTTCACCGACCGGTCGCGCCCGAGCAAGATGCGCCAAGCAAAACGCTCTTGCAATTCGGGCGACAACTCACCCCGTGCAGCAGCGGCTTTGACCAAGGGCGTCCACAGGCGCTGGATGTACTCGTCCAAAACAGGGTCTTCCAGATAGTCCGGATCGCGGTAAAGTTCGCGGGCAATCCGGTCGCCCAATTGGCGCTCGGCCCCCAGCGAAATCCCCTCGCCATTGCCCAAAGAGGGCAAGTTGTTGTTTTGCGCCCAGGCCGGCGGCATGGCCAAAGCGCCGACCAGCAAGGCCGAGAGCCAACGGGAAGAACGAAAGAAAGGTTTCAAGGTCTTGGTGGTCATGAATCAAGAGAGAGCAGGCGCCGTCATTTCCCCGGGTGTTCCCCGTATGATGCGCCATTCTGATCCACCCTTTGTAACTGGTTTTTACCCACTCAGCCATGACCCAGTCGACCGATGCCTTGACCCACTTTGACGCCCAAGGCCAAGCCCACATGGTGGATGTAGGCAGCAAGTCCAGCACCCGCCGCATCGCGGTCGCCACGGGGCGCATCGAGATGCTGCCCGCCACGCTGGCGCTGGTCACTTCAGGCACCGCCAAAAAAGGCGATGTGCTGGCCATTGCCCGCATCGCCGGCATCATGGGCGCCAAGAAAACCAGCGAGCTGATCCCCTTGTGCCACCCGATTGGCCTGACCCGTGTGGCGGTCGAGTTTGAAGTGCTGCCCGCGGACAACGCGATCGTCTGCACCGCCACCGCCGAAACCATCGGCCAGACGGGCGTCGAGATGGAAGCCCTGACCGCGGTGAATGTCGCCTTGCTCACCATTTACGACATGTGCAAAGCCGTGGACCGCGGCATGACCATGAACGGCGTGACCTTGCTGGAAAAGCATGGGGGCAAGTCGGGGAGTTTTGTGGCGGGGAAGTAAACGCTAACAAATCAATGATGGTGCCTCTCTCAGATTGAGGTTTTGTCCCATTTCTGTCCCACGCATGGGCAGGCATGGCGTCTGAGACAGCATGGATCTGCTTGGCCGTCACGGGTCGGGCGAAAAGGCCAAGTGCCCAGGGAATGCCCGCTTTGTCTGGGAGAAAAGCGGTCGATGTTCCCCGTCATCTCAGCGGGCGGCTTGCTAACCGGTTGAGAAAGCATTGATTCCCAAAACGTTCTTGTTGGTCAAACAGGCTCTTTTATTGACCCGATGTAAGTATTTATATTTATAAATGTGCAATACAATGTGCTCCTTTTTCATTTTTTAAAGGAGCTTTGTATGAAAAAGTTTGCAATCACCGCAGCCATTGCTTTGGCCTCTGTTGCTGCGCAAGCACAGATTTACGGCGAAGTGGGCTACACCACCACAAGGGCCAAAATTACCGGCGACGGTGAAGTCGGCAAGGCCTCACCTTCGGCATTGCGCGGCTTCCTTGGCTATGAACTCAACCCCAATTTGGCAGTGGAGGGCATGGCTGCTTTTGGAATGAGCGACGCGACGGTCAAAGTTGATGGGGTCGCAACGGAAGCAAAACTCGAAATTGACAATGCTGTGGGCCTGTACCTGAAGCCCAAGGTGAAGCTCAATGACGATGTTGAGATGTTTGGTCGTGTTGGTTTTGCGCGTGTCAAAGGAACCCTCTCTGTTCCTGGCCTAGGGTCTGAGACTTACAGAGACAGCGGTTTTTCTTATGGTGCAGGCTTGAGTTATGCGATCAACCCAAGCACCTCATTGAATGCCGACTACATGCATTATTTCAGCAAGGACGGTATCAAGGTGAACGGCTTCACAGTCGGCGTTGGGTTCAAGTTCTAAGCACCGCGTCTTTCACCATAAAAAACCACCTGCGTGAACTGCACCCCAAAAGTTGGACACCAATCCAACCTTTGGGGTGTTTTTCATGGCCCGCTGGAGTCCAACACCCATGCTGCCCGCTCAGAGACATCAACCGGCTCTGCTTGGGTGCGGTGAATCTTTGGTTGGATGCTGGTGCTGGTGGCGCACGGTGACGCACCCACCTCAGAGCTTGTGACCGGGCAGTGGCTCTGAAGGAAAAGCCGCTTGCCACCGGGCGGCATGCAAGTCCACCAAATCTTGCCGGCCCAGCCTGTGGGCACTCAAAATCAGCTGGCGCACCACTTTGGCCTCGGGCGAGTAGTGCAGCATCTCCTGGCTGGTGGCCAGCACCCATGCGGCATTTTCTGGTGTGATGGGGGTGGTGGTCAGTTCGGCAAAGGTGCCCGCACGCTTGAAAAACCAACTGCTGCGGGACACCGCCCATGGATCGTCACGCCACACCGCCCAGCGTTGCGTGGCGGGCATGTAAATTTGGCGTGCACGGGCGTAATCTGCCGCCACCATGCAAGCGATCAGCAACACCAGACCACCCAACAGTTGAAGACCCCGTGAGGCTTCAGCCCCGATGCCTTTGTCTGGCCGCAGCAGCAGCCAGCCGCACAGAAAAACGGCCATCTGGAACGGCCCATACCAAAGCGGAAACTCCAGCAGGCTGTGCAAACCGATCACGGCCAGTACCGCCCATGCCAATTGCTGGGTGGGCTTGGTGCAGGCCCACGGTTTGGACTTGGCGACTGCGGCCAGCAAAACCCAAGCCAAAAGGACCGTGAACGGGACGCCCAGCGTGACCGCCAGGTGCAAGGGCAAGTTGTGGGCGTTGCCCAAAATGTCACAGAACCTGTTCTCGGGACTGCCGTCATAGGCGGTGATGTAGTGCGCGTATTTGAGTTCACCCCAGCCCCAACCCGCCCAGGGTTTTTGGGCGATCAGCTCCAGCACGTTGGCCCAGAGCACGCGCCGGCTGCCGCAGCCTTCGTTGTGGCCCATCCGCGTCACCGCGTCGACGACAGCCTGCCCAGACACCCAACTCAGGCACCAAGGCAGTAGCCAGTTGGCCAGCAAATAGATCGCCAAGGCCCCCAAGCCCAAACGGGCCGACAGCCTGTGGGTTGGAAGCCGAGCGCGGAATGACCAAAACACGACCAAACCACAAACCAGCAGCATGTGCAGCAATCCGGTGCGCGAGGACGTGGCGGCATTGCCCACAGCCAAAAGGGCCAACATCCACAGCGCGTGCCTGGTTCTGAGCCCATGCGCTTGCCACCACAGCACCGCCAAGATGCCGATGGCCAGCAAGGTGGCCAGCTGGTTGCGCTGGCGCAAGTTGGCGTTCGCCTCACCCAGAGCCGCGACATGCAACCAGGGGCTAAAACCCTCGGCCGCCCCAAAGTATTGGACGAGCCCCATGGCGCTGCTCACCAAGGCCGCGATGGCCCAGGCCCGGGCGATGTCGATGGTTTGCAGGCTTTGCCCAAGGACCCACAGCAATCCAATGCAAGCCCAGCTGACGAGCAGGGGCACCGTATTGGCTTGCGGCCCGGGCGACCACGGCGCCACCCATGGCAGCACCAGCAGCAGCCCCCACAGCAGGCTTTGCAGCAGCGAGGGCTTTTGGCGTGCGGTGCGCTGTGCGGGGCGACTCAGCATGCGGGCATCACCATGAAAAACGCCCTGGTTTGAGCAGGGCGTTGGACAGGCGGAACAAGATCAGGACGCTTTGCACGAAGCGGGCAGGTACTTCACGGGCAAACCATTGCTGCTGGCTGGCCCGCAGCGCCAGCCCGAAATGGTTTTGCCGCCATCGGTGCTGCCGTTGACGGGGGTGTCACCCGTTTGCAGCGGGGTCAGCGCAATGGCGTTGGCCGAAGCACTGGTGCTGCCACGCAGTGCACTGTGCTGGCCCACCACCGTGATCACACCGTTGCCGTTGACCGCCACACTGGCCACGTACTTGCTGGCCTGGCTGTCGCAGACGGTGGGCAAAGCGGCAGACACATTGGCATCGGCCGACGAGCTGATGGCCTCGTTGACGGCTGTTTTGCAACCATTGGCGGCCAAAAGCATTTCAGACACTTTGGCCCGGATGGCGTAATCCTGGTAAGCGGGCAAAGCCAATGCACCCAGGATGCCGATGACCGCGATCACGATCATCAGCTCGATCAGTGTCAAACCTTGTTGATTTTTTGTCATGGATTGGTTTCCTTTCGCAGGGCATTCGATGGTAAATCATTCACCCACCAAATGCCTACTTTAGGATCAAACGGCGGCGTCTTCGGCGTTGGACGTGCGGCGGGCCATGATCACTTTACCCAGGGCCAGCACCAGCAACGCACCCGCAATGCCCAAGCCGTAGCCCCAAGCTTTGTCTTGTGGCAGGTAAGCCACCAGACCCGGGTCGGTCTGGATCATGGTGCCGGCAATCCAGCCCAGCAGCATGCCGCCGGCGGTGATGATGATCGGGAAACGGTCCATGAGTTTGAGCACCAGCTGGCTGCCCCAGACGATGATCGGGATGCTGACCAGAAGGCCGAAGATGACCAAAGGCATTTGGTGGTCGGCGTTGCCCGAGGTCTGAGCGGCACCGGCGATGGCGATCACGTTGTCCACACTCATCACCAAGTCGGCAATGATCACGGTTTTGACCGCGCCCCAGAGTTTGTCGCTGCCCTGGATGTTGCTGTGGTCGTCGTCTTCATCGGGGGTGAGCAGTTTCACACCAATCCAGATGAGCAACAACGCCCCGACAAACTTGAGGAAGGGAATCGCCAACAGGGTGAGCGCGAAAAAGATCAGGATGACGCGCAAGACGATGGCGCCGGCGGTGCCCCACATGATGCCTTTGGTGCGTTGGTGGTCAGGCAACTGGCGGCAAGCCAGCGCGATCACCACAGCGTTGTCGCCACCCAGCAGGATGTCGATCATGATGATCTGCCCGACGGCAAACCAAAAAGTAGGGGTCAGAAATTCTTCCACAGTGTTCCTTAGTCGCCGACGCGGGTTCGGCGAAACATGAGTTCAAAAAACGAAAAGCCGGATTGTCCTGTAGGACATCCGGCTTGGCTATTGTGGCAAACCACAGCCTTGTTCAGGGGACGGGCTTTATGCCCGAGGGTTAACCCTGATTATTTCAGCTGGGCCTTGAGCAATTTGCCCAACTCAGAGGGGTTGCGTGTGACGATGAAGCCGCACTCTTCCATGATGGCCAGTTTGGCATCGGCCGTATCGGCGCCGCCAGAGATCAAGGCACCGGCATGACCCATGCGCTTGCCGGGAGGGGCAGTCACACCGGCGATGAAGCCCACAATCGGCTTCTTCATGTTGGCCTTGCACCATTGCGCCGCTTCGGCTTCGTCTGGACCCCCGATTTCACCGATCATGATCACGGCGTCGGTGTCTGGATCGTCGTTGAAAGCCTTCATCACGTCGATGTGCTTCAAACCGTTGATCGGGTCGCCACCGATACCGACGGCGCTGGACTGGCCCAAACCGACTTCGGTCAACATCGCCACGGCTTCATAGGTCAAAGTGCCCGAACGGGACACCACGCCGATGCGGCCTTTGCGGTGGATGTGACCGGGCATGATGCCGATCTTGATTTCGTCAGGGGTGATCAGGCCGGGGCAGTTGGGGCCCAGCAGCAAAGTGCGCTTGCCGCCAGCCGCTTCTTTGGCCTTCATTTTGTTGCGCACTTCGAGCATGTCGCGCACTGGAATGCCTTCGGTGATGCAAATGGCCAGGTCCAGGTCGGCTTCCACCGCTTCCCAGATCGCCGCCGCAGCACCTGCGGGTGGCACGTAAATCACAGACACGGTGGCGCCCGTTTGGGTGGCGGCTTCCTTGACGGTGGAATAAATCGGGATGTTGAAGATGGACTCGCCCGCCTTCTTGGGGTTCACACCCGCGACGAAGCAGTTTTTGCCGTTCGCGTATTCCTGGCACTTCTCAGTGTGGAATTGACCGGTTTTGCCGGTGATGCCTTGCGTGATGACTTTGGTGTCTTTGTTGATGTAGATGGACATGTTTGTTCCTAATCAGTTGCTGACGGCAGCGTGGGCGCCGTCCTGCAAAGTCATTACTTAACGGCTGCGACGATGGCGGTCGCGGCTTCGGCCATGGTGTCGGCGGAGATGATGGGCAGACCGGAATCGGCCAGCATCTTCTTGCCCAGCTCGTCGTTGGTGCCCTTCATGCGCACCACCAATGGCACGGACAGGTTCACGGCCTTGCAAGCGGTGATCACGCCGCTGGCGATGGTGTCGCACTTCATGATGCCGCCGAAGATGTTGACCAAAATGCCTTTGACATTCTTGTTGGCCAGCATGATCTTGAAGGCTTCGGTGACTTTCTCGGCGGTCGCGCCGCCGCCCACGTCCAGGAAGTTGGCAGGCTCACCGCCGAACAGCTTGATGGTGTCCATGGTGGCCATGGCCAAGCCCGCGCCGTTGACCAGGCAACCGATGTTGCCGTCCAGGCTGATGTAGGCCAGGTCAAATTTAGAAGCTTCCACTTCGGCCGGATCTTCCTCGTCCAGATCGCGGTAGGCCACGATTTCGGGGTGACGGAATAAAGCGTTGGCGTCGAAGTTGAACTTCGCGTCCAAGGCCATCACTTGGCCTTTGCTGTCGCGGTTCAGTGGGTTGATTTCCACCAACGAAGCGTCGGTTTCCATGTAGCACTGGTACAGCTTCTTGAAGATGTCCACAGCTTGGGCGGTGGAGTCTGCAGGCATGCCGATGGCGTCAGAGATCTTCTTGGCTTGCGCATCGCCCAAACCGGTCAGGGGGTCGATGAACTCGGTGATGATTTTCTCGGGGGTGGAATGGGCCACTTCCTCGATGTCCATACCGCCTTCGCTCGAAGCGATGAAGGCGATCTTTTGGGTGGCGCGGTCGGTGACCACAGACACGTAATACTCTTTGTGGATGTCGGCGCCGTCTTCGATGTACAGACGACGGACTTTTTGGCCTTCGGGGCCAGTTTGGTGGGTCTTGAGCTGCATGCCCAGGATTTCGCCAGCAATGCGCTTAACGTCGTCGATGGTTTTGGCCACTTTCACGCCGCCGCCTTTGCCACGGCCACCGGCGTGGATTTGGGCTTTCACCACCCACACAGGGCCGCCCAGTTTTTGTGCGGCTTCGACAGCCTCTTGAACGGTGAATGCCGGAATGCCACGGGGAACTGGCACACCGAATTGACGCAAGATTTCCTTGCCTTGGTACTCGTGAATCTTCATGAGGTCTTCTCTCAGAGGGTAGTTGATTGACCGGTCCGCTGGGGTGATTCATCCGCCAGTAGGCTCTGGACACTGCAGCCTGCGACTGTATCATGCTGCAATGCACCAATCCTGATCCTTGCGTCTTACATTGACTTGACGCTGAGAACCTGAATCATTGAGGAAGTAATACCCATGGCCAAAATATTCATCGATGGCGAAGCCGGCACCACAGGTTTGCAAATCCGTGAGCGTTTGGCGTTGATGCCCCAGGTCGAGGTGCTCAGCATCGACCCGGCCCGCCGCAAAGACCCCGAAGCCAAACGCGAGTTGATGGCCGCCGCCGATTTGGTGGTGCTGTGCCTGCACGACGATGCCGCCATCGAATCCGTGGCCATGATCGACAGCTTGCCCGGGCGCAAGCCCCGCATCGTGGATGCCTCCACCGCCCACCGTTGCCACCCGGACTGGGTGTTTGGCTTTCCAGAACTGGCCGCAGACCAGTTGGCTGCAGTGCGCCAAGCCCAGCGCGTGGCCAATCCCGGCTGTTACGCCACGGGCGCCATCTCGATCTTGCGCCCATTGGTGGATGCGGGCCTGATGCCGCGGGACTTTGCGGTCTGTTTGCCTTCTGTGAGTGGTTACTCCGGTGGCGGCCGAACCATGATCGAGGATTACGAATCCGGCAAAGCCCCCCTGTATGAAGCCTATGCTCTGGGCCTCAAGCACAAACACATTCCCGAAATCATGCGCTACACCGGGCTGACCTGCCGCCCTTTGTTTGTGCCAGCCGTGGGCAATTTCCGCCAAGGCATGCTGGTGCAGTTGCCTTTGCATCTGGACACATTGCCCGGCAAACCCACAGGTGCCGATCTGCACGCAGCTTTGCAGGCGCATTACGCCGCCAGCCAAGAAGCGGGTGGCTGGGTCCGTGTGTTGCCCGCCACGGCGGACGCCAAGCTCGACGCCACCGCCTTGAACGACACCAACCAGCTTGAAATCCGGGTGTTCGCCAACGAAGAGGCCCGCCAAGCGGTGGTGATCGCCCGTCTGGACAACTTGGGCAAAGGCGCCAGTGGCGCGGCGGTGCAAAACATCGGCTTGATGCTGGGCTTGTAAACCACTCTCCCAGAGTGTTCTTGGCGCCTGCCCCTGTGGCGCCAGCCCCTGACCCGTGGGAGCAAGCCCCCGCCCCGTAGGAGCGAGCCCCTGCTCGCGAATGCAGATGACCCGTTGAACCCGCCATTCGGCCGCAGGGGCGGCCTCCCACGAAATTCCTGCATTGCCGGTTCGGGCTGCTCTGCGTGGGAGCGAGCCCCTGCTCGCGAATGAGGACACCGCTGAACCCACCATTCGGCCGCAGGGGCGGCCTCCCACGAAATTCCTGCATTGCCGGTTCGGGCGCTCTGCGTGGGAGCGAGCCCCTGCTCGCGAATGAGGGCACCGCTGAACCCGCCATTCGGCCGCAGGGGCGGCCTCCCACGAAATTCCTGCATTGCCGGTTCGGGCTGCTCTGCGTGGGAGCGAGCCCCTGCTCGCGAAGGAGGGCACACCGCTGAACCCGCCATTCGGCCGCAGGGGCGGCCTCCCACAAGCCCGTCATTCGGCCGCAGTGGCGGCCTCCCACAAGGGCGCAAGATCTTCGGGCTCAAATGTCTTCGTCTGCGCCTTGCACGATCTTGCGCACCACCTCGGCGTTGAAGCCGCGGGTCAATAAGAACCGGATTTGTTTGGCCCGCTCGTTCGGGTCAGTGGCTGGGCGCCCAAACTTTTTGCGCCAGACGCCCAGTGCGCGGTCCAGTTCGGTCTCTCGCAAACCCGCCATGGCGGCGGCCACGGCCTCACCCGACAAACCCTTTGCGGCCAGCTCTTGCTTGACGCGTGCCGCGCCCAGTTTGCCTGCGCGGCGGTGCACCACCGATTCAATCGCTCGCCCGTCGTTGATGAAGTCCCGCGCCTGCAATTCGTCGAGTGCTTTGGCCAGCTCGCCGGGCACTTCCTCGTGCGGGGCCAGTTTGCGTTCCAGCTCCGTGCGCGAGTGTTCACGCTGGCTCAAGAGGCGCAGAGCGCGCCCCTTGAGCGAGGGTTGAAAGCCAGGCTTGTTCAAGCGAGGTCTCTGGGCACCGGCCTGTTATTCGCCTTTGGGCTCGGCAATCGCCGATTCCAGCAGGCGGATGCCCAGCGATTCGCGCACCTTGTTTTCGATTTCGCGGGCCAGGGCGGGGTTTTCGCGCAGAAATTCGCGCGCGTTGTCACGGCCTTGGCCGATCTTCTCGCCCTGGTAGGCGTACCAAGCACCCGATTTGTCGACGATCTTGGCGGTCACGCCCATGTCGATGACCTCGCCTTCGCGGCTGATGCCCTCGCCAAACAGGATGTCGAACTCGGCCGTTTTGAAGGGCGGGGCCACTTTGTTCTTGACCACTTTGACTTTGGTTTCGTTACCGATCGCGTCGTCGCCCTTCTTGATGGTGCCGGTGCGGCGGATGTCCAAGCGGACCGAGGCGTAGAACTTGAGGGCATTGCCACCGGTGGTGGTTTCGGGGCTGCCGAACATGACGCCGATCTTCATGCGGATCTGGTTGATGAAGATGACGGTGCAGTTGGTTTTCTTGATGGTGGCGGTCAGCTTGCGCAGCGCCTGGCTCATCAAACGCGCTTGCAGGCCGGGCAGGCTGTCGCCCATGTCGCCTTCGATTTCGGCCTTTGGGGTCAAGGCGGCCACCGAGTCGATGACCACCAGGTCCACCGCGCCAGAGCGCACCAGGCTGTCCACGATCTCCAGCGCTTGCTCGCCGGTGTCGGGCTGGCTGACCAGCAGTTCTTGCAGGTTGACGCCCAGGTTTTGGGCGTATTGCACGTCCAGCGCATGCTCGGCGTCCACAAAGGCGCAGGTGCCGCCCAGGCGCTGCATCTCGGAGATGACTTGCAGGGTCAGGGTGGTTTTGCCAGAAGACTCAGGGCCGTAGATTTCGATCACACGGCCGCGGGGCAGGCCGCCCACGCCCAAAGCGATGTCCAGGCCCAAAGAGCCGGTGGACACCACCTGGATGTCGGCGATGACTTCGCCTTCGCCCAGACGCATGATGGTGCCTTTGCCGAATTGTTTTTCAATCTGGGCCAGGGCGGCTTGCAGGGCTTTGGACTTTTCGCTGTTGTCGTCGCTCATGGGAATCTCCTTGAATATCAATGGGTTGGGGCACCGGGCTCAGCGCCGATGCGCTGTTTACTGGATGCGTGAACAGTACTGTAAACGACCTGTACAAACCTGTAAACGGTATTTTTGGTCAGTTTGCCTTATCATTACCGGACCATGTCACACCTCCCTTTGACACCCCCCGAAAGCGCTGACATGCGCGATGACCGCTGGCGGCAAACCCATTTGGGGCGTTTGCTGGGCCACGCGATGCGCCGCTTTGACGAGCGGGTGCTGCACCTGATGGCCGGCAACGAGGGCGTGCCCTTGGCCTTGGCCAATCTGGCCTCGCGTGACCAGATCAGCGCCGCGCATGTGCACATCACGCGGCATTTGGGCCTGCAAGGCTCCCGCTTGACCGATTTGGCCCGGGCTGCCGGCATGAGCAAGCAGGCCATGGGTGATTTGGTGGACCAATGCGCCGCGTGGGGCTTGGTGCAACGCGAACCTGACCCCTTGGATGCCCGGGCTCGGCGCGTGGTGTTCACGCCCGTTGGCTTGGCTTGGCTGCAAGCGTTCAAGGACGCGGTGGCCCAGGCCGAGGCCGAGTTCCGCGAAGCGGTGGGCAAAGAGGTGGCCACGGTGGTGGCTTTGGGCCTGGAAGCCTACGCCCATTGATGCGAACACCGCGCACAAGGGGCGGCAAGACACCAACCTGACACTAAAATCAAACCGCAGAGCCCGCAAGCCCGGGCCGCCGCCACAACCAAAGGAGACAGACATGCGCATTCTGATAGCCGAAGACGACCAGGTGCTTGCCGATGGTTTGTTGCGCACCTTGCGCAGCGCGGGTGCGGCGGTAGACCATGTGGCCAGTGGCAGCGAGGCCGACGCTGCGCTGATGACCAACAACGAATTTGACCTGCTGATCCTGGATTTGGGTTTGCCCAAAATGCACGGGCTGGAAGTGCTCAAGCGCTTGCGCTCGCGTGGTTCGGTGTTGCCCGTTTTGATCCTGACCGCGGCTGACAGCGTGGAAGAGCGCGTCAAAGGGCTGGATTACGGCGCCGACGATTACATGGCCAAGCCCTTCAGCTTGCAAGAGCTCGAAGCCCGCGTGCGCGCCCTCACCCGCCGCGGCATGGGCGGTGCCACCTCGCAAATCAAGCATGGCCCGCTCATTTACGACCAATCGGGCCGCGTGGCCACCATCGACGGCAAGATGGTCGAGTTGTCGGCCCGCGAGTTGGGCCTGCTCGAAGTGTTGTTGCAACGCGCAGGGCGCTTGGTCAGCAAAGACCAGCTGGTTGAGCGTCTGTGCGAATGGGGCGAAGAAGTCAGCAACAACGCGATCGAGGTGTACATCGACCGTTTGCGCAAGAAGATCGAAAAAGGCCCGATCCGCATCGCCACCGTGCGTGGATTGGGTTATTGCCTTGAAAAAATCCCGGGCTGAACGCGGTCTGATTTGATTTCCACATTCGCAGCCACCAGGACCCTCACGCCATGAAGTCACGCGGCTGGGGTGTGCGACTGTTCAAGCGTGAGCAGCGCTCCTTGTTCGGCGAAATCCTGGATTGGATGCTCACGCCTTTGCTTTTGTTGTGGCCGATCAGCTTGGCCCTGACTTGGTTGGTGGCGCAGGGCTTGGCCAACAAACCCTTTGACCGTGCCTTGGTCTACAACGTGCAAGCCTTGGCGCAACAGGTCAAGCTGGGGCCTGACAAACGCGTGCAGTTCAACTTGCCGCAACCGGCCAGCGAGCTGCTGCGTGCCGACGAGACCGACCTGGTCTATTACCAAGTGCAGGGTGGCGCCAAAGAGCATCTGAGCGGTGAACGCGATTTGCCCATGCCCCCGAGCGATCAGGACAAGGGCAGCAGTTACGAAGTGCACATTCGCGACGACGAAATGCGCGGCTTGGAAGTGCGCGTGGCCTACACCTGGATCCGCCTGGACGCCGATGGCAAAAATCCGGCTTTGGTGCAGGTGGCCGAAACGCGTGAAAAGCGCTCTGTGCTGGCCGCCGAGATCATCAAGGGCGTGATGCTGCCCCAGTTCGCCCTGTTGCCCTTGGCGGTGCTGTTGGTGTGGCTGGCGCTGGTGCGCGGCATCAAACCCTTGTCGCAGCTGGAGGAGCGCATCCGCGCCCGCAAACCCGACGACCTGAGCCCACTGGACGACAAAGCCGTGCCCATGGAGGTGGCCCCCTTGGTGGTCTCGGTGAACGATTTGCTCGAGCGCTTGAAAGACTCCATCGTCACGCAAAAACGTTTCTTGGCCGATGCCGCGCACCAGCTCAAGACCCCTTTGGCCGGTTTGCGCATGCAGGCCGATCTGGCGCAGCGTTCGGGTTCGAGCGAAGAGGATTTGAAGAAGTCCTTGAAGCAGATCGGTCGCGCCAGCGTTCAGGCCACCCACACCGTGAACCAGTTGTTGTCATTGGCACGCGCCGAAGGCGGTGGCGTGCACCCCTCGCAACAAAGCTGTGACGTGGTCACACTGGCCAGCGATGTCTTGCAGGACTGTTTGCCCGGCGCCATGGACAAAGGGCTGGACCTGGGCTACGAAGGCGTGGACCCGGGCACGCCGGGCGCACAGGTGATGGGCAACCCCACCTTGCTCAAAGAAATGCTGCGCAACCTGGTTGAGAACGCGGTCAATTACACCCCCAGCACGCCCGAGCGCCAAGGCGTGGTCACGGTGCGTGTCTTGGTCGACCCCTACAGCAAAGCCTTGGTCATGCAGGTCGAAGACAACGGACTCGGCATTCCGCTGGCTGAGCGTGACCTGGTGTTTCAGCCCTTTTACCGGGCGCTGGGCACCAACGTGGACGGATCGGGTCTGGGCCTGCCCATCGTGAAGGAAATTGCACAGCAGCACGGGGCTTCCATCACCGTGGAGGCATCACACCCCGGGCACAACCCGCCGGGTGCATGCTTCACGCTGCGCTTCAGTCCTTTGGCTTGAAACGGCTCAAGCGGGCTTGCCCATGTTCAGTTGCAGACGCTCGCGCTCGATCACCCGAGCGACGGCAGGCTCGGCCGCCACTTTTTGCACAAAGGCCCACAGCGTGGGGTGTTCTTCGGGCGCAATGCCGGCGATCGTGCCCCACCGCGTGAGTGTCAGGCTGTAGGCGTCGAGCGGGCCGAACCGTTCACCGCTGAGCCAGGCTTGGCCTTGGCTTGCGGCCTTGTCCACCAGCGCTTGCAACTCGCCCAACATGCCGCGAAACAGTTGGATGTTGTAGGGCTTGAGCGAGGCTTGCACCTCGGGCAGGTCCGAGAACTTTTGCGGCATGAAAATGTGTGTGAAAGTGGGGTGGACCGTGTTGTTCATCCAAGCCAAGGTGGACAGGGCTTGGGCGCGCGCCAGCGGCTCGGTGGGCAGGAAACCCATTTCAGGGAACACCTGGTCCAGGTGCAGCACGATGGCCAAGATTTGCGTGATGGCTTGGCCCTTGCTCACCAGCACGGGCACCTGGCCGCGCGGGTTGATGGCTTTGTAGTCATCGCTGTTTTGCTCACCTTTGTGCAGCTTGACCATGCTCGGCTCAAACTCGGCGCCGCTCATCTCCAGCAAGGCATGGGGCACAAAAGAGCAGGCGCCCGGGGAAAAATAAAGTTTCAAGGTCATGGTCCATCTCGGTTTTCAGTGGAAATTAAGGGGTCTCGGCGGCCAAGCGTTTTGCCACAGCTTCAGGGCTTTCGATGGTCAAGGCTTCGGGGCGAACCTGTTGGCCCAGCCGCTCAGGCTCGCGCGCGGTGTGGGGGCCAAAGCCCCAGCGTGCAAAAGCGTCCCACTGCCAAGCCAGTGTGGCGGCATTCAACACCAACAAAACAGCGATCACAAAACGGCTCATGGCTTGGGGTCCGAAACAGGAAAGGGGCGCACGCTGATCTCGGCGCTGTGGATCTCTTGCACGCCGGCATCGGTCAGCAAGCGCAAGGCGCCCGTGGGGCCGACGCCCAGCGCCTCACCCACTTGGCCATCGCTGGTGTGAACCCGGCGGCCCTGGAGCGCGTCACGCGATCCAAACCGCCCTTGCAGCGGGGCAAAGCCTTCGCGCTCGAAGGTGAGCAGCGTCTGGATGAGCGGGAAAGCCACGCGCGCCAAACAGGCGGGCGCGGTCAAGTCGGGTAGAAGCTCGCTCAAGGCCGCAGGCGCCGTGTTCAGACCGTCGGCGCCGCGTGGGCGGATGTTCAGCCCCACGCCCACCACCACTTGGCTGCGCCCAGCCATGCTGGCCGCTTCCACCAAAATACCGCCGATTTTGCGGTCCTCGAACCACAAATCGTTGGGCCATTTCAGCTGCACACCCGGGTGCAGGCTCTCCGCCAAGCTCAAGCCCACGGCCAAAGACAAGCCGGACCAGTCCTGGGGCGCGAGGGACAAGCTGAGTGAGAAGGTGAGCGAGTCGCCCGGCTGGCTTTGCCAGACACGTCCCATCCGGCCTCTGCCCTGGGTTTGACGCTCGGCCACCAGCAAGGTCGCTTCATGTTGGCCTGCGCGCGCACGGCGCATCAACTCGCTGTTGCTCGAATCGATCTCGGGCAGCACTTCGACCGTGAAGTCGGGCAACAGGGGGAAGACCTGTTCCCAAATGGCTTCGGCGGGCCAAGGTGTGGGCGTGATCATGCTTGGTCGAGGGTGCGCTGCTGGGGTGTTGTGGGCGCGTGCCCCGGCTCGCGAAGGTTGGCGCATCTCAAACGCCCGCAAAGCTTTGAGCGCATTCGGCCGCAGGGGCGGCCTCCTACAGAGTCAATGCGGCGGGCCGGCATGGCTCAGCGCTTTTTGCTGGGCTTGTCTGCCTTGGCAGGCTTTACAGGCTTTACAGGCTTAGCTGGCTTTGCAGGCTTTGCAGGCTTGGCCTTCGATTTGGCCTTGTCTGCCGAGGCGGTCTTTTTTTGTTTGGGAATGGGGGGGGTGTCTGCGCGGTCTTTGGGCGAGAGCAAAGTGCCGCGGCAGTTCTTGGCACCGCACCAGCAGGGGTATTCGGCCTTGAGCTTCTTGGTGTAGGGCTCGTCGATGATCAGACCGTAGTCGTAGTTCAGCTCTTCGCCCGCTTTGATGTTGCGGATCGCTTTGATGAAGATGCGGTCATTGTCTTCGTCGGCTTCGCAATTGGGCTTGCAGCTGTGGTTGATCCAGCGCGAGGAGTTGCCGCCAAACAGCGCGTCAATCACACGGTCTTCGTTCACATGGAAGTAAAAGGTGTGGTTCGGGTCTTGGGGGTCGTGGGGGTGGCGGTCTTGCGCTTCGTCCCAGCTGATGACCTCGCCCACGTACTCGATCAGGGTTTCGCCTTTGGCGATGTCCTGCAGCGCGAAGACGCCTTTGCCATGCACACCCGAGCGGCGCACCTGAATGCGTTTGCCTGAAGCAGCAGGTTTGTCGGTGGAGCGGCTGGGGGATGAAACAAGGGTTTTGGCCACGGCGTCAAAAATTTGTTATGGTGAATTCATGTGGGCGCGTGCGTGAGCGCGTGCCCGGGCGCGTGCGCACACGCGAGACAACGGATTGTAATGACATGAAGACATTGGTAATTGCAGAGAAGCCTTCGGTGGCTCAAGACATCGTCAAAGCCTTGACGCCCACATCGGGCAAGTTCGAGAAGCACGACGACCACTTTGAGAACGACACCTACGTCGTGACCAGCGCTGTGGGCCACCTGGTGGAGATCCAGGCCCCCGAGCAGTACGACGTGAAACGCGGCAAGTGGAGCTTTGCCAACTTGCCCGTGATCCCGCCCCACTTTGATTTGAAACCGGTGGACAAAACCAAGAGCCGCCTGTCTGCGGTGGTCAAGCAGGCCAAGCGCAAGGACGTGAACGCCCTCATCAACGCTTGTGACGCGGGGCGCGAGGGGGAATTGATCTTCCGCCTGATCGAGCAGTACGCGGGCGGCGTCAAGACCTTGGACAAGCCTGTGCAGCGCCTGTGGCTGCAGTCGATGACGCCCCAAGCCATCCGTGACGGTTTTGACAACCTGCGCAGCAACAGCCAGATGCAGGGCCTGGCCGACGCCGCTCGCAGCCGGTCTGAAGCCGATTGGCTGGTGGGCATCAACGGCACCCGCGCCATGACCGCGTTCAACTCGCGCGACGGCGGCTTCTTTTTGACCACCGTGGGCCGCGTGCAAACCCCCACGCTGGCCGTGGTGGTGGAGCGCGAAGAGCAGATTCGCAAATTTGTGAGCCGTGACTACTGGGAAATCCACGCCGAGTTCGGCGCGGCCGCGGGCACCTACCCGGGCAAATGGTTCGACCCGAAGTGGAAGAAAGAAGAAGACGCTGAGAAAAAAGCCGACCGCCAATGGACCGCCGCCCAGGCGCAGGCCATTGTGGAGGCGGTGCGCGGTAAAACAGCCAGCGTGACCGAGGAGGCCACGCCCACCACGCAAGCCAGCCCGGGCCTGTTTGACCTGACCAGCCTGCAGCGCGAGGCCAACGGCAAGTTTGGCTTTTCGGCCAAGACCACGCTGGCGCTGGCCCAAAGCCTGTACGAACGCCACAAGGCCCTGACCTACCCGCGTACCGACTCGCGCCACCTGCCCGAAGACTATGTGCCCGTGGCCAAACAGACCTTCGAGATGCTGGCCGACAGCGGCATGAAGCACTTGGCCCCACACGCCCTCACCGCGCTCAACAACAACTACGTGCGCAAAATCCCGCGCGTGTTCGACAACAAAAAGGTCTCGGACCACTTCGCCATCATCCCCACGCTGCAAGCGCCCAGCGGCCTGTCGGAGGCCGAGCAAAAGCTGTATGACCTGGTGGTGCGCCGTTTCATGGCGGTGTTCTTCCCCAGCGCCGAATACCAAGTCACCACCCGCATCAGCGTGGCCGCAGGCCACAGCTTCAAGACGGTGGGCAAAGTGCTGGTCAAACCCGGCTGGTTGGCCATCTACGGCAAAGAAGCGGCTGACGAGGTGGAAGACGCCAAAGACGGTGACAAGGGCCAGAACCTGGTGCCGGTGCAGCCCGGTGAACAGGTCGGTGTGGATTCGGTCGAGGTCAAGGGCCTGAAAACCCGCCCACCGGCGCGCTATTCAGAAGCCACGCTGCTGGGGGCCATGGAAGGCGCGGGCAAGATGGTCGACGACGACGAACTGCGCGAAGCCATGCAAGAAAAAGGCTTGGGCACACCGGCCACACGCGCCGCCACCATCGAAGGCTTGATCAACGAAAAGTACATGCTGCGCGAAGGCCGCGAGATGATCCCGACGGCCAAAGCCTTCCAGCTCATGACGCTGCTGCGTGGCCTGCAGGTCGAAGAACTCTCCAAGCCCGAGCTGACAGGGGAGTGGGAGTACAAGCTGGCACAAATGGAGCAAGGCAAATTGAGCCGCGCCACCTTCATGGCCGAGATCGCGGCCATGACCGAGCACATCGTCAAAAAAGCCAAAGAGTACGACCGCGACACCGTGCCCGGTGACTACGCCACCGTCACCACGCCCTGCCCCACTTGTGGTGGCGTGGTGAAAGAAAACTACCGCAGGTACACCTGCACGGGTGCCGATGGCGCCAGCGAAGGCTGCGGGTTCTCGTTTGGCAAGACGCCTGCAGGGCGCACCTTCGAGCCTGCCGAAGTCGAGCAGTTCATGCGGGACAAGAAGATTGGGCCCTTGGACGGTTTCCGTTCCAAAGCAGGATGGCCATTTGTGGCCGAGATGGCGCTCAAATACAACGAAGAAGAAAAGAACTGGAAGCTCGAGTTCGACTTCGGCGACGACAAGAAGAACGAAGAGAGTGGCGAGATCGTCGAGTTCAGTGACGAAGCCCTGGGTGCTTGCCCCAAGTGCGGCAGCCCGGTGCACGAGCACGGCAGCAACTATGTCTGCAGCAAAGCCGTGCCCACGAACGCGCAACCCACGCCCAGCTGCGACTTCAAGAGCGGCAAGATCATCTTGCAGCAAGTGGTGGAGCGCGAGCAGCTGACCAAGCTGCTGGCGACCGGCAAGACCGATTTGCTCGACAAATTCATCAGCAACCGCACCCGCCGAAGCTTCAAGGCCATGCTGGCCTGGAACCCCGAAGAGGGCAAGGTGACGTTTGAGTTTGAGCAGCGCGAAGGTGGCAAGAAGTACCCGCCCCGCAAGACGGCGGCCAAGAAGACGCCGTTTGGCAAAGTGGCGGTGAAGAAAGCCGCAGCCAAAACCACGGCGGCCAAAACCCCCGCAGCCAAAAAAGCCGCCAAGACGGCGGCGCCCAAGGCCCCGCGCAAAGCCGCAGTGGGCACCTTGAAGCCCAGCAGCGCATTGGCCGCCGTGATCGGGGACGGCACCTATGCCCGCACCGAGGTGGTCAAAAAGATCTGGGACTACATCAAGGCCAACAACTTGCAGGACCCGGCAGACAAGCGCTCGATCAAGGCCGACGGCAAACTGCAGGCGGTGTTTGGCAAGGACAGCGCCACCATGTTCGAGTTGGCGGGGATCATTGGCAAGCACCTGAGCTGAGTCTGCAGCGGCCGCCCTGAAAAATGCCACGCCAGCCGTGGCATGTTTTGGGGGCTTCAGCCCTCACGGCGTGTGCAGCACCAGTTTGACCGGCAGTGCGGCCAGCAGGGGCTGAAGGCTTGCCCAAACAGCAGCTGGCGTGGCGCGGGCATCGACCTCGACGGGCGCATCGCCTGCCGCCTGCACGCTCGGCCATTGCGCAGCAGGCGTTTGCAAGGGCTTGAGCACTTGCTCGATCAGGCCTTGCACCACCGCAGCCGTGGCCAGGGTGCGCAATTCGGGTTTGTAAATCTTCCCGACGTTGGTCACGGGCATGCGTTCAAGGAGGGTGAGGCTCTTGGGCTTGGCAGGGCCTTCGTCCACACGCTCGGCGGTGAAGGCCAGCAACTCGGCTTCGCTCACCTGGGCGCCGGCCTTGAGCGTGGCAAATGCCACGGGCAGTTCACCCGCATAGGCATCTGGCGCACCCACGGCGGCGCACAAGTCCACGGCGGGGTGGGCGCCCAACGCGTCTTCGATCACCTTGGGGTCGATGTTGTGCCCGCCACGGATGATCAAGTCTTTGGCGCGGCCCGACAGGTGCAATCGACCTTGTTCGTCGATGAAGCCCACATCGCCGGTGATGAGCCAGCCCTCTGGCGTGAAGCTGCGGGCGGTTTCTTTTGCGTCCAGGTAGCCCGAGAACAAGTTGGGGCCTTTGTAGAGCACCATGCCTTTGCCGCCGGTGGGCAGGTCTTGCCCGGTGGCTTGGTCGTCGCTGCTCAAGGCCACGGTGCGCACCTGCGCATGCGGCAGCGGCCAGCCCACGCAGCCTGCCGGGGCGCTCAGGCCAGGCGGGGACACGGTGCTCAAGCCAGCAGTCTCGGTCATGCCCAAGCTTTCGTTGATCTGCAGGCCAAAGGTGTGTTCAAAGCGCTGCGCCAATTCGGGCGGCAGCGGCGCCGCCCCCGTGCGCACCGAGCGCAGGCGTGAGATGTCCGCGCCATCGAGCGGCACCCCCGCCAAAGCGGCCAGCACCGTGGGCACGCCCGACATCAGCGTGCAGCGGTGGTGCTCGGCCAGTCGCCAGTAGTTGTGCACCACCTCGCGGTTGCGAAACAGGCTGGGCGTGGGAATGATGACGTGCATGCCGATGGCCAGTGAACACAGTGCGCCGGGCAGCACACCCGCCACATGGAACAGTGGGTAGCCGTTGATCGTCACATCGCTCGCGCGAAAGCCCTGCATCGTGGCATTGGCCCACGCGGTGAAGACTTGTGCGCCGTGGCTGTGCCTGGCCAGCTTGGGCGCACCGGTGGTGCCGCCGGTGTGGAAGTAAGCGGCGATGTCGCTTGGCTGGAAGACCCGCCCGCTCAGCAGGTGGTCGCTGACTTGTTGCTGGCGCAGGGCCTGAAAGTCTTGTGTGCCAGCCGGCAGATCGGGTGCCAAGGGGGCGCCCTGCGGGTGAACCAGCAACACGGTTTTCAAGTCGGGCAATTGGGCTTGCAGTCGCAGCGCTTTGTCGCGCATGCGGCTGTCATCGTCCACGCCGTGGGCGATCAGCACTTTGGCGTGACTGGCGCGCAGCAGAGACAGCAGTTTGTCTTCGCTCAGCAAAGGGTTGAGCGGCTGCACAATGCCCGCCGCCTCGCCACCCCACAGGGCCAGGTGGTAGGCCAGTCCGCCGGGCAGCAAGATGGCCACCACATCGCCTGCGTGTATGCCCAGGCCGTGCAGCAAATTGGCCGTCTGGTGAAGGCCTTGCAGCAGGTCACGGTAAGTCCAGGTGGTGGAAGGGCCGCCCGGCTGCCCGGTGTCCAAAAAAGTCAGTGCGGGGTGGTCTGCATGGGCTTGAGCGCTGGCGGCAATCAGCGCGTAGGTGCTGGCCCAAGGCATGCTTTGTGCCAAGGGGGTGGCTTCGATGCGCCGGATGTCGGCCAGGGACGAGACAGGGGATGAGGTGGTCAGGTGCATGCGCGATGGTAGTCAGACATTGGCGCCGCGAAGGCTGCCCAGGCGACACCTTGGGCCTGAAATTTCTCCCAAAATCCACTTCTTATCCACCACACACCAGAGACTCACATGCAACACATCGGATTTGTCGGCGCTTCGGGTTTGATGGGCCATGGCATGGCCAAGAACATCCGGGCCAAGGGGTTTGACTTGTCGATTTCGGTGCACCAACGCACTGCGCCCGTGCAAGACCTGTTGGCCGCAGGCGCCCGCCAGGTGGGCAGTTATGCCGATTTGGCCGCCTGTGATGCGGTGCTCATCTGCGTGACCGGCTCACCCCAGGTCGAGGCGGTGGTGGCCGGGCCAGGCGGTTTGCTGTCCAAGGCGTGCGCGGGCCTGGTCGTCATTGACACCTCCACCAGCGAGCCCGAATCCACCCGCCGCCTGGCCGCCTTGTGCGCCGCGCAAGGTGTGGTGTATGTGGACGCGCCGCTCACGCGCACGCCCATCGAGGCCGAGGCGGGCAAGCTCAATTCGATGGTGGGCGCGACGCCCGAGGTGTTTGCCCGCATCGAGCCGGTGATTCGCGCTTACAGCGAAAACGTGTTCCATGTGGGCGAGATGGGCTCGGGCCACGTCGTCAAGCTGCTCAACAACTTTGTGGCGCAGGCCATTTGCACGGCCACGGCCGAAGCCTTTGCTGTGGGGGCCAAGGCCGGCGTGGACCTGGACAAATTGGTGCAGGTCATCTCGGCAGGCGGGGTCAACTCAGGCCTGTTCCAGCTGATGTCCAAAACCCTGCAGGGTGACTATGGCGCGATGAAGTTTGAGTTGAACAACGCGGCCAAGGATTTGCGTTATTACTCGCACTTGACCGAGAGTGTGAAGGTGCCTTCCATCATTGGCACCAGCGTGCACCAGGCCCTGAACACGGCCGTGGCTTTGGGCTATGGCAGCGAGATGGTGCCTTCGTTGGTCAAGGCACAGGCCCAGCTCAACCAAGTCAAGATCGTCAAGAACTGAGGCCCCGGGTGGCTAGGCGGGGGACGGTGAAACCCTGCCCTTTTCGCTCGCACGAACGCGCAGGGCTCAGGCCTTAGGCCTTGCCCACCACCCGCGCCATCTCCACGCACTTGTTCGAGTAGCCCCACTCGTTGTCGTACCAGGCCATCACCTTGATGAAGGTGCTGTCCAGGGCCATGCCGGCTTCGGCGTCGAACACGCTGGTACAGACCTCGCCCCGGAAATCGGTCGACACCACCTTGGCCTCGGTGTAGCCCAACACGCCCTTTAAGGCCCCAAGGCTTTGGGCCTTCATTTCGGCGCAGATTTCCGCATACGTGGCTGGGCGGCTGAGCTCGGCCGTCAAATCCACCAGCGACACATCGCTGGTGGGCACACGCACCGCCACGCCCGTCAATCGGCCCTTGATCTCGGGAATCACCACGCCCACCGCCTTGGCCGCGCCGGTGCTGCTGGGGATGATGTTTTCCAGAATGCCGCGCCCGCCGCGCCAGTCTTTGTTGCTCGGGCCATCCACGGTTTTTTGGGTGGCGGTGGTGGCGTGCACGGTGGTCATCAGGCCGCGTTGGATGCCCCATTTGTCGTTCAGCACTTTGGTGATGGGGGCCAGTGCATTGGTGGTGCAGCTGGCGTTGCTGATGATCGCTTGGCCGGCGTAGGACGCATGGTTCACGCCGAAAACAAACATGGGCGTGTCGTCTTTGGAGGGGGCCGACATCACCACTTTCCTGGCGCCCGCGCTCAGGTGTTGGCCTGCGCTGTCCTTGTCCAGAAACAAGCCCGTGGCTTCGATCACCACGTCGGCGCCCACCTCGTTCCACTTGAGCTGGGATGGGTCGCGCTCTTGGGTGAGGCGGATGCGTTGGCCATTCACGATCAAGGTGGAGCCCTCCACGGCCAGCGTGCCTTGAAAACGGCCATGCACGCTGTCGTACTCCAGCATGTAGGCCAGGTATTCGGGCTCCAGCAGGTCGTTGATGCCCACGATCTGCACATCCTGGAAATTTTGCACGGCGGCACGCAGAACCATGCGTCCGATGCGGCCAAAGCCGTTGATGCCGATCTTGGTGGTCATGGGGGTCTCACTTTCATAGAGGTGTGTGCCCAAGTCGACTCAGACTTGATGCACCCAACATGTAACCATCGTATGCCAAATATTGAAACTTTGTTACATCTCGCGGGTGATCTGCTCGATTGTTCTGGTTTTGTAACCGGATGGTGCTTGCGTGTGCAGGCGGACAGACGGGGCGCGCGCGCGTGGGAAAAATGGGTGGGTGAATCAGGTGCACAGGGTTCACACCTCGGCATCTTCCCCCTTTTTGAAAGCGCTCACCATGACACGCGAACCCAAAACACCCGTTGCCGCCCCAGCTGCGCGTGCCCAAGGTGCGGCAGGGCTCAGTGCCCTGTCTCCAGGCGGTTTTTCCGAGCCGACGCTTGCAGGTTGACCAAACCCAAGTCGCCGCCATAGTGGGCCATGACGCGGTGGTCCATCCAAGCGAACCACAGGGGCGGCAGATAAGCCACCGTGATCATCGTGGCATAGCCTGCGGGCAGTTGCGGCGCGGCGGCAAAATGCCGCAGCGCCTGATAACGCCGACTGGGGTGTGCGTGGTGGTCCGAATGCCTTTGCAGCTGGTAGAGCAACAAGTTGCCCACCAGGTGGTTGCTGTTCCATGAGTGCTCGGGCTCGCAACGCACATAGCGGCCAGACGCGTCACGCTGGCGCAGCAAACCGTAGTGCTCCACATAGTTCACCACCTCCAGCATCGAGGCCGCATACACGGCCTGCAACAGCAAAAAGGGCAAGGCCATCGAGCCTAGCCATGCCACCAGCGTGCCAAACAAGAGCAGGGTCAGGCCCCAGGCTTGCAGGTTGTGGTTTTGCCCATGCCAAACGCTGAGGCCCAGTTTGTTCAGGCGCTCTTGTTCCAGCGCCCAAGCCGATTGCAGGCTGCCCCACACCGAGCGCGGCAAGAAGGCCCAAAAGCTTTCACCCATGCGTGCGCTGGCCGGGTCTTCTGGGGTGGCCACGCGTTTGTGGTGTCCCCGGTTGTGCTCTACAAAAAAGTGGCCATACGCACTGGGGGCCAACGCGATCTTGGACAGCCACCGGTCCAAGGCTTCTTTTTTGTGACCCAGCTCATGCGCGGTGCCAATGCCAATGCCGTTGATGGCCCCCACGGTCAACACCAAGGCGACATAGCCCATCCAGGGCAAGGGCTGCGTGGCCGCAATCCAGGCGCCCAACACGGTGCCGATCCATTGCACGGGCACATAGGCCCACACCATGACGCGGTAAAACAGATCGCCTTCGAGCTGCGCCACCGCCGACTCGGGTGGGTTGCTGAAGTCTTCGCCCAACACGCGGTCGAGCAGTGGCAACAAGACATGGATCACGAGCGGGGCCAGCAGCATGCACCACCATGGGCCCGTCCAGACGAAAGCCAGCAAGGAGGCCGTGAAGGCCAGCGGGATCGAAGGGCTCAGCAGCCACCACCAACGCTTGTCTTGCCATTCTTCTTGGAGGTCGAGCGTGGGATGGCTCATGGAGGGGTCCTGTTGAGATGATGCGTGCGAGAAATAGGCATGACAGTCCACCGGGCGTGTCCCCGAATGTCCAGCCATTGTGAGGGTTTGGCCACCGCCATGTTTGACGCCTGCAAGACAGGCCGTCGCAGCCCCCAGCCCTTACATTGGTTCCACAAAACTTTGGGTGGAACAAGCCATGGAATTTGATCACGTGATTGTGGGCGGCGGCTCGGCCGGTTGTGTGCTGGCAGCCCGTTTGAGCGAAGACCCTGCCGTGCAGGTGGCCCTGATCGAGGCTGGGCCGCCCGATACCAGCGCCTTGATCCATTGCCCCGCGGGCATTGCGCTCATGGCCCGCACCGAAATCGTCTCGCAAGGGCTGAACACCGTGCCGCAACCCGGCTTGAATGGCCGCATCGGTTTCCAGCCGCGTGGCCGCACTTTGGGCGGCTCCAGCTCGACCAATGCGATGGCCTACATCCGGGGCCAAGCCGTGGATTACGACACCTGGGCCGACATGGGTTGCGCGGGGTGGTCATGGTCCGAGGTGTTGCCCTACTTTCTCAAGGCCGAGCACAACGAGCGCATCCACAACGCGTGGCATGGCCAAAACGGCCCCTTGAACGTGGCCGACCTGCAAAGCCCCAATGCGTTTTCCAAACGCTTTGTCGAGGCGGGCGTGCAAGCGGGTTTGGCGCACACCACCGACTTCAATGGCCCCACCCAAGAAGGCGTGGGTTTGTACCAAGTCACGCAAAAAGCGGGCGAACGGTTCAGCGCCGCCAAGGCCTACCTCACGCCCAACTTGGGCCGACCTAACTTGCACGTCATGACCGGGGTCACCGTGGACCGCATTGGCCTGGTGGATGGCGTGGCGCGGCAAGTGCACACCCTGCAGGGTGGCCAGGCGAAGACCTTGACGGCTCGGCGCGGCATCATTTTGAGTGCAGGCGCTTTCCATTCGCCCGCCATCCTCATGCGTTCGGGCATTGGGCCTGCTGCGCATTTGCAAAGCCTGGGCATTGAGGTGCTGCGGGACTTGCCGGGCGTGGGCGACAACCTGCACGACCACCCTGACGCGGTGCTGGTGGCCGATGCGCCGGGGCAGACCGATTTGATCGGCGTGTCACCCCAAGGCATGTGGCACACCTTGCAGGCCCTGTGGGCCTGGCGGCAGCACCGCACCGGGCGCTTGACCACCAACTTTGCCGAAGGCGGCGCGTTTTACAAAAGCCGACCTGATGAGGCGCACCCGGACATTCAGCTGCACTTTGTGGTCGCCAAACTGGTGGACCATGGCCGCCAACTGACGCTGGGGCACGGTTACTCTTTGCATGTGTGTTTGCTGCAACCGGACAGCCGAGGCCGCGTGCAACTGGCCGACCGTAACCCGAACAGCGCGCCACTGATTGACCCGCAGTTTTTGAGCGACCCACGCGACGTGCAGCGCTTGCGCGACGGCGTGCGCCAGGCCCAGCGCATTCTGGCGCAGCCCGCTTTGGCCGGGTATGGCAAGGAGTGGGCAGCGTCTGCCGATGCCCGCACCGACGAACAACTCGACCACTGGATTCGCCAAAACGCCGACACGGTCTACCACCCGGTGGGCACCTGCCGCATGGGGCAAGACGGCATGGCGGTGGTGGATGCGCAACTGCGCGTGCACGGCGTACCCGGCTTGCGCGTGGTCGATGCCTCGGTCATGCCGCGCATCGTCAGCGGCAACACCAACGCGCCGACGATCATGATCGCGGAGAAGGCGGCGGATGACATCCGGGCCGCTGCGCGCACGGCGGTTTAGAGGCCCTCTGAATTTTGGCCGAGGCCGCCCTTGCGGCCGAATGTTCGCGCTCTGCTGGGTTTTTTCGCGAGCAGGGGCTCGCTCCCACATCTTTTTGTAGGAGGCCGCCCCTGCGGCCGAATGTTCGCGCTCTGCTTGGTTTTTTCGCGAGCAGGGGCTCGCTCCTACAGGGAACCATTGCCCATGAAAAAAGCGCCCGAAGGCGCTTTGAGTCCTGGCGGGGCATTGGCCACTGCGTCGGCCACAGGCACCTGCCACCCCATCAGACGAAGATCACTTCTTCTTGGCCACCACCCGCACCATCTCCAGGCACTGCTTGGCGTAACCCCATTCGTTGTCGTACCAGGCCACGATCTTGACGAAGCTCTTGTCCAGCGCAATGCCGGCGGTCGCGTCGAACACGCTGGCGCAGGGCTCGCCGCGGAAGTCGGTGGAGACCACTTTCTCGTCGGTGTAGCCCAGCACGCCTTTCAGGGCGCCTTCGCTTTGCGCTTTCATCTCGGCGCAGATGTCGGCGTAGCTGGCATCGCTGCTCAGCTCCACGGTCAGGTCAATGACCGACACGTCCGAGGTCGGCACACGGAAGGCCATGCCGGTGATCTTGCCCTTGATCTCGGGGATCACCACGCCCACGGCCTTGGCCGCGCCCGTGCTGCTGGGGATGATGTTTTCCAAGATGCCGCGTCCGCCGCGCCAGTCTTTGCGCGACGAGCCGTCCACGGTCATCTGGCTGGCGGTGGCGGCGTGCACGGTGGTCATCAGGCCGCGCTTGATGCCCCATTTGTCGTTGAGCACCTTGACCACGGGGGCCAGGCAGTTGGTGGTGCAGCTGGCATTCGACACGATGGCTTCGCCCGCATATTTTTTGTGGTTCACGCCATAGACGAACATGGGGATGCTGTCTTTGGACGGGGCTGAAATCACGACCTTCTTGGCGCCTGCGGCCAGGTGCATCTGGCTGGTGGGCTCGGTCAGGTAGTGGCCGGTGCATTCGAGCACGGTGTGCACGCCCATCTCACCCCAGCGCAGGTTGTGTGCGTCGCGCTCGTGAGAAAGTTTGATTTTCTTGCCGTTGACAATCAGCGTGTCTTCGGTGAAGTCCACCGTGCCATCAAAGCGGCCGTGCACGCTGTCGTACTTGAGCATGTAGGCCAGGTAGTCGGCGGGCTTGGGGTCGTTGATGCCGACGATCTGGATGTCGTCGTAGCCGTGCTTGAGTGCGGCGCGCAGAGCCAGACGGCCGATGCGGCCAAATCCGTTGATACCCAGCTTGATGGTCATGGTGAGAGCCTCAGGAGATAAGTTACTAAACCGTTACGTAACCGGATTGGAAACCAAGACCCTTTCAGAATCCTGATCCCCGGACCTGGCCTCAGCGCCTGGTGGGCGAGGAAGGGGTCCGGCCCGTCAGTGGCCGTTCTGGCACGCCACACCCCGTGAGGGGCGGCGTGGCCAAGGATCAGGCCTTGAGCAGTGCGGCGTGGACCGTGTCGGCCACGTTTTCGGCGGTGAAGCCGAAGTGTTTGAAGAGCACAGGGGCTGGGGCCGACTCGCCATAGGTGTCGATGCCGACCACGGCAGCGCAGCCGTATTTCCACCAGCCGTCGGTGGAGCCCATCTCGACCGCCACGCGGGGCAGGCCTTGGGGCAGCACGCTTTGTTTGTACTCGACGCTCTGGCGGTCAAACACATTGGTGCTGGGCATGGAGACCACGCGCACACCGATCTTGCGCTCGGCCAGCAGCTTTTGGGCGGCCAAGGCCAGTTGCACTTCGGAGCCGGTGGCGATGATCACGCCGTGGGTCTTTTGGATGCCCACTTCGCTGGGCTCGGCCAGCACATAGGCGCCGCGGCTGATGTCGCCCAGGTCCGCCTTGGGGGCGTAGGCCAGGTTCTGGCGGCTGAGCAGCAGGGCCGAAGGACGGTTCGCGTTTTGCAGGGCCACGGCCCAGGCCACGGTGGTTTCGGCCGTGTCGGCGGGGCGCCACACATCGAGACCGGGGATCAGGCGCAGGCTCGCGGCGTGCTCGATGGACTGGTGGGTTGGGCCGTCTTCGCCCAAGCCAATGGAGTCGTGGGTGAAGACGTGGATCACGCGCTGCTTCATGAGCGCCGCCATGCGGATGGCGTTGCGTGAGTAGTCCGAGAAGGTCAGGAAGGTGCCGCCATAGGGGATGTAGCCCCCATGCAGGGCCACGCCGTTCATGATGGCGGCCATGCCGAATTCGCGCACGCCGTAGTTGATGTGGCGGCCGATGCGGGAGGCCCCTTCGGTAGCCGAGCCGTCTTCGGTCTTGACCACGTCGCCGGCCAGGTCCACGCGGAAGGCGGGGGTGCTCTTGGTGTTGGTCAGGTTGGAGCCGGTCAAGTCGGCCGAGCCGCCCAGCATTTCGGGCAGGGCCGCGGTGAAGGCTTCCAGCGCCAGCTGGCTGGCCTTGCGGCTGGCCACGGTCTCGCCCTTGGTGTGGGCGGCGACCACGGCGTCAAACGCCACTTGGTTGAAGTTTTTGGGCAACTCGCCCTTCATGCGGCGCACGAATTCTTTGGCTTGTGCGGGGAATGCGGCTTTGTAAGCGGCAAAGGCGGTGTTCCAGGCGGCTTCGCGGGCTTTGCCAGCGACTTTCGCGTCCCAGTCGGCATAGACGTCTTTGGGGATCTTGAAGGGCTCGGCCGTCCAGCCCAGGGCTTCGCGGGTCAGCTTGATTTCTTCAGCGCCCAGAGGCTCGCCGTGGGCCTTGGAGGTGCCCGCACGGTTGGGCGAGCCCTTGCCGATGGCGGTTTTGCAGACGATCAGGGTGGGCTTGTCGGCGCTGTGCTTGGCGGCAGCGATGGCCTTGGACACGGCCGCAGCGTCGTGGCCGTCCACGGCGTCGATCACATTCCAGCCGCAGGCGGCAAAGCGCTGGGGCGTGTTGTCGATGAACCAGGGGGCGACTTTGCCGTCGATCGAGATGCCGTTGTCGTCGTACAGGGCGATCAGCTTGTTCAGCTTCCAGGCGCCGGCCAGGGCCACGGCTTCGTGGCTGATGCCCTCCATCAGGCAGCCGTCACCCAGGAACACATAGGTGTGGTGGTTGACGATGGTGTGGCCCGATTGGTTGAACTCGGCGGCCAGCATTTTTTCGGCCAGGGCCATGCCCACGGCGTTGGTGATGCCTTGCCCCAAGGGGCCGGTGGTGGTTTCCACGCCGGGGGTCACGCCCACTTCGGGGTGGCCTGCGGTTTTGCTGTGCAGGGTGCGGAAATTCTTCAGCTCCTCAATGGGCAGCTTGTAGCCCGTCAGGTGCAGCACCGAATAAATCAGCATGGAGCCGTGACCGTTGGACAGCACAAAACGGTCGCGGTTGGCCCAGTGGGGGTTGCCGGGGTTGTGTTGCAGGTGATCGCCCCACAGCGCCACGGCCATGTCGGCCATGCCCATGGGGGCGCCGGGGTGACCGGAGTTGGCTTGTTGAACGGCGTCCATTGCGAGGGCGCGGATGGCGTTCGCCATGTGGTGTGTATTGGCCATGGGGGGCAACTCCGGTGATGAGGTCGGGAAAACCCGTGATTTTAGCGGTTGTCCGCTGGGGCCTGAGCCACTGGGATGGCGCCGGGATGGCGAAGAACAAAGCCCGCTTCAGTCCGGTGCTTCCTGGCGCTGCCGAGCCAGCACATAACGGCGCATGGCCACCGCCGGGGCATCGGCCGCCACTGAAAATTCGTACAAATCTTCGGCAGGGGTGCTGGCCAAGGCCTGCTCTTGCAGCGCCAAGCCGTCCACATCTTCTTGAAAAGCCACAAACAATTGCGCGTGCATGAACCGTGTGGTCTCGGGGTCGTCCAAAGCGAAATCGCGCCCGTGCACGATGAAGTAGTGGGTGCTGGTGGCCGTCTCTGGGGTGGGCATGTGGGCGGTGCGGATGCGGAACTGCGGACGATCGTTTTCGGGCAGGTGGCAATCGTAGAAAGTCACCGACACCTCGTGCAACCCCAGGCTGCGAAATTCGGAGCGCACGATGCGCGCAGCCTGGCCCTGTCCGGTCAAGCCTGTGGGAATGGCCCACACCGGGGGCAAGGTGGTGGGCACCACGTTGCGCAGCAAGGCGAATTGGCCATCGCCGATGACGCTTTCAAAGGCCGCTTTGGCGTAATCGGGCGTGCCAAAGCTTTTGGCGTGCAAAAAACTCAGGTGTGTCAGGTCCAGCAGGTTTTCGTGCAGGCGCACATAACTGCCTTGCAGGCTCAAATAGCCTTGTGAGCGCTCCCACTCGGCGCTTTCCATCCAGTCCTGTGGCGGCAGTTTGGACAGGTCGGCAAGCTCTGCCTCGCCCATCCAAATCCAGACCACGGCCCCGCGTTCGTGGGTGCGGTAGGACCGGATGCCCACGTTTTTCGGGCAGTTGGCTTGCGAGGGCACTTCGATGCAGTCGCCTTCGGCGTTGAAGCGCAGGCCGTGGTAGCCGCACACGATGGTGTCCTGGGTCAATGTGCCTGCCGACAGCGGCATCGAGCGGTGCGGGCAGCGGTCTTCCAGCGCCACCACCTGCCCCGCGCGGGTTCTGTAAAAGACCAGTCGGCGCCCCAGCAGGGTGCGGGCCAACAGTTGTTCCTTGATGTCGTCGGCAAAGGCGGCCACGTACCAGTCGTTCATGACAAAAGGCGTGTGCCGGTCGGCCATGCGATGGGCGGCGTTTTGTGCGGCGGCAATGACGGCGGGCAGGGGGCGTGTCATGGGACTCTGTCGGGTAGAAGTGCAGGTAACAGTGTAGACCGGTCGCTTGGGTTGGCGCTGTCTCGTGAGCGCCTGAAAGCATGGCAACATCCCGCCATGTCGATTTCAAACGCTCCGACCCCGTCCACGCTCCTGACGGCTCAGGCCCAAGCCATGGTTCTCGCTGCCGGACGCGGCGAGCGCATGCGCCCCCTGACCGACACCACCCCCAAACCCCTGCTCACCGTGCGCGGTCAGCCCCTCATGCAGTGGCCCATGCAGGCCTTGGCGCGGGGCGGTTTTAGCCATCAATTGGTCAACACCGCTTGGTTGGGCGAGCAAATTCCCGCGCACTTTGGCGACCGCCCCACCTGGCCCGGCTTGCCCGAAGTGCACATCGCTTATTCGAACGAAGGCCAGGACTTTGGCCATGCGCTGGAAACCGCAGGCGGCATTGTGCGCGCCCTGCCCCGCCTGGCCGAGGTGTTTTGGGTGGTGGCTGGCGATGTGTTCGCACCCGATTTCGTGTTCACGGCCCAGGCATTTCAGCGTTTTGTCGCCAGCCCCGCCTTGGCCCACCTGTGGCTGGTGCCCAACCCGGCGCACAACCTGGGCGGCGACTTTGGCTTGTCGGCCGAAGGCCGGGTGCTGAACCTGCCCAAAGGGGCCACAGGTCGCGACCACACCTTCAGCACCATCGCGCTTTACAAAAAAGCCTTTTTTGCCGACGGCGGTGTGCCTGCGGGCAACCCCCAGGGCACCGCGCTGGCGCTGGCCCCCTTGTTGCGCGCGGCCATCGACCGGGGGCAGGTGACGGGCGAGGTGTATGCGGGCAACTGGACCGATGTGGGCACCCCCGAGCGACTGGCGCAGCTCAACCAAGGCTAACTTCTTCCAAGATGCCGTTTTTCGTAGGAGCGAGCCCCTGCTCGCGAATGGGTCTCGCGCCCCACACGCACTCGGCCGCAGTGGCGGCCTCCTACAATGTTCAAATGACCTCGAACCCCCTCTATGCCCAACGCCGTGCTCGCCTCGCTGCCCAATTGGGCGCAGGCGGTATCGCCATCATCCCCACCGCGCCCGAGCGGCCGCGCAACCGCGACAGCGATTACCTGTACCGGCACGACAGTTACTTCTATTACCTGACCGGGTTCACCGAGCCGCATGCCAGTTTGGTGATCACCGCCGAGGGCGAGTGCACCTTGTTTTGCCAAGCCAAAGACCTGGAGCGCGAAATCTGGGACGGCATTCGTTTGGGGCCAGAGGCCGCGCCCGCCGCATTGGGCGTGAGCCGGGCCTTGCCCATCGCTGAGATGGCCACGCGGATGCCCCAACTGCTGGAAAACCGCAGCACCGTTTGGTACCCCTTTGCCATCCACACGGGGCTGGAGAGTTCGGTGAACGGCTGGCTGCAGTCGGTGCGGGCCCGTGTGCGCTATGGCGCTTTGTGCCCCGAGCAGCAGCGCGACCTGTGCAGCCTGCTCGACGAGATGCGCCTGGTGAAAGACCCGCACGAGCAGGACACCATGCGCCGCGCCAGCGCCATCAGTGCCCGTGCCCACATCCGTGCCATGCAGCGCAGCGCCGCCATGCTGCGTGCGGGCCAAGAGGTGCGTGAATACCACCTGGACGCCGAGCTGCTGCACGAGTTCCGCCAAAACGGTTCTCAGTACCCGGCTTACGGCTCCATCGTGGCCGGCGGCGCCAATGCCTGCGTGCTGCACTACCGCGCCGACACGGCTTTGATCCAAAACGGCGACCTGGTGCTGATCGACGCGGGTTGCGAGCTGGACGGGTACGCCAGCGACATCACCCGCACCTTTCCAGCCAACGGCACATTCACCGGGCCACAACGCGCTTTGTACGACCTGGTGCTGGCTTCGCAAGACGCTGCGGTGGCGGCCACCAAGGCAGGCGCCCGCTTTGTCGATCCGCACGAGGCCACGGTGGCCGTGCTGGCGCAGGGCTTGCTCGACGTCGGGTTGCTCGACAAAAACAAGGTGGGCCACGCGCAAGACGTGATCGCCAACCGCAGCTATTTCCAGTTCTACATGCACCGCACCGGCCACTGGTTGGGCATGGACGTGCACGACTGCGGCAGCTATGTGGAGCCCTCGCAGGTGGGCCAGGTCAGTGAGCGCCAAGACCCGCTGAGCGGCGAACTCATCAAGGACCGCCCGAGCCGCATCCTGCAACCGGGCATGGTCTTGACGATCGAGCCGGGCTTGTATGTGCGCCCGGCTCCCGGCGTGCCCGAAAAATTCCACAACATCGGCATCCGCATCGAAGACGACGCCATCGTGACCGCCACGGGTTGCGAGCTGATCACGCGCGGTGTGCCGGTCAAGGCCGACGAGATCGAAGCTTTGATGCGGGGCTGAAGGGCCCATGCCGTTCCATGCGCAGCCCGCTCTCTCGGGTCAGCTGATCTCCATCCAGACCGGTCAAGTTCGCCCCCTCATGGTGGGCGGGCGCAAGGCGGTGTCGGCCATTGGCAAAACGGCGGTTGCTGGCCCCATCGAGGTCGGCGTTTTGGGCCTCGCGGGTGACGAGCAAGCCGACTTGTCGGTCCACGGGGGTCTGAGCAAAGCGGTGTATGCCTTGCCTTCGGAGCACCTGCCTTGGTGGCAAGCACAGCGCCAGCTGCATGGCGCGACGATGTTTGATGAGCCCTTGGCGCCGGGTTATTTGGGCGAAAACCTGAGCTTGCAAGGCCTGCTTGAGCAAGACCTGTTCATTGGTGACCGCCTCGATTTTGGTGACGTCGTCTTGCGTGTGACCCAAGCGCGCGAGCCCTGCGGCAAGTTCAATGCCGTCATGGCTTACGCCTTGGCCGCCAAAGACATGGTGCAAAGCGGGCGCTGCGGTTTTTATTTGGCGGTCGAAAAAACCGGCTTTTTGCAAGCCGGGGCCCGATGCCACGTTCTGCCAGGGGCGCGTTCAACCCGTGTGACCGAGGCCTTGCAGCACAAAGCCTGGAAGCATTTGCGCTGAATGGCCAGATTTGTGTCCAAAAGTCAAAAGCCAACTCACTTGAGAAGGGTATGACCCGGGCTACTGGACTTGAATCCGGGGTCTACAATGAAAATATTGACCGACTGTCGCCCTGAGCGTAGACAAATGATTGCCTTTCGCCCTTGTTTGCTGAACCCCGGCAATCCTGACAGCACATCCCTACAACGGAGCCAAAACAATGACCGACAAGGTTAAAGCCGAAGAAAAACGCGCCCAGTTGCGCAAAGCCGCACTGGAATACCACCAGTTCCCTACGCCCGGCAAAATCGCCATCGCCCCCACCAAACAGCTGGTCAACCAGCACGACTTGGCGCTGGCTTATTCGCCCGGCGTGGCTGCGCCTTGCGAAGAAATCGTCAAAGACCCGGCCAACGCTTTCAAGTACACCAGCCGGGGCAACCTGGTGGGTGTGGTCACCAATGGCACGGCGGTGCTGGGCCTGGGCGACATCGGCCCGCTGGCCAGCAAGCCGGTCATGGAAGGCAAGGGCGTGCTGTTCAAGAAGTTTTCGGGCATCGACGTGTTCGACATCGAAATCAACGAAAAAGACCCGGACAAACTGGTCGAGATCATTGCCTCGCTCGAACCCACCTTTGGCGGCATCAACCTCGAAGACATCAAGGCCCCGGATTGCTTCTACATCGAGCGCAAGCTGCGCGAGCGGATGAAGATCCCGGTCTTCCACGACGACCAGCATGGCACCGCCATCGTGGTGGGCGCGGCCATCTTGAACGGTCTGAAAATCGTGGGCAAAGACCCTAAGAAAATCAAGCTGGTGACATCGGGCGCGGGTGCCGCGGCCCTGGCTTGCTTGGGGCTGCTGGTCAAGCTGGGCATCCCGCGTGAAAACATCTGGGTCACCGACCTGGCGGGTGTGGTCTACGAAGGCCGCACCGAGTTGATGGACGAAGACAAGATCCAGTTTGTGCAAAAAACCGAGCACCGGACCCTGCGCGAAGTGATTGCCGGCGCCGATGTGTTTCTGGGCTTGTCGGCCGGGGGCGTCCTCAAGCAAGACATGGTGCAGTCCATGGGCCCCAAGCCCCTGATCTTTGCACTGGCCAACCCCAACCCCGAAATCAACCCCGAAGACGTCAAAGCGGTGCGCGATGACGCCATCATGGCCACGGGCCGCACCGATTACCCCAACCAGGTCAACAACGTCCTGTGCTTCCCCTACATCTTCCGGGGCGCTTTGGATTGCGGCGCGACCACCATCACGCTGGAGATGGAGATCGCAGCCGTTCACGCGATCGCGGAGTTGGCCCAGGCCGAGCAAAGCGAAGTGGTGGCGGCCGCCTATGTCGGGGAGCCTCTGGCTTTTGGCCCCGAATACCTGATTCCCAAGCCGTTTGACCCGCGCCTGATGATGAAAATCGCGCCCGCTGTGGCCCAGGCCGCAGCGCAAAGCGGCGTGGCTTCGCGCCCCATCACCGACTTGGACGCTTACCGTGAGCGCCTGCAAGGCTTTGTGTACGCCTCGGGCACCATGATGAAGCCGATCTTCACGGCGGCCAAACGCGCCTTGAAAAAGCGCATCGCCTACAGCGAAGGCGAAGAAGAACGCGTGTTGCGCGCGTCCCAAATCGTGGTGGACGAAGGCATTGCCCGCCCGACCTTGATTGGCCGCCCAGCCGTCATCGCCGAGCGCATCGAAAAATTCGGCCTGCGTCTGAGAGAAGAGCTGGATTACGACATCGTGAACGTGGAAGATGACCACCGTTACCGCGATTTCTGGCAAACCTACCACCGCCTGACCGAGCGCAAAGGCGTCACCGAGCAGATCGCCAAGATCGAGATGCGTCGCCGTTTGTCGCTCATTGGCGCCATGTTGCTGCACAAAGGCGATGTGGATGGCATGATTTGTGGCACTTGGGGCTCCAACCCCATGCACTTGAACTACATCGACCAGGTGGTGGGCAAGCGAGTCGGCGTCAACACCTTTGCGTGCATGAACGGCCTGATGCTCCCCGGTCGCCAAGTTTTCATGGTGGACACCCACGTCAATTACGACCCCACAGCCGCGCAATTGGCCGAGTTCACCGTCATGGCCGCCGAAGAAATGCGCCGTTTCGGTATTCAGCCCAAAGCGGCGCTGTTGTCGCACTCCAACTTTGGCTCGTCCAACGAACCCAGCGCCATCAAAATGCGCGATGTGTTGGCCCTGCTGCGTCACAACGCGCCTTGGCTGGAAGTGGATGGCGAAATGCACGGCGATGTGGCCTTGGACACGGCCGCGCGCCAGGCCCTCATGCCCAACTCCAGCCTGATCGGCGACGCGAATTTGCTGGTTTTGCCAAATATTGATGCGGCCAACATTGCCTACAACCTGCTCAAGACCGCGGCCGGTGGCAACATCGCTGTGGGGCCGGTTTTGCTGGGTGCAGCCAAACCCGTGCACATCTTGACGCCCAGCACCACGGTGCGCCGGATCGTGAACATGACGGCACTCACCGTGGCCGATGCCAATGCGGCGCGGTAAGGCTTAAAGCCAGAGCGGGCGCTCACTTAAATCGCGAGTGTCCTGACAAGTCCTGCTTGTTTATTGGGCAATCGCTTGCTTTTTGAGCGCGATTGCCTCACACTAGCGCCTTCGAGTTTTCGGGTTAACCCGGAGGCTTCTGAAAGGTGTTTTCATGAAGGTGGCACGACCCATGGCCGCCCCTCAGCGCTGGATAACGGTGTTTTTGGGGTTGTTCTTATCAATTTGCACGCTTGCCGTGCAAGCCCGTCCAGCCGCCGACGCACAAGACTCACCCACGGTGTGGGTGTCAGACTTGCCGCGGGAAGGCCAAGAAACGTACCGACTCATCCATCAAGGAGGTCCTTTTCCTTACGAAAAGGACGGGACAGTTTTTGGCAACCGTGAGCGACTGCTGCCCCGAGCGATGCGGGGGTTTTACCGTGAATACACCGTCAGAACGCCGGGTCTCAAGCATCGCGGAGCGCGGCGCATCGTTTGTGGTGGCCAAGCCCCTCGAAAGCCGGAAGCCTGTTACTACACGAGCGACCATTACGCGAGTTTTCGCACGATTGTCGTCAAGCCTTGATTGTTGATTTTAGAGAAAGACCACGAAGATGGACATGCCGATTCGTCACGACCAAGAGGCGCCCCTGAAGGGCGTGCGGTCCAACATCGTGCAGTCGATTCGCGCCTACCGCGTGAGCGATTTGCAAGAAGCCGCCCAAGGGCTGGGCCACCACTTTTTGTACGCCAACCTGGCCGAAGCCCAGAGCAAACAAGATGTGCTGGACCTCATTGGTGCGCAATTCACGCTGCCTTCGCACTTTGGCAAGAACTTTGATGCCTTGTACGACTGCATGACCGACCCTTTGCACAAGTCCGGCCCACAGCCTGGCTTCATCGTGGTGCTGGAGCAAATTCCCGCGCACGTTAAATTTGACAAGGAAGCCCGCGAGCAATTGCTGGACATCTTCCGTGACACCGCCGATTACTGGGGAGACAGGAAGATACCCTTCCGATGCTTCTATTCTTTTCTGTAGCCCGTTCTGCGCAAAACAGCCAAGCAGGACGGGCGATTGAGGCACAAACAAGCGAGGACGCCGTGATGGCCGAATCGATCGAAGAAGGCGAAAAAATGCCCACCGACAAATTGGTGGACGTCTCGCCTTTGGCGCTGCGCATGAGCAGCCCATTCAACGCAGGGTACTGGCTCGCCGCAGCCTGATCTCTGCCAGCCCGCGCATGCGGCAGCCATGAAAAAGCCCGTCTTTGACGGGCTTTTTCGTTGGCGCGGCCTTGGAGCCGGGAGTGCCTTGCCGTTTAAACGGCCTGTGCCAAAGCCACGAATTCGGCGACAGGCACTTCTTCGGCGCGGCGCTGCAGGTCAAACGTGCCGGCAAAGCCTTTTTCATCCAGCCATTTGCCCAAGGTGTTGCGCAAAATCTTACGGCGTTGGCTGAAGGCCACCTGCACCAGGGTTTCCAGCGTTTTGACGTGGACATCTGGGGGCTGGGCCAAGGGCACCATGCGCACCACCGCGCTGTCTACGCGCGGCGGCGGGTCAAAACTCTCGGGTGGCACGAACAGCACATTGGCCATGTCGTAACGCCATTGCAGCATCACGGACAGGCGGCTGTAATCGGAGGTGGCCGGCTGGGCCACCATGCGGTCGATGACTTCTTTTTGCAGCATGAAATGCTGGTCTTCGATCCGATCAACATGCGCCAGCAAGTGGAACAAGATGGGGGTGGAGATGTTGTAGGGCAGGTTGCCGACGACACGGATTTTGCGCGCAGCAGGGGCCGAAGCGGGCTGGCTGGCCAACATGGCCTGGGCCAAGGCGCTGAAGTCCACCTTCAGCACATCCGACTCCACCACCGACAGGTGGGGGTGTTCGCGCAGGCGCACGGCCAAATCGCGGTCCAACTCGATCACCGTCAGGTGGCCCAAACGCTCGACCAAGGGCTGGGTCAAGGCGGCCAGACCCGGGCCGATTTCGACCATGGGCTGTCCTGCTTCGGGGTTGATGGCGTCCACGATGGCATCGATGATGCCGCCGTCGGTCAAGAAATGTTGACCGAACCGTTTGCGGGCGATGTGTTTCATTGAGGGGGCTCGCGCATCTCCACGTAAGCACGCCCGCGGATGTCTTCCACCCAGGCGGCGTAGGCTTCGTCGAGCTTTTTCTCGCGCAGGGCGCTGCGGGCCAATGTGCGTTGTTCTTGATCGCTCATGGGGGCATTGCGGCGATCGGTCACTTCGATCAGGTGCACACCGAAGCGGGAGACCAAGGGTTCAGCGATTTGGCCGGGGCGCAGGCGGTTCATGACTTGTTCAAACTCGGGCACAAACATGCCGGGGTTGGCCCATCCCAGGTCGCCACCTTGCTCGGCGCTGCCGTCTTGTGACATCGCTCGGGCCAGCGCCGCAAAATCGGACTTTCCGGACACCAGGGCTTGGCGGATTTCGCTCAACTTGGCCACGGCCTGGGCTTGTGACAGTTGTGCCGATGGGCGCAACAAAATGTGGCGGGCACGGGTTTGGTTCACCAGCAAGGTGGTGACTTGGCGACGCTCCAGCACTTTGAGGATGTGAAAACCAGCGGCAGAGCGCACGGGGGCCGACACTTCGCCCGCCTTGAGAAGGCGTGTGGCCTCTGTGAACAGTTCCGGGTAGCGGTCGGCAGGGCGCAAGCCCATCTCGCCGCCGTTGGCACCCCGGTCGGGGGTTTGAGAAAAGGCCTTGGCCAGTTCGGCGAAGTTCTCGCCAGCTTGAGCGCGACGGGCCACATCGGCAGCGCGTTCACCCAAGGCTTGGAGGGCGGACGCGGTGCTGTTGTCGGGCACCGCAATGAGCACCATGCCCAAATTCAATTGGGCGGGCACCTGGGCGGCTTGGGCCTTGATCTGCTCGCTCAAAAACTGTTCTACGTCCAGGTCACTCACGCGGACACGGCCTTCGACCTCGCGTTCACGCAAGCGGGCGAGGAGCAGTTGGGTGCGCAACTGCTCGCGAAAAGTACCGACCGACATGCCCTCTTGGGCCAAGCGCTTGTGCATGTCTTCGCGGGACAACTGGTTGCTGCTGGCCACGTTCAATTCGGCCTGATCGATCGCTTCGGTTTCAATCTTGATCCCTGCTTCTTTGGCCTGCTGAAGTTGCGCTTTTTCATTGATGAGCTGCTCGACCGCGGCACGGGTCAGTTCGGAGGCTTCGGGTGTGTTGTCACCGCGGGCAGCGGCATCATTGGCCAAGCGTTGGCGCATCACCTGCACCTCGCGGTTGGTGATGGGCTCTGAATTCACCACCGCCACAATGAAATCGGCTTGGCGAATAGGCGTGACCGCCGCGGTGCTGGCGCTGGCTTGCGCCATGGCCACGTTCACACAGAGCAAGCCCATGCTGGCGCACAGTGTTGTCCAAAGAATCGAGCGAACAGGAAAAAACGATTTATTCATAGTGCTGGAACCGGCTGGGTTGAACCGTGCTGTCGCGCAGGTATTGGTAGCGTGGAATGTTGTCACTGAGGCTCTTCAAGGGGCTCACGCCGACGCGTGCGAAGCCAATGAACTCCAGTTGAAAAAGGATGCGACTGGTGGCGCTGGCGGTGTTGTTGACGGCGAGGTTGGAAAAGTTGGTTTGGAGCCGTTCAAAAGCAATCCGGCCCAGCCAGCAGCCTGCATCGTATTCCAGGCCGACCAGGGTGTCCACGAGGCTGCGCTCTCTCAGGCTGTAGTTGAGCCGACCGACCGAGTACCAGCGGTCTGGCCCCAGGCCTTGGCCGGGTGTGCGCGACCAAGCGTTTTCAGTTTTCCGGTCTGTGGCGCCCACCAGGTCACTCAAGGGCCATTGCCAGCCCACTTCTACAAACTCAGACTTGGGCGTCGCTTGGTTGTTGGCGCGGTAAGCCGCATTGATCACGCGGTAAGCGCTGTGGCTGTAGCGTCCCTGCAAGGTGGTCCGGGCGATGTCATGGGTTTGGTTGTTGGCCTGCACGGTGGCATCGAGCGACCAGCGGTCGTCCCAGCGGGTGCCTGCGCCGAACAAAATGTCGCTCAAACCGGCCTTGGCTGCGGGCGGGTTGTTTTGAAGTCCGACCAGCTGGTCTGAAAAGCGGATGCGCTGTGCCACACCGACCCGAAGCATCTCTGCACCGTTGTTGGCGTCAAAAAAGCGGCTGCTCACACCGAGGGTCAAAGCGTCGTTGTCGGCCAGTCGGTCATGGCCCACATAGGTGTTTTCGCTGTAGATGGTCGACAGGTTGAAGTCGGTGGCACCGCTGTCATAAAGGGGCAGCATGCTTTGGTCTTTGTAAGGCGTGCGGGCGTAAAAGGCCCGAGGCTCCAGGGTTTGCAGCACGTCGCGCCCGAACCAGCGGGTTTCGCGTTCAAACACCAGTCCGGAGTCTAGGCTGAAAGTGGGCAAGACCCGGTTCACCGACGTGGCGCCGTTGTCGAGTGCCCGGTCCATCTGGTAACGCGTGGCGTGCAGTTGCAGTTTGGGGGTCATGAACCCCCAAGGGCGAATCCAGGGCCGGCTGACTTGGGCTTGCACAAAACTGCGCTCGCCATTGCGCGGCAGCGTCCCGGCGTTGACCAAACTGGCCACGCGCGAGTAATCGGCTTCGAAGCGGGTGGTGTCGCCCACCACCGACCAATCGAGTCCATCGGCATTCCACTGGCCATAGCGCATGGTGATTTGTGGGGCTCGGTCATAAGGCGGGGCCGCGTCTTGCAAGTTTTGCCAGCGCTGCACTTGGGCGCTCATGCTGAAGTCATCTCGCCCCCAAGTCAGCACACCTGTGGAGGGCAGGATGCGTTGCGTCAACACCGAACCCGAGCGCGGGAAATCGCGCCAGTAGTTGTTGTCGCTGACGCGGTTCAGGGTCAGGCCAAGACCGATGCGCCCGACGCTGTCCAAGCCTGTGTCCAAGTCGCCGCTGTGCTGACTGGACAAACCCCAGCGACGCTCATTGCGCAACTTGTCAGAGGGCATCAAGTTCAGGCGCAGCTGGCCGCTGTAGTCGCGCTCTTTGTAGCGGAACTCGGTGTCGGCGGCCACGCCGCGCTGGCTCATGACGTGTGTGGTCACCGTCGCATCCCGGTTGGGGGCGATGTCAAAGTAATAGGGCTGTGCCAGCTCCAGGCCATTGACCGTGTCCACACTCAGCAAAGGCGGCAAAAACCCCGACTTGCGCTCGTTGGTCAAGGGCAAGCTGATGGTGGGCGCGGCAAAGATGGGCACATCCTGAAAGCGCAACTGAACGCCCTGCGCGAGGATGCTCGACTCTTCTTCGTCAATGGTCAGCTGCGTGGCCTTGAGCAGCCACTCGGGCAACCAATCGGGGCCAGGGGTTCTGCGGCAAGTGGTGTACTTGGCTTGGCGAACGATGGCCCGCTGGTTGTCCACAAACTCCACTTCGCTGGCTTGACCGTATCCCCCACTGGCATACAGCTCGAATTGCGGGCTGTCAAAGCGCCCTTGGAAGCTGTCCACTTGGAGTTTCAGCTGTGGACCTGAAAAAACACTGTTGGGGGTGCTGATGCGCACTTGGCCTTTGGCGTCCACCACGTCTTGTGTTTGGTCGTAGTCCAAGCGATCGGCGCTCAAAGCCAAGCCGGGTCGTCGGATGCTGGTTTCGCCCTGCACCACCAGATCCATGTCGGGACGTGCGGTGATTTGCGCGCCCTTGACAAACAAGGCCCCTTCGGAGCGCTGGCGCTCTGAGACCGCTTCCTCCAGCATCGGGCTGGCGCGCAGGGGCAATGACGTGGGCTGGGCCGAAGATGCACCGATGCTCCAAGCCAACAGCCAAGCCATCACCCGGAGGGCGTGGCCATGCACCGTGCAACGGTGGATCGACAAACAGAGCAATGCGTGATGAGAGGCCACAAAACAGGGTAAGTTACAAAAGAGTCAGCCTGTCCCCCGCCCAAGGCGGCCACAACAGGCTTTGTAGAATGGGATTATCCATGAGCCACCCTTCCTCCCCCCCCATTTCCCCGTCGACTTCTTTGTCTGGACCTTCGTCGGGACCTCTTGCCGCTGTGCCTTGGGCTGACCCCATAAGACAAGGCTTGTTCACGGCTTGGATGGTCAGCCTGGCCAAGGCCCACGGACTGTTGCCTGAAACCTTGCGGATTGCCTCGGCCGATGCCAGCTTTCGCCGCTACCTGCGGGTCGACACGATGCAGGGCGAAAGCCGCATCGTCATGGACGCGCCACCCGACAAAGAGAACTCGGCGCCCTTCGTCCGCATTGCCGCCTTGATGAAAGACGCGGGCCTGAATGCCCCCAAGGTGCTCGATTGGCACGAGGCCCACGGCTTCATGTTGCTGAGCGATCTGGGCGACGCCACCATGATGTCGGCCATTGACCCCGAGCGCCCTCAGGCCAACCATGGTCTGTACATGCAAGCGGTGGACACGCTGGTGCAGTGGCAACTGGCGTCGCGTCCAGGGGTGCTGCCGCCCTATGACGCCGCTTTGCTGAACCGCGAACTGAGCCTGTTCCCAGACTGGTATTTGGCCCAGCACCGCAGCGTGCAGCTGCAAGGTGCGCAGCGCGAGGTGTTGGACAAGGCCTTCGCCCTGATCGTGCAGCGCAATCTGGCCGCCCCCAGCGTGTACGTTCACCGTGACTTCATGCCGCGCAATTTGATGATGCCCTTGGGGGCGAATCCACAGCTGGGCGTGCTGGATTTCCAGGACGCGGTTCACGGCCCGGTCACCTACGATGTGGCCAGCTTGATGCGCGATGCGTTTTTGACCTGGGATGAAGACTTTGTCCTCGACATCACCATCCGCTATTGGGAAAAAGCCCGCAAGGTGGGTTTGATGGATTTTGAAGATTGGCACAGCGACTTTGGCGCCTTCTACCGCGCCGTCGAGTGGATGGGCTTGCAGCGCCACTTGAAAGTGGCCGGTATCTTTGCACGCCTGACCTTGCGCGACGGCAAGCCCAAGTATTTGGCCGATGCGCCGCGCTTCATCCACTACATCCGCAAAGCGTGTGACCGTTACCGCGAGCTGGGCCCGCTGCTCAAGGTGATCGACGAGATCGAAGGCACGACCCCACAGGTCGGTTTTGCCTACGGCCGCATGTAAGCCGGCCATGCCCCGCTTTCATTGTCCTTCCCCTCTTCAGACAGGTCTGTCGCTCAGCCTGCCTGCTGGCGCAGCCCGCCATGTGCAGGTGCTGCGTCTGCAGCCGGGCGATGTGATCACTTTGTTCAACGGCGAAGGCGGCGAGTTTGACGCCACCGTCACCCGCATGGGCCGCAGTGATGTGGACGTGGAAGTCGGCGAATACCGCCCGCTCGAACGCGAGGCTGCCCGCCCAGTGCACCTGTTGGCCGGCATCACCGCCAACGAGCGCATGGACTGGTTGGTTGAAAAAGCCACCGAGCTGGGCGTGGCCAGCATCACCCCCTTGGTGGCCGAGCGCAGTGTGCTCAAGCTCAAAGGCGAACGCGCCGAGAAAAAATTGGCGCATTGGCAAGGCGTGGCGGTGGCTGCCGCCGAGCAGTGCGGTCGCAACCGTGTGCCCACGGTGCATGCGGCGGTCACGCTCAAAGAGTGGTTGACGCGGGCCGACGCCGGGGAGCGCTGGGTCTTGTCTTTGTCAGAAGGCACGCAAGCCCTGTCTGCCATGACGGGCCATGCCCCTGTCACGGTGCTCAGCGGTCCCGAAGGCGGCCTCAGCCCCAGCGAAGAAGCCATGGCCTTGGCCGCCGGGTTTGCGCCCGTCACATTGGGCCCGCGCGTTCTGCGGGCTGAAACGGCGCCCTTGGCGGTGTTGGCCATCTGTGCCTGAAGCCTGCGGGCGATGGGGGCTGGTCTGCGAGGCGCCATCGCGACGAGGGCGTCGCTGCCACAGGGGAATGCGGCTTTTTTTAGGCGCCCCGCCCGCGGGGCGACGGGTGGTGGGCCACCAAGCTGGGTCGCGGCCAGTGCGCCCAAGCGACAGAGATTCATAAGTGACTGGCGATACACTGCCCTGCATGAACGCTAACCTGATCCTCCTCACGCTCTGCCAGGGCCTTTTCTTCACCAACAACGTCACCTTCATCGCCATCAACGGCTTGGTGGGTTTGTCCATGGCCCCTTTGGGCTGGATGGCGACTTTGCCCGTCATGGGTTATGTGGTGGGGGGTGCGCTGTCCACCGGCTTGGTGGCCAAGAGCCAGTCGCGCTGGGGGCGCAAGGTGTCGTTTCAGCTGGGTTTGGGCGTGGCCTTGTTTTCGGCGCTGCTGGCCGCCTATGCCGCCTGGAGCCACAACTTCTGGTTGTTGGTCGCGGCCACGGTCATTGCGGGCTACTACAGCGCCAACGGCCAGTTGTACCGTTTTGCCGCCGCCGAGTTGGCGGCGGACGGTTTCAAGGAGAAAGCGGTTTCGCTGGTGCTGGCGGGTGGTTTGATCGGCGCCATCGTGGGCCCCAACTTGGCCTCGCGCACCCGCACTTTGTACGAGGTGCCGTTTTTGGGCGCCTACATGGCGCTCGGCGTGGTGGCGATTTTGGCCATGGTGTGCATGAACTTCATCCGCTTTCCAGCGGTGCCCGCCAAAAAGCCCGGCGACAGCGTGGGCCGGCCACTGTCCGAGATCATGCGCCAGCCTGTGTTCATCGTGGCAGCGGCCGCTGCGGCTTTGAGTTATGGCGTGATGAACCTGCTCATGGCCGCCACCCCATTGGCCATGCAGGTGTGTGGCTTCAGTTTTGACGATGCGGCGCTGGTGCTGGAGTGGCACGTGATCGGCATGTTTGCGCCGGGCTTTTTCACAGGCCACTTGATCAAAAAGTTCGGCACATTGCAGATCATGGCGGTGGGCGTGATCATCAACTTCGCCTGCATCGCCATCGCCTTGTCGGGCGTGGAATTGCACCAGTTCCTGGTGTCATTGTTCCTGCTGGGCTTGGGCTGGAACTTCTTGTTCACCGGCAGCACCACGCTGGCCATGAAGGCCTGGACGCCCGCTGAAAAAGACCGGGGTCAGGCGGCGATCAACTTCTTTGTGTTCGCCACCATGGCGGTGACCTCGTTCGCATCAGGCGCTTTGGTGACCACGCAAGGCTGGACCTGGCTCAACATCGGTTCGATTTTCCCCGTGGCCTTGACCGGGGTGGCGCTGGTGTGGATGGTGGTCAAACAGAAAAGCGTGCCAGCAGCCAGCGCTTGAGCGCGGTGAACACCTGAGCGCGGTAGAGGTCGTTGAAGATCTCGTGGTACATGGCTTCAAAACATTGGGCCTGCACCACCGCCTGCGGCGCGGCATTCACAAAGTCGGAGGTCGCCTGCGCATTCACCAGCTTGTCCTGGCCGGCGTAGAGCAGCAAAGTGGGTACCTCCCACTTGGCCGCATCGTGCAAGGTCTTCTCGCCGTTGTCCAAAATCCACGCGGCCAAGCCTGCTGAAATGCGCCGATGCACCAGTGCATCGGCTTTGTAGGCCTTCACCACGTCGGGGTCGCGCGACACGAAGTCAGCTTTCAGGCCGTTGTCCACCCGCAGGTGGGGCAGCACGCGGGGCACGGTGGCCAACAGCATTTTTTGAAACAAGTTGGGGAATGCACCCAATGCCGGAGAAGACAGCACCGCTGCATCCACCGGCCGCAGCTGCTCGGCCAGCGTGCGGGCCACCACCAAGCCTCCCATGCTGTGCCCCAGCAGGGTGAGCGGTGTGCCCTGTAGGCCTGGGCGCTGCCGCGTGTCGTCGATCACCCGGCACAAATCGGCCTGCAAACTGCCGGGCTGCAGCAGGTCACCGCGCGGACCGCCCGACTGGCCGTGGCCTTGCTGGTCGTAGGCCCGCACCGCAAAACCCCACTGGTGCAAATGCGCGGCCACCTCGCCATAGCGCCCGGCGTGTTCGCCCAAGCCGTGCACCACAATCACCGTGCCCAAGGGTTTGCTGGCCGGCATGAGCCAGTCGTACACGGCCAGCGGCCCCGCCTCCCCCTGCAAGCCTGAAACTTGGGGGCGTGGCAAGGAGGGGCGCGCGATGACGTTCATCAAGGCATCCGCGCCATGACTTCGGCCACCGCCGCCGTCAGCTTCTTGGCGTAGGGCACATGCAAAAACTCGTTGGGGCCGTGCGCGTTGCTCTTGGGCCCAAGCACGCCGCAGACCATCATTTGTGCTTTGGGGAAACCGGCACTGAGCATGTTCATGAGCGGAATGGTGCCGCCTTGGCCGATGTAGCCCACGCCTGCACCAAAGTGCGCTTGGCTGGAGGCGTTGAGGGCTTGCTCGAACCAGGGCAAGGTGTCGGGCGCGTTCCAGCCTGTGGCGCCGCCCCCGCTTTCGAAGGTGACTTGGGCTTGGTAAGGCGCGTTGTCTTCGAGCAGGGCTTTCATCTCGGCCACGGCTTGCGCGGCGTCCACCAGCGGCGGCAGGCGCAGGCTCAGTTTGAAGGCGGTGTAGGGCCTGAGCACATTTCCCGCGTCTTTCAGCGCCGGAAATCCGTCTGCCCCGGTCACGCTCAGCGTGGGTGTCCAGGTGCGGTTGAGCAAGGCTTGGGTCGGGTCGGTGGTGGTGGGCAAGGCAAAGCTGGTGGAACCGCCGCAGTCGTAGTGCGCCCAAGGAAAGCGCTTGTACACCTCGTCACCCAAGATGGCGGCGGTGGCCTGCGCTTGCGCCAAACGCTCGGCCGGCACTTCGCAATGGAAGCTCGCGGGCAGCAAACGCCCTGTGGCACTGTCTTCGAGGCGGTCGAGCACCTGGCGCATGATGCGAAAGCTCGACGGCACCAGGCCCGAGGCGTCGCCCGAGTGGATGCCCTCGGTCAGCACCTGCACCTTGAGCGTGCCGCTGGCCATGCCGCGCAGGCTGGTGGTGAGCCACAGCTGGTCGTAGTTGCCCGCGCCGCTGTCCAGGCAAATCACCAGGCCTACATCGCCCATGCGGGTGCGCAGCGCGTCCACATAAGGCAGCAGGTCATACGAGCCGGACTCTTCGCAGGTCTCGATCAGGCCGACGATGCGCGGGTGGGGCGTCTTTTGATTCTTGAGCGCCTGCACCGCCGCGATGCTGGCGTAGACCGCATAACCGTCGTCTGCACCGCCCCGGCCATAGAGCTTGCCGTCTTCATACACCGGGGTCCAGGGGCCGAGGTCATTGCGCCAACCGTTGAACTCGGGTTGTTTGTCCAAGTGCCCATACATCAGCACCGTTTGGCCCGAACCCTCGCTGGCCGCGCGGGTAGCGGCCACTTCAAAGAACATGACCGGTGTGCGACCGGGCAGCTGGATGATCTCGAGCGTGAGGCCTTCCACCTTTTGCGCCTCGACCCATTGGGCGGCGCGGCGCAGCACCGACTCGATGTGGCCGTGCGCGGCCCAGTCGGCGTCAAATGCGGGCGACTTGGCCGGGATCTCGATGTAATTTTTCAGCTCGGGCACGATGGTGTTGTCCCAAGCCTGGGTGACGTCGTTCAGGGCACGTACGCTGTCAAGCAGCTGGCCGGGCATTTCGCGGTGCAGGGGGGCGTTCATGTGGGGGCTCCTCGGGGGCGGCTCAAAAGAAAAACACTTTAGCGCGTTTGAGATGGGCCGGCCACGGCGGGCATTCACAGAGGTGACGCCAAGGCGGCAGCCCGCGCGCAGGACCTCGGCACAATGGCCCATCCCTCACTTTCAGAGAGTGCCCGATTGAGCGCGACGCCGAATGTTCAGCCCACACCCGGTTCAGCACTGCGCATGGGCGGCTTGGTGCTGGCCGCGGGCGCGGGCAGCCGCATGGGCCACCGCCCCAAATGCCTGCTGCAGCTGAACGGGCTGAGCCTGCTGGAGCGCCAATTGCAGGCCCTGTCCCTGGCGGGCGTGAGGCCCATCCAGGTGGTGCTGGGGCACCACGCAGAGCGCATCTTGCAAGAAGGGGTGTTGGCCCGCTGGTCGGCCCATCCGGTGCGCAACCCTCAGCCCGATGACGGCCATGTCAGCTCCTTGCGCATCGGCTTGAAGGCCTTGCCGGCGGGGCTGGATGCGGTGGTGGTGGCTCTGGCCGACCAACCCTTGATCGATGTGCATGCGGTGCAAGCCTTGCTGGCCGCATTTGCCCAACGCCCGCGCGGCACGCAGATGCTGCAGCCGAGCGTACAAGGCTTGCCCGGCAACCCGGTGGTGTTTTCTGGCTTGGTGATGGCGCACATTCTCGCGGGCGAGGCGCACATGGGTGCCCGCCAATGGCAGCGGGCCCACCCCGAAGGCGTGTACCACTGGGAAACACCCGATGGTCATTACCGCTTGGATGTTGACAATGAAGCAGACCGCCAGGCTGTGGCCCAGTTGACAGGGCAAAGCTTGATCTGGCCACACGATTTGGACCCCTGAAAAAAGAGACCCCCATGAACAGCATCGACATCGACGTGATCCGCACCGCACTGGACTGGCAAAGCCGGGGCCACCGCGTGGTCATGGGCACGGTGGTGCGCACCTGGGGTTCGGCCCCCCGCCCACCGGGCTCGCTCATGGTCATCCGGGACGACGGCCAAGTGGCGGGGTCGGTCTCGGGGGGGTGTATCGAAGACGACCTGATCCGCCGCGTGGCCGCTGGCGAGTTGGCCCTGCGCCTGCCCGACACCACCACCTATGGCCAGACCGCAGAAGAGGTGCGCCGCTTTGGTTTGCCCTGCGGCGGCACGGTGCAGGTGGTGCTGGAGCCGCTCTCGGCCCAGTCGCAGCTGCGCGAGTTGCTGGTGCTGATCGAGCAACACCAACGCGTGGAGCGCCGCATGTGCATGGCGACTGGCATGGTGCGCATGGGGGCAGCCACCGAAGGCGACAAGCTGCAATTTGATGGTCAAAGCTTGACCACGGTGCACGGCCCCCGCTTGCGCTTGCTCATCATTGGCGGTGGCCAGTTGTCGCGTTATTTGGCCGCCATGGCCGTGATGCTGGACTACCAGGTCACGGTGTGCGAGCCGCGTGCTGAGTACCACGAGGGCTGGGAGGCCATGGCGGGCGTGAACTTGTCGACGCAGATGCCTGACGACCTGGTGCTGGCCATGGGCTTGGACCACAACAGCGCGGTGGTGGCGGTGACGCACGACCCCAAGTTGGACGATATGGCCTTGATGGAGGCACTGCGCACCCCTGCTTTTTATGTGGGTGCCTTGGGCTCGCGCCACAACAATGCACAACGCCGCAAACGCCTGCTTGACTTTGACGTGTCTGAGCGTGAAGCCGCTCAGCTGCGCGGCCCGGTGGGCCTGAATCTGGGCGCACTCACGCCCCCAGAAATCGCCATGAGCATCGTGGCCGAGATGACCGCCATGCGCCGGGGCGTGGACTTGAGTCAGGCGCTCAGCAGCTGGGAAGGCTCCAAAACCGTGTGTGCTGTGTCGGTTTGATTCGGGGTTTCCCCGAAGTTGAGCCTTGTGCGACAGCCCCTCGGGCTGGGTCACTTTATGTTCTTCGTTTGAGATTTGAAGCACGGTGACATGAGCCCTTCGCCGTTGCCAACCGTTTGCAGTTTGGTGGGGTGCAACCCCTTTCATCAGTCAGCGTTCAACAGTAGAAACGCATGGTTCGATTCAAAGTCAATGGCGAGGCCGTCTCGGTCGATGCCACGCCGGAGACCCCATTGCTGTGGGTCATCCGCGAAAAGCTCAACCTCACCGGTACCAAGTTCGGTTGCGGCATTGCCCAGTGCGGCGCCTGCACCGTGCACCTCAACGGCGAGCCTGTGCGCTCTTGCGCCCTGCCCGTGTCGGCCGTCGACGGCAAGAACATCACCACCGTGGAGGGTCTGATGAAGACGCCCACCGGTCAGGCTTTGCAAGCCGGTTGGGTCAAAGCCCAAGCGCCTCAATGCGGCTACTGCCAGTCGGGCCAGCTCATGACCGCGGCCAAGGTGATCAGCGTGGTCAAGAAAGACCTGAGCCGCACCGAAATTCTGGAAGCCATGAGCGGCAACATTTGCCGCTGCGGCACCTACAACCAGATTGCCAGCGCCGTCTCGCACGCCCAGAAAACCCTCAAAGGAGGCAAGGCATGAAAACGATGAACACCCCTCTGACACCGAGCGTCTCTCGCCGCTCCTTCATCCTTGGCTCGGGCGGTTTGGCTTTGGGCCTGTCCTTTGGCCTGACGCAAACCGAATTGGCGCTGGCCCAGGCACCTGCTGCAGGCGGCTTTGGCCCCAACAGCTGGATCAACATTGGCTTGGACGGCGTGGTGACTTTGATGTCGCCCGCTGCGGAAATGGGCCAAGGCACCATGACCGCCATGCCCATGCTGCTGGCCGAAGAGATGGATCTGGACTGGAGCCAGGTGCGAGTGGTGCAGTCGCCCAGCGACCCCAAGCGCTTTGGCAACCCCCGTTTTGGTGGCGGCATGACCACCGGCGCATCCCGCACGGTGCAAGGCTACTACGAGCCGCTGCGCTTGGCAGGTGCCCAAGCCCGCTTGGTGATGGTGAACGCTGCGGCGCAAGCCATGGGCGTGCCCGCTGCCGAGCTGCGCACCGAAGCGAGCCGCGTGATCCACAGCGGTGGCCGCGCCATGACCTACGCCGACATCGCCAAAGTGGCGGTGGCGCCGGCTGAGTTGCCCAAGGTCGACAAAAGCATGCTCAAGCCGATGGCGCAGTTCCGCCTGATCGGCAAAGACATTCCGCGCGTGGACGTGCCCGCCAAGTCGAGCGGTCAGGCGCTCTACGGCATTGACCAGCGTTTGCCCGGCATGCTGTGGGCCTCGGTGCTGCGTGCGCCGGTGCAAGGCGAGACGCCTGAGAGCGTGGACGACAGCGCCGCCCGTGCGGTGGCGGGGGTCAAGAACGTGGTGCGTTTGCCCTACGGCGTGGCCGTGGTCGCCGACTCGTTCTACACCGCCAAAATGGCGCGCGACAAACTCAAGGTCGTCTGGAGTCAAAAATCCAAGGCCCGTGTTCAATACACCGACCAAATGCGTGTGGAATACACCAAGCGCGCAGAAGACCTGATCGACAAAGGCATCCCCTTCATTGCACACGGTGACGCGGCCAAACAGTTGGCCGGTGCCACGCGCACCTTCAGCGCCACCTACACCAGCGAAATGGTCAGCCACATTTGCCTGGAGCCCATGAACTGCACGGCGCGGGTCGACGGCGACAAGATCGAAGTCTGGGCACCCGCCCAATCGGCCTCGTTTGTGACGGGCACAGTGGCGGGCGCAGCCGGCTTCAAGCCAGAGAACATCAAAGTCAACATCACTTTGCTGGGCGGTGGTTTTGGTCGCCGTGTGGAAGCCGACTATTCGGCCGATGCGGCTTTGGTGGCCAAGGCCATGCCAGGCACGCCGATTCAGGTGATCTGGACCCGCGAAGACGACATGGTCCACGACAAGTACCGCCCCATGACCGGGCAGCATTTGGTGGCCGGTGTGGACGCACAAGGCAAGATCGTGGGCTTGTTGCACCGCGTGGTGTCCGAGGGCATTTACGCCCGCGTGGTGCCGCCAGCCTTCAAAGCCTCGGGTGGCAAAGACGCGCCCGTGATGGAAGGCACCGAAATCACCTACGACATTCCCGATCACAGCGTGCAGTTCATGATCGAAGAGCGCGGTATCCAGGCGGGCTTTTGGCGTGCCGTGGGCCCGGGCTACACCAAGTTCGCGATCGAGACCTTGATCGACGAAGTCGCCCGTGGCGTGAAGGCCGACCCTCTGGCTTACCGCATGGACCTGCTCAAGAAAAACCCACGTGGACAGGCGGTGCTCAAAGCCGTGGCCGACATGTCGCAGTGGGGCAAGGCCAAGTTGCCCAAAGGCCACGCGCTGGGCCTGGCGTTTTCGGATGCCTGGAACACTTTCTGCGGCATGGTGGTGCAGGTCTCCATCGTCAACGGCCGACCCAAGGTGCACAAGGTCTGGTCTGCGGTGGATTGCGGCCATGCATTGCAACCCCAAAACGTGCAGGCGCAAATCGAAGGCTCGGTGATCTTTGGTTTGTCAGCCGCCTTGCACGAGCACATGGACTTCCGCGCTGGCGAGCCCCAGCAAACCAACCTGAACAAGTACCAGGTGCTGCGTGCCCACGAAGCGCCCGAAGTGTTTGTGAAGGTGATGCCCACCGACAACCACCCCGGCGGCATTGGCGAAGTGGGCTTGCCCCCCTTGGCACCGGCCATTGCCAACGCGATCGCGTCGATCAATGGCAAACGCTTGCGGGCCTTGCCACTGCCCATGGTTTGAGCGCGCACGACCCCAGGCCAAGGGCAAGATGCCTTGGCCTTGGGGCCGGGTTTCAAGCGCGAAGGACGTCGACGATCAATTTGATGGAGATGGCCAACAAGCCCAGTTGGACCCATTTGAAGAACCAGTCGTCGGCGATTTTGCGGGTCAGGTAAGCACCCACCACCGTGCCCACCAGGGCAAACGGGATCAACACCAAGGCACCGGTCAGTTCCGTGGCGCCGTAGGGCTGCAGCTGGTGGTAGGGCCCCAGCTTGGCCAGGTTGATGACCGCAAAGAACAAAGTCGATGTGCCGGCAAACACCAGCTTCGGCAATTGTTGGGGCAGCAGGTACACCTGAAACGGGGGGCCACCCGCATGCGAGATGAAGCTGGTAAAGCCGGACAAACTGCCCCACAGCAGCCCCTTTTTCCAGCTGGCTGGGCGAGGAGTTTGTGCGGTGTGGCGCTTGCGCCAGGCGTTGAGCACAAAGCCCACGCCCATGAGGCCGATCATCATTTTCACGGCCGTGTCAGACACCAAGGATGCGGTCAGCCAGCCCACCAACACACCGCCCACGCCAGCGGGTACGAGAATTTTGAGGTTGATGGCGCTGAAGTTTTTGCGGTACAGCCACAGCCCCACCAAGTCAGAGATGATGTAAATCGGCAGCAGCATCACCACCGCTTTGACCGGGGACATGAACAAAGACAAGATGGGCACAGACAGCATGCCCACCGTGGGCAAACCCCCCTTGGACAAGCCCACCATGGCTGCCGCCAATCCAGCCCACATCAGGTAGTGAAGGTCATCCATCACAGCTCAAGTCAGGCCACACGCCTGAGTCACAAATAAGAACGCACCCAGTCCAGGCCGCGTGATGTGCCCCCTGAGGACGCATCGGCCGGGTTGTACTCGCAGCCGATCCAGCCCTGCCAGCCGCACTCGGCCGACACCTTGTCGATGAGCTGGAAGATGTGCGTCCAGTTCACTTCGCCTGTGCCAGGTTCGTGGCGGTGTGGCACCTCGGCGATTTGAAAATGGCCAACCTGGCCCGTCGGCAGGTACTGGGCGATCTTGGCGCTCAAGTCGCCTTCCACAATCTGGCAGTGGAACAGGTCCATTTGGACTTTGACATTGGACGCCCCCACGGCTTGCACGATGCGGTGCGCGTGGTCTTGGCGGTTCAGGTGAAAGCCCGGCACGCTGCGCGTGTTGATGGGCTCGACCAGCACGTCACGTCCAGCTTTCGCGGCTTCGGCCGCGGCCCATTTTAAGTTGCTCACCAAGGTGGCGTCTGCGCCCTCTGCGCTGGCGCCTTCGGCGCGCAGGCCCACCATGGCGTGGATGCGTGGGCAGTTCAGTGCCTCGGCATAGACCAGTGCTTGTGCAAAACCGGTTCGGAATTCGGCTTCGCGTCCGGGCACGCTGGCGGTGCCTCGGCTGCCGCTTTCCCAGGCCTGGGTAAAGCTGGCACTGTCGGTGCCACCCGAGGGCGTGTTGAACAGCACTTGCTGCAAGCCGTTGTTTTTCAGCCGTGCGGCCAGCTCTTGGGCTGGAAAGGCGTACGGAAACAAATACTCCACCGCCTTGAAACCGTCTTGAGCCGCCGCTTCAAAGCGGTCCAGAAACGGCAGGTCGGGGTACATCATCGACAGGTTGGCAGCAAAACGGGGCATGGTGTTCTTTCGTGGTTTACCAACGGGCACCAAAGGTCTGGCGCAGCTCGTCCAGGTCGGTGGCCCGCAAAGGCGGGGTGTGGGGTTGCAGCAGCATGAGCCGTGCAGTCTCTTCAAGTTCTTCCAGCGTGGCCATGGCGGCGGCGGGGGTGTCGTGCCACACATTGGGCCCCAAGCGCGGCAGCATCACCGCGCGGATGGGCGTGCCTTGCGCGGCGTGGTGGCGGATCAGATCGGCCACTTCTTTGGCGGCATCGGGGCTGCCTGGGCGGTGGTAGCGCACCAAAGGCACATGGCCCACCTTCATCACAAAGTAGGGCGTGATGGGCGGCAGCATTTCAGGCCCGTGGGCGTTCAGGCTGAGCGCCACACAGTGTGTGCTGTGGGTGTGGATCACGCAGCGGGTGTCCGCATCGTGTTCGCAGGCGGCGGCGTAAATCTGGCGGTGCAGGGCGATGGTCTTGCTGCCTTTGTCGCCGCTCACTTGCTGGCCTTGCAGGTCCAGCTTGGCCAGCCGCGCCGGGTCCAGAAAACCCAGGCACGCGTCGGTGGGTGTGATGAGAAAGCCGTCATCGAGGCGCACGCTGATGTTGCCTGCCGTCGCGTGCACGAGGCCGCGCTCGAACAGGCTTCGGCCCACGCGGCAGATCTCATCGCGGGCTTGGGATTCGGTGAGGTTCATGCCAGCACTGTAAAGGCTTTGGTGAAAAAGTCTTCGGTGCCGAAGTTGCCCGACTTGAGCGTGATGTGCACACCCCCGTGGTCGCCGGGTGCATGGCACCACGGCACGCCCGGGTCGATCTGCGGGCCGATCTGCAGCTGCGCGATGCCCAGGGCCTGCACGCAGGCACCCGAGGTTTCGCCACCCGCGACCACCAGCTGCTGCACACCCAGGCCCACCAGGCCATGCGCCACCGCCGCCAGCGCGTGCTCGACCAAAGCACCCGCTTCGGCCACACCCAGCTGCGCCTGCACGGCTTTGACAGCCTCGGGCTCAGCGGTGGAATACACCAGCACGGGGCCGTCTTTCAAAAGCGGCGCAGCCCAGGCCAGCACCTGCTGCACCACGGCGTCACTTTGGCCGCGCATCAGGCTGGCGGGGGCGATGGCCAGCGCGGGTCGGCCCGTGGCTTTGAAGTGCGCCACCTGCGCGTTGGTGGCCAAAGAGCAGCTGCCCGACACCACGGCTTGCAAACCGGTGGCTGCGGGCAAGTGGCTGGCCTGCTCAGAAGGCTTCAGGCCAAAGTTGGCGGGCAGGCCAATGGCCACGCCCGAACCGGCGGTGACCAGCGGCATGCCTTTCAAGGCAGGCCCGAGCCGGTGCAGGTCCTCGTTGCTGGTCGCGTCCACCACGGCCACGCCCACGCCTTCGGCGCGCAGTGTGGCAATGCGTTCGCGGATGGCCGCTTCGCCTTGCGCCACGGTTTTGTAGTCGATCAAGCCCACCTTGCGCTTCGTTTGCGCCTGCATGACACGCACCAAATTCGCGTCGGTCATCGGTGTGAGCGGGTGGTTTTGCATGCCCGACTCGTTGAGCAGCACGTTGCCGGCGAACAGGTAACCCTTGAACACGGTGCGTCCGTTGTCCGGAAAGGCCGGGGTGGCGATGGTGAAATCCGTGCCCAGCGCGTCCATCAGCGCCTCGGTCACCGGGCCGATGTTGCCCTCGGGCGTGCTGTCAAAGGTCGAGCAGTATTTGAAATAGATCTGCTGTGCACCTTGCGCCTGCAGCCACTTCAAAGCGTCAAGCGATTGCGCAATGGCTTCGGCCGCCGAAATGGTGCGCGACTTGAGCGCCACCACCACGGCATGAACATCGGCGGCCAGCGGAGATGTGGGCACACCGATGGTCTGCACCACCCGCATGCCCGAGCGCACCAGGTTGTTGGCCAGGTCCGTGGCGCCCGTGAAGTCGTCGGCAATGCAGCCCAGTTTCAATGTTTTGGTCATGGTTGGCTTGTGTTGGGGTTTTGTTGTGGGAGCGCGCCCCTGCGCGCGAAGGCTTTCGGCCGCAGGGGCGGCCTCCCACAAGCTTCAGGAACCTTTGGGACCAGGCAACTCAATGCCCGGAAAAATCTTGATGACCGCGCTGTCGTCTTCCTTGGCAAAGCCGGCGGTGCTCGCCTGCATGAACATCTGGTGCGCGGTGGAAGACAGCGGCAGTGGGAACTTGCTGGCCCGCGCCACGTCGAGCACGATGCCCAAATCCTTCACAAAAATGTCCACCGCCGAGAGCGGTGTGTAGTCCGCCGCCAGCACATGGGCCATGCGGTTTTCAAACATCCAGCTGTTGCCCGCGCTGTTGGTGATGACTTCGTACAAAGCGGCGGCGTCCACGCCTTCGCGCAGGCCCAGCGCCATGGCTTCGGCGGCGGCAGCGATGTGCACGCCCGCCAGCAACTGGTTGATGATCTTGACCTTGCTGCCTGCGCCCGCGCTGTCACCCAGTTTGTAGACCTTGGCGGCCATGGCGTTCAAGAAGGGCTCGGCCAAGGCATAAGCCTCGGGCTTGCCGGCTGTCATCATGGTCATCTGGCCACTGGCGGCTTTGGCCGCACCGCCCGAGATGGGCGCGTCCACGTAGCGCAGGCCCAGGGCTTGGAGCCGTGCTTCGAGCGCGACCGACCAGTTGGGGTCCACGGTGGAGCACATCACGAACACGCTGCCCGGCTTCATGCTCGCTGCACAGCCCGGCGTGGTGCCATCGCCAAAGAGCACGCTCTCGGTCTGCGCGGCGTTCACCACCACCGACACGACCACATCGCTCGCCGCACCCAAGGCGGCGAGCGTCTCGTGCGCCGTACCGCCTTCTTGGGCGAAGGCAGCGGCCACTTCGCGGCGCACATCAAACACCTGCACCGTGTGCCCCGCGCGGCGCAAAGACTGCGCCATGCCTGAGCCCATCGCCCCCAAACCAATCAGTCCAACGGTTGTCATGTTCGTGCTCTCAATCCAGGTTGATCTTGGCGTAGGCCGCCACTTTTTTCCATTGCGCCATGTCGGCCTGCATGAAGCTGGCCATGCCTTGGGCGTTCACCCAGGTGGGTTCGGCCCCGGCCTTTTGGATGGCGGCCTGAACTTCGGGCTGCTTGGCCACGCGCTCCAAGGCCTGCTCCAGCTTTTGTGCCACCGGTGCAGGCAAGCCCGCAGGCGCGGCCAAGCCAAACCAGGCAAACACTTGGTAACCCTTGATGCCGGCTTCTTCCATGGTGGGCACACTGGGCAGGGCGCTGCTGCGCTGCGGAGTGGTCACGGCCAAGGCCTTGAGCTTGCCGCCGTTGATCAGGCCCAGCGCTGAGGGCAGGTTGTCAAACATCATGCTGACCTCGTCGGCCATCACGGCCGTCAGGCCTGCGGCGGCGCCGCGGTAAGGGATGTGCGTGACAAAACTGCCGGACAGGCTTTTGTAGAGTTCGGCGCTCAGGTGCAAGGACGTGCCCTGCCCGTTGGACGCATAGTTGAGTTGGCCAGGCTTGGCTTGGATGCGGGCGCTCAAATCGGCCACGCTCTGGATGCCTGAGGCCGGGTTGACCACCAGCACATTGGGCACGCGGCCGAGCAGACCCACCGGCACGATGTGCTCAGGCTTGTAGGGCAGCTTGGTGTACAGCGCCGGGCTGATGGTCAGCGGTGGTGACGCCATCAAGAGGGTGTAGCCATCGGCGCTGGCGCGGGCTGCTTCGGCGGCGCCCAAATTGCCCCCGGCACCGGGCTTGTTGTCAATGACGATGGCTTGCCCCAACTCTTGTGCCAACTTGGGCGCCACCAAACGGGCCATGTTGTCGATCAGGCCACCGGGTGGGAAGGGCACCACCAATTTGATGGGGCGTGCCGGCCAAGCTTGGGCCCCAGCGGTGGTGGCCAGCAGGGGCGACAGGGCGAGCACAGCGGCGGCGGCCGCGGTCCATTTTCTGCGTTGCATGGGGAATTCCTGAAAAATTAATCAGGTCATCATACAAATTTTGAATCGCCTTGGCATCAGGGTGATCACGGGGGGCGAGCGGATGCCCGTGGAAGATGGCGACCGGATGCCGTGAGGCAGGCTTCAGCAGCGCTCAGGGCTGAGGCCCCCAAGGCGCCGAGAGCATGAGCTTGTTGTTTTGCTCGCGCATCAGTGGGCGGATCTTGGCGGCAAAGGCCAGGAACTCGGGATCGGCAAACACCCCCGCCCAAAAGGCACGGCGGTCGGCGTCGTCGTCGAACTTCCAGACATGGATCAGCTCGTTGATCGCCCCCACATCGCCCGTGAAGTAGCCCACCAATTTGGGCGGGTGTTTGGCCAGGGCTGGCCAGCCTTCGTTGGTGTAGTGCGAGATGACTTCGGACATTTTTCCGACGATCACGGCGTAGGTGCGCAGCTCGTAAATGGCCATGGGATCTCCAACAGAGGTTAAAAACGACGGTTTACTTTAGGGTCACACGCCCTGTTGACCTGTCGGCAAGGTGACGTCTTGATGCAACCGGCCCTGTAAGATCAAAAAACGCCCGCCATGGGCATTTTTGATGGAATCTGCCATGAACGCTCCAATCTCCCCCGCTGCGCTGGCCCCTGTTGCGGCCGCTGTCCAAGCCGCAGATCTGGCCGCCCTGCCCCTGATTGAAAAATGGATCGCCTTTGCCACTGTCTCCCGCGACAGCAACCTGGCCTTGCTCGACTGGACCGAGGCCTACCTGAACGGTCTGGGCATCGTCTGCAGCCGCACCTACGACGACAGCGGCCAAAAGGCCAACCTCTGGGCCACACTGCCCGCACACGATGGCGAAACCAAAGTGGGCGGCCTGGTGCTGTCGGGCCACACCGACGTGGTGCCGGTGGACGGCCAGCCTTGGGACACCGACCCGTTCAAGGTTGAGATCGTGGGCGACAAGATGTACGGCCGCGGCGTGACCGACATGAAGAGTTTTGGGGCCACTTGTTTGATGATGGTGCCCGAGTTGCTCAAAAGAAAACTCAAGCGCCCGATCCACTTGGCCTTCAGTTACGACGAAGAGGTCGGCTGCATTGGCGTGCGCCGCATGATCGCGGACATGCAGGCCCAAGGATTCAAGCCGGCGGGTTGCATTGTGGGCGAGCCCACCGGCATGCAGGTGGTGATCGCGCACAAGGGCAAGCATTCGTACAAAACCACCGTGCACGGTTTTGAGGCGCACTCGTCCCTCACGCCGCTGGGCGTGAACGCGGTCGAGATCGCTTGCGAGTTTGTTGCAAACCTGAAAAGCATGCACCGCGAACTGGTGCAAAACGGCCCGTTTGACCCGATTTACGACGTGCCCCACACCACGGTGCACACGGGCGTGATCGCAGGCGGCACGGCGCTCAACATCATCCCGCGCCAGTGCGAGGTGACCTGGGAAATCCGCCACCACCACATGAACACGCCCGAAGACCTGTTTGCGCGGGCCAAGGCCTTTGGCGAGAGCCTGGTGCCCGCCATGCAGGCGGTGGCGCCGGGCACGGGCATCACCCACGAACTCAAATCGGTGCTGCCCGGTTTTGCCACAGCGGCCGACAGTGAGATCGCGCAGCTGTGTTTTGACTGTGCAGACGTCGACCCGGCCAGCGGTGCGGGCAAGGTGTCTTTTGGCACCGAAGCCGCGCTGTTTCACCAAGCCGGTGTGCCCACCATCGTGTGCGGCCCCGGCCACATCGCACAGGCACACCAGCCCAACGAATGGGTCACGCTGGAGCAGCTGGCCTGGTGCGAACGCTTCATGCGCCGCTTGGCCGACCGGGTCTGCGTGGCCTGACCGTGGCGTGATTTACTCAATGGTTTGAACCCTTCACAAGGAAACTCTCATGATGCAAAGGCGTGACATTTTGACGGCCAGTTTGGGCACAGCTTTGCTGTCGGCCATGGGCCTGGCGCAAGCGCAATCCACCAAAACGGTGCGCATCGTGGTGCCTTTTGCAGCCGGGGGCGTGCAAGACACACTCGCCCGTGCGCTGTCACAAGAAATGGCAGCCGCCTTGGGCCAAACGGTCATTGTGGAAAACCGTGCGGGGGCCGGCGGCACCGTGGGAACCGGCTATGTCGCGCGTGCTGAGGCCGATGGCACGGTGATGGTGGCGGCTGCGGCCAGCCACAACATCGCCGGATCGCTTTACACCAAGCTTGCGTACGACCCGCAAAAGGATTTCACACCTTTGGCCCACATCGGTAGCGCGAGCTATGTGCTGATGGTGCACCCCGATGTGCCCGCCAAAAACGCGGCCGAATTCATCCGCTACGCCAAGGCCAACCCCGGCAAGATGAACTACGCCAGCGCTGGTGTGGGCAGTGCCACCCATTTGGCCATGGCCTATTTCACGGGTCTGTCGGGCACGGACGTGGTGCACATCCCGCTGAAGGCCACGGGCGAAGCCATCAACGAGGTGCTCTCAGGCCGTGCGCAAGCGGTGATCGCAGCCAGCATTGGCGCGCTCTCTTTTGCCAAAGACAGCCGCGTGCGCTTGCTGGGCGTGACCTCGCCCAAGCGCAGCAAATACCTGCCTGACTTGCCCACGATTGCCGAAAGCGGCTTGCCCGGCTACCAGTTCGATTCGTGGTTCGGTTTTCTCGGCCCGGCGGGCGTGCCGCCAGAACAGGCCAACCGCATCCATGGGGCTGTGAGCAAGTTGCTCAAGGATCCCGCGATCTTGGAGCGCCTGGACAAACAAGGCATCGAGCCGCGTGACCTGAGCAACGCCGACTTTGCCAAATTGCTGGCCGCCGACTATGTGCGCATGGCGCAGGTGGTCAAGGCCTCGGGCGCGAAGATCGACTGAGGCCGTGCGTTTGGCTTGCAGGGCTCAGTGAAAGGTGTAGCCGTCCATGGCAATGACGTCGTCACTGATGCCCCGAAAAAAAGCGCTGGCTTGGGCCTTCTGCCCGGCAGCACCGATGGCGCTGAACAAGGGCAACAGGTGCTCGTCGGTGGGGTGGGCGCGTTCGCTGGCAGCTTCAGACCGGTAGGCCATCAAGCCGCTTGTATCGTGCGCCACCATGTGGCGGTGAACCCAGTCGGCAAATTCCTGAACATAGTCTGGGGCACGGCCGCCTTGGCGGCGCAAGACCATCAGATCACGCAAGTTGTGCGTGATGTTGCCCGAGGCGATGAGCAAGACCCCTTGATCGGCCAAAGAGGACAGGGCTTGCCCCACCCGCAAAGCATGTGCAGGGCCAAGGTGGCTTTGCACCGAGACAGGGACCACCGGCACGTTGGCCAAGGGGAACATCTGGCGCAGCGGAATCCAAGCACCATGGTCCAAACCGCGGTGCGCATCTTGCGCCACAGGCAGGCCGGCGTTTTGCAAGGCGCTGACCACCTGCGCAGCCACTTCAGGGCTGCCCTGGGCGGGGTATTGCATGTTGTACAAGCGGGGGTCAAAACCGCCAAAGTCGTGGATGGTCTCGGGTTGTCTGGCAAAACCCACCGTCGGGACGGCGGTTTCCCAATGGGGGCTGATCACCACAATGGCTCGGGGCGTGCCCAGTTGCGGCACCAACGCGCTCATGGCCGCTCCCGCAGCGCCCGGGTTCAGGGCGAACATGGGTGAGCCATGGGGCACAAACAAGACAGGGTGCAAGGCAGGCCGGTGGTTGGTGGTCATGTTGGTGGGAAGGGTCTCAGGCACTTTGGGTGGACAGGTACTGCACGATTTCTGGCAGCAACGTTTGGGGGTCTTGCTCTTGGCAGGCCTGTGCCACCGTCGCGTGCAGCGCCTTGGCCACCGTGTCGTGGGCGCCGGTTTCTCGGGCCATGTCGCCGTAATAGCCCAGGTCTTTCAGGGTGTTGCCCATTGAAAAACGCAGTCCCGTGCTGTCGCCGCGCAGCAGATAGGGTTTGAGGCGTTCGAGTGCGGCACCCCAGCCGCCGCCTTTTTCCAAAACTTCCACAAACACCGCGTCGTCGATGCCCGAGCGGCGTGCGCATGCTGCGGCTTCTGCCAGCAGGGTGACCGAGCCCAATGAGACAAAGTTGTGCAACAGTTTCATGCGGTGGCCTGCACCGACCGCGCCTGCATGCACGATGTTTTCGGCAAAAGTGGACAACAGGGGACGGCAAAATTCGAGGTCTGTGGCATCGCCCCCCACCAACAAATTCAGCCGGCCTTGCATGGCCTCATTGGGGGTTCGGGTCATGGCCGCATCCATGAAGCGCACGCCCCGCTGCGCCAATTGTTCGGCCACCTGCACGGTGGACTCGGGCATGCTGGTGGAGCAGTCGATCACGGTCATGCCCTCGCGCAGACCGGCCAGCAAACCACTGTCGCCGGCCAAGATGGCTTCGACCTGCGCCGAACCGTTGACACACAAGATCACCACATCGCTGGCCTGTGCCACGGCTTGGGCCGTGTTGGCCGTGCGTGCGCCAGAGGCCATCAAAGCGTCCAGCGCTTGGTTGCCCGGATGCACCATGGCGGTCAGGGCGTAGCCCTTTTTGACAATGTTGGTGGCGATGCCCAGGCCCATAAGGCCCAGGCCGATCATGCCGATGCGCAGGCTTTGCATGTCTGTTCCTGAAAGTTGAAAGGGTTGGTGTGCTGAAAGTGAACAGCACCCAGTGTAAAGACTCGCGGATGTGCTGTGGTGCACCATTTGAGCGCCGGGTGGCGGGTGTCTCGGTGTTGACGCGGCTTCCTGGGTTTCGCGCCACAATGACGGCATGACCTACCCCCATACCCAACTCTTCATCAATGGCGAATGGCGCGACGCCGAAGGCGGCCGCACTCTGCCCGTGTTCAACCCTTCTACGGGCACCGAAATCGGTCGCTTGGCCCATGCGGGCATCGCGGATCTGGAGCTTGCCGCGCAAGCGGCGCAAAAAGGTTTTGAAATCTGGCGCGACACCCCGGTCAACGAACGCAGCGCCATCATGCGCAAAGCCGCGGCCCTGATGCGCGAACGCGCCCCTCAAATCGCCGAACTCCTCACCCAAGAACAGGGCAAGCCCTTGGGCGAAGCCAAGGTGGAGGCCATGTCGGCCGCCGACATCATCGAGTGGTTTGCCGAAGAAGGCCGCCGCGTCTATGGCCGCATCGTGCCGCCGCGCAACGTGAATGTGCAGCAGCAAGTGCTGAAGTTGCCCGTGGGCCCCGTGGCGGCTTTCACGCCCTGGAATTTCCCCATCAACCAAGCCGTGCGCAAAATGTCTGCCGCCTTGGCCACCGGATGCTCGATCATCGTCAAGGCCCCGGAAGAAACCCCTGCGGCCCCAGCCGAATTGATCCGCGCTTTCCACGATGCGGGTGTGCCGCCTGGCGTGATCGGTTTGGTCTATGGCACGCCTGCCGAGATCTCCAACTACCTGATCGCGCACCCCCTGATCCGCAAAATCACCTTCACCGGTTCGACCCCCGTGGGCAAGCAACTGGCCGCCTTGGCTGGCCAGCACATGAAGCGGGTGACGATGGAGCTGGGTGGCCATGCGCCGGTCATCTTGGCCGAAGACGCCGACATCGGCCTGGCCCTGAAGACCGCAGGGGCTGCCAAGTTCCGCAACGCAGGACAGGTGTGCATCTCGCCCACCCGCTTTTTGGTGCACCACCAAATTGCCGACGAATTTGCGCAGCGCTTTGCCGAACAAGCGCAGGCGCTGAAGGTCGGTGACGGTTTGACTGCCGGCACGCAAATGGGGCCGCTGGCCAACGAGCGCCGCTTGGCGGCCATGCAGGCCATCGTGCAAGACGCGCGCGCCAAAGGTGCCAAGGTCCTCACCGGCGGTGAGCGCATCGGCACGCAAGGCAATTTCTTCGCGCCCACCGTGCTCTCGCATGTGCCGCTGGACGCCGACGTGGTGGTCAATGAACCGTTTGGCCCGATCGCTGCGATCCGCAGTTTCGACAAGATCGAAGACGCCATCGCCGAGGCCAACCGCTTGCCTTTTGGTTTGGCGGGCTATGCCTTCACCAACTCGATGCGCACAATGCACCAGCTCAACCAACGCCTGGACGTGGGCATGTTGTGGGTCAACCAACCCGCCGCGCCATGGCCGGAGTTGCCGTTTGGTGGCATGAAGGATTCGGGCTACGGCTCTGAAGGCGGCCCTGAAGCGCTGGAGGCTTACCTGAACACCAAGACGGTGTCGATCTTCCACGCCTGAGTGCCAAAGCTGCGCGTCTGGGCGTGACAGCGCACAGACGCGTCAAGCGCAACCGCCGATGATGGGCCGATGGACAACCACCGGAGCCCGTCATGACCCTACACAAAATGTGTCAGTGTGGCGTCGCCCGCCTGCTGGCGATCACCGCCACAGATTGGGCGCAAGCACCGGTGGCATTTTCGATCGGCGCTGCGGCTGACAGGGCGACCCTGCCCCCCAGTGAGCGGCCTGTGCCACTGAGCTGTTCAGTGTTCGAGGTCCGCTCCCGCGGTCTGGCCTTGGGCTGTCATGCGCTGCAAGGCCCGCGCTGCAACGCCCGTGTCGGCAAAAGCCCAAGCGAGTGAGGCGCCCACGCTTTGCAAGGCCGTGCGCACAGCGGTTTGCTCCAAAGCGCATGCACGCTCTCGCCCCAGCATGTCCAGCGCCCACTCAGGCAGTTGGTGAAAAGCGGCGCGCACGATCAGGCTGACCAAGGGGCGGTCCAGCGGCCCACAGGGGTAGTTTTCAATCAGGTGCAAGGTCTCGCGCGTGCGCTCATCCACCCGCAGCTCAGACCGGTATTCCTGCAATTGCGTCAGGGCCTGGTGCCGTGTCTGCGGCAGGTCTCGGGCCCCCAGCAGTTGGCCCACTTGTGCCATTTCTGAAAAGTACAGGTCTTGCCGCGCTGACCCCAAGGGCTGCAAAGACAAGTCTTGGTAGGCGCGCAAAAAACTGCTTGTCTCGCCCAGGTGCACCCAACGGATCAGCGCGGGGTCATTGGCCACGTAGGGCGTGCCGTCGGGCAGGGTGCCGCGAATGCGTGCATGGATGTGGTTGACCCGCTCAATCGTTTGCAGGGCGGCAGCCGTTCCGCCATAGGTGGTGGTGGCCACAAACAAGGCGGTGCGCCCCAGCCGAGATTGGAGCTGGGTGCGAAAACTGGAGTGGTCCCAGACCGCAGCCAAAGCCCGAGGGTGCAGGGCTTGCAGCATGAGTGAGGACAGGCCGCCGGTCATCATCGCCACAAAGTGCGCGTGGACTTGCCAAGCGGCCGAGTCCGGTCCGAACAGGCCCGGGTCGCCTGCGGGCTGCAGAAAGTCACGCGCATCGCCGGTGGCCCCCGTCATGGCCCGGACCCGCTCACCCAGCTGGGTTTTGAGCCGCGTCGCAAGCTGCGCTTGGATCGGCTCCAGCCATGCTGGGCAGGGCGGTAAAAAGGATGAAGGCGTGAGCATGGGACGAGCAGTTGAAGTGGTCAGCAGTTTGAAGCAGCGCTCGCCCGTTTGCAGGGACGCTGCCAATAGACGTCTGGTCCCCTGGGTTTTGGGTGATGACCTTTCGGCTTGTGGGTTTATTGCCCGTCGCAGGGCCAGCCGGGGGGTGGATGACCGAACATCGAGGATCAATGGGAGGACCTGATGGCTTGGCTGGACTTTTTGAAAAACGGCAATGAACTGAGTGAGCTTTTGATCGAGGGCCAAAACCCCTACGGCGCGCAATTGCTCAAGCAAAGCGATGTGGACCAGCTGCGCGATCACCTCCAGCCTGGCGAGCGCGTGTTGGCTTATGTGCTGGGCCGTGTGGTTTTGGCGGGCCGGGGTTTGTGGTTGTTGACCGATCAAAACTTGCTGATTTCAGAAAACGACAGCGGCACCTTGGTGCATCACTTGGCACTGAAGGACATCACCGAGGCCCAGTGCGTCAAGGGCAAATATGGCTACACCTTGCGCGTGACCGCTGCAGGCCAGCAGCGCAGTGTGTACGGCGCCTCAAGCCACTTGGCCGCGGTGTTCTACCGTGCCTTGGGCCAAAAAGCCCCGTGCACCCCTGTCTTGAAACCCACCGACCTGGACGCCGACGACGTGGCCGAAGTGGTGCACCATTTTTCTGACGCGGCGCTGCGTTTGCAACCCGTGGCGATGGTCAACGCGGATGTGCGCACCCTGATCGCCCAGCTGGCACACGACGCCGTCCACCAAGGCTGGCTGCAGTCCAGCGAAGCGCAATCGGTGCGCGTGGCCGAAACAGCGCACTGACCTTCAAGTTATTTGACCCTTGTGGGCGCTCACCCGGGTGAGCGAAGGCTCTCAGGGCTTGCTGGCTTGCAGGCGCTGGGTGTCAAACCCCAGCTTGTCCAGCTTGCCCAGCAGGGCTTGGTAAGTGCTTGCAGGCATTTGCGGCGCGCGCGACAAGATCCACAAGTACTCGCGCTGGGGTTCGCTCACCACCACCCATTGGTAGTCCGGGTCCAGCTCGATGATCCAGTAATCGCCCCAGACCAGCGGGATGAACGACAGCCACTCGGGCGCAAAGCGCACCTTGAGCTGGGGCGAGGCCGCACCGCCGATTTGCCGGGCTGCGCCCAAGGCCTCGCGCCATTCGCCCGTGTCGGTTTTGCAGCGGTTGAGCACCTGCAGCTGGCCATTGGCTTGCAGCGCGTAAGTGGCTTGTGTGCTGCTGGCGCATGACTTCTGAAACCAGTTGGGGTATTTGGCGATCTCATGCCAAGTGCCCATGTAGCGCGGCACATCGAGCGACGGCACGGTTTTCAGCGGTGCCCGTTCGGCCAGCGCAGGGCTCAGGGCTGTGCAGCAAACCAGCACCAGCCACAGCCCGCCAGCGAACCAGCGGTGCCTCAAACAACAATCGGGGACATCGCCCCGTCCATGCTCATGCAAATGCCGGTGACGTAACTCGCTTTGGACGACGCCAAAAACAGCACGGCATGCGCGATTTCTTCGGGTTCGGCCATGCGGCCCAACGGGATTTTGGCCACGGCTTGCGCCATGGCTTCTTCGGTGTCGATGCCTTTGAGGCGCGCATCGGCCGCCATGCCCTCTTGCAAACGGTCGGTCAGGGTCAGCCCTGGGTTGATGGCATTGACGCGAATGCCTTGCGCGCCATAAGCCGCAGCCAAGCCAGCGCTCACAAGCATCAGCGCGGCATTGGCAGCCCCCCCGGGCAGATGGATGGGGCTGGCCACTTTGCCGCCATTGCCCACCACGTTGACCACCGCACCCGCGCCTCGCGCGGCCATGCGCTGGATGGTGGGTGTGATCATGTGCACATAGGTGAAGTATTTGGCCTGCATGGCATCGGCAAAGGCTTCGGGCGTGAGCTCTGGGGCCGGTGTCCGTTTGGCCGCGCCTGCTGAATTGACCAGCACATGGACGGGGCCGAAAGCGGTTTCGGCCGAATCCAGGGCGCGCAAGGCCGCTGCCGCATCGCGCAAATTGGCCGCCACGGTGTGGATGCGATCGGCGGAAAAAGTGGCTTGCAGTGTTTGCCGTGCCGCGTCCAGGTTGGCGGCCTCGCGGGAAACGAGGGTCACTTTGGCGCCTTCTTCCAAAAAGGCCTGGGCGCAAGCCAAGCCAATGCCTTTGCTGCCGCCGGTGATCAAAACATGCTTGTCGCGCAGGTGCAAGTCCATGGTGTTCTCTTCTGCTGAAATGTTGAAATTGGATTTCGCAATTTAAACACTCTTCATTCACCTTTGCCTTATGACGACCAAAACCTCTGCTTTGCGTGCGCGATTGAACCAACCCGGACTGGTGGTGGCTCCGGGCGTGTTTGACATGGTGTCACTGCGCCTGGCCGACAGCTTTGGCTTTGATGCCCTGTACATGACGGGCTACGGCACGGTGGCTTCGCACATGGGTTTGCCCGACGCGGGCCTGGCCACGTACAGCGACATGCTTGGCCGCGTCACGGCCATGGCGGGCATGGCCCGCACACCGCTCATCGCCGATGCTGACACCGGCTACGGCGGCCTGCTCAACATGCGCCACACCATCCGGGGCTACGAGGCTGCAGGCGCTTGCGCCATCCAGTTGGAAGACCAGGAGTTCCCCAAAAAATGTGGTCACACGCCAGGTCGCCGCGTCATTCCCATGGCCGACATGGTGCGCAAGATCCAGGTGGCGGTGGATTCGCGCGCATCCAAAGACTTCTTGATCATCGCCCGCACCGACGCCCGCACCACGCTGGGCCTGGATGAAGCACTGCGCCGGGCCGAGGCCTATGCCAAAGCAGGGGCCGATATTTTGTTTGTCGAGTCGCCCGAGTCCGAAGAAGAAATGCGCCGCATTGGCCAAAGCTTTGATGCGCCCTTGGTGGCCAATATGGTTGAAAAAGGCCGCACCCCGGTGCTGACCCGCCCTGAGCTGGAGGCGCTGGGTTACAAGATCGCCATCTTCCCCGTGACGGCTTTGCTCGCTGGCGTTCAGGCCATGACGCAGGTGTACCAACAGTTCAAGGACACCGGCTCATCGGCCAAGGGCAGCACACCTTTGTACGACTTTGCCGACCTGACCCAACTCATGGGTTTTGAAGACGTGTGGGCCTTTGAAAAACGCTACGCCGAGACCGAGTGATTTCCCCTGAAACCCTTTGGAGACAAACATGCCCATGAAAACCACCACACCCCGCCGCCAATGGCTCCAAACCACGCTGCGCACCGCTTTGATGGCCGCCGCTTGCGGTGGTTTGGCGCTCGGCGCCAGCACGGCCTTGGCGCAAGCGGCTTACCCTGCCAAGCCCATTCGCCTGGTGGTGCCTTTTGCCACCGGTGGCGTGACCGACACCAGTGGCCGGCTCATCGCCGAGCAGCTGTCCAAGCGTTTGGGCCAGCAGGTGATTGTGGACAACAAGCCGGGGGCTTCGGGCAACATCGGCACGCAAATGGTGGCCGGGGCTGAGCCCGATGGCTACACCTTGCTCTTGGGCTTTGATGGCACTTTGGTCATCAACCCGCACGTCTTCCCCAAGGTAGGTTTTGACACCGCCAAGGACTTTGCACCGATCGGCAAAATTGGCGACGCGATTTTGATCCTGGTCTCTCACCCCGGCGTCCCAGCCAAGACCTTGCAACAGGTGATCGCCCTGTCCAAAACCCAGTCGGGTGGATTGTCATACGGCACATCCGGCACGGGCGGCACACCGCACATTGCGGGTGAACTGCTCAAGCAGCGCACCGGTGCCAACCTCACGCACATCCCCTACAAGGGCGGCGGTCAGGCCATGATCGATGTGATGGGCGGCAACATACCGCTGGTCTACACCGCGGTGGCGGGCGCCATACAGCACGTCAAGTCGGGCAAGCTGCATGCGGTGGCCGTCTCGAGTGCGCAGCGTGCGCCGTCCATGCCCGATGTGCCCACCTTCATCGAAGCGGGCGTGTCCGATTTCGACATCAACTCTTGGGTGGGTTTGCTCGCCCCGGCCAAAACGCCCCGGGCGATTGTGGACAAACTCAACGCCGAGCTGAACGCGGTGTTGAACGACCCGGCTGTGCGCGAGCGCTTGAACACCTTGGGCATCGCCGCCAGCCCAGGCGGCCCAGAACGCTTTGGTCGCGACATGGCGCGTGACCTGTCGCGCTACGCGGCGGTGGTCAAGGCGGCCAACATCAAGGCGGAGTGATTCAGGCCGGATGTCCTAAGCCCTCAGCCCTTTGACCAGGGGCTGCGCCAGGCGTTCGCCTTCTTGTGACCAGAAGGCGGGGTCTGCACTGCGGATGCGGGAGATGGCGTTGCCCATGTGGGTGGCCGCGGCCTGCCGTGCTGCGCCCGCATCGCCGGCTTTGACGGCGTGCAAGATGGCCTGGTGCTCGGTTTGGACTTCCGCCGCAAAGTCCATGCGCCGGGCTTCGTTGGCCCGGGTCACTTGCGTCGCCCCATGCAAAAACTGGCCCAAATATTCCAGGGTCTGAATCAAAAAAGGGTTGCACGTGGCGTCGGCAATGGCGCGGTGAAACTTCACGTCTTCGGCCACCCCATCGCCGCCCGATTGCACGGCGGCATCCAAAGCATGAACCGCTCTTTCGATGGCATCGAGATCGCTTTGGCTGCGCCGCTCGGCGGCCAAGGCGGCCACCTCGGCCTCCAAAGCTCTGCGCACTTCCACCATCTGAATCACCGCTTCTTGCGAGGCCGCGTGGCGGGCTTCAAAGTTGAGCGGCGCAAAAGGCAATTTCTGACTGACAAACACACCGCTGCCCTGGCGTGAGTCGACCAAGCCCAATGATTTGAGTCGGGAGACGGCTTCGCGCACCACCGTGCGGCTGACTTCGAATTGCTCCACCAAGCGCGCTTCTGTGGGCAGTTTGTCGCCGGGCAGCAGCCGCCCCTGTTTGATTTCGGTGGCCAGCTGTTCAGCCACTTGGTCGGACAGGCGAGCGCCGCTGGTGACGGGTGTGAAGTTCTGGGTCATGTGCTTGTCATACAAAAGACAAGTCTGGAGGATAGCGCGGCTTCTTCACCGCTGCTGTCAACTGGGTTCAGGGCAGGCGGTTTCGGTCAAAGACCGTCGGCCTGATAATTACGGATAGGTAAACTGATTTATCTATAGTAAATTACCGCCTGTCGCACCGACAGGTGCTTTTTCGAGGCCGGAGACCACGCATGGGTGCTTACATCAACCCGATCTATCCCTACAAGTCGCCTGCTGACTTGATGTCCACCCCGCCACAGCGCAAGCCTTTGATCGTCATTGGCGCGGGGCCGGTGGGCCTGGCCGCGGCCATCGACGCCCGCTTGCAGGGCTTGGAGGTGCTGGTGCTGGACGACGACAAGACGGTGTCGGTCGGCTCGCGCGCGGTGTGTTACGCCAAGCGTTCGCTGGAAATCCTGGACCGTTTGGGCATTGCCGACCAAGCCTGCAACATGGGCGTGAGCTGGAACATTGGCCGCACCTTTCTCGAAGAGGACGAGGTGTACCAATTCAATCTGGTGCCGGACGCGGGCCACAAGCGCCCCGGCATGATCAACCTGCAGCAGTACCACGTGGAGGAAATGCTGATCGCGCGCGCCCTCGAACTCGGTGCCGACATCCGCTGGCAGCACAAAGTGACCGCCGTCACGCGCGAGGCCGACCATGCCACCCTCACGGTGGAAACACCCGACGGCACCTTTGACATCCAGGCCGACTGGCTGGTGGTGGCGGATGGCGCGCGCAGTCCCGTTCGCCGCCACCTGGGTCTGGACATCGAAGGCCGAGTGTTCCAAGACCGCTTTTTGATCGCCGATGTGATCATGAAGGCCGACTACCCCGCCGAGCGCTGGTTCTGGTTCGACCCGCCCTTTCACCCCAACCAGAGTGTGCTCTTGCACAAGCAGAGCAACAACGTCTGGCGCATCGACTTCCAGCTCGGCTGGGACGCGGACCCCGAGGAAGAAAAGAAGCCCGAAAAAGTCATCCCGCGCCTGCAGGCCATGTTGGGCGACGAGCGGCCGTTTGAGCTGGAGTGGGTCAGCATCTACACCTTCCAGTGCCGCCGCATGACCGACTTTCGCCATGGACGCGTGCTGTTTGTGGGCGACGCGGCGCACCAGGTCTCACCCTTTGGCGCACGCGGGGCCAACTCGGGCTTTCAGGATGCGGACGATCTGATGTGGAAGCTGGGCTTGGTGATCAAGGGCCAGGCCAGCGAGAAGTTGCTCGACACCTACGCACACGATCGCCAGTTTGCGGCCGACGAGAACATCATGAACTCGACCCGCTCGACCGACTTCATCACACCCAAAAGCCGCACCAGCAAGACCTTTCGCAACCAGGTGCTGGCGCTGGCCAAGCATTACCCGTTTGCGCGCAAGCTGGTCAATTCGGGCCGCTTGTCCATGCCGTCCTTCTTGACCGAATCGGTGCTCAACACGCCCGACGCCGAGCCTTTCGAAGGCCAGATGGTGCCCGGCGCACCCATGGACGATGCGCCCGTGCAAGTGAAGGGGCAAGACGCCTGGTTGCTCGACCACGTGGGCAAGGGCTTTCAGGTGCTGTGGTTTGTGGATGCCCCCCCTTCGCCCGAAGTGATGGCGCAACTCACGGATCTTTCCTCTGCCTGTGGGCGCGCCCCCCTGCGCGCGAATGTCCAGCCTGTCCAAGTCAGCCCCCTCATCGTCACACCCACTCCCCTGAACATCCCTGGCATGACCTCCCTCGTGGACACCCAAGGTCTGGTGGCCAAGCGCTATGACGCGCGCCCCGGCACCGCCTACCTTTTGCGCCCAGACCAGCATGTGCTGGCCCGCTGGCGCCAGCTGGACATCGCCCAGCTCCAAGCCGCCCTGGCCCGCGCCCTTGGCAGCCACATCGGCCAAGCCTGAAACGCAGCAAGGACTGACATGACCACCCCCCTCAACACAGACCCCCACTTCCATGAAGCCGGCCGCCGCTTTTTCCGCGACTTCTCTCCCGGCGATGAGTTTTATGAGCACCTGATTGACGCCCACCAAGGCCTGAGCGACGAAGACAGCGAGGCGCTCAACGCCCGCTTGATCTTGCTGCTGGCCAACCACATTGGGGATTTGAAGGTGCTGCGCGAGGCGCTGGAAAAGGCCCGGGCCAGCGCTTGAAGGCGTGCAGCATGGCCGCTGTGCGGCCGTGCACTCAGCGCCTGCGCAGGAAGAACTGCGCAGTCGCGCCGGTCAGGGCAAAGGCCAGCATCATCCAGCCCAGATTGACCGCGCCTTCGTGCGGCACCAGGCCCACCAGATAGCCGCCTGTGGCGCCCGTGAGTTGCTGCATCAGGCCCGCCACCGCAGCGGCCGACCCGGCCAGTGCGGGCACCACCCCCACAGTGCCTGCCAGCGCAGGCGGGTTCAGCAGGCCGTGGCCCAAGCCCAGCAAGAGCAGCGGCAAGGCCACCGCCAGCGCCGTCTGCACACCGCCCAAGCCCAGTGCCAGCATCAGCACCAGCCCGCCCAGCGTCAGAGCTTGGCCCCAGGCCATCACCCGAGACTCGCCCGCCTGCGCAATCAGCCGTGAGGTCATGAAATTGCCCAGGATGTAAGACACGGGTACGGCCATGATGAACCAGCCAATGCCGTCGGGGCCGATGCCGTAGCCCTTGAGCACGATGGGTGCCCCGGCCAGGAAGGCATAGAAGGTGGCCGTGGTTGCGGCGAGGATGGCGACATACAGCAAAAAGCGCGGCTCGCGCAGCAGACGGGCATACGCGCTCAGCATGGCCCGCAGCCAGTGGCCACCTGCGGGTGTGGCTTGCGCCCCACGGGGCAAGCCCAGCCAGGCCGCCACCAAAAGCAGCGCCGCCAACACCGCCAACAGCACGAAGTTGGTTTGCCAGCCCCAGCGCACATGGATCTGACCGCCGATGAGTGTGGCCAGCGGTGGGCACATGCCCAGCGCCATGCCGATGTACGCCATGACCCGTGTGCGTTGCGGCCCACTGAACAGGTCTTGCACCATGGAGCGACCGACCACCATGCTGGCCGCACTGCCTGCGCCTTGCAACACGCGGGCAAGGGTCAGCGTCGCCATGTCGCTGGCCAAAGCCGCCATGACAGAAGCCAGCCCCGCCACCACCAGGCCCAGCATCAAGAGGGGTCGGCGCCCGTGCCGGTCGGACAGAGGGCCGTAGACCAGTTGCAAGGCGCCGTAGGCCACCACATAGCCGCTGAACGTCAGCTGCACATCGGCTTGGGGCGTGCTGAAAATGGCCCCCCACTCTTGCATGGAAGGCAGGCACAAGGTCATGGCCAAAAGGCCAAAGGAAATTTGCGCGAGCACATTGGCGATCAGCCAAGGGCTGTGGGGGCCAGTGCCCTGGGTGCCGGGCGCTGCAGCCATGTCAGCGGCGTTGCAGTTTGTAAACGGCCGTACCGGCCATCAGGTTGGGCAAGGTGCGCACTTCCTGGCCGTTTTGCAGGCCAAAAGCGTCCACCACCTGCAAATTGTTTTTGTGCGCCAGATCGCCAAAGTCGGCATAGGTGCCCACGCGGATGTTGGGCGTGTTGTACCACTGGTAAGGCAAGCGTTTGGTCACGGGCATGCGGCCTTGCAGGACACTCAGGCGGTTGAACCAATGTGCAAAATTGGGAAAGGCCACGATGCCCACGCGACCCACACGCACGGTCTCGCGCAGCATGGTCTCGGCGTTGCGCAGGTGTTGCAGCGTGTCGATTTGCAACACCACGTCGAACGTTTGGTCGGCAAACAGGCTCAGCCCTTCGTCCAGGTTCAGCTGGATCACATTCACGCCGCGTTGGACGCAGGCGTGCACATTGGCATCGTCCAGTTCAACGCCGTAACCGGTGCAGCCCCTGTGTTGTTGCAAGTAGGCCAGCAAAGCCCCATCGCCGCAGCCCAAGTCCAGCACACGCGCGCCTTGCGGCACCAAGCGGGCAATCGCTTGCATGATCAGGGGGTCGCTCATGCTTGAACTCCCTCGTTCAATGCGGTGGCCATGTTGTCAAAGTAGGAGCGCACCACGTTCAGGTAACGTGCATCGTCGAGCAAGAAGGCGTCGTGACCGTGTGGCGCGTCGATTTCGGCGTAGCTCACGTCGCGGCGGTTGTCCAGCAGGGCCTTGACCATCTCGCGGCTGCGTGCCGGCGAGAAGCGCCAGTCGGTGCTGAAGCTGACCAGCAAAAATTGGCAGCTGGCACGCGACAAGGCCTTGGACAGGTCACCGCCAAAGGCGCGGGCCGGATCAAAATAATCGAGCGCCCGCGTGATCAGCAAATAGGTGTTCGCGTCAAAGTACTCGCTGAACTTGTCGCCCTGGTAGCGCAGGTAGCTTTCAATCTGGAACTCCACCTCTTGGGTGGAATATTTGTAGCCCGTGGCGTTGTTCGTGACGGCCTGGCGCAATTCGCGGCCAAACTTTTCGTTCATCACGTCATCGCTCAAATACGTGATGTGTCCAATCATGCGGGCGATGCGCAAGCCGCGCTTGGGCACCACACCCTGCGCGTAAAAATGGCCGTTGTGAAAGTCCGGGTCGGTCACGATGGCGCGGCGGGCCACCTCGTTGAAGGCGATGTTTTCGGCGTTCAGGTTGGGGGCGCTGGCCACCACCACCGCGTGCTTCACGCGCTCGGGGTATTGCAGCGTCCAGCTCAGCGCCTGCATGCCGCCAAGGCTGCCGCCCATCACGGCGGCCAGTTGCTCGATGCCTAAAGCGTCCAGCAGCCGGGCTTGGGCGTTGACCCAGTCTTCCACCGTCACGACCGGAAAGTCCGCGCCGTACACGCGCCCGGTGTCGGGGTTCACATGCATGGGGCCCGTCGAGCCAAAGCACGACCCGAGGTTGTTCACGCCGATCACAAAAAAGCGGTCGGTGTCGAGCGACTTGCCCGGGCCGATCATGTTGTCCCACCAGCCCGTGTTGTGGGGCTGGTCTGCGTACACGCCCGCCACATGGTGCGAAGCGTTGAGTGCGTGGCAAATCAAGACGGCGTTGGATTTGTCGGCGTTGAGCGTGCCGTAGGTTTCGTAGCTCAGCGAATAGCCGCGGATGGACGCACCGCTTTGCAAAGGCAAAGGGGCTTCAAAGGTCATCGACTGTGGCGTGGCGATCAAACTCATGGCGAAAATGAAAAAACCCGGTGACGCTCAAGAAGCGATACCGGGTTGGGCTCTGCCTCTTTAGCTGCATTTTGGAATGCCGAGCATTCCTGCGCCCGCAAGCTGGAGCAAATCGGCGCCATGAAAGTATAAATCAGCCCCAGCCGATCAAGGCTGCGCTGCCCAACAGGGCAAAAATACCCGCCGACACCCAGTGGACAATGCGCAGCGGCACGCGCCGGGTGATGGCGTCGCCGAGCCACACCACGGGGGCGTTGGCCAGCATCATGCCCAGCGTGGTGCCTGCCACCACCATGAGCCACGCGTTGTATTGGGCGGCCAGCATGATGGTGGCGATTTGGGTTTTATCCCCCATTTCGGCCAAAAAGAAGGCCACCACCGTCGTCAGGAAAACGCCCATGCGGGGGGCTTTGTCGCCCTCATCGTCGTCCAGTTTGTCGGGAATCAGCATCCACACCGCCATGGCGATGAAGGATGCGCCCAGCACCCAGCGCAGCACGTCCGGTCCCATGACCGTCGTGATCCAGCTGCCCACCGCACCCGCCAAGCCGTGGTTCGCCAAAGTGGCCACCAAAATCCCCAGCACGATGGGCCAAGGCTTGCGAAAACGAGCCGCCAGCACCAGCGACAACAGCTGGGTTTTGTCGCCCATTTCGGCCAAGGCCACGATGCCGGTAGAGACGAGGAAGGCTTCCATAAGGTGTGTGTGCGGTGTGCCGCGGCATTCAAAAAACCCATCTTACGCGAGTGATCTTGGGCCCCAAGGCCCCAGGAGCTTAGCATGCATCAATTTGGGCTTGTTTCTTGCTTTGGTTTGGTGCGCCAAAGGCTGCAATGGCCTTTATGCACCAATTTAAATCAAAACTCCTGAAGAGATGGTCATGGAAGCACTGAAACAGGGCGCGGATGCGCTATTCATATTGTTGGGCGGGATCATGGTCTTGGCCATGCACGCTGGTTTTGCGTTCTTGGAGTTGGGCACCGTCCGCAAAAAGAACCAGGTCAATGCCTTGGTGAAGATCTTGGTCGACTTCTCGGTGTCCACGGTCGTCTATTTTGTGGTCGGTTACAGCGTGGCCTATGGCACCACATTTTTTGTCGGCGCCGAGCAACTCGCTGCCAAAAACGGTTACGACTTGGTCAAGTTCTTTTTCTTGCTGACCTTTGCGGCGGCCATTCCGGCCATCATTTCGGGCGGCATTGCCGAGCGTGCCAAGTTTTGGCCCCAACTCATTGCCACCGCGGTGATCGTTGGCTTTGTTTACCCCTTCTTTGAGGGCATCGCTTGGAACCAGCACTTTGGCGTGCAGGCCTGGATCAAGGCGGTCACGGGCGATGAGTTCCATGATTTCGCCGGCTCGGTGGTGGTGCACGCCATGGGCGGCTGGATTGCTTTGCCTGCTGTGGTGCTTTTGGGTGCGCGTTACAACCGTTACCGCAAAGACGGTCAGGTGTCGGCACACCCCCCTTCCAGCATCCCGTTTTTGGCCTTGGGTTCGTGGATTTTGATCGTGGGCTGGTTTGGCTTCAACGTGATGAGTGCGCAAACACTCGACAAAATTTCCGGCTTGGTGGCGGTCAACTCCTTGATGGCCATGGTGGGCGGCACGCTGGTCGCATTGTTGATGGGCAAAAATGACCCCGGTTTTGTGCACAACGGTCCTTTGGCCGGTTTGGTGGCCGTGTGTGCGGGATCGGACTTGATGCACCCATTTGGTGCGCTGGTGGTGGGTGCGGTGGCCGGCGGTTTGTTCGTGGTCATGTTCACCCTGACGCAAAACAAGTGGAAGATCGATGACGTTTTGGGCGTTTGGCCCTTGCACGGTGTTTGTGGTGCTTGGGGCGGCATTGCCGCAGGCATTTTTGGCACGAGCAGTTTGGGCGGTTTGGGCGGCGTTAATTTGTCAGCCCAGCTGATCGGAACGGCCATGGGTGTCGCTTGGGCCTTGTTGGGTGGTGTGGTGATTTATGGCCTCCTCAAAATGACCCTGGGTTTGAAACTCAGCCAAGAAGAAGAATATGACGGTGCAGATTTGAGCATTCACAAAATCAGTGCCACACCGGACCGCGAAGTGAGTTGGTAAAACAACACATCGCCCTGCCAAGCCCTGTTTTCAGAGGGTGTAAGGGGGTTTCCCTCTTGCATTTTGCTGGGTTTTTTCTCTCATAATCCGGATACTTCCTGGTGGCAAACTAGGAAGTTCTGTTTGCGGTGACCCCATCAGTTTCGCTTTTCATGAGATGTTTTCAGGTCTATCGAATGCGTTGTCGGAGCCCCATCGCTTTTATATCTGTGTTTTGAGGAGTCCCTTTCATGGGCAATAAACTTTACGTCGGCAACCTGCCTTATTCGGTTCGTGACAGCGATCTGGAACAAGCCTTCAGTGAATTCGGTGTTGTCACCAGCGCCAAAGTCATGATGGAACGTGACACCGGTCGGTCCAAGGGCTTTGGCTTTGTGGAAATGGGCAGCGATGCTGAAGCGCAAGCTGCGATCAATGGCATGAATGGCCAGCCTTTGGGTGGCCGCAATGCGGTGGTGAACGAAGCCCGCCCCATGGAAGCACGTCCTCCACGCTCGGGTGGCGGTGGTTTTGGTGGCGGTGGCGGTGGCTACGGTGGCGGCCGTCGTGAAGGCGGTGGCGGCGGTTATGGCGGCGGCGGTGGTGGCTACGGCGGCGGTCGCGAAGGCGGCGGCGGTTACGGTGCGCCGCGTGAAGGTGGTGGTGGTTATGGTGGCGGCCGCGAAGGCGGTGGCGGCTACGGCGGCGGCCGTGAAGGCGGCGGTGGCTACGGCGGCCGTCGTGAGGGCGGCGGCGAAGGCGGTGGCGGCGGTTTCCGCAGCCCCTACGGTGCCGGTCCCCGCGGCGGTGGACGCCGTGAAGGCGGCGGTGGTGGTTACGGTGGTGACAACAACTACTGATGCATGACCCCAGCCGCTCTCACGAGCGGCCTTTGGCCAAAAAGCAAAGCCCTGGTTTCAGGGCTTTGTCGTTTCTGGAGCGGACGGGTCCTTCTCAGGGCTTGCTTGTTTTGGGCATCACGCTGCCCTTCACGCGCCCTTGCAAGAGGTATTCGCCGCTGTGGCTGTTGAAGTTCATGCTGTCGGCCGTGAAGACGTCGCGACCACGGATGATGCGCACGGGATCGTCGGACACCACCTTGTCTTCATCTGGCAAGGCGACCAAGCGTTCGCCATGCAGTTCGATTTGGGGGCGCGTGTCCCTTGCATATTGGATGGCTTGTGCGCGACCGAGCAAGGTGATCTGTGTGCCATCGTCGCTGGCAATGCCTTGCTGGGCTTGCGCATCCATGCGGTCATTTTTTTCATTTTGAGAAAAAATGCGGATTTTTTCGATGTGCAGCGCATCTGTGGCGGGGAAATGTTGGGCACTTTCTCCGGAAACTTCCCGCGTCATTTGGCCATCTTTGTTGAATGACTTGACGGAAAACTGGCTGAGTCGGTAATCGGGATCCTGCCGTACCGGCTTGTTGGCCAGGGTGCTGCTCAGGGACGGCACGCTGCGCACCAACCACCAACTCCCAGAGGCCAGCAAAGCCAACACGATCAAGGGCATGTAAACGCTCAATGCATCCAGGAGACGGCGCAGTTTCATGCAGACGGTCCTGTGTGGGCGCTCACGCCAACCTGGGCCAACAGTGTCGCGTAATGGCCGCTGGCCACCAAAAGCAAGTCACACAAAGCCCGAGCGGCACCTTCGCCACCGCGTTCGGCGGTGATGTGGTGGGCCACCGCCTTGGCTTGTGCGTGGGCATTGGAGGGCGCGCAAGCCAAGGCGGCCCGTTGCATGACGGGCAAATCGGGCCAGTCATCGCCCATGGCCGCGGCTTGAGACCATTGGAGCCCCAGGGTTTGCAAAAATGCCTCGGCAGCGGGGCACTTGTCTTCGGTGCCAAAACGCGCGTGGGTGATGCCCAGGGCTTTCAAGCGCAAGCGCAGTGCGGGCGTGTCGCGCCCGGTGATCACCACCGGGGTGATGCCCACTTGCTGCAGCAATTTCAGGCCTTGACCGTCCAGCGCGTGGAAACGCTTGAGCGTCTCGCCCGATTCGGAAAAGTACAGACCGCCGTCGGTGAGCACGCCATCGACATCGAAAAACACCACGCGGATGCCTTGCGCTTGCAAGAGCAACTCGGGTGGGTAGTTCAAGGCGGGGACCAGTGTTTGCATCTCAGATCACCTTGGCCCGCATGAGGTCGTTGGTGTTGAGGGCGCCGCACAGCCGCCCGTCATCGTCCAGCACCAAAATGCTGGTGATGCGGCGCTGCTCCATCATCTCGGCGGCCTCGACGGCCAATGCGCCCGCTCGGATCGTGTGCGGCTTGGTGTGCATCACATCGCAGGCTTTCAGCTCGCGCAGGTCCGTGCCTTTTTCAATCAGGCGGCGCAAGTCGCCATCCGTGAAGATGCCCAACACGCGCCCATCGGTATCGGTGACAGAGGTCGCCCCCAGCCCTTTGTGGCTCATCTCCCGCATGAGCGCGGTGAAGGCAGCGTCGGGGCCGACCTGGGGCACCGCATCGCCTTGGCGCATCACGTCGGCCACATGCGTGAGCAGCCTGCGTCCCAAAGCGCCACCGGGGTGGGAGCGGGCAAAGTCTTCGGGTTTGAAGCCACGGGCATCCAGGAGCGCCACGGCCAAAGCATCACCCATGGCCAGTTGCACGGTGGTGCTGGCGGTCGGCGCCAGGTTCAGGGGACAGGCCTCTTTGTCGACAGAGCAGTCGAGCACGATGTCGGCGTGGCGCGCCAGTGAGGAAGTCAGCCCGCCGGTCATGGCCAGCAGGGGCACGCCCAAGCGCTTGAGGACCGGCAAAATCGCCACCAGCTCGTCGCTCTCGCCACTGTTCGAGATGGCCAGAACCACGTCGATGGCCTGGATCATGCCCAGATCGCCATGGCTGGCTTCTCCGGGGTGGACAAACATGGCTGGGGTTCCGGTCGAGGCCAGTGTGGCGGCAATCTTGTGGCCAATGTGGCCACTCTTGCCCATGCCGGTGACCACCACCCGGCCTTGAATGCCCAGCACCAAGCTGACCGCATCGACAAAGCGATCGTCCAAACGGATTTTCGCTTGCAGCAAAGCGGCCGCTTCGATGTCCAGGGTCTCGCGTGCGAGCTGAAGGGTGTGGGCGGAATTGACAGGCATGGGGCCATTTTATCGGGCGCTCATGTGGGTGTTGCGCACATGCCCTGACAAGATGCCGTGTAGAGCGCCAGCCGTCACATGCGCTTGTTAACATCAACACATGGGCGCTTTGGAATTGACCTTGTTGTATTTGTTGGCCGCCGTGCTGGGCGTGGTCGGCTGCCGCATGCTCAAGTTGCCGCCCATGTTGGGTTATTTGGCCGTGGGCGTGGTGATTGGCCCCAATGCGCTGGCCCTCGCACAAAACTCTGAGGGCGTGAAGCATCTGGCCGAGTTCGGCGTGGTCTTTTTGATGTTCGTGATCGGGCTGGAGTTCAACCTGCCCAAGTTGCGCTCGATGCGCAAACATGTGTTTGGTCTGGGTTTGCTGCAGGTGTTGCTGACCTTGCTCATCGTGACCGTGTTTTCGCTGTTTGTGGCCACGCTGGCCCCATCGCTGTGGAAAATGGAATGGCAAACCGCCTTGGCACTGTCGAGTGCCATGGCCATGAGCAGCACGGCGATCGTCATCAAGCTGGTCGCCGACCGGCTGGAGCTGGAGTCCGAGCACGGCAAGCGCGTGGTCGGTGTGTTGCTGTTCCAAGACTTGGCGGTGGTGCCGCTGATTGTGATGATCCCGGCCTTGAGTGCCCCGGCTGAAGAGATGATTCCCGCCTTGCTCTTGGCAGCGGCCAAGGCCACGGTGCTGATCACTGTGCTGATGACGGGCGGCCAAAGGGTCATGCGTTGGTGGCTGACTTTGGTGGCGCGACGCAAAAGCGAAGAGCTGTTTGTGCTGAATTTGCTGTTGGTCACGCTGGGCTTGGCCTGGATCACTGAATTGGCCGGCCTGAGCTTGGCGCTGGGCGCCTTTGTCGCGGGCATGCTGATTTCAGAGACCGAATACAAGCACCAGGTGGAGCTGGACATCCGGCCTTTCCACGATGTGTTGTTGGGCCTGTTTTTCATCACCATTGGCATGCTGCTGGACTGGCATATTGTGGTGGACCGCTGGCCTCTGGTGCTGTTGCTCACCACCTTGCCGGTGCTCTTCAAGTTGGTGTTGGTGGCCGCCCTGGCCAAAATGACGGGGGCCAGCAACGGGGTGGCTCTGCGCACGGGTTTGTACTTGGCGCAAGCGGGAGAATTTGGCTTCGTTTTGCTCACCCTGGGAGCGCAAAGCCACATCATTCCGCCCACCTTGCTCAACCCTGTTCTGGCCAGCATGGTGCTGTCCATGATGGCCACGCCCTTCATCATCATGCACAGCGACCGCATCGTGCTCAAGGTGGTGGCCAGCGAGTGGTTGCAACAGTCCTTGCAGATGACCACCATCGCCCGCAAATCGATCAACACCAGCAAGCACGTCATCATTTGCGGCTATGGGCGTTGCGGCCAGAACCTGGCGCGCATGCTCGAAAAAGAAAACATCCCCTATATGGCGCTTGACCTGGACCCGGACCGGGTGCGCCAAGCTGCTGCGGCAGGGGACTCCGTCGTGTATGGCGACGCTGCACGCCTGCAGTCACTGATGGCCGCAGGTCTGGCCCGCGCCAGTGCGGTGGTGATCACCTACCTGGATGTGCCCGCGGCCATGAAGGTGCTGGACCACACCCACAGCCATGCACCGCAAGTGCCGGTGATCGTGCGCACGCAAGACGACCTGGATCTGGAAAAACTGCAGCTCGCGGGGGCGACCGAAGTGGTGCCCGAAGCGATCGAGGGCTCGCTCATGCTGGCCAGCCATGCGCTGGCGCTGGTGGGCGTGCCCATGCGCCGCGTCATCCGCATCGTGCAAGAGCAGCGGGATGCCCGCTACAACTTGTTGCGCGGCTACTTCCATGGCGCGGACGACGACACCTTGGACGAAATAGACCACGAGCGCCTGACCACTGTGGGCTTGCCTTTGGCTTCGCCCTGGTTGGGCAAGCGGATCCAAGACCTGGCTTTTCATGCCATGGGCGTGCGTGTGGTGAACCTGCGCCGCGCCAATGGCCAGTCAGAAAAGGTCAGCGAAGACACCGAATTGTTCTCTGGCGACACGCTGGTGCTCTCGGGTAAATCCGAAACCTTGGCCATTGCCGAAGAAAAACTCTTGCGAGGTTAATGCGATGGACGAACTGAACGTCAACGACTATTTGAAAAGCCACATCCGCACCGTGCCCGACTGGCCTGAGCCAGGCGTTCAGTTCCGAGACATCACGCCGCTGTTGCAAGACCCGCGCGTCTTTCGCGTGCTGATCGATGCGTTTGTCCACCGCTACATGCACCCGGCCTTGCGCCCCGATGTGGTGGCGGGCCTTGACGCGCGGGGGTTCATTTTGGGCTCGGTCGTGGCCTACGAGCTCGGGCTGGGTTTTGTGCCCATTCGGAAAAAAGGCAAGCTGCCCTTCACCACGGTGGAAGAAACCTACGCGCTGGAATATGGCAGTGCCACGGTGGAGTTGCACACCGATGCCGTTCAACCTGGCCAGCGTGTGCTGCTGGTGGACGACCTGATCGCCACGGGCGGCACCATGATGGCGGGCAAGAAGCTGCTCGAAAAACTCGGGGCCACCGTGATCGAGGGCGCGGCCATTGTCGACTTGCCCGAGCTAGGGGGCTCGCAGCGCTTGCGAGACGCCGGCTTGCAGCTGTTCACCTTGGTGGCCTACGACGGCCACTGAGGGAGTCAGCAACGCCGGTGCTGCCCCGCCAGTCCCAGGCAGCGGCAAAAATGTCAAACGCCAGAACCTGGACGCAGTCGGGGCAGGTGTGAGCTGTGCGCATGGCTTCATGGTTCCACGCAGCGCCAGAGCGGCTGTCACCCAAAGAGCAGACACGCGGAACTCTTGGCGCTAAGGTGGCGAACAGTTGAATGGAGAGACACCGATGAGCGACGCTGACGACCGCCAGCCTTATGCCAAACCACAACCTTGGGGCATGGCCCCTGACATGGTGGTGCACGATGTGCAGACCGAAGACGAACGCCTGTGGGCGCCTGTCGCGCCAGGCATCTGGTCACGTCCCTTGCACCTGAATGTGACGGGCGGTTTTTATGTGCACCTGCTCAAAGTGAAGCGTTCGGGTTTGCTGCAGCGCCACCGGCATTCCGGCATGGTGCATGCGCATGTGCTGCGCGGCAAATGGTTGTATCTGGAACACGACTGGGTGGCCGAAGAAGGCAGTTATGTGTTCGAACCCCCGGGCGAAACCCACACACTGGTGGTACCCGACGATTGCCAGGACATGGTCACGATGTTCACCGTGCATGGCGCGCTGATGTATGTGGACACCCAAGGCAACGCGACAGGTTATGACGACGTCTTCACCCGCATCGAGAAATACCGTGCTCACTTTGAGGCCGTGGGCTTGGGGGCCGATTACGTCAAAACCTTCATGCGTTGAAGCCAGATGCCAGACCATAAAAAACCGCCTCCAGGGGCGATTTTTTATGGGAGCCTCGCACCCAAGTGAGGTCCGAGATCAAAGCGGTTTCTTGATCCAGTTGGCAATTTCGCCAATGATGCCGCGGCGGAAAGCCAGCACGCAGATCACAAAGATCACACCCTGGATGATGGTGACCCATGCGCCAAACTGGGCCAGGTAGTTTTGCATGCTCACGATCACGGCAGCGCCCAACACGGGCCCAAACAAAGTGCCCAAACCGCCCAGCAGGGTCATCAGCACCACCTCACCCGACATGGACCAATGCACATCGGTCAGCGAGGCCAACTGGAACACCAGCGATTTGGTGGCGCCAGCCGTGCCCGCCAAGGCGCCGGAGATCACAAAAGCGATCAGCTTGAACATGTCGGTGTCATAGCCCAGCGAGATCGCACGGTCCTGGTTTTCGCGGATGGCCTTGAGAATCTGGCCAAAAGGCGAATAAATGATGCGCCAAATCAGTGCAAAACCGGACAAGAAGATGGCCAGCACAAACACATACATGGCCGAGTTTTCGGACAAATCGAACACGCCAAACAACTTGCCACGCGGCACCGACTGGATGCCGTCCTCACCCCCTGTAAAAGGCGTTTGCAGGTAGAAGAAGAACACCATCTGAGAAAACGCCAAGGTGATCATGGCGAAGTAAATGCCTTGCCGACGAATGGCCAGCATGCCCGTGACCAAGGCCAGCAGCCCAGAGCAGGCGGTGGCAAACAACACCGCCAGTTCGGGGTTCCAACCCCAGACTTTGGCGGCGTGTGCCGCCGCATAGCCGGCGGTGCCCAAAAACATGGCGTGGCCAAAAGACAGAAGGCCACCAAAACCGATCAGCAAATTGAAGGCGCATGCAAACAGGGCAAAGCACATGACCTTCATCAGAAAGATCGGATAAACCCAAATCGGGGCGATGACCAGCACCAGCACCATGATGGTGAAAGCCACCCACTGGTGGGTGAATGACTGGGTCTTGTAGGAGGGCGTCGAGACTGTGGTCATGGTCTTATTTCTGGGTGCCGAACAATCCGGCAGGCTTGATCAAGAGAACAATGGTCATGATGATGAAAATCACCGTGCTGGATGCTTCGGGGTAGAACACCTTGGTCAGGCCTTCAATCAGGCCCAGACCAAAACCCGTCAGGATGGCGCCCATGATGGAGCCCATGCCGCCAATCACGACCACGGCAAACACCACGATGATGATGTCGGCGCCCATGGTGGGGTTGACCTGGTAAATGGGCGCAGCCATGACCCCTGCAAAAGCGGCCAGACCGACGCCGAAGCCATAGGTCAGGGTGATCATGCGCGGCACGTTGATGCCAAATGCCTGCACCAAGCTGGGGTTTTCTGTGGCCGCGCGCAGATAAGCGCCCAGTTTGGTCCGCTCGATGACGTACCAGGTGGTCAAGCACACCACCAGCGACGCCACAATGACCCAGGCCCGGTACTTGGGCAGGAACATGAAGCCGGTGTTGAAGGCACCTTTGAAGACTTCGGGCACCGGATAAGGCATGCCCGAAGAGCCGAATTCGTGGCGGAACAAACCCTGGATGATCAGGGCCAGACCGAAGGTGAGCAGCAGGCCATACAGATGGTCCAGCTTGTACAGCTGTTTGAGCATGGTGCGCTCAATCAGCATGCCGGTGGCCCCCACCACCACAGGGGTCACAACGAGCGCAACCCAGTAATTGATGCCGAGTTTGGTCAAACCCAGATAGGCCACGAAGGCGCCCAGCATGTACTGGGCGCCGTGCGTGAAGTTGATGATGTTCAGCAAGCCGAAAATCACGGCCAGGCCCAGCGAAAGCAATGCGTAAAAAGAGCCGTTGATCAGCCCGATCAGCAATTGCCCAAACAGGGCTTGCGAAGGTATGCCAAAGATTTCCATGATGATTCGACTTGCTTGAACAAAGTGGTTTGATTACTTCTTGACCAATGGGCAATCGCTCTCGGCCAATGGGCGGAAGGCCTCGTTGGCAGGGATGGTGGCCACCAGCTTGTAGTAGTCGTATGGGCCTTTGGATTCAGCCGGCTTCTTGACCTGGAACAGGTAAGCGGGGTGGATCTTGCGGCCGTCTGGGCGCACGCTGCCTTTGCCGAACAAGGGGTCGTCCGTGGGCAACTCTTTCATCTTGGCGGCGACTTTGGTGCCGTCATCGGTTTTGGCAGCGTCCACGGCCTTCAGGTAGTGGATGACGCTGGAGTAAACGCCCGCTTGCACCATCGAGGGGTACTTGCCGCCTTGCAGCGCTGCGAAACGCTTGCTGAATGCGCGGGTGTTGTCGTTCAGGTCCCAGTAGAAGGTCTCGGTCAACATCAGGCCTTGCGCAATGTTCAGACCCAGCGAGTGCACGTCGGGCAAGAAGACCAACAGGCCCGCCAGGTTTTGGCCGCCTTTGGTGATGCCGAACTCGGCCGCTTGCTTGATCGAGTTGGTGGTGTCACCGCCCGCGTTGGCCAAACCAATGATCTTGGCTTTGGACGCTTGTGCTTGCAGCAAGAAAGAAGAGAAGTCTTGTGTGGGGAATGGGGTGCGCACTTTGCCCACCACTTTGCCGCCGTTCTTGACCACCACGGCTTCGGTGTCGCGCTCCAGGGCGTGACCGAAAGCGTAGTCAGCGGTCAAGAAGAACCAGGTGTCACCACCGCTTTTGACGATGGCTTTGCCGGTGCCGTTGGCCAGCATCCAGGTGTCATAGGCCCAGTGGATGGTGTTGGCGTTGCAAGCCTTGCCCGACAGGTCGGCTGTGGCCGAGCCAGAGTTCACATGCAGTTTGCCTTTGTCGCTGGCAATTTTGGCCACGGCCAAACCCACCGAAGACGTGGGCACGTCGGCGATCATGTCGACTTTGTCGGTGTCAAACCACTGGCGCGCCACGTTGGAGCCGACGTCGGGTTTGTTCTGGTGGTCAGCACCGACGATTTCCACTTTGAGCGTGCTCTTGGTGGCTTTCATGTAGTCTTCAACGGCCATCTTGGCGGCCGTCACCGAGCCTGGGCCCGTGATGTCGGAGTAAAGACCCGACATGTCGTTGAGCACGCCGATCTTGACGATGCCGTCAGAGATTTGGGCTTGCGCACCGCCAGCGAAGGCGCAGGCGGCCATAGTGGCCAGGGAAAGAAGTTTGCGTTTCATCGTTTTGTCTCCAGTTAGAAAAAATCAGACACCCAAATACTCGTTCAACATGCCCATCTTGGAGGAGAGCTCTTGTGAGGTGAAGCTCTCGACCATCTGACCATGTTCCATCACGTAAAACCGATCCGCCAAGGGGGCGGCAAACCGGAAGTTCTGCTCCACCATGATGATGGTGAAGCCCTTGGCTTTGAGGGCCGTGATCATGCGGGCCAGGGCCTGCACAATGACGGGCGCCAAGCCTTCTGAAATTTCGTCGAGCAGCAAAAACCGAGCACCCGTGCGCAAGATCCGGCCCACCGCGAGCATTTGCTGCTCGCCGCCCGACAGGCGCGTGCCCGGGCTGTTGCGGCGCTCGAGCAAGTTGGGGAACATGTCGTAGATTTCTTCCACCGACATGCCGTTGGGGGCAATCACGGGCGGCAGCAACAGGTTTTCTTCGCAAGTCAATGCCGAGAAGATGCCGCGCTCTTCAGGGCAGTAACCGATGCCGAGTTTGGCGATCTGGTGGGGCGCCCAATTCACGGTTTCTTGGCCGTTGATGGTGATGGAGCCCGTGCGCTTGCCCACCAAGCCCAAAATAGATTTGACGGTGGTGGTGCGACCAGCGCCGTTGCGTCCCAACAGTGTCACCACCTCGCCTTCGTTCACCGTCAGGTTCACCCCGTGCAGGATGTGCGACTCGCCGTACCAGGCTTGCAGATTGCTGATGCGCAGCATTTCTTTGGGCTCAGCCATGGGCACCCTCCAGCTGGTTGTCCGTCGTGCCCATGTAGGCTTCGAGCACTTGCGGGTTCTGCGACACCACGGCGTAAGGGCCTTCGGCAATCACTTGTCCACGTTGCAACACGCTGATGGTGTCGGCAATTTTGGAGACCACGTTCATATTGTGTTCCACCATCAAGATGGTGCGGTTGGCACCCACTTTTTTGATCAGCTGTGTCACGCGGTCCACGTCTTCATGGCCCATGCCCTGCGTGGGCTCGTCCAGCAGCATCAACTCGGGCTCCATGGCCAAGGTGGTGGCGATCTCCAATGCGCGTTTGCGGCCATAAGGCAACTCGACCGCGGTCAGATCGGCCATGCCGCCCAGGTCCACCTGGTCCAGCAAGGCCATGGCTTTGTCGTTGAGCTCGTTCAGGCTGCGTTCAGAGCGCCAGAAATGCATCGATGTGCCCGTGGCCCGTTGCAAACCGATGCGCACGTTTTCCATCACCGTGAGGTTGGGGAAGGTGGCTGAAATTTGGAAGGACCGCACAATGCCGCGCCGTGCCACCTGCGAGGGTTTTTCGGGGGTGATGTCGTGGCCGTTGAACAAGATTTGCCCCTTGGTCGGGATCAAAAACTTGGTCAAGAGGTTGAACACCGTGGTTTTGCCTGCGCCATTGGGGCCGATCAAGGCGTGTATTTGACCGCGCTTGACACGCAGATCAACACCGTTGACCGCCACAAAACCCTTGAACTCCTTGATGAGCCCTCGGGTTTCGAGAATGATTTCGTCAGCCATTGAGTTTTTTACCTGGACAACAAAGAACAAAGAACAGGCGGATTCTGTGGCGAGGAAAAAATACCGAGTACATGGTTATCCCGATGTGCTGTCTCGTGCGCGACGAATTCGTCGCGTTTCGCTCTCAGAGGTCAGCTTCTTGTAGGGACCAGAAGATTGGCAGGCGTGTGAAAAGCCCTGGTTGGAGGCAGGGAATCGGACGCTTTGTTCTCAATACATCACCATGCCGCCGTCGACATGAATGCTTTGACCGGTCATGCCACTCGATTCCGCCGATCCCAGGTACACCGCCAAACCCGCAATTTCGCTGGGGTTCAGGATGCGGCCCAGAGGCACTCGCGCCAAAGCGGCTTTGACCAGTTCCTCCCCCGTCATGCCCGAGCTGTGGGCCACCTGCGCTTTGAGTTCCTCGACCATGTCGGTCTGGATGAAGCCGGGGCAGATGGCATTCACTGTCACGTTGTGGGGGCTCGCCTCCAGGGCGACGCAACGCGTCAGGCCCACCACGGCGTGTTTGCTCACGTTGTAAGCGCTTTGGTTTCGCGACCCCCATTTGCCAGCAGTCGATGCCATGTTGACGATGCGCCCGTGTCGCCGTGCCTGCATGCCCGGCAGCACCGCTTGCATGAAATGCATCACACCAAACAGGTTCACGTCCAGCATGTCCTGGAAGTCCTGTGGCGCATAGTCAAGAAAGGACTTGGCCCGGTAAACACCCGCGTTGTTCACCAACACATCCACCCGGCCAAAGCGTTGTTCGACTTGCGCCACCGCGCCAAAGCACGCCTCGCGATTGGTCACGTTCAGGCCCAGCGTCATGACGCGCTCTGCAGGCAAGCCCAGCGATGCCTGGACTTCGTTCAGGCGGGCCATGTCGGTGGCGATCAAGCACAAGCTGGCGCCCTCTGCCGCATAAGCTTCGGCGATGGCGCGGCCGATGCCGCGGCTGGCACCGGTGACGATGGCCACTTGTTGGCTGAGGCGGTTGGCCATGTGCAATCCTTGGATGAATCAGATGAGTGCCGCGCCCTGGCGCTGGCGCTTCGGTGTGCCGTGCTCGCTGTCGCCGCTGTTGGGTTTGGACACCGCTTTGCGCAGCACCTGCCCATACCCTTGCGCCAGCTCCATGCGCGGTTTGAAACCTTGCGCCAGCAGCAGCCTGTGCGCGGCGGGCAACTTCCAGCAGGGCGTGAACACAAAGAGGTGGTGCTCCAAGTGGTAATTGACCCAGTACGGGGCCAGCACCATGCGCATGCCCCAGTTCGTCAAGGTGGTGCGCGTGTTGCGCAGTCGGTCGTTGTTGTCCCCCACCACCGCATGTTCAGCGATGTTGCGGATGCGGCTGATCACTTGGTACCAGGTCAGCAAAGGCAGCAACCACAAAGCAAAATAAGCCCACCAGACGCCGGCCGCTGCGGTGACAGCGAAGACGCCCAAATTGGTGAGCAAGAAGTACTTTTCTGCCGCCCACAGCTTTTTCAGGCGCAGCCAGCGGCTGGGGCTGTCGCCCATCTCCATGCGGAAAATTTCCAAGCGGCGCTGGTAGCCGGTGATGCCCAAAATATCGCGCCGCATCTTGCGCCAAAAACTTTGAACTGTGATGGGGAAGGGGGCCGACAAAATCAGGTCGGGGTCTTCGGCTTGTTGCGTGTGGCGGTGGTGGCTCAGGTGGTAGGGGCGGTAAAGCGAGAGGCTCGCGCCCACAGGCCAGCCGCACAAAAACGCACCCAGCGTGTCATTGAGCCGGGTGTTTCTGAACAAGGCGCGGTGCGCTGCGTCGTGCATCAAAATGGCCAAGCCCAGTTGCCGCCCACCAATGACCACCACGGCGGCGATGAAGCTCAAGGGGTTGGGCCATGCGATGAAAAACGCCATGGCCAAGGCGATCACGCCCCAAGCGTGCAGCACCAAATACGCGCCCATCCAGTCCGAGCGCTCGCGCAGATACGCGTCTTGCTCGGGGCTCAGGCTGGGCTGTGTGTCGGGGGTCATGGCAAAGCGGTTCGGTATAAGACCGATCTTGTGCCTTTGGCCCTTGATGCATAGTCACAGGCGTGACCTTTTGGGGGCTTTCCCTGAGGCCTCGCGCCATGCGGCGGGCTCACTTGCCGATGCAAAAGCTCGAAAAAATCACGCCCAGCAAATCGTCGGCGCTGAACTCGCCCGTGATCTCGTTCAGGGCGTTTTGGCCCAGGCGAAGCTCTTCGGCCAGCAGGTCCAGGTTTTGCGCTTGGGCGGCCAGGTGGGCGTCGGCCATTTCCAAATGCTCGCGCACGCGGTGCAGGGCTTGCACATGGCGCTCGCGGGCCATGAACAGCCCTTCGCTGGCTTGTTGCCAACCGGCTTGTTGCAGCAGTTGCTGGCGCAGGGCTTGCAGGCCTTCGCCGGTTCGGGCCGAGAGCGTCAGGCCAGGGCGCTCTGGCAAGGCATGGGCTGCGTCGGCCTTGTTCCACACATCGAGCACGGCCACGCTGGCCGGCAAGCGGCTTTTCAGCGCCGTGGCAATGTCCGCGTCGGCCGAGTCGTAACCGGGCAAGCCCACGCGCGTGAGGTCGTGCAAAAACAGCACGGCATCGGCGTTTTCTATTTGCCCCCAGGCGCGGGCAATGCCGATTTGCTCCACCTCGTCCACGCCCTCGCCTTCGCGCAGCCCGGCGGTGTCGATCACATGCAGCGGCACGCCTTCAATCTGAATGGTTTGCTGCACCACGTCGCGCGTGGTCCCTGCAATCGGCGTGACGATGGCCAGCTCGGCCCCGGCCAATGCGTTGAGCAGCGAGCTCTTGCCCGCATTGGGCTGGCCCGCGATCACCACCTTGATGCCCTCGCGCAGCAATGCGCCTTGCCGGGCTTTGCCCAGCACCGTCAGCAGTGCCGTTTGCAGGCGCGTCAATTGCCCCTGCGCATCGGCCTTTTGCAGAAAGTCGATTTCTTCTTCCGGGAAGTCCAGCGTGGCCTCGACCAACATGCGCAGGTGAATCAGGGCATCGCGCAGCACATGGATTTCTTTGGAGAAATCACCCGCCAAGGACCGGCTGGCACTGCGGGCTGCAGCCTCGGTGCTGGCGTCGATCAGGTCGGCAATCGCTTCGGCTTGCGCCAGATCGATTTTGTCGTTCAGAAAAGCACGTTCAGAAAACTCACCCGGCTGCGCCACGCGCAAACCGGCCAATCGGGGCAGGCCTGTGGCCGGGTCCAATTCGGCCGCCGCCTGCAGGCAACGCGCCACCAGCAGTTGCAACACCACCGGTCCACCGTGCGCTTGCAACTCCAGCACGTCCTCGCCGGTGAAGGAGTGCGGCGCGACAAAGTGCAGCGCCAGGCCGTGGTCAATGGGGCTGCCGTCCGCGTCGGCAAAAGGCAGGTAGGTGGCTTCGCGTGGTTTGAGTGGCCGAGCGCACAGCGCCTGAATCAGCGACGACAGTTGGCGGCCCGACACCCGCACGATGCCCACGGCTCCGCGACCGGGCGCGGTGGCGATGGCGACGATGGGCTCTTGGTGTCTGGCAAGCATGGCGGTCTTGGTGATCTTGGTGATCTTGGGCAGGGTGAAGCAAAAAAAGGCCGCTTGCGCGGCCCTTTGCTTGGGGGTTCTTACTTGAACTTGGGCAAGTTGAACTGCGGCGGTACGCCCATGCGGGTGTTGATCATCCACTGCTGGGCGATCGACAAGATGTTGTTCGTGATCCAGTACAGCACCAAGCCGGCTGGGAAGAAGAAGAACATCACCGAGAACACCAAGGGCATGATCCACATCAGCTTGGCTTGCATCGGGTCTGGTGGCGCGGGGTTGAGCGCGGTCTGCAGCAAGGTGGTCAAGGTCATGACCAAGGGCAAGATGAAGAACGGATCGGGCGCAGAAAGATCGTTGATCCACAAGATCCAAGGCGCATTGCGCATCTCGACGCTGGACAGCAGCACCCAGTACAAAGCGATGAACACGGGAATTTGCACCATGATCGGGAAGCAGCCACCCATGGGGTTGACCTTTTCTTCGCGGTAAATGCGCATCATCTCCTGCTGCATTTTTTGCGGATCGTTTTTCAGGCGCTCGCGCATTTCCATGATCTTGGGGTTGATGGCCTTCATCTTGGCCATGCTGGCGTAGGCCTTCGCATTGAGCCAGTAAAAAGCAATCTTGAGCAAGAGCACCAGCGCCACGATGGACCAGCCCCAGTTTTGAATGAAGCTGAACAACTTGTCCAGCAACCAGTACAAAGGCTTGGACAGCATGGCCAACCAGCCGTAGTCCTTCACCAAATCCAGGCCAGGCGCCAAGGCTTCCAGCACTTTTTCTTCTTGGGGGCCGCTGAACAACTGTGTGCTCACACTCTTGGATTGGCCAGGCGCCACATCGGCCAAGGGGGTGATCATGCCCACGGCATACAGGTTGGTGTCGACCTTGCGCACGAAGTTTTCACGCGCAATGCCGTCCGCCAGCAGCCAGGCTGTCGCAAAGTAGTGCTGCACCATGGCCACATAACCATTGGGCGATGACTTGTCGATTTCGGCTTTGTTCTTTTCGATGTCGCTGAACTCCACCTTGTGGTACTTCTTGGCTTCGGTATACACAGCCGGGCCGGTGAAGGTCGAATAGAACGAGGATTCGCCCGCAGGCTTGTTGCCGTCGCGCACCAATTGCAAATACAGCTGAGGCGACACGTTGGTGGTGCCAGAGTTGACCACCTCGTGCTTCACGCCGATGGCATAGCTGCCACGCTGCAGGGTGTAGGTCTTGATCAGCTTCACGCCATTTTGCGCATCGGACTCGAAGCGCAGCGTCAATTCGTTTTGGCCTTCTTTCAAGCTGCGTTCGCCGCTGAACTTCATGGGCGATTTGTGCGTCGGGAAGTCACCGCCGATCAGGCCGGTTTGGGCCACATACACGCGGCTGCTGCTCTGGTCAAGAAAGACAAATGGCTTGGTGCTGTCGACAAAGTCGGCATGCTTGGTGAACTCTGTGCGCACCAACGAGCCGCCTTCGGTGTCAAAGCTGAGCTTGAGGACATCGGTGGCCACGTCGATTTTTTCGCGGGGTGCCGCGGTGACCGCGGGCACAGACGAGGGCACTTGGCCAGGCGTGGCGGCCACCGCAGCAGGCGCAGCTGTGGGCAGGGCGTTGGCGCCGGCAGCCTGTGCGCCAGGCGCTTTGGCCGGCGCAGCCACTTCCGGTTTCGGAAAGAAAGTGGCCTTGTTGCCGTTGTGAAGCTGCCATTGGTCCCACAGCAGGACCATGGAAAAACCAAAAATCACCCAAAGGATGGTGCGGCGAATATCGTTCATGGGGTCTTCTTTGAAGAAGTAGGGGAAAACAAAGCAGAAAACAAGCGAGGCGCTTGCGAGGGAACAGGGTCATGACCACCGGTGCACCAAGGACCGCAACGCACCAAACGGTGAACCGTGAGGTAAGCGCCTTGGGCGGCGCCATGTTTTTCGAGCGCTTGCAAGGCATAGGCCGAACAAGTGGGCTCGAAACGGCAGGACGACCCTAACCAGGGGCTCAGCAGCAGGCGGTAAGCGCGCACCACACCCATCAAGAAACGCTGCATGATCATGCGCGAGCCTCTGGTGTTGGGGGGCGAGTGGCCCGCTCGAACAATTGCTCAAGCTCTTGGCGGACTGCCAGCTTCAGGTGCTCAGACGTTGCACTGATGAATTGTTGGCGGTCAAACGTGGTGCGCAAGCGAACCACATGGGCGGCCACAGGCAAGCGATCGCCAAAGCGCTCGCTCACGTTGTAGATCTGGCGTTTGATGGCGTTGCGCGTCACGGCCCGCCGTGCCCAGCGTTTGGGCACCATGGCGCCCAGCCAAACGTCAAACAAGCCAAAAAGGGCCTGCTCCTGTGAAGGTGCAGGCCCAACTTGTTCAGCAGGTGCCAAGGGGGTGTCTGCGGGTTGGGTCAATGTCAGGCGATGCAGCGCAAAGTGCGCTGTGCGCGAGACTGTTCCACCCGCCAGGGCGGCCTGAAACTGTGGGCGTGTTTTCAAACGCTGCACGATGGCCAAACCCTGAGATCAACCGGCTGCCGTGGCAACAGGCCACAGCCACACGGTTGAAAAGGCATTAGACAGCCAGACGCTTGCGGCCTTTGGCGCGACGTGCATTGATCACAGCGCGACCGCCACGGGTTTTCATGCGAACCAGAAAGCCGTGTGTACGGGCGCGACGTGTCTTGGATGGTTGGTAGGTGCGTTTCATAACTCTTCCTTTGTGCCCAATGCCATGAATCAGCTTTGGGCGAAACCCAAGATTATCGCAAACTTTCGGGCCCCCGGCAAATAAAGTCTCATTTGCTTTTCGGGTGTTCCCTGATCCCGGCCAGAGCCGATGTGGTTTATGATGGACTTCAGAACCCGCATCGGCATGTGGATAAGCTCTTGATAAGCCTCATTTCTCTGCCATTTTTCTCTCAACTGTCCACAAAAAACAAATACAACATGTCCGAGGGACTCACCCCAGAATTTCCGATGGATGCCGGCCAAGCTTTGTGGCAGGCTTGTGTGGACGAGCTGTCCCGCGAGCTGCCCGAGCAGCAGTTCAACACCTGGATCAAACCGCTCACCGCGCAAATGTCGGAAGACCAATTGCGCATGACTTTGTTTGTGGCCAACCGGTTCAAACTCGACTGGATTCGCGCGCAGTATGCGGGTCGTTTGGCGGCTTTGCTGGAAAGCCTGCAAGGCCATCCTGTTCAAATAGAGTTAGCGATCACTCCGCGTGACGTCGGCATCAGGCCTACAAGGCAGTCGACACCGTCCTCGATGGAAAACGGCCCTGAGCCGATCGATTTGCCCGAAGAGCCGGCGGCCAACACCTTCCGCAGCCGACTCAATACCGCGCTGACTTTTGACAACTTGGTCGAAGGCACCGCCAACCGCATGGCGCGTGCGGCGGCCATGCACGTGTCGGGCTCACCGGGCCACCTGTACAACCCCTTGTTCATCTATGGCGGTGTGGGTTTGGGCAAGACCCACCTGATGCACGCCATCGGCAACAAACTGCTGGCCGACCGCCCCGAAGCCAAAGTTTTGTACATCCACGCCGAACAGTTTGTGTCGGATGTGGTTAAAGCCTACCAACGCAAGACTTTTGACGAGTTCAAGCACCATTACCACTCGCTCGATCTGCTGCTGATCGACGATGTGCAGTTCTTCGCCAACAAAGACCGCACGCAAGAAGAATTCTTCAACGCCTTCGAGGCTTTGCTGGCCAAAAAATCGCACATTGTGATGACCAGTGACACCTACCCCAAGGGCCTGGCCGACATCCACGAGCGGCTGGTTTCGCGCTTTGATTCGGGCCTGACGGTGGCCATGGAGCCGCCCGAGCTGGAAATGCGCGTGGCGATCCTGATCAACAAAGCCATCAGCGAAGGCAGTGAAATGCCCGAGGAAGTGGCGTTTTTCGTGGCCAAAAACGTGCGCTCCAACGTGCGCGAGCTCGAAGGCGCGTTGCGCAAAATCCTGGCCTATTCGCGTTTCAACCAGAAGGAAATCTCCATCCAGCTGGCCCGCGATGCCTTGCGAGATTTGCTGTCGATTCAAAACCGCCAGATCAGCGTCGAAAACATCCAGAAAACCGTGGCCGACTATTACAAGATCAAGGTCGCCGACATGTACAGCAAGAAGCGCCCGGCCAGCATTGCCCGCCCGCGCCAAATCGCCATGTACCTGGCCAAGGAAATGACCCAAAAGAGCCTGCCCGAGATTGGCGAGCTGTTTGGTGGGCGTGACCACACCACGGTGCTGCACGCCGTGCGCAAAATCAATGCCGAGCGCCAGCAAATGACCGAGTTGAACCAGCAGCTGCACGTGCTGGAACAAACCCTCAAGGGATGATGACCCGCCGTTTCCCCCCTTGTAGGAGGCTGCCCCTGCAGCCGAATGCTGGCGCCGGGGCCGTGCGGTCATTCGCGAGCGGGGGCTCGCTCCCACAAAGCCTTTCGCCGTATTCGCGAGCGGGGGGCTTGCGCCCACAAAGCCACTGCCTATCCCCGGCAAAAGAATGCCCAATCGGGGGTTTTGGGCGAAAAAACAGCCGAAAAACGGCGAAAATGTATTCTGTTTGCATCCATCAGCCCATCTTGGGCTGACGCCTGAAAAGAACCACCAAAGGTAGACAAATGATCGTCCTGAAGGCCACCCAAGACAAATTGCTGTCGGTCCTGCAATCCGTGTCCGGCATCGTCGAGCGCCGCCACACGCTGCCCGTGCTGGCCAACGTGCTGATCCGCAAAACCGGACACGCCGTGCAGCTGACCACCAGTGACCTCGAAATCCAGATCCGCACCACCGCCGAGATGGACGGCGACCCGGGCGACTTCACCACCACTGTGGGCGCTCGCAAACTCATCGACATCCTGCGCACCATGCCCGCTGACCAGACCGTCAGCCTCGAATCTTCGCAAGCCAAGCTGATTCTGAAGGGCGGCAAGTCCAAGTTCACCTTGCAGACTTTGCCCGCAGAAGACTTCCCACTGGTGCAAGAAGCCGCCAGCTTCGGCCCCGTGTTCAGCGTGCCGCAAAAAACCCTCAAACAATTGCTGGGGCAAGTCTCGTTTGCCATGGCCGTGCACGACATCCGTTACTACCTCAACGGCATCTTGTTTGTGGCCGAAGGCAACCGCCTGAGCCTGGTCGCCACCGACGGCCACCGCCTGGCTTTCACCGCCGCCACGCTCGACGTGGAAGTGCCCACCAAACAAGAAGTCATCTTGCCGCGCAAGACCGTGCTCGAGTTGCAGCGCTTGCTGTCGGACGCCGACGGCGCGATCGAGATGCAGTTCGCCAACAACCAAGCCAAGTTCAGCTTTGATGGCATGGAATTCGTGACCAAGCTGGTCGAGGGCAAATTCCCCGACTACAACCGCGTCATCCCCAAAGGCCACAGCAACAACCTGACCCTGGGCCGCCAAGCCCTGCTGTCATGCTTGCAGCGCACGGCCATCCTGACAAGCGACAAGTTCAAAGGTGTTCGCCTGAACCTCGACCCTGGCAGCCTGCGCGTGGCCTCGACCAACGCGGAACAAGAAGAAGCCGTGGACGAACTTGACATCGACTACGGTGGCGACAGCATCGAAATCGGCTTCAACGTCACCTACATCATCGACGTGCTCAGCAACATGGGCCAAGACATGGTCCGCATCGATCTGGCCGACGCCAACAGCTCGGCGCTGATCACGATCCCCGAGAACGACAACTTCAAATATGTGGTGATGCCGATGCGCATTTAAGGCGAAAGCTCACAAGGCCCACCCCTCTCGAAACCCGCGATCCCTCGCGGGTTTCGGCCATTCAAGCGACAGAGAAAATTGAACATGACCGACGAAATCAACCCCAGCGAAGACGCTTTCACCACCGTACAACCCAAGATCGACGCCAACCAAGCGGGCGCATCCGAAGGCTACGGCGAAGGCTCCATCCAGATTCTGGAAGGCCTGGAGGCCGTGCGCAAACGCCCCGGCATGTACATCGGCGACACCTCTGACGGCACGGGCCTGCACCACCTGGTGTTCGAGGTCGTGGACAACTCGATTGACGAAGCGCTGGCTGGGCACTGCGACGACATCGTCGTCACCATCCACAGTGACAACTCGATTTCCGTGACCGACAACGGCCGCGGCATCCCCACGGGCGTGAAGATGGACGACAAGCACGAGCCCAAGCGCAGTGCCTCCGAAATCGCTTTGACCGAATTGCACGCAGGCGGCAAGTTCAACCAAAACAGCTACAAGGTCTCTGGGGGTTTGCACGGCGTGGGCGTGTCTTGCGTGAACGCCCTGAGCAAGTGGCTGCGCCTGACGGTGCGCCGCGAAGGCAAAGTCCACCAGATCGACTTTGCCAAAGGCTTTGTGCAAAACCGCATGCTCGAAACCGTGGACGGCGTCGAAATTTCGCCCATGCGCGTTACGGGTGCCACCGACAAGCGCGGCACCGAAGTGCACTTCCTGCCCGACGTGGAAATTTTCACGCAAAACACCGACTTCCATTACGACATCCTGGCCAAGCGTTTGCGCGAGTTGTCCTTCCTCAACAACGGCGTGCGCATTCGCCTCAAAGACGAGCGCAGCGGCAAGGAAGACGACTTCTCCGGCGCGGGTGGCGTCAAAGGCTTTGTGGACTTTATCAACGCCAACAAGAAAGTGTTGCACCCCAACGCCTTCCACGCCATGGGCGAGCGCCCGGCCGACAGCTACGGTGGCATCCCCGGCACCAGCATCGGTGTGGAAGTGGCCATGCAGTGGAACGATGGCTACAACGAGAGCGTGCTGTGCTTCACCAACAACATCCCGCAGCGTGACGGTGGCACCCACCTCACGGGCTTGCGCGCGGCGATGACCCGTGTCATCAGCAAGTACATCGAGAAAAACGAGATCGCCAAAAAGCAAAAAGTCGAAGTCAGTGGCGACGACATGCGCGAAGGCCTGTGCTGCGTGCTGAGTGTCAAAGTGCCCGAGCCCAAGTTCTCCAGCCAGACCAAAGACAAGCTGGTGTCGAGCGAAGTGCGTGCCCCGGTGGAAGACATCGTGGCCAAAGCCCTGACCGACTTTTTGGAAGAGCGCCCGAACGACGCCAAGATCATCTGCGGCAAGATTGTGGAAGCCGCCCGTGCCCGCGAAGCCGCCCGCAAAGCCCGCGAAATGACACGCCGCAAAGGCGTGCTCGACGGCATGGGCCTGCCCGGCAAACTGGCCGACTGCCAAGAAAAAGACCCGGCCCTGTGCGAAATCTACATCGTCGAGGGTGACTCCGCCGGCGGCTCGGCCAAGCAAGGCCGCGACCGTAAATTCCAGGCCATCTTGCCCCTGCGCGGCAAGATCCTGAACGTCGAAAAAGCCCGCTACGAAAAGCTGCTGACCAGCAACGAAATTGTCACACTGATTACCGCCTTGGGCACCGGCATCGGCAAAGCCACCGCCGAATCCGGCAAGAGCGGCACCGATGACTTCAACGTCGACAAACTGCGCTACCACCGCATCATCATCATGACCGACGCCGACGTGGACGGCGCGCACATCCGCACCCTTTTGCTCACCTTCTTCTACCGCCAGATGCCCGACTTGGTCGAGCGTGGCCACATCTACATTGCCCAGCCGCCGCTCTACAAAGTCAAGGCCGGCAAAGAAGAGCTGTACCTCAAAGACGGCCCGGCGCTCGACGGCTTCTTGTTGCGCATCGCGCTCAAAGACGCCAGCATCAGCACGGGCGGCGCTGCGCCGCAAGTGCTGACGGGCGAGACGCTGGAAGCACTGGCCCGCAAGCACCAAGTGGCCGAACACGTGATTGCACGCCTGTCCAACTTCATGGACGCCGAAGCCCTGCGTGCCATGGCCGACGGCGTGTCGCTCAACCTGGACGGCATGGAACAAGCCGCTGCATGCGCCCCCGCGCTGCAAGCCAAGCTGCGCGAACTCAACACCACCGGCATCCCCGCCGAAGTGACGGCCGAGTTTGACGTGCGCACCGACAAACCGATTCTGCGCATCAGCCGCCGCCACCACGGCAACATCAAGAGCAGCATCATCACGCAAGACTTTGTGCACGGCGCGGACTACGGCGCTCTGGCCGAAGCGGCCGAGACTTTCCGCGGCCTGCTCAGCGATGGTGCCAAAGCCACACGCGGCGAAGGCGAGCGCCAGAAAGAAGAAAAAGTGGGCGACTTCCGCCAAGCCATGCATTGGCTCATCAGCGAAGCCGAACGCACCACCAGCCGCCAGCGCTACAAAGGCTTGGGCGAGATGAACCCCGCCCAGCTGTGGGAAACCACCATGGACCCCACCGTGCGCCGCCTGCTGCGCGTGCAAATCGACGACGCCATCGAAGCCGACCGCGTCTTCACCATGCTCATGGGTGACGAGGTGGAGCCACGCCGCCACTTCATCGAAAGCAACGCGCTGCGGGCGGGGAACATTGATATCTAAGACTTATTGCATCCGAATCCGGAAATTTGAAAAAAACTGATAGGAATCAAGTGCTTGCAATCACACCGCTGAAGTAGACACCATCAAGGGCCTTAGAGTCCGGTGCGCTTCGGCCATCTCATCTAGCCTGGGGAGGCTTTGAACCATGTATTTGATGTATGTGGATGAAAGTGGTGATATTGGCCTCACTGGCTCGCCAACGCGCTATTTCGTATTGACGGGCCTTGTTCTGCATGAACTTCGATGGCGCCAAACTCTGGATGAGCTGATTGCCTTTCGCAGAGAGCAAAAAACCGATTTCGGTCTCAAGCTGCGAGAAGAGATCCATGCAAGCCCCATGCTTTCCAAACCAGGTGGTTTGGTGCGTATCCCCAAGCATCAGCGGCTTGAAATACTCCGCCGCTATGCAGACAAGCTTGCCAGCATGCCCGATCTGAGCCTCATTTGTGTAGTGGTCGATAAAGCAAACAAACCAGCCAACTACGATGTTTTTGAGTCTGCATGGAAAGCGTTGATCCAGCGGTTTGAAAATACGCTGGCGCACAGAAATTTTCCGGGGCCGAGAAATCCGGACGATATGGGCATGCTTTTCCCGGACCGATCGGATGAAAAGAAACTCAACGCTCTGCTCCGACGCATGCGAGCGTTCAATCCTGTACCCAGTCAGCAATCGTCAGGTTATCGCAACCTGCAAATCAGAACCATCATCGAAGACCCGAACTACCGGGACTCCAGCCACTCGTATTTCATTCAATCGGTGGATGTCACGGCCTTTTTGCTCTATCAACATTTGGCACCATCGGCCTATATGAAAAAGAAATCCGGTCAGAATTATTTTGGTCGTCTAGCACCCATTGTGTGTAAACACGCATCGCCCAGAGACCCATTGCATATCGTACGGCTATAAAAAAAGGGGCCCTTTCGGGCCCCGGTGGAATCCTAATGACCAGACGGGCCGGGGTTCAGATCCGATATCGATCATACCCTCCGGATACCATCTTGGCAATACAGGGTGCTTGAGCAGAGGTGAGCTCCCCGCCAGCAATTGTCATAGAGCTGGGTGGCTTAGGTGAAGGCTTGTTCAATCAAGAGGGCTTGAGCCCACCGCCGCATCCAGCCCAAACACAATGCTCATGGGCCTGCTGCCCTGGTGCGACTGGTAGCGCACCCGGCCGTGGTACGTGAACGGTGCGGCCTTGCCGACAGCCAGCTTGGTGTCGCGCACAAAAAGGTGGATGCCGATGCCTAAAGCGGCGTGGCGGATGATTTCGTCGCCGCGTTTGCTGGTCGGGTCGGTGGCGTTCTGGCTTTGCCAGTGAAAGTGCGTGTCATCGATCCAATGGTCCATGTACTTGTGCTCGTCAGCCCGGCCTTGTTTATTGAGCGTGACCAGCAGGATGTGCGCCTTTTTCTGGGCCAGCACCACATGGCCGACATTCCAATTGCCGGGGTTGAAGGCTTCGCCAAACAGCGCCGGAATGTCTTCGCGCATGAAAGACTCACCGAGCGCCAGATCCAGTGGATCGATGATGTTGCGAAGGCGAGCGAGCGTGCGCATGTCGTCGGTGGCCGTCAGGTCTTCGTAGTCCGGGTTGTTGGCTTTCAGAATGTATTGGCCATCGCGGCCCTTGGTGACCACCCGCAGCAGGTATTGGTTGTCGCCGCTGTCATCTTGCCGCTCGATGGCCACGACGTTGCCCGTGATCGAGCCTGCACGACTGGGCGTGATCAACTCCAGCAACAAATAGTCACCGTCCAACACCGGGTTTTTGCCACCGTTCATCGAGTTGCCTGATGCGCGGGCAATGAAATGGCGACTGGGGTCCAGCGTGCCATAAGCAAGCGGCAAAGCCCTGTGCTCTTCGGCGTCAGCCCGTCCGGTTTTGAAATGGCCGCACGCGATTTTGAGGTTGGGGAAATACGGCAACTCCACCGTCTCGCGCCGCTTGACTGGGAAGGGAATCACATTGCTGGCGGATTCCACAGCCACCCTGCGCACCTCGTAAGCGGCCAGTCTGTAATCGACCAGTTCTTGCAGCATGTCTGCAAGTGTTGCTGCGTCTGATTCGGCAACGGATTGTTTGAGCCCAAAGCAGTCATCGCGCACCTCAAACGGCACCGATGCCGGGTTTTTGAGGTTGCCGCCCGTCCAGGCTTTGATGGGGTTGTCCAGCCAATACCGCGCCCATGCGGCCTCGGTGCCCGGGATGGTGAGCATCTTGGCATCGAGGTCAGACAACAAAGGGCGACGGCGGTCGAGCACCGCACGCGAATGCGCGGCCAATGCGCCCAGCGCAACAGGCTGGCGCAGGCCACCCAGTTCCAGCCAAGCCTCTAGCGTGACGGCCTTGAAGCTTTTGGTCATGGCTGTGGTTTCGACTTCGCGCAAGACCATTTGGAAACGCTCGGCAACGACGGTCTCGTCCGCAGACAAATCCCCCATGCTTTGGACCAGTGCAAACCAATGGCCTTCACGCCGACGCATGTCTTGCATGCTGCTGCCCGAGTGATAAAACTCGGTGAGGGTCGGCCTGCGGCCCAGCACGACCCGAAGCGCCTCGTAATCTTTTTGCGTTCCGGCGCCATCGAGCGATTTCAAAAACTCGATGATCGACAAGTCGTAATTGACGTAACAACCGTTTGGCAGTTCCAGTGCGTTCTTCTCTGCCTTGCGCCCAAACTCCGCCAGGGCTTTATAGGTTGCACCCACACCAAACAAGGCTTGTGGTTTACCCAAAAAGGCTTGGTGATTGCCAATGAAGTCCAGCACCACCAACTGCTGCTTGCCTTCGTGCCGCCGAAGGCCTCGGCCCAGCTGCTGCAAAAACAAAATTTTGGATTCGGTGGGCCGGAGCATCAGCACCGTGTCAATGCTGGGCAAGTCCACGCCCTCATTGAACAAGTCCACCGAGAACAAAACTTGCAAACTACCGTCTTCCAGTTTTTCGAGCGCCTGTGCACGCCCCAGCACAGAGCCCGAATACACTGCAGCGGCCGATACGCCAGCCCGCGTGAAATGCTCAGCCATGAAATCGGCATGCCGGGTGGACACACAAAACGCCAGCGTGCGCCGCTGGGCCTTGGCACGCCACAGCGTCAGGGCATGCCGTGCACGCGCCAACGTGGCCAACTTGTTCGACAGTTCTTCAGGATCAAAGCGTCCATTGCGCCAAGGTACTTCCTTGTAATCGACCGATTCGTCATGAACGCCGTAGTAGTGAAATGGGGCCAACAAGCCGCTGGTGATGCCCGCAAACAGGTTGCAGCCGAAGACCAAGTTGTCGTCGCACAAAGTCAAGATGTCTGACTGGTCCGTGCGGTCGGGTGTGGCCGTTAAGCCCAACAAAAACGAGGGCGCAAAGTGCGCCAACAAGCGCTTGTAGGTGGCAGCTGCTGCGTGGTGGAATTCGTCGACTACGATGTAATCAAAGTGCTGCGGTGCAAAGCGCTCCAAGTGCGCCGCCTTGCCCAGCGTTTGCACCGATGCGCACAACACGTCCACATCGCCATCGCGGCTGCGCCCGGTGTAGTAACCCACGCGTTTGCCGGGCAAGATGCGGATGAAGGTGGCCGCCGCTTGGCTCAAAATTTCTTCGCGATGCGCCACAAACAAAATGCGCCGAGCCCCCATGCGCACCGCATCAAAAGCGGCCAGCCATGTCTTGCCAAGACCTGTTGCTAAGACCACCAAGCCACGCCGATAACCTCTGTCCCGCGTGTCCGCCAACGCGGCCAGGGCTTCTTGCTGAATATCGTTGGGCAGTGGTGGCGCTTCTTGTTCGTGGCTGCCGGGTGCCACCGAACGTGTGGGCGGCAAGCGCCGCTGTTCATAGGCCTCGATCCAGCTGTCGGTCAAGGCCATGGTTTTGGGGTGCGCAAAGAGTTCTTCAAAACGTTCGCGTGCTTCCAGATAACCGGCGTCCTGCGGAAACACCACACGGTAGTTCCACTCCAGCCCATCGCGCAGGGCTTTGCTGCTGATGTTGCTGGACCCAATGAAGGCGGTGCCAGACGCCAACTGCCCGGCTTCAAAGCGGGCGAACACATAGGCCTTGAGGTGAAAGCTGTCTTGGTTTTGCGTGGCGTACACGCGCACCTCAGCACCGCTTTCTTGCAGCAAGAGCAGCAAGCGCAAAGCCTCTGGGTCGGTGATGTCCAAGTAGTCGCTGGTCAACACCCGAACGCGATGGGTGTCACCTGCTTGTGCCATGCCTTGCAAATCGGGCAGCAGCAAACGCAGCCCCGAAGTCTTGACAAAGGACACCGCCAAATCGGCTTGGTTGGAACGCGCAAAAGCGGCTGACAGGTGCGGCAAAAAATGATCGTCACCCCCTGTGACAAGCCGTTTGTCAGGACCTGTTGAGCGGTGGGCCAAAGCATTGGTCCAGCTTTCAGTGCGGTCGGGCCGTTGGTCTTGGGTTTGCCAAAACTCCATGCGCAGCAACTCGGGCATGGCACCTAGCCACGCACGCACGGTGTCCTCGTCGGCATCGGTAAACCGTCGCCCGTCGTGTTCACGCTCGCCGCTGCCAAGCTTGTAGCTCACATAAATGCGTCCACCTGCTTTCAGCGCCCCCCACAATTTGGACAACACACCCGGCATGTCCAAAAGCGGCACATGCAGCAAACTGGCGCAGCACCAGATCGCATCGTATTGGGCGACCTCGTCCACATCCTCAAAGCGCCGTACATCCACCACAAAGCCACAATGCTCACTGGCCCGCTTGGCCAGTTCAATAGACGCATCAAAAGCGCTGACGCTGAAACCCCGGTCAGCAAATGCACGCGCATCACGCCCCGAGCCGCAACCGGCATCCAAGATGCTTGCACCCGGAGCAAGACCGTCAAGAAAGCGCTCGTAAATGGGACCCATGTCCACCCGCAAAGTTGAACTGAAAAATTGCTCGGCGCGGTCGTTGTAATAGCCAACGGTGGCTGATAAATCAATCTTTACGGTCATGGGGTGGGCAATCTCGCTTGGCTTATAAATATTGCTATTGATTGTCCCTGCTTTTTGAGCACCTATTTACAGACTAGCCCAAGCTGGCCATTTACAAAAACCCAAACCGCCTCGCATGCGCCTCCAAAAACGCAGGCGCAGGCCGAAAGCGTTCCGGCAGTCGAATCGCTTGCCCTTCGCATTGCGCCAAACTGCTTTGTGCAAACGGATCCAACTCGGCGTGACGCAGCGCTTCGCCCACGCGGATGGTGAAGTCCGGCAACACCGTGATCAGCCCTTGGTCATAGGCCCGGTCGTGCAGGGCCGACAGGCACAGGCCGTTGCTGGGGTTGAGGCGGTTGTGGGTGTCTACGCTCCACGGCACGATGTGGCTGGCCACCAGCAGCTTGGGCACGCGCAGGCCGCTCATGCAGCAAGTGGCGTTGTAGCTGGCCAAGATGGCGCGGCGAAACCGGGCTTGGTTGACGCGTACCTGCACGATGGCCGTGATGGTTTTGCCTTCAGCAATCTCGGGCACTTCGTCCAGCACGTCCACAAAGGGCGGCAGGCCGTTTTGTTCGGCATAGTGGCCAAAGGACGTGGCAGCCTCGGTCACCACAAGATCGTTCGCCGCCAAAAACTCGTTCCAAATTTGTTGGTCCAGTTTGGAGGCGTTGCCCATGCCGCGTCGGCCACTGGCCACAATTTGAGGGTCGAGGCTGGCCAAATTGACCAGCTTCATGGCCACAGCGCTGGCGGTGCGTCCAATCCACTGCGACAACTGCACGATGCGTGCTTGATTGCGGTGTAGCTGGCCAAACGGCAGTTGCAGGTAAATGTGAAATGCCGCCAATGTTTCGTTACGCGTCCAGTTGGTGGATCGTGGCATGTGTTGTTCTCCCTGACGGCAGATGTTAGCTGTCCTCGTCCCACGGGATCGGTTTGGCTTGCCTGCGCAAATCGTTGGGGCGGGTGTTTTGCCGGAAGGTGTCGGGTGGCCTGAAGCATTCTTCAGGCGAGACCCAATACACCGTCCAGTCGCCATACAGCTTGCCGTCAAAGCACAAGAGGTCGCCGTCGAGTTTCAGTTCCAAAAAGGTGTCGTTGCTGCCGGTGAGCATGTGAGCATCGCTCAGGCTGGTGAACTCGACATTCATGCTGCAAGCGTAGGTGGTGTGAACGTGTTTGAGCGGGCCAAGGGCGGGGCCATCAAAACCCCAGCCGATCATCGCTTCATGAGGCGAATCGCGGCCATGGAACAAGCCCAAATACATGCCGGGTTTTTGGGGCCGTATGCCGTAAACGAGTGCATTGCCGGGTTGCTTGCTATTGGGCATATCGCCTCCTTGTTGCAAAGGCGCTCAGCTTACGAATTGGGCTGGGCTTTGTGAACCAGGGCTTTGCCTGGGGGCGGTGAGTTGTTGAGGCTCTGATTCAGAATGCGTCCTGCACACCCTCGTTGGCACAATAAGCCCTACCTGTTCCAAAAAGGAGTCCAGCATGGCCACTGGAAATTTAGTGCTAACGGATCATGCAGCTTCGCTGGTGGAGCAATGCGAATCCGGGGACGCTGACCGGTTTGCGGTTTTGCGAAAAGCTGCCCAAGAGGGCATTGCCGATATCGACGCTGGGCGTTTCAAGACTTTTGAATCCAAGCAAGGCTTGCGCGAGCACCTGCAGGGCATTGCAGCCAGCGCTTTAAAGCCCTATAAGCGCAGCTTGTGGGCGCTCAGTGTTGAACCGTCCAAGGATTGATCACGGTCAGCCCCGCCGCCTCAAAGGGACTGGCGTCTCGCGTGGCCACCATGAAGCCATGTCGCTTCGCGGTGGCGGCGATGTAGCCGTCCGCGGTCGAGATGGCGATGCCCTGGTTGCGGGCTGTCGTAAGGATGTCTGCATAGGCCTGCGATGCGCTGGCGTCAAAAGGCAGGATTCGTGGCTCTAGGCCAAGGTGCAGGGTTTCTTTTCTTTCGCCCACTGGGGGCTTCAGCGACTCAGAGATGACGCTGGTTTCGAACAGGATCATTCAAATACGATGGGTTTTGCCGGTGTCTTGTCGCGTTCAGTGACCAAGTCAAAGCCGCCAGCTTGTTGGCCAATTTCGGCCAGCAGAGATCCCAGTTGGATACGGCCTTCCGGGCGGGCAGCTTGCTCCAGAATGGCGCGCACTTCGGCTTCTGTGCTGCGCCCGGCCAATGCGGCACGCACGCGCAGTGCCCTGAGGGTTTCTTCGGGCAAGTTGCGGATGGTGATGGACGACATGGCCAGGTCTCCTTGGGCAAGGTGTGAATGATATGAAAATCAAAATTTCATATCAATCAATCCACCACCATCAGCCCCCTCAGCCCCACCCCAAAGCTCTGAAAACCTTGCGCGTCCCAGTGGGCGCTGCTGTCGATGCAGTCGTGTTGGTGGCCGTGCACCGTCATGCGCACGCCCATGCGGCGGGCCAGGGTGTCCAGCGCTTTGAAGCCATGTTCGTGGTAGCCGGGCGCCTCGTGGGTGATGAGGATGTCGGCTTGCAGCGTGGCCAGTTGTTCCAGCTCGTCCGGGTAGATGGTGGACCAGTGCTTGAGCTGCACGCCGCCTTGCCAGCGGTCTTGGCGCGGGGTGACGCGGGCGTGGTCTTCGCGGTGGCGAAACTTGGGCGCTTGCGGGTCTTTGGGGTACCACACCGCCCCGCGAAACACACCGCCCAGTCCGGCGATGCGCGTGCCGCAGGGCAGCGTGACGACGCGGCCGTGCAGGCTGCGCGCCATCACCTCGTCGTGCCAGACGTTGGCAAAGTTGTCTGCATGGTCGGTGTCGTGGTTGCCGTGGATGAACCAGACGCGATCCCAAATCGCTTGCAGCTCGGAGTGCAGCGGCCGGGCCGGCTCCAGATCGCCCAGCAAGATCACGGCGCGGGCGCGGGTTTGCAAGGCGGCATCGATGATGTGCTGCCACTGGCCGTGCGGGTCGCCGCAGAAGAGGATGGGGGCGGGGTGCATGGGGTGATCAATCGCTCAGCAATTCCACATAGGCTTGGTAGCTGTAATGGCGGTTCTTTTTTTGCCCAGTCTGCTCGACCACGATGCCGAGCTTTTCCAGTGTTTTGACCGCTGCATTGGCTGTAGGGAACGTGGTTCCCAGTCTTTCGCAGACTTGATCGATGGAAAAAATGGGCATCAGTGGCAAGAGTTCAAACAGACGAAGACTCGCTGGCGTGATGCGGGGCTCTTGGAGCAGTCGACGTCGGTCGGTGTTGATCAGGCTGGCCAATGCGACGATCCCACGCTCAGCGGTGTCTGCTGCGCGGGCAACACCTTCCAGGAAAAAAGCCACCCAGCCTTCCCAGTCACCATCCGTGCGGACTGCAGAAAGTCGTCGGTAGTATTCGGTTTGATGCTGCTTCAGGTAGGCGCTCACGTAGACCAAGGGCTCTGACAACAAGCCCCATTGCTCCATGAGTGCGGCAATCAGCAATCGCCCAATGCGTCCGTTGCCATCCAAAAAGGGGTGAATGGTTTCAAACTGAACGTGCACAAGCCCAATGCGCACCAGAGGCGGCAGGGTGGGCCGAGTGTCGTGAATGAAGCGTTCAAGATCGGCCAGCAGTGCGGGTACTTGCGTGGGCGGCGGGGGGACAAATACAGCTTTGCCGGGCCGTGTGCCGCCGATCCAGTTTTGAGACTGGCGCAATTCGCCCGGTTGGCGACCTGAGCCACGGGCGCCATCCATGAGCAGGCGGTGAGCTTGCCGCATCAGGCGCACGCTCATGGGCAGGCCGTTGGGGTCCCGCAATGTTTGTTCTGTCCAGCGAAAGGCACGCAGGTAATTGGTGACCTCCTCCACATCGTCTGTGTTGCTGACGACCAGCCCCGCCTCTTTGTCAAACAGGTCGACCAGTGTCGCCTGGGTCCCCTCAATCTGGGATGTGAGCAGGGCCTCTTTGCGGATGGCGCTGTAGAGTAACCAGTCGATCGAAGGTACCAAGCCTGCCACCCCTGCCAGACGGGCCAATGCCAGTTCAGCCGCGCGGTTGAGTTCGGCATAGCAAGAAGCGTCCAGTTCGGGCTCTGCAGGTGGCAGCGCATGGGGCACAAAAGCGCGCACGCTCTCGCCGAGAGTGGTTGAGGTGACGTAAGTACCGGTGACGCGCATGGCCAGATATTAAAGATTGCTTGAATACAGGTGCATCATATTAAAGACTTCTTTAATATGATGCAAGCCTGTGAAAGCGGGTTTTAATCTGAGACCCGTTTTTGTATCGGCCAACTGACCATGACCCCCATCGCCATCATCGACTTTGAAACCACGGGCATCTCGCCCAATATGGGCGACCGCGCCACCGAGGTGGCCATCGTCATGCTCGAGGGCGGGCAGGTGGTGGACCGCTACCAAAGCCTGATGAACGCCGGGGTGCGGGTGAACAGTTTCATCACCCAACTGACGGGCATCACCAACGAGATGGTGCAGGCCTCACCGCCTGCCGAGCAGGTGATGCGCGAGGCGGCCCGCTTTGTGGGCGGGCGCCCCATGGTGGCGCACAACGCGGCTTTTGACAAAAAGTTCTGGCAGGCCGAGCTGGCGCGTTGCGGAGAAGATGGCTCGCACCCTTTTGCCTGCACGGTCCTGCTGTCGCGCCGCCTGTACCCGCAAGCGCCCAACCACAAGCTGGGCACGCTGGCCGCGCTGCACCATTTGCCCGCGTCAGGCCGCGCCCACCGCGCCCTGGCCGATGCCGAGATGGCCGCGCATTTGCTGGCGCAGATGCAGCACGACCTGAAAACCCGCTACGGCTGCCAGCAGCCCGACCACGCTTTGCTCATGGGCCTGCAACGCACCAGCCGCCACATGGTGGGGCCGTATTTGAAGCAGCGGGCGCAGGGCTGAAAGTGCATTCACCCCAAACCCAGCGGCAGCGCCGTTTTGTAGCGCACCTGCTTGAGCGCAAAGCTGGAGCGGATTTTTTCCACGCCCGGAATCGGTGAGAGCTGCTCCAAGATGAAGCGCTCCAGCGCCGCCATGTCGCGCACCGCCACGCGCAGCAGGTAGTCGCTGTCGCCGGTCATCAAATAGCACTCCATCACTTCGTCGTGCCGCGCGATGTGCGCTTCAAAGTCGGCCAGGGTGGCCTTGCTTTGGGTCTTGAGGCTGATGGAGATGAACACCGTCAGGCCCAGTCCCAGCGCCGCTGCACTGGCCAGCGCCACATAGCGCTGGATCACGCCGCCCGACTCCAGCGCTTTCACGCGGGCCAGGCACGGCGAGGGCGACAGGCCAATGCGTTTGGCCAGCGTCACGTTGGACAGCGAGCCGTCGCGCTGCAGTTCGTCGAGTATCTTCAAATCCACGTTGTCCAGAACCATGTGCTGAATTCCTAATATTTACGGCATATTGTGCTTTAAATCATGGCTAAAGAGGCGTCAATACGCAGCACATGCGCCGCATGCCTCTGTAAAGTGAAGCGCATGAACGCACCCATCGAACCCCATTTGCAAGCGATGTTGAACGCCCACGACATCGACCCCGAAGAAACCGCCGAGTGGCGCGAGGCTTTGCTGGCCCTGATCGGCACCCAAGGCCCCGAGCGTGCGCGCCAGATTTTGGACGAGCTGACCGTCGTGGCGCGCCAGCAGCGCACGGGCTGGCAGCCCGAGCTGAACACGCCTTACATGAATACCATCGCCGTGGATGAACAGCCCGTGTTCCCCGGCGACTTGGCCACCGAAGAGCGCTTGGTGGCCATCATGCGTTGGAACGCGCTGGCCATGGTGGTGCGCGCCAACCAGGCCTATGGCGAGTTGGGTGGACACATCGCCAGTTACGCCAGCGTGGCCGATCTGTTCGAGACCGGCTTCCACCATTTCTTTCACGCCCGCACCGCGCAGCACCAGGGCGATTTGGTGTTCTTCCAGCCGCACAGCGCGCCCGGCGTGTACGCCCGCGCTTTTTTGGAAGGGCGCCTGAGCGAGGCGGACCTGATGCACTACCGGCAGGAGATCACCGCGCCGGGCAGCGGCGCACGCGGTTTGTCGAGTTACCCGCACCCTTGGCTGATGCCCGACTTTTGGCAGTTCCCCACAGGCTCCATGGGCCTGGGGCCGATCAGCTCGATCTACCACGCGCGCTTCATGCGCTACCTGACGCACCGCCAGCTGCAAGACTGCAGCGCCCGCAAGGTGTGGGGCGTGTTTGGCGATGGTGAGATGGACGAGCCCGAGAGCATGAGCGCGCTGACCTTGGCCGCGCGCGAAAAACTCGACAACCTGGTGTGGGTGGTCAACTGCAATTTGCAGCGCCTAGACGGCCCCGTGCGCGGCAACGGCCGCATCATCGACGAGCTGGAAAAGCTGTTTGCGGGTGCGGGCTGGAACGTGATCAAGCTGGTCTGGGGCAGCGACTGGGATGGCCTGCTGGCACGCGACACCTCGGGCGCTTTGCTGCGGGCATTTGCCAACACGGTGGACGGCCAGATGCAGACCTTTGCCGCCAAAGACGGGCGCTACAACCGCGACAACTTCTTTGGCCAGAACGAAGCGCTGGCGCGGCTGGCGCAGGGCATGACCGACGAGCAGATCGACCGGCTCAAGCGCGGGGGCCACGACATCGTCAAAATCCACGCGGCGTATGCCGCCGCCGCCGCGCACCGCGGCCAGCCCACGGTGATCTTGGCGCACACCAAAAAAGGCTTTGGCATGGGCAGCGCGGGCCAGGGCAAGATGACCACGCACAGCCAAAAAAAGTTCGACGAGCAGGACCTGATTGACTACCGCAACCGCTTTGATTTGCCGCTGAGCGATGAGCAGGCCAAGGGCTTGGCCTTTTACAAACCCGCCGACGACAGCGCCGAGATGCGCTACCTGCGCGAACACCGCGCCCGCTTGGGCGGCAGCTTGCCCAAGCGCGAGACCGTGTGCGACCGCTTGCCCGTGCCCGCTGTGAGCACCTACGGGCAGTTTGCGCTGCAGGCCGACGGCAAAGAGATGAGCACCACCATGGCCTTTGTGCGCATGCTGGGCAACCTGCTCAAAGACCGCACCTTGGGCCCGCGCATCGTGCCTATCGTGGCCGACGAGGCGCGCACCTTCGGCATGGCCAATCTGTTCAAGCAGGTGGGCATTTACAGCAGCGTGGGCCAGCGCTACGCACCCGAAGACATCGGCTCGGTGCTGAGCTACCGCGAAGCCACCGACGGCCAGATTCTGGAAGAAGGCATCAGCGAAGCGGGCGCCATCGCCAGCTGGACGGCCGCGGCCACCAGCTACAGCGTGCACGGCCTGGCCATGCTGCCTTTCTACATTTATTACTCGATGTTCGGCTTTCAGCGCGTGGGCGACGCCATCTGGGCCGCCGCCGACCAGCGGGCCCGGGGCTTTTTGCTCGGTGCCACATCGGGCCGCACCACCTTGGGCGGCGAGGGCCTGCAACACCAAGACGGCAGCAGCCACCTGGTGGCGGCCACCATCCCCAACTGCAAGGCCTACGACCCGGCGTTTGCGGGCGAGTTGGCGGTGATTGTGGACGCGGGCATGCGCGAGATGGTCGAGCAGCAAGCCGACGTGTTTTATTACGTCACCCTGATGAACGAGAACTACGCCCAGCCCGACTTGCCTGCGGGCGTGGCGGGCGATGTGTTGCGCGGGGGCTATCGCTTTGGCGTTTATGGCCCAAGCGATGCGGCGCAGCGCGTGACCTTGCTGGGTTCAGGCGCGATCTTGACCGAGGTGATCCAAGCCGCGCAGCAACTGGCCGCGCAAGGCGTGGGTGTGGAGGTGCTGAGCATCACCAGCTGGAGTGAGCTGGCGCGAGACGGCATGGCGCAAGAAGCCAGGGGAAGTGTGGGTGCCGGACATCTGGCGCAACTGCTGGCCAGCACAAAGGGCCCCGTCATCGCCGCCACCGATTACGTGCGCGCCGTGCCCGAGAGCGTTCGCGCCTTCGTCCCCGAAGGCCGCCGCTACCGCACCCTGGGCACCGACGGCTTTGGCCGCAGCGACACGCGGGCTGCGCTGCGCCACTTTTTTGCGGTGGACGCGGACAGCATCGCGCAGGCCGCGCTGCAATCTCTGCGGGGCTGAGGGGTGAGCTTGGGTGCGTGCAGGCCTCAGCCCTGCACCACTTCCCAATAAGCCTCTCGGGTTTCGGGGCTGACCGCATCGAGCGCTTGCTCGTAGCGCGTCTGGTGCTGGGCCAGCATGCGGGCCGAGGCGATGGTTTTGGATTTGCAAAACCAGTGGCAGCTGTGCTGCATCAAAAACATCTCGCCCATCATCTGGAATGAGCGCTCTTTGGGGGGCAGCCCATGCAGGTTGTTCACCGCGCGCTCAATGCCTTGCGCGTGCACCGCCAGCAGGCGGCGCATGTCGAATGTGAATCGGGGCGAGAGCTGGTCAATATAGGGCATCGCCAGCTTGAAGCCCCGCGTGGGTGGGGCGCTGAGTTTGGCAAATTCCCGCGCCAGGTTTTGGAACTCGTGGGCCAGTTGCTTTTCGGCCTGCTCTTGCAGTTCCAAGATCTGCTGTTGCCGCTCGGGGTCGGATTCACCCAGCGCCCGCATGTAGGCACTGGTCAGTTGTTCCATGCGTTTCCCTATCTGGTAGGGACGCAATTGCTCGGCCAACAGGGCGGTGCGCTGGCGCTGGCCCCGGGTGTTGAGCCAGTGGATGCCCGTGGCCAATAAAAACAGCAGACTGAGAAATTCCATAAATCCAGTGGGTCTTGGCCGAGATGGCCTTTGCGGCAAGTGTAGTGAGTTGGTGCCCTCGGTCCCAATTGGAGAGTTGACTCTAAAGTGCGGGTTTTCCCTTGCTTGTGGTCCGGCATGCTGTTCAAATTGCTGCATTGCAACAAAACCTCTCCAAGGAACACACCATGAACTTCAACGCTGACCAATTCGCCGCCACCCAAAAAGCCAACCTGTCCGCAGCTGCTGACCTGTCGCAAACCGCATTTGCCGGTTTCGAGCGTCTGGTTGAGCTGAACATGGCCGCTGGCAAAGCCGCTGTGGGCGAGTCTTTCGCCAACATGCAAGCCCTGATGGGTGCCAAGTCCCCTCAAGACCTGATGGCTGTGCAAGCCGCGTTGGTGCAGCCTGCCTTCGAAAAGTCGGTGTCTTACGGCCGTCACTTGGCTGACATCGCCAACAGCACCAGCGCCGTGTTCACCAAAGCTGCCGAAGGCAAAATGGCCGAGTCCGAGCAAGCGGTCAAAAGCTTGGTCGAAAACAGCCTGAAAAACGCACCAGCAGGTTCTGACGCTGCTGTGGCCGTGATCAAAACAGCTTTCGAAGCAGGCCAAACAGCCGCTGAGACCCTGAAAAAAGTGGCCAAGCAAGCTGCTGAGACCGCCGAGTCCAACCTCAAAGCCGCGACCGCCCAAGCCGAAGCTTCGGTGAAGTCCGCCATGTCCAAGGCCAAAGCCAAGGCCTGAGCTTCGCCGCCATGAGCCGGTCCCGAACGGGACCAGCTTTCTACAATCAGGGTGTCTTCGGGCACCCTTTTTGTTTTGGATTCCACACATGTCATCTGTCTTGGCGCAAGCCTCAGCCCCTGTTTTGCAGATCGAAGGCGGCGTGGCCACGGTCACCCTGAACCGCCCCGCCCAGCGCAACCGCCTGGAAAACGGCGACCTCAAGACCTTGCTGGCGCACTTTGAAACCATCGAGCACCACCCGGATGTGCGCGTGCTGGTGCTGACCGCCAACACGGCGGGCCAGCCCAAGCCTGTTTTTTGTGCGGGCTACGACATCGGCGGGTTTGACGAACCGGGCCATGGCGCCACTTTCTTTGAAGAAATCCCCAATACCTTGGCCCAGCTGCGCCCGGTGACTCTGTGCGCCTTGAACGGCAGCGTGTACGGCGGCGCCACCGATGTGGTGTTGGCCTGCGACCTGCGCATCGGTCTGCAAGGCATCGAGTGGCGCATGCCCGCCACGGCGCTGGGCTTGCATTACTACCCCAGTGGTTTGCAGCGTTATGTGAGTCGCTTTGGTTTGGCGGCGGCCAAACGGGCGTTTTTAACGGCGCGGCCCTTCACGGCCCAGCAACTCGATGCACTGGGCTTGTTCGAGGCCCTGGTGGGGCCAGAGGAATGGGCGCAGACGCAGCACGCCTTGTTGCAAGACATCCTGGCTTTGGCGCCCTTGGCCGTGCAAGACACCAAAAAATCATTGAACGAGATCGCGGCCGGCGCCATGGACGAAAACCGACTGCGCGAGCGCGAACACCTGAGCAGCCGCAGCGCCGACTTTGCGGAAGGGCGTGCGGCGTTTGCAGAGCGGCGTGCGCCCGTTTTTGTGGGACGTTGAGCGGGGGCCATCAAGAATCTGCATTTCGAGCCGATTCATCTCTGTCATGCATACACATTCCACTTTCCGCTGCACTCCGAAAGCCTTGGGCTGGGCCATCCTGTTGTCGGTTGGCCTGGTTTTTGGGGGGTGGGCGCAGGCAGGGCAATACCGTTTGTTGGCCGAGAAGTCCAATGCGGTGGTGGTGGCGGCGCGGGTGCAAAACGCCGAGCAGCATTGCAATCTGGAGATTTCAATCCAGGGCCAAGCCACTTTGGAGCGCGAGGTGCGCGCCCCTCACTTTGAGGCCCGCATCGACGTCACACCTCTGGATGTGGAGTCCGTCACCGTCACTTGGCGCGGCAAGTCCAAGCGCGTCAACGATGACATTGTCAATGCCTGCCCGACCCAGGGCCGCACGCAGTTTCAGGTGGTGGACGACAACGTGGCCTTGCGGGCCGCGTGGCTCAGTGGTTTTGCCGCCATGGGGCCGGCCAAGGCCGAGTGCGTGCGCACGGCGCTGCAAATGGACCGGGTACGCTACGAGTGGTTTGACGTGAATGCCCAAGAATCCAGCCCCGAGGATTGGAAAATCCAGCGGGCCATGGGGCAGTGCGATGCCTTCTTGGCGCAGAAAAAAGCGTGGGGCGAGCAAAACCCCACCAGTTTCCCGTGTGTGCTGTCGGGCGTGAAAACCCGCTGTGAGGGCTTTTACACCGTGACGGAAAACGGCAAAACCCGGCCCATCACGGCCGAAGCCGCCATTCGCCGCCAGCTGGACAATCAGCCGTGGGGCACGGGCGTGAGGGAAACCTCTGGGGCCAAAGTGGCGCGCCAAAAACAGGAGCAAGCCCTCAAGGACCAGCAATTGGCCCAAGAGCAAGCCAAGCTGAAGGCGGAGTTAGAGGCCAGAGAGCGCGAAGAGCAATTGGCCAAAGAAGCCATTGCCGCCCAAGCCCGCGAGCGCAAAGCCAAAGCCGAGGCCGACCACGCCAGGCGCTTGCAGGAATTGGAACGCCGGGAACAAGAGCGCCTGGAAAAGCGCAGCTGGTTGCTCAAGCAGCTGGAAAAACTCAAGAGCGACCCCAAGGCGGATGGGAAGTCAGATGAGAAAGCCGATGCGAAAGGTGATGCCAAGTCAGATGGCAAGTCCGAAGCCAAGCCCGAGGTGAAGGCAGAAGTGAAGTCAGAGGCCAAGCCAGAAGTGAAGGCCGAGGCCAAGGCCGAAGAAGCCAAGCCGCCGCCACCCGCTGCCCCCGAGGCCAAACCGCCAGAGCCCAAAGCCAAATAAGGGCCGCCGCGCACCAAGCGGCGCCGGCCTAAGCCGAGCCGGAATTGGAACGCCCCGCCGACCAGGCGGTGCCCATGGATGCGGCCATCACCATGGCAATGGCCAGCCCCTGAAAAAGCGTCAAGTTTTCGGCCAACACCCACCAACCGGCCAAGGCACCCACGGCCGGCTCCAGGCTGAGCAAAATGCTGAAGGTGTTTTGGGGCAAGTGCTTGAGCGCGAACATCTCGAGTGCATAAGGCACGGCACTCGACAACAGCGCCACGGCCAGACCTGCGGCCAGCCATTGCGGGTCGAGCAAGGTGCTGCCTGCGTGTGCAATGCCAATGGGGGCCACCACCAAGGCGGCGGCCAGCATGCCCAGCGGGGTGGCCATGCTGCCGTAGCGCTTGGCCACGCGGTGACCAAACACGATGTACAGCGCCCAGCAAACGCCCGCTGCCAAGGCGAAAGCCATGCCGCGCGGGTCGAGTGCCGCAGCGGCGTCTGCGCCAGGCAAAGGCAAGAGCAAGCCCAGGCCCAAAGCGGCCATGGCCACCCACAGCCAGTCACTGGCTTTTTTCGAAGTCCACACCGCCACCGCCAGCGGCCCGGTGAACTCGATGGCGATCGCCACGCCAAAGGGGATGGTTTTGATGGCGCTGTAAAACAGCAAGTTCATGATGCCCAGCGTCACGCCATACAAGCCCAGCGGCAGCGCATCGGCCCACGTCCAGCGGCGACGCCAGGGGCGAAACACCGCCATCAGCATCACGGTGGCAAAGACCAGACGGTAAGCGGTGGTGCCCTCAGGCCCCAAGGCGGGGAACAGGCTTTTGGCAAAAGAGGTGCCGATCGCCAAAGAAATCAAGCTGCTGACCAAGGCCAACATGGCCCACAAACGCAGGTTCAAACGGAGCCTCTTTCTGTGACTTCCAGCACGATGGGCTGGCCGTGCGGGGTGCGCTCGGCAGCGTCGGCCCAGGCGTGTTCCAGCGCGTGGATTTGCTCGGGGGTGCCCAGTTGGCGTGCGATCACCAATTGCTCCAGCGCGTTGAGCCAGTGGGTGTAGTACAGGCTGCCATCGTCGGCTTCGCCGCGCGTTTGGCCCGCACGGATTTCGCGCGTCAGGGCATCGGCCCACTGCGGCCAGGTGAAGACGCCTTTGTCGTGCAGCTGCAAAGTCATGGCAAAGGCGTGTGCCTGCCACGGTTCTTCAAAAACGGCACCGTTGTTGGCCGTGGGGGGCATGGGGAAGCCGTTGCCACAGGCCTTTGCCAAGTCGTTCAGGGTGGGGGTCATGCGGGCACCGTCTCCAGGACTGCTTCCAAATAAGAATCCCAGGCGTCCACGCTCACTTGGTGCCCGGCTTCGGCTTGCGGGCCCCACAGCTCGGCGGCGTCAAACACCACGGTGTAGAGGTGCTCGGCCGTGCCATCAAAAGGCGGCAGCATTTGGCTCACATGCCGGTCGGGCAACACGTGGCTGCCGTGGTGCAGCACCACGGTGCCGACGTGCCCCCGCACATAGCGCGGCAGCCGGGTGTGGCCTTGGGGGTTCAGGTTCAGGGCCCGCACGCGTTGACCTGCGGCAAAGCGTGGCGCTTGCGTGCTGGGCCGGTTGGCCGGGCTGCCTTTGGCCAGCGCCGCGTCGACCTCAGCGGCTTTGAGCACCCGCACGCCAGGCAAGGGCGGCGTGAGGGCTTGGCCTTGGGCCAGTTCCTCGGCGGTGATCAGGCCGCGCTCGATCAACAGCTTTTGCAGGGCCTGGGTCCAGATGGCGTAGTAAGGGCCTCGCACATAGTCCAGAGGGGGCAGGGATTCGCGGGCCGAGCGGGCCAGGTCGATGTTCCACAGGCCACTGGCGCCCATGGCCACGGTCACGCCCAGCGCCCGGCGCTCCCACGCGCCATGAAACAGCGGCTCGTTGGCCTCGATCTGAACCGGGCCGTAGCCTTGCAGGCCACCCATGTCGTGCACGCCGTTCATGGGGCCACCTGGGGTGTCAAGGGGGGATTCAAGGGCAGACCGGTGCCAATCATGGCGTCGCGGGTGACCAGCTGGGCCAGTTGTTCTTCGCTCCAGCCCTCGGTGCCTGCGGGGCGCTCAGGCAGCACCAGGTAACGCACTTCGGCGGTGGAGTCCCACACGCGGATGTTTTGCCCTTCGGGCAAGGTGACGCCGAAATCGGCCAGCACGGCACGCGGCTCGATCACGGCGCGCGAGCGGTAGGCGGCGCTTTTGTACCAAACCGGGGGCAGGCCCAACACGGGCCAGGGGTAGCAGCTGCACAGGGTGCAGACCACCATGTTGTGCGTGTCGGGGGTGTTGGGCACAGCCACCATGTGCTCGCCTTGGCGACCGGTGAAGTCCATCGAGGCGATGGCGGCGGTGGCGTCTCGCAGAAGCCAGTCCCGAAAAGTCGGGTCAGCCCAAGCGCGTGCCACCACTTTGGCGCCGTTGTGGGGCCCGACATGCACCTCGTAGGTCTCGATGATGCGGTCCACGGCGGCGGGGTCCAGATACCCTTTCTGTGTCAGCAAGGTTTCCAGCGCCCGCACACGCAGGTCCATTTCGCCCAAAGTGCTGTGCGCATGGTCGTGGTGGTGGTGCTCAGGGTCATGAGCAGGGTGCACGGCTGAATCGTCGGGGTGCATGGCGTGTCCTGATGGGGTGGTTCAAGGCCTGCGGGCCCAGGTTTTGAGCGTGGGGTCGCGGCCTGTTGTGGGCGTCAACCTCACTGGAAAAGGGCTTTCAAAAGAGATCATAGCGCCGCATACAATGGCGGCTTCGTTCGCGTGGCACAGAGTTTGTGCGCCGATAAGTCCAGATTTATCCCCCTTTGTGGAGTTTTCATGTTCATTTCTTCCGCTTTTGCCCAAACTGCTCCTGCCGCTGCTGCGGGTGGCGACATGCAGTCCACCCTGATGAGCATGCTGCCTTTGTTGCTGATGTTTGCGGTGTTGTACTTCGTGATGATTCGTCCCCAGATGAAAAAGCAGAAAGAGCACCGCGCCATGATCGACGCCTTGGCCAAGGGCGACGAAGTCGTGACTGCCGGCGGTTTCTTGGGCAAAGTCAGCAAGTTGGGTGAGGCCTATGTCGGCGTGGAATTGGCCACGGGTGTGGAAGTGCAAATGCAGCGCAGCGCTGTGGTGCAAGTGTTGCCCAAAGGCACCATCAAGTAAGTTGTCGCTTCTTCACCCTGTACGTCACCCTGCACGCGAGTCACTATGAACCGTTACCCGGTATGGAAGTACGCGATCCTCGTGATCGCCATGTTGCTGGGGGTGGTTTACACCCTGCCCAACTTTTTTGGTGAAGCCCCTGCGGTGCAGGTGTCTTCGAGCAAGGCGACCATCAAGGTGGACACTTCGACACTGCAAAAGGTCGAGGACGCACTCAAAACCGCTGCGGTGACTGCCCAAACGGTATCGCTGGAGGGCGGCTCGATCCGGGCCCGCTTTCAAAGCACCGACGAGCAGCTGAAAGCCAAAGATGCCATCCAGAAGGCGCTGACGCCCGAAGGTGCAGACCCACAGTTTGTGGTGGCACTCAATTTGGTGTCGCGTTCACCGGCTTGGTTGACCGCATTGCACGCCTCGCCCATGTATTTGGGTTTGGACCTGCGCGGTGGCGTGCACTTCATGCTGCAAGTGGACATGCAAGCGGCGTTGACGCAAAAGGTGGAGTCCATCACGGGTGACCTGCGCAGCTTGCTGCGCGAGAAAGATGTGCGCCATGGCGGCATCAGCCGCAATGGCCAAAGCATCGAGATTCGTCTGCGCGATGCCAAACAGCTCGAAGCCGCCAAACGCGTGTTGTCTGAGCAGTTTGCCGACTTGCAATCGCAAGAAGCCGCCGATGGCAGCGAGTTCCGCCTGACCGCCAGCATCAAACCCGAAGCCGCACGCAAAGTGCAAGAGCAGGCTTTGAAGCAAAACATCACCACGCTGCACAACCGGATCAACGAGCTGGGCGTGGCCGAGCCGGTGATCCAGCAGCAGGGTCTGGACCGCATCGTGGTGCAGTTGCCCGGCGTGCAGGACACGGCCAAGGCCAAAGACATTTTGGGCCGCACCGCCACCCTGGAAGTGCGCATGGTCGACGAGAGCACCGAAGCGCGTGCCGCAGAGCAAGCGGGCGGCATCGTGCCTTTTGGCGCTGAGCGTTATTTGGAGCGCGATGGCCGCCCCTTGATCGTCAAGAAACAGGTGGTGCTCACGGGCGACAACCTGACCGACGCCCAGCCGGGTTTTGACGGCCAGACGCAGGAGCCCGTGGTCAACCTGACGCTCGACGCCAAGGGCGCCCGCATCTTCAAGGATGTGACGCGCGACAACGTGGGCAAGCGCATGGCCATCATCTTGTTCGAAAAGGGCAAGGGCGAAGTCGTGACCGCCCCCGTGATCCGCGCCGAAATTGGCGGGGGACGCGTGCAGATTTCGGGCCGCATGACCACGGCCGAGGCCAACGACACCGCGCTGCTGCTGCGTGCGGGCTCGCTGGCCGCGCCGATGGAGATCATCGAAGAGCGCACCATCGGCCCGAGCCTGGGTGCGGAGAACATTGCCAAAGGTTTCAACAGCGTGACCTGGGGTTTCCTGGTGATCGTGGCCTTCATGGCCATTTACTACGCTGTGTTCGGTTTGTTCTCCGGCATCGCGCTGGGCGTGAACCTGTTGTTCTTGGTGGCGATTTTGTCGATGCTGCAGGCCACCCTGACGCTGCCCGGCATGGCCGCGATGGCGCTGGCGCTGGGCATGGCGATTGACTCGAACGTGCTGATCAACGAGCGTGTGCGTGAAGAGCTGCGCAACGGGGTCAGCCCACAGGCGGCGATCCACGCCGGCTACGACCGCGCTTGGGCCACGATTTTTGACTCCAACATCACGACGCTGATCGCGGGCGTGGCCTTGCTGGCTTTTGGCTCCGGCCCGGTGCGCGGCTTTGCTGTGGTGCACTGCATCGGTATTTTGACCAGCATGTTCTCGGCGGTCTTCTTCTCGCGTGGGCTGGTCAACCTCTGGTACGGCGGCAAGAAAAAACTCAAATCGGTATCGATCGGCACGGTGTGGCGGCCTGAGGCTGGCACTGCGGTGAAAGCCGACTAAGGGGAAAAGACCATGGAATTGTTCAAAATCAGAAAAGACATTCCGTTCATGAAGCACGCGTTGGTCTTCAACGTGATTTCCTTCGTGACGTTTGCTTTGGCGGTCTTTTTCCTGTTCAGCCGTGGCCTGCACCTGTCGGTGGAGTTCACGGGCGGCACCTTGATGGAGGTGAGCTACAGCCAGCCCGCCGACCTGCAAAAGGTGCGCGGCACGGTCGCCACCTTGGGCTTTTCAGAAGTGCAGGTGCAAAACTTTGGCTCTGCGCGCGACGTGATGATCCGATTGCCCGCGCAAAAAGGCGTGAGCTCGGCCCAGCAAAGCGAGAAAGTCTTGTCGGCGCTCAAAGCGGGTGACCCCGATGTCACGCTGCGCCGCACCGAGTTTGTGGGCCCGCAAGTGGGTGACGAGCTGGCGGAAGATGGCCTCAAAGCATTGGCCTTTGTGGTGGTCGGCATCATGGTTTATTTGGCGATCCGCTTTGAGTGGAAGTTCGCCGTCTCGGCCATCATCGCCAACTTGCACGACGTGATCATCATCTTGGGCTTCTTTGCCTATTTCCAGTGGGAGTTTTCACTCGCGGTGCTGGCCGCGGTGCTGGCCGTGCTGGGTTACTCGGTCAACGAGTCGGTGGTGATTTTTGACCGAATCCGCGAGAACTTCCGCCGCTACCGCAAGATGAACACCGTCGAGATCATCGACAACGCGATCACGTCCACCATCAGCCGCACCATCATCACCCACGGCTCGACCCAGATCATGGTCTTGTCCATGCTGCTGTTCGGTGGCGAGACCCTGCACTACTTCGCCATGGCGCTGACCATCGGCATTTTGTTTGGCATTTACTCGTCGGTCTTCGTGGCGGCGGCCATTGCCATGTGGTTGGGCTTGCAACGCGAAGACCTGATCAAACCGCTCAAGAAAGACATCGATCCGAACGACGAGAATTCGGGCGCGGTCGTCTGAGCGACCTGGATACAAAAAAGGGCCACGTGTGGCCCTTTTTTGCGTTTGATGCCACCCTCTTTGCGGCAGGCCGCCCCTGCGGCCGAATGGTGGTGCTCCACGCTTGTTTGATCGCGAGCAGGGGCTTGCTCCCACAAAACAGGGGCAGGCACCAGGCTCAGATGTTGTGGGAGGCTGCCCCTGCAGCCGAAGAGTGGTTCGGTGTTGGTGCGGGAAGGGGCGTGAGCGCTGCGCTTGCATTCGCGAGCAGGGGCTCGCTCCCACAGCAGCAGTGGGGGTGCATGTCCGGACTGAGGCCTGCTGCCTATGCGCAAACCAGCCGCTGAAACAGCCCTCCGGGCAGGCGCGCCACTTGACCCAGCAATTCCAGCTCCAGCAATTGGGCTTGCAGCCCGGCTGTGGGCAGTCCGCAGCGCGCTTGCAGAGCGTCCAGACTCACCGGGTCATGGCCGAGCGCGCTCAGCAAGGCGTCTTCTGGCAGCTCTTCGGTGGTCGGCGTGAGCGCCAGCGGTGCCTGCGTCACACGGCCGGGCCCCTGCAACTCCTCCAGAACGTCTTGCGCCGACTCGACCAGCTTGGCGCCTTGCTTGATGAGCAGGTGACAGCCCTTGGACTGGGTGGCATGGATCGAGCCGGGGATGGCCATGACGTCGCGGCCTTGCTCCAAGGCTTGTTTGGCCGTGATGAGCGAGCCCGACTGCAAAGCCGCTTCGACCACCAAGGTGGCTTGCGACAAACCCGATATCAAGCGGTTGCGGCGCGGAAAGTTGGGCGCCAGGGGCGGTGTGCCCAAGGGGTATTCGCTCAGGAGCACCCCCTGCTGGGCAATCTGGCGCGCCAGATCGCGGTGCTGGCGGGGATAGACCCGGTCCAGGCCTGTGCCCACCACGGCGATGGTGGGCAGCGCCCCGCCCCATCCGGGGGCCGCCGCCCCCAGCAGGGCCCCTTCATGGGCGGCACCGTCAACACCCAGCGCCAAACCCGAGACGATGGTCAGACCGCTCGCGGCCAAGCTGCGTGCGAATTCGCGGGCATTGAGGAGGCCTTGGGGTGTGGGGTTGCGGCTGCCCACCATGGCCACGCTTTGCCCGACGTCCAGCTGGCGCAGCGCGCCGACTTGCCCCAAGGCATAGAGCATCAGCGGCGGGTCTGGAATTTCCAGCAAGGCGGCGGGGTAGTCGGGGTCACCCAAAGTGATCAGGGCGCGGGCCATGCCCGGCTCGGTGGACGCCTGCAGCCAGCGCCAAGTGTCCTCGCTCAATTCGCGCCAGCCTGCCGGGGCTTCACACAGCGCTTGGGCTTGCAGGGCCGAGACGACTTGGCCCAAGGCGCTTTCGGTTTGCGCAAAGATGGCGCTGGGTTGCCCCCAGGCGGCCAGCAAGCGACGCGCTGTTTCGGGCCCCACGCCGGGGCTCAGTGCCAGGCGCAACCAAGCCGCCACCTCTTCGGATGTGTTCACCATCGCTGTCTCCCTGTGCAGCCTTTGAGGCTGTCTGTGGCCGCATTGTGGGCCAAACGGGAGGCCTTGCCTAGCGCTGGCGTGCGTGCAAAAAATTCAGGCCGTGGCCTTAAGGTGCAAGGGCCGCACGCCGCTTGACGAACCATCCAAAGACGAAATGGTTGGCCAAAGCCACGCCCCAGCAGATGAAGCCTGTCCACAGGGTGTGACTGGGGAAGTGGGCGCCTCTGAGTGTCTGGGTCAGGCCCAGCAAGAAACCCATGCCCAATACAAGGCCCAAAATGCGCAGCCCCGTTTTGCGTTGGGCTGTCGCATCGGACACCAGCCAAGGCAATGCCACTGCAAGAAAGGCGAATGCTGACGACACATGACCGCCGGGGAAGCACCGGCCCGAGCCCCCATCGGCCAAGCCCCAAAGCCAGTGAGAGACATGGGCCGCCGGGCCGCCGAAGGCTTGCAACTCCCAGGGGCAGCTGGTCAGACTGAAGCTTTTGAGGGTGCTGATGGTGATCAGGCTCAGCGTGATGCCCACCACGATTTCCGAACGTTGCCAGCGCGTCAATTGGCGGAGCAGGCTTTGCGGCCACCAGACCATGACCATCAGGCCCAGATACACCACGATCGCCAATTGTTTGGCGCGCGTGTGCAAAACGGTTTCCAGCCACCAGTTGTCACGAAGTTTGAAGCCTTGGCTGTCGGCAATGACCTGCATCAGGCCCATGTCGAGACCCGAAGCATCCCAAGCGAACAAGCCCATCAGCGTGACCCAAGTGATCAGCCCTAAACGGCGGGTTGGCGACAAATCGCTGGGCGGGGCATACCGGGGTGCTGGGCTCATGAAAGAAAAATCAATTGGACAAAAGGGTCGGGTGTTGGGGCCAGCGCTGCCAAGTGGGTGGCAAGCCACAGCGCGGCGTCAACGCAACAGTGCTGACTGTAAGCGTGTTTGATCACCTCTTCTCAGACGGGTTGAAGTCCGCATTTGCGCGGGGCTTCAGCGCCTGCTCATCTGCCCTGTCTAGAATCGAGCCCATTTGCATCTCGAGGCACCCACGTCATGAACCTTCTTACACCGCGCACAGCCTGGCACCCCACGCGCTTGCTGGCGGTCCTGGTTGTGTGGCTGGCGACGGTCGGCAATTTGCCATTTTGGATGGCGATCTGGCAATTGCCCGAAACCCAGGGCATGCGTGCGCTGAGCACCATGGGCAGCTTGTGGCTGATCTTGTTGGCTTTGCTGGGTTGGTTCCTGAGTTTATGGGTCTGGCCCCGGTGGCTCAAGCCTGCAGGTTTGGCGATGCTGGTCACGGTGACGTCCAGCAGCTACTTCATGCTGACCTACGGTGTGGTCATCGATTCCAGCATGCTGGCCAATGTGGTCCAAACCGATGTGCGTGAAGTGCGCGATTTGCTCTCGTGGCCGATGTTGGCGGCGCTCATGCTGGGGGTGGTTTTGCCGGGGGTGTGGCTTTGGCGTCAACCCATCCGCTCGGTGCCCGCCCGGTCATTGATCGGCCGGCAACTGGGTGTGGGCTTGGTGGCATTTTTGGTGGCCTTGGGTGTGTTTTGGATGTCGTTCCAAGACATTGCTTCCCTCACCCGCAGCCACAAGCAACTGCGCTACATGATCAACCCGTTCAACAGCCTGTACGCGGTGACCTTGTTGACGGTGGGCCAAGCCGCGCAAGCCACCAAGCCTTTGCGGGCCATCGGCGAAGACGCCAAATTGCTCAAGGTGCCGACCAGCGAGGCCACCGCGCCCTTGGTGGTTTTGATTTTGGGTGAGACCGCCCGCGCCGCCAATTTTGGCCTGGGCGGCTACGCCAGAGACACCACGCCGCAGCTGCGCCAACTGCAGGCGCAGGGTGACTTGGTCTATTTCTCGGACGTCAAGTCGTGCGGCACCAGCACCCAGGCCTCGGTGCCATGCATGTTTTCACATCTGGGCAAAACAGCTTACGAGAGCAGCAAAGACCGCTACGAGAGCGTGTTGGATGTGCTGCAGCGTGCCGGCATGGCGGTGCTGTGGCTGGACAACCAGTCGGGCTGCAAAGGGGTGTGCGACCGGGTGCCGAATGTGGTCACCACGGCGCTGAAGGTGCCTGAGTATTGCGCCAGCGGCGAATGCCTCGACGAGGTCATGCTGCACGAGTTGCCCAAGCAACTGGCGGCCTTGGACCCTGCCAAACGGGCCCAAGGCACGGTGGTGGTGATGCACCAGATGGGCAGCCACGGCCCGGCGTATTACAAGCGCTCGCCCAAGGGGATGAAGACCTTCCAGCCCGAATGCAGCAGCCATGCCCTGCAAAATTGCCCACCCGAGCAGATCGTCAATGCGTACGACAACTCGATCGTCTACACCGACCACTTCATTGCCAAAACGGTGAAGTGGCTGCAAACCCAGTCGCGCCCCACCGCGCTCATCTACCTGTCCGATCATGGGGAGTCCTTGGGCGAGAAGGGCCTGTACCTGCATGGCATGCCCTACAGCTTGGCCCCCAAAGAGCAGACCCATGTGCCCATGCTGGTGTGGTTGTCCAAACCTCTGCAAAGGGAACGCCATTGGGGCATGAATTGCTTGCAAGCGCAAAGTGCCAAGCCCCTGTCGCACGACCACCTCTTTCACTCGCTGCTGGGCTTGGCGCAGGTCAGCACCCAGCTGACCAAGCCGGCGTTGAACCTCTTTTCGGCCTGTGCTGACGGGCGCTGAAGCTCAACCCAGAGCCTGTGCGCCCGGCTGGCGGCAGGCGCTTGAGAAATTGGGGACAATACGGCTCTGAATTCATCTTTGTTTTGACGCCATGGCCCTGCTCCCTATTCTTTGCTACCCCGATCCTCGCCTGCACAAGGTGGCCAAACCTGTGCAAGCGGTGGATGCCCGCGTGCACGCTTTGATCGACGACATGCTGGAGACCATGTACGAGGCCAGCGGCATTGGTTTGGCGGCCACGCAGATCGATGTGCATGAGCGCCTGGTGGTGATCGATACCTCGGAAGAACGCAACCAGCCCTTGGTGCTGATCAACCCCGAAATCACCTGGATGAACGAGGAACGCGTCAAGGGCGAAGAGGGTTGCCTGTCGGTACCCGGCATTTACGATGGGGTGGCGCGGGCCACGCAAGTCAAGGTCACCGCCTTGGACCGTGACGGGAAAAGCCGCCAGATTGACGCTGAAGGCATGTTGGCCATTTGCATTCAACACGAACTGGACCACCTCATGGGCAAGGTGTTTGTGGAGTACCTCTCCCCGCTCAAGCAAGGTCGAATCAAGACCAAACTGATCAAAGCCCAAAAAGCCGAGCGCTGAACCGGATGCGCTTGATTTTTGCGGGCACGCCCGAATTTGCCCAAACGGCCCTTGTGGCCCTGCATGCGGCCGGTCACGAGATCGTGCTGGTGCTGACCCAACCCGATCGGCCCGCCGGGCGCGGCATGAAGTTGCAGCCCTCCCCCGTCAAACAGTGGGCTTTGGACCATGCCGTGCCCGTGGCCCAGCCACGCAGCCTGCGGCTGGAGGGCAAGTACCCCGAAGACGCCGCAGCCGCCCGCCAGACCCTGCTGGACGCCAAGGCGGACGCCATGATCGTGGCCGCCTACGGCTTGATCCTGCCGCAGTGGGTGCTGGACTTGCCGCCTCGGGGCTGCCTGAACATCCACGCTTCATTGTTGCCGCGCTGGCGGGGTGCGGCGCCGATTCACCGCGCCATTGAGGCGGGCGACACGCAAACCGGCATCACCATCATGCAAATGGATGCGGGCCTGGACACGGGTGACATGCTGCTGGTCCTGCCTTGCCGCATCGCGCCCCATGACACCACGGCCGTGCTGCACGAGCGCTTGGCCGATCTGGGAGGGCAAGCCATCGTGCAGGCACTGGCCAGTTTGGACCAGCTGCCCCGCCAGCCCCAGCCCTTGGAGGGCGTGAACTACGCCCACAAGATCGACAAAGCCGAAGCGGCCCTCGACTGGGCCTTGAGCGCCGAGGTGCTGGCGCGGCGCATCCGGGCGTTTGACCCGTTTCCGGGCATGACCGTGCCGCTGGCCACCGCCTCGGGTGTGGAAACCCTCAAGCTGTGGCAAGCCGTGGCCGAAGCGGCCGAGAAGACCGCCGCAGAGACGGTCCAGCCGGGCACCGTGCTCAGCGCCGATGCCTCTGGCGTGCGCGTGGCCTGCGGTGAGGGCCAGCTGTGCTTGACGCAGTTGCAGCGCCCCGGCGGCAAGCGCCTGGGTGCGGCCGACTTTTTGCGCGGTTGCCCCTTGCAGCCGGGCCAACGCCTGGTGGCTTGATGTTTTTCCGGCCCACGCTCTACCGCCGCGCCGAGTTCTGGCAAGGCCTGCGCGACCTGGCCCCGCAAGCGCCCGGCGTGGCGGCCTGGGGCCTGATGACCGGGGTGGCCATGGTCAAGTCGGGCATGAGCGTGTTCGAGGCCGTGGCCATGACCTTGCTGGTGTTCGCGGGCAGCTCGCAGCTGGCGGCCATTCCACTGTTGGTGGCCGGGGCGCCAGCTTGGGTGATTTTGGCGACCGGTTTTTGTGTGAACCTGCGCTTTGTGGTCTTCAGCCTGCACTTGCGGCCGTATCTGATGCATTTGCCGCGCTGGCAGCGCATGTGCCACGGCTACTTCACCGCCGACATCAGTTATGTGCTGTTCACACGGCATTACCCGCACCCCGGTGTCAGCGACAGCGAGCGCACAGGGCAAGAGGCCTATTTGGCGGGCAACTACTTCTTGAACTGGACCAGCTGGATCGTGGCCAGTTTGCTGGGCATCGGCTTGGCCCATTTGATCCCGCCCGAATGGGGTTTGGGTTTTGCAGGCATCTTGTGTTTGCTCGGTATCCAGTGTTCGCTGGCCAGCTCGCGCATGCGCATTTTGTCCGCGGCGGTGGCGGGCGCAGCCGCTGTTGCCGCCTACCATTTGCCGCTCAAGCTCAACATCGTGGTGGCGATTGCGGTGGCGGTGATCTTGTGCCTGACGGTCGAGAAAATCCGGCCTGTACCGCAGGGGGCGTCATGAACGGCACCGATTTGTGGTCTTTGGGCGTGATCGTTGGCTTGGCCGTGGTCACGGTGGTGGCGCGCAGCTTCTTTTTCATCTCCAGCCAGTCCTGGCAACTGCCGCATTGGGCCCAGCGGGGTTTGCAGTACGCACCCATTGCCGCCCTGTCGGCCGTGGTCATTCCGGAAATCATCACCGTGCAGGGTGAACTGGTCAGCACATGGCAAGACGCCCGCCTGTATGCGGCCGCCGTGGGGGTAGCGGCTTACTTTTGGCGGCGCGACGTGCTGGTCACCATCCTCGCGGGCATGGCGGTGTACCTGCCTTTGCACCTCGGCTGGGGCTGGTAAGCCGGCCAGCGGCCTACAAAGTCAGGGTCCGGCCATTTGGTCAGGGTTCTGCCTTGTAGTCATAGCCAGGCCTTGTAGTCATAGCCAGGCCTTGTCTCTGTAGGAGCGAGCCCCTGCTCGCGAATGTGTGCTGTGCCCTTTCAAACATTCGGCTGCAGGGGCAGCCTCCTACAAAGTCAGGATCCGGCCATTTGGTCAGGGCCCGGCCATTTAGTCAGAGTCCTGCCTTGTGGCCATGGTCCTGCCTTGTAGCCACTGCTTTTAAAATCAAGCCCATTTCCCCGATACAGGACAAGTCCCTCCATGAACGTCATCCGTTTTTCTGATCTGTGCGCCAGCGGCAAAGCTGCGGGCCAACGTGTTTTCATCCGTGCCGACCTGAACGTACCGCAAGCCGATGACGGCAGCATCACCGAAGACACCCGCATCCGCGCCAGCGTGCCTTGCATTCAGATGGCGCTGGCGGCCGGAGCCGCTGTCATGGTGACCAGCCACCTGGGCCGCCCCACCGAGGGCGAGTTCAAGCCCGAAGACTCGCTCGCCCCTGTGGCCAAGCGCTTGGGTGAGTTGCTCGGCCGTGATGTGCCGCTGATCGCCAACTGGGTGGACGGCGTGACCGTCGCCCCTGGCCAAGTGGTGCTGCTCGAGAACTGCCGCGTCAACCAAGGCGAGAAAAAGAACAACGAAGCGCTGGCCCGCCAAATGGCCCAGCTGTGCGACATCTATGTGAACGACGCTTTTGGCACCGCCCACCGCGCCGAAGGCACCACCTACGGCATCGCCCAGTTCGCGCCCATCGCTTGCGCCGGCCCTTTGCTGGCCGCCGAGATCGACGCCATTGGCAAGGCCTTGGCCAACCCGAAGCGCCCGCTGGCGGCCATCGTGGCGGGCAGCAAAGTGTCCACCAAGCTGACCATCTTGAAGAGCCTGTCGCAAAACGTGGACCAGCTCATTGTGGGCGGCGGCATCGCCAACACCTTCATGCTGGCGGCGGGCCTGAAGATCGGCAAGAGCTTGGCCGAGGCCGACTTGGTGGACGAGGCCAAAGCCGTGATCGAAGCTATGAAGGCGCGTGGCGCCGAAGTGCCGATCCCGACCGATGTGGTGGTGGCCAAGACCTTTGCAGTCGACGCCGTGGCCACGGTGAAGAAAGCCACCGAGGTGGCGGACGACGACATGATTTTGGACATCGGGCCTGAGACCGCCGCCAAACTGGCCGCGCAGCTCAAGCAAGCCGGCACCATTGTGTGGAACGGCCCGGTCGGAGTGTTCGAGTTTGCCGCCTTCGAAAACGGCACCAAGGTGATCGCCCAGGCGATCGCCGAGTCCAGCGCCTTCAGCATCGCGGGCGGTGGCGACACGCTGGCCGCGATTGCCAAATACGGCATTGAAAAGCAGGTGGGCTACATCTCGACGGGCGGCGGTGCGTTCCTAGAGATCTTGGAAGGCAAGACTTTGCCTGCTTTTGAGATTCTGGCCAAACGCGCAGCTGTCTAACCGTGTTCCCACTTCTTGTGGGAGCGAGCCCCTGCTCGCGAATGCCAGCCGGGGCCACAGCATGTAATCGGCCGCAGGGGCAGCCTCACACAAACGATCGCCCAACAAAAAACCCCGCATCGCGGGGTTTTTTGTTGTTGGATGCGAAGGCCTGATCAGGCTTGGGCCGAAGTGGGCAAATTACCGCGCACCGGGCTGGTCATATTGCCCTTGAAGTCGGTCCAGCATTCGCGGCTGAAGTCGTACATCTTGCAGTTCTTGGCGGTTTCAAAGTACCACTTCCACGAGAAGGCTTGCACGATGATGCGGCCGGGCAGCATTTCTTCAAGCTTGGTTTGTGCCTGCTTCAAACGGTACAAGGGGATGCTCATGTCCACGTGGTGAGCGGTGTGCTCCATGATGTGGTGCATCATGCCGCCGATGTTGAAGGGGAAGGTCAGGTGCACGGTGGTCGACACGAAGGGCGCGGCCTTGGTCCAGGCGGCTTTGTTGTCGTGCCAGGACACTTTCACGTGCGTGTGGTGCACATAAACCACGAAGCCGATCATGCTGTTCCAGAAGAAGAAGGGCACGGCAAAACCCAGCAACAGCGACAGCCAAACCGACTGACCGGTGTAGACCGCCGCAGCGGCGATGGTGGCGATCCAGAACGCGCCAAACAGGGTGACCAAGAGGCTGTCCTTGAAAAAGATCGGGCGGCGCGTGGGCATGTGGGTTTTGTTGGGGAAGAACTCGCGCTTCCACCAGATCTCGATCATGTAATACAGGCCGGGCGCCCAGCCACTGCGGTACGCGCGCTCCAGCCACTTTTGCATGGGGCTCAAGGCTTCAAATTCGGCCGCCGTCAGCGGCGTCCAGACAAAGTCCACGCCTTTGAGGTTGGTATACCCGTGGTGCACCACGTTGTGGCCGGTGTCCCACAAGCTGTAAGGCGTGAGCGATGGCAAAAACGCGATGCGGCCCAGCACTTTGTTCAGTTCGCGGTGGGGTGTCAGGCTTTGGTGACAAGCGTCATGGCCAATGATGAACAGGCGCCCGATCACAAAGCCGGCGGCCAGGGCGCAAAGCAGTTTGGCCCACATCGCGTCCAGGGCGACCGTGCCTGTGATCAAGGCGAAAAACAAAGCGTAATCCAGCACCAAGAGAGCGAAAGCCCGAACCGTGCTGCGCCCGGAAAGGGGAATCAGCCACTCGCGCAAGGTTTTGCGGTGCGGCAGGGGCTGGTCCAAGCCAATGGGTTGTTCGGTGGTCGTGGTGGGTAGGGCAGTCATGGCGCTTGAGATTTGACAAACTGGTCCCGAGTTTAGTCGCCCTGCCCCCGCGCTGGGCTGACAAGGATCAATGAGGGTCGGCTTGGCAGGGGATTCGGTGCGCCCTCCCTTGCCTTGGGGGGCGTGGGGCCCGGCCCATTGGGGTTTCCCATCAGGGGAAGGGGCAGGAAAGAACCCGGCCTGTAACCGATTCCGTGTGAGAATTGAAATCAAATTACATGGAGAGCATTGAATGTCCCGTCGCGCTACCAAGATTGTTGCCACCTTAGGCCCTGCTTCCAGCGATCCCGCACTGCTCGAAGCCATGATTCGGGCTGGTGTGAACGTGGTTCGGCTCAATTTCAGCCACGGCAAGGCGCAAGACCACGTGGACCGCGCCGCGCTGGTGCGTGAGGCTTCTCACCGTGCGGGCCGCGAAGTGGCCATCATGGCCGACCTGCAGGGCCCCAAAATCCGCGTGGGCAAGTTCGCTGAGGGCAAGGTCATGCTCGAGCCGGGGGCTCCCTTTGTGCTGGATGCTTCTCGCACCGAGCCGGGTGATCTGCAGGGCGTGGGCCTGGATTACAAAGAATTGCCCCGTGACGTCAAAGCTGGCGATGTCTTGCTGCTCAACGACGGACTGATCGTGCTGACCGTGAATGCGGTCAAGGGCGAGCAGGTGCACACCACCGTCAAGCTCGGTGGCGAGCTGTCCAACAACAAGGGCATCAACAAACAAGGTGGCGGCCTCACCGCGCCCGCGCTGACCGCCAAGGACATGGACGACATCAAAACCGCCATGAGCCTGCGCGCCGACTACGTGGCCGTGAGCTTCCCCAAAAACGCCACCGACATGGAAATGGCCCGCCAACTGTGCAATGTGGCGGGCGCCGAATACGGCCACAAGCCAGGGCTGATTGCCAAAATAGAACGCGCTGAAGCCATTCCTCACCTGGAAAGCATCCTGTTGGCCAGCGACGGCATCATGGTCGCCCGGGGCGATTTGGCGGTGGAAGTGGGCAATGCGGCCGTTCCAGCGCTGCAAAAACGCATGATCAAGCTGGCCAAGGTGCACGACAAAGTCGTCATCACCGCCACCCAGATGATGGAAAGCATGATCACCAACCCCGTGCCTACCCGCGCCGAGGTGTCCGATGTGGCCAACGCGGTGCTGGACGGCACCGACGCCGTGATGCTGAGCGCCGAAACGGCCGCAGGCAAATTCCCGCTGGAGACGGTGGAAGAGATGGCCAAGATCTGTTTGGCTGCAGAAGGTGCGGAGGACCTGGAAATCGATGCCGATTTCAAAGGCCAGACCTTCAGCCGCATTGACCAGTCCATCGCCATGGGCGCTTTGTTCACCGCCAGCCATCTGGGCGCGAAGGCCATTGTGGCCATGACCGAGTCGGGCTCGACCGCCTTGTGGATGAGCCGTCGCCGGGTGCACATCCCGATCTATGCCCTGACCACCAAGCTGTCGTCACAGCGCAAGATGGCCTTGTTCCGCAACGTCAGCCCTTTGCTGATGGACACCAGCGCGGACCGCGACACGGCCTTGGCCGAGGCTGAAACCCACCTGAAAAAGCGTGGCATTGTGAGTTCGGGCGACGTGTACGCCATCACCTGCGGCGAGCCCATGGGCTCGCCCGGCGGCACCAACATGCTGAAAATTTGCAAGGTGGCTTGACCCTGGCCCTGTAGGCGGCCGCCCCTGCGGCCGAATGCCCTCCCTTGTGGGAGGCCGCCCCTGCGGCCGAATGCATTCGCGCGCGGGGGCGCGCTCCCACCCAGTCTCTGTACCGGCTCCCACCCAGTCTCTGTACCCAACAGCCGAGGCCATTAAAATCCTCCACAGTTACAGGCCGGGTACAAACTCGGGCCGCAAGCATTTTTAACTTTTGGGGAATTTCACATGGCACTCGTTTCAATGCGCGAGCTGCTGGACCATGCCGCCGTCAACGGCTACGGCATTCCAGCTTTCAACGTCAACAACCTGGAGCAAGTCCAGGCCGTCATGACCGCTGCCGACGAAGTCGGTGCGCCGGTGATTCTGCAAGCCAGCGCGGGTGCACGCAAGTACGCGGGCGAGCCTTTCATCAAACACCTGATCCAGGCCGCCACCGAGCAGTGGCCCCACATTCCGTTGGTCATGCACCAAGACCACGGCCAAAGTCCGGCGGTTTGCCAAGGCGCGATCGATTTGGGCTTTTCTTCGGTGATGATGGACGGCTCTTTGCTCGAAGACGGCAAGACCCCGGCCGAGTTCGCCTACAACGTCGATGTGACCCGCCGTGTGGTGGACATGGCCCACAAGATGGGCGTGTCGGTCGAGGGTGAACTGGGTTGCCTGGGCAACCTGGAAACCGGCGAGGCGGGCGAGGAAGACGGCATCGGCGCCGAAGGCAAGCTCGATCACAGCCAGATGCTGACCGACCCCGAAGAGGCCGCCCAGTTTGTCAAAGCCACCGGCCTGGATGCTTTGGCCATCGCGATTGGCACCAGCCATGGCGCCTACAAGTTCAGCCGCAAGCCCACGGGCGACATTTTGGCGATTTACCGCGTCAAGGAAATCCACCAACGCATCCCCAATACCCATTTGGTGATGCATGGTTCCTCCAGCGTGCCGCAAGAGCTGCTGGCCATGATCAACCAATACGGCGGCAAGATGAAGGAAACCTACGGCGTGCCGGTCGAGGAAATCCAAGAAGCCATCAAGCACGGCGTGCGCAAGATCAACATCGACACCGACATCCGTTTGGCCATGACCGCAGCTTGCCGCAAGTTCTTGTTTGAGAACCCCGACAAGTTCGACGCCCGCGAGTGGCTCAAGCCCGCCCGCGAAGCGGCCAAGCAGCTGTGCAAGCAGCGTTACCTGGAGTTCGGCTGCGAAGGCCAAGCGTCCAAGATCAAGGGTGAGACGCTGCAGGTGGTGGCGGCCCGTTATGCACGGGGCGAACTGGCACAAGTGGTGAACTGAGCCTGCGATAATCGACCCGAATGGCCCGTTGACTGTTCAACGGGCCTTTTTCTTTTTTGCTGGACTGTTTTTTGCCATGACTTCTGCGCTTCACACCTCGGCCCTGACTTCCTTGCCCCTGCTGGCCCGAGGCAAGGTGCGCGACAACTACGCGGTGGGCGACGACCGCATCTTGATGGTCGCGTCTGACCGCATCAGCGCGTTCGACGTGATCATGGGCGAGCCCATCCCTGGCAAAGGCGTGCTGCTCACGCAAATGGCGCTGTTTTGGTTCGACCAGCTCGGTCCCAAGGGCCTGAACATCTGCCCGATCCACCTGACGGGCGAGGCCCCCGAGAGCGTGGTGAGCGCTCAAGAGGTGCCACAGGTCACAGGCCGCTCCATGCTGGTCAAGCGCTTGAAACCTATCCCGGTCGAGGCGGTGGTGCGCGGTTATTTGGCCGGCAGCGGCTGGAAGGAATACCAAGACAACCAAGCCGTGTGCGGTGTGAAGCTGCCCGCGGGCCTGAAAAACGCCAGCCGCTTGCCCGAGCCCATCTACACGCCCGCGGCCAAAGCGGCGGTGGGTGAGCACGATGAAAACATCACCTTCGAGCAAACTGTGGCCATGATCGGGGCCGACCTGGCCACCCGCATCCGCGACATCAGCATCCAGCTCTACCAAGCCGCGCGTGACATCGCGGCCACCAAGGGCATCATCATTGCCGACACCAAGTTCGAGTTCGGCCTGGACGCGGACGGCACCCTGGTGCTGATGGACGAGGTGCTCACACCCGATTCCTCGCGCTATTGGCCAGCCGACAGTTATGCAGAGGGCGCCAACCCGCCCAGTTACGACAAGCAGTTTTTGCGCGACTGGCTGGAAACGGCCCAGATCAATGGCCAGCCTTGGGGCAAAACCCCGCCTGCGCCGCGCTTGCCCCGTGAGGTGATCGAGAACACGGCTGCCAAATACGAAGAGGCCATGACCCGGCTGATGGCCTGACGGGAAAACACCCTTGACCCGGCCGCGTGCCGCGCCACAATGGGGGCCGTGCCGTGCTGACCACTGGCTCCTTCAGGCGCTGTGGGCGATGTAGGCGCCAGAACGAGAGGATCGAATGACGCTTTTCCGCCCCGCGACCGCCTTGATGGTGCAGTACGCGCATTACCACCGCGATCGCCGCAACATCGCCACCCACCTGGTGGGCATCCCCCTGATTTTCCTGTCCATTGGCGTCTTGATGCTGGGCCCGGCATGGGCTGTGGCGGGCCAGACGCTGACGCTGGCCTGGGCCATGTGGGCGCTGACCAGCCTTTGGTACCTGAGCCGGGGCGATGTGTTGCTGGGCGTGGCCACATCGCTGGTCAATGGCCTGCTGATCGCGGCCGCCCACGAAGTGCCGCCCTTGGCGCAAGCCCTGGGTTTGGCGGTTTGGCAGGCGGGCTTGGCCTTGTTTTTCATCGGCTGGGTCATCCAGTTCATCGGCCACTACTTCGAGGGCCGCAAACCCGCTTTTGTGGACGATCTGGTGGGCTTGTTGGTGGGGCCGATGTTTGTGGTGGGCGAGGTGCTCATGTGGGCCGGTTTGCTGCGGCGCATGCACAGGGACATCGAACGCCAGGCCGGGGCCACCCGCTGAGCGAGGCGACGGCGCCATCGCCAAAAAGCCCGGCCCATCTGCATCGCGGCAGCTGAACCGGGCTTGGGGTGGGGGCCTGGCGGGTGCTCAGTTGAGCATCATGCTCAGCTTGCGCCGGTAGCTGGAAATCATGGCCATGTGCGGGTCTTCCTGCATGGCGGCTTTGCCCATGAGCTCGATGCCGCCCGCAGATTTGCCGCTCGCGTCTTGCGTTTTGGGTTTCGGAGGGGTCATCAGCTCCAGCAGCGCGACAAAGGTTTTGCGCGGTGCTTCGTCACCCCACTTTTTGTCGCGCATGATGATTTCCAGCAATTCGTCCAGGGCCGCTTCCCACTGACCGATGGCGATCAGCAAGCGGCTTTTGGCAAAACGGGCATCGAAATCACGTTTGTTCTGGGCGATCAAGGCGTCAAACTGGTCCAAGTCCCATTCGCCGCGTGGGTCGGTGGTCACAAATTCCAAGGCCTTGAGCCATTGGGTTTGCGCCTCAAAACGCAATGGCACCGGGATGCGCCCCATGGCCGGGGCCAGCAAGGCCGAGGCTTCGGCCAATTCACCCAGCCCGATCAAGAGTTTGACCAGGTCAAAACGCGCATCGTCGTTGCCGGGGTCGGTGGCCAAGGCTTGTTCCAAAGCGGCACGCGCACTGTCGGCGTCACCGGCTTGCAGGTGCTCTTGCGCTTCTTGGGCGGCGGCTTGGGCTTGCAGTTCGCCTTCGGGGGGCAGGTGTTTGTCCAGGAACTGCTTGACTTGGCCCTCGGGCAAGGCCCCCATGAAACCGTCCACCGGCTGGCCATTTTTGAGCAAAACGCAGGTGGGCAGGCTTTTGATGCCAAAGGCCCCGGCCAATTGCTGTTCTTCGTCGGCGTTGATCTTGACCAGTTTGAAGCGACCTTCGTAGGCGAGTTCTACTTTTTCGAGCACCGGGCCCAGCGATTTGCAAGGGCCGCACCAAGCGGCCCAAAAGTCCACCAGCACGGGCGTGGTCATGGAGGCTGCGATGACCTCGGCTTCAAAGTTTTGTATCGTGACGTCCATCATGGCGGGCAGTGTTCCGGGTTGTGTTCCAGACCCCAAGCGGGTGAAACCTTAAAATTCAACATTGATCACGAAAAGCACCCAATGACTCAAGCGCTCATCGGCGTCGTCATGGGTTCCAGCTCCGACTGGGACACCATGCAGCACGCAGTCCAGATTCTCCAACAGTTTGGCATCCCTCACGATGCCCGCGTGGTTTCTGCCCACAGAATGCCGGACGATCTGTTCACCTATGCCGAAACCGCGGCAGCGCGTGGTTTGCAGGCCATCATCGCGGGCGCGGGCGGCGCGGCCCACTTGCCCGGCATGCTGGCGGCCAAAACGGTGGTGCCGGTGCTCGGTGTGCCGGTGCAGACCAAGGCCTTGTCGGGGGTGGATTCACTGCACAGCATCGTGCAAATGCCCAAGGGCGTCCCCGTGGCCACCTTTGCGATTGGCGCCGCGGGCGCGGCCAACGCGGCCTTGTTTGCGGTGGCCATGCTGGCCAACCACGACGCCGCGCTGCGTCAGAAGCTGGACGCCTTCCGCGCCGAGCAGACCGCTGCTGCACGCGCCATGACCTTGCCACCCGTGGGTGCCGCATGAGCCGCGCTGTTCTCCCGGGGTCCATGGTCAATGGCCAGATGGCCACGCTCGGCGTGATGGGCGGCGGCCAGTTGGGCCGCATGTTCGTGCACGCAGCGCAGGCCATGGGTTACTTCACCGTCGTGCTCGACCCTGATGTGGCCAGCCCGGCGGGACGGGTCAGCCACCACCACATCCAGGCCGATTACCTGGACGAGCAGGGTTTGGCGCAGTTGATGCAACGCTGCGCAGCCATCACCACCGAATTTGAAAACGTGCCCGCACCCGCCTTGGTGACCTTGGGCGCCCACCGCCCTGTGGCGCCGGCCTCCGAGTCGGTCGCCATTGCGCAAGACCGTGCGGCCGAGAAAGCCCATTTTGTGCACTGCGGCGTGCCCGTGGCCCCGCATGCGGTCATCGCGACGGCCGAGCAACTGGCCGCAGTGGGTGACGATTTGCTGCCCGGCATTTTGAAGACCGCCCGCATGGGCTACGACGGCAAGGGCCAAATCCGCGTCAAAACCCGTGAAGAACTGGCCGCCGCTTGGGCGGAGTTGAAGGGCTTGCCCTGCGTGCTCGAAAAAATGCTGCCGCTGCAAGCCGAGTGCTCGGTCATCGTGGCGCGTGGCGCCGACGGGCAGATGGTGAATTTCCCGGTGCAGCTGAACCTGCACCGCGACGGCATCTTGGCCGTGACCAGCGTCTACGAAGGCGCCGTGCCCACCCATGTGGCCGAGCAGGCCGTGGCGGCGACCCGCGCCATTGCCGAAGGCCTGAACTACGTGGGCGTGCTGTGCGTGGAGTTTTTCCTGCTCGAAGGCGACCAACTGGTCGTCAATGAGATGGCGCCTCGCCCACACAACAGCGGGCACTACACCCTGAACGCTTGCGACCAGTCGCAGTTTGAGTTGCAAGTACGCACCCTGGCTGGGCTGCCGCTCACGCAGCCGCGCCAGCATTCGAGCGCCATCATGCTCAACCTGCTGGGCGATCTGTGGCCCGAAGTCACGCCCGCAGGCAAAGGCCCCACCAGCCCCGCCTGGGCTCAGGTGCTGGCGCTGCCGGGCACGCATTTGCATTTGTACGGCAAGTTGTCGGCACGCCCCGGCCGCAAGATGGGCCACCTGAACATCACCGGGGCCACGCCCGAGGCGGTGCGGGCCACGGCCTTGCAGGCGGCCGCCTTGCTCGGCATGCCCGCCTTTTAAAGACCGCCATGATCCTGACAGCCTCAGAAGCGGCCATCGCGCAGGCTGCTCACGCCTTGCGTGACGGTCTGTTGGTCGGCCTGCCCACCGAGACGGTGTACGGATTGGCCGCCAACGCGACCGACGACGCGGCGGTGGCGCAAATTTTTGTGGCCAAGGGCCGCCCGGCCGACCACCCACTCATCGTGCATGTGGCGAGTGTGGACCAGGTGTCTTTTTTTGCGTCGCAAGTGCCCGCGTTTGCGCAAGCCCTGATGGCCGCTTTTTGGCCCGGCCCACTCACCTTGATCCTGCCCCGCCAAAGCGGCGTGGCCAGTGCTTCGGCCGGTGGGCAAGACTCCATCGGTCTGCGGTGCCCCTCGCACCCCGTGGCGCAAGCGGTGTTGCAAGCCTGTCTGCCGCTGGGGGTGCTGGGCGTTTCGGCCCCCAGCGCCAACCGCTTTGGCCGCGTCAGCCCGACCACTGCTGCGCATGTGCAGTCCGAGTTGGGCCCTGACTTGTTGGTTGTGGACGGTGGCGACTGCGCTGTGGGCATCGAGTCCACCATCATCGATTGCACCCGTGGCGAGCCGGTTTTGCTGCGCCCCGGACACATCACACGGCCGCAAATTGAAGCGGCTTGCGGCCGCGCTGTTTTGGACAAAGATGCGCCGCAAGAGCTGTTGGGCCAATCCGCCCCACGCGCCTCTGGCACGCTGGCGTCGCATTACGCGCCGCGCGCCAAGGTGCGGTTGATGACGGCAGCTGACATCGCCCACAAATTGCAAGCCCTGGGGCCGCACGCCAACAACTTGGGTGTGTGGTCGGCCGAACCACCTGCGAGCGAGCAGGCCATGGGTTCAGGCCTGGGCGCGGGGGTGTTGTGGCGCCCTCAAGCCAACAGGGCCGAGCAAGCCGCGCACGACCTGTTCAGCGTGCTGCGCGACTTGGACGCCCGAGGTGTGACGCAGATTTGGGTGCAACTGCCGCCCGACACGCCCGAATGGGAGGGCGTGCGGGACAGGTTGCAGCGGGCTGCGGCTTGAAACGCCGCTGTGCAACACCCCTGAGCGCGGGTGTTTCACCGGCCCACAGACGGGCGATCAAAAACGCATGCCGATACCCAGACTGAAAGAAATAGGGTCCAGGGTGGTATCGATCGTTTGCCCAGTAGAGAACGATGTGCGGTTCTTCAGCAGCGTTTTGCTCAATGACGTGTCGAGCACCCATTTTTCATTCAGGACATAGGTGAAGCCTATTTGAGGCGTCAGTGCTAATTTGGACTCCACATGCAAGGAGGTGGGCGACCCTCCTGGGTTGGTGGTGGCGGTCAGGGCGCTGGAGCCTTTCTCATCGAAAAAATACGCGTAGGTGATCCCCAGGCCCAGATAGGGCCTGAATGTGGAATTGGCTTGGTTGAACCTGTATTGCCCAAAGACCGTGAACGGTAAGGCTTTGACGCTGCCCAATTGACCGGCGCCCGCCAAGGCACCCGCCCCGTAGAGCTTGTGCGTGAAAGGAAGTGCCACCGGAATGTCGAAAGACATGTTGTCGGTGTACATGTAAGTGATGCCGCCACTGAACTGGGTGTCTTTGCCGACGTCCGTTTGGGTGTTCGTAAAACTGGGGGCTGACATCACACCACTGGTCACTTGGGGGGAAATTTGGGTGACCCCAAAGCGAACCAGTCGGGTGCCGGCAGATTGCGCATGGACCTGCCAATGCGCGACAAGCAAGACCGCTGCGGCAATGATTTTCAAACGTGTATTCATGATGGGTTCTCCGTGCGGTACAGGGTTACAGCCAGCCGGCCAAGATCAATTCTTTGGTGACCAGCTGGGCCAGCAGTTTGTGCCCGTAGGGTGTGGGGTGCACGCCGTCTGCAAACAGGTAACGCGAGGTGTTGCCGGCAATCAGGTTGCTGGGTTTGCAAACCAATGAGCTGCCATCGTTATTGCCTGCCGTGGCCAGGGGGTTAACGCCGTAGTTGAGGTTGCAGGCCGTGTCGGTGACGTTGCTCAAGCCAAACTGGGATGGGGTGGCCACCTGACGCTGGTTCTCGGTGAAGACATCGACAAACAGCACGCCCGACAAACCAGCCAACTCCGAACGCAGTTTGGCATTGAATGCCTGGGTCATGGCCAGTATCAGTTGGCGGGTCGCGCTGTCTTGGCCCAGGCCATAAGGGGTCAGGCTCACATCGGGCAGGTTGGAGACCACGATTTTGGTAGCGCCGCTGGTGCGCATGCCTTTGACGCTGTCGGAGAGTTCCACGGCCGCGTCCATCATGGCCGAGACGGCTTGGGGCCCGCCGGTGTTGGCGACATAACTTGCGGCTGCCGCCAAGCCTGCTGTGTTGGCGGCGGCCACCTTGGGCAAATAATAGGCAGACGATCCGACCTGGGTGTTGCCAGCGGCAGCGGCGGCACCGAGGCCTGCCGCGACGATGGTGTTGGTGGTGTTGCCCGGGTTGGCCGCTTCGGTGACCATGGCCACAGCAATGGCTGTGCCTGCTGTGCTCGGGTTGCTTGCATCCACGGCCAAAGAGCCCGCCAGGCTGCTCACAAAAGTCGCTGCACCCGCCTGGGTGGCTGCCGCTGCCAAGATGCCCGCTTGGGCAAAGAGTTCATTGGCGCCGCCCTGCACCGTCACCAACTCGGAGCCCGTGAAGCGGCCATTGCTTCTGCTGTTCAGGTAGTTGGTCACCTGCATCACCACCGGCTCGGTCAACGCCCCGTTGCCGCCGTTATAGCCGGTGCCAACGGGGTTGGTGATGCGGGAGCCGCCCTGGGCGTAATTGGTGCATCCCGCCACCGTGGTGACAGAGACGCCAAACCCACCGGTGCGGGCAGCGCAGGACGGGGTGCCGACCACGGCCGCCGCCACCAACTGCGCCCAGGTGTAGCTGGGGGTGGGGTCAGAACCCACGCCGCCAGTGATGCCGTTCACCGTGAACATCCCGCCGCCCAAAGCGGCAATGCTCCCCACTTTGTAAGCGCCCGGATCGCTCAAACTGTCGCCAAAGGAAACGACCGAAGCGTAAGACACCTTGGGTGTTTGACTGGCCTCGTTTTGACCGCCACACCCGGTCAGACCGAGGACCAACGAAGCGATCAAGCTTGTTGTGAGTAGCCATTTATTTTTTTGCCGCATCTGTCGTCTCCAAGATAAAAAAAGAACACCTGTTCTTTTTTGCATCCTATAAGTGAAGGATCAGACTGGCTCTTGGGGTATACACCGATGTTTTTGGCGATTTCAATAAAAAATTCACCGATAACGCAGCTTCATCACCAAAATCATCAGCGCCAGGCTGGTGGTGATGCTGTTGGCGATGATGATGGGCCAGGCCATCAGCAAAATGCCGTAGACCAGCCACAGTGCCACGCCCAAGGTGAAGAGGCTGTACATGCTCAGAGAAATGCCGCTCACGTCTCGGCTGCGGAAGGTGTGCCAGGCTTGGGGCACAAAGCTGACCGTGGTCAGGATGGCGGCCAAAGAGCCGACCCAGTCGATCAAGTTCATGGTGTGTTGGCGTTGGGCGATCGGGTGTCGCGCACGGTCCATTCAAGGAGTTGGTCCAGAGCCCCTCGGGCTTGTTGGGCGTTGGGGTGGTTCAAGACGGCCACCACGGTGTAGCGTTGCCCGCTTTGCCCTTGCACATAGCCCGCAACCGAGGCCACGTCGCGCAACGAGCCGGTTTTGAGCCAGGCGTTCCCGATGACCGGAGACAGTGGGTTGCGGTCTTTGAGCCGGGCGGTGGTGCCATCCACACCTGCCAGCGAGAGGGAGTTGACAAAGTGCTTGGCGTGCGGGCCTGCGTGGGCGGCTTGCAGCAGGGCGGTCAAAGCACTGGCGTTGCTGCGTTCGTGGCGCGAGAGGCCCGATCCGTTGTCCATCACGGGCTCATCCTGACCGGCAAACCCGTTGCGCCACCACTGCGACAAGCGCACGCGAGAGGCTTCGAAGCGGCCGGGCGCACCCAGCGCGCTCGACAGCGTCAGGTAAAGCTGTTGGGCCATCACGTTGTTGGAGAACTTGTTGATGTCTTGGATGATGTCGGACAGCGGCAAGGACGGCGCTTCCAGCAGCAGCTTGGCCGATGCCGGACGCGTGCCGTAACGAACCTGCCCGGTGAGTTGTCCGCCTGCGCCCAGCCACAGGGCGCGAATGACACGCGGCGCATAGTGCTCCGGATCGGGATACGCCACAGGCCACTCTCTTTCGCCGCAGCGAGAGGGGTAGCTGCCGGCAAAGCGCACCTGCAAGGGCTGGCTGAAGTCGGCTTGCAGCTGACGTCGCCAGTCGGTGCAAGGGGCACCCGTCATGGGCAATTGGCTGGGCACGGTCAATCCCGCCAAGGGCGGTTCAAAGCGCACTTGCACTTGCCCGCTCGCGGCTTCGGGGGTGAATTTGAAGACCACGGCCTTGAAGTTCAGCAGCAAGCCGTCGGGCGACACGTTGTAGGGCCGAAGGGGCTCGTCGTCAAAGGGTTCGCTGCGTTCGCGCACATCAAACACACTGCGGTCGAGCACGATGTCGCCGCGCACCTCGCGCACGCCCGCTGCCTGCACTTGGACCATGAGGTCTTGCAAGCGCTCGACGACCCATTTGGGGTCGCCACTGCCACGCACGATCAGGTTGCCCTGCAGCACGCCGTCACGCAAAGACCCGTCGGTTTCAATGCGGTTGCGCCAGACATGCTCAGGGCCCAGCAGGCTGAGCCCCGCATAGGTGGTGAACAGCTTCATGACCGAAGCGGGGTTCATGCTGGCATGGGCTTGGTGCGACAAGTGGCGGGCTTCGGTGCTCGAGCGCTCACTGTTGGGCAAGGGCGTGATGAGCACACTCAAGGCCGAGGGTGGCACTTGGGCTTGTTGCAGGGTTTGCAGCACGTGCCGCGGCAGTTTGCCCGGCGCCAAGGGGTTGGCCGGCTTTTTGTTTGCAGTCTCTTGGGCGATGGCCGGCCCAGCCAGAGCCATGCCCATGCTCAGTGCCACGGCCACGGCCAGGGGCAGCCCCAGCCACCTGCTCAGCGCCATGCTGGACTGGGGGCGGTGCCGCAACCGCAGCCGCCAAAAGGCCGGGACAAAGGACTCAGAGCGTGGGCGCAAAGTGCGTGGGAACAACATCGTTCAAGTCTAACGGGGGTGGATGGCGTTTGTGCCTGCGCGCGCGAAAGAGGGCAGCGGCCCCGTATGATTCAGCCCATGCGATTTTCTTCAAAAACCGTGGGCCTGGCTTCTGCGGTCATCACGGTGTTCATCTGGACCGGTTTCATTGTCATTGCGCGTGCTTCGGCCTCTCGGGGCTTGCTGCCTTTGGACATTGCGCTCGCCCGCATTTTGGGGGCCAGTGCTGTCTTGCTGCCCTGGGCCTGGTGGATGATGCGTCCAGCCCGTCAAGCGGGCCAAGTGGTGGGTTCTTTGGGGGGGCTGTCGCCCTTGCCCTTGGGGCCCACCTTGCAGGCGGGTGTGTTGGGCGGTTTGCTCTACGCCGTCTTGGCCTACAACGGTTTCTTTTTTGCCCCGGCTTCCCATGCCTCGGTCTTGTTGCCCGGCAGTCTGCCCCTTTGGACCACGTTGCTGGCTTGGCTGGTCTTGCGCGAAAAAGTGTCGTCGGCCCGCGCGGTGGGGCTGGGCTTGATTGTGCTGGGGGATGTGTTGGTGGGCGGGGCCAGTTTGCTCTTGGCCTTTGAGGGGGGAGAGGTCTGGAAAGGTGATTTGATGTTCATGACGGCCGCTTGCTGCTGGGCCGGCTACAGCGTCACGGTGCGTCGCCATGGCCTGGATGCGGTACGCGCCACCATGGCCATCACCGCGTTTGCTTTCGTGACTTTTGTCCCGGTTTACTTGACTCTGGTGGGGCTGGGCGCAGTGCCCAGCCATTGGATGCAGGTGCCTTGGACCGAAATCGTGTTCCAAGCGGTGTTTCAAGGCGTGGGCTCTGTGGTCATTTCGGGCATCACTTTCACGCAAATGGTGCGCCATTTCGGCCCGGTGCGCTCGACCATGATCACGGCGCTGGTGCCGGGCTTATCGGCCTTGGGTGCGGTCTGGTTTCTGGGCGAGCCCTTGCACTGGCATTTGCTGGCGGGGCTGGCGCTGGTGACCGGCGGCATTTTGTTTGGCGTGCGCCAGGCCCCAAAGCCCGCGACCCTTGCTGAGGTCAAGCCATGACCACTGCCACGCCGCAGCGTTGGCTGGCTTTTGACACCAGCACCGATGTGCTGTCTTTGGCGGTGGCCCGCGGCGACCAAGTCTGGACGCAGACCTTGCCGGGGGGGGCACAAGCCTCCAGTGGTTTGATTCCGGCGGTGCTGGCCATGCTGGCCGAGGCCGACATGCCGCTGGCCTCGCTGGACGCCATCGTGTTTGGCCGGGGGCCGGGCTCGTTCACGGGCTTGCGCACCGCGTGTGCCGTGGCGCAGGGCCTGGCCTTTGGTGCGGATTTGCCCGTCTTGCCGGTGGACACTTTGTTGGCGGTGGCCGAAGAGGCGCGTTGGGCGCAAGTGCAAGCCGGGGCCATCGCCAGCGATGCCGAGCTCACCGTGCTGGCGCTGCTGGACGCCCGCATGGACGAGGTGTACAGCGCCGCTTACCGCTGGCAGCCCGTGCCGGGCGCGGTCCACGGGCTTTGGCAAGAAGCCGCGCCCTTGCAGGTGGGTGCCCCCGAAAAAATCCATGGGCCCCAAGACCTTGCGGTGCTGCAGGCGGGCAACGCCTTTGCCGCCTATGGCGAACGACTGCCCCAGCCGGTGTCCGCACACTTGCGCTGTGAGGCCTTGCCCACGGCCGCCGCCTTGCTGCGCTTGGCGCCGGCCTTGTGGGCGCAAGGCCTGGCGGTGCCGGCCGAGCAGGCCATGCCGCTGTACATCCGCGACAAGGTGGCCAACACCACCGCCGAGCGCGAGGCCATGAAAGCCAAGACCGCCTTGGACAAGGCCGCCGCGCAGCCATGAGCCCGTCCATCCCGCCTGCTTGCGCTGACGGTGGCGCCCAGCCCTCGGAGGCCACGCGCAACCGTGTCACGCTGGCCCCCATGACGCAGGACGACCTGGACGCGGTGATGGCCATCGAGCAAACCGCCTACAGCCACCCCTGGACGCGTGGCAACTTTCGCGACTCCCTCAACCCCCTGTTTGATGCCCAATGCCTGTGGCTGGATGGCGAACTGCTGGGCTACTTTCTGGCCATGCGCGGCTTTGAAGAAATGCATTTGCTCAACATCACGGTGGCGCCTGCGCACCAAGGACAAGGCTGGGGCCACATGATGCTGGACGCCTTGTCGCTGATGTCGCGCCATGAAGGCGCGCAGTGGTTGTGGCTCGAGGTGCGCCAAAGCAATCTGCGGGCACTGAAGGTCTACGAGCGCTATGGCTTCAAGCAGATCAGTGTCCGCAAGGATTACTATCCTGCTGGCCGCCAGCAGCGAGAGCATGCGGTGGTGATGAGTTTGAAACTGTGAGCCACAACATGAGCGACCCGACACGATTCGACCTGGACGACCGCCAACGCGCCATGCTGGCCGAAATGGGCGTGCGCGTGTGGTGGCCCCAGCGCCCCGCCGACGAACAGCTGCAGGCTCAAGCACAGACCCCAACTCAGGCGCTTGCCGCTGCACCCGATTTGGCCCTGCCAGCATCGCAGCCCATGGCGTTGGCCCCCGCCGCGCCCCCTGTGACTAGGCCTGCGGCCCCAGCCCCCAAGCCTGCTGTGGCCCCCATGCCGGTGACCGAAGTGCGGGTGGGCCAGCCCTTGGCCGAGGGCGTGGACCAGATGGATTGGGCGGCCTTGCAAACCACGGTGGCCACTTGCCAGGCCTGTGATTTGTGCGCGAACCGCCAGCAGGCCGTGTTCGGTGTGGGCGATGTGCAAGCCGATTGGTTGGTCATTGGTGACCCGCAGGTCGAAGCCGAAGGCCAGCATGGCGAGCCGTTTGTCGGCCCTGCCAAGCGCTTGCTGGACAACATGCTCATGGCCGTCGGTTTGAGCCGCGAGGCCAAAGGCGAAGGGGCGGTCTACGTCACCAGCAGCCTCAAGTGCCGCCTGCCCGGCAGCCGCAACCCCAGCCCGCAAGAGCTGGCCACATGCGCGCCGTATTTGGCGCGGCAGGTGGCCCTGGTCCAACCCAAAGTCATTGTGGTGATGGGGCGGTTTTCGATTCAAGCGGTGCTGCAATCGAGCGAGCCGCTGGGCAAATTGCGCGGCCAAATTCACAGCTACCAAGGCGTGCCCGTGGTGGCGACCTACCACCCCGATTCGCTGCTGCGCAACCTGCCCGACAAGGCCAAGGCCTGGGCGGACTTGGTGCTGGCGCTCAAGACAGTGCGCGGCACCTAAGCCCAGCACGCTGACCGCAGGCGAGGGACTTGTCCCCGTCTGGTCAGCGAAGGCCATGGGCCTGCGCTACCATGGCCTGCATGACCTTGAGCCGACAACAAATCACGCTGCTGATCACGCTGACTTTGGTCTGGGGCTTCAATTGGCCCATGCTCAAGTTGGGTGTGAACCATTACCCGCCTTTGTCCTTTCGCAGTTTGAGCATGTGGATGGGCTTGCCCTTTCTGGCGCTGGTGCTGTACGTCAAAAAAGTCCCCTTCAGCATTCCGAGAGCCGACTGGAAAGAGCTCCTCATGCTGGCCACCACCAACATGCTGGTCTGGCATGTGCTGATCATCCTGGCGGTGCAAAACCTCTCCAGTGGCCGCTCTGCCATCTTGGGTTACACCATGCCGATTTTCTCCGCCATGATCGGTGTCTTCTGGTACGGCGCTGCCCTGCGCTGGCGGGGTTGGTTGGGGGTGGGGTGTGCGGCTTTTGGGGTGGTGCTTTTGCTCTGGCATGAGTTGAGCGCCATCTCGGGCAAACCCTTGGGCGTGGTCTTGGGGCTGGTGGCGGCGGCCTTTTGGGGTTTGGGCACGCAGCAAATTCGCCACACCCGCATGCAGGCGCCCACCTTGGCCATCGTGTTTTGGATGACCTGCATGAGCAGCGTCCTCATGTCTGTTTTGGCCTTCGCGTTTGAGCGTGACCACTGGGAGCCGCCGCCTGCGATGGCTTGGGCCGCCATTGTTTACAACGCCTTTGGCGTGTTTGTGTTTGCCCAGGCCGCCTGGCTCTCGCTGGCGCGCAATTTGCCGCCGCTGGCCTCCACACTGAGTGTCATGTTCATTCCTGTCTTGGGTGTTTTCAGCGGCGCCTACGTGCTCAACGAAGCCTTGCATTGGCAAGACTGGGCCGCCGTCGTGCTGATCGTGCTGGCCATTGCATCGGTGCTGTGGCCCGCCAGCACCCCCCCTGAACCGGCCCGTCAAGCGGCCGATACCTGAGCGACCATGTACCAGGACCTGATCCATTTGAATTCCACCGACTTGCAGCATGCCTATGCGCAAGGCCACACCAACCCTGTGGACGTGACCCGAGCGCACCTGGCGCACATCGCGCAGCGCAACCCGGCACTGCAAGCCTTTGTGCATGTGTGCGAAGAACTGGCCTTGCAACAGGCCCAGGCCAGTGCCCAGCGGTGGGCCCGCGGTCAGCCGCTGGGGCCGCTCGATGGGGTGGTGATGGCCCTCAAAGACAACATCGACGTGGTCGGCATGCCTTGCACCGCGGGCACCGCAGCCTATGCGCAGCGCATGCCTGCGCGCGATGCGTCCGTTTACCAACGCCTGCGCGGTGCGGGCATGGTGCTGTTGGGCAAGCTCAACATGCACGAAGCCGCTTTGGGGGCCACCACCGACAACCCCGTGTATGGCCGCTGCATCAGCCCCTTGCGCGAGGGCTACACCCCAGGCGGCTCCAGTGGTGGCTCTGCCGCTGCCGTGGCCGACCATCTGTGCACCATCGCCATGGGCACCGACACCATGGGCTCGGTGCGCATTCCGGCGGCTTATTGCGGCGTGATGGGCATGATCCCGACGCGCACGCGCATCCCTATGGACGGCATCGTGCCCCTGAGCCCCACGCTGGATGTGGCGGGTCCATTGGCGCGCAGTGGCCATGACCTCGCGCAAACGATGGCTTGCCTGTTGGGCATCCCATGGGCACCCACTGCGCAGGCCAACGTGTGGCGTGGTTTGCGCGTGGGCATCCTGCCGCAAACGCACGAGGTGGACATGACCCCTGCGGTGCAGCAAGCCTGGCAGGCCACACAGCAGCGCCTGCAAGCCCAAGGCGCTCAGGTGCGCGCCGTGCTTTGGCCCGATTGGTCGCCTGCCCGCAACCGTTTGCACGCCTTGCTCATGAGCGAGTGGGAGGGGGCGGATTACTGGCTGAACGCCTTGGGCCCAGAACTGCCGGGTTTGAGTGCCAGCTTGCAAAAAATGCTGCATTACGGTGCCCGTTTGGCCCCGGAGAAACGGCAAGCGAGCCAGGCCGCCGTCGACGGCTTGCGTGCGCAGGCTGGGGCTTTGTTTGCAGACATGGATGTCCTGCTCTTGCCCACCACACCGCACACGGCTTTTGCCCACACCGAAGCCGCGCCGGCCAGCCAGGCCGACTGGGCATGCTTGGCCAACCTGCTGGGGGCGCCCGCTTTGTCCTTTCCTTGCCCGAGCGAGGGTTTGCCGGTGTCGTGCCAGTTGCTGGCCGCACCCGGTCAGGACGAGCGCTTGCTCGGGCTGGCCTGTGCGCTCGACACGTTCTGGGACTGAGGCCCGTCTTGCAGGCGCGCCCACAAAGGCCCCAATGCCTCGGCTTGGGGTAGCGCCCCAATCAGCCCGATGAGTTGCTCGGCCTGGTCCGCGGCCCAGCCACTGGTTTGGAGCAACTGAGCCGCTTTGGCCCTGACCCGTTCAGGGCTCAAGGGGTTCTCCGGATCGCCCAACACGTTGACCACCTCGCTGCTGTGCTGCTGGCCGTTGGCCATGTGCAGGTGCAGCCGTGCGCCAAAGCTTTGCGGATAAGCCTGGTCTTGGGCCGGTCCACAGACCACCACCACGCGGTCGCGCAGCGCGGCGCAAGCCGGGTCGGCCAGGGCCGCGGGCCCGGTGGCGTCCAGCCCGAACCCGCCGTGGCGCAGACTCCAGGCCACGCCATGCTGCAAGCTGAACTTGCCTTGCAAAGCCGTTTGGGGATGGGGCTGGTCTGCAAACGACAGTGCCACGCCATAGGTGTCGAGTCGAATGCGGGCGATCTGTTCGGGCTCCACCCCTTGGGCGTTCAGCTGCAGCGCGCACTCGATGGCCGGGTGCACATGCCGGCAGGCCGGCCAGGGCTTGAAGCTGACCTCGTGCACACGCCAAGCGCGCTCGGGTGGGGCCGCCAACAGGGCTTGCGCCCGGGCCGCATCCAAGTTGCCGGCAGTGGCCCTCAACCAGCCCAAAGGGCCTTCCAAGATGGACAAGGGGCCGGTCATGCCCGCTGCCGCCATGTCGGCGGCGACCAGGCCCGCTTGGGCGCTGTGGCCAGCGGCCATTTGCTTGGCCAGGCCCGGCTCCAGGCGGCATTGCCAGACGCCAGCCGATTGCATGCCGGCCAAGGCCAGGGCGTGTTGGGTCTGCGAGGCATCGAGCTTGAGCAAGCGTGCGCAGGCCATGGCGCTGGCAAAGACCCCCGTGGTGGCGGTGCTGTACCACTGGGTGTAATGGGCTGGCCCGCTCAGCAGCCCGAGCAAGATGGCGGTTTCGTAGCCGACCACCACCGCATCGAGCAATGCTGGTGCGCTGGCGTTTTCGCGTTGGGCCATGGCCAGCGCTGCAGGGATGACGGTGTCGCCGGGGTGCACCACGGCTTCGCGGTGCACATCGTCCATTTCGTGGCAGCTGCCGAGCGTGCCATGCCAGCGGGCGGCTTCTGCGGCGTGCAAGCCGGGGTGACCGCACACCCAAATGGGGCCGGGTGCTTGCACCTGTGCCCATCGCTGGAGCACCGCGCCCAGCTCGGTGCTTTGTCCCATGTGCGCACAGCCCAGCCAGTCGGTCAGGTGCAGTGCGGCGCGCTCACGGTCAGCCGCATGCACAGGTCTGCGCAACGTGGCCACCAGCCATTCGCTCCAGGGCGTTGGGCTGGCCGGGTTCATCACTGGCCCTTGAAGCGGGGGGGTCTTTTTTCATTGAAGGCCAGCACGCCTTCGCGCCGGTCTTCGGTGTCCACGAGCTGGTTGTAGGCCTCGATCTCAAACCGGTAAGCCGTGCGCAATTCCATCTGGCCGCCGTAGCGGATGGATTTTTTGACTTGCCGCACGGACAGCGGGGCATTGCGCGCCAGGGTTTGCGCCGTGCTCAGGGCTTGCTCCAAGAGCTGTTCTGGTGCCAAGGCTTGGTTGAGCAAGCCCCAGTCCAGCGCTTGCTGGGCGTTGAAGGCTTGGCCCGTCATGATGAGCTCTTTGGCGCGGCGCTCGCCAATGGCGCGGGGCAGGTTTTGCGTGCCGCCCATGCCGGGCATGATGCCCAGCGTGACCTCGGGCAAGGCAAAGCGTGCGCTGCTGCTGGCGTAAATGAAATCGCAGCACAGGGCCAACTCCAGACCGCCACCGTAGGCATGGCCATTGACCGCGGCAATCACAGGCAGCGGCAAATCCACCAAGGCCCAGGACACGCGTTCAAAGATTTCATGCTGGTGTGTCCATTGCGCCCGCGTCATGCCATTGCGCTCTTTCAGGTCACCGCCTGCGCAGAAAATTTTGGGACCCGCGCCGGTCAACACCACGCAGCGAACGCCTTGTGCATCGTCGGTCAGGCGCTGCCACAGGTCCAGCAACTCCTGACCCATGCGGGTGTTGATGGCGTTGCCGGCATCGGGGCGGTTGAGGGTGACCAGCAGCACGCCATCGCCGTGCATCTGCAGCTGCAAGGTGTCCCAAGATTGAGGAAGAGCCATGTGTGCACTCGCCTTCAATAGGATTTGGGCATGCCCAAAACATGCTCGCCAACATACGACAGGATGAGGTTGGTCGAGATCGGGGCCACTTGGTACAGACGGGTCTCGCGGAACTTGCGCTCGATGTCGTACTCGGCTGCAAAACCGAAGCCGCCATGGGTTTGCAGGCAGACGTTGGCCGCTTCCCACGAGGCATCGGCGGCCAGCAGTTTGGACATGTTGGCTTGGGCGCCACAGGGCTGCTGGGCATCGAACAGACGGGCCGCTTCGTAGCGCATCAGGCTGGCGGCTTCGACGTTCACAAAGGCCCGGGCGATCGGAAACTGGATGCCCTGGTTCTTGGCGATCGGGCGGTCAAACACCACGCGCTGGTTGGCATAGTCCTTGGCCTTGTCCACGAACCAGTAGCCGTCGCCAATGCATTCGGCCGCGATCAGGATGCGCTCGGCGTTCAAGCCATCGAGGATGTATTTGAGTCCCTTGCCTTCTTCGCCGATGCGGTTTTCCACCGGGATTTCCAAGTTGTCGATGAAAATTTCATTGGTCTCGTGGTTGACCATGTTGCGGATGGGCCGCACGGTGATCGATTTGCCCACGGCCTCTCGCAGGTCCACCAGAAACACCGACAAGCCTTCGGATTTTTTCTTCACTTCGGCCAAGGGCGTGGTGCGTGCCAGCAGCAGCATGTAGTCCGAGTGTTGCAGCCGCGATGTCCAGACCTTTTGGCCGTTGACAATGTAACGGTCGCCTTTGCGTTCGGCAAAGGTCTTGAGCTGGGTGGTGTCCGATCCGGTGGTGGGCTCGGTCACCGCCATCGACTGCATGCGCAACTCGCCACTGGCAATCTTGGGCAGCAGGGCTTCTTTTTGGGCCTGCGAGCCGTGGCGCACCACGCAGCCCATCACGTACATCTGGCCGTGGCAAGCACCCGAGTTGCCGCCCGCCCGGTTGATCTCTTCCATGATCACACTGGCTTCGACCAGGCTCAGGTTGGAGCCGCCGTATTCCTCAGGGATCAAGGCCGAGAGCCAGCCGGCCGAGGTCAGGGCCTGGACGAATTTTTCCGGAAAGGCGCGGGCCTCGTCGATCTCTTGCCAGTAGCGCGAGTCGAATTGGGAGACCACGCTGCGCACGCCGTCGCGCAGGGATTCAAAGTTGTTGTCTGTGTGCATGGTGTGCTCAGTTGGGTGCGTATTGTTGGCCGCCGTCGACGTGCAAGACCGTGCCGCTCAGGTAGCCGCACACGGGGGATGAGCAATGGACGGCCAGCCGGGCGATTTCATCGGGTTCGGCCAAGCGGCCAAAGGGCAATTTCTGGGTCATCTCGAGCCAGCGCGAGGCATCGCCCAGTTTGCTGGCGGCTTGCTGCTTGAGCACGCCTTCGATGCGGTCGCTGCGGGTGGGCGAGGGGTTGATGCCGAACACGCGCACACCCTTGCGCACGCTGCCTGCGCCGATGCCCTGGGTGAACGAGATCAAGGCGCCATTGGCCGCAGAGCCGCAGATGTATTCGTAGCGCGGTGCCGCCCCGGCCATGCCGATGATGTTGCAGATCACGCCTTGTCCGCGCGACTCCATGGCCCCCAGGTACAAGCGGGTGAGGTTGATGTAGCTGAACAGCTTGAGTTCCCACGACGCACGCCAGGCGTCTTCGGCGATGTCGTGGATGCTGCCGCCCGGAATGGCGCCGGCGTTGTTGACCAGGATGTCCGCAGCTGGAAACAAGTTGAACAAAGCGCGGTCCGAGCCGGCTTGCGACAAATCGATTTCCGCGATGGCCGGGGCTGGCAAGCCTTCTTTGGCAAAAGCGGCCAGAGCGGCGTCCAGGTTGCTGCGTTGGCGCGAGACCAGCACCGGCTTGGCACCTTCACGGGCGAAGTTCAGGGCAATGGCCAGGCCAATGCCTTTGGAGCCACCGGTGACGATGACTTGTTTGTGGTCGAGTTCGAGGTTCATGCAAAAGGCCTGCAAATGGGGCAAGTCAAGGGGCTTGCCCGGGTTTCAAAATCAAGACGGTGCCAGGGGGGCGCACCCCTTTAGGCCTTGGGGGCGGGCACCTGCGCGGTGTACCAGTCGGCAATCTGTCCACCGGTCATGAAGCACACCTGCGGTGACTTCATCAACAAGTCCAGCATGCGCTCAAAGCTGGCAAAGCGGTGGGGCACACCAATCAGGTGCGGGTGCAGGCCGATGGCCAGCACGCGGGGGTGCGTGGCCGCTTCGCGTTCAAACAAGGCCAGTGTGCGCGCCAGGCGTTCGTACATTTCATCGCTGCTGTGTTTTTCGATGGCGTAGACGATCGAATCGTTGATTTCCAGGTTGTAGGGCATGGCCAGCAAGGGGCCGTTGCGCGTTTGCATCCAACCGGGCACATCGTCCACCACCCAGTCAAACACATAGTCCACGCCCTGCTTTTTTAGCAACTCGGGGGTGTCGTGCGTTTCGCGCAGACCGGGGCTGAGCCAGCCTCTGGGGCGCTGGCCCGTGAAGCGCTCGATCATGTCCAGGCTGGTCGCGATCAGGGATTCTTCGGACTCGCCCTGGTTGTGGTTCAGGCTTTTTTGGTGGACCCCGTGGCCAATGAATTCCCAGCCTGCATCGTGCATGGCTTGCGCGGCTTGGGGGTAAGCGGTGATGACCCCGGCATTGAAACTGGTGGAGGCGGGCAAACCGCGGTCTTGGATGGCCCGCAGAATGCGCGGCAGACCGGCCCGCATGCCGTAGTCGGCCCAACTGAAGTTGGGCACATCGGGCACCGTCTCTTTGCCGTGCGGCGGTGTGATGATGGTGCGCGGCATGCTCGACTCGAATTGCCAGTGCTCCACGTTCACCACCAAGTGCACCATGATGGCGCCTTCAGGCGCAGCCTTCAGCGTGGGCCCATCGTTGGAGAAGCGGTAGGGAATGCGGGGGTTGGCCATGTCAGTGTCGAATGAGGTTGAGGATGTCGAGCTTGAGCGCCGCAAAGGTTTCGCTGGCGGTGTCGGCCACGGTGCGTGGGCGCGCCAGTGGCACGGTGATCTTGGTCTGGATGCGGCCGGGGCGGGCCGACATCACGTAAATCGTGCTGGCCAAAAAAATCGCTTCGTCGATGTCGTGCGTGACAAAGATGATGGTGGGCTTGAGCTTTTGCCACACCGTGAGCAGCAGCTCCTGCATGGTCAAGCGGGTTTGTGCATCCAGCGCCCCAAAGGGCTCGTCCATCAGCAACACGCGCGAACCCAGCGTCAGAATGCGGGCAATGCCGACACGCTGGCGCATGCCGCCCGACAATTGCACCGGCAGATGGTTCTTGAAGTCGCTCAGGCCCACGATCTTGATCATTTCATGGGCGCGGTCTTCGTACTCGCTGCGGGCCATGCCTTGGACCTTGGGGCCGAAGATCACGTTTTCCCAAACAGTGAGCCACGGGAACAATGCGGCTTCCTGGAAGACCACGCCCCGATCCGGGCCAGGCGCACGCACGCCTTGGCCATCGACCAGAAGCTGGCCCTGGCTGGGTTGCTCGAAGCCGGCGATCAGGTTGAGCAAAGTGGATTTGCCGCAGCCCGAAGGCCCGAGCAGTGCCACCAGGTCGCCAGGCGCCACTTGCAGGTTGATGTCTTCCAGCGCCTTGACGGGTGTGGCACCCGGGTAGGTCTTGTAAAGCTTGTCGATGGAAATGTGGGACATAGTTGTTTCAATGGCTTTGCAGCATGCGCCAGACCAAAACCTTGCTTTCGATGAAAACGATCAGGCGATCACTTAAAAATCCCATGATGCCGATCGACACCATGTCGGCCAGCACGATGTCCATGCGCCCCACGTAGTAGGCGTCCCACAGCACATAGCCCAGCCCCGACTTGACCGCCACCATCTCGGAGACGATCACGGCCGTCCACGAGATGCCCAGGCCAATGCGCAAGCCGGTGAAGATGGAGGGCATGGCGGCGGGCAGCACCACCCGATACAGCAGTTGCTTGCGGCTCGCGCCCATCATGAGTGCGGCCCGCACCAAGTTGCGCTCGACATCGCGAGCGCCTTGCGTGGTGTTGACCACAATCGCATAAAAGCCACCCAAAAAAATCAGGAAGATGGCCCCCATGTCGCGAATGCCGAACAGGGCAATCGAAAAGGGCAACCAAGCGGTGATCGGGATCGGGCGCAGACTCTGAATGAGCGGGTCAAACAGTTGTTGAACCAGACGGCTCCAGCCAATCAGCAAGCCCAAGGGCACGCCAATGAGGGCCGCCAGCACAAAACCCTGCGCCACCCGCATCGAGGAGTACTGGACGTTGGAGACCCAAGAGCCCAGGTACGGGTTCAGGCCCATGCCGGGCGAGCCAAAAATCCAGCCGTGCCAGCCTTCCAGAACCAGCATGGGGGTAGGCAGGATGCCGGCCATGTCGGGCCGGCTGCCTGCCACCTGCCAGATGAGCAGAACCAAGGCTGGCACCAACATGCCAAGCACTGTCCGACGAAGGGTATCGAGAGAAGCGTTTGCCATGTGGGTGCTGCCTGCTTACTTCTTGAGTTCAACAACCATCGAGTCGTCGTACAGGGCGGCGGCTTCTTTGGTCACTTCTTTTTGCACAATGCCTTGCTTGAAGGCGGCTTCAGCCAAGCGCGAGACCTGGTCCTTGTTCAACACGCCACCGAGCTTGATGATCTTGGCCGATTCCTTGGTCACGTTCAGGGGCAAGCCGGTGTACTTGGAATAGGCATCGGCAAACACGTCCTTGTTCTTGCTCAGGGTTTCTTCGGCCTTGAGGTAAGCCCACAGGAAGCGGCGCACCAGCTCCTTCTTCTGGGTCATGGCTTCGCCAGAGGCGGCCAACATGCCCAGCTCTGCGCCCACCGCACGCGATTGGCTGTACTCGAGCTTTTGCGAGAAGTAAGCATCGCCTTCGGCCACGGCTTGGGACTCAAAGGGCTCCCACAGCACCATGGCATCGATGTCGCCGCGCTTCATGGCTTGCACAAAGGCGGTACCGCCCCCTTGCACGTTCACGGGGGTGAACGAGTTGTAGGGAATGTTCTTCTCGATCAAGGTCATGGCCCACTGGAACCAGACTGCCGAGCCGGGGGCAATGGCAATCTTCTTGCCATTGATGTCGCCCCAGTCGTCGATCTTGGCGCCTTTGCGCACCACCAGGTATTTGGGCGAACTGCCCACGCCGGTCAGGCCGATCAGGTTTTTGCTGCCTTGGGCGGCCACGATGGCCAGGTCACCCGCGCCCACGGCCGAGACGTCGACCGAGTTGGACAGCAAGGCGGTGCGGGCATCGGCGTAGCGCACGAACTCGGCACGCTTGACCTCGATGTTCATTTTCTTGAGCTCTTCTTCGACCAAGAGCATGGGCGAGAGGTGGCCCACTTTGACGTAGCCCACGGTCAGTGTGGCTTTGTCTTTGAGGGGGGCGGGCGCTGGGCCCAGTGCCAAGGCCATGCCGGTCGAGACCGACAGTGCAAAGCCGATGAGGGAAGTCAAAAGTTTCATCTGAATACTCCTGGGTAGGTGGTTATTGGCCGGTGAACTGAGGGGAACGCTTTTGTGCGAAAGCCAGCCGGCCTTCCGCATAATCCTTGCTTTTGAAACAGGCGTCGATGGCGGTTTCTACTGACGTCATGTCTGCTTCATCTTCTGTCAGTGCCACCAAAGTTTTCTTGGCGGCCTGAATGGTCATGGGCGCATTGGCTGCGATTTCATGGGCCAAGGCGGTGCAGTGGGCAAATACATCGTTGACCACTGCAAGGACCATGCCCATGGCTTGTGCGCTGGCCGCGTCATAGACCCGGGCGGTGTAGAAAGCCTCTGCCGTGGCCTGCGGGCCCAAGTTGTTCAGGATGCTTTTCATGTTTTCGCAGTCATACCCCAAGCCCATGCGGGCTGCAGGCATGCGAAAACGCGAATGCGGCGCGGCATAGCGCAGGTCGCAACTCAAGGCCAGGCCCAGCCCACCGCCATAGCAAATGCCGCTGATGGCCGCAATCACCGGGACGCGGCAACGAAAAATGGCTTGTTGGGTCCGCTTGACCATGTCGTTGTAGTGCGCCACCGAAGCCTCTGAGTTGCGCTGCGTTTCGAACTCGCTGATGTTGGCGCCTGACACAAACGACTTCTCACCTGCGCCGCGCAGCACACACACCCGCACGTCCGTGCGGCGGTCAATCTCTTCAAAGGCGGCCAGCAAGGCCGTCCACATGGACAGGCTCATCGCGTTGTGCCGGCTGACGTCGTCGATCGTGACCTGCGCCACATGGCCTTGCACAGCCAGATCGATGCGGCCTTCGCTCATACAACACCCCGGGCGTGAAAGCCTTCAATGTCCGCGGCAGAAAAGCCCAGACCGCCCAACACCTCGTCGGTGTGCTCGCCCCAGCCGGGCGCCGGTGCCACCACCTTGGAAGGGGTGCGGCTGAGCACCACGGGTTGGGTGATGAAATGCATGTCCTTGCCAAACTGTGTGGGCAGCGTGGTGGTCACATTCAGGTGTTTGACCTGTTCGTCCTCGAACACCTGCGGCACGGTGTACACAGGACCCGCAGGCACACCCGCCTGGTTGAGCATCGAGACCCATTGGTGCACCGTCTTCTTTGGAAACTCTTGGGCGATCAACCCGTTCAGACGTTCTCTGTGCTTGACGCGCAGGGGCTCCGTCACGAATTCGGGGTCTTGGTACCACTCGGGTTTTTGCAGCACTTCGCAAAAGCGCTTCCAGTTGCCTTCACCCGATGCGCCCAAATTGAAACAGCCGTCGCTGGCCTCGAACAAGCCCATGGGCGAGCTGGTCGGGTGGTTGTTGCCCACCTGCACGGGGATGTCGTTGTCGTTCAGGTAGCGGGCCATCTGGAAATCCATCATGGCAATTTGCGAATGCAGCAAAGAGCTTTGCACCCACTGGCCTTGGCCCGAGGTCTCGCGCTCGATCAAGGCCACCAAGATGCCAATGGCGCAGTACAGCCCAGCGCTCAGATCGGCCACCGCCAATCCAGCCCGGATGGGGCCGTGCTCGGGCTCGCCCGTCACGCTCATCAACCCGCCCATGCCTTGGATGATCTGGTCAAACCCGGGCCGCCATGCATAAGGACCGTCCTGCCCAAAGCCAGAAATGCTGGCCAGGATGATGCGTGGGTTGAGGGCTTGGAGCGAGGCGTAATCCAAACCCAGGCGGTCCTTCACATCGGGCCGCCAGTTTTCCACCACCACATCCGCCTCGGCAATCATCCGTTTGAGGATGTCCATCGCCCCCTCTTTCTTGAGGTTCAGCGTCATCGAGCGCTTGTTGCGGTTGATGTTCTGAAAATCCCCCCCCTTGCGGTTGGCGGCAAACATTGCTTCGTTCGGGTCAACCCCTTCGGGTGGCTCAACGCGCACCACGTCCGCACCAAAATCGGTCAGGATGCGCACGCAATTGGGGCCCGCACGGACGCGGGACAGGTCAATGACCTTGAAGCGAGAAAGTGCAGAGGAAGCTTGAATTTTGGGCATAAATGTTGTGCTGTATGACTTTAAAAACAAAGTCACCATCCATAAATATATTTATAGGTCATATCCGTGTTCAATGCAATATGACAAAATATCGGTGTTTGCCCTTAGAAGAAGCCCATGAAAGTCAGCGATCAAATCCGTTTGCACTTGGAAGAAGCCATTTCCAAGGGTGATTTGCTGCCCGGGGATCCGATCGACGAAGGGGCTTTGTCCGAGCAATTTGGTGTCTCCAAAACCCCGATTCGTGAGGCGCTCATCCAGTTGCAGGCCCAAGGCTGGGTCAGCAACATGCCTCGGGGCGGCAGCACGGTGGCCAAGATGAATTTGCAGCAACTGCTCAGCCTGTGGGAGTTGCTGGCCGAGCTGGAGGCCGTGGCGGTCCGCTTGGCTTGCGAGCGCATGGCCGAAGAAGACCTGCGCAAGCTGTTGGCTTTGCACGAAGAAAGCCGCTTGGTGGCCGCGGACGAGGACCTGCAGGGCTGGCAAAAGCTCAACCTGGCGTTCCATGAGCTCATTTACCAAGGCACACGCAACCCGTTTTTGCGGCAAGAAGTGTTGCGCATCCGTTTTCGCACGGGCGTTTACCGCCGCCATGCCTTCGGCGCCCTGGGCCGTTTGCAGGCCTCTTTTGAGCAGCACGAGTTGATTGTTCAGGCCCTGCGCGCGCGCGATGCCGATGCGGCTGTTTTCGCCATGCGCGACCACATGCGGCCCGGGCGCGATGCCAAAAGCCTGAACGACTTCATCCTCAATTTGCCCACCGACCTGCTCGCTTCGCAGTGAAGCGCCGGTTGTGGGGCGCCGCTTAAAATCGCATCCCATGACCTTCCTCGACATGCTGCGCGCCGCCGAGCGCCAAAACGGCTCCATGCTTTGCGTGGGCCTGGACCCCGAACCCACCAAGTTCCCGGCCGCCTACAAGGGCGACGCCAACAAGATCTACGATTTTTGTGCCCGCATCGTCGATGCCACGGCCGACCTGGTCAGCAGCTTCAAACCGCAAATCGCCTACTTTGCCGCGCACCGCGCCGAAGACCAGCTCGAGCGGCTCATGGCGCACATGCGCCGGGTGGCCCCGCATGTGCCGATCATTCTGGACGCCAAGCGCGGCGACATCGGCAGCACCGCCGAGCAGTACGCCAAAGAAGCTTTCGAGCGCTACGGTGCGGATGCCGTGACCCTCTCGCCCTTCATGGGTTGGGACTCGGTGGCCCCCTATTTGAAGTACCACGGCAAAGGCGCGTTTTTGCTGTGCCGCACCTCCAACCCTGGCGGGGACGATTTGCAAAACCAGCGCCTGGCCTCGGTGGATGGCCAACCGCGCCTGTACGAACACATCGCCCAATTGGCCCAAGGCCCCTGGAACTTGAATGGCCAGCTGGGCCTGGTGGTGGGCGCGACCTACCCAGCCGAGATTGAGCGCGTGCGCGAATTGGCCCCCACCGTGCCCATGCTGATTCCCGGCGTGGGCGCACAAGGCGGCGACGCGGTCGCCACGGTCAAGGCCGGCTGGCGCGCCAACGCAGACGGCAGCAGCGCCGGCCCGGTCATCGTCAACTCATCGCGCGCCGTGCTCTACGCATCGAGCGGTGACGACTTCGAGCAAGCCGCGCGGAAAGTCGCACTGCAAACGCGCGACACCTTGGAAGCGGCCAAGGCGGCCTGATGTCAGCGTGAGCCTGGGTGCTCCGCGATGAATTGACGCAGCGCAGCGTCAATGCGCGTTTGCCAGCCATCGCCGCTGGCTTTGAAATGATCGATCACATCGGGTGAAAGTCGGATACCGACGCGGACCTTGGTCACATCGGCCTTGGGGCGACCGCGGGGCTTCAACAAAGCATCCGTGCGCCCTTTGCTGAAAATGCCGGGCAACACCTCACGCGCGGGGCGGGCTTTGGCAAAGTCTTCTCTTTTCCATGCCGGGTTATCAATGTCGGGTGTGTGCGGTTGAACTTTTGACTTGCTCATATTGCTTAACTTCTCTGTTGTTGGCTTTGCGCAGGCTGATGACATGAACTTTGTCCACTCGTGGTGTGAAGACCACGCCATGAAGTCGACCCTGAATGAGTCCTAGCACTCTGAAACGCCGTTCACCGTAATCTTTTCGCGTGTCTTCTTTGATCAGGGCTGAGTCCCACTCAAGTTCCAACACCAAAGAAAACGGCAGGCCACGCTCGATTTCATTGCGAAGACTTTTGAGCGGGTCATAGCTGATGTCTTGATACATTTATTGTGGCCACAAAATAAAATCGTGTCAAATCTCGACGAAATTTTAAAAATGAGTCAAATAGTATTTATTATTGTGTTTGATCATGTAACAAATAAATGCTTGGGGCAAATTGAATCGGGAAGGGCAAAGTCATCCTTTGACGGCACACATGCTGGATGTGGCGGCTTGCTTCTGTGCCATTACAGAGGTCGAGTCAGTGCGGCGAGCGGTCATCCGGGATGCGGCATCTAAGGCACATGGAATTGAATTTGTTTAATAAGTTATTCGTAAATAGACCATATGAAGCCATCGATAGCGTCTGGCGATCTCAAATCAATCCTGATGTCCAAGCGCGCCAACCTGTACTACCTGGAGCATTGCCGGGTGTTGGTCAACGGTGGGCGCGTGGAGTACGTGACCGACCAAGGCAAGCAATCTTTGTACTGGAACATCCCCATCGCCAACACCACCACGGTGCTGCTTGGCAGTGGCACCTCCATCACACAGGCGGCGGTACGCGAACTGGCCAAGGCGGGGGTGATGTTGGGGTTTTGCGGAGGTGGCGGTACACCCTTGTTTGCGGCCACCGAACGCAGCGTGGACGTTGAATGGTTGTCACCTCAAAGCGAGTACCGCCCCACCGAATACCTGCAGCACTGGTGCCGCTTTTGGTTTGACGATGCCCTGCGCTTGGAGGCAGCAAAGGCTTTTCAGTTGGCTCGTCTGCAAGCTCTGAAGCAACATTGGGCTCGGGCCAAACTCTGGGGTGATGCACCTGCTGCCCCAAGCCCCGACGCCCTGGCGCAGTTGGTGCACATCAGCCAAGTCGCTGTCGGGGCCGCGACCGACCAAACGGCCTTGCTCACCGAAGAAGCGCGTTTGACCAAACAGCTCTACCGCCTGGCCAGTGCTGCGGTGCGCTACGGCGAATTCACGCGTAGCAGCCGGGGCGAGAGTGTGGACGCAGCCAACCAGTTTCTAGATCATGGCAACTACTTGGCCTACGGTTTGGGGGCCACGGCAACTTGGGTGTTGGGCTTGCCGCACGGTTTTGCGGTATTGCACGGCAAAACCCGACGTGGTGGTTTGGTGTTTGACGTGGCCGATTTGGTCAAAGACGCATTGGTCTTGCCACAAGCCTTCGTCAGCGCGGCGCGGGGCGACAGCGAACAAGACTTTCGCCATGCCTGCATCGAATTGTTCACGCGGCACGAGACGCTGGATTTCATGATCGACACCCTCAAAGCCGTGGCGTTGCAGTTGGGGCAAAAAGCACAAGCAAACGCACAAGCACAAAACCAGGCCGCCAAACAAGCAAGCACAGGCGGTACGGCATGAATGTGCTCTTTGTCAGTCAGTGCGAAAAACGCGCCCTCACCGAGACGCGACGGATCTTGGATCAATTCGCAGAGCGTCGCGGTGAACGTACTTGGCAAACCACCATCACCCAAATGGGTTTGAACACCGTGCGCAAACTGCTGCGCCAAACCGCTCGCAAAAACACGGCGGTGGCCTGCCACTGGATACGCGGCCTTGACCACAGTGAATTGCTCTGGGTGGTGGGTGACAGCAAGCAATTCAACGCCGTGGGGGCTACGCCAACCAACACCACGCAGCGCAAAATCTTGCGCCAAGACGACGAGAACGATTGGCATACCGGGCATGACATTCACCTGCTCACCGTGCTGGCTGCGCTTTTGCACGATTTGGGCAAAGCCAGCGTGGCTTTTCAAAAACGCCTCACGGGCGATTTGACCGAGCGAAATCAATACCGCCATGAGTGGGTGTCGCTGCGCTTATTTCAAGCCTTTGTGGGGCAAGACAGCGATGCGCAATGGCTATCCCGTTTGGTCAATCCCACTCAGGCTGACGACGAAAGTTGGACTGCGCCAGAGCGTTTTCAGCGTGACGGTGTGGACAGTAATACCGAAGCCCCTTTTGTCGCAATGCAAAACGCACCGCTGGCGCAGGCGGTAGCTTGGCTGGTGGTTACTCATCATCGTTTGCCGCAAGAGCCAGATGACAACATCGACACCGAAGCCGCATTGGCTGACGTGCTCCAGAACGTCACCGCCTATTGGAATGAAGACTCCAGACCTCGCTCGGGCAAAGACGATGACGAAAGCGAAACCACAAACAGGCCAACTCGCAAAGCCTTGCCCGTAGAAGCTTATTGGGACATCCCCGCCAGCCACCTGCCCGTGACCACCGCGCTGTGGCGCAAGCGGGCTGCGCGGGTGGCGCAGGGTTTGCTCAAGCGTTTGGAGTTGTCCAAGCACAGCGCTTGGTTGGGCAACCCCTACCTCATGCACGTTACGCGCCTGTGCTTGATGCTGGCCGATCACCACTACTCGCGTTTGAGTTTTGATGTGAAAGATGGCAAGCCTGTTGCCATGCAAGGCCGTGTCGAAGGCCAAACCCATGCCAGCGGAAAACCCAACTTTCCGGTCTATGCCAACACCTACTTTGACAAGCTGACAAACAAAACGGTTTTCAATCAAACATTGGACGAACACCTGTTGGGCGTGGCCCAGCACGGCGGCGAAGTCACCCGCGCCTTGCCCAGTTTGCAGCGCGAATTACCCGGCCTGTGTCAACACAAGGGTTTAAAAAAACCCAGCACCGAACTGCGATTTCGATGGCAAAACAAAGCCTTTGACTTGGCTTCCAGCCTGCGCACCAATGCTCATGTGCAAGGCGCGTTCATCGTCAACTTGGCCGCCACGGGCAGCGGCAAAACCTTGGCCAACGCCCGCATCATGTACGCCTTGGCCGACCCTGCAAAGGGCATGCGCTGCGCGTTTTCCTTGGGGCTGCGCACACTCACTCTGCAAACCGGGCGGGCGTTTCAAAGCCTACTTAATTTGAGCGAAGAAGACCTTGCCATTCGGGTGGGCGGTGCCGCGCAAAAAGCCTTGTTTGAACACCAGCAACAAGAGGCTGAAAAAAGCGGTTCGGCCTCTGCGCAAGACTTGATGGACGAGGGCAGCCATGTGCTGTTTGAGGGCAACCCCGACGCCCATCCCTTGCTCAAACGTGTGCTGCACGATGCGCACAGCAAAAGCCTCATCACCGCCCCCCTGCTGGTCTGCACCATCGACCACTTGGTGCCCGCCACCGAAAGCACGCGCGGCGGTCACCAAATTGCGCCCATGCTTCGCCTCATGAGCAGCGACTTGGTGCTGGACGAGCCCGACGACTTTGACATGGCCGACCTGCCCGCGCTCACGCGCTTGGTGTTTTGGGCGGGTTTGCTGGGCTCGCGCGTGCTGCTGTCGTCTGCCACCTTGCCGCCCGACATGGTGCAGGGCCTGTTTGCTGCCTACGCCCGAGGGCGTGCGCACTTTCAAGCCAACCGGGGCGAACCCGGCCTGACCTTGAATGTGTGCTGCCTGTGGGTGGATGAATTTGATGTGCAGCACAGCGCCTGCCCCGACGCCGCCCGCTTTGCTGCTGAGCACCAGCAATTTGTGACGCAGCGCTTGGCACGCTTGAAGCGCCCCAAGCCCGAGCAAGAGCGTCCGGCCCGTTTGGCACAACTGGCCAAGTTGGACTTGAAAGAGGGGCCAAACAACCCCGAAGATTTGCCCCGCCAATTCGCCGAGCGCATTGCCCAACTGGCCTCCAAGCTGCACCAAGCCCACCACAGCCCAGACACGAAAAGCACCAAGCGTGTGAGCTTTGGCTTGGTGCGCATGGCCAACATCGAGCCTCTGGTGCAGGTGGCCCGAGCCCTTTACCAGCACCCCTGGCCCGAAGGTCTGCACGTGCACCTGTGCACTTATCACTCGCAATACCCCTTGCTCTTGCGCTCTCGCATTGAGCAGCAGTTGGACGCAGCCCTCAACCGCAAAACGCCCAATGCCGTGTTTGACTTGCCCGACATTCGCCAACGCATCAACGCCCACGCGGCGCAAGACCAGCTTTTCATTGTGCTGGGCTCGCCCGTGACCGAGGTGGGGCGCGACCACGATTACGACTGGGCCATTGTCGAACCCTCGTCCATGCGCTCGCTCATCCAACTGGCTGGGCGCGTGCGCAGACATCGGCCCTTGAAGGTGGGCGAAACCCACATCACCACGCCCAACATTCGCGTGTTTCAGTACAACTACAAGCATTGGAAACAAAGCGGCAAAGCACAGCCTTGCTTTGTAAAACCTGGGTTTGAAAACACCTGCGAGGCCTTCAAGCTGAAAACGCACGACATGGCCCAACTGATACAGCCTTTGCTGAACAAACAGGCCATGTTCACCATTGATGCAAGCCCACGTCTGCAAGCCCCCGCCGTGCTGAATGTCCAAACATTGCTGCCCGATTTGGAACACGCTCGCATGCAAGACACCATGCTGGCACGTACAAACAGCGATGCCCCGCTGAACGCCGCCACCTGCTGGCACCTGCCCCCGCACGACGCCACCCTCACAGCCACTTTGCCCCGCATGCAGCCTTTTCGCTACGACAAAAGCGACAAGCGTAAAGAGGTGGAATTTCGCCTTATGCCCAATGAAGAGGGTGATGCAGTGCAGCTTGAAAAAGTGGTGGAGACACGACAAGGATGGGGCAAAAAAACAGCGGTGTGGATCAGCGCCAACAGCGAGTGGGAACAACTTCCCGATAAGCATCTGCAAGCCGAATGCATCAGCCCCTGGTGCGCCAGCAACTACTTACAAGCCCTGAGCGATTTGGCCGAACAACTGGATATGCCAATGCAGGATTGCGCCCAAAAGTTTGGAGGCATCACCCTAAAAGAATCGAAGGACAGCAATGTGATTACGCGCTGGCAGTTCCACCACGCTTTGGGGTTTGAACGGATGAAGTAGGTATTGCATGGGTATGGATAGCCAATATTTTCGAGAGCATTTTTTAACGAAAGGGGTGAAGATGGATAAAAACAAAAGTGAAGCGTTGCAAAAAATAATTCACGAGTTTTTGCAAAAACGGCTTAACGACAAGCTGGAAAAACTGAAGGACGACGACCCCAAACGGGCTGAACTTCAGCAGCAGATACAAGCGCGGTTTCAAGCCGAAAACTGGCTAGAGAATGCCGCAAGGCGGGCGGGTCACATACAAGCCGTGACGCATACGCTCAAAGCGATTCATTCTGGTGCTAAAGGAGGAAGTAGCCTGCATGCACACCCTGCCAGTCTTAAAAAATTGCCCATAGTAGGTAGCCACTGTTTGGGGAATGAGTACACACTTGATGTGACAGGAGATGCAGGTGTTCTAGATGTTTTTGACTTTTTAAGCCGCGAGTTCGATGGACAAACCTTTCTAGAGCTTGCTGTGAATAACGACGTTGCATTGGCCACTGCACTGTCAGACGATGCCGAGCAAGCAAAACGCTGGATGCAATCCTTTGCGGCTTTGCTGGAGATTGAAGACCAACCTTCCGCGCACACATTAGCCAAGCAAATGTACTGGCCTATCTCGTCAGATGTAGAAAACGACGCTGCTTTCCATCTTCTAGAACCACTTTTTCCAAGCTCTCTGGTGCATAAAGCATACGAACTTATTCATGGTGATTTAGATGCTGCAAAGCACTACAGAAATAGCAAAAGCCCAAAGTTCAAGAACCAACAGATAGAACTTTCTGACAAGGCCAGAGCATGGCAAGCGCAAGAGAAGGGTGTGATGCACGAGTTGGCTGTAAGCAAGTACCCATTGCTTGCAGTTAAAAACATCGGTGGGCAAACCATTCGGTCGAAAGGAAATGTCAGCCGACTCAATCAAGTTCGCCAAGGCGCAAATTATTTGTTGGCCTCCGTCCCTCCGCAATGGGTTTCACAACCCTTGAAGCCCCTGCTTAACACCGAATCGATGTTCGGGCGTTATGGGCGCAGGGCGGAGGTGAAAACCGAGCTTCGGACTTTGCTGAAGTTTTTGAAGACCGACCCGCCCGCAACGCTGCCCACACGCAACCGCCGGGCCCAGCATGTGAACGCCTTGCTGCTGGAGCTTTTGCAATTCACCACGGAATTGCGCGAGTTGGAGTCGGGCTGGGTGGCGCAGCCTGAGTGCAAACTCAAACCACAGCACGCGTTTTGGCTTGACCCCGAAGGCGCATGGCAGCAAGCACACGCGCAAAACCAAACACCGCCCACGGACACGCTGAACGTGGTGAGTGAAGACTTTGCCCTGTGGTTCAACCACCAATTACAAAGCACCCCAGCAGGCAGCCTGCCCGTGGGCGACCCCGAGTACAACGTGTGGCGCAAGCTGTGCGAAGAGGCCCTGAAAGCCTATGAGCGCGGCGGCTTGGAGGAAGCCATGTGCTGGCTCGACATGCGGGCCGACGAGCTGGCCGACACCACAGCGCAAAACGCCAAGCAAGAGGTGGCCCATGTCTAAGCACCTGCTCACCCTGCCGCGCTTGCGCGTGCAAAATGCCAATTGCATCAGCAGCCCCATGACCTGGGGCTTCCCAGCCATCACCGCGTTCACCGGCTTCATGGTGGCGCTGCAACGGCGTTTGATGCAAAAAGCGGGCGAGGCCAATGCTCTTGCTGCCAGCCTGCGCTTTGAATCGGTGGGCGTGGTCTGCCACCGCTTTGAGCCGCAAGTCACGACCGGCGGCTACACGCGCAGCTTTGCCCTCACGCGCAACCCGGTGCTGCAAGACGGCGGCACAGCCGCCATCGTGGAGGAAGGGCGTGCGCATTTGGACATTTCTCTGGTCTTCACCGTGCATACAGCCCAAGGCTATGTGAGTGACGAAGACGCGCAAGCCGCCGCAGAGGCCGTGGCCGCCGAGGTGGCGGGTATGCGGCTGGCGGGGGGCAGCATCATGCCGACCTTGCAAAAGCTGCGAGCCCCCCAGCGTACACCGCGCATGGAGGTGCTCAAGGCCGAGCCTGAAGACCAGCTTAAACAGTTCAAGCAACTGCGCCGCCGCTTGCTGCCGGGCTTTGCCTTGGTCACGCGCGACGACGTGCTGCAGCAACGCCTTCAAACATTGCAAGCCGAGCATGCGGCCCAAGCCACTACGACGAGCGCCAGCGCCGCGCCCACGCTGCTGGACGCGTGGCTGGATTTGTCGCGCATCAACCACCGTGCGCAATCGGATGAAGCCACAGGTCAAGTGACTTGGAAACAAGACGCGCGCCCAGGCTGGCTGGTGCCCATGCCCGTGGGCTTTGCCACCTTAAGCAGCTACGAGACTGGCACCGTAGCCAACGCTCGCGATGCGAACACGCCCTTTCGCTTTGTCGAAAGCGTGTACTCCATCGGTCAATGGGTCAGCCCACACCGCTTGGAGATCGCCGAAGCCTTCATGTGGAAACCCGAGTACGACCCAGAACTGGGCTTGTACCGCTGCGTGAACGGCTACCGCGCACCCGATGACAAGGCCCCAAGCGCTGAGGCCGACATGGCCGCAGAGCGTGGAGACAGCGAAAACGACACCTCATCTTCCAACCCCAACCAACTTGACTTTGATTAATTTTTTAAGGAGCAAACACCATGGCAAAGAAAGCATCAAAACCCGCATGGGACATCACCCCACCTGTATTGGCTTTTGAAAGAAAGCTTGATCCATCAGATGGAATTTTTTATGCAGGGCGCTGGAATGACCGAGCAAATGAGTCACTCTGGCAAGCGATAAAAGTTACTGAAAAATCCATAAGGGGAACGATTTCGAACGATTTGCAAACGAAAGACCATGATCCGGCGGAACTGGACGCGGATATTGGTAACCCTAACTTGCAGACCGTAGATGAATCTAGACTGCCCCCAAATCTCGACACGCTGAGAGTGCAGTTCAGCATGAGGATATTGCCGGGATTCGCACATCCTTCCGCATGCAACATCCTGTCGTATGAGTCGAGACTAAAAGAGATCGTGACTGACTATATAAACAACTTCGGTTTAAAAGTCCTTGCGAGCCGCTATGCACAAAACTTGGCCAATGGCCGCTTTTTATGGCGCAACCGCATGGGCGCTGAAAACGTGGAAGTGCGTGTGGCCCACATGGTGGACGGTAAAGCCAAAGAAAGCTGGATGTTTGATGCGTTAAAAACCTCACTCTGCGACTTTTCTGGCTCAAACAATAAGGGCGGCGACGTGCAACCCTTGGCCGCTTTGATTGAAAACGGTTTGAGCGGTCAGCAACACGTGCTTTTGCACATTACCGCTTTTGTGCGCGTGGGGGTAGGGCAAGAGGTATATCCATCTCAGGAGTTGATCTTGTCTGGACAAGAGAGAACTCTTAGTGATGGAAAAAAAGCCAGAAAAGGGAAGACTTTGTACAAAGTCGCTGACACCGCTGCCTTGCATTCTCAAAAAATTGGAAATGCAATTCGAACAATTGATAACTGGTATCAGGGGGCTGATATCACTAGCCCCATTGCCGTAGAGCCTTATGGTTCTGTCACGAACAAATCTTTCGCGTATCGCAAACCAACTGAAACCAACGATGACTTCTACACGCTACTGGGTAAGTGGATGTGCGGTAAAGAACTATCAGACGAACAAAAAAATTTTGTAATCGCTGTTCTGATCCGTGGAGGTGTTTTTAGTCGAGCAAAGGGTAAAAAATCAAGCGAAAGTAATGGACAAAACGCAGAGGACTGAGCGCCATGAACCACTACATCGACATCCACCTGCGGCCAGACCCAGAGTTTCCCGCCACCGTACTGCTCAACGCCCTGTACGCCAAGCTGCATAAAGCCTTGGTGGCGCTCGCCACGCAAAGCGTCGGTGTGAGCTTTCCTGCACACACCAAAAAGCACCTGGGCAACGTGCTGCGCCTGCACGGCAGTGCGGCCGACTTGACTGCGCTGCAAGCCCAGCCGTGGCTCGGGGCCATGCGCGAACTGGTGCAAACCAGCCCTATCGCCACCGTGCCCGCCACGGCGCAGCACCGCGGCGTGCGCCGCGTACAGGTGCAAAGCAGTCCCGAGCGGGTGAAGCGCCGCTTGGTCAAACGCCTCATGCAGCGCGAGGGCATCAGCGAGGCGCAGGCGCAAGCATGCATCCACGTGCCGCTAGCGCCCAAGCTGAGCGACCCGTTCATCAACCTGCAAAGCAACAGCACAGGCGGGCAGCGCTTTCGCCTCTTCGTCCGCCACGGCCCCATTCAGACCAAGCCTGTGTCGGGCGAATTTGGTGCCTACGGTTTGAGTAGTCAAGCTACCGTGCCCTGGTTCTGACCCTTTTTTTCTGGCCCAGTTGCAAACCCTTGTAAATCAAGGACTTGCAACAGGGGTTGGAATTTGGGATTTTTTGGACATCCCTAAAAATACCCTGACGGGTCAAACACTTAGTGGCGATTGGGTGTAGTTCACTGCCGTGTAGGCAGCTCAGAAAGCGTTGACGCTGACCGCGCTCGCACTGAGCTTGTTCACTGCCGTGTAGGCAGCTCAGAAAAAATATGGGACACCGCGCAAGCCATTACCCAAGTTCACTGCCGTGTAGGCAGCTCAGAAAAATGCCGAAGTGGAAAACCACAGCTTTGAGGTGTTCACTGCCGTGTAGGCAGCTCAGAAATCGGCGTGGGTTAGGCCGCGTTTGGGGGTCATGTTCACTGCCGTGTAGGCAGCTCAGAAACAGGCGGCCGACGTCAAAACGAGAAACGACCAGTTCACTGCCGTGTAGGCAGCTCAGAAAACTGTGCGCGAGTTCAATCCCCACTATGACCCGTTCACTGCCGTGTAGGCAGCTCAGAAAAATTGCTTGGCCTCTTTGACCGCTGCGGCGCGGTTCACTGCCGTGTAGGCAGCTCAGAAATGCTCGGCCAGGGTGATGCGCTCGGCGTAGTTGTTCACTGCCGTGTAGGCAGCTCAGAAATCATAAGCACAAACGGCCCCGGCAATGGCCATGTTCACTGCCGTGTAGGCAGCTCAGAAATCGATGACCGATTGCGCCACGCTGTTGCAGATGTTCACTGCCGTGTAGGCAGCTCAGAAATTGATGTTGCCAAGACAATTCTGAACCGTGAAGTTCACTGCCGTGTAGGCAGCTCAGAAAACAACTGCCCGATGCCAACATGGCAAGACCACGTTCACTGCCGTGTAGGCAGCTCAGAAATTGATGCCGTCCGCCGTCTCAATGGCTTCTTTTGTTCACTGCCGTGTAGGCAGCTCAGAAAATCGCCCATGCATGACAGCACGTCATCCCAAAGTTCACTGCCGTGTAGGCAGCTCAGAAATCAAGTGGGCGTGGGAGATCAACGTGCCCGAGGTTCACTGCCGTGTAGGCAGCTCAGAAAAGCGTGAGGCGCGTGCCGCCCCGGCTTAAAAAGTTCACTGCCGTGTAGGCAGCTCAGAAACTGGCAAGCGCCCGCCGTGGGCGCCCGCCAGCGTTCACTGCCGTGTAGGCAGCTCAGAAAATTGACAAGCTGGAGGCACAGCGCACATGGGTGTTCACTGCCGTGTAGGCAGCTCAGAAAGAATAAGGGGCTTTGCCATCGATTTCCATAATGTTCACTGCCGTGTAGGCAGCTCAGAAAACAAAGGTCAGGCTGGCCGCCGCGCCGCTGTTGTTCACTGCCGTGTAGGCAGCTCAGAAAACTTGGGCCGGGTAGAGCGTGGCGCTGGCCACGTTCACTGCCGTGTAGGCAGCTCAGAAAGACACCGAGCCCAACGTGCTCGACACCCTGAAGTTCACTGCCGTGTAGGCAGCTCAGAAATATTCAGAATGGCTCCGGCTTGGGGCGACCCTGTTCACTGCCGTGTAGGCAGCTCAGAAATTACTCAGAATGGCTGCGGCTTGGGGCAACCCGTTCACTGCCGTGTAGGCAGCTCAGAAAATTGGCCAGTAAAGCGCCCACGTGCGCACCATGTTCACTGCCGTGTAGGCAGCTCAGAAAACCGGGCGTAATGCATTGACAAAATCCAACCCGTTCACTGCCGTGTAGGCAGCTCAGAAATTGGACTAAGGATCATTCACGAAGCGCTTGCAGTTCACTGCCGTGTAGGCAGCTCAGAAAGCAGGCGTGACAGACGAGCGTGGTGGCGAATCGTTCACTGCCGTGTAGGCAGCTCAGAAAACATAGCGCGCGTACAGCGTGTGTGTGCCTGCGGTTCACTGCCGTGTAGGCAGCTCAGAAAAAGAAGGGCTTGGTGCAGGTGTAGGGCGTGCCGTTCACTGCCGTGTAGGCAGCTCAGAAAAATTCAGCTTGACTTGGACATGACCGCACCAAGTTCACTGCCGTGTAGGCAGCTCAGAAAGCCTTGGCCCTCGCGCAAGTGATGCACTTGGGGTTCACTGCCGTGTAGGCAGCTCAGAAATACACGGGCCAAGCGGGCACCGTCCACAACCCGTTCACTGCCGTGTAGGCAGCTCAGAAATTTTGGCCGCATCCCTTGTCGGTTGGGTACTGGTTCACTGCCGTGTAGGCAGCTCAGAAAGTTTTCGGGCCACTGGCCTCAAGCCCCTCATCGTTCACTGCCGTGTAGGCAGCTCAGAAAATCCAGGCGCTGATCGTCAAAGCCAGGGATGAAGTTCACTGCCGTGTAGGCAGCTCAGAAATCAGTTAGCGAAACTCATTTGTGTCGCTTCTTGTTCACTGCCGTGTAGGCAGCTCAGAAAGCTCAGCGCGAGGTGCTGGTGCATGGACAGCGGTTCACTGCCGTGTAGGCAGCTCAGAAAATGCCCCGCAATGTTGCACCAAGTCGCAGCCAGTTCACTGCCGTGTAGGCAGCTCAGAAAAAAGGGAAGGCGCAGGAGAATCAAATGACTACGTTCACTGCCGTGTAGGCAGCTCAGAAATTGGAGGCGCTGGCAGATCAGCCAGCACCCGTGTTCACTGCCGTGTAGGCAGCTCAGAAAAAAACAACAGCGGCAAAACACCACCCAAGCCTGTTCACTGCCGTGTAGGCAGCTCGGAAAACCACCCCCATCGCACCCCTCAAGCGCTTTGAGTTCACTGCCGTGTAGGCAGCTCAGAAAAGCTTGCAGTAGCTGTCGCCGCCGTTGGCCGAGTTCACTGCCGTGTAGGCAGCTCAGAAAGCCGTGCCTGGAAGCGGCGCCAAGCTCGACGCGTTCACTGCCGTGTAGGCAGCTCAGAAATCGCAGGTGCTCAAGACCGAGGTGTTGCTGAAGTTCACTGCCGTGTAGGCAGCTCAGAGAGATGACCCGTGGGCGGCTATTTCTCCAGAGAAGCTTTAGCAGCCTGCTGCGCCTTGTAAACCAGTTTGCGCGCCATGCTCCAGCGGTGCACTTCGCTCGGGCCGTCATAAATGCGGAAGGCGCGCATGTCCATGAAGATGCGCATCACGGGGGTTTCGGTGGTCACGCCTTGACCGCCGAGAATTTGCACGCAGCGGTCCACCACGCGCCATTCGGCTTCGGAGCAAGCCACTTTGGCGCGGCTCGATTCAAAGCCGCCTTTGTGGCCTTGGTCCAGCAGCCAGGCGGTGTGCCAGATGTGCAGCCGTGCGGTGTGCAGGTCGATGTCGTTGTCGGCCAGCATGAAACCCACACCCTCGTGCTCGGCCAGTGCTTTGCCAAAGGCTTGGCGGCGGCTGGCGTAGGCCAGTGCGATGTCGTGTGCGCGCCGGGCCTGTCCCAGCCAGCGCATGCAGTGCGTCAGGCGTGCGGGTGCCAAGCGAATTTGGGCGTAGCGAAAGCCTTGGCCCACTTGGCCCAGCACATCGGTGGCGGGCACACGCAAGTTGTCGAAACGCAGCACGCCGTGGCCACCGGTGAAGCAGTTGTCCATCGCGTCCATGCTGCGCTCGAGCGTGATGCCCGCTTTGTTCATGTCGGTCAAAAACATGGTGGCCGTGCCGTCTTCCATGCGGGCCATGACGATGGCGTAATCCGCACCGTCGGCCCCGGTGATGAACCATTTGACGCCGCTGATCAGGTAGTCGTCGCCCTCTTGCACCGCGGTGGTTTGGAGCATCGACGGGTCAGCACCAGCCCCTGGGTCGGGCTCGGTCATGGCAAAGCACGAGCGCGTGAGGCCCGCCACCTGCGGGCGCAGCCAGCGCTCCTTTTGCGCGGGGGTGGCCACTTCTTCCATGAGGTGGATGTTGCCTTCGTCGGGGGCGTGGATGTTGAGCGCGGTCGGCCCCAGGTTGGAGTACCCGGCCTCTTCGAACACCACCGCCTTGGCCATGTGGCTCAGGGCCAGGCCGCCCATCGCCAAGGAGGCATGCGGCGTGAGCAAGCCCGCTGCGCGTGCGCGGGCCACCAGCTCGCGGCGCAGGTCTTCGGACGGGCCGTGCAGGCCGTGGCGCGGGTCGCCCTCGAGGGGGATCACTTGCTCGGCAATGAACTGCCGCGTGCGGTCGCGCAGGGCAGCAATGTCTGGTGGAATGTCAAAGTTCATAGGCCAGCCGTGGAAGGTCAGTGGATAAGCATCTGTGCATGCCCCGATTTGAATGGCTGCAGCACTTGCGCGCTGTCCGCCCTGTGACTGGCTGTCATGTCTGTGCCAGTCTGGGCGCGGTCCTGGTGCTAGCCTGCAGGCCTGCGCTGACCCAAGGAAACCCCATGAAGCTCTACACCGCCCACCGTGCCCCCAGCCCTCGCCGGGTGCTGATGTTCTTGGTCGAGAAAAACATCACCGGCATCGAGATGGTGAACATGGACCTTAACGGGGGGGAGCACCGTCAGCCCGAGTACCTGGCCAAAAGCCCCTTGGCCAAAGTGCCTGCGCTGGAGCTGGATGACGGCCGCGTCATCACCGAAACGCGGGCGATCTGCACCTTGCTCGAAGGCCGCTTTCCTGAACCCAACTTGATGGGGGTGGACGGTGACGAGCGGGGCTTCATCGAGATGGCCGACCGACAGGTGGAGCTGTATTTGCTGGGCGGCATCGCCAACGCGATCCGCCACAGTCATCCGGGCTTGGCGGCTTTGGAGAAGCCCCAGTTCCCCGAGTTTGGCCGCTCGCAGGCAGAAAAGGTGCGGGATGTGGCGCGGGGTTTTGACCAGCGCCTGCAAAGCCAGCCCTGGGTCGCGGGCGAGCGCTTCACGATTGCCGACATCACCGCGTTTTGCGCGTTGGAGTTTGCACGGGGCTTGATGAAGTTTGTGCCGGGTGACGAAGGCATGGATGCCTTGCAAGCCTGGCGCGACCGCATGAACGAGCGCCCCAGCGCCAAAGCCTGATCGGATGCAAGTGGCCGCGAGCCCCTGCTCGCGAAGGCTGTGGCCAGGCGCAAGCCGCACAGTGCACCGACATTCGGCCGCAGGGGCGGCCTCCCACAGAGACAGCATCCCTCAGGGGTGGCCTTCCACAGGGGTGGCCTTCCACAGGGGTGGCCTTCCACAGGGGTGGCCTTCCACAGGGGTGGCCTTCCACAGGGGTGGCCTTCCACAGGGGTGGTCTTCCACAGGGGTGGCCTTCCACAGGGGTGGTCTTTCACAGGAGTGGCCTCCCACAATGGTGGCCTTTCAAGGGCAGTGATCCAAGTGGGAGCGAGCCCCTGCTCGCGAAGGCATGTGGCCATGCGCAAGCCGCACAGTGCACCGACATTCGGCCGCAGGGGCGGCCTCCCACAGAGACAGCATCCCACAGGGGTGGCCTTCCACAGGAGTGGCCTCCCACAGGGATGGCCTCCCACAGGCAAGGCGATCAGCTGAACACGCCGCCGTATTCCTTGCGCAGGTCGTTTTTCTGAACCTTGCCGGTGCCGCCCACGGGCAGGGATTCGAGGAAGACCACATCGTCGGGCACCCACCACTTGGCCACTTGGGTGGTGAGGAAGTCGAGGATCTCTTGTTTGTCCAGCGACTGTCCCGGCTTGCGCACGATGAACAGCAGCGGGCGCTCGTCCCACTTGGGGTGCTTGACGCCAATGACGGCGGCCATGGCCACAGCGGGGTGCCCCACTGCGGCGTTTTCCAGGTCGATCGAGCTGATCCATTCGCCCCCGGTCTTGATCACGTCCTTGGTGCGGTCGCGGATTTGCATGGTGCCGCTCGCGTCGATGGTGGCGATGTCGCCCGTGGGGAACCAGCCGTCCACCAGCGCGGTTTTCTCGGCTTTGAAGTAGCGCTCCACGATCCACTGGCCGCGCACCATCAGCTCGCCTTGCGATGTGCCATCGCGCGGCAAGGTGGCGCCGTTTTCATCGACGACTTTGATCTCGATGCCTGAGACGGTTTTGCCTTGCTTGGCCACGATGGCGTGCTGCTCGGCGGCGGGCTTGAGGCGGTCGGCGCGGCTCAAGTTGCTCATGGTTGCCACGGCGGTGGTTTCGGTCATGCCCCAGCCGTGGCGCACTTCCACGCCGTAGTTGTCCATGAATTTGGCGATCAGCGCCATGGGCATGGCCGAGCCGCCCACGCAGGTGCGCTTCATGTGGGCAAAGCGCAAGTTGTTTTGCTCGACGTGTTGGATCAGGCCCATCCAGATGGTGGGCACGCCCGCGCTGATGGTGACCTGCTCACTGTCCATCAATTCGAACAGGCTGGCGCCGTCGAGCTTGGGGCCGGGCAAGACCAGCTTGGTGCCCGCGACCAGCGCCGCGTAGGGGATGCACCAGGCGTTGATGTGGAACATGGGCACCACGGGCAGAACCGTCTCTTGCGTGGAGAAGCCCAGCACATCGGGCAGGCAGGCGGTGGTGGCGTCCAGCACGATGGCGCGGTGCGTGTACAGCACGCCCTTGGGGTTGCCGGTGGTGCCCGAGGTGTAGCAAAGCGCTGCGCCGGTTTGGTCGTCCAGCTCGGGCCAGTCGAAGGTGTCGCTGTGGCCCGTGATCAGGCCCTCGTAATTCATCACATGGGCCACGCCTTCGATGGCAGGCGTGTTGGCCGCGTCGGCCAGGCAGACCCAAGCGCGGACCTTGGGGCAATGCGCGGCAATGCCTTTGACCAGTGGCGTGAAGGTCGCGTCAAACAGCACCACCTCGTCTTCGGCGTGGTTGATCACATAGATCAACTGCTGCGGGTGCAGGCGTGGGTTGCAGGTGTGCATGACCATGCCGCTGCCCGAGACGGCGTAATACGCCTCCAGGTGGCGGTGGTTGTTCCAAGCGATCGAGCCCACCGCGCTGCCCGCTTTCAGGCCCATCTGCGCCAGGGCGTTGGCCAGCTGCCGTGCGCGCTTGGCGGTCTCGGCATAGGTGGTGCGGTGCAGCGGCCCGTGCGTTTCGCGCGAGACGATTTCTTGGTCGCCGAACTGCGCAGCGCCGTGTTCGAGGATGCCCGAAATGAGCAGGGGGCGGTTCATCATGAGGCCGGATGTGGTCATATGCTTGTCTTCTCTTCGGGTGGTGATGCGGTCATTTTTAGGAGCGAGCCCCTGCGCGCGAATGGTGGCCGAAATTTTCATGCAGTCGGCCGCAGGGTGGCCTCTCACATGAATTGCTGGCCAAGCGGCCCATGGTTTACAGCAGGGCCGCGTACACCAGGTCGCGGAACAAGGGGCGATAGTAGTCTCTTTGGTTGGGCGCCTGAATCATCAGCATGGCAACCATGTCCAGGGCCGGGTCCACAAAGAAGGTGGTGCCCGCGATGCCGCCCCAGTAATAGAGGCCCACCGAGCCGGGCACAGGCGCCATGCCCAAATGGGTGCGCACCGCAAACCCGAGGCCAAAGCCGTGGCCCGGCGGCAGCAGCGTGCCATCGGCCGGGATGCGCCCCAAGTGGTCGGCGGTCATGTAGTCCACCGTGTGTGGGCCCAGCAGGCGCACACCGTTGAGCTCGCCCCGGTTGCGCAAGCACTGCAAAAAGCGACTGTAGTCCAGCATGGTGGACATGAGGCCACCGCCGCCACCTTCCATGGCGGGCACTTGTCGGGGCTCGAGCACCTTCATAGGCACGCCGCCATCGGGGTCATGCGCAAAGGGCTCGGCAATGCGGTGGTGGTGCTCTGGCGGCACGGCAAAGCCGGTCTCCACCATGCCCAGCGGGCCAAAGATTTCGGCTTGCAAGAAGGCGCCCAAGGTCTGCCCACTCACCACCTCGACCAACCTGCCCAGCACATCGGTGGCGCGGCTGTAGGCCCACATGCTGCCGGGCTGAAACTGCAAAGGCAGCGCGGCCAGAGTTTGCGAGAACTCGGCGTTGGTGCGCTCGCGCGAGGCGATCTTGACGAGGTCGTATTGCTGCTGCACGGGCGATGTGCCCAAAAATTCATAGGTCAGCCCTGCCGTGTGGCGCAGCAGGTCTTGCACCGTGGCCACTTGCTTGACGGGCTCCAGCCCCTGGGCCGTGGCCACTTGCTGGTTCGCGTACTCGGGCAACCAGCGGCTGACCGGGTCGGAGAGCAGCAATTGGCCGCGCTCGAACAGCATCATCACCGCCACCGACACGACCGGCTTGGTCATGGAATAGATGCGGAAGATGCTGTCGGTCTGCATGGGCGTGCCCGTGTTGGGGTCTTGCTGGCCCACGGCCTCCAGCAGGGCGATTTGCCCGCGCCGGGCGATCATGGCCACAGCCCCTGGCAACCTGCCGCTGGCCACTTCGCGGCGCAACACTTCCATCAGGCGCTGCGTGCGCTCGGGGCACAGGCCCACGTCTGCAGGGTGGGCACGGGGCAAAGCGGGGTGGGTGGTCATCGGGTGCTCCTGAACAAGGATGTTTTGTACACCAGCAGGGCGCAGCCGGGTATCACCTGCGGCGCAGACGCCTGCCTGGCTTGTCGCCCAGGCGTCAAAGCGATCAAGCTTCGCACTGTGCGAGCGTTGCTAGACTGAAGCCATGCGCATTTCTGAACTCTCTGCCAAGACCCAGGTGTCGGTGCACCGCTTGCGGCGGTACGAAGCGGCTGGCTTGATCGTGCGCACATCGTCCAGTTGCAAACCAAGCAAAGGAAATTGAAATGAGTCCACTCGACCTGTTGAAAAAAATCAACGCCATGGCCGAATTCAACCGCTGGTGCGGCATCGAGGTGACGGTGGCCGAGCCCGGCTTTGTGGAAATCCAAATGCCTTGGCGGCCGGAAGTCGGTCAGTATTCGGGCTTTTTGCATGCCGGCTTGATCGGCACCCTCATCGACACCGCCTGCGGCTTCGCAGCCGGCACCGTGGCGGGTCCCAATTTGTTGGCCGCCAACTTTTCAGTCAACTGCTTGCGGCCGGCAGTGGGGCAAAAGTTCATTGCCCGGGCGCGGGTGGTCAAACCAGGCAAAGCGCAGGTGTTCACCAGCTGCGACTTGTTTGCGGTGGATGCCGAGGGCGAGAAACTGGTGGCGAACGGTCAGACCTTGCTGACGGTGGTTCAAGCTGCCTGACCGGTTCAGCGCGGCCCATGGCCCTCAGGCTGCAGGCGCCGCAAACCGTTCGCGCAAATAGGCCACGATTTCGCTGGAGTCTTGCAGCCACCGGGTCTGGCCATGGGCGTCGGTGATTTGGAGGCAAGGCACTTTGCTGGCCCCACTGCCTTGCAGCAAGGCGTTGCGGTGGGTCGTGTCGTGCTGCGCATCCCGCTTGGCAATGGGCAGTGACAGGCGGCGCATTTCCTGGCGCACCTTGATGCAAAACGGGCAGGTGCTGAACTGGTAGAGCGCCAGGCTTTGGCAAGCTTGGTCGACAGCGGCTTGCTCGGCGGGTGCGCGTTGCACGCCAGCCGGTTGGGTCAGGCGTTCTTTGAGCAGCATGACGGGGCCGAGCACGATGCGCAGGGTACGGAAAAAAGCACGGATCACGGTTTTCATAGTGGCTTGAAGTTTCAAAAGTGGTTGGATGAAAAGGGGTGGGCGTCCCGCCCGCGGGGCGAGGGCGCCGCTCCCACAAAAAATAGTGCAAACATCATCGGGCCGCATCAAATGAGCAAGCGCGCCAAGTAGTGGCCCGTGAAGCTCGCTTTGTTTTGGGCCAGTTGCTCGGGCGTGCCCTCACCCAGCACGGTGCCGCCACCCGCGCCGCCTTCCGGCCCCATGTCGATCAGCCAGTCGGCGGTTTTGATCACGTCCAGGTTGTGCTCGATGATGACGATGGTGTTGCCCGCATCGCGCAGCTGGTGCAAGACTTTCAGCAGCAGATCGATGTCGGCAAAGTGCAGACCGGTGGTGGGTTCGTCCAGGATGTAGAGCGTGCGGCCCGTGTCGCGTTTGGACAATTCCAGCGCCAACTTCACGCGCTGCGCCTCGCCGCCCGAGAGGGTGGTGGCGCTTTGCCCCAGGCGAATGTAGGTCAGGCCCACATCGAGCAGGGTTTGCAGCTTGCGCGCGATGTTGGGCACGGCGCTGAAGAACTGGTGCGCGGCTTCCACCGTCATGTTCAAAATCTGCGCGATGTTTTGGCCCTTGTATTGCACCTCCAGCGTTTCGCGGTTGTAGCGCATGCCGTGGCACACGTCGCAGGGCACATACACATCGGGCAAAAAGTGCATCTCCACCTTCACCATGCCGTCGCCCTGGCAGGCTTCGCAGCGGCCCCCTCCCGATGAGGCGCTCACGTTGAAGCTGAAGCGCCCCGGGCCGTAGCCACGCTCGCGCGCAGCGGGCACCTCGGCCATCAACTCGCGGATGTGGGTGAACAAGCCGGTGTAGGTCGCGGGGTTGCTGCGCGGCGTGCGGCCAATGGGCGACTGGTCGACGTTGATGACCTTGTCAAAGTGCTCCAGCCCTTTGATCTCTTCGTGGGCGGCGGCCTCATCGTGTGCCCGGTGAATCTGGTGTGCGGCGGCGGTGTACAGCGTGTCGTTGACCAAGGTGGATTTGCCCGAACCCGACACCCCGGTCACGCAAGTGAGCAGCCCCACGGGGAACTTCACGTGCACGTTTTTCAGGTTATTGCCTGATGCCCCGATGATCTCGATGAAGTCCTTGCCCGCTTTGTGCCGCTTGGGGATCTCGATCTTTTTGCGGCCCGACATGTATTGGCCGGTGACCGAGTCGGGCGCGGCCAGGATGTCGGCGCAGGTGCCTTGCGCCATCACGCGCCCGCCGTGCACGCCCGCACCAGGCCCCATGTCGATCACGTGGTCGGCCACGCGGATCATGTCTTCGTCGTGCTCGACGACCAGCACACTGTTGCCGATGTCGCGCAGGTGCTGCAAGGTGCCGATCAGGCGGTCGTTGTCGCGCTGGTGCAGCCCGATGCTGGGCTCGTCCAGCACATACATCACGCCCGTGAGGCCCGAGCCAATCTGGCTGGCCAGGCGAATGCGTTGCGACTCGCCGCCCGACAAGGTGTCGGCGCTGCGGTCCAGACTCAAATAATTCAGGCCCACGTCGTTCAGGAACTTCAGGCGCAGGGCGATCTCGCGCACCACCTTGTCGGCGATCTCGGCCTTGGCCCCGTGCATGGTCAGGCCCTGAAAGTATTGCTGCGACTCGCCCAAGGTGATGTGGCTGATGTCGTAGATGGCGCGGGCTTGTGTGCCCTCGCCAATGCGCACATGGCGGGCTTCGCGCCGCAAGCGCGTGCCTTGGCAATCGGTGCAGGCCTGCATGTTGCGGTAACGCGCCAGGTCCTCGCGCACCACGGCCGAATCGGTCTCGCGGTAGCGCCGCGTCATGTTGGGGATGATCCCTTCAAACGGGTGTTTCTTGCTGACCTTCTTGCCCTGCGATGCGCCAGATTCCATCACGTAGCTGAACTTGATGTCTTCTTCGCCCGAGCCGAACAGCAAGACGTGTTGGTGGCTTGGCGCGAGTTTCTCGAAGGGCGTTTCGATGTCGAACTGGTAATGCTTGGCCAGGCTCTCGAGCATGCTGAAGTAAAAGCCATTGCGCCGGTCCCAGCCCTTGATGGCTCCACTGGCCAAACTGAGCGAGGGAAAAGCGACGACCCGCTCCGGGTCAAAAAACGCCATGCTGCCAATGCCGTCACAGGTGGGGCAAGCGCCCATGGGCGAGTTGAAGGAGAACAGCCTCGGCTCCAGCTCGCTGATGGAGTAGGTGCACACCGGGCAGGAGAACTTGGCGTTGAACAGGTGCTCTTTGCCCGTGTCCATCTCGAGCGCCACAGCGCGGTGCTCGGCCAGGTGCAGCGCGGCTTCAAAGCTCTCGGCCAAGCGCTGGCGCAGGGCGTCTCTTGCCTTGGCATCCTCTTCGGAGCGGATCTTGATGCGGTCCACCACCACGTCGATGTTGTGCTTTTCGGTTTTCTTGAGCGTGGGCAGGTCTTCCACCTCCACCGTCTGGCCATTGATGCGAAAGCGCACATAGCCCAGCGCCTGCATCTGCTCAAACACTTTCTCGAACTCGCCTTTTTTCTCGCGCGCAATGGGCGCGAGGATCATCAGCTTGGTGTCTTCGGGCAGGGCCAGCACGGCGTCCACCATCTGGCTCACGGTCTGCGCTTGCAGCGCCAAGTTGTGGTCGGGGCAATACGGCGTGCCTGCGCGGGCATACAAGAGGCGCAGGTAGTCGTGGATCTCGGTCACGGTGCCCACGGTGGAGCGCGGGTTGTGGCTGGTGGCTTTTTGTTCGATGGAAATCGCCGGCGACAGGCCTTCGATCAGGTCCACATCGGGCTTGTCCATCAGCTGCAAAAACTGCCGCGCATAGGCCGACAGGCTTTCCACATAGCGGCGCTGGCCTTCGGCGTACAGCGTGTCAAAAGCCAGGCTCGATTTGCCCGAGCCCGACAGCCCGGTGATCACCACCAGCTGGTTGCGCGGGATGTCGAGATCGATGTTTTTCAGGTTGTGGGTGCGCGCACCCCGCACGCTGATGTGGGTCTGCCGCAGCGCCGAGGCCAAATACCGCGCGGGTTCGGGTTCTTCGGGCAAGAGAGGGGAGTCAGCAAGTTTCACGGTGGGGCCAGATCAGCAAAACCTTTGATTATCCCTGCCAGCCTTGTTTTTGGCACCGCATGCCCGCCATCAGGGACAATCCCCGCTTGGCTTGACGCCTTTTGCAGAATTTTTGGTGGCAGATCCCGTGCATTCCCCTTCGCTTTCTTCTCACTCCTTGGACATGACGCCCACCGAGCGCCGCGCCAGTGCCTCGCTGGCGGGTATTTTTGCGCTGCGCATGCTTGGTTTGTTTCTGGTTTTGCCGGTGTTTGCCCTGGAGGCGCGGCGCTATCCAGGTGGCGAAGACCCGGTGATGCTGGGTTTGGCCATGGGCATTTACGGCTTGACGCAAGGCCTGTTGCAGCTGCCTTTCGGCATGGCGTCTGACCGTTTTGGGCGCAAGCGCGTCATCGTCTTGGGTTTGGTGGTCTTTGCACTGGGCAGCTTTTGGGCGGCCGCGGCGAACGACCTGAGCAGTTTGTTGGTGGGCCGAAGCCTTCAAGGCGCGGGGGCCGTATCGGCCGCTGTGACCGCTTTGCTGGCTGACCTGACCCGGGACGAGGTGCGCACCAAGGCCATGGCTTTGGTCGGAGGCAGCATCGGCTTGATGTTTGCATTGTCTTTGGTGGTGTCGCCCTTGCTGACGGCTTGGATCGGTTTGTCGGGCTTGTTCTGGTTGACAGGCGTGCTGGCTTTATTGGGTGTGGGCGTCGTGATTTGGGGCGCCCCTGCTGCTCCCGAGCCGGAACTGGGGCAGCACCGGGGCCGTTTGCGCGATGTGCTGGTGAACGCCGATCTGATGCGCTTGAATGTGGGGGTGTTTGTCTTGCATGCGGTGCAACTGGCCATGTGGGTGGCGGTGCCCGCCTTGTTGGTGCAAGCGGGTTTGCAGACCGCGCAGCATTGGCAGGTTTATTTGCCCGCTGTGCTGGTGTCGTTTTTGTTTTTGGGGGTGGTTTTCAGCTTGGAGCGGCGCGGCCATCTGAAACAGGTGTTTTTGCTCTCGATTGCGCTGATCTTGGTGGTGGAGGGCGGCTTGTTTTGGCAGTCGATGGGCACCACCCATTTGGGCGCGATGGCGGCTTTGTTGCTGCTCTTCTTTTGCGGTTTCAACGCGCTGGAAGCGACGCAACCGAGCCTGGCTTCGCGCATGGCACCCCGGGCTTTGCGGGGCACGGCCATGGGGGTCTACAACACACTGCAGTCTTTTGGCTTCTTTGTGGGTGGCTTGATGGGGGGCTGGTTGGTCAAGTCCTGGGGCACGCCCGCCCTGTTTCTGTGCTGCGCAGCCGCCTTGCTGGGCTGGTTGCTGGTGGCGTGGCCCATGCAAACACCGGGGCGGGTGGCCGTGGCTGCGCCGCCGGCCTGACCGCCGCAGCCACGCGTGCGGCGGGGGGCTGCCAGGGCGCCGGATTGGCCCCATAATTCGAACATCATCGAGGAGTTTTCATGGCATCCGTCAACAAAGTCATCATCGTCGGCAATCTGGGCGCCGACCCCGAAACCCGCTATTTGCCCTCGGGCGATGCCGTCACCAGCATCCGTGTGGCCACCACCGACCGTTACAAAGACAAGCAGTCCGGCGAGATGAAAGAAGCCACCGAATGGCACAGCATCAGCTTTTTTGCCAAGTTGGCCGAAATCGCCGGCCAATACCTGCGCAAAGGCAGCCAGGTGTATGTCGAGGGCAGTCTGCGCACCCGCAAGTACACCGACAAAAACGGCGTTGAGAAATACGCGACCGACATCCGCGCCGACAGCATGCAGATGCTGGGGAGCCGTCAAGGCATGGGCGGCCCCTCCGACGACGGCGGTGGTGGCGGTGGTTATGCGCCACGCCAAGCCCCTTCGCGTCCGGCCGCAGCACCCGCGCAACGCCCTGCTGCCGCGCCAGCGCCCAGACCGGCGGCCAGCAACTTTGACGACATGGACGACGACATTCCGTTCTGACCCACACGCAGGCGCTTTCCAAGCCCTTGGCTCACCCCTCAACCCGTGTCCCGCGTCACGGGTTTTTTATTGAAAAATTGGCCATGAACGAAATCACATCCCGGTTTTTGCCAAAAGAGGACGCCCAGCGTCGTGAGCTGCACAACGAGGTCCACGCCCGGCCCTCAGCCCGGGTGCGCTTGCCCGCCTTGATCGTGTATGTGGCGGTGCTCAATGAGGGCGTATCGCGCGAGCAAGAATTGGCCCATTTGCAGCTTTTGCCGGGGCACGCCGATTTGACCCTGGACCGCATGCAGGGCAATTTTTTGCGCTTGCGCTGCGACCACTACACCGTCAAGTGGGAGCGCCACACCGAATTCACCCGTTACTCCATTGTGCAAACGCTGCCAGCGCATGCGGGCTGGGGGGAGACCTTGCCCGAGCTGGCCGCGCATGTGGCGCCTGGGACCGATTGGCTGCGCGGCTTGCCCGGCCAAACCATGGCCGCGATCCACATGGGCATGCTGCAGGCCGACATCGACCAAGGGGACCTGATCCCGATTGCGCAAACCTGGTTGGGCGAAGGGGCGGTATTGGCTTCGCGCATGGGCAACACCACCGAGGGCATGCCCCACTCGTGCATCTTGACGAATTTCCGCATTGGTGCCGATGGTTTTGAGCGCATGCTGGTGCTGGCCCCAGAAGGCACGACCGAGGCGCGTGCAGGCCGCATTTCGCAGCGGGTGCTCGAAGTTGAAACCTACCGCCTGATGGCTTTGCGCGGCTTGCCTGTGGCCAAAAACCTGTCGGCCATGTTGTCGTCCGCCGAATCGCAGTTGGCCGACATCACGGGTTCGCTGGAGCGCAAGGGGCAGACCGACCAGGCGCTGCTCGATGCGCTGGTGGCTTTGGCCGCCCGCATCGAGCGGGCCACCGCCGAACACGGCTTCAGGTTTTCGGCCACACGGGCTTACGACACCTTGGTCAGCCAACGTTTGACCGAGCTGCGTGAGCGGCCGATCTCAGGCACCCAGACTTTGGGAGAGTTCATGCAGCGGCGCTTGTCACCGGCCATGGCCACGGTGCAGGCCACCGAGAAGCGGCTGGCTTCTTTGGCCGAGCGGGTCTCGCGCACCAGTGCCTTGTTACGCACCCGCGTCGACATCGCGACCGAAGCGCAAAACCAGGTGCTGCTGGAAAAACTGACCAAAGGCCAAGCTTTGCAATTGCGCTTGCAAAGCACGGTGGAAGGGCTGTCGATCGCGGCGATCTCGTATTACGTGATCAGCCTTTTGCTCTACGTGGTCAAGGCCTTGACCGCAGCTGGCATGCCCTTCCAGCCCGAAGTGGTGGTCGGTGCCTTGGTGCCGGTCGTGTTTTGGGGGGTGTGGAAGGCGGTGCAACGCATTCACAAAAAGCTGCACCAAATGGAGCCTTGAGCTCAGTCCGTGGTGCTGGGGCAGGCGCTGGCCGACTGGATCACGCCGCCACCCAGACACACTTCGCCGTCGTAGAGCACGGCGCTTTGGCCAGGGGTGACCGCCCATTGGGGATCGCTGAACGACAGCTCAAAGCCCGTTGACCCACCGGGCAGGCCGAGCCCTTGCAGGCTGCAGGGCGCATCGGTTTGTCGGTAACGCGTTTTGGCCGCATAAGCGCCAGGCGTGGGGGTCTGGCCCGCACACCAACTCACGTCGGTGGCTTGCAGTTGGGGTGACAGCAGCCAGGGGTGGTCGTGCCCTTGCACCACCCACAAGGTGTTGTGGGGGATGTCTTTGCGGGCCACAAACCAGGGCGTGTGCTCGCCCGCGCCGCGCAAGCCGCGTGCTTGCAAGGCTTTCATGTCCGCACCTTTGGCTTTGATGCCGCCAATCCCCAAGCCTTGGCGTTGCCCCAAGGTGTAGAAGCTCAGGCCCACATGTTGGCCAATGGTGCGCCCTGACGGGTCTTTGATCGGGCCGGGTTCCTTGCTGATGTAGCGGTTCAAGAACTCTCGGAAAGGCCGCTCGCCGATGAAGCAGATGCCAGTCGAGTCTTTTTTCTTGGCGTTGGGCAGACCGATTTCTTGCGCGATGCGGCGCACCTCGGTTTTGTGCAACTCGCCCACCGGGAACAGGGTTTTGGACAGCTGGGCCTGGTTCAGGCGATGCAAAAAATAGCTTTGGTCTTTGCTGGGGTCCAGTCCCTTGAGCAGCTCATGGCGGCCGGTGGCTTCATTCAGGCGCACCCGGGCGTAGTGGCCGGTGGCGATTTTTTCGGCGCCCAGGCGCATGGCGTGGTCGAGGAACGATTTGAACTTGATTTCAGCATTGCACAAGATGTCCGGGTTGGGCGTGCGTCCGGCTTGGTATTCGCGCACAAACTCGGAAAAAACCCGGTCTTTGTAATCGGCCGCAAAATTGACATGTTCGATCTCGATGCCCAGCACATCGGCCACGGCAGCGGCATCCACGAAGTCAATGTTGGAGGAGCAGTATTCGCTGTCGTCGTCGTCTTCCCAATTTTTCATGAAGATGCCGATCACCTCATGGCCTTGTTGCTTGAGCAGGTGAGCGGTGACAGCGGAATCGACGCCGCCGGACAAACCGACGACCACACGGGTGGGATGGGACATGCCCCGATTATCCCGCGATGGCGGGGATGGCCAGACAGGGGGCAAATTTATAATACCGACAGGGCTCAACATCCATGAATCAAACCTGCACCTGGTGCCAACACGGCCGAACTTTCCTGCGCGATGTCGCGCAGGGGATGTTCCTCATCACGCACAGTGGGTTGGCCATGGTGGGCTTGACATCGCTCGCTTTGGTGCTGGCCCTGTGGCTCAATCCGCATTGGCTGCATTCGGCAGAAGGGGCGGTGTTCAGTTGGCTGCGTGATCGGCAAGTTTTGCTGTCCTGGCTGCCCCAAGACACGACCGAGCGCGCCACCGCCCTGCGCCTGCAGGATTTGCCCAAGCCCCAGGTGGCGGTGGCCGAGTGGCTGGCCCGCAAGTACAAAGTGGCGCCTGAACCTGTGGCCGCTTTGGTGGCCGAGTCTTACGCTTTGTCCAAGAAAACCAAATTGGCGCCACATTTCATTTTGGCGGTGATGGCCATTGAGTCCAATTTCCACCCTTATGTGCAAAGTCAGGCGGGGGCCCAAGGCTTGATGCAAGTGGTGACCGAGATCCATGCCAAGCGCTACGAGGCTTATGGCGGGCGCCTTGCCGCCTTCGATCCGATCGCCAATGTGCGCGTGGGGGTGGCCGTGCTTGCCGATGCCATCAAGATGCGAAACGGTTCCGTGGAAGAGGGCCTCAAGTTCTATTTGGGGGGTTATGCACTGACAGAAGACGGCGGGTATGTGGCCAAAGTGTTGGCCGAGCAAGCGCAGTTGGACGCGGTGGCCGCTGGGCAAAAACCGGCTTTGCCATGACCCCTGCAGCGCGACTCAAGCGCGGTAGAAAAACACGCCGCTCATGATGAGGCCCGTGCCGATGACCAGGCCACGGACCCAGCGGGCCGGGAGCCGCTTGGCCACACGTGCACCCAACCAACCGCCTGCGGTGGCCAGCGCCATCATCCAGACGGCTTGAGGCCAGACGATGGCCCCGGCCACGGCAAAGGCCGCCACCGACAACAAGGACAGCACAAAGGAGTTGAGGTTTTTCAGTGCATTGACCGTGTTCAGCCGGCCCTCGCCCGTCAGGGTGTACAGGGCCATCAGCAAAATGCCCAAGCCGCCGTTGAAATAACCGCCATAAATGGCCACAGCCATCAGGCCGGGCAGGCGCCAGGCCGCTTGGCCCTGGCCACCCTGGCGTTTGGCCAGCCAAGGGCCTGCGGCAAACAAGGCCGTGGCCAAGAGCAGCAGCCAAGGCACCAGGCCTGCAAAGACGCGCTCTGGGGTGATCAACAACAAGCCCGCACCGATCAGGCCACCGACGGCCGCGATGGACACCTCGCTTTGCAGCAAGGCGCGGGGCAAGCTGCGCAGCTCAGAGCGGAAGCCGAGGACGCTGCCCAAATAGCCCGGGCTGACGGCCATGGCGCTGGTGGCGTTGGCCGCCAAGGGCGGGACGCCCGCAAACACCAAGGCTGGAAACGTCAGAAAGCTGCCGCCTCCGGCAATGGCATTGAGGACCCCTGCGGCAAAAGCAGCCGCTCCCGTCAGCAGCCACAGGGCTTCGGTGGGCCAAGCCGCGATCATGGGCGCAATGGCGGCAAATTGGCCACGGCCGGGTCGGTATGAATCACGGCCAGGGGAAAGCGTTGTCCAGCCAGGTGGTCTTCCATGCAACGCAAAACCAAGGGACTGCGGTGCCGATCGGCACTGGCACGCACTTCGTCGGGGGTCATCCACAGGGTGCGCACAATGCCCTCGTCCAATTTCAGGTGGGGCTGCAGCGCGCCCAGCTCACCGCAAAACGCCATGCGCACATAGGTGATGTCTTCACCCGTTGCAGGGCGTTGGAAGCGCGACAAGTAAATGCCCACTAACTCCGTGGGCTTGAAAGGGTGGGCTGTTTCTTCCAGGGCTTCACGGGCACAGCCTTCGGCCGGTGATTCGCCCGGGTCCAGATGCCCGGCCGGGTTGTTCAGGCGCAAACCTTCTTGGGTGTGCTCTTCGATCAACAGGTAGCGGCCCTCTTTTTCAATGATGGCGGCCACCGTGACATTGGGTTTCCAGCGTGTGTCCATGCACCGATTATCGGTGCTTGCCCAGGTGACCGCACCATCTTGGGGGGCGCTGCCCCATCCATTCCTGTGCGTTTGTTGTTAATATCAGGCATTACTGATATTTGACGTGTGCGCCATCTTGTGCGCTGGGTAAAGCTGGCCCACGCCTGAAAAACCTTGACATCGGTTAAGCTGGCGCATTGCTTATTTTTTGTGGATTGAGCGAGGAGACAAACATGCAAACAGGCGATCACGCCGCCACGCCTCAGCGCATTGGCGTGCCCAAAGAGATTTTTCCGGGTGAAAAACGGGTGGCCACAGTCCCCGATGCCGTCACCAAGTTGGTCAAGCTCGGCTTTGCCGTGGTGGTGGAGCAAGGTGCTGGCGATCTCGCCGACCTGTCGGATGCGGCTTTTGTGGAAGCCGGCGCGACCATTGCCCCCAACGCCGCGGCCTTGTGGCGTGACAGCGACATGGTTTTCAAAGTGCGTGCGCCCACGCCCGACGAAGTGGCGCTGATGCACGAAGGCCAGACTTTGATCGGCTTTTTGTGGCCTGCACAAAACCCCGATTTGATGCAGCAGTTGGCCGCCAAAAAAGTCACGGCCTTGTCGATTGATGCCTTGCCCCGCACATTGAGCCGCGCCCAAAAAATGGACGCGCTGACCTCGATGGCCGGCGTCAGCGGTTACCGTGCTGTCGTCGAGTCTGCCAACGCCTTCGGTCGCTTTTTCAATGGACAGATCACGGCCGCGGGCAAAGTGCCCCCCGCCAAGGTGTTCATTGCCGGCGCCGGTGTGGCGGGATTGGCTGCGATTGGTGCGGCCGCGAGCCTGGGTGCCATCGTGCGGGCCAACGACACCCGCGCAGAAGTGGCTGACCAAGTTGTGTCGCTCGGCGGTGAGTTCGTTAAAGTGGATTACGAAGAAGAAGGCTCTGGCGGCGGCGGTTACGCCAAGGTCATGAGCGAAGGCTTCCAAGCCGCTCAGCGCGAGATGTATGCCAAGCAGGCCCGCGAGGTCGACATCATCATCACCACCGCGCTCATTCCCGGCAAACCTGCGCCCAAGCTGATCACGGCGGAGATGGTGCAGAGCATGAAGCCCGGTAGCGTCATCGTGGACATGGCGGCCGAGCAAGGCGGCAACTGCGAACTGACCGAGCCGGGCAAAGCCGTGGTCAAGCACGGCGTGACCATTGTGGGTTACACCGATCTGGCTTCGCGCATGGCGCGTCAATCGTCCACGCTGTATGGCACCAACCTGTTCCGCCTGACCGAAGAGCTGTGCAAGACCAAGGATGGCGTGATCAACGTCAACATGGAAGACGACGCGATCCGGGGCCTGACGGTCATCAAGAACGGCGAAATCACTTGGCCAGCCCCGCCATTGGCAGTGGCCCCCAAGCCGGCGCCCAAGCCTGCGGCTGCCCCAGCTGCCAAGAAAGGCCACGGCCACGGCGAGCCGTCCGGCCCCATGCCCGTGGGTCAGTTGCTCATCGTCTCGGCAGTGGCCGCTGTGCTCTTGGTGTTGGTCGGTGCGTATGCGCCTGCTGCGTTCTTGTCGCACTTCACGGTGTTTGTCTTGGCCTGCTTTGTGGGTTACATGGTGGTTTGGAACGTCAAGCCCGCTTTGCACACCCCGCTCATGAGCGTGACCAATGCGATCAGCTCCATCATCGCCATCGGTGCGCTGGTGCAGATTTCGCCCATGGCCGCGGCCGGACGCCCCAACACGCTGATCGGTATCTTGGCCGCTTTGGCCCTGGTGCTCACCGCCATCAACATGTTTGGCGGCTTTGCCGTCACCCAGCGCATGTTGGCCATGTTCCGAAAATAATGACTTTGGGGACAGATCTTTAGCTCTGTCCCCAACTGATTAAAGAGACACCTATGAACTCAAGTCTTGCCACGGTCGCCTACATCGGTGCGACCATTCTCTTCATCCTCAGCCTGGGCGGTTTGTCCAACCAAGAAACTGCACGGCGTGGCAACCTCTACGGCATGATCGGCATGAGCCTGGCCGTGCTGGCCACCATCTTTGGCCCCCAAGTCACGGCCGAAGGCATCCCCATGATCGTGGGCTCCGTGCTGGTGGGCGCGCTCATTGGTCTGTACGCAGCGCGCAAAGTGCAGATGACGCAAATGCCGGAACTCGTGGCGCTCATGCACAGCATGGTCGGCATGGCCGCGGCATTGGTGGGTTACGCCACCTATGTGGACCCCGAAGCCTCCAAAAATTTGGACAGCGCAGCGCACGCCATCCATGCCGGTGAGATCTACATCGGCATCTTCATCGGTGCGGTGACCTTCTCCGGTTCGGTGGCCGCTTTTGGCAAGTTGTCGGGCCGCATCGGTGGCAGCCCCTTGCTCTTGCCTGCTCGCCATTGGCTCAACCTGGTGGGTTTGATCGCGGTGGTGTACTTTGGCCGTGAATTCATGAACGCCCACACGGTTCAAGACGGCATGGTGCCCTTGGTCATCATGACCGCCATCGCTTTGCTGTTCGGTATCCACATGGTCATGGCCATCGGCGGCGCCGACATGCCGGTGGTGGTGTCCATGCTCAACAGCTATTCAGGCTGGGCTGCAGCGGCCACGGGCTTCATGCTCTCCAACGACTTGCTGATCGTGATCGGTGCCTTGGTGGGCTCCAGCGGCGCGATCTTGTCTTACATCATGTGCAACGCCATGAACCGCAGTTTCATCAGCGTGATCGCTGGGGGCTTTGGCACCACGGCTGCGGCGCCCAAGCCCGCAGGAGAAGCCGCCGAGCCGCAAGGCGAAGTCAGCCCCATCCTGGCGGCCGAGACCGCAGAGCTGCTGCGCGACGCGAAAAACGTGATCGTGGTGCCCGGTTATGGCATGGCCGTGGCGCAAGCCCAGCACACCGTGTTTGAAATCACCAAGACACTGCGCGACAAAGGCGTGAACGTGCGCTTTGGCATCCACCCTGTGGCCGGACGCATGCCTGGCCACATGAACGTGTTGCTGGCCGAGGCCAAAGTGCCCTATGACATCGTGTTCGAGATGGACGAGCTCAACGACGACTTCCCCGAGACCGATGTGGCCATCGTGATTGGGGCCAACGACATCGTGAACCCCGCTGCGCAAGATGACCCGACCAGCCCGATCGCTGGCATGCCGGTCCTCGAAGTCTGGAAGGCACGCACCAGCATCGTGATGAAGCGCTCGATGGCCAGCGGTTATGCCGGCGTTGACAACCCCTTGTTCTACAAAGAGAACAACCGCATGCTGTTTGGCGATGCCAAGAAAATGCTGGACGAGGTGCTGCTGGCTTTGAAAGCCTAAGACCTCACGGCATCGGTAGAAACGAGGGGGTGAACGGCGTTCACCCCCTTTTTTTTTGGCGTAAACCCCGAGGCTTTGGGTGTCAGTTATCAGTCAGATCTACGGTAGACTGGCCCGCAGGAGAACCCCACATGAATGCAAATCCCATTTGGCTCAAGAGTTACCCGCAAGGCGTCCCTGCCGACATTGACCCGACCCAATACACCTCCTTGGTGGGTTTGCTCGAAGAGAGTTTTTCCAAGTTTTCAGAGCGTGCGGCTTACAGCTTCATGGGCAAGGAATTCAGCTTTGCGCAAACCGATCAGGACAGCCTGGCCATGGCGGCTTACCTGCAATCCTTGGGATTGAGCAAGGGCGATCGCGTCGCCATCATGATGCCCAACGTGCCGCAGTACCCTGTGGCAGTGGCCGCTGTTTTGCGTGCAGGTTTTGTGGTGGTCAACGTCAACCCTTTGTACACCGCGCGCGAACTGGAGCACCAGTTGAAGGACTCGGGCGCCAAGGCCATTGTGATCATCGAGAACTTTGCCGCCACGCTTGAAAAATGCATCGCCCAAACCCCTGTGCAGCATGTGGTGCTGGCGTCTATGGGTGACCGCTTGGGCCTGCTCAAGGGCAGCTTGGTCAACTATGTGGTGCGCAACGTCAAGAAGATGGTGCCCGCCTTCCATTTGCCACAAGGGGTTCGCTTCAATGAAGCGCTGAGCAAGGGGCGCCAGCAAGCGTTTCGCAAACCCGAGCTCTCAGCCGACGACATTGCTGTGCTGCAGTACACCGGTGGGACCACGGGCGTGTCCAAAGGGGCTGTGCTCTTGCACCGCAATGTGATTGCGAACGTTTTGCAGTCCGAGGCCTGGAACGAGCCGGCCATGAGACGCATGCCAGCCGGGCAGCAGCCGACTTCGGTGTGCGCTTTGCCGCTGTACCACATCTTCGCTTTCACGGTGAACATGATGCTGGGCCTGCGGATGGGCGGCAAGACCATTCTGATCCCCAACCCGCGTGATTTGCCTGCGGTCCTCAAAGAGCTGTCCAAGCACACCTTCCACAGTTTCCCAGCCGTCAACACCTTGTTCAACGGATTGGCCAACCACCCTGATTTCGGCACGGTGAATTGGTCGAACCTGCTCGTGTCTTTGGGCGGCGGCACGGCCGTCACACCCAATGTGGCCAAGCTGTGGCTGGAGAAAACGGGTTGCCCGATTTGTGAAGGCTATGGTTTGTCAGAAACCAGCCCCTCGGCCAGTTGCAACCCGACCATCAGCAAGGCATTTACCGGCACGATTGGTGTGCCGATCCCCGGTACCTTCATGAAGTTGCTGGACGATGATGGCCATGAAGTGACGACGCCGGGCATGCCTGGCGAAATCGCCATCAAAGGTCCACAGGTCATGGCCGGCTACTGGCAGCGCCCTGACGAAACCGCCAAGGTCATGACGGCCGATGGTTATTTCAAGTCGGGTGATGTGGGCACCATCGACGAGCAAGGCTTCTTCAAGATTGTGGACCGCAAAAAAGACATGATCTTGGTCAGCGGCTTCAATGTCTATCCCAATGAGGTGGAAGAGGTGGCATCGGCTTGCCCTGGCGTGCTCGAATGCGCGGCCATCGGTGTGCCAGATGAGAAAACCGGGGAGACGGTGAAGTTGGTGGTGGTCAAAAAGGACCCAGCCTTGACCGCCGAGGACATCATGGCTTACTGCCGCGAGAACATGACCGCTTACAAACAGCCGCGTGTGATCGAGTTCCGCGATGAGTTGCCCAAGACCCCTGTGGGTAAAATTTTGCGGCGTGAGCTGCGCAACAAGGCTTGACCAAGCTCTGGCGCAGGTGCGCCGGGCACCCACCAGCGGCCACACCTTGTGATGTGGCCGTTTTCAATTCCATGTCCATTTTTTAACGTCAAAGCAAGGGGCTGAGCATGGCGGTGATTGGCATCATGAGTGCCCTGCACGAAGAGCTCGCGGCTGTTCTGGCTGAGATGCCTGGTGAGCAACGCGTGACGGTGGCGGGACGCGACTTTTGGGTGGGCCAGTGGCAAGGCCATGCGGTCGTGGCGGTGCTCTCGCGCATTGGCAAAGTGGCAGCAGCCACCACCGCCACGTTGATGCTGGAGCGCTTTGGGGTGGACGCTTTGGTGTTCACTGGCGTCGCAGGCGGCTTGGGGCCGGGTGTGCGCGTGGGCGATGTGGTGGTGGCCAGTGGTTTGGTGCAGCACGACATGGATGCTTCGCCGCTCTTTCCTCGCCACGAGGTGCCCTTGTATGGCCGGGCTATTTTTGAGACGGATGCCGCGCTGTCGACGCAATTGGCCGAGGCTGCGCACGAGGTGCTGCAAGAAGCCGACCGGCATTTGGGCCCCGACACATGGGCTCGGTGGGCCTGGGGATCACCCCAAATGCACCGGGGCTTGATCGTCAGTGGCGACCGCTTTGTCTCGACCGCTACCGAAAGTCAGGCACTGCGCGAAGCATTGCCTGACGCGTTGGCGGTCGAAATGGAAGGCGCGGCAGTGGCCCAAGTGTGCTGTGACTATGGCGTGCCTTTCACGGCGGTGCGCACCATTTCGGACCGTGCTGACGACGCTGCGCACACCGATTTCAACCGCTTCATCAGCGAGGTGGCCAGCCCTTACAGCCGGGCCATCTTGGCCCATTGGTTGGCCAAGCGTTTGACCGCTTGAGTGCGCTTTACTTGAGCCAGCCGCGGCGGCGGAAATACCACATGGGCACCACCGCACTGGCCGCCATCAGGGCCAATGCGTAAGGGTAGCCCCAGGTTTGAGACAACTCGGGCATGTACTGGAAGTTCATGCCGTAGAGGCTGGCGATCAAGGTGGGCGGCAGCAAGGCCACACTGGCCACCGAGAAGATCTTGATGATTTTGTTCTGGTTGATGTTGATGAAACCGACCGTGGCGTCCATCAAGAAGTTGATTTTGTCGAACAAGAAAGCCGTGTGCGAGTCGAGCGAATCGATGTCACGCATGATCTGACGCGCGTCTTCAAACTGCTCTGCATTGAGCATTTTGGAGCGCATCATGAAGCTCAGAGCGCGGCGTGTGTCCATCACGTTGCGGCGAATGCGCCCGTTCATGTCCTCTTGCCGGGCAATCGCGCCCAGCACTTCACTGGCCATGGCGTCGGTCACGTCACCCGACAGCACCGTGTTGCCCACTTTTTCAAGTTGGTCGTAAATGCCTTCGAGCGTGTCCGCTGAATACTCGGCGTCGGCGTCAAACAGTTTCAGCAGCACTTCCTTGGCGTCTTCGATCAAGCCTGGCGCACGGCGTGCGCGCATGCGCAGCAGGCGGAACACGGGCACGTCCTCGTCGTGGATGGAGAACAACACACCTTGGCTGCGCAAGTGGGTGTTGTGCTGGTTCAAGATGAACGCGCAGCGCACCGTGCGGGGCTCGTCATCGTCGGCGATCAAAAAGTCCGAGCGGATGTGCAACTCGCCGTTGTCTTCTTCGTAAAAGCGAGCGGACTCCTCAATGTCCTCGTCCATCGCGTCTTCTGGGATGGACAGTCCAAAGTATTGTTTGATCCAGCGCTTTTCTTCAACGGTGGGCGACTCCAGGTCGACCCAGATGGGCTGGAAACGGGAGAGTTCTTCCAAGGACTCGATCTCTTCTTGAAAGAGTCGGCCGTTGACAAGGGTGAAGATGTTGAGCATGGCGAATCCGAAAAATGGCCAGTTGCCAAAAGTTCAAAGGGGCGGCGTATTGTTTTTGCAGCTTTCGAACGTTGGGCGAGGTGCTCAGCGCGTTCGAAAGCTACCGACTCGGGGTAGTTTCCACGGCAGTGTGTCTCCAGAAAAATATTGGGCGGATTATCGCACCGGATGGCTTGTTAGGGGGGCTTTGCGCGCCGCAACTTCAAAGCACAGGGCGGCAGGTGTTAGATTCAGCCAATTCATTTGCTTCGACCCATGACCCCACATTTGACCCCGCGGCGTGAGCGCTGGCTGCTCCTGACGCTGGCCGGCATCCAGTTCACCCATATTCTCGATTTCATGATCATGATGCCGCTGGGGCCGCAATTCACGGCCCTGTTTGGCATCAGCAACGCCCAGTTCGGCTTGCTGGTGTCGGCGTACACCTTGTCTGCGGGCTTTTCGGGGCTGATGGCCGCCACCTACGTTGACCGTTTCAGCCGCAAACAGTTGCTGCTGGTCATGTACAGCTTGTTTGGGCTGGCGACGCTCGCTTGCGCCTTGGCGCCCGACTACCTGTGGTTGATGGTGGCGCGTGTGGCTGCAGGCTTGTTTGGCGGTGTTTTGTCTGCCCTGTCTCAGACCATTGTGGCCGATGTGATTCCTTTTGAGCGTCGGGGCCGCGCCATGAGTGTGGTGATGACTTCGTTTTCCGTCTCCACCGTGGCGGGCGTGCCCCTTGGCCTTTTTCTGGCGGCGCATTTCAATTGGCATGCGCCCTTTGTGGGCATCGCCGTGTTGGTGGGTCTGCTGGCGCTGGGGGCTTGGCAAACCTTGCCACGGCTGGATGCGCATTTGCACCACCCCGAAAGAGTGAACGTCTGGCGCGGGATTGGTCAGGTGCTGGCCGATCCCAACCACCTCAAGGCTTTCGCCGTCTCCGGCTTGATGATGTTTGCCGCCTTCACCGTCATTCCGTACATCACCATTTACCTGCAGTCCAACGCGGGCATGCAGACGGCCGAGGTGCCGTGGATTTACCTGTGCGGCGGTGTGGCCACGCTGCTGAGCGCACGCTATTTTGGCCGTCTGACGGATCGGGTGGGCAAGGTTCAGATGTTCCAGCGCCTGGCTTTGGCCGTGACCCTGCCCTTGATGGCCACCACGCTCTCACAAGGCCTGCCCCTGTGGGGCTTGCTGGCCATCTCGACACTGTTCTTCACGCTCATGAGCGGGCGGATGATTCCTGGCATGGCGATGATTTCTTCTGCCGTCGAGCCGCGTTTGCGCGGGACGTTCATGACCTTGAACTCGGCGGTGCAGTCTGCTTCGATGGGCCTGGCCGCCTTGGTGGCGGGGCTCATCATCGGCCGAGATGCACAAGGGCAACTGACCGGGTACTGGGTGGCAGGTTTGTTGGGTGTTGCCAGCAGCTGCCTCAGCGCTTGGCTGGCCGGTCGCTTGCGCTTGCATGGTGCACCTGCAAAGGCTTGAACGGGCGCGGGTTTCGTTGGGCTTCAACCCGCACGATAGCATCAAAAACTGCATTTGGCGCCAATCGCAGCGGGTTGCTCAGGTTTAAACAAGACGCCTTGCTTTTCCCTCTTATGCGGCGCATAGTGGGGACGAACCACCCCAACGGTGGTTTCGGAGCCCTGCTTCGGCGGGGCTTTTTCACCCTGAATCCATGGAGGCGACGACTATGAATTTGATCATCAGTGGGCATCATCTCGAAGTGACCCCAGCATTGCGTCAGTACGTCACGGGGAAACTCGACCGAATCACCCGGCATTTTGACCAAGTGGTGGATGTCAAAGTGCTTTTGACCGTCGAAAAGCAAAAAGAAAAAGAAAAGCGCCAACGCGCTGAATGCAACATCCACGTCAAAGGCAGCGACTTGTTCGCTGAAAGCGCCCACGAGGATCTGTACGCGGCTGTGGACGAATTGGTGGACAAGCTGGACCGTCAGGTCGTCAAGCACAAAGACCGCATCACCGACCACCACCACAGCGCTCCCAAACGCATGATGTGACGGGCCGGCTGCCCAGTTCTGACCAGGGCCACCTTGCGTGGCCCTTTTTTTATGTGTCAAGCGCCGGCCTGTGCCTCCTCTGCGCCGATGGCCAGGGGTGCGCGAAGACAGGTTTCCGAAGGCAAAAGGGCAGCCCCTCGCGCAAGGTGCATAATCCGGCCTCGACCATGAATCGTCTCTCATCCATATTGCCTGTTGCACAAGTTCTTGTCGGGGTGGAAGCCACCAGCAAGAAACGTGCATTCGAAGAAGCCGGACTTCTCTTTGAGAACCTGCACGGTTTGTCTCGTGCTTTGGTGACGGACAGCCTGTTCGCCCGAGAGCGATTGGGTTCGACAGGATTGGGCCACGGCGTGGCCATTCCCCATGGCCGCATCAAGGGCCTCAAGGCGCCCATGGCTGCAGTCTTCCAATTGGCCCAAGCGATTGGGTTTGATGCGCCTGATGAGCAGCCGGTCAATTTGCTGATCTTTCTGTTGGTCCCCGAGGCGGCCACACAAAAACACCTGGAAATCCTGTCCGAGATCGCCGAATTGCTCAGCGACACGGTGTTGCGTGACAACATCAAGAACAGCACCGTTCAAGCCAACCTGCACCAACTGATTGCACAGTGGCAGTCTGCCCAAACCGCCTGATGAACGCAATGGGGTGATTTGGCGATGAAACCAACTGTCATCAGCGCAGACCTCTTGTTTGAGGACCACCGCCAAAATCTCAAATGGCAATGGGTGGCCGGTTTGGGGGCTTCGGAGCGCCGTTTTGACGAGGTGGCTGTCCGCGAGGCACGGTCGGGTGCCGATTTGGTGGGTTATCTCAATTACATTCACCCGTACAGGGTGCAAATTTTGGGGCCACGCGAAGTGGCCTATCTGAGCAATGCCACCGCCGAAGATTGTGCTCGGCGCATCGCCCGCATTGTCACCTTAGAGCCGCCCATGCTGGTCTTGGCCGACGGTCAAACCGCGCCAGATGCCTTGCTCTCCATGTGTGAGCGGGCCCAAATCCCGATGTTTTCGACCGAACAGTCGTCGGCTTTTGTCATCGATGTGCTGCGGGCCTACTTGTCCAAACACTTTGCCGACCGCTCGACCATGCACGGCGTGTTCATGGACATTTTGGGCATGGGCGTGTTGATCACCGGCGAGTCGGGCCTGGGCAAGAGTGAGCTGGGTCTGGAGTTGATCTCACGCGGCAACGGCTTGGTGGCCGATGATGCGGTGGACCTGTACCGCATCAACCAAACCACCATTGAAGCGCGCTGCCCTGATTTGCTGCAAAACCTGCTGGAAGTGCGCGGCATCGGTTTGCTGGACATTCGGGCCATTTTTGGAGAAACAGCCGTGCGCCGCAAGATGCGCCTGAAGCTGATCGTCCATTTGGTGCGAAAAGAGACCTTGGAGCGCGATTACGAACGCCTGCCCTCGGAGCCGCTGGTCCAGGACATCTTGGGCATTCCAGTTCGCAAAGTGGTGATTCAGGTGGTCGCGGGCCGGAACATCGCGGTGTTGGTCGAAGCCGCCGTGCGCAACACGATTTTGCAAATGCGCGGCATTGACACGTACCAAGACTTCATCGATCGGCAGCGGCGCGCCATGGAGTGAGCGCGGCAGCCCTCAACGCTGGCGGTGGGGGCAGGGGTTTTGGGTGCAGTGCGCGTAAAGGCTCAAAGCATGGTCAGCGATCACAAAACCTTTGGCCTGCGCCACGGCTTGTTGGCGTGACTCGATTTCCGGGTCATAAAACTCTTCCACCCGGCCACAATCGAGGCACACCATGTGGTCGTGGTGTTGGCCTTCGTTGAGTTCATAAACCGCTTTGCCACTTTCAAAGTGGTTGCGGCTCAAGATGCCCGCTTGTTCAAATTGCAACAGCACCCGGTACACCGTGGCCAGGCCCACGTCGGTGTTGTCCTGTAACAGGTGTCGGTAGACATCTTCCGCTGTCATGTGCCGTTGCGCACCACTTTGAAAGACGTCCAGAATTTTCAGGCGTGGCAGCGTGGCTTTCAGACCATTGTTTTTCAATTCGTCGATTTGGCGCATGGTCTCGGGCAATTGGGGGGTGGCGAACGGTGCAGACTTGAAGCTGCCGCTACAATGGGCTGATCATATCGGCCAGCCTTCAACCATGACAGCATCCCTGACTTTTTCTGCGACAGGCGCCCGCTTGGCCATGCTTTTGTGGTGTGCCAGTTTGACCGCTTGTGGCGGCCTCTCCAACTTCACCCAAGACACGTTCAAGCCCTACATCCCTGAGGTGGTGCAAGGCAACTTCGTGTCTAAAGAGCAGCGGCAAGCCATCAGCCCGGGCATGCCCCGCTCGCAGGTCAAGGACATTTTGGGCACGCCTTTGGTGACCAGCTTGTTCCATGCGGATCGCTGGGATTACGCCTTCAGCATCCGCCGTCAAGGTGTCGCCCCACAGAGCTTCCAGCTCACAGTGTTTTTCAAAAACGATGTTGTGTCTTCGGTAGACGGTGGCGACTTGCCCAGTGAGTCGGAGTTCGTTGAGCGCTTGCAGGTTCAGCGCAAAGCACCCAAAGCGACCAACTTGCAGGCCAGCGAAGAAGACTTGAAGAAATTTCCGGCCCCGAAAGCTGCAGCCCCAGTTCAGTCTGCACCCGCTTTGCCTGCCAGTTACCCCCCCTTGGAGCCTGCACCCCGCTAAGGGGTGATGCACCGGGCTTGGTGCCCGTGGGCGTGCGAACTTTTCACAAAAAACGACATGACTCAATTGAACCACTTGCCCATCACCGTGGCTGGCGCCTCTGGCCGCATGGGGCACATGCTGATCGAAGCCATTCTGGCCTCTGAGGACTGCCGATTGGCCGGTGCACTCGACATCGCTGCCAGCCCCGCCTTGGGGCAAGACGCCGCCAGCGCGCTGGGACAATCCAGCGGTGTCTTGGTCAAGTCAGATTTGCACGCGGGCCTTCAAAATGCGGCTTGCTTGATTGACTTCACCCGCCCCGAAGGCACCTTGGCCCACCTGAAGGTCTGCCGCGAGTTGGGGGTGAAGGCCGTGATCGGCACCACCGGTTTCACCGAGGCGCAAAAAGCCGAAATCGCGGCCATTGCCCAAGACATCGCCATCGTGATGGCCCCCAACATGAGCGTGGGTGTCAACGTCACGCTCAAGTTGCTGCAAATGGCCGCGCAAGCCATGGCCACGGGCTACGACATCGAAATCATTGAGGCGCACCACCGCCACAAGGTGGACGCCCCTTCGGGCACAGCCCTCAAGATGGGGGAGGTCATTGCACAGGCCATTGGACGCGACCTGAATGAGTGCGCCGTGTACGAACGCTACGGCCACACGGGCGAGCGGGACCCCTCGACCATCGGTTTCTCCACCATTCGCGGCGGCGACATCGTGGGTGATCACACGGTGCTGTTTGCCGGCATTGGTGAGCGCATCGAGGTGACCCATAAATCCTCCAGCCGATCCACATACGCCCAGGGAAGCCTGCGGGCGGTTCGCTACTTGGCGACCCAGCAGCGTGGCTTGTTTGACATGTTTGATGTGTTGAATTTGCGCTGAGACCTCCGGCATGTCACCCCACGATTTTTGGCTGCACAGTGACGCGATCAGTCGGTCCTTGGCCTTGCTCTTGTTGGTGCTGTCGGTGGGCAGTTGGGTGATCATTTTCTGGAAGTGGCGCTTGCTGGCGCGTGTAGCGCTTGACCTGCCCCGTGGCATCGCGGCATTTTGGCAAGCCCCGGCGTTCGATGATGCGCAGCAGCGCGTGAGCCAGTTTGATCGCGATGCTTGCATCACCCCCTTGTTGGCGGCGACTTTGCTGCCTGTAGGCGGTACTTTGGCCTCGGCTGGCGACCGCCATCCACAACTGACCCGGGTGTTGCGTGACGCCTTGCAGTCGGTGGTGAAACGCCTGCAGTGGGGACAGGTTTGGTTGGCCACGGCAGGCGCCATTTCTCCTTTTGTGGGTCTGTTGGGCACCGTTTGGGGGATCTTCAACGCCCTCACCGGCATGGCCGATGGCGGGCCTTTGACCATTGACAAGGTGGCCGGTCCCGTGGGGGAGGCGCTCATCATGACCGCGGCGGGTTTGGCCGTGGCAATCCCGGCGGTGTTGGGCTACAACATTCTGGGACGTCAAATCAACCACACAGAAGCGCTGCTGGAGGGCTTTGCCCATGACTTGCGCGCTTTGCTCACCGAACACCCCGCTTGAGTCATGGCCTTCGGTCGCCTGGAATCCCGCCAACCTGCTGCGCCCATGAGCGAGATCAACGTCACCCCCATGGTCGACGTGATGCTGGTGCTTTTGGTCATTTTCATCCTCACGGCGCCCTTGATGACCAGCGCCATCCGACTGGATTTGCCCCAAACCGAAGGGGCTGAGGCGGGCGCGGTCTCTCCATCGCTGACTTTGGCGGTTGACGCGCAAGGGGCCTTGTTTTTGAACGACCAAGCCATCACCCCCGAAGTCTTGCGCCTGCGCCTGGCCCAAGCGGCCCAGCGCAACCCCAACACCGAGCTGGAGCTGCGTGCTGACCAGTCGGTGCCCTACGGCCGGGTGGTCGAGGCCATGGGCTTGGCCCAAAAAGCGGGTCTGTCGCGCATGGGTTTTGTGGCGCAAACAGCCCCGGCGCTCGACCGCTGAGTTTTCATACCCGGGACCTGACTCTGTGGGAGCGAGCCCCTGCTCGCGAATGCCTCCTGTGGCTGGGCCGCCGTTCGCGAGCAGGGGCTCGCTCCCACAAGGGGATGGCTCCCACAAGGGGATGGCTCCCACAAGGGGATGGCTCCCACAAGGGGATGGCTCCCACAAGGGGATGGCTCCCACAAGGGGATGGCTCATCCTTCCCATGCTGGCCCGGGTCCAGTTTGGCCTGATCTGCCCCTCTACAATTGCAGGCTATGCAAGACAAGTACAACCACCTCGAAGTCGAACCCGCAGCGCAGTCCCGCTGGACGGCCCGCGATGCCTACCGCGTCACCGAAGACGCCAGCAAAAAGAAGTTCTACGCCTGCTCCATGCTGCCTTACCCCAGCGGCAAGCTGCACATGGGCCATGTGCGCAACTACACCATCAACGACATGCTCACGCGCAGCCTGCGCATGAAGGGCCACAACGTCCTCATGCCCATGGGCTGGGACGCCTTTGGTCTGCCCGCCGAAAATGCCGCTTTGAAGAACGGTGTGCCCCCGGCCAAATGGACGTACGAGAACATCGCGTACATGAAAAAGCAGATGCAGGCGATGGGCTTGGCCATCGACTGGTCACGCGAGGTCGCCACCTGCGATCCGACTTATTACAAGTGGAACCAGTGGCTGTTCCTGAAGATGCTGGAGAAAGGCATCGCCTACCGCAAGACCCAGGTCGTCAACTGGGACCCGGTGGACCAGACCGTGTTGGCCAACGAGCAAGTCATCGACGGCAAAGGCTGGCGCACAGGCGCTCCGGTGGAGAAGCGCGAGATTCCGGGCTATTACCTGAATATCACCGCTTATGCGCAAGAGCTTCTGGACCATGTGCAGATCGGCAACGACAAGGCCACGCTCAACGGCTGGCCCGACAAAGTGCGCCTGATGCAGGAAAACTGGATTGGCAAGAGCGAAGGCGTGCGCTTTGCCTTTCCGCACGACATCCGCGATGCCTCAGGCGCATGGATTGGCGACGGCAAGATGTACGTCTTCACCACCCGCGCCGACACCATCATGGGTGTGACCTTTTGCGCGGTGGCGGCCGAGCATCCGCTGGCGCTGCACGCTGCGGCATCGAATCCCGCGTTGGCGCCCTTCCTCGAAGAATGCAAAACCGGTGGCACGACCGAGGCCGAAATGGCCACGCAAGAAAAGAAGGGCATGCCCACGGGCCTGTTCGTCACGCACCCGATCACCGGTGCGCAGGTCGAGGTCTGGGTCGGTAACTACGTGCTCATGTCTTACGGCGATGGTGCTGTGATGGGCGTGCCTGCGCATGACGAGCGCGACTTCGCGTTTGCCTTGAAATACGCATTGCCCATCCAGCAGGTTGTCGCTGCACGAGCTCCGGCCTTGTCGTCGCCTGCGTCGGGCGCCTCAGACGCAAGCTCAACATCGTTGCCCAACGCAGGCAACGCCAAGGCCTCTGTGGTCTTCGATGCGACCGCATGGTCCGAGTGGTACGCCACCAAAGACGGCGTTTGTGTCAACTCCGGCGAACTCGATGGGTTGAGCCAAAAAGCTGCCGTCACCAAAGTGGCCGAGCTGTTGGCGGCCAAAGGCCTGGGCGAGAAAAAAACCACTTGGCGTTTGCGCGACTGGGGCGTGAGCCGCCAGCGCTATTGGGGCACACCGATCCCGATCATCCATTGCGACGAGCACGGCGCGGTGCCTGTGCCCGAAAAAGACCTGCCCGTGGTGCTGCCGCAAGACTGCATCCCGGATGGCTCGGGCAACCCGCTGCACAAGCACGAAGGCTTCCACGCGGGTGTGAGCTGCCCCGTGTGCGGCAAAGCAGCCCGCCGCGAGACCGACACCATGGACACCTTCGTGGATTCGTCCTGGTATTTCATGCGCTACTGCGACCCGACCAACACCCAGAAGATGGTGGCGGACGGTGCCGATTACTGGATGCGAGACCAGAACCATGCCACTGGCGGCAGCGGCATGGACCAGTACATCGGCGGCATCGAGCACGCCATCCTGCACCTCTTGTACGCCCGCTTCTGGACCAAGGTCATGCGCGACTTGGGTCTGGTCAAGGTGGACGAGCCCTTCAGCAAGCTGCTCACGCAGGGCATGGTGCTCAACCACATTTACTCGCGCCGCACCGCCAAGGGCGGCAAGGACTACTTCTGGCCACACGACGTGGAGCATGTGCTCGACGAGACCGGCAAGGTCATTGGCGCCAAGCTCAAGAACGCAGCCGACAGCGGTGACGGCCGCTTGCCCGTGGGCACGCCCATCGACTACGAAGGCGTGGGCACCATGTCCAAGTCCAAGAACAACGGTGTGGACCCGCAGGACCTGATCGAGCGCTACGGTGCCGACACCGCCCGCCTGTACACCATGTTCACCGCACCACCCGAAGTCACCCTGGAGTGGAACGACTCGGCCGTGGAAGGCAGTTACCGCTTCTTGCGCCGGGTCTGGAACTTTGCGTTCAAGCACCACGAACTGCTGCGCTCGGCGACCAGCCAAGACCTGAGCCAGGCCGCTTTGGGCGATGCGGCCAAAGCCCTGCGCCGCGAGATGCACCTGGTGCTCAAGCAAGTGGGTTACGACTACGAGCGCATGCAATACAACACGGTGGTGTCCGGTTGCATGAAGTTGCTCAACGCATTGGAAGACTTCAAACCCGATGGCAGCGCGGGTGATACCGCCAGCTTGTGCGAAGGGGTGTCGATTTTGACGCGCATGCTCTACCCCGCCTGCCCGCACATCACCGATGAAATTTGGCAACAACTGGGCTACGCCCAGGCCGTGGGCGAATTGCTTGATGCGCCTTGGCCCGAGGTGGACGAGTCGGCCCTGGAGCGCGACCAGATCGAGCTGATGCTGCAGATCAACGGCAAGCTGCGCGGGTCCATTCTGGTGCCGGCCACGGCCGACAAGGCTCAGATCGAGGCCACTGCCTTGGCCAGTGAAGCCTTCGTCAAGCAAGCGGCAGGCGCCGCGCCCAAAAAGGTCATCGTGGTGCCTGGCCGTTTGGTCAACATCGTGGTGTGAGCCCAGTATGCAACCCACGCGCCGATTTTTTGCGACCGTTTTGAGTCTGAGTCTGGCGACTGCAGGCTTGGTCGGTTGTGGGTTTCAATTGAGGCAATCCAACGACTTTGCGTTCAAGACCCTCTACGCCAATTTCTCCACCACCTCGCCATTGGGTGTGGAGTTGAGGCGCAATTTGCTGGGCACGGGCCGCTTGGATCTGTGGACCGACCCGAAGCAAATGGCCAAGGCCGATGCCATCCTTGACATCTTGAGCGAGGAACGCCAACAGGTGCCCGTGGGTGTGAGTGCGACTGGACAGGTGCGAGAGCTCCAACTGCGGTTGCGCGTGCGTTTTCGCTTGCGCACGCCGCAAGGCGCTGAGCTGATTGAGCCCGTCGAGATTTACCAACAGCGCGATTTGAGCTTTTCAGAGTCTGCGGCGCTCTCCAAAGAAATTGAGCAGGGCATTTTGTACCGCGACATGCAGACCGACATCGTGCAGCAAATCATGCGCCGCTTGTCTTCGGTGAGGTTGCACAGCTCGGCGCCGCTGGCCAAGCCTTGATGCCAGCGCCCTGAGCCTTACCATGCAATTGCCTCTTCCCCAATTGGCGGCGCACCTGCAAAAGGGTTTGCGCAGCCTGTATGTGTTGCAGGGTGACGAGCCCTTGCTGATCCAAGAGGCTGCCGACACCATCCGGGCGACTGCCCGTGCGCAGGGCTACACGGAGCGCAGCGTGCACACCGTGTCGGGCGCGCACTTTGACTGGAGTGAAGTGCTGGCCGCAGGGGGCTCGATGAGCCTGTTTGCCGACAAACAAATCGTGGAAGTCCGTGTGCCCTCAGGCAAACCGGGCAAAGAAGGCAGCGCTGCCATTCAGCAGTTGGCCGCATCTGCGCAAGGCAACGACACGACTTTGACGCTGTTGGTGTTGCCCCGCCTGGATGCCGCGACCCGCAAAGGGGCCTGGTTTGGTGCTTTGGAAAACTCGGGTGTTTCGATCCAGGTCGATCCGGTGGACCGAAACGCATTGCCTCAGTGGATTGCGCAGCGCTTGCAGCAGCAAGGCCAGCGAGTGGTGGCGGGTGAAGAAGGGCAACGCACGCTGCAGTTTTTTGCCGACCGTGTGGAAGGCAACTTGCTTGCGGCGCACCAGGAAATTCAAAAACTCGGCTTGCTGCACCCACCGGGAGAGCTGAGCCAAGAACAAGTCGAGTCTGCGGTGGTCAACGTGGCCCGTTACGACGTTTTCAAATTGTCCGAGGCCGTGCTCTCGGGGCAGGTGGCCCGGGTCCAGCGCATGCTGGACGGGCTGCAAGCCGAGGGGGAGGCCGCCGTGCTGGTGCATTACACCTTGGCCGAAGACATCCGTGCCCTCAAACGCGTGAAAGACGCCATCGCCAGCGGAAAACCCATGCCCATGGCCTTGCGCGAACAGCGCGTGTGGGGCCCGCGTGAGCGTTTGTTTGAGCGTGTGCTGCCCCGCATGACCGAGGCCCGTCTGAACGGCTTGCTGCAGGCGGCCCACCAAGTCGATGGCATTGTCAAAGGGCTGAAAGTGCCCGAATGGCCCACAGACGGATGGCAAGCGCTGCAACGCTTGGCGGTCCGCTTTTCGCGTTTTTGCATCGTCCGCTGAAGTTTCCCGGTGGGCGCGAGTCCCTGCTCGCGAACGGCGGTTGGAGCCACTTCGGGCATTCGGCTGCGAGGGCCGCCTCCCACAAAGAGGTCGCCGCGCAAAGAACCTTGTCTGCATCTGCGAAAATGCCTGAATGACTGAATTGAATACCGCCGAACACGTCCAGGCGCTGGGCCAACAGGCCAAAAAAGCCTCGGCACGCATGGCCAAGGCCTCTGCGGCCTCCAAAAACAAAGCTTTGCACCATTTGGCGGCCTTGTTGCGTGCCAACACCGATGCCTTGCAGCTGGACAACGCCAAAGACTTGGAACGTGCCCGCGCGTCCGGTTTGGCCGAGCCCATGGTGGACCGCCTGAAGCTCAGCCCCCAAGTGCTCGAGACGTGCGCCCAAGGCTGTGAGCAATTGGCGGCCATGCCCGATGTGATCGGCGAGATCATCGGCATGAAGCAGGTGCCCAGTGGCATCCGCGTGGGTCAGATGCGCGTGCCCATTGGCGTGTTTGGCATGATTTTCGAAAGCCGACCCAATGTGACCATTGAGGCGGCCAGCCTGTCTATCAAGAGTGGCAATGCCTGTATCTTGCGTGGCGGCTCCGAGGCGATTGAATCGAACAAGGCTTTGGCCAAATTGGTGCAGCAGGCCTTGGCCGAGAGCGGTTTGCCCGTCGATGCCGTGCAACTGGTGCAGACCACCGACCGCGCAGCGGTGGGCCAGCTCATCACCATGCCCCAGTTTGTGGATGTGGTCATTCCGCGGGGTGGCAAGGGCTTGATCGAGCGCATCAGCGCCGAAGCCAAAGTGCCGGTCATCAAGCACCTGGATGGCAATTGCCACACTTATGTGGATGAGCCTTGCGACATCGACATGGCCGTCAAAGTGGCCGACAACGCCAAGACGCAAAAGTACAGCCCCTGCAACGCCAGTGAGAGCCTGTTGGTGGCGCGCGGCGTGGCGGCAGAGTTCTTGCCCAAAATTGGCGCCATTTATGCGTCCAAGGGCGTGGAGATGCGCTGCTGCGCCAAGTCAAAAGCCATCTTGAGCCAAATTTCTGGCACCGTGCTGAAAGACGCCACCGAGCAGGACTGGTTCGAGGAATACCTCGCGCCCATCATCAGCATCAAAGTGCTTGAAGGCCTGGACGAAGCGATTGCCCACATCAACCACTACAGCAGCCACCACACCGATGCCATCCTCACCCGAGACCACATGCACGCCCAGCGCTTCTTGCGCGAGGTGGACTCGGCCAGCGTGATGGTCAACGCCAGCACCCGCTTTGCGGATGGTTTTGAGTATGGTTTGGGTGCTGAGATCGGCATCAGCACCGACAAGTTCCACGCCCGTGGCCCCGTGGGCATTGAAGGCCTGACCTCACTCAAGTACGTGGTGCTGGGTGAAGGCGAGGTGCGGGGCGGATGAGCCGGGCCGTGCGCTGCGGCACACATGCCCTTTTTTCTGGCCGGGAAGGGCTTGCATCAGCTTCTGCCGGCCCCCTATGATCAGTATGTTTTGACAGCCCTTTAAAGGTCGCCCATGGTTCCCCATCTTGTCACCGCCCTGACCGGTCCCATCAATGAGCTGGAGCAGCGCATCCTCGACTCCATGCCCGCGATCGAACGCTGGTTCCGTCTGGAGTGGATGGAGCACACACCGCCCATTTACACCTCGGTCGACATCCGCAATGCGGGCTTCAAATTGGCGCCTGTGGACACCAACCTTTACCCGGGTGGCTGGAACAACCTCACGCCTGAAATGCTGCCATTGGCCGTGCAGGCTGCGCAAGCGGCCATTGAGAAGATCTGTCCCGAGGCCAAAAACCTCTTGATCATTCCAGAGAACCACACGCGCAACACCTTCTATCTGTCGAACGTGGTGCAACTGCAGCGCGTCTTCCACATGGCGGGCTTGAATGTGCGTTTGGGATCGATCAATCCTGAGGTCAAAGAAGCCACCACCATCGAGCTGCCCAACGGGGAAAGCGTGACTTTGGAGCCGGTGGTGCGCACCCAACACCGCTTGGGCCTGAAAGACTTTGACCCCTGCACCATCTTGCTCAACAACGACTTGTCGGCCGGTGCGCCTGGCATTTTGGAAGAACTGCACGAGCAGTTCCTGCTGCCACCCCTGCACGCCGGCTGGAGCGTGCGCCGCAAAACCAAGCACTTTGAGTGCTATGAAGAGGTGACCAAACGGTTTGGCAAGCTGCTGGGCATTGACCCCTGGCTCATCAACCCGATGTTCAGCCAGTGTGGCGATGTCAATTTTGCCGAAGGCACCGGCATGGACTGCTTGCGCAGCAATGTGGATGCCTTGCTCACCAAGATCAAGCGCAAATACAAGGAATACGGGATCAACGAGAAGCCGTTTGTGGTGGTCAAGGCCGACAACGGCACCTACGGCATGGGCATCATGACCGTGCGCGACGTGTCGGACCTGGACCAGCTCAACCGCAAGACCCGCAACAAGATGAACGTCATCAAGGATGGCCAGACCGTCAACGATGTGATCATCCAGGAGGGGGTGCTGACCAACGAGCGCATCAACGACGCTGTGGCCGAGCCCGTGGTGTACATGATGGACCGCTATGTGGTGGGTGGTTTTTACCGTGTGCACGCCGAGCGCGGTGTGGACGAGAACCTCAACGCGCCAGGCGCCAGCTTTGTGCCTTTGGCCTTTGCAGACACGCCGCATCTGCCTCAGCCCGGCGTCAAGCCCGGCGCCAGTGTGCCCAACCGCTTTTACATGTATGGCGTGATTGGCCGTTTGGCCATGCTGGCGGCCAGCTACGAACTGGAAGCCACCGACCCCGAAGCCGAGGTCTACGATTAAAGTTGCTGCACTGCAACAAAATCACGGGGCGAACGGTGACACGGTGCGGTCATCGGGCGCACAATAGCGAACTTCAAGATTCAAAGCCTGACCACCGGTCGGGCCCATTTTTGTGTCATCTACCAAATCCTCTCTCGCCGCGCTGACCTTGGGCGCCATCGGCGTGGTGTACGGCGACATCGGCACCAGCGTGCTGTATGCGATGAAAGAGGTGTTTGGCTCCGGCCATGTCCCTTTCACGCCCACCAACGTCTACGGCATCCTCTCGATTTTCTTTTGGACCCTGACCACCATTGTGTCGGTCAAGTACGTGGTCTTGGTGCTGCGCGCCGACAACCATGGTGAAGGCGGCTTGGTGGCCATGTTGGCGCTCGCTTCGCAATCGGTGAAAGACCGCCCGAGAACCCGCAAGGTTTTGCTGATCGTCGGTATTTTTGGTACCTGCTTGTTTTATGGCGACGGGGTCATCACCCCCGCTATTTCGGTGTTGTCGGCCGTCGAGGGCTTGGAGATCATCTCGCCCACTTTCAAAAAGTCGGTCATCCCAATCACCTTGGTGATTCTGTTCCTGCTGTTTTGGGTGCAAAAGCGCGGCACAGCAGGCATTGGCAAATTCTTTGGGCCCATCACCCTGGTTTGGTTTCTTTCCATCGCGGTGTTGGGGGTTTCGCACATCGTGCAGCGCCCCGAAATCCTGTTGGCCATCAGCCCGCATTACGCCTTGAGCTTCATGTGGAATGAGCCAGGCACCACCTTCATCATTTTGGGTGCGGTGGTCTTGTGTGTCACGGGTGGCGAGGCGCTGTATGCCGACATGGGCCACTTTGGCAAAAAACCCATTCGCCTGGCCTGGTTCAGTGTGGTCATGCCCTGCCTGACCCTGAACTACTTTGGGCAAGGTGCCTTGCTGCTGGCCGAGCCCGCAGCGGTCAAAAACCCTTTCTACATGATGGCGCCCGAGTGGGCCTTGCTGCCTTTGGTGGGTTTGGCCACCATGGCCACGGTCATTGCGTCGCAAGCGTTGATTTCGGGGGCCTTCAGTGTGACCAAGCAGGTCATTCAGCTCGGTTATCTGCCCCGTTTGGAAGTTCAACACACCAGTGAGACCGATACTGGGCAAATCTACATGCCCTTCGTCAACTGGGGCTTGTTTGTGGCCATTGTTTTGGCCGTGGTCATGTTCAAGTCGTCGAGCAACCTCGCAGCGGCCTACGGCATTGCGGTGTGCACCGACATGCTGATCACCACGGTGCTGACCTTTTATGTGATCCGGTATGCATGGAAATTGCCTTTGGCCTTGTGCATTGGCGCGACGGGCTTTTTCTTTGTGGTCGATCTGGCGTTTTGGGCCTCCAACATGCTCAAGCTGTTGGACGGTGGTTGGTTCCCGCTGTTCATTGGTGCAGTCGTGTTCACGCTGATGCTGACTTGGCACGATGGCCGACGCTTGCTCAACGAATCCTTGCGTTCTGACGCTTTGCGTTTGCCCGATTTCTTGGAAGCCGTGTTCATTTCCCCGCCCACACGTGTCGAGGGCACGGCCGTGTTTTTGACGGCCGAGACAGGCGCAGTGCCCAATGCCTTGCTGCACAACCTCAAGCACAACAAGGTGTTGCACGAGCGTAATTTGTTTGTCACGGTGCGCAGCCACGAGGTGCCGCGGGTGGACGTCGGGCAGCGATTGGATGTGACGCCGCTGGGGCACGACTGCTGGCAAGTCATCGTCAGCTATGGTTTCAAGGACAACCCCGACTTGCCAAGCGCCTTGGCCACCATTGAAGGCGAAGGCTACAAGCTCGACCCAATGACGACCAGTTATTTCTTGTCACGAGACATCGTGATTCCCACCATTGGCGGCGGCATGGCCACTTGGCGCGAAAAACTCTTTGCCCAAATGCACCACAACGCCAGCGGCGCTGCGGCCTTTTTGAACCTGCCCACCAACGGTGTGGTGGAGCTGGGCTCGAAGATCGAAATTTGATCGGGGCCAGTTGATCGGGGTCAGACCCCGGTTAAACCAGCGAGCCCATCGCCTCGCCCATCACGATCGGGCGCGTGGGCGTCCAGTCGGTGTTGAACCGCATCACCCCTTGGGGGAAAAGCATCACCACGGTGGAGCCGAGCAAAAACCGGCCCATCTCTTCGCCCTGGGCCAGGGCGATGTTGCCCATCTCGTAGGTCCATTCGCGCACCGAACCCGGACGCGGCGGGTTGACCACCCCGTGCCACACGGTGGCCATGCTGCCCACGATGGTGGCGCCCACCAACACCATCACAAACGGGCCTTGCTCGCCTTCGAACACACAGACCACGCGCTCGTTGCGGGCAAACAGGCCAGGCACGCCGCGTGCCGTGGTCGGGTTCACCGAGAACAAGTCGCCCGGCACGTAGATCATGCGCGTCAGCCGCCCCGCGCACGGCATGTGGATGCGGTGGTAGTCGCGTGGGCTGAGGTAGAGCGTGGCGAATTCGCCGTCTTGAAACTGTGCGGCCAGCGCTGCATCACCGCCCACCAGCGCGCGCGTGCTGTAGCTGTGGCCCTTGGCTTGGAAGATTTGGTCGCCGGCAATCGGACCGCATTGGCTGATGGCGCCATCCACCGGGCTGACCCAGTGGGCCTGGGCCAGTGGTCTGGCATCGCCGCGCAAGGGGCGGGTGAAAAATTCGTTGAAGCTTTTGTAGCTGGCCGTGTCCGGGTTGGCCGCCTCCGCCATGTTCACGTTGTACCGGCGCACAAAGCGGTCGATGATGCCGGTGGTCACGCTGCCCCACTGGCTGCTCGCCACCCAGCCCGCAAAGGCGGTCAGGGCTTGTTTGGGGATCAGGTACTGCGGCAAGACCGCCAAACGGTCAGAAAAGGAGCTGGACATGTGGGGGCCGCCGGGGCGTTGCATAACAAAGGCTTGATTTTATCGGGCTGCCCATGCGGGCGAATGTGTGCAGTGGCGCAGGTGAAGATTCGCGAGCAGGGGCTCGCTCCCACAAAAAATCTGCTCTGCTCCCACCAACAGCAGCCCTGCTTCCACAAATGGCTGCACTTTTCCCTGTGGGAGGCCGCCCCTGCGGCCGAATGGGTGCAGTGGTGCAGGTGCACTTTCGCGAGCAGGGGCTCGCTCCCACAAAAAATCTGCTCTGCCCTCACAATCATCTGCGCTGTTCCCACAAATGGCTGCGCTTTTCCCTGTGGGAGGCCGCCCCTGCGGCCGAATGTGCCTGCCACAGCAGGCACAATCCGGGGCATGAACACCCCATTGCTTTCTGTGAACCACCTGGTCAAACGCTATGGCGAGGCCACAGTGGTCAATGACCTGTCTTTCCACATCGAGCCCGGAGAATGCCTGGGCGTGATCGGCCCCAACGGTGCGGGCAAAACCACCACGCTGCGCATGTGTCTGGGCTTGTCTGAGCCGGGCAGCGGCAGCATCACGTATTTTGGCGACCAACAAATGCCCCGCGATGCGCTCGCCATCAAAGCGCAGCTGGGCGTGGTCGCGCAGATGGACACGCTGGACCCGGACTTCACCGCCGAAGAAAACCTGCTGGTCTTTGGCCGTTACTTTGGGCTGCCCGACGCCACCATCCGCGAACGCATCCCGCAACTGCTGGAGTTTGGTGCGCTCAGCCACAAAGCCAAATCCAAGCCCGGTGAGCTGTCGGGTGGCATGAAGCGCCGCTTGAGCCTGGCCCGCGCCCTGATCAACCACCCGCAATTGCTGATGTTGGACGAGCCCACCACAGGTCTGGACCCGCAGGCGCGACACCTGATGTGGGAGCGCCTGCAGGTGCTCTTGCAAGAAGGCAAATCCATTTTGCTCACCACCCACTTCATGGACGAGGCCGAGCGCTTGTGCAGCCGCCTCTTGGTGTTGGACCAAGGCCGCAAGATTGCCGAAGGCAAACCCCGCGACCTGATCGCCGAGCACCTGGAGCCCGAGGTGGTGGAGGTGTTTGGCCAAGGCGCCGTGGCACTGGCGCAAGAGGCCAGCCTGAAAACTCTGGCAGGGCGGGTTGAGGTCAGCGGTGAAACCGTTTTCTTCTACACCCAAGACAGCCGCGCCTTGATGCACGCACTCGAGGCCTGGCCCACGCTGCGCACGCTGCACCGACCTTCCAATCTGGAAGACCTGTTCTTGAAATTGACCGGACGCCAGATCCGAGAGGAGGGCTGAGACATGAGTCAAATTCAAAACAACATCTGGGCCGCGCCCCGTCTGTCCATGCGCTGGTGGCCGGTGTTTCTGCGCAATTGGCTGGTCTGGAAAAAGCTCGCCATCCCCAGTTTGGTGGGCAACATCGCCGAGCCGCTCATGTGGCTGGTGGCCTTTGGTTATGGCCTTGGTGCCTTGGTCGGGCAGATCGAGCTGGGCGGCGAAAAAGTGCCTTACATCCTGTACTTGGCCAGCGGCAGCATCTGCATGAGCGCCATGAACGCGGCCACGTTTGAGGCGCTGTACTCCGCGTTCTCGCGCATGCATGTGCAAAAAACCTGGGACGGCATCATGAACGCCCCGGTGCGCCTCGATGACGTGGTGCTGGCCGAAATGCTCTGGGCGGCGTTCAAGGCGCTGTTCACCGTCACGGCCATTTTGGGGGTGATGCTGGCGCTGGGTATCAGCCACAGCTGGAAGCTCTTGGTGGCCTGGCCCGTGTTGCTGGGCGTGGGCATCACCTTCAGCTGCATGGCGCTGATCTTCAACGCGCTGGCCAAAGGCTACGACTTCTTCACTTATTACTTCACCCTGTTCCTCACGCCCATGATGTTCCTCTCGGGCATCTTCTTCCCGCGAGAGCAGTTGCCCAGTTGGGTGCGCGTGATCGCCGATTGGTTGCCGCTGTCGGTGGCGGTAGATTTGGTGCGCCCGCTGTTTTTGGACCGCTGGCCTGACCAAGCGCTGCAGCATGTGCTGGTGCTGGCGGGGTTTGCCGTGGTGTCGTTCTGGATTGCGTTGGCGTTGACGAGGAAGCGGTTCAGGAGTTGAGAGTCAAGATTAGGCTGGAAGCAGACCTTGCAAAAATTCTGCCGACTGGCAGCAGCCGACCCAAAGCAGCCCTTCACAGGTAACAAAAAACCACCCGAAGGTGGTTTGGGAGTGAAGATAAAAGTAGTGAGTTAGAATTTATAAACCAATCCAAGAGTCGCGATTGGATTTAATTGTCCATTAAATTTGTATGGAGCAATGACCTCATTATTATTACGCGTTGTGCCAGATGAAAAGTTACCAGTATTAATTAATCCGACACCTAAGTCTAAAATTAATTCTTGAGAAATATCATACATGAGGCCTATATCAAATTTGTATGCAAGAGCTAACTGTGTACCCCCCTTTGGAGAGTTATAGTTACCCTCATTTACTGTCCCCATAGAGTTAATTGACGGACCAATTCCAGCTCCAATATAAGGATTTAAACCATTATTAAGTGGTAGTGTGTAGTAAACGCTTGCTAAAAAAGTATCTGATTTTAAAGATGCTGAAAATGGTGTTGCATTTGATTGGTTATATGTACCATTGAAACTGTTAAAATCAGTTCCCCATGTTGTTTTGCCAAAATTCACTCTGTAATAGCTTAAATCAGACCTGATGCTATCTGAAAATTTATATCCAATCTTTGCTCCAAATGTCATTTGAGAGTTAGTAGCCACGTTACCCATCTTGCCTGTTGGACAATTACTGCAAACATAACCTGAAGCTCCAGCATAGTCAGAACTTGGAGATGGCTTATTAGCCTGAGTTCCCAAAAAACCTTCTATGTAAAAACCTTTAAAGACACTTTGGGAAAATAACGGACATGTGAATACAGAAAATAGAGCACCAAGTAGAATTTTTTTCATATTATTCCAAAGAATTGAACTGTGTTCGAAATCTAGGGAGATAGGCCTAACAGGATGCAAGGTCAGCTCGAAGAGATGTTCGGATAATCTTACCGAAAATAGCCTGTAGTTTTTAATAGTGGTTTTCCCACCCCTGATTCGTCAACTGAATCCAATAAAACAAGATTTCTTGGAGTAATCTCACGGGCTAATTGGGTGTTTGGCCTGCCCAGCACGATTTGAATGTGCAGCTTAGCCTTTAGAGGGATGCTACCTCTAATAGCCCAAAGTCTCTTACTGGCCGACAGCTGCACCTCCGCTTGCGACGATCGCTGACAACAATCGCTGCAAAGCAGACACCGCCATCTTTAACTGCTGGCCAGCTACTCAACCCACGCCATCTGCCTCAGCAAGCACTGTGTTTCCAAATCGTAGTGCTCCATCGCAAACGCCCACGCCTGAACTCCCAACCTTGCACGCTCAACAGGGTCTTCGCAAAGCGCAACCACTTGCCGTGCCAGCCCTGCCGGGACAAAGAATCCACAAGTTGATGTTCATGGTACGTGGCTTGGTTTTGAACCATCGCATGTCCACCGGGTGTCAGGGAGCTGAGACCTCGCCCCGTTAAGATGGTTATTGAACCCTTTTATCTCGTTTTGAAGGAAAGAACATGAGCATCCAGACCGTAGGCATCATTGGCGCAGGCACCATGGGCAATGGCATCGCACAGGCGTGCGCCGTTTCGGGCATCCAAGTGGTGATGGTCGACATTTCGGACGCGGCCGTGGCCAAAGGCGTGGCCACCGTCGCCAGCAGCCTGGACCGTCTGGTCAAGAAAGAAAAGATCAGCGAAGCCGACAAGGCCGCTGCGCTGGGCCGCATCAAGGGCAGCTCAAGCTACGACGACCTCCAGGGTGCCCAGCTGGTGATCGAAGCCGCCACCGAAAACCACGAACTCAAGGTCAAGATCTTGAAGCAGCTCGACGGCATGCTGGCCCCCAAGGTGCTGATCGCGTCCAACACCTCGTCGATCTCGATCACGCAACTGGCCGCCGCCACGCAGCGTGCGGACCGTTTCATCGGCATGCACTTTTTCAACCCCGTGCCCATGATGGCGCTGGTCGAGATCATCCGTGGCCTGCAAACCAGCGACGCCACGCACGACGCGGTGCACGAGCTGGCGCTGGCGCTGGGCAAGACGCCGATCACGGTGAAGAACGCCCCCGGTTTTGTGGTCAACCGCATCCTGGTGCCCATGATCAACGAAGCCTTCTTCGTGTTGGGCGAAGGCCTGGCCGAAGCCGAAGCCATCGACGCGGGCATGAAGCTCGGCTGCAACCAACCCATTGGCCCGCTGGCGCTGGCCGACATGATCGGCCTCGATGTGTGCCTGGCCGTGATGGAGGTTTACCTCAAGGAGTACGGCGACAGCAAATACCGCCCCAGCCCCTTGCTCAAAGAAATGGTCGCCGCAGGCCGCCTGGGCCGCAAGACTGGGCAGGGCGTTTACAGGTACTGAGCTGTTGACTGCTGGGGCTGGGTGAGCGCGAGCCCCTGCTCGCGAATGTGGGTGCCCTGCTCACCCCTTCGACCACACCAGCATTCGGCTGCAGGGGCAGCCTCCTACAGAAATCCATCAGAGCGAGCGCGATGAACACCACGCACCACCCCGAAGGCCAGATCGACTGCACCGTGCACGGTGCAGTCCTTCAGATTTGCATCAACCGCCCGGCCAAGCGCAACGGCTTCACGCCCAAGATGTACCGCGAGCTGGGCGAGGCCTACACCCGGCTGGACGACGACCCCGCGCTGCGCGTGGGCGTGCTGTGTGCGGCGGGCGACCATTTCACGGCCGGACTCGATTTGCCCACCATTGCGCCGCTGATGCAACGCGGCGAAAAGGCCGTGCCACTGGGCCTGGTGGACCCGCTCAACCTGGGCATGGAGGGCTACCGCCGCCGCACCAAGCCCATGGTGGTGGCGGTGCAGGGCATCACCTACACGCTGGGCATTGAACTCATGCTGGCCGCCGACATCGTGGTGGCGGCCGACGACTGCCGGTTTTCCCAGTTGGAGGTGCAGCGCGGCATCATGGCCACGGGCGGCGCCACGCTGCGCATGGCCGAGCGTGCGGGCTCGGGCAATGCGCTTTTGCATTTGCTGACGGCCGATGTGTTCGACAGCGCCGAGGCGCTGCGCCTGAACTTTGTGCAAAAGGTGGTGCCTGCGGCAGGCTTGCTGGCCGAGGCCCTGCGCATTGCGGGGCAAATTGCCGCGCAAGCGCCTCTGGCAGTGGTGGCCACGCGCCAGAACGTCCTCAAGGCCGTGGAGCACGGCCCACTGGTGGCGATGCACGATTTCATTTCGGTGCAGAAAACGCTGTCCAACAGCGAGGATGCGGCCGAGGGTGTGCGCTCGTTCGTCGAAAAACGGCCGGCCCGCTTCACCGGAAGCTGAGTCGGATCAAGCGCTCGGTCACAATCGACGCATGACCGAACCGAACGCTTTGCACCCCTACGCCGAACTCACCCCGGACCGGGTGATGGACGCTTTGACCGACCTCGGGCTGTGGCCCGATGGCCGCTTGTTGGCGCTCAGTTCTTACGAAAACCGCGTGTACCGTGCCCACCTGGATGAACCGGTCCAAGGGGCATCGGCGGTGGTGCTCAAGTTTTACCGGCCCGGACGCTGGCGCCGAGACCAAATTCAGGAAGAACACGACTTTGCTGCGGAGCTGGTGGCCGCCGAAGTGCCCGTGGTCGCGCCCATGGCCTTGAACGGGCAAACCTTGCACCACACGCCAGGGTTTGACTTTTCGGTCAGCCCTTTGCGCGGCGGCCGAGCGCCTGAGTTGGATGATTTTGACGTGCTGGAGTGGATTGGCCGCTTTCTGGCCCGCATCCACACCGTGGGGGCAGCCAAGCCCTTTGTGCACAGGCCCACGCTCGATGTGCAGACCTTCGCGCTCGAGCCTGCCGAGTGGCTTCAAAAAAACCAAATGATTCCTCTGGAGGTGGAACGCGAATGGCGCGAGGCATTGTTGCCTGCGCTGGCTTTGATCCAAGAAGCCTTTGCCCAGGGCGCAGCAGATAGCCGCCTGATTCGTCTGCATGGCGACTGCCACCCCGGCAACATTTTGTGGACCCCCGCTGAGCTGCCCGGCGGCGGCCCGCACTTTGTGGACCTGGACGACGCCCGCATGGGGCCTGCCGTGCAGGATGTGTGGATGCTGCTCTCGGGTGACCGCGGGCAGCGCACGCAGCAGCTGTCGGCCTTGCTGGACGGCTACGAGCAGGTGCGCGACTTTGACCGCGCTGAGCTGCGCCTGATCGAGCCGCTGCGCACCTTGCGGCTGATCCACTACAGCGCCTGGCTGGCGCGGCGTTGGGAAGACCCGATTTTCCCGATCAACTTTCCGTGGTTTGGCACGCCCGACTATTGGCGCGGTCAGGTGCTCATGCTGCAAGAGCAGGTCGAGCAGATGCAGGAAGCGCCGCTCAGCGTGTGAGCTCAGCGCCTTGCCGGTTGCACGCCCAGCGCCATCGCGCAGCCGATCAAGGCCGGTTGTTCGGCGCGGATGACGTAGGTCGGGATGCGCTTCATGTAGTTCTCGAAGCGGCCTTTGGCTTCAAACGCCGCCCTGAAGCCTGACTGCGCAAAGTAGTCGCCCAAGCGCCCGATCACGCCGCCACCCATGTAAATGCCCCCGCGTGCGCCCAGCGTCACGGCCAGGTTGGCCGCTGCGTTGCCCAGCATGCGGCACATGCGGTCCAGCGCTTCTTCGCAAGCTGCATCTTGCGCGGCCAGCGCGCGTTCGGTCACTTGCGCCGCCACCAGGTTTTCGGCCTCGGTGCCATTGAGTTCACAAATGGCGCGGTACAAGTTCTCAAGACCCATGCCCGAGACCACGCGCTCAACAGAAACATGGGGGTAGCTGCGCCACAAAATGCGCAGGATGTCGGCCTCGCGCGCGCAGGTGGGGGACAGGCTGACATGCCCGCCTTCGCCGGCAATCGGCACCCAGTCACCCCGGCGTGAGCGCACCAGCGAGGACACACCCAGCCCGGTGCCCGGACCGATCAGGCCTTTGGGCGCATCGGGCACCGGCTCGCCCGCGCCGATTTGTTGCAGGTCACTGCCCTGCAAGGCCGGCGCCGCCATGGCCATGGCTTCCCAGTCGTTGAGCATCAAGAGGCTGTCCAGCCCCAACGCCTGACGCGTGGCCTCGATGGAGAACTGCCAGTGGTTGTTGGTCATCTTCAGCGCATCGCCGTCGATGGGGTTGGCAATGGCGATGCAGGCTTGGCGCACCCCGCGCTGGCCCACCTGCTGCAGATAGCTGCTGGCGGCCTCCGCCAAATCGGGGAACTGCCCGGTGGGCAAGGTGACTTCATGCGTGATGGCGGAGCCGTCGCCGTGGACCAAGGCAAAGCGGGCATTGGTGCCGCCGATGTCGCCCAAAAGGCGTGGGCTGGGTGTGGGGTGTGCGTTCATGTGAGAAGGTCTCAAGCAGCAGGGGTTGGCGACAGGGGCCATCGGATGGACACGCACAGGCCGTGGGGCAGCACCTCATCCAGCTGGACCTGACCCTGATGGCGTTCCACGATTTCCTTGACGATGGCCAGGCCCAAGCCGCAGCCCTGTCCGACATCGCTGGCGCGGACAAAGCGCTCAAAGACCCGTTCGCGTTCTGCGCTTGTCAGGCCCGGCCCGGTGTCAGAGACTTGCAACAAGGCATGCGGTGGGGTCTGGGCATTCTCAGCGCGCACTCTGACGGTGACTTGGCTGCCGGTGCCCGCGTATTGCAGTGCGTTGTCGATGAGGTTGCTCAGGGCCTCGCGCACCAGCAGCTCATTGGCTTCGATCCAGACCGGTGCGGTGGCGCTGTCGTCCAGACCCAAGTCGATGTGGGCGCGCAGTGCGCGAGGCACCCATTCGGCGGTCAGTGATTGCGCCATGCGTTGCAGGTCAAATCGTTGGCGGTCGTGTGCCAACACAGATTCGGGCTCTGCCCGCGCCAGTGTCAGCAGCTGGTTGACCAAATGGGCGCTGCGGGTGGCGCTGTCGTGCACGCGCTGCAAGCGCGCCCGCAACTCGGGGTCAGTGGCCAATTGCAGGGCTATTTCGGTTTGGCTCTTCAAGCCGGCCAAAGGCGTGCGCAATTGGTGGGCCGCGTCGCCGATGAAACGCTTTTGTGTGGCCACGGTGTTTTGCACCGCCGCCAACAAGGTGTTGATGGCGGTGGCCAATGACCACAACTCGCGCGGCGCCGAGGCCAGCTGCAAAGGGGCCAGATCGGTGGGCGCGCGGCCTTCCACTTGCTGGCGCAGCCGCGCCAATGGCGACAAGCCCGCGCGAATGCCCAGCCAAACGATCAGCGTCATCAGCAGCACCAAGCTCGACATGGGCAGCAGCATGTCCACCAAAATTCGGCGTGCCAGCTCCTCGCGGTTGGCACTGCTTCTGGCGACTTGCACCAGCATGGTTTGTGGTTTGGCCGCGTCTTCGCCAAAGCGCAGGTAAATGCCCACCAGCCGCAGAGCCTGCCCCTTGGGGGCGTGCAATGCGGCGCGGCCATTCACCGGCATGGTGCCGTCGTAAAAATAGGGGGTGTTCAGCAGAATCTCTTCTTGTTTGTCCTGGACGGGGGGCAGAGGCAGTGACTGGTTACCCAAAATGAACTGGCCGGGAGGCGAGCTGACCATGTACAACTGGCGGTCTGTCGGATCGGCTTCCAGGACATCTTGTGCCGCACGGGGAAAGTCGATCAGCAAGCCATTGCCAATGGGCTTGAGCTGTCTGGCCAAAGACCGGCCCGCCTGCAAAAGGCTGGCATCGATGGCTTGGTTGGCATAACCGGCGGCAAACCGGTAGGTGGCAAAGCCGCCGGCCATCCACAGCACCAACTGGGGCAGCAGCAGCCAGAGCAAAAGCTGGCGCACCAGGGATGCGCCCACTTGCCCTGTGGGCAGGCTGGCTGTGGCGGATGCTGTCATGCCCGGTGTCTCAAGAGGGGTCCCGGCGGGTCACGATGGGGCTTCCATCAAATAGCCCAAGCCCCGCACCGTGCGGATAACCAGTCCCGCGTCTTCGAGTTTGCGGCGCAGCCGGTGGATGTAGACCTCGATCGAATTGCCGCCGCTGGTTTCGCCCCCTTCGGCACTCCAAGCCTGGGTGATTTGCTCTTTGGTCACCACCTGGTCACGTTGGTTGGCCAAAAGTGCCAACAGGGTCCACTCGCGACCACTCAGCTCCAGTGCCATACCCGACACCATGGCGCGGCGTGAGGTGTGGTCCAGCGAGAGTTGTCCCAGCAAGGCCGAGGGCGTGTTGGGTTGGCTGCGCCTGAGCAAGGCCTGCAAACGAGCGACCAACTCTGGAAAGTCAAAGGGCTTGGTCACGTAATCGTCCGCACCGGCTTGCAGTCCCGCCACCCGGTCATCCAGCGCATCTCGCGCAGACAGCAAAAGCACCGGCAAGGCGGGTTGTGTTTGGCGCACATGTTGCAACACGGCCAGGCCATCCATCATGGGCAAGCCAATGTCGAGCACAGCGATGTCAAACCTTTGTTTTTGCAGCAAATAGTCGGCCACGGCCCCATTGGGCGCGTGCTCCACCTCAAAACCAACCCCGCTCAATTGGGTCTGCAGCGCGTCAGCCAGCATGGCATCGTCTTCGGCAAGCAACAATTTCATGCCCGCAAGCTTAATGGATGGTTCAGGCTTTGGCCCTGATTGGGCTTGCTTTGTCATTGGGGTTTAACCTAGTGTTAATTTATTAATGAAATATTAATAATCTGTCTGTCGAGGTCCAAACAGGCCATACCGCCACCTCGCACATTCAAACAGGCCTTATCGGCCACAACCGGGAGACTCTCTTGAAAGCGATGAAATTATTCCAGCGTTCGATCTTGGCCACAGCCGCTGTGTTGGCATTGGCAGCCCATGCCGGTGAAGTCGAAGTTCTGCACTATTGGACCAGTGGTGGCGAAGCCAAATCGGCCGCCGCGCTCAAAGCCACCCTGCAAGCCAAAGGCCATGTCTGGAAAGACTTCGCCGTGGCCGGCGGCGGCGGTGACAACGCCATGACCGTGCTCAAGTCGCGCGTGGTCTCGGGCAATGCCCCGGCTGCCGCCCAGATCAAGGGCCCCGCTTTGCAAGAGTGGGCGGGCGAAGGCGTTTTGGCCAACATCGACGATGTGGCCAAGGCTGAGAAATGGGACAGCTTGCTGCCCCCCGTGGTCGCTAACGTGATGAAGTACAAGGGCAACTACATTGCCGCGCCCGTGAACGTGCACCGTGTGAACTGGCTCTGGGCCAGCAACGCTGCGTTCAAGAAGGCTGGCGCCAAAGTGCCGACCAACTGGGACGAGTTCTTTGTCGCCGCTGAAGCCCTGAAAAAAGCCGGCATCATTCCCGTGGCACACGGGGGCCAAAATTGGCAAGATTTCACCACCTTTGAGAGTGTGGCTTTGGGTGTCGGCGGCGCCGACTTCTACAAAAAGGCTTTGGTCCAGTTGGACCCAGCCACATTGACCGGTGCCACCATGACCAAGGTGCTCGACACCTTCAAAAAGGTCAAGACCTACACCGACAAGAACGCCCCTGGCCGTGACTGGAACCTGGCCACCGCCATGGTCATCAAGGGTGAGGCAGGCATGCAGTTGATGGGGGACTGGGCCAAAGGAGAATTTGTGGCCGCTGGCAAAAAGCCCGGTGCTGACTTCACTTGCGCAGCCGCCCCGGGCACCGCCAAGTCCTTCACGTTCAACGTGGACTCGTTTGCCATGTTCAAGCTGAAGAAAGACGACAACACCAAGGCCCAAAAAGACTTGGCCTCGGCCATCATGTCCACCGACTTCCAGGAAGTGTTCAACCTCAACAAGGGCTCTATCCCGGTTCGCCTGAACATGAATTTGGCCAAGTTTGACGACTGCGCCAAGTTGAGCTCCAACGATTTCGTGGCCACAGCCAAGAGCGGGGGCTTGGTGCCATCGGTGGCGCACGGCATGGCCATTGGTTCGGCCACATCGGGCGCGATCCAAGATGCGGTCAGCCAGTTCTGGAACGACGACAAGATGAGCACGAAAGACGCTCAAACCAAGATCGCTTCGGCCGCCAAGGTCAAGTGAGTCTTTGAGCCGACCCAGGGGTCGGCTCACGCAAGCCACCCGAGTTTGCTGTTCATTGAGCCATCGGGCTGCAGGTCACAAGCTTGCAGCCCGCACGGCCTCCCGATCGGATCACCCATGACTTCATCCTCCCCACAGCAAGCCGCTTGGCTGCCCAAACTGGTCATTGCGCCCAGCTTTTTATTGTCACTGTTGTTCATCTACGGCCTGATGGCCTGGAACGGCTACCTCTCCGTTTCCGCTTCTCGTTTGCTGCCCAACTATGAATTCGTGGGCTTGCAGCACTACAGCGCGTTGCTGGACAGTGACCGCTTTCGCGTGGCCATGACGAACATGGCGGTTTTTGGTTTGTTGTTCATCGGTGGTGCGATGGGGCTGGGCGTCTGGCTCGCCATCTTGCTCGACCAAAAAGTGCGCGGCGAAGGCGTTTTGCGCACGATTTATTTGTACCCCATGGCCATCTTGTTCATCGTGACGGGTACGGCGTGGAAATGGATGCTCAACCCTGGCTTGGGTTTGCAACACCTGATGCACAGCTGGGGTTTCACCGATTTCAAATTTGAATGGCTGGTCGATCAGGACATGGCCATTTACTGTGTGGTCATTGCCGGTGTGTGGCAAAGCGCGGGCTTTGTCATGGCGCTGTTTTTGGCGGCACTGCGCGGCATCGACGACGCCATCATCAAGGCCGCTCAGGTCGATGGCGCGAGTTTGCCCACGATTTACTGGCGCATCATTTTGCCCAGCCTGGGACCGGTGTTTTTCAGTACCTTGCTGGTGGTCGCGCACCTGGCCATCAAGAGCTTTGACCTGGTCATGGCGCTGACGGCTGGCGGCCCCGGCTATGCCACCGATTTGCCCGCCACGTTCATGTATGCCACCGCCTTCACACGCGGGCAGATCGGTGTGGGTGCGGCCAGTGCCACCGTCATGCTGGCCACTGTGGCGGCCATCGTGGTGCCTTACCTGTATTCTGAATTGCGGAGCAAACGATGAACCGCTTGAACTTTCATCGCCTCGTTCTGTGGGCCATGCTGCTGCTGTTCGCTGCTTGGTTTTTGGTGCCGCTGTACGTGATGCTGACCACTTCACTCAAAGACGCCGAACAATTGCGCACAGGCAACTTGTTGAGCTTGCCCACCGCGCCCACGCTGGATGCCTGGTTCAAGGCCTGGGGCAGCGCGTGCACGGGTGTGCAGTGCGAGGGCCTCAAGCCCTTCTTTTGGAATTCGATCGTCATGGTGGTGCCTGCGGTGCTGCTGTCTACCCTGATCGGTTCCCTCAACGGCTATGTGCTCTCCAAGTGGAAGTTTCGTGGCAGCGAAACCCTGTTTGCCTTCATGCTGTTTGGCGTTTTCATGCCCATGCAGGTGGTGCTGCTGCCCATGAGCCAGGTGCTGGGTTGGCTGGGCGTGGCCAGCTCGGTGTGGGGCCTGATGCTGGTGCACGTCGTGGCCGGCATTCCGTCGACCACGCTGTTTTTCCGCAATTACTACATCGGCCTGCCGGACGAGTTGATCAAGGCTGCGCAGTTGGATGGTGCAGGTTTTTGGATGATTTTTCGCCGCATCGTACTGCCGCTGTCGCTGCCCATCTTGGTGGTCACGCTGATCTGGCAGTTCACCAACATCTGGAACGACTTTCTGTACGGTGTGGTGTTCTCGGGTGCGGACAGCAAGCCGATCACCGTGGGCCTGAACAATCTGGCCAACACATCGAGCGCCGTCAAGGAATACAACGTGGACATGGCCGCGGCCTTGATCGCGGCATTGCCCACCCTTTTTGTGTATGTGGTGGCCGGTCAATATTTTGTGCGCGGCCTCACGGCTGGCGCCGTCAAAGGCTAAAGGTAAAACACCATGGGCGCACTCGCCATTCGCAACATCCACAAGACCTACAAGGGGAACGTCCACATCCTCAAAGGCATTGATCTGGAGATCGCTGCCGGTGAATTCTTGATTTTGGTCGGTCCATCTGGCTGCGGCAAATCGACCTTGTTGTCGATGATCGCCGGGCTGGACCACCCCACCAGCGGCAGCATCCACATCGGTGAGCGCGATGTGACCCACTTGCCCAGCAAGGACCGCGACATCGCCATGGTGTTCCAAAGCTATGCGCTCTACCCCAACATGACCGTGGCACAAAACATCGCTTTTGGCCTGGAGATCCGCAAGGTGCCCAAGGCCGAGCGCAAAGCGGCGGTGGATCGCGTCTCGGCCATGCTGCAAATCGGTCACCTGCTCGACCGCAAGCCCGGGCAACTCTCGGGCGGGCAGCGCCAACGCGTGGCCATGGGCCGCGCCCTCGCGCGTGACCCCAAGCTGTTCTTGTTTGACGAGCCGCTGTCCAACCTGGATGCCAAGCTGCGTGTCGAAATGCGCGCCGAAATCAAGCTGCTGCACCAGCGCACCCAAACCACCACGGTGTACGTGACGCACGATCAGGTCGAAGCCATGACCTTGGGTGACCGCATCGCGGTGATGAAAGACGGTTGGGTGCAACAGTTTGGGACGCCCGCCGAAATCTACAACCGCCCTGCCAATCGCTTTGTGGCCGAGTTCATTGGCTCACCCGCCATGAACATGCTGGATGCTCAAAGGGTCGGCACAGCATTGACGGCGCATGGTGTGGAACTGCCCATCACCGATGTGCAAAGCGCCGCTGTGCAAGCGCACGGCCGTGCTGAGCTGGTTTACGGCCTGCGGCCCGAGAGCATTGGATTTGCTGCGCAAGGCTTGCCTGGCAAGCTGTGCATGATCGAGCCCACCGGTCCTGAAACTTATGCCACCGTGGACACCGCCGCGGGCAAGCTGACGGCCCGTGTGCCGGGCGTGCTGCAAGCCGCAGTGGGTGACGCAGTGCACCTGCAGTGGTCGGCAGAGCAGTCGCATGTGTTTGACCGCGCCAGTGGCGTGCGTGTAGGCTGAAGGGCTGGCGGGCTTGAGAGGCCCGCCAGCGCGGCTTGAAACCGCGCCAGCCTGATCAGGGCGCGCCGAGGCGTTCGGCCTTGCGCACCCGCCAAAACAGCCAACTGGCGATGCACAGGTTGAGCAGGTTCCATGCGATGCCGTTCAAAAAGGCGGCATGGTAACTGCCTGTCACATCAAACACCCAGCCCGACATCCAGCCGCCCAAGGCCATGCCCAGCAAAGTGGCCATGATCACCGAGCCCACGCGCGCGCCGGCTTCTTTGGGGTCAAAGTGTTCGCGGATGATGATGGCGTAGGCCGGCACGATGCCGCCTTGAAACAGCCCGAACATGGCCGAGACGATGTACAGCGGCACCATGCCGTCAAATGGCAAAAACATCAGCAGCGCCACGCCCTGCAAAAACGAACCCAGCAGCAAAGTGCGGATGCCCCCGATGCGGTCGCTGATCACACCAAACACCAGCCGACTGACGATGCCGCTGGCCAGCATGAGCGAGAGCATTTCGGCCCCGCGTGCTGCGCCAAAGCCCAGGTCGGAGCAATAGGCCACGATGTGGACTTGCGGCATGGACATGGCCACGCAACAAGCCACGCCCGCAACAAACAACAGGCCTTGGGCGTGCGCGGGCTGCAGACCAAAGGGGCGGCTGCGGTCTACGGGCGAAGCCTTGGCGTTGGCGGGTGCGAGGGTCACCAAGGGCGGGCGTTGGCGCATGCGCGTGGCCAACAGCAGCATGCCCACACCGCAAAAAACACCCAACAAGACATAGGTCTGGCGCCAGCCCAAAGTTTCCACGCCGTGCTGAACAATAGGTGGCCAAATCGTGCCCGCGATGTAGTTGCCGCTGGCACAAATGGCCACGGCAATGCCGCGCCGTCGGTTCCACCACAAGGCGGTGTCGGCCATCAAGGGCGCAAAGGTCGACGAGCTGCCAATCAGGCCCATCAAGCCGTGGGCCAGGCCAAAGGCCCAAATGCTGCCCGACATGCCTGCCCACACAAAGCCCCCACACACCGCCAATGCGCCGACCCACAGCACCGGCATCAGGCCATGGCGGTCCGCCAAACGGCCGGTGATGAGGCCGCCCAGCCCCAGGCAAATCATCATCAGGGTGTAGGGCAGCGACGCATCCGCCCGGCCCACCCCAAACTCGGTTTGCACGGCCGGCAGCACCACCGAGACGATGTACATGCTGCTGTTGCCCAGCACCACCAGGCCCAGCGTGGCCAGCAAGCGCCAAGCGGCCTGGCGGGAATCGATGAGGGAGGGGTCGGCGGGAAGGGTGTGCATGTCTGCAATCTAGCCGATGCGGGGGCCCCCGCTTGTCTTGTGGGTTACTGCATCCGTGCCTGCCTTGGGGGGAGGGGGCTGCAGTCATCTACTCGACAGTTCGCACGCAGCAGGCCCTGTACGCTGGCGCTTTCAGTTGCAGGAGCGACCATGAACGACCGTGCCCAATTCACCCGCATGCAGGACAGCACCCAGCAGGACTGGCAGCTGATCGCTGGCGAGTTCATGCAGTTCACCCAGACGCTGCCCGACAGGGTGATGGCGCACCTGAAGCTGCTGGACGGCGACTACGGCGGCTTTCCGGTGGACCGTTACACCCACTGCCTGCAAACCGCCACCCGGGCTCTGCGCGATGGGCGCGATGACGAGTATGTGGTGTGCGCTTTGCTGCACGACATCGGTGACACTTTAGGCAGCTTCAACCACCCGGACATCGCTGCCGCCATCCTCAAGCCCTTTGTGTCTGAAGCCAATCTTTGGATGGTGCAGAACCACGAGATTTTTCAGGGCTATCACTTCTTTCACCACATCGGCATGGACCGGAACATGCGCGACATGTTCAAAGACCACCCACACTACGCCCGCACCGAAGCGTTCATCGCGCTCTACGACGAACCGGCATTTGATTCGAACTACGACACTTTGCCCATTGAAAGCTTTGAGCCCATGCTGCGCAAGGTGATGGCGCAGCCGGTGAACTCGGTCTACAAGGACGCCTTGAAGGCCTGAATTCAAAGCAGCAAAAAAAGGGGCGGCACCCACAGGTGCCGCCCCTTTTTTTCTGGAGGTGAGCGCCGATCAGCTCAGCAGCGCGTTCACCCGCTTCACATAAGCCGCCGGGTCAGCCGGCAAGCCGCCTTCGGCCAGCAGGGCTTGGTCAAACAGGATGTGGGCCAGGTCGTGGAAGTGGACCGAGCCGTCGAGCTTCTTGACCAGTGCGTGCTCGGGGTTGACCTCGAGCACAGGCTTGACTTCAGGCGCTTGTTGACCGGCTTGCTTGAGCATGCGGGCCAGTTGCATGCTCATGCCGTCGTCGGTCACCACCAAGCAGGCGGGGCTGTCCACCAGGCGGCTGGTCACGCGCACGTCTTCGGCTTTGTCTTTCAGCGCTTCTTTGAGCTTGGCCAGCACGGGCTTGAAGGTTTCGGCCGCGTCTTCGGCGGCTTTCTTTTCTTCGTCGTCTTGCAGCTTGCCCAGGTCAAACGCGCCTTTGGCCACGCTTTGCAGCGGGGTGCCGTCGAACTCGTGCACAAAGTTCAGTGCCCACTCGTCGACACGGTCGGTCATCAGCAGCACCTCGATGCCTTTTTTCTTGAAGACTTCGAGCTGCGGGCTGTTTTTGGCGGCGGCCAGGGTGTCGGCGGTGATGTAGTAAATCGCGTCCTGGCCTTCTTTCATGCGGGCTTTGTAATCGGCAAAGCTCACGCTCACGGTGTCGCTGGTGGTGGACGCGAAACGCAGCAGCTTGGACAAGCGGTCTTTGTTGGCAAAGTCTTCGCCCAGGCCTTCTTTGAGCACCGCGCCGAACTCGGCGTAGAACTTGGCATATTGGCCCAGCTTGGCTTTGTCCTCGTCGCTCAAGACATCGGTGACGCCTTCAGCGCTTTCAGGGGCCTTGTCGTGTTTGGCCAAGTCTTCCAACATCGACAGCACGCGTTTGGTGCAACCTTCGCGGATGGCTTTGACGTCGCGGCTTTCTTGCAGCAGCTCGCGGCTCACGTTCAGGGGCAGGTCGGCAGAGTCCACCACGCCTTTGACAAAGCGCAGGTAGCTGGGCATCAGCGCTTCGGCTTCGTCCATGATGAACACGCGCTTCACATAGAGCTTGATGCCGGCCTTCTTGTCGCGGTTCCACAGGTCTTGCGGGGCTTTGGATGGGATGTAGAGCAGCTGGGTGTATTCGGTGCTGCCTTCCACCCGGTTGTGGGTCCAGGTCAGCGGGGCTTCAAAGTCGCGGCTGATCTGTTTGTAGAAGTCGGCGTACTGCTCGTCGCTGATGTCTTTCTTGGGACGGGTCCACAAGGCACTGGCTTTGTTGATGGTTTCCCACTCGCCGGTCTTGACCATGCCGCCGGGTTTGCGGCCACCGTTTTCGTCGTTCGGGTCGATCAGCTCGCCGTCTTGCCACTCTTCCTTTTCCATCAAGATGGGCAGGCTGATGTGGTCGGAGTATTTACCGACGATTTCCTTGAGCTTCCAGGTGTTGGCGTAGTCCAGCGCCTCTTCGCGCAGGTGCAAGATCACGCTGGTGCCGCGCTCGGCGCGTTGGATGGTCTCGACCTCGAAGTCGCCCGTGCCGCCGCTGATCCAGCGCACGCCTTCGGCCGCGGCCGCGCCTGCACGGCGGGTTTCGACCGTGATTTTTTCGGCCACGATGAAGCCCGAGTAAAAGCCCACGCCGAACTGGCCGATGAGTTGGGCGTCGGATTTTTGGTCGCCGCTCAGCTTGCTCATGAAGTCCTTGGTGCCACTCTTGGCGATCGTGCCCAGGTGGTCAATCGCTTCTTGCGCCGTCATGCCGATGCCGTTGTCGGTGATGGTCAGTGTCTTGGCGGCTTTGTCGAAGGACAGGCGCACTTGCAAATCGGGTGCGTCTTCGTAGAGGGCCGTGTTGTTCAGCGCTTCAAAGCGCAGCTTGTCGCAAGCGTCCGAGGCGTTGGAGATCAGCTCGCGCAGAAAAATCTCTTGGTTGGAGTACAGCGAGTGGGTGACCAGGTGCAGCAGCTGCGCGACTTCGGCCTGAAAGGCATGGGTTTGTTTGCTCATATCGGTTCAACAGGTAAAAAAACAAAAGATCAAGAAACCAAAACGCCCCACAGTTGGGGGCGTCTGGCGGGGTTTCAAGGGGTGTCAGAACGATTCGTTCGGCCCCAGATACCGCCAAGTGCCCGGGGGCATCTGGCCCAGTTGCACGCCGCCCATGCGGATGCGTTTGAGGCCCACCACCTTCAGTCCGACTTGCTCGCACATGCGGCGGATTTGGCGCTTTTTGCCTTCGGTCAGCACAAAGCGCAGCTGCTCGGGGTTTTGCCAGTCCACCTTGGCGGGCTTGAGGGCTTTGCCGTCCAGACTCAGGCCGTGGCGCAGACGATCCAGTTGGGCTTTGGGGAAGACGGCTTGCACGTTGGCGCTGACGCGGTCGAACTCGCCAATGGCAGTGAGCTGGTTGGCCTTGCCCCCATAGGTGGCCGATGCGGCGGCGGCGGCGGCGGTGTTTTCGTGGCCGGTATAGGCCACGCGCACCAAATACTCTTTTTCCATCTCGGAGTCTTCGCCAATCAGCTGACGCGCCACACGGCCGTCTTGCGTCAGCACCAGCAGACCGGTGGAGTCGATGTCCAGCCGTCCTGCGGGGGCCAGGCCTCTCAGGTGGGGCGGCGTGAAGCGCAGTTTGGACGGGTCTCCGCCCCAGTGGCTGCGTGGGTTGATCAGGGTGATGGCCGGTTCATGGCCATCTTCGGCCTGGCCGCTCACATAACCCATGGGCTTGTGCAGCAAGATGGTGACTTGCCGGTCCTGCTGTTGCTCAGCCGCTTTGTCGATGGTGATGCGGTCCGAGAGCGTGACTTGTTGGCCCATGCTGGCAGGCAGGCCGTTGACCATCACCCAGCCTTGCTCGATCCAGGCGTCGGCTTCGCGCCGCGAGCACATGCGCAGCTCGGCCATGCGCTTGTTCAGGCGCGAGGTGCCGCTGGGAGCGGCGGCGTCGCCTTTGCCTTCGGGTCGGGGGGCGCGTTGGAATGCGGGGGGCTGGGTCATGGGTCTGAATGGGCACTGAATGGGCCAAATCGGCCGAGGGCCAATTGTCCCTCTTTTGTGGGAGGCCGCTCCTGCGGCCGAATCGCCAATAGGGCATGGGCTTGGGCGCACTGACTTGAGAGGGCAAACCTTCGCGAGCAGGGGCTCGCTCCCACAGCGGGTTACTGAAATTGCGCGGTGCGCAGCCCTTGCAGGTCCAAAATCCGCAGGCCGCCATATTCGATGCGGATGAGGTGGCGCGCCTGCAAGACCTTGAGGGCCTCGTTCACCCGCTGGCGAGACAGGCCCACCAGGTAGGCCAGCTCTTGCTGCGTGATGCGCAGGACTTCGCCAACGCCTGAGAACAACACCGGATTGAACAAGGCCGCCAGGTGGCGTGCCAGGCGCAGCTCGGGGTTGTTCATGCGGTCCATTTCGCGGGCCGCGATGAACTGACCCAAGCGTTCATTGAGCTGCTGCATGATGAAGCGGTTGAAGCCGAGCGAATGGTCAATCAGCCAATGGAAGGTGTCGACCGGTAAACCCGCCACCACGCTGGCACGCAGCGGCTGGATGTTGTAGCGGTAGATCTCGCGTTTGAGGGCGGTGCCTTCGCCAAACCAGCCGCCGGGGGGCACGCCGGTGAAGGTCATGGTCTGGCCGCTTTCGTTGTCGCTGCTCATTTTGAGCAGGCCCGAAATCACCCCAAACCAATAGGTGACCGGACGCCCCACGCGGCAGACGTAGTCGCCCGGTTGGGGGTCGCTGACCACCAGTTCGGATTCGATTTGCTGGCGCTCGCTGGGGGTCAGCAAAGCCAGCCAGGGGATGCTGGCCAATTCCTCGGCGGTCGGGCTGCGGCGGCGCTGGAAAACGCTGGGTAGGGTGGCCATGGTGGTGTCAGGCTCAGGTCAGTTGTGATAGGGGTCTTCCCTGAATTGTCGTCCAAACGACAACATGGCGTCAAATGAGTGCCTACGATCCGCCCAAGTTCAGTTGTACGCCATGCCGTGCAACCCATTTGGAGACCCGTCAGATCATGCAAACAACGTTTCCCCGTTTGATGCTCAAGCACGCTGCCGAGCGCCCCTTGGCGCCCGCACTGCGCGAGAAGGAATATGGCATTTGGCAAACCACCAGCTGGTCGGATTTGTCCGGCCTGGTGCAGGCGGTGGCCTGTGGCTTGCATCAGGCGGGCTTGCAGCGCGGCGAGCACCTGATCGTGGTGGGCTCGAACCGCCCGCGTCTTTACGCCACCATGCTGGCAGCCCAGTCTCTGGGGGCGATTCCGGTGCCGCTGTACCAAGATGCCGCTGCGGCCGAGTGCGTGTTCCCCATCACCAACGCCGAAGTGCGCTTTGCCGTGGTGGAAGACCAGGAACAGGTCGACAAGATGCTGGAAGTGCGGGAGCAGTGCCCGCAGTTGACGCACATTTTTTACGACGACCCACGCGGTCTGCGCAAGTACACCGAGGACGGTTTGGGCTCGCTTGAAGAGCTGATCGCCGCCGGTGGCGTGTTCGCCAAGCAGCACCCCCAATTCTTCGCTGATGAGGTTGACAAGGCCCAAGTCTCCGATGTCGCGGCCATGTTCTTCACGTCCGGCACCACAGGCAACCCCAAAGGTGTGGTGCACACGCACAGCTCTTTGATCGACCGTGCCGATGCGGGTGCCGAGTTCGACAAGCTGACCAGCGCCGAAGATGTGCTGGCGTACATGCCGCCAGCCTGGATCGGCCAAAACATTTTCAGCTATGCGCAATGGCTGGTGTGCGGTTACGTGGTCAACTGCCCCGAGTCCGCGGCGACCGTGACCATCGACTTGAAAGAGATTGGCCCGACGTACTACTTCGCGCCGCCGCGTGTGTTTGAAGGCATGCTCACCAGCGTGATGATCCGCATGGAAGACGCGGGCCGCTTCAAGCGCAAGCTGTTCCACTATTTCATGGGTGTGGCCAAAAAGGTGGGCCCGGCCTTGATGGATGGCCAGTCGGTCGGCTTGGTCGATCGGCTGGTGTATGGCCTTGGCAACCTGATGGTGTACGGCCCTTTGCGCAACAACATGGGTTTCAGCCGCGTGCGCGTGGCCTATACCGCGGGCGAAGCGATCGGTCCGGATTTGTTCACCTTCTTCCGCTCGATTGGTGTGAACATCAAGCAGCTCTACGGCTCCACCGAAACTGCCGTGTTCGTGTGCCTGCAGCCCGACAACCAAGCCCGTGCCGACACCGTCGGGGTGCCGTGCAAAGGGGTTGAAATCAAGGTGGCTGACAACGGCGAAATCTTGGTCAAGTCGCCCGGCCTGCTCAAGGGTTACTACAAAAACCAAAAAGCCACCGACGAGGTGCTCACGCCCGATGGTTGGTACCACACCAGCGACGCGGGTTTCATCGACAACCACGGCCACTTGAAGATCATCGACCGCGTCAAAGACGTGGGCCGTATCCAGGGCGGTGCCAACGATGGCGCGATGTTTGCGCCCAAGTACGTGGAGAACAAGCTCAAGTTCTTCCCGCACATCAAAGAGGTGGTGGCCTATGGCGACCAGCGCGAAAAAGTGTGCGTGATGCTGAACATCGACTTTGACGCCGTGGGCAACTGGGCCGAGCGCCGCAACCTGCCCTATGCCGGTTACACCGACTTGGCGCAAAAGCCCGAGGTGTACCAGTTGATCCAAGAGTGTGTGGAGAAGGTCAACGCCGATCTGGCCGAAGACGCTTTGCTGGCGGGCAGCCAAGTCTCACGCTTTTTGATCCTCCACAAAGAGCTCGATGCCGACGATGGCGAACTCACCCGCACCAACAAGGTCCGCAGGGGCTTCATTGCCGACAAATACAAACCGCTGGTCGATGGCTTGTACGAAGGCAAATCCGAGCAGTTCATCGAGACGGTGGTGAAGTTCGAAGACGGCCGCACTGGCAGCGTCAGCGCCACGCTCAAGATTTCCGACGCCAAAACATTCACACCCGTGAAGGCAGCAGCATGAGCAAGGCCGGACCGCTCCAAGTTGCGAAGGCCCCCTTGGGGGGCAGCGCAGTACATGAAATGACAAGCGTGGGGGTCAAATGACCAAGAAAATCGGCGACGTCATCCTGGACGTCAGCAACATCAGTTTGCGCTTCGGCGGCGTGAAGGCGCTGACCGACATCTCTTTCAATGTGCGCGAGCACGAAGTGCGGGCCATCATTGGCCCCAACGGCGCGGGCAAAAGCTCGATGCTCAACTGCATCAACGGCGTGTACCAACCGCAAGAGGGCAGCATCACCTTCCGCGGCCAAAAGTTTGGCCACATGAACAGCCGTCAGGTGGCCGAGATGGGCATTGCCCGCACCTTCCAGAACCTGGCACTGTTCAAGGGCATGAGTGTGATCGACAACATCATGACCGGCCGCAACCTGCGCATCAAAAGCAACCTGTTCATGCAGGCCTTGCGCATCGGCCCCGCTCAGCGCGAAGAGGAAGAGCACCGCGAGTTTGTCGAGCACATCATCGACTTTCTGGAAATCCAGGCCTTCCGCAAAACGCCTGTGGGCCAGTTGCCTTATGGCCTGCAAAAGCGCGTGGACTTGGGCCGCGCCCTGGCCATGGAGCCGCAAGTGTTGCTGCTCGACGAGCCCATGGCCGGCATGAACATGGAAGAAAAGCAGGACATGTGCCGCTTCATTCTGGATGTGAACGACGAGTTCGGCTCGACCATCGTGCTGATCGAGCACGACATGGGTGTGGTGATGGACATTTCGGACCGCGTGGTGGTGCTGGACTACGGCAAAAAAATTGGCGACGGAACCCCCGAAGAAGTGCGCAACAACGAAGAAGTGATCAGTGCCTATCTGGGCACCAGCCACTAAGGAGAACTGGACATGGCATTTTTTCTAGAAGCTCTGCTGGGTGGCCTGATGGCCGGCATGCTCTACGCGCTGGTGGCGCTCGGCTTTGTGTTGATTTTCAAGGCTTCGGGCGTGTTCAACTTCGCGCAAGGTGCGATGGTGTTGTTCGCCGCTTTGGCCATGGCCCGGTTTTCCGAATGGATTCCCGGCTGGCTGGGCATTGAAGACAAGTTCTTGGGCAATCTGATCGCCTTTGCGCTGTCTGCGGTCATCATGTTTGCACTGGCGTGGTTGATCGAGCGCTTGGTGCTGCGCCACCTGGTCAACCAAGAGGGTGTGACTTTGCTCATGGCCACCTTGGGCATCACGTATTTCCTGGACGGTCTGGGGCAGACCATCTTTGGCAGCGACATCTACAAGATCGACGTGGGCATGCCCAAAGACCCGGTGTTCCTCTTGGACTCGGTGTTCCCGGGGGGCGTGCTGGTCAATCTGGAGGACGTGTATGCCGCATGCATCGCGGCCTTGTTGGTGGTGGTCTTGTCCTTGTTCTTCCAAAAGACCAGCACTGGCCGAGCCTTGCGGGCTGTGGCCGATGACCACCAAGCCGCTCAATCGATTGGTATTCCGCTCAACCGCATCTGGGTGATTGTGTGGTTTGTGGCCGGACTGACGGCTTTGGTGGCCGGCATCATTTGGGGCTCGAAAATGGGTGTGCAGTTCTCGCTGACCACGGTGGCTTTGCGGGCTTTGCCCGTCATCATTTTGGGTGGCCTGACCTCGGTGCCCGGCGCCATCATTGGTGGCTTGATCATTGGTGTGGGCGAGAAATTGTCCGAGGTCTACCTCGGCCCCATGGTGGGTGGCGGCATTGAGATCTGGTTCGCTTACGTGCTCGCCTTGGTGTTCTTGCTGTTCCGTCCGCAAGGTCTGTTTGGCGAAAAAATCATCGACCGCGTGTAAGGAGACAACACATGTTTTACAGAGAAAACGGTCAGTTCAAGACCTCTTACCGCAGCGACCAGCAGATTTTTGCCATCGCGCAGGACCGCTGGGCGATCCTGGCGCTCATCGCCTTCGCTTTCATTGGCGTCCCCTTCGTCGCCGATGAATACATGTTCCGCGCCATCCTGATTCCCTTCCTCATCTTGTCGCTGGCGGCTTTGGGGGTGAATATCTTGGTGGGCTATTGCGGCCAGATTTCACTGGGCTCTGGGGCCTTCATGGCGGTGGGGGCCTACATGGCCTACAACACCTACATCCGCATCGAGGGCATGCCCCTGATCGTGGCGCTCTTGGCGGGTGGTTTCTTTGCCACCTTGGTGGGCATGTTCTTCGGCATTCCGAGCTTGCGCGTCAAGGGTTTGTATTTGGCCGTGGCCACGCTGGCGGCGCAGTTCTTTTGCGACTGGGCTTTCCTGCGCATTGGCTGGTTCACCAACAACAACGCTTCGGGATCGGTGTCGGTGTCCAACCTGAATGTGTTGGGCTGGTCCATCGACACCCCTTTGCAGAAATACCTGTTTTGCTTGGCCTTTTTGGTGGTGTTTGGTTTGCTGGCCAAAAACCTGGTGCGCTCTGCCATTGGCCGTGAGTGGATGGCCATCCGCGACATGGACGTGGCCGCTGCCGTGATTGGCATCCGTCCCGTTTACGCCAAGCTCAGCGCATTCGCTGTGAGCTCTTTCATCGTCGGTGTGGCCGGCGGTCTGTGGGGCTTTGTGCACCTGGGTTCTTGGGAACCCGCCGCCTTCTCGATTGACCGCTCCTTCCAGTTGTTGTTCATGGTCATCATCGGTGGCATGGGCTCGATCATGGGCAGCTTTTTTGGCGCGGCCTTCATTGTGATCTTGCCGATTTTCCTGAACCAGTTCCTGCCAGCGGTGGGCGATCTGGTGGGCGTGAGCATCTCGACGGCGACTGTCTCGCACGCAGAATTCATGATCTTTGGCGCCCTGATTGTGTGGTTCCTGATCGTGGAGCCGCATGGCCTGGCCAAACTGTGGTCGGTGGCCAAGCAAAAGCTGCGTCTGTGGCCTTTCCCGCACTGATGTGCAGCAATTTCCCGCGTTTTTTACCCCAAGTGCTTCCCTTTTTTAACAGGAGACAAACCATGAAGCTTCGTCAACTCGTCCTTGCCACCACGGTGGCGGCTGCCGGTCTTGCCAGTGCGCTGGTCAGCACCGTGGCCACGGCCCAAACCAAAGAGCAGTTTTTCCCCGTGCTGGTGTACCGCACCGGTGCTTACGCCCCGAACGGCGTGCCCTTCGCCAACGGCTATGTCGACTACCTCAAGCTGGTCAATGCGCGTGGCGGCATCAACGGCGTCAAAGTCAGCTTTGAAGAGTGCGAAACCGGTTACGCCACCGACCGTGGCGTGGAGTGCTATGAGCGCCTGAAAGGCAAGAACGGCGGCGCGACCGTGTTCCAGCCCCTGTCCACCGGCATCACCTTCGCCCTGACTGAAAAAGCCCCTGGCGACAAGATCCCTTTGATCACCGCGGGTTATGGCCGCAGCGAATCGGCTGACGGCGGCGTGTTCAAGTGGAACTTCCCATTGGCCGGCACTTACTGGGTGGCGGGTGACGTCATCGTTCAAGACATCGCCAAAAAATTGGGTGGTGCAGACAAGCTCAAGGGCAAGCACATCGCGCTGGTCTACCACGACAGCCCGTTTGGCAAAGAAGCCATCCCGATCTTGCAAGAGCGCGCCGCCATGCACGGCTTCAAGCTGAGCCTCTTGCCCGTGACCCATCCGGGCGTGGAGCAAAAGTCCACCTGGTTGCAAATTCGCCAAAGCCGCCCTGACTACGTGGTCAACTGGGGCTGGGGTGTGATGAACTCCACCTTGCTCAAAGAAGCGCAAGCCACAGGCTACCCCCGCGAGAAGATCTATGGCGTGTGGTGGGCGGGTGCCGAGCCTGACGTCAAGGACGTGGGCATGGGCGCCAAAGGCTACAACGCCATCACCATGCAGCACGGCACCGAAAAGGGCTCTGCGATCGTGAAGGAAGTCTTGGAGAAACTGCACGCCAAAAACCAAGGCACGGGTCCCAAGGACGAAGTCGGTGAAGTGCTCTACATGCGTGGTTTGTTCAGCGCCATGTTCGCGGTGGAAGGCGTTCGCCAAGCTCAGCAAAAGTACGGCAAAGGCAAAGTCATGACCGGTGAGCAAGCCCGCTGGGGTTATGAAAACCTGGACTTGACGCAGGCCAAGCTCGATGCGTTGGGCTTCAAAGGCGTGTTGCGCCCTGTGTCGACCTCTTGCGCGGACCACATGGGTGCCAACTGGGCCCGTATCCACACCTGGAACGGCAGCAAGTGGGAGTTCTCCAGCGACTGGTACCAGGCCGATGAACAGATCATCAAGCCCATGGTGAAAGCCGCTGCCGACAAGTACGCCGCCGAGAAGAAACTGACACGCCGCACCCCAGCGGATTGCCAGTCCTGATCGGTGAACAGCCCACTGCGCAAGTGGTGGGCTGCAGCTGCACGGTGGTGTGAGCCAGCGGCAGCTGCCAAATGAAACCCTTGCGTGCAGCGGTTCCATTTGGCTTGAACCCCAGAGTTAAGAAAAGGCACAGCCCATGAGCGAGAAAAACATTGTTCTGAACGTCAATGGCATCGAAGTCATTTACAACCACGTCATCTTGGTGCTCAAGGGCGTGTCCTTGCAGGTGCCCGAGCAAGGCATCGTGGCTTTGCTGGGCGGCAACGGCGCCGGCAAGACCACCACGCTGCGCGCGATTTCTAACTTGCTGCAAGGCGAGCGCGGCGCAGTGACCAAGGGCTCGATCGAGCTGCGCGGCGAGCGCATCGAAAACCTCTCGCCTGCCGACTTGGTCAACCGAGGCGTGGTGCAGGTGATGGAAGGGCGTCACTGCTTTGCCCACCTGACCATCGAAGAAAACCTGATGACCGGCAGCTACACCCGAACCGACAAGGGCGAGATCGCGGCCAACCTGGACAAGGTGTACACCTACTTTCCGCGCCTCAAAACCCGCCGCACCTCGCAAGCGGCCTACACCTCGGGTGGTGAGCAGCAAATGTGCGCCATTGGCCGCGCCTTGATGACGAACCCCAGCGTGGTGTTGCTGGACGAGCCCTCCATGGGCTTGGCGCCCCAGATCGTGGAAGAGGTGTTCAACATCGTCAAGGATTTGAACGAGAAGGAAAAAGTCACCTTCCTGATCGCCGAGCAGAACACCAACATGGCGCTCAAGTACGCCGACTACGGCTACATCATGGAGTCGGGTCGCATCGTGATGGACGGCGCAGCAGAAGACCTGCGCACCAACGAAGACGTGAAAGAGTTTTACCTGGGCATGGGCGGTGGCGAGCGCAAGAGCTTCAAGGACGTCAAGAGCTACAAGCGCCGCAAGCGCTGGCTGGCTTAAGGGCCTGGCACCCGCAACCCTCTCCTGTGGGCGCGCGCCCCTGCGCGCGAATGCCTGACCCGCACAACCGTTTTTCGCGCGCAGGGGCGCGCTCCCACACAGATCTGTCCTGCACCCATGACGCATTACGACGCACTCGAAACCCGCAGCCCGCAAGCGCGAGAAGCCGCCCTGATGGCCGCTTTGCCCGCGCAGATCGCGCACGCCCAAAGCAAGGCCCCGGCCTTTGCCGACTTGCTCAAGGGCGTGGATGCCGCCAGCGTCAACAGCCGCGCTGCGCTGGCCCAATTGCCGGTGATCCGCAAATACGAATTGCTGGAGCGTCAAAAAGCTTCGCGTGCCGCGGGTGGCAATGTGTTTGGTGGTTTCAGCACCCTGGGTTTCGGCCCAGGCATGACCCGTGTGTTCGCCAGCCCCGGCACGATTTACGAGCCCGAGGGCACCCGCATGGACTACTGGCGCATGGCGCGCACCATGTTTGCCGCCGGATTTCGCCCGGGCGAGCTGATCCACAACTGCTTCAGCTACCACTTCACGCCTGCGGGCTCCATGATGGAAACCGGTGCCCATGCCTTGGGTTGCACCGTGTTCCCAGGTGGCATTGGCCAGACCGAGCAGCAAGTGGCCGCCATGGCCGAGTTGCAGCCTGCGGGGTACATCGGCACCCCCAGTTTCCTGAAAATCATCCTCGAAAAAGCCGCCGAGATGGGCGTGGCCTTGCCCAGTGTGCGCAAAGCGCTGGTCTCGGGCGAGGCTTTTCCGCCCAGCCTGCGCGACTGGATGACGGCCAAAGGCGTCGATGCCTACCAGTGCTACGCCACGGCCGACGTGGGCCTGATCGCTTACGAAACCGCGGCGCGTGAGGGTTTGGTGCTGGACGAAGGCGTGATCGTGGAGATCGTGCGCCCCGGCACCGGCGACCCGGTGCCCGAGGGCGAGGTGGGCGAGCTGGTCATCACCACGCTCAACCCCGACTACCCCTTGATCCGCTTTGGCACGGGTGACTTGTCGGCCATCTTGCCCGGCACTTGCCCCACCGGACGCACCGGTCAGCGCATCAAAGGCTGGATGGGCCGCGCCGACCAGACCACCAAGATCCGGGGCATGTTTGTCCACCCCGGTCAGGTGGCTGAGATCGTCAAGCGCTTCCCCGAAGTGCGCAAAGCCCGTTTGGTGGTGACTGGCGAGATGGCCAATGACCAAATGGCGCTGCACGTTGAAACTGGCGCCTTGTCGGACGAGGCTTTGAAAGCCCGCGTGTCGGAAGCCGTGCGCGATGTGACCAAACTGCGCGGCGAAGTGCACTTGGTGGCCGCTGGCAGCTTGGCCAATGATGGCAAGGTGATCGAGGACGCCAGAAGCTACCAGTGAGTTGGACCGGGCCCCCCGGTGGCGGCAAGGCCTTGAAGCACAGGGGAAATTAGGGAAAGCGTCTAAGTACTTTCCGCCATGTCAAACCCTAACTTTGGTTCTAGACTCTCTCTATTAATTTTGAGGGTTTAGACATGAAAAAACTGTTTGCATTGGCCGCCATGGCGGCTGTTTCGGCGGGGGCTTTTGCCCAAGCTTATCCCGGCACCAAGCCGATTTCCATCGTGGTGCCCTTCACAGCGGGTGGCCCGACCGACCGCGTCGCACGTGATTTGGCCGAAGCCATGCGCAAGCAGATTCCTGGCAGCAACTTCGTCGTGGAAAACGCTGCTGGCGCAGGCGGCACGATTGGCGCGACCAAGGTGGCCAAAGCGGCACCCGACGGCCACACACTTTTGCTGTTCCACATCGGCATGGCCGCCACGCCTGCCCTGTACCGCAAAATTGCTTACAAGCCGCTGGAGGACTTCGAATTTTTGGGCATGGTCAATGACGTGCCCATGACCCTGATCGGCAAGCCCCAGTTGCCCGCCAACACCTACCGTGACTTTGAAAACTACATCCGCGCCAACGCAGGCAAGTTGAACATCGCCCACGCAGGCTTGGGTTCTGCCTCGCACATTTGTGGCTTGCTGTGGCAGTCCAACCTGCAAACCAAGGACGCGATGACCACCATCCCCTTTGGCGGCACCGCACCCGCCATGACCGCCCTGATCGGTGGCCAGGTGGATGTGATGTGTGACCAGACCACCAACACGGTCGCGCAAATTGAAGGTGGGCGTGTCAAGGCTTTTGCAGTCACCACCGCCAAGCCTTTGTCGGGTCACCCCGTGCTCAAGCACTACCCCAGTTTGCAAGAAATGGGTCTGAAAAATTTTGACCTGACCATCTGGCACGGCTTTTATGCCCCCAAAGGCACACCTGCTGCGATCACCAAAACGCTGAACGACGCCCTGAAGAGGGTTTTGAAAGACCCTGAATTCATCAAGAAAAACCAAGATTTGGGCGCCTTGGTGGTGACCGACAAGCGTTCTGACCCGGCTGAGCACAAGAAGTTTGTGGCGGCCGAGATGGTCAAGATCAAAGCAGCGGTGGACGCTGCCGGCAAGTACGCCGACTGATCTGGGGTTTGACCCAAGCCAAAGCCGCTCTTCGGAGCGGCTTTTTCTTTGGCCGCGACACCGGGTGTGGCCACCGCACAGCCCCATGGCCGAAGAACCCCCCGCAGTCGGGTCACATGTGGGCCGCTATGAATTTTTCGATGGTGTGGATGTCAATGGGTTTGTACATGACATCGATGTTGTGCTGGCTGAATAAATCCAAATGCTGGGGGGATGTGTCGGCGGTCACGATGCAGGCCGGGATGTCTTGGTTGAATTCTTCGCGCAATTGCTGGATGAAGTAAAGCCCATCTTTGGGGCCCAGCCGGAAGTCGCTCAAGATGAAATCCAAGGGGGGGAGCGAAGCCAAGCAGGCGTGGAAAGCGGTCTCTTCGTAGGGCACGATGTGGATGGTGTATCCGGCTTGCGTGAAGTACTGCAAATAGGCCTGCAAGAGTGCTTCGTCGTTTTCCAAGATGCCCAAATGGCCCTTGGAGGCCTGGCCATCGCGCGGGTGTGGCACGCGTCCGTCGGCCTCGCGGCTGGCCAGTGGGGGCTGCAGATGCGTGGCGGCTTGAGCGGGAAGGACGGCAAACCGGGTGTGGACGGTGAACACCGAGCCTTGGCCCACTTCGGATTGGACATGGCAGTGTCCGTTGATTTTTTTCACGATCCTGTTCACGATGGCCAGGCCCAGGCCCAGTCCATCGCACTGTGCGCGTGAATGGTCGGAGCGGAAAAATTCGTTGTAGATCAAGGGCAAATCCGCTTCAGGAATGCCGCAACCCGTGTCTTTGACGGAAAAGCTCAGCCCATCCGTGCTGGCCTCAAAAGCCACCTCGATGTGCCCTTGGTCGGTGTATTGGATCGCGTTGGCCAGCAAGTTCCTCAAAATTTGCTCGACCAAATGCGCGTCGCCTTGCACCTGTTGTTTCACGCCCCGGAAAGACAATTTGATTTTCTTTTCGGCGCACAGGTCGCTGAAGCTGTCCTCCAAGCTGTGAACGATCTCCACCAGATGGAAGGCCCGTTCCCGAACCGCCAGATGGGCATCGAGCTTGCTGATGTCCAGCAGCGTATTGAACATGCGGTTCAACACCGTGATGCTTTTGCGCATCCTGTTGAAGATGGCGCCATCACTTTCACTCAGCTGGCGGTTGTCAATCATGTCAACGAAGATGTTGATGGACTGCATGGGTTGCCGCAGATCATGGCTGGCGGTGGCAATGAACTCGGACTTGGCCAAGTTGGCGGCCATGGAGGCATTTTTTTCTTCGGTCAATTGCGCGATGAGGGCATCGTTTTTCAAGCGCAATGCAAATGACTTTTCCCATGATTTGGAAAAGATGAAGGCCATCTTGAGTGCCAAATAAAAAGCCACCATGGAGCCCAGCGCGATCGGCCACACCACTTCACTGAAATGGGCCGTGATGAAAACGAGCTCCGGTACTTTCAGGGGCAAGACAAAAGCAAAAAAAGTCTTCCAATTGACGCAATACCCCACCATCCCGACAAACAGCACCGTGAGGCTGATGATCTGATAGAGCAAATAGCTCACCATGTCACTGGGTTGCACAAAAACAAACCAGCCCAGCCCCCACATCAGGGTCACCAAACCGATGGCCAAGTTCAAGACCCGACCGTCCTGGGCGGGATGGGGTAAAGCCCGAATGGCGCGGAGCAGGACATACCGGGTGATGACCGCCACCGTCATGGCTGCAAACCAAGCCGCGAAGGGCAGGGGCGCCGTATCGTCCCAATACAAAGGGATGCACAGGATCGGCGCCAATACGGTGGCGATGGTGCTCGTCTTGGAGTAATCGAGCATGTACCGCAATTTCTCAATCGCAATCAGTGTCCGATCTTGGGGCCCTTCCTCATGGGGTGCTGGTGGATGTGCAGAAGGGTTCATGCCATCACGAGGCGAGCGGTGTCACCGAAGGGAGCAAGAGCTTTTGGGCTTTCAAGACCGCTTGGGTTCGGTTGAAGACGCGCAACTCTTTGAAAATTTGGTTGATGTGAATCTTGACGGTTTGCTCTTTGATCTCCAGCAAGTCGGCAATGATCTTGTTCGGGTGCCCCATGGAAATCAAGGTCAACACCTCCAGTTGCCGCTGCGTGAGCCGGTATTCAAGGGCATCGTTCGAGGCGCCTTGCGCTTGGTGCCATTGCGTGCCGTTGTAGAGGGCTTTGAGCCTTTTGAAGATGACCGCTGAGGTGTTGTTCTTGGATAAAAAGAGGGCCGCGCCAGCGGAGACGGTGCGTGGCTCCCAGATGTCCGCGTCCAAACCCGAAATGGACACGACGTGCGCCACATTCGGTTTGCTCCTGAACACCTTGATGCTGGCCAAACCGCTCAAGCCCGGCATCAACATGTCCAACAAAACAATCCAGGATTGGGGGGACTCGTCCACCAGGGTCATGCCCTCGCTGACGTTGATGGCGGTTTTGACGTCCACGCCCAAGGGGGCAAACTCTTTGGCCAAAGCCTCGCCTAGGGCTTCGCGGTAAACGGGGTGGTCGTCAATGATGAGCAGGGCAGGCTGGCGGTTGGCTGAATCGTTCATACGTCTGCCGATGCTACCCCGGTGATCGCCAATATCAATGGAACTAAGGTTTTAGAGGGGCGCTTGATCCGCAAATTGCTCGGTGCCCACAATGCCCAATTTCGTCAGGCCGGCACGTTGGGCCCCGGCCAGCACCGACGCGATCACTTCATAGGGGGCTTTGGCGTGCGAGCGGATGTGCAGCTCGGGCTGGGGTTGCAAGGCCGATGCCTCGGCCAGCTTGGCCTGCAGTGCAGGTCGATCCGCCAATGGCTGACCGTTCCAAAGCACCGTGGCTTTGGCATCGATGTCGATCTTGACCACGACGGGCTCGCTCTTTGGGGGCGCGCTGGTGGCCACGGGCATGTCCAGATTCACCGAATGCAACTGCGCCGGAATGGTGATGATCAGCATGATGATCAGCACCAGCATCACGTCGATCAGCGGCGTGGTGTTGATGTCCATCATCACCTCGGTTTCGTCGCCGCTGCCGGTGCCCAAATTCATGGCCATGGGGGTGTCCTTTGTCGGTGCTTCAAGGCCTGGGGTCGGTGATGAAACCCACCTGGGTGATGCCCGCACGTTGCACGGCATACATGACACGGCCCACCGACTCGAATGCGCTTTTCGCATCACCTCGGATCTGCACATCGGGTTGGGGCTTCATGGCGGCCAACTTCTGCAGCCGCGCATTCAGGTCCTTGCTGGACTGCATGGGGGTGTCGTAGAGGTAGATCTGACCGGCCTGATTGACCGAAATGATCACCGTCTCGGGCTTGGCTTCGCGCACCACGTTCTGTTCTTGGGGCAGATCCACCTGGATGGAGGTGGTGACCACGGGGATGGTGATCAAGAAAATGATGAGCAGCACCAGCATCACATCCACCAAAGGCGTGGTGTTGATGGTGCCGATGACCTCGTCATCGTCTGGCGTGGCCAGCGTGGGGCCGAGGTTCATGCTCATGGCTTGGGGGCCGATGCCAGCAGCACCGCGTGCAAGTCCGCACCAAAGGCGTTGACTTCTTCCATGCCGGATTTGTTGCGGCGTACCAACCAGTTGTAGCCCAGCACCGCAGGCACCGCCACGGCCAAGCCGATGGCCGTCATGATGAGCGCTTCGCCGACAGGGCCGGCCACTTTGTCGATGCTGGCCTGGCCAGACATGCCGATCTTGACCAGCGCATGGTAGATGCCCCACACCGTGCCAAACAAGCCGACAAAGGGGGCGGTGGAGCCCACCGTCGCCAACACCGCCAAACCGTCTTGCTGGCGGCTTTGCACGGTGCCCATGGCCCGCTGGATGCTCATGGTCACCCAGGTGTTGAAGTCCACGCTGCCCAGCAAGCCCTCGTGTTTGGCGGCACCTTCCAGGCCTTTTTCGGCAATGAAACGGAAGGGGCTGTCCGCTTCCAGGGCGTCGGCCGCTTGCCGCACCGAGCCTGCAGACCAGAAGTTGGCTTGTGCTGTTTGGGCAAATCGGTGCAGTTTGGATTGCGCCGAGAACTTGGTGAAGATCACATACCAGCTGCCCATGCTCATGAGCACCAAAATCAACAGCGTGCCTTTGGCCACGGCATCGCCTTGGGCCCACAGAGCGCCCAGGCCGTAGGGGTTGGCTTCAGCTGGGGCGGCTTGGGCCGCTGCCAGGCTGGCGTTGGCCACAGGGCTTGGCGCTGCTGGCGCATCGGGTGCAGCCGAGCTGTGTCCTGCGAAGAAAAGGCTGGCGCAGACCAAGATGCCCAGCAGGCTGTGTTTCAGGGTGGTGAACATTTAGGCGTTTCCTTGGAATTTCTATCCATCAAGGGTGAATCGGAGTGTAAGTTGGTGAGGGGTGAGGGGTGAGGGCTCATTCCAAGCGCCAAACGTATTGGATGGTGGTCCAAGCCTGCTCGGGTTTGCCATCGACCGTGGCGGGCTTGAACCGGCATTTCGCCAAACCCGCCCGCGCGGCTTCATCCAGGCGTTTGTAGCCGGAGCTCTTGGCCACTTCAGATTGAATGACTTGGCCATCGGTGCCCACCAAGAAGCGCAAACCGACGGTGCCTTCTTCCTCCATGCGCCGTGATGCGGTGGGGTAGTCGGGTTTGTCGCATTGGGCCATGTTGACACCGGCGGTGGTGCGCGCAGGGGCTTTGGCTGGTGCCGCAGGGGCCGCTGCAGGGGGCGCCGGTGTTGGCGCAGGCGCTGCAGGAGCGGCCAATGGCGGGGTGGGGCTGACCGCCACGATGGCGTTGGCCGGTGCCGCCGCCATGGGGATGACCGCTGGCGGCACATAAGCGGGCGGTGTGGGTGTGGGTGGTGGGGCAGTCTTGGGCGCAGGGGGTGGCGCAGGGGGTGGCGCAGGGGGGGGCGGCGGTGGCGGCAACTCGGCCCGTTTTTCTTCCAACAACAGCGCCTGCACGACCACCGGCATCTTTTGCATGACGGTTCGCGCCAATCCGGCTTGAATGGCCCAAAACAGCAAAGCATGCAACAGCACCACCGCAGCCAAGCCCAGCCATTTGCGCTGGGAGGGTGCTTGGAGGTAGGTGCTGTGGGACATGGTGAACGGGGGGCGGGAGCCGGGCGCTGACAAAGGGTGGGTCGGGTGTTGGGCCCTGTATTTTGCGTGAGAAGGCCCCGGTTTGCGGCTTAAAACACCGCATGAGCGGTGGTTTTTAAGTGCTCAGGGTTGTCTTTGCAGTCGAAACGCTTGCCCGGTTTGATCTTTCTCAAACCTTTGCCCTTGGATCAGGCGGCCGCAGTGTCCCGGCGTGGGGCGTCCCAGCCAAGTGGCCGCAATTCGAACACCGTCGTGGGATTCTTCCAGGGTGAATTCGCCCTCGTCCAAATCGGCCACCACGGCATGGCGTTGTTGTCCTTGCCTAAGTTCACCCTTGAGGCTGCCTTCATGCTCGGGGTGGGGACCCAAATGCAAGTGCAAGGGGCTTGTCGCGCCAGCCAGTTGCACCTGCCATGGGCCAAACAGCATGTCGGCACGAAGGTCTGCGCCAGAAGGGCAGCTGGGCGGCACGGGTGAGTGGGCACAAGCGCAGGCGGCGAGCGTGAGCCCCACGGACAAGGTGATGCGCCAAAGGCGAAAGGCGGGCCAGGGTGTTTTCATGGGGGGGCTTGCGCCGCCGCGTCGGCCGCGCGCTTGGCAAATTCGGCCCGCAAGGCCTTGAGTTTTTCGCGCGGGTCTTCTTTCACGGTGTTTTCGTCCAAACGCATCTCGGCGATGAAGCGGCTGGGCAGGGCGGCCACGGTCTCTCGCCCTTTTTTGCGGCGTTGGGTCCAGCTCACCGCCAAACTGCGTTGTGCACGGGTGATGCCCACGTACATCAAGCGGCGCTCTTCTTGCAGGCGCAGCAAAATGCCTTCTTGGTTGGCCCCGGCGGTGGTGTCGTCCTCGCCCAGTTTGAAGGGCAGCAAGCCCTCGTTCACGCCCACCAGCGTGACGTGCGGCCACTCCAGCCCCTTGGAGGCATGCAAGGTGGAGAGCGTGACCACGTTTTGGTCTTTTTCGCGCTCGCTCAGGGTGGAAATCAAGGAGATGGTCTGTGCCACCTCCAGCAGGTTTTTGGTGTCGGTGGCCTCGGTGCCGATTTGTGCACCGGTCACGTCCTCGATCTCGCCCCCGCACCGCCCGGCCATCCAGTCGCAAAACTCCAGCACATGGGTCCAGCGGGCCGAGGCCACTTTCTCATTGTCCTCGCCGTCGTACAGGTGCGACTCGTAGCCGATCTCTTGGAGCCATTCGAGCAAAAACGCCAGCGCGTCCCTTTTGCCCAAGGTTTGCCGGGCGCGGTGCTCCAGGTCGTTGATGTAGCGGCCAAACTCGTGCAAACCGGTGACCGCGCGTGAATTGACCGCGCTGGGCAGGCTGCCCGCAAACAAGGCCTCGAACAAACTCAGTTTGTACTGCGTGGCAAAGGTGCCGAGCTGGCCCAGCGTCTGGTGGCCAATGCCGCGTTTGGGGCTGGTGATGGCGCGCAAAAACGCCGGATCGTCGTCGTTGTTGATCCACAGGCGAAACCAGGCGCACAGGTCTTTGATTTCGGCCTTGTCAAAAAAGCTCTGCCCACCCGACACCTTGTAGGGAATATTGGCGCGGCGCAGCGCCTGCTCAAAGGGGCGGGCCATGTGGTTGGCGCGGTACAGGATGGCAAAGTCCTTGAACTCGCGGTGTTTGGACGGGTTGAGCTGCCCCCCCCGGATCGACTGGATGCGGGCAATGGCGCGGTCGGCCTCGTGCTCTTCGTTGACGGCATCGATGACGCGCACCGGTTCGCCCTCACCCAGTTCTGAAAACAGCGTTTTGGGGAACAGCTTGGGGTTGGGCTGGATCACATGGTTGGCGGCCCGCAAAATGGCGCTGGTGGAGCGGTAGTTCTGCTCCAGCTTGATGACTTTCAGATTTGGAAAGTCCACAGGCAGGCGCTTCAAGTTGTCCAGCGTCGCGCCGCGCCAGCCGTAGATCGACTGGTCGTCGTCGCCCACTGCCGTGAAGCGCGCGCGCTCGCCCACCAGGTGCTTGAGCACTTCGTATTGGGTGGCGTTGGTGTCCTGGTATTCGTCCACCAGCACATGGCCCATCTTGGCCTGCCAGCGCTCGCGCACCTCGGGGAAATCGGCCAGCAGTTTCAGGGGCATGCCGATCAGGTCGTCAAAGTCCACGCTTTGGTAAGCCGTCAGCCGCTCTTGGTACAGCGCCATGATGCGGGCGATCACGCGGGCGTTGTCGTCGGGCGCTTGGGCTGCGGCCTGCTCGGCGTTGAGGCCCATGTTTTTCCACAGGCTGATGGTCCACTGCCATTGGCGGGCGGTGGCCGCGTCGGTGGTGCCGCCGCAGTCTTTCAAGATGCTGGTCACGTCGTCCGCGTCCATGATGCTGAACTGGGGTTTGAGGCCCAGCACCGCACCGTCTTCGCGCATGATGCGCACCCCCAGGGCGTGGAAGGTGCAGACCGTCACATCTTTGGCGGCCTTGCCGATCAGCTGCTTGGCCCGCTCGCGCATCTCGGCAGCGGCCTTGTTGGTGAAGGTGATGGCCGCGATGCGCTTGGGCTCCAGCCCCGCTTCGATCAAGCGCGCGATCTTGTGCGTGATCACCCGCGTCTTGCCCGAGCCCGCCCCGGCCAACACCAGGCAAGGGCCGGAGACAAAGTTCACGGCTTCGAGTTGGGCGTTGTTGAGTCCGGCTGACATGGGGCGGTGGGCGTTCGGGGCAAAGCGGGCCATCATAGCGGGTGCGCTGCACTGTGGGACGCCACCCGCGCCGAGCGTTCTCAGAAAAACAGCACCAGGCCTGCCATCAGGCAAGCCGGGTGCTGTGTGTGGCCGGCATGCCAGAAAGCCGGAAGGCCTGAGCGGCACTGGCATGCCAAGTGCGCTCAGGTCCACCGATCACTCATTCCGAATTCAACAACTCGATCTGCATCGCGTATCGCCCACGCTGAACAAGCACCCGCAAGGGCAAGCCATCAGACGGCACCATCCGCGCACGGAAACGCAAGGCCTGCGCATCGAAAGACAGCCATGCGGGCAGCGCCGAACCATCGGGCAAGCTGGCCAGAGCGGCGGTCTCTGCATTGCCCAAGGAAGCCATGGGCACAGCGAAACTGAACCCCGCTTCGCTCACCAGCAGTTCACGCGGCAAATAGACACGCATCACACCCGGCGCCTCGGGGCTCGACGCCCGCTGCACCCAGACGCGCCCACCCGAAGTGCCTGCGTCGCCGAAGCTCACAGGCAGGTCACGGTCACCCAGCGCTGTCGCGGTGCCTGCGGCTGTGACCGCCGCATCCGGGGCACCATTCGGACCACCAGATGCGCCAGAGCCAGAGCCAGAGCCAGCACCCGCACCCGCACCCGCACCTGCACCTGCACCTGCACCTGCACCTGCACCTGCACCTGCACCTGCACCTGCACCTGCGCCTGCGCCGCCGGGGGCGCCCACACCACCCGATGTCGGAGGGGGCATGATGCTCAGGGCGGTGATGCTGCCGACCGCGGGAACCCGCGTGACCTGATAGTTGTTCCCCTCATTGCCATCGGCGATGCTGTAGTCGGTCACGACCAGGTTGCGCGCGCCCACGGCACTGCTGTCGAAAGCCTGGACCAGGCCACTGAGGCTGTCCCCAGCGCTCAGGCGACTGGCCGTGGGAATCAGGGCGGACCGGTTGGTTCCGTCAAAAGTCTTGCTGTCGCTTTGGGCAGTCAGCACCAGCGGTTGAGGCGTGATCGTGCCGTTGCTGCCCATGAAGCTGCCGCCACCGACGATGAAGTAGTTGCCCGCGTCTGCGCCTTGCAGTGCCACCTGGTTGACGGTGTAGTTCAACTGAGTCCCCGCATGGCGGCTGGCATAGTTGCCATTGGCCGTGACCGTCACCGCATCGCCCGCCTCCAGGCCAGACCCACCGCCACTGCCAGCCAATGCGAGGCTCACGCCGTTCATGGTGGTGGTGCCGTCATAGGTCTTGCTGTAGCCGCTGCTGGTGGACGCCACCAGTGCCTTGGGCGTGACCCCCAGTTGACCGATCAGGGTGATGGTGTCACTGAAGTTTTGGCTGTTCTCGGTGACCGCCCCCAAGACCCCGAGGGTGTAGCTGCCCACGCGCAACATTTGCGCACCCGACAGGCTGGCATGCAGCGGCGCCAACGTGAAAGTGGCGCGGCCACCCGCGCCATCCTGGACCGTCACGACGTTGCCAGCGGCAATGGCGCGGTCTGCGAGCGTGATCACCTGCTGGGTGGTCTGGTCATAGTAGGTCGCGCTGGCCAGGCTGTAGCTGGCCGCCGTGCCGTAAGCTGTGGAAGCGTTGTTCACGCGCACCAGCAATTGGTTGGCTGGCACGACCGTGTAGTCGCCTGCCACATAGCTCAGGGTGTAGTTGGCCGCCGTACCGCCCGAGGGCAAGAGCACGCCACGGAAGACGCCCGCGGTGTTGACCGCGCTGTTGCTGCGGCTCACCGAGGGCAAGCTGCCCAGCACACCACTGGTTTCGCCGTTCACAAACCCACTGTAGCTCACACCCGCATAGCCGACGGCGTCGTTCGTGGTGACAAACTTGGCGTCATCGTTGGCGCGCACGGTGAGTGGGGCCTTGGCCACCGTGGCGGTGGTGCTGGCACTCGTGCTGGCGAGCTGGTAGTTGCTGGCCAGACCGCCGCCTGCGCCATGGAGCAAGCTGTAGCCGCTGGCGGTGGCGATGCGGCTGCCCGCGTTGGCACTGTCGAACACGGCCAGGCCATGGTTCAGTCCCAGCGTCTCGCTGCCGATGCCCGTCCCCACCGAGCCCCAATTCGTGACGGTGGTGCTGGTCGTGCCGTCGTAGGTCTTGTCGGCCACTTGCAGGCCTGTGACCGTCAGCACCTTGGGGGTGATGCTGGCGGCGATGCTCGCGCTGGACGAAGACAACACATAGTCACTGGCCGCCGAGCCCCAACTGCCCTGAATGGCCGTGATCGCCTGGCCTGAAAACGTGACCCCCACCCGTGTGGCCTGCGTGACATTGGGGCTGTCGTACGCTGCCGAGGTGTAGCTCAAGCTCGCGCCCGTATCGCCGCCCAGCAGGCCCGTGAAGGCCCAGCTCGACGTGAAGCCACTCGGTGCATCGGTGCGGCCGTCGTAGGCCTTGCTCACGCCGGTGTTGGTCAGGCTGGCGATCAGCGTGCGCGGCGTGATGCTGGCGCTTGCCGGGGCGATGGTCGGCGCCGTGAAGCTGTAATCGCTTCTGCGACTGCCCCATGACGAGGCGACGAAGCCAAAGTCAGCGTTGCCGCTGGCCACCATCTGGTTCGCCCCCTGCACGCGCGCGCTGTTGTACGCCAGGCTCAGGCCCGAGGTGTCCAACACCAGACTGTCACCAGCGATGGCCCCTTGGACCGTACCGCTCACGTTGGCGCCGTTGGCACTGGTGGTGCCATCGTAAGTCTTGCTCAGTGCGCCACCGATGCTGGCATTCGCCGTCAGGGCCTTGGGTGTGATGCTGCCCGCCACCACCGCGATGCTGGGCACCGTGAAGCTGTAGTCGCTGGCCACGCTGGCGTTGCTGCTGCCCGCCACCGTGAAGCCGGCATTGCCCGTGGCCCCAATGCTGCTGGCCCCGGCCACATGGGCGTCGTTGTACGCCAGGCTCAGACCCGAGGTGTCGAGGCTGAGCGTGTCGCCGCTGACCGCGCCCGCCACGCTGCCCGTCACCACCGCATTCGTGGCCACGTTCGTGCCGTCGTACACCTTGCTGGTGGCACCTGTGATCGCTGCGCTGGCCGTGATGGCCTTGGGCGTGACCGTGACTGGGGCATGGGCCACATTGAGCGTGGGCAGCGCGTAGTTGGCTGCGAGGCCCCCGTTGCTGCCATCGGTCAAAGTGATCGCACCCACGTATTTGCCTGCACTGGCCACGTGCGCGTCGCTGGCGGTGGCTCCCGTGTAGCCCAGTGTCTCGCTCCCCACCAAGCCGCCGAAGCTGACCACGCCCGCCAGACTGCGGCTGCCGTCGTAGGTCTTGCTGGCCGACAGCGTCAGCGCCTTGGGCGCAATGGTGGCCGAGGTGGTGGCGCTGGTGCTGCTGAGCAGGTAGTTGTTGGCCAGTCCACCGCCCGCGCCGTCGCCCAGGCTGTAGCCGCTGGCTGTCACGGTCTGGTGGCCCGCGTTGGCGCTGCCAAAGGCGGCGCTGCCGCGATGGAGCGTCAGCGTCTCGCTGCCCACGCCCGTGCTCACACCGCCCCATTGGCTGACCGAGACCGAGGTGTTGCCGTCGTAGGTCTTGCCCACGGCCGCCAGGCCTGTGACCGTCACGCTCTTGGGTGTGATGCTGGCCGCCACATCGGCCGCAGCCGTCAACAGCAGGTAGTCCGAAGCCACCGAAGCGCGGCTGCCCGTCACACCGGCCACCGACAAGCCCGAGACCGTGATCCGATGGGCCGAGCCCACGTTGGCGCTGTTGTAGGCGATGCCGGTGTGGGCCAAGGCCACGTCCGTGTCGCCCGCCACCAGTCCCGCCAGGCTCCAGCCCGGTGCAAAGCCGGTGGGCGCGGCCGTGCTGCCGTCGTAGGTCTTGCTCACGCCCGTGTTGCCCAGGCTGGCCGTGATGGTCTTGGGTGTGATGCTGGCCGCCACCGCCGAAATGCTCGGCGCTGTGAAGCTGTAGTCACTGGCCACGCTGGCGTTGCTGCTGCCCGCGATCGTGAAGCCCGCGCTGCCGCTGGCCGCGATCTGGCTCGCCCCCAGCACGTGCGCGTTGTTGTAGGCCAGGCTCAGGCCCGAGGTGTCGAGACTGAGCGTGTCGCCGCTGACCGCGCCCGCCACGCTGCCCGTCACCGCAGCACCCGTGGCCACGTTCGTGCCGTCGTACGTCTTGCTGGTGGTGCCCGTGATCGCCGCGCTGGCCGTGATGGCCTTGGGCGTGACCGTCACCGGCGCATGGGCCACATTGAGCGTGGGCAGCATGTAGTTGGCCGCCAGGCCCCCGTTGCTGCCATCGGTCAAGGTGATGGCATTCACGTGCTTGCCTGCACTGGCCACGTGCGCGTCGCTGGCCATGGCGCCTGTGTAGCCCAGTGTCTCGCTGCCCACCAAGCCGCCGAAGCTGACGGCGCCCGCCAGACTGCGGCTGCCGTCGTAGGTCTTGCTGGCCGACAGCGTCAGCGCCTTGGCCATGATCTGACCATTGCTGCCCGACAGGCTGCTGCTGGTGAGGCCGTAGTTGGCCGCGTCCGCCCCCGACAGCGTCAGGTTGCTCACCGTGTAGCCCAGGTTGCTGCCTGCGTTCTTGCTGGCAAAAGCACCGCTGCCCGCCACCGAGACCGCATCGCCCGCCAGCACCGCGCTGCTGGGCACGGCACTGCCCGTCAGGCCCAGCGTGAGGCCATTCATGGCGGTGCCCGCGTCATAGGTCTTGTTCAGTCCACCCGTGAGGGTGGCGTCCAGCCCCTTGGGCGTGACGGTGTGCGCGCCCACCACGTTGATGGTGTTGCTGAAGTTTTGGCTGTTTTGCGTTTGCACGCCCGCCGCGCCAAGCTGGTAGCTGCCCACGCGCAATTGCTGCGCGCCAGAGACCTGCGCGCTCTGGGGCGTGAGTGTGAAGCTGGCCGAGCCGCTCGCGCCGTCGATGACGGTGACCGCGTTGTTTGCGCCCACGCTCACATTGCTCAGTGTCACCACTTGGTTGTTGCTGCCCAAATACCGCGCACTCGCCACGCTGTAGGTGGTCGCGGTGCCGTACACGCTCGAGGCGTTGTTCACGGTCACCAGCAACTGGTTGGCCGGCACGATCGTGTACGTGCCGCTGGTGTAGCTGATGCTGTAGTTGCCCGAACTCAGGCCCGTGGGCATGAGCACGCCGCTGTAGGTGCCAGCGGTATGGACGGCGCTGTTGCTGCGCGTGATGACCGGGGTGCCGCTCAGCACCGCGGCCGTCTCGCCGTTGACCAAACCGCTGTAGCTCACGCCCGCATAGTTCGCGCCATCGTTCATGGTGACGAACTTCGCGTCTTGGTTGGCGGTCACCGTCAGCGACGTGGGTGTGATCGTGGCCGTGGTCGTGGCGCTGGTGCTCGAGAGCTGGTAGTTGCTGGCCAGTCCCGTGCCGTTGCCCAGTGTGTAGCCTGTGGCCGTCACTGTTTGTGCCTGTGGCACGCCGCCCGAGAGCTGCACATTCGCGTTGGCAAAGCTGGCCGATTGGCCCAGCACGGTCAGCGTCTCGCTGCCCACGCCCGTGCTCACGCCACCCCACTGGGTGACGCTCGCGGCCACCGTGCCGTCGTAGCGCTTGTCACTGGCCACCAGGCCTGTGACCGTCACGCTCTTGGGTGTGATGCTGGCCGCCACGCTCGCGCTGGTGGCCGTGAGTTGGTAGTCCGAGACCACCGAGCTGTTCGAACCCGTGATGCCCGACAAGGTCAGACCCGTCACCGTCAGCTGGCTCGCGCCCACCACGTTGGCGCTGTTGTAGGCCACGCCTGTGCCCGCCACGCTGGCGCCCGTGTCGCTGGGCACCAATCCCGCCAGACTCCAGCTGGGGGCAAAACCCGTGGGCGCGGCCGTGCTGCCGTCGTAGGTCTTGCTCACACCCGTGTTGCTCAGGCTGGCCGTCAGGGCCTTGGGCGTGATGCTGGCCGCCACCGCCGCGATGCTCGGCCCCGTGAAGCTGTAGTCGCTGGCCACGCTGGCGTTGCTGCTGCCCGCGATCGTGAAGCCCGCGCTGCCGCTGGTCGCGATGGTGCTGGCCCCCAACACCCGCGCGCTGTTGTACGCCAGGCTCAGGCCCGAGGTGTCGAGGCTGAGCGTGTCGCCGCTGATGCCGCCGGTGACCGTGCCGCTCACGCTGGCGCCGCTGGCACTCGTCGTGCCGTCGTACGTCTTGCTCGTGGTGCCCGTGATCGCCGCGCTGGCCGTGAGGGCCTTGGGCGTGATGCTGGCCGCCACCGCTGAGATGCTCGGCGCAGTGAAGCTGTAGTCGCTGGCTACACTGGCGTTGCTGCTGCCCGCGATCGCGAAGCCCGCGCTGCCGCTGGCACTGATGGCCGTGGCCGTGGCCACGTGGGCACTGTTGTAGGCCAGGTTCACCCCCGTCAGGCTGAAACTGTCACCCGAAAGGCCGCCGCCAAAGCTGCTGCTCACGCTCGCCCCGCTGACACCCGTGCTGCCGTCGTAGGTCTTGTTCAGCGTGCCTGTGATCGTGCTCGTGGCCGTCAGGGCGCGTGCCGTGATGCTGCCCGCCACCGCCGAAATGCTGGGGCCCGTGAAGCTGTAGTCGCTGGCCACGCTGGCGTTGCTGCTGCCCGCGATCGTGAAGCCCGCGCTGCCACTGGCCGCAATGGTGCTGGCCCCCAACACCCGCGCGCTGTTGTACGCCAGGCTCAGGCCCGAGGTGTCGAGGCTGAGCGTGTCGCCGCTGATGCCGCCGGTGACCGTGCCGCTCACGCTGGCGCCGCTGGCGCTCGTCGTGCCGTCGTACGTCTTGCTCGTGGTGCCCGTGATCGCCGCGCTGGCCGTGAGGGCCTTGGGCGTGATGCTGGCCGACACCGCCGAGATGCTCGGCGCTGTGAAGCTGTAGTCCGTGGCCACCGAGCCTCTGGTGCTGCTGGACACCGCCAAGCCCGCGCTGCCGCTGGCCGCGATCTGGCTGGCCCCCACCACGTGCGCGTTGTTGTAGGCCAAGCTCAAGCCGGTGAGCGCCAGGCTGTCGCCCACGATCTGACCGCTGAAGGCCGTGTTCAGGTTCGCACCGGTGGCGCTCAGCGTGCCGTCGTAGGTCTTGCTGGTGGTGCCGGTGATGGCGCTGCTGGCCGTCAGGGCGCGTGCCGTGATGCTGCCCGACACCGCCGCGATGCTCGGCGTTGTGAAGCTGTAGTCGCTGGCCACGCTGGCGTGGCTGCTGCCCGCGATCGTGAAGCCCGCGTTGCCGCTGGCCGCGATGGTGCTGGCCCCCAACACCCGCGCGCTGTTGAACGCCAGGCTCAGGCCCGAGGTGTCGAGGCTGAGCGTGTCGCCGCTGATGCCGCCGGTGACCGTGCCGCTCACGCTGGCGCCGCTGGCACTCGTCGTGCCGTCGTACGTCTTGCTCGTGGTGCCCGTGATCGCCGCACTGGCCGTGATGGCCTTGGGCGTGATGCTGGCCGCCACGGCCGCGATGCTCGGCGCTGTGAAGCTGTAGTCGCTGGCCACACTGGCGTTGCTGCTGCCCGCGATCGCGAAGCCCGCGCTGCCGCTGGCACTGATGGCCGTGGCCGTGGCCACGTGGGCACTGTTGTAGGCCAGGCTGATCCCCGTCAGGGTGAAGCTGTCGCCCGAAAGGCCGCCGCCAAAGCTGCTGCTCACGCTCGCCCCGCTGACACCCGTGCTGCCGTCGTAGGTCTTGTTCAGCGTGCCTGTGATCGTGCTCACGGCCGTCAGCGCGCGCGGTGTGATGCTGCCCGCCACCGCCGCAATGCTCGGCCCGGTGAAGCTGTAGTCGCTGGCCACGCTGGCGTTGCTGCTGCCCGCGATGGTGAAGCCCGCGCTGCCACTGGCCGCGATGGTGTTGGCGCTCAGGACACGCGCACTGTTGTAGTTCAGGCTCAGACCACTGCTGTTGAGCGTGATGGTGTCGCCGCCCAAAGCACCGTAAACCGTCCCCGTGACGGCAGCGCCCGTGGCCAATGTGCTGCCATCGTAGGTCTTGATCACCGTGCCCGAAATGCTTGCCGTGGCCGTCAGCGCGCGCGCTGTGATGCTGCCCGCCACCGCCGCGATGCTCGGCACGGTGAAGCTGTAGTCACTGGCCACGCTGGCGTTGCTGCTGCCCGTGATCGCGAAGCCCGTGCTGCCGCTGGCTGCGATCTGGCTCGCCCCCACCACGTGCGCGTTGTTGTAGGCCAGGCTCAGGCCCGAGGTGTCGAGGCTGAGCGTGTCGCCGCTGACTGCGCCCGCCACGCTGCCCGTCACCGCAGCACCCGTGGCCACGTTCGTGCCGTCGTACGCTTTGCTGGTGGTGCCCGTGATCGCCGCACTGGCCGTGATGGCCTTGGGCGTGACCGTGACTGGGGCATTGGCTGCATTGAGCGTGGGCAGCGCGTAGTTGGCCGCCAGGCCCCCGTTGCTGCCATCGGTCAAGGTGATCGCCGCCACGTATTTGCCTGCACTGGCCACGTGCGCATCGCTGGCCATGGCGCCTGTGTAGCCCAGTGTCTCGCTTCCCACCAAGCCGCCGAAGCTGACAGTGCCCGCCAGACTGCGGGTGCCGTCGTAGGTCTTGCTGGCCGACAGCGTCAGCGCTTTTTGCGCAATGGCCAAGGTGCCATTGCTGAAAGTGATCGCGTAATTGCCCGAAGTCAGGCCCTGTGGCGTCAGGGTGTAGCTGCCCGCGTTTTGAGCGCCCTGGCCAGAGCCGGCGTAGCTGAGCGTACCGCCCAGCACGCCAGCGTTCTCGCTGTTCACAAAGCCGCTGTAAGCCACCCCGTTGCCGCCGCTGTAAGCCTGGCCATCGTAGGTCTTGCTGGCGTTGTTGGCGGTGATGCTCAAGGCCGCTTGGGCAATGCTGGCCGTGGTGCTGCCGGTGGTCGAGGCCAGGGTGTAGTTGGCCGCGTCGGTGTTGCTCAGGCTCACCGCGCTGACGTTCACCGCCTTGCCATTGCCAGCGCTCGCGTCGGCAAAACTGGCGCTGCGGGCGATCGTCAACACATCGCTGGCCACGCGGTTGTCGCTGGTGGTGACCGTGGCACCGGTCTGGCCATCGTAGGTTTTGTTGACACCCGTGAAGGCGAGCGTCAAGGTTTTGGTGTTGACCGTGAGCGTGCCCGAGGTGGTGCTGGCGCTGACCGCATAACCGAGCTGGCTCGTGGTGGCGCCGCCCGTGGCCGAAAGGGTGTGGGCGGTACCCGCCGTGTAATGGCCCGAGGTCGAGGTGCTGCCACTGACCGACACGGTGGGGGTGGTTGCGCTGGCGAAGGCCTGCGCGTAGGTGTCGCCGTTGACGCCGCCCGTGACAGAGAAAGTGTGGGTCAGGGCGTCCCCGTAGGTGATGGTCTGGTTGTTCACCACGCGCGTGAGCGTGGGCTGCTCGCGGTAGACCGCGTTGAGCCCCGTGCTCAGGGCCAGCGTGTAATGGCCCGTGGCCTCGTCGCTGCCGTAGCGGAAACGCCCCGTGCCCGTGCCCACCAAGGTGCTCAGACCGTTGCTGCCACCGACACTGCCGGTGTAGAGCGTGGCGGTGCCGCCTGCCCCCACCGACACGGTGCCACTGCCGCCGACGACCAGGTTGCCCCCCGTGCTGGTGAGCGCGGCTGCCGTGCTGCCCGCGTTGAGTGTGAGTGCCGTGGCCGTGGCGTTGCTGGTGCCCACGGCTTGCGACAGCGTGAGGTCGCCAGTGCGGGTGGCGATGTTGACCACACCGCTGGCCGAAATCCCGTGGGTCGTGCCCACGGTGCCCAAGGTCAGGGCGCTGTTGTTGACAAAGGTCAGGCCACTGACGCCACTGGCAGCCAGCGTGCCCACCGCATGGCCCGTGCTGTCGAGCGTGACGTTGCCTCCACTGAGCAAGAGCATGTTGGCCGACAGCGCGCCACTGGCACCATCGCTCACATGGCCCGAACTGGCCAGCGTGATGGTCTGCGAGCCTGAAGCGGTCAGGGCCGCGTTGAGGGTGATGTCACCGCCCAGCACCGTGATGGGGCCGGCCACCGTGGCGGCATTGGCCACCGTGATGGCGGCCGTGTTGCCCACCTTGCCCAGGGTCAAACCACCCAAGCTGCTGTCGAAAGACCAAGCTGCCGTGCTGAATGCGGAAGTGAAGCGGCTGCCTGTGGGCTGGACCACCAAGGTGCCGGCCCCCGTGAAGCTGCTCGAGCCGGTGCTGGGCGCGTCGTTTTGCAGCACCAGGCTGCCGCTGCCCACGGTGGTGACGCCGCTGTAGCTGGCATTGGCCGTGAGCGTGAAGGTGCCGCTGCCCGACTTGGTCAGCCCGCCGCTGCCGCTGATCACACCGCCGTAGCTGGTGCTCGTGTTGTCACCCCCTATGGTCAGCGTGCCCGCGCCCAGCGTCAGGTTGCCGCCCGTGCTGCCGCCACCGGCCAGAGAGCCAATGGCCACGCTGTGGCCGTTGAGGTCCAGCGTGGCACCGGCCACGTTGGCCAGCGTCACCGCCGAGTTGCTGCCAAATGCCGTGCTGCTGCCCGCCTGCAGCGTTCCGCCGCTGACGGTGGTGGTGCCGGTGTAGCTGTTGTTGCCCGACAAAATTTGCGTGCCCGTGCCCTGCTTGACCACGCTGCCCGCAGCATTGAAGTTGCTGATGTTGCCGCTGAAGGTGGCCGAACCGTTGTTGGCCCCCAGAGTGATGGAGCCGTTGGTTCCGGTGTAACCCACTTGGACCGAGCCGGCCCCCGTGAGCTTGTCCATGAAGACAACGCCCGAGTTGACGTCCAGCGTGGCGCCCGAGGCGACGTGGATGTCGGAGAGGTTGTTCGTCCAGACATCGTTGCCGAAGGCGCTGGCCGAGAAGGTGCCGGCCTGCAAGTCGATCAGGGCGCCCGCACTCAGGCTGTAGGTGGCCACGGGTGTGCCGTTGGAGACTGCGCCAGCGCCAGTCTTGCGCAGCGTGCCTGAGCCGGAATACGTCACCGCGCCGGTGGTGCCGATGACCGTGGTGCCGGTGGCGATGCTGTATTCGAGCACCGCGCCTGAGGCGATGCTGTAAGCGGACGAGCCTTGCGTGCTGGTGATGGTCAGGTTGCCATTGCCGATGGCGGTGCTGCCACTGTAGGTGTTGCTGCCTGTCAATGTCTGCGTGCCCGTGCCGCTCTTGGCCAGCCCGCCCGTGCCGCTGATCACACCACCATAACTGGTGCTGGTGTTGTCACCACCCGTGGTGAGCGTGCCCGCGCCCAGCGTCAGGTTGCCGCCCGTGCTGCCGCCACCGGCCAGCGAGCCAATGGCCACGCTGTGGCCGTTGAGGTCCAGCGTGGCACCGGCCACGTTGGCCAGCGTCACCGCCGAGTTGCTGCCAAATGCCGTGCTGCTGCCCGCTTGCAGAGTGCCCGCATTGACCGTGGTGGTGCCGGTGTAGGTGTTGTTGCCTGAGAGCACCGTGGTGCCCGTGCCGGACTGGCTGAGCGCGCCCGCACCGCTGATCGCGTTGGTCACGGTGAGCGCATCGCTGCGGTTGAACTGCAGCGTGGCGCCGGTGTCGATGCCCACCGCCCCCGTGCCCAGCGTGCCCGCCGTCCCGCCCGCGCCCACCTGCAGCGTTCCGCCGCTGACGGTGGTGGTGCCGGTGTAGCTGTTGTTGCCCGACAAAATTTGCGTGCCCGTGCCCTGCTTGAGCACGTTGCCCGCAGCATTGAAGTTGCTGATGGCGCCGCTGAAGGTGGCCGAACCGTTGTTGACCCCCAGGGTGATGGAGCCGATGGGGCCGATGAAACCCACCAGAATTGATCCTGCCCCCGTGAGCTTGTCCATGAAGACAATGCCCGAGTTGACGTCCAGTGTGGCGCCCGAGGCGACGTGGATGTCCGAGCGGTTGTTCGTCCAGATGTCGTTGCCCGAATAGCTGGCCGAGAAGGTGCCGGCCTGCAAGTCGATCAGACCGCCCGCACTCAGGCTGTAGGTGGCCACGTGCGTGCCGTTGATGAGTTCTCCAGCGCCAGTCTTGCGCAGCGTGCCCGAGCCGGAATACGTCACCGCGCCGGTGGTGCCGATGACCGATCCGGCGGCGATGCTGTATTCGAGCACCGCGCCCGAGGCGATGCTGTAAGCCGAGGAGCTTTGCATGCTGGAGAGGGTGAGGCTGCCATTGCCGATGGTGGTGGTGCCAAGGTAGGCGTTGCTGGCCGTCAAAGTCAGCGTGCCCGTCCCGCTCTTGGTCAGCCCGCCGCTGCCGCTGACCACACCCGCAAACGTTGTGCTGGTGTTGTTGCCACCCGTGGTGAGGGTGCCCGCGCCCAGCGTCAGGTTGCCGCCCGTGCTGCCGCCACCGGCCAGAGAGCCAATGGCCACGCTTTGGCCGTTGAGGTCCAGCGTGGCACCGGCCACGTTGGCCAGCGTCACCGCCGAGTTGCTGCCAAATGCCGTGCTGCTGCCCGCCTGCAGCGTTCCGCCGCTGACGGTGGTGGTGCCGGTGTAGCTGTTGTTGCCCGACAAAATTTGCGTGCCCGTGCCCTGCTTGACCACGCTGCCCGCAGCATTGAAGTTGCTGATGTTGCCGCTGAAGGTGGCCGAACCGTTGTTGGCCCCCAGGGTGATGGAGCCGTTGGTTCCGGTGTAACCCACTTGGACCGAGCCAGCCCCCGTGAGCTTGTCCATGAAGACAAGGCCCGAGTTGACGTCCAGCGTGGCGCCCGAGGCGACGTGGATGTCGGACAGGTTGTTCGTCCAGACATCGTTGCCGAAGGCGCTGGCCGAGAAGGTGCCGGCCTGCAAGTCGATCAGACCGCCCGCACTCAGGCTGTAGGTGGCCACGGGTGTGCCGTTGGAGACTGCGCCAGCGCCAGTCTTGCGCAGCGTGCCTGCGCCGGAATACGTCACCGCGCCGGTGGTGCCGATGACCGTGGTGCCGGTGGCGATGCTGTATTCGAGCACCGCGCCCGAGGCGATGCTGTAAGAGGACGAGCCTTGTGTGCTGGTGATGGTGAGCTTGCCATCGTCGATGGCGGTGCTGCCACTGTAGGTGTTGCTGGCCGACAAAGTCATGGTGCCGGCACCCGCTTTGGTCAGGCTGCTGGCCTGGGCCGTGCCCCAGGCGGTGGCGCTGCTGTTGACCAGCTTGGCGCTGACCGACAGGTCGACCGCCGCCGCCCCGTCGCTGACGTTGAAGGTGCTGCCCGTGACCGAGGAGCCCGAACCCAGCTGCACGTTTTGACCGGAAATGGTCGAGGTGGTGCTGCCATTGACGGTGACTGCGCCGGCCAAGGCCCAGGCAAATGGGCCCGTCAGGTTACCAAAAGCGTCGCCCCCGGTGGAGGTCAAGGTGCCGCCGCTGAGCGTGAGCGGCCCCAGGCGGCTGAAGAAGTTGCCGCTGTTGGTCAGGGTGCCGCCTGCGTTGAGGGTGATGGGCGTCACCACCGCTGTGGTGTGGAAGCCAAACACATTGTGGGCCCCGAGGCTCAGTGTGCCCCCGTTGTTGACGGTGATGGCATGGCCCGCGTTGTTGGCCAGGCTGCTGTTGACCGCCAGAGTTCCCCCATTGACCGTGAGCCCGCCTGTGAAGGTGTTGACGGCTGTGAGCGTGGACGTGCCTGTGCCGATTTTGGTGAGGCTGCCCGTGCCGCTGATGGCGCCCGAGTAGACGCCGTCAGCGGCCATGTTGAAAGTCAACGCACCACCGTTGGTGTTGATCGCACCTGCGCCGCTGATGGTGTTGCCGGCCTCGAGGGTCAAGGCCAGTGCGCCACTGCTGGACGTGATGGGGCTGTTGATGACGATGTTGTTGGCCGCCGTCAGCGTCAGCGAGGCCGCACTTCCCGACGTTTTGCTGATATCGCTGCTGACGGTGATGTTGCCCACATCAGCCCCAGCCGAGCCCACCGCGCCCGTGGTGATGCTCACATGGGTGCCCGCATTCAGGCTGTTTTGGATGTCGCTGGCCAGGATCGTGCTCGTGGCGCCCGCGCTGTAGTTGCTACTGTAGGCGGTGCCGCTGGCGCTGCTGCTGGCAATCGTGATGTTGTAAGGGTCGAGCAGCCACTCGCCGCCATGACCCTTGTCGGCACTGGCGTTGACCCTGACACCCCGCGTGTCGAGCACGTGGCCCGAGGTCTCGATGCGGCCGCCGTCGCCACCTTGCGCGCCAGCGCGCGCGCTGATGCTGCCTTGGGCCACGGTCAGACCGTCGGCTCGGCGCACATCACTCCAGAGCACGACCTTGCCGCCGTCGCCCATGCGCGTGGCACTGGCGTCAATGCGGGCGTCCGGGTTCAGGGTGACGGTGGTGGCCTGCGGCAAACTGCCGCTGCCTTGCCAGTCGCCGCCGACCAACACGGTGCCGCCGCCCGTGGCGCCGGTGGCGTCGATGGCGCTGCCCGCAGGCAGCGTGATGTGCTCGCCCGTTACCGTGACGCTGCCGCCTTGCGCTTGCGCGCTGCTGGCCTGGATGCTGCCGCCTGCGCTGACGCTGTGGCTCGATTCGAGCACGATGCGCCCGCCGCGTTCGCTCAGGCTGTTGGCCGCCAGCTGGCCGGTGTTGACCACACTGGCTTCGAGCTGCGCTGCGGCCTTGGCCGACAGCACCATCCAGCCCTCGGGCGCCAGCACCGCTTGGCCGTTGTCGACCAGGGCGCGCACGGTGGCGGGCGTGACCTCGATGCTGGCCAGGCGGCTGCCCTGGAGGTTGAGCTGGAAAGTTTCGCCAGCGGCGAGTGCGACCGCCCCCATTTGCGCGAGCACCACGCCCTGGTTGCGCACCTCGGGGGCCAGCAAGGCCGCGTAGCCGCCCAAAGCGGTCTGGATCTGGCCTTCGTTGACGATGGCCCCGGTGGCACCGTGGCGTGCAAAGCGGTAGTGGCCCGCCATGAAGTCGGCGGTGCTGATGCTGTGCGTGGTGGCGGTGAAGCTGCCCACGTCCACGCTCGCGCTGGGCGCGAAATACAGGCCGCTGGGGTTGGTGAAGAACACCTGGCCGGGCGCGGTGATGCGCCCGTAGATCTGGCTGGGGTTGGCGTCGAGCACGCGGTTGAGCACGGCGGCGCTGGAACTCGGCTGGGCAAAGTGGACGGTGGCCGCGCTGCCCAGGTTGAAGGTGTTCCACTGGATGATGGCCGCGTTGCTCGTCTGCTTGACGTTGAGCACGGTTGGCCCCGCCGACTGGATGCTGGCCTGGCCGGCCACGACCTGCCCGCCCGTGGGCAATTGGTGGGCGGCAGGCGGTGCGGCCAGCACCAGGCCCGCGCCGGCCATGGCCGCCACCAGGGCTTTCAGTCCGGTGCCCAGGCCGCAGACCACCGCTTTGCACACACTGTGTGAACGGCTGGTGCCGTGCGCCGAAGCGATTTCGGAGACGGCCACAAACGTGCGCGTCGATTCATTCCAGACCACCCGGTAATGTTTGTTCATGCTGACACCCGTCAAAAACTGTAAATGGCTGTGACCCAGAGGCGGTCTCGCAGCAAGGTCCCATCTTGGTCCTTGCCCCCGGTGCTTGGACGCGGGTTGGCCTGCAGGCGGCGCGCCCATGTGGCCTTGACGAACCAGCCCTCGGCAGGACGCCACTGCATGCCCAGACCCGCCCCTTGCAGGCGGTAACGGTTGGGTTGGGTGGCGCCGCTGAACTGGTCATCGATCTGGACGCTCACCTGGCCGTGGTCATAGAAGCCGAACAGGGTCTTGGCGCTGTCCAGTTGCCACTGCAGCTCGGCGCTGCTGAGGCTGCCCTGGGCACCCCCGGCCTCGTTGACCGGGAAGGCCCGCACGCTGTCGGGCCCGCCGATGTAGAACTTTTCAGAGGAGTCGAGGTTTTTGTTGGCCCATTGCTGGTTGTGGCTCAGCTGCAGGGTCAGGCGCGAAGTCAGGTACTGAGCGCGCGACAGCGTCGCGCGCAGCTTGCTGAACTGGCCATCGGTGCGCGGGCCTTGCGCATCGGTGGACTGGCTGGGCGAGCCGTTCAGGTTCAGGCGCCCGGCGGTCAGCGCCAGCGAGCCCGTGGTGTGCCCACCCCCGCCCAACCAGGTGTTGCTTTGCCGCCCCTGCAGCGTCACGCTGGCCGATTGCGAGCTGTAGCGCGAGTTGGTCTGGCCACTGGCAAGGTTGTCCATGGCTTTGCGGTCGGCGTTGAGCACCAGCGTCAGGCTGCGGTTGTGCTCACGCACCCAAGGATAGGATGCGTCCAAGCCCAGGCTGTCGACCGTGCCCGAGGCGTTCAGCGCCACATATTCGGGCGCGATCAGGCGGTAGCTGTAGCAGCCAAGAGAAGCGCCGATGCGCCAGCCCAAATCACCCACCGGCAGGCCGACACCGAGCCGCGCACTGTCACTGCCCTGGGTTTTCATGAAAGCCATGTTCCACTGGTCGCCCGCGCGCAGCGGATTGCGCCACTCGATGAGCGCGTTCAGGCGCTCGACCCCTGTGGCGCGTGCGCCGCCGTTGTCGGCCAGCCCATCCACGGCCCACAAAGGCTTGTCACTCAGGACCACATCCAGGTCGGTGGTGCCAGGGGTCTGGCCTTTCTTGAAGACGGGGGGCGCGACACTCAGGCCCAACAGTTCGCTGCTGATTTGCTGCGCACGCGCCACATGGTCGGCATTGAGCGGCTGACCCGGCGCCAGCAGGCGCTCGAAGTAGCGCTGCGCCTGTGCCTGCGGTCCGCGCAATTCGCTGGGGGCATTGAACCGCAACAGCCCCAGTTGGGCTTCATCCACGCGGATCAGCACATCGCCCGAGGTGATGTCTTGCGCAGGCAAATAGGCCGTGACGATCCAGCCGTCTTCGCGGTAGCGCTGTGCGACGGTCTGCGCGGCCTGCTCGAGCTGGGTCAGGTCCAGCTGACGGTTCAAAAACGGTTGCAGCACGGCTGCCAGTTGCGCCGCGCTGAGCAAGCGGTTGCCCTCGACGCGCAAACCACGCACCAGCACCTGCGGGCCTTGGCCTTGCGTTGCCTGCCGGGTTGAGGCCTCGGGCTGCAGCGGCGGTGCAGGCCGCTCCCATGCCTCCAGTTTGGGCGGCTGCGGCATGAGGGAGCCCGCATCGGGCCGCACGATTTGCGCCCCAGCAGCAGCCGCACTGCAGATGAGAAGAACACCAATGACTGGGTTTCTGAATCCCTTTGGCCGGGTGTCCACAGCTTGAGCGCTGGGGGTGAATGGCCTTGTTGTTTGTTGAGCCGATGCCAAGGGGTGAGGCATCTTCAAATGAATTTTCAGCATATGAAGGAATGAAGTCTTTTGGATAAAAAACCAAAAACGCGCACTTAATGTTAATTTTATCCATAACATCAAAATAATCAATATAAATAACTGAAAATTGAAAAACATCAGGCGGGCATGCCCAAGGCAGGGTGCCCCAGCAGGCGCAAGGCGCACTCGGCCGCACCCCGCCCGCATGCACGAGCGCCGTGCGCACAGAGACCCGCCACAGGCACCCTGCGGCCATTGAAAGTCTGTGCCACGCGCTGACCAGCCCCGGCTTGCTTGTCCACCCCGAGACTGTCTTGGGCCGGTTGATCTACTGGTTTACCCCGACAATCGGAGCATGTTTGAAATCTTGCGTGTCACCTTTCCCTTCTTTGCACTGGTTTTGTGCGGTTACGTGGCCGCACGGTGGCGGTTTTTGCCCTTGGCGGCCATTCCTGGTTTGAATGGCTTTGTGCTGTTCTTTGCCTTGCCGTGCATGCTGTTCCGTTTCGGGGCCGACACGCCGATTGCGCAGTTGCTCGATGCCGGGGTGTTTTTCTCTTATTTGTTTTGCGCTTTGGTGATGGTGGCGTTCAGCATCGCCATCAGCTTGAACCCGCGCATCCGCTGGAACGATGCCTCTTTGGGGGCTTTGGTGGCCGCTTTCCCCAACACCGGGTTCATGGGTGTGCCCTTGCTGGTGGCCTTGCTTGGGGCGCAGGCGGTGGGCCCGGCCATTGTGACCATCGTGGTGGATTTGGTGATCACTTCTTCGCTGTGCGTGGCTTTGTCGCGCATGGACGCCGCAGGTGAGCACGGCGCGGCGGTGGCGGCGCGCAAGGCGCTGGCCGGGGTGTTGCGCAATCCCATGCCTTGGGCCATCAGCTTGGGCGCAGCGTTTTCATTTTGGAACCTGGTTTTGTGGGGCCCGGTGAACAAAACCGTGGGCTTGTTGGCCGACTCGGCTTCTCCCGTGGCCTTGTTCACCATTGGTGCGGTTTTGGCCCGCTCGCAAATGCTGGCCCATGAGCGCACGCATGGCCCCTTGCGCTTGGGTGATTATTTGCCGATCGCCTTGGCCAAGCTGGTGCTGCACCCGGTGTTGGTCTTGCTGGTGGGGTTGACGGCCATCCAATGGGGCGTGCCGATCGAGCCTTTGGCACTGCAAGTGATGGTCTTGGTGGCCGCCCTGCCCAGTGCCAGCAATGTGTCGCTGCTGGCGGAGCGCTTGGGGGCTGACAACGGGCGCATCGCCCGCATCATTTTGGTCACCACCGCGGCCGCTTTTTGGACCTTCTCTGGGGCAGTGGCCTTTTTCAAAGCCTGACCCCACGCCCTGGTGTCTTGGCTTGGTTTTTGAGGGGGGCTCACTCCCTCAGTGGCGTTGGCCTTTCTGGTTTTTTGTGGGAGGCCGCCCCCGCGGCCGAATGCTGGATGTGCCAGAGCGGCCCTTCGCGAGCAGGGGCTCGCTCCCACGGGGAGCGTTGGCTTGTTGGGTTTTTGTGGGAGGCCGCCCCTGCAGCCGAATGCTGAAAGTGCCAGAGCGGCCCTTCGCGACCAGGGGCTCGCTCCCACGTGGGGCGTTGGCTTTTGTTTTTTGTGGGAGGCCGCCCCTGCAGCCGAATCAAATGGCCTGTGGGTCCACGTCCACCAGCCAGCGGATGACGCCTTTGTGTTCGGCTTGGCTGCGCACTTGGTGCAGCACGGCGTGCAGGTGCCACAGCATTTTTTGCAGTGCCATGCGGTTGGGGCTCTCCAGCAGCATTTGGGCGCGCTCCACATCGGCCACGCGCTGCATGCTCATGGGCACGGCGGGGTAGACGCTCACTTGCAAGACCAAGTCGGCGGTCGCCGGGTCGGCGCTCAGTTGCGCCTCCAGCGTTTCGCGTGCGGCATTCAACAGCGCTTGGGCGGCTTCTTGGGTGCGGGCATCGGCGCGCAGCAGCGCTTGGTGGCTGATGGGCGGCAGTTCAGCGGCGGTGCGCTCGGCCAACTCGCTCGCAGCAAAGGCCGGGTAGTCGTGTTTTTTGAGCGCTTCGAACAGCGCATGGGTGGGGTGAAAGGTCTGCACCCACATCTCGCTGGTGGCGCTTTGGGCGGCATCGCGCCCAGCGCGGCCAGCGGCCTGCATGAGCAGCGCAAACAAGCGTTCAGGCGCGCGAAAGTCACTCGAAAACAGCGCCGTGTCCGGGTTGACCGCGGCGACCAAGGTGATGCGCCGGAAGTCGTGTCCTTTCGCAATCATTTGCGTGCCAATCAAGACATCCACTTCGCCCGAGTGGACTTGGGCCAATTGGCTCTCGAGTGCACCTTTGAGGCGGGTGGTGTCTGCGTCGATGCGCGCAATGCGCACCGGGGTGCCGTCGGGGCGCAAGACGTGCGCCAGCAATTCGCCCAAGTGCTCTTCGAGCTGCTCGGTGCCCCGGCCAATCGGGGCGATGTCGGCGTTGCCGCACTCGGGGCAGGCGCGGGGCACGCGCTCGGTCAATCCGCAGTGGTGGCAGCGCAGGGTGCGGTCAATTTTGTGGAACACCCGGAACGCGCTGCAGTGTTGGCACTCGCTTTTCCAGCCGCAATCGGCGCAGTGCAGCACCGGGGCATAACCCCGGCGGTTGAGCAGCAGCATGCACTGCTCGCCGCGCTGCACCCGCTCTTGGATGGCGGCCACCAGCGGGGCCGACAGCACGGTGCGGCGCGGCTGTTTGTTCATGTCCACGCGGCGCACTTTGGGCAGCAGTCCCGTGCCCATGCGCGAGGGCATCAGCAGCCGTTCATAGCGTCCTCCGGAATCGTCGGCTTCGGCCGGGCGGCTGTGGTGCCAGCTCTCGAGGGACGGCGTGGCCGAGGCCAGCAACACGGGGGCCTTGTGCAGGCGAGCGCGGTACACCGCCAAGTCGCGCGCCGAATAGCGTGCGCCTTCCTGTTGTTTGTAGCTGGGGTCGTGTTCTTCGTCGACCACGATGAGTTGCAGGTGGGGCATGGACGCAAAAATGGCCATGCGCGTGCCCAGCACGATGCGGGCATGGCCTGCGTGCGCGGCCAGCCAGCCTTTCAAGCGCTGTGCGGGTGTCATGCCGCTGTGCATGGACACCACGGCCTCGCTGCCAAAGCGGGCTTGTACCCGCTCTTCCAGCTGGGGCGTGAGGTTGATCTCGGGCACCATGAGCAGCGCCTGGGCTTGGGGATCGGTGGCCAGCATGCGTTCCACGGCCTGCAAATACACCTCCGTCTTGCCACTGCCGGTGCTGCCAAACAGCAAAAAGGGGCCCGTGCCTTGGGCCATTTGCGCCAGCACAGTGCTTTGTTCTGTTGAAAGTTGGGGGCCCGGCGAGGTTTGCACCGTACGCGTGGTGTTTTGCTTTTTGAGGCGGCGCGCCAGTTGCTCGGACGTCAGGTCCCGCAGCTGCGGGGGCAAGGCCGACAAAGCCACCTCGCCCAAAGAGCGTTGGTAATACTGGGCGGCAAATTGCACCAGTTGGCGCCAGTGCAGGTCCAGTGGCGGCAATCCCTCCAGCACCCCCAGCACATCGCGCACGCTGGCTTCGGGCATGTCATCCGGTGCCTGATCACGGATCGCCCAGACCACGCCCAGCACTTCGCGTGGGCCAAAAGGCACGCGGACCAACACACCCGGCTGCACCAAAAAGGGGCAGCGGTAGGTCAACAAACCCCCTACCTGGGTGTGGGCGGGGGTCTGGACGGCAACATCGATCCAGCAGGGTGTGCTCACAGGGTTTCCGGTGATGGGCGGTGAATTTGACGGCACTGGAGGTTAGCTGATTTCTTGAAACAAGATGTAAGTCGTTGATTTTTCAGCGCTTTGGGTTTGATTCACGAAATCTGTGGATAACTTTGTTGAGAACTCGGCCTGGATGCGCTGGAAGCCTTGAAAATCAAGCCTTCCAACAAATTGCCCGTCCAATGTGCAAGATAAAAAAATCAATCGAATCAACGACTTACAGTTTGGGCTGACGGTCTGTTTTGCTGCTGTGCAGCAAGCCCGCATTGGCGCAATGGCTTTTCACTTTTGTGCATAAGTCAAGCGCCGAAAGCCAAATATTTTGCAAATAAAGGCTTTGAATGGTCTTTTTTCTATGCTAAGGGCTGGCCGCCCAGCCCGTGCCATGCTCACTTTTGGCGCATCGCCCGCGAGTGGCTGTGCACCGCCTCGACCAGTGCGGTCACATGCTCGGGCGGGGTGTATTGGCTGATGCCGTGGCCCAGGTTGAAGATGTGCGTGGGGCCGGTGGTGCTGCGGTCGGTGTGCGGCGTGCCAAAGCTGTCCAGCACGCGGTGCACTTCGGTGGCGATCTGCGCGGGGGGCGCAAACAAAATATTGGGGTCGATGTTGCCTTGCAGCGCTTTGCCGGGGCCACCGACGGGGCCACCCACTTGGGCGCGGGCGCGGCCCAGGTTCATGGTCCAGTCCAGGC
>NZ_NESG01000019.1 GCF_002778275.1 Limnohabitans sp. G3-2 | reverse complement strand
GCCGTGTTGGGTCTTTGGCTGTCAGGTCAGCCCTTGTCGGTGGCCGCCCTGGTCGGCTTCATTACGCTGGCGGGCATTTCGGTGCGCAACGGCATTTTGAAGGTCAGTCATTACATCAACCTGATGCGCTTTGAGGGAGAGTCCTTCACCAAGCCCATGATCTTGCGCGGTTCGATGGAACGTTTGAGCCCGGTGTTGATGACGGCCTTGGTGACTGCCTTCGCATTGGCACCATTGCTCTTCGAGGCCGAACGCCCCGGCACCGAAATTTTGCACCCGGTCGCCGTGGTGATTTTCTCGGGCTTGATCAGCTCGACGCTGCTCGACACCTTTCTGACGCCTGCCATGTTTTGGCTCTTTGGCCGCAAACCTGCCGAGGCGCTTTTACAAGACAAAGATGCTGAAGCATTCTGACCATTCATTCGTTTCTTCAACCTCAACCAAAACCTCAAAAGGACATCTCATGAAATTTCACACGCTTTTGATCACTTCGTCGCTTTTTCTCAGCGGACTCGCATGGGCAGGGCCACACGATACAGATCACAAACCCATGCAAGGGGGTGTTTTGACCACCGTCAAGGATGTTGACTACGAACTGGTCGCCAAACCTGATGTGCTGCAGTTGTTCGTGCGTGACCATGGCAAACCCGTTGACGTGAGTAAAACGACGGCAAAAGTCACACTGCTTTCTGGCGCTGACAAGCAAGAAGTTGAGTTGAAACCAACAGGCGACAAGCTTGAAGCCAAAGGTAGCTTCAAGGTAGCTCCTGGGACAAAGGTTGTTGCTCAATTCAGTTCAGCTGGGAAAACCACTTCTGCACGTTTTGTTCTGAAATGAGGCGTTTACAACTTACTTGTATTTGCCACAAATGGTGGATCAATTTTGGGAAAATATTATGAAAACTTGGATTACTAAAACAATCGTCGTCTCAGCTTGCGTACTTGGCATCGCAGGCTGCGCTTCACCGGTTGATCGAATCGCTGAGAAGCCGCATTGCCATACGGATCGAGGAAGAAATGCTTACTGCACCAAAGATCCTGCACCCAGCATTGCCAAAGATGATGAAGCAAAGTCGTTTGCCTCAGTGCCTGAAGCTCTGACGGTTTACGTCGTGCGTTATTGGGGCGACGGACATCATCCGTTGGACATTTCTGTGGATGGTGGCGCAGCGATGGAGACTGTTCCAAACTCCATGATTCGCCTGCGATTAAAAGAGGGGACTCATCAAATCACCTTCAATGTTGGAGGCAAGACCTTTGATCGAACAATTTCAGGTACGAAGGGAGAAGTTCAGTTACTAGGGATTACGGGTACCGATTGGATCTGGGGCAACTCTTCACATTGGTGGACAGATGACTCAGTTGATCAACTCAAACGGCGCGCACTGCGTTCCCGTTTGATCAAAGACATCACTTTGCTTTGATG
>NZ_NESG01000018.1 GCF_002778275.1 Limnohabitans sp. G3-2 | reverse complement strand
TCTGGCGATCGTGTGGCGACCCAAGGTGCCACGCTCATCAACCAAGTCCGTTAAAGGGGTCACGATATGTTCAAGTGGCTTCTCGAAAATAGCCTGACCAACCGGCTTCTGGTGTTGATAGCGGGTGTCGTGTTGATGGCTTACGGGGCATTCACATTGTCTCGAACGCCAGTCGATGTCTTTCCCGACCTCAACAAACCGACCGTGACGATCATGACCGAGGCGGGTGGCATGGCGCCCGAAGAGGTCGAGCAACTGATTACCTTTCCTCTGGAGACGGCCATGAATGGCTTGCCTGGGGTCGAATCGGTTCGTTCAACCTCTTCTGCTGGCCTGTCCTTTTTGTATGTCACCTTCAACTGGGACACGGAGATTTTTCGGGCACGCCAACTGGTGTCTGAACGCCTCTCGTCCATGGAAGAAGGTTTGGCTGCCGGGGTAATTCCACGGATGGGGCCTATCAGTTCCATCATGGGTGAGATCATGCAAATCGCTATTCCTGTCGATCCGCAGAAAATCTCCCCTATGGCCGTGCGTGAGTACGCCGACTGGGTGCTCCGGCCACGACTCTTGTCCATACCGGGTGTCGCACAGATCATCCCCATTGGCGGCGAAGTGCGTCAGTTTCAGGTGCAGCCCAATACAGCGCGTATGTCTGACTTGGGCATCTCCTTGGACCAGTTGGAGTCGGCGTTGCGCGGGTTTTCGGCCAACACCTCGGGGGGGTTTCTGGAACTCAACGGGCGCGAGTACCTGATTCGAAATCTTGGTCGCACTTCCCGTCTGGAGGACTTGCGCAATCTGGCCATCACCGCCAAGAACGGTCAGCCCATCTTGTTGCGCCAGATCGCTGAGGTCACTTTTGCCGCAGCCATCAAACGTGGGGATGCAGGCTTTGAGGGCAAGCCCGCCGTGATTCTGGGCGTTCAAAAGCAACCCACCGCTGACACGACCCGTTTGACACAGTCGATTGAAGAAGCGATTACGGATCTCAAGGCATCCCTTCCTGAGGGGATGGAGGCGCCCCGTGTGACCTTCCGCCAGGCCAGCTTCATTGAGGCGTCGATCTCGACGCTGCAAGGCAAGTTGATCGGTGCGTCGCTGTTTGTGGCCGCGATCCTTTTCTTCTTCTTGGGCACAGTTCGACCCACCATCATCGCGCTCACCGCCATCCCAGTGTCCATCTTCATCACGGCACTGGTGTTCAAGTATTTTGGCTTGTCGATCAACACCATGACGCTTGGAGGACTGGCGATTGCCATTGGCGGACTGGTGGACGATGCCGTGGTGGATGTGGAAAACATCTTGCGGCGCATGAAAGAAGACCGTGCCAAGGACCCCAGTCAGCGCCTGTCGCTGCTCGCGCTCGTGGCCAAGGCGTCCATGGAAGTCCGCTCGGCGATCCTCTATGCGACGGTGATCATCGTGCTGGTCTTCCTGCCGCTTTTTGCTTTGCCGGGCCTGGAAGGCAAGTTGTTTGTGCCGCTGGGCATTGCCTTCATCATCTCGACACTGGCCTCTTTGTTGGTGTCGGTAACGATGACGCCGGTGCTGAGCTACTACCTCTTGCCGGGCATGAAAAACCTGGACC
>NZ_NESG01000017.1 GCF_002778275.1 Limnohabitans sp. G3-2 | reverse complement strand
TCTGGCGATCGTGTGGCGACCCAAGGTGCCACGCTCATCAACCAAGTCCGTTAAAGGGGTCACGATATGTTCAAGTGGCTTCTCGAAAATAGCCTGACCAACCGGCTTCTGGTGTTGATAGCGGGTGCCGTGTTGATGGCTTACGGGGCATTCACATTGTCTCGAACGCCAGTCGATGTCTTTCCCGACCTCAACAAACCGACCGTGACGATCATGACCGAGGCGGGTGGCATGGCCCCCGAAGAGGTCGAGCAACTGATTACCTTTCCTCTGGAGACGGCCATGAATGGTTTGCCTGGGGTCGAATCGGTTCGTTCTACTTCCTCTGCTGGCCTGTCCTTTTTGTATGTCACCTTCAACTGGGACACGGAGATTTTTCGGGCACGCCAACTGGTGTCTGAACGTCTCTCGTCCATGGAAGAAGGTTTGGCTGCCGGGGTGATACCCCGCATGGGACCGATCAGCTCCATCATGGGAGAGATCATGCAGATCGCTATTCCTGTCGATCCGCAGAAAATCTCCCCCATGGCCGTGCGTGAGTACGCCGACTGGGTGCTCCGGCCACGACTCTTGTCTATACCGGGTGTCGCACAGATCATCCCCATTGGAGGCGAAGTGCGCCAGTTTCAGGTGCAGCCCAACACAGCGCGCATGTCGGACTTGGGCATCTCCTTGGACCAGTTGGAGTCGGCGTTGCGCGGGTTCTCGGCCAACACCTCGGGGGGATTTCTGGAACTCAACGGGCGCGAGTACCTGATTCGAAATCTTGGTCGCACTTCCCGTCTGGAGGACTTGCGCAATCTGGCCATCACCGCCAATAACGGTCAGCCTATCTTGTTGCGCCAGATCGCTGAGGTCACTTTTGCCGCAGCCATCAAACGTGGGGATGCAGGCTTTGAGGGCAAGCCCGCCGTGATTCTGGGCGTTCAAAAGCAACCCACTGCTGACACGACCCGTTTGACACAGTCGATTGAAGAAGCGATTACGGATCTCAAGGCATCCCTTCCTGCGGGCATGGAGGCACCCCGTGTGACCTTCCGGCAGGCCAGCTTCATTGAGGCGTCGATCTCGACGCTGCAAGGCAAGTTGATCGGTGCGTCGCTGTTTGTGGCCGCGATCCTTTTCTTCTTCTTGGGTACGGTTCGCCCCACCATCATCGCGCTCACCGCTATCCCAGTCTCCATCTTCATCACGGCACTGGTGTTCAAGTATTTTGGCTTGTCGATCAACACAATGACGCTAGGGGGGCTGGCGATTGCCATTGGCGGACTGGTGGACGATGCCGTGGTGGATGTGGAAAACATCTTGCGACGCATGAAAGAAGACCGTGCCAAGGACCCAAGCCAGCGCCTGTCTCTGCTCGCGCTCGTGGCCAAGGCGTCCATGGAAGTCCGCTCGGCGATCCTTTATGCGACGGTGATCATCGTGCTGGTCTTCCTTCCGCTTTTTGCTTTGCCGGGCCTTGAAGGCAAGTTGTTTGTGCCGCTGGGCATTGCCTTCATCATCTCGACACTGGCCTCTTTGTTGGTGTCGGTAACGATGACGCCGGTGCTGAGCTACTACCTCTTGCCGGGCATGAAAAACCTTGACC
>NZ_NESG01000016.1 GCF_002778275.1 Limnohabitans sp. G3-2 | reverse complement strand
CCCTGATGGCCACCTAAATTCCCCCACTTATGGCCACCTCAAACTCCCCCACCTGAATTGATCGGGGACAGGGGTTCAACGCCGACACCGTCGGCACCTGTTGGCAGGACGCATGTTCTGACCTTCCTCGAAGGAAGGCCAAGGAGTGAATGTCTTGAAACCCAACCAACGCGCCACCGTCATCACGCTGCTGCAGCGCAATACTCCCCAGCGAGAGATTGCCCGCATCACCGGCATCGACCGCAAAACCATTCGCAGCTACCACCAGCGCTGGCTGCTTGACCCCGCAAATTCCCCCGGGGTGGCCACCGGCTCTGAGGCCGTGGCCACTCAAATTCCCCCACCCTGGCCACCGGCTCCAGTTTCCACTTCCGCCAGCCTGTGCGAAGTCCACCGCGACTTCATCCAGGCCCAGTTGCTTTTGCGCCGCAACGCCATGGGCATCTACCAAGACTTGGTCGATGCCCACGGCTTTACCGGGGCCTACAACAGCGTCAAACGCTTTGTGCGTGCCTTGCGCCAGAAGGCACCCGAACAGTTTGATCGCCTGTCCTTCTTGCCGGGCGAAGAGATGCAGGTCGACTACGGCGAGGGTGCACCGACCTTGGTGCCCGGCACCGATCGCTACAAGAAGCCCCGTTTATTTGTCGCCACACTGCGCCACTCCCGGCGCAGTTTCCGCCGGGTGGTCTGGAAGTCCAGCCAACAAGTGTGGGCCCAGTTGCACGAGCAAGCATTTCGCTACTTTGGCGGCTGCCCCCAGTACGTGGTGCTGGACAACCTCAAGGAGGGCGTGCTCAGGCCCGATTTGTACGAGCCCGAACTCAACCCGGTGTATGCGGCCATGCTGGACCACTACAGCGTGGTGGCCGATCCGGCCCGCGTGCGCGACCCCAACCGCAAGGGCACGGTGGAGCACGCCATCGGCCACACCCAGGCCACCGCCTTGAAGGGCAAACGCTTTGAATCGATCGAGGCCCAGAACGAGCACCTGGAGCATTGGGAGACGAACTGGGCCTCCAAGCGCATCCACGGCAGCGAGCGCCAACAGGTGCAGGCCATGTTCGAGGCCGAACGCCGACACCTCAAGCCCTTGCCCCTGCTGGGCATGCAGTACTTCACGCAAGGCGTGCGCACCGTGTGCGATGACAGCTGCGTGCGGGTCGATCACAGCAGCTACGCCGCCCGCCCGGCAGCCATCGGCTCAAAAGTGCTGGTGCGCATCTTTGAGCGGCGCATCGAGATCCGGGATTTGCAAGGCGCTTTGCTGCGCACCCACGCTAAGGCCGAGCGGCCCGGCTCGGTGGTGCTGCCCGCAGACGAGCGGGTGTTCAACCCATCTCGCGAGACGCGGTTGATCCTGCGCCAGGCCAAAGAAATCGGCCAGCACGCCAGCCGCCTGTGTGAGCTGATGTTTGCAGCCGAGGGCCGGGTGGGCCAAAGAAAGCTGTGGGGCATCGTGGGATTGACCAAACGCTACCCGGGCAGCTGCATTGACGGCGCCTGTGCCCAAGCCTTGGCGCAAGGGGTCTACAGCTACAACCATGTCAAGACTTTGAGCGAGCGTTTGTTTGCCAGCGCGATGGCGAGCATGGACGAGGAGTCAAACCATGGCTCTGTCGGTGATGCCGGTGCACTTGAAGATGACCCTCTGGCCCAGCAGCATGATCTTATTCGCCAGGCCGACGAGTATGCGGACTTGTTCACCCATGCGGCCATGCTCGCCGGTGCGGCCGTGAGCCGTGCCATGGATGCGGCCCAAGGAGGTCAGGCATGAACATGACTGAGATCGACAACGCTTTGCGCCAGCTGCGACTGTCGGGCATGCAGCAAACCCTTTCCACCCGAGCGATGCAGGCCCAGGCCAGCCAGGAGTCATTCTTGGAGACCTTCGCCGCGTTGCTGCAAGACGAGCTGGAGCGGCGCCGATCGGTGCTGCTCGATCGCCGCTACAAGCGTTCAGGGCTCGATGAGAAGGCCTCGTTGGCGGACTTGGACTGGCGCTTTAACCCCAAGATACCCCGGGCGGCGTGCTTTGAGTTGCACACCTTGAAGTTCATCACCGAAGGGGCCAATGCCTTGATTGTGGGCAAACCGGGCACGGGCAAGAGCCATGTGGCCAAGGCGCTGGCGTACCAGGCCACGCTGCAGGGCTATGACGTGCGGTATCTGGAGGCGGACACCGAGTTTGCGCGGTATGCGCTGGCGGGTAGCCAAGACAGGGCGAATTTGCTGCGGGAGTGGGTCAAGCCGGATTTGTTGATCGTGGACGATTTGTTTCTGGCCAGGCGAATCACGGCGGAGGCAGCAGAGGCATTGCAGGCCATCGTGCACCAGCGCTACAAGCTGCGCCGAGCGTTGGTGGTTACATCAAACCGGGTGGTGCAGGACTGGGGCAAGTATTTGGGGGATGCCACGATGGCCAGCACGATCCTGGATAGGTTGATGCACCGCTGCGCGATGCTGGAGTTTGAGGGCAAGAGCTACAGGCTCAAGGAGGCGGCTGCTCGCTTGGTCGTCAATCCGGAAACGTCATAATCTGACGGCGCTGCCTGGGGGAATTTGGGGTGGCCACGGGTGGGGGAATTTGGACTGGCCATCAGGG
>NZ_NESG01000015.1 GCF_002778275.1 Limnohabitans sp. G3-2 | reverse complement strand
CACCCGCTATCAACACCAGAAGCCGGTTGGTCAGGCTATTTTCGAGAAGCCACTTGAACATATCGTGACCCCTTTAACGGACTTGGTTGATGAGCGTGGCACCTTGGGTCGCCACACGATCGCCAGACTTTAAGCCCGAGATCACCGTGACACGCGCTCCATCCAGGGGCTCGAACGTCACTGTGCGTGGTTCAAACTGCTCAGCTGCAGACTTGACCCACACCACGTTCTGATTGGCAGCGTTTTTCATCAGTGCCGACTGGGGGACCGCAATACCCTGTGTCTTTTGCTTGGACTGCACATAGACTTTGACGGGCTGTCCAACGGCCAGGCCTAATAGTTCCGGGCTTTGCACTTGGAAGTTCAGCGGCAGAGCTTGCTCTCGCAAACTGCGCGCTGCACCCATGAAAACCAGTGGTGTGCGCTGGTCGCCGACAGCCAATGTGGCACCGCCGATGTTGTTGGCCACTGAGCTATCAAAAGCCAAGGCTTCGATACGCAGCCGCTTCGGGTCGACAATTTCAAAAATCAATTCCCGCGTGTCCACCACTTGGCCTGCTACGACATGCGCCGAGGCAATCACGCCAGAAACGGGCGCGACCAGTGCTTCTTTGCTGCTGAGGCCGCCACCAACGGCCGACATGCGGTCGGTGAGGCTGAGCACATCACTCTCTGCGGCTTCCACTTCCTTGCGCGGCACGGTATCTGATAACTCGCGCAAACGTGCCAAACGCTTTTCAGCAAGCGCTTTGGCAGCGCGAAATTCGGCCAATTGAGTCAACTGGCTGGCCCGCTCTAGGGGGGCGACCGCAGGGACCACGTAGGCCAATACCTGACCCTTCTTGACGGTTTGCCCTGCGTTGGGCAGGCCATTAGGGCCGGGTTCTATGCGTCCGGCGTTGATGGGCTGGACTTTGCCCCCAGCGTTGGGGTCCATCAGTACCTGACCATTGAGTTCAAAGGCGCGTGGCAGCTCAGCGGTTTCCACCACCATCGTGCGCACATTCAGTTGGCGTTGGGCTGGTTTGGGCAGAAACACGCTGCCATCGGCCATGCGCTGTGGACCATTGGCATTGGCCGTCGCAGGCGCAGCGCCGTGGTCATGGCCTTCGCCCGCGTACGTAGGCAGCGCAGCACCTGTAAGGGTCAAAGCAGTGGCCAGTGCCATCCAGTGGCGTTTTTTTGAAGTGTTGATTGTTTTCATGCTGAGGCTCCTTAGGCCGTACGAGCTTGTTGACGAAAGCGAACGATCGCGCCTAATGCCATCAGGGCCATTAACCCCCCGCCGATCCACAGGGCGATGCCTTTCCAAGAAGAACCACTGACAGGTTCATCTTCGTCCTCGTGCAAATCGAGTTCGCCAGTCAGCAGGTCGTTCAGTTCACCGGCCTGAATGGTTGCGGTGATGGCAATGACGCCAGGTTTGAGCGTGTCCTTGAGGATGACTTCGTATTCACCTACGCCATGTTTTTCGGCTTTGTATTTGCCGCCTTGAATATCGATGTCAATTAGGGCGTCATTGACCGGACTGTTGTCTGTAAAACGGTCCAGGTAAATCGTCAGCTGCTTGCCATTGACAATGCCGACCATTTCCAGATCCTCTGAAAACGCGACGAAACGCGGCAGTGCTGTTCCCTGGGTTTTTGGCGCAGCTTCCGCGTGATCGTGACCCGCACCGGCAATGGCCATAGGACTGAGTAATGTGAATATCAGCGCCATAAAGGTGGCGACTGTTGAATGAATGATCTTCATAGTGTTCCTTGAATTTTTGAGGGGTGTCAGCATCACTGAGGCAGCAGGCCCAAGGACTGCCGCAATGCCGAAATGGCGGAGGCTAGGTCAATTCGGCTTCGAGCGGCTTGTCTCGCGGCCTCTGCAGCCTCTGCTTCAATGCGCAAGCGGGTGGGCAGATCCGACTCGCCCAGCCTGAACGACTTGTCAAAAAAGCTGCGGGACTCGTTGGCCAGCTGGGCTCGTCGCTGCGCAGCATCAAGTTGAGTGCGTGCGGCCTCCAGACGAGCAGCAGCGCCTTGTTTGTCGGCTTGAATGCGCGCCTGCTCGAGGACCAGTTGTGACTGCACTTCTATCGCTTCGGCTTGTGCAGTCGCAAGACGGGCGTCATGCCTAGGGCCTGCACCCAAGGGCACGCGAATGCCAATCAGCACAGTCTGGCCATAGCGTTCTCCAAATGCCCCACGGCCGCGCGTGGTGGCCACCGTGAGTTCCGGGTTGGATCGCCTCTGGGCGCTGATCAGCTGAGCCGTCCGCTCGGCCATCGTGATGCGATCCTCCAGTTCAGCCAACAAGGGATGCCCCACTGACGCACCCGTATGTGGGGTCGAATCTGGCGTTGGCTCCACCGCCGCGTTGACTTTCAAGTCTGCCGGTGCCGTCCTGCCTGTTAGCGCCATCACTTGTGCCAAGGCTGCGGCAGATGCAGCTTGAGCTTGGGCGGCATGCGCTTGGGCCGCAGCGACAGCGCCTTCGGCTTGATGCTGGTCGGACTTTGCCAGATCACCCGCGTTGGTCCGTTTGGCAACATCAGCGGCGAGGCGTTGTGCATTGGCCAGTTGTTCGCTCGCCAGTTCAGCATCTACGCGAGCTCGCAACCAGCCCCACCAAGCATCCCTGACGGAAGAAGCGAGCCGAAGTTGTGAGGCGAGCAGCTTGCGCTCAACCAACGATATTTCAGCTTGCGCCAGATCGGCACTGGCTGTGCGTTGTCCGGGTAGCCAGATGGGAACGGCGATACCCACCTCAGCTTCCCGCGCACCGCTGTTGCCTGTCATCCGGTCTGATCGCTGACTTATCTCCAGCGAGGGCGGCTCGGGGGACAGCATCGACGCGGCTTTGGCCTGGGCCAGGGCGGCATCGCGACGCGATTGAAGCGCGTGCGCCTCGGGTTGCCTTTGCCACGCCGTTTCGAAAACATCTTTCAAGGACACCGAGCCACTCAACGCGGCGGCGGATGTGCCTTGTGCTTGGGCCGTCAGCACCAAGCCACTCAGGGTCATGACCAACAGCGCGATTCGAATCGGTGTCGGTCTTTTTTTGTACAAACTCATAGCTCATCTCCAATGGTGAAAACATCCAAGGAGATCAGCGAGCAGCGACAACACGTCGCTAGGCGATGACGCACAACGCGCAAAGCGTCATGTGCATCCGCACACAGGGGATTCGAAAAGAGGGAAAGGTAAAGAAACCCGAGGCTCGCCGATCAGGCAAGCACGGGCCATTGAGGCCGTTCAGGACGTTCACTTGCCATATGAGAAGCAATGACCTGAAGGTGAAGTGGGTGATCGTCAGAGGC
>NZ_NESG01000014.1 GCF_002778275.1 Limnohabitans sp. G3-2 | reverse complement strand
TAGGGATTACGGGTACCGATTGGATCTGGGGCAACTCTTCACATTGGTGGACAGATGACTCAGTTGATCAACTCAAACGGCGCGCACTGCGTTCCCGTTTGATCAAAGACATCACTTTGCTTTGATGTTCTGGGGCCCCCGCCATGACTGGTTGTCATTGGCGGTGGGAGTGGCAGTGACGTTCATGGCGCAAACACTCAACACGCTTGGTTTGGTGTCATGAATGCGAATGTGGATGGTGAACGTCCGGGAAATGAGCATGCTCGTGTTTGATTTTTGCATGCTTGTGAGCATGTGAATGAGGCTCAACACCATCCCATTCAAAGTCATGAACATGAAGGTGGTGTTCGTCATGACGGTGAGCGTGCCCATGAAAAAGTTCTACGTGGGTATGTTCATGCGCATGACGTTCGGTCAGATGCAACCAAACACCAACCGACATCAAACCCATTGCCATCCAAAAGGCCATGCTGGTGGCTTCACCAAAAACAGCAATCGCGATGGTAGCGCCTACAAATGGTGCTGTTGAAAAATAAGCACCGGTTCTCGCAGTACCCAGTTCGCGAAGTGCCAGCACAAACAACACCAAGCTCAGGCCATATCCGAAGAATCCAATCAGCAACGCCGACGAGAGCATCGGCAAAGCGGGCCAACTTGCACCGAGCGCTAACCCCAGCACCGTATTGACGCATCCCGCGACCAAGCCTTTGCTCCCCGCTATGAACAAGGCATCTGAGGCTGAAACTTTGCGCGTTAAGTTATTGTCAATGGCCCAAGCAAGGCAAGCTCCGGCCAATGCAAGCGGTCCGATGCCAGAAGCTATGGTTTCCCCACTGGGCCATGCCAATACGGCTCCACCCAAGACAATCAGCGCCATACCCAAAACGATTCGGCGATCGGTGCTTTCTTTGAACACCAGCCAAGCCAAAGCGGCTGTCAGCACGGATTCCAGATTCAAGAAAAGTGAAGCCGTGGAAGCGCTTGTGTGCGAAAGCCCCACCATCAAAAGCAGTGGCCCCAGAATCCCACCAAAAGCAATCGCGCCGAACAACCAGGGCCACTCTTGGCGCGCAATGCCCGAAGACTTCCAGCCTCGATCACGAATCAGCCGGATCATCGCCAAACCCAAGCCGCTGCCCAAATAAAGGGGTATCCGGATTATCGGGTGGACGCAGCTAGACTTCAGGACTAGAACTCGCCTGAATCGAAAGTCCGCTCGAGTGTGGACAGGTCTACTCCGAGGTTTGCCTCACGAGATCGAATTCTGGTCTCGTACTCGTCATCCATTGTGCTTGCGAGGAACATGAATCGCGCCACTGCGACATCTTCGAATTTCTGTTTCCTGACCCGAACCTTCTCCTGCATCGCAACACGCTTCTGAAACCTGTCTGTGTAGAGCACCTTGGCGCGTAACCGCTCGAAGGTGTATCCACGCCCATTACGGTATACGGCACGGACCTTGGCGTTGAAACTCTCCGTAAAGGCGTTCGTCACCCGCTGGTCGTCGAAATAGTTCAGGATGTAAGGTCGCCAATTGCGGAAAGCGGTCTTCACTACCCGGTACGGCTTGACAAGTTCGTTGGGGATCGTGCTTTCCCAATGCAGATACTCGCCCCAAGCTTCCTCTGGCGTTGTCACGTCGTAGATCGCGTACAGCCGTTCCTTGAGATCATAAGCTGCGGCCAAGAGAGGGAATGTGTTGAGCCAGCCCGAGACGGTCAGATATTGTTCGTCGGTCAAGTCCTTGGCCCGCATGTCGAATAGCTTGTGGGCTCGTTTGAGGCCAAGGCCGGCACCGTTGCTGCTCTCTCTAGCTATTTTCCGGCGCACTGCCTCAAAGGCCATGTTGGCTTTCATCAGGACATGGAATTTGTCGACCACGATCTTGGCGTTCGGCAGAGCTTCCTGGACGGCGCGACGGTAGCCAGCCCACATATCGATGGCGACATGCGTAATGCGTTTGTTGTCCGGCAGAGACGCCAGGAATGCCGTGACGGTCGAAACGTACCGATTCGGCAGCATATCGATGAGGGATCGGCCATGCAGATTCGTGAAGATGGCCCGGAAGCGTTTGAGCTTGATTTCATCGATACCTAGCCAGATCGGCGTTTCGCGCTGATAGCCCTTGGCCAGCACCGCCACATACTCGTCGAAGATGTTGCGGACGGTCTTCTCGTCGACCTTGACCTGCTTGGCAATCTCCGCGTAGGTATATTCGATGGACTGGCGACCAATCCATTTGGCCAAGCGTTCGGTCATCTCCCGCCCAGTATCGACCTCCGGCACGGATGCTGTGAAGGTCTGCTTGCACGGTTTGCACTTCAAGCGGGAAACGTCGAGATGAATAACGACGGCCTTTCCGTGGCTCGGTATGTCCCGGATGACCAGTGTGCGCTTGGCATGAACTACCGTGTCGTGGGATCGGCCGCAATGTGGGCAAAGGCGTGAGATTGCCTTGGGTGTTGCGCGAACGTGATATTCGGAGTCGGTTTCTTTGAAGTCGACGACGTCCAGTCCGGCCAGATTGAGGATATTGACCGGCATTGCGCGTGCCTTACCCAGTTATGCTGCAACAGGTAGTTTGGGTGGGCGAATCAGGCTTTCGGCAGGGATACCAAATCTCTCGTGCAGCCGCCAGATCATGTTGAGCGTCAGGGGACGCTTGCGGGCGAGGATTTCATAGACGCGGTTCAGGCGACCGATGGCCGGCACCAGATCCTTCGGCGTCAGCCCGGCCTGCTCCATGCGAAATTTGATGGCCTCAACCGGATCGGGAAGGTCGATGGGGAACTGCTTGGCTTCGTAAGCATCGACCAACGTCAGCAGCACATCGAACCGATCCCCATCCGGCGTGCCAGGTTCGGGCTCGTTGTCGAAATACACCGATACTTCGCGCAGAGCGGCCCGGTAGTCGGCGGCGGTATGAATTGGGCGAATTTCCATGTCAGATCTCCATCTCAACGGTTTCGGCGTCAATCCGATCGTACTCGGCGTGCGTGCCGATGAATTTCACGTAGACGGCCTGGAAGCGATATGCCACCGAGACCACCAAGCGATATTCATTGCCCTTAATATTGAAGACGACCCGGCGATTCTTCAGAATGCTGGCGCTACGGTACTGCGCCTTGATGGCCGCTGGCTGACTCCAGTCAGCCTTCTTCACCTCATCCACCCACGCCTTCAAGGACTGCTCGGCGTCAGGCGTATTTGCCCAAAAAGTTCGCAGGTAACTGACGGCAATGATTCGCATGGGTCAAGTATAGTCCCGCCTTGGGACATAAAGCAACCGAAGTCGATCACCGATTGCCAAACTGTGGCAAATTTCCCTGAACTACACCTGGCGCGGGCGTAGCTGCTTTGTATGTCTCAGTTCGACCCTGAACCGCCGTAGAGCTTTTGGGAAAGCTGTCGTTCAACGACCCAAGCTCAGCGACCCGGCGCACGGGACGCGTGGATTGCAAACCACGACGTCATGCCGGGTTCGCTGCAGCGCATGGTTATGCGGCACTTGGTTGTGTACTTCATGGGCCTCTACTTTTCTGCTTACGACCAAAGGCGGCTGGTCGCGGTTACATTTTCCTTTCGTGATTATGAGGCGAAACTTTCTATTCAAGGCTTTCGGATGGATCTTCCTTTACCTTTTTCAGCCACGATGAATTCCAGCCATCGAACACCTTCAGTCTTACTAGGGTTCCAATGGGAATGAGTGGTGCCGGCCGGAACGAGTAGGCTGTCACCGGGTTTTAGGGTAATGGGTTCCTTGCCCTCCTGCTGGAAAACTGGTGTCCCAGAAACTACATAGAAGGTGACCGCCGCTGGATGAAAATGGCGACGGTTGACACCACCTGGCTCGTACTTCACATCTATGACTGTGAAGTCCAGATTCGCTGTGCCGTCCACTCCGCGTACTATGAGATCCGTAGGTGTTACCCCAGATTTTTGTGGGATGTCTTTCGGATCTTGTGCGTGAGCTACAGACGCAGCTAGAGCCGCCCCGAATAAGATGAGTTTAGTTAGTCTGTTCATTTTCAATCTCCATTTCGATGAGTGCCGCA
>NZ_NESG01000013.1 GCF_002778275.1 Limnohabitans sp. G3-2 | reverse complement strand
AGTTGACCAACGTGCTGGTGACCCCGGCCACCCTCCAGACGCTGGTGGACAACGGCCAAGCGGTGCAAGCCCCCGGCGGCTTGATCATCTTGTCGGCCCAAGCCGCCAGTGGATTGCTGGGCGGCGTGGTCAAAAATAGCGGTGCCATCTCGGCCACAGGCTTGGTGAACGACGGCGGCACCATCCGCTTGAGCGCCAGCCACAAGATTGAACTGACGCCAAGCAGCCGCATCAGCGCCGATGCCGCGCCAAGCAGCGCGGGCAACGGTGGGCGCATCGACGTCATTGCAGACCTGGTCAACGCCACCGGCATCACGCAAGTGGATGGCACCATCAGCGCCAAGGGCGGCGAGCAGGGGGGCGATGGCGGTTTTGTAGATACATCGGCGGCAAGACTGGCGATTGGCGAGAGCACACTGGTCACCACGGGTGCCAGCATGGGCAAGGCGGGCACATGGTTGCTGGACCCTTACGACGTGATCATCGCTGGCTCATCCGGAACCGCATCCGGTACAGCTTATGCGGACAGTTTCACGGCGGGTGCCACATCTACCATCTTGGCCAGTTCAATTTCTAATGCACTCGATGCGGGCAGCAACGTCACCATTTCGACGGGTACCACCGCCAACAACCAGGTGGGCAGCATCACGGTCAATGGTCCTATCACATGGTCATCTGCAAAGACGCTGACCTTATCTGCCAACTACAACATCAAAATCAATGCCGCGATCAATGCTACAGCGACGTCCGGTGCCGGTGTTTCGTTCCAATACAACCAAGGCAATGCGGGAGGCACTTATGGGTTTGGCCTGAGCGCATCAGGGTTTTCTGGGAGCCTGACTTTTGGTGGGACTGGTAACTCGTATTCAACAAAAAACTACAACACAACCAAAAATTACACGTTGATCAGTAACCCACTCACAACGAGTGCGGGAGGATTTGCCAGTTCTTCAACCAACTATGCATTGATCAATAACCACACCTCATCCTGGTCAGGTTCAGGCGCGCCAATCCCCAGCTATTCAGGGACATTTGATGGTCTGGGGCACAGTATCACGGGCATGACTTTAAGTGGTAACGGCAATACCGGGTGGATTGGTAGCGTTAACAATAATGCCGCATCCATTTCAAATATTGCCTTCATCAACTCATCTTTGAGTGGAGCCAGTGGTGGTTGGGGGAGCGGTCTGGTGGTGGGCTCGAACATGGGGCCGATGAACAATGTCTATGTTTCTGGAGCAAATGTCAGTTGTTCGAGTAACTGCTGGGGGCTGGGAGGGATCATTGGTAACACCTACGACGCAGGCAATATATCCAACGTATATTTTGTCAATGGAACGGTCAGTGACAATGGCGTGGGCGCAGCTCTCGGGGGCATCGTTGGTGTTTTACAAGCGAATACCGTTAACAACGCCAACTTTATAGACTCAACCGCTAGCTCTGCGGGCAATGGCGTTACAAATGACAGGGGCGTTGGTGGAATTGCCGGTCTATCCCAAGCTGTTTACATCAAAAATTCCACGGTCTCTGGGTCTGCCATCAACGCCACAGGTGCCAATGGTGCTGCTGGCGGTGTGGTTGGAAAGAATTATTCGCCTGTTTATTCCAACATCGTGAGTAACACCACCATCAGTGCAAGCGCTGCGAGTGCTTATGCGGGTGGCTTGATAGGGCATGACATTTCTGGGTGGAGCCAATCACAACTCCTCACCAATATTTATTCAAACAGTGTTTCTGGAATAACGGTTACATCAGCAACAGCTGCAAACGGTGCCAGTTTATTTGCCCAAGGGCCCATTGCCAACGGGTCATCGCAGTCAACCTACACGATCACCACCGTTGGATCAAACACTGCAGGTGGTGGCACTTGTGTCAACGGTGTTTGCACCGCGACAAATTTATACGTTTTGGCATATGACGCTACAGGCGCATATTCAAGCTCGTATGGATCAAACCACAGCAACTTAACTTACGGGCTTTACACCTCAGCCAGCGGGGGGGCGGGCAACCTGATCACAGGTCTGTCGGGTCTATCGGGTTCGGTTGTTTTCAACACCAGTTTGACCTCTGCCAGCAATGCAGGCGTTTACAGCCTGACGTATTCAAGTGGGCTGACTTTATCCAGTAGTACCTATGCGTTGGCGATGGGGAACGCCGTGAATTGGACGATCAACCCCTTGGCCTCTGTGACATACACAGGCACCAGTGGTGGCTTGTGGTCATCAGGGGCCAACTGGACCGTGACGGGCGGTGCCACCACGGGTGCAGCACCCACTTTGGGCAATGTGTCTGCGGTAGTTATTCCATCAGGCACCACGGTGGCTTACAGCAATGCCATGGCCAGTTTGGCGCCGACATCGGCGGTTGCCATCACGAACAATGGCACCATCAACTTCACCAACACCAGTGCCATTTCGATACCCGCAACCATCAGTGGCACGGGTGCACTCAACACCAGCGGTGCAGCCACCACTACTTTGACTGCGGCCAATACAAGCTTCGCGGGTACTGCCACCATTGACGCAGGTTCGACACTTAAACTGGGGCATGCCAATGCGTTGGGAACGGCATCGACAGTCACCGTCAATGGCACGCTTGATCTCAATAGTTATTCGCCAACTGTTTCTTCCGTTTCGGGTTCAACAGGCACGATCACCAACAGTGCGGCCAGTACGACATCCACTTTGGCGACTGGCGGCGATAACAGCTCCACCACTTATGGGGGTGTGATCCAGAATGGCGTTGGAACCGTTGCACTGACCAAGAACGGCACCGGCACGGTAACGCTTTCAGGCGGCAACACTTACACAGGTGGTACCACCATTTCTGCCGGAACTCTGAAAATGGGCCATGCCACTGCGCTGGGCGGCTCAGGGGGGGCAGTGTCTGTGGCCAGTGGGGCTGCATTGGATTTGAATGGCACCACGATGACCAACACCAATGCCCTGACCTTGAGGGGCACGGGTATCAGCGATGGCGGCGCGTTGTCCAACTCCAGCAGCACCGCTGGAACTTATGCGGGCACTGTGGTGTTGGGCAGTGCTTCTTCCATCGGTAGCGCAGTGGGCGAGATCACCGCCAGTGGCGTCATCAGCGGAGCTTTTGCCTTGACCAAAGTTGGGGCTTCCTCCTTAACACTCACTGGCTCTAACAGCTATTCCGGCGGCACCACCGTTGCTGCGGGTGCTTTGAAAGTGGGTCATGAAAACGCATTGGGAACAGCTGGTGGAGGCGGTGCCATATCGGTGTTCAGTGGTGCTGCATTGGATTTGAAAGGTGTCTTTCTCAACAATGCCAATACCCTGACCTTGAATGGCGAGGGAATCAGCAGTGGCGGCGCATTGACCAACTCAAATTCAGCAGGTGGAAGATTTCAAGGCCTGATTGTTTTGGGAAGCGATACCAGCATTGGGTCCTCTACCGGAAATATGTCCTTGACGAACGACATCAGTGGTTCCTATGGCTTGACCAAAGTGGGCGCCGCCAACATCACGCTCGGAGGAACCAACACCTATTCAGGAACAACCACTGTTTCTGGCGGCATCTTGGCCATCAGCCTTGCCCAGGGCTTGGGGACTACAGCAGCCGGTACAAGTGTGGCCACTGGAGCCAGATTGTTGTTGCCCGGTGGTCTCAATGTTGGCGCAGAAGCGATCACCTTGAATGGCGGCTCACTGGAACTTCAATCGGGCACCACCAGTTTGTCTGGTCAGGTCACTTTGGGTGCCAACAGTTCCATCAGGGTGGATTCGGGTGCGCAATTGACCTTGTCGGGCCTTGTCTCTGGCACAGACCGTGTCCTGACCAAGACTTCCACCGGCACACTGGTGCTGACAGGCACCAACACCTATAGCGGAGGCACCCTCGTTTCGGCCGGCACTTTGCAGTTGGGCGCTGGCGGCGCGACCGGCAGCATTGAAGGCAACGTGACCAACAACGCTACATTGGCCTTCAATCGCAGCGATGACCTGACCTTTTCGGGCGTCATCAGCGGTACGGGGGCCGTGACTAAGTCAGCCGCCAACACCCTGACTATGTCAGGCGACAACACTTACAGCGGTGGCACCACCATCAATGCAGGCACTTTGCAGGTGGGCGATGGCAGCACCAATGGCGCCATAGCCGGCAACGTGACCAACAACGCCACATTGGCCTTCAATCGCAGCGATGCGCTCAACTTTTCAGGCGCCATCAGTGGCACCGGTGCAGTCACCAAGTTGGGCACAGGCACAACCACTTTGTCGGGCATCAACACCTACACGGGTTCTACCACCGTATCCACAGGCACCTTGGCCATTGGCAATGCAGACGGTTTGGGCGGAACGGCAGCGGGAACCACTGTGGCCAGTGGCGCCACCCTGGACCTCCAAGGCGTTTCAGTGGGTGCTGAAGCCTTGGTCCTCAATGGCGGCACACTTTCTACATCTACGGGCACCAGCAGCTTGTCGGGTACGGTGACATTGGGTGGCAACAGCACGGTCAGCGTGGCCGGCACTCAACTTTCATTGTCTGGTGTTGTGTCGGGCACAGGTTTCGGGCTGACCAAAACGGGCACAGGCAGTTTGGTCTTGTCGGGCACCAACACCTACAGCGGCGCCAACAACATCAACGCGGGTTCGGTGAAGGCCGCAAGTGGCGATGCACTGGGCACTGGCGCTGTGGCCATAGGCGCTGCAGGCGTATTGGATTTGACATACAGCGGCACGGTCAGTTTGGGTTCGACCTTGTCGATGAGTTCAGGTGCAGCCATTACCAACAGTGCCAACACGTCTAACCTGTCCATTGCGGGTACAAGCGCATTGGTTGGCAACATCAATACGGCGGGCAACCAAACCTATACCGGTGCAGTCACATTGAGTGGCAATACGACGCTCACAACACTCAACACCAGCCAAGCCAATACCAATGGCGCTATTACGTTTGGCGGCGCTGTGGATGGCGCGGCTTCTGGCGCTCAAAGCCTGACGGTGACCTCTGGAACCGGTGCTGTGTCGTTTGGAAGTACCGTGGGCAACACCGCGGCTTTGAGTTCAATCACCATTACAGGTGGTGCTACATCGACGGGACAAACCACGACACTGGGTGGCAATGTCACCACCTCTGGTCTTCAGAGTTTTGGTGGCAACCTGACATTGGGTACCAATACCTCGCTGACTTCAACCGCCAATGGTGGTAATGGCTTGGTAACCATCGCGGGCAATGTGTCTACCGTTTCAACTATTTCCAGCGGAATTATTCAATTTTTAGGAAGCGGCAATTGGAAATACAGCCCAACTGATGGCTCAACCTGGGCCTATTATTCTGGCAATACATATGTTGCAGGTTCCTCCACCACAACTTCTGCGCCAAGCGGTCTGTCTTTTTCAATTTCTTATAGCGCTAGCACATACACCTACACCCCCACAAGCACGTTCACTAATGCGCAAATTCTGGTTGTGGGTGGTGGCGCTGCTGGGGGTTCTAGTAACGTTCCTGCAACTGGCGGCGGCGGAGGCGGCGGTGTTGTTTATGTTTCAAGCGGAACTTTATCTGGTACCTATTCGGTGGTTGTAGGAAATGGTGGTTCTGGGGGAGGCGGTAACGGCGGATCAGGCGGCAACAGCAGTCTTGCTTTGGCAAGTAACCCTAGCGGATACGTCATCACAGCAAATGGCGGCGGCGGTGGCGCTGGTTCATTTGGTGATTCTGGTCTCGCAGGTGGCTCTGGAGGTGGTGGGCACTGGACAACAGGCAATGGCGGTTCAGCAACCCGAGGAAGTGTTGCCGGTTTTACGGGGGCGACTTTATCGGGAAATAATGGTGGGGCAAGCAATCGCGCAACAACTGCGGGTGGCGGTGGTGGTGGTGCTTCGACAGCTGGTGCAGCTGGGACCACGCAATCGTCTGGCGTAGGTGGCAATGGCGGTCAAGGCATAAGTTACAGCATCACCGGTTCTTCTGTTGTCTACGGTTCTGGTGGCGGAGGAATGGGCCAGACATCAAGTGGTGTAGGCGGAACCAATGCTGGTAACGCTGCTACTTACAACGGTGCAGGCCCTGGTTCTGGCGTTGTCAATACGGGCGGTGGTGGTGGTGGTGGATTTAATGCTGCTGGAAGCGGCGGCTCTGGTGTTGTTGTTGTGTCAGGGAATATGACAAACATTCAAGGGGCTTATGCTCTCACCATCAACTCAGGTTCAGCAAACGCATCTATTGGTGGATCGGTTGTTAACATCACTTCGCTCAGTGTTAACTCTAGAGCGACAAATAACCTGCTCAGTGGTGCAATTGGTGGGTCGACTGCATTGAGCTACAACACCGCAGTTGGCTATGCCGGATCCAATGGCGCCACGGGTGTTCTGAACTTGGCAGGCACCAATACTTACACCGGTGGCACGACGGTATCGGGCGGCACATTGCAAGCAGGAAGCACAACAGCTTTTGGCGGCGCATCTGGTGCAATGACCCTTAACACGGGCGCGGTACTTGATCTCAATGGCAAAACACTGGCCAACGCCAACAGCCTGAGCTTGAATGGCTCTGGTATTTCGGGTGGTGGCGTGCTGACCAACTCCAGCAGCACTGCTGCGATTTATGTGGGTGCCGTCACTTTAGCCACTGACGCTTCCATGGGTGGCTCTGGTGGCGATATCGCGGTGAGCGGAGTTGTGCGGGGCGCTTCTGCACTCACCAAGACGGGTTCCAACACCTTGACCCTGTCCGGCAACAACAATTACAGCGGCGCAACAACAGTCTCTGAAGGCACTTTGGCCATCAGCCATGCGTCAGGCTTGGGCGCTACTGCTGGCGGAACCACTGTGGCCAGCGGTGCCACGCTTGATTTGCGCGGTGTCACTGTCGGCGCAGAAGCATTGACCTTGAGCGGCGGAACTTTGACCGCCTCCACCGGCACCAGCAGTTTGTCCGGTGCTGTCAACCTCACCAGCGCCACCGTCTTCAGCGGCGCAGGTGCACTGACAGTCAGCGGCGCCATCACCAGCAATGACCATGGTTTGGCTTTGGTGGGCGCCGGTGCAAAGACGCTCAGCAGCACCAGCAACACCTTGAGCACCATCGCCACAGGTTCAGGCGTGGGTATCCTGAACGTGGCCAACAACCAGGCCATGACCATTGGCCAAGTGACTGTGGGTGGCAGCACCTACAGCGGCATCAATGCCACGGACACAGTGTCGGTGGTGACACGCACAGGCGACCTGACGGTGTCGCAAAACGTGGTCACCACCAGCACCGCCACCAGCTACACCACACCCGCACTCAAGCTTGGCGCAGGCAGCCTGACTGCAGCGGGCACGCCCACGGGTGGCGACGTGGTGCTCAGCGGAACGCCTACCATCAGCGTGGGCACAGGCGGTGTGGCATTGATTTTCTCGGGCTATGCAACCACCAGTGCCGCCCGAACCTTGACCAACAGCTTTGCGCCCAAGCGCAGCTACTACACGACCAACGCCGACAGCACCTCTGTGCCTACGGTGGTTGCATCGGCTTATTTCACGCTGTTCCGCGAGTCGCCCGCCACGCTTTACACCTTGTATGTGCCTGGCCAAAGGTCTACGTACGGTACGCCCGTCACATCACTGAACTATTGCTATTCCACCAGCGCCAGCAGCTGCGCGCCAGTCGCGGTGACTGGTGTTCCTGCCACCACGCAAGCTTTGGCTCTTAACAACGTGTTGTTGGACGCGGGGACCTACCCAGCCACGATCTCCGTCCCTCCGCCTGAAGTGACCGGGTACTTTTTTCAAGCCGGCAACGCGGTGAACATTGTGGTGGACCCCAAACCGGTCACCATCGCCAGCACTGCGCGCACCACCACCTACAACGGCTTGAGCACTTACACCGATTTGGCCAACGCCACGGCTTACACCGTGACCGGTTTGGTGGGTTATGACGCGGTGAGTTCTGTCACCCGAACCCCCAGCGGCAACGGCTTGGTGGCCAGCCATGTGGCCAATGCGGGCAGTTTCACCGTCACCCCCAGTACCGTGGTGCTGAGCACGGGTAAGGCCAGTAACTACGCGTTCACTTACACACCCGCGACGGCCACGGTGAACAAAGCCGATCTGACGGTCAAAGCCAACAACGATGCCAAGTTCATTGGTGAGGCCGACGCCAGCGGCTTCGGCGGCGTGAGTTACACAGGCTTTGTGGCGGGGGAGACCGCCAGTGTCCTCAGTGGCGCAGCCACCGTTGCGCGCAGCAATGCCGCTGTGGGTGCTGCTGGCACCTATGCCGGGGTGTTGAGTGCTGCGGGCTCAACCTTGTCGAGCACGAACTACAACATCAACTACGTGCCGGGCAGCTACACCATCGTGCCGGCTGACCAGTTGCTGATTCGCTTAGCCGATACCAGCACCACCTATGGCACCGCACCCAGCTATACCGTGAGTTCTGTGCAGTACAAGAGCAGCACCGGCAACGCGGTGGTGGACTTGACCAACCGTGCCAGCGTGAACAACGCCGCCTTTGCCCTCACCGATGGCGCAGGCGGCAACACGGCCTTGACCTTGGGGCCACTTTTGAGCACCTTGAGCAGTGCGGGCCAAGTGGCTGCGGGCAGCTACCAAGTGGGGGCCAGCAGTGTCACCAACACCAGCGACAACTACGGCAACACGGTCAACATTGTGGGTGCGCTCACGGTGGCGCCAAAGACACTGACGCCGGAGGCCACCTTTGGTCTGAGCAAAGTCTACGACGGCACCACCATCATGAGCAGCCTGGGCTTTGGGTTGACCGGTGTGGTGGGCGCCGATGCCGTCAGGGCCACTGGCGTGGGCACCTATGCCAACGCGAACGCGGGCAGCACCAAAGCTTTCACGGTCGCGGGCATCAGCCTGGGCGGCACCGACGCAGCCAATTACAAGTTAGCAGCCAACACGATCAGCGGCGCAAACGGGGTGGTCACCACAGCGCCTTTGTTGATCACTGCCAACAACGACACCAAGACCTATGACGCCAGCGCTTACGCCGCCACGGCGGGCGTGGCTTACAGCGGCTTTGTCAACGGCGAGACGGTCAGTGATTTGGGCGGCACGCTGGCTTTCGGCGGCACGGCCATTGGTGCGGTCAACGTGGGCAATTACGTGATCACGCCCAGTGGGCAGACCAGCAGCAACTACGCCATCAGCTTTGGCGACGGGTCGCTGTACATCAGCCCAGCGGATGTCACAGTCAGCGCCACCAACGTAGCCCTGACAGGCACCGTGGGCAAGGTGTATGACGGCACCAACGTGGCCACGCTGACCTCCAGCAATTATCTGATCACCGGCTGGCAAGGCAGCGATGGCGCCAGCATCACCCAAACCACGGGCACCTACGACAACGCCAATGCCGGCACCAACAAGTTGGTGAGCGTCACGCTAGCCAGCAGCGACTTCAGCGCCACCAACGGAACGCTGCTGAGCAACTACAACTTGCCCACAGCCGTTTCAGGCAACGTGGGCGTCATCAGCCCCAAGACCGTGACGGTGACCAACACGGCCCGCAGCAGTGTGTACGATGGCACAAGCTACGCTGCGCTGTCCTTGGGCACGACATACAGCGTAGGCACCATGGTGGGTCCCGATGCGGTGGCTTCGATCACCCAAACCCCGACCGGTTTGACCAGTACGGCTTCAGGCGCCGCTCAGGCGGGCACGTTCACCGTCACGCCTGGGGCAGCGGTGCTGAGCACGGGAGCAGACAGCAACTACAACTTCAGTTACGTGGGCAGCACCCACACGGTAACGCCTGCGCCTTTGAGCGCAGCGCTCACGGGCACCAGCAGCAAGGTGTATGACGGCAGTACAGCCGCCGCTTTGACGGCAGGCAACTTTGCGTTGACCGGCTTTGTGAACTCAGAAAGCGCCAGTGTCAGCAAAACCAGTGGCACGCTGGACACCGCGAACGTCGGAAACAGCAAGACCGTTACGACCACGCTCGGCAGCAGCGACTTTGCAGCCAACATTGGGACGCAACTGAGCAACTACAGCTTGCCCACTTCGGCCAGCGGCAGCATTGGCAGCGTGACACCTGCGCCACTTGCCGCAGCCCTCACGGGCACGAGCAGCAAGGTCTACGACGGCAGCACAGCAGCCACTTTGACGGCAGGCAATTTTGCTTTGTCTGGCTTTGTCAACTCAGAGGGCGCCAGCGTCACCCAGACCTCGGGCACGCTGGACACCGCCAACGTGGGCACCAGCAAAGCCGTGACTGCAGTTTTGAGCAGCAGCGACTTTGCCGCCAACAGCGGCACCCAGCTGAGCAACTACACCTTGCCCACTTCGGCCAGCGGCAGCATTGGCAGCGTGACACCTGCGCCACTTGCCGCAGCCCTCACGGGCACGAGCAGCAAGGTCTACGACGGCAGCACAGCAGCCACTTTGACGGCAGGCAATTTTGCTTTGTCTGGCTTTGTCAACTCAGAGGGCGCCAGCGTCACCCAGACCTCGGGCACGCTGGAAACCGCCAACGTGGGCACCAGCAAAGCCGTGACTGCAGTTTTGAGCAGCAGCGACTTTGCCGCCAACAGCGGAACCCAGCTGAGCAACTACACCTTGCCCACTTCGGCCAGCGGCAGCATTGGCAGCGTGACACCTGCGCCACTTGCCGCAGCCCTCACGGGCACGAGCAGCAAGGTCTACGACGGCAGCACAGCAGCCACTTTGACGGCAGGTAACTTTGCCTTGTCGGGCTTTGTCAACTCAGAAGGTGCCAGCGTCAGCCAGACTGCGGGCACGCTGGACACCGCCAATGTGGGCACCAGCAAGGCCGTGACCGCAGCGTTGAGCAGCAGCGACTTTGCCGCGAGCAGCGGCACCCAGCTGAGCAACTACAGCTTGCCCACTTCGGCCAGCGGCAACGTGGGCAGCGTCACGCCTGCGCCCTTGACGGTGAGCGCCACCAACGCCAGCAAGACCTACGATGGCATGGCCTACTCAGGCGGCAACGGCGTGAGCTACAGCGGCTTTGTGAACAGCGAAACCGCATACGTGCTTGGCGGGACGTTGAACTACACCGGCACCAGCCAGGGCGCGCGCAATGCGGGCAGCTACGTGATCACGCCCGCGGGCTTGAGCAGCAGCAACTACGCGGTGAGCTTTGCCGATGGCAGTTTGTCGGTCACGCCAGCGCCTTTGACCGTGACCGCAGTCACCAACACCAAGAGCTTTGATGGCAACACCGAGGCGCAAGCTGTGCCTGTGGTCAGCGGTCTGAAGGTGTCCGATACGGTGGTCAATTTGCGGGAAGCTTATGCCGATGCCAACCCGGGCACCGGCAAAACCTTGAGCGTTCAAATGGGTTACCAAATTGTGGACGGCAACAACGGCAACAACTACGTGGTGAGCTTGGTGCCCAGCCAGACGGGTGAGATCCGCGCGCTGCCCGTGGCCATTTTGGCCCCCACGTTGGCCGTTGTACCCACGGCCAACAGCGCACCGCCCACTTTGACGGTGCTGGCCTCCAGCAGCGCAGGCGCGAGCAGTGCGGGCAGTGCGGGCAGTGCTGGCGGTGGCTCTAGCGCGGGTGTGAGCGTCAGCACCATCAGCTCGCCCACTCAGCAGGCGAACGGCTTGGTGGCGGTGTTGGTGCCCGCGGGGACCGCCACCGCAGGCTCTGGCTTGGTGATTGCTTTGCCCGAGCAGGTGTTGACGCCTGCTGCGTCTGGCGCTGCGGTGAAGGTGACGCTGCCCAACAGCGAGCCCTTGCCCGCCTGGATTCGCTACGACGCGGCTACGCAAACACTGGTGACCAGTGCGGTGCCTGCCGGCGCGTTTCCCTTGTCGGTGGTGGTGACGGTGGGCGGTCAGTCGACGGTCGTGCAGATCTCAGAAGCGCAGTCGAACCTTTGATGCCATCGCTGTAATGCTTATCTATAAAAACCAACTGCCATCCGCACTGAAATCATGAACAGCAACTACAAACTGGTTTACAGCGAAGCACTCAACACTTGGGTGGCCGTGGCCGAGCACGTCAGTGCACGCGGTAAAAAAAGTGCCCTGCGCCTGGTCACTGCGGCAGCGCTCATGGC
>NZ_NESG01000012.1 GCF_002778275.1 Limnohabitans sp. G3-2 | reverse complement strand
GGAAGGTCAGAACATGCGTCCTGCCAACAGGTGCCGACGGTGTCGGCGTTGAACCCCTGTCCCCGATCAATTCAGGTGGGGGAGTTTGAGGTGGCCATAAGTGGGGGAATTTAGGTGGCCATCAGGGTTTTGAGATCGCAACTGATCGGGTAAAGCGTCAACGCCCATAGACTGCAATCCTTCCGTCCGCCCTGACGCGTTTGAAACAACAAATTCGCATCTACAAGTTCACGAACAGCTGCAGCCAACGTGGCTCGACCTGACCAACCACGACATTTCATCACTTTGGGGGCGAGCGAAAGGTCACCATTACGGTTTGCGTTCGTGCTCAAGAGGCCAAGCAACTCAAGCAGAAGTTTTGAAGCATGCGGGGACAATTGCGCACATGCGCGTGAACGAAGAAATGGAAGAGACAGTGGCAGCCATGAATCATTAGTTGCGATCCCGCGCTTTTTGCTATGTTTCACTGGATTCACCCTCGCCCACCAACAAGAAAAATGCCTGCTGTCCATCTCGCCCTTTCTTGGTCGGCTTAGCAGGTATGACCGGACTGCGACTCCACACGGAATTACTTGACATAGAAGCTCCAACCAATACTTCAGCTGGCAATGGAACGGATTCGGTTTTGGTGAAGCTGTTCGATGAGCCTTCGAATTTCTTCGTTTGATTGACCTGCAATTCGAGCTTCGCAGACGGCCGAAACCTCACGCTCAGGCCACCCTACTGCTCGCGCACCCAAGCGAACACTTTTGGGCCAGAGGCCTTCGTTGATCAGTTGGTAAATGTATGAGCGCGAGCATCCGCTGATCGCCAAGACTTTTGGCAAACGAATAATTGCTGTGTAGTGGTCCATTGCACACATCCTTTCAAAAGAAGATGCGGCAATCTTCACCCGCCCACCTGCCATAAGCACACATCAAAAAGGGTGCATTTCAGGCGAAGCTAGTATCCATGCGGCTTTCAGTGGACTCACACGTGTCCGTATGGGTTACAAGCGAACGTTGATGGCTTCAGTTCGGCCCTTTCGATCTGGTGGTCGAGCCATGAACAAATCGCTAGGTGGAGCGATGACAGAAACGTGAGTTTTAAAGCGACCAACTTAAAAATTGGGGCCGCCGTGGCACCGTGAGTGACAGGCTTCAAATAACCCGGAACCAATTCGAGATGCTGCTAGGTTTTGCCGGGGTAGGTATAACGGTTGGTATAACGAGCAAAACCCACGGCACAAAGAAGAAAGGACTTAGCCCCTTGCGAAGCTAAGTCCTTGATTCATATGGTCGGCGTGGCGGGATTCGAACTCGCGACCCCTTGCACCCCATGCAAGTGCGCTACCAGGCTGCGCTACACGCCGACAAGCTCAAAGTATAACCGGATAAATGGCCGTTACAGGGTCAACATGTCCCTAATTTCCACCAGTTCTTGGTGAAGCGAATGCCCGCCTCCACTGGCATCACGCCAACCGGCTGGCAACACAAGGGGCTGCACGTGCTCATCGCCCATCATCTCGGGGGCCAGGATCTCGGAATCGTCCCCATCGAGCTGCGACACCCCTTCAGCACGACCCGCACGGTCAGACTGCACCAACTCTTGCAAGCGGTTGCGGGCGCCACTGATGGTGAAGCCTTGGTCATAGAGCAAGTCTCTGATGCGCCGAATCATCAGCACTTCGTGGTGCTGGTAATAGCGGCGATTGCCACGTCGTTTGACGGGCCGCAACTGCGTGAATTCTTGCTCCCAATAGCGCAAAACATGCGGCTTGACGCCACACAATTCGCCCACCTCACCGATGGTGAAGTAGCGTTTGGCGGGTATGGGGGGGAGCAGACTGTCCATGAACGACAACAAGTTGCGTGGAAAACCTCGTAGCTTACTGCAACTGGGTCGGTCATGCGAGCCCATTTCCAGCTTGGCTTCGCAGAATGGAAGCCCACAAGGAAATCCTGCGCATGGATCGATTTATTTCGTCAACAAACCCTGGGCAGGTCCGTTGTGCTTGTTGCCGGCAACAAGCCTGAGGCGGTCAACTGTTGCGGTGCACCAGTTCAACGATGACGGCCAAAATCCCAAACAAGGCGGAGAACGCTGCGATGCCAACGGCGTAGTAGCCCGCAGAAAGACTTTTGATTTGGGAAATTTTCAATTTGTTCATGGTTTGTCTCGCAGGTATTGTTTTACACAAGCATTGTGGCCCTGAAGTCCTTGCCTGTACAGACCATTGTTGCAAACCGACGACTGCGCGCAGCGCAGCAAGGGATGGGAACGCGGCCAACTCAGGCCTGGGTATCGGCCATGACCTTTTCGACCAAAGCGACCAAGTCTTTGCTTTTGAAGGGTTTGATGATGCAGGCTGTGGCCCCAGGGACGTGGATCGTGTCGATGCCCAGTCGGCTGGTCACAGAGTCAGGGCTGCCCGATGCCACGATGATGGGCAGACTGGGGTGTTTGAGGCGAACTTGCTCGATGAAGGCCACGCCATTCATTTTGGGCATGACCAAATCCGTGATGATCAGGGAAATGGGTGTTTGCTCCAGCCAATCCAAGGCCTCGATACCGTCCCCAGCCCCAATGACGGTGTACCCATACACCTCCAGCGTTTCTTGGACGCCTTCACGCAACAAGACCTCATCTTCAACAAGCAAAATAGTGGTCATAAAAAGAGGTTGGGGGTTGGCAGAGACAGAAATTCATCAGTTATCAGAACTTCTGGTCATTTTACCAACTGATGCCGAAAGCAAATCCCAAAAAATAGCATTTATTTGCACCTCCGAAGTTTCCGTGCAAAACAGGTGTATTCCCCATTTTGAGATGTTCAAAACGACAATACGATCAAGACCATGCCTCCAACAACCGGTCTCATCCTCTCAGGCGGCGGCGCACGCGCGGCTTACCAAGTCGGCGTTTTAGCCGCCATTGGGCGCATGCGTCGCGAAGCGGGGGCCGCACCTGGCAACCCTTTTCCGGTGATCTCGGGCACGTCCGCTGGTGCCATCAATGCCGCATTCTTGGCCAGCAATGCCGACCGATTTGATGCGGCCCTGGACGAGTTGGTCGATGTCTGGAGGAACTTTCAGGTCGAACAGGTCTACCGCTCCGACGTTCTGGGCATGATCCGATCGGGGGCCCGCTGGATTTCTTTGCTCTCGCTGGGCTGGTTGATCACACAAAAGCGCATTCGCCCCAAATCGCTGCTGAACAACGACCCCTTGAGTGCGCTGCTGGCGCAACGCATCGATTTGCAGCGCTTGCCCGCATTGATGGAACAAGGACATTTGCGCGCCTTGGCCATCACGGCTTCGAGCTACAGCACAGGCGAACACGTGACTTTTTACGACAGTCAACACGAGGTCACCCCTTGGGTTCGCAACCAACGATTGGCGCAACACGGGCGCTTGTCCCACGATCACCTGCTCGCCAGCTCGGCCATTCCTTTCATCTTTCCGGCCATGCGGTTAGAAGGACCTCAGGGGAATGCCTACTTTGGCGACGGCTCCATGCGGCAAACAGCGCCGATTTCACCCGCCATCCATTTGGGCGCCGACAAAATATTGGTGGTGGGCGCAGGCCGCATGCTCGAGCCCCCCAAAAAGGATTCGGGTGAACCCAGCTATCCCTCATTGGCCCACATTGCCGGCCATGCTTTGTCGAGTATTTTCTTGGACTCCCTGGCTGTGGACGTTGAACGCATGCAGCGCATCAACCAAACCTTGGCGCTGATACCGGAGGACAAACGCCAGTCCACCCATTTGCGTCCCGTGCAATTGCTCCTGATTGCCCCCTCTCAACGGTTGGATGTGATCGCAGCCAAGCACGCCGATGCATTGCCCGCCACGGTCAAAAGCCTGCTGCGCACCATGGGCGCCAGCCTCAACACGCTTCAGGGTCAGGGCAATGCACTGGTGAGTTATTTGTTATTTGAAGGCGCATACACGCAGGAACTCATGGCCTTGGGGGAGGCAGATGCCATGGCTCAGCGTGACGACATTCACCAATTTTTTGGGTGGCGCGCCCAGAACTGACTGGGCGCAGTCAGGCCATGCGATGGCGCGTGGCGACGGTTGATGGGGCCGAGACGGCGATCAACTCTGGCATGTGCGTCCAAGCCATCAGCGCGTGGGCTTGCTCGGTGTTCGCAGACAGCCAATGGTCATGCAAGTGCGGCGCAATGACGACAGGGGTGCGCTTTTCATCTCCAGGCTTGTGAAATTGACGCATGACGGGGTGCTCGTCGGCGTTGACGGTCAGCATGGAAAAACTGACCCGCACTTCACCGGTCTGGGGATCTTTCCATCGGTCCCAAAGACAAGCGATGGCCAAGGGATCACCCGAGGCCAGCTGAATCTTCCAGCGCACGGCCTTGCCAGATTCATAACTGGGTTCGTAGAAATCGTCGACCAAAACCAGCCCCCATTGCCGTTGCCGCCAGGCGGTTCTGAAACTTGGCTTTTCCGCCACCGTCTCGCTTCGGGCGTTGTAGGTGTGACGGCTGATTTTGCGGTCTTTGGCCCACGCAGGGATCAGGCCAAATTGGGCCAAGCCACAGGCCACACGCCCAGACTGGTGACTTTTGACGACCAAAGGAGCGGCGTAACCCGGAAAGGTTTCATCTGGGCAGTCCGATGGCAAATCAACACCGAGCTTGTCCCTCACCCACTGGCTGCGTTTGGTTGGCGTGAAATTGGTGCACACGCGCAAAGTTTAATGCTTGGGAAATGGCTGCGGGCCAACCTTTTCGAAAGTTGAGCACTCCGCATACTGACTGACAACAGGCGCTCCCCCTCAACATCCATAGACACGGCTTGCCGACCAAGATGGGCTGATCATCCATTTACAACAGACCTGCTCAGATTCATCATGGCGTGAGCAGCACTGCGTCTTTCGGCACTATTTCTTTCTCTTCCTGGCCTGACTGGGTTTTTCGGCATTGGCATAAGCCTCAAGCCCCGCTTCACGGTCCAGTGGCACCGTGGTGGCCATGGTGGTCTCTGAACGCGGGTGCAGATGAGGTGGGAAAAATGCCAACTTTTGATTTTTGGCGAGTTTATTTGTTCGCTCCAAATCCAAATCACGCTCGTTCACACCGCTGGGTGAAACACACACGCCGTTGACGATTTCCAAATCAAACCACCACCTCTTGACCGCATTGCGCATGCCTGCGCCGATTTGATCGTCGTAATCAATGAGTGCTCTTCTGGCACTGGGCACCTGGATTGAAAGCTCGAGGAGTCGAGACGATTCAACAAGGTCTTCTCTGTTGTAGGGACAAGTTTTCATACAGCGCCCACAGGCCGAACCCTTCATATTGGTCAAGCGGTACTTGCCACATTTCTCAACATCGGGTTTCCATATCTCATAGCCATTGAACATCACCTTGGGGCCAAAAGGGATGGCATTGCATGGGCACTCGCGTGCACATTTCAGGCACATGTTGCAAACAGATTGCAATCCAAAATCAATGGGTTGGTCAAACACCAAAGGCAAGTCGGTGGTCAGCAAAACACTTTTGGAGCGAGGGCCGATGAATGGATTTAAAACCAACTCCCCAATGCGAGACAGTTCGCCGAGACCGGCCAGCAATGTGGCTGGAATGTGCAACACATCCGATTCAGCGTTGGTGTGCGCTCGAGAAGAAAAACCCAGACGGCGCAAATGTGCGCCCATGACACCCGCTATAAAAGCACCGCGCATATAGCTGCGCATGGACTGCGCACCAGAAATCCAATCGTCGCCCGATGCGCCCTCCATGGTCTCAAAGCCTTGGTCAAGCAACATGACTATGCAGTGCTTGTGAGTGGGTTCGATAGCTTTGCCATGCTGGGCTTCATGCGAATAGAACATCCAAGGCTCTGCTTCACAAATGCCGACCAAATCAGCGCCCAAAAAATACGCCAAGGCTTTGATGGACTCTGCATTTTTTTGGGCGTCCGACAAGGCCCCATGGGGCTCTGCAGGCACAAGCCGCTCGTACGTGCCCTGCAGTGGCACCATGTCGCGTATCAAGGGCGTCATTGCAAACGCCAGGGGATGTTTGGTCGCAAATCGCGTGCGCTGCACTTTGGCTTTTTCACCCAAATCACCTGCCAATGCGCGCGTGAATAAATCGGCCCGTTTGCTGTTGCGAATGATCTCGTCGCGAAGAATCAGCGTGGCGGGCTCTGGCACCCGTTTCAATGATTCCATGGGGTAGCGCCCCAAATGCAGAGGGCGCAGTTCCGCTTCCGACTCGGCCCAACCCGGGCGGGTACCCAGCTTGCCCATGTATGTGTCGGAGTCAGGCCAATCCAAGGAGGCATGCGCCGCGATGGGGAGATCGATCTCTAAAGGCAAATCGGTGCTGACAGCGGCTATGGCAAAACCGCGCTGCAAAAAAGGCATTTTGAGAACGCCGCCTTCAGACCGCGCAATGCCCGCGCGTTGTGCCAAAGCTTCCAGGTTCAAATGCGTGTTGCCCGTGACATGACCGCGGGCGTTGTAACCCATGGCGCGAAGATACCCAGCCAGCACGACAGCCACTTCCGTGGCACGTGCATCGGTTCTGGCTTTGTTGCTACCATGAAGCCAAGCCGCGCCAGACTCATCCGATTGGGGTTCACGGCTGAACTCAACGAGAAAAACCAATGCATGGGCATGTTTGACGGGCGATTCCGGCATCCCATCCAAGTCATCAATGGCGCATACACCCGCCAGGGTTGCATCTAAAAAGTAGGCACACGCTTTGAGGTTTTTGCTTCGAAGACTCAAATCATCTGGCAGTGGTGCACGGGCAATGGCTGTCTCGCCCTCCAGATATGTTTCAAACAAGGCTTGATAAGCCGACAAGGCCTCGTTGATCGAATTCGGACCCGCAGGATTTTTGTCCTGGGGGGACATGGCTTGGTGTTCTGGCGCATGGGCATCCCGCGCAAGCAATTCGGTGGGCAAATCGCCCATGTCAAAGTGCCGAGACCGATTTGAAAATAAACGTGTCATGAACCACCGCTCTATCGAATGATCCATGCAGTTTTACACAGTCCCGGTGTATTCACCACGCGCCGGGTAGTTTATAGCCAAAGCCAAACCAATCGCGCCGAACAGATGCGCAGCAACATCTGCTGAGGACCTTGCCAACATGACGCACACAGCCTTCATCGTGGCGGTTGACAGTTAGACAGTCCGAATCACTGCCGCTGAATGGTGGCATTCCCCCAAATCTCTAGACACTTTACATTGCGCAGTCTGACTCTGCTGCTTGTACGCGTAACAGTAGATTTTGGGAGTGACTGAAATACAGCGACTGCTTCAAGTGGACGGAATATATGCAATGTCTGCTTCCAGCCTGAAATGGACACCAGATCGCGCTTTATTTTCAATCCTGGTCAGCTCTTAAGCCTCAATTGTCACCGATGGACCATGTAGGGTTTAGCCGCGCTGTAGAAGCACTGAACGACTTCCATCTTGTTAGCTGCGCATCTTGAAGTGACATGTGGTCCAAGTGACCATACCGCCAAAGTAACATGGTCTGATCCCGATGCCCGAGAATTTGCGAGGCAACTCCAACACCCACGCCATTCCTCAACAGTGATGCAGCGACCCAAGCTGTTCAGGGAGAAATGAGCGGTAAATTAAACATACCTGAGGTACTGGGTTACGGGGTCAAGACCAGTCAAGACCATTTGCAACTAGAATTAGTTTCGTGTAGTTAACATCTATTTTCCCAAAAAGGGGCTTAGCATGGATCTCAATCAGGCGATTGGTTTACGCAACCAGCTAAGAACTCACAAGGTCATCATGGCCTACAACGGTGCCATTTCAGATGAACTGATGTTGACCTTGGCCGATTTGCTGAAAAGTCGAATGTTGGCCCAAGACGATCCCAAACGCTCCAAAACCATTTTTTCGGTTTTTATGGAGGGCGTGCAAAACTTGATATGGCATGGTGGGGATGATTCAGATACATCGGGCATGATTTTGATTACCCAAGACGAGGGGCAAGTCACCATCATGTGCGGAAACAGGATTGCTCAAAAAGACACCCTTGATTTGAGGGATCGACTCAGTCAAATCGTCAACGCGGACAAAGAAACCATTCGTCAACTTTATCGTGAAGGCATGTCCAGCTCAAACGAGCATGAAGGGCCTGGAGCAGGTTTGGGGCTGTTGGAGATTGCCCGACGATCCAGCCAACCCATCAGTTACGCTTTTGTGGATGTCGACAAAGACACTGTTGATTTCATTTTGGCCGCGACCATTTAAGGAAAAAAATGTTGCTGAACATTGCTGCCACCGACCGCACCCCTGAAATTATCTTGAGTTCTCAACCTGCAAAGTTGAGCATCAAAGGGGAGTCCTACCCTGAGGACGTCTCAGCCTTTTATGGCCAAGTTATCCAGGCGGTCAATTCTTTGGTTGAGTCTCCTGCTGGTGAATTGACCGTTGAAATCCAACTCATCTACATCAACAGTTCCAGCATCAAAGCGATATTCAGAATATTTGAGGGCTTCGATGAATATCGAAAAAAGGGCCAGAATGTTTCCATCCAGTGGTTGGCTGATGAGGACGATGACATCATGCAAGAACTGGGTGAGGATTTCATCGACCGCTTTCCCAATTTAACCATCAAGACGCTGTCCACTTGAACAAAGACTCTTTTGATTTATACGACCGAGAAAAGGCTCTGATTTCAGAGGGCTCAACCCTGCTTGAGTCACAAGACTTGAAAACCCTCAAGCCTTTCGCCCAAAGGCTGTTTGATGGTTTTGTGAGCTTGTTCAATGAAAATCAAAATTTACTGCGGCACTCTGACCGCCAAGAGCAGCGCCTGGTGAAATTGAACCAGAACTTGAAGGCGCAAACCCAAGAGCTAGAACTGAAAAGACAGACTCAAGAATTGCTCTCCCAGCAATTGGCCAAGTATTTGCCGCCTCAAATCATGTCGGCTTTGTTGTCGGGCACCTACCAATCGAAGGTGGCCACGCAAAGAAAAAAACTCACTGTTTTTTTCAGCGATATTCGTGACTTCACGGCCACTTCAGATCTGCTCCAACCCGAAGCCTTGACCGAGTATTTGAACGAGTACTTCTCGGAAATGACCGAGATTGCGATGGCCCATGGCGCCACCATTGATAAATACATTGGCGATGCGATGATGGTCTTCTTTGGCGACCCCGAAAGCAATGGCCACCAAGAAGATGCGCGAGCATGTGTACTGATGGCCATGGCGATGCAAACGCGGATGAAGGAACTGGCTGTCAGGTGGAAAAACAAGGGTTTTGAAAACCCCTTTGTGATCCGGATTGGCATCAACACGGGTTACTGCAATGTCGGTAACTTTGGCAGTGACCAGCGGCTCAGCTACACCATCATTGGTGGCGAGGTCAATTTGACCCAACGCTTGGAATCCCACTCAGATCCAGGCGGCATCTTGATGAGTTACGAAACCTATTGCTACGTTCAAGACTTGGTTGAGGTGGAAGAACGCCAGCCGGTAAAAATGAAGGGCATTGCCCGTGATGTGAAAACCTTCGCGGTCTTGGGGCCCAAGCAAATCCAGACCCCTAAATCCGTGGCCTTGAACCATCAGGCTGGCGTCAATATCGATCTGGACGTGTCCACTTTGACACCTTCCGAACGCCAGCAATTGGCAGAACAACTGCGCGCTGTGGCGAACCAAATTTCGTGAAAATTGCCCAACATCTCCTTGGGGAGCCAACACATGATTAATCCAGCGAAGTCTTCGTTCGAGGTTTCTGGGGCCTTCTTTGCGGCAGCGGTTGAAACGCTCAAAGAATTCAACCACTTGGGTCAGTCGGTTTTGGCCAAACACAACATCGACTCGATTGATCGAACGCTTTTTTATCCCAATCAGCTGCGCGTCGATTTGTTTGAAGCTGTTTATGAGCGGTTTGGTGATGCTGGATTGACCTGGATTGGATTGGAGTCGCCCAGACAGTTTTTTTCGCCAGAAGAACTCGCCCGCTCCCCACTGCAGCTTCGACTCAACGAGCCCGAGTACCAGTTCGAGGGGAGGCTTCATTCCAACCCTGTTGAGTTGGACCAATTTTTTCAAAATTTTTTGAACGCCTATTGTGAGGAAGTGACCAAAATTCTGGTGGCCTCGACTTTGCAAGCCGATTACCCTGTCGGGCAGTTTTTACGTCGCCATCCATCGGGATTGCCTCTCCATTACCTCATTCAACTCAACTCCAAATTAGCCAAGCCTTATTCGCTCTGGTCACGAGGCACCATTCAGTTCAACTTGCGCTTGCAATTACCAGATGGTTGGGACTTTCAATTAACGCTCAACAAAGAACTGACCCACGAGTTGGTGTCTCATTCGGAGTATTTCTTTGATTTGGTACTCATGCCCATGGCGCCTGATCAAAATCGGGCCTATTGCGTGTTGAAAGATCGGCTCGAATGCAGAGAGGCTCTTCTGAAAGCTGCCTTGGACCAAACCTTCAAGCAAGAACAGGCCCTAAAAAGAGTCCATGAGAAAACCATGGAGTCCATCCGCTATGCGGCAGCCGTTCAATTGAACCAATTGCCCAAAGTGAGTCCAAGGCATGGATTCAAAGACTTTGCCGTTCTTTGGGAACCCAAGGACACGATAGGAGGCGATACATGGTGGTTGTCTTCAGAAGATTCGCCAGGACCTGTGACACTAGCCGTGATCGATTGCACTGGACACGGTGTGCCAGGGGCCATGACGGCCATGTTGGTGAGCAACACTTTGACCCGATTGTTTGCAGAGGATCCTTTTTGCACTTTGGAGACTGCAGCCGCTGGCATAGGCCAGTCCCTGGCTCAGTCCTTTGGCAGCTTCGACAAAAACAGCGACGTGGCCAACGGCTGCGACTTGGTTTTGATTCAGCAGGTGCCTCAGTCTCATCAATTGCGACTGGGACTGGCGGGCATCGATGTCATGCATTACCGAAACGCCCAAAAGAAGCTCGATTGGATTGAGTCACCCCGAAATGGCATTTCAGCAAAGCCTAGCGCAGACCTTCCAATGGCGATTCGTCACATCGACTATTCAGTCGGAGACCGTTTGCTCATCACCACCGACGGGCTGACCGATCAAGTGGGGGGCGGCGAAAGACTGCGTTCATTTGGTTATGGTCGAACCAATGCCCTGTTCGAGTCGAGCCAAGACAAATCGGTCAATGAGGTGGTCGAAAGTTTGGTGGTCGCGATGGATACTTGGCGGGGCACCAACGAACGCCGAGACGACCTGACGCTTGTTTGCATTGACCTTTGAATTTCGGTCGACTGTTGACGCCGATGACGATTTGATCAGGAGCACCGATTTCAGTTTCACCAGCGAGTGCCCAACGAACGGTATGGTCACATCTCGGTCGGCGGTAATAGGCGGAAATCGACGAATGCGTCGCCTCAGGTCAAAGCTTTGCCTTCGAAACCACCTTATCCGGTAAGGGCTACTTGCGAAAAATAGCCCTTTGGCAGCAGCTCGGTTACCAAGTTAAACTGTGGTTTTTGTCGCTGCCCAGCGAAGATATTGCCATTTCTCGGGTGGCAGAACGGGTTGTCCAAGGCGGGCACAATATTCCTGAGCAAGTCATTCGCAGGCGCTTCAAGTCGGGACTTGAAAATTTTCATGAGCACTACAGCAAAGTCGTTGACTCATGGGCGCTTTACGACAACTATTTAAGGCCTCCACAATTGATTGAATGGAGCAAGAAATGAACATCAAAGACATTAGGACATCTTCTGATCCTGATTTGGCTGGCTCCTATGCAGCCATCCAACGCGCAGCAAAATCTGCTGAGGACCTTGCCATCAAAACCAACACAGCCATCATCGTGGCAGTTGATGGCAAGCCTGTACGAATCACTGCAGCCGAATTGATCAAGATGCGCGAGCTTGAATCAGCTAAGCCCTCACCACACATTCAAGCTCTTTGAATCGCGCAAGATAGGCGTTCCATGGCGCTTAGCATTGAACTCTTAGGGGAAATCGACCAGGTCGTTGGCGATTGGTGCCTTGCTCGCGTTCCTGCTCACCTCAAGCAATCCGTTGATTACGACTATGAAATCGACGGTCAGGCCGTAACGATCTTAGAAGTAAGGCCTGCTTGGAGGGGGACTCCCGGCGAAGTAACCCGTCGGCCTATAGCCAGGTTTCGACTCGTCAAAGTGACCGGTTTTTGGAAAATCTTCTGGATGCGAGCAAGCGGTAAATGGCACGCGTATGAACCCATGTTCGAGGTCAATGATCTGGTCGATGCACTAGATGTCATTGAGACAGACCACTACGGCTGCTTCTTCGGCTGAGTAATGGCGCGTGGAAGGCTAACAAATCCGGCATGTGTGACCATGTCATCAGTTCGGAGGCTTGGGTCGTATCAGCAGAAAGCCATGCATCTTGTAAATCTGGTGCAATGATCACTGGGGTGCGTTTTTCATCCCCGGGCTTATGAAACTGCCTCATAACCGGATGGTCATCGGCATTGACCGTCAGCATTGAGAAGCTCACCACCCTATCACCTGAATCTGGGTCTGTCCAACGATCCCATAGGCAGGCAATGCCAAAAGGGTCACCAGAGGCCAATTCAATCTTCCAACGCACTGCCTTGCCAGACTCGTAACTGGGCTCGTAGAAGTTGTCGACCAGCAGCAGTCCAAACTGTCGCTGCCGCCATGCGGTCCGGTAACTGGGCTTCTCGGCGGCAGTCTCGCTCCGTGCGTTGTAGGTGTGCCGACTGATCTTGTCGTCTTTGGCCCATCCTGGTATCAAACCGAACCTGGCCAAACCACACGCGACGCGTTCGGATTGCCGACTCTTGACGACCAGAGGTGCAGCGTAACCGGGATAGGCTTCTTCAGGGAAACCTAAAGGCAGCTCAACACCCAGGTTTTCCTTGACCCATTGGGCACGTGTTGTTGGAGTGAAATTCGTACACACGCACTGAATTCAAAAATAAGAGTGCTGACTGATCAGTCCCATCACTTCCAACTCAGATCCAGTTTTCTGTTGTGTGCAGCGCAGTCACGCAAGTAAAGATTGATCAGGCTTTGATAGGGAATTCCAACTTGCTCGGAAATGCCTTTGAAGTAGCCAATCGAGTCTTCATCCAGCCGGATGGTGATTTGCTTTTTCAGTTGGGCTGCGTAAGGGTTTTTGCGCGCTTTAGTGAAATCGTATTCTTTTCGCATCTTTGGCCTCTTAGCGGTATTGCTTGGATTCATGGGCTGAAGCTTTTCGGGCAGAAATGATTCGAATTAAATTGCCCTGCTCTCGGTAGCAATGACAGACAACCATGACGCGCAGCGTGCTGCTGATGCCCAGCAGGACAAATCTATCTTCATCTTCCGAGTGATCAGGGTCATCGATCAGTTTCGCGTTTTCATCAAAAAAGACTGTGCGCGCCTCTTCAAATGAAACGCCATGCTTCTTCTCATTGGAAGCAGCTTTTTTATGGTCCCACTCAAATCGTATGGTCATAACTACAGTGTAGTTTTTATTTTTACGAGCCGCAAGCGAATTTTTAATACTCGCTAGGCAGCATGATCACCCAGTGCTCACCATCCCAGGAGGCGTAAAGCGTTTGCTCGGCAAGGGGGAAGTCTGTGAACGGAATCTCTTGCCGAGCATGTTCATGGCCGTTATCCCTACGCTGGAATTCATGTTCACAGGCACTGCAATGGGCGGCACCAAATGGGTTTTCATGATTGCAAATCGGACACTTTTTAGTTTTGGCTGCCTTGTCCTTGCCTGTGTGGTGAGGAATTTCTTCCTCAACGCGACGTGCGTATTGCTCAAATGCTTACTACCAACCATTGATCCAACTCCAATGGTCAATGTCATTCCAAGCAATCCTTCTGGAAAGTTCATGTGTTGCAACTTGGCTATTGCCATCGCTCATGGCTCCCGTGGGATTGGAGGGTTGTGTCAAGTAATTCAACAGCTACGAAGTCATTTGATCTGCTGCGCAGATGCCCAAAAAGGTCTGTCTACAAAGACCGTACTGATCATCTACGACAAGGAAGACAAAAGAGTTTTCTGGGAAAGCAAACGTGATTTTCAAGCACACATGTTGCGAAATGGAGTCACGTATAGTTGTCGGTCAAAGCCAATGATGCCGCCAACCGTGAATAACACAACATAGCCTTTAGCGACTGTTTGCGTGCAAAGTCTGCGTAAGGCAGTGCTCTTTTGCAGCTGGCACCCGCGCGGCACTCTAAAAAGCCCTACAGCGCGTTTTTTCTTGAGCTCGCTGGGCTGAGTAGCGGCACTCATTTCAAAACAAACGTAGCGTTTTTTTCAAGTTGAGCACAGCGCTAGCTGCGTCTGCGCAGGGGCAAAATCAATGCTGCTCTCACACCATGCTGGCGTCACTGGCGACAGATTGAATTGGGGTAGTTTGACTGTTCCGAAATCTATGAAAAGACATCGAAAAATCTATGAGAAGTAGTAAACCCGGACCATACTACTTTGAACATAAGAAAAAGCACCTAGAGTTTCCTCTAAGTGCTTGATTTCATTGGGAATTTTTTGGTGGGCGATGCAAGTTTCGAACTTGCGACCCCTGCAGTGTGAAAACGCCAACATTTCACCTTTTTCCCGTTTAAAAACAACAACTTAGCCGTTTTCAACAGGGTCAAAGTAGTATACTTGTAGTATACCCATATAATTATAAAGTGATATTAAAATTTCACTTCTGTGACGTTGGCTGTAAACCAGTGTCATTTCTTTTTACGGTGCTGCTTTTTTAAGCACCTATCACATTGTCATTGTGGCTCAGAAACGGCTCAATGTATATAGAGTTTTTGCACGGGCTGGCTCAATGTGTATAGAGTTTCAAGCCACAGACCGGCAATGTGCATGGAGTTTTGGTTCGCACTGGCCAATGTATATAAAGTTTTGATGGCGACGATTGAGCACCCTCTTCCTATGAGTTGGGCGCCGCAGGATGGGGATTGATTTGTGCGCGCTCGATCCAACGTCAATGTACAGAATTTGATGTCAGTTAAATCGTCGGAACAATTCCATAGCTGTGATCAAGTGTCATTTTTTTACGCTGAGAAATTTTCGAGCCACAACTTTCAAGCGAGTCACACGTAGAGCCGTCGATCAATGTATATAAATTTTTTGTTTGAAGTGCCCGATGTGCATGAAGTTTGTGATTTGTACTTCGACCTACCCCCTTCGCTTTGCTGACGATTAGCGGCAGGGAGCTCATAAATTTCACCTGCGTCGATGACTCACCAGGTTATTTTTTATAACTGCAATGCAGCGGAAGTGGTCGCTCGAAGCCGTTAAGCGCTTAGGCTGCTTCCGGCCAAAAGCGGCCAGCCACAAATTATTGTTAATTTGCAAACAATGAAAAGTCGTATTGAATAAACGTAAATTGGAGCGCTTGCCAAAGCATCTGAATCCTTCTTTATTGACCTCAACCTCCACGGGGACAAATAAATGCCCGGTGACTTTGAAAAATTTGAGTCGCTAAAATGTGGCCTATGAGACGGTACTTGGCGATTTTCTTGCTGGTGTTGTTGCCCTTGCAATACAGCTGGGCAGCAATGGCAAGCTATTGCGAGCACGAAACCAGTGTAACTGCCAAGCACCCTGGTCACCACACCCATGACCATGCGTCAATTGACCAGCAAGAGTCCAGCAAAAATTCCCCTCAATCGGCGGGCATGGACCATGACTGTGCCACTTGCCATATGGGTTGTGCCGCTGCCCTGGTCAGCGATCTGAGCAAGACCACATTAGCAGCCTCTGACGATCACCCACTTCACCTTCAGGTCATTGCTTCTCATATGGCAAGTGAACGTCCTGAACGGCCTCAATGGCCCGTGCTTGCCTGATCGGCGAGCCTCGGGTTTCTTTACCTTTCCCTCT
>NZ_NESG01000011.1 GCF_002778275.1 Limnohabitans sp. G3-2 | reverse complement strand
GAAGGTCAGAACATGCGTCCTGCCAACAGGTGCCGACGGTGTCGGCGTTGAACCCCTGTCCCCGATCAATTCAGGTGGGGGAGTTTGAGGTGGCCATAAGTGGGGGAATTTAGGTGGCCATCAGGGCGCAAAGCGGCGCGTTTCTATGTAGTCCAGTAAGCGTGCTAGTTCGTCTTTTGTCAGTGTTTTTGCCTGTGCCATTTCATTTCTCCTGTAATCATGTGTTTGCGTTAACTGCATTGTGTTTTCACATATTTATCTGGACAACCGGAGACCCGCCAAAGTGGCGGTTTACTCCGTGGAAGTTGACTTCGATATCAAAAAACGTAAAGCTACAAGGACTGATCACTCTGAGCGCAAAGAACCGGGTAATTCTTGGCCAGATATTTTTCTATCGCTGTAGACTTAACCATGACTTTTAAAAATCTACCCCTCAAGCCATTTCTCAAGGGAAATGTTGTAAAAATTCGACCGCAATTCCAAGATGCTGGCGACAACGAATTTACTTGGGTTGTTTTGGCTGATGAAGAAAAAGGCCGTGTAGATATCAGCGCAATTGACAGCATTCTGAAGATCAAACCAATTCACACTGTTCAGGTCGATTGGATTGAGCATGTGTCAGATAAGTCAGAGTGACAGTTATCACATTGAGAGCGAATTTCAGGGTTTACTTCGAAAACTGAACTTCCTGTGGATAACTTTTTCACTGAAATTTTCTTCAATGATTTCAACGCTCAACCAGCGAAATCTTGTAAAAGCATGTTTTTAATAGATTTCCGCCGCGATCTCGCACTCTTTCAGTGCCCAGCAGGGCAGGGCGTCAAAAAAGCCCTACAAGCGCTGATCGGTTGAGTCAGCGCTCTGAGTATTCGGACCCGGAGAAAAACGTGTTGTAGGGCGTTTTACGCATGGAATTTTTGTGTGTGCTGCTTGGCGCATATAAGCCTTGAGCGCCGAACAAATCACAAACAACTTCAACTCAATGCCAAAAACGAACAGACTCAAAAAGCGGTGTTGAGTCGGTATCCGTCCAATCTGTCGGGACTCTTGAAATCGGTTGTCCATCTGCGTGTCTGACACAAAACTGTGGGCATGCAAACGAAAAAGGACTCTCCGATGACATCGATCCAAGCCACAGAATTGGCAGCTTATGAAGCCAAGCATGCACGGGAACAAGCTGTGCAACAAATGCAGGCGGCCATTAACCACCTGCAGCGTACTCACTACGAGATGGACCGATACCTGGAACGCATGGAAGAGGCGGCAACAGACCGTGAGCGTGCGCAGATATTGAACTGGTCCATCAACCATCTGGTCTGCAACATCATGCCTAATTTGCGCATCGACCTGCTGGCTAACAGTCAGGCGGCTTTGGCCAAGTCGGAGTTTTGAAATGAAAAATTTTGATGCAAGCCAGCTGTCACACTTCACCGGCACAGAGCGCTATTACCGAATCAGTCGCAGGCATCTGTTGACAGATGGCACCAAATATCTTGCTGAAGAGGCCGAGTGTTTTTGGATGATGGATGCTGTGGCCAGTCACCTCAGCGAAATCGGCACAGCGGATTGGTTTGTGCTGGTTCGCGTCACAGTGCAGGGTACCCGAGCCACCATGGTTTACGAGGACGGCAACGGTCGTGAGCACGCCCGTCAAGAGATACCCTTCACTGACTTCCCCATAGCAGAACAAACTCTTTACGCTTGCTGGGACGGGGAGCATTGGGTGATCATGCTGCCGAGTGAATATTGAAGAATGGAATTTTCCTAAATTCCTAGACACTTTTCACAGCGCAGTGTGACTCTCCCCCTCGAACTCATGAGATCAGATTTGGGGGATGACTGCAATGCAGCGATTGCTGCCATCGATCGTCGCAAGTGAAACTGCAGCTGTCGGCCAAAAGCGGTCAACTAAATACGATCAAACTCAGCGTGAAATCAATTTAAACAGCTGAGAAAAAACGGCTCTGCCCGTGGCACACAACCAATACGCTGGCTTGGTGGTGAGTCATTTGCTCCATCCCCATCTTTCCATCTCACGTCGGTCACGTGCCATCTCAGCCTCAATCGAGTCTCTTGGCAACTGTCTGAGGCAATCCTCCATGGCTTGGGGATCTAACTTTTCAGTCTTCGGCGGTGTGGCCACCGTTTGTGGTGATTTGCCATCCCAAGCAAAAGGATTGCGAAAAACAGGCGGATCCGGCAAGCAGTCGTCTTTGTAAATCGGTGGACCGTCTGAAGCGAACGGCGTGAACGAGATTGTTTTCTCAAAGATAAGCGGCTTTCCTGTTGGCGTGGGTGGCAGTGGCGGCATGTTTTCAACCGCCTTGCGCGCCAGTTGCTCGGCCACTGCGGACGTCGTCCAAATGGTTTTCAACTTGGCCAGTGTTCCGTCGGGTGCGATTTCAATTCTGAAACGAACGTAACCTTGATCAGGCCCCTCGACAACAGTACCCATCATGCTGCGCACCTGTTGGCCCCAGTTGTACCGATAGCCTTTGCTGTTTTTGTTTGTGTAACTTCCCGCAAAAGCCCAATCCTCCGCAGTAGGCGCTGAAGGCGCTGCCATGGTGGCTGGCTCTTTGGCTGGCGGTGACCTGTCTGTCGAGTCAGTGATTGGAACAATTCCAAGGTCTTTTGGGTTTGGTGAATCGATCGCTGGCGAAAGTTCCTGGCCCCGCATGGGTGCATCATCTTGCGGTGGTGGCTGCACCTGCATGAAGACGATTCGACTTGGGGGTGATTCTTTGTCGGCAATACGGTAGCCGAATTGATAACCGCTGGCCAACGCCAAGACTGCGCCATGCAATGCCAAGCTGAACAAAACAGCAAAGACGTTCGGGCGATCAACTGCCAGCATGTTTTTCAAAAAACACTGTCTGGATCAAAAGACCGTTCGTAAATTTCCACCCTCACGAGATCCCTAACTCGGAAAGTGCAATTTCGACGATGCTCCACAACAGAGACAACATTACTCACGCTCGACCTCAAGGTAGGTGCGGCTGGCGTTTCCCGGGTGCAACTCAGCTGCGTTTGCCAGGTTCATGAAAGGCTTGACATTGAATGACTTGACCGCTTCGCTAATGTCTACACCTTGCTCCACAGCGCGTTGCATGTGTGAACGCATGGCTTGCAAATAATCGTAGCTTTGTGCCTTGGCTGTTTTGCTGTCAGTGATGCGCCCATGCCCTGGAACAATGCGTTTTGGATTCCATTGAGCCAAAGCGTTGAGGGCCTCTACCCATGCCCGCGTGCTGCTCACAGGCAAAACTGACAGCAAACGGTCCACATAAACAATGTCACCCGAGAAAGCCACTTGGACGTGGGGCAGCCACACCATCAAGTCGCCAGGAGTGTGGCCACCCCCGCGATGGCGAAACTCGAAAACGGTAGCGCCGAGCTCCAATCGCGCTTCAGGCCCCTGCAGCAGTCTGCTGGGAAAGCTCAGCTCCGTTCCATCTGCAGCAGGTCCCAGTAAGGTGCGAAGTGCAGCGAGCTGATCGCCGCCGCGCGAGCCCATGTCCGGCACAGCTGCAGCGTGGGCAATCAACTCAGCCCCTTGTGCCTTGAAGTAGCCATTGCCCAGCCATCGATGATCCTGTCCGCCCGTGTTGATGACCCAGCGTACGGGCTGCTGTGTCACTCGGCGCACTGCTTCGTGGATGGCACGAGCGGTTTGAAACGTCGAACCACTGTCAATCAGTACGGCACCGCCTGATGTAAGGACCAGCCCAAGGTTAGCATTCAGGCCCTGGTTGGCCACCGTTCGACCGCCGATATCGCCCACGTAAGCGTAAACGCCGTCCGCCACGGGCTCAAAGCGAACCTCCACAGCTGACGCCCACATCGTCTGGACTGCAAAAAAACTCACCAACAGCCGAGACAAAACCCGGCGCGACATCATGAACATCTTCAACTCTCCATCACAAAATATCGACGACCTGCATCCCTCAGCCCAGCAGGGGGGAAAGCCAGGAGACCGCCAAACCAAACAGAGCACTACCTGTCAGCAGTGTCATGACGCCAACCTTGAAGCGAAATAGCGCCATTGCAGCACCAGCGGCAATTAAAGCCGATATCAGATCGAACCTTCCCTCGAATCCTTGGGGCCAGAGGACGTGGTGGGCAAAAAACATGGCTAGATTCAAGATCACGCCCACCACAGCCGCCGTGATCGCTGACAGGGGTGCGGTGAATCCCAGCTTGCCGTGCGTGGCCTCGACCACCGGACCACCGGCCAAAATGAAGATGAATGAGGGCAGGAAGGTAAAAAAAGTCACTACGGTAGCGGCCAACGCCCCACCCAGAAACAGGGCGTCCGGGCCTGATACCTCTTTCAACCAGCCACCCAGAAAGCCGACAAAGGCAACCACCATGATCAGCGGGCCCGGCGTTGTTTCGCCCAGGGCCAGGCCATCGATCATTTGCGGACCGCTAAGCCACTGGTGGGTGTCGACTGCCCCTTGATAGACGTAGGGCAAGACGGCATAGGCTCCGCCGAAAGTCAGCAGTGCTGCTTTGGTGAAAAACCAGCCCATTTGCGTCAAAGTGCCCTCCAGGCCGTTGACCGCGATCAGTGTCACCATCGCCAGCAACCACAGCCCGAGACCTACAAGGAGAACTTTCAAAAGTCTGGCCCGAGAAAACTTTGCATGCAAAGGTGTAGGCGTATGGTCGTCGATCAGTGCGGGGCCATAACTGGTTTTGTTTGATCCATGTCCGCCGCCGAGAGTAAATACTTCGGGCCAGCGTCGCGAGCCCAACCAACCGACCAAAGCTGCTGCGAGAACAATGGCTGGAAACGGTGTGTCAAATGCAAAAATCGCGATGAACGAAGCGGCAGCTATGGCCCACATCCAACGATTTTTCAACGCCCTTGTTCCAATGCGGTGAGCGGCGTGTAGTACCAGCGCAGTCACGGCGGGCTTGAGTCCATAGAAGATACCGGCCACCAGTGGAACGTCGCCAAAGCGCAGATAAATCCAGCTCAGTGTGATCAGGATGAAAAGCGAGGGCAATACAAACAGTGCGCCAGCGACGATACCGCCCCATGTGCGGTGCATGAGCCAGCCGATATAGGTGGCAAGTTGCTGCGCCTCCGGACCTGGGAGCAGCATGCAGTAGTTCAGCGCGTGCAAAAAACGCTGCTCGCTGATCCAGCGCCTGCGCTCCACCAGCTCAGTGTGCATGATGGCAATCTGCCCGGCTGGGCCACCAAAGCTGACAAAGCCAAGCTTGAGCCAAAAACGGAAGGCCTCGCTGAAGCTCACCGGCGCGGGTGGCATATCGGGTTCGGTGGGAATTTTTGATGTGACGGGATCGAGGTTCATTCAGATATTCCTGGGGCGGCATACAGCGCATCAAAGACCAGGGCAGCTGCTTGAGCCAGAGCATCATCGTTGGTGTGGACCTCCCGCAGTCCTGCCAAAACGAGTTCCAGTCCAGCTGCTTCTGCAACGGGAATTCCGCCAACGTCCAGAAAATGAACAGCACGGGCAATTCGCTGCAGCCGCTGATCCACATCCAATCGGAAGCTCGCCGCCAGTACCTCAAAGCTCACGCGCGAGCCAATATGTGTGAATCGGGCACCGTCAAAGTCAAATCCCAAAACGCCGCTCGGTGGAGGTGTGGCACCCGCAGGGTCGTCAAGCCAAATAAAAGATGCTTCTGGGTCAATGAAGCGACGAATTAGCCAAGCGCAAGCCAGGCGATCTACCCAAGGGCGAGCACGTGTCGCCCAGCGCTTTCCCTTGAAATTGCGAGCGTCAAGGCGCGCGATGCCATGACTTGGCTGCGCCTTCGGCTCACCCTTCGAAAATTGAGTGTCGATCGTTTGGCGCAAATCATCAAGTTCAGCTTGTGCCTGTTGGGCAGCAGCGCCAGGGTAGTAATCAATACGGCGCAACACTTGCAGTGCTTCTGTAACACCTCGCAAGCGACGCCTAGCCTCGATTTCGTCAAGTTCGAGCAGCAACGCGGTCAGTGCCTGCGCCTCACCGTGCCATTCACCATAAGATTTGCTGCGGTCAAACAAGGCTAGCACTTCGGTGCGCATTGCTTCGTCATGAGTTGACAGTTGCAGCACATGCGCCTGACCACCGTTCTCGCGTACCTCAGAAACTAGCGGATCGAACAATTCAGCGTGAGACTCAGGCAGCAAATAAACGCCATCACGCAATGAAGGGCACCCCAGAGTTTTGAGCGCACGCCAAATACGCAGGCGAATTGCCTTTGGTTGTGTTGGCAGGGTGAGAAAAAGAGAGCTCCACATATGATTGAAGTATATGCCTCAAACTTTGACATATATACATCAAAAAATTGAAGGTGGAATAGATAAACTTGTATTGGATGAACAAACATCCGCTTTGCATCGGCTGCGGTATGTCATTTGCAACGATCAGTTGAATCCGCCCTCTAAAGAAGCCATTTACCCATCTAAGACGAGTGTCTAGTTTTAAGAGCATCTCCTAGCACCCGGATAAGAAATGGAATTGGTTGGCCGTTTAGGTCAAAGCAAGCTGAGAGGGTTTGTATGAAACCTAGTAAGCGAGTCGTATGAAATCAGTAAAATCGCCTGCATGTCGCGAAGCAGCCGTGCCACTTTTCTGATACTTGCCATTTTGTGGCAGGCTTTGGTGTGGCTTACGCCTTGGGGCCAAGAGCACTGGCCTCAGTGGTCATGTTGTCATACGCATTGGTCAATATGACCGGAATACGCACTGGTGACAGCGCTAGCTGACAATCGCAAGCTGATTGAAGCGTGAGACAACTTGAATGCACGGTATGGGCGTGGCTCAGTCAAAGTGTCAACTCAACGCGCCTACTCAGTTTGGTAGATGAAGTAGGGGCGTAAATATCCAAACTACGGAACCATTTGGGATGACCCGCCAATCGTTTAGCCCTTTGCAATTTCAGGCTCTTTAGCTCAAATTTGGACCTACTTGAATGCTGTGAAAACCGTACATGGCCCAAAGCAGCCATCGTGCATCTTGCATACTAGGTGCTCGGATTTCCGTGGCAATGACCTGACTTCGTCCGTTGACCTTGACCCTGACTGATGCTTTGTATGTGCGCATCAAGTACTTATCCAGATCAAAAAAGACCTGTCTACTTGACTGGTTTGCGCAGGACTTGATCTAAGCAAGGAGCTGCATGCCTGCGGCATCAGGTGGCTGCGCCACTTCAAGATGCCATTTGGATCAGGTGATTTTTCAATTGAATGATTGAAATTACTATATGCATGTGACTTTTTTTCGTAATTGCCGAAATCTATTAAAAGGCGCTAAATACATGTGAAATCCTGGATTTCTGCCATCAAGGAGTGTGCACCCCGTGATCAAAGTCACCGTTCATGAATCTGTCGAGTCCGCTTTGCAAAAAGCGTTTCCTAGGCCAGCAGCCTCAGCTGCACGTGCATTGGCTAAATACGTTGCTGTTGTCGAGTCCATGCTGTTCGACGCTTTGCAGCATGGCAGAACCCCTGAACAACTCAAGTTTGATTTGTACGCGGTTTCCATGGAGCAACTGGCCAACAAGGGAGGGCAAATTGGGCCTAAAAAGGTTCGCATGCACAAATGGCTGCGAGAAAACAATTTGGAGCTGCTTCAGACCGTTGTTCCAGGCAGCAAATTCACCGGCCAGTACACGCAGGTGAAGTTGTCGCCTTTGATCACAATCCACAACACTCTGACCGTACTTCCCGGATCATTGGCTACTGCAACCACGGATGAGGAAATTGACGCTTACCTCAGTGGCGATCCAGTATCCAATAAGGCGTTGTTTGATCATCTGTACCCTGAATACGGACAGGTTTGGCAAGAAGAAAAACTGGCTGAACTTTTTCATTGGGTGCCTGTAGATATCGAATCCGTCAAGGCCTACCTTTACTGGGTGGAGATGGAATCTTTGCACATCAAGGGCGCTCAAAAAGACACAATTCTTCGCCAAGCCTTGTCGATCATTGGCGTCGCCACCTTCACCAAGGGCTATTACGTGCAGCGCGTCAAACCCAGTCAGTTTGGGCGCACGTACTACGAAGGCACCAGTGTGCAAAACGTCAACAAGGACTTGAGAAGAGCCATGTTGGGCAATTGCTGGGAGTACGACATTCGCAGCAGTGTGGTGGCTTGGAAGATGGGGTACGCCAGAAGCTTGTTGTGCGATGCAGGATTAGATGTGGATTTGCGCAAGCATTTCTCAGCCACTTTGCTGTACCTAGAAGACAAGGCCGACTTTATGGCCACGATCAGGCATTTCACGTTTGGCGACACAAGTCCAGTGCCCAAAGACCTGCAACCTGTCTTGCTCAAGCAAGCTTTCACAGCTATTAGCTTTGGTGCTCGTCAAACGGCAAATGGTTGGTTAGATGCTTCAGGCAATTGGACCAATCCAGCCTTGGTGGATATTTTGAAAAACGGAGACGATAGAAAGCGATTTCTCTCCGACAAGACCGTCAAGCTTTTCATCAAAGAACAAAACGCTTTGGACGACTACCTGTATGAGCTCGTTAAAAAGCACCGTCCAGATTTGCTTCAATCAAGCTTCCTGCAAACCGACAGTGGTAGGCCCAGCAAAGCCAAGGTCATGGCTTACCTGTATCAGCACGGCGAGACACAGGTGATGGATATCGTCAGGCACGTAGCAATGACAAAAGGTCACACACCGATTGCCAATGTTCATGACGCCATATTCTTCAAGCGTCGTTTGGGCGTGGATTTCAAGACCGAGATTGAAATGCAGATGCGCGAGCAAACGGGCAACCCTTATTGGCATTTGACCCCTAAGCAGCTGGAGCGTTACAAACCGCGTTCCTTGAACGCTGCTACCGAGGAAAACGAGCACAAGAAAAGGATTGCTCAAGAGGAAGCTTTGGCCAAAGGGTACAAATCGGTGTTTCCCAACATCTTGATTGGTTGAAGCTGCGAGTGGTGTCCTTCCAGACTGTCGGGTTACCAATGATTCGGTTGCCCAGAGCCACGGTCTGACAATAAATTTGTTATTCCTGCAACACACAAGGAGTAGCAAATGTCAGGTCTTAACGCATTGAAATTCATCGCCAGCAAGCGTCAGCAGGGCACAAGCCCAGCGCATGCAAGACGGCAAAAGCTCAGCGCCAAGCTGCATGAGCAGATTCAAATGGCCAAAGCCGTTCAGTCAGGTACCGAGTTTGTACCAGTGAAGATTCGCACAGTCCGAGACGACGCCACCGGCGAAATGCGCCGAGTTGAAATTCCCAAGCGGTTGAAACCATGGTGGTGGTCTGGAGATAACGGCAAAATGTGCATCACCGTACGCTATGGCGCACGCACTCTGGATGTGGTCGAAGGTAAGAACGCCATAGAGACTGACACCATCGCAGGCGTTATCACCACGCTTGAAGTTTTGCGTGCTGCTGTGGATGCCGGAGAGCTGGATGCACGCATCGAAGCAGTCAGTGGTTTGGTCAAAGCTGCATTTGGCAAGGAGGAGGGCGTAGTGAAAAAAGGGAGGTTGAAGCTGCCCGTTAAGCCTGCCACTTAAAGCCGCCACGCAAGCGATCACTGCTTCAAGCAATGGCCGACACTGGATTCCAGTGTCGGTTTTCTTTTGACTAGATTGATTTGATTGGCGCGATTGGTTTGATGGTGCCAATGGGCTTGGTTGTTTTGGCTGTTGGGGCTTTAGGCTTGGTCAACAACTGCAGTGCTTTTTGAGCACGCTGTGTTCTCTGTCGTTCCCGTTCTTGTTGAACGGCAGTGGTGGCGCGTTCCCTCGTGGCGCGAAGTTGGTCCAGCTTCAATTGCTCTGGAGACTTAGGTTTGATGAGTTCGTTGATCCGCATATTTTTATTTATGAGCAGATCGAAATTGAGGGGACGAGATGTCGTCTTTTTGCTAAATAAATATAGAGAAAGGAGAGCAACTATGCGATTTAACGAAATAGTCAGTGCGGACGATCAACTTGCTCTTTGGCGATTGATTTCAGACAACGTTTGGTCAGCTGTGCTGGCCCAGTCCAAGGAGCAGGAAAGGCTCAAGGCACAAGCTGCAGCAACCCCCAAGCCTAAAAGGATCAAGCCTAAAAAGATCGTTCCGAAAAAACCACCAGCCCCCAAGCCAAAACCACCAGCCCCCAAGCCAAAACCACCAGCCCCGAAACCACCCCCACCCAAAAGTCCAGTGCCACAGCAGGCGAGGGTAGTCACCCCCAACAGGCCCCCACCACTGCCCAGCTCACAGCCAGTACTCAGGCCCACACATTCGAGCAGCTTCAGCCAGGCCGATGCCTATGGGCTGCAGCAACAATCGCTGGGGCCAGGCCAGGCCAACATGCCACGATAAACCATCGAAAGACCCGAAAACGCGGGGTTTTGGCCCCGAATATGGCCGTTTTTAAAATCTTTGGCCATGGGGATGACAGGCATAGCAAAAATGGTTTGGGGGTGGCCATGGGTTGGTCAACGTGACGGCATGGATATTCAACAGGACTGGCGTCTAGCCACGCACAAAACCAGCGCTGCGCAGCTGATTTGGATTCCGGTATCGACACGGATCCAAGGCCTATATGAGTGGTGTTCTAGGGCTGATTTAGGGCAGAAAACTTCGTGGGTTTTCTGTCTAGATCGACCTGAAAATTCGTCTAAATCCGGTTGTCCATCTGCGTCTTTGACAGTAAATTTGTTGGGTGCAAATTGACTATTTTTGAGCATGAGTGACGGCCACTTTGAGATTGTTAAATCAACTCCTGAAGCCGTCTTGCGGCGGTTGGTTAGGGTAAGGGGTGTTGACTTTGATGAGTCGTTCGTTGCAGAGCTCATTGGCAACTATTTCATCCGCAAAGAAATGCATGCCGAACCCAAAATTTCGGATGCCGTGGCGATTTACCTCCATGAAAGTGATGCAGGTGATGGCCGTAAATTCAAGGGCGATGTCTTGCATGTTTTCAGGCGCTTCTCGTCCTTGATGGGTGATTTGTACCTCTGTGATCTACGTTATGCACATGCTTGCATTTTTCGCGACCATTTGCTGAGTTTGGGTTTGAAACCCGTGACGGTCCGCAAGCAAACAGCGATATTGAACGCCATGCTCAATGTTGCATTCAGATGTTTGGACATAGACAGACTGAGTCCATTCCGTGCTCTGAAAATTTCCGGCGAAGATGAGCGCAGGCCAATGCCTGTCATTACCCATGACTTGTTGCTGGCAGTCAAACAAAAGTTGATGACGCGGTTCAAGCCCTACAAGTTAATTGGGCTCATCCAGTTGAACACTGGCTTGCGATTGTCTGAACCTGTGTACGCCCGTGTTGAAGATTGTGTTTTTGATCATCCGATTCCGCACATTTGGATCCGCAAAAATGCACTCTCCAATCGAAAGAACAAAAGCAGCATTCGTGCCGTACCGTTGGTAGGGGTGTCGCTGTTTGCAGCCAAGCGACTAGTGGAGATGGCCAAGTGCCAAGGCAGTGAATGGCTGGTGCCGCAGTATGCGCACTACCATGGCAGCAACAGTTGCTCGGCCATCATGAACAAATACCTGGCCGACCTAGACTTCAGAAGTCACATGTTCCGTCATGCCCTGATCGACAGGATGAAAGCCTGTAATGACATTCCCACGCGATTGGCCGAGAGCATCACAGGTCACTCAAGTGGTGGGTCTGAGTTCAATAACTACGGCACAGTAGGCTATACGCTTGAACAAAAGCTAGAAGTCTTAAATCGGATTTCAATTTAAAGCAATCAATCCACTTGCGGATTGTTTTGTTGAATGGTTATGGCATCTGGATGACAGCTAACTAAAAATTCCATCATTTCAGTGGCGTCTTTGGCCATGTAGAAACGGACCATTTTTTCGTTAAATTCTTGCGCCTTTGCCGCTGGTATGCTGATGGCATCTATACCGGAGGACATCAAAATTCCATTCATCATGAATCGTGATGTGCGTTTGTTACCGTCAAAAAAGAACTGCTGTAAGGCTCCGAACAGAAAAAATGCAGCAGCTCTTTCAAAAGGACTTTCGACTGTATTGGTTAACGCTTGCAGGCCTTCGGAAAAAACACGATTGAGCTCAGGGGCTCCGGGCACAGTGGGTAGTGGCGTGTAGCGACCTTCAGGACCTAGGCCAACGTCGGGTGTGTAGTTAGTCTCCAAACCTTCTCCACGAAAATGTCCCCATTCCAGCGTTTCATTTTTTGCTACCAGTCCATGTAGCTCGGTAAATGTGATTTTGTCCAGCTTGAACTTTCCTGCTTTGACCAGTGACAGTAGGTATTTGGAGCTTTCGGCCAAGTTCAGTACTTGTTCTTGATCGGAAATTTTTCGGCCACCGACCGTCACACCTTCAAGCAAAGTTTTGACTTCTGGAAACGTAAAGGGATTGCCTTCAAGCACTGATGCGTCCCAAACATACGTAGTCAGCATTCGATGGAAATGAAAAGTTACTCGATCAATCGAGTGGGTAGGAATCTGCTGAGGAATCTTTTCGCGGTTCCAGCGAAAGCCTAAAGCGGCGAACAGGTCAATCATTTTTATCTTGCTCCATGGACAAATGTCATTTTTGTAAAAACCTTGGATGCCCTCAGGCCTGAGATTTTTTTCGTGACGTTTGATCGGGTGATGGTGTCTTGCCGGTACGGCCTTTTTTGAGTCCAGTTTGAGCCTTTTCTTCTTCAGGCCAAGGCTCATGATCGGGGGTTATGGTGGCAGTCCGAATGATCCATACACCTTTAGCTGGCGACTCAATCAGGACTTGTCTTCCCGCGAACTCTTTGCCTAAAGAGATTTGTCCACTTGCGCCGATGGATTTGACCATCTTGCTGTCAGTTGCTGGGTTAGACATTGCGCTTTCCTTGTGAATCATGCGTTCATGCTGCATGATAAGTTCTGAAAAACTCCTCGTCAACCTGGATGTAGGGCTAGATGTAGGGCTGTGTATGAGCTAGCTCTGCAGTTGAAAAGTTCGATACACACCAGGTTCGATGAACAAAACTCTATGTGCACGGGGCCATTTCAAGATCTAAATCTACGTACGAAAAGATTATCAGGGTCACATGTCACTCTTGGGGGCGCAACAAGCACAGAGGAAGTCGTTCAGTGTTTCACCAGCACGGCTCAACCCAGCATGGTTGCTTAGTGACTATTGCGCCGTAAGAGCAGACCAGGATTGAAATTTCATCGCAAGCAAGTGTCCTCTTCAGGCTGTGAGCGGACTACCGTATTGGTTCATTGATCGGCAGCAGCCGACCCAAAGAGAACGGTCGCTGCGCTGCCTTGGGCGGCGGTAATGCAGCGTTAGCAGACAGCGGTTTACGGCGGAGGCTACCTGTTACCGGCCAGAAGCTGACGTAGGCTGAAAAATGTTAATGGGCTGCATTGAACTGATTACCGTTATGAAGCCAATCAGCTAAATCGAACTGATTGACTGCCATTTGGCTCATTTAAGTTTCTGGGCGTCCCAGCATTAAGCTGGATGGCATGCGCAAGACTCCCCGTGAGCGGCGGACACTAGCTCTTCAAGAATGCCGCAGCGCGCCCCCTCGTGGGTACCGAGGCATCGCGCCCGCAGCCGAAGCAGCTGCTTCTCCAGTGCCCTCATGCTCTTTAGGCGGGCGCGCACACGGGCCAGTTGGTCGTCCACCAGAAGATCGACATCGCCGCAGTTTCTGTCCGGTTTATCAACGAATCCAAGTAGCCGGTTCACATCGCCCAGCGGCATGTCCAGAGCCCGGCAGTGGCGGATGAACGACAGGCGCTCCAGGTGAGCCACCGCGTAGTCGCGGTAGCCGTTTTCGCGCCGAGCCGGCGCGGGCATCAAGCCCTGTTTTTCGTAGTAACGGATGGTTTCGACATCCACGCCGGTGGCGAGGGCAAGTTCCTTTATCTGCATTACATGATCCTGCTTTAAATAAGTATTTGACACTGTAGCGACTCCAGGGTTTCTAATGCAAGTATTGAAAGGAAAACCCATGTCCACCCACTGCTGTGACCACGTCGCACCCAAACTTGATGCTATTGTCAACCTGGCCCGTTACCGCAAGATCCTCTGGATCGCCCTCGTGGTCAATGCCGCGATGTTCCTGGTCGAGATCGTGGCTGGCGTTCAGTCTGGGTCACTTTCTTTGCTGGCGGACGCGGTCGATTTTGCGGGCGACGCAATGAACTACGCGGTGTCGCTCGCGGTGCTGGCTTCGGCGCTGGCATGGCGGGCGCGCGCCGCCATGCTCAAAGCCTTGAGCATGATGGGTTTTGGCCTGTATGTGCTAAGTGCAGCACTGTGGTCGGTGTGGAACGGCGGCGTGCCTCTGGCCACCACAATGGGTGCAATAGCACTCGTGGCACTGGTCGCCAACATCGCGGTGGCTTGGATGCTCTATGCCTTCCGAGAAGGCGATGCCAACATGCGAAGCGTGTGGCTATGCTCTCGCAACGACGCCATCGGCAACCTTGCCGTGTTCATCGCCGCCTTGGGCGTGTTCGGCACTGGATCGGCCTGGCCTGATCTTGCGGTGGCCAGCCTGATGGCGGCGCTCGCCTTGCACGGTGGCTGGACCGTGCTGCAGCTGGCGCGCGGGGAACTGGGCGAAGATAGTGCAAAAGGAGACTACCATGGCCACGTCCACTGAACCAATCCGATTGAATCCTTCCGCTGTGTGTCAGACAAACTCGGTATGAATAGAGCCGTCCTTTACGCGCTTTGTGCTGCAGCACTGTTTGGCGCTAGCACCCCGTTTGCCAAGCTATTGACGGGTGATACACCACCAGTTCTTTTGGCGGGGTTGCTTTATTTGGGAAGCGGGCTTGGCCTAAGTCTGGCACGCGTGATTCGTGATCGCGGCGAAAGGCCGTCGGGCCTGCCCAAAGGTGACTGGCCCTGGCTGCTGGGGGCGATCTTTTTTGGTGGGATGCTAGGCCCTGTGGCGCTGATGTTTGGATTGCTATCAACAAGCGGTTCCACTGCATCGCTGTTGCTGAACCTCGAAGCGGTTCTGACTGCTGTAATTGCCTGGGTTGTTTTCAAGGAAAACGCTGATAAGCGCATCATATTGGGAATGCTAGCGATCGTGGCCGGTGGTGTTGCGTTGAGCTGGCCGACTGCCTCCGCTGTCCAATCCAGCATCACGGGCCCCGCCTTGGTGGGTTTAGCATGCCTGTGCTGGGCTATTGACAACAACCTAACCCGCAAGGTGTCAGCATCGGATGCCCTGTTCATTGCTGCTACCAAGGGCGTCATGGCAGGCGCAGTCAATACGTTGATTGCGATGGGTATGGGTGCCGTGCTGCCCAGATTTGCCACTCTGTTGGCCACGATGGCGGTCGGTCTTTTGGGCTACGGCATCAGTCTTGTTCTGTTTGTACTGGCCTTGCGGGGTCTGGGAACAGCCCGCACCGGCGCCTACTTTTCTACGGCACCATTTATAGGAGCGGCTACGGCCTTGATGGTCTTCCCGGAAACCACATCTTTGGCGTTTTGGGTTGCTGCGGCGCTGATGGGCCTTGGTGTTTGGCTTCATCTGACCGAGCACCATGCACATGAACATTTGCATGAAACGCTGCAGCATGAACACGAACATGAACATGACGAGCACCACCAGCATGTCCATGACTTTGAATGGTATGGCGTTGAGCCTCACACACATGATCACAAGCATGCAAAACTCAAACACGAGCATGCACATTTTCCGGACATTCACCACCGACATTCGCATTCATGACACCGATCCAAGCATTGGGCCTGTACGCGCTAACCGCCTGCGCAGAGATTATTGGTTGCTACCTGCCGTACTTATGGCTCAAGAAAAGTGCGTCTCCATGGTGGTTGATTGTTGCCGCAGCAAGTTTGGGCCTGTTCGCGTGGCTGCTGACGCTGCATCCACATCCTGCTGGACGTGTGTATGCCGCCTACGGTGGGGTATACATCGTTGTTTCAGTCTTGTGGCTGTGGTTAGTCGATGGCGTGTTGCCTGATCGCTGGGACTTGGTAGGCGCATCACTCGTGCTTGCCGGAGTGGCTGTGATTTATTTTGCACCGCGCAACGTGTCGCTTTGACTCAGCATGTGCTTTCGAGTGTCTAGGCGATAAGCGCTGCCCCCGCTTCTCAGAGTCATGCTCAAAACTCTCCAAACGAACCATTCCCAATGACAGCTTGGCATGGCAGGTGCTTCCAGAACATCAGAGCAACAAGTGCTACAAAGACCATCCAAAGTCTTGCGGAGTAAAGATGGTACTTGTCCAGACAGGTTGAAGCAATCCCGCCAATGACAATCAGTCATGGCGGATGGCCTCGGAGCATCAAAGCAAAGTGATGTCTTTGATCAAACGGGAACGCAGTGCGCGCCGTTTGAGTTGATCAACTGAGTCATCTGTCCACCAATGTGAAGAGTTGCCCCAGATCCAATCGGTACCCGTAATCCCTA
>NZ_NESG01000010.1 GCF_002778275.1 Limnohabitans sp. G3-2 | reverse complement strand
TGCCGGGTGACAACGTGTCGATCACTGTGAAGTTGATCAACCCCATTGCGATGGAAGAAGGCTTGCGCTTCGCTATCCGCGAAGGTGGCCGCACGGTTGGCGCTGGCGTTGTTGCCAAGATCATCGCCTGAAAATCATCTGTAGGGGTATAGCTCAATTGGCAGAGCGTCGGTCTCCAAAACCGAAGGTTGTAGGTTCGATTCCTACTGCCCCTGCCACCTGAAAAGGTGGATTTCCAAGCCCGCTAGCCCCTAGCGGGCTTCCTTGTCTGATAAGGGTCTTCGTTCATCGGGGGCTCAACAAAGGTTTCAAGCCGTATGGCAACGTCTGAAGTTCAAACAGTGAATGCTGCGGGTGACAAGATGCGAGTGGCGCTGGCTGCTGCATTGGTCATTGGTGCGCTCGTGGCCTTTTACATGTTGGCCGGCCGAGGTGGTTGGGTTCAGTGGGCGGGCTTGTTGGTCGGCTTGCTGGCTGCGGTGGCTGTGTTCTTCACTTCCGAGTCAGGCCGCCAATTGATCGCTTTCGGTCGCGATGCCGTGCGTGAAGTCAAGAAGGTTGTATGGCCCGAGCGCAAAGAAGCCATGCAAATCACGGCTTACGTTTTTGCTTTTGTGGTGGTGATGGCCCTCTTTTTGTGGCTCACCGACAAAACTCTGGAATGGGTTTTCTACGATCTGATTCTTGGGTGGAAAAAATAATGAACGATGCTGTAGTCAACGCCCCCATGGCGGGCTCTTCGACCAATCCAGATCTGAAGTGGTATGTCGTGCACGCTTATTCCGGTATGGAAAAAGCGGTCGAGCGAAACATCATCGAACGCATTGCGCGCTCTGGCATGGAGATCAAATTTGGTCGCATTCTGGTGCCGACCGAAGAGGTTGTAGAAGTTAAAAACGGCCAAAAGCGCACCACAGAGCGCAAGTTTTTCCCTGGCTATGTGCTGGTGGAAATGGTCATGGACGACGAAACTTGGCATTTGGTCAAGCACACCAACAAAGTCACGGGCTTTGTGGGTGGCGCCAAAAACCGACCCGCTCCGATTTCCGAAGCCGATGTCCAGAAAATCGTGAGCCAGATGCAAGAAGGCACGGACAAGCCACGCCACAAGGTTGAATTTGAAGTGGGTGAATACATCCGCGTCAAAGAGGGCCCGTTCACCGATTTCAATGGCACGGTCGAAGAAGTCAATTACGAGCGCAACAAAATGCGTGTTTCGGTGACCATTTTCGGTCGCGCCACACCCGTTGAGTTGGAGTTCGGACAAGTCGAAAAAACCTGATCGGTTTTTCTCAATTCCCTGTTTGGCGCTACCCGACTCGGCGCCCAACACTATTTCAGAGTCGTTAACCCCGGGGAGCCCAAAGCCGATTGGTTTTGAGCGTTAAAACCCGCAAGGAGAAAAGCATGGCGAAAAAAATCGTCGGCTTCATCAAGCTGCAAGTGCCAGCTGGTAAAGCCAATCCATCACCACCTATTGGTCCTGCACTGGGTCAACGTGGTTTGAACATCATGGAATTCTGCAAGGCGTTCAACGCCCAGACCCAAGGCGTTGAGCCGGGCCTGCCATTGCCAGTGGTCATCACTGCGTTTGCAGACAAATCCTTCACCTTCATCATCAAAACACCGCCAGCGGCCACTTTGATCAAGAAGTCACTGAAGCTGGACAAGGCTTCGACCAAGCCAGGTCTGGAAAAAGTGGGCAAGATCACCCGCGCTCAGCTGGAAGAGATCGCCAAAACCAAGATGAAAGACTTGACTGCTGCCGACATGGACGCAGCTGTTCGCACCATCGCTGGTACTGCCCGTTCCATGGGCGTGAATGTGGAGGGCGTGTAAATGTCCAAGCTCACTAAAAAACAAAAAGCCCTCGTTGGCAAAGTTGACAGCCTGAAGTTGTACGCTTTGGCCGATGCTTTGACCATGGTCAAAGAGTGCGCCACCGCCAAGTTCGACGAGTCCATTGACGTGGCCGTTCAATTGGGCATCGATGCCAAGAAATCTGACCAAGTGGTTCGTGGTGCTGTCGTGTTGCCTAACGGCACCGGTAAAACCGCACGCGTGGCCGTGTTCGCTCAAGGCGCCAAAGCTGAAGAAGCGCTGGCTGCTGGCGCAGACGTGGTCGGCATGGACGATTTGGCTGCACGCGTGAAAGCGGGCGATATGCCTTTTGACGTGGTGATTGCTGCGCCTGACGCGATGCGCGTTGTGGGTACTTTGGGTCAGATCCTGGGCCCACGTGGCCTGATGCCTAACCCCAAAGTCGGCACTGTGACCCCTGACGTCGCCACAGCTGTGCGCAACGCCAAGGCCGGTCAAGTCCAGTTCCGCGTTGACAAAGCCGGTATCGTGCACGGCACCATCGGTCGTCGCTCGTTCGACACCGACAAGTTGCAAGGCAACTTGGCGGCACTGATCGAAGCTTTGGTGAAAGCCAAGCCCGCCACCAGCAAGGGTGTTTACCTGCGCAAAGTGGCCGTGTCCTCGACCATGGGTGTGGGCGTTCGCGTCGACACACAATCCATCGCAGCTTGATGGCGATAAAAATTTGAGTCGGCTGAAAAGCTGGCTCGATGTGGTGGGCTGCAGTCCTTGCTAAAGGGTCTGCAGGCCATCCAAGACCGTTGGTGCACACAGAGGTGTGCTTAATCAACAGACCGCCAAGTTCGCTTGAAGGTTTGGGCCAACGCAGATGGCGATCCCGCTGCAGATGGATGAAGATCCTGAACAGTTGGTCGCTGCAAATAGGCGTGTTTTAGGGGCAACCCGACAACACATATAAAGGAGTAGACCTTGAGTCTGAATCGCAGTGAGAAAGAAGCGGTCATTTCCGAAGTGACCGACCTCGCCGGTAAAGCTCAAACGCTTGTGATGGCGGAATACCGTGGTATCACGGTCGCTGACATGACCAACCTGCGTGTCAAAGCTCGCAGCCTCGGCGTATCGCTGACGGTGTTGAAAAACACCTTGGCTCGCCGTGCTGTGACAGGTACGCAGTTTGAAGTTGTCGCCGACCAGATGACCGGTCCGCTGATCTATGGCTTCTCTGAAGATGCAGTCGCCGCCGCCAAGGTGGTGGCTGACTTCGCGAAAACCAACGACAAGTTGGTCATTCGTGCAGGTGCATTTGCAGGTAAAGCTTTGGACGTGAACGGCGTTAAGCAATTGGCAAACATCCCTTCGAAAGAAGTTTTGTTGGCCCAGTTGTGTGGCTTGTTGATGTCGCCCATGTCGCGTACAGCCGTTGTGCTGGGTGCGTTGGCGGCCAAAAAAGGCGAAGGCGAAGCTGTTGCCGCTTAAGGCCAGCATTCGTGTTTTAACCAATTGTTAGGAAATAAAAATGGCATTCGATAAAGACGCATTTTTGACCGCGCTGGACAGCATGACGGTCATGGAACTCAACGAACTGGTGAAAGCCATCGAAGAGAAGTTTGGTGTGAGCGCTGCCGCTATGGCTGCTCCTGCTGCTGCTGGTGGCGGTGCTGCTGCTGCCGCTGAAGAGAAGACTGACTTCAACGTCATGTTGCTCGAAGCCGGCGCCAACAAAGTGTCCGTGATCAAGGCTGTGCGCGAAATCACCGGTCTGGGCTTGAAAGAAGCCAAAGACTTGGTGGACGGCGCTCCTAAGGCGGTCAAAGAAGGCCTGCCAAAAGCTGACGCTGAAGCCGCTAAGAAAAAGCTGGAAGAAGCCGGCGCCAAGGCCGAACTCAAGTAATTCGGTTTTGTTCCAAGGCTGGAGTGTCCGAAAGGGCCTCCAGCCTTTGGTGCTTGAAGAGCACACCGAAAAGCAGACCCTCATCAGTCTTGTTTTCAGCGTTTTAACGAAACACCGGAAAGCAGATTGATCCCAGTCTTCTTTCCAGTGTTTTCTGACCCGACTGCAGAAGACCCTTGGTTCGGGTTGCGTGCAATGCGCAATCGTCCGCCAAAGCTGGTAGAGGCCAGCCGCCAAGCCCGTTGTGCGAGCCTAAAACTCGCGCAACACACAGTTCTGAAAGATCAAGCCCGGAGATCTCATGGCCTATTCATACACCGAACGCAAGCGAATCCGCAAAAGTTTCGGCAGCCGCGAAAGCGTGCTCGAAGTTCCTTACCTGCTGCAAATGCAAAAAGACGCTTACACGTCTTTCCTGCAAGCGGGTGTTGTTTCATCCAAACGCACACACGAAGGTCTGCAAGCCGCATTTGAGTCGGCATTCCCGATCGTGTCCCACAACGGTTTTGTGGAGATGAAATTCGTCGAGTACAACTTGGCCAAACCAGCGTTCGATGTGCGCGAATGCCAGACGCGTGGTCTGACCTTCTCGTCGGCTGTGCGCGCGCGCGTTCAGCTCATCATTTACGACCGTGACTCTTCGACCTCACAAAACAAAGTGGTCAAGGAAGTCAAGGAGCAAGAGGTCTACATGGGCGAAGTGCCTTTGATGACCGACAAGGGCTCCTTCATCATCAACGGAACAGAGCGCGTGATCGTGTCTCAATTGCACCGCTCGCCTGGCGTGTTCTTTGAGCACGACAAGGGCAAAACCCACAGCTCGGGCAAACTGCTGTTTTCCGCCCGCATCATCCCTTACCGCGGTTCGTGGCTCGACTTCGAATTCGACCCGAAAGACATCCTGTACTTCCGCGTTGACCGTCGTCGCAAGATGCCCGTGTCGATTCTGCTCAAAGCCATTGGCTTGAACCCTGAGTCGATCTTGGCGAACTTCTTCGTCAACGACAACTTCCGTCTGATGGACAGCGGCGCACAGATGGAATTTGTGGCCGAGCGTCTGCGCGGCGAAGTGGCCCGTTTTGACATCACCGACAAGTCCGGCAAAGTGGTGGTGGCCAAAGACAAGCGCATCACAGTGCGCCACACCCGTGAGCTCGAACAATCGGGCACCACGCACATCAGCGTGCCAGAAGACTACCTCTTGGGTCGTGTGGTCGCGCGCAGCATTGTGGAAGCCGATACGGGCGAAATCATCGCCAAGGCCAACGAAGAGTTGACCGAAGCGCTGCTGAAAAAGCTGCGCACCTCGGGCATCCAAGACCTGCCTTGCATCTACACCAACGAGTTGGACCAAGGTGCGTACATTTCGCAAACCCTGCGCATCGACGAAACCGTCGACGAATTTGCTGCTCGCGTGGCCATCTACCGCATGATGCGTCCTGGCGAGCCGCCAACAGAAGACGCCGTGCAAGCCCTGTTCCAGCGCTTGTTCTACAACCCCGACACCTACGATTTGTCACGCGTCGGTCGCATGAAGTTCAACGCCCGTGTCGGTCGTCCAGACTCCACAGGCCCCATGGTCTTGACCAACGAAGACATCTTGGCAGTGGTCAAGATTTTGGTGGACTTGCGCAACGGCAATGGCGAGGTCGATGACATCGACCACTTGGGCAACCGCCGCGTGCGTTGCGTGGGTGAACTGGCCGAAAATCAATACCGCACAGGTTTGGCGCGCATCGAAAAAGCCGTGAAAGAGCGTTTGGGCCAGGCCGAGCAAGAGCCGCTCATGCCGCATGACCTGATCAATTCCAAGCCGATCTCGGCAGCGCTCAAAGAGTTCTTTGGCGCATCGCAGCTGTCCCAGTTCATGGACCAGACCAACCCCTTGGCCGAGATCACCCACAAGCGCCGTGTTTCGGCCCTTGGCCCAGGTGGTTTGACCCGCGAGCGTGCAGGCTTTGAAGTGCGTGACGTGCACGTGACCCATTACGGTCGCGTCTGTCCCATTGAGACGCCAGAAGGTCCCAACATCGGTCTGATCAACTCGCTGGCTTTGTATGCCCGCTTGAACGAGTACGGTTTCATCGAAACCCCTTACCGCCAAGTGATCGACGGCAAAGTCACGATGAACATCGACTACCTGTCGGCCATCGAAGAAGGCAAGTACGTCATTGCCCAGGCCAACGCCACGTTGGACAAAGACGGCAAGCTGACCGGTGACTTGGTCTCGGCCCGTGAAAAAGGCGAATCCATCCTGTGCGGTGCCGAGCGCATCCAATACATGGACGTGTCGCCAGCCCAGATCGTGTCTGTGGCCGCATCTCTGGTCCCATTCCTGGAACACGATGACGCCAACCGCGCTTTGATGGGTGCCAACATGTCGCGTCAGGCTGTGCCTGTGCTGCGCCCTGAAAAGCCCATGGTCGGAACCGGCATCGAGCGCGTTGCAGCGGTCGACTCCGGCACTGTGGTCACCGCGACACGCGGCGGTATCGTGGACTATGTCGACGCCACCCGCATCGTGATCCGCGTGAACGACGCCGAGGCCTTGGCGGGTGAAGTGGGTGTGGACATCTACAACCTGATCAAGTACCAGCGTTCCAACCAGAACACCAACATCCACCAGCGCCCCATCGTCAAGCGTGGCGACAAGTTGGCCAAGGGTGACGTGATTGCCGACGGCGCATCGACCGACCTGGGCGAAATCGCCATTGGTCAGAACATGCTGATCGCTTTCATGCCATGGAACGGCTACAACTTCGAAGACTCGATCTTGATCTCTGAGCGTGTGGTGTCGGAAGACCGCTACACCTCGATCCACATCGAAGAACTCGTGGTCATGGCCCGTGACACCAAGCTGGGCGCCGAAGAAATTTCGCGCGACATCCCCAACTTGTCCGAGCAGCAATTGGGTCGTTTGGACGATTCCGGCATCATCTACGTGGGTGCAGAAGTGCAGCCCGGCGACGTGTTGGTGGGCAAGGTCACACCGAAAGGCGAGACCACCCTCACGCCTGAAGAAAAACTGTTGCGCGCCATCTTCGGCGAAAAAGCCAGCGATGTGAAAGACACCTCCTTGCGCGTGGACCAGGGCTCGCAAGGCACTGTGATCGACGTGCAGGTCTTCACCCGTGAAGGCATCGTGCGTGACAAGCGTGCTCAACAGATCATTGACGACGAACTCAAGCGTTTCCGCCTGGATCTGAATGACCAGTTGCGCATTGTTGAAGCCGACGCGTTTGACCGCATCGAGAAGTTGCTGGTGGGCCGCGTGGCCAACGGCGGCCCTCAAAAGTTAGCCAAAGGCACCAAGCTTGACAAAGCCTACATGGAGTCGGTTGAAAAGTTCCACTGGTTCGACATCCGTCCAGCGGAAGACGACGTGGCCATGCAACTCGAGTCCATCAAGAACTCGCTGGAGCAGACCCGCCACAGCTTTGACTTGTCGTTTGAAGAAAAGCGCAAGAAATTGACCCAAGGTGATGAGTTGCCCGCAGGCGTGCTCAAGATGGTCAAGGTCTATTTGGCCGTCAAGCGTCGCTTGCAGCCAGGTGACAAGATGGCTGGCCGCCACGGCAACAAGGGTGTGGTCTCCAAGATCGTTCCCGTTGAAGACATGCCTTACATGGCTGACGGTACACCTGCCGACATCGTGTTGAACCCTTTGGGCGTTCCTTCACGCATGAACGTGGGTCAGGTGCTGGAAGTTCACTTGGGCTGGGCTGGCAAAGGCATCGGTCAGCGCATTGGCAACATGCTGCAAGCCGAAACCCAGCGCATGGAAAAGATTGCCGATCTGCGCAAGCTGTTCGAGCAGCTGTACAACAGCATGGGCCGCAAGGAAGACCTGTCGCAACTGAGCGACGACGAGGTCTTGGCCATGGCCGGCAACCTCAAAGAAGGTTTCCCATTCGCCACGCCCGTGTTCGACGGAGCTGCCGAAGAAGAAATCCGCGCGATGCTGCACCTGGCTTACCCAGAAGACCTGGCCAAAGCCAAGGGTCTGACGGCCACACGCACACAAGCCAACTTGTTTGACGGCCGCACAGGCGACGCCTTTGACCGTCCAACCACCATTGGCTACATGCACTTCTTGAAACTGCACCACTTGGTGGACGACAAGATGCACGCCCGCTCGACCGGTCCTTACAGCTTGGTCACTCAGCAGCCGCTGGGTGGTAAGGCGCAGTTCGGTGGTCAGCGTTTCGGTGAGATGGAAGTGTGGGCACTGGAAGCGTATGGCGCCTCTTACGTCCTGCAAGAGATGCTCACCGTGAAGTCCGACGACGTGCAAGGCCGTACCAAGGTGTACGAGAGCATCGTCAAAGGCGAACACTCCATCGAAGCGGGCATGCCCGAATCGTTCAACGTGCTGGTCAAGGAAATCCGTTCGCTGGGCCTTGACATCGAGCTCGAGCGTTCTTAATTCACAGGCAAAGGATTTAAACCATGAAATCACTACTCGACCTGTTCAAGCAGTTCACGCCCGATGACCATTTCGATGCGATCCGCATCGGCCTGGCATCGCCCGAGAAGATCCGTTCGTGGTCTTTCGGTGAAGTGAAAAAGCCGGAAACCATCAACTACCGCACCTTCAAGCCCGAGCGCGACGGTCTGTTTTGCGCCAAGATTTTTGGCCCCATCAAAGACTACGAATGCTTGTGCGGCAAGTACAAACGCCTCAAGCACCGCGGTGTGATCTGCGAGAAGTGCGGCGTTGAAGTCACACAAACCAAAGTGCGTCGCGAGCGCATGGGCCACATCGATCTGGCTGCGCCTTGCGCCCACATCTGGTTCCTGAAGTCTTTGCCGTCGCGTTTGGGCCTGGTGCTCGACATGACGCTGCGCGATATCGAACGCGTGCTGTACTTTGAAGCGTATGTCGTGACCGATCCCGGCATGACCCCGCTGAAGAAATTCGGCATCATGTCCGAAGACGACTATGACGCCAAAGTCAAAGAGTACGGCGATGAATTCACGGCCAAGATGGGCGCTGAAGGCATTCGCGAATTGCTCGAAGGCATTGACATCGAAAGCGAGATCGAGCGCCTGCGCGGTGACTTGACGGGTTCCGAACTCAAAGTGAAGAAGAACTCCAAGCGCCTCAAAGTGCTGGAAGCCTTCAAGAAGTCGGGCATCAAACCCGGTTGGATGGTGCTCGAAGTGCTGCCCGTGTTGCCACCGGACTTGCGTCCATTGGTGCCGCTGGATGGCGGTCGCTTTGCGACTTCCGATCTGAACGACTTGTACCGCCGTGTCATCAACCGCAACAGCCGCCTGCGCCGTTTGCTGGAATTGAAGGCGCCCGAGATCATTGCGCGCAACGAAAAGCGCATGCTGCAAGAAGCCGTGGACAGCTTGCTGGACAACGGCCGTCGCGGCAAGGCCATGACCGGCGCCAACAAGCGCGCCCTGAAGTCTTTGGCCGACATGATCAAAGGCAAGAGCGGTCGTTTCCGTCAAAACTTGCTGGGCAAGCGCGTCGACTACTCTGGTCGTTCGGTCATTACCGTCGGTCCAACACTCAAACTGCACCAGTGCGGTTTGCCCAAGTTGATGGCCATCGAGTTGTTCAAGCCGTTCATCTTTGCGCGTCTTGAAGCCATGGGCATCGCGACCACCATCAAGGCCGCCAAGAAAGAAGTTGAAGCCGGCACTCCCGTGGTGTGGGACATCTTGGAAGAGGTCATCAAAGAGCACCCCGTGATGCTCAACCGTGCGCCTACGCTGCACCGTTTGGGTATTCAGGCGTTTGAGCCCTTGCTGATCGAAGGCAAAGCCATTCAGTTGCACCCCCTCGTTTGCGCGGCCTTCAACGCCGACTTCGACGGTGACCAGATGGCCGTTCACGTGCCTTTGTCGGTGGAAGCGCAAATGGAAGCCCGCACCTTGATGCTGGCTTCGAACAACATCTTGTTCCCTGCATCTGGCGAACCATCGATTGTGCCCTCGCAAGACGTGGTGCTGGGTTTGTACTACGCGACCCGCGACCGCATCAACGCCAAGGGCGAAGGCTTGATCTTCTCCGACATCGGTGAAGTGCAGCGCGCCTTGGACGCCAACGCTGTCGAGTTGACGGCCAAGATCAACGTGCGCATGACCGAGTGGACCAAAGACAAAGCGACGGGTGAATTCACCTCGTCCGTGTCGATGGTGGAAACCACTGTGGGCCGCGCCTTGCTGTCGGAAATCCTGCCCAAAGGCTTGCCTTTCTCCAACCTGAACAAGGCGCTGAAGAAGAAGGAAATCTCCAAGCTGATCAACACGTCTTTCCGCAAGTGCGGCTTGAAAGAGACCGTGGTGTTCGCCGACAAACTGTTGCAAAACGGTTTCCGTTTGGCCACACGTGCCGGCATCTCGATCGGCATCGACGACATGTTGGTGCCGCCAGAAAAGCCCGCCATCATCGAAGCGGCCGAGAAAGAAGTCAAAGACATCGAGCAGCAATACGTCTCGGGTCTGGTGACCGCTGGCGAGCGCTACAACAAGGTGGTGGACATCTGGGGCAAAGCGGGTGACGTCGTCTCCAAGGTGATGATGGACCAACTGCGCAAAGAGAAGACCATTGACCGCCATGGCAACGAAGTCGATCAGGAATCGTTCAACTCGATTTACATGATGGCCGACTCCGGTGCCCGTGGTTCTGCCGCGCAGATCCGCCAGTTGGCCGGTATGCGGGGTCTGATGGCCAAGCCTGACGGCTCCATCATCGAGACCCCCATCACGGCGAACTTCCGTGAAGGTCTGAACGTGTTGCAGTACTTCATCTCGACACACGGTGCGCGTAAAGGTCTGGCCGACACGGCTTTGAAGACCGCCAACTCGGGTTACCTGACCCGTCGTTTGGTGGACGTGACGCAAGACTTGGTCGTGACCGAGCTCGATTGCGGCACCTCGGATGGTTCGCTGATGCGCGCCATCGTTGAAGGCGGTGAAGTCATCGAATCTCTGCGTGACCGCATCTTGGGCCGCACGGTGGCCGAAGATGTGTTGCATCCAGAAAACCGCGCGGTGTTGGCCCAAGCGGGCGTGATGCTCGACGAAGACCTCATCGAGGAGCTGGAAATCGCGGGTGTGGACGAAGTCAAAGTGCGCACCGCACTGACTTGCGAAACACGCTTTGGCCTGTGTGCCAAGTGCTACGGCCGCGATTTGGGCCGTGGTGGCCTGGTCAACAACGGTGAAGCTGTCGGCGTGATCGCTGCCCAGTCCATCGGTGAACCCGGTACCCAGCTGACCATGCGTACCTTCCACATTGGTGGCGCGGCTTCGCGTGCGGCGGTGGCCTCCAGCGTGGAAGCCAAGTCCAACGGCACCATCGGCTTCAATGCCACGATGCGTTACGTGACCAACACCAAAGGTGAGTTGGTGGTGATTTCCCGTTCTGGCGAAATCGTCATCACCGAGCACGGCCGTGAGCGCGAGCGCCACAAAGTGCCCTACGGTGCCATCTTGTCGATCAAAGCCGACCAGACCATCAAGGCCGGCACCATTTTGGCCAACTGGGACCCATTGACCCGCCCGATCATCACTGAATTCGCCGGTCAGGTGAAGTTCGAGAACGTCGAAGAAGGCCTGACCGTGGCCAAGCAGCTCGACGAGGTGACGGGTTTGTCCACTCTGGTGGTCATTGACCCCAAGCGCCGTGGTGCGGCCAAGGTCATCCGTCCACAGGTGAAGTTGATCGATGCAGCAGGCAAAGAAGTCAAGATCCCCGGCACCGACCACTCGGTGACGATTGGCTTCCAGATCGGCTCGCTGATCCAGGTGCGCGACGGCATGGACGTGGGCCCAGGCGAAGTGCTGGCCCGTATCCCTGTGGAAGGTCAGAAGACCCGAGACATTACCGGCGGTTTGCCCCGTGTGGCCGAGCTGTTCGAAGCCCGTACGCCCAAAGACAAAGGCATGCTGGCCGAGATCACCGGTACCGTGTCGTTTGGTAAAGAGACCAAAGGCAAGGTCCGTTTGCAGATCACTGACCCTGAAGGCAAGGTCTGGGATGAGCTGATCCCTAAAGAGAAGAACATCCTGGTGCACGAAGGCCAAGTGGTCAACAAGGGCGAAAGCATTGTGGACGGCCCAGCCGACCCACAAGACATCCTGCGCTTGTTGGGCATCGAAGAGTTGGCCCGTTACATCGTGGACGAAGTGCAGGACGTTTACCGCTTGCAGGGCGTGAAGATCAACGACAAGCACATCGAAGTGATTGTTCGTCAGATGTTGCGCCGTGTGGTGGTCGAGAACATTGGAGAGTCCACCTACATCTCGGGTGAGCAAGTCGAACGTTCCGAAATGCTCAACACCAACGATGCCTTGCAAGCCGAAGGCAAGATCCCTGCGACATTCAGCAACTTGTTGCTGGGTATCACCAAGGCTTCTTTGTCGACCGATTCGTTCATCTCGGCCGCTTCCTTCCAGGAAACGACCCGTGTGTTGACCGAAGCGGCCATCATGGGCAAGCGCGACGAGCTGCGTGGTCTGAAGGAAAACGTGATCGTGGGCCGTTTGATTCCTGCAGGTACAGGTCTGGCTTATCACAAGGCCCGTGCTGTCAAGGACGCCATGGACGACGCCGAGCGCAAAGCCATTGCCGATGCAGAAGCAGCGGACCTGGCGGGCGAGTCGGCGGAAGACACTGTCACCGATGCTGGCGAAGCCGTCTGAGTGATGCGTTCACCCGTTAAAAGGTGAACGGTGTGAACAGCCCCTGCACCGTTTTGCGGTCAGGGGCTGTTTTTATGGTGAAGGTTCAACAAGGGTGCGGGCATGGAAGCGTTGATCTTTGGCGTGCTGATGGCGATGGCCTTGTTCTGGGCAGTGGGGGCACACAACCGTCTGGTGCGATTGCGCGCCGAAGTGGTTCGCCAGTGGGGCAGTGTGGATGCCGTTTGGTTGCGCTTGCTGGTTCGGCTGCAAGGCGGCATCGCGGCACGCCAATCGCTGCACACGTCGCTCACCGAAGCAGAGGGCGAACTCCAAACCCTGCAATCGGCCTGTGATGAACTGGTGGAAGCCTTGCTTCAGGCCCGTTTGCAGCCGCTGGCGGTCGAGGGGCAAAAGCAAGTGCTGGCACTTCACCACAAGGTGGTGCTCGAAATTCGGGCGTTGCTGCAAAAAGACAACGAGGCCATCAAACCCGATCTGGAGATTGCGCTGAACCGGATGCGGCAAACTTTGCCTGCTGCTTTGATTCCATACCATGTGGCGGTGGTGGCTTATAACGACGCCTTGGCCATGCCGCCCGCAGCGTGGCTTGGCAGGCGCTTGGGCCTGCAGCCCGCCACCAAAATGGATCTGTCGGTGGGCGTGAGCTGACGCCTGACCGAAGTCAACGATGAAACAAAACGACACCATCCACGCACACACCATGCAGGGTCAATCGGCCCCACTGTGGCGTTTGCTTCAATCGACGGCAGCGGCTGTGCAGGCGACCCGGCAAGGGCGCTCGCTCACGGCGCAACTGGAAAGCGTTCCTGCCGAACTGCGACCCGGCGTGCAAGCCTTGAGTTTTCAGGTGCTCAGACATTTGGGGCGTGCCACGGCTTTGAGGCAATGCCTGGCCAGCAAAACACCGCCACCAGCCGTTGATGCCTTGCTCTGCAGTGCCTTGGCCTTGTGCTGGCGTGATGCCGATGCGGTTTACCCCATCCACACCTTGGTCAACCAAGCGGTGGAGGCCGCTCGCCAACAGCGAAGCACGCAAGCGCAAAGCGGGTTTGTGAACGCCTGTTTGCGCCGTTTCATGCGCGAGCGCGAAGCCTTGGTGCAGCGTACAGACACAGATGTTCAAGCGCAATGGAACCACCCGCGGTGGTGGGTTGAGCGCTTGCAGGCAGACCACCCCTTGCATTGGCAGACGCTGCTGACCCTGGCCCAGACCCCAGCACCCATGACGCTGCGGGTGAACACCCAGCACCAAGGGGTGGCGGACTACAAAAAGAAGCTCGATGCGCTGGGTGTGCCCTCTCAAGCGGTGGGCGATCACGGTTTGCAGTTGGGCAAAGCCTTGCCCGTTCAGCACTTGCCGGGCTTTTCTGAAGGCCATGTATCGGTGCAAGACGCCGCCGCACAATTGGCCGCACCTTTGTTGATGCAGGGCTTGGACAAGCAAGCCGAATGGCGGATTTTGGATGCTTGCGCTGCACCGGGTGGCAAAACCGGGCATTTGTTGGAGCTCTGCCCCAAGGCCAGCGTGGTGGCGCTGGATGTCGATGCTTCGCGTTGCGAACGCATTCACCAAAACCTGCGGCGCTTGGGCGTGCAAGGGCAGGTGATGGCCGCAGATGCAGGCCAGCCTGCGGACTGGTGGAATGGGCAAGCCTTTGATGCCATCTTGCTGGACGCGCCGTGCACGGCATCTGGCATCGTGCGCAGACACCCCGACGTGCGCTGGTTGCGCAGACCCACCGACAGCGGCCAGTTGGCCAAAACGCAAGCCATGTTGCTCAAGGCACTGTGGCCTTTGCTCAAGCCCGGCGGTCGACTGCTGTATTGCACTTGCTCTGTGTTCAAGGCCGAGGGCGATGAAACAGTGCAAGCGTTTCTTCAACGCAACACCGATGCCCATTTACGGCCCTCTCCTGGGCATTTGATACCCGGTCAGCCCCCGGCAGGCTTGCCAGTCGATCACAATCCCTTGGGTGAACACGATGGGTTTTATTACGCACTGCTGGAAAAGCGCCAAGGTTGAACCTCGGCGGTGGGGAAGCTGGGTCCTGGGGGCCTGGCTTTTGCTTGCGTCTGTGGCATGGGCGCAGAACTCTGTGGCGGAGTTGACGGAGCTTCGTCCTGAGCGCAGGGATGCCGCACTCTATTTGACCACCCAGCTCAAGCTGGAACTGGCGCCCGCAGTCGAGGACGCTTTGATCAAAGGCCTGGCGGTCCATTTTGTGGCCGAAGCGGAGGTCATGCGTGACCGCTGGTACTGGTCGGACCGCAAAGTGGGCACGGCCAGCCGTTACTACCGATTGGCCTTCCAGCCCCTGACACGCCGTTGGCGTTTGAATGTTTCCAATGAGCCGATCTCCAGTGGGGGCCTGGCCGGTAGCATTTCACAAAGTTTCGAAAATCTGCCCGACGCATTGGCGGTGATTCGACGTCAATCGGGTTGGAAAATCGCCGACATGGCCGATTTGCCGCCGGACACACGCCAATACATCAACTACCGGTTTTGGCTGGACATGTCCCAATTGCCACGCCCGTTTCAGATTGCGGCAGGCAACCAGACCGAATGGTCCTTGTCGGTGGCCAGACAAATTCGCTTGACGGCTGACATGGTGCGCTGAAATGCGGGGCTTGACCAAGCGTTCGGAAAAACAGGCACAGGCGGCCTCTCGCACCAGCCGTTGGCTGTTGGGTTTGGGTTCACTGGCCGTGGTGGTGATTGGTTTGGGCTTGTTGGTCTTGATGACCCAGGCCACGGGCAACCGCGAAAGCTACAACCAAAATTACGAATGGTTGGCTTTGGTCAACGCCATTGTGGCCAGCGGTTTGCTGGTCACCATCTTGTGGGGCGCGGTCCGTCTGTTGCTGCGGCTCAAACGTGGCCAATTCGGGGCGCGCTTGCTGGTCAAGTTGGCCGGCATATTCGCCTTGGTGGGGGTGATACCTGGCTTGCTGATTTATGTGGTGTCCTACCAATTTGTCTCGCGCTCCATCGAAAGTTGGTTCGACGTCAAAGTGGAGGCTGCTTTGGTGGCGGGCCTCAACTTGGGGCGTGCGACCTTGGACACGCTGAGCTCGGACCTGTCCAAGCAAGCGCGTGTGGCCGCCACGCAGTTGAGCGATGTGCCCGATGTGAGCGCCGGCATTGCCCTTGAAAAAATGAGAGAGCAACTCGGTGTCTCGGATGCCGTGTTGTGGACCGCCAGTGGCCGCATGGTGGCCAGCGCTGGGCAGTCCCGATTCCAAATCCGTCCTGAGCGCCCGCCCACTCAGCAAATCAAGGACGCGCGACAAAAAGGACGCGTGGAGTGGGTCGAGGGCTTTGACGACAGCACACCCGGTGCAGACCAAGGGCGCATCAAAGTGTTGGTGTTGCTGCCCCAAGCAGGACTCTCCTTTGAAGAAGACCGCCGCTTCTTGCAGTTGACGCAAGAGCTCCCGCCCACCTTGGTCAACAACGCCTTGGAGGTGCAAGCCGCTTACAGCGAGTACCAAGAGCGCGCTTTGGCCCGAGATGGCTTGCGGCGCATGTACATTGGCACGTTGACCCTCAGTCTTTTTTTGGCCGTGCTGGGGGCCATTTTGTTGGCCGTGTTGCTGGGCAACCAACTGGCACGCCCTTTGTTGCTGTTGGCCTTGGGCATGCGGCAGGTGGCTTCTGGCGATTTGACGCCCAAGCTTGCTTTGCAGGGCAAAGATGAACTGGGTGGTTTGACCCGCTCGTTTGCGGCCATGACGCAGCAATTGCTCGATGCCCGCACCCATGTGCAGCGCAGCTTGCTCCAGCTGGACACCGCACGTGGCAATTTGCAGACCATTTTGGACAATTTGACGGCGGGTGTCATGGTGCTCGATGCCCAAGGCGTGATCCAATCGGCCAACCCTGGCGCGACGCGCATTTTGCGCGTGCCCGTGGCCGCGCACCAGGGGCTCCCCCTGCTCAGCTTGCCGAGCCTGGAGACGTTTGCCAAGGGTGTGGCCGAGCAATTCGCCTTGCTGCGAGTGGACAAGGACGCCCATGAGCTCGACCATTGGCAAAAGTCGTTTGAAATCCACGCCACAGGACAAGGTTTGACAGAGACGGCGGTCACCTTGTTGGCCCGTGGTGCTTTGTTGCCGGACGGCATGCGCCTCTTGGTGTTTGACGACATTTCGGAAATCGTTTCGGCGGAACGCGCTCAAGCTTGGGGTGAAGTGGCCAGGCGACTGGCCCATGAGATCAAAAACCCCTTGACCCCCATTCAGTTGTCGGCAGAGCGCCTGCAGCGAAAACTCATCGGAAAACTCGACGCGCAAGACGACGCCGTGCTCCACAAATCGGTCAAGACCATCGTGGACCAAGTGGATGCCATGAAGCGCTTGGTCAATGAGTTTCGTGACTATGCCCGCTTGCCATCTGCCGAGTTGCAGCCCGTACAGCTCAATGACTTGATTGCCGACTTGATGGTCTTGTATGCCAATGAGCCGACCGATCAAGAGCGCCGTGCCGTGGTGGTCACTGACCTCGATCCTGCGTGCCCGCCCATCATGGGGGATGCGCAGCAACTCAGGCAAGTCATTCACAACCTCTTGCAAAACGCCCAAGACGCCTGCGAGATCAAGGGACTGGTGCCGCAAAACGCAAGCGTGGGCTTGCGTACAGAGTGGCTGGAAGCCCGTCGGCGTGTCCGTTTGACGGTGACCGATACAGGCCCCGGTTTTGAGCCCAATATCCTCAAGCGAGCCTTCGAGCCCTATGTCACCACCAAGGCCAAAGGCACGGGTTTGGGCTTGGCGGTGGTCAAGAAAATTGCCGATGAACATGCGGCCAAAATTGAACTGGGCAACACCTTGCAAGATGGCGAAATCCAAGGCGCTCAAGTCTCGTTATCATTCGCCTTGGATGCCACGATGGGCCGCGCACATCCGCCTATTCATTGAACAGAGACAAGACAGACACTATGGCAAATATTTTGGTGGTTGATGACGAGCTGGGCATTCGTGACCTGCTCTCGGAAATCCTGTTTGACGAAGGCCATCAGGTGGAGTTGGCTGAGAATGCTGCGATGGCGCGTGAAGCCCGTCAGCGCATGCGTCCCGACCTGGTGTTGTTGGACATTTGGATGCCCGACACCGACGGCGTGAGCCTCTTGAAAGAGTGGGCCACCACAGGCCTGCTCAACATGCCCGTCATCATGATGAGTGGGCACGCCACCATCGACACCGCGGTGGATGCTGTCAAGATCGGTGCGCAAGCCTTTCTGGAAAAACCCATCACCTTGCAAAAATTGCTCACGGCTGTCGAGCAAGGCCTGGCGCGTGATCAAGTCAAGCAGGCCATCCACGCGGCCACGGTTTCGCCGGCAGTTTCGGTGGTTTCAAATGCCCTCAGTGGAGAGGCCAGCGGTGCTGCACTGGAGGTGGCACAAACCTTTGACCTGGACCGCCCCTTGCGCGAAGCGCGTGATGCTTTTGAGAAGGCTTACTTCGAATTCCACTTGGCACATGAATCGGGGTCCATGACCAAAGTGGCGGAGAAGACAGGCCTTGAGCGGACGCACCTTTATCGAAAGCTCAAACAACTGGGTATTGACTTGTCCCGCAGCAAGCGTTTGGGTTGAATGGTTTTTGGCCTGCGACAAACGCGGCCGGCGGCTGGACGACAGACAAGGCCGAGTAGGAAAGCCAACGCCAACACCACAACACCCAGCCCGTTTTGCCAAGCTGCGCAGGGGTGGCGGCCAAGGGCCCGCAGCCTTTATTGACGCATGAATACCAACGGCGCCAAGGTGGGTTCGACGGGTATGGTGATCCGGTCCACGACCCCCGCATCGTTGCCAGCGAATGCAATGGCTTGATGGACCAACATCTGTCCAAAGAAGTTGCTGGCTTGCGGATCGATAGAAAAAACGTCGTAGTGGTGATGCACCAAGTTGGCACTGAGTCGGCCCAGACGCATGGCCAAGCCCTCTTGCGTTGGCTGGATCTCGACGACACCATACGCGGGATGGTGGTAGCGACCCACAAACGCAGACAAAGGGCGACTGGGCTGGGTGTTCGGAATGCGCGCATGCATGAACTTGGCGCGCATCGCATCCTGAGCTTTCTGCAAGGTTTGCTCATTCAAAGTTTCGCGCTCAATCCAGTCGCTTGCATCCAGGCCCAGGGCCAAATCAAGCACTGAATTTTGGACAACACGTGAAGCGGATGTTTCACTGTTTGTCAAAACGACAAGCCCTAACTTGGCATCTGGCACCCAAGCCATGGACGAGATGAACCCCTCAACCGCACCGCCATGAGAAAAAAGGGTGTGACGCCCATATTGGCTGCGCATCACGCCCATCGCGTAGTCTCCCGTCTCCACATCCTCAAAATAATTGCCCATCGGCATTTGACTGCGGTCGATCTCTTTGGATTGTTCTTGAGACAGCAGCGGGCCCCCGTTTTTCGGCGGGTAGCCTAAGCGAAACTGAAGGTACTTCAGCATGTCGGGCACCGTTGAGTTGATGGCACCAGCTCCGGCGACAGCATCGATGTTTTGGCGTTCGATCAAACGTAAGCCACCTTCTTGGTAGCGATAAGGCTGTGCCCACTGTTTCGCCTGAGACCAATCTTTCCATGTGGCGTTGGAGTTCGTCATGCCGAGGGGCTCCAAGACACGCTGGGTCAGCAGCGCATGCCATGGCAGACCCGTCACCCTTTCTTGCAAATAACTCGCTGTCATTTGCATCATGTTTTGATACTGAAATTTTTGGCGGAATGAGGTATTGGGCTCCAAATGCGGCAAGGTCGCCAACACATCTTGCTGAGCCATGTTTCGGCTGAACAACGCCAAGTCATGCCTCGGTAAACCTGAGTTGTGGATGAGCAAATCCCGCACGGTCATGTGCTGCGTGGCGTAGCCATCTTTGAGTTTGAACTCAGGCAAATGCTCGACCACTTTGCTGTCCCAGCGAAGCTTTTTCTCGTCCACCAACAAAGCCATCAACAAGCCATTGAAAGACTTGCTGTTCGAACCAATGGGCATCACCGTGTCCACGGTCATGGGCCTTTTTTTCTCGACGTCCCTCCACCCGTATGCCTTGGTGTAAACCACCGCTCCATTTTGGGTGATGCCAAGCGTGAGGCCTGGCACGTGCCATTTCTCCATCACCTTTTCAACGATGACATCAACCCTTGAAAACTGAAAATCAATCCCCTGAGTAGGGGGCTCCTGCATGTCCATGACTTACCACCTTGTGAAGTTGAATTAAACTAATTTAAAAGTGTGCATTTTAATTATTAAAATTTATTTTTGATGCAATGCCGATGTCAGGCCCGGCAACTGCATCGCCCTTCCTATTCCTCAAACCGAGTGCCCCCATGAACCCTGCCATTTATGCCCTCGCCTTGGCCTCGTTTGCCATCGGCACCACCGAGTTCGTCATCATGGGCTTGCTGCCTGAAGTGGCCACCGATCTCAACGTCAGCTTGGTTCAAGCGGGGTGGCTGATTACCGGCTATGCCTTAGGCGTTGCACTGGGGGCGCCCTCTCTCACGCTGATGGGTCGCTATTGGCCGCGCAAGCGCCTCTTGATCGGGCTGATGTGTTTATTCATTGCCGGGAACCTGTGGGCTGCATGGGTCAATGACTACACCCAACTCATGCTGGCGCGGGTGCTTGCTTCACTCGCACATGGCAGTTTTTTTGGGGTGGGCTCGGTCCTGGCGGCACGCTTGGTCCCTCCAGAAAAGCAGGCACAGGCTGTGGCCGTGATGTTCACCGGCTTGACTCTTGCCAATATTCTGGGTGTTCCTGCAGGCACATGGATGGGGCAACTCTGGGGGTGGCACAGCACATTTGCAAGCGTTGCCGCCTTGGGTGTCATGACTTTGCTGATGCTCATGTGGCTGCTGCCCGAACAAGCCCGTGAAACGCCCACACCTTTGAAACAAGAACTCGCCGTTTTAGCGCGCCTGCCACTGCTGCGCGCGCTGGCCTGCACCGTGCTGAGCTTTGGTGGCGTATTTACGCTGTTCACCTACATCTCACCCTATTTGCAATCCGTGTCATCGGTCCCCACGGCCTGGATGGGGGCTTACTTGCTGCTGTTTGGTATCGGCTCGACCCTGGGAAATATTCTGGGAGGACGCTGGGCAGATCGGTCACTGCGCAATTCCTTGCTGTTCTGGGTGTGGGGCATGGTGCTGGTTCTGGCGCTCATGCCGTTCTTGGCCACCGAGCCCTTTTCCGCTGCGATCGCCATGCTGATGTGGGGATTGTTCGGCTTTGCCATCGTGCCTGCCTTACAAATGCAAGTGTTGCAGCTTGCACGTGAAGCACCTCAACTCTCAGCCTCACTCAATATTTCGGCATTCAACATAGGCAATGCTTTGGGCGCTTGGATTGGCGGACTCGTTTTGCCGCTTGGTTTTCCTGCCGTGGCATGGGCGGCTGCGGCCGTGACTGCACTGGGCGGTGTCCTGTTGTTATGGCCAACGCCCCCCAATCCAAACGTTGCGCCTGCAACTCAGAAAGCGTAAATCAATTGGCGCTTGAATAAGAAATTAGGAAGAGCAGGGTCACTGGGGTTTGAGTTGATCGCGCAGTATGTTCAAGAGCATAGATTTGCCTGCTTCAGTTGTGGCGGGATCGCTTTGGTTGGTGTTGGTACAACCTCGTCCCTCGCAAGCCAGTGGTTCATGGAATGAGTAAGTTTGCCCATGATCCCAACCATGGGTGGCGTTTTCAAACACGTGGACCTTGGTCATGCTCTTTTGCTTTGCATCTGGCATGAGGTCAACTGCGTCAGCACACATGGTGGGTTTTTTGTTGTCATAGTCGTCCTTGCCACCTGCGAGGATCGTGAGAGGCGCGCCAGTGAATTTATTCAAAAAGTCATCAGGATAATTTGAGTTCTTGAATCTTCCAAGGTCGTTTTGATACGACTTTTTGATGATCCAGCAGGCGGGGTAAAAGGCAACCGAAGACGCAAATTTGTGACCATCACCGTACTTTTTTGTGGCCCAATCACTGACTGCATAAATGGACTGAAATGCTCCCGCCGAAAGGCCCATGACGGCGATTCTGGATGGATCAACATCGGACAAACTGGCGAGATGTTTAAGGGTGGCAAAAACCTTGGGAACCTGAAAATGACTGGGCTGCATACGCGACCTGAACATCACAGTTTCGGCTGTTATGTAACCGGCGCCATTGAGCAGCGTGGCATATTGCTTGGTCGTTTGGGTATCCCATCCCCCACCGTGATGCAACACAACAACAGCAGGCTTTTTGTCGCCTGCTGTATTCGCTGCAGGCTTTGAAATCCGCATCTCTAATTGTTCGGGCTTGCCGTTCCAGTTGACGAACGGGACGCTGACCATCTCTTCCGACGCTTGAGCAGACAAGGCCGTGAAAGCAAAAAATAGGGAAAAAATGCGTTTCATAAATTGATTATTTATTGGGGTCGATCTTGGCTCAGTGAATCCATAACCAGCTGGTTGCCTTGGATCGAGGTGACTGTCCTGCTGTATGAAATGAAGCGATAGTAATTCATCAAGCTTCAAAAAATTGTCGCTTGAATAGGAGTTCCGATCATGCGTGCCGTTATGCATTGCAAGGCAGCGCACCCGAGTACGATCAATCCTTGTGTGCCAGGGCTGTGCAATGCCGCTGACACAGCAAAACCGAAGCCCAAGTGAGGGTCTCCCTGTGACGCACATTTTTCAACACAGCAGTCATCCTCACGGAAAAGTACTGCTACAATCTCACCCTTACCGGCCCGGTAGCTCAGTTGGTAGAGCAGCGGATTGAAAATCCGCGTGTCGATGGTTCGATTCCGTCCCAGGCCACCAGATTCACCCCACAGTTTCGCAAGAGGCTGTGGGGTTTTTCTTTGTGGTCTCAGTGCAATGCATGCTCGTCCTACGCGCCCTCTGCTTGCAACACGATGTGGGGCTTGCTGAATGACGCAGTCCCCACATGCCACCTCGTGTTGAGACAGCGAGCGAGACGCGGACGGGAAAAAGTCTGCGTTTCAAAAGCCACCCTCCGTTCCCCCCTCTCAACTCTGCAAGCAGCACAGCCGCAGTCGATATTAAATTTGAGTTCAATGTGCTACCATGCGGTATCTTTACGACTTGCTGGAAATATATTGGAGATTGATGATGGTTACGATTCGGCGTTCCTTGGTGCTTGGTGCCACTTGCTTGTTGATCTCTGCATGTGGTGGCGGAGGTGGTGCTTCATCAACGACAGCCGTTCCAACTGGTGTTGCTGCCGTGGGAGCGCCTATCAGTGCTGGAACACTTTCAGCCATTGACGTTAACGGACGTACGGCGTCAACCACGATCGCCAACGACGGAACGTATTCAATTGACTTTTTGTCAACCCTTCAAGCACCAGTGCTTCTTAAAGCAGAAGGAATAAGTGGTGGACGTACAACTGTTCATTTTGGCGTTGTAACCAGTACGACTGATCAAACCATTAACGTTACCCCTGTATCAACCGCCATCGTTTCACAGGTCATGCAGGCTGATCCAGGCGCCGTTTTTGCTGCGACAGATACATCCAAAATTGCATTGTTGACAACTTCACAGGTGAGTGCAACCAATACCATTATCGGTAATGCACTATCCGCAGCAAGAAGTGCCGCCGGTATTATCGGTAATGGAGCACTTGATTTCTTGAATACACCATTCTCAGCAGACAAGACTGGTTTGGATAAGTTACTAGATTTGGTAAAGATTTCCGTTCAACCCGATCGAAGCGTTCAGTTGAAGAATAAAACTTCCGACGGGGTTACAACAGTTTCTTCGGGCGGTAACGTCTCAGGCGCGCTTGGGACCATTGCGTCATTAGATACTGCAGGCATCGATCTGCTTGGTCGAGAATTGCAGGCCACATTTCAAACGCCATCTTCGTGGCAAAACGCTACAGCGTCAGTTTTGAATCTTTTTTCGAGCAGTTTTCTCCACGGTGGCGAGAATCGTTCAGCCATTATTACTTCAATAGCAGGTGATGCGAATGATATGGTTGGCGCCCAATTTTTGCCAGCAAAAGTTTTAAATTGCGCCACAACCGGATCATTTCCTGTTTGTGAAGTTCTATTTACTGTTAAATACAATGATGGTGGCTTCGAGCCGTTCATTTTTCCAGTCAGCCTTGAAGGCGGGTCGTGGAAAATATATGGTGATCAAGCACCTGTGAATACTGAATATGGTGCAGTTGTTTCTAGAACTGTCCAAGGTAATGATGCTCCTCAAACACGGTCAGGATTCAATATTACAATTTACGATGATGCAACTATCGGAAATACTGTTGTTGGATATGCCAAGGCTTGGTTTGGTACAAATACCTCTGGTGCGCCTGATTTTGTTTTCGTGAATCCTTTAGAAGTTGACGGTTGCAATGGCATATCCGTAGGCTATTTAGAAGTTTTGACTGACCCTTCGAACATCAATTCTTGTGCTGGAAATTTTGCAGAACTTAGCAATTTGAGAATTGACCAATTGAGATCGACTTTCGCTACCCAGAGGCCAAAAATAACGGTTAAGTACTATGACGGGTCTAATAATTTGATTCCCAATCATGACCATGTCATCACAGTTGAAGCGCTGCCCTTGAAGCCCAGTGAAGTGACTGATGGGTACTTCGCGACCATTACAAATGCGAGTTGGAGCGAATTTCTGGCTGCTGGCAACAATGCGCCATTCACGCTTGTTTTGAACAAGGGGTCTTCAGTCGGTCTTGAAGATGTCATGGGTGCCCGTCCAATTGGTCCACCAGACGAAGCGCAAAGGTTGCCATTTTCAACTGTCAGAACAGGTTCTTCTTGGCGCGTTCGGAAGATCGGTTCAGGTTCCGGTAGCCGGATAAACACAGTGACGCGTGATGCTGACGGCCGGATGTACTGGTACCAGCGGCAGCCCTGAGAACCATAATCGCTGATGCCGAAAAAAAGCCGCTCAAGAGCGGCTATTTCGGAGCAGCTGATTGGATCAGTTGCGGGTGTCGCGGTAACCGCTGCCGTAGCCGGTGCTGGGCTCTTTGGGCTTGGAGATGTTCACCACGATGGAGCGACCGCTGACCGACATGCCGTTCAGGCCTGTGATGGCGGCTTGGGCTTCTTCGGCGCTGGACATTTCGACAAAGGCAAAGCCTTTGGATCGACCGGTGTCGCGGTCCATCATGACTTTGGCCGACAGAACGCCGCCAAATTCAGAAAAGTTTTGACGCAAGCTGGCGTCGTCGATGGTGTAAGGCAAGTTGCCCACGTAAATTTTGCTGCTCATGGTTGAGCCTTTCAGAGAGGTGGCGTGCAGGTTTTGAGGCAAACCCTGCATGCAGGAAAAGGTGGTTTCTAAAAAAGATCCCACCGGGAAAAGTGCCTAGCCTGACAGCTAAATCACATTTGTCGGGGACATTGAATGGGGTTGTTTGAGAGCGCCCTATTCGGTAGGCGCTCAGAGCTGAGAGGTAAGTCATGTCCTGCAGCTCAACAGGGCATGAGATGGAAGGCCCATCGGTTCAGTCTAGATGCTTGCAGAAGCACTGGTGTCGTGCCCCGTCAAACCCTGGCAATGGCCAAAGTGTATTCTTAATGAGAATATTGGTCAATGTTTTTATTTCTCTTGGTTTTAAAGTGCGCATTCAGAGGTCATGCAGCACCCCGTCATGCACGGCCAGTGCGCCGCTGCGGGCGAGTTCGGCGAGCATCATGTCCAGCCAGGTGGACAGCTCATGGTCCTGTCCAAAGCGCTGGTGCAGGTCATTCAAATATGGCACTTGCATGGCCCAGGTGCAAAACTCGGTTTTAGAGATGCGCCCCCATTCCAAGAGCTTGAACTTGAGCAAGACTTTGGTGCCGTAGCGGGCATGCCGCTCGGGGTTTTGCGCAAAGGCATCGAGTTTGCTGCGGGCCAAAGCCAAGGCCGGGGCGAGCTCACTGAAGACGGCGCCATGTCCGGGAATGACGATGGCAGGATCGAGCCGCTCAATCAAATCCAGCGTTTGGCCCACCTCGTCAAACGCGTCGATGCCAACCAATTCAGGGAACACCACACCAAACCCGTTTTGCCACAGTGCATCGGCCGACATCAGCAGGCGGTGCTCCGGGGCAAACAAAATCACCGAATGCGGGTCGTGGCCCGGCGCGGCGTGGACCTCCCAGTCCATTTGGCCCCAGCGGTGCAGCGCACCCGGCTGCAGCAAGCCCGTGAAGCTGAAAGCCGGGCAACTTTGGCCGGTCGGCTTGTAGCTCAGCGCGTCTTCGCGCCAGGCGTGGATATCGGGTGCCAAGCCCGGTGGAATCCAGGTTTGCAGGCCGGGATAACGCGCTTGCAGCGCTTGGTTGCCACCGCAATGGTCGCTGTGCAGGTGGGTGTTGGCCAGTTGGTCCAATGCGCGGCCCTGCAGTGCGTGCTCGACCAAAGCCAAGGTTTGGGCGTGGTGGCTGACATAGCCGCTGTCCACCAAGGTGGCGTTGTGCTCATCGACCATCAGCACGTTGTTGGCAGACAGCCAGCCGCGCTCAAAAACAGTGACGCCCGCAGGCAAGGTGATGGGGGCGCTCATGCGTTCAGGGCTTGGGGCTTTATTTCTGGCTGCGCAGTTCACGGCGCAAGATTTTGCCGACGTTGGATTTGGGCAACTCGTCGCGGAATTCGATGTACTTGGGCCGCTTGTACCCGGTCAGGTTGTCATGGCAAAAGCGCGATACGGCCTCTTCGGTCAGCATCGGGTCGTTGCGCACCACGAAGACCTTGATGGTTTCGCCTTGCATGCTGTCGGCAATGCCAATCACGGCGCACTCGACAACCCCGGGGCAAGTGGAGATGACGTTCTCCAGCTCACTCGGGAAGACATTGAAACCACTCACGATGATCATGTCTTTCTTGCGGTCCACGATGCGGGTGAAGCCCTCCGAGTCCATGATGCCCACATCGCCCGTGCGCATGAACCCATCGGCGGTGAAGGTTTTGGCATTTTCTTCGGGCTGCTTGTAGTAGCCCCACATCACGTTGGGGCCGCGAATGCAAATTTCTCCCGAGCTGCCCACGGGCAAGCTGTGACCGTCGTCGTCCTTGATGGCGATGTCGATGCTGGGCAATGGCAGGCCAATGTTGCCGCTGAAGTGTTTTTGGGTGACGGGGTTGTTGGTGCCGATGGCGCAGGTCTCGCTCATGCCCCAGCCTTCGATCATGGGGCTGCCCGTGGCGGCCTGCCAACTTTTGGCGGTGCCTTCCGAGGCGGCCATGCCCCCGGCTTGGGTGAGCATGAGCGAAGAAAAATCAATCGTCTTGAACATCGGGTGCTGCATCAAGGCGTTGAACAGGGTGTTGACACCGGGCAGCATGTGAAAGGGCCGCTGCTTGAGCACCTCGATGAACTTGCCAAAGTCGCGCGGGTTGGGCACCAAGGTCAGGTGAGAGCCTTGGCGAATGGCCAGCAAACACAGCGTCAGAGCGAAGATGTGGTACAGCGGCAAGGCGGCGATGCTGTTGATCTTGCGCAGATCGCCCACGCTGGACAAGGCCGGGGTGAACCAGCCTTCGGCCTGCAGCATGGCGGCCACAATATTGCGGTGCGTCAAAACAGCACCTTTGGACAAACCGGTGGTGCCGCCTGTGTACTGTAAAAAAGCGGTGTCATCCAGGGTTTGGACCGAGGGCTTCAGGTTCAGTTGTCGACCTTGGGCGATGACTTTCTTGAACGGAATGACTTGGCGTGCGCCCGTCAGCGGCAATTCAAATTCGGGCACCATTTTGGCGAGGTGGCGCACAGCGAAGGTCATCCATCGGCCGTACCAAGGGCCCAGCAAGTCGCCAATGGACGCCAGCACCACATGCTGAACCGCCGTGTCCTCGATCACTTCTTGCAAGGTGGCGGCGAAGTTTTCCAAAATGACGATGGCACAGGCCCCGGAGTCCTTCAGCTGGTGCTTCAACTCCCGGGCGGTGTAGAGCGGGTTCACATTCACGCAGGTGTACCCGGCGCGCAAGATGGCGGCCATGGTCACGGCAAACTGCGGCAGGTTGGGCAGCATGATGGCCACACGGCTGCCGGGCTCCAGCCCTTGGTTTTGCAGCCAAGCGCCTAGGGCTTTGGAGAGTTCATCCAGCTCTTTGTAGCTCATCCACCGGTCCATGCAAACCGAGAACGGGCTGTCCCCATGCGCGCGGAAAGCCGACTCCATCATGTCGGTCAGGCTGCTGTATTGGTTGGGGTCAATCTCGTGTGGGACGCCGGGGGGGTAATTCTTCAGCCAAATACGTTCCATCGTCGAATCTCCTTGATCCGACGATTGTGGTCACTTGCGCGGCCAGGTGTGACCGGGCAAGTCCTGAGTAATGAGCAAAAAGGTCTCAAAGGCGACAAATCACCGGGACTGACAAAGCCTGGCCATTGCGTGCAAAATAAGGGCAAACCCTTATTCGTCATGAACTCAAAACCATCTGTATCCCCTGGATTTTGGCGCCAACTGAGGCAGCGTTGGGGTGAGGTCGTGAGCGCTTGGCAGTCCGCCACTTCAGGCACGGCGCGGGGGGCCAGCGGTTGGATTCCCATCCGCTCCCTCTCGCCTCGCCACAAACCGCGCATCTTGGCCCATTTGCTGTCACTCCAGCCCGAGGACCGTTACCTGCGTTTTGGTTATCCCGCCACCGATGAACAGATCGCGCGTTACGTGACGGGTTTGAAATTTGACCGGGATGAGATTTTTGGTGTTTTCAACCGCCGACTGGCCTTGGTGGCCATGGCCCATTTGGCCTATTCCGTCGATCCGCAGTGGGCCACTTGCGCCGAATTCGGTGTTTCTGTGTCCTCGCACCAAAGGGGCCGAGGTTTGGGCGTTCGCATGTTCAACCATGCGGCGATGCACGCGCGCAACCAAGGGGTGAGCCTGTTGTTCATCCACGCCCTCAGTGAAAACGTGGCCATGCTCAAAATTGCCCGCCGTGCGGGCGCCAAGGTGCAGCGAGATGGCAGCGAGAGCGAGGCTTATCTGTCTTTGCCGCAAGCCACTTTGGACAGCCAGTTGAGTGGCTTGATGCAGGAGCAGATGGCCGAGCTCGATTACCAGCTCAAAAGCCAGGCCCAGCAGTTTCGGGCGTGGTTGGCCACCGTGCAAGAAATCCGCCAAGGCGTGCGCGATGCGCGCCATGGTTTGCACAAACCCTGAAACTCAGAAGGCGGCGTGCGGTTTGCCCCCTGCGCTGGGGCGGCTTGTCATGTTTTGTCATGGGAATCCGCTATCCTAGAGGCTTCGCCATAACCGCATGTCCTGCAACCCTGACTGTGTCCGACCCCCACCCTGCGCGCTCTGTTGAGCGCGAAGACAAAAGAAGTTTTCTGCAAAAACTGGCCGAGTTCATCCACCCCGGCCCCGACTCCACCGACGAGTTGATCGAAACCTTGGCCGAAGCCGAGGACAACCAGATCATCAACGCCGAGAGCCGCCTGATGTTGGAGGGGGTGATCCGCATGGCCGACATGACCGCAGGCGATGTGATGGTGGCCGCTCCCCGCATGGATTTGCTCAACATCGAAGACCCGTTTGAACAGTTTTTGCACCAGGTCATCGAAACGGCGCATTCGCGCTTTCCGGTTTTTGAGGGTGAGCGAGAAAACATCATTGGCATTTTGCTGGCCAAGGACTTGCTGAAATTGCAGCGGGCCCCCGAATTGAACATCCGCGCTTTGCTGCGTCCCGCTGTTTTTGTGCCAGAAAGCAAGGGTCTCAACGACCTCTTGCGCCAATTCCGGGACAACCGCAACCACCTGGCCATCGTCATCGATGAGTTTGGCCGCACGGCCGGCTTGATCACCATTGAGGATGTGCTGGAACAAATCGTGGGCGAGATCGAAGACGAATTCGACATTGCCGACGACGAGGGCGATATTTTTGGTCTGCCTGACCGCAGCTTCCGTGTCAGTGGTGACACCTCGTTGGCGCGTGTGAGCGAGGCGTTTGGTGTGAACCTGCAAGATGCCCGCGAGGACAGCGAAGGCCCCGATTTCGACACCATTGGCGGTTTGATCGCCCACGAAATGGGCCATGTCCCACGGCGCGGTGAAAAATACGTGTTGGCCGGTCTGCAGTTTGTGGTCTTGCACACCCGGGCGGGCGCGGTGCGCTGGTTCAAGGTGTCACCCGCCACCCCCCAAGAGCCCCAAGCATGAGCCTCGGCCGCGCTGGATCACGCGGCCTGCAACTCTTGTGGCCTGCTCTGGCGGGCGCCCTCCAAGCGGTATCGATGGCCATGCCGGGCAGTGGCCAAGCGCACGGCTGGTTGCAGATCTTGAGCATGACCCTGCTGGCCACGGGTTTGGCCCGACTTGCTCAGCCTTGTTTTCGAACACGTTTTGCGCACCAGCAAGCCGCTGTGTTGGGTGGTGTGTTTGCCGCTGCATGGTTGGCGGGCAGTTTTTGGTGGTTGTTCGTCTCCATGCACGAGGTTGGCGGTTTGCCTGCCCCCTTGGCCGCGCTGGCCGTGCTGGCCTTGGCCTGTGCGTTGGCCTTGTATTACGCCGCGGTGTGCGCGGTCTGGGTGAATTGGGCGCAGGGGCTTGGGGCCTCACGTCCGGGCGCTGCCAGTGCGCTGTTTGCGGCCCTGTGGACTTTGGCGGAGCTGATGCGGGGGCGTTGGTTGACCGGTTTCCCTTGGGCTGCGGGTGGGTACGCGCACGTCGACGGCATCTTGTCCGTTTGGGCGCCTTGGGTTGGGGTGTACGGCATGGGCGCGCTGGCCGCATGGTTGGCCATGCGGCTGGCCTTGTCTGGCTGGCGCTTGCGCGCTTTGAAGCCCCTGATCGGTCTGGGCGTGTTGTCTTGGGGGCTGCAGGTTTGGGGGCCTGTTTTCACCACCTCGGCGGGCGCCGGCCGGGTCGAGTTGCTGCAAGCGAATATCTCTCAAACGGCCAAATTTGATGGCGCCAGTGGCATCCGGGATGCGCTGCAGTGGTACGACGCGCAGCTGCGCGCCAGCCAACAGCCGCTGGTGGTCGCGCCTGAAACGGCGATTCCTTTGCTGCCCCAACATTTGCCGCAAGCCTATTGGTCAGGACTGCAGCAATACTTCGCCGGCTCAGACCGGACGATGGCGCTGGTGGGGGCACCCTTGGGCAGCTTGGCTGAGGGGTACACCAACTCGGTGTTGGCCTTGGGGCCTGGCGACACAGCGTCTTACCGCTACGACAAGTCGCATTTGGTGCCATTTGGGGAGTTCATTCCGCCCAGTTTCGGCTGGTTCATCCGCATGATGAACATCCCTTTGGGCGACTTCAAATCAGGGGGCTGGGACCAGGCTTCGGTGGTGTGGCAAGGCCAGCGCCTCGCGCCCAACGTGTGTTACGAAGACTTGTTTGGCGAAGAGCTGGCCCGGCGCTTCAGGGATCCGGCCACGGCGCCGACGGCCTTGGTGAATGTGAGCAACATCGCCTGGTTCGGCAACACGCTGGCCGTCGACCAGCACCTGAACATCTCGCGCATGCGGGCCATGGAGCTGGGCCGCCCCATGCTGCGGGCCACCAACACCGGGGCCACGGCCATCATCGACCATACCGGCCAAGTGACCGCGCAGCTGCCGCGCTTTACCCGAGGCAGTCTGGTGGGGTCGTACGAGGGGCGCAACGGCCTCACGCCCTTTGCCAGGTGGGCGTCGGCATGGGGGCTTGGGCCCTTGTGGGCCTTGTGCGGTGCCGTGGTGGCACTGGCGTTCTGGCGTCGGCAAAGGCCGTAAAATCAAAGGTTCGCGCCATGCTTGCGCGCCCACTAACTTTGGCCAGCTCGCTGCTGGCAACGCTTCGGCCATGTTGACCTTCCAGCAAATCATTTTGAAATTGCAGCAGTACTGGGATGCCCAGGGCTGCGCCTTGCTCCAGCCCTACGACATGGAAGTCGGTGCGGGCACCAGCCACACCGCCACTTTTTTGCGCGCCATTGGCCCCGAGCCTTGGAAAGCCGCCTACGTGCAGCCCAGCCGTCGCCCCAAAGACGGGCGCTACGGCGAAAACCCCAACCGCCTGCAGCACTACTACCAGTTTCAGGTCGTTTTGAAGCCCGCGCCCAGCAACATCCTGGAGCTGTACCTCGGCTCGCTCGAAGCGCTGGGCTTTGACCTCAAGAAAAACGACATCCGCTTCGTCGAAGACGATTGGGAAAACCCCACGCTCGGCGCCTGGGGTCTGGGCTGGGAAGTCTGGCTCAACGGCATGGAAGTCACACAGTTCACTTACTTCCAGCAAGTGGGTGGCATCGACTGCAAGCCGATCACGGGTGAGATCACTTACGGTCTGGAGCGACTGGCCATGTATTTGCAAGGCGTGGACAACGTCTACAACCTGCAATGGACCGAGGGCTTGACCTACGGCGATGTGTACAAGCAAAACGAAGTCGAGCAGTCGACATACAACTTCGAGCACAGCGATGCCGAGTTCTTGTTCACCGCCTTTGGTGCGCACGAAAAGCAAGCCCAGCACCTGATGGGCGCGCAGCTGGCGCTGCCCGCTTACGAGCAGGTGCTCAAAGCCGCGCACACCTTCAACTTGCTGGACGCGCGCGGCGCGATCAGCGTGACCGAGCGCGCCGCCTACATCGGCCGCATCCGCAATCTGGCCCGCAGCGTGGCCCAGAGCTATTACGAAAGCCGCGAACGTCTGGACTTCCCGATGGCCCCGCGTGAATGGGTTGCGCAAATGCCCAAGAAAGCCGCGTGAGGGAGAACGACATGACGACACAAAATCTGCTGGTAGAACTGTTTGTGGAAGAGCTGCCGCCGAAGGCGCTGAACAAGTTGGGTGCTGCTTTCTCGGGCGTATTGGCCGAGCAACTCAAGGCCCAAGGCCTGGCCGCAGCCGACGCGGTGGTGACCGCTTTTGCCTCACCCCGACGTCTGGCCGCCCATGTGAGTGGCGTGCTGGCGCAGGCCGCCGACAAGGCCGTTCAGCAAAAGCTGATGCCTGTGGCTGTGGGCTTGGACGCAGCGGGCAACGCCACACCCGCACTGCTGAAAAAACTGCAAGCCTTGGGCGCAGACGTGAGCGACCCTGCTGCGGCCGTGGCCGCGCTCAAGCGCCAGCCTGATGGCAAGGCCGAAGCGCTGTTCTACGACAGCTTGGTCAAAGGTGCCTCATTGCAAGTCGGCTTGCAAAAAGCGCTCGATGAAGCGCTGGCCAAGCTGCCCATCCCTAAGGTCATGCAGTACCAGTTGGAAACCGATTGCGGCATCGACCACTTTTTGCCCGGCTGGACCAGCGTGAACTTTGTGCGCCCTGCGCACAGCCTGATCGCCCTGCACGGCAGTGCCGTGGTGCCCGTCCAGGCGCTGGGCCTGACCGCGGGCAACAGCACCCAAGGCCACCGCTTTGAAGCCAAAGTCTCGCCCGTGGTCTTGTCGCACGCCGACCAATACGACGAAGTGCTCAAGCGCGACGGCGCGGTCATCGCCAGCTTTGCCGAGCGCCGTGCAGAAATCGTGCGCCAGCTCCATGCCGCAGCGGCCCAAGTGGGCAGCGGTGCGCGCCCCATCGAAGACGATGCCTTGCTGGACGAAGTGACCGCGCTGGTCGAGCGTCCGAACGTGCTGACTTGCCAGTTCGAGACCGAGTTCTTGGGCGTGCCGCAAGAGTGCCTGATCCTCACGATGAAGGCCAACCAAAAATACTTTCCCTTGATCGACGCATCGAGCAAGCTGACCAACCGTTTCTTGGTGGTGAGCAACATCACCCCCGACGACGCTTCGTTTGTGATCGGCGGCAACGAGCGCGTGGTGCGCCCGCGCTTGGCCGATGCCAAATTCTTCTTCGACCAAGACCGCAAGAAAACGCTCGAGTCGCGCGTCGAAGGCCTGTCGAAAGTGGTTTACCACAACAAACTGGGCACGCAAGGCGAGCGCATGGCGCGGGTGTGCGCCATCGCCCAAGCCATCGGCCAGCAAGTTGGCGGTGACGCCCTGGCCGCGCAGGCCAAGCAGGCCGCACGCTTGGCCAAGACCGATTTGCTGACCGACATGGTCGGCGAGTTCCCAGAGCTGCAAGGCATCATGGGTGGCTATTACGCCCGCCACGACGGCCTGTCCAACGAGGTGGCCGAGGCGATTGAAGACCACTACAAACCGCGCTTTGCGGGCGACGATTTGCCCCGCAACCCGGTGGGTTTGGTGGTGGCGCTGGCCGACAAGCTCGAAACCTTGGTCGGCATGTTCGGCATTGGCAATGTGCCCACGGGCGACAAAGACCCGTTTGCGCTGCGCCGCCATGCGCTGGGCGTGATCCGCATGCTCATCGAACAAGATGTGGCTTTGGGTTTGCCCCAGTTGTTGGCTTTGTCCGCCCCGGTTTTCGGCGACAAGATCACAGGCGGCGCTGAAGCCTTGATCGACTTCATTTGCGACCGCTTGGCCGGCAACTTGCGCGAGCAAGGGTTCAGCGCGCAAGAGGTCGACGCCGTCATGGCCCTGCGCCCGGCACGGTTGAGTCAGGTCAGCCAGTTCCTGCAAGCTGTGCGCGCCTTTGCGGCTTTGCCCGAGAGCCCCGCCTTGGCCGCTGCCAACAAGCGCATCGGCAATATTTTGAAGAAGGCGGGCGAGGTGGACGCGCATGTGAACGTCGCGCTGTTGCACGAAGAGGCCGAGAAAAACCTGTACGCCGTCATGCAAAAAATTGTCCCCGAGTCCGAGGCCCAGTTCAAAGCGGGCGATTACACCGCCAGCTTGCAAACCCTGGCCGCCTTGCGCGCACCCGTCGACGCTTTCTTTGATGACGTGATGGTCAATGCCGAAGCCATGGACCTGCGACTGAACCGCCAAGGCTTGCTCAAAAGCCTGCATGTGGCCATGAACCGCGTCGCCGATCTCTCGCGCCTGGCGGCTTGAGCGCCCGAACACCTCGCCACTGACCCGCCCCGCCGATGAACAACCACCTCAAACTTGTCATCCTGGACCGGGACGGCACGATCAACCAAGCCAGTGAGGAGTTTGTCAAATCGCCCGAAGAGTGGCACCCCTTGCCGGGTGCGCTCGAAGCGATCAGCCGGCTCAACCATGCGGGTTTTCATGTGGTGTTGGCCACCAACCAATCGGGTTTGGGCCGGGGTTTGTTTGACATGGGCGCCCTCAACGCGGTCCATGCGCACATGCTCAAGGCCTTGGCCACTTTGGGCGGGCGCATCGATGCGATTTTTTATTGCCCCCACGCGGCCGAAGAGGGGTGCAGCTGCCGCAAGCCTGCGCCGGGTTTGTTGCAGCAGATCGAGGAGCGCTATGGTCTGAGTCTGACCGGTGTGCCCTATGTCGGAGACAGCCTACGGGACATGCTGGCCGCACAGGCTGCGGGCTGTGTGCCCCATTTGGTGCTTTCCGGGCGGCATGCGATGGTCGACCCCGCCCGTTTGCCGCCCGAGTTTCCGCGCAACACCCGCGTGCATGCCGATTTGATGGCTTTTGCAGACCACCTCTTGGCCGCTGCAGAGTCAAGCCCCATTCCGCCCCGATCACCCACCCCTTAGGCCCACGCTCGCATGAATTTTCTTCGCTCACTGGCTCACGTGCTCTGGATGGCGCTCACGGTCGTGCCTTGGGCGCTCTTCGTGATCGTGGTGTCCTACCTGGTCAGCAGCACCCGCCTGTATTGGATTTGTGCCGCTTGGCTGCGCGTGGCGGTGAACAGTGGCACTTGGATCCTGGGGATCGAAAACCGGATTCAGGGCATGGAAAACTTGCCCCAAGGCAGCAAAGACCCGGCCGTTTTGCTGGTCAAGCACCAGTCGACTTGGGAGACCTTTGTCATGCCCGTGATCATGCCGCACCCCCTGGCTTATGTGTTCAAAAAAGAGCTCCTCCGAGTGCCCTTTTTTGGCTGGGCCATGGGCCGCCTCGACATGATCCACATCGACCGCAAGCAGCGTTCGCGGGCGTTTGCCAAGGTGGTTCAACAAGGCCGCCGCCTCATGGAAGAGGGCGTTTGGGTCATCATGTTCCCAGAGGGCACGCGCATCCCGCGTGGCCAAAAAGGCGAATACAAAAGCGGTGGGGCCCGTTTGGCCATCGCTGCGGGTGTGCCGGTGATTCCCATCGCCGTGACCTCGGCGCGTTGCTGGCCGACCAAGGCCTTCATCAAAACACCGGGGGTGGTGGACATCTCCATTGGCCGCGCCATCTCCAGTGAGGGCCGCAGCGCCGATGAACTCATGTTGGAAGTGGAGACCTGGATCGAATCGGAGATGCACCGGCTCGATCCCGAGGCTTATCCCGGCGTCGCCGGCCATTGAACTGGAGTGAGGCGAACCATGCGCGCGCCTTTGCAGTTTGTGTTGGATTTCTTCACGGGCGGCGACCCTGTCCCGCCGACCCAGCCCAAGCCTGCCATCTTGCCGCCTGAACCGGCCCCTTCCGCGCTCAAGCCCCCCGCCTCAGGCCATGACGCACTCCGGGGCATGGACGCACCGCTGCCCATGGCGGCAGGCTTCACCCATCCTGCTGCCAATCGCCATGCGCAACTTCAGGGCGTGGCGGTGTCTTTCCGTTTTGAGCGCTCGCGCCGCAAAAGCATCGGTTTCATGGTGGGGGCCGATGGCTTGGTGGTGCGTGCGCCCAACTGGGTCACCTTGCGCGAGGTGGACGCTGCTGTGCAGGAAAAAGGCGCTTGGATTGTGGCCAAGTTGCAGCAGTTCAAAGACCGACAAACCGAGCAATTTCAAAAAGCCATTGAGTGGCGCCACGGGGCCGAGGTGCCTTTTTTGGGGCGCACGGTGCAACTGTGTGTGATGGAGCGCGGCGTGGGGCGTGTGCATGGGCAAGACCTGCCGCCCGATCAAATTTTGCCGGTGACGGTGCCGCCCGGTGCCTCGGTGACGCAGGTGCGTGATGCTGCGCAGGTGTGGCTCAAAAAGCAGGCCAAAACCTTGTTTGAAGAGCGGCTGCACCACTTCGCGCCACGGCTCGGGGTGCGTTGGCGCCAACTCAGCCTGTCCAGTGCCAGCACGCGCTGGGGCAGTGCGCGCCAGGATGGGCACATCCGTTTGAACTGGCGCCTCATTCACCTGCCCATCAGCCAGATTGACTATGTGGTGGTGCACGAGTTGGCACACCTGCGCGAAATGAACCACAGCCCCCGCTTTTGGGAAACGGTGGGAGAGGTCATGCCCGACTATGCGCAGCGGCGGCAAGCGCTGCGCCAGGCCCCGGTGGATCTGAAAGAAGGCTGAGCCCTCGACTCACGCAGCCGGGCGGGTGCTGAAGCGGTAAACCCCATCGGCGTCGCGCGAGCGCTGCAGCTGACCCGACAGCCACAACAAGTTCAAGTGGGCCACGGCCTCGCCCAAAGCAAAAGTGGTTTGGTGCACATCCAGCGGACGCTTGAACAACACCGGCAGCAGTTCGTAGGCGTTGCAAGCTTGGGGCCTGCAGGCTTGCAACAACTCGGACAAGCGCTCGGCGTGGTGTGATTTCAGTTGCGCAATTCGGGTGAGAGCGCCCCGAAACGGACGCCCGTGCGAGGGCAGCACCAAGGTGGCATCGGGCAGGCCCGCCATGCGCTCCAGGGAGTCGAGGAACCACTGCAGTGGGTTGCCGTCGGGCTCCATGGCGTAGACACTGATGTTGGTGGAAATGGAGGGCAGCAGCATGTCGCCACTGATGAGCACTTGGTTCTCCGCGTCGTGCAGGGCCATGTGTTCAGGGGAGTGGCCATAACCGGCGATGCACGACCAAAGCCGATCGCCAATGCGCACTTGGGCGCCGGCCATCAAACGGACATAGGCGCTTGGAATTTTGGGCACCATGCTGGGGTAGTAGCCCATGCGTGATTGGATGACCGCGAGGTCTTCGGCCTTGCGCCAGCCGTGCGCCTCAAAGAACGCGACCGTGGCCGGGCCACCAAAATTGGACAGACCGCTGCAGGCGAGCAGTGCCGACTGGTACTCACTGGTGCTCATCCACAGGGGGGCTTGCCAGCGCTCGCACAGCCAGTGGGCCAGCCCCATGTGGTCCGGGTGCATGTGGGTCACCAGCACCCGCAAGATCGGCAAGCCCTGCAGCATGTCTTGCTCCACCTGTTCCCAGGCTTGTCGGGTCAGCGGGTTGTCGATGCCGCAGTCCACCACCGTCCAGCCTTCTTGCTCAACGCCCGCTTGCGAAGGGTGAGGCATGCGGTCACGCAGCAGCCACAGGTTGATGTGGTTCAGAGCAAAGGGCAGCCCCACACGCAACCAAAAAATGCCCGGTGCAACTTCGGTGGCTGAACCCGACTCGGGCAGGTGTTCGCCCAAAGGGTAGTGCAGCGGGGGTGGGGTGGGCTCCACTGCGGGCGTGGCCATGGCGTTGGGCAAGGTGGACATGCGGCGTGTGGATTGGGTTAGCATTCGGAGGGTTGACGTTGACGTTAACGTCAAACACACATTGAATTCTAGGGTGCGGCTGCTTGCATGGCTGTCTCCCTTGCGCAAGCGGTTGAGGAGCCCAAGCCATGGCGAACATGTTCACGATCAGCGATTTGGCCCAGGAATTTGACCTGACCACCCGAGCCATCCGTTTTTACGAAGACATGGGCTTGCTCGAGCCCGAGCGTTCGGGCCCCGGTGGGCGCAACCGTGTGTACTCGGCCCGAGACCGCACCCGTTTGAAGCTCACCTTGCGCGCCAAGCGCTTGGGCTTGTCGCTCAATGAAGCCAAGGGCCTGATCGACATGTACGACAGCCCAAGGGACACCGTGCCGCAGCTGAAAAAATTCTTGGTGGTGCTGGCCGAGCACCGCCAGCAATTGGAGTCGCAGTTGGCCGATTTGGAGGCCACGCTGGACGAAGTCAAAACCCATGAAAAAGAAACCCGAAGTTTGCTGACCAAGGCCAGCAAGGCGAACCCCGCGGCCTGATGCGCACAGGTCCAGCCGCGACGATTTGATTGACGTTGACGTAAACGTCAATTAAAGTCTGGGTTTGTTTTCAACCATTGGATGTGACGTGAGCCTTGCCAGTTCTTCTGCTGTGTCGCCGCCGAGCCCCCATGAGCGGGTGGCCAGCAGCCTGGCGCGCCAGGGCATGATGCAGCACTTGGGTGTGCAATTGGTATCGGCAACGGCGGGCCGTGTCGAGTTGTCCCTGCCTTATGGGGACAAGGTCACGCAGCAGCAAGGTGGTTTTCATGGCGGCGCCATTGGCGCGCTGGCCGACATCGCCGGGGGGTACGCTGCGTTGACGGTGGCGCCAGACGGCATGGAAGTCGTCACCATTGAATACAAAATCAACTTTTTGAACAGTTTGCAGGGCGGCCGCATCCACGCCATCGGTCAAGTGACCAAGGCTGGCAAGCGGGTCATCGTGTGTTCGGCAGAGGTCGTGCACATCGCCAGCGATGGCCAACAAACCCCTTGCGCAGTGATGCAGCAAACCTTGACGGCGGTGCCGCAAACCTATTGAGCCAGCGGCTTTTGCCCGCGATCCCACCCCTTTTTCCTTGAGCTGGAGCCCTCCTTATGAACAACTTGCCCGGTCTGAATTTCCAACTTGGTGAAGACATCGACGCCCTGCGAGACGCGGTGCGCGAGTTTGCCCAAGCCGAAATCGCCCCTCGCGCCGCCGAGATCGACCGCGATGACCAGTTTCCCATGGACCTGTGGCGCAAGATGGGCGACTTGGGCGTGCTGGGCATCACCGTGGGCGAGGAATACGGTGGCGCCAACATGGGGTATCTGGCCCACATGATCGCCATGGAGGAAATCTCGCGCGCCAGCGCCTCTGTGGGGCTGAGCTACGGCGCGCACTCCAACCTGTGCGTCAACCAGATCAAGCGCAACGGCACGCCCGAGCAGCGCGCCAAATACCTGCCCAAATTGATTTCGGGCGAGCATGTGGGCGCCCTGGCCATGAGCGAACCCGGCGCGGGGTCGGACGTGCTGAGCATGAAGCTCAAGGCGGAGGACAAAGGCGGCTATTTCCTGCTCAATGGCTCCAAGATGTGGATCACCAACGGCCCTGACGCCGACACCCTGGTGGTGTATGCCAAGAGCGAGCCCGAGCTGGGCGCTCGCGGCGTGACGGCCTTCCTGATCGAAAAGGGCATGAAGGGTTTCAGCATCGCGCAAAAACTCGACAAGCTGGGCATGCGCGGCAGCCACACGGGCGAGCTGGTGTTCAACAACGTCGAAGTGCCTGAATCCCATATCTTGGGGGGTCTGAACAACGGCGCCAAGGTGCTGATGAGCGGCTTGGACTACGAGCGCGCTGTGCTCACGGGCGGTCCGCTGGGCATCATGCAGTCCGTCATGGACAACGTGATCCCCTACATCCACGACCGCAAGCAGTTTGGCCAGAGCATTGGCGAGTTCCAGCTGATCCAGGGCAAAGTGGCCGACATGTACACCGTGCTGCAAGCCGGTCGCAGCTTCGCCTACACCGTGGCCAAAAACTTGGACCTGTTGGGCACCGAGCATGTGCGCCAGGTGCGCAAAGACTGCGCATCCGTCATTTTGTGGACCGCCGAAAAAGCCACCTGGATGGCCGGCGAGGGCGTGCAGATCTTCGGTGGCAACGGTTACATCAACGAATACCCGCTGGGCCGTTTGTGGCGCGACGCCAAGCTGTACGAGATCGGCGCGGGCACCAGCGAGATCCGCCGCATGCTGATTGGCCGCGAATTGTTCTCCGAAACCGCCTGAGGACTTTGCTGCACTGCCACAATTGACGCATGAGCCCATCACTTCAGCATCTTTTTGACAACAACCGCGCCTGGGCGCAGAGCATGGTCCAGCAGGACCCTGCTTATTTCTCGCGCCTGGCCAACCAGCAAAACCCCAAGTACTTGTGGATCGGCTGCTCCGACAGCCGCGTGCCCGCCAACCAGATCACCGGCCTGGATCCGGGCGAGGTGTTTGTGCACCGCAACGTGGCCAACGTGGTGGTGCACTCGGACCTGAACGCCCTGTCGGTCATCCAGTACGCGGTCGATGCCCTCAAGGTCGAGCACATCATGGTGGTGGGGCACTACGGCTGCGGCGGTGTGCTGGCGGCCACGCGTGGCCTGCGCGTGGGCTTGGCCGACAACTGGCTGCGCCACGTGCAGGACGTGCGCCTGCGCCACCGCCAGCGCCTGAACCACTTGCCGCAAGAAGAACTTGAATCGGTCATGTGCGAGATGAACGTGATCGAGCAGGTCGGCAACGTCGCCCTGTCCAACGTCATGCAAGACGCCTGGAGCCGTGGCCAAAAAGTCACCGTGCACGGCTGGATTTATGGCCTGGACAACGGTCTGGTCAAAGACTTGGGGGTGACCATGAGCGGTGCCCATGAAGTGGTGGACGTCTTCCGCAACGCTTTCAAGCGCTACCCCCGTGGTGGCGTTCTTCCTGCCGCGTGACCCTTCGGGGGCGTGGCGACTGTTGATTCAATTGGAGAAAACCATGTCCGACCCCATCGTCATCGTCAGCGCTGCCCGCACGCCCATGGGCAGCTTCCAAGGCGATTTTTCCTCACTGGCTGCCCACGACTTGGGCGGCGTCGCCATCAAGGCCGCGGTCGAGCGCGCGGGCATCAGCCCTGAGCTCGTCACCGAAGTGCTGTTTGGCAACTGCCTGATGGCCGGCCAAGGCCAGGCCCCAGCCCGCCAGGCGGGTTTCAAGGGCGGCTTGCCCAAGAGCGCAGGCGCGGTCACCTTGTCCAAGATGTGTGGCTCGGGCATGCGCGCGGCCATGTTTGCCCACGACATGCTGGTGGCGGGCACACACGACGTGCTGGTGGCTGGTGGCATGGAAAGCATGACCAACGCGCCGTACCTGATGCTCAAGGGCCGTGGCGGTTACCGCATGGGCCACGACAAAATTTTCGACCACATGATGCTCGACGGCTTGGAAGACGCTTACGAAGCGGGCCGCAGCATGGGCACCTTTGGCGAAGACTGCGCGGCCAAATACAAGTTCACCCGCGAGCAGCAAGACGCCTTTGCCATGGCCAGCGTGCAGCGTGCGCAAAACGCGATCCAAAACGGCGGCTTTGCCACCGAAATCGCGCCCGTGACGGTCAAAACCCGTGCAGGCGAAGTCGTGGTGTCCATCGACGAAGGCCCTGGCAAGATCAAGATCGACAAGATCCCCACACTCAAGCCCGCCTTCAAGAAAGACGGCGGCACCATCACCGCTGCGGCCAGCTCGTCCATCAACGACGGCGCGGCCGCCATGGTGCTGATGCGCGAAAGCACGGCCGCCCAACTCGGCTGCAAGCCCTTGGCCCGCATCGTGAGCCACGCCACCCATGCGCAAGAGCCCGAGTGGTTCGCCACCGCCCCGGTGGGCGCCAGCCAGAAGGCCTTGGCCAAAGCCGGCTGGAAGGTTGAAGACGTCGACCTGTGGGAAATCAACGAAGCCTTTGCCGTCGTGCCCATGGCGCTCATGACCGAGCTGAACGTGCCGCATGACAAGGTCAATGTGAACGGCGGCGCCTGCGCATTGGGCCACCCGATTGGCGCATCCGGCGCCCGCATCATGGTCACGCTGATCCACGCCCTCAAGGCCCGTGGCCTCAAGAAGGGCCTGGCCACGCTGTGCATCGGCGGCGGCGAAGGCACGGCGGTGGCGCTGGAGCTCGTGTGATGTTGTTGTTTGTAGGTCGGGGCTTCAGCTCCGACATCTGCCTGCAAAGGCTCCATGTCGGGGCTAAAGCCACCGACCTACAGCTCAGGCATTGGTCGAATGCCTCAAGTCCCAGCAAATGCCCCAAGTGCCAGATGGCTCCTTCGCGAGCAGGGGCTCGCTCCCACGATCCAATGCAGCTGCTGTGGGCACCACAAGGGCCGAACGCGGCTTTTGTGGGAGGCCGCCCCTGCGGCCGAATGGCTCAAGTCCCAGCAAATGTCTCAAGTGCCAGAGGGCCCCTTCGCGAGCAGGGGCTCGCTCCCACGATCCAATGCCGCTGCTGTGGGCGCCATCAGGGCCGAACGCGGTTTTTGTGGGAGGCCGCCCCTGCGGCCGAATGCCTCAAGTCCCAGCAGATGCCCCAAGTGCCAGAGGGCCCCTTCGCGAGCAGGGGCTCGCTCCCACGCCGCATCGCATGGCCGTCAGTGCCCCACAGCCATGAGCACCCTTCAACCATGAGTACCCCGCAACCATGAACACCGTCCTGCTGATGGGTGCATCTCGCGGCATTGGCTTGGAGCTGGCGCGCCAGTACATGGCCGACGGTTGGCGTGTGATCGCCACCGCCCGCTCTGACGAAGGCCTTGCAAGCCTCAAAGCCCTGGGCGCGCAAACCCTGCGCCTCGATGTGGCCAACCCGGCCAGCAACTCAGGCCTGGCTTGGCAGCTCGACGGCGAGAAGATTGATCTCGCCATCTACGTGGCGGGCGCGATGGACCGCGCCAGTGCCAACACCCCGCCCACCCGCGACAGCTTTGACGCGGTGATGCACACCAATGTGATGGGCGCGATGCAGGTCATCCCCCAGATCGTGCCCATGGTGCAAGAAACGCAAGGCGTGATCGCCTGCATCAGCTCCGTCATGGGCAGCATGCAAGAGACCAGCAGCGGCAACGCCGCGCTCTACCGTGTGAGCAAGGCCGCGCTCAACATGGTGGTGCGTTGCACCCAGGCCGAGCAGCCGGACATCACCGTGTTGGCCATCCACCCCGGCTGGGTGCAGACCGAGATGGGCGGAGAGCAGGCGCCCCTCACGCCCGAGCAAAGCGCGAGCAGCCTGCGCCAGACCCTGAGCCATGTGCTTGAACAGCGCGACCCGAAACACCGGGGCGCATTTTTGAACCACGACGGCCAGCCGCTGCCGTGGTGACCCGATAAAGAAAGACAGACATGCTGCTGACCCCCGACCAGGAAATGATCCGTGACGCCGTGCGCGACTTTGCCCAGCGCGAGCTGTGGCCCCATGCGGCCGAGTGGGACAAGAAACACCACTTTCCGAAAGACGTGCACAAGGGCCTGGCCGAGCTGGGCGCTTACGGCATCTGTGTGCCCGAGGACTTGGGTGGCGCGGGTTTGGACTATGTGACGCTGGCGCTGGTGCTCGAAGAAATCGCAGCCGGTGACGGCGGCACCAGCACCGTCATCAGCGTGACCAACTGCCCGGTCAACGCCATCTTGATGATGTACGGTAACGCCGCGCAAAAAGCGCAGTGGCTCACGCCGTTGGCCCAAGGCCAGATGCTCGGCGCGTTCTGCCTGACCGAGCCCCATGTGGGCTCGGACGCCTCGGCCCTGCGCACCACGGCGGTGAAAGACGGCGACAGCTACGTCATCAACGGCGTCAAGCAGTTCATCACCAGTGGCCAAAACGGCGACGTGGCCATCGTCATAGCGGTGACCGACAAGGGCGCAGGCAAGAAAGGCTTGAGTGCCTTCATCGTGCCCACCCGCACGCCCGGTTACACGGTTGCGCGCCTCGAGGACAAACTGGGCCAGCACAGCAGCGACACCGCGCAGATCAACTTTGACAACTGCCGCGTTCCTGCTGACAACCTGATCGGCCAAGAGGGCGAGGGCTACAAAATTGCCCTGTCGTCTTTGGAGGGCGGTCGCATCGGCATTGCCGCGCAAAGCCTGGGCATGGCCCGCAGCGCGCTCGATGTGGCCATTGACTACGCCAAGCAGCGCGAGAGCTTTGGCACGGCCATCTTCAACCACCAAGCGGTGGGCTTCCGTTTGGCAGACTGTGCCACGCAGCTTGAAGCCGCACGCCAGCTGATCTGGCACGCCGCCAGCCTGCGCGACGCGGGCCGCCCTTGTCTGAAAGAAGCGGCCATGGCCAAACTGTTCGCCAGCGAAGTGGCCGAAAAGGTCTGCTCCGCCGCCATCCAGACCCTGGGCGGTTACGGCTACGTGAGCGACTTCCCAGTTGAGCGCATCTACCGAGACGTGCGCGTGTGCCAAATTTACGAAGGCACCAGCGACGTGCAAAAAATCATCATCCAGCGCGCGCTGTAAGAGGAGATCGCCATGCCCATCACCAAAGGTTTTCAGGCGCTGGTTGACGAAGCCATGGCCCAGGTCACCACCTACAGCGTGGACGAGGTTCGTGCCCGCTTGGACGACCCGAAAGTGCAGATCGTGGACATCCGTGACCCCCGTGAACTCGAACGTGAGGGCACGGTGCCCGGTGCCTTGCAGGCCCCTCGCGGCATGCTCGAATTTTGGGTGGATCCAGCCTCACCCTATTTCAAGCCTGTTTTTGGCGACGAGAGCAAAGAGTTCATCCTTTTTTGCGGCGCGGGCTGGCGCAGCGCGCTCGCCACCCAAACCTTGCAAGACATGGGCATGACCAACGTGGCCCACATCGACGGCGGTTTTTCGGCCTGGAAAAAAGCAGCGGCACCCATCGTCACCCTGGAACAACACAAAGCGGAAAGCGCGGCGCGCAAAGGCGCTTGATGGCCACACCTTGCCCCTGTGGTCGTACCGGTCCCAAAGGCCAAGTGCAGGCCTTGGACGATTGTTGCGGCCCATTGCACGCAGGCCAGCCTGCCCCCGATGCCGAGCGCCTGATGCGTTCGCGCTACAGCGCTTTTGTGCAGGGCGATGTGCCGTATCTGTTGGCCACTTGGCACAGCACCCAGCGACCTGCCGAGTTGACGCTGGAGACGGGTGGCAAGTGGTTGGGCTTGGACATCAAGCAACACCGCGTCACGGGCGCCGACACCGCGGAGGTGGAGTTTGTGGCGCGCTTCCGAGTGGGCGGCAAGGCGGTGCGCCAGCATGAACGCAGCCGTTTTGTGCGCGAGGACGGTCGCTGGTTGTATGTGGACGGCGATGTGCTTTGAGCAGGGGCCCCGCCAGGCCATTCAAGCCCCGTATGATCCAGCCCATGAACTTTGAAGCCATTTTGTTTGACTGCGACGGCGTGCTGGTCGACAGCGAAGCCATCACCTGCGGCGTGCTGCGCGACATGTTTGAAGAACAAGGCTGGCGCATGACGCTGGCCGAGTGCATGCAGCGCTTTGTGGGCCACACCGTCAAAAGCCAGCGCGACACCATTGAGGCGCACACCGGCCAGCCGCTGACCGATGCGTGGCTGGAACAGTTTTATGCCCGGCGCAACGAGCGCTTGACGCAGCGCATCACCGCCATCGACGGTGTGCACGAGGCCGTGGCGCATTTGCACGACCACTGCCAAGGCCGCATCGCTGTGGCCTCGGGGGCAGACCGTTTCAAGATCGAGATGATGCTCAAGCAAGTGGGCTTGATCGACTTTTTTGCAGGCCGCATTTTCAGCGGCCACGAAATGCCGCGCAGCAAGCCACACCCCGATGTGTACTTGGCCGCCGCCGCCCATTTGCAGATCGACCCGGCGCGTTGCCTGGTTATCGAAGACACCACGGTGGGCATCACGGCGGGTGTGGCTGCAGGCGCCACCGTGTGGGCTTATGCACCCCCGGGCGCCAAAGCGCAAGCTTTGCGCCAGGCCGGGGCCGCCAAGTTGTTTGAGCACATGCGGGATTTGCGTTTGGCTTGAATCGCCTGGCGCATGGGCTCACCCCTTCATTGACCCCATTTGGTCTCTTGGGCTTTGATGGCCAATGGGCGCGTCAGGCTGTAACCGGTGCCGTGGTCTGTTTTGATCTCCAGTCGATCGACGGGGAACTTGGCCAATTTGCTGCGCAGTCTGCTGACGATGACTTCCAGACGCGCCTTGGCTTGTTTGTCGCTCAATTCGGTGTGACCCAATTGATCCGTCAATTGCTCGTACGTGCACAGGCCATTGCCCAAGGCCAATGTCTCCAGCAGCAGGCATTCGCTGGGTGTGAGACTGAGCATGTCCAGTTTCGGCGAGAGCAGGCGGTGGTCTTTGACATGCAAAGTCCATGGCACGTCTTGGGGTTGCGTTGATGCGGGTGTCGCCAATTGCGAGCGACGCAGCAAGTTGTGCACCACGGCCACCAGCTCTTCAGCCCGCGTGGGTTTGGTCAGGTAAATGTCGGCACCCGCGACATAACCTTCGGTTCGGTCGATGCCCATCACGCGGGCCGTGAGCATCACAATGCCAACGCGTGGGTGGGTGCTGCGCAACCACTTGCACAGGCTGATGCCGTCTTCACCGGGCAAGTTCAGGTCCAGCAGCACAATGTCAGGCTCTTGCTGGGCCACGCAGCGGCGCAGGCTTTCGCCGTCGTCGGCGCACCGCACAGTCCACCTCGCCGCATTCAGCACCAAGCTCAGTTCTTCACTCAGGCGCAGGTTGTCGTCCACCACAATCAGTTCACCCAGCGGGGCAGCGGAAACGGCGGGGTATGAATTCATTGGGTGGTCAAAACCAAGGTGAAACTGATTTTTTTGGGGTCGATTTGCATGACCACCTCGCTCCCCAATGCGTGCGCCAGCGCTTGCGAGAGCCACAGGCCAAGGCCCGCACCCGAGAGGTTGCGTGCAGATTCAGCGCGGTAAAAACGCTCAAATGCCAAATCGGGCGAGGGCGTTCCGGCTTCGCCCACTTCGTTGGAAACGCAAAACTCCACCATGGCCGCTTGCCCGTTGCCCAGCCTTGCTTGCACAGCCAGCTCGACCAGTGTGTCGGGTGGCGAGTATTTGAGTGCGTTCGTTAGCAAATTGCTGAAAATGATCTTCAGGTAATGCATGTCAGACAACAGCACCGCATCACCTGAGATGCCCTGCACCAAGAAGTAAATGCGCTCATTGGGGTTAGACGCTTTGATGGCCGCCATCAAATCGTTCAAGGTGAATGAAACGATGCTCATGGGCAATTGCCCCTGCTCAAAACCATCAATCTCAGAGCATCGCTCAATGATGGCGTCGATCTCCTGGAGCGATTGCTCGATGGCGGCCGACCTCGCCAGCAGAGGTTCATCTTGACCCATCCGTGCCTTGATGCCCGATAGCGCCAAGTGGCTCACGGCCAAGGGGTTTTTCAATTCATGCGCCAGCATGGCGGTGAATTGGCGTTGACGCTCCAAGCGTTTGCTTTCCAAGTCCAAATTTTCCTGCGATACCTTGAGCGCGCTTTGGACCGCTTGAAATTGACCGAGTTGGAGACGCTCATAAAACCAACTGGCCAAACCAATGATCACCAAAAGCATGGTGAATCGGCTGAAGATGTTTTTCAGGAACAAATCCGATGTCAATGCGCGAGAGGCCTCCCCCAAAATCCCCACAGACTGCCAAGAGACGAACACGGTCATCACCATGACCAACAGCAAGACGACAAAGGTCACGCGGGTGGATTTTTCACTCAGGCTACTGGGCTCCCGAGCGGCCGCAAGCAGTAAAAAAGCAGTCAATGCCAATGTCCCCAGCCGCCACAACAGCATGCTCCCATTGGATGCCTCGCTGGGCTCAAAGATGGCATAAACGCCAATGCCCATCTGCAAAACGGGCCACACCCAAATCCAGCGCAACCACCGTTGCCTAGGGAAAATCAGGGTTGAGAAAATGATGAGAATGCCACCGGCGATGGCAATGTTGGCAATGATGTTGGACGATGCCAGCGCCATGCTCCAGGGCACAGGCAAGCCCAAAACGGTGATGGCGTAACCCATTCCGGTCCAGATTTGAATCTGCGATGACACCAGTAAAACGCAGACCAACAAGCTCATCCAGCTGAACTTGCGCACACTGCGCCAGACCATCACAAAAAGAAACAAAAGCGACAGCGTGGCGAAGACGGTCATGGCCACGGCCATTTTTCTCTCGTGGCGTGCAAGTTCGTCTTTGCTCCCCACAAAAGCGAGGACCGCTGCATTGTGGCGAGAATTAATCCGGAGATAAAAATCGTCGCCCTGGCGAACAGCCCCCATCGATGTCATTGCGATGAAGTCCTGCGGTGCCACGGTACGCTGATGCCAGAGCCCAGAACTTGCTGGTGTATACAGCGTCACGTCACCCAAATGGACGGGTAACAGGTGAAGAAAGAGCGGGCCCGCAGCCGCATCGACTTGGTCAATGTGCAGACGCAGCCATACCACTGTGTCGCCAATCGCCAAACGCTCCAAAGCGTTGAAGGACTTGAAATTTTGTGTGCGTGCACTTTCAAAGTCCAGCTGCTGACTTTCATCGATCCAGATGGATTGTTTGACTTGGGTACCCGGGTCTTGCGCCTCCACCTGGGGCAGTGCGCTTTGGGCCATCGCCCAGCTCCCCCAAAAAATCGCACAACACAGCACAAGCAGCCAGTGCCGGGCGCTGTGTCGCGTGGTGAAAAGGCGGGTCGGTAACCGGAACATGTGGGGCATCTTAGCGGCGGGCGCAAGCAAACCTTGCGCCGCATTGCAAGGTTTTGAGGAATCGTGCTGATAAAAATTGCAAAACCATGAAAACCATGAACATGCAACCCCTCCAAATCACCAAGGTCAAATCGCTTGCCTTTCCCCATCGCTGGGGCTTTCTGGCACTGCTTGGATACGGTATTTTTCCTTCTTGGGGCCTTGCGCAAACCCCTCCCGATGCGAGCACCTTGCAGCAGCAAATCGAGCGCGATCAACAGGCCGACAAGCAGCGTGTGCAGGTTCAGCAGGCGCCCCAACACCCTGTAGAAGTCCCCCTGCAGGGGCAAACCATCGTGGTCGAAGAATTCAAGTTCAAGGGCAACACCTTGCTCAGCAGCGCCACATTGCGTGCCGCATTGGCCCCGCTGCTGGGTCGCCCGCTGGACTTTGCGCGGCTGCAAAGCACGCCGGTGTTGGTGGCCGATGTGTACCGAGACAAAGGCTGGGTGGTGCAAACCTTTTTGCCCGAGCAAAGCATTGAGCAAGGCAGTGTGACGATCGAGATCGTCGAGGCCGTTTTTGGCCAAACCCTGGTGGCCGGGGACCCCGCGACGCGCGTGCCCAAAGAAGATGTGTTGCAAATTTTTGCGCGCCAGCAAGAAGCGGGCAAGTTCCTCAACATCCATGCGGTGGACCGGGCCTTGCTTTTGGCCGATGACCTGCCGGGCATCACCGTCTCGGGCGCTTTGGCCCAAGGGGCGCAAGCTGGGCAAACCGATTTGGTCTTGCAAATGGCCAATGAGCCTGGGTTGAACGCCAATGTGTCTGCCGACAACACCGGCGCTGTCTCCACAGGCACCGCACGCGTCATGGCCGCGCTCAATATCAACAGCCCCACGCTCAGGGGTGACGCCATCGGCCTCAATGCCCTGGCGTCCCAAGGCACACGTTATGCCCGCTTGGCATACGGTCTGCCCATGGGCACGGACGGCTGGCGCTTGGGGCTCAATGCCTCGCGTTTGCATTACGAGTTGATCACCGAGCCTTACGCCAGCCAAAAGCGCCAAGGCAACCCCACACAGGGTGACGCCACCACGGCGGGCTTGGAGCTGAGCTACCCCTGGGTGCGCAGCCGCACGTTCAACCTGAACACCAGCTTGAGTGCTGAGAAAAAAACTTACGACAACATCGCCAGCGGCCTCACCTCGTCGGCCTACAAAAGCACCCCTTTGTCACTGGTCTTGAGTGGCAACAGCTTTGACAGCTTGGGCCAAGGTGGTGCGAACGCGTTTTCTTGGACCATGACGGCGGGCAAGCTCAACTTGGACGGTTCTCCCACCCAGGCAACCGACGCCAGCACCACCCAAACCGCGGGTGTTTTTGCGAAGGTCCGCTACGCCATCAGTCGCCAGCAGCAGCTGACCCCCAAGTGGTCGATGTACGCCGCCTTCAGCGGACAGTGGGCCCACAAAAACCTGGACTCTTCAGAAAAGTTTTACCTGGGCGGCAGCAGCGGTGTGCGTGCCTACCCCAGCAGCGAAGGGGGTGGCACCTTGGGCCAATTGCTCAACCTGGAGCTGCGCTGGCAAGTGGCCGACGGCTGGAGCCTGACGGGCTTTTATGACCACGGCCGCATCCGTGTGAACAAATTCAACGACTTTGAGGGCGCGGCTGCATTGAACGCCTATGCCCTCAAAGGCGCGGGCTTGGCCGTGGCTTGGCGCAACAGTGTGGGCACCTCGGTGCAAATGACCTATGCCCGGCGTCTGGGCCAGAACCCCAACCCCATCACCACCGAAGTCAACCGCGGCGCAGACCAAGACGGCACTTTGAAGGTCAACCGCATCTGGCTTACAGCCACGCAGTCGTTTTAATTCATGAACAGCAACTACAAACTGGTTTACAGCGAAGCACTCAACACTTGGGTGGCCGTGGCCGAGCACGTCAGTGCACGCGGTAAAAAAAGTGCCCTGCGCCTGGTCACTGCGGCAGCGCTCATGGC
>NZ_NESG01000001.1 GCF_002778275.1 Limnohabitans sp. G3-2 | reverse complement strand
AAGAGCTACAGGCTCAAGGAGGCGGCTGCTCGCTTGGTCGTCAATCCGGAAACGTCATAATCTGACGGCGCTGCCTGGGGGAATTTGGGGTGGCCACGGGTGGGGGAATTTGGACTGGCCATCAGGGTGTGTTTGCTCACTTGGTCTGAGCAGTGGCGGCGGGCCGCGCTGCGCATGTTGTGGGCGGGTTGGGTGGTGCTGGGGCTGTTGGGTTTCGAGGCCTTGCCCCAAGCGCTGCTGCGCCCACTGGAAAACCGCTATCCCGTGCCGGACCCGGAGGCCGTGGGTCGTCATGTGGGCGTGATCGTGTTGGGCGGGGCGACGCAGCACCCGGGCAGTTACCAGGCGCACGCGCAGGTGCCACTGGGCGAAGCGGCCGAGCGCATGTCTCTGCCCGTGGGCTTGATGCGCCAGCACCCGCAGCTGGATTTGGTTTTTTCGGGCGGGGAGGGGCGCTTGGTGGCCACGGGCGTGAGCGAGGCCCAATTGGCGAAGGCGTTTTACGAGGAGCAGGGCATGGACTTGGGCCGCGTGACGCTGGAAGGCGGCTCACGCACCACCCGAGAAAACGCCCGACTGGTGGCTGACCTGCTGGGTGCGCGCTGCCAGCAGCCGTGGTTGCTGGTCACATCGGCCTGGCACATGCCCCGTGCTGTGCCCGAGTTCGAGGCGGTGGGTTGCCGGGTGACACCATACCCGGTGGATTTCAGAACCGGCGCCGATACGTTGTGGACCGAGTATTCCTTGGCCCGCAGCTTGCTGCTGTGGCAAACGGCTTTGCACGAGTGGTTGGGGTGGGCGGTTTATGGGGTGACGCGGTGAGGCTTGCAGCAAGGGCATAGTTTTTTTGTGGGAGGGTATCTGTTGTTTTGTGGGAGCGAGCTGTTTTTGTAGGAGCAAGCTGTTTTTGTAGGAGCGAGCTGTTTTTGTAGGAGCGAGCCCCTGCTCGCGAATGGTGGTCCGAGCCAGTTCAGGCATTCGGCCGCAGGGGCGGCCTCCCACAGAAACAGCCTCCCGCAAGGAAAGTGGCACTTGTAGACGTGTTGACTGTCAATAAACTAGATTTGTCTAGTGATTTCAATAGTTACGTCTAGTAAAATGTGAATCACCATGCCTGAAATCTACCAACGCCCATTCGTCGCCACTTTGGCCCAACGATTTGCGGCTGATCAACCACTCATCCAAGTTTTGGCCGGGCCGCGCCAGGTGGGCAAGACCACGGGTGTGCGGCAGTTGATGGCGCAAGGTGCTTGGCCGCACCATTACGCCAATGCCGACGATGTGCTGGTGAGCGACCGCAATTGGTTGTTTGCGTATTCCAGAACCTATTGACCATCCGCTCCAATCCCTCGTGACCATCAATTCCAGTCAAAGCTGACCACTCAGTCCAGCAAGTTGACCAAAGAAAAAAGTATGGCGATTTGACCAGATAGTAGTCAGACTGACATGGTCAATCTGACTACTCAGACTATCAGCTGGATTGCATTTTTTTGCGAGCCATTGTTTTTCGCATGGACTCCCCTTTCAGAGATAACCGATGCGATTGATGCACCACGCGATCCAATATCGCATCAGCCAACGTGGGATCAGGAAAGAACCCATGCCATTGGTCAGTTGGGTATTGCGTTGTAATGAGCAATGATCCTGTGCGCATTCGCCGATCAATCACATCCAACAAGAACTGCGACGCATGTTGATTCATCTCACCCAAACCCAGATCGTCAAGTATCAACATACTTGGTTTGCTCAATGACAGCTTCAGAGCGGGCAATGAGCCATCAAGCAATGACTCTGTGATTGCCCCATAAAGATCACTGGCGCGATAGAACAGGACTGGCATTTTTAGCCTGCACGCCTGCTGGCCAAATGCACACGCAAGCCACGTCTTACCAACACCCGTAGCGCCTTGGATGATCAGATTTTGCTGACGCCTTATCCAATCACAGCTTGCCAAAGATGCCAACTGTGCCTTGTCTAGTCCACGGTTTACCTTGTATTCCACATCCTCAAATGAAGCCAATTCAGGCATCCCTGCGCCTCGGATCAAACGCTTCAACTTTCGGCCCTCTCGCTCGGATGCCTCGTGATCAACAAGCATTGCAAAGCGATCATCAAAACTGACATCATGCAATTTGGGTTGCTGAAGCTGCATGTCGTAAGCATCAGCCATTGGAACGAGCTTGAGCTCTCGAAGGCGAGCGATGGTTTGTTGCGTGCTGCTCATGCTGATTCTCCAAAATAACTAGGACCACGCAATTCACCAATGATTTTGACTTTGGGTGCTTGAGTGATAGAAAAACGTTTGTCTGCATCCTCTTTGAGGATGGATGTGATGCTGCGAAGTGAGGTGATATTCAATGGCATCGCGTAGGCGCAGACCTCTTCAAATCGGGCCTCACCGTAGTCCCTTGCGAGATCACGCATTCGTCGTGCAGCTTTGACGCCGTTTGTGATGTCGCTTCGGTTTTCAAGTTGATGCCGAATCATCAACTCCACATTGCCGCCGACGTTCATCGCCCATGCCAACAATGCCCGAGGTTCGGCATCAAGCACTCGGCTGTGTATGACGGGCCGATGCTCTGGTATCGTTCTGGCATTTCCTTGTATCTCAATCAAAGGGTGAAGGGCAACCCTTCGACCTCGGTGGAAAATTTCAATCACAGTGGCTGTAAACCTGAGGTCCACGCTTTCTCGTGCAAGCGTGTGAGGCACTGAATAGAAGCGTCTTTGATGTTCGACGTGATAGTCATCCTGTACCCTGACGCTATATCGCCAATCACTCAATTCAAATGCCGTTCCAGGCAATGGCTTGAGGCTCGCTTTTTCTGTTTCCAAAAAGCGATCCAATCGACAGCCAGGGAGCCGTTTAAATGGATGGCGATTCATTTCTTCGGCCTTGATCCGGAGTTCTGCATTCAACTCGGCAAGGCTGAAGAAAATGCGATCACGAAGTGAAAACAAAGCCCATCGTTGAGCGATTTGCACTCCCACTTCAGCCTTGGCTTTGTGTTTGGGTTTTCGTGCTCCCGTTGGTAGAGGTGCCGTGTCGTAATGGCTGAGGCAATCTCTGTAGGCTGGGTTGATCACCGTTCGATCCCGTTCACGCCGCCAAACGGCCGCTTTAAGGTTGTCGCTGACGACCCACTCTGGCACACCACCCAGAGCCTCGAAACAATTGGCGTGACATTTCAGCCAGTCTTTGGTGGTCTGACTCGCCGTAGCTTCAATGTACGTGTAGTTTGAGTACCCAAGCACAGCCACAAAGATTTGAGCAAAGGTCGATGGGCCACCGTTTTGATCTCGGATTTCAACGGTCCGGCCCGCAAAATCCACAAACAGCTTTTCACCTGGTCGGTGCGTGCGTCGCATCACCACATGTTGATTTTTTGTCCAAGCTCTATAGAGCATGGCAAATTGTGAGTAGCCCACCCCGTCGGGGGTGGTCTCGCGCCACTCTCGCCAAAGACGCTCCAGAGTTGCGTCGGGTCGCCGCATTTCGGCATGAATCAATTCACAATCTGGATGCGTCTTGAGTTGCGCAATAGATCGATCTTGGGTTCCAAGTGCTGCCCGCCAGGCATCATCATCTAACGGCGAAAGCTCTTGCCAACTCAAGCCAGAGGCATCCACTTGCTGTCGAAATTTTCGGATCGTGTCGTGGTGCGTCCCTGTTGTTCTTGAAATTGCTCGGTGAGCCAACGTCGGGTCATAAAAGTGCTGGCGTGCAATGTCACGTTGCAAATGAACGGGTAGCCTCATGGGCTGCTCCTTTGGTCAAACGAGTGCAGGAGGCATGCACTCGGGGTGAGTTAACCCACTCCCGCCCACTTGACATGAGGGGATGCTCGACCGATACTCCAACCCACAAGGTACTACTTGATTCGGCTTCGGTCGGACGCTAGGCCCGAGGTGTCCGCCTCGGGCTTTTGCGTTTCTGGGTGGCTAGATTTAGCGTCGTTCTGGTTTTTTCCTCCTCGTTTTATTCAGTGCTAGACGTGATCCGTGCCTGCGCAAGCCAGTGGGCGACATCTCTGGTGAGTGCATAAAAACCTCGTCGATGTGGCAACGTGAACAGCGTTACGGCGACTTGACCACGGTATCTGGCTTGTCTTAGCCCCGCCACACTGGCGTGTCCCAGAGCGTTGGCCAACCGCAGGCCTCCCAGCAGTGGGCCATGGGTTTGCTCCATTTCTGTTTTCAATTTTTCAGCCAAGGTGCCTGGCTCGCATGAACTCGTGGTCATTTGTTCGGGTCTCTCTACGGTTGTCACGCAGTGTTTCCGAAAGTTAGCAATTGTGGAACCCGAACGGATAATCGGAGTTTCTGTACACCATGACCATGCCCACCTTTTTGCAACCGCCAAAGCCGGGTCGCCCCAAGCGAAATCCGATTGATGTCTTGCGCACGAAGGTCTGGTTTTATGCCGTCAAAGCCAGGTCGGGTTTGCCAAGTGCCTACGCCATTGAGTTGGCAATAGAGCCGTCCATCGTTAAACACAAAGAGGCAGGGGTGGTACGCCCGCGTAAATGGGATGGCTATCAAACGGGTTTGCGTGTCCCGCGAAGAATGGTCGGTAAGCCATATTCAGTTGATATTGCCGATCAAAACTATCCCGGTACTGCGTCCTACTTTGATTCGCCTATTTGGGCTGTGTTGCGTGGGGATCAGCTCAATCAGAGATGGATTGACGATCAGCTGAAAGCATTAGCCCCTGCTATCACGGATCTCCTGATGGTTTCAGCACCTCCAATGCTTCAGGCCATCCCGCAACCAGATCGTTTCCAGAAATTTGATGAAAAAACGGCCTATCGGTTGGCAGAAATCGGAACATTTGAAGCGTTGGTTGCGCTCATCTTGCTCGTCAAAAAATCAGAATTGATTTCCTCTCAAGAGTTACGAGAGTTGGCGCTTAACGCTTACCACCATTGCCAGTCTTGGGTGAAGGTGTTGCCAGAGATTGCGCCTATCGCACTCGATCTATTCCATGAAATTGATCTCAAGTGCAAACACTGGATCTACCCATCCCCTGAATGGCGAATGGAAGTGGTCATCTTCTCCCGTGAGATCAATCGATGACCCCTTGGTCGCACATCAAATCAAACCGACATCTGAAACTTGGGCATCTGGTCAATGGTTTTTCTCTGGACCGACCTTGGTCAACCTGGTTTTCAACCAGCGAGGCCCCCATTACCGCCGTCTTTCTTCAAGGGCCGTTGCTCCCACCCCAGCCAAAAGCAGTCTGACCATAGTCGGCTCGTTTCAAGAGCTTGACAGGCCCAGCCCGGTCAACCCACGTCTCCCAGATTGGTTTGCCGCGTTGTGCCTCAGCCATTCTTAAACGTGTTTCTGCGTGTGTGGGTTCCAAAATTAGTGTCAGTGGACAGTCAATGAGATCAATGGCTTTAACACTAACTCTTCCATGGGTTGGACGGTAGCCCCCCCCGCATTTAATGTCAAATTCCTATTTCGCAACACAAATTTTGTCAGTCAGCTTCCGACCCATTGCAGCCGGTCACATCTTTTAAGACGTTGACTTGTTTGTAGCGGTTGCTGCCGGTCGTGTCCCGCAGTCATTTGTGGGCTTTCTGCCAGTAGCGGTCGGTCGATCTTTAACCATCAGGCTCGGCAGCCGGTCAGTTCGGTCATAGGCCAATGACCGCTACCACACATCCTATCCAGTGCTGACGGATAGGATTCATTGATGCATGGGCCAATTTGCACAACAGGCTATGACGCCCAATGAACAGGGAGCCCTGCACATTTTCGATGCAGCGACGTTTTCTTACTGAACTAGCTGGATGTCAGTGACGATCATCTTGCCACCTTCATTGATCACCATAAACTTAATTTTTTCGCCTGGCTTGATGCTGGTCAATAAACTCTTATCTTTAGCAGTAAATACCATTGTCATTCCCGGCATATCCATATGTTTGATTTCGCCGTGTTTGATCGTGACCTTGCCAGTTTCGAGATCAATTTTCTTGACCTCTCCGTCGGTTAAAGACGGCGTCATTTGAGACATGTTCATCTTGCTGTGATCCATGACAGCTTGGGAAAAACTGCTTAAGGGAAGAGCCGCACCAATGGTCAATAGTAAAGTTGCAATTTTGGTTTGAATATTTTTCATATTTTCCTCATGAGTAAGAGTTAAAAACTTTTGATGATCCGTCTTTTTGGATTAGCAAGACTTGATACGCGTCACGCCTTGCGCCGTAGACAGGACCGTCCATTCCAGGAGATCCGATAGGCATCCCAGGAACGGCAAGACCTAACGCTTGTGGTTTTTCTTTGAGTAAACGTTGAATGTCTTCGGCTGGCACATGCCCCTCAATCACATATCCACCGACCAGAGCTGTATGACATGAAGCGAACTTTTGAGGCATACCCAGTCGAGCCCGCGCTGCGTTATTACCTTGATCGTTTACTTTCAAAGAAAAATTATTCTTTTCTAAATGAATAATCCAGTCTTTGCAACAGCCACAGTTAGGGTCTTTCCAGACTTGTATAGCTATAGCGTTTGGGCTGGCTGCAATAGCAATTGAGGACGAGCACATTGAAGCTATTCCCAACAATAGCAACCGCCTCGTTGAATTTTTTGAACTGTTTTTGTCAGTCATTTCAGCAGCCCTTTCCTGTAATGAAATTACTTCTTGCCAACCTTGATCGCGCCCTTCATCCCAGCTTCGTAGTGGCCTGGCATCAAGCAGGCAAAATTTACGGTTCCAGTCTTCGTGAATTGCCAAACAATTTCGCCTTGCTGTCCTGGAGATAGTGTCACTTTGCCAGGTTCGTCATGTTCCATATCTGGGAATTTTTTCATCTGCTCCAGATGCTCGAGCAATTCCTTCTGGGTGCCCAGACTCAATTCGTGCTTGACCTTTCCTTGATTCTTGACAACAAAGCGGACCGTCTCTCCTTGCTTGACCTGAATAGATGAGGGTGTGTAACGCATGTTATCCGTCATATCGACATTGATGGTCTGCGTTACCTTGGAGGCAACACCTGGTTTGCCAATTGCGGTTTCCTCGTCAGCATGGCCATGCCCACCGGCGTGCTTTCCAGCCGCAAAAGCCGACGCTGACAGGGTCAGAGCAACCAAAACAAAGATTTGGCGAGAAGTGATGTACTTGGGTTTCATTCGTTAACTCCGGAAAAAAAATTCAGTGATTGCTATGTGATGAGGGCTTGCGCACCTTGACTTCGGTCGTTTTGGCGGGCATCTGGGCGCGAGGCATGGACTGCCCTCCCTCCGCCTTGAAGCGCGCTGGTTCAGTCAACGGCCCGGTGTACTCATGGGCTACCGTGCCTTCGGGATGCTTGTACCAACCCGGGTCCTTGTAGTCCCCCGGCTTTTGATTACGGCGGACCTTCAGAACGCTGAACATGCCACCCATTTCGACCGATCCGAAGGGGCCTTGGCCAGTCATCATCGCAGCGGTGTTGTCAGGGATGGGCATTTCCATCTCAGTCATGTCGGCCATACCACGCTCACCCATGACCATGTAGTCTGGAATCAGGTTATTGATCTTCTTGGCGATGCCACGGTGATCCACACCAATCAATGTCGGAACGTTATGACCCATGGCGTTCATGGTGTGATGGCTTTTGTGACAGTGGAAGGCCCAGTCCCCTTCCTCATCTGCCAGAAACTCGATCTGTCGCATCTGACCGACGGCCACATCGGTCGTCACTTCATGCCAGCGGGTGCTCTTGGGTGTCGGGCCACCGTCCGTACCAGTGACGAGGAACTCATGGCCGTGCAAATGTATGGGGTGGTTCGTCATCGTCAGATTGCCAATGCGAATACGCACCTTGTCGTTCAGGCGAACATTGAGGCTGTCAATGCCTGGAAATATCCGGCTATTCCAGCTCCACAGGTTGAAGTCCAGCATTGTCATGATCTTGGGGGTGTAGCTGCCCGGATCGATGTCATAGGCGTTGAGTAGGAAGCAGAAGTCTCGCTGGACCTCATCAATCAGATCATTCTTGACCTTAGGATGGGTCACCCAAAAGCCCATCATGCCCATGGCCATCTGTGTCATCTCATCAGCATGCGGGTGGTACATGAAGGTGCCAGGCCGGCGCGCGACGAACTCGTAAACAAACGTCTTGCCGGAGGGAATAGCCGGCTGGTTCAGTCCGGCCACACCGTCCATGCCGTTGGGCAGGCGCTGCCCGTGCCAGTGAATGGAGGTATGCTCTGGCAGCTTGTTGGTCACGAAGATCCGTACGCGATCGCCCTCGACCACTTCAATCGTGGGCCCCGGGCTCTGGCCGTTGTAGCCCCAGAGATGGGCTTTAAAGCCAGGGGCCATTTCCCGCACTACTGGTTCGGCGACCAGGTGAAATTCCTTGACGCCTTGATTCATGCGCCATGGCAAAGTCCATCCATTCAGCGTCACCACCGGGTTGTAGGCGCGTCCGCTGTTGGGGACAAGCGGCGCCATGGTGTTAGGGCTGGTCTGTATTACAGGCTCAGGCAGAGCGGCCATCGCCACGCGGCTGACCGCGCTGGCGGCCACGGCACCACCAGCAATCCCGGCGTACTTAAAAAAGTCTCTTCTGGAAGTCATCGTTGTATCTTTCATTCAATGAGGCGCAGCGCCACCGGCTGGCGCACTGGGCATGGCTGCCAGCGGAGTGTTCATCGGTCGCCCGACCAGTGAGGCTTGTAGCGCGGCATCCGCTAGCCAAAACTGCTGCTCGGCTCCGATCGCAGCCATGACCGTAGAGACCTGATCACGTGAGTCCGCCAGCAACTCGAAGATGCCGATGATCATTCCGTTGTAGCGCAGTTGGTTCTCTTCTGAGATAACCTTACGAAGCGGTATCACCTCGTCCCGGTTGTGCCGTGCAATGTCATAAGCCGTGCGATAGGAGGAGTAGCTTTCTCGCAAGCTTGAACCCGCCGAGCGGACGGTCGCCTCAAGCTGATTGGCTGCGGCCAAGGTGCGTGCGTTCATGGCATCGCGCTGCATGCCCCCCCAATCAAAGATGGGCAGGCGTACCGCGATTTCATACCCTCGCGCTACGCTGCGCTCACCCGCCACGCTGTTCGTGCTGGTGTTGCGCATGGCCCTCAGTTCAATGTCGGTGATGCTGGTGACCATGTTCAAACCCTGGGCTCTGGCGGAAGCATCCAGTGTGCTTTGGGCAAGACGGATGTCGAGGCGGTTACGCGTAGCAAACGTCGCAACGCCCTGCGGATCGAGCGCCTGTTTGGGTAGTTCAGGCAAGCGGTCCGGCAGTTTGAGCATCTGGGCCTGTTGGGCATCCAGACCGAGTACGCGTACGAACTCTTCGCGGGCAGCAGTTACTTGGTGAGTTGCTGTTGCCAATCGGGTCCCTGCGTCCGCATAGAAGGCCTGCTCACGAGCCCGTGTGAGGCGATTGAAGTTGCCTATGGCCTGCATCCTGCGAGCCAGTTCGGCACTCGCTGCAGCGCTTTCATACACCTGCTTGGCATACTGAAGCGTCTGTTGGGCAGCCACGGCGCGGACCCATGCCTGGCGCACGCGGGTGACCTGGTCGACCACATCACTCGACAGTCGCAGATGGGCCACTTCGATGCGACGGTTGGCGATTCCCTGGCGACTAGGGAGGGTCAGAATATCGAGCAGACCAAAGGAAAGCGCACGGTTTAACTCCAGCGCATCACCGGCCACCATGCGTTCCAGGGAGAAGACCGGGTTTGCAATCCTGCCCACTTGTGCCGCATCTGCGGACTCCGCCCAACCTTGAGCCAGCAACGCTTGGAGCGATGGGCTGTTGACGAGCGCCAGCTGGACCGCCTCGCGCTGACCCAGAATGTTTTGAAGCAGCTTCTGGGCCGCCTGCGCACGCTGTTCGCGCTCATCGGCAGTCCGCGCGAGAGAAATCTGCCCTTCGGCAAAACTCTTGGCCTCCTCGTTCACCCGGGCAACGTTTTGTTCGAGGCTAACAGTGGCGCAACCGGCAAGCGTGGCCAAGGCGATCGCGGATAGCGCCAGTTTCCCTAGCGAGGTGCTTGGGATGCGCTTCATGGCTTGACTCCCCCATGATGACCAGATTGCGTATCAGGCACGTCAGAGGCGTCCTTCAGGGCCTCACCTGTCGCGACCTCCTTGGCATAGCTGCGCCAGCCTCCAATACGACCTACCAAGTCGTTGGCTTTGACCCATGACTGAATGGCCTGGTCGTTATAGGGGCGGAAGTCACTAAGTGCAGACTTGTACTCAACTTCCACCACCGAAAGATTTTTCACGGGCTCGCTGGTGGCTTGGGCCGCGGCTACACCAGCTAAGATGGCACAACTCAGGGCGAGACATGTCTGTGCGAATAATAGTGAACGTCTGACGAGCATGGTTTCCTCAATGTGATCGGTAACATAGATAGGGGGAATTATTAAAATACCAAGTCGTCAGCACGATGTCGAAAAGATTACATATTTGTCATCTTGCCATCGCAACAAATGGAAGTCGTCATACTCAGGTCTGCCATAGAGGGTCAGTTGCCAATGAAAATTTTGATTGTGGAAGATGAGCCCAAGACCGGGGCATATCTGCGCCAGGGACTGATCGAGGCCGGTTTCGTTGTGGACTTGGCCAGAAATGGGCCCGACGGCCTTCACCTAGCTCTTGGCGGTAACTACGATCTCGCGATCCTGGATGTGATGATGCCGGGCATGAACGGTTGGGAGGTCCTGCAGGCGATACGTCATGAAGGCCTACAAGTGCCAGCCATGTTTCTCACCGCCCGCGATCAGGTGGAAGATCGCGTGAAGGGGCTTGAATTAGGCGCCGACGATTACCTCGTCAAGCCGTTTTCCTTTGCCGAGCTCTTGGCCCGGGTTCGCACCATTGTGCGCCGCGGTCGTAGTGGCACCGAATCCACGATCTTGCAGGTGGCAGACCTCCAACTTGATCTGCTACGCCGCCGCGTCACCCGAGACGGCAAGCGCCTTAATCTCACCGCCAAGGAGTTTGGATTGCTAGAACTGCTGATGCGTAGGCAGGGAGAAGTCCTGCCCAGGTCGCTGATCGCCTCTCAGGTTTGGGACATGAACTTCGACAGCGACACTAACGTCATCGAGGTGGCCATGAGGCGTCTGCGCGTCAAGATCGATGATGATCACCAGTTCAAGCTGATCCAAACTGTACGCGGCATGGGCTACGTGCTCGAAGCGCCGGAGGGTCGCTAGATGTTTCGCAGGCTGTCACTGACATCCCGCCTCACCATCTTTTTTATAGCGCTGGCCAGTTCGGTCATCCTGGGCTTGGCGCTTCTTTTCATGGTAGAGGCTGATAGGCACTTCGTCGACCTCGATAGCGCCGCCTTGGATGATAAAAAGCACCTGATCGAGGGCATTCTGGCCAGTTCTCGATCCCATGAAGAAGCTCGCAGTCGCCTGAACGAAGCATTGAGCCATCACCACAGCCTTTACGCTCTGGTCAAAGGACCGCAGGGTGAAAAGTTGTACCAGACCAACGGATACAGCGGCCCGACTACGCAAGCATCATTCATCACGAATGACGACGGCCACGGGCTTCAGTCTTGGAGGAGTGGCGGTCGCGAGTTCCATGAGATGAGCTTTACTGCTGGCATGGTTCAGGGAATGGCCGGGCCGCTCCAAATATCACTCGCCGTCGATACGCAGCACCACCAAGAATTCATGAGGGAGCTCCGGCGCAGCATTGCGATCTATGCTGTGCTGGCCATTCTTCTAAGCGGATTCTTGGCTTGGTTCGCGGCTCATCAAGGCATGTCTCCGCTGCGCGCAATGAAACGTCGCGCCGCTGCAGTGACAGGCCAACAGTTGCAAGAGCGCATGCCCGAGGATGCCGTCCCGATTGAAATGGCAGATTTGGCAAGGGAACTCAATGAGATGTTGGGTCGCCTGCAGAACGACTTCAAACAGCTTGCTGATTTTGCGGCGGATTTGGCACATGAACTTCGCACACCCATCAGCAATCTCCTCACCCAAACACAGGTGACGCTGTCCACCCAACGCGACCTTAAGACATACCAAGATACGCTGGCGTCCAACGCAGAGGAATTGCAGCGTTTGGCTCGGGTGGTATCAGACATGCTATTCCTCGCCAAGACAGAGCGGGGGGTAGACCTGCCCCATAAGGAGTCCTTCTCGGCAGCACAAGGAGCTCGCGAACTCGTTGAATTTTATGAAGCCGTTGCGGACGAAAAACGCATCTTGATGAGCGTGGAAGGTGATGGGCGAATCTATGGCGATCGTTTGATGTTCAGACGTGCCTTGAGCAACCTCCTATCCAATGCGCTCAGGCATGCACCAGTCGGCGGTGTCGTGGGCGTCAGAATCGAAAGTTCGTCGCGTGGAATTGAAGTCACTGTCAAAAACACGGGCAAGGAGATTCCATTGGATGTCCAGCAGAGAGTCTTCGAGCGCTTCTATCGCGCAGACTCAGCACGCAGGCACCCAGCTTCTGACGGGGCAGGCTTGGGGCTGTCGATTACCAAAGCCATCGTCGAGGCCCATGGCGGGGCGATCTCGGTTACTTCAGACCAGGAGTGGACTCGATTCAGGCTTGTTTTTCCAGGGCTTCAAGCAAGGATGAGGCAAGCGACTGAACTACTTAGTCGGCCCTGAATAACGCCTTTTGCGTGAACCAGAGAGGGCCGGATCGCGCTGTACCGATTCATAACAACCGCCGCAGCGGGCGCAAACAAATGAGACTGCCCAATGAGCAATCAAGGCGACCGGGGAAACTGCTGCGGCCGTGGGACGTGGCGGCCACACCGCTGGAACTGGCGCTGGCCAGGGGCCACCGGTGGTTGGCAATGCTGGAGTACGGCAAGTTGAAAAACCTGACTGAAAATGTAGCGCTGGAGGGAGTCGACAACAGCTACGTCAGCCGGATGGTGAATTTGACTACGCTGGCACCGGACATCGTCGAGGCGATTTTGGAGGATACGCTGCCGGATCACCTGACGCTGTTTGATCTTGCGGTGGACCCGCCTGCGCTGTGGGAGGAGCAGCGGTTACGGATTTGGTGAGACGGGACTGTAAAAGATAGTGATGGCGACTGACTCCATGACAGCGGGGTGTCTGTACAGCCAGCACCAGACCGCCCGATCATGTTCGCATAAGCACGGATCGCATACGCGGCATGTCGAGTGACCGGTATTTCAATTACAACGGTCCTCGTAGCTCCTCCCGCTTAAATGACCGGTAGTAATCGCCGCAACTATGACGTCCACTTACCGCGAGTGACTACAACCAGCCTAAATCACAGATTGATACAACAACAGCATCGTCCGCTTTTGGCCGATAGCTGTCGATGGTTACAACGATTGGACTAGTTGGTCACGTTGCTGGGTTGATTGGTCAACATCACTGGAATACGCAGGTTGTTGGAGCAATGGCAGCAAGCCTTGTTGTTGGGCGATGGCGCGCTGTTGGTGATCGACGAGATTCAAAAGGTGGCCAATTGGCCCGAAACCATCAAGGCGTTGTGGGATGCCAAGCCCGGGCGTTTGCGTTTGTTGCTGTTGGGCTCTAGTGCTTTACAAATTCAGGCGGGTGTCACAGAAAGTCTGGCAGGGCGCTTTGAGCTGCTGCGTGTGCATCACTGGACGTTTGCCGAACTGCAGGCCGCATTTGACTATGACTTGCCGCGCTATTTGGCGTTTGGCGGTTATCCGGGTGCGGTGGCACTTGAGCAAGACCCTGACCGTTGGTACGCCTACATGAAAGACGCGATTGTGGAGGCGGTGATTGGCAAAGACATTTTGCAGAGCCACAAGGTGGCCAACCCTGCGCTGTTTCGCCAAGCGTTTCAGATTTTGTGCGCCTACCCGGCTCAAGAGATCAGTTACACCAAGCTGCTGGGGCAGTTGCAAGACAAGGGCAACACCGACTTGATCAAGCATTACATTGACTTGTATGGCGGCGCTTTTTTGTTGCATGCGTTGCAAAAGTATTCGCACAAAGCTTGGTTGGCCCGCAGCTCCAGCCCGAAGATGCTGCCTGCTTGCCCCGCGCTTTTCAGCATGGCCGTTGGCGTGAATGTGTTGCAAAACGCCGAGCAACGTGGAAGGGCGTTTGAGTTGGCGGTCGGCGCTGAATTGGTGCAACAACCGGGGCAGGTGTTTTATTGGCGCGAGCGCAATGCCGAGGTGGATTTTGTTTACCAGTACCGCGATACGCTGTATGCGATCGAGGTGAAGTCGGGCCGCAAAAAGTCGGCCAAAGGTTTGGACTTGTTTTGCGCACAGTCCCCCCAAGCGTTGCGCGTGATCATCACGCCTGACTACTTTCTGCAGTTTTCAAGCAACCCCCGCGGTTTTTTGCAGCAGGTGGCGTGTTGACGCTGGAGTTAATTGGGGTCAGATCCCGATTGTTCAGGGGGGGAGTTTTGGGTCTTTGTGGGAGCGAGCCCCTGCTCGCGAATGGTGGTCGGGGCCAGTGCAGGCATTCGGCCGCAGGGGCGGCCTCCCACAAACGCTGGCCACAGCAAGCATTCGGCCGCAGGGGCGGCCTCCCACAAACGCTGGCCTGAGCAGGCATTCGGCCGCAGGGGCGGCCTCCCACGAAGGCAGCGAGCCCACGCAAGCAGTGCCTCCAACAAAGGCAGGATTCCCACAAGAGAGTGGTCTCTGGTTTTTTGTAGGAGCGAGCCCCTGCTCGCGAATGGTGGTCGGAGCCAGTGAAGGTAAATTGGAGTCAGCTCCCAATTGATGTGATGTTCAGGGAGTCTCAGGATTCTTTGCTTGTTTCTGGGGTTTGTTTTTTCAGAGGCCAAACAACTTTCGTGAAAGAGGGGGCGACTGAATCCCTGGTTCAAAACTTTATCATCGGCTGATACACTTAAACATGCGTGAAGACCTCGGCATAACCACTCTCATCGATCTCCATGATCAGATCATTGATCAAGGGGATGGGTATTGGATCAAGATCGAGGCTTGGGTTGTCCCGGTCTCAAAAGACATTCCGCATGGGGTTCGCTATTCGCTGACATTGCACGAACCATATGGCAAACGAATTCTTGGGTATGACAATGCCCATGCGGTGAAGCCGCCCAAGAAATTCAAGTACGCCGGTATCAGGTTGCCGTATGACCACAAACATAGGCATGTCAGCGACAAGGGTGTGCCTTACGAGTTCAAGGATGCACACCAATTGTTTTCCGACTTCTTTGTTGAAGTCGATCGTGTGCTGAAGGAGGCTAGGAAGTTATGAAGACAATCGTTGTTGGAATCTTGCCGCAAGAGAAAATTCGCGAGCGAATGTTGTCTATCGCTCGTGGCGATTACAAACCAAAATCAACCGACCCCAAGATCTGGTTTACATCAATGCGGTCTCTGGCAGAGGTTTTGAGTGATGACAATCGTGCCTTGCTGAAGGTCATTCAGGACTCAAAACCACAGTCCATTTCCTCTTTGGCTGATATCACTGGGCGCAAGCCAGGCAACCTTTCGCGAACATTGAAGACAATGTCCAATTACGGCTTTGTTGAGATGAAGCGAGAGAACCGGCACGTCCGTCCCATTGCTAAGGGAACGGACTTCCGCATCGTTGCCTGATCGTGTTTTGAATCGCCCCGTCTTTGTGGGCAGATCCCAATTGTTTAACGACAAAGGAGCCGAGAGGCTCCTTTGTCGTTTTAAAGCTTTGAAAAGACGGTATGTTCATCCTGTTCAAGTTGATGTGAGCCATCACCCAGCCTGTGTTTTGTCTGGCGCTGTGGTGGTGTGCGGCGCTGTGTTTGCTCAGTTCTTCTGCGAATTAACGGACAGCCGCGCTGCGCCTGTTGTGGGCGAGTTGGGTGGTTGATGGGGTGACGGATGGAGAGAGGGGATGGGTTTTTTGTGTGAGTAAGCTGTTTTTGTGTGAGCAAGCTGTTTTTTGTAGGAGCGAGCTGTTTTTGTGGGAGCGAGCTGTTTTTGTGGGAGCGAGCTGTTTTTGTGGGAGCGAGCTGTTTTTGTGGGAGCGAGCCCCTGCTCGCGAATGATGTTAGTAGCAAGTGCAAGCATTCGGCCGCAGGGGCGGCCTCCCACAAAGGCAGGCCTGAGCAGGCATTCGGCCGCAGGGGCGGCCTCCCACAAAGACAGGCGTGACCAAGCTTCGGCCGCAGAGGCGGATGGCTTTTACAATGCCTGCAACGCCCCTTGTGTTGGGGACACTCAAAGCGCTAGGCACGTATGACAAATCGCAAAGGCATCATCCTGGCCGGGGGCTCGGGCACTCGGCTTTACCCTGTGACGCAGGCGGTCAGCAAGCAGCTCATGCCGGTGTACGACAAACCCATGGTGTATTACCCGCTGACCACGCTGATGTTGGCGGGCATTCGCGATGTGTTGTTGATCAGCACGCCGCAAGACACGCCCCGATTCACCGAGCTGTTGGGCGACGGCAGCCAGTGGGGCATGAACATCCAGTACGCGGTGCAGCCCAGCCCGGATGGCCTGGCGCAGGCTTTCATCATCGGCAAGGACTTTGTGGGCAAGGACCCGAGCGCGTTGGTGCTGGGGGACAACATTTATTACGGGCATGACCTCGTCAAGCTGTTGGCCAGTGCGAACGAACGCACCAGCGGCGCGAGCGTGTTTGCCTACCATGTGCACGACCCCGAGCGCTATGGCGTGGTGGAGTTCGATGGGGCGTTCAGGGCGCTGAGCATCGAAGAAAAGCCCCAACAGCCCAAAAGCAATTACGCGGTGACGGGCTTGTATTTTTACGACCAACAGGTGTGCGACATCGCGGCCGACATCCAGCCTTCGCCGCGCGGCGAGCTGGAGATCACCGACGTGAACAAGCGTTACTTGGCGCTGGGGCAGCTCAATGTCGAGATCATGGGCCGGGGCTACGCCTGGCTGGACACCGGCACGCACGACAGTTTGCTGGAGGCCGCGGGCTTCATTGCCACGCTGCAAAAGCGCCAAGGCCTGATGGTCGCTTGCCCCGAAGAGATCGCCTTCGCCCAAAAATGGATCGACGCCGCCGCCGTGCAAAAACTGGCAGCACCTTTGGCCAAAAATGGCTACGGGCAGTACTTGCTGAACTTGCTCAAATAATCGGGGTCAGACCCCAATAATCGGGGTCAGACCCCATAAAAGTCATCGGGGTCAGCCCCCACTCCAAGACCCCCACTCCCTATGCCATTCACCGCCACCCCCACTGCCATTGCCGATGTGTTGATTTTGGAGCCCAAGGTCTTTGGCGATGCGCGGGGCTTTTTTTATGAGAGCTTCAACGCCCGCGATTTCGCGCAAGTCACGGGCTTGGAGGTGGGCTTTGTGCAGGACAACCACAGCAAGTCGGCCAAAGGGGTGTTGCGGGGGTTGCATTACCAAATTCAGCATCCGCAGGGCAAGCTGGTGCGGGTGACGCAGGGCGAGGTGTTTGATGTGGTGGTGGACTTGCGCCGCAGCTCGGCCACGTTTGGCCAATGGACAGGCATGCACCTGAGCGCCGACAACCACCGCCAGCTGTGGGTGCCGCCAGGCTTTGCGCATGGCTTTGTGGTGCTGAGCGAGAGCGCGGAGTTTTTGTACAAGACGACCGATTATTGGTTTCCGGAGCACGAGCGCAGCTTGCTCTGGAACGACCCGGCGCTGGGCATTGACTGGCCGATTGACTTTGAGCCGCAGTTGGCGGCCAAAGACCAAGCGGGCAAGTTGCTGCGCGAGGCCGAGGTGTTTGAACGCGTGCAGACTGCATGCTGAAACACGCCTCCCTGCTCGTTGGGGCTTGGTGTGCCGTAAATTGGGGTCAAATCCCAATTTTTTCCAAGGGAAAAGTCTTTGATATTTTGTAGGAGCGAGCCCCTGCTCGCGAATGTCTGGCCGACCAAAGCCGCACGCATTCGGCCGCAGGGGCGGCCTCCCACAAAGAAGTGAGTGGCGCCTCATTCGCCCGCAGGGTGCTTAAACCACCACTTTGATCTTGCCCGCCGCATCCCGTGCGCGTTGCAAGGCCTTGGGGCCTTGGGCCAGCGCCACCGCCATGCGGCGGTAGGGGCGGCTGGTGGGTTTGCCAAAGATGCGCACGTCCACGCCGGGTTCGCTCAGCGCCGCTTCCACACCGGTGAACGTCGGGTTGCGGCCTTCCTTGTCGGCCAGCACCACGGCGCTGGCGCCTTCCACGCATTCAATGTGGGGGATGGGCAGACCCAAAATGGCGCGAGCGTGCAGGTCAAATTCGCTCAGGTTTTGGCTGATGAGGGTCACCATGCCGGTGTCGTGCGGGCGGGGGCTGAGTTCACTGAAGATGACTTCGTCTTTCGTCACGAAAAACTCCACGCCAAAGAGGCCCACGCCCCCTAAGTCGGTGGTGACTTTGTCGGCCATGTCTTGCGCGGCTTGGATTTGCTCGGGCTTCATGCCCTGGGGTTGCCAGCTGTATTGGTAGTCGCCGCGCTCTTGCACGTGGCCAATGGGCGGGCAAAACAGGGTGGGGCCTTTGCGCTGGCGCACGGTGAGCAGGGTGATTTCGAACTCGAAGTGGATGAATTCTTCGACGATGACTTTTTGGCGGTCGCCGCGCATGCCGGCGCAAGCGTAGTCCCAGCTGGCCTGCACATCGGCGGCCGTCTTGGCCACGCTTTGGCCTTTCCCCGATGAGCTCATGACGGGTTTGATGACCACCGGGAAACCGATGTCGGTGGCGCGGGCCAGCAGCTCAGCGGCCGAGTCGGCATAACTGAACTTGGCGGTGCGCACGCCCAGGCCCACGGCCACGTCGCGGATGCGGTCGCGGTTCATGGTCAGGTTGGCGGCGCGGGCGCTGGGGATGACTTCAAAGCCTTGCTTTTCCACGTCCAGCAGCACTTCGGTGCGGATGGCTTCGATCTCGGGGACGATCAGGTCAGGCTGGTGCTGCGCGATGGCCGCGCGCAACGCCACTTCGTCGAGCATGCTGAACACGCAAAACTCGTCGGCCACTTGCATGGCAGGCGCGCCGGCATAGCTGTCGCAGGCAACGACATGGCAGCCCAAGCGCTTGGCGCTGATGACGAATTCTTTGCCCAGCTCACCCGAGCCGAGGAGGAGGATTTTTTTCATGCTCAGGCTTTTTGAAACGCTGCGTGGATCGACTGCAGTTGGGCTGCCGTCAAGCGATTGCCGTGCTGGCTGACCACGGCAGCGGCGGCGCGGTTCGCCAGCGCTGCGGCTTGCGCGACGGTGTGGCCGTGCGTCATGCCATACAAAAAGGCCCCAGCAAACATGTCGCCCGCGCCGTTGGTGTCTACCGCTTGGGTGGGTACGGCGGGCACTTCGGTGCGCTGGCCGCCTTGCACCACGATGCAGCCTTGCGGGCCTCGGGTCAGGCACACGGTTTTGGCCAAAGCCGACAGCTGGTCGATGATGGCGTCAAGGTCGTTGCTGCCGCACCAGGTTTGTGCTTCTTCTTCGTTGGCGAACAAATAGTCCAGGCCGTCACCGATCATGGCTTGAAGGCCTGCGCGGCAGAAGTTGATCATGCTCACGTCGCTGAGCGTCAGCGCAGTTTGCACTTGGTGGTCGATGGCGATCTGGCGGCCTTGGACGGCGGCTTCGAGGCCCGTGGGCGAGGCGGCCAGGTAGCCTTCCATGTAATAGATCTTGGACTTGCCGATGCCCGGCGGGTGCAAGGCGTTGGCGTCGAGTTGCGAGGTGGCACCCAAAAATGTGCACATGCTGCGCTCGGCGTCGGGGGTGACGAGCACCATGCAGCTGCCGGTTTGGCCTTCGTGGGCGGGGGTGTGCGTCAGGTTGGTGGCGACGCCGTTGGCTTGCAGGTCTTGGCTGTAAAACGAACCGAGTTCGTCGTCCGCCACGCGGCACGAATAAAACGCTTTGCCGCCCAATTGGGCCAAGGCCACCACCGTGTTGCCCGCCGAGCCACCGCCTGTGCGGCGGGCGTGCAGGCCTTGCACGTGGGTGAGCAGTTCGGCGCGTTGGGGCGTGTCGATCAGGGTCATGTGGCCCTTGCTCACGCCCATGGCGCCCAGCAGTTCATCGGAGACTTCGTATTCGGTATCGACCAGGGCGTTGCCGATGGCGTAGAGGTGGTAGTGGGACATGGCCGTCAGAGTGAGAGGAAAAACAAGGAGTTTAGCGGCAGCCCCCACCGCGGCTGTTGTTCTCTGTGCGAGTCTGCCCTGAATCTGTGGGAGGCTTTCTTGGGTTTGTGGGTGAGGGCTTGACTCTGTGGGAGGCTGTCTTGACTCTGTGAGAGGTGGTCTTGACTCTGTGGGAGGCCGCCCCTGCGGCCGAATGAGGCTCGCGGCCAAGGCGACTCTTTCGCGAGCAGGGGCTCGCTCCTACAAAAAGCCGGATACCTTGGCTCCTTCTTCCTTGTGGGAGGCCTCCTTGGTGCTGTGGGAGGCTGTCTTGGCTCTTTGGATGGCTACCATCATTATGTGGATGGTGGTCTTGACTCTGTGGGAGGCCGCCCCTGCGGCCGAATGAGGCTCGCGGCCAAGGCGACTCTTTCGCGAGCAGGGGCTCGCTCCCACAAAATGCCGGATAGCTTGGCCCATTTCCCCTTGTGGGAGGCCTCCTTGGGTTTGTGGTGGTTGATTGACTCTGTGGTTGTTGGTCTTGATTCTGTGGGAGGCCGCCCCTGCGGCCGAATGAGGCTTGCGGCCAGAGCGACTCTTTCGCGAGCAGGGGCTCGCTCCCACAAAATGCCGGAGGCCTTGAGCAGGGGATCGCGCCCGTGTGAAGCAGCAGCTCGCCCCCACTTGAGGGCAGGTGTCACATGAAGCCTTGCTCCGCCATCGACAGCGCCTGCCCTTGTCCCACGATGATGTGGTCGAGCACGCGCACGTCGACCAAGGCCAAGGCGGCCTTGAGGGTTTGGGTCAGGTGTTCGTCGGCGCGGCTGGGCTGCACCGAGCCGCTGGGGTGGTTGTGGCTCAGCACCACAGTCGCGGCCTGGTGGTGCAGGGCGCGCAGAACGACTTCGCGTGGGTACACACTGGTCTGGCTGAGGGTGCCCCGAAAAAGCTCTTCCATGGCCAGCATGCGGTTTTGGTGGTCCAGAAACAGCACGGCGAAGACCTCGTGGTTTTTGTGCGCCAATTGCAGCTGCAGGTATTGTTTGACCGCGCCCGGCGTGTGGAAAGCTTCTCGCTCTTTCAGCCTTTGGCTGAGGGCTCGGCGGGCCATCTCGAACACGGCCAGCAGCTCGGCCTGTTTGGCGGGGCCCAAGCCTTTGACACCCTGGAGTGTCTGGGCGGTGGCGTGGAGCAGGCCAGCGATGCCGTCTGGCCCCAGCAACTCTTCGGACAGCTGGAACACGTTTTTGCCCGCCATGCCTGTGCGCAGCAAAATGGCCAAGAGCTCCACGTCGCTCAGGGCCTGGGGCCCTCGGGTGAGCAGTTTTTCGCGCGGACGGGCATCCGTCGGCAAGTCCTTGATGCGCATTTGTTGCCCCTCCCCACAGCAGCCGCGGTCCTTTTTATCCCCTTGATCGGGATTGTTTGGCCGGGTTTTTTACAATAGTGGCTTCTTTATGCCTGTTTGTCCGCGTTCGCGGCATTCCAGAAAACCCTTATGTCCATTGTCGAACCCGGTTCCTTCTTGACGCTTCACTACCGCCTGGCCGGGCCGCAGGGGGACATCATCAACACCTTCCACGAAAAACCGGCCACTTTGTCCTTGGGCTCGGGCACCTTGTCGCCCGCCGTCGAGCAGCGTTTGCTGGGCCTGGCCGAGGGCACGCGGGTGGTGATGGACATTCCCGCAGGCGAGGCCTTTGGCGAGCACATTGCCGACATGCAGCAATGGGTGGCGCGCAAGCTGCTCAATGAGCTGGGCGACCCGACAGAGAAATACGCTGCGGGCGATGTGGTGCAGTTTCCGACACCGGATGGCTTGGGTTCGTATGCGGGCACCGTGTTGCAAGTGAACGAAGAGGGGGCGGTCTTGTTTGACTTCAACCACCCGCTGGCCGGTCAGCCTGTGACCTTTGAAGTCGAACTGATTGGAGTGCTGTGATGACGTCTGAAGTGCTGTTGGCAGAACCGAGAGGCTTTTGCGCCGGGGTGGACCGTGCGATCGACATCGTGGAGCACGCGCTCACCAAGTTTGGGCGACCGATTTATGTGCGCCACGAGATCGTGCACAACACCTATGTGGTGGACGATTTGAAAAAGAAAGGCGCGATCTTCATTGAAGAGCTGGCCGATGTGCCCCCTGGTGCCACGCTGATTTTCAGTGCCCACGGGGTGAGCCGGGCGATTCAGGACGAGGCCGAGCGCCGGGGTTTTCGCATTTTTGACGCCACCTGCCCGCTGGTCAGCAAGGTGCATGTGGAGCTGGCCAAGCTGCACAAAGAGGGCTACGAGTTCATCATGATCGGTCACAAAGGCCACCCTGAGGTCGAAGGCACCATGGGGCAACTGGACAGTGGTATCCACTTGGTCGAAGACGTCGAAGACGTGGCCAAGGTGCAACTCGGCCAGACCGAATTGCTGGCCGTGGTCACCCAAACCACCCTGAGCGTGGACGATGCCGCAGAGATTGTGGCGGCTGTCAAAGCCCGTTTCCCCCACGTTCGAGAGCCCAAACAGCAAGACATTTGCTATGCCACCCAGAACCGCCAGGATGCGGTCAAGCTGATGAGCCCGTTGGTGGACGTGGTGATCGTGGTGGGCAGCCCCACCAGTTCCAACAGCAACCGCCTGCGTGAGCTGGCCGACCGCTTGGGCACGCCCGCTTACATGGTGGACAGTGCTGGCGATCTGCAAGAGTCCTGGTTTGATGGGGCACAAAAGGTGGGCCTGACCGCGGGAGCCTCGGCCCCGGATGTTTTGGTGCAAGAGGTGATTGCCCGCCTTCGTGCAATGGGCGCGGTGTCGGTGCGTACCCTCGATGGCATCCAAGAGACGATCAAGTTCCCCCTGCCCAAGGGCCTGAAATTGTGATGGGTTGACTTGGTGAAGGGTGGGCTTGGTCAGGGGTGGGCTTGGTCAGGGGTGGGCTTGGTCAGGAGTGGGCTTGGTCAGGAGTGGGCTTGGTCAGGAGTGGGTTTGGTGAAGGGTGGGCTTGGTGTTTTGTGGGAGCGAGCCCCTGCTCGCGAATGAGCGAAGGCGCCAAACCAGCCATTCGGCCGCAGGGGCGGCCTCCCACTGGGGCCGACATCCCCTCATCAAGCCATTCGGCCGCAGGGGCGGCCTCCTACAGGGGGCCTCAAAAGTGGGCTTGGTGAAGGGTAGGCTTGGTGTTTTGTGGGAGCGAGCCCCTGCTCGCGAATGATCGAAGGCGCCAAACCAGCCATTCGGCCGCAGGGGCGGCCTCCTACAGGGGCGGACATCCCCTCATCAAGCCATTCGGCCGCAGGGGCGGCCTCCCACTGGGGCCGACATCCCCTCATCAAGCCATTCGGCCGCAGGGGCGGCCTCCCACAGGGATGGACGTCACTACAATGGCGGCATGCTTGATATCGTTTTACTCCGCAAAGATCTGGACGCCGTTGTCGCGCGTTTGCAGACCCGCAAAAATCCCCAGCCTTTTCTGAATGTGGAAGCCTTTCGTGCTTTGGAGGGCGAACGCAAAAACCTGCAGACCCGCACCGAAGAGCTGCAAAGCCAGCGCAACAGCTTGTCCAAGCAAATTGGCATGCTCAAGGGCAAGGGCCAGCATGCCGAGGCCGATGCGGTCATGGCTCAGGTGGGGGCCATCAAAGATGAGCTGGAGGCATCGGCCCAGCGCCTGGAAGTCATCCAGGCCGAGCTCCAGACTTTGTTGCTGGCGGTGCCCAATTTGCCTCACGCGTCGGTGCCCGTGGGCGAGAGCGAAGAAGGCAACATCGAGGTGCGCCGCTGGGGCACTGTGCGCAGTTTTGACTTTGCGCTCAAGGACCATGTGGACATTGGCGAAAAGCTGGGTCTGGACTTTGAGACCGGCACCAAGCTGACCGGTTCGCGCTTCACCTTCATGCGTGGCCCGGTGGCCCGTTTGCACCGTGCGCTGGCGCAATTCATGCTGGATGTGCAAACCCAAGCGCACGGCTACACCGAGTGCTACACGCCCTACATCGTGAACGCCGACACGCTGCGCGGCACGGGCCAGCTGCCCAAGTTCGAGGCCGATTTGTTTGCCGCCAACAAGGGCGGCCAAGAAGGCGAAGAAAGCCAGGCGCTGTACCTGATTCCGACGTCTGAAGTGACGCTGACCAACGTGGTGCGCGACGAGGTGCTGGCCGAGGCCGATTTGCCGATCAAGCTGACCGCGCACACCCCGTGCTTCCGCTCGGAGGCGGGCAGCGGCGGGCGCGATGTGCGTGGCTTGATTCGCCAGCACCAGTTTGACAAGGTCGAGATGGTGCAGATCGTGCACCCCGACACCAGCTACGAAGCGCTCGAAGCCATGACGGGCCACGCCGAAGCCATTTTGCAAAAGCTGGGCTTGCCCTACCGCGTGATGAGCCTGTGCACCGGCGATATGGGCTTTGGCGCCAGCAAAACCTATGACCTGGAGGTCTGGGTGCCGGCGCAAAACACCTACCGCGAGATCAGCTCGGTCTCCAACTGCGAGGCCTTCCAGGCCCGCCGTTTGCAGGCGCGCTTCAAAAACGCACAAGGCAAGAACGAGTTGGTGCACACCTTGAACGGCTCGGGCCTGGCCGTGGGCCGTGCGCTGGTGGCGGTTTTGGAGAACTACCAAAACGCCGACGGCTCGGTCACGGTGCCCGAGGTGCTGCGTCCCTACATGGGTGGTTTGGCTTTGCTCAGCGTTTGAGGCGCCGCCGCTCTGCTAGAATCTCGGCTTCGACAAATACTCAGGAGGGGTGGCAGAGTGGTCGAATGTACCTGACTCGAAATCAGGCGTAGTGGCAACACTACCGAGGGTTCGAATCCCTCCTCCTCCGCCAGTCAAAAACCCCGCAATGGTTCACCGTTGTGGGGTTTTTTTATGGGGACCTCACACGGTGTCCCCCCGCCCAATCTCTCCCACTGGAACGAACGCCATGAAATCTCTTGTCTTGTCTGCTGCCTTGGCGTGGGCCCCATTCCTGTCGGGTTGCACCGTTTTGGCCGTGGCGGATGCAGCAGGTTCTGCGGTGGTGTATGGCGTCAAGACCACGGTCAATGTTCTGGATGCCGTCACGCCTGACGTCGTCAACAAGAAGAAATAAACCGGGCCAGGCCGCTGCGCCGTTGGGCCGCAGTGCGGTCGGTCAGGCCGTGCGGTGCTCGGCCAAATCGTTCCAGACGTCTTGCTGGGTGATCAAGCCGTCTTGCACGACCATGCGGTCCATGAAGCGAATGCCTTCAAAGGCTTGCCCATTGAGCCAAGTGCCCATGAGGGTGCCATGGCAAAACACCACGGTGACATCGCCCTGCCAGCTCTCTTCAAATTGGTCGTACTGTTTGGCGATGCGGGTGTAGCGTTGCTGTGCCCAAGTGGTCAATTCTTGCAAAGCGTGCATGCGAACACCCCCTGGAAAGCACATGCGAAAGTCGGGGTGCAAAAACGATTGCGCGGCCTCAAGGTCTCTGTTTTGCATGGCCTGCAAAAAGGATTGCACCACCTCTGACGCGACCGGATGGGCGGCGCGGCCTTCACTGAACACCTTGCCGTCGCGCCGATAGGTGCTGACTTCGTTGACAAAAACCGTGGTGCCCGCTTCAGGCGTGGCGATCACCGAGCGGACCGCATTGGCCACGCGATTGACCATGCGGTGCTGGGTGGACGGGTCGTAGCCGGGCAGTAAAGTGATGGATACAACCGGCATGACCGCTCAGATGCCCAGCCAGCCGTTGGTGCGTGCAAAGTGCAAGGCCTGTGTGCGGCTGTTCACGCCCAAGCGGCGGAACAGGCGCCAGAAGTGAACCTTGACGGTGTGCTCGCTGATGTCGAGTTTTTCAGCGATTTCGCGGTTGGACAAACCTTGGTCGAGCATCAAGATCAGTTGCTTTTGGCGCTTGGAGAGCTTGGTCGGACCCGCTGGGGCGGCGTCCTCTTGGGCTTCGTCCTCTTCCGTGATCAGCAAGCTGCGCAGCGCCGCAATGATTTGCGTGGGGCTGTTGGACTTTTCGATGAAGGCGTTGGCACCGGCTTCCAGGCAACGGGTTTCGAACTCGCTGGCGCTGGCGCTGGTGACCACCGCCAAGGGCACATTCGGGAATTTGGATTTCAGGACCTGAACGCCAGACATGCCCAAGGTGTCGGGCAGTTGCAAATCGAGGCAGAACAGTTCTGGCAAGCCATTCTTTTCGACCGTCGACTCGACCACGTTCAACTTGTGGATGGGGATGATTTTCAGACCTGGCTTGACGCGGTGCACCAGCATGGTCAAGGCATCACGCATGAGGGGGTGGTCATCAATGACGTAGACGGTCATATTTAAGTCTCGGCGGTAAACTGAAGGTTTAAGGATACACTTATTTGTCGGTTTCGACAATGATAATTGGTAAATTTGTAAAAGTTATTTAGTCGTTTTTTTCGAATTAAACAAATTTTCAAGTGCTTGTAAAGCAACTTTTTGTTGCTCTGGGGACTGGGCTTCCAAAACATTCGCCCATGGGGTCAGGGCCTCTACCCCGCCGGTTTGCAACTGGGCGATGGTGTGCCCGGCGTCTTTGGGTGATGCAAAACCCAGGCTTTGGAGCACAACCTGGCCTTGTGCGTCAACCAGTTTGAAGTAGAACTGACCGTCTTTTTCGCGGTATTGCTTGAAGCTGGCCACAGCGGTTTTACTCTCTTTGGCGGCCACTGCCGCGCTGCCCGACGACAGGGCGCGCAGTCCCACAGCGTGGCGCACTTCGCGCATGAAGGGCGTGGCCAATTGGCGGGCTTTGTCCGCGCCCGCCAACAAAATTTTGTCCATCTGCGCGGGGTTGTCGATGAGCGCTTGGTAGTGCTCGCGCATGGGGGCGATCTCGCGGTCAATGCGCTCAAACAGCATTTGCTTGGCATCTCCCCAGCCAATGCCGTCGGCATAGGCTTGGGCCATGGCGGCGGTCTCATCCGCGCTGGCAAAGGCTTGGTAAATCTGGAACAGCGCCGAGCCTTCCGTGCTCTTGGGTTCGCCCGGGGCTTTGGAGTCGGTCACGATGGCCGCGATTTGCTTGCGCATTTGCGCGGCGGGCGCAAACAGCGGGATGGTGTTGTCGTAGCTTTTGCTCATCTTGCGACCGTCCAGGCCGGGCAGCAGCGCCACGGATTCTTCGATCACGGCTTCAGGCAAGACAAAATGTTCGCCGTACAAGTGGTTGAAACTCGAGGCCATGTCGCGCGCCATTTCAATGTGCTGGATCTGGTCGCGGCCCACCGGCACTTTGTGCGCTTTGAACATCAAAATATCGGCCCCCATGAGCACGGGGTACATGAACAGGCCCGCCGTCACATCGCTGTCGGGGTCATGGCCGGCCAAGTTGTTTTTGTCGACAGCGGCTTTGTAAGCGTGAGCGCGGTTGAGGACGCCTTTGCCCGTGACGCAGGTCAAAAACCAAGTGAGCTCGGGAATCTCAGGGATGTCGGACTGGCGGTAAAAGGTGACTTTTTCAGGATCGAGTCCCGAGGCGATCCAGCTGGCGGCAATCTCCAGTGTGGAGCGCTGGATGCGGGCCGGCTCGTCGCATTTGATGAGGGCGTGGTAATCGGCCAGAAAGTAAAAACCGTCGGTTTGGGTGTCCCGACTGGCTTGCACCGTGGGGCGAATGGCGCCCACGTAGTTTCCCAGGTGGGGGGTGCCTGTGGTGGTGATGCCGGTGAGGACGCGGGTACGGTTCTTGGAGGTCATGGGAAAAGCCAAAAGCGAAATTGAAAATCAGCGCAGCAAAGTGGCCAAAGGGCTGAGGGTGAGCTTCAAAAAGTCGAAGGTCACGCCCATCAAGGGTTGCATCCACCAAGCGCTGATGACGCCTGTGAGCACCAGCGCCATCACGATGAAAAAGCCCCAAGGCTCGACCTTGGAGAACAGCACCGCTTGGCGCCAAGGCAGGAGGCCCACCAAAATGCGGCCACCGTCCAGCGGAGGCAGGGGGAACAGATTGAATGCAAACATGACCACATTGGTCAGCATGCCGGCTTTGCACATCTCGATGAAAAACCGCTCGGTGATGCCGCTGCCGGCCAACACATAAAACAGCACGCCCCACAGCAAGGCTTGAACCAAATTGGAGCCTGGCCCTGCCAGAGCCACCCAAATCATGTCGCGTTTGGGGTGGCGCAGTCGGTCAAAACGCACGGGCACAGGCTTGGCGTAACCGAACAAGAAGGCACCGCTGGTGCTGAAGTAAAGCAGCAAGGGCAGCAAGATGGTGCCCATCAGGTCGATGTGCGGCATCGGGTTCAAGGTCACACGGCCCATCAGGGCGGCGGTGTTGTCACCCAAGCGCAGCGCGGCGTAACCGTGTGCGGCCTCGTGCAAGGTGATGGCAAAAATCACCGGCAAGGCATAAATCAAAACGGTTTGAATGAGGTCGGACATGGAGGGATTGTCTCAGAGGCCCAATCGGGCAGGGTCACCCTGACCGCGCCGAAGGATCTCGGGTTCGTCCCCCGTCATGTCGATGACGGTGGTGGGCTCGAGCGAGCAGGCGCCCGCATCGATCACCGCGCCCACCTGGTGCTCCAGCCGCGCCCGGATGTCTTCGGGGTCGTTCAGGGCTTGCACTTCATCCGGCAGGATCAAGGTGGCCGCCAAGAGCGGCGCTCCATGCAGGGCCAGCAGTTCTTGCAGCACTTTGTGGTCGGGGACCCGCAAGCCAATCGTTTTGCGCTGGGGGTGGCTGACACGGCGCGGTATTTCCTTGGTGGCTTCCAAGATGAAGGTGAAGGCCCCAGGCGTGGCTTGCTTGAGGGCGCGAAACTGCCGGTTGTCCACCTTGGCGTAGTTGGCCAGTTCGCTCAAATCGCGACACAGCACAGTGAGGTGGTGTTTCTCGTCGACACCTCGTATGCGGCGCAATTGGTCCACCGCATTCTTGTCATCCAGATGGCAAACCAGGGCATAGCTGGAGTCGGTGGGCACGGCCAATACGCTGCCTTGCCCCAGCAGTTGAACCGCTTGCTTGAGCAAGCGGATCTGGGGGTTGTCCGGGTGAACGCTGAAAAATTGAGCCATGGACGGAAAGCTTCGGTGCGGTCAGAGTTCAGCGCCCACTCACTGGATGCGATCGGTCAGCAGGCTCCACACGGTGGTCAGTTGTCCGGGCAAGTCGGGCAAGGTGCCCAGGTCGATGCGACTTTCTTCGGGGCTGTGGAAATCGCTGCCGCGCGAGGCGGCCAGACCGAACTCCAGCGCGGTTTCGGCATAGCGCACGGCTTCAGGAGAGGAGTGGCTGCCGGTGATGACCTCCACGCCGCGCCCGCCATGGGCCTTGAATTCGCTGAACAGCGCGTATTCTTCGTTGGGCGTGAAGCCGTAGCGGGCCGGGTGGGCAATCACAGCGATGCCACCTGCATCGGAGATCCACTGCACCGCCTCTTGCAAGCGAGCCCAGCGGTGAGGCACGTAGCCGGGTTTGCCTTCGGTGAGGTATTTGCGAAACACTTCCGACGTGTCGCTGCAGACCCCAGACTCCACCAGATGCCGCGCAAAGTGGGTGCGTGAAATCAATTCGGGGTTGCCCACATAGCGCAAAGCCCCCTCGTAGGCGTTCAAGATGCCGACCTTGGCCAAACCGTCCGACATTTCTTGGGCGCGTTCGCCGCGACCGCCTCGGGTGCGGCGCAAACCTTCGGTCAAGGCGGTGTTGTCTGCATCGAAGCCCAAGCCCACGATGTGCACGGTTTGGTGGGCAAAGGTGACCGAAATTTCTGTCCCCGTCAGGAAGGGCAGGCCTTGAGCCCGGGCTGCTGCCAAGGCGCGCCCCAGACCCGACACCTCGTCGTGGTCGGTCAATGCCCAAAGCTCCACGCCATTGGCCTTGGCGCGCTCAGCCAAGGCTTCAGGGGTGAGGGTGCCGTCAGACATGACGGAGTGGCAGTGCAGGTCGGCGTTGATCATGCAAACATTTTAGGCCCTTGCCGATCTGGCACAGGGGCTTGCAGGGGGAATGCGCCTGCCAGGGCCGCTGTCTGGTAACAGCCCTGCGGCGCTTCGGGCTGATCGGCTTGGCAGATAATTCGTGATGACCTTGCAGCACTCTTTTGTGGATTTCCCCCTATGGCCCTGATGATCACTGACGAATGCATCAATTGCGATGTGTGCGAGCCCGAGTGCCCGAATCAAGCGATCTATCTGGGCGAGGAAATTTACGAAATTGACCCCTCCAAATGCACCGAGTGTGTCGGGCATTTTGACGAGCCCCAGTGTGTCCAGGTCTGTCCCGTGGCGTGCATCCCCCTGCATCCCCAGCATGTGGAGAGCCAGGAGACACTGTGGGCCAAATACCGCAGGCTGCAAGCGCAGTGAGCCTGCGTGCCCGCATCACCCGGCTGTCGGTGGCGGGGCGTCTGGCACGGGTGCTTTGACAGGCCGGGGTGGTTTGGGGCGCGGTGGTTTGCTGGTGTGGATGTGGGCCATGGCTTTTTCCATCTGACCCGCCAAAAGAAGTGGCAAGGCCGCGACCGAGCGGTAGATGCTGTCGTCGATCGCCTTGCGGTGCTCCAGCATCGGTTTTTTCAAGACCCAGCTGACCACTTCGGCCTTGTCCCCCGGGTGGCCCACGCCAATGCGCAGTCGCCAGTAATCGGCCGTACCCAGTTGGGCATGGATGTCGCGCAGGCCGTTGTGCCCCGCGTGGCTGCCGCCCAGTTTGAGCTTGGCTTCGCCGGGCACGATGTCGAGTTCGTCGTGCGCCACCAGAATTTCTTGGGGCTGAATTTTGAAGAAACGTGCCAAGGCGCCCACCGACTTGCCCGACAAGTTCATGAAGGTCTGGGGTTCAAGCAGCCAAAGCGTTTGTCCATTCACGGTGGTGCGGGCCACCAGGCCGTGGTAGCTGCGCTCGGGCACCAGGGACACCTTGAGTTCACGCGCGACGGCATCGATCCACCAGAATCCGGCGTTGTGGCGGGTGTCTTCGTATTCGTTGCCCGGATTGCCCAGGCCGACAAGCAGTTTGATCATGGTGCGTGATTATCCTTGTGCTCATGGGCTTGGGGCCCGAAAGCGGTGCGCCAAAGAAAAAGGCCCGCATGGCGGGCCTTTCGGAGGCGGGCTGTTCAGCCCGAGCGAGAAGATTACTTCTTGCCTTTGCCTTTTTTGGCGTCTGCAGGTGCAGCGGCCACAGGCGCTGCCACCACTTCTTCGACAGGAGCCACCACGGACACGAGGACCGGGTTTTTCTTGCCGTGCGTGATGGCTTTGCAGCCGGCTGGCAAGGTGATGTCGTTCAGGTGCAGCGATTTGCCCATGGTCAGGCCCTTCAAGTCCACCGCGATGAATTCGGGCAGGTTGGCAGGCAAGCAAGCCACTTCCAGTTCGGTCACGACGTGGGTGACTGTGCACTTGTCGGTCTTGACGGCTTCGGACTCTTCTTCGCCGCTGAAGTGCAATGGCACTTTCATGTGCAAAGTGGTGTTGGCGTCCACGCGCTGGAAGTCGATGTGTTGCACCAATTGCTTGTAGGGGTGCATCTGGTAGTCACGCAGCAAAACTTTGCTGGACTGGCCATTGAGTTCCATGTCCAAAATCGAAGCGTGGAACGCTTCTTTTTTCAGGGCATGCCACAAAGCGTTGTGGTCCAGCTCAATCAGTTGGGGGGCCGATGTGGAACCGTAAACGATGCCAGGTGTGCGACCGGAATTGCGGAGACGGCGGCTCGCACCCGTGCCCTGCTTAGCGCGCTCAAAAGCGACAAATTTCATACATTTCTCCTTCTAGGGTCCACCGCGACCAGTGCGACCCTGACTCAAAAAAGCCAGCCAGTCCCACAAGGACGGCTGGCCACTGTGGGCCCGGCTCCGATCAGGCTTGATCGGAGAACAGGCTCATCACCGACTCGCCATGCGCAATCCGGTTGATCGTTTCGGCGATCAGCGGAGCCACGGAGAGTTGGCGAATCTTGGAACACGCTGCAGCTTCAAGCGACAACGGGATGGTGTTGGTCACGACCACTTCATCGAGGGCTTCGCCCTTGGCAATGCGGTCGATGGCGGGGCCCGAGAAAATCGGGTGCGTGCAATAGGCGTAGACTTTTTTCGCGCCGCGCTCTTTGAGCACTTCGGCCGCTTTGACCAAGGTGCCTGCGGTGTCGATCATGTCGTCCATGATCACGCAGTTGCGGCCTTCGATCTCGCCAATGACGTGCATGACTTCGCTGACGTTGGCTTTGGGGCGGCGTTTGTCAATGATGGCCAAATCGCAGCCCAATTGCTTGGCCAGTGCGCGCGCACGGACCACGCCGCCCACATCGGGCGAGACCACGATCAGGTCTTCGTAGTTTTTCTGGCGCAGATCACCCAGCAAAACGGGCGATGCATAAATGTTGTCGACCGGAATGTCAAAGAATCCCTGGATTTGGTCAGCGTGCAAATCCATGGTCAACACGCTGTCGACGCCGACAGCTTCGAGCATGTTGGCCACCACTTTGGCCGAGATGGGCACACGGGTTGAGCGTGGGCGACGGTCTTGGCGGGCGTAACCGAAATAAGGGATGACGGCGCTGATGCGGCCAGCCGAGGCGCGTTTGAGCGCATCGACCATGATCAGCAATTCCATCAGGTTTTCGTTGGTGGGTGCGCAGGTGGACTGCACCACAAACACTTCGCGTGCACGCACGTTTTGTTTCAGCTCAACAGTGACCTCACCGTCAGAGAAACGGCCCACGTCAACAGCACCGAGCTGCGTGCCCAGGTGTTTGGCGATCTCGGCGGCCAAAACGGGATTGGCGTTGCCGGTGAACAGCATGAATTCGGGAGGGAGTGAGGCAGGCTGCATGTGCATTCCAGCGATCAGAAAAAAGGGCCTGTACGAATGAACGTATTTGGCAGGGGAAGAAGGACTCGAACCTTCGAATGCCGGAATCAAAATCCGGTGCCTTAACCAACTTGGCGACTCCCCTACACGGGTTGACCGCTGAAACAGCGACCGACCGATCAACTTTCGCTGGCTGCCCAACCCCGTAAAGGGTGAACCTCCAAATTGCTGCACTTGCGCACTTGCCAGCGGTCCGGGACCACCAAAGACGGCGTGCTTGACGTGCAATGTGCAAACACTGCACTGCCAGAACCTGTCATTCTGCCGTTCATGCCCGCCAACTTCAGCACTTGGAGTGCTTGGGTGACTTCGGGGCACAAAGTCTGAGCAACAGGCTGCAAATCATTGTGACCGTAGTCATATGGCTGTGCAGCGAAGACCGAAATTGTAGCAGGCTTTGTAGCGCGCTGAAGGTCTGGATGCTTAAAAATTTGCGGTGTTTCGACACCCGCGTGGGGTTTGATGACCCAAAAATCCGCGGGCGGTAGTGCAATGGGATTAATTTTTTCACCCACGCCCTCCACCCAGGCATTGCACCCACGCAAGAAGAAGGGGACATCTGCGCCCAGTTGCAAGCCCAGTTTCTCAAGGGTATCAAGGCCCAGCCGAAGGTTCCAAAGCTGGTTGAGGGCCAGCAAACAACTGGCGGCGTCAGACGATCCGCCGCCCATGCCCGCTTGTGCCGGGATTTGTTTGTCCACCGCAATGTGAACGCCTTGCGTGCAGCCTGTTTGCTGCTGCAGCAATTTGGCGGCGCGGGTGATCAAGTCGTCGGCGGGCAAGGGCACCGTCAGGTCTTCGCGGCTGATCGCGCCGCCCGGACGCCCTTCGAAGTGCAATTTGTCGCACCAGTCGATCAGCATGAACACCGATTGCAGCAGGTGGTAGCCATCGGGGCGACGACCTGTGATGTGCAAAAACAGGTTGAGTTTGGCTGGGGCTGGGACGTCGAGCAGTTGTTTCATAGGTCAAATGATCGTGAGGGGTCCCGCTGGGGTGGGGGGCAAGCCATCAGCGGTCGAGCACGATGCGCAAAACAGCTTGCGGCGCGGGCGCTTGGCGCTGGGCGGTCAGGCGACCTTGCGGGTGGGCAGACAAGTCCACATGCCACCCCGGCACCGCGGTGGCTTGACCCGCCAGCCAGTCGAACAAGGCGGCGATGGGCAGGTTGGTGCCTGTCAGCCGTTGACTCAAGCTTTGCAAGCTGGTGCTCTCTGTTTTGTCCTGACCTTGTTCCAGTTGGGCCGATTGGGGGGTCCAACTCAGCCGTGCCAAGGTGGTCCCGATGGGGCTGAGCAGCAGCAGTTCCCCTTGGGCTGCCGAGCCTTGCAATTCAAAACTGGTGCTCCAGTTTTGGGGCGGCAGGCTTTGCAATTGGAGGGCCAAACGGCCGGACCAAAATGAGGCCGGGTTGACAGGCGGGGGGCGCTGGGTCGCGCAACCGGCCAGGACCGACAAGAGCCAGAGGCCAGCGCCCAGCCCCGCAAGCCTTTTGACGGGATGCTTGACGGGTCCTTGGCTTGCTTTCATGGCTTGAAGTTGAAGCGCTTGAGTGTTTCGAGCAAAGTGTCGTTGTCGGCTTTGAGCAGCAAACCCTCTCGCCAGAGGGTGCCCGCTTCATTGGGCTGGCCCATGACCCAGAGCACTTCACCCAAATGGGCTGCGATTTCGGCGTCGGGTTTGGCTTTGTAGGCGGCTTTCAAAATGGCCAAGGCCTCGGCTTTTTCACCTCGGCGAAACTTCACCCAACCCAGACTGTCTTGAATGTAGGGGTCTTGTGGTGCCAACTGCACCGCTTTTTCGATCAGTTGCAGTGCTTCATCCAAGCGGATATTGCGGTCTGCCAAGGAATAACCCAAGGCATTGAAGGCATGGGCTTCTTGGGGGGCCAGGGCCATCAACTGGCGCAGCAGGGCCTCCATTTCGTCAAAGCGTTTGAGCTTTTCGCAAACGAGGGACAACTCGGTCAGCAGTTCGGTGTTCTTGGGCTGTTTGTCCAAGGCGGCTTTGACCAAGACATAGGCCGCTGGCGTGTCGCGGTGTTCACGCAGCCACATGGATTGCGCCAGTACTTTTCGAAGCGCTTGCTCGGCGTTGGCGGGTTTGACCTGTGCCAGCACTTGCCGTGCTTCATCCAGACGACCTTGTTGGGCCAGCACATCGGCTTGTCGGCTGGCCAGTTTGATGGGGTCTGCCCCCGCGGGCATTTGGGACAGCCACTGGTTGGCACGGTCCAGTTGCCCCTGCTTTTGCGCGAGTTGCGCCAAGGACATCAAGGCTTCGGCCAGGCCAGCTTGTTGCTCGGGTGCTGGGCTGCTGCCCAGCAAACGCACGTACTGCTCAAAGCGCTTTTCGGCTTCTTGCAGTTGACCATTTTCTTGCAGGACCAATCCGTGGATCAGCCAGCCGTCTGCAAACACGGGGTGTTTGTCATTGAGTTGCAGCAACTGCGCCAAAGCCTCTGGCAGCAGCTGCAGCGAGACCAGGGTGCGGGCGTAAGCCAAGCGCAGTTCGGGTGAAACGGCTGTGCGCATGTGCGCATCGACCATGGGTTTGAGACTGCTGTTGGCGTTGTCCAGCAAGCTCAAGGCCAAGGCCAAGGCCAATGGGCCTGTGGCCTGGGGGTCTGCGGCATGGCCTTGACGGGCTGCCTCGCTGGCCCGGGAAATTTGTCCTGCATCTCGGCGCATGCGGCCAACGGTGGTCCAGGCTGCGGCCACTGTGGCCTTTTGGGTGAAGGCTTTGGCCATGGCTTTTTCCACCGCATCGGCCGCAAGGGCTTTGTCTTTCACCAGACCAAAGATGCGCGGGGCGGAGGCGATCGCACCGGCTTGTTCATCCAAGGGCAATTCGTTGATGGACACCGCCAGGGCTTTGCCCGCTTCTTCGATGCGGTTGAGCGCCAGCAGTATCTGGAGAACGTAACGATTGGCTTCTGTGGCGGATGGAATTTCCCTTTTCCAGGTTTGCGCCGCTTGCAAAGCGGCTTCACCGGAGCGGGCTTGCAAGGCCATGTCCACCGAACGCTGGAACAAAGCAGGGTCCCGGGTCTTGCGGGCTGCATCGAGCATGAGGGAAAAACCACTGCCGGCTGCGCCTTGTCGGGTGTTCAGTTCGCCCAGCAAAATTTGGTAAAAAAGAGCCGCGTCCAGTGCCGATGGTTGGGGCTTGGGCTCTGCTTGGGGCGCGGATGACTGTGCCCAAGCACCGACGGCAAGCGAGGACAAAACGGCAAGTCGTAACCAGAATTTCATGCTGGACATCATAATCCAGCCACTTTTTAAACAAGCACGGCCAAGCCCAATGGCCGCCCTGACCGCCAGGCCCTTGCATGCCCGAACTCCCAGAAGTTGAAGTCACCCGTCGCAGTTTTGTGGATCGAATTGCTTCGGCCCACATCTTGGCCATGCATTTGGGCAAACCTCTGCGCTGGCCCCTGGGCGTGGCTGCTGCCAGTTTGGTGGGGCGGCAAATCTGGGGCGTTCGGCGGCGGGGCAAATACCTGCTGCTGGACTTGGACCAAGGCTTGCTGCTGGTGCACTTGGGCATGTCGGGAAGTCTGAACTTTGCACCCCAGCAAGCCGAAGCCGGCCCGCATGACCACATGGATTTGGTGACCGACCGGGGCGTGCTGCGCCTGCACGATCCGCGGCGATTTGGCGCGGTGGTTTGGGCGCCGTCCGAAGCTTCACCGCAAGCGCAAAAGCTGCTGGGGCGTTTGGGTGTTGAGCCTTTGAGTGCCCAATTTGATGTCACGGCGTTTGCCCTGGCCCTCAAAAAACGCCAGTCGGCCATCAAGCAAGTTTTGCTGGCGGGCGATGAGGTGGTGGGGGTGGGCAATATTTATGCCTCCGAAGCCTTGTTCATGGCGGGCATCCGCCCCACCACCCAAGCCGCGCGTTTGTCCAAACCCCGTGTGGCCCGGCTGCATGCCGCCATCGTGCAGGTGCTGACCCGTGCGGTGGAGCAGGGCGGCAGTTCGCTCAAGGATTTCGTGAACGCCGAAGGGCGTACCGGGTATTTCCAGCTGGAGGCGGCGGTTTACGGCCGCGCTGGTGAGCCTTGCCGGGTGTGCGCCACACCCATCAAGTCCATGCTGCAAGGCCAGCGCACCACCTTTTACTGCCCCACATGCCAGAAACCGTGATGACTTTGCCCGAAGGGTTTGCCCGCCGCATGGTGGACTGGCAGCGCCTGCATGGGCGCCAAAGCCTGCCTTGGCAAAACACCCAGGATCCGTACCGCGTTTGGTTGTCCGAGATCATGCTGCAGCAAACGCAGGTGAGCACGGTGCTGGACTACTTCCCCAGGTTTCTGGGCCGATTCCCGGATGTGGCGGCTTTGGCCGCTGCACCGCAAGACGATGTGCTGGCCTTGTGGAGTGGTCTGGGCTACTACAGCCGCGCCCGCAATCTGCACAAGTGCGCCCAGGAGGTGATGGGGCGTTTTGGCGGGGCCTTTCCGCGCCGCGCGCAAGACCTGCAAACCCTGCCGGGCATTGGACGATCCACGGCTGCGGCGATCGCGGCCTTTTGCTTTGCTGAGCGTGTCGCCATTCTGGATGGCAATGTCAAGCGCGTGCTCACCCGCATACTGGGCTATGGCGCGGACTTGGCGGTGGCCAAAAACGAAAAAGCCCTGTGGGCGCTGGCGCAAGACCTCCTGCCAGAGCCAGCGGCCGACATGCCGCGCTATACCCAGGCCCTGATGGACTTGGGTGCCACCGTGTGTTTGCCGCGCAAAGCGCAGTGCGAGGCTTGCCCGGTCAGCACGGTGTGCCAGGCAAAGGCGCAGGGCGAGCCACTGGCCTACCCTGTCAAAACCCGCAAGCTCAAACGCAGCAGCGCCACGCTGTGGCTGTTGTGGGCAGTGAACGCCAAGGGGCAGGTGTGGCTGCAAAAAAGACCGGACAGCGGCATCTGGGCGGGTTTGTTCAGCTTGCCCGTGTTTGATTCGGAAGCCGATGTTCTGGCCGCCTGGGCCACTGGGCAGGCGCCTCAATTCATCACGCCCTGGAAGCATGTGTTGACACACCGCGATTTGCACTTGCACCCGGTGCGCATGCGAGGGGCAGGGCGGCCAGCGCCGGCTTGTGAGGGACAGTGGGTGGACGCCGATGCCTGGCCCGGCATGGGATTGCCCGCGCCCATTCGGGCCTTGTTGGCATCCTGAACCGGGCAGGCCGGCGCCCTTGCTGCAGCCTGGAGGGGCAGCTTCAGAGCGCGTCCAGCTCCCTGTGCCGCTTGAGGGTGAGCCAACGGGTTCCAAAGCTTTGCGCCAGTTGCTCCACCATGAACACGGAGCGGTGTTGGCCCCCGGTGCAGCCGATGGCCACGGTCACGTAGCTGCGGTGATCGCGTTCGATGGCGGGAATCCAATGCTTCAAAAAACCTTCGATTTGCAGTTGCATCTGCACGAATTCCTCCGACTGCCGAAGGTAGGTTTGCACCGGCTCGTCTCTGCCCGTCAGGGGGCGCAAAGCGCTTTCGTAGTGCGGATTGGGCAGCATGCGCACGTCAAACACATAGTCGGCATCGGTGGGGATGCCGCGCTTGAAGCCAAAAGATTCAAACACCAAGGTCAGTTGCGCAGCAGGCGCGCTGACCAAAGTCTTGATGTAGGTTTGCAGCTGAGCCGAGCGCAGCAAACTGGTGTCGATGACGTGGGCGCGGTCGCGCAAATCTGCGAGCAATTCACGCTCGAAACCGATGGTCTCCATCAAGGCTTTGTCGCTTTGCGGCTTATCGCCCCCCGATAAAGGGTGTTTGCGGCGTGATTCTGAATAACGTCTTTGCAGGGTGTCGGAGTTCGCATCCAGAAACACCGACTTCACGGTCATGCCCATGTCGCGCAGCAAATTCATTTGCTCAGGCATGAGGTGCAGCGAGTTGGCGCTGCGCACATCGATGGCAATGGCCAAGCGTTGTTCTTGCTGCTGTTCTTCGAGTTTGACAAAGGGGATCAGCAACTCCGGCGGCAGGTTGTCCACGCAGTAATAGCCCGCGTCTTCCAGCGCATGCAGTGCCACCGATTTGCCAGAGCCGGACATGCCGGTGATGAGGATGATGTCCATGTTCAGCTTTGGATGGCTTGGCGGCCACTCGGTTGGGAAGGGGTGCCCAGCATTTCACGGGCATGGGCCAAGGTGGTGGCGGATAACTTTTCGCCGCCCAGCATGCGGGCGATTTCGCTCACGCGCTCTTCACCGCTCACGCCTCGGACCTGGCTGCTGACCTGGCCTTGGACGGCCGCCTTGCTCACAAGCAGGTGGTGGTCGGCGCAGGCAGCCACCTGGGGCAGATGGGTCACCGCCAGCACCTGGCGGTGTTGCCCCAGCTGTTTCATGAGGCGCCCCACGGTTTCAGCCACGGCCCCGCCCACACCCGAGTCCACCTCGTCAAAGATCAGGGTGCCGGCTTCACCCAGCTCGCTGGTGGTCACGGCAATCGCCAGCGCAATGCGCGAGAGCTCTCCCCCTGAGGCTACTTTGCCCACGGGGCGTGGGGTGCTGCCCTCGTGGCCGGCCACCAGAAAACTGACTTCCTCCAGGCCGTGTTGTGCGGGTGCGTCCAGGGTTTGCAGTTGAACCTCAAAGCGCCCCCCTTGCATGCCCAGTTGTTGCATGGCGCTGCTGACGGCTTGGGCCAGCGGTTTGGCGGCTTTTTGGCGCTCTCGGGAGACGGCTTTGGCCGCGAGACTGCAGGCTGTTTGGGCCTCATTTGCCGCTTTTTGCAAGGCGTCCAAATCGGCTGCAGCGTCGAGCTGTGCCAGCTCTTTGCGCCAGGCCTGCAAGGCCAGTGGCAGTTCGTCGGGTGTTTTTTTGTAGCGCCTGGCGAGCGATAGCCACAGACCCATGCGCTCGTCCAGCTGGGCCAGCTGGGCCGGGTCCAGGTCGGTTTTGCGCAAATAGCTGTGCAGGCTGTGGGCCACGTCCTCCGCTTGGGCTTGCGCCGAAGTGAGCACGTCGGCCAGGGCCATGAACTCCGGCTCAAATTGGCCGAGCGACTGAAGGGCCTGGATGGCGCGGGACAGCTGGCGCAGCGCACCGCCACCGCTGTCGCTCTCACTTCCTTCCAGGCAAAGTGTCCCTTCGTTGGCCCCATCGATCAGGGCCTGCGCATTGGCCAAGCGGCTGTGCTGCGTGCTCAACTCTTGCCATTCGTCCACTTGGGGATGGAGTTTTTCCAGCTCGCCAATTTGCCAGGCCAGCCGTTCGCGTTCGTTGGCCAGCGTGCTTTGAGAGCGTTGCGCATCGGCTAGGTTTTGCTGCGCTTGTCGCCAGGTTTGCCAAGAGGCTTTGAGGGGGCGGATGTCGATGCCCGCATAAGCGTCGAGCAGTCCGCGCACCGCGTCAGGCCGCGTCAGACTTTGCCAAGCGTGCTGACCGTGAATGTCCAAGAGCTGTTCACCCAGTTCGCGCAGCTGTGTGGCGGTCGCGGGGCTGCCGTTGATCCAGGCACGGCTTTTTCCGCCGGTGTCCACCGTGCGGCGCAACAGCAAAGAAGCGTTGGTGTCGAAACCGGCTTCTTCGAGCCAGGCCCCAATGGTGGGCGTGGGCTCGAACTCGGCGCAGACTTCGCAGCGGCTGGCGCTTTCTCGCACCACGCCCGATTCGGCGCGTGCCCCCAAAGCCAATTGCAAAGCATCGATCAAAATGGATTTGCCGGCACCTGTTTCGCCCGTCAAGACACTGAAGCCTGGGGTCAGGTCCAGCTCGAGGGTTTGCACGATCACAAAGTCGCGCAGGGTGATGTGCGTCAAAGCCATGGCTCAATCGCCCCCATTCCAGTGCATTTTTTTGCGCAAGGTGTCGAAATAATTCCAGCCCGACGGGTGCAAAAACTTGACCGTGTGCTCAGACCGATTGACCACGATCCGGTCGCCCAAAATCAGGTCGGCCAAGGATTGCATGTCAAAGTTGGCGCTGACATAACGGCCCGCCACAATTTCGATGCTGATTTCTGACGATTCGGGCAGCACGATGGGCCGGTTCGACAAGGTGTGGGGCGCGATGGGGGCCATGACCCAGCCGCCAATGGCCGGGTGCATCAGTGGGCCTCCCACCGAGAGCGAATAGGCGGTGGAGCCTGTGGGTGTCGCAATGATCAAGCCGTCGGCTCTTTGGTTCGACACAAAGCGGCCATCGACTTCGACCCGCAGCTCCACCATGCCCGAGGTGCCGCCACGGTTGACCACCACGTCGTTCATGGCCAGTGCGTTGAACACGCTGCGTTGGTCCCGCATGACGTGGGCTTGCAGCAAACTGCGGTCTTCTGTTTGGTAGTGGCCCTGCAGCATGGGCAACAACACATCTTGGTAACTTTGCAGCGGGATGTCGGTGATGAAGCCCAACCGACCTTGGTTGATGCCCATGAGTGGCAAATTGAAACGGGCCATCTGGCGGCCAATGCCCAGCATGGTGCCGTCGCCGCCAATCACCAAACCCAGATCGCATTGCTGGCCAATGTCTTCCATGTCCAGCATGGGGTACTGGCTCAAACCCGTGTGCATGGCGGTTTCCCGGTCCAGCACCACGTCGCAGCCTTTTCGCGTCAAGAACTGGGCCACATCGTCCAGCGCGCGGCGAGAGCTGTCCAACGCACCACCATGCGCGGTGGTGTGGTACTTGCCAAAGAGTGCAACGTGACGGAACTTTGATCTCATCGGTAAATTACATCATTAAAATGACCGCATGCTAGATGATCGTGCCAAGTTATTGCTCAAAGCGCTGGTGGAACGCTATATCGCGGATGGCCAGCCTGTGGGCTCTCGCACGCTCTCTAAGGCCTCCGGTCTGGATTTGTCACCCGCCACCATCCGCAATGTGATGTCGGACCTGGAAGATCTGGGCCTGATCGCGAGCCCCCACACCTCGGCCGGCCGCATACCGACCAGCCGGGGCTACCGCTTGTTTGTGGACACCATGCTCACGGTGCAGCGCGATGGACTGGAAACCCCCGCCCTCATTCCTGACCAGCCGCAAAAGGTGATCGCCAGCGCGGCCAACTTGCTCTCCAACCTGTCCCATTTTGTGGGCGTGGTCATGACGCCGCGCCGGCCCTCGGTTTTTCGGCACATCGAATTCTTGCGTTTGTCGGAGCGGCGTTTGCTGGTCATCATCGTCTCGCCCGAGGGAGATGTGCAAAACCGCATCCTGTTCACCGAGACCGATTACTCGCAAAGCCAGCTGATTGAAACGTCCAATTTCTTGAACACCCATTACGCCGGCATGGCCATCGAGCAGGTACGCAGCCGGGTGCAACAAGAACTGGTCAGCCTGCAAAGCGAAATCGCCACCCTCATGCAGGCGGCTGTGCAGGTCAGCACCGAGGCGCTGGCCGAAGACCAAAACGAGGTGGTGATTGCGGGTGAGCGCAACCTCCTGTCGGTGAGCGATTTCTCCAGTGACATGGGCCATTTGCGCCGGGCGTTTGACCTGTTTGAACAAAAAACCCAACTCATGCGCTTGCTCGATGTGTCCAGCCAAGCCGAAGGCGTGCGCATCTACATTGGCGGAGAGAGCCAAATGGTGCCCATGCAGGAGCTGTCCGTCGTCAGCTCTCCCTATGAGGTGGATGGCCAAATTGTGGGCACCCTGGGTGTGATCGGCCCGACCCGCATGCCCTACGACCGGATGATCCAAATCGTCAACATCACCTCCCGCTTGGTCAGCAACGCCCTGAGCCAGTCCAAATAAGCGCTGGCTGGGCCACTACAATCAAACCTTCGGTTGGGGCGTTAGCTCAGTTGGTTAGAGCAGAGGACTCATGAAAATTGTGCACCGAGGTAGGAAACTCCTCGTGTGAATGGCGTCAAATTCGGTGAAAGCTAAGTGCAGTCATGCATACGCCAATGCCGAGCCAAGCTCAGTGAGAAATCACTTTGAAGGTGTAGAGACTAGACGGCGCCCGTCTAAGTGCAGTGATGCATAAGATGAAGGCATAGTCCAGGGAGTAGTGAAAGCTACACAAACCAGAATCCTTTGGTCGACAGTTCAAGTCTGTCACGCCCTACCACTTGTAAGAAGCCACCTTTCGAGGTGGCTTTTTCTTTGATGTGGGAGCATAATTCTTCTAGAATTTAAAACGCATTAAAGGAAAAATTTATGTTCAAGTTGTCGATAATTTTGTTGGCTGCACTCTCAGCATCGTTCGCAGTCCATGCTCAAGTAGGCGGTACACGCTATGGCAACACAACTCAGTACAACAATGGTGTGACGGCTAATCAGTACGGTAACACGACGCAATATTCCAACGGTGTGACTGCTAATCGATACGGCAACACCACCCAGTTCTCCAATGGTGTGACTGCTAACCAATACGGCAATACGACGCAGTACTCCAATGGCGTGACCGCAACCCAGTATGGCAACACCACACAATATTCCAACGGCAAAACTTGTACCCAGTACGGTAATACAACTCAATGTAACTAATCATTGAGAGCCATTTCAGTGCAGAAAGCGACTGTTCTAACGGCAGTCGCTTTTTCTTTATCTGAAGGTTGCACACTTACTCAGTTGACAGTGCATAGGGCTGGCAATTCATTCATCGGATGCCCGCAAAAGTCGAGTCCACGGGCACTACCCCTAATCCCTAGACACTTTTCACAGCGCAGTTTGCCGCATGTGTTCCTTAGCGGCTGCAGCCATGTGTGCTTTGCGCTGACAGAAATCCAATGCCCATCAGCCCGTGCAGTTGTAGCCATGGTTGAGCCTATTTGCTTGCTGCTGCGAAAGCGGTGGCGGCAATCTTGACCATGCTCGGATGCAGTGTCCCCAGCTTTGGGAGCTGGCCATGCGGTGCATGGGGAGGAACCGAGAAATAGGCGTCGTTGAACGGAAGCTCAAGCACGTTTCTCAAGTCGAACTTGGTGTCATAACTCAGTCCGGCGCTGTTATACGCGGCTGGATGCTCACTTTTGGCGATGCGAAACTCTCCGCTGTACAGACGGTCCGTCTTTTGGCTGGTGCCGTATGCCACGCTCACGAAGGTCATGCCCTCGTCGTCTTCTTTGGTCGAAACAATCAGGCCTGGCCGTGGTTTGGGCTTGGGGTGAATATTGTCAGGAAAGTGGCACCAGACGATTTCGCCAGCTGTAGGTTCTGGCCACCACCGCATCAGGCGCTTTCCAGTTCAAAAAGACTGCTGCGAACAGTGCCGCCCTTGGCTTTGGGTGCTGATTTTTTGACCTGACTGAGCTGGGCCTTGGTCAGAGCGCCCTCATCAGCCTCGTATTGAGGCAGAAATTTTGTGGCCAGCTCATGCAGGGCCAAGTGAATGACCTGCGTTTCATCAACGCCCAGAACCTCAGCCAGGCGCTTGGCTGTTGTACGAGTCACGCCTGTTGCGCTGTCCTGCGAACGGTAGCGAAAGGCGATCTGAGCTGTTGCAGCTGTCATGGCTAGCCCCTTTGTGTGAATAGATATCTTAAAGATATCAAATGCGGCCCAGGCTGTCAACCAGAGGGGAAACCGGTGCTCGGAAAGATGAAGGAACTGGAGATATCGCCAAAGTTCCTGAATCAGTTCTTTGACCGTTCCCCATTGATTTACTGAAATGGCAGCGTTGTCCCAAGCTCTTCGAAAGGAGTGACCAATGCTGCGAGCAACACCAGCACCCGAGGCGCCTTCATCCAGAGCGCCGCTTCCCCTGAATCCACCATGCCCAAGCAGCGGGTGTTGAACACGGCTACCCCTCATCCGGTGGGCTTTGTCGTATTGGGGTTCAAGTGGCCAGATCTTTGGCAGCTGGAATGTCGCCCCAAACTGTGCGGATGCCCCGTGCCTGGCGAATGGCATCGACCGTGGCCAATGCGGTGGCCTCGGCAGCCATGACAGTGAGCAGCATCAAATCCACCGGGCTGGACTCGGTGCCTGTGGCCAAGGCAAACAGGGTGTCACCGTCCAGCGGGGTGTGGGCCGGGCGGATGCTGCGGGCCAGGCCGTCGTGCGCACTCATGGCCAGGCGTTTGGCTTGGGCTTTGGTGAGGGTGGCGTTGGTGGCGACCACGCCAATGGTGGTGTTGGTGCCAGGCAGGGGACGACTGCCGCGCTCGCCCGCCAGCAATGCACGTTGGGTGTCCAGCAGTTGCAAGCCATCGGCCGTGCGGGCGCCCGCCAGCAGCTGGCCTGTTGCCGGGTCAAGCACATCGCCCACGGCGTTGCAGGCGACCAAGGCGCCCACCACCCAGGGACCCACGCGAACGCTGGCATGGCCGATGCCGCCTTTCATGCAGCGATCGAGGTCGAACAGTTTGCCCACACAGGCACCGGCACCTGCGCCCACATTGCCTGCGGCGGGTCGGGCCGTGGTGGCCGCTTGGCAGGCGGCGTAGCCAGCATCTGCACCGGGCCGGGCTTGGGGGTCATCGCCCGTTCGCACCACGGGCAAGTCAAACAAGACGGCCGCAGGCACGATGGGCACGCGGCCGTAACCGGTTTCAAAGCCGATGCCTTGCTCATCGAGCCAGCGCACCACGCCCGTGGCTGCGTCGAGACCAAAGGCGCTGCCGCCGCTCAGCACCACGGCATGGACTTTGTCCACCAGGTTGCTGGGGTCCAGCAAATCGGTCTCACGGGTGCCCGGGGCGGCCCCGCGAACGTCCACTGCGCCCACGGCCCCAGGGGGGCTCAGCACCACTGAGCAACCGCTCAGGCGCTCCTTCAGCGTGAAGTGGCCCACCAGAAGACCCGGGACGTCGACCATGGATCCTGTGATCATTGAGCTCGGCATGTTATTGATTCCTCCCGTTGAGATGACGCTTGTGGTGAGACTTGAGAATAACGCTTGCACAAGGCCTGTACCAGGGACACTTTGCCCAGCCATTTAATTGAGGTGCGGGCCGGGATGCCCTCAAAAGCTTGCTATAATTGCGTGCATGATGCGGCTGTAGCTCAGCTGGATAGAGTACTTGGCTACGAACCAAGGGGTCGTGGGTTCGATTCCTGCCAGCCGCACCAAAAATTAGAAAGCCCACAACGAAAGTTGTGGGCTTTTTTCTTTTTTTCTAGCGGTCCACAGCCTGCCATGAGCAAAGCTTTCACTAAAGAGTCCGACGGCGACGAAGACGAAGCACTGGGTTTGCCGGCCTTGCCCGTGGGTGCGCGCAACTACATGACGCCTGGGGGTTACGCCCGCCTGAGGGCCGAGCTGTTCACCTTGATGGATGACGAGCGGCCCAAAGTGGTGGAGGTTGTGCATTGGGCCGCCAGCAACGGTGACCGCTCAGAAAACGGGGATTATTTGTATGGCAAGAAACGCTTGCGTGAGATCGATCGGCGCATCCGTTTTTTAACCAAGCGGCTCGAGGTGGCAGAGGTGGTCGATCCCACGGTTCACCATGGCAGTGAGCAGGTTTATTTTGGCGCCACGGTCACGTATGCCGAGGCTTCTGGCACAGAACGCACGGTGACCATTTTGGGGATTGACGAGGCCGACAGCTTGCAAGGGCAGGTCACCTGGGTATCGCCCATCGCCCGCACCTTGCTCAAGTCGCGCGAAGGCGATGAACTCAAACTGGTGACCCCGTCGGGTGTGGTGCTGATCGAGGTCTTGAGCGTCAGTTATCCCGCCCCGGCTTGAGGGCCCCACTTCCTCAGACGCTGGTGATGCCTTTGTTGGTTTGGCGCTCAGCTTTGATCACCGAAGGGGTGCGCTTGAGGTGGCGCATCACTTGCTCCAGGTGGGTCGTGTCCCTGACCGCGACCACAAATTTCAACTCTGCGGTGTCTTGCGGCGTTTCATGGCCCATGTCCACGTGAACGATGTCGGTCTCCGCGCTGGCCAATGCACCGGCCACTCTGGCCAATACGCCTTGGCCGTTGACCACGGTGACGTTGATGCCGGTTTCAAAACTGCGGGTCATCTCGTCCGACCACTCCACACCAATGAAGCGCTCGCTGTCTTTGTGTTCCAGTTTGCGCGCGGTGGCGCAGTCCCGTGTGTGAACGGCCAGGCCTTCGCCACGGCCCAAATAACCCACGATGTCATCGCCAGGCAAGGGCCTGCAGCAACGGGCGTAGACCACCGATGCGTTTTCGCTGCCATCGAGGGTGATCGCGCCCTGGGAAATGGATTCGTGCGCGGTAAAGCGCTCGCGTGTCATCAGCAGCGCGTCGGGCTTTTGGCCGTTTTCAGACAACAAAGCCGCTAAGCGTTTCGCCACGATGGTGGCGATGCGTTTGCCCAGACCAATGTCCATGAGCAAGTCGGGCAGATTGCGGTTGCCGGTAAATCGGAACAACTTTTCCCACAAGGCTTGATGGGCCTCGTTGTCTTCGGGCAATTTCTCAATGCCTTCAGCCCGCAGGGATTGGCTCAGGAGTTTCTCGCCCAGTTCCACCGATTCTGTTTGGGCCATGGTTTTGAGGTGGTGGCGAATTTTGGAGCGCGCGCGCCCTGTGCGCACAAACCCGAGCCAAGCGGGGTTGGGGGCAGACACGGGCGCGGTGATCACTTCGATCACATCGCCATTTTTCAATTCTGTCCTGAGCGGGACCTGTTCACCATTGATGCGTGCGGCCATGGCGTGGTCGCCCACGCGGCTGTGGATGGCGTAGGCGAAGTCCACCACCGTGGCGCCCCGTGGCAAGGCCATGATTTGGCTCTTGGGTGTGAAGACATAGACCGCGTCGGGGAACAAATCGACTTTGACATGGTCCCAAAATTCGGCTGCATCGCGCGTTTCGGTTTGGATGTCGAGCAGTGACTGCAACCACTGTGTGCCCAAACGTGCCGATTGGGCGCTGGCCGCTTCGTGTTCTTTGTACAGCCAGTGCGCCGCTACGCCCGACTCGGCCACCAGGTGCATGGCCTCGGTGCGCATCTGGAACTCCACGTTCACACCCGAGGGTCCGACGAGCGTGGTGTGCAGCGATTGGTAACCGTTGACTTTGGCAATCGCGATGTGGTCCTTGAACTTGCCCGGTACGGGTTTGTAAATCTGGTGCAACCAGCCCAAGGCGGTGTAGCAGTCGACCACCGAAGGCACGATGACCCGAAAACCGTAAATGTCGGTGACCTGCGCAAAACTCAGGTGTTTGTCGTCCATCTTTTTGTAAATGGAGTACAGCGTTTTTTCGCGACCACTGATGCGCACCTGCATCTTGGCTTGCGCAAAAACGGCTTCGACGTCCGCTTTGACTTTCTGGATCAGGTCCCGTCGGCGGTTGCGCGCGCGGGAGACGGCTTTGGTCAAGACCGCATAGCGCCAAGGCAAGAGGTGCTTGAAGGCCAGGTCTTGCAGCTCGCGGTAAATCTGGTTCAGGCCCAAACGGTGGGCAATGGGGGCGTAAATTTCCAGCGTTTCAGATGCGATGCGGCCCCACTTGCTGCGCGGCATGTCGGACATGGTGCGCATGTTGTGGGTGCGATCGGCCAGTTTGATCAGGATGACACGCACATCACGGGCCATGGCCAACAGCATTTTTCGAAACGACTCGGCCTGGTTTTCTTCTCGGGTGTTGAACTCCAACTTGTCCAGCTTGGTCAGGCCATCCACCAGTTCGGCAACGGGGGAGCCAAATCGCTCAATCAACTCGATCTTGGTGATGCCGCAGTCTTCCATGGCGTCGTGCAACAGGGCAGCAGCCAAGGCCTGCGCATCGAGCTTCCATTCGGTGCACAAACCCGCCACCGCGATCGGGTGGGTGATGTAAGGCTCGCCGCTTTTGCGCATTTGGCCCAAGTGGGCTTCGTCGGCAAATTTGTAGGCTTTGCGCACCACCTCGACGTCGGCTTCGTTCAGGTAGCCAATTTGGGCTTCCAACACCGCAAAACTGGCCGCCGCCGCATTGGCCGCCGCGGGGGCCAAGGCCTGGGGTTGGCTGTGACCTGTTTTGGATGACGGTGGCGTGACAGTGCTCATGACATCAATGTAACGCAAGCGGTTGAGGGCTTGATTTTCAGACGAAAAAAAGCCCCATGGCTGGGGCTTTGGCTGATCCGGCAAGAGCCGGACAGGGGTCGATCAGGACACGCGCTTGAGCATCTCGATACCGACTTTGCCTGCGGCGATTTCGCGCAGCGCCGTCACACCTGGCTTGTTTTTGCTCTCGATGCGGGGGGTGTGACCTTGGCTCAACATGCGGGCGCGGTAAGTAGCGGCCAAAACCAGCTGAAAGCGGTTCGGGATTTGTTCCAGGCAATCTTCAACAGTGATACGGGCCATGATGTTTTCCTTGAAAATTTGGGTGCTGGGTTCAAGCCATTTTGAGCGCTTGGAAGGTGTCAGGCCGGGCACGGCGCTGAACGTGGTACTTGAGCCGCTGGGCGTGAACAACCGCTTTGAGGTCAAACAAGGCACGATCAAATACTTCATTGATTATAACGAAGTCAAATTCAGGGGCCTGGGCGATTTCGATGGCCGCATTTTGCAGGCGCAGCGCGATGATGTCTGGCGCATCTTCGCCGCGCCGCTCCAAGCGAGCGCGCAGTTCTTCCCAGCTGGGGGGCAGGATGAAGATGAGCACCGCATTGGCATACATCTTCTTGATTTGCAAAGCGCCTTGGTAGTCGATTTCCAGGATCACGTCCGCACCTTGGGCCATGCGGTCTTCAATCATCCGCTTGGAGGTGCCGTAGCGCTGGCCATGGACATGGGCCCATTCGACGAAGGCGTCGCCCAGCACCATGGCATCGAACTCTTGCGCCGAGGTGAAAAAGTATTCCCGGCCATGCTTTTCCTGGCCCCTGGGCGCGCGGGTGGTGTGCGAGACCGTGGGCTGCACGCGTGAATCGAGCTCCATCAAGGCCTTGACCAAGCTGGATTTTCCGGCCCCGCTGGGGGCGGCCACGACAAACAGGTTTCCTGGGTAATCCATGCTGGGGCTCTTTATTCGATGTTCTGGACTTGTTCGCGCATTTGCTCAATCAGCACCTTCATGTCCACCGAGATGCGCGTCATCTCGAGCACGGCCGATTTGGAGCCCAAAGTGTTCGCTTCGCGGTGCAGTTCCTGGATCAGGAAATCCAGGCGTTTGCCGATGTCGCCGCCTTGGCTGAGCAGTCGGGAGAGTTCGTCCAGGTGCGAGCGCAGGCGGGTGAGCTCTTCGGCCACGTCGATGCGGATCGCAAAAGCGGTGGCTTCGGTCAGCGCCCGGTCTTGTGCGGCTTCGGGCAAGTGACTGCCGTCCGCCAAGGACATGGCGTCTTTCCAGCGCTCCAAAAAGCGCTGGCGCTGCTGTTCGACCAGTTGCGGCACCAGGGGGAGGGCCTGTTCGGCCAAGCCACGCAGTTGCTCAATGTGGCCTTGCAGCATCTCGGTCAGCCGGGCACCTTCACGGGCGCGGGCCTCGCGCAGGGCGGCCACGGCTTGGGCGGCCAGTTGCATCCAGGCGGCTTCATCGGGCGCTGCTTGGCCCGAGCTGCCCGCCGTCATGCGCAGCACGTCGGCCACGCTCAAGGCGCGGGCGTCGGGCAACCAGTCCTGGATTTTGTCTTGCAGCGCTGCGATTTTTTGCAGGGCCTGGTGGTTGGGGGCTTGCAGGGTGGCGCCGTCACCTGCATCTTGGCTGGCACGCACTTCCACTTTGCCGCGTTTGATTTGCCGGGTGATCAGCTCGCGCAGTCCGGGTTCGAGCTGGCGCAGCTCTTCTGGCAGGCGGAAACTCAGGTCCAGAAAGCGGCTGTTGACCGAGCGGATTTCAAACCCCAGCCGGGCTGTGGGGGCCGCGCTGGCAGGGGTTTCGCCGTCTGCGGCCAGCGGGCTGTGCTGCACGCTGGCGTATCCGGTCATACTGTAAACTGGCATGGATCAAGTTCCTTGTGGCAGCGCCTGACCCCATGGGCCTGTGTGCACTGCAAATGCTGCAGCCTAACAGCTGAGCATGAAACGAGGCATTATCTCAAACTCTTGGGTCTGACCCGCCTGCCCATGGCCAGGCGCATTGTCAGGGCCAGGCACTCACTTCATTTCTCGCCATCATGAACACCAGCACCTCTTACGTTCGAACCGGTCGCCCTGCCGATGCCCTGCGCCCGGTGCGCATCACCCGCGGTTACACCGTGCACGCCGAAGGCTCGGTGCTGATCGAGTTTGGCCAGACCCGCGTGCTTTGCACCGCTTCGGTGGAGGAAAAAGTGCCGGGCCACAAAAAAGGCAGTGGTGAGGGCTGGGTCACGGCCGAATACGGCATGCTGCCCCGCGCCACCCACACCCGCGGTGACCGCGAAGCCGCACGCGGCAAGCAAAGCGGCCGCACGCAAGAAATCCAGCGCCTGATTGGTCGCTCATTGCGGGCTGTTTTTGACTTGAAAAAACTGGGCGAGCGCACCATTCACCTCGATTGCGACGTTCTGCAAGCCGACGGCGGCACCCGCACCGCCAGCATCACCGGTGCTTTTGTGGCGGCGCAAGACGCCGTCAACTGGCTCATGGCCACGGGCAAGCTGAGCGAGTCCCCCATCCTGGACCGCGTGGCCGCGATTTCGGTCGGCCTGAAAAACGGGGCGGCTTTGCTGGACTTGGATTACCCCGAAGACTCGGCCTGCGACACCGACATGAACGTGGTCATGACGGGCGCGGGCCACTTTGTGGAAGTGCAGGGCACGGCCGAGGGCGTGGCTTTCACCCGCGTGGAGATGGACCGCATGCTGGCGCTGGCCGAAAAAGGCATTGCCCAGCTGGTCCAGCTGCAAAAGCAAGCGCACGACGCACCCCAGACGCTGACCTTCAGCGCATAAGCGCTGCCCCTCTCTTCATGAAAATCGTTCTGGCTTCCAACAACGCGGGCAAATTGGCCGAGTTGCAAACCCTGTTTGCGCCGCTGGGCATGACGCTGGTGCGCCAGTCCGAACTGAACATCCCCGAAGCCGCTGAGCCCTTCAAAACCTTTGTGGAAAACGCCTTGGCCAAAGCCCGGCACGCCGCGCAGCTCAGTGGCTTGCCGGCCCTGGCCGACGATGCGGGTCTGTGTGTGGACGCTTTTGGCGGTCAGCCTGGCGTGGACACGGCTTTCTACGCCACCCGCTTTGGCTACCCCAAGGGTGACGACACCAACGTGAGCGCCTTGCTGGAACAAATGCAGGGCATCACCCAGCGCCGCGCCGCCATGGTCAGCACCTTGGTGGCCTTGCGCAGCGCCGACGACCCGGAGCCCCTGGTGGCGGTGGGCCGGGTGGTGGTGCAGATCACGCCCGAGCGCCGGGGCAGCCATGGTTTTGGCTTCGATCCGGTCATGTTGTTGCCCGAGTTCGGCAAGACGTTTGCTGAACTGCCGCCTGACGTCAAAAACGCCCACAGCCACCGAGGCCGCGCCGCACAAGCCATGCTGGCGCTGATGCGCGAGCGTTGGCCGGCCGACGCTGTGGCATGAAGCGCCCATGAACCCCATGATGGACCCGGTGCACGCCATGCGCCCAGGCGTGCTGCAACTGAGCAGTCTGCCGCCCCTGTCGCTGTATGTGCACCTGCCCTGGTGCATCAAGAAGTGCCCCTACTGCGACTTCAACTCGCATGAATTTCGCGATGGCGCAGACCCGGTTTCAACGCAAGACGCCTACATCCAAGCGCTGTTGGCCGACCTGGAAGCCAGCCTGCCATTGATCTGGGGCCGCAGCATCCAGACCGTGTTTTTGGGCGGCGGCACGCCCAGCCTGTTTTCGCCGGAGGCGATTGAGCGTTTGGTGAGCGGCATCCGCGCCCGTGTGCGCTTGGCACCGGACGCCGAAATCACCATGGAAGCCAACCCCGGCACTTTTGAAAAAGACCGATTCAAGGCTTTCCGCCAAGCAGGCATCACCCGTTTGTCGATCGGTGTGCAAAGTTTTGACAACGCGCACCTGAAAGCTTTGGGCCGGGTGCACGACCGCGACCAAGCCTTGGCCGCCGTGACCGAAGCCGCGCAGGTGTTTGACACCTTCAACCTCGACCTGATGTACGCCTTGCCCGGCCAAACGCTGGAAGGCCTGACGCAAGACATCGCCACTGCGCTGGCCTTTGCGCCCCCGCACATCTCGATCTACCACCTGACGATCGAGCCCAACACGGTGTTCGCCAAGTTTCCACCGGCCTTGCCTGAAGACGATTTGGCCTACGACATGATGGACCGGATCACCGAACGCACGGGTTTGGCGGGTTTGGAACGGTACGAAGTGTCGGCCTACGCCAAGCCCGGACACCGCTGCGCGCACAACCTGAATTACTGGCAGTTTGGTGATTACCTCGGCATTGGCGCAGGGGCGCACAGCAAGCTCAGTTTCGCGCACCGTGTGCTGCGGCAGGTGCGTTACCGCGAGCCAGCGCTTTACATGCAGCAAGCCATGAAGGGCGAGCCTGTGACGCAAAGCACCGAAGTGTCGCGCCAAGATTTGCCGTTTGAATTCATGCTCAATGCCTTGCGTTTGCGCGCTGGTTTCGAATTGGCCGATTTCGTGGACCGCACGGGCCTGGCCATGACCAGCATCCAAAAGGGTCTGGCGGAGGCTGAACAACTGGGCCTGATCGGGCGCGACCTGCACCGGGTCTGGCCGACAGAAAAAGGCTTTGATTTTTTGAGTGACCTGCAGGCGCTGTTTTTGGCCGAAGCCGACTGAGGTCTCAGGCCTTTTCAGCGGTTTGGGTGGACCAAGCGCATTCTGTCCAGGACGAACTTGAAGCCGTAGAGCATGACCAAAGCGCCCGTGACGTTGCCAATGAACATGGGCCACACATCCACCCAAAAGTTGGTCTGCGGACGTTCCAGCCAAAGCCAGACCATTTGGTGAGCCGCAGCGCTGGCGGCTGAGGTGCTCAGTGTCAAGTTCAGCAGCTGCAAGGGGTTGAGCTTTTGCAGTTGGTCGCTCAACCACTGTTGTTTTTGCAGGTATTTCATCACCAGCCACGGGGTCAATCCGCCGGCCACCCCGTTCAAAAAGGCCAGCAAGATGTTCGGCCCATCGATCAGGCCTGCATCGATGTACCAGCTGCCCAGCATCAAACCCAAAGCACCGGGAAGGCCCAGCACCAACACCAAAATCACCCTGAAGCCAGCAGGCAAAAACAACCAGTTGATGCCCTGTTTGTGTTCAAAGTCGTGAAACAACCAACCGTTGAGTTCGAAGAAGCACACAAACAAAACAGCACTGAGCAAAGCCAGTACTGTTTTTTGAAGTGAGCTGCCGACGAATGAACTCATGCAGGTGTTTCTTGGTGGGCTGCCTGCATGGATTGCCCCAGGTGGCTGAAGTAATCCAAGGTGCGTTGGGTCGGGATCAAAAATTTGGCGCGGCGATCGCCTTCCAAATTGAACGTGCTGAGCATTTCCTTTTCGCGCAGCCGCGTGATTCGCTTGTGCAGCGTGGCGGGGGAGCCCAAGTCCGCCAGTGCAATGGCTTCGCGCACGGTCATGGGCTGATTTTCATACCAGCGAAGCACCACGGCTTGCAGCAAGGCCTTCTCGTTGGCATCCATTTCCATCCCATCGGGCAGGGCCTGGATGACTTTGGCCAATTGTAAAAACCGCAGGTAAGCGGCTGCAAATGGGCTGTTGGTACTGTTGGTTTTTTCCATATCGATGATTTTATCGAATTTATCGTCATCGTCATCGCCCCATTTGTCTGGGGTTAAGCTCAAGGCTTCAGGAGAACCACATGACACATCGAATGGCCATTGTTGGGCTGGGCATCATGGGCCGACGCATGCTGGAAAACGCATGGCGACACCCCGCTTTTGACGTTTGCGGTGTTTGGGATCCGTCGGCCGAATCCGTCGCCAAAACGCGCGAACTCTTGCCGGATGTCCCGATCGCCGCCAGTCCCGAAGCCGCCATGGCGGGCGCCGATGTGGTGTATTTGGCTTGCCCGCCGGGACCTCGCAAAACCTATGCCCTGCAGGCTGCTGCGGCCGGGCAAGGTGTGTTCATGGAAAAACCCTTGGGCACCGACAACGCGCAAAGCCGTGATCTGGTGGCTCAGCTGGCCCGGGCCCGTTGGCCAGGCGTGGTCAACTTCACACAAGCCGCATCGCGGGGTTTTGACGAGCTCCACCGCGCCATCGCTGCGGGTGAAACGGGCGAGCTGTTGGGCATCGACATCGTGGTGAATTACCCCGCCTGGCCCCGTGCCTGGCAAAAAGACGCCGATTGGCTGCGCCTGCGCCACGAGGGGGGATACACCCGGGAGGTGATTTCGCACTTCCTGTTTTTGGCGGGTCGATTTTTGGGGCCTTTGACTTTGCAGCAGGCCTTGCCGCGTTACCCCGAAGATCCCGCACTGTGCGAGCTGGACATGCTGGCCCGATTGACCACGGCCGACGGCAAACCGGTGACGGTGATGGCCACCACGGGAGGGCAGCAGCCCGATCGCCAAGAAGTCACGGTGCGCGGCAGCCGCCTGAACCACCAATTCCGAGAGTTTTACCAACTGTGGCGCTCCGACGGCGGTCCTTGGGTTGAGGCCCTGGACTGGACCACCGAAGACCCCCGCACCAGCGCATTGCAGCGACAACTGAGCGAAGTGGATTTGTGGCTGCAAGGCCAGCCGCACAAACTGGCGACCGCCGAAGAAGCGCTGGCGGTTCAGGTGTTGGTGGAGGCGATGTTGGTGGGTAAGCGCTGAAATTCGCTGCGCCATGCAAAACGCCCCTCGTGAGGGGCGTTTTGCATGGTGTCTTGGCGGAAGCGGTGTCCGAGCGGATACTGTTCTGAAAAGTGAATCGCCCCGGGTTTTGAGGAGGCTCCAAACTTTGAGAAGATGGAGCCATGAACAAGAGATCAAACAAATTTTCCCCGGAAGTGCGTGAACGTGCAGTACGCCTGGTGCAGGAGCACCGCGGTGAGTACCCATCGCTGTGGGCCGCCATTGAATCGATTGCGCCAAAGATCGGTTGCGTGCCGCAAACGCTCAACGATTGGGTCAAGCGCGATGAGGTTGACAGCGGCCAGCGCGAGGGCTTGACCAGCAGCGAACGCGAGCAGCTCAAGGCATTGCAGCGGGAGGTCAAGGAGCTGCGCCGGGCCAATGACATCCTCAAGACGGCCAGCGCGTTTTTCGCCCAGGCGGAGCTCGACCGCCGACTCAAGAGTTGAAGGCGTACATTGACCAACACAGTGATACCTATGGGGTCGAGCCGATCTGCAAGGTTTTGCAGATTGCCCCGTCGTGTTACTGGCGTCACGCTGCCCAAATGCGCGAGCCGGCATTGCGCTGTGACAGGGCCAAGCACGATGACGAACTTATCGCGCAAGTCCAACGGATCTGGCACGCCAATATGCAGGTCTACGGAGCCGACAAGGTGTGGAAACAGATGAACCGTGAGGGAATTGCCGTTGCCCGGTGCACTGTCGAGCGACTGATGCGCCGACTGGGCCTGCGCGGTGTACGCCGTGGCAAGGTCGTACGCACCACGACCCCAGACGCCAATGCACCATGCCCGCTGGACCGGGTCAACCGGCAGTTCAAGGCAGACCGGCCCAATCAGTTGTGGGTGTCGGACCTCACCTACGTCTCTACGTGGCAAGGCTGGCAATACGTGGCCTTTGTGATTGACGTGTATGCGCGTCGGATTGTGGGTTGGCGTCAGAGCAGCTCCATGCGGACAGACTTTGTGCTCGATGCGCTGGAGCAGGCTTTGTACGACCGGCAACCCGAACGAAGCGACGCCCTGATTCATCACAGCGATAGGGGTTCGCAATACGTGTCCATCCGGTATAGCGAGCGATTGAGCGAAGCGGGGATAGAACCTTCAGTAGGAAGCCGGGGTGACAGCTACGACAACGCGTTGGCGGAAACGATTAACGGGCTGTACAAAGCTGAGTTGATTCACCGCCGAGCACCCTGGAAAACCAAGGAGTCACTGGAGATTGCAACGCTTGAATGGGTGTCTTGGTTTAACCACCACAGACTGCTTGAGCCGATTGGGTATATTCCACCTGCCGAAGCTGAAGACAATTACTATCGGCAACTTGCCAGTTAAACCGCCACAACGGAATGACTTAAACCAACTGGCCTCCTTGATACCCGGGGCGATTCAGGCGCTGAACTTGAAAGCATCTCAGCTGTTGAGCATTGCTGATGTCTGACCCCGGTAAAACCCAAAGCGTGGGGGGCATATGGTTGCTTTGATGGCTATATTTCATAATGTGGAATTATCAAATAACCGATTTCTTTTTAAAGCCTTCAAGACCGACACCACTCGCAAGCGTCAAGATTTGCCGGTGCGGGGTGTTCTTTAAAAAACGCTTTTTATTTGTTACTAATTACCCGGTGGCGTGACATTCGAAACACTTTTGGGGTGATTGGCTGGATGCATGAACTTATTTGTAACGGTCCAATTTCAACATAAAAACGGTAGGTTGTTTAAATATTTGGCGACAACTTTCTTAAGTATTGTCCATCCATAAAATATATATTTGCATTATTATCCACAATTGGCGATCTGAAATCTTGAAATAATCCAATTATAGCTGGAGTACTATCTATAACAGCAAAGGTAGTTTGACTATAAATAACTTCCAATGCTCCTGAAGGAGTTATTTTGGAAATAGCCAGACCATTCCGGATATTTGAGGCTGCGAATATGTTACCAAGTTTGTCAGAAAAAAGATTGGCACCACCTGGAACTGATGCATCAATACCTACTCCTTCAATTAATGATGGATTCCCTGAGCCAACAAAATTTGTAACCATGCCAGATGTGTCGACTTGACGTATATATGGAGCATTATCTGATATATATAATTTATTATTTAAACCCAACGTATAGGTGCCTATATTTTGAAATCTTGCCGCCCCCGCCAATCCATTGGCATATCCAGGGAGTGAACTGCTACCAGCAAAATCAGTAATAACACCAGTTAGTGGGTTGATTTTTCTGAGAATTTTGCCATTCCAAAGGTCAGTTTGTATCAGATCACCATTATCATTCAAAACCATAGAGCCACCATAGTAGGAAGTTGTCGCTATGGTGGTGACATCACCATTTGGTGCTACTTTTCTTATATGTTGGTAATTTGAATCATAAACATAGAGATTGCCAGCCGAATCCAATTGCAACGATTGAGGGAAAGAAAACTGTGCTAATGTACTATTGGCATCTAAATATCCATTAATAGACCCAGCGTAGACCGATATTACACCAGAAGGCGTAATTTTATAAATTACATGCTCCTGACTTGATGCCAGAAAAAAATTGCCATTAGTATCCATAACCAATGTATTGCCGCGGTGGTCCCAATTAGTATTGGAGAAAGTTGCTATTGTTGATACGGTGTAATTTTGTTTGCAAAGTATTGTTACGTTACTGATGTTGGCACTTGCGGTTCCAACACCATTGCTCACAGAGCATTGGTATCCTAGCGGTTTTTCCTTGACAGTAACTGCGTATGCGTCACCTGAAGACAAAGCACTCGGAAATTGTGTCAAAGCACCATTTACCCTCAGATTCAAAGCATCAATTTGGTTGTTATAAAGCAAAATGGATTCCCCGAAAGGTAAGCCGGAAACCATGACCTTCACACGGTATGTTTGGCCCGAGCCGCCCGAGCCGCCAGATGTGATCGTGTCACCACCGCAAGAAACAAGCAGCATCAAACTGGCAAGAGTTGGAACAAGGAATCTTTTAAACATTTGTAGCTTTCTCTATAAATTTGTTAAATTTAACCACCTATAGATTGAATCTATCAATCAGTACTAACCCTCCAAACAATATTTTTTACTTATATATTAAGGATTGCTCACTTGGCAATAATTTATTAGAAAGTAGCTAAAATTAAAAACTAGGTATCTCATCCCCCAAGCCTAGACACCTTGCTAAAGCTAGCAAACCGTCTTGACACCACCGTTTCCGCTCTCATTGCACCGGTGTCACAAAAAAGGCCTAATTGCCTTTTTGGGCGAATAGGCGGGTGCAGCAACTTATTTGCAACGGCCAAGACCCCACCCCCCCTAAAGTCGACCTAGGCAGGGAGCAATCAAAAGTCGCAGGGGCAACGGCCGACACTCCGAGACCATGGCAACGACCAAGGTTTTTTAAGTGGGCGTGTGTATAGAAATGTGGGCTGGATATTGCAGATAACCAGTAAACCTAGCATCCATGCCGGTTGCAGGGAAGGCACTGGCGGAAGCGGTGAGATTCGAACTCACGGACCCTTTCGAGTCGCCGGTTTTCAAGACCGGTGCAATCGACCACTCTGCCACGCTTCCTTGGGGGGTCATTGTAACGACTAATGACGTCGTTCAAGCCTGGCCGAGCATCCCGCGCTTTTCAATGAAGGCGACCACCTCGGCCAGGCCGTCCAGCGTTTTGAGGTTGGTCATCACCCAGGGGCGTGTTTCGGGATTGGGCCGCATGCGTTGGGTGTCGTCGCGCATCACCTGCAAGTCGGCGCCCACATGGGGCGCCAAATCGGTCTTGTTGATGACGAACAAATCGCTCTTGGTGATGCCGGGCCCGCCCTTGCGGGGGATCTTTTCGCCTGCAGCCACGTCGATCACATAGATGGTGAGGTCACTCAGTTCGGGGCTGAAGGTGGCGGCGAGGTTGTCACCGCCGCTCTCGATGAAGACGACGTCGGCATTCGGAAACTTCTCGAGCATGCGGTCGATGGCTTCGAGGTTGATGGACGCGTCTTCGCGGATGGCCGTGTGCGGGCAGCCGCCCGTTTCCACGCCCATGATGCGCTCCGCAGGCAGGGCGCCGCTCACGGTGAGCAGGCGCTGGTCTTCCTTGGTGTAGATGTCGTTGGTGATGGCGATCAGGTCCCAGCGCTCGCGCATGTTTTTGCACAGCATCTCGAGCAATGTGGTTTTGCCGGAGCCGACCGGCCCGCCGATGCCCACGCGCAGGGGCGGCAGTTTTTGGGTGCGGTTCGGGATGTGGTGCAGTGCAGAGCTCATGATCGGAAAATTCGGGAGTATTGGGTTTCGTGGCGGGCCGACAGGATGGCCAGCATGGGGCTGAAGGCTTGGCGGTCCTCGTCGGACACATGCAAGGCGGTTTGCACCGCCACAGGGATCTCTCGGGCGAGCCGGGCCAGCATGCGTTGGCCCGCACTTTGGCCCAAAGGCACTGACTTGAGCGCAGCTTGCGTCATGTTCTCGGCCCAACCAAAAGCGCAGGCTTGCAGGGCATGGTCCAGCGGCGTTTTGGCCAGGGAAAGTGCCAGCGCCATGGCCAGTGGGTAGGTCACGGGCAAGTTGGCGCACAGCCGCAATTGCTCGCCGCTGGCTTGCTGCAGGTTGCGCAGCCAGTCGAGCAGAGAGCGGCCCATTTGTTCGGTTTGCAAGCGCATCTCAGCGGTTTCGCGGGTGGTCATGACCCAGTCGTTCAGGGCTTGCAATCGGGCAGTGTCGTGGTTTTGCCAGGCGGGAATCGCTTGCGCCAGCACCGACATGTCGCCACGCGACTGCGTCAGGTGCAGTTGGTCCACCACCCAGTCGGTGGCGCTGTGTTCGTCGTGCACCAGGACTTGCTCGATGGCCGCTTCCAGGCCCTCGGAGTAGGAAAACCCACCGATGGGCAAAGCCGGTGAGGCAAGCCAGATCAGCTGCAGCAGGCCCGAAGGCGCGGACTCAGTGGTCATGTTTGCAGTGCGGGCCATGCACATGGGGCGCGGCCGCGGCAGCGCGGATGGGAATGGCGATGCGTTTGGGTGTGGCCGTGGCCGTGGCCGTGGTCGGGAGCGGGGTCGCATGACTGTGATCGTGATCGTGATCGTGGCTGTGCCCATGCCCATGCCCGCCATGCCCAGAGGCGTGCTCACCATACGCGCCGTTTTCAGGCTCAAAGGGCTCTGAGACCTGCACCACCGTCATGTGCATGGCGCGCAGCATGTCGGCCAGCACATGGTCGGGCTCAATCTTCAGGTGGTCGGGTTGCAGCTCGATGGGCACATGGCGGTTGCCCAGGTGGTAGGCGGCGCGGGTCAGGTCAAAAGGCGAGCCGTGTTCGCTGCAAGCGGTGATGCGCAGCACGCTTTGTGGGGCGGCTTGCACACGAACGAGTGAGCCGTCTTCGGCCACCAGCACATCGCCACCGCGCACCACGCTGCCCCGGGCTAAAAACACGCCCAGGGCGCGCCCAGCGCTGTCTGTGGCGTCAAAGCGGCTTTTTTGTCGGGTGTCCCAGTCGAGCGTGATGGTGCTGGCGCGATGCACCAGCACACGGGCCAGGCCACGGCCTTGCGGCATGAGTTTGGAGCAGAGGATCATCAGAACAGAAAGTAGCGTTGCGTCATGGGCAGGCTGGTGGCGGGTTCACACACCAGCAACTGGCCGTCGGCGCGCACCGCGTAGGTCTGTGCATCGACTTCCATGCGGGGCGCGTAGTCATTGTGGACCATGTCCTTCTTACCCACTTGGCGGATGTTTTTCACCGCGCTCAGTGTTTTGGCCAGGCCATAACGCGCACCCACGCCCGCTTGCCAACCCGCTTGCGAGACAAAGGTCAGCGAGCCGCGCGCAAGCGCCCCGCCAAAGCTGCCAAACATGGGGCGGTAGTGCACAGGCTGGGGGGTGGGAATGGACGCGTTCGGGTCGCCCATGGCGGCCAGCGCGATGAAGCCGCCTTTCATGACGATGGCGGGTTTGACGCCAAAGAAGGCTGGCTTCCAGATCACCAAGTCCGCCCACTTGCCCACCTCAATGCTGCCCACTTCGTGGCTCATGCCGTGTGCGATCGCGGGGTTGATCGTGTATTTGGCGAGGTAGCGTTTGACGCGGGCGTTGTCGTGACGTTCGGTGTCGCCGGGCAGGCTGCCGCGCTGCTGCTTCATTTTGTGCGCGGTCTGCCAGGTGCGGATGATGACCTCGCCCACCCGGCCCATGGCCTGGCTGTCGCTGCTCATCATGCTGATGGCGCCCAGGTCGTGCAGGATGTCTTCGGCCGCGATGGTTTCCTTGCGGATGCGGCTCTCGGCAAAGGCCAGGTCTTCGGCAATCGCCGGGTCGAGGTGGTGGCAGACCATCAACATGTCCACATGCTCGTCGAGCGTGTTGATGGTGTAGGGGCGCGTGGGGTTGGTGGAAGAGGGCAGCACGTTGGCCTCGCCCACCACTTTCAAAATGTCGGGTGCGTGCCCGCCGCCCGCGCCTTCGGTGTGGAAGGTGTGGATGGTGCGGCCCTTGAAGGCGGCCACCGTGTCTTCCACAAAGCCCGATTCGTTGAGCGTGTCGGTGTGGATGGCCACCTGCGTGTCAGTGGCTTCGGCCACGCTCAGGCAGTTGTCGATGGACGCAGGCGTCGTGCCCCAGTCTTCGTGCAGCTTCAAACCAATTGCGCCTGCGCTGATCTGCTCGTGCAGCGCAGCTGGCAAGCTGGCATTGCCCTTGCCCAAAAAGCCCAGGTTCATCGGGAAGGCGTCGGCCGCCTGCATCATGCGCTCGATGTTGAAAGGCCCGGGCGTGCAGGTGGTGGCAAAAGTGCCGGTGGCCGGGCCCGTGCCGCCGCCCAGCATGGTGGTCACGCCGCTGGCCAGCGCTTCGTCGATCTGTTGGGGTGCAATGAAGTGGATGTGCGAGTCGATGCCGCCTGCGGTGACGATCAGGCCTTCGCAGCTGATGATTTCGGTGCCCGGGCCAATCACGATGTCCACGCCCGGCTGCGTGTCCGGGTTACCCGCTTTGCCAATGGCGGCGATGCGGTTGCCCTTGAGGCCAATGTCGGCTTTGACAATGCCCCAGTGGTCGATGATGAGCGCGTTGGTCAGCACGCAGTCCATCGCGCCCTCGGCGTTGGTGCGCTGCGATTGCGACATGCCGTCGCGGATCGTCTTGCCGCCGCCGAACTTGACCTCTTCGCCGTAGCCACCTGCCAGCAAGGTGAAGTCTTTTTCAACCTCGACAAGCAAGGCGGTGTCGGCCAGGCGAACGCGGTTGCCCACGGTGGGGCCGAACATCTCGGCGTACGCACGTTTGTCGATGTGGGCCATGTCAGAGTTTTCCTTGCGTTAAACCGCGAAAGCCATAGACCACCCGGTCACCCGCGTAGTCCACCAGCTCCACGGTGCGTTGCTGGCCGGGCTCAAAGCGCACGGCCGTGCCCGATGCAATGTTCAAGCGCATGCCACGCGCAGCAGCGCGGTCAAAGCTCAGCCCGCCATTGGTTTCTGCAAAGTGGTAGTGCGACCCCACCTGAATGGGGCGGTCACTGGCGTTTTGCACCACCAGGGTGCAGGTGCGACGGCCCACGTTCAAGTCGTGTTGGCCGGGGTCGATCAACAGTTCACCGGGAATCATGCGGGGCTCACTTTTTGCCGAAATAAACCGCCGCAGCCACCAAGGCTGCAGCGACCACAAAACCCAGCGCATCGGTGGCATGCCAGTGCGGGCCCCCCAGGCCGTGACCGTCGTGTGCGACAGCGTTGCTGGCCAGTTGCGAGAAGGCCAAAGAAAGTGTGAAGGCGATTTTTTTCATGTCAGCTCCTGCGTGTTCTCAAACGATGGGTTGGTGCACGGTCACCAATTTGGTGCCATCTGGGAAAGTGGCTTCGACTTGGATGTCGGGGATCATTTCAGCGATGCCGTCCATCACATCGGCACGCGTCAAAACGGTGCGGCCTTCGCTCATCAATTGGGCCACGGTCTTCCCATCCCGTGCGCCTTCCATGACGGCGGCGCAGATCAAAGCGATGGCTTCGGGGTAGTTCAATTTCAGACCGCGCGCCTTGCGGCGTTCGGCCAAAAGTGCGGCTGTGAAGATGAGCAGCTTGTCTTTTTCGCGAGGCGTGAGTTCCATTTTGGTGCGTTCTGAAAGAGTGGGTGCATTCGATCCCATCAATGTAGCAAAGACTGTGCCCCCTTATAGAGCGCTCATCTTTTTTCTAGGGAAACAGCCGCGCCATCCGGGGTGCATCAGGGTTCTCCCTGAAGTTGGCACGGTGATTGCAAGAGTGGGTTCAGCGTTGCAAGTCTCCGCGTGTTTGTTTCAACAACCTACTTTCCTGATTGGAGTGATCTCATGATGAATCGTCGTGGCCATCTCAAAGCCCTCGCAACCGCCGCCGCCATCGCCGCTGGCAGCCTGACGTTGGCCAGCCAAGCCCAAGCGCAAGCGGGCAACACCATCAAGGTGGGCGTGCTGCACAGCCTGTCGGGCACCATGGCCATTTCCGAGACCGTGCTCAAAGACACGGTGCTCATGGCCATTGATGAAATCAACGCCAAAGGTGGCGTGCTCGGCAAAAAGCTCGAGCCCGTGATCGTGGACCCGGCTTCCAACTGGCCCCTGTTCGCTGAAAAAACCAAACAACTGCTCGGCCAAGACAAAGTCTCGGTGATCTTCGGTTGCTGGACTTCGGTGTCGCGCAAATCGGTCTTGCCCGTGGTGGAAGAAATGAACGGCTTGCTGTTCTACCCCGTGCAGTACGAAGGTGAAGAACTCAGCAAAAACGTGTTCTACACCGGCGCTGCGCCCAACCAGCAGGCCATCCCGGCCGTCGATTACCTGATGAGCAAAGAAGGCGGCGCAGCCAAGCGCTGGGTCTTGCTGGGCACCGACTATGTGTACCCCCGCACCACCAACAAAATCTTGCGTGCCTACCTGAAAAGCAAAGGCGTGGCCGACAAAGACATTGACGAAAAATACACCCCGTTTGGCCACAGCGATTACCAAACCATCGTGGCCGATGTGAAGAAATTCTCTGCGGGCGGCAAGACGGCCGTGGTCTCCACCATCAACGGTGACTCCAACGTGCCTTTCTACAAAGAACTGGGCAACGCGGGCCTGAAAGCCAAAGACGTGCCCGTCGTGGCCTTCTCGGTCGGTGAAGAAGAACTGCGCGGCGTGGACACCAAGCCTTTGGTCGGTCACCTGGCCGCATGGAACTACTTCATGAGCATCAAGAACCCGGCCAACGACGAGTTCACCAAGAAGTGGGCGGCTTATGCCAAGGCCAAAAACATCGCGGGTCACAAAGACAAGCCTTTGACCAACGATCCGATGGAAGCCACTTACATCGGCATCAACATGTGGAAGCAGGCGGTGGAAAAAGCCAAGACCACTGACACCGACAAGGTGATCGCGGCCATGGCCGGTCAGACCTTCAAGGCGCCAAGCGGTATCACCAGCAAGATGGACGAGAAAAACCACCACTTGCACAAGTCGGTGTTCATCGGCGAGATCAAGGCCGACGGCCAGTTCAACGTGGTCTGGAAGACCCCTGGCCCCGTCAAGGCCAAGCCATGGAGCCCCTTCATTCCAGGTAACGACGTCAAGCCTGACGAACCTGCCAAGAAGTGATCGTTTGAACGCGTTCTGAAAAAAGGGGAGGGCACAGTCCCTCCCCTTTTTCTGAAAGATGACCGAAGGGGCGACTGCTCGCTCGACCAAGAGATGTTCAAGATGAAACGATGGATTTTGAAAGCCACGTGGATCGCCAGCGCTGTGTGGGGTCTGTCGGCAGCGCACGCTTTGACCATGGACGAAGCCCTGGCGATTTCCGTGGGCGAAAGCGATGCGCGTGTGCAGGCTTTGGCGCAAGCCGTGGCCCAAGGGGACGAGAGGACCGCTGCTTTTTTGCAAGCGCTGGCCGACGATGTGGTCAAGGTGGCCAAGGACCAGGTGCTGGTGGTGCGCGATGGTCAAGGCCTGAACCCAGTGACCGGACAGGCGCTGCCCGTGCCGCAAGAGGCCGAAGATGTGATGCTGAACAACCGCTTGCGCGGTGAACTGGACACGGCCCTGGCGGCCCTGAAATTGTTCAGCCCTGATGTGAAGGTGCGCCGACTGGCTGCCTTGGCTTTGCTCAAAGAGCCCGATGCCAGCCGCAGACCCTTGCTCGACAAAGCGCTGGCCACTGAAAAAGATGCCACCGTGCAAAGTCTGGTGCGCCAAGCGCGTGCCGCGGCCATGCTGGTCAGCGAGCTACCCCATGAGCGAGGGTTGGCCGCCGGCGAACTGGCCGAGAGCCAACAGCCCGAAACTTTGCTGTTGCTCAACCAGCAACTGGCCCAAGAGCCAGACCCTGCGGTGAAAAAGCAAATTCAAGCGGCATTGACCGCCGTGCAGGAAAGTCTGCGCTGGGGTGAGCGCCTGGGCACCTTGTTCACCGGGGCCAGCCTGGGCTCTATTTTGTTGTTGGTGGCTTTGGGGCTCGCCATCACCTACGGCCTGATGGGTGTGATCAACATGGCACACGGCGAGCTGATGATGATCGGGGCCTACGCCACCTATGTGGTTCAAGCCGTGTTCCGCCAATACCTGCCGGGCGCATTCGATGCCTACTTGCTGGTGGCGGTTCCCGTGTCTTTCCTCACGGCCGCTTTAGTGGGCGCCGTCATGGAGCGCACGGTGCTCAAGCATTTGTATGGCCGCCCCCTTGAAACATTGCTGGCCACCTGGGGCATCAGCTTGGTGCTCATGCAAGGCGTGCGCAGCTTGTTCGGGGCACAAAACGTGGGCGTTGAAAACCCCTCGTGGATGAGCGGTTCGCTGCAGCTGCTGCCCAATTTGCAACTGCCTTGGAACCGTGTGCTCATCATCGTGTTTGCCGCTGCGGTGCTGGTCGGCATGGCGCTGTTGATTGGCAAAACACGCCTGGGTCTGTTTGTGCGCGGCGTCACGCAAAACCGCCCCATGGCTTCGTGCATGGGCGTGAACACCGCCCGCATCGACACCTACGCGTTCGCTTTGGGCTCGGGCATTGCAGGCCTGGCGGGTTGTGCGCTCAGCCAGGTGGGCAACGTCGGCCCGGACCTGGGGCAGAGCTACATCGTGGACTCGTTCATGGTGGTGGTGCTGGGCGGGGTGGGTCAGCTGGCGGGCACGGTCTACGCTGCTTTGGGACTGGGCTTGGCCAACAAGCTGCTCGAAGGTTGGACCGGTGCGGTGCTGGCCAAAATTGCGGTGTTGGTATTCATCATCGTCTTCATCCAGAAGCGCCCGCAAGGCATCTTCGCGATGAAGGGTCGCAGCGCTGAAGCGTGAACAGGGATACGAAAATGAACCATTTTGAACTTCCGACCCACGCGCCTTTGCTGGGCAGAAAAGCCTGGGCGGCCTTTCTGCTCGCGCTCATCGTGGTGGGCGTGCTGGCCCCGGTGCTCAACTTGTGGGTGCCTGCAGGCAGCCCCTTGCACCTGAGTGACTTTGCCGTGTCCCTGATCGGCAAGATCATGTGTTACGCCATTTGTGCACTGGCGATGGACCTGATTTGGGGTTACACCGGTATTTTGTCGCTGGGCCATGGGCTGTTCTTCGCCTTGGGCGGCTATGTCATGGGCATGTACCTCATGCGCCAGATCGGGCAAGACGGCAATTACAAAAGCGAGTTGCCTGACTTCATGGTCTTTTTGGACTGGAAAGAGCTGCCCTGGCATTGGCTGCTCTCGGACAGCTTCTTGGCCACGCTGGTGCTGGTGGTGTTGGTGCCCGGCTTGATTGCCTTTGTGTTTGGCTACTTTGCTTTTCGCTCGCGCATCAAAGGGGTGTACTTCTCCATCATCACCCAGGCCATGACCTACGCGGCCATGCTCTTGTTCTTCCGCAACGAAACTGGTTTTGGCGGCAACAACGGCTTTACTGATTTCAAGCGCATTTTGGACTTGCCCATCGCCACCCCGAACATGCGCATGGCGCTGTTTGTGTTGACCGGATTGACACTCCTGGGCTTCTTTTTGTTTGCACGTTGGCTGGTGGGCAGCAAGTACGGCCGGGTGCTGATGGCGATTCGCGATGCCGAAACACGGGTCATGTTCTCAGGCTATTCGCCACTGCCGTACAAGCTCAGCATCTGGGTGATCTCGGCCGTGATGTGCGGCATTGCCGGGGCCTTGTATGTGCCGCAGGTCGGCATCATCAACCCCGGTGAGATGAGCGCGGCCAATTCGATCGAGATGGCGGTGTGGGCGGCGGTGGGTGGCCGTGGCACCTTGATCGGTCCGATTGCGGGTGCGTTTTTGGTCAATGGTGCCAAGAGCTGGCTCACGGTGACAGCGCCTGAGTTTTGGTTGTACTTCTTGGGCGCCCTGTTCATTGCGGTGACTTTGTACCTGCCGAACGGAGTGGTCGGCTTGCTGCGCAAGCCGGGTGGGGTGGTCGGTTTGCTGCGCAAGTCGGATGGGCTGCTTGGGCGCGTTGCCAATCTCAAAAGCAAGAAAGGCGGTGCGGCATGACGCCTGACCTGCTCCAAAAAGGCGCTGAGCGTGTGGCCAAGTCGGCCCAGCAGCGCGCAGAGTTGACCGAATCCGGTGGCCGCAGCACAGGCTACGGCCGTGTGCTGCAAGACGCCAGCGAAGTCGACGTGACCCACGGCCGTATCTTGTACTTGGAAGATGTGAGCGTGAGCTTTGACGGCTTCAAGGCCATCAACAAGCTGTCGCTCGACATCGCGCCGGGCGAGTTGCGCTGCATCATCGGCCCCAACGGTGCGGGCAAGACCACGATGATGGACATCATCACCGGCAAGACACGGCCGGACGAAGGCACCGTCTACTTTGGCAGCACCATCGACTTGCTGCGCCACAACGAACCCGAAATCGCACAGCTGGGCATCGGTCGCAAGTTCCAAAAGCCCACGGTGTTCGAGCACCTGACGGTGTTTGAAAACCTGGAACTTGCACTCAAGACGCCCAAAGGCGTGAAAGCCTCGATGTTCTTCCAACTCGATTCGAGCCAAAGCGACCGCTTGGCCGAAGTGCTGCACACCATCCACCTGGCGGACAGCGTCCGCAAGCCCGCTGGCTTGCTCAGCCACGGGCAAAAGCAGTGGCTGGAGATCGGCATGCTGCTCATGCAAGACCCCAAGCTGCTCTTGCTCGATGAACCCGTGGCCGGCATGACCGACCATGAAACCGAGCGCACGGCCGAGTTGTTCCTCACACTCAAAGGCAAGCATTCGCTGATGGTGGTGGAGCACGACATGGGCTTCATCCGCACCATCTCGGACATCGTCACGGTGTTGTGCGACGGTTCAGTTCTGGCCCAGGGCACGCTCGATCAGGTGCAAGCCGACGAGCGGGTGATCGAAGTTTATTTGGGGCGCTGAATTGTTCCTCATGGTGGGAGGCCGCCCCTGCGGCCGAAGACCCGCCAGGCCAAGGCACACATTCGCGAGCAGGGGCTCGCTCCCACCAGGGATTCAACTGTCCAGGATTTGCAGCCATGCTTGAAGTCAACAACATCCATCAGTATTACGGCGGCTCCCACATCCTGCGCGATGTGAGCCTGAGCGCCACACAGGGCCAGGTCACGGTGCTGCTCGGGCGCAACGGTGTCGGCAAAACCACCTTGCTCAAATCGCTCATGGGTCTGGTGCCCATAAAAAGCGGCAGCGTCACCCTCAGCCAGCAAGACCTGACGAATGCCAAACCCTATGAACGCGCGGCAGCCGGCATCGGTTACGTCCCGCAAGGCCGAGAAATCTTTGCGCGCCTCACGGTGGAAGACAATTTGCGCATGGGCCTGGCCACACAGTCGGGCGGCACTCCCATTCCCCCTGAGTTGTTTGAGCTCTTCCCTGTTCTGAAGCAAATGCTGCACCGCCGGGGCGGCGATTTGTCAGGTGGGCAGCAGCAGCAACTGGCCATTGCCCGCGCACTGGCCGCCAAGCCGCGCTTGCTCATCTTGGACGAGCCCACCGAAGGCATCCAGCCCAGCATCATCAAAGACATCGGCCGCGTGATCCGCCAGTTGGCCGATGTGGGGCTGCAGGGCCAACGCATGGCCGTGTTGCTGTGCGAGCAGTATTACGACTTTGCCGAAGAACTGGCCGACCAGTATCTGGTGATGGAGCGCGGCGAGGTGCTCGCCCGTGGGCCGGGCAGCGAGATGAAGGAAAAGAACATTCAGCAGCTGGTGGCGATTTGAGCCCCAGGCAGCCAAAAAAATGGATGGGCCTTGGGGCTTGACCGATGAGCAGCGGACAAGGTCACTGGCGCAATCGTGCTGTCTGTCTCTCAATGGTCAAGCGTCATCCGGTGAAGACACCAGCGATGTCGAACGCCAGAAGTAAGACACCGAGGGTTGGGGGTGATTTGGCGACACTGACGCGTCAATTTTTGAGCTGGCTGTTGGGCCATGTGATTTGGCTTTTCCAGACAGTGACCGTTTCTTTGATCAACTGCGAAACGATTCGGCTTGCTTGAGTCAGTTGCCCCTGTTTGGGGTGAGCCAAAGTCACGTAGCGTTTCAAGTCAGGACCGATGACTTTGGCAGCTTGCAGTTTCCCCAAGCGCAACTCGTGGTCGACAGAAAACGGTCCGAGAAGCGCATAAAGATGCGGGTTGTCGGCAATCAATTCTTTTTGAACCCTCAATGAATCGGCCTCTATGGCCGTTTGCAAGTGGAAGCCTTTGCTTTTGGCGGTTTCATCCAAAATCGATCGCCAATGCGCTGGTCGCCGTGGCATTACCAAGGGCAGGCCCTCTAGGCGGCGGAACTCAACCGTCTCCGGATGCGTCAAGGACAGGCCTGGCCGCGAGACCAGATAAGTGCTTGCGGTAGTGAGCAGTGTTTCATCTGGGGTGCTGGGTTTGTCGAATCTGAACAGAATGGCCATATCGACGCTCCCCGAATCGAGCATGGCATCGAGCTCGCCGCCTTGGCCCTCGCGAATGTTCAGGGTGATTTTGGGAAACTCGTGGTGCAAGCGCTTGAAGACTTGCGTCATCAATGGGTGGGCGGCTGAAGGCAGTATGCCTATGCGCACCTCGCCCATGGGCACCGTTGCAGTTTGTTGGATGTCTGCAAAAAAAGCGTCGGTTTCCCGGACCCATTTGCGCGCATTGAAAGCAACGTGGGTTCCAAATTCAGTCAAAGCCACCCCACGGCCAGTGCGCTTGAACAATGGACTGCCGCAGGCTGCTTCGAACGTGCTGATCTGTCGACTGATGTGCGATTGCACTGTTTGCCGATGGGCCGCGACTTTGGTGAAGCTGCCCAGCTCAGCCACCTCCAAAAACAGTTTGAAGTCTTGAAGTTGCATACGCCTCCTTGGTATGCCGAATTAGGCATATCTGAAATCTCAAATGAGATTCTATGCAGATGGCAATGTCCTGCCTAGACTTCCCCCTCATGGCCATCAAGGCATCGACAACCGATGCCAGTCATCCGAGGAAAATCATGAGATTTGTAAGCTTTGAGGTTCAGGGAAAAGCCAGTTATGGCTTGTGGAAAGACGAAAACAACTGGTTGCAAGTCCCCGATTCATTGGCTGCCCAATATCCGGATCTCAAGTCGGTCATTGCCGCTGACCAGTTGGATGCTTTGGAGGCGGCAGTTCTTCAGTCCGGTGTCCCAGTCAAATCCAGCGAGGCCCGGCTTTTGCCCGTGATTGCCAACCCTGGAAAAGTGTTCTGTGTCGGGCTGAATTACAAAACCCATGTGGCCGAGATGAAACGTGCTGACAGCGAACATCCCGCGATCTTCACGCGCTTCGCCGACAGCTTGAGCGCCCACGGCGCGCCTTTGCCCAAGCCGGCAGCGACGCAGCGTTTCGATTTCGAGGGTGAACTTGCGGTGATCATTGGCCAAGGGGGGCGACATATCTCTCAAGAAAAGGCCTGGGACCATATTGCCGGTTACGCCTGTTTCAACGACGGCACCGCGCGTGATTGGCAGCGCCACACCCACCAGTGGACGCCTGGCAAAAACTTTCCAGCCACGGGCCCGCTCGGTCCTTTCATGGCAAGTCGCAAGGCCATACCGGATGTCAATCAGCTCACGCTTGAAAGCCGCCTCAATGGTCAAGTCATGCAGCACGCCTCGGTGGCGGATCTGATTTTCACCTTGCCTGTGATCATCGAATACCTCTCAGGTTTTACAAACCTGAGTCCCGGTGATGTGATCGCGACCGGGACGCCAGGAGGCGTTGGCGACAAGCGCGAACCACCGGTCTACATGAATGCGGGTGATGTCATCGAGGTTGAAATCAGTGGGCTGGGCATCCTTCGCAACGTGGTGGTCAACGCTGGCATCTGAAGGAAATTGCATGACAACACATTCCAAAAAATCACGCATCGCGGTCGACATTGGTGGCACTTTCACCGACATGGCTTGCTTCGATGAAGCGAGCGGACAGATCTCTTTCGGAAAAGCTCTGTCCACCCATGGCCATTTGCATGACGGTATCCAAAACACGCTGGACGGCGCAGGCATTGACTTGACCCATGGGTATTTGTTTTTGCATGGTTCAACGATCGCGATCAACACCCTGCTGGAACGCAACGGCGCCAAGACCGCCTTGTTGATCACCGAAGGATTTCGGGACATCTACGAAATCGGCCGCGTCAACCGCCCCGATGCCTACAACCTCTTCTTCTCCAAGCACGTGCCGCTGGTGCCGCGTTCGCAACGCCATGAGGTGAGCGAACGCCTGCGCGCAGACGGTTCTTTGCACAAGCCGCTGGATGAAGACCGCGTTCGCGTTCTGGCCAAGCAACTCAAGGCAGAAAACATTGAAGCCGTCGCTGTATTGCTGTTGCATTCTTACCGCAACCCTGATCACGAGCGCCGGGTCAAAGCCATCTTGCAAGAAGAAATTCCGGGCGCATTTGTTTGCGCATCCCACGAGCTGTCACAGGAATACCGCGAATTTGAACGCGTCTCCACGGCGGTGGCCAATGCTTATGTGGGTCCGCGCGTGTCCGCCTATTTGGGCAAACTCGAAGAGCACCTCGAAGCCAAAGGGTTTGACGGTGATTTTTATGCCGTGCAATCCACCGGCGGATTGTTCCCGCTTGAGCATGCGCGCCGCGACTGCATTCGCATGCTGGAGTCCGGACCTGCTGCGGGCGTGATCGGTGCGCAAGCCATTTGTGCGCAACTGGGCCTGCCCGATTCCATCGCATTCGACATGGGTGGCACAACCGCCAAAGCAGGTGTCATCAGTGAAGGTCGTCCACTGACAACAGGCAGCGCGCTGATTGGTGGTTACGAGAAAGCCCTGCCCATTCAGATCCCGATGATGGATATTTTTGAGGTGGGCACTGGGGGGGGATCTATTGCTCGCGTCGAATTGGGCAATTCATTGAGAGTCGGCCCACGTTCGGCCGGTTCGATGCCGGGCCCTGTTTGCTACGGCCGTGGGGGTGAAGAGCCCACCGTGACCGATGCCAACTTGATTTTGGGTCGTCTGGATGAGCAAAACTTTCTGGGCGGCGAAATGCCCTTGTACCTGGAAAGCGCCAAAAAAGCGATGGAAGACAAGGTGGCTCACCCATTGGGGCTGGACGCCACGCGTGCTGCGGATGGCATCTTGCGCATCGCGGTCACTCAGATGTCCCATGCGGTCAAGGCCGTGACCACAGAGCGAGGCCTCGATGCTGGCAGCTTCACCATGGTGGTGTACGGTGGCGCGGGGCCCCTGCACGCATCGGCCATTGCCCGGGAAATCGGGATTCGCAATGTGCTGATCCCTTACGCCCCTGGGTACTTCTCGGCTTACGGCATGCTGTTCTCTGATCTGCGTTACGACTATGTGCGTTCGGTGTTCCGCCGCTTAGATGGCATGTCCTTCGAAGAGATCGAAGCCATTTACAAAGAAATGGAAGACGAGGGACGTGCGGCCATCGGCGCTTCTCAGATTCGGCCTGAGGAGATAGTGTTTGAGCGTGCCGGAGACATGCGGTACTTCGGCCAAGAGCATGCTGTGACGGTGGATCTGCCGCGTGAATTTTTTGACCGTCAGGACCGCGCTGGCATCAAGAACCATTTTGACGAGGTGCACAAAGTGCGTTACGGCACTTCGGCGCCCAAGGAAGCGGCGGACATTGTCAGCTTGCGCGTCACGGTCATGGGCCGCATGAAGAAGCCACCTCGCAACGAAGTGGCGACGGGAATGGCAAAACCCGAAGAACAAGGGCTGCGCGCACACAAGCCAGTGTATTTCCGCTGCGCGGGCGACTATGTGTCAACTGCGGTCTACAAGCGGGACGGGCTCAAGCACGGCAATCTGATTGAGGGGCCTGCCCTCATCGAAGAGCATGCCTCGACCACGGTCGTTCAACCGGGTGACACCGTTCGAGTCGACCAGTTCGGTAATTTGCAAATTTCCATTGGGAGCGATCGCACATGAGTACCAGCGCACTTCAAAGTCCGTCGCAGAAGGTGGATCCTGTGATTGTGGAAATCATTCGCAACGGTCTTTTCGCCGTCACCGAGGAGATGAAGACCAACCTGATGCGAACGGCCTACAACCTCATCATTTATGAGGCGTTGGATTTCACGGTAGGGCTGTTCACCAAAGAAGGGGATACCGTCTCCATTGGTCTGGGTCTGCCGATGTTCATCCGTGGCATGTCCGAGACAGTCAAATCCAAAATCCGTCACTTTGGTTACGAGAACATCCATCCCGGCGACATTTTGGTGACCAACGATGCCTACACCACCGGCAGTCACCTGAATCACTTCACATTCACCATGCCGGTTTTTCATGAGGGCCAGTTGATTGGTTTTACCTGCTGTATGGCCCATTGGTTGGATGTCGGTGGAAGTCTGGGTCAGATCACGACCGACATCTTCTCCGAAGGCATTCAAATTCCAATCGTCAAATACCAGAGTGCCGGCAAAGTCAATCAAGACCTGATTGACATCATTGGCATGAACGTTCGCATGCCTGAGCGTGCATTGGGCGACTTGCGTGCGCAGATCACCGCCATCACCACCGGCGAGCGTCGTTTTTTGGAGTTGGTACAACGGTACGGCAACGATGCTGTGCAAGGTGCCATCCAGGAAATCATGAATGCCTCGGAAGCGTTGGCTCGCCAAAATACGCTGACCATTCCAGATGGTGTTTACGAAGCCGAGTCTTTCATGGACGACGACGGCTTGGAGGTTGGCAAGCGCATTCCGATCCGAGTGAAGGTCACGGTCAAAGGCGATGAGATGGAAATTGACCTCTCCGATGTCAGTCGTCAGGTCAAAGGCTTTTACAACTCGGGCTTCACCACTGGCATCGCCTGTGCTCAGGTGGCCTACAAGTGCCTGACCACTCCGACCGATTACCCCGTCAACGATGGCAGCTTTCGACCGCTCAAGGTGATCATGCCCATGGGTACAGTCATCAGTGCCGAGCGCCCATACCCCATGCGCGTTTGGATGACTTTCCCGATGACGGTGATCGACACCATCTTTAAAGCTTTGGCGCCTGCTATCCCGGACCGCTCCATTGCAGGCCATCACGCCGACTTGGTGTTTCCGAACATCCACGGCATCTCCCCTGAAGACGGTCGCCTGTTCATCGTGGGCATCGGCCCGCTGGGCGGTGGCTGGGGTGCAAAGAGCAGAGAAGATGGCGTTTCGGTGACGGTTTGCATCAACGATGGCGACACCCACAACAGTCCCACAGAACAACTCGAAGCCAAGTACCCCGTGTTGGTTGAGAGTTACAAAATTCGTGAAGACAGCGCAGGTGCTGGCGAGTTCCGGGGGGGGCTTGGCGCTGAAATGGTGGTCCAGGCACTTTCACCTTTTTCTGTCACCACACGCATAGACCGCATGCATTGCAAGCCTTGGGGCTTAGAAGGGGGTGGAGAGGCTGCTGGCAACGGCATCGCCATCCGCCACAAAGGGCAATGGCAAGAGGACTTGCCCAATGCCAAGATTTTCAACGTCCGACTGGAGCGCGGGGATGCCTACAAGATGCTCTCAGGCGGCGGCGGTGGATTTGGCAATCCTCTCAAGCGCGATGCACAAAAGGTTGCGGACGATGTCCGTGAAGGCTATGTGAGCCGCGAAGCTGCTCAAAAGCTTTATGGCGTGGTGCTGGACGACAAGTGCCAAGTCAATGAGGCAGAAACTTCAGTGTTGCGTGCCCATGCTTGACGTGCTGCAAGAGAACACCATCCGGGCACAGGCCACACATCTGTCGGAGTTGTGGCACCGGTTGTCAACGCAGCATATTGCGTTGGGGTGTTCCTGCAACATGACGGGCATCAGCGTCACTTTGGAAGATTTCGAGCGCGATATTGCCGACTACCTGTGGGCTGAAAGCGAAAGACTGGGCGAGACCCGGGTCGTTGCTTTTCTTCTGTCCCCAGGCCCTGTCGCAGAACAACATCAACCCATCCGGTTGATCTTGACGCGCCTACAAAAAGAGCAAGCGCCACCCGAGGCGGCTGATTGGCTTTTGTCACGATTGACCAAAACCATCGAGTCCTACGCCAAGCTGCACGGACCTGCAGTTGAAGCGCCTTTGCTGGGTGGCTCCCGCGCTTGGCGTTCTGCTTATCGGGATTGATTTTTTAACCACAAGAGGAGACAGACATGCACCCCATCAAACGCGTCATCGCAGTGATCACGCTTCTGGCCGGCAGCACTGCCATGGCGCAAACCAAATTGCCAGATGGCCCCATCAGAATGGTCGTACCCTTCGCACCAGGGGGCGGCGTAGACAGCGCCGCCCGTTTGATTGCCAAACAACTGGGTACCAACCTGAATCTGTCTGTGCTCGTCGAGAACAAACCTGGCGCCAATGGCTCGGTGGGTGGCAAGTTTGTTCAGTCCGCCAATCCAGATGGGATGACGCTGTTGTTTTCTGCATCGACCCATGCGCTGGCCAAGCAAGTGATGGCCAATCCGCCTTATGACCCTCAAACCGATTTTTCGGCGGTGGCGCGTGTCGGCGAAGCGCCATTGATGATGGTGATATCCCCCAATTTGCCGCAAAACAAGCTGTCAGAAGTCATTGCCGCTGCCAAGCAAAGTCCTGACAAATGGACCGCGGCGTTGCCCGCACTGGGCGCTGCCAGCCATTTGGGCACTCTGATGTTTGCCAAACAAGGCAACTTGACCAATTTGGTGACAGCTGTCTACAAAGGCACGGCGCCAGCGCTGACGGATGTCGCAGGTGGCCACGTGCAAATCCAGATCGACGCCATCATCGCTTTACAGGGCCTGGCCAAGTCAGGCAAGGTCAAGCCCATCATGGTCACGTCTGCCAAACGCAGCTCGGTCATGCCCAATGTGCCGACGGCGATTGAAAGTGGCTATCCTAAATTCGTGACCGAATCTTGGTATGGTGTTTGGGCGCCGAAGGGTGCACCCGCTGACCGTGTCCAGTTTCTGAACAAGGCCATCAATGAGACGGTGCAGCAGTTGACCAAGGCCGGCTCGTTCGAAGCACTGGGCATCGATCCCATCACGGAGAGTGTGGATGACTTCAAGAAATACATGGGTGCATACGTGTCTGAAAGCGCAGAGTTGTTGAAGGGCGCTGGATTCAAACCGGAATGATTTTCCTGAATAGGGATCAAACGGCTCCTGATCGGGGCCGTTTTTCATGGTTCCATCAGGATTTCCCCATCCACGATCCAAGGCCCCATGCGCCCGTGGCCTGCGGATTGTGGAACACAAGGGGCTTGGGTCAATCCAGCACGGGGTTCACAGGTTCCACAGCCGAGGCACCTTGCCAGGCAAACCCCACATCTCGTGTCGCCAAGCCGCCCACACCTGCCGCAGCAGTTGAAAGGCCGGCTCGGTCACGGGTGAGAGCACCCGCAGCACGATGACCTGTGGGTGTGGCGAGGTGGCTCCGGCGGTCCAGCGCAGTTCAGACGCTTCAAGCCACTCACGCGCACAGGCCAGGGCGCGGTCAGCGCGTTCTGCAGCGATGGCACTGCCCGCTGCAAACACCAGCGTGGCCATGCAGCGCTGGCCTGCCAGGCCCAGTGGGCTGTTCATCAAGCGGGTGTCGTTGGCGCTGAGGGTGCCGCGCTCCAGCCACACGCCGGGAATTTCCAGATGTTGGCGCAATGCGCCTTGTGTGAAAGGCATGTCTGCGGCTGGCAAGCCCAAAGCGGTGATGTCCCATGTGATCAACTCGGCCCCGGGAGCGAGGTCGAACACCGCGCGGTTGAGGCCATCACAGCCGCTGTAGGCAATCGCTTCGAGCGGCAGCCATTCGAGTCGTGAACCTGTTTCTAAACGGGCATGCACCTGCTGCGTGGCCAAGCCCGCTTCGCTTCTGTAAAAGCGGGTGGCGCCGGGCGTGGTCACCAGGCCATGGGCGCCGGGGCCGACCGTGACGCGCATGTCGAGCGTGTCGCCACCCACCAAGCCGCTGGGCGGGTGCACCAGCACGTTGTGGCACACCGCATCGCCTTCGGGGTACAGGCTTTGCAAAATGCGCAGCGGGCCTTGGTGCAGGTAGCGGGCCACGCTGCGCTCGGCTTCGCGCGTGTAGTCCAAATCCAGACGGGCCAGCCAAGTCATAGGGCTATGCCGAAACGCTTGTGCAACTTCACGCCAAAGCGTTCAGACGTTTCATTCACCCTGCGAGCCGCGATGTGCCCAGGCGGTGGTGTGCTTTTCGATGTAGCTGAACAACTCGTACATGACCATGGCCATGGCGCCCACGACCACCAGACCAGAAAACGCCAGACCCATCTGCATGGCCGAGCCGGCCGAGATCAAGAGGTAACCGATGCCTTCGTTGGATGCCGTCATCTCGGACACGGTGGTGCCGACAAAGGCCAGGGTGATGGCGACTTTGAGCGAGCCGTAAAAGTAAGGCATGGAGCGCGGCAGGCCGACTTTGACCAGCACGTCCCAGCGCTTGGCGCCCAGCACGCGTAGCACGTCTTCCAGCTCAGGCTCCAGCGTGGCCAGACCGGTGGCGATGTTCACCATGATCGGGAAAAAGCTGATGAGGAAAGCGGTGAGGATGGCGGGGCCGATGCCGATGCCGAACCACACCACCAAGATCGGCACGAACGCCGCTTTGGGCAAGGCGTTGAAGGCCGTCATCAGCGGGTACACGGCGGCATAGGCCAGGCGTGAGCTGCCGATGATGAAGCCCAGCAGCACGCCCACCACGATGGCGATGCCAAAGCCCACCATGGTCACCCAGAAGGTGCGCCAGGCGTGGCCCGCGATCACGTCGCGGTATTCCACGGTTTGTTCTGCAATGCGCCAAGGACTTGGGAACACGAATTCCGAGACGTTGAAGGCGCGGCACAGGCCTTCCCAAATCAGCAAGCTCAGCACCAGCAAGATCCAGGGCGACCAGGTTTCGAGAGATTTCTTGTTCATGAGGGGGCTCCCGCTTATTGGTTGATGGCCGCGCCGGTTTTGCGCATGGCACCGATGTGGCCGCGCAGCTCGTGCACGATGTTGGTGAACTCGGGGGTGTAGGTGATCTCCAGATCACGCGGACGCGGCAGATCGATTTCTTTTTTCACCACAAAGCGGCCGGGGCTTTTGCTCATCACGTACACCGTGTCGGCCAAAAACACCGACTCGCGCAGGTCGTGCGTGACCAAAATGACGTTGAACTTTTGCTCGGTCCAGAGGTCGCGCAAGATGCACCAGAGTTCTTCGCGCGTGAACGCGTCGAGCGCACCAAAGGGCTCGTCCAGCAGCAGCATCTTGGGCTCATGGATCAAAGCGCGGCAAATGCTGGCGCGTTGCTGCATGCCGCCCGACAGCTGCCAGGGGAATTTGTCTTCGTAACCACCCAAGCCCACCGTGTTCAGCAGCTTGCGGGCGCGTTCCACGTACTCGGCCTTTTTTTGCTTGAAGTTGGAGCGGTAGGGCTCCACGATCTCCAGCGGCAGCAGCACGTTGTCGAGCGTGGTGCGCCAAGGCAAGAGCGACGAAGCCTGAAACGCCATGCCGCTGATCTTGAGCGGGCCGGTGACCGGTTGGCCGTCGACCAGGATGCGGCCTTTGCTGGGCATTTTGAGGCCGGTGGTCAGCTTCATGAAGGTGGACTTGCCGCAACCCGATGGCCCCACGATGGCGATGAACTCGCCTTGTTTGACTTGCAGGTTGATGTCTTCAACCGCGAAATGGTTTTGCGCCAGCAACTCGTCGTTGTAGGCGAGCCAGACATTCTGGAAATCAACGAATGATTCTTGGGTCATGGTGAGAGCTCGAAAATGGTGTTCGAAAGTGTATACACGCTACGCCCTGTAAAAGCCCACCGACCCGAAAGGGGTGAAGGTGGGCTTGGCGCAAGGGGGCGCGATGGCCCCGCAGCTTGCGCTGATTTACTTCTTGCCTTTGGGCAGAATGTCCAGCTCTTTGGCTGTGGGCAAGAACGCACCGTTCCAGATGTCTTCCACCTTGACGCGGGTCTTGGTGTTGAAGGCGTCCGACACCTGCGAAGCCATCAGCGTCAGGCGAGGACCATTGACTTGGCCAAAGCCTTCGGCGCGGGCCGATGGGCTGTTGATCACGGTGTCGATGGCCAGTTGCAGGCGGCGGGTTTCGAGTGCCACGTTGATGATGCCGTCGCGGGCCTTGACCGATTCAATGGCTTTGGCCGGATCGGCCATCACGTCCTTGGCACCTTTGGTGAAGGCGCTCAAGAAGGCTTTCACAGCCGCGGGGTTTTCCTTCAAGATCTTGGGCGAGGCGATGATCGCGTTGCCGTAGAGCTTGACGCCAAAGTCAGGGTACTGCATGACCACCACGTCTTCGGCTTTCACGCCACGTGCTTCGATGTTGAGCAGGGACGTGAAGGTGAAGCCGGTGATGGCGTCCACATCACCACGCACCAGCATGGTTTCGCGCAAGGGTGGGTCCATGGCGGTCCAGGCCACGTTGCCAATGCTGTTGGCCTTTTGGAAGATGGGGAATGCGCGGCGACCGGCGTCAAACACCGGGGCGCCCAGCTTCTTGCCAGCCAGGTCGGCGGGGGTCTTGATGCCGGACTTCTTCAAAGCCATCACCGAGGCCGGTGTGTTGTTGTAGACCATCATGATGGCCACAGGCTTGTTGGGCGCGTCGGGGTTGTTGGCGTGGAATTCCATCAGGGCGGCCAGGTCGGCAAAACCCAGGTCGTAAGTGCCCGAGGCCACGCGGGTGACGGCGCCACCCGAACCGTTGCCAGAGTCGACGGTCACGTCCAGCTTGGCGTCTTTGAAATAGCCTTTGGTGCCAGGGACCAGAAAGAAAGCAGCAGGGCCCTCAAAGCGCCAGTCCATCTGAAACTTGATGGGCGTGGTCTGGGCTTGCGCCAAACCGAAAGAAGCCACAGCGGCCAAGGCGGCTGTGGCTTTGATGAAGAAACGCTTGTTCATGAGGGGCTCCAGGTTCAAATAAACGGTGAATCTTGTTTAGCAAATTCGGTGCCATTATCGACCATGGTTCTGACAGGCTGTGTCAGGTTCATCCCCTAGAAACCCCCTCTTTTGGTGCCCAAGCCTGGCTTGTCTGGCACCAAAATGGGGTTAAAAGTATCTACGCACCTTTTCAATGCGCTTCGGCTTGTTTGGCCGCTTCGATCGCGTCGCGGCTGTCGCCTTTGGAGCCGTTGAAGTACAGGTTCAAGAGCACGGCACTGATGGATGCGAGCAAGATGCCCGACTCGATCAGCGGGTGGATGCTGTGCGGCATCCACTGCAGGTAGCGCGGCGCGATCAGCGGGATCATGCCAAAGCCGATGGAGATGGCCACGATGAACAGGTTGTTGCGGTTGGCCTTGTAGTCCACGCTGGCCAGAATGCGGATGCCGGTGGCGGCCACCATGCCGAACATCACCAAGCCCGCACCACCCAACACAAAGGTGGGCAGCGACTCCACCAGGGCCGCCATTTTGGGCAACAAGCCCAGCACGATCAGGATCACGCCGCCTGCCACGCAGACGAAACGGCTTTTCACGCCCGTCACACCCACCAGGCCCACGTTTTGCGAGAAGCTGGTGTAGGGGAAGGTGTTGAAGATACCGCCAATCAGCGTGCCCAGGCCGTCGGTGCGCAGACCGGCGGTGAGCATTTTTTGATCGACTTTTTTGCCCGTCAAATCGCCCAAGGCGAGGAACATGCCGGTCGACTCGATCATCACCACGATCATCACCAGGGTCATGGTCAGGATCAGGATCGGGTCAAAGACGGGGGTGGCAATTTCGAAGGGCAGCACCAGGTCAAACCAGCCGGCTTTGCTGACTTTGTCGAAGTTCATGAGGCCAGCGGCCGTGGCCACCACGCCACCGATCACGATGCCCAGCAGCACCGAAATGTTGGACACAAAACCACGGGCGTACTTGGCAATCAGCAAGATGGAAACCAACACGATGGCGGCAATGCCGATGTGCGAGAGCTGCGCGTACTTGGGGTTAGGCACCGTGCCGACGATGTTCATGCCCGCAGGCACTGGGGGCACTGCACCCGTGCTGGCCGCTTGTTTGGCCGCATCGAGCCAGGCCAGGTGTTCCGGGTTAGGGATGCTGGGCGCTGTGGGGCCGAAGGGGTTGCCAAAAATCCAGTTGATGCCCACGCGCATCAAGCTGATGCCGATGACGGCAATGATGGTGCCGGTGACGACCGGCGGGAAAAACCGCAACATCCGGCTCACGATGGGCGCGATCAAGATCGAGATCACCCCCGCGCCAATGATGGCGCCAAAGATCAGCCCCGCGCCTTGCACGCCCGGGTTGTTGTTGGCCATGGCCACCATCGGGGCCACAGACGCAAACGTCACGCCCATCATCACGGGCAGCTTGATGCCAAACCACTGTGTGGCGCCCAGCGATTGGATCAGCGTGACCAAACCGCAGCAAAACAGGTCGGCCGAGATCAGCATCGCCACTTGTTCAGGGCTGAGCTTGAGGGCGCGGCCCACGATCAAAGGCACGGCCACCGCGCCGGCGTACATCACCAGCACATGTTGCAGGCCCAAAGCGGCGAGCTTGCCATTGGGCAAATGCTCGTCAACAGGGTGAACAGTTGAACTCATGGAGGGGTCTCCTGAAAAGTAAACAGAGGGGGAAAACCGCAAAGAAACTAAATGTGTGCTTCTTTGTGTTCGAAACTGTATACAAAATTGAAGGCGGTGTGACGCGGGGAAACCCTGTGTTGCACAAGGTCGATGCCCAGCCGGGAGGGAGCGGCCTGCAGATCTTCACCCATGCGGGCCGAACTCGCTCTTTGGGGTCAAACCGCCATCAAGGGAAACAGCGCATGGTCCATCGGCGCCCCTGCGGGGAGTTCCTGGTCCAGGCCTGGGAAGGGCGGCGAAGTCACCCAAGGGCGCGGTGCGTGGGTCATGTCGTCGCCCAAAAAGCGCACCGAGTACACGCGCCTGCGCTGCGTGCCGTCCACGCCGGCAGAGGCGTGCAGGCTGAGCATGTGGAAACACACCAGATCGCCCGGCTGCAAGTCCCAGCCCAGGATGGGGAAGTCTTGGCGGTGGTTTTCAATGTCGGGCAATTCGGCCAGCGAGCCTTCGGGGAACCATTTGGCTTGGTTCGTCATGAAAGTGCGCGGCATGAGCCAAGGGCCACTGTGAGAGCCCGCGATGAACTCCAGCGTGGACGGGCGGGACACCGGGTCCACCGGAATCCAGAAGCTGATGTTTTGCAAGCCGTCCACGTTGTAATAAGGCTGGTCTTGGTGCCAAGGCGTGCGCTGGCGCGTGCCAGGCTCTTTGACCAGCAGGTGGTCGTGGTACAGGCGCACCGTCTGGCTTTGCATGAGGCGCTGGGCCAGTGCGGCCAGTGGCGTGTCAAAAATGAAGCGCTGGTACTGCGCGATGTCCTGCCAGTTGCAAAAATCTTCAAAAAAGCGCCCCGGGTCGTCCGGCCTGCTGGCCACCATGCCGCGCGGGCTGGGCTGGGCCAGGTTGGCCTCGATGCCATCCCGCAGCAGGGACACTTCTTCGGGGCTGAACAGGTTGCGGATGCACACCGCGCCATCGCGCTGGTAGTCGGCCACATCCTGGTCGGTGGTGCAGGCCTGCACGCGCTGGCGCAGGGTGTCAAGCTGCGGCGCGCGCATGTTCAGGCCAGCAAATCCAGCAGTGTGCGTGCAATCACCTTGGTCGCGCGGCGCAGGTCATCGAGCTGCACATGCTCGTCGGCGCGTTTGGCGTTGGACTCGCGCACGGTGCGGGGGCCTGCGCCGTAGATCACGCCGGGGATGCCGCGCTCCACATACAAGCGCACATCGGTGTAGAGCGGGGTGCCCAGGGCAGGGATGGCTTCGCCGAAAACTTGTTCGCCGTGTTTTTGGATGGCGCTGACCAGAGGCTGGTTGCCCGCCAGCGGCTTCATGGCGTTGGCCAGCAGCATGCGGCGCACGTCCACTTGCAGGCTATTGCCGCCGCGTGGGGGCTGGAAGCAGGCCGCGGCCTCGGCAATGGTTTGGCGGATGCTGGCTTCCACTTCCGCAGGGTTCTCTTCGGGGATCATGCGGCGGTCGAGCTTGAAGCTGACTTTGCCGGGCACCACATTGGTGTTGGTGCCGCCTTCGATCAGGCCCACGTTCAAATAGGGGTGGGTGATGCCTTCCACCTTGGACGTGACCTTCAGGTACTGCGTGTTCAGCGCGTGCAGCGCGCTCAGGATGTGCACCGCGCCTTGCAGCGCGTCGGTGCCGCTGTCGGGAATGGCGGCGTGGGCCATCTCGCCGTGCACCGTCACTTCCATTTGCAGGCAGCCGTTGTGCGCGGTCACCACCTGGTAGCTGAAGCCTGCCGCGATCATCAGGTCGGGTTTCGTCAGGCCTTTTGCCAGCAGCCAGCCGGGGCCCATCTCGCCGCCAAATTCTTCGTCGTAGGTGAAGTGCAGTTCCACGCCGCCTTTGAGGGGGGCTTTCAACGATTCGAGTGCGCGTGTGGCAAAGGTGAATGTAGAAAAGTCGCACTTGCTCACAGCCGTGGCGCGGCCGTACATGGCCCCGTTGTGGATCTCACCGCCGTAGGGCGGGTGTGTCCAGCCTTCGCCAGGGGGCACCACGTCGCCGTGGGCGTTCAGGGCAATGGTTTTGCCCTCGCCATATTTGCGGCGCACGATCAGGTTGGTGATCGACTCCAGACCATAGGCGTTGACTTCGGAGGCGGGCACAGGGTGCTTTTCTGCGACAAAGCCCATGGGCGCGAGCAACTCTGCGGTGCGCTCGGCGTGGGGCGCGTTGTTGCCGGGTGGGGTGTCGGTGGGCACCTGCACCAAGGCCTGCAGAAACTTGACTTGCTCGTCAAAGTGCGCGTCGATCCAGGCGTCGAGTTGTGCGTAATGTTGTGCAGTGGCAGTCATGATCATTCCGATGCAAGTTGGTTCAAAACATGGGTGAAGGCGTCGACGCACAGCTGCATGTCGTCGCTGGTGGTGGATTCGAGCGGGTTGTGGCTGATGCCCGCGTTTTCGCCGCGCACAAACAGCATGGCTTGTGGCATGACCTCGTGCAGCTTCATGGCGTCGTGGCCTGCGCCGCTGGGCAGTTTGAACAGCGGCACGCCCAGGGCGCTCACGGCGCGTTCCCAGCGGGCTTGCCACTCGGGGGCGCTGGGCGCGGCGGCAGCGCTCATGGTGAGTTCGGCTTTGACGCGCACACCCCGGCGCTCGGCCAGGGCTTGCAGCTGCGCCAGGATGTCGGTGACCAGCGCGTCGCGCTGTGCGTCGGTGGGCGCGCGCATGTCCAAGCTGAACAGGCAGCGGCCGGGCACCACGTTGATCGATCCGCTGGGCACTTGCAGCTGGCCCATGGTGGCGACGCTGTCACCGTCTTGGGCCGCGCGTTGCTCCATGTAGAGCGCCAGTTCCGCCACGGCGCAGGCCGCGTCGCGGCGGCGGTCCATGGGGGTGGTGCCTGCGTGGCTGGCCGTGCCGATCACCTCGCACAGGTAGCGCACGCTGCCATTGATCGACGTGACCACGCCCAGCGGGATGTTGACTTCGTTGAGCACCGGGCCTTGCTCGATGTGCACTTCGACAAAGCCGAGGTATTGCGCCGGGTCGCGCTGGATTTTGGGGATGTCGTCCACGCACAAGCCCGCATGCTGCATGGCTGCGCGCATGGTGATGCCGTCGACATCTTGTTGGTCCAGCCAGGCGGGGTTGAATTGGCCGATGAGGGCGCCCGAGCCGAGGAAGGTGGCCTTGTAGCGCTGGCCTTCCTCTTCGGCAAAGGCCACGACTTCAATGCCAAAAGGCAGGCGTTGGCCTTGTTGGTGCAGCTGCTGCACGCACGCCATGGGCACAAAGATGCCCAAGCGGCCGTCGTATTTGCCACCGTTGCGCACGGTGTCGTAGTGGCTGCCGGTCATGAGGTATCGGCCGCTTGGGGTGGCCGGGTGGTAGCGGCCCACCACGTTGCCCACCGCGTCGGTGTAGACCTCGTCAAAGCCGCAGTCGCGCATGTTTTGCGTGATGCGCTGGGCACAAGCGCGGTGCGCGTCGGTGAGGTAGGTCACCGTGAGCTGACCCGCTTCGGCAAAACCAGGGTCAGAGTGCTGCGCCAGCTTTTCTTGCCAATCCCAAACCAAGTGGCCCAGCGTGGGCTCGACGCCGAACTTGTCGTTCAAGCGGATTTCGACGATGCGGTGGATGTTGCGCAGGCACTCGGCCAATTCAAAGTCGGGGTGGCCGTGCAGGCGGCGCTCGAAGGCGTCGATGATTTGCTGCTTGTTGTAGCCCACGCCGCGCGGGCCGCGCACCGCCAAGATGAAGGGCCAGCCGAACTTGGCGTTGTAGTCGGCGTTGAGCTTTTGGATCTTGGCGAACTCTTCGGGTGTGCAGTCGGTGAGGCCCGCTTTGGTTTGCTCGTGGGTCGACTCGGCCGTCAGCGTTTTGCTGACCATGGCCTTGCCCGCCAGTTCGGGATGGGCGCGGATCAGGCCGAGCTGCGCGTCGCGCCCAGCGTGCGCCAGCACCTCGCACATGGCGTGCTTGAGGTGGGCCAGCGAGGTGAAGGGACGCTGCGCCAGTGCCTGCTCGGCGATCCAGGGCGAATGCTCGTACAAGCCATCGAGCATGAGCGCCGCCTCTTCACGGCTGGCGCTGTTGAGTTGTTCCAAAGTGATGGGCATGGATGTCTCTGTGGGAGGCCGCCCCTGCGGCCGAATGTCTTGGGGTGGGCATTCGGCCGCAGGGGCGGCCTCCCACAACATGTCAGTCCTGGTAAGGGTGTGTGGCTTTCCAATGCCGGGCAATGTCAAGGCGCCGCGCCACCCAGACCTTGTCGTGCGACTGGATGTGGTCCAAAAAGCGTTGCAGCGCGGTGATGCGTCCGGGGCGGCCGAGCAGGCGGCAGTGCATGCCGATGCTCATCATCTTGGGGGCGTTGTCGCCACCCGGGTCACCTTCGGCATAGAGCGCGTCAAAGGTGTCCTTCATGTACTGAAAGAAGGGGTCGGCGTGCGAGTAGCCCTGGGGCAGCGCAAAGCGCATGTCGTTGCAGTCCAGGGTGTAGGGCACGATCAGTTGCGGCGCATCGCTGCCGTCTGACTTGCGCACTTTCATCCAAAACGGCAGGTCGTCGCCGTAGTAATCGCTGTCGTACTCAAAGCCGCCAAAGTCGGCCACCAGGCGGCGGGTGTTGGGGCTGTCGCGCCCGGTGTACCAGCCCAGAGGCCGCTCGCCCGTGAGCTTTTGCAAGATGTCCATGGCCTCGGCCATGTGGGCACGCTCGGTGGCTTCGTCGATGTTTTGGTAGTGGATCCACTTGAGGCCGTGGCAGGCGATGTCGTAGCCCAGTTCCTTGAAGGCGGCGGTCACGTCGTCGTGCTTTTGCAGCGCAGTGGCCACACCAAACACGGTCAGCGGCAGGCCACGCTTTTCAAACTCGCGCAACAAGCGCCACACGCCGGCTCGCGAGCCGTACTCGTAAATGCCTTCCATGCTGATGTGCCGCTCGGGAAAGGACGCGGGGTTGAACATTTCTGACAAAAACTGCTCAGACCCTGCATCGCCGTGCAGCACCGAGTTTTCGCCACCTTCTTCGTAGTTCAGCACAAACTGCACGGCCACACGGGCACCGCCCGGCCACTGGGCGTGCGGCACATGGCGGCCGTAGCCTTTGAGGTCGCGGGGGTAGGGGAGGGTGGTGTCGTAGGTGCTCATGCGTTGCTCTTGCGGGTGCTCAAAGGTTCAGGCCAGGGCCAGAGAAATGTCGTGCGTGGGCACTTTGCGGTCAAAGGTCAGGCTGGCTTCGACATGCAGCAGGTGTTCGTGCATCAGGCGCACGGCCAAGTCGGCGTCCTGCGTTTCCAGGGCGGCCACGATGGCCACATGCTCGTCTGTGGAGTGCTCGGCTTCGTTGCGCGACTGGTACATCAAGGTGATCAGGGCGCAGCGCGAGATCAACTCCCCCAGCACCTGGGCCAGCACGTCGTTGTTCATGAGTTCGGCCATGCGCACATGAAAGTCACCCAGCAACTCGGTCCGGCCCGTGATGTCGCCTTGCGTCACGGCTTCACGCTCTTGCTGGATGTGCTCTTTGAGGGCCACGATTTGTTCGGGCGTGACCTGCTGCACAAAGGCGCGGGTCATCTCGGCTTCGAGCATGCGGCGCACGGCAAAGACCTGCTGCGCCTCCTCGACCGATGGCGCCGCCACAAAAGCACCGCGCGCGGGCTCCAGGCGGATCAAGCGGTTTTGCGACAACTGAAACAGCGCCTGTCGCACCAAAGTGCGCGAGACGCCAAAGTGGTCGGCCAGCTTTTGCTCGGCCAGTTTGGAGCCGGGCAACAAACGGTGCTCCACGATGGCGCGGGTCAGCGATTCGACGATGTGGTGCGTGGTGGAAGTTTCCATGTCTCGCGTTTTCTCAGGCGGCTGTGCCCTTTGTTTGGGGGTCATTGGCGAAATCATAGCCGCCGAAAGCAAAATTGTATACACTTCGGTCGACCGGTTTAAAGGGCTTTTCAAAGCCCTGTCAAAACCACCCTTTTGAGACCCTCTTTCAGACAAGCGAGCACACCATGGGATTGAGCACACACGTTCTGGACACCATGCACGGCTGCCCCGCCGCGGGCATGCAGGTGTCCCTCTACACCACGCAAGGCGATCAGGCCACCTTGGTCAAAAGCTTCACCCTGAACCATGACGGCCGCAACCCCGATGGCCTGCTGTATGACCATGCCAGCCTGCGCAAAGGCACTTACCGTTTGGTCTTCAATGTGAGCGACTACTTCCAAACCAAAGGCGTGGCACTGCCGGAGCCTAATTTCCTGAACCGCGTGTCTTTGGACTTCGGTGTGGCGCATGAAGACCAGCACTACCACGTGCCCCTGCTGGCCAGCCCTTGGAGTTATTCGACGTATCGGGGCTCCTGAAACCATGGGGGTCAGTGAATTGGGGTCTGACCCCAATTAATACTTGATCAAATCCGCCCAATCAGGCCCCGGTTCTTTAAAATCGGGGTCTTCCCGTTCACACACCGATCCCCCCCAACCATGACCCAAGTCACCAACACCGTGCGCTTTGTGCTCGACGGCCGCATCGTCGAAGCCCAAGGCGAGCGCCGCACCACCACCGTTCTGGACTATCTGCGCGAGGAACTGCACCGCACGGGCACCAAAGAGGGCTGCGCAGAGGGCGATTGCGGCGCTTGTGTGGTCATGGTGGGCGAGCTCAACGCGGCAGGCACGGGCGTGGACTATGTGGCCACCAACGCTTGTATCCAGTTGCTGCCTTCGCTGGACGGCAAATCGGTCAAGACCGTGGAGAGCCTGAAAAAAGCCGATGGCTCGCTGCACCCAGTTCAGGAAGAAATGATCAAGTGCCACGGTTCGCAATGCGGTTTTTGCACGCCCGGCATCGTGATGAGCCTGGTGAACCTGGTGCAGGTGCTGCCCGTCCCCAACCGCCAGCAGATCACCGATTCGCTGAGCGGCAACCTGTGCCGCTGCACCGGCTACAAGCCGATCATCGACTCGGCCGCCAAGGCTTGCGCCAAGCCAGAAGCGCTCAAGCTGGACGACAGCGCCGATGTGCCACTGCTCAAAGAAATCAAACGCGCCAGCGTGCCCACACTGAGCCTGGACGGCGACATCATCGTGCAGCCGGTGGTGCGCACCAGGAAGGGCAACGAGTTCGTCTCGCCCGCCACCATCGCCGAAGTGGCCGACTACTTGGTCAAGAACCCCACCACCACACTTTTGGCGGGCAGCACCGAAATCGGTCTGCAGGTCAACAAACAGTTCAGCCGCCCCGAGCACATCATGTATTTGGGCAACGTCAAAGAACTGCGCCAAGTGACCGAGACCGCCAGCGCCTGGCGCATTGGCGCGGCCGTGTCGCTCACGCAAGTTGAAGCGCTGGTGGCCCAGGCTTACCCCGACTTCACCGAGGTGCTGCGCCGCTTTGGTTCGCCCCCCATCCGGTCGACGGCCACGCTGGCGGGCAACATCGCCAACGGCTCACCCATTGGCGACACCATGCCCTGCCTGATGGCGCTGGGTGCCAGCTTGGTGCTGCGCCGGGGCGACAAAACCCGCAAGGTGCTGCTGGACAACTTCTACACCGGCATGAAGAAAAACCTGATGGAGCCCGGTGAGTTCATCGAAGCCATCGAATTGCCCAAGCCTGTGGCGGGACAAGTGTTCCGCGCCCACAAGGTGAGCAAGCGTTTTGAACAAGACATTTCGGCCACCTGCGCGGCCATCAGCTACACGCTCAAAAACGGCCAACTCTCGGGTGTGAAGCTGGCCTACAACGGCCTGGCCCCATCGCCATGCCGCGCCCCCAAGCTGGAAGCTGTGCTGGAAGGCCGTGCGCCTGCCGACGTGAAATCGGTCGACCTGGATGCCGCCATTGCCGCCAGCTTCACCGCCCGCGACGGCTTGCGTGCGACATGGGCGTACCGCGCCTTGGTGGCGCGCAATTTGGCCCTTGAATTCATCGAAGAACAATCTTAAAACCAGGGGGTAGACCCATATTTGCGCAGCAAATTTGGTCTGTCCCCTCACCCCAGAGGCAAGAATGAACGCACCGACCGCACTCAAAAACCTGTTGCCCACATCGGGTGTTCAGCAGGGCACCGACATCGTTCACGAGTCCGCGCACCTGCACGTGACGGGCTCAGCCACTTACATCGACGACATCCCTGAGCACGCAGGCACTTTGTATGCCGCGCTCATCTTGTCGCCTGTGGCCCATGGTGAGTTGATTGGCGACGGCATCGACCGCGCAGCCATCCTCCAGGAGCACGGTGTGGTCGCGGTCTACACCGCCAAAGACATCCCCGGCGAAAACAACTGCGGCCCCATCATCCATGACGACCCCTTCCTGGCCGCGGGCAAGGTCGAGTTTGTCGGCCAGGCCGTGGCCGTGGTGGTGGCGCGAGAGATGCTCTACGCCCGCGAAGCCGCCAAAAAAGCCAAGGTGCTGGTCAAAGAGCTCACGCCCATCTTGACGATCGAAGACGCGATGGCGGCGGGCAGCTTCATCATGCCGCCCAAGGGCATCACGCGCGGCGACGCTGCAGCGGCCATTGCCAATGCACCCCACAAAATCAAAGGCAGCACCAACACGGGCCAGCAAGAACAGTTCTATCTGGAAGGCCAGATCACTTACGCGGTGCCCAAGGAGGACGGCCAGTTGACGTTGTACGTGTCGACCCAGCACCCCGACGGCAACCAGCGCGAAGCGGCGCACGCCCTGAACCTGCACACCAACGATGTGGAGGTGATTTGCCGCCGCATGGGCGGCGGCTTTGGCGGCAAAGAGGGCAATGCCAGCATCTTCAGCCAAAGCGCCGCTTTGGCCGCTTTCAAGTTGCAAAAGCCCGTCAAGCTGCGTGTGAACCGTGATGACGACATGACCATCACCGGCAAGCGTCATGATTTCCGCATCGACTACGAAGTGGGTTTTGACGACACGGGCCGCGTGTTGGGTGCCCACATCACGCTCATGTCACGCTGTGGTTACAGCACCGATTACTCCGGCCCGGTGAACGACCGCGCTTGCTTGCACATCGACAACACCTACCACCTGCCTGCACTCAAGTTGGTCAGCCACCGCTGCAAAACCAACACCCAAAGCGCCACCGCTTTCCGGGGTTTTGGCGGTCCACAAGGCATGTTCGGCATCGAAACGGTGATGGACGAGATCGCGATGACTTTGGGCAAAGACCCCTTGGACGTGCGCAAGCTCAACCTCTACAAAGACCCCGCCATCAGCGGCACGCCCGACACCATGACCACCCAGTACAACCAGCTCATCGAAGACTGGGTGGGTGACCAAGTGATCGAGCAGTTGGAGCAGGAATCCCAATACGCCGAGCGCCGTGCCGCAGTGCAGGCCTTCAACGCCAAGAGCAAAACCCGCAAGCGCGGCATGGCGCTGGTGCCGCTCAAGTTCGGCATCAGCTTCACCGCCACGCACCTGAACCAAGGCGGCGCTCTGCTGGTGGTGTACATGGATGGCTCGGTCAGTTGCAACCACGGCGGCACCGAAATGGGCCAGGGCCTGAACACCAAGATGGCGCAGGTCTGTGCCGATGGTTTGGGCATCAGCGTGGACCATGTGCGCATCACCGCCACCGACTCGCAAAAAGTACCCAACGCTTCGGCCACATCCGCTTCGAGCGGTGCCGACATCAACGGTGCAGCCATCATGAACGCCACAGCCCAAATGCGTGAGCGCCTCAAACCCGTGGCCGCCCGCATGCTCGCTTGTGCCGAAGGCGATGTGAGCTTTGCCAACAACGAAGTGCACGGTGGCGGCAAAGCCGTCAAGTGGGCCGATGTGACCAAGCAAGCGTACATGGAGCGTGTGGGCTTGTCGGTGACAGGTTTCTACATGACGCCCGAAATCAAGTACGACTTCGCCACCCTGAATGGCCGGGCCTTCTATTACTACTGCTACGGCGCGGCCGTGAGCGAAGTCGAGATCGACACCCGCACCGGGGAGTGGTGGCTCAAAGCCGTGGACATCGTGCATGACGTGGGCCGCAGCATCAACCCCGCCATCGACAAAGGCCAGATCGAAGGCGCTTATGTGCAAGGCATGGGCTGGCTCACCATGGAAGAGTGCATTTGGGACAAAAAAGGCAAGCTGCTCACGCACGGCCCCAGCACCTACAAAATTCCCGTGGCGGGCGACATCCCAGAGCACTTCAAGGTGTCTTTGTTTGAAAACCAAAACAACAAGCCCACGCCTTTCAACAGCAAGGCCACAGGCGAGCCTCCTTTGATGCTGGGCTTGTCGGCCTTCTTCGCCTTGCGCGATGCGGTGGCTGCCAGCGCTGACTACAAATCCGTGGTGTACATGGACGCGCCGGCCACGCCAGAGCGCATCTTGATGGCCTGCGAAAAAGCCAAGGCCTCTGCAGGGTTGTGAGGGTTTGCGCCGGATGCCTGAAGCGGTTTCAGGCATCCTGCAGGCCATCACCCAATACGTTTCAGGAGCAGGCCCATGTCAGACGATCCACGGTGCTGCGGCACCGGCACTTGCATCATCAATGCCGAAGGCCTGTGCTGGTGCGGCCAGCGATGGGATGGCGAGAAGATGTGTTTCATGGCCGAGCCTGCAGCGCAGCCAGATGCCCGCCCGAAGAGCGAGGCCAATCAACAGTCAGACCGCGCTGGGCAGGAATGAACGCATGAGCGCCATGCGCCTGTGCCCAGGCCGCTTTGCGCTGTTTCCACCACCCATGTTTTGCGCAGGGCCACGGCCGTGAGCGAGGCCGCAGCGTCGGCTGCAAAGCCACCCGCCATGCACTGGCGCGACCCGTTCCGGGTTCGGAGTTTCCGCTTCCAGTGGCCTGCCGATTTGGCCACTTCCTGGGCCTTCGAGATGGAGTCCATCGTGCTGGGCTGGTTCATCTTGGTCGAGTCGGGCTCGGTCATGATGCTGGTGGTGTTTGGCTCTTTGCAGTACTTGGGTTCTTTGGTGTCTCCCTTGTTTGGTGTGGTGGGCGACCGACTGGGGTACCGCCGCATGCTCTGCCTCTCGCGTGCTCTTTATGCGGCACTGGCGGCCTGCTTCATGCTGCTGGCCTGGCTGCAAGCGCTCACGCCCGTGTTGGTGCTGTGCGTTGCTGCTTTGGCGGGGCTGGTGCGGCCGTCGGACATGATGATGCGCAACGCGCTGATCGCCCAAACTTTGCCGCCCCGGCATTTGCTTGGGGCGCTGGGCATTTCGCGCATCACCTCGGATTCGGCTCGCATTGCAGGCGCCTTGGCGGGCGCAGGTGTGGTGGCCTGGCTGGGCATGACCTGGGCTTACGCGCTGATCACCGCGCTCTACACCCTCAGTTTTGTGCTGTCGCGTGGTGTGTCCGATGGGCCTGTTCAAACAGCCGCCACAGAGGCCCCACGCCTGTCGCCTGTGCGGGATTTGCAGCTGGCTTTTGGCTATGTGTGGACCCGCCCGGTGTTGATGGCGGCCATGGCACTGGCGTTCTTGGTCAACCTGCTGGCCTTTCCCTTCTCTTTGGGCTTGCTGCCCTATGTGGCCAAAAACATTTACCTCACCGACCAGACAGGCTTGGGCTGGTTGGGGGCCAGCTTTGCCTTTGGGGGGTTGGTGGGTTCGGTGGTGCTCAGTTCGCACCGCATCGCCTTTCGCGCGGCGCAAACCATGGTGCTGGCAGGCGCGGTGTGGTTTGCGGTGGATGTGCTGTTCGCTTTCAGCACCCATTTGGGGGTGGGCATGGCGTTGTTGTGGGTGGCGGGCTTGGCGCAAAGCCTGAGCATGACCCCGCTGGCGGCCGTGATGCTGCGCGTGACCGAGCCCGCCTATCGAGGCCGCGTGATGGGCATGCGCATGCTGGCCATCTGGGGGCTGCCTTTGGGTTTGCTGCTGTCGGGCCCGCTGATTGAGCGTTGGGGCTATGCTGCCACGGCGGGTGCGTATTCGGCCCTGGGCCTGCTCTTGACGGGGGCCATGGCGGTGTATTGGCGCTCGCACATCTGGGACGCCAAAGCCCCAGCCAATGCGCCTTTGTGATGGCGTTTGCTGAGCCCCATCTGTGACCAAAGCGACAGCGTCCAAGCGGCCTTGGGCGCACAGTCTTGTGGCTTGGCCAGGTGGCCCACAGCCTGTTCCCCCAGACGAAGTCGAAAGCTGACACTGACCATGACGACCTTGACCCCCTCTGACGCCCCTTTGCCCGAACAAGCCGCCGACCACCCCCGCGTGGTGCGGGGCTTGCTCAACACCGCACACGCGCTGGACCATTTGTTCTTGTTGATCTTTGCAGCGGCGGTCAGCACCATGGCCGCTGACATGGGTTTGGCCGATTGGCAAGATCTGATGCCTTACGGTGCCGGGGCATTTTTCATGTTCGGTTTGGGTTCTTTGCCAGCCGGACGTTTGGGTGACTTGTGGGGTCGGCGCAGCATGATGCTGGTCTTCTTTTTTGGCATTGGCGCGGCTTCCATCCTGACCGCGTTTGCGCAATCGCCATGGCAATTGGCCGCCTGTTTGACGCTGATCGGTGCCTTTGCGGCCATTTACCACCCGGTGGGCATTCCCATGCTGCTCGAGCGTTCCCCGAATCCGGGCGCCACCATCGGCTTCAATGGGTTGGCGGGCAATCTGGGTGTGGCTGTGGCCGCTTTGCTCACGGGCTTTTTGATTCAGTGGCAAGGCTGGCGGGCGGCTTTTGTGTTGCCCGGCTTGGTGGCGCTGCTGTGCGGTTGGTTTTTCGCACGCGCCTGCCCGAAAGAGGTCTCCTCACCGGCCAAGCGCAAGGGCGGGGCCACAGTGAGTTTGCCCGCGCCCCTGCTGGCGCGTGCACTGGTGGTCATGACGGCTGCCGCCATCACCAGCAGCGTCTTGTTCAACTTCACAACCAATGGCAATGGGCCCTTGTTGGCCGAGCGCTTTCGGGGTGTGATGGAAGACCCGGCCGCTTTGGGCCTGTTGCTGGCCTTGGTCTACGCCGTGGCTTCGGTGGCCCAAGTGGTGGTGGGCCATCTGATCAACCGTTTCCCTCTCAAGCGCTTTTTCATGTTCATGGTCATGGCCCAGATCCCCATGCTGGTGCTGGCCTCTCAAGCGCAGGGCTGGTGGTTGTTTGCAGCGCTCATCGGTTTGATGGTGTTCATCTTTGGGGCGATTCCCTTCACCGACTTCATGATCGCCCGCTATGTGGACGACCGCTTGCGCTCGCGCGTCTCGGGCATGCGCCTGGGCGTGTCGTTTGCGGTGAGTTCTTTGTCGGTCTGGGCTTTGGGGCCTGTGGTCAAGGCCATGGGCTTTGGCAACGCGCTCTTGCTGCTGGCGGGCTTTTCAGTGGCCACCACGCTCATCCTCACCCTGTTGCCCGGTGCTGCGCACGAGCAGGTTCAGGCGGCTTGAAACGACGGGGTGGCCAAAGGCCCAGCGCTTCAGTCTTGACCCTCTGTCAAGGTGTCGAGCTGGAATTTGCCGCTTTTGTGCCACAGCCACACATCGGTGTAGGTGACCTGGCTCATGTGCTTGGGCACGGGGTAGGGGGCTGAGGCTTTGACCATGCGCTCGATCTCTGCCATGACGTGGGGCACATGTTTGGGTGCGCGCATCCAGTTCACAGCCTTGACCGAGCCTTTTTGGTCAATGTCCACATTCAAGACGCCCACGGCTTCGAGCATGGGCGGCATGCGGCCTTTGTAAACGCGGTGCGCATGCTTGCCGTACAGGTGGCCCGCCGCGTCCTTTCGGTATTCTTTGCTGTTGCGGGCCAACGATGTGGGGCCAGACGGGGCCAAGATGGGTTCGGGGACTTTGGCCACAGGCGTCACGGGTGCAGGCGCCGGTGGCGCTGCCACGGGGGCAGGGGGGGGTGGGGTGCTGCAGCCGCTGAGCAAAGCCAAAGCCGCAGAGCCCAGGGTCAAACAGCCTTGGAGGATGAATCGGTGAAGCGTTGGCAAACGTGGCGTCATGTGGAGACCTTGTCCTTGGCATACTCTGAGCTGAGGTGGATTGTGGCATCGTCAGGACCTGATGGGCAAGCTGGCCGCATTCCTCAACATTGAATGGACACAAAAGCGTGAATTGGATTGAACAAGCCCTTCAAAGGCTGAACACCGACAATGCGGTGCTGGTGACTGTGCAAGCCACGCAGGGCTCTGTGCCCCGTGGGCCCGGCACGCACATGGTGGTGTTTGCCCAAGCCGAGCAGGGCACGATCGGTGGCGGGCATCTGGAGTTTGAGGCGCTGGCGCATGCGCGGCGGCTCTTGACAGGACAAACCGAGCCCACCCACTTGCGCCAGGTCCTGGGGCCCAGCTTGGGGCAGTGTTGCGGTGGTGCCGTCGAGCTCGTGTTTGAGCGGGTCAGCGCGGCGGACCTGCCTCGGCTGCGCACGCAGTTGAAGCCCCCCCGCACGCCCTTGGCCTTGTTTGGGGGCGGGCATGTGGGCAAGGCCTTGGTGCACACCCTGGCCACCTTGCCCTTTGCCGTGCGCTGGGTGGACAGCCGCGACGAGATTTTCCCTGCCGACGTGCCTGAGGGCGTGGATTGTGAGCACTCCAACCCGGTACAGGCTGCGGTGGCCGATTTGGCGCCAGGCAGCCGGGTGCTGATCATGAGCTTCAGCCATGCCGAGGACCTGGACATCGTGATCGCGTGCTTGAAGCGCCAAAAGGAGCGGGGTGATTTGCCTTTTGTGGGCCTGATCGGCAGCAAGACCAAATGGGCCACCTTTCGGCATCGCCTGGAGGACCGTGGGTTCAGCGCCCAAGAGATGGGCCACATCACCTGTCCCATTGGGGTGCCAGGCATCACGGGAAAAGAGCCTGAAGTCATTGCCGTCGCGGTGGCCGCTCAACTTTTGCAAACGCTTTGAGCCAGAGATGCGCGTTTCCCCTAGGCCAAAGTGAGCGGGCAAGGCTGGAATCGCGCCTTTAAACTGTATACACTTCGGTGCACTGGTCGCAGCGGCGCAGGAATCCCCGGATTCATGTTCGCGACCGAATACCCGCTCACAGGGCCCGCGGTGGTGAGCTGGTTGGAGAATCCTTCATGGAATCGTATTTTCTGGAATGGGCCAATTTGTTGCTGCGATGGGTGCATGTCATCACCGCCATCGCCTGGATTGGCTCCTCGTTTTACTTTGTCTTTCTGGACAACAACCTGCAAAAACCCAACTCGCCCGACTTGCTCGAAAAAGGCGTGGGCGGTGCCATGTGGGCGGTGCACGGCGGTGGTTTTTACAACCCGCAAAAGTACATGGTGGCCCCCAAAAAGATCCACACCAAGCTCCATTGGTTCTATTGGGAAAGTTACTCCACCTGGCTGACCGGCTTTGCGCTGTTCACGGTGCTGTACCTCTACAACGCGGGCACTTTTTTGATCGACAAATCGCTGATGGACTGGACGCCTGTGATGGCTGGATCGGCCGCGGTGGGCATGCTGGTGGCATTTTGGTTCGTGTACGACATCATTTGCCGTGTCTTCGGTTTCCGTCAAAACGGTGAGCTGATCGTGGCGGGCTTGATGATCGTGGTCGTGGCCTTTTGCGCCTGGCTGGCCAATGAACTGTTTGCCGGTCGTGCTGCATTCTTGTTGGTGGGCGCGATGATCGCCACCGCCATGAGCGCCAACGTGTTCTTCTGGATCATCCCCGGCCAACGCAAAGTGGTGGCGGCCATGACCAGCGGTGAGACCTATGACGCCAACGCCTTGGCCATCCACGGCAAGCGCGGCAAACAGCGCAGTGTGCACAACACTTACTTCACGCTGCCCGTCATCTTCGCGATGCTGAGCAACCACTACAGCTTCTTGTACACACACGAGCAGCGCTGGGTGCTGCTGTTTGTGATGATGTTGGCGGGCGCCCTGATTCGTCAATTTTTTGTGCAACGCCATGGCTTCCACCTGGGCCGCGCCGCCAACCCTTGGCCTTTTGCGGCGGTGGGTGTGGTGATGATTTTGGGCGTGATCGTGGCCTTGCGTCCCGCCCCCCCCAAGGCGTCTGCAGCGCCTGCACAGCCCGTGAGCTTTGCGCAAGTGCAAAGCCTGGTGGGGCAGCACTGCCTGTCATGCCATGGTGCCCAGGTGCAAATGAAGAACGTGCGCTTGGACAGCCCCGAGTTGATCCAGCAAAACGCCCAAAACATGTACCAACAAGTGGTGGTGACCAAGCAAATGCCCATGGGCAATGCCACAGGATTGAGCGAGGAAAACCGCGCCTTGTTCGGTCGTTGGTTTCAGGCCGGGGCCAAAACCGAGTGAGTGAAGGGGCGCTGGGGTCATGACCGCCCCGCGCCATCGGCCTGCAGCGCATGCCTCGCAGGCTGAGGCCCGTGCTGGGGAGCCGCTTATGGGTTTTCAGGCGGGGTTTCAAACTGGTCGGCGTTTTTGCCCTTGAAAGGCGCATAAAACGCTTTGATGGCGACCATGTCCTTCTCGATGTCCCCCGAGGGGTAGAACAAAGGCCCCAATCCACTGACCTTGCGCGAGTAGTCCATGTAGGCCATGACGATGGGCACCTGCGCCTGCACGGCGATGTAATAAAAGCCGGTTTTCCAGTAACGGGTTTTGCTGCGTGTGCCTTCGGGCGGGATCACCAAGTGCACCGCGCCATCGGCCTTGACCAATTCTTGCGCACAAGAGTCCACCAGGTTGGAGGCTTGCGATCGGTTGACCGCAATGCCGCCCAGCCAGCGCATCAGCGGCCCAAAGGGGAACGAGAAAATGCTGCTTTTGCCCATCCAATAGATTTGCAGGCGCAAGGCGAACGCCACCATCAAGGTGTAAGGCAAGTCCCAGTTGCTGGTGTGGGGTGCCGCAATGAGCACGCATTTGCTCACCCCCGCAGGGAGTTGGCCTTCAATTTTCCAGCCAGTGATTTTGAGAAACGCCAAGGAAATGCCGCGCAAAGCGGTGTTGACGAGGGGGGTGTCAAAAATGGTGCGGTGCATGGCGCAGAGTCGGTCTTCGGAAATCGGCGAGGGCGACACGCGGGCGTGCATGGCTCGGACTGCAGCGATTATGTCTGTCAATTTTGCCTAAATGATCAAATATGGCAATTTGTCACCGTGTCCATGTTCTGCAGTTGTGACCTGAGCGAACAACTTGTTCCTTGAAAGGCAGCGAAGAGACTTGGCATCTTCGGCATGCGCATTGGCGTGATCCGATGGCGACACTTCGAGACCCAGCAGCGACCATGACGCCATTCGCAACACATTCACGAACGGAGTTTTTCATGGCATCGACATCCCCTATTTCCCAACTCAAACCACAGGTGGCGCTCGTCACCGGTGCATCGTCCGGCATGGGCAAAGAAACGGCCAAGCGGCTGCTGCAAGAGGGCTTGGTGGTTTATGTCGCGGCCAGGCGTGTGGCGCAAATGGAAGACCTGCGGGCCTTGGGCGCGATACCGCTGCAGATGGACATTTCGGTGGACGCCGACATTGTGGCGGCCGTGAACACCATCACCCAGGGCCATGGCGGCATCGACGTGCTGGTGAACAACGCAGGCTTTGGCATGTATGGCGCCATGGAAGATTCGACCCTGGGCGATGCCCGTTACCAGTTTGAAGTGAACCTGTTTGGTATGGCGCGGCTCACGCAATTGGCCTTGCCGCACATGCGCCGCCAACAGTCGGGCAAGGTGATCAACATCTCGTCCATGGGCGGCAAGATGTACACCCCTTTGGGATCGTGGTACCACGCCACCAAGCACGCGGTGGAAGGTTGGAGCGATTGCTTGCGCCTCGAGTTGGCACCCTTTGGCATTCAGGTGGTCATCATTGAGCCCGGTGTGATTGCCACCGAATGGGGCGGCGTGATGCTCGAGCCCATGCTGGCGCGTTCGGGCCAAGGCCCTTACCAAGCCATGGCTCAGGGCATGGCCAAGGCCATGCGCAGCACCTATGCCAAAGAGGGGGCAGCATCGCCGCCTTCGGTGGTGGCCGATGCCATACTGCAAGCTGTGCGTTCGCGCCGACCCCAAACCCGTTACGTCATCGGCAAAATGGCCAAGCCTTTGATGTTCATTCGCAAGTATTTCGGGGACCGCATCTTTGACATGGCCATCATGAGCCAAGCCAAGTAGTCCGCCCCTCGAAACGCCCTAACCTGCCAAAAAGCCACCCCCCGTGAAACAGGCCACACGTTTTGCCCTGCAAATGGGTTGGAAACTGCTCATCCTCGACATGGGCTACGCCCCCGCCGATGTGCTGAGCCTGGCGCGGCTGCCGGGCGACCTGTTTGCACGACCAGGAGGTGCGAGTTTGTCGCCCGCGCAGTACTTTGACCTGTGGCGCGGACTGGAACAGGCCGCAGGCGACGACGAGCTGGCGCTGAAGCTGGCGCAAGCCATGTCGGTGGAGGCTTTTGACCCGGCCATGTTTGCCTGCTTGTGCAGCCCCGACTTGAACACCGCACTGCAGCGGCTGGCGCATTACAAACGCCTGATGTGCCCCTTGCACATGGAGGTCGACATCCGCGCAAACCGCACGCTGGTCACGCTCAGCTGTTACGGCAGTGACGAGCCGATACCCCGCAGCTTGGGTGTGTCGGAGTTGGTGTTCTTCACGCAACTGGCGAGGTTGGGCACGCGGGAGCGCATTGAGCCCTTGATGGCCTCGGTGCCCGATTTGCCTTTGAACCTTGCGCCCTACCAAGCCTATCTGGGCTGCGCTTTGGGTGCATCAGAACAGATCCAACTGACGTTTTCGGCGCAAGATGCGCGTCGGCCTTTCTTGACCGACAACATGGCCATGTGGATGGCGTTTGAGCCCGCCCTCAACAGACGGCTCTCTGAGTTGGACGCCCAAGCGAGCCTGCGCGAACGGGTGCGGGCCGTTTTGCTGGAGACGCTGCCCGCCGGTATCAGCAGCATCGACGCCGTGGCGCAGCGTTTGGCCATCAGCAAACGCTCATTGCAGCGGCAACTGGCCGAGGAGTCGGTGGGGTTTCAAGAACTGCTCAGCGAGGTGCGCCATGAACTGGCTCGGCATTACCTGAATCGCACCGATATTTCAGCCAGCGAAATCTCGTGGCTGCTGGGCTTTCAGGAAAGCAACTCTTTCATCCGGGCATTCAGATCTTGGACGGGCACCACACCTGCGGCCTATCGGCAAGGGCGGGCGGGCAACGGCACCCATTGATCCGGTTCTGAAAAGTTTTTCATGCGCAACGGTGATGCAGGTCGGCACCTTCAGGTCTGACATGGCAGGGGCAGCAGGTCGGGGCTGAAGCCAACGACCTGCGAGGGGTGTGATCTCCGTGTGCCGGAGCCATGGCTCAGTTCGTCCCCAGTGCCAGCTGCAAAGCCAGCTGGTTGTGCCGCTCGACAAGCGGCCCCATGTCCACCGTGGTGATGTGGCCTTGGCGCACCACCACGCGGCCGTTCACGATGGTGTAATCGGCGTTGTCGCTCGCGCACAGCAAGAGCGCCCCCACCGGGTCGTGCACCGCGCCGCCTGCCATGCTCAGGGTGTCGGTGCGGAACATGGCGATGTCGGCGCAATAGCCTGCTTTGATTTGTCCCAACTCGTGGGCGCGGCCCAGCACCTCGGCGCCGCCGCGTGTGGCCAGGCGCAGGGCGTCGCGGGGTGTCATCTCGGCGGGGCCGTGGTCACAGCCGAAAGGTTCTAAGGCCCGGCCCACACGTGCCAGCAGCATGGCTTGGCGCGCTTCGTTCAGCAAATGCGCCGCGTCGTTGCTGGCGCTGCCGTCCACGCCCAGACCCACGGGCACCCCCGCGTCCAGCATTTTGCGCAGCGGCAGAATGCCGCTGGCCAAGCGCATGTTGCTGCAGGGGCAGTGAGCGATGCCGGTGCGCGTGCGGGCAAACAGGTAGCTGCCCTCTTCGTCCAGCTTCACACCGTGGGCGTGCCACACGTCGTGGCCTACCCAGCCCAAATCCTCGGCGTATTGCGCGGGGGTGCAGTTGAACTTTTCGCGGGTGTAGGCGATGTCGTGGTCGTTCTCGGCCAAGTGGGTGTGCAGGCGCACACCATGGGCGCGGGCGAGCTTGGCCGATTCGCGCATCAGGTCCTGGCTCACGCTGAAGGGCGAGCAGGGGGCCACGGCCACATGCGTCATCGAGCCGTAGCTCGCGTCGTGCCAGGTCTCGATCAGGCGCTGGGTTTCTTTCAGGATGGCGGGTTCTTGCTCGACCACGCGGTCGGGGGGCAAGCCGCCTTGGCTCTCGCCCACACTCATGCTGCCGCGTGTGGCGGTGAAGCGCATGCCGATGGTGTGCGCCGCCTCGATGCTGTCGTCCAGCCGCACGCCGCCCGGGTAGATGTAGAGGTGGTCACTGCTGGTGGTGCAGCCGCTCAGCAGGAGTTCTGCCATGGCCACCTGGCCGGACACACGCACCATCTCGGGCGTGAGGCCGACCCAAATCGGGTACAGGCCCTTGAGCCAAGAAAACAGCTCGGCGTTTTGCACCGAGGGAATCGCCCGCGTGAGCGACTGGTACATGTGGTGGTGCGTGTTGATCAGGCCCGGCACCACGACATGGCGACTGGCGTCGATCACTTCATCAACCTGCGTGAGCAGTTCGTCGATGGGCTCATGCGCGGGGATGATGCGCTCGATCCGCCCGTCGCGGATCAAAAGCGAAGCGTCATTCAGTTCGGTGTTGGCATCGTCCATGGTGGCGATGCAGCGGGCGCGGTGGATCAGCAAACTGGGCATGGACTTGACCTGGGCAAAGTGTGAAACAAGTCGCGGCCGAATCCCCTGGCCCCCCAATTGCGGGGGGAGGGCGAGCACCACGTCGCCGCGCGTCCCGGGCTGTGCAGTGGTGCGATTTTAAGCAGACGGCTTCCTGCTCGGGCAGGAAGAGGGCTGTGTCTTTCAGGGTGGCTCCTGGTCGTGACTGGGAGGATGGCCAAATGTCGAGTCTGGCCCAAGCGCCCGATGTTGCTTTGCATGTCAACCGATCCATCAGGCTGGGCTGGCATGTATGCCGCAGCTTAATGAGCCACAAACACCCGTCCCGGTAAAGTAAAACGCCACGATGCTCGGATGGGGCGGTGAAAGATCCGGATTCATCTGCAAGCCCGATGCCGGTGGTGCCTTTGCCATCCATGAAACATACACCGCTCCTGCAGACCAAAAGAACGTACTCAGGGTCAGAGTGGCTAAGGGTTCGCCAGTGATCCAGTCAGTCCGCGTTTACGCTGGTTGAGTTTGCTTTTATGAATTGCTTTTGAGATTCAGCACAATACAGCGGAGTAAGACCTTCTGGAGATTTTCTGATGCCCCAGCCCGGATACAACTTGGCGCGATTTGATTTTGTGTCGATTCGACTGGCCGTTTTGTGCGCTCAAACGGGCAGTTTGACCACAGCTGCACGAGAGTGCAATTTGGTGTTGCCCGCTGCAAGCCGGCGATTGAAAGAGTTGGAAGCCGCGACCGGTTGTCAGTTGTTTGTGAGGCATTCCCGTGGATTGGACATCACCTCGGCAGGACGGGTTTTCATGCGCAGAGGCCTGGCGTTGCTCCAAGAAATGGATGGCCTGGTGAGTGAATTGGCTGATCTGCGCCATGGCATTGCACGTCATGTGCGCTTGTTTGCAGGTACTGCGGCCATCAACCAGTTTTTGCCGCCGCTGATGGCCGAGTACACCCATTTGCATCCTGAGGTACATATTGATTTGGAGGAGCAGGTTTCTGAGCATGTGGTGCAGGCCCTGCGAGAGGGGCGAGCGGACATGGGGGTGTTTGTGGAAGGTCCGGATACCGAGGGACTGGACGTGAAAGACTTTCGCCAGGATGAGTTGGTCTTGATATTGCCAAGGCACCACCCCCTAGTGGGCAAATCTCCCTTGGCTTTTGCCGATGCGCTTGACGAGTCATGGGTCAGCCTCAATCCCGGGGCGGCACTTTTGCAGCAGCAGCAAAGTGCGGCCATGGCGGCAGGCCGAACGCTGAAGTTGCGCATGCAGGTGCGCAGTTTTGACGCCGTGGGTCACATGGTGGCTTCGGGTTTGGGAATTGCCCTGTTGCCTAAAGCGGCGGCATTGCCCATTGTTCGGGCGATGCAACTGAGTTGGCGGCCTTTGAAAGATGAATGGGCCCAGCGACGGCTGAAAGTCGGCATTCGAAAAGAGGCTGACTCTTTGGTCGTGAATTTCAGGGATTTCCTGCATTTGCCTTCGCAAAATGCGAAGGCTACCTGACCGATTCATCAATAGACGCCCTGAGGCATCCGCATGACACTGCGGACATGAATGCCTCAAGGACTGCCCACAACGTCAACAATCTCAGCGCACTTTCGGGTTTGAAAGTGTTGGAACTGGGTCAATTGATTGCAGGACCATTTGCCGCCAAGACATTGGCCGACTTTGGTGCAGAAGTCATCAAAATCGAGCCGCCCAACAGCGGAGACCCGCTGCGCAAATGGCGAATGCTCAAGGACGGTACCTCTGTTTGGTGGCAAGTGCAATCGCGCAACAAGTTGTCGTTGGCGTTGGATTTGCGCACGCCCGAAGGGCAAGACTTGGTTCGTCAATTGGCCACCGAAGCCGATGTGTTGATAGAAAACTTTCGACCTGGTGCCCTTGAAGGTTGGGGCTTGTCGCCTGAAGTGCTGATGGCCAGTAATCCGCGCTTGATCGTTCTTCGCATCAGTGGCTATGGGCAGACCGGCCCCTACCGCAATCGTCCCGGCTTTGGTGTCATTGGCGAGGCCATGGGCGGTTTACGCCACCTGACGGCAGAGCCAGGCCGGGTACCCGTGCGCGTGGGTGTGAGCATTGGCGATACCTTGTCTGCTTTGCATGGCGTCATAGGCATCTTGTTGGCATTGCAGCACAGACACTCGACCGGCCAAGGTCAGGTGATTGATGTGGCTTTGTACGAGGCGGTCTTCAATTGCATGGAGAGTTTGTTGCCTGAGTTCAGCGCATTTGGCGCTGTGCGTGAACCTGCAGGCAGCGCCCTGCCAGGCATTGCGCCCACCAATGCCTACCTCTGCCAGGACGGGGCTTATGCGCTGGTGGCCGGAAATGGAGACAGTATTTTCAAGCGGCTGATGCTGCTGATCGGTCGGCCTGACTTGGCCAACGATCCGTCGTTGGCTGATAACTCAGGCCGGGTCTCGCGCGTGATCGAACTCGATGCAGCGATCGGCGCTTGGACGGCCCAGCGCCCGGTAGCCGTTGTGCTCGAGGCCTTAGATCAAGCCGGCGTGCCTGCAGGACGCATTTACACAGTCGCTGACATTGCCGCCGATCCGCACTACCAGGCGCGGGGTATGTTGCAAAACATCACGATGGACGATGGTACCGACCTGAGCGTTCCGGGGATCGTTCCTAAACTTTCCGTCACACCTGGATTGCATCGGCGTGTTGCGCCGAAATTGGGCCAGGACACCGATCAGGTTCTGCAACAGTTGGGTTTAACGCCAGCTCAAATTCAGGCCCTGAAAGACCAAGGCATTGTAGGAAGCGCATCATGAAGCAGCGAATTCAGTTCAACGAAGTGGTGACTCGGGACGGTTTTCAGATGGAGCCCGAGTTTGTCCACACCGACATCAAAGTGGCCATGATCAATGCACTCAGTGGGTGTGGTTACGCCAAGATCGAGGTCACTTCTTTCACTTCCGCCAAGGCGATCCCGATGCTGCGCGATGCAGAAGAAGTGATGGGGCGAATTGAGCGCATGCCGGGCGTCGAGTACACCGTTTTGGTACCCAACTTGCGTGGGGCTGAGCGGGCCATGGCCTCCCGACCCGATGAGTTCAATCTGGTCATGTCCACATCTGAAACACACAACTTGGCGAATCTACGAATGCCACGGGAGAGCAGCTTTTCGGCCCTGCGTGAAGTGGTTCAGCGCTACCGTGAACAGGTACCAATCAACGTGTCCTTGTCGGCTTGTTTTGGCTGCCCCATGGAGGGTGATGTGCCCCAGCAGGAAGTGTTGCAATGGGCACAGCGCTTCGCCGATCTCGGTGTTCGAGGACTGACCATTTGCGACACCACCGGCATGGCGCAGCCTGTCCAGGTTGCGCAGATGTGCGACGTGTTGCGCACCCGTTTCCCGGATCTTCAGTTGACGCTGCACTTTCACAACACACGGGGTATGGGTCTGACCAATGTGCTGGCAGCGGTCCAGTCAGGTATTGACCGTTTTGATGGCTCCTTGGGTGGCTTGGGCGGTTGCCCATATGCACCTGGGGCGAGTGGCAACATTTGCAGCGAGGATGCGATCCACATGCTGGATGCCATGGGTTATGACACAGGTGTTGACCTGAAGCGCCTGTTGCTGATTGCTGGTCAATTGCCAAGTGTCGTGGGCCATGAGGTACCAGGACAGGTGGCCAAAAGCGGTCGTATTACAGATTTGCACCCCGCGCCACCTTCGGTGGCTGAACTAAAAAAGGCGTTTTCATGATTGACCATCTTGATCATCTTGTATTGACGACGGCCCGCGAGGCGGCATGTGTGGATTTTTATACCCGTGTTCTGGGCATGCAACTCGAAACCTTTGTGGGCGGTACGCCGGCGGTCGAGCGCCGAGCTTTCAAGTTTGGCAATCAAAAAATCAACCTGCATGTACAGGGTTCTGAGTTCGAACCCAAGGCTCATCTGCCCGTACCTGGTGCATTGGATCTTTGCTTCATCGCATCGGTTCCGTTACAGCAAGTCCTGGAGCGCTTGCTTGCAGCTCAGTGGCCAATTGTTGAAGGGCCTGTGATGCGAACGGGGGCAACACAAAAAATCCGCTCAATTTACGTGCGTGATCCGGATTTTAATTTGATCGAAATTTCCGAATTGGCCTGAATTACCGAATCCTGAAAAAGACCCAACCATGACCACAAAACCCGCGTTGGCATTTGCGTGTGCCCACATGACCGATGAGCGGCTTTATGCCCATCAAATCGCGGCACTTCAGTCAGCTTACGACTGCAGGGTGTTTGTCTTTCGTGAGCACGATTCGATGGCGGGTATGGCCCAACAGGTTTTGTCAGTGATGCCGCAGCGCTTCACTTGGATTGGTTTGTCGCTCGGTGGCTATGTTGCCTTTGAGGCCATCCGCTGCGCGCTTCCTCGCCTTGAGCGTTTGGTACTGATCGACACCACGGCGGTTGCCGATCATCCGGCTCGTCGTCAAGGCAGACAAAAGGATATCGCAACAGTCCAGCAAGGTGGCATTGATGCCCTGATTCCTGAGTTGCCTTCACGCTGGCTGCTGCCAGAGCATGTGAAAGATGGTGCATTAAATGAATTGATGTTTGATATGGCACGCAGCGTGGGTGCGGTGGGGCAGTTCAACCAGCAAACGGCCATGCTGGGACGGCCTGATTCGCACGCCGATTTGGCGAAAGTGCGTGTGCCAACACTGTTCATGTGTGGTCGGCAGGACCCTATGACTCCATTGGCTGACCATGAAGCGATGGCCGCATGTGTTCCAGGGTCGCAACTCACTGTGATTGAAGGCTGTGGGCATCTCTCGACGATTGAACAGCCGCAAGCTGTGACCGCTGAGTTGATGCAGTGGCTGCGAACAAACAGTTGATGGTCCTTCGCCGAACAATTGATGCCCATTTTCCAATCGGTTTTTTTCACCCAGGAGTTACCCATGCATAGACGTCAATGGATCAGCATTTTTGGAAGCCTCGCCGCTTTGGTTTGTGCCCACAACGCATGGGCTCAGAGCAAGTTTCCGGACCGCCCTATCACCATCGTCGTGCCAAGTGCACCAGGCGGTACCACCGACTTCACGGCGCGCTTAATTGCCGAGCCCTTGTCCAGAGCGCTGGGTCAACCGGTCGTGATCGATAACAAGGCAGGTGCCTCTGGCAACATTGGCAACCAATTGGTCGCCAAAGCAAAGCCCGATGGTTACACACTGCTCTTGGCCTACAGTGGCTATCAGGTGGGCAACCCTCACTTGTTCAAAAAAGCAGGTTGGGATCCCATCAAGGATTTCGCGCCCGTGTCCATGCTCACACGTGCGCCGCAAATCTTGGCGGCCAAAGCCAGCTTGCCGGTCAACAATCTGCGTGAACTGATTGCATATGCCAAAGCCAATCCTGGCAAGCTGAACTATGCATCCTCTGGAAATGGTTCCATTCAACACATCGCGGGTGAGTTGTTCAAACAACTGTCTGGTACATCGATCACTCACATCCCTTACAAGGGTGCTGGACCTGCTGTACAGGACTTGTTGGGGGGGCAGGTCGACTTGTTTTTCACCACGCCTGCTTCGGTCGTCAGCCACATCAAGGCCGACAAACTCAAAGGTCTGGCAGTCACCAGCAATGCACGCCTGACATCCTTGCCCCAAGTGCCCACCACCCAAGAAGCTGATTTCAAGGGGTTTGCACTGGACTCCTGGTTCGCGTTGTATGCACCTGCGGGTACGCCTGCAGAAGTGGTGCAACAACTCAATACCGAACTGGCAAAAATACTGAGTTCAGCCGATGTTAAGAAAAAAGCAGAGGATGCGGGAACGCAGGTGGATCACATGGGGCCGGCTCAGTTGGGAGATTACACGCGCAAAGAACTGGAGTATTGGGGACGTGTCATTCAATCCGCCAAAATTTCAGCCGAATAAGGGTGCCCCGTCGGATTGAAAATCCGCTTTCGCATGTCAGACTTCTGAGGGAAAGCCTTTATGCTCAGGTTTTCTCAATTGATTCGATCCCGCTGCCCATGATCGCTCCCTCAGATTTCCTGCGCCACCTGTATGACTTGGCCGTGCAACGCGCCTTGCCCCTGCACAACACCGCCGCCCATTTGCCCAGCCCACCCAAGGGACGCACGCTGGTGCTGGGCGCAGGCAAGGCGGGTGGGGCGATGGCACAAGCCGTGGAGGCTTTGTGGCCTCTTGACGCGCCGTTGTCGGGTCTGGTGGTCACGCGCTACGGCCACACGCCGCCACGCCCAGAGGGTTTGCCCGAGCGCATCGAGGTGGTTGAGGCCGCCCACCCCGTGCCCGATGCGGCAGGCTTGCGGGCTGCAGAGCGGATTTTGGAATTGACGCAAGGCCTGACCGCCGACGACCTGGTGCTGTGCCTGATCTCGGGCGGCGGCTCGTCGCTGCTGACCTTGCCTGGAGACGGCATCGGTTTGCAGCTCAAGCAAGACATCAACCGCCAGTTGCTCGCCAGCGGGGCCAATATTTCTGAAATGAACTGCCTGCGCAAGCACCTCTCGCGCATCAAAGGCGGGCGCTTGGCGGCGGCGTGCAGCCCTGCGCGGGTGGTCACGCTCACCATCAGCGACGTGCCGGGCGATGACCCGTCCATCATTGCCAGCGGCCCCACCGTGCCCGATGCCACCACCTGCGCTGACGCGCTGGCCATTCTCAAACGCTATGCCATCACGGTGCCCGACTCGGTGTTGCAGGCTTTGCGCTCTGGCATGGGGGAGACGCCCAAACCCGGCTCGCCCGTGTTTGAGGGGCACAGCGTGCACATGATTGCCACGCCCCAGCAATCCCTGGACGCCGCAGCGGCGGCTGCCCGTGCGCAGGGGCTGAACGCTTACATCCTGAGCGACGAGATCGAGGGGGAATCGCGCGAGGTGGGTAAAGTGCACGCCGCGCTGGCCCGGGCTGCGGCCAAGGGGCTGGGGCCCTTTGTCAAGCCCTGCGTGATCTTGAGTGGGGGTGAAACCACGGTGACGATCAAGCCCTCAACCGCGGGCACCCCCAAGGGGCGCGGAGGCCGTGCGGGCGAGTTTTGCATGGGCTTGGCGCAAGCCCTGCAAGGCCAGCCCGGCGTTTGGGCCTTGGCGGCGGACACCGATGGCATCGACGGCATGGAGGACAATGCCGGCGCTCGGGTCAGCCCCGACACCTTGGCCCGTGCACTGGCGCTGGGCCACAAATTGGACGAATACCTCCAGCGCAACGACGCGTATGGTTATTTCGAGCCCTTGAGTGATTTGGTCGTCACCGGGCCCACGCACACCAATGTGAACGACTTCCGGGCGATTTTGGTGCTGTAAAGCGTGCCAGACGGGCCCACATTTGATGTGTGTCAAACCCCTTGGGCCAGGGCTCTGGCACATTCGGGGCCACCATGCTGGATACCCCCTTACCCCTTTTGTCCGAGCCGCTTGCCTGTGTGGCGGCGGGCACCGTCCTACTCAACCGAGGCGACGCGGTGGACCGCATCGTGCACATCCTGCAGGGGCGTGTGGTGCTGGGGGTGATGGTGGATGGGCAAATGGCCCATCAACTGGGCGTGGTCGAAGGGCCGTTCTGGCTCGAAGCCGCTTCGGGCCTGTTGGGGCTGCCGCATGCGGTCGATGCGGTGGCCGAGACCGATGTGAACGTCCAGTACGTGCGCGTGGCCAGCTTTGTGAGCGAGGTGAAAGCTTTGCCAGAGGCTTCGCAAAACCTGCTCATGGACATGGCCCGCTCGCAACGCCAGCAAACAGAAATGGCCGTCAGCCGTGTGGCCAAAGACGCCGACGCGCGTTGTGCCGAATGGCTGCTGCGCCATGCCCAAACCACCGACCAGTCGGGCAGTTTGGCCGTGAAGCTGACCGAGCGCAAACGCACCATTGCGGCGCAATTGGGCATAGCACCCGAAACCTTTTCTCGTGTGCTGCGCCACCTGCGTGAGCGCCAGCTGATCAGTGGCAGCGGCCGAGTGCTGTGCTTGCCCAACCCGCAGGCGCTGCGCGAGTTGGCCGGGGTCTGACGCGCTTCAGTCCCCGCTGATCTTGCGCTCGCGGATGATGGCACCGAAGCGTTTGGAGTCGTCTGCCGCACGGGCGCCAAACTCGGCAGGGGTCAAAGGCAGCGCCTCACCGCCCAGGTTCTGGATGCGGTCTTTCAAAGCGGGGGTGCCCAGAATGCGGTTGATCTCGCGGTTGACGCGGTTGACCACCTCGGCGGGTGTGCCCGCAGGCGCGTAAAAGCCGAACACCGAATCGGCATCAAAGCCTTTCAGCCCCGCTTCATCCAGTGTGGGGACGTTGGGGAAGAGGGGCGAGCGCTTCATGCTGCCCACAGCCAGCAGCTTGAGCTTGCCCGCACGCACTTGGCCCAGACCAATGCCCGGGTCAAAATAAAAGTCCAATTGACCGGCCAACACGTCTTGCAGCGCGGGCGCTGCACCCCGATAGGGCACATGCACGGCAAACAGACCGGCCTGGCTTTTCATCATTTCGCCGGCCAGGTGGGGCGAGCTGCCGTTGCCAGCCGAACCATAAGACAGGCGGCCGGGGTTGGCTTTGGCGTAGGCCAGAAACTCCTGGATGTTGTTGGCCGGGAAGTTGGGCTTGGCCACCAGGAACACCAGCACGCGGGCGGCCGAGGCCACAGGCACCAGGTCTTTGGCCGGGTCAAAGGGCATGCGGGCGTAAATGTGCGGGTTGACCGACACCATGCCGCCCGAGCTCATGAGCAGGGTGTAGCCGTCGGCGGGCGATTTGGCGACCATTTCGCCGCCGAGGTTGCCGTTGGCACCGCCCCGGTTTTCCACCACCACGGGCTGGCCCAGCGCCTCACCCAAGGGCACGCCAATGGCGCGGGCAATTTGGTCGGCCGCGCCGCCCGGTGGAAAGTTCACCACGATCTTGACCGGCTTGGTGGGCCAGCTTTGCGCCGCAGCACTCAGGCACAGGGCAGGGCCTGCGGCGATGGCGAGCAGGGCGGTGCCGATGGCGCGGCGCGAGAAGAGTCCGTTTTTTTGCATGCTTGTCTCCTTGGGTTTTGAAGGGGCTGGTGCCGATGATGAAGCGGGGTCAGTTTTTTTGCAGGCGTGGATTTTTCATCCACAGCACGGGTTGTTCTTTGACAGGGCGGGCGGGCGCGCCGTGTTGCAGCAAGGCTTGGTCGAGCGCTTGACCGGCTTCGTCTTGCAAGGCGGCTTGGCGGATGCGGGCCACGGCTTGGGCTTGCTCGGCCACGGGCACTTGGGACGTCGGGCCGCACACATGGCGCAGGATGTGCAGCAGGTTGTCCTTGCCGCGCTCGTTGGTGCTGCCGTAGCCTTTGATGAGCTGCCCGCAACGCGCCAACTCCAGACCCAGCGCGGGTGAGCGGCGTGTGGCGTCTTCGATGCCGCGCAGCCACTCTTCGATGAGTGCTTGTTCGGTGGCGTAGCGGCTGCCCAGGGGGCGCAGCACGCGCAGGCTGGCCAAGAGGCGCAAGCTGGCCATGCCCCACAGTGCGTGCCGCGCCACCTTGAGCGGCATGGACCAAGGCGCTTGGCCGCGGGCCACCCGGGCGCGGTCCCAGCGCAGCAGCCGGTGGGCCAGGCCTTGGGGCAACAGGGCGGCCAGCTCGGGCACACCGGGTTTGAAGTGGTCGTAGACCTTGAGCACATCACCCTCTTTGGCCTTGACCTCTTGCGTGACGCGCGTCCAGCGGCTGGCGCGGCTTTTCAGGTCGGCCACGCGGATGATGTCGTCAAACGCCATCCACAGGGCCAGCCAGCGGGTGGCTTCTTGGGTCACAGGACGGGTGCTGTCTTGTGCGCTGGCTTCTGCAGTCAGCAGACGCTCGAGCCGCTGCACATACAAACGGGCGTAAGCGGGGCTTTGGTATTCCACCAAGCGCTGGTGCGCCAGGCCCATCAAGGGGTGCAGTGCCGCTGGAAATTTGGCGGCCACATCGGCCGGCAGGGCAGCCGCTGCAGCGGGCGCAGGCACAGCAGGCTTCATGACCTGCTCGACATACTGCGCTTGCTCGCGCTGGCGTGTGACCACCTCAAAGGCCAGCGCAAAGCCGCGCAAGCTGGCTTTCGCCGAGCTGCTTGGGCCCGCCAACACAGCCTCGTAATGGGCCCGCGCAAAAGGCAGCAAGCCGCTGCCCGCGATGGCACCCAACATGACGGCGCTGACCATGGTGCCGCTTTGCTGGCACAGGCTGGCCATGTCCATCACATGGTGGCGCAGGCTGTGCGCGGCCACCACATCGAGCAGCGGGCCTTCAGGGCGACGCCCGTCGCCCATGGCCATTTTCTCGGCGGTGGTGAGCGCCCTGGAAGAGGCGCTGATGACCAGTGTGCGGTCCTTGGAAGCCAGGCCGTTGCCAATTTGGCGCGCGGTCTCCAGCAACTCGGAGGACACCAGGGCATCGAGCCGGCCCGGCAGCGGGTTCAGGCCCAGCACGGGCAAGCGGCCTTGCAGCTGGCTGTGGGGCAGGGGGTAGACCTCCAAATAATAGGTGGTGGCGCCGGTGCGTTGCGCCACGCCAGGAATGGACGTGGCTTGCGCCGGGTGGCCGGCGCGGCGGGCCACGTCGACCAGCCAGTCGGCCAGCACGCCGCCGCCTTCACCGCCCAGGGCGCACAGCAAGATTGAAATCGGTTGGGTCATGGTGTGTCTCTCAGGCTGTCAAGGGGCTCATGCCGGTTGCAGCCAACGTGTGGCCAGGCCTTGCCAGCGGGCCCACAGGCGTTCATGCAGTTTGGGGTTTTGCACCACTTCGGCCCGGTAAAACGAGGGGCACAGCGTGGCCGCGTGGGCGTTTTCGCCGCACAGGCCGCAGCCCACACAGCCGTCGATCACGGTGGCCACCGGGTCCACTTTCAAAGGGTCGGGGTTGTCTTTGAGCGTCAAGGTGGGGCAACCCGAGAGGCGAATGCAGGCATGGTCGCCGTTGCACACGTCTTCGTCCACACCGTATTTCACGCGCTCCACCCGCTCGCCTTTGGACAGCAGCGAGGCCAACCACGGCTTGATGCGGCGCTGGCGTTCCAGCTGGCATTCGCCTTCGGCCACGATGACTTTCAGGCCCTGAAACTCGGTGGTGAAAGCCTCGGTGAGCGTGGCCTGCATGTGGCTGACCTCGTAGGTGTGCACCGTGCGCAGCCATTGCACGCCCAAGCCTTTGAGCGTGGACTCGATGGTCTGGTTGGTGTGCACAATGCTTTGGCGTTTGTCGCCCGCCAGTTCTTTGGCGATGTCGCTGGGGGTGTTGATGATGTCCTGCGTGCCGGTGGCCGAGGTGTAGCCGTTTTTGAAGATCAGCAGCACCGCATCGTCGCCGTTGAACAGCGCACTTTGCACCCCCGTGAGCAAACCGTTGTGCCAAAAACCGCCGTCGCCCATCACCGACAAAACACGGCGCTTCATCAGCGGCGACACACCCGCCCGGCTGGCCAGGCTCATGCCGTAACCCAGGATGGAGTGGCCAAAGGAAAACGGCTCGAAGGTGGCCAGCGCGTGGCAACCGATGTCGCCCGCGATGTGAACCGGACCCACATCTTGTTGCGCCAGCTTGAGCGCAGAAAACACCGGCCGCTCGGGGCAGCCAATGCACATGCCCGGCGGCCGCGCAGGCACCGGGCTGCCCAGCAAATCTTGCACTTGCGCACGGCGTTCGCCGATGCTGGTCAGCCATTGGCGCGTGGCTTCGGGCACAGCGTCGGCTTGGTGGCGGTCCAGAAACTTGAGAAGGCCTTGGGCCATGACTTCGGCGGTGTACTCGCCGCCCGAGGGCAGCATGTCTTTGCCGTGCAGCGGGGTTTGCAGATCGAGGCGGCGCAGCATGAGCGCCAGTTCTTGCTCGATGTATTCGGGCTGGCCTTCTTCGAGCAGGAGTACGGCCGATTTGTCCTTGCAAAAATTCACCAGCTCGTCGGGCACCAGCGGGTAGGTCACGTTCAGCACCAGCACCGACAGGCGGGTCACGCCAAAGGCATCGGCCAGCTCGAACTGCTGCAGGGCGCGGATCAGCGTGTTGTAGAGGCCGCCCTGCACGATCAGGCCCAAGTGGCGGTGGGTGCTGCCTTCAAAGTGCTCGTTCAGGCGCTGCTCTGCAATGTATTGGCGTGCGGCCGGCAGGCGGTGCTCGACTTTGCGTTTTTCCTGCGCAAAGGTCACAGGTGGGTGCGCCAGCTTCATGTAGTTGAAGCCTGCGGGCTCCTCGATCAGGTGCTTTTTGGAGAGTTGGGGGGCCTGGTTGTCCTTGGCCACAAACTGGCCGCGCACATGGCAGGCGCGGATGCGCAGCTCCATCATCACCGGCATGTTGGACGCTTCGGACAGCCGGAAACCGTGCTCCACCATGTTGACCATCTGGCCCAGCTCTGGTCGTGGGTCGAGCAGGCACATGCCCGATTTGAGCGCGTAGGCGTGTGTGCGCTCTTGGATGACGCTGGCGCCTTCGCCGTAGTCTTCGCCCACCACGATCAGCACGCCGCCCGTCACCCCGGGCGAGGACAGGTTGGACAGCGCATCGGCCGCCACATTGGTGCCCACAATGGACTTCCAGGTCACTGCGCCACGAATGGGGTAGTGGATGGACGCGCCCAACATGGCCGCGGCCGAGGCTTCATTCGAGCAGGCCTCGACATGCACACCCAGCTCGTCCATGTAGGGCTTGGCCTGCACCATGACATCGAGCAGGTGTGAGACCGGGGCGCCCTGGTAGCCGCCCACATAGCTCACGCCCGATTGCAGCAGGCCCTTGGTGATGGCCAGAATGCCTTCGCCATGAAAGACCTCGCCTTGGCCCATGCGCAGGGCCTTGATTTCTTCGTGAAATGAAACTTCCAAAGCACACTCCCAGCGTTATGGCATCCGAAAAAGCTTGCCAAAGACCATCTTACGTATAAGTGCATAAAATATTCTGAATAAACGGTATGCGCTGAATGAATATTAAAAACCTGGATCTGAATTTGCTGCGGCTGTTTGATGCGGTGTGGCGCACGCGCAGCGTGAGCCTGGCCGCGCAGCAACTGGGCATGTCGCAGCCGGCGGCCAGCCAGGGGCTGGCGCGTTTACGGGCTGTGTTGGGTGACGCCTTGTTTGAACGCAGTGGCGCAGGCGTGCGGCCGACGCCGCGCGCTGACCGGCTGGCGCAGGCGGTGCAGTTGGCGCTGGGCACGATCGAGGATGCGCTCAATGTCTCGCAGGTGTTTGACCCGCAGCGCTCTGCCCGTGTGCTGCGTGTGCACCTGAGTGACATTGGCGAGGCGCGTTTTTTGCCCGAACTGGTGCTCGAATTGCAGCGCCAAGCGCCCGGCATCCGTCTGGAGACCCTGCCCTTGCCGCACGACAGAATTGCCCAAGCGCTCGACAGCGGCCAGCTTGATCTGGCCATCGGGTTTTTGCCAGAAGTGGGTGACACCCTTGCGCAGCCCTTGCTGAGCGACCGCTATGTGGTGCTGATGCGCCAGGGCCATCCGGTGGCGCAGCGTTGGTCGCGCTTGCAAAATGATCGCGCTGCATCCGCCGACCTGCAAGAGGGGCTGTCCGAGTTGGAATTTGCCGCCGTGCGCACCCATTCGGACACGCTGCGCATTCTGGAGTTGATGCATTGGCAGCACCGCCTGCGCCTGACGGTCAGCCACTTTTTGTCTTTGCCCGGCATCGTGCGCAGCAGCGATCTGGCGGTGCTCATGCCCCGCAACTTTGCGCAAGGTTTTGCCGAGGCAGGGGCTCTGGCCCTGATCGAGCCCGAATTGCCACTGCGCGACTTCACCGTGTCCATGCACTGGAGCGCCCGCTTTGACAAAGACCCTTGTCTGCAGTGGCTGCGGTCCACCGTGTCCCATTTGTTTTGTCACACCCCCGTGAATGCATGAGCCCTTTCAAACCTTACTTGAGCGCCCTCGAGGCGCCCAGCCTGTCCGAAGTGCAGGCCTTCCAAGGCCTGACCTTGCTGGAATTTGGCACCGAATGGTGTGGTCATTGCCGTGCCGCACAAGCGCTGATCGCGCAGGCATTGGCCACTTCCGGTGCGTGGCAGCACCTCAAAATTGAAGACGGTCCGGGACGTCCTTTGGGCCGCCACTTCCGTGTCAAGCTGTGGCCAACTTTGGTCTGCTTGCGCGATGGGCAAGAGGTCGCGCGCTGGGTGCGCCCTGCCAGCGCACAGGACATCGAAGCCGCGATGTCCAAGGCCTGAGCCATGACCCCCAGCTTTGTTTCCATGGCCTTGCCGCGGATCGAAGCGGCCCTGCGGGCGCAGGCCGATGCGCAGCAGGCGGTACCCATGAAAGCCTACATGCTCGGTCAGTTCGCCTTTCTGGGCATCCGAGCCGGCCCGCGGCGTGCGGCCATGAAAGAGGCACTTCACACGCTTCCCAAGTTCGCGGGCACGGCCAATGAAGTGCTGGCATTGGCCGAGGCCCTGTGGCAACTGCCCGAGCGCGAATTCCGATACGCCGCCGTGGATTGGCTGGCCCAACACCACAAGCGGCTGGATGTGAAGGCCTTGCCGCGCATCTTGCAGCTGGTGCAAACCGACCCGTGGTGGGACACGGTCGATGGTCTGGCCGGGGTGGTGGTCGACATCGTGCTGCGCGCCAAAGCCAGCCAGCCCGATGTGCAATTGCTCATGGACGATTGCTTGACGCACCCCCATCTGTGGGTGCGCCGTGTGGCCATGCTGCACCAACTGGGTTGGCGTGGTCAGACCGATCAGCTGCGTTTGTTCCGCTACGCGCTGACGCTCGCGCCCGAGACAGACTTTTTCATCCGCAAAGCCATTGGCTGGGCCTTGCGCGACCATGCGCGAATGCAGCCAGAGGCCGTTCGAAACTTTCTACTTGAGCATGCAAGCCAGTTGTCTGGCCTGACGCGCCGCGAAGCGGGCAAGCACTTGCGTTGAACAGGCACTTGGCTTTAACCCGCCAGCAATGCGCCCGCATCCTCGTACCAATACATCAGCGCATCGTCGTAGCTTTCCCACACGCAGCCGTTGCAGCCGCGGCCGCAGCACGAGGTCGGCTCGGGCGGCGGCTCCCGAAAGTCGTGGCCAGCGGCCTGCAGGCGCTCTTGAAATTGCGCAATGCCCCGGCGCACGGACGCGCGCTGGGCCTCGTTGGGGTCGATGATGGGGTGTTCGTTCTCGCTGCTCATGCCCGATTGTCTGACATGCCTGCAGGCGCGGCGATCTGGCCTTGCACCACGGTGTGTGCAATCAAGCGCTCGTCGCCCAGCACGATCATCGCAAACAGCCACTCGGCCAGGGTCTCGGTTTGCGCGGTCCGGCGCGCCAGCAGGGGCGTGGCTTGGGGGTTGAGCACCACAAAGTCCGCTTCGCAGCCCGGCTGCAGGTTGCCGACTTGGCCGCGCAGGTCCAGCGCCGCGGCGGCCCCTGCCGTGTGTTGCCACCACAGGTGTTCGGGCGCGAGGCTGATGCCGGGTCGGCCCACGCTTTGCCGAGCCACGGTGTAGGCCGCGTGCATGGTGTGAAACGGGCTGAAGCTGGTGCCGCCACCCACATCGCTGGCCAGGCCGTAGCGCAAGCCCGCTGCGTCTGAGGCCGGGTAGTCGAAGAAGCCACTGCCCAGAAACAGGTTGCTGGTGGGGCTGACCGCGGCTGTCGCGCCCACCTCGGCCATGCGGCGGCGGTCGGCATCGTCCAGGTAAATGCAGTGCGCGTACACCGAGCGCTGGCGCACGAGGCCTGCGCGGTCGTACACGTCCAAGTAGCTGCGCGCCTCGGGGAAAAGTTCTTTCACCCAGCAGATTTCGTCCACGTTTTCGGCCACGTGCGACTGGATCCACACATCGGGGAACTGCTGCGCGATCTCACCCGCGCCATGCAGCTGCTCAGGGCTGCTGGTGGGCGCAAAGCGCGGCGTGATGGCGTAACCCAAGCGGTCCACGCCGTGCCAGCGGCGGATCAGCGCTTCGGTCTGGCGCAAGCTCCAAGCCGTGTCGGTGTCGCGCAGGCCGTCCGGGCTGTGGCGGTCTTGCAGCACCTTGCCGGTCAGCATGCGCAGATGGCGTTTTTGCGCCTCGGCCATGAAAGCATGGACCGACTCGGGGTGGGCGGTGGCAAAACACAGGGCGGTGGTCACGCCGTGGCGCATGAGCTCGTCCAGAAAAAACGCACTCACTTCGTGCGCGTAGGCCGGGTCGGCAAACTGCTTCTCGTGCGGAAAGGTGTAGTGCTCCAGCCAAGGCAGCAGGCCCTCGGCGGGCGAGCCGATCACATCGGTTTGCGGGTAATGGATGTGCAGGTCCACAAAGCCGGGCGCGATGCACAGGCCGGGCCAGTGGGTCACGGGCAGGTCGGGGTATTGCGCAACCAACTCGCGGTAGGGGCCGATGGCCTGGATGCGCACGATGCCGTCGGCCTCGCGTGCGGTCACCAGCAGGCCGTCGCTTTCGTGCTGGGCATGCGGCTGGGACGGTTCTGGGAACCACAGCAGGCTGGCCCGCCAAGCTTGGCGATGTGTCAATGGAGAGGCGTGGGGCATGGAGCATTCAGGGGTGAATACGGGGATAAACACCCGGGAAAAGGGGGTAACGGCGGTGGTACATTGTGCGGCAATCTCTTTGCTTGCAAGGGCCGGCGGGTCAAGACTTTCGCCACGGACTTTGCAAGAGGCTTCTCCCGATCTTCTACGCACCCGACATGACCACACCCCTCTTGTCTTTGCAAGGCATCACCAAGCGCTATCCGGGCGTGGTGGCCAACCAGGACGTGTCCCTCACCGTGCTGCCCGGCCAAGCCCATGCCGTGCTGGGTGAAAACGGCGCGGGCAAGTCCACTTTGATGAAAATCATCTACGGCTCGGTCAAGCCCGACGAGGGCCAGGTGCTCTTCAATGGCCAGCCGGTCCACATCCGCAACCCGCAAGAAGCGCGCAAGCTGGGCATCAGCATGGTGTTTCAGCACTTCAGCTTGTTTGACACGCTCACGGTGGCCGAGAACGTGTGGCTGGGGCTGGACAAGTCGCTCAGCCTGGCCGAAGTGACCGAGCGCATCGTGGCCAAGGCCAGCGAATACGGACTGGACCTGGAGCCCGAGCGCCCGGTGCACACCTTGAGCGTGGGTGAGATGCAGCGGGTGGAGATCATCCGCGCCTTGCTGACCGAGCCCAAGCTTTTGATTCTGGACGAACCCACTTCGGTGTTGACGCCTCAAGCGGTCGAGAAGTTGTTTGTGGTGCTGCACAAGCTGGTCAGCCAGGGCGTGAGCATTTTGTACATCTCGCACAAGCTGCACGAAATCCGCGCGCTGTGCAGCGCTTGCACCGTGCTGCGTGGCGGCCAAGTCACCGGCGTTTGCGATCCGCGCGAGGAAACCAACGCCAGCCTGAGCCGGCTGATGATTGGGGCCGAGCCCATGGCTTTGCAGCATGTGCCGCGTGCGCCGGGTGAGGTGGTTTTGTCGGTCAAAGGCTTGAGCCTGACGCGCCAAGACCCGTTTGGCGTGGACCTGGAGGGCATCCACCTGCAGGTGCGTGCAGGCGAGGTGGTGGGCCTGGCAGGGGTGTCGGGCAATGGCCAGAAAGAACTGATGTGGGCGCTCTCGGGTGAAGACATCCGCGCGGGCGTGCAGTGCGGCGCGGCCAGTGTGCGCTTGGCCGGCCAAGCGGTGGCGGCATGGGGGCCCGTGCCGCGCAGGCAGATGGGCCTGCAATTTGTGCCTGAAGAGCGTCTGGGCCGGGGCGCTGTGCCCTCGCTCAGTCTGTCGCAAAACCTCTTGCTCACCCGCAGCGAAGCCGTGGGCTTGGGCGGCTGGTTGCGCATGGGCGCCTTGGCCGAGCAAGCCCGCAGCGTCATTGACCGCTTCAAGGTCAAGGCCTCAGGGCCGGATGCCGCCGCGCAATCGCTGTCGGGTGGCAATTTGCAAAAATTCATCGTGGGGCGCGAGATCAGCGCTTCGCCCAAGCTGCTCATCGTCTCGCAACCCACCTGGGGTGTGGACGTGGGCGCGGCCGCGCAGATTCGCGCAGAAATTTTGGCGCTTCGCGACGCCGGTTGTGCGGTGTTGGTGGTGAGTGAGGAGTTGGAAGAATTGTTCGAGCTGTCTGACCGATTGCATGTGATCGCCAAGGGGCGTTTGTCGCCTTCGGTGGCGCGCAACGAAGCCACCGTGGCATTGGTGGGCGAGTGGATGAGCGGTTTGTGGCCTGTCTCCCGGACCGATCTGTCAGAGGAGGTGCCCCATGCTGCGGCTTGAACCCCGTCCGCAGGCCTCGCGCCTGTGGACTTATGCCTCGCCTGTGCTGGCGCTGGTGCTCACGGTCCTTTTGGGTGTGGCGCTGTTCATGGCGCTGGGCAAAGACCCGGTGCGCGGATTGCAAATGTTCTTTTGGGAGCCCGTCAAGTCGGGCTATGCGCTGGGCGAGTTGATGGTGAAAGCCACGCCGCTCTTGGTGATCGCTTTGGGCTTGTCGGTCTGCTTCAGGTCCAACGTCTGGAACATCGGCGCGGAGGGCCAGTTCGTCATTGGCGCGGTGTGCGCCGCTGGCGTGGCGCTGATGGCGGGCAAAGACACGGGCCGCTGGATCGTGCTGGCGGTGCTGCTGGCGGGCGTGCTGGGCGGCATGCTGTGGGCCGGCATCACGGCGCTGCTGCGTGACCGCTTCAATGCCAGCGAAATTCTGGTCAGCCTGATGCTGGTGTACGTGGCCGACATGGTCTTGAGCTACCTGGTTTACGGCCCATGGAAAGACCCCGCAGGTTTCAACTTCCCGCAGTCCAAAACCTTTGAGGCGGTCACGCAAATCCCCCGTTTGATGAGCGGCTCTCGCGTGAGTGTGGGCTTGCTGTTGGCCTTGGTGGGGGCGGGCTTGTTGTGGGTGTTTTTGTTCCGCACGCGGGCAGGCTTTGCCCAGCAGGTGGGGGGCTTGGCGCCAGCGGCGGCCCGTTATGCCGGCTTTTCTTCGCGCAAAGCCCTCTGGGTGGCTTTGCTCACCTCGGGCGGCGCGGCGGGTTTGGCGGGTGCCTTGGAAGTGGCCGGCCCGATTGGGCAGCTGACGCCTTATGTGCCCGCGGGTTATGGTTTTGCCGCGATCATCGTCGCCTTTGTCGGGCGCTTGCACCCGGCGGGCATGGTCTTGTCGGCCGTTTTGATGAGCATGTTTTACATCGGCGGCGAACTGGCCCAGTCGCGTCTGGGGCTGCCCAAGTCGATCACCGGCGTGTTCCAAGGTTTGCTGCTGTTTTGTTTGCTGGCGTGTGACACGCTGGTGGCCTACCGATTGCGTTGGGTGGCCACCCAGAAAGGGGGCCTGTGATGGAGTCTTATGCTTTGCTGATCGCAGCGACGTTGAACGCGGGCACCGTGCTGGCGCTGGCTGCTTTGGGTTTGCTGATCAATGAAAAAGCCGGGGTGGTCAATTTGGGCGCCGAAGGCATGATGCTGTGCGCAGCCATTGCGGGCTTTGCCTGTGTGGTGCACACCGGCAACGATTGGCTCGGTTTTGCGGCGGGCATGGGCGCAGGCGCGGTGTTGGCGGCCATTTTTGGGGTGCTGGTCATCTGGCTGGGCACCAACCAGTACGCCACAGGGCTGGCGCTGAGCTTGTTTGGTGTGGGGTTCTCCGCCTTTGTGGGCATCGGCTATGTCCAAGAGAAATTGCCAGAACGCCCCAGTTACGCCATTGCGGGTTTGGCAGACATTCCTTGGTTGGGGCCTGCTTTGTTCAAACAGCATCCGCTCGTTTATGGGGCCATGGCGCTGGTTTTGGCCCTGATTTGGTTCTTGTACAAAAGCCGCACCGGTTTGGTGCTGCGGGCGGTGGGCGAATCGCCAGCCTCAGCGCATGCTTTGGGTTACCCGGTTCGCCGCATCCGTTTGGCGGCGGTGGTGGCTGGGGGGGCTTTGTGTGGCTTGGCCGGCGCCTACATCTCGGTGAGCTACACCCCGCTGTGGGTCGAGGGCATGGTGGCTGGCAAGGGCTGGATTGCGCTGGCGCTGACCACCTTTGCCACTTGGCGGCCGGCACGGGTTTTGCTGGGTGCTTATTTGTTTGGTGGCGTGACCATGTTGCAGTTCCACTTGCAGGGCATGGGCGTGGAAGTGCCCAGCCAAATGTTGACCGCTTTGCCCTACATCGCCACCATCGTGGTCCTGGCTTTGATCTCGCGCAATCCGAGCTGGATTCGCGTGAACATGCCCGCCTCGCTGGGTAAACCGTTTTATCCCGGTTCATAATCTTGTTTTTCCAACCCCTGTAACCCTGTTCTAAAGGACCTGACATGACAGACATCTCCAAGCGCTCCATCGTCAAGATGGTGGCCCTGACCGCTGTGGCCGCCGCTGCACTGGTCGGCTGTGGCAAAAAAGAAGAAGCCCCCAAGGCTCAAGCCCCTGCTGCGGCCAAGGCCGAGCCCCTGAAGATCGCGTTTGCCTATGTCGGCCCTGTGGGTGACGGCGGCTGGACCTTTGCGCACGACAACGGCCGCAAAGAAGTCGAAAAAGCCTTCGGCGACAAAGTGGTCACCACCTTCGTTGAAAAAGTGCCAGAAAGCGCTGACGCCGAGCGCGTGATTCGCGACATGGTCGGCCAAGGCAACAAGCTGATTTTCGGCACCACCTTCGGTTACATGGAGCCCATGCTCAAAGTGGCTGCTGACCACAAAGATGTGAAGTTCGAGCACGGCACCGGCTACAAAACTGCCGAAAACATGCGCACCTATGACAGCCGCACCTACGAAGGCGCTTACATGGCTGGCGTGATTGCAGGCAAGATGACCAAGACCAACACCTTGGGTGTGGTGGCTTCGATCGCCATCCCTGAAGTGGTGCGCAACATCAACAGCTTCACCATGGGCGCTCAGTCGGTCAACCCCAAGGTCAAGACCAAAGTGGTTTGGGTCAACGAGTGGTTCAACCCACCGAAAGAAACCGAAGCGGCCACCTCGCTGATCAACGGCGGTGCGGACGTGCTGATGCAAAACACCGACTCGTCGGCCGTGCTGCAGACCGCTGAAAAATTGGGCAAGCGTGCTTTCGGTTGGGATTCCGACATGACTGCTTACGGCCCCAAGGCCCACTTGGGCTCGGCCGTGATCAACTGGGGACCTTACTACGTCAAGGCCGTGGGTGAAGCCCTGGAAGGCAAGTGGAGCACCGGCCAAAGCTGGTGGGGCGTGAAAGAAGGCGCGATCGACATGGTCAATGTGGCCGCTGACGTGCCAGAAGACACCAAAAAGAAAATCGACGAGATCAAAGCTGGCTTGAAAGCCGGTACCTTCTCCATCTGGAAAGGCCCGATCGTGGACCAAGCCGGTAAAGAAGTGCTGGCCAAAGACGCTGTCGCTGACGACAAGTTCTTGGGTGGCGTGATGTTCTACGTCAAGGGCGTGGAAGGCAAGATCCCAGGCAAGTGATCGGGAACCCCGTTGCCTGAATCCAAGCCGCCTGACGCCCGTCAGGCGGCTTTTTTCTTGCTGCTGGCCCCTTGGTGACGGCAAAGCCCAGCGGGTTTGATACGCTGGCTGCCGTGTCCATTCCTGCAAAGGCCCCAGCTTTGTTCAAATATTTGGAATCCCCCGCTGCGGCGGTCAAAACCGCTGCGCAAATCCGAGCCGACTTTGGCAGCACTTACGCCGCCAATGCCCTGATTGGCTTCATCTTTGCTGCCACCGGGCCCGTGGCCGTTATCTTGTCAGTGGGCACACGCGGCGGTTTGTCCTCCGAAGAGCTGGCGTCCTGGGTGTTTGGGGTGTTTTTTGTCAATGGTTTGGTCAGTTTGCTGATGAGCTGGCGCTACACCACGCCGCTGGCTTTTGGCTGGACGATCCCCGGCACGGTCTTGGTGGGCCCGGCCTTGCAGCACCTGAGTTTTGCCGAGGTGATTGGCGCTTTTTATGCGACCAGTGCGCTGATTTTGGTGCTCGGCCTGAGCGGCTGGGTCAAGCGCGTCATGGCGGCGCTGCCCATGCCCATCGTCATGGGCATGGTGGCCGGGGTGTTTTTGCGTTTCGGCCTCGACATCGTACGGGCGCTGCAAAGCGATGTGGCCATTGCCGCGCCCATGGTGGCGGTGTTTTTGTTGCTGTCGGCGAAGGCCGATTGGGGCAAGCGCCTGCCGCCTGTCATTGGCGCCTTGCTGGTGGGGGCTTTGGCGGTGGCGGTGTCGGGCCGGCTGGATGCGGCCGCCGTGGGGCAATTGGCTTTGGCGCAGCCCGTCATCCAGGCGCCAGCATGGTCCTTTGCCGCGATGCTGGAGTTGGTGGTGCCCCTGGCCATCACGGTGCTGGTGGTGCAAAACGGGCAGGGCGTTGCCGTGCTGAAAAATGCCGGACACGAGCCGCCGGTCAACATGATCGCGGTGGCCTGCGGTGTGGGCGCGGCGGTGAGTGCCGTGTTTGGTGCGGTCAGCACTTGCCTGACCGGGCCGACCAACGGCTTGCTCACCTCGTCTGGCGAGAGGCCGCGCCACTACACCGGCGCATTGATGTTTGGCGTGCTGGCGCTGTTGTTTGGCCTGATGGCGCCCACCTTCACCGGTTGGATGCTGGCCGCGCCCAAGGAATTCATCATGGTGTTGGGGGGCCTGGCCATGCTGCGCGTCTTGCAGGGCGCGTTTGTGGCATCGTTTGGCGCGGGCCAATTTTCACTCGGTGCATTGGTCAGCCTGCTGGTCACGGTGGCCGACATCGGCTTGTTCAACATTGGCGCAGCCTTTTGGGGCCTGGTGGCCGGGTTTGCGGTGTCGTGGTGGATGGAGCGGGGCGATTTCCGGGGCCATTGACAAGGCATGGATACTGACAGCATGCACATTCAAAAAATCAACGATGGCGTTCATGCCCTGCACGACCCGTCTGGCCAGCATGTGGGCAATTTCAAGTGGATCAATGGCCAATGGAAGTTCAAGGCCATCGGCCATGACCCCAGTGGCCATGTTGTACCCGGTGGCGGGCCTTTGACGGACCGGCACAACAGCACTTTCTTGCACCTCGATGCGTCTGTGATTCGTGCCCAATTTTTTCAGGATTGACCATGTTCAAAGTCCATGCCATTGCCCCAGAGCGCTTGCCCGAGTTGCTGCGCGTCATGCCCAAGGCCGAGCTGCACATCCACATCGAAGGCTCATTGGAGCCCGAGTTGATCTTCGCACTGGCCCAGCGCAATGGCGTGCCATTGCCCTATGCCGATGTGGCCGCCCTGCGCAGCGCCTATGCCTTCACCGATCTGCAAAGTTTTCTGGACCTGTATTACGCCGGCGCGAGTGTCTTGCTGCATGAGCAGGATTTTTACGACATGGCCTGGGCATATTTTGCAAAGGCCAAAGCCGACCATGTGGTGCGGGCCGAGCTGTTTTTTGACCCCCAAACCCACACAGCGCGGGGCGTGGCCATGGGCACGGTCATTGAAGGCCTGAGCCGAGCCTGTCGCGATGCGCAAAGCCAACTGAACATCAGCGCCGATCTGATTTTGTGCTTTTTGCGCCACTTGTCCGAAGACGATGCGCTGGCCACGCTCGAAGCCGCCATGCCCTGGCGCGAGCAGTTCATCGGCGTGGGGCTCGATTCCAGCGAAGTGGGGCACCCACCCGAAAAGTTTGCCCGCGTGTTTGAACGCGCCCGGGCGCTGGGCTTGCACTGTGTGGCCCATGCGGGTGAGGAGGGGCCGCCGGCCTACATCTGGAGCGCGCTGGACACCCTGCAGGTGGAGCGCATCGACCACGGCGTACAAGCCATCCACGACGCCGCGCTGATGAAACGCCTGGCCGACAGCCGCATGCCGCTGACCGTGTGCCCGCTGTCCAACCTCAAGCTGTGCGTGTTCAAAAATTTGGCCGACCACAACCTGGGCCAGATGCTGGACGCGGGTGTGTGCGTGACCCTCAACTCGGACGACCCGGCCTATTTTGGCGGCTACCTGAACGACAACTACCTGCAGACTTTCGCCGCCTTGCACCTGAGCGCTCAGCAAGCCTACAAACTGGCGGCCAACAGCATCGAGGCGAGCTTCGCCCCTGAGACCGACAAGCACCGCTGGATGCATGAGCTCAAGCAATGCTTTGCGGGGTTTGTGGCGTCCGACTGAGGGCCTTCAAGGTCTTGCTAAAATCTTGCCCCGAAGCCCGCCGCCCCGGCGGGCTTTGTTTTGTTCCATCTCGGGGCCATGTAGAGGACTACCATGTATAAAAACCTCGCAGCCACGCTGGTGGCCGCCTGCTTTTTTCTGCCCGCCGTTCAGGCGCAAACCCAAGCCAAATCCACCGAGCCCATCAAGGCCGGTTTTGTCTATGTCTCGCCCATCACCGAAGCGGGCTGGACGCGTCAGCACGACGAGGGCCGCAAGGCTGTGGAAAAGGCCCTGGGCGATCAAGTCAAGACCACCTTTGTGGCCGATGTGGCCGAGGGCGCTGACGCCGAGCGCGTGATCCGCGACCTGGCGCAACAAGGCCACCAGATCATCTTCACGCCCAGTTTTGGCTACATGGAGCCCACGCTCAAGGTGGCCAAAGACTTTCCCAACGTGAAGTTCGAGTCGGTGACCGGCTTCAAAACCGCGCCCAATGTGGCCGCATCGAACGCCCGTTATTACGAAGGCCGCTATTTGGCGGGCATCGCGGCAGGGCGCATGACGCAAACGAACGTGGCCGGTTATGTGGCGGGCTTTCCGATTCCCGAGGTCCTCCAAGGCATCAACGCCTTCACGTTGGGCATGCGCTCGGTCAACCCCAAGGCCACCGTCAAGGTGGTTTGGCTCAACGCCTGGTTTGACCCACCGAAAGAGCGTGAAGCGGCCATGGCCTTGTTCAACCAAGAGGTGGATGTGATCGCGTTCCACACCGGCTCAACCGCCGTCATGGCCGCCGCCCAAGAGCGCGGCAAGATGGCTGTGGCCTACCACTCCGACATGCGCAAGATCGGACCGGATGCCCAAATCATCGCGGTGACCCACCAGTGGGGCGACTATTACACGGCCCGCGTCAAGGCCGCATGGGCCGGTCAGTGGACATCGGGCAGCGTGTGGGGCGGTGTGAAGGACGGCATGATCCGGGTGGGCGACTTCGGCCCCAAGGTGCCCAAAGCCGTGCAGTCTGAAATATTGACCCAGCAAAAAGCAGTGGGCACAGGCAAGCTGCAGCCCTTTGCGGGCCCGATCAGCGACAACGATGGCAAGTTGCTCGTGCCCGCAGGGCAGGCCCTGACAGACGCCCAAATTCTGAACATGAACTACTTGGTGCAAGGGGTCGTGGGCCGCATCGCCCGATGACGGGCCAGCCCCGAGCAGGGGCTGTGGGCAAGACCCTAAAATAGCCGGATCGTTACAAAGGCACACCATGAGCATCAAGAGCGACAAATGGATCCGCCGCATGGCAGAGCAGCACGGCATGATCGAGCCGTTTGAGCCCGGACAAATCCGCCAGAACGCCGCTGGTCAGAAAATTGTGAGCTACGGCACCAGCAGCTACGGCTACGACATCCGCTGTGCGCCGGAGTTCAAGGTGTTCACCAACATCTACAGCACGGTGGTGGACCCCAAAAACTTTGACGAGCGCAGCTTTGTGGACATCGAAGGCGATGTGTGCATCATCCCGCCCAACAGCTTTGCACTGGCCCGCACGGTGGAATATTTCCGCATCCCGCGCAATGTGCTCACCATTTGCCTGGGCAAAAGCACCTACGCCCGCTGCGGCATCATCGTCAATGTCACCCCGTTCGAGCCCGAGTGGGAAGGCTATGTGACGCTGGAGTTCAGCAACACCACACCACTGCCCGCCAAGATTTATGCAGGTGAGGGATGTGCCCAAGTTTTGTTCCTGGAAAGCGATGAGGTTTGCGAGACCAGCTACAAGGACCGGGGCGGCAAGTACCAGGGCCAAGTGGGCGTGACGCTCCCCAAAACCTGAGGTTCCACCCTCGGTTTTTGGCCTGTCACCTCAAAATGCGACAATAGCGGGTTAATGACCGACTCTTTTTCCAATTTATCGCTGGCGCCTACGCTGGCACGAGCCGTAGCCGAAATGGGCTACGAATCCATGACCCCTATCCAGGCCCAAGCCATTCCAGTGGTGTTGACGGGCCAGGACGTGATGGGCGCAGCCCAAACCGGCACAGGTAAGACGGCGGCTTTTTCGCTGCCCTTGCTGCAGCGCCTGCTCAAGCATGAAAACCCCTCCACCTCGCCCGCCCGTCACCCGGTGCGCGCTTTGGTGTTGTTGCCCACACGCGAGCTGGCCGACCAGGTGGCCCAACAAATCAAGATGTACGCCAAATACACCCAGCTGCGCAGCGCGGTGGTGTTTGGTGGCATGGACATGAAGCCCCAAACTTTGGAGCTGAAAAAAGGCGTCGAGGTGCTGGTCGCCACGCCGGGCCGCTTGCTGGACCACATCGAAGCCAAAAACGCGGTGCTGAACCAGGTCGAATATGTGGTGCTGGACGAGGCTGACCGCATGCTGGACATCGGCTTTTTGCCCGATCTGCAGCGCATCCTGAGCTTTTTGCCCAAGCAACGCACCACGCTGCTGTTCTCGGCCACCTTCTCGCCCGAAATCAAACGCTTGGCCGGCAGTTACCTGCAAAACCCGATCACCATCGAAGTGGCGCGGCCCAACGAGACGGCTTCGACGGTGGAGCAGCGCTTTTACGCCGCGCAAGACGACGACAAGCGCCGCGTGATCCGCAAGGTGTTGGACGACCGGGGCATCAAGCAGGCCTTCATTTTTGTGAACAGCAAGCTCGGCTGCGGCCGTTTGGCCCGCTCCTTGGAGCGCGAAGGTTTGCGCACTGCGGCCTTGCACGGTGACAAGAGCCAGGACGAGCGCCTCAAAGCGCTGGAAGCCTTCAAAAAGGGCGAAGTCGATTTGCTGGTGTGTACCGATGTGGCCGCTCGCGGTCTGGACATCAAAGATGTGCCTGCCGTGTTCAACTTCGATGTGCCTTTCAACGCCGAAGACTATGTGCACCGCATTGGCCGCACCGGCCGCGCTGGCGCTTCGGGCCTGGCGGTGACCTTGGTCAGTCCTTCGGATGCCCGCTTGGTGGGCGACATTGAAAAGCTGATCAAGAAAAAGCTGGACGTGGAAACGCTGCAGCTCGACACCCGACCTGCTGGCCCTGCGCCCGCGAAATGGGGTGAACGGGCGGAGGACCGTCCACGTTCACGCGCCCCCGAGGGCCGTCGCCGCGAGCTCGATCCCCGAGATGCCCTGGACGCACCCCATGAGCGACGCGGAGGCTTTCGCCCTGCGCCGATCAACCGCGATCCGTTTTTCCAAAAACCTTACGAGCCAGCGGCGACCGACGTGCCGCCCAGCTGGGAGCCCAGCGGACCTCAAACCGTCCGCTCCTCGATTTCGGCCAACATCAAGCCCAAGCGCAAAGTGGCGGCCTTGTTCAAATCCGAAGAGTAAACGCTTGCAGGATTGATCGTGTGGGCGTCCCGGTCTTTACCGGGCCGGCCCACAGCTGTCATGGGAGGCTGTCAAAATGGCCCCATGCGCGATACCTCCTCTAAATCTCATCTTCCTGTTGTGGCCCAGTTTCTGACCGGGTCTGGCTCTGTTGTGCCTTGGGGCTTGGTGGCATCGGCCCTGGGTGTGTTGTCGGCGCCCTGCGTCGCTCTGGCGCAAGCCCCTTCAGCGGCCCCTGCGTCAAGCGATCTGGGCCAGGTGGAGATTCGCGGCACCCGCAACACCGACACCGAAGCGCGCCAAGAGTCCACGGCCTCCAAAATCGTGATGGGCCGTGAAGAAATCGAGAAACAAGGGGATGCCACTTTGGGCGATGTGCTCAAGCGCTTGCCGGGCGTGACCGTGCAGGGCGCACCGGGTCGTGGCGGCGCCATTCGGATGCGCGGACTGGGTGGGGGGTACACCCAAATTCTGCTGGATGGTGAGCGCACGCCGCCCGGTTTTTCGATCGACACCTTGACCCCAGAACAGGTGGAGCGCATTGAGATTTTGCGAGCACCCACGGCCGAAACCGGCGCCCGCGCGATTGCAGGCACGATCAACATTGTGTTGCGCGAAGGCCGAAAAGCCTCGCCGGACGATTTGAAAATCACCCGCAGCCAGGAGCATGGGCAAGGCTCGAGCATGTTGAACTGGGTGCACAACCTCAACACCTCACCCTTGAGCGGCACCTTCACGCTGTCGGCCATGGACAGCCAACGCGCCGATGAGAGCCTCACCGAGATCTCCTCCAACTACACGGATGATTCCCTGGATCGGGAGGAGCAGCGCATTGCGCAATCCGTGGGTCGCCGACAAGGTGTTCATGCCAACGCCCGTTTGCAGTGGAAAGGTGAGCAAGGCAAAAGCCTGACCTTGACGCCATTTCTGATTTATTCCGAATACGCGGCACAAGGGCGCATCGATGCCAAGTCGATCTTGTTGCCATCCAGCTCAAACTCGGCCTTGACCGATAACGAAAGCCGCTATGCCGCCGCCCGTTTGAATGGCCAGTGGAGCCAACGCTTGTCGGCCGATGACCGTCTGGAGGTGCGTTTCGGCTTGGGTCAAGCCAAGTACAAGCAGCACATCACGCAAACCGCTTTGAGCAGTGGTGTCTTGTCCAATGCGCTGGACGAGCAGCGCTTCACCGACCGCACCACCAGTCTGAGTGGCAAATGGACCCGCGTGCTGGACAACGGGCACCAGTGGGTCAGTGGTTTGGAGCATGAAGGCGTTCGACGCGTCGAAGAGGCCAGCCCTGGCGCTGGTGAAGACAGTGGTAATTTGAAAGCCCGCACAACTCGTTGGGCCGCTTACACGCAAGACGAGTTCAAGATCAATCCCCATTGGTCGGCCTATGCAGGCGTCCGCTACGAGAGCATCTTGACCGAGGGACAAGTGAGCGAGGTGCTCAAACACAACAAAAGCCAGGTGTTGACGCCCTTGCTGCACGCCTTGTGGAAACCCGATCCGGCCAAGCGCGACCAAGTGCGCATGAGCTTGACGCGCAGTTACAAGACGCCCACGCTGTACAACATGGTGGCACCTCTGCGTTATTCGCGTGACTACCAGCCCGACCTGTTTCCCAGCAACACCCCCACCCAACCCGACCGTGTCGGTAACCCTGACCTGCGCCCCGAGCTGGCCACCGGCATTGACCTGGGATTTGAGCGCCATCTGGAAGGCGGGGGCGTGCTCAGCGCCAATGTCTTCCGTCGCAACATCCAAGACCTGATCCGTTACCAGACCCGTTTGCAGACCGTGGACTGGTCAAGCCAACAGCGTTGGGTGTCCAGCGCCCAAAACGTCGGCGACGCTGTCACCCAGGGCATCGAGCTGGAAGCCAAATTCCGATTGAACCAGGCGTGGACAGAGGCCTGGCCTGTCGACATCCGCAGCAACGTGAGTTTTTTTCGCTCCAAGGTCAAGGATGTGCCCGGCCCCGACAACCGCTTGGACCAGCAACCCAGCATGACCGCCAACTTAGGCGGCGACTACCGGTGGCGGGGCATGCCCCTGACCGTGGGGGGCAACGTCAATTGGAACCCCGACTACGACACCCGGCGCAGCCAAGAGCAACGGTCTTACCAGGGCATCAAGCGCGTGGTGGACGTGTACGGCCAGTGGCGATTCTCGGCGGCGACCGCCTTGCGTTTGACCGTGAGCAATCTGTTGCCGCGTGACTATGAGACGGCCACCACTTTCAACACAGGTGCTCAGTACGAGACCGCCCGCACCACCGACCGCAATTGGCGCAACATCCAGCTTCGCTTGGAAATGAAAATTTAACAGGAGACCCCTATGCCCATCAAAGACGCTGCTTGGCACGACCGCATGTACAACAACCGGGCCTTGGTGCCCGATTTCGCAGAACACTTTGCGCATTGGAAAAGCGCTTCGGTGCTGGCGCGTGAGGCGCTCAAGCCTTTGCTGGATGTGGCCTATGGTGAGGGACCCAGTGAAACCTTGGACATTTTTCCTGCCGCCAAAGCCAACGCACCTGTGGTGATCTTCATCCACGGGGGCTACTGGCGCAGCTTGGACAAGTCAGACCATTCTTTTGTCGCGCCAGCCCTGCGTGACATGGGCGCCTGTGTCGTGGTGGTCAATTACGCTTTGTGTCCTGGCAGCGATGCCCAACCTGTCACCGTGCCCGACATCGCCCTGCAAATGGCGCGGGCCACCGCCTGGGTGGGGCGGCACATTGCCGAGCATGGCGGTGACCGCAGCAACATCACCGTGATCGGCCATTCGGCAGGGGGCCACTTGGCCGCCATGTTGCTGGGCTGTGACTGGAAGGCCGTGGGACGCGATGTGCCTGCGGGCTTGGTGCGCAAGGGCCTGTCGATTTCGGGCTTGTTTGATTTGGCGCCTGTGCGCAAGACGCCGTTTGTGCAGGGCGATCTGCGCTTGACGCCTGAGCACGTGCGCATGTGCAGCCCCGCCAAATGGCGGCGGCCCCGTCAGGGCGTTTTGTTCACCGTCGTGGGGGGTGATGAGAGCCCAGAGTTTTTGCGCCACAACCGCTTGATCCACCAGGCTTGGGGGCCCAAGACGGTGCCCGTTTGCGAAGACCTGCCCGGCCTGAACCACTTCAGTGTGGTGACCGATTTGACCTCTGTAGGCTCTCGGCTGAACACGCTGGCCCACACCTTGATTCACCAAGCATCGGCCTGAGCCGACCTGTTCCATTCGGCCGCAGGGGCGGCCTCCCACGAAAAAGCGCACGTGCCCTGGCTGAGAAGGCCATTCCTGTGGGAGCGAGCCCCTGCTCGCGAATGCATGCTCTGAATACCCGCTTCGAATGCAAGCCGCGGTAAGCCAAGCCTTCGGCCGCAGGGGCGGCCTCCCACGAAAAAGCGCACGTGCCCTGGCTGAGAAGGCCATTCCTGTGGGAGCGAGCCCCTGCTCGCGAATGCATGCTCTGAATACCCGCCTCGAATGCAAGCCGCGGTAAGCCAAGCCTTCGGCCGCAGGGGCGGCCTCCCACAACCAAGTGAACTGACCCTGCCCGGGCGGCCACCCACCACAGGTCGTGCCAGAGAGGGCTTCGGGCTGTCTGGTGTCAGGCCGGTAAAAACCGCTCGACCAGCAGTGACCAATAGGCCGAGCCCACGGCCACGTTTTTGTCGTTGAAGTCGTAACCGGGGTTGTGCACCATGCACGCCCCATGGCCGTCACCCGAGCCGTCGCCATTGCCGATCAGCAAGTAGCTGCCCGGCACCTCTTCGAGCATGAAGGCAAAGTCTTCGCTGCCGTTCAGGGCGCGGCCTTGGCGCACGACTTTGTCCGCCCCCACCAACTCTTCGGCCACATCGCGGGCGAAATCGGTTTCAGCCAGGTGGTTCACCAGCACGGGGTAGCCGCGTTGGTAGTCGATGTCGGCTGAGACACCGTAGCTTTGGGCTTGCGCGTGGACCAGCTCGGTGATGCGCTTTTCGAGCAGGATGCGCACATCGCGGTCCAGCGAACGCACGCTCAAGCGCAGCGTGGCGGTTTGCGGGATCACGTTGTTGGCCACCCCCGCATTGAAGGCGCCCACCGTGATGATGGCCATTTGCTGTGGGTCGACATTGCGCGCCACGATGCTTTGCAGCCCCATGACGATGGCCGAGCCAGCCACCACCGGGTCAGCGGCCACATGCGGCATGGCGCCGTGCCCGCCTTTGCCGTGCAAGGTGATGGTCACGTTGTCCGAAGACGCCATGGCCGAGCCGTCGCGCAGAACCAGGTGGCCCTGTGGGTGGCTGGGCATGTTGTGCATGGCAAAGATGGCGTCGCAGGGGAAGCGCTTGAACAAACCGTCTTCCATCATCTTCTTGGCGCCGCCCAGACCTTCCTCAGCGGGCTGGAAGATCAGGTTCACGGTGCCCGAGAAGACGCCTTTTTGGGCGATGTGCTTGGCCGCTGCCAGCAGCATGGCGGTGTGACCGTCATGGCCGCAGGCATGCATGATGCCCACGTTGCAGCTGGCGTAAGGCAGGCCAGTGGCTTCGTCAATGGGCAAAGCGTCCATGTCGGCACGGATGCCGATGCTTTTGCCGCCCGTCCCCTTTTTGAGCTGGCCAACCAGGCCGGTGCCGCCCAGACCCCGCGTGACCTGGTAGCCCCAAGCGCTCAGTTGCTCGGCCACCAAATCGCTGGTGCGGTACTCCTTGTAGCCCATCTCTGGGTGCTTGTGGATGTCACGGCGCACCGCGATGAATTCATCCGCCTGGGCATGCAAGGCGTGCAGTTTGTCGTGCAAAAAAGCTTCGCTGGGTGCGTTCATGAAGGGCCTCTTGGGGGGTAGGGATTACTGAGCTTGCAGATTAATCGATTTGGCGATGGCGCGGTAGCGCTCGATGTCTCCAAGGTAAATGCGAGCCAGCTCCGTGGGCGTGCGGGCAGGCAAGACCACGTTGCCGCTGGCTTCCAGGGCCTTGCGGGTTTCGGGCACTTCAGCGGCCGCATAAAAAGCCTTGTTCAGGGTGTTGACCACAGCGTCCGGGGTGTTTTTGTGCACCTGCACACCGGCCCAGAGGTCAAAGTCCATGCCTTCGAGCCCCTTCATGGTGGCCATGGCCGGAAACTGCTTGAACAGCGCGTGCGGGGTTTTGGCGGTCACGGCCAGGCCCTGAACCTTGCCGTCGATGAGGGTTTGCGGAATCGAGCCGGCCATGGGCAGGAAAGCCATGTCGATCTGGCCCCCCATCAGGTCGGTCAACAGCGGCGCAATGCCTTTGTAGGGCACATGCAGCATCTGGACTTTGGTGAGTTGGGAGAATTTTTCGCCCACCAGGTGGTACAGCGAGCCGGGGCCCACGCTGCCGTAGCTCAGGGGCTTGTCGGCATTCTTGCGGGCCAATGCCAGCAGTTCGTCCACGGTCTTGACGTTGAGGGAGTTGCGCACCGCCAAGATGGTCGTGGTGGTGGCGAATTGGGCCACCAGTTTGAAGTCTTCGGATTTGTACTTCACACCCTGGATGGCCATGGGGGCCAGCACCAGCTCCATGGGGCTGCCCAAGCTGAGGGTGTAGCCGTCGGCGGGTGCGTTGACCAGTTTGGCCATGCCGATGGCGCCACCGGCCCCGCCAATGTTCTCGATGATCATGGTCTGCCCCAGTTTGGCGGCCGCGTCGGGCTGCACTTTGCGGGCAAAAAAGTCGGACGGTCCACCGGCCGGGTAGGGCACGATCAGGTTGATGGTTTTCGTGGGATAGGGCTGTGCCCAGGCCGGGCCAAAGGCGCTGGCGGCCAGCAGCAGGCTGCCGAGAAGGGTTTTGACGTTCATGATGTCTCCATTGAGTGGGTTTTTTGGCATGGTTGAAGTGACCATGAACACATCGTAAAAATGCCAATTCAATGTGTCCAATGACTTATTTTTCTGATATTCATTCGTAAAATGAATACATGAACCTCAGACACCTGGAGCATTGGCTGGCCTTGGCCGAAACGGGCTCCTTCAGCCGTGCGGCCGAAAAGCTGCACATCACCCAGTCCGCCTTGAGCCGCAGCATCCAGGCGCTGGAGGAAGACTTGGGCGGGATGCTGGTGGACCGCATCGGCAAAAAAAATGAGCTGACACCTTTGGGCCGCTTGGTGCTCGAGCGGGCACGGCGCATCGTGCACGACGCCCAAGAACTCCAAGAGGGCGCGGCCTTGCTGCAGCGAGGGGGCCTGGGCCATTTGCGGGTGGGCTTGGGCTCTGGCCCCGGCGCCATGCTGATGACGCCATGGCTGGTCTACATGGCCCGGCACCACCCCACGGTGCAGGTGACCGTCTCTCGCGGCTCCACCGAGCTGCAGTTGACCCAGCTGCGCGAGCGCCAGCTCGATGCCTTGGTGGTGGACGTGCGGCGTGTGGAAGCCGCGCCGGACTTGAAAATCTCGCATGTGGTCGAGATGCGCGCAGGCTTTGTGTGCCGCCAGGGTCATCCGCTGCTCAGCCTTCACCCCGATGGCGTCCCTTTTGACGCTTTGCTGGCTTTCCCCATCGCCTCCATCCCGCTGTCGCAAGAGGTGGCCCGCTTGCTGGTGGACCACTATGGACCTCAAGCCAATCCCGCACAAATGACCACCTTGCAGTGTGAAGACATCGCCAGCTTGCTCGATGTGGTGGGACAGACCGATGCGGTTTATTTGGGCATCGTGGGCGCTGCGCGCGCGGGCATGGCCCAAGGTGGATGGGTCGAGTTGCCGATGCAAACTCCGCTGAAAGCCCAGGCTCGGCTGGGCCTCATCACCCTGGTTGGCCGCAGCGAGTTGCCTGCCATGTCGGTGTTCGGAGAGTTTGTCCAAAAACACTTGACCGATTGACGGCCAAAAAGGAATCAGGATGCACGAGTGGCTTTACCCCATGGGCGTGGTTTTGCTGGGTTACACCGTCTTGGGCTTGACGGGCTTTGGTTCGGCACTGGTCATCGTGCCGCTGCTGGCCTGGCAGTGGCCTTTGCCCGAGGTGGTCGCGCTGACCTTGCTCATGGATGTCCCGGCTTCGGCGTTTCACAGTGGTCTGAACTGGCGACAGGTGCAGTGGCGCGAGTTGCGCCGTTTGCTTCCCGGGCTGGTGCTCGGCACCTTGCTCGGCTTGTGGCTCATGCCGCATTTGCAGGCCCGTTGGCCCCTCGTGCTGCTGGGCATGTATGTGGCCGGTGTGGGCGTCAACGCCTTGCGCCCGGCGGCAGAGCGAAAAGGGCTGCCTGCGCCCCTCTGGGCTTATCCGGTGGGCACGGCCATTGGTGTGGTTGAAATGCTCTTTGGCACCGCAGGGCCGCTCGTGGTGGCCTGGCTGAGCCGCCGCGTGGCCGATGTGCAGCACATGCGCGCCAGCACGCCCATGATCATCACCGTGGCCGCCAGCACCGTGTTGGCCGGCATGGGCTGGGAGGGGCGCTTGGGCAGTGAGCTGCTCTGGCAACGCTGGCTGCTGTTGATCGGTGTGGCTTTGGGGGGTGTTTGGCTGGGCCACCGCCTGGCACACCTCGTGCCCGTGGCCCGGCTGCGCCAGACCATTTGCGCCCTGTTGGTCGTCAGCGGCCTGATGCTGGCGCTTGGGGCTTTGCGCTGAAGCGTTGACCCCCCCCAAAAAAAAGGGGAGCCCTGCGGCTCCCTTTTTTGTCCAAGCGGCGGTGGGTTCACATCAGCAGGTGTTCGCCCGCGTTGTCGCCGCCCAGGGTCACGTAGTTCACCTTGCGGATGTCCATCAGCTTGGTGCCGCCCGCGTAGCTGATTGAGCTTTGCACGTCTTGCTCCATCTCGATCAGCGTGTTGGCCAGCTTGCCCTTGATGGGCTCCAGAATGCGCTTGCCTTCCACGTGCTTGTACTCGCCCTTGTTGAAGTCAGACGCCGAGCCGTAGTACTCCTTGAACATCTCGCCATCGACCTCCACCGTCTTGCCGGGCGACTCTTCGTGGCCGGCAAAGAGTGAGCCGATCATGACCATGCTCGCGCCAAAGCGGATGCTCTTGGCGATGTCGCCGTGGCTGCGGATGCCGCCGTCGGCAATGATGGGCTTGGTCGCCACGCGGGCGCACCACTTGAGCGCCGACAACTGCCAGCCGCCCGTGCCAAAACCCGTCTTGAGCTTGGTGATGCAGACCTTGCCGGGGCCCACGCCCACTTTGGTGGCGTCAGCGCCCCAGTTTTCGAGGTCGATCACCGCTTCGGGTGTGGCCACATTGCCCGCGATGACGAAGCTCGTGGGCAATTTGCCCTTGATGTAGCCAATCATGTCGCGCACGCTGTCGGCATGGCCGTGGGCGATGTCGATGGTGATGAACTCGGGCACCAGGTTTTCGGCCGCGAGTTGGTCCACCGTGGCGCGGTCAGGGGCTTTGACGCCCAGCGAGATCGAGGCGTAAACACCTTTGGCGTGCATGTCGCGCACGAACTGGACGTTGTCCAGGTCAAAGCGGTGCATGACGTAGAAGTAATCGTTTTGCGCCATCCACAGGCAAATGGACTCGTCCACCACCGTTTTCATGTTGGCAGGCACCACCGGCAGGCGGAACTTGCGGCCACCGAGTTCGACGCCCGCGTCGCACTCGGAACGGCTTTCCACGCGGCATTTGCGTGGCAGCAACAGGATGTTGTCGTAATCAAAAATTTCCATGAGAAAACCAAGCTCCAAAGAGGAATCGTTAAAAGGAACGAATGAGCGCTTGGCTTGGCCGGTTCTCTGGCCCCTGTGGTGAACCCGTTGCAGATTCAGGGCAAAAAAAACCGGGCACAAGAATCTTGGGCCCGGTGTCTGATTCTACTGGAATTGGCTGACCGTTGGCGTCAGGGGCTTGGTGCCCCCATCAATGTTTGGTGCGAGGCGCCAACTTGATCATGGGCAGCGGCTTGCGAGCGGCCTCTGGCCAGTGCTTGTGGGAAACCGTCGACGAAGCCGTGGGGCCCAAGCTCTGATGGCCGTGCTCGAAAGAGCCCGTGGCCGATGGCACATAGAAAAAACAAGCCAGATCCTGAGGAATTCGGCTTATTTTGGCTACCCAAGCGTTGATGCGAGACATGACGGGCCTTTCTGCTCAATCCGTATATACGGTTTTAACTGGCGTTGCGCCCCCTGTAAATAGTTGTTTACACCCAGAAGGCTAGGGTTTGCCTGAGGTTTTCGGCGTCTGCCACGGTGGGCCGCGGTGGCTCAGCCGGCACGCCGGCGGGCTTTCGGACCTTTCTACAATCAACAGCATGATGTCTCCCTTTTCCGACCCCGCGGCGAACGCTTCGCCTTTGCTCGCCCAGCTCAACCATGAGCAGCACCGGGCTGTGGCCTTGCCTGCCGAGCACGCTTTGATCTTGGCGGGGGCCGGCTCGGGCAAAACACGGGTGCTGACCACACGCATCGCTTGGCTGCTGCAAACCTCGCAGGTCTCGCCCGGCGGCATTTTGGCTGTGACCTTCACCAACAAAGCGGCCAAAGAGATGAAGCTGCGCTTGCAGGCCATGCTGCCGGTGAACGTGAACGCGATGTGGATTGGCACCTTCCACGGGCTGTGCAACCGGTTTTTGCGGGCGCATTACCAGCTGGCCGGCTTGCCGCAGACGTTTCAAATTTTGGACACGCAAGACCAGCTCTCGGCCGTCAAGCGCCTGTGCAAGCAGTTCAATGTGGACGAAGACCGCTTTCCCCCAAAGCAGGTGCAGTATTTCATCTCGGGCTGCAAAGAAGACGGCCAGCGCCCCGGCGATGTGCCGGTGCGCGACGATGAGACCCGCCGCAAAGTGGAGCTGTACCAGCTGTACGAAGCGCAATGCCTGCGCGAAGGCGTGGTGGATTTTGGCGAACTGATGCTGCGCTCGTACGAGTTGCTGCGCGACAACGTGCATGTGCGCGAGCATTACCGCCGCCGCTTTCGCCACATTTTGGTGGACGAGTTTCAGGACACCAACAAGCTGCAATACGCCTGGCTCAAGCAGCTGGCCGGCTTGCCGGGCGAGGGCGGTGAATGCGCCATCTTGGCCGTGGGCGACGACGACCAGAGCATTTACGCCTTCCGCGGTGCCCGCGTGGGCAATATGGCCGACTTTGTGCGCGAGTTTCAGGTCCAACACCAGATCAAGCTGGAGCAGAACTACCGCAGCTTCAGCAACATCCTCGACTCGGCCAACCACCTGATCAGCCACAACAAAACCCGCCTGGGCAAAACCTTGCGCACCGACCAAGGCGCGGGCGAGCCAGTGCGGGTGGTGGAGTCGCCGTCCGACTTTGCCGAGGCGCAGTGGTTGGTGGAGGAGTTGCGCCAGTTGGTCAAATTGGACGGCTTTGAGCGCAAGGAAGTGGCCTTGCTGTACCGCAGCAACGCGCAAAGCCGGGTGCTGGAAACGGCGCTGTTCAACGCTGGCTTCCCGTACCGCGTGTATGGCGGTTTGCGCTTTTTTGAACGCGCCGAGATCAAGCACGCACTGGCTTATCTGCGCCTGATGGAGAACCCCAACGACGACACCAGCTTTTTGCGGGTGGTCAACTTTCCGCCGCGCGGCATCGGCGCACGCAGCATCGAGCAGTTGCAAGATGCCGCGCGCGCCGCAGGCTGCTCGCTGCACGATGCGGTGAGCGCCACCACCGGCAAGGCCGGGGCCAACCTGGCCGCCTTTGTGGCCATGGTCGATGTGCTGCGCGAGCAGACAGAAGGTCTGACGCTGCGCGAAATCATTGACCTGGTGCTGGACAAAACCGGCTTGGTCAACCACTACCGCGCCGAAAAAGAAGGCGCAGACCGGGTCGAGAACTTGGAAGAATTGGTCAACGCCGCCGAGAGCTTTGTGACCCAAGAAGGCTTTGGCCGCAGCGCGGTGGCCATGCCGCAAACCTTGTCGCAAAGTCCCGCCAGCCAAGGCCTGAGCGGCTCAACTGACGCCAACCTGGGCACCGTGGATGCGTTCAGCGAAGACGGCGTGATCATGAGCCCGTTGGCGGCGTTTTTGACGCACGCCTCTTTGGAGGCCGGCGACAACCAGGCACAGGCCGGGGAAGACGCCGTCCAGCTCATGACCGTGCACGCCAGCAAGGGTTTGGAGTTTGATGCGGTGTTCATCACGGGTTTGGAAGAGGGCCTGTTCCCGCATGAAAATTCGATGAATGATTTCGATGGCCTGGAAGAAGAGCGTCGCCTGATGTATGTGGCCATCACCCGGGCCCGCAAGCGCCTGTACCTGAGCCATTCGCAAACCCGCATGCTGCACGGCCAGACCCGCTACAACCTGAAAAGCCGTTTTCTGGACGAGTTGCCCGAAGCCTGCTTGAAGTGGGTGACGCCCAAAACCGGCGGTTTCTCGAATTTGGGCAGTGCAGGGGGCGCCGGTGCATCCGGCGGTGCATGGCCGCAAACCCCGGCTTCCAGCCGCCACGCGCGTCCAGCCTGGGGCCAGAGCAGCTTGAGCACCGAAACCTACAAAAGCCCCCCGGTGCCTGTGCAAAAAGCCGCGCCTGAGCATGGCATTTCGGCGGGCAAACAGGTGTTCCACACCAAGTTCGGTGAGGGCAAAGTCCTGGCCGTCGAAGGCGCAGGGGCCGATGCCCGTGCCCAGGTCAATTTTCCGCGCCACGGCGTGAAATGGCTGGCGCTGAGCGTGGCTAAACTCACGGTGGTTTGAGGCAGCCTGTCTGCCCCTGTGGGAGGCCGCCCCTGCGGCCGAATGTTCGCGGTCTGCTAGGCTTTTTCGCGAGCAGGGGCTCACTGCCACAGATTCAATTGACGCGCTGAAAATACGCCACGACTGAACGACAATCACCCGATGGATAACCGGAAACAGTTTTTATGAAAATCACCCAAGACACCGTGGTCACCATGCACCACAAAGTGGTCAATGCCCAAGGCCAATTGCTCGACAAGACACAAGAGCCCACGTCTTACCTGCATGGCGGCTATGACAACACCTTCCCCAAAATTGAAGCTGCCCTCGAAGGGCAAGTTGTGGGTTTCACGACCACCTTGAAGTTGGCCCCGGCCGACGCCTTTGGCGAGCGCGACGAGAGCCTGGTGCAAACCATCCCCAAAAGCGAGTTTCCACCTGGCGTGAAAGTGGGCGGCCAGTTGCGTGGCCGCTCGGCCGAAGGCCATGAACAGGTGTTCAACGTGGTCAAGATCAAGGGCGACAAAGTCATCTTGGATGCCAACCACCCTTGGGCGGGTCAACACCTGACGCTCACCTTGACGGTGCAAGAGGTGCGTGCCGCTTCAGCCGAAGAGATCACACACCGCCATGCACACGGTGCGCACGGCCACCACCACTGAGGCCCTCAGTCGGGTTGCCCCGCACGGCTGGGCGGCTCGTCATAGACATCGGTCGCGAAACAGTCGCGCACCGAGAACAGCATGGATGTGAAAAACATGGCCGCCACCATCAGGGCCATGGGCATGAAGGTGGCCATCATCAGACCCGGGTTGCCCAGCAAGCTGGCGATGAGCATGGCCAAGACTGCAGCCGACATGAAAACCACACCCCAGGCGAACACATACACCGTGAAAGCCTTGAGGTTGCGCCAACAGGCCATGAAGCTGAAAAACAAGCTTTTGACAGCAGGCATGCCGTACCAATGGACCAAGGCGGGCGCGTGCCAGAACATCATGGACAGCGGCACGTAAAACAGCATGGACACCCACAAGGCGGTCTGAAACGAGTCGGTCGTGACCACTTCCGGCGTCATGGGGGCGCCACCAAAGTACACCTGCGCAAAAGTGCCGCCATCGGCCAGTGTGGACAAGCCCATCACCACCAAGAAAATCACGGCGTACAAAACGCCCAAGATGAACATGGTTTGGCGGTGCGGTCCGCTCTTGAAGGCCACAAACAGCACGCTGGGCATGGGGAATTTGCCGTCCGAGGCCACTTGGGTGGCAGCCATCATGCCCAGGGTGAGCGCCGGCAAGACCACCAAGGCCAAAGCCCCCCCAATGAAGGGCACCATGGAAACCACCGACACCGTGGCCATGAACAAAAAGAACAGCCCCGACATGGCCAAAGGCTGCCGCCAAAAGGTGCGCATGCCCTGGCGCGCCCATTTGAGGCCAGCACGGGCGGGAACGATTTGCAAGTTCATGGGTTCAGATCAAGGCAGAAGCAGAGACGGGGTGCAGGACACGGCCACGCAAAACGCGCTCAAAGTGGGTCGGGTCGTGAGGCTTGAGCATGGACGCTTCACGGGGCAGATGGTAGTCCCACAGCCGAGAAATCCAAAAACGCAAAGCCCCTGCCCGTAAAAGGGCAGGCAGCAGTGCGCGCTCAGCGCCGCTCAAGGGGCGCACTTGGTTGTAGGCCGCGAGCATGGCCTGGGCACGCCCGTGGTGGTGCGCCCCTGTGGGCAGATCGATGCACCAGTCGTTCAGGCACACGGCCAGGTCAAACAACCAAGTGTCCACGCCCGCGAAATAGAAATCAAAAAAGCCGGTCAGTTGCTCGCCATCGAACATGACGTTGTCGCGGAACAGGTCGGCATGGACAGGTCCACGGGGCAGGGCGGCATAGGCCGCGGTTTTCGCCGTGTGGTTCTGGAAAGCCAATTCACTGCGCAGCAAGGCGGCTTGGGCTTCATCCAGGTAGGGCAGCACCACGGGCACGGTGTCGTTCCACCAAGGCAGGGCACGCAAGTTGGGCTGGCTGCGGTTGTAGTCGGCCCCGGCCAGGTGCATGCGCGCGAGCATGTCGCCCACGGCCGCGGCATGCAAGGCCTGCGGTTGCAACTGGCTTTTGCCCGCCAGTTTGTTGACCACGGCGGCAGGTTTGCCGCTCACGGTGTGCAGGATGTCGCCATCGCGGTTGGCCGCCGGGTCGGGCACCGGGATGCCGCGGCCCGCCAAGTGCTTCATCAGGTACAGGTAAAACGGCAGTTGCTCTTGTGTCAGGCGCTCAAACAAGGTGAGCACATACTCGCCTTGGCTGGTGGTGGCGAAGTAGTTGGTGTTCTCGATGCCGCCTTCGATGCCGCGCAATTCGGTGAGGGTCCCCAAGTTCAGGGACTGCATCAGGTCGTTGGCCTGGGTTTCGGTGACTTCGGTGAATACCGCCATGGGGGAGAAAACCGTCAAAGCGCCAGAGGGTTCTGGCTTGGGTGAGCAAAACAAGGATTGTAGAGGGCGAAAAGACCGACATGACCCGCAAAGGGCTGCCCGTGCTGGATGGCTTGGCTGGCGGAGCGATGGTGTGAGGGGCCTGCGCCGAGGCTCAGAGGCGCTTCGCTTTGCCACATCACCTCAGCGCAGGCCCCACACACCATCTGGGCGTACGGCGGAGTTTGTTGGCGCTTCGCTTTGCCACATCACACTGCTGCAGGCCAGACCCCAAGCCATGGTGGTTTTTCGGGTGGAAAGCCGGTACACAATCGGGGGATGAGCGAAAACACCCCCGAAACATCCCAACCGACCCTCTTGTTGGTCGACGGCTCCAGCTACCTGTACCGCGCCTTCCACGCCATGCCCGACTTACGGGCCGTGCCCGGTGACCCGAGCAGCCCCGCCACCGGGGCCATTCGGGGCATGATCAACATGATGGAGCGGCTGCGCAAGGACGTTCCGGCCGTTTACGCGGCCTGCGTGTTCGACGCCAAAGGCCCCACCTTCCGCGACGCGCTTTACCCCGAATACAAAGCCAACCGCAGCCCCATGCCCGACGATTTGCGCGCGCAGATCGAGCCGATCCACGAACTGGTGCGCCTGATGGGCTGGACGGTGCTGGACGTGCCGGGGGTGGAAGCCGACGACGTGATCGCCACGCTGGCCCATGTGGCCGCGCAGCAGGGCATCCAAGTCACGGTGTCGAGTGGCGACAAAGACTTGAGCCAATTGGTGAATGCGCACATCACCATCATCGACACCATGAACGGCAAGGTACGCGACGTGGCGGGCGTGACCGCCGAGTTTGGCGTGCCGCCATCGCTCATGATCGATTACCAAACCTTGGTGGGCGACACGGTGGACAACGTGCCGGGTGTGGCCAAGGTCGGCCCCAAAACGGCGGCCAAATGGCTGATGGAATACGGCTCGCTCGACAAGCTCATGGAAAACGCCCACGACATCAAGGGCGTGGCGGGCGAGAACCTGCGCCAGGCGGTGGACTGGCTGCCCAAGGGCCGGGCCCTGGTGACCATGAAAACCGATTGCGACCTGAACGGCTGGGTGCCCGATTTGCCCTCGCTCGTCAGCTTGCACCTGCACGCGCCTGACAAAGACAAGCTGCTCCAGTTCTACCAAACCTATGGTTTCAAGGGGCTGGTGCAGTCGCTGGGCGGGGCCGTGCCTGCGCCTGCGGCCAAAGCCAAAACGGTCAAGCCCAAAAACACGGGCATGGACACGGGCATGGGCGATTTGTTTGGCTCGGCACCTGACGAAGCGCCTCCTGCAGCCCCCGAGCTGGACAGCGCCGCGAGCGCCGTGCAAGGCGACCTGAAATACGACACCGTGCTCGACTGGGCCGCGTTCGACAGCTGGCTGGCCCGCATCGAACAAGCGCCGCTCACCGCCATCGACACCGAAACGACTTCGCTGGACGCCATGCGGGCCGAGATCGTGGGCCTGTCCCTCAGCGTCAAGCCGGGCGAGGCGGCCTACATCCCGCTGGCCCACAACGGCCCGGGTGCGCCCGAGCAGCTGCCGCTGGCCGAGGTCCTGGCCAAACTCAAGCCCTGGCTGGAAAACCCGGCCTGCCCCAAGCTGGGCCAGAACATCAAATACGACCGCCATGTGTTCGCGAACCACGGCGTCGAGGTGCAGGGCTACGCGCACGACACCATGCTCCAGAGCTATGTGCTCGAAGTGCACAAACCGCATGGCCTCAGTAGCCTGGCCGAGCGGCATGTGGGCCGCCGGGGCGTGACTTACGAAGACCTGTGCGGCAAGGGTGCGCACCAGATCCCGTTTGCGCAGGTGGACGTGGACAAAGCCGCGCATTACTCCTGCGAAGACTCGGACCAGTGCCTGGACGTGCACTTGGCGCTGTGGCCTCAGATCGAGGCGCACGCGGGCCTGAAGTACGTGTACGGTCTGGAGATCGCCACCAGCGAAGCGCTCTACCGCATCGAGCGCAACGGCGTGCTGATCGACGCGCCCACACTGGCCGCGCAAAGCCAGGCGCTGGGTGAGCGCATCGTGCAGCTCGAAACCGAGGCTTACGAGATTGCCGGGCAGCCTTTCAACCTGGCCAGCCCCAAGCAACTGGGCGAGATCTTCTTTGACAAGCTGGGCCTGCCCGTCATCAAGAAAACCGCCACCGGCGCCCGCAGCACCGACGAGGAGGTGCTGGAGAAACTGGCCGAGGACTACCCGCTGCCCGCCCGCATCCTGGAGCACCGCAGCCTGGCCAAGCTCAAAGGCACTTACACCGACAAGTTGGCGCAACTGGCCCTGCCGCGCACAGGCCGGGTGCACACCCACTACGCGCAAGCGGTGGCCGTCACAGGTCGTCTGTCGAGCAACGAGCCCAACCTGCAAAACATCCCGGTGCGCACGGCCGAGGGCCGCAAAGTGCGCGAGGCCTTTGTGGCGCCGGTGGGCAGCGTGATTGCGAGTGCCGACTACAGCCAGATCGAGCTGCGCATCATGGCGCACCTGAGCGACGACGCGGCCTTGCTCAAGGCCTTCCACGAAGGGCTGGATGTGCACAAGGCCACGGCGGCCGAAGTGTTTGGCGCAACGCCCGAAACGGTCAGCAGCGAGCAGCGCCGCTATGCCAAGACCATCAATTTCGGTTTGATTTACGGCATGAGCGCATTTGGTTTGGCCAAGGCTTTGGGCATCGACAACACCGCCGCCAAGAACTACATCACCCGCTACTTTGAGCGCTTTGCGGGCGTCAAGCACTACATGGACGCCACGCGCGAACAGGCCAAGGCGCTGGGCTATGTCGAGACGGTGTTTGGCCGCCGCCTGGTCTTGCCCGAGATCAACAGCCCCAACGGCCCGCGCCGCGCCGGGGCCGAGCGCGCCGCCATCAACGCGCCCATGCAGGGCACAGCGGCCGATTTGATCAAGCTGAGCATGGTCGCTGTGCAAAAAGCGCTGGACGAACAAGGCAAGGCCACCAAGGTCATCATGCAGGTGCACGATGAATTGGTGTTCGAGGTGCCTGAGGCAGAAGTCGATTGGGTGCGCACCGAGGTGCCGCGCATCATGGCGGGCGTGGCCGATTTGAAGGTGCCGCTCTTGGCCGAAGTGGGCTTTGGGCCCAATTGGGAGCAGGCGCACTGAGCGTCAGGCTCCCTCTTGCCAGGGTTCGTGCTTGTGCATGATGCTGGCGAACAGCTCGGAGCCTTCAAATTCGGCCAGCCAGCGCGCCAAAGCTTTCCATGGCTGCGCGGCAAACCAGCGGGGGTCGGTGTGGGCGTATTGCCGTACAAAGGGGGCGATGGCGGCATCGGTCAGCCCCCATTGCCCGCCGGCCAGACAAGCCTGTGAGGCCAGTCGGGCATTGAGCGAGAGCAACCAGACCGCCGCCTCGTCGCGGTCGGCTTGGCCGCTGTGCAGACCTGAACGGTTGGGGTATTTGTAGCGGTCCAGGTGTCGCTTGAAAGGGCCGTCGTTGTGGGTGATCCAAGCCATGGCTTCGTCCATGCCCGCACCCGCGCCTGGCAGCCAGCCCAGCGGGTCGTGCTGGCGCAGCGCCCACAGCATGATGTCCAGACTTTGTTCCAGCACCGGCTCGCCTGCCGCGCTGCCCAGCCACAAAACCGGGACCGTGCCTTTGGGCGACAGCGACAGCATATGGGCCGGTTTGTGCTTGAGGGCCACTTCCCGGTGCGCATAGGCCACGCCGCTGACGTGCAGGGCCAGCCGGGCCCGCATGGCGTAGGGGCAGCGACGAAAGGAATACAGGACAGGCAGGGCGGTGTCGGTCATGGCGGCAGTTTAAATCGCCGACCTGGTGCAAGCCCTCAGGGACTGTGCCAAGATCTCGGTTTTTGATGGCACAAACGAGGAGATATCCCTTGAACCCAAATTGGATTGAAGACACGCAGGCCCTGTTGGGTGGACAAGCGGGAGACGCGGTGGCCAGCCGCCGCACGGCTTTGAAAGCGGCTTTGGGTGTGGGCTACGCCGCCGCCGCCATGCCGATCATGGCGCAAACGGCCATCAAAACGCCGGTGACTGGCTTGGTTTCGGGCGAAGTGACCATCGATGTGAATGGTTTCAAAATGCCCGCTTACCGCAGCGCGCCTGCAGGAAAGACTGGCTTGCCAGTCGTTTTGGTGATCTCCGAGATTTTCGGGGTGCACGAGTACATTGCCGATGTCACGCGCCGCCTGGCCCAAGCCGGTTACCTGGCGATTGCCCCCGAACTGTTTGTGCGTCAAGGTGATCCGACCGAGTACGGCGAAATCGCCAAGTTGCAAGCCGAAATCATCTCCAAAGTGCCTGACGCGCAGGTCATGGGCGATCTGGATGCTGCCGTGGCTTGGGCTGCGGCCAACGGCGGCAACACCGACAAACTGGCCATCACGGGGTTTTGCTGGGGTGGGCGCATCACTTGGTTGTATGCGGCGCACCAACCTAAACTCAAAGCCGGTGTGGCCTGGTATGGCCGTTTGGTCGGCAACACCACGCCTCAGAACCCCTCGCACCCCTTGGCCTTGGTCGGCAACCTGAAAGCGCCGGTGCTGGGCTTGTACGGCGCGGCCGACACGGGCATCCCCCTTGACACGGTTGATAAGATGAAAGCAGAACTGGCCCAAGGCCCCGCAGCGGCCAAAGCCAGCGAGTTTGTGGTTTATCCTGAGGCTCCGCACGCTTTCCACGCCGACTACCGTCCCAGCTACCGCAAGGCGGCGGCAGACGATGGTTGGCAGCGCTTGCTGGCCTGGCTCAAGCGCCATGGCGTGGCCTGATTTTTGAACGCAGAGACCGCCCTTCGGGGCGGTTTCTTTTGGGGTGCAGGGCACTCCGGGAAACATGATGACTTTATTGGCGATATTGGTAGGCACATTGGTGGCGGGGATAGGCAGCGTCTGGGTCGCCGCTTGGCTGAGTTTTGGCATCTTGAGCCGATACACCCAGCACATGCTGAGTCTGGCCGCCGGGGCCTTGATGGCCACGGCTTTTTTGCATTTGCTGCCAGAGGCTTTTGAGAGCGAAGCCGGTGCCCACCAGTTGTTTCTGACGCTTTTGCTGGGCTTGGTGTTTTTCTTCTTGCTCGACAAAGCAGAACTCTGGCACCACGGCCACGAACATGGGCACGACCATGGGCACGACCATGGGCACGACCACGGCCACGGCCACGGCCACGGCCACGGCCACGGCCACGGCCACGGCCACGGCCACGGCCACGGCCACGGTCATGCGCACCATGACCACCCCAGCCATGGCGCTGCTTCAGACGAGTCGCCGCGTGGTCAGTGGGCCGTATTGGCGGGCGACAGCGTGCATTGCTTTGGCGACGGCATCTTGATCGCCTCGGCCTTCATCGCCGACATGCGCTTGGGCGTCATCGCCGCTTTGGCGGTGTTGGCGCATGAAGTGCCACACCACATGGGCGACTTGGCTGTTCTGCGCCAAGGCAGCAGCAGCCGCCGGGCGGCGATCGTCAAGGTGTCCATGGCCGGGGCCATCACCGCTTTCGGTGGTGCGGTGGGCTATGTGCTGGTCGATGCTTTGCACGACTGGTTGCCGTTTTTCTTGGTGGTGGCCAGCAGCAGTTTCGTCTATGTGGCCTTGGCCGACCTGATTCCGCAGTTGCAAAAACGCCTGTCTGCCCGGGAAACCGCTGCCCAAATTTTTTGGCTCGGCATGGGCATGGGCATGGTGGTGTTGGTCAGCGCTGCGGCAGGTCACAGCCACTGACTGGACGGGCCTCAACCCTTGGCGCAGGGCAGGCCGGGGGTGCGGCACCATTCGCTCCAGCTGCCGGCATACAAAGCGGTCGGACCCAAACCGGCCAACTCCATCGCCAGCACATTGGGCACCGCGGTCACGCCACTGCCGCAGTGGTGCACCACGCTGTGGGCCGGGCGGCCTGCGAGCACGTCGGTCCATTCGGCTTTGAGCCGTTCCGGGCTTTTGAAGCGGCCGTCTTCGGTGAAGTTGTCGGTGAATGGCCGGTTCAATGCGCCGGGGATGTGCCCCGCCACCGGGTCAAGCGGCTCCATGTCGCCACGGTAACGCGCCGCAGCACGGGCGTCCACGATGGTTTGCTGGGGTCGGCCCAAATTCTGAGCGACAGCCTCGGTCAGCAGCAGCTGGCGCAGGGGTGTTTTTAAATCGAATGGCGCAGGCTGAGGGGTGGGGGCAGCCCCCGAGTCCAGTGCGCCTTGGGCGTCTTTCCAGGCCTGCAGGCCACCGTCCAGCACCGCCACAGCGTCGTGTCCCAACCATTTCAGCATCCACCACAAGCGGCCGCAGTAGGCGCTTTTGTGGCGGTCATAGACCACGATTTGCATGCCGTTGTGGATGCCCAAGCTGCCCAGCCACTGGGCCACGGCTTCGCGCTGGGGCAATGGGTGGCGGCCGCCGTTGACCGCTTGGCCAGGGCTGTGGTTGCTCAGGTCTTTGTCCAGATGGGCCGGCAGCGCACCCGCAATCCGCTCGGTGGCGAAAAAACCCTCGGCCAGCTCGGGCTTCATCAAATCAAAGCTGCAATCGAGCACAGCACAGGGCGTGCCTTGGGCTTGCAACGCTTGCAATTGGGGGGCGGTGATCAACAGGGTGTACATGTCGTGGGTCTCCAAAAATCAATGTTCTTCGGCCGGGGCGCGAGGCAGTGCGCGGTTGCGCAAAGCGGTCGAAGCGATGCCGCTCATGATGATGAGCAGCATGCCCGCCCAGCCCATCAGGGGAACTTGGTCGCCAAATAAATACAAACCGTAGAGTGCGGCAAACACAATGCCCGAATACTGCAAATTGGCCACCACCAGGGTCGAGCCCTTGGTGTACGCCAAGGTCATGCTCAGCTGCCCCAGTGCGGCCAACACCCCAATCGGCAGCAACCACAGCGCGTGGGGCCAATGCCAGTCACTGGCGCCCGTGAACAAAATGGCCACACCGCCCACCAAGGTGGTGCCGAACGAAAAGTAAAACACCGTGCGCGATTCGGGCTCACCCAAGCGGCCCAGCGCCGCCACTTGCATGTAGGCCAAGGCGGCGCCCAGACCCGACAGCAAACCAATGACGCCCGCAAACAACTGGTTTTGCTCAATGGTGGGTCGCAAAAGCATGACCACGCCGCTGAAACCCGCGATCACTGTGATCACCAGTGGCCCCTGCCGGCCAATGTCCTGCACCCGGCCCATGACCAAGGTGCCGCCGATCAAAAATGCGGCCACCCAGACGCCGCTCATGTAGTTGAGCGTCGTGGCCGTGGCCAAGGGCAGGTGTGCGATGGCGTAAAACCAGGCCGACAAGGACGCCACCCCGATGATGGAGCGCCACACATGCATCATGGGAATGGGGGTGCTCAGGGGCACGTTTTGGACTCGGCAAAGTGAGGCCATGAAGGCCATGCCAATCAAGCCCCTGTAAAACACCAGCTCAAAGGTGTGGAAGTGGGGCGCGGCGTACTTGATGCAAACGCTCATGGTCGCAAAAAAGAGCGACGCCAAGATCATCCAGGAGGCTTGCATCGGCGCTGGCCGCTCAGAGCGTTGTCATCTGGCGGCGGTACCACTCGTGGAAGTGCTGCATGCCGTCTTCCATGGGGCTTTGGTAAGGGCCCACTTCGTTGTCACCTCTTGCCAGAAGGGCCTTGCGGCCTGCATCCATGCGCTCGGCAATTTCATCGTCCTCGATGCAGGTTTCCATGTAAGCGGCCTGCTGGGCTTCGACGAATTCGCGCTCAAAGGCCACGATCTCTTCGGGGTAGTAAAACTCCACCATGTTGAGCGTCTTGTTGGGGCTGATCGGGTGCAAGGTCGACACGGTGAGCACATGCGGGTACCACTCGACCATGATGTGCGGGTAGTAAGTGAGCCAAATGGCGCCGCGTTCTGGCAGTTGGCCGTTGCGGTACTTGAGCAGCACCTCGTGCCATGTCTTGTAGGTGTCCGAGCCGGGTTTGCCAAAGCCGGCCGACACGCCCACGGTTTGCACCGAATAGTGTTCCTTGAACTCCCAGCTCAGGTCGTCGCAGGTCACGAACTGGCCCAGCCCGGGATGGAAGGGGCCGACGTGGTAATCCTCCAGATAGACCTCGATGAACGTCTTCCAGTTGTAATTGCACTCGTGCAGCTCCACACGGTCGAGGGCGTAGCCATCGAAATTGAGTTGCGCCTTCGGACCCATGCCGGCCAGATCCGCGGCAATGTCGCGGCCGTTGTCTTCGAACAACAAGCCATTCCACGCCTGCAACTTGTAATTGTTCAGGTTCAGGCAGGGGTCTTGCGCAAAGTGCGGGGCGCCCAGCAATTGGCCACTGGGCGAATAGGTCCAGCGGTGAAGCGGGCAGACGATGTTGCCGCCAGCGCTGCCTTTTTGTTGCGTGCTGAGGTTGCCACGGCCGTTCAACATGACCGCCTGGCGGTGACGGCAGACGTTGGAGACGAGTTCAACCCCGCCTTGGGCGTTTCGCACCAAAGCCCGACCTTCGGCCTCGTGGGGCAGGGCGTGGTAGTCGCCCGGGTGGGGCACCGCCAGCTGGTGGCCGACATAGCGCGGGCCTTGCTGGAAGAGCGTGCTCAATTCGCGCTGGAACAGCGCTTCATCGAAATAAGTGGAAACTGGTAGTTGGCTTGCGGCCTGCTGCAGTTGAAGACTTAAATCAGACATGGGTGACCTGACCTAGAGACTCCCCCTATGAAGGGGCAGGGACAAAGCGCTGAATTCAAGGAAAACGGCGCAAAAAAATGACAGGAATTTCCTGCCGATGAACCGTGATTCTACCCCGGGGGGGTGCCCCATGGGCGACCGCCGCGGTGTGGCTGCTCAGCGTTTCGGCGTGAAAGGGGCTGGCGCGATCGATTTAACCCACCGCGTCTTGTTGACTTGACATGCCCAACTGTCAGCCAAGTTGAGGCTTAAAGCCTAAAATCGGGTTTTTTGCTGGAAGACCCCATGCCCAAGGCTGCCCAACCTGACCTCGCCGATGCCGTTGCGGCCGAAATGCCCGCCACCTATGAAGCGGCCTTGTCGGAGCTGGAAACCTTGGTCGGGCAATTGGAGTCCGGGCAAATGCCTTTGGACCACCTCTTGACGGGTTACCAGCGCGGCGCTGTGTTGCTGGCCTTTTGCCGCGACAAGCTCAAAGCCGTGGAAGACCAGATTCAGGTGCTGGACGGCGGACAACTCAAACCCTGGAGCGGCGCATGAGCGTGGATTTGAAGGCGTGGATGCAGCCACACCTGGCGCGCGTGGAAGAGGCTTTGTCCATGGGCATTGCCGCCGATTCTCCTGCCGGCTTGGGCCAGGCCATGCGCTATGCCGTGCTGGACGGCGGCAAGCGCTTGCGCCCCCTGCTGGTGCTGGCCACAGCCGAGGCCGTGGGCCACGAGGCCAGCAGTCCGGCAGCGCTCAACGCCGCTTGCGCCATCGAGCTGATCCACGCCTACTCCTTGGTGCACGACGACATGCCTTGCATGGACAACGATGTGCTGCGGCGCGGGAAACCCACGGTGCATGTGCAGTTTGGGCAGGCGCAGGCCCTGCTCGCCGGAGACGCCCTGCAGACCTTGGCTTTTGAATTTTTGACGCCAGCGGATGGCCGTGTGCCCGCGCCGGTGCAAGCCGCTTGTGTGGGCTTGCTGGCCCGCGCTTCGGGTTACCAAGGCATGTGCGGGGGCCAAGCGATCGACCTGGCCAGCGTGGGCCAACGCCTGAGCGAAGACCAGCTGCGCCAAATGCACCGCCTCAAAACCGGGGCCCTGCTGCTGTGCAGCGTGCAGATGGGTGCGGCCTGCGTGCCGGGGGTGTCCGATGTGGTGCACCAGGCGCTCCAGCGTTTTGGCGAGGCCCTGGGTTTGGCCTTTCAGGTGGTGGACGATGTGCTGGATGTGACGGCCGATTCGGCCACGCTGGGCAAAACTGCGGGCAAAGACGAAGCCGCCGACAAACCCACTTATGTGGCCCTGATGGGCTTGGACGCTGCCAAAACGTATGCCGACAGCTTGGCGGCTCAGGCCATGCAGGCGCTGGCCGATACCGGTCTGCCTGAGGCCCGTTTGGCCGCGCTGCGTGCCCTGACCGCCATGGTGGTAGAAAGAAACAACTGACATGACCGACTTGCTCAAGAACATCGACTCTCCGGCCGATCTGCGCCGCCTGCAGCGCAGCGATTTGCCCCAGTTGGCCGATGAACTGCGCCACTGCGTGCTGGACAACGTGTCCAAGACCGGGGGGCACCTGAGCTCCAACCTGGGCACGGTGGAGTTGACGGTGGCGCTTCATTACGTCTTCAACACCCCCGAAGACCGCATCGTTTGGGATGTGGGGCACCAGACTTACCCGCACAAAATCCTCACGGGCCGCCGTGAACGCATGCCGACGCTGCGCCAGTTGGGCGGCCTGTCAGGCTTTCCGCGCCGCGACGAGAGCGAATACGACACCTTTGGCACCGCGCACTCGTCCACCAGCATCTCGGCCGCACTGGGCATGGCCGTGGCGGCGCGTCAAAAAGGCGAGTCGCGCCACGCGATTGCCGTGATCGGCGACGGCGCCATGACGGCCGGCATGGCTTTTGAAGCCCTGAACAACGCGGGCGTGGAAGAGTGCAAGTTGCTGGTGATCCTGAACGACAACGACATGTCGATCAGCCCACCCGTGGGCGCGCTCAACCGCTATTTGGCGCAGCTCATGAGCGGGCGCTTTTACTCTGCAGCCAAGGCGGGGGCCAAAAACGTGCTGAAAAACGCACCACCGCTGTTTGAGCTGGCCAAGCGCCTCGAAGAACATGCCAAGGGCATGGTGGTGCCGGCCACGCTGTTCGAGAAATTCGGCTTCAACTACATCGGCCCCATCGACGGGCACGACCTGGACTCGCTGATCCCGACGCTGGAGAACATCAAGCACCTGGACGGTCCGCAGTTTTTGCATGTGGTCACCAAAAAAGGCCAGGGCTACGACAAGGCCGAGGCCGATCCGGTGGCCTACCACGGCCCCGGCAAGTTCGACCCGAGTGTGGGCCTGGTGCCCGCCGCCACGCCCGCCAAAACCACCTTCACCCAAGTGTTTGGCCAGTGGCTGTGCGACATGGCCGAGAAAGACATGCGCCTGGTGGGCATCACCCCCGCCATGCGCGAAGGCTCGGGCATGGTGGCCTTCCACCAACGGTTTCCCAAGCGCTACTACGACGTGGGCATTGCCGAGCAGCACGCCGTGACCTTTGCCGCGGGCATGGCCTGCGAAGGGCTCAAGCCTGTGGTGGCGATTTATTCCACTTTCTTGCAGCGCGGCTACGACCAGTTGATCCACGATGTGGCGCTGCAAAACCTGCCCGTTGTGTTTGCCTTGGACCGCGCCGGATTGGTGGGGGCCGATGGCGCCACCCACGCTGGCGTGTACGACATCGCCTATGTGCGCTGCATCCCCAACATGAGCTTGGCTTGCCCGGCCGATGAGCGCGAGTGCCGTCAGCTGCTCAGCACCGCCTACGCGCAAAACCACCCGGTGGTGGTGCGTTACCCGCGTGGCGCGGGCGTGGGCACCGATCCCGGCCGCGATCTCGAGACCTTGCCGTTTGGCAAAGGCGAAGTGCGCCGCCAAGGCGAAAAACTCGCCATCCTGGCCTTTGGCACCTTGCTGACCCCTGCGCTTGAAGCGGCCGAAAAGCTCAATGCCACCGTGGTCAATATGCGCTGGGTCAAGCCGCTGGATGTGGCGCTGCTGGCCCAAATCGCCCAAAGCCATGAACGCCTCGTCACGGTGGAAGAGGGCTGCACCATGGGCGGCGCAGGCAGCGCGGTGGCCGAGGCCTTGCAAACTTTGCAGATCGCCCGACCCGTCTTGCACCTGGGCCTGCCCGATGCGTTCATCGAGCACGGCGACCCGGCCAAGCTGTTGGCCCTGCAGGGACTGGATGCCGCAGGCCTGGAGAAGTCCATCCGACAGCGTTGGCCGGACTGATGGTGGGTGGCTGCGTTTCCATGCCCGTTTGATGGTGTCTTTCGAACGAATTTTTTTACTTTTAACAGTTGAAAGAGGGTAAACCCCTGTCATTGGGGCTTCTGAGCTTTCTACAATACCCGTTGACTTGAGAGTCAATGCCCAAATGTCTTGGGTTTGTCTTTAACTTTGATTAGGAGTCCATTCATGGATCGTCGTTCCGTCATTAAAAACGCTGGTTTGGCTGGCGTCTTGGCCGCAGGGGTTGCACCTGCCGTTCACGCACAAGCAGCCATTCGCTGGCGTCTGAGCTCCAGCTTCCCCAAGGCGCTGGACACCATTCACGGCGCGGCCGATGTGTTTGCCAACAACGTCAAGGCCATGTCGGGCGGCAAGTTCGAAATCTCGGTGCACGCTGCCGGTGAAATCACCCCCCCATTTGGTGTGGTGGATGCGGTGCAGCAAGGCTCCATCGAGATGGCCCACACGGCGCCTTATTATTTCTTTGGCAAAAACGAAACTTTTGCTTTGGGCTGTGCCATTCCCTTCGGCTTGAACAGCCGTCAAATGACAGCCTGGATGCTCGAGGGCAATGGCCTGAAGTTGATGCGTGAGTTTTACGCTCAGTACAACATCATCAACTTCTTGGGCGGCAACACAGGCGCCCAAATGGGCGGTTGGTACCGCAAAGAAATCAAGACAGTCGCTGACATCAAGGGCCTCAAAATCCGCATCGGCGGCTTTGCTGGCCGTATCCTTGAGCGCATGGGGGGTGTGCCACAAAACATCCCTGGCGGTGAGATCTACACGTCTTTGGAAAAAGGCACGATCGATGCAGCCGAGTGGGTGGGTCCCTACGATGACCAGAAGCTGGGCTTCAACAAAGTCGCGCCCTTCTATTACTACCCAGGCTGGTGGGAAGGCGGTCCTCAGTTGGACTTCTTCATCAACCAAAAAGCTTATGACGCTTTGTCGTCTGAGAACAAGGCCATCGTGGCCGCTGCATCTGCTGTGGCCCACACCACCATGCAAGCCAAATACGATGCCAAAAACCCCAGCGCTTTGAAAGAGCTCGTGGGCAAAGGCACCAAGCTGCGTGCATTCCCTGAAGCCGTCATGAAAGAGTCCTTCAAGCAGTCCATGGCTGTTTATGACGAACTCAACACAAAGAACGCAGACTGGAAGAAAATTTACGGTGACTACCGCAAATTCCAAGCCGACCAAAACCTGTGGTTCCGTTTCACTGAAATGTCTTTCGACAAGTTCATGCAAGCCCAAAAGCTGTGATGGCTTTCACCCACAAAAAAACCGGCCTAGGCCGGTTTTTTTGTTTGTGCTTGCACCCTTGGGTCGCAGCGGAACCTGCAGACAGGGGACTCACATGCTGCGAAAGGCCTTCAATTCAGTGCTCAGTCGTTTGAATTCTTCCACCATGTTGGGGTCACTCGCATAAATGACCGTGAATTTGCCCATGAGGGTGCGGACGTAAAGTCGTGGCGCCACCAGCCAGTCCAGGCCCGGAATTCGGATCAGCTTGGCATACGCCAAATCACGCAATTCCACTTGTTTGTCCCAAATCCAGGTTTGCGCCAGCCCCTTGGCGGTGAGCGTCGTTTGACCCCGTAAAACATGGCCGACGGTGTAGGCCATGATGCCCCAGGCCGCCCAAAGCCACAGGTGATCGGCCCGGACCAATTGAGCGCCATGCAACTGGTAGGCCCAAAACGCAAGTCCCGACAGCAAGGCGATCGCCATGGCTTTGAATGGCCCACTGAACGCTGGCGAGCGCATGGGATCGAGCCGAGGCACAAAGCGAAAAGGGGCTGGCCCCAAATGTTCGATCAACTCAGGTGTTGGGTTGGGTGTCATGGTGCTTGCCGCATAAAAAACGCCTCGAGATCGAGGCGTTTTGGGGTTGAGAGACTGTTACTTTTTAAACAAGTCGTCAATTTTGTCTTGCGCATCCTTGTCCGATTTTTCCAATTCGGCGCTGGTTTGAGGGGTCTCAGTGTCCAGCGTGGCTGCACTGTCTACTGGCATTTCAATGACCACCTTGTCAATGTCCACTTTGACTTCTTTGTCGAGGAACGCGGTGACAGTTTGCGGGACAAAGATCACCACTACCACCAGCAAAATCTGCATGATCACCCATGGGATCGATCCCATGTAAATGTCGCTGGATTTGACCGCCACCGGGATGCGTTTGTCTTTGAACAAAGTGTCTGCGATGCCTCGCAGGTAAAACAGCGCAAAGCCAAAGGGCGGGTGCATGAAGCTGGTTTGCAAGTTCACGCACAGCAACACGCCGAACCAGATCAGATCAATGCCCAACTTGTCAGCCACCGGGGCCAGCATGGGCACGATGATGAAAGCGATCTCGAAGAAGTCGAGGAAGAAGGCCAAGAAGAACACGAACAGGTTGACCACAATCAGGAAGCCCACTTGGCCCCCGGGCAAGCCGGTCAGCAAATGCTCTACCCACTTGGCGCCATCCACGCCTTGGAACACTTGGCTGAAAACGCGTGAACCGATCAAGATGAACACCACCATCGCCGTCAAGCGCATGGTGCCATGCATGGCCTCCCACAAGAGTGCCCAGTTCAAACGTTTGTGGATGGCGGCCAAAATCAGCGCGCCCACGACACCCATGGCACCTGCTTCTGTGGGGGTGGCCAAGGCCGAGTCCTGGAAAGGCAAACCGCCCATGGAGCCTAGGACCGTGAAGATCAAAATGGCCGAAGGAATGATGCCTTTGAGGCATTTGCCCCACAGTGCCCAGCCGTTGAGGGTCCGGTCTTCCTTGGGAATGCCCGGCAGATAACTGGGCTTGATGCGGGTCAGCGCGAAGGTGTAGAGGGCAAACATCGCGATCTGAATCAAGGAAGGGCCCCATGCACCTTTGTACATGTCACCCACGGGCTTGCCCAACTGATCCGCCAAAACCACCAACACCAGCGATGGCGGGACCAATTGTGTGATGGTGCCCGATGCGGCCAACACGCCAGTGGCGTAGCGCATGTTGTAGCCGTAGCGGATCATGACCGGCAGGGAGATCAATGCCATGGCAATGACCTGACCTGCCACCGTACCGGTGATGGCACCCAAGATGAAGCCCACGATGATGACCGAGTAGCCCAAGCCGCCGCGCACGGGGCCAAACAACTGACCCATGGAGTCCAGCATGTCTTCCGCCAGTCCGCACTTTTCGAGGATGGTGCCCATGAAAGTGAAGAAAGGGATCGCCAGCAACAAGTCATTGCTCAAGATAGAGAAAATCGAGATGGGCAGGTTGCTCATGAAAGCGACCGGAAACCACCCCATTTCAATGGCGTAAAAACCGCTGGCCAAACCCAGCGCCGCCAGCGAAAAGGCGACGGGGAAACCCACCAACATCACCACAACAAGGCCCGCGAACATGATCGGGGCGAAATTTTCCATTTGCATTTTGTTTCCTTGCGTTTGTTTTCAGAGGCCTTGAACGCTCTGTGTTTTATTGCAGGGGTTTTTCATAGTGGGTGTCCATGGCGTATTGGCCAGTCAAATAGCCCACACGCTTGATCAATTCAGCCAAACCCTGGAGCCAAACCAGCGCGAAGCCCAAAGGCAAGGCCAGGGTGGCTGGCCAGCGGATCAGGCCGCCAGCGTTTTGGCTCATTTCGCCCGAAACCAAGGTGTTCATGAAATAAGGATAGGACAGCCAGGCCAGGTAGCCCATGATGGGCATCAGAAAGACGATGATGCCGAAAATATCGACATACACAGGGCCATTGCCCTTGAGCTTGCCGTAAATCAGGTCCACGCGCACATGCTCATTGACTTTGAGCACATAGGGCGAGCCCACCATGACCATCCACGCAAACAGGTACCACTGGATTTCAATCAGGCCATTGGAGCTCCAGTCGAAGCCGTAGCGCACAAAAGCATTTCCCGCACAAATCATGGCAGCCAACAAAACCGCCCAAGAGGCCAGCACGCCAAAGCCTTTGCTCACCCAGTCCATGAAGCTTGCGAATTTGAGTAAGGCAGTCAAGACATCTCTCCATTCCATAAGAAAAGGGCATACCACTGCCCAGCCGCAAACATCAAATTTGCGATAACCCTCGATGTTAACAACCCCAAGGACTTCTGTTGACCGTTTTGGCTTTGTGGATTGGATATTTCTTGAAGATGGTTTGAATTTTGTTCAAGAAGGATGCAAAAAACACCCCGGGTAAGTGGTTTTACTTAGGGCGATGGTTTGTGGGTGCGATGGGCCCACCAGGGCAGTCGTTGCTTCAGGGACTGAATCTGCCCAGACGCTGGGCTGATCGTGTAGCCGGCCAAGGCGTTCATTTGTGTGGCCCAGCCGCTCGATTGCAGTGTTTCCATCAACAATTGAACGGCTGGTGAGTTCACTGCGCTTTTGAGGCCAACCAGCCAATAGTCCTCGGTGGCCAAGGGCACAAAGTCCAGGCCTTGCAAGGCTGCAGCGGACTCGATACCCAATCCTGCATCCGCTTGGCCAGATCCGATGCAGGCCGCCACGGCCGCGTGGGACGGCTCTTCTTGCCCATAACCCATGAGCGACCCGCTCGCGATCGATGCTTGTTTCAGCCACTGGTCCAGCAACAAACGGGTGCCTGTACCGGGGCTGCGGTTCACAAATCTTACGCCTGCACGGGTCAAGTCGTGCAGGCTTTTCAATTGTTTGGGGTTCCCCTTGGCAACCATCAGGCCTTGTTGGCGACTGGCAAAACCGATCAATTTGTGCAGCCCCGTCTTGAGCAGGGGCTTGTAAGTGCGTGCAACCAAGGAGTGGGCATCGGGTTGCGAGGGGGCATGAAATCCCGCTAAAACGCAACGCCCCTCATTCAGGGCCCGAATCGCGTCAACACTCCCACAAAAGCGCATGTCCAAGTGCAGGGATTGGCGGGCACTGTGTTCCCGCAGCTTGACCAGTGCGTCGTCGTGGCTGGCATAGACCGTCAGCAAATGGCTGGCCGGGTCAAAGGCCACGGCAAAGGTTTTTTCCAGTTCCGCTTGCAGGGCGCTGATCTGCGGCGCCAGTCGGGCTTGCGCCTGGCGTTCGGCCCACAGCAGCTTGTCGGCAAACTCCGTCAGGCGGGCGGCCTGGCCTTTTTCCCACACGATCAAAGGCTGGGCCAGCACTTGTTCCCAGCGTTTGAGTTCGCCCCAGACATGGCGATAGGACAACTGCAAAACCCGGGCTGCGCCCGCAATGGAGCCGGTGGCCCGCACAGCTTGCAGCATGTCCATCAAGGGGTTGCGCAAGGGGCTGGTTTGGTCGCGTGGTTCGGCCTGCGCTTGGTGGGGTGTCCAGCTGTAAGAGAGGTTGATGTGTTGCACGGGCAAGAGTTTGCCTCATTCCGCGATGGGCCCTGAACGGGCATGTCTGCGCAGCCTATGCAATGCATTTCATAACGGACATCCCTTAGCGCTCCAGATGTTTTCGTCCAGTAGCATCGAAGCCAGCTTATGAACACCTTCTCCGACAGCGTCCAGGCGGCGCTGCACCTCATCACTTCCTTCGATCACGTGCTCTGGGTGGTCGTCCTCCGGTCCTTGGCCGTGAGTGCCACGGCTTGCTTGCTGGCTTATGGGGTGGGTGTGGCCTTGGGGGCCTGGCTGGCCGTCTCGCGTTTTCGCGGCAGGGGTGCCGTGTTGGTGGGTTTGAACACTTTGCTGGCGCTGCCTTCGGTGGTGGTGGGCTTGGTGGTGTACCTGCTGCTGTCCCGCACCGGGCCTTTGGGCTTTTTGGGCTGGATGTTCAGCTTCAAGGCCATGGTGCTGGCCCAGTTCATTTTGGTGGTGCCTGTGGTCACGGCCCTCACGCGCCAAGTGGTCGAAGACGTGGAGCGGCAGCACGGTGAGCAGTGGGCCTCGCTGGGGGCAGGCCCTTGGGTGCGCAGCTTGCTGCTGGCTTGGGACGAACGGCTGGCCTTGCTCACCATTGGGGTCACGGCCTTTGGCCGCGCCATCTCGGAGGTGGGCGCGGTGATGATCGTGGGCGGCAACATCGACGGCTTCACGCGCGTCATGACGACCGCCATTGCCCTGGAGACCAGCAAGGGCGATTTGCCGCTGGCGTTGGGGCTGGGCGTTGTTTTGTTGGCGGTGGTGCTGCTGCTCAATGCGCTGGTCGCGGGCCTGCGCCTTTGGGGTGAGCGGCGCAACGCGCGGCCTGTGCCTGTGGGCCGCGTGCCAGGGGCGCTGGCATGAGCACTGTGCAAATCAGCTTGAGCGCCGTGAGCGTGCACCTGGGGGCGCAAGCCGCCTTGACGGACGTGAGCGTGCGCATCGAGGCGGGCGAGCGCGTGGCTTTGGTCGGCGCCAATGGCTCGGGCAAAAGCACCTTGCTGCGCACCTTGCATGGGCTGGTGCTGCCCACGCAAGGCCAGGTGGTGCAAGCGCCGGGTGTGCGCCAGGCCATGCTGTTCCAAAGACCGCATTTGTTGCGCCTGTCGGCATTGAACAACGTGGCGCTGGGCTTGTGGCTGGACCGCACACGCGGCCTGGCTTGGGCGGCTGCCCAGGCGCTGGCGCTGCAGGCCTTGGAGCGTGTGGGTTTGCAGTCTGTGGCGCGGCAAAACGGCCGCCAGTTGTCGGGCGGGCAGCAGCAGCGCCTGGCCTTGGCCCGCGCCTGGGCGCGTCAGCCCGATGTGCTGCTGCTGGACGAACCCACGGCCAGCCTGGACCCGCATGCCAAACGCGAAGTCGAAGCCTTGATGGCCGAATTTGCCTGTGCGCCAGAACGCCCTTTGACTTTGGTCTGGGCCAGCCACAACCTCGGCCAAGTCAAGCGCTTGGCCACCCGCGTCATTTATCTGGAGTTCGGTCAAGTGATGGCCGATATGCCGGTGGCCGATTTTTTTAACCCCACGCAGCTGGCGGCGCACAGTCCGGCAGCCCATGTTTTTGTTCAAGGAGAACTTTCATGACCTTCCCAACTTCAATGACCCGTCGCGCCTTGGTGTGCGCCGTTTTGGCCACCACCTCGGTGTGGGCACAAGCCCAATCGATCGTGATGTCGTCCACCACCTCCACCGAGCAATCGGGCTTGTTTGCGCACCTCTTGCCGGCCTTCAAAAAAGCCAGTGGGCTGGACGTGAAAGTGGTGGCCCTGGGCACGGGCCAGGCGCTGGACATGGCGCGGCGCGGTGATGCCGATGTGGTGTTCGTGCACGACCAGGTGGCCGAAGAAAAATTTGTGGCCGATGGCTTTGGCATCAAGCGCTTGCCGGTGATGTACAACGACTTTGTGCTGATCGGCCCCAAGGCCGACCCGGCCGCCACCCAAGGCAAAGACATTGTGGCGGCCTTGGCCAAATTGTCGGCCGGCAACGCCCCCTTTGTCTCGCGCGGCGACAAGAGCGGCACGCACGCGGCCGAGCTGCGTTTTTGGAAGATGGCCCATTTGGACAACAAAAAAGGCAGTGGCTACAAAGAGTGCGGCTGCGGCATGGGCCCGGCTTTGAACATCGCCGCGTCTTCGGGCGCCTATGTGTTGGCCGACCGCGCCACATGGCTCAACTTCAAAAACCGCGCCGATCTGGCCATTTTGGTGGAGGGCGATCAACGGCTCTTCAACCAATACGGCGTGATGGTGGTCAACCCCGCCAAGCATGCCCACGTCAAACAGGCCGATGCGCAAAAGTTTGTGGACTGGATCACCTCGTCGGCAGGTCAAGCGGTGGTGGCCGACTACAAAATCGGCGGCGAGCAGCTGTTTTTCCCGAACGCGGGGAAGTGACCGCGCTTTGGTTCAGCTTTTGGGCAAGCCAAGTTTGCGGTAAACCGTGGCGCGGCTGATGCCCAGGCTGCGCGCGGCCTCGGCCACGTTGCCACGGGCTTTCTGAACAGCTTCGCGGATCATGTCCGTCTGCAGGTCCTTGAGGGGCTTGGCCGCCACGGGCAGACGTTCCGCCGTGATGGCGCTGTGAGCGGCCACAGGGCGGGCGCCCGGGCGCAAAGCTTGTGTTTGCAAACGCAGGCCCGACCACAGTGGCAGTTCTTGCGCACCGGTTTGGCGGCTGGCCGCGTCGAACAGGCTTTCCCAGGAAGAGGCGAACACCTCACTGGCGTGCAGTGTCTGTCCGTCGGTTCCCGGTGACAGGGACAACATTTGCCGCGCCGTCGGGTTGGCGCCCACGATCTGGCCGTTGTGGTCGAGGGTGATCAGGCCATCGCTGTCGTCGCCGGGTTGGTTGCCGGGCCAGTTCAGGCGCAGCACCAGCGCGTGATCGGTGGAGAGCAGCCAGCTGTTTTCGATGCTGCGGGCCGAGCGGCGCACCAGGTGCTTGAGGGCCGGGCGCTCCGTGGTCTCGATGCCGGTCAAGTCCAGCATGCCCGCGCACAGGCCATCGGGTCCAAAAACCGGTGCCCCGGCGCAGCTGTAGACCCCCGTGTCCTGAAAGAAATGTTCGCCCCGGTGTAACCAGACGGGCTGCAATTCGGTCAAGGCGGCGCTGATCGCTGTGGTGCCCACGGCCTTTTCGGACAGGTCCACGCCGACGCGGGCGATCACCTCAGCGCGGCGGTCTTGCCGGTCCACTGGGCCATGCACATCGACCACGATGCCTTGGGCATTGGTCAGGATGGCGAAATAACGGATGTCGGCAATGGCCCGCGCCAACTCGGCCAGCACCGGCTGCGCCGCCTGCACCAAGGGGCGGCTGGCTTCTTGCACCCGGCGCATGTGTTGGGCAGAGATCGCGTCAAACCCCACCGCCTGGCCAGGCTGCAGGCCCATGGACAGGCAGCGCTGCCAGGATTGGGCAATCCAGGGGGAGACGCCGCTGCCCTGTGCCTCGGATCGCCCCTCCAACACCCGCTCCCGGGCGTGTTCAATTCGCTGCTGTCGGTCAAGGGTTGGCGCTGTCAGAGGCATGTCAGATGTGTATCAAGCTGAGAATTTTTAGGACAACCCCGAGAAACCTAGGGTTAATCCGCATCGGTTTACAGGGGTCATCGCCAACAATGTCTATGCATTCTGATTCATAAGCGCGGGCTTGAACAGCCCGTCACCCCACAGGAGACACACATGCAGAAAGTCCTGCACATCAATCCGGACAAATGTACCGGCTGCTTGCAGTGCGAGATGGCCTGTTCTTTCGAGAACTACGGCACATACGCCACCTCCAAATCGCGCATCAAGGTGTTCGACTTCCACCACACCGGTAAAAAAGTACCCTACACCTGCACCCAGTGTGACGAAGCCTGGTGCCTGCATGCTTGCCCCGTGGAAGCGATCACGGTGGACAAGGCCACTGGCGCGAAAGTCGTGAACGAATCGACTTGTGTGGGCTGCAAAGTCTGCACCATCGCCTGCCCATTCGGCACAGTGAACTACGTGCAAGAGACCGGCAAGGTCCAAAAGTGCGACTTGTGCGGTGGCGATCCGGCCTGTGCCGACGCCTGCCCTACCGGCGCCATCACCTTCGTGGATGCCAACTGGACCGGCATCGACAAAATGAAACAATGGGCCGACAAGTTGGGCAATCAGCCCACTGCCGGTTAATTCACCCACCCATAAGGAGCATCAACATGTCTTGGGCTGGAAAAATTCTCCGCGTCAACCTCACGGCTGGCACCGTCAAATCCGAACCGCTGAACATGGAGTGGGCCAAAGCCTACTTGGGTTCACGCGGTCTGGGCAGCAAATACCTGATCAGCGAGATCGACCCCAAAGTCGACCCCCTGTCGGCAGACAACAAACTCATTTGGGCCACCGGCCCTTTGACCGGCACCATGGCCTCCACTGGCGGCCGCTACACGGTCATCACCAAGAGCCCCCTGACTGGCGCCATCGCTTGCTCCAACTCGGGCGGCTATTGGGGTGCTGAGCTCAAAATGGCCGGTTGGGACATGGTCATTTTTGAAGGCGCATCGTCCAAACCGGTGTACTTGCACATCAACGACGACGAAGCCGAGTTGCGCGATGCGGCTCACCTGTGGGGCCAAAGTGTCTGGAAGACCGAGGAAATCCTCAAGTCCAGCTTGCAAGACCCATTGCTGCGCGTGTGCAGCATCGGCAAGGCCGGTGAAAACGGCGTGCTCTATGCCGCCGTGGTGAACGATCTGCACCGTGCGGCAGGCCGCTCAGGCGTGGGCACCGTGATGGGCAGCAAGAACCTCAAAGCCATCGCGGTGCGCGGCACCAAGGGCGTGGGCAATCTGAAAGACCCCAAGGCTTTCATGGCCGCAGCCAAGGCCGCCAAAAAGGTGCTGGCCGACAACGCGGTCACAGGCCAGGGCTTGCCCGCTTACGGCACGCAGGTGCTGATGAACGTGATCAACGAAGTGGGTGGCTTGCCCACGCGCAACCACCGCGACGTTCAGTTTGAAAGCGCCAAAGACATCTCTGCCGAAGCCATGGTCACGCCCCGAGAGACCGATGGCAAAAAGCACCTGGTGACCAACCAGGCCTGCTTTGGTTGCACCATCGCCTGCGGTCGCATCAGCAAGATCGACGAAGGCCACTTCTCGGTCAAGAACAAGCCTGAGTATTGGGGCGCCAACGGCGGCCTGGAATACGAAGCCGCTTGGGCGCTGGGCGCCGCCAACGGCGTCAAAGACCTGGAAGCCCTGCAGTACGCCAACATGATCTGCAACGAAGAAGGCTTTGACCCGATCAGCTTCGGTGCCACCATCGGTGCCGTCATGGAGCTTTACGAAATGGGCGTTCTGACCAAAGAGCAAATCGGTGTGGCAGCACCCTTTGGCTCGGCCGAAGCCCTGTGCGAGTTTGTCGACATGACGGCCAAGGGCGTCGGTTTTGGCAAGGAAATTGGCATGGGCTCCAAGCGCCTGACGGCCAAATACGGTCATCCTGAATTGTCGATGAGCGTCAAGGGTCAGGAATTCCCGGCCTATGACGGCCGTGTGATCCAGGGCATTGGCTTGGCTTACGCCACCTCCAACCGCGGTGCTTGCCACCTGCGCGGCTACACCATTGCTTCTGAAGTGCTGGGCATTCCGGTCAAGACCGAGCCCACCGAGCACGAAGGCAAACCCGAATTGGTCAAGGCCTTCCAAGACGCAACAGCCGCTTTTGACTCGGCCGGTATTTGCGTGTTCACCAGCTTTGCCTGGACCTTGGCCGACGTGGCCCCTCAGGTCCAAGCCGCTTGTGGCGATGAGTTCACCATGGAGCACTTGAACCACATTGGCGAGCGCATCTGGAACATGGAGCGCGATTTCAATAACGCCGCCGGCTTCACCAAGGCCGACGACAACCTGCCCAAACGCCTGATGACCGAAGCCGCCAAAACCGGCCCCGGCAAAGGCATGGTCAGCAAGTTGGACGAAATGCTGCCCAAGTACTACGACGCTCGCGGCTGGGATGGCGAAGGCCGTCCGACATCGGCCACCCGGGAACGTCTGGGCCTTTGATCCAAGCCCCTGTAGGAGCGAGCCCCTGCTCGCGAAGCTTTCGCAACAGGGGTGAGCCTTTACAGGAAACCAAGCGGCCTGCGGGCCGCTACCTGTTTCTGGAGTCCGATTCATGACCCACCACGTCATTTTGGGCGCAGGCCCTGCCGGTGTCATCGCCGCCGAAACCCTGCGCAAGCACGCCCCCGCCGACACCATCACCCTGGTGGGTGACGAGCCCGATGCGCCGTATTCGCGCATGGCCATCCCTTATCTCTTGATAGGCAACATCGAAGAGCAGGGCACCTACCTGCGCAAGAGCGCCACCCACTTTGACGATTTGCGCATCACGCAAGTCAAGGCCAAGGTGACGCGTGTGGATGCGGCGGGTAAAACGGTGCATCTGGACAACGGCCAGTCGATGGCTTTTGACAAGTTGTTGATCGCCACCGGCTCGCACCCTGTGCGCCCCCCGATTGCGGGCATGGACCTGCCCGGCGTGCACCCCTGCTGGACGCTGCAAGACGCCCGCGCCATCCAGGCGCTGGCCCAGCCTGGCGCGCGCGTGTTGCAAATGGGCGCGGGTTTCATTGGCTGCATCATCATGGAAGCGCTGGCCGCGCGCGGCGTCAAGCTGAGCGTGGTGGAGATGGGCGACCGCATGGTGCCCCGCATGATGGGCCCGGTGGCCGGCGGCATGATCCGTGACTGGTGCGAGGCCAAGGGCGTGCAGGTGTTTACCGGCACCAAGGTCGAAGCCATCAGCCAAGGCACTGAAAAAGGCTTGCTCGGCAAGTTGGCTTCCGCGGTGGGCTTGGCCTCTGACGATGCGGGTGGCCCGCTGCAGGTGCGCTTGTCCAATGGCCAAACCGTTGAGGCCGATCTGGTCATCAGCGCCACGGGCGTGCGCCCAGCAATTGGCTTTTTGAAGGACAGCGGCATCACCTGCCTGCAAGGCGTGTTGACCGACCAGCACCTGCAAACCAATGTTCCCGGCATTTACGCCGCTGGCGACTGCGCAGAGGCCTTTGACATGGTCAGCGGCAAAACCATCGTGAGCGCCATTCAGCCCAACGCCGCCGAGCAGGCCCGTGTGGCGGCGCTCAACATGCTGGGCCAAAAGACCGAGCTCAAAGGCGTCACGCAAATCAACGTGCTCGACACCTTGGGTTTGATCTCCACCAGTTTTGGCAACTGGGAAGGCGTGGCCGGTGGCCAGTCGGCCGTGTTGACCGACAAGGCTGCTGGGCGCCACCTGAGCCTGCAGTTCCAAGACGATGTGATGATTGGCTGCAACAGCGTGGGCTGGACCGAGCATGTGGGCGTGATGCGCGGCCTGGTCGAAGGCCAGGTGCGCCTGGGCGACTGGAAAGACCGCCTGATGCACGACCCGACCAAGCTGGTGGACGCTTACCTCGATTGCGCACAGGGCCAAGGGCGATGGAGCGGCGCACAAGACGCTCGCCGCCGCTGAAGCGACAATCGCCGCATGCAGATCACATTCAAACTGTTCGCCACCCTGACCGATTACCTGCCTGCAGAAGTTCGCCGCAGCAACCAGATGTCGCTGGAGGTGGCGCCGCAGGCCAGCATCAGCCAAATCATCGAACCCTTCGGCATGCCGCCCAAGCTGGTGCATTTGGTTTTGGTCAATGGCAAATACATCGCCCCCGAAGTGCGCGACACCACCACCTTGCTCGACGGTGATGTGCTGGCCATCTGGCCCCCCGTGGCCGGCGGTTGAGGCCTGCACACGCAGCAAACTGAACCATGCAGTCCTACTACCCCGAGCGCTTTGAGCGCGACATGGGCACCTCCGAAACCGAATGGCTGAGCGCTTTGCCCCGGGCTTTGGGCGATCACGCTTTTGAGCTGACCACCGGTCAAGCCCATGTGCACATCGGTGAAGGCCACCTGCTGCTGCAATGGCGCATCCTGCCCCCACGCGTGATCGCGCTGCTGCGCCTGCAGCGCCTGGGCGTGTCTTTTGTTTTCGAGGGTGTGGAAGAAGATGCGCGTCAACGCTTCATGAAGCGTTTTGATTTGACGATGCAGCGAGGTGGGGGGTGAGTGTGGGCGGGTGGCTGCTTTAGGCTGTAAGCAGACTAAGGCCTTGCGTTAACCATTGGCTGAAGCTGACCCTAAGCGGTTGCATGCTGGACTAAAAGCTGGCTTTGACCCGCAAACAGTTTTTCCACGCGGAACCCTAGCCCAGGAAGCTGAACGGGAGACGCGCCCTCTGTATTCCAACTTCCAAGACCGCCATTGGCCAAGCTCTCTTGTGTTTCTTGTCTCAGGTCGCGCACCTTGGCGGCTGGCACGTTGGCCGCATTGAGCCTTTGTTCAAGATCATTGCCATCATGTTCCCGCAAAGCAGTAGCCAATTAAAGGTTGGGTGAATTCGCTTCCGAGTGCAGGTGACATCTCGCTGGTGGAAATTGCGGAAGCAGTTTGGATCCGCATCGCAGTAAAAAATGGATTAGAAAATCTGATGAAGTTGAGCGAGCAATTCTGGCTGCCCCGCTAGTTTTTTGGGCTGATTCCATTACGGTGTGCAACAAAGATTTAGCAGGTGATGGGTGGCTAAGTATGCCAAGGCATCAGCTATCATCAGAAAAAATCTTGATTATCTTTTGGCTCTCTACCCACGGAGAACACCTGATGAAAACCGATCAATTTCAGCCTCAGACCTACCGCCTCCTGGGTGGTCCAGGTTCCCCTTACTCGCTGAAAATGCGAGCCTTGTTGCGCTACCGCCGACTTCCGCATTTATGGATCGTTCCGAGTGGTTACCTTGGCAGCGAGGGTGAATTGAAACTTGCAGGCAAGGGCATGATCCCAGTGCTTCAATATCCCGATGGCAGTTACCACGCAGACAGCACCCCTCTGATTTTCGAGCTGGAGAAGCGTCATCCGGGGTATCGCTCGGTGTTGCCGGATGATCCAGCGGCTTCCTTCCTTAGCCATTTGATTGAAGACATGGCCGATGAACTTTTGGTGGAGGCCATGTTTGATATGCGTTGGGGGGCCGAGTTTGACCGGACTTTCTGTGCGACGCGGCAGCTCCAAGGCTGGCTTGGGGTGATCGCTCGTCCCAAACTGGATGCCTTGGTGGCTAAATTTACATCGCGACAAACGTCTAAGCGCGAAGCGATGTCGACGACCGAAGAGGGGTACCAGTTGCTGGCGTCGTTTTATATCGCCACACTGACGGTGCTGGAGTCCATGCTCGAACGCACCGCCTATTTGTTTGGCGGGCGGCCTTCCTTGGCCGATTTTGGGCTTTACGCTCAATTGTGCCAATGCGCCCTTGACCCTTCTGCCAGTACCATCATGCGCAGTTGCGCCCCTCGTACCTTCCAGTGGACTCAGTCACTTGACGATGCCTCCGGTGTTGATGGCGACTGGGTGCCTCAGTCTACCTGGGACCCCAGCGTGCGTGAGATGCTGGCGCTAGCTGGCCGCTTCTATTTGCCTTTGCTGCGCGCACATCACCACGCGGTTGAATCTCGCACCGAGTCCTTCGAGGTTGTGATCGATGATTTGGTTTGGAGGGGGCAAGCTGAGAGCTACAAGCACAAATGTCTCGTATGGTTGCAGCGCGAGTGGGCCGCTCTGGCTCCGGAGGACAAAGCCAAGGTTCAGCCTATGCTTCAGGAAACCGGGTGTCTGGACTATCTGACAATTGTGCTGACAGGCAACAAGCCCGTACCGGATATGTCACCCCGTTAGACTGGACATTGCTGAGTAGGCCAGGGCGGTCAAGTGTTCTCTTTGGGGGTAGATGCGGGTGGTTGCAATTGCCGACAAAGAAATTGAATTTGTTGTGTCATAGAATTTTGGCCGTGTGCATCACCCAAACGAAAGAAGGCATGCGGTGCACCTGGATAGACATCAAGTTGCCCTGCATTTCCAGCCGCCAACCATCGCGCATGCATGAACAGACTGTCGTCCAAAAGTGCGTCCCGCGTGCCAATGGTGAAAAGCGCTGGGCATAAGTTCTGAAGGTCGCCGTAAAGTGGGGATATATCCGGGTCAAGCAGGTTGTGCTCCCCAGGCAAAAATGCAGCGCGAAATTGAACCATGTCGAGGGTGCGCAAAAACAGCCGCTCATCACCAAAGGCGCGGGCACTTGGCGTCAAGTTCATGTCGAACAGGCCAAAATTGAAGTTCGCACCGACAAATGGGCAATACCCTAAACGCTGACGAAGACGCAAGAGAGTCACCGCACTGAGATGAGCTCCGGCTGACTCGCCACCCATCAAAAGGTGTTCGGTTCCATAAATGGCTGTGCTGTGATTCAGAAGCCACAAGGCGGCTGTTTCGCAATCGTCTGGGGCTGCAGGATAAGGGTGCTCGGGGGCGAGCCTGTAATGCACACTGACTACCGCCACCTGTGCGTGGTCCGCCAGTGCCATCAGCATGGTGTCTTGCATGTCGGCGCCACCAATGACCCAGCCCCCGCCATGAATGTGCAAGTAAACGCCACGGGCTTGCCCTTGGGCTGGCAAAAATTCACGCAAACGCAATGCGCCAGCCGGACCATCAATGGTACGAGTGCGGGCCCGCTCGCTGAAAACCACGGGTGGAAAAACGCCTGCCCCCTCGCGTTGTTTCTGGCGAAAAGCAGGGGCTCCAATCTCCCACCACTCAGGCATCGCAGCCATCGCTTGCGCGATGTGCGCGTTTCGCTGATGGATTTCTGGCGTGATGCTGTCTGGATGCAGCAAGGAAGGTTCCGGAAAGGTTTTCATGGCGTGCAAAGGGAGCCCGGTGATGCGATCAAGGAGCCAGCCACTGGGCTGGCTCTGTTTGGGATTGAAATCGTCAGCTCAATTGCAAATTGGCCGATTTCACAGCATCGCCTAACCATTGCAAATCTTTTTCGATGACGGCTTTGAATGCCGAACCTCCAGAAAATTTTGCCATCAGTCCCAGTGGCATGTATCGCTGGGACAATGCTGGGTTATTCACTGCTGCGCTCATGGCTTTTTCCAGAGTTTCAATGACGGATGCAGGTGTGCCAGCAGGAGCGGCCAGACCGCCCCAATAATTCACAGTGGGAATATCCAGCCCCTGCTCTTTGGCTGTTGGCAAATCTGGCAAGAAGCCGATGCGTTGTTCAGTCAGTGCAATGACCGGTTTGATTTTGTCTTTGAATTGGATGATCAGTGGTGCTGGCAATGCCATGGCTTGGACTTCACCTTGGGCAAGAGCCAGTGCACCATCTGGCCCACCTTTGAATGGAATGTTGTTACCCGTGATGCCAACACGTTGCATGATGCTGACCATGCTCAAGTGTTCCATCGAACCTGGGCCTGTAGAGCCATAGTTGAGCTTGCCGGGGTTGGCCTTGCCCCATGCAATCATTTCTTGCGTCGTCTTGAACGGCGCGTTGTTGGCTATGCAAAGCATGGCATCTGTTGATCCCATCATTCCCACAGGAATGAATTGCTTGAGCATGTCAAAACGTTTGAGAGAAGCCTGTACGGCACACATAGTTGCATTGAGGTGAATCAGGGTATAGCCGTCTGCCGGAGCGCTGGTGACGGCCTGAATGCCGATTTGGTAAATTCCACCTGGTCGGTTTTCCACCACGAGGCTTTGCCCAAGGGGCTGTTGCATAAACTCTGTCAGGATGCGCACCGACACATCTGCTGCACCACTGGCAGGCAGGGGCACGATGATGCGAACGGGCTTGTTGGGAAAGGCTGCTTGCGCTGCTGCAATCAGCGGGAGCGGTAGCAAGCTGGCCCCCAACGCTTGCAGGGTCCGGCGGCGTGTCAGTGCATTTGTCATGAAGTGTCTCCTGGTTGTGGTGGTAAAAATTTTGTGGGTACGGTGAGAGGAATTCAGTTAAAAATCAATGAGCCATCATCAAGCGCAGCGACTGGGAACTCGTCCTTATCGACAGAGTAGTCTTGCAGGTGCAACCAGGGTGCGCGATCGCCTTGTTTGGGTAATTGGTGCATGCTTCGGGCCAGATACCCCGGGTTGAAGTTGTCTGGGCGCACCCACGGGTTCAGGGTCATGCCCTGGTCTTGAGATCGAAGCTCAGGCACCACACTGCGTAAATCGTGTTTGTCCATATGCTTCAATAGTTTGCAGAAAAAGTCTCCGAGCAAGTCAGCGCGCAGCGTCCAACTTGCACGGAAATAGCCGAACACCCACAATAAATTGGGCAAACCCGTGAACATGGCACCACGCCAAGTGACACTGCCAGCAAAGTCCAGCGGTTTGCCATCGATTTGGAAATCAATGTCTCCCAGCACATTGAGGTTGAAGCCGGTCGCCGTGACAATCACATCAGCCTGCAAGGTCTTGCCGTTGCTCAGGCGAATACCTTCCAACACGAAGCGGTCAATCTGGCCCGTCTCAACACTGGCCTGGCCTGCGCGGATGGCTTTGAAGAGGTCACCATTGGGTACGAAGGCCAAACGCTGTTGCCATGGACGATAGGCTGGCTTGAAATGAACATCGGCCAGATGCGCGTGTTCAGGCCCGAGTGCTTCCCTGACTCCGGCGAGCAGTTCAGCTGCCACGGTTTCGGGCTCTTGCACACAGCGCCTCTGGATGTGGGATTGGTCGAACAGCACTTTGCGGCGCACGATTTCATGGGTCCATTCGTGCGGTACGTCCAGTGCTCGCAGCGTGTCTGCCAGTTCATTGGCGTTGCGTCCAGTAGCAAACCAAGTGGGTGAACGCTGCAGCATGGTGACCTGTGCGCAGTTGCCCGCCAGGGAGGGGACCAGGGTTGCGGCGGTGGCGCCAGAGCCGATCACCACGACGCGCTGACCGCTCAGGTCGAGGTCTTTAGGCCATTGCTGCGGGTGCACGATGCGACCGTCAAAGTCTTCCATACCTGACCATTGCGGGGTGTAACCCTCGGCGTGGCGGTAGTAACCTTGGCACATCCATAAAAACTGACAGCGCACTTGGCGGATGACAGGGTTACCATCAGCCGGCATGTGCAGGATCTCAACGTGCCAAACAGCTTCAGCAGAAGACCACCGTGCCGAGGAGACTCGGTGTCGGTAATGGATCCGACCAGCCAAGTCGTGTTCGTCGATGACCTCATTCATGTAGTTCAGAATTTGATCGCCTGTGGCTATCGGGTCGCCACGCCAAGGCTTGAATCGGTAGCCAAATGTGAACAGGTCGCTGTCTGAGCGGACCCCGGGATAGTTGTGAGTCCTCCATGTGCCACCAAAACTGGCTTGCGCTTCGACCAAGGCAAAACGCTTGTCTGGACACTGTTGCTGCAGGTGGCAGGCTGCACCGACCCCTGAAATCCCCGCACCAATGATCAGAACATCCAAATGCTCGGGCAAGGCGTTCATGTCGGGCAACTCGCTCATGTTGGAATGCGCACCATGAGTTCGGTGAAGCCACGCACAAAGGGCGAACGCACACGAACAGGGTCTGCGACAACTTCGATGAAGGGAAAGCGCTTGTTTATTTCTTCCCACAGAATGCGCAGCTGCATTTCGGCCAAACGGTTGCCGACACAGCGGTGAATCCCAAACCCAAAAGACAGATGCTGTCGCGCCCGAGGCCGATCAATGATGAATTGGTTTGCGTTCGGAATGGCTTCATCGTCGCGGTTACCAGAGAGGTACCACATCACGACTTTGTCGCCTTTCTTGATCTGTTTCCCACCCAACTCCGTATCTTGCAAGGCGGTACGGCGCATGTGGGCCAGCGGAGTTTGCCATCGGATGATTTCAGAAACCATGTTTTCCACCAGAGTCGGGTTTTTCCGCAACTTGTCCCACTCGGCTGGGTTGTTGTGCAGGGCCAGCAAGCCTCCTGTCATGGAGTTGCGGGTGGTGTCGTTGCCGCCCACGATCAGCAACACCAAATTGCCCATGAATTCCTGGGGTGTCATATTTCGGGTTTCAGGGTTATGGGCCATCATGGAAATCAGGTCAGATCCTGGACTGGCGTTTACACGCTCGTTCCATAGGCGGGTGAAATAAGCCGCCATCTTGTGCAGTTCAGCCAAGCGTTCTTCCCGTGTTGGCGCGTTGGGATCCACGTCTTTGTTGGACGTGGCCACATCTGACCAGTGGGTCAACAGGTGGCGGTCCTCTAGGGGGAAATCAAACAGGGTAGCCAACATCAACGTGGTGAGCTCGATAGACACAAGTTCTACCCAATTGAAGGTCTCATTGCGCGGCAGGCCATCCAGTACCTTGCAGGTTCGCTCGCGTATCAATCCCTGCAAATTGGCCAAGTTGCCTGGCGCGACAATGGGTTGCACTGCCTTGCGTTGTACGTCATGACGAGGAGGATCCATGGCGATGAACATCTGCAATTGACTTTCACCCGGTGGTTGATCGGTGATGGCAATTCCACCTTGGCTCCAGTCTGAAGAGAAAATACCATGGTTGGTGTCCACGTGCATGATGTCCTGAAAACGAGTCACTGACCAATAAGGTCCATACAAACCGCTATTGCAGTGGTGCACAGGATCGTCACGGCGAAGGCGTTCGAAATAATGTCCAACGGTGTCGTTTTGAAAATAAGTCGGCGTGCCCGGGTCGATTTGTTCGATCGGCATGGCAAAGGCCTCGGCACGTGCAGTGGCCTGAAGTTCGGCTTGTGACAGTTTCATATTGTGTTCCATGGTTCTTCGGCCAGTTTCAGTGCTGGCCTTCGGGCATGTGGACTTCGATGCCATCGAGTTCGGTGGTCATGATGATCTGGCAAGCCAGGCGGGATGAGTCCCTGCGCTCGTTGGTGAATTCCAAAATATCGTTTTCATTGGTTCGCATGATGGGCAGTTTTTCCGCCCAGGGGGCAGAAACGTAAACGTGGCAAGTGGCGCATGCGCACTGGCCACCGCAATCACCATCGATGCCAGGTACGGCGTTATCGGTCGCAGCGCGCATCAGGTTTTCGCCAATGTGGGTCTGAATGCTGCGGCGAATTCCGTCAAAGCTTATGAAATGGACTTGTGGCATTGAAAAGTCTTTTTGTTAAATGAAAAATTCAGGAATCGGCTGACTTGCGCATGGCTTCGATCTGTTCGCGTGTGACACCGAGCGCCTGACTCATGGGGCTGGTTGTGTTGGGATCCCAGCCGTGTCGCGGTCCGATGGTGATGCCGCCGTCCACGGTGATGTGGGTGCCGGTGACAAAACGCGCAGCATCACTGGACAGATACAGGACTGCCTCTGCTATGTCTTGTGGCTGACCGGCACGCCCAATTGGATTGGCACCGCTGCTGTGGTCACTCACACGATGGGCTAGGACTTGAGAGGCTTGTTGGTCCATTCCAAACAGGCCGCCAAAGATGCTTGTTGCAATGAAGCCAGGCACCACCGCGTTGATTCGGATATTCAGGGCAGAGAGTTCGGCTGCTGCCACTTTGGTGTAATGAAGCACGCCCGCTTTGGCCACGGAGTAAGCCAGAGGAGCGTAGCCAGCCTGCAGCGCAGATATGGACGATGTATTCACGATGGCGCCTGCGCCGCGCTTGACCATGTGAGGCACGGCGTAGCTGGCTCCGGCAGCGACAGAGCGCAACAAAAGGTTTTGGGTGTTGTCCCAAGCCTCTGCATTGAAAGCTTGAACACCTGCCATCGTGCCAATGCGGCCAGCATTGCTGAAAAGGATATCCAGCCCACCAAAATATTCGGCAGCAGTGTCGATTGCGGTGCGCAATTCATCCAGCTTGGTCACGTCGCAATGCGCAAAGTAAAGCTGACCAGCGTAACGTTCTTGCAATTGTTGGCCAACATCGGTCTGCATGTCTGCGGCCAACACCTGTGCGCCTTCGGACAAAAACAGCTCGGTTGTGGCCAGCCCGATGCCCGAGCATGCGCCGGTGATCACGGCGACTTTGTTCTGGAGTCTTTTCATGTGTCGCTCCTTCAGTCGAAGACGACCACGTTACGGGCAATGCCACCGCTTTGCAGGGCAGAAAAACCTTCGTTGATCTGATCCAGCTTGAGCCGGTTCGAAACCAGTTGGTCAAGCTTCATTCGGCCTTGCATGTGAAATTCCACGAGGCGTGGAATATCAAGGCGAAAGTGGTTGGAGCCCATCATCGTGCCTTGGATGCGACGCTCGCGCAGGAAGTCAAAGCCGTGAAGTTCGATTTTGGTGCCCAATGGGATCATGCCCACAATGGTGGACAAACCCCGAGGGCGCAGCATGGCGAATGAAGCTTCAGTGGTGGACTTGAGTCCAATACACTCGAAAGCGTAATGAACGCCGCCTTGGGTCATTTCGAGGATCTTGGCCACCATGTCAGGGTCTTTGGCATCCATGCCATCTGTCGCACCGAACAGCTTGGCCATCTCCAACTTGGCGGGGTCGATGTCGATGGCGACAATCCGGGCCGCACCAGCCAAATGGGCCGCATGAATGGTGGAGAGCCCCACGCCACCACAGCCGAGTACGGCTACCGTTGTGCCAGGCTCCAGTTGTGCACTGTGAACCACAGAACCATAGCCAGTGAGAACACCGCAACCCAACAGGGCTGCCAAATCTAAGGGCATGTCTTCACGAATTTTGACGACAGCGTTTTCGTGAACGAGCATTTGTTCAGCAAATGTCGAGAGATTGAGAAACTGGTTCAGGTGTTCACCCTTCCAACGTAAACGTCTGGCAACGCCGGGCGGCATTTTGACGGCCGTGTTGCTGCAAATTGTTTGGTGACCCGTCACGCAAAATTCGCAATGGCCACAGAATACCGACAAGCAAGTGACCACGTGGTCGCCAGCCTTGACGTGGGTAACGTCTTCACCCACCGCTTCGACCACCCCTGCGGCTTCATGGCCAAGTACAGCGGGCACGGGGGTAGGGTATTTGCCCTCGATGAAATGCAAATCGCTGTGGCACAGACCGCTGACTCGCGTGCGCACCAAAACCTCGTTGCGCTTGGGTTTTTCGATCTCGATGTTCTCGATGGTCATGGGCTGACCTGGGCCATGAAATACGGCGGCTTTCAATTCAGTAGCTCCTTTGGGATGTGACTTTTTTCTTGGGGGAGGCAGTCCTCAAACGTGCCATTTTTTTCTGCGGTGCGGCTAGAGCGGGTGGCTTGGCCTTCAAGCAGTGCATGACCACCTCAAACAGCCAATGGTTGAGGGTGGGGTCGTATAGGGGTAAGTTATTGACCGGGTGGGTAATGCTGTTGACCAAGTGCCCACTGATGATTTGCAAGCCGACGAGCAATTGCTTGCGGGCTTGTTCTGGGTTTGGATTTCTTAATTTGCTGATGATCAAATCAATGTAGTGGGCATGCAGTTTCAAGCCGTTGTCCCGCACGGGTTGCCAGTCAGCGCTGTCGTTGATGCTGTACTGCACGGCGGCGCGAATAATGCTTTCGTACTGGCGGTTGGTCTTTACGAAATGGTCCACACAGTGACGCACTGTTTGAGCCAAGGTGAGTTTTTTGATGCTTTCTTGGGTGAGATTGGAGTGCAGGTCCTCTTGCAAGTTTTCACTGATGCTTTCAAAGAGGAATTCGAAAAAAGCCTCTTTGTTGCGAAATCTCAAATAGAAAGATCCAACAGAGCAACCAGCTCGGGCAGAAATCTGTGCAATGGAAATGTCATCAAAAAGTCCATCGCGCAACAAGTCAAGACCTGCCTGCAGCAATTTTTCGTGGGTTTGCTCAGATCTTTGCTGTTTGGCCGGAAAGGCCTTGACCACTGTCAGAGTTGCTGTTTGTTCTTTTTTAGACGACAGGAGACCAGATGGGCGAACGTCAATCAATGGAAGGGTAGGCAAGTGATTCTTTCAACACCAAAATAAAAAAACATGAATTCAAGTTCACAATAATTCTGATGGTCAATTCTTGTCAAGTGCTGGCTTTGCAAACTAGGGGAAAACCATGTGGGATATCTAAGCTGGCTCGCTCATCATGTGTTTCCAAAGTGTTTGAAAGCGACTTATCTCTTATCAAATTTCTAAAGGGGTCTTCATGCTAAAACTTCTAACGTTGACGGTATTTTTTGGTTTTTTTTCAAACTTGGTATTGGCGCAAAACTCGCCGAATTGGCCGAGCAAGCCAGTCAGAGTGATCGTTGCGGGCACTGGAGGAAGCGCAACCGACATGGTGGCGCGAATGTTTACAGAGCCTCTTTCTAAAACATTTGGACAAGCCTTCATCATTGACAACAAAGCGGGTGCAAACGGCATGATTGCGACCGATGCAGCAGCGAAGGCCGCGCCCGATCAACATACTTTGCTGGTGACCTACGCTGCCGCGCATGTTGTCAACCCGGTCTTGTTGCCCAAGGTTCCGTACGACGTGCGCAAAGACTTCACGCCGGTTGCTCAAATTGGATCTGGCGGCAATTTATTGGTCGTACCGGCTTCAATGCCGGTCAAAGACTTGTCAGAATTCATTGCGTATGTGAAAGGAAAACCCGCTGGCAGTCTTTCCTACGGCTCTTGGGGAAATGGCTCAGGCGGTCACCTGTCCATGGAGGCTTTACTTCAAAAGACGGGCTTGAAAATGGCCCACGTGCCCTACAAGGCCGTCACGGCCAGTCTCACGGATCTGGGGGGCGGCCTGCTGCAAGCTGCTTTTGCACCAATGGCCACAGTTTTTCCCATGGTTCAAGCGGGTCGATTCAAGGCTATCGCGGTCAGTGGTCCGTATCGGGTACCGCAATTGCCCGATGTCCGCACCATGACGGAGCAAGGCGTGCCGTTTGATCTGGAGGCTTATTTCGCTTTCATTGCACCCAGCAGCATGTCTAAAGAGGTGGTGTCCCGTTTGAATCTGGAAATCAACCGATTGCTCTTTGCCCCTGAGATGCAAGAGAAAGTGAAATCTTTGGGTTTTTCTGCCATACCGCGTCGCACACCGGAAGAGTTTGCATCCCGTATCGAGAAGGATCTGCAGGAATGGGGTGCGATTGTGAAGTCCAGCAACATCACGGTCGACTAGAGGTCGGGGAGCTTTATTGCGATGGGCGTTACCAATATTTTGATGATGAAGAAAGCCTGGGCCGAATGGGCACCTGGCGTGTGGACCTTGGGTGGCCAAGGCAATTCTTTGGCAGTCAGCACAGGGGAGGGCATCGTGCTCGTCGATGCTGGGCCGGGCGGTGAAATCACGGCGCGCATGATCGCTTGTCTTCGCGAATGTACTGATTTGCCCCTTTCGCACATCGTCTACAGCCACGGGCACATGGGTTACAACAATGGCGTGCGTGACTGGCTCATCGATGCGTCCGAGCGTGGACACCCTGCACCATTGGTGGTGGCTCATGCACGCCTGCCTGCGCGGTACCGTCGCTATCGCGAACTTGGTGGTCTGGGGGCTTATACGAACACGCGCCAGTTTCGCGCACCGTTTCCGGTTAACCCTCCGGCACACTGGTACCGTTTGCCCGACATCACATATCAAGATGAACTGCTCATTGGCGGTTCCTTGCGCCAGGTTTTTCTGATGCATGCGCCATCCGAGACCGATGACGCTACAGCATTATGGTTACCCGATTGCCAGCTCTTGTATGGCAGCTGCGCCATGATCAAGGCGATGCCGAATGTTGGAACGCCATATCGTATTTATCGAGACCCGATGCTCTGGGCAGATACGCTTGAGCGCATGCTGAGTCTGGAGCCGAAGATTCTTGTTCCTGAATTTGGTAAACCTCTGAATGATCCTGCTGAGGTGCGCGAGGCACTCACCATGCCGATTCTTGCGCTGCGTTGGTTGCGTGAGCAGGTGGTCATCAGGATGAATCAAGGCATGCAAGAGTGGGATATCTTGCACGACCTCGAGCTTCCCGAGGAGATTTTTGGTCATCGTTTTCTCAAACCGGGTTACGGCTGTGTCGAGTACATCATCCATGACATTTGGCGCAGTGAAAATGGTTGGTGGAATCGCAACCCCACCATGCTGCATCCCTGCGCGCCTCAAGATGCGGCGGATGCGCGCTACTTTGCTCTCCCTGATCCTGAGCGTGTTCTTGTACAAGCCCAAGCTCTGGTTCAAGCGGGTCAATGGCAGAGAGCCTTGCATGTTCTGGACTTATTGGCGCTGGCCTCTCCAAACCTTCCGTGGGTGGTCGACGCGCGAGAACTCAAAGCGCAATGCTGCGACCAACGTGTCGCTCAAGTGAGTACTGTTGTGTCGCAGCATCTCTACAAGAGCTCAGCCGAAGAGTTGCGCGGCCAGGCGGTGGGCACTGGCGTTGCGCCTGCAGATCGCTTTGAATGGACCTGATGCTTTTGAAATGACCCATGCCATGACGACAAAGACCGCTAATTTCCCCTCGAATTCTCAGCAACAGCCTGTGATCACTTCCCGAAAACCTGGCATGGTATTGATCAATCGCGCCACGCACCGTGACATCGTGCCCGGCGTTCACCTGTTACCCGGACAAGGTAATTCCGTGGCTTTGGAGACTGCAAAAGGCGTAGTGCTGTTCGACGCTGGCCCTGGCGGTGGCTTGACCGCCAACATGATCGCTACTTTGCAAACCATAACGCCCAAGCCTGTGAGTCACATCGTTTACAGCCACGGGCACCTTGGCTACAACTACGGTGTGGGCGATTGGTGCAGGTCCATGGCAGAGCGTGGTTTTGCTCGGCCTGTGCTGGTGGCACACCGACGTGTTCGTGCACGCTACGCCCGTTACCAGGAAGCCGAGGGCTTGCAGCAGTTGCTCAACAGCCTGCAATTCCGTATGAACGTACCCAAGCCCAAGCCAGAGTGGCTGGTCATGCCCGATATCGGTTTTGAAGACAGGTTGGTGATCGATGGAGGAGATCGCACCATTGAGTTGCTGGCGGCTCCGTCTGAGACCGATGATGTGGTGGCCGCCTGGTTGCCGTCCGAACGATTTTTGTACGGCAGCGCTGCAGTGATCCGCAGCCTGCCCAATGTGGGTACGCCGCTGCGTACCCTCAGAGACCCGATGCGCTGGGCTTCAACGCTCGATCGACTTCATGCCTTGCGGCCAAAGGTGTTGCTGGCCGAGTTTGGGGGGCCCTTGTTCGAGCCGCAAGACGTTGAAGATGCGTTGGTACTGCCCGCTGCTGGCCTGCGTTGGCTGCGTCAAGAAACAGTGCGCCTCATGAATGAGGGCTTGGGTGTGGAGGACATTGTGGCCCGTATCCGACCTCCAGCGGCCTTGTTTGACCATCCCTTCATGCGACCTGTTTACGGCTGTGTGGACTACATTGTTCGCGACATCTGGCGCAGCGAAAACGGTTGGTGGGACCGCAACCCCACCACGCTGCACCCAGCGCCGCGCTTGCAAGTAGAAGCCGATCTTCAGAGCTTGTTGGGTTCTGCAGCCGATGTCCAGCATGTGGTGGCGCGAGCCCAGGCGCTTGCTGAGGGGGGGCAGATCCAAAAGGCGCTGCACGTGATTGACCTGGTTGCTCAGTTGCCCGAAGACACGCCGATGCATTCTCAGGTCATGGATTTCAAAGCCGATTTGCTAGATCGACGTGCTCTGCAGCTCAGCAGCGTGGTGTCGCGAAACCTCTATCGCAGCATGGCCGAGCAACTGCGTGGCCTGCCTCACGGCAGCACTCGGGACAATGACCCGACGCACGGCATGACCATGGCTTGAAATTCTGCAAGAACAGCTTTAACGCGCGCACTGTTTGACAGTTTGTTGATTACCTGTATGACCTCTGAAACACCTCATCCTAAGCCTGAAGAAAACCTGGCGACAGAAAGTCCTCAGCCGGCTTCCATGCACACCCGTGCTTGCCAATCGGCCCAGCGTCTGCATTTGCCCTTGCACGATGACCGGGCGTTTGAGGATGCTCGCCGGGGGCTGGTGGCACCCTTGCCTCCTGAAGGCGTGCTGCGCCCCAACGGCCGCCCGGTCTGGAACCTGCAGGCCTATGGTTTTCTGGCCAATGAACAGTCGCCCGACAGCGTGCACCCCGGTTTGTGGCGGCATGCCCGCCTCAATATGGTTACCGGCTTGTTCAAGGTCTGTGATCGTGTTTATCAAGTTCGGGGCATGGATCTGGCGAATATGACCATTCTGGAAGGTGACACCGGACTGATCATCATTGACCCGCTCACCTCTACCCAAGTGGCTGCTGCGGCGCTGAGCTTGTACCACCAGCACCGGCCTAAACGACCAGTGGTCGCGGTGGTTTACACACACAGCCATGTGGACCATTTTGGCGGCGTGCGTGGCGTCATTGATGAGGTGGATGTGCTGTCTGGTCGTGTGCAAGTGATTGCCCCAGTGGGCTTCATGGATGACGCCATCAGCGAAACCGTGATGGCTGGCAATGCCATGACACGGCGTGCCTTGTTTCAGTACGGCGCATTGTTACCACGCGGTGAACTCGGTCAGGTGGATGCAGGATTGGGCAAGGCGGTCTCAGCTGGGACCGTCACACTGATTGCGCCCAATCGGCTGATCACCCAATCGGTGGAAAGCTTCGAGGTAGATGGCATCGAATGCGTGTTTGAGCTGACACCGGGAGCTGAAGCCCCAGCCGAGATGATCATCCACCACCCTGGCCTGCGCGTGCTCAACATGGCTGAGATCACCAGCCACAATTTTCACAACCTTCTGCCCTTGCGTGGAGCACAGGTGCGTGACGCTCGTGCTTGGGCATCCTATCTGGCCGGTGCTCGCCAACGTTATGCCCCCCACAGCGATGTATTGATTGCTCAGCACCATTGGCCAGTTTGGGGCAGTCAGTCCATGGGCGAGTACCTGTTGCGCCAGCACGATCTTTACAAATTCGTACACGACCAGACATTGCGTTTGATGAACCACGGACACACGGGTGGTGACATTGCCGAAGCCATTCGCTTGCCAGAGGAACTTCAACAGGATTGGTCCACACACAGCTTTTACGGTCACCTCAAACACAACGTGAAAGCCGTGTACCAGCGCTACTTGGGGGCCTACGAAGGCCATCCGGCTTTTCTTGACCCATTGCCTCGTCAAGAACACGCCTGCAAGACCATCGAATACATGGGTGGCGTCGAAGCAGTTCTGAACAAGGTTCGCGTTGATTTGGCGGCAGGTGAATACCGTTGGGTGGCCGATATCTGTGCCCGAATCGTGTGGGTGGATCCGGCTTGTCACGAAGCGCGGCGTCTGTGCGCCCAAGCCATGGAACAACTGGGTTATCAGACCGAGTCATCCACCTGGCGCAATGCTTATCTGCAGGGCGCCCGGGAGCTGCGCCAAGGCCCACCGCGCATGGGATCGGGTATGGCTGCTAGCCGAGACATGATTCGCGCCTTGCCTTTGGCGGACTATTTTGATTACTTGGCGATGCGTTTGAACGGCCCTCGTGCAGCACAGCACCGATTGGTGATGCACTGGCGGTTTAGCGAGCCGGACTCGAGTTATGTGTTGACACTGTCGAATGGTGTGTTGCGCCATGCCAGCGAAGAACCTGTTGGTGAGGTGGATGTTCAACTGCGCCTGAGCCGCGCCACACTCGATGACATATCGCTGGAGCAGCTGAGCTTTTCTGAGGCTATGGACAGTGGACGCATAGCGCTGAAAGGCTCTCGCCCTCAGTTTGAAGCCTTTCTCGCTCTGCTTGATACATTTGACAGAGGCTTTGCAGTACTCGAGCCTTTACCTCCGATCACCGGTTTTCAGACGCCTGAGTAGGACGTTTTATGGGTCAGGCCCAGACAACCTGATCCGGTTGCGCGTACCAGCTGTTGAGGCGTTGATGGACACTGGCCTCGATGGCGTTGCGTTTGATTTTCATCGTAGCCGTCAGGCAACCGTTTTCAATGGACCATGGTTCGTTCATCACCACCAACAAGCGCAACTGTTCGTGATCGTTCAGTGTTGCATTGACGTCCTCCAGCAGCCGCGCCAGCTCGAGTTCGATCTGTTCTTGCAAAGCGGGGTCCTGGCGCTGTGCTTGGTGCTGATCTGACAGCTGAATCAGGGCGCATGCCGCACTCTGACCGGCGCCGCACACCATGCTGAGCTCGACCATTGGGTGGTTGTTCAATCGGCTCTCGATCGGTACAGGTGCCACATATTTGCCCTTGGTCGTCTTGAACAGCTCTTTGATCCGTCCAGTCAATTTGAGCATGCCGTTGGGCTCGAAATGTCCGCAATCGCCAGTGCGGAAATAGCCGTCATCGGTGAAGGCTTCAGTCGTCAAGTCAGGCCGTTTGTAGTATCCCACCATGCAACCAGGGGACTTGACCAAAATTTCACCTTCCGGCGATAACCGCGATTGCACGCCCGGAAGTGCGCGCCCGACATAGCCAGGTTTGCTGTACTGCGGCAGCGAACCATGTGAATACGCAAAGTCTTCGGTCATTGCATAGCCCTCCATCAGGTCCAAGCCCAGCTTGCGGTACCACTCAATCAGCTCGGCTGAGATAGGCGCCGAGCCACTGCCGGCTGATACCACCGCGTCAAGACCGAGCGAAGCCAGCACTTGCTTGGCGACCACTTTTCCTTTGACCGGGTCAGCCAGTGCGGCGTCGAGCTGCGCAGCCGGAATTTTGGCGAACACGCCATGCTGGAACTTGAGCCACAACCTGGGGACTGAAATGAAGGAGTTGGGCCGTGCACGCTGAAGGTCTTTCACAAAAGTATCTAGCGATTCGGAAAAAAACACCCGCACATTGCCAGCCACCAAAGACCAGCAGGCGATCTTTGACCGCTCGAAAACATGTGACAGTGGCAGGTACGATAAAACCCGGTGTTCTGGCGGATTGCCAGTGCGCTCGTTGATCAACGCCACGGTGCGTTCGGAGGCGTCGCTGATCACGCCAAAGTTATGCATGACGCCTTTGGGTTCGCCGGTTGATCCGGAGGTGTAAGCCAAAAGCGCCAGATCCTTGGTGTCGCGCGTGATTCGACCCTTCAATCCTTCGGTGTTGGCCACGATGTTTTCCCAGCGGGGCATATCAGGCTGAAGTGCTGGGGCGTCTGATAGGGGCAGCGCGATACAAGCAAGACCCTGGGGTACGCCTGATTGCTGACGTGCCCAATTGTCAAGTTTGCCAATGAAAAGCAGGCGAGTCTCGCTGTGTTCTAGGACGAACCGAATGTTGTCGGCCGACTCGGTTGGGAACAATGCGACCGTTGTGCCACCGGACAGCCAGATGGCCAGTTCCGCCATGATGAAATGGGCACAATTTTTAGAGATCAGTCCGATGCGAGTGCCCTGCTCGAACCCTCGAGACTGCAAGTGCCGCGCCATTCGTCGGGCCTCATCGAGTGTCTCGCGCCAGGTGTAATCACGCACTTGGCCTTGACCCACAGGCTGGGTCAGGTAGACCTGGTCAGCCCGCTGAATTTCGTGTTCCTGAATACAGTCAAGGATCAGACGGTATCCGGACGCTGTAGGAGTAGCGTGAGTGGTCATTAGTGTCGATGTGTTTGAAGGGGGCAGGTTCATGGCACAGGCATCAAGGTCAGCCCGGATCCTCAGACGCTGTCATCGACCAACTCGATGAGTGGGTAGTTGTAAAGGTCATTTTGATGAACTTCGCGAGGCAAATACAGCCGCAGAGCAACGTAAAAAGTATCAGCCGGCGCGGGTAACCAGTTGTTGGTCTGTGCAGGAGGTGTGTGGCCTAGCCAGATCGTCAATCCGCCATCAGGGTCGGTGCATAAGCCGGCCGTGCGGTCGCCAATGGCGTGGCGCTGCAGAGGGTTTTCTACGAACAAGTAATCGCTCTTGCGGTAAAGGCTCAGCGACCAAAAGGCATCGACCTGTGGCAAGCCCCCAGGTGCGAAGCGGAGGCGGTAACGGTGACGTCCGTCCAGTGGGCGACCCTGACTATCACGGTGCGCCATTTGGTAAAAAACTTCCTGCGTGCCCAGCAGACCAATGTAGCAGCGGGCCACCCGGGCTCGGGTGTACCAATCGCGGCCATAGTGCTCAGTGACTTCGACCGAGGCATTCCAGCCCCCCTCTAAATCGGAAGATGCGGGCGCATCCAGTTCGGACAGGATCTCGGACAAGGTTTCTTGCAACAAGGGCAAGTCAGCCTGTGATTTATCCAGACCAGCTCCGATGCCCAAAACAGCGAAGCGCGCTAGATCGGCCATTTCACTAGGGGGAGGGGGGGTGATGGCCAGTTGTCGGTTGACGACCCCGACGAAAGTGGCGGCGTCGCTCAATTTGTCTTGCCCATGCAGGCCGCATGTGACTATTCGGGCAGCAGGCTCTCCTTCAAGGGTCGTCAAGCGAAAGGCGTTCTGAAGAGCATGAACTGGGGCCATATCCTCATGTGGCAAAGCCAGAATGCGGCCGATCAGCCATACCGTTGGGGTGGCGCATTCAATCGGCAGCGTACCAGCCGGCGGGGTGCCTTGCCATTCGGGTCCATGCAGGAAAAACGTGTGAGCGGCATTTCCATGCAAGCGGGTGCCCAGGTGGGCAAAAGGGTTGGTGAAGAAGTCCAACAGGCCCAGCACGTAATAGCGATCGCCAGTGTCCGGGGTGTGCAACAACAATGGCCCGTCAGACAGATCGATCCAAGAACTGGTGTAGAGGGTGTCAGCGTTGGGTGTGACCACTCTGCGGTCTTTGGCATTGAGCAACTGACGCGTGTGTGAAAACACATTGGCCCAACGGCGTGTCGATTCGGGGCCACCCGCTGGGTCGGCAAACTGCCCTTCTGTATTTTTGCGTGGACTGCTTGCTGCTTGCATTCTTGCTGTTTCATACAAGGGCAGCGTGTAGAGAATGGCCTCTCTGGCCAGGTCATTGCGGTTCATGACGTCACCTTTCTTTGATGCGTTGCACGGGAGGCAGGGCATAGCGGCCTTTGAGCATCTCTTCGCGTGGGTGGTACAAGCGCAAAATCAGGTAAAAACGTCCCGTTGGCGCTGGCAACCAGTTCGCATCACCTTCGGCGGGGCGCTCGTTCTGGATTTGCAGTGTCAGAGAATTGTCTTGGCTCAACCGCAAGCCCGTGGTTCGATCTCCAATCGCATAGCGACCCAAAGGATTGGCTGCGAAATAGCGGTCTTCGCCATAGAGCGATACCGACCAAAAGGCGTCAGCCGGCGGCATCTGGCCATTCTCAAAGCGCAAGGTGTAGCCGTGCTGGCCGTCCAAAGGTTCACTGTCGGCATCAAAGTCGGCCTGTGCATAGATGGTTTCGGTGGCGGACAAAGCACCCAGCCCCTTCATGGCGACAGTGGCGCGCATCAAGATGTTGTCGCCCCAGACGCCTAAGTGGGGGCTCCAGGTCCAGGGCTTTCGCGTCAAGTTGACAATGTGCTGTTCGATCAGATGCATCCCCTCGGTGTGGGCTTGCCGAAGGCCTTCGCGTACTCGCTCGCTGCTGCGTTCCAACGCATCCAGCCCACCTGGTGGCAAGCGCAGGCTGCGCATCAGTGGACGCAGATCGCTTGCGCCCGACGGTACGCCGATCTCATCGACCGCCTGTATCAGGTTGGCAAAAAAATCTTGTGATGCATTGCCGCTGTCCTGCCACAGGCTCACGCACAACGGACGTGGCCCGCTGCCTTCCAAACGCACGCCATCTGCAAAAGCGCGGGCATCAGGCGCATCAGAGACACCTCCCACCAACGCCCGCCCCAGCAGCCAGACCAGACGGGTGGGGCAACGCACCACGTGCGCCGGATCTATGCCCTCAGGCATGGGATCTTCAGTGTGGATGAGCCACCATTCGGTGCCTTCTGGAGGGGTGTTGCGCAGACCGACATTGTGGAAATTTTCGCTCCAAGCATCCAGCAACTGCACCACGTAATACCGACCGTGGTTCGGAGGGATGTGCAGTCGAACCGGGGAACTTCCTATCCAGATCCAAGCGTTGTAATACAACAGGTCGCAAGAGGGCGTGACGATGTCACGGTCCTCGTGTGTCCAAGGTCTGTCACTGCCTTGGAACATCCCAAACGGACCGCGCCCGAATGCGGGTGTGGCCTGTGGATTGCTTTGCACTTGGCAAGTTCGCAAGACCTCGAGCAAGGGATAGCCCCAAAGCACCAGAGGCTTGGCCATGGCCGCGGTCACAGCAGTCTGTGGCGAAATATTTTGTGAATTTGTATTCATGTTTTAAGCGTAGTCAAACCGACTTGCGCTGACAACATCACAAACCCTGTGAGTGGCACTTGGGTGACAGCTTCACCGTCACCCACACGAAAAAACGGTTTCTGTGCATGCCTGCGGTGAACGCCGCGAGAACGTCAACAAACGCCGTGGGTGTATCCGATGCAGATTTTTGGTTCAAATTTCAGCGCTTGATCTGGACCAGGGCATCGACAGCCACTACACCTTGTCCGTTCGGTTTAACGAACAAGGGGTTGATGTCGATGCCTGAGATGTGTTCGCTCAAATCTTGTGCCAACGCCGCTAGTTGAAGGATGGTGTCCACCAAAGCTTCAAGGTCGGCCTTGGGCTGACCGCGAGCACCATCCAGCAGAGGGAAGGTACGGATCTCGCGCACCATGGCTTCGGCTTCACTGCGCGAGATGGGCAACATCCTGAAGCTCACGTCACGCAGAACCTCGGCATAAATGCCGCCCAGACCGAACATGATGGCCAGTCCAAACAGCGGATCGTTCGTGACGCCCAGAATCACCTCGACACCGCCATGGACCATGGCTTGCACCAGCACCCCGTCGATGATGGCATGCGGTGCATGCTGCTGCGCATTGCGAAGAATGTCGTCGTAAGCCATTTGAACGGCATGGGCATCGCGCAAGCCAATCCGCACGCCCCCAGCTTCGGTTTTGTGAGCGATGTCGGACGAAACCACTTTCAGGGCCACCGGAAAGCCGAGGGCAGTGGCTTGCTGAACGGCCTCGGCGGCGCTGTGCGCGAGTGCTTCAGCTGTCACGCGAATGCCATAGTCGGCCAACAGCTGCTTGGCTTCGTATTCTGTGAGGTCGTGACGGGCGCTGGCAAGCTGCTGGCGTCGCAACGGGCGTGAGCAGCTGAGCAGCGGCTCCAACGCACGCTCAGCCTCGCGACGGCGGGCTGCGACAAATTGCCACATGGCCCCCATACCCGTGGCACAGCGAACAGGAGTGTCGTAGCGCGGCACCCCCGCTTCGTGCAAAGCGTCATAACCGGCTTGTGTGGTGGCGGTGTCAGCTGTCCAGGATACCAACACCGGCTTGTGCGTCGCCAGTGCTACCTCGGCTACCCATTGCGCCAACTTGACACCCAAGGGACCAGAGGCCGCTGCCAGGCAAACGGCCATCATGTCCACGGCGGGGTCGTTCACGATCAGGCGCAAGGAGGTGATCAACTTGTCTTCTTGCGCAATGATGTTGCCCGTCACATCGATCGGGTTGTGCAGGCCGGCATAAGGGGGCAGAACCTGTTTCAGCGCATCCAAGGTGGTCGCAGACAGTGGCGGTAGCACCAAGCCTGCGGGTGCGCAGTGGTCTGCCAGCAGAACGCCGGCTCCTCCGGAAAGCGTGACCACCGCCACGCGCGGTCCGGTGGGCTGACGTGGCGAGAGCAGAGCCAAGGCGCGGTCGGCCAGGTCTTGCACATCGGTGACTTCGATAGCCCCAGCTTGTGCAAAAGCCGCCTGATACAGCGCAGCATCGCCGCCCAAATTGGCAGTATGGGAGGCCGCAGCGCGAGCGCCGGCCTCGGAGGTGCCCACCTTCCAAAGCAACCACGGTTTACCGGCCCGCAAAATTTTTCGCCCTACATCGACGATGCGATGGGCGTCCTTGAAACCTTCCACATAGGACACCACCATGCCAGTCTGCGGATCGTCTGCCCATGCATGCACCAGATCGAGACTGGTGGTTTGCGCTTCATTCCCGGTGGATTGGTAGTTCTGGAAACCCAGTCCAGCCTCGTTGGCGAGCATCAGTACGGTGTTTCCCCACGCACCGCTTTGAGAGCTCATGCTGATGGGTCCTTTCCGGTACTGAAGTCCATAGGGCGCGCCAAAACCCAAACTGAAACCCTGACCGATGCTGATCATGCCTTGACAATTTGGCCCCATCATGGCGATGCCATAACGATTGGCCATGTCAACCAGCGCCTGTTGGGCGGCCACACCATCGCCGCCCATCTCGGCGAAGCCAGAGGTGATCACGATGACCTGATAAATACCTTTGCGACCACAAGCCTCCAAATGGTGGACCACGTGGTCGGCCCCCACGGCGATCAGTGCCACATCAGGCACCTCTGGCAACGCAGCAATGTCCGGGAAACACGGCCAGCCAAAAACTTCTGAGTAGCGCGGATTGACTGGATAGACGCGACCTTGGTAGCCCAAATTGCGCAGGTGAAGCAACGGCTGACCACTGGGTTTGCTGCCCGTGGTGGAGGCACCAATGACGGCGATGCTGCGGGCGCTGAACATGCGCAAGAGGTCGAATTGGGTAGTGGACATGTCTTATGGATGCGCGTTTAAGGGTGGGGGATTGTGTGGGCCCAGTTATTCAGGCCTAGTTAAAGCACATGGAAATGATCCAGAGGCTGTTGGCCATGGGTCTATATTGATTGGGCGCTTCAGGTTGACCTCAGGCTTCAAGACCTTGGTGGAACACGCGTCGTGCTATGGCAGATCGGTGAACTTCGGAGGCCCCATCATAAATACGGAAGGGGCGCAGCAGTCGTTGAATCATCGACAGTGGCCAATCTTCAGAAATGCCCAGTGCCCCGGTGATTTGGACAGCAGAGTCAGCCACGCGGTTGACGGCCTCTGAGACGAAGACTTTGGTCATGGCCGATTGGTGGCGAATCGATTCACCTGCATCCAGCCTTTGGGCAGTGTCCAGAGTCATCAAACGCGCAGCATGCAACTCGATGTGTGCATCGGCCACCATGGCCTGAACCATTTGGTGCTCGGACACCCGGTAACCATGCGATTGGCGCGCCTGCGCATACTGTTGGGCCATGCTCATGGCCCGTGAGGACAGACCGATCAGACGCATGCAATGAAACAAGCGGGCGCCCTCTAGGCGCAGCTGTGCGTGTTCAAGGCCTTTTCCTTCCTCCCCAAGCAAAGCGTCGGCAGGTATTTCACAGTCTTGTAGACGAATTTCGGCGTGCCCACCCAGGTCGAAGGGCTCTACCGTGGGGACGTCTCGCACGATGTCAAAGCCGGGCTGCTGGACCTCGACCACAAAAAGTGAGGGGCCGATTTCGGTTCGTGCCATGACGATGGCGAAATCTGCCACTGAAGCTGAAGTCGCGAACCATTTGTGGCCATTGAGGCGCCAGCCCCGTGGCGTGCATTCAGCGCGGCTGCTGAGCATTCGAGGATCGGAACCCACACCCGGAGCTGGCTCGCTCATCGCAAAGCATGAGCGCATGGTGCCTTGTATCAGTGGGCGCAAGTAACGGTCGCGCTGCGATGGTGTGGCCAGGGCCTCGAGCGTGGTGATGTCCGGCTGGCCAGGTGCCGCGCACTGCAGTGCCCCCGGTCCCAAAAAACTGCGGCCAGCAGTTTCAAGGTAAGCACAGCACTGCACCCAACTTAGGCCCAGACCGCCATCGGCCACGGCGCCTCGTGGCGCAGTCAGGCCCTCAGCGACTGCAAGAGTACGCAACTCTTGCACCAAGGCCAAGTTGTAGTCCCGCTCGTGTGCACGGCGCAGGTTTTCACGCGGAATGACTTCTTCATCAATGAAGCGTCTGGCTTGTTCAAGCAATGCTTGCACCGATGGGGTGTGAGCGGTCATAGTCTTGTCACTTTTTGAGCATGCGGTTGATGCGTTCCCACATCTGCAAGTCGTTGCGCATGAATTGGCTGAAGTCGGCAGTGGACAAGAAAGCTGCTTCGCCACCGGCCGTGGTCAGCCTTTCTTTGGTGTCGTTCTTTTGTAAAGCGGCCTGCACCGCCGCTTCAAGTTTGCGCACGGCCTCGGGAGGTGTGCCTGTTGGGGCATGCAGGCCGTACCAAGACAAGACGGTGACCTCCGGAAATCCTGCTTCGGCAATGGTGGGAACCTCCGGCAGTTGGGGTGAGCGGTTAGCACTGGTGTTGGCCAGAGCGCGCAACTTGCCTGATTTGATGTGCGGAAAAGCCACGCTGGAGGGCAAAACACCCACCGCGAAGGTGTTCGTGATCAGGTCGACAGCCATCGGAGGTGCGCCTTTGTAGGGAATCGGGTCGAGCTTGATGCCGGTGACTTGCTTGAGGATCTCTGTGGCCATGGTTTGGGTAGTGCCCGAGCCGCCGTCACCATACTGCAATGCCGGACTCGCCTTACGCGCCATTTCGATGAACTCTCGCACACTGCGTGCTGGTGATGATGCAGGTACGCAAAGATAGCTCGGGGACAGAGAAAAGCGCGCAACAGGAATGAAGTCCTTTGGCGCCCATCGGAGATTTTGTTCCAGCAAAGGGTTGTTGAGTAGGAAAGGTGCGGACACCAGCAAGGTGTATCCATCTGCGTTTGCCCGCGCAACAGCTTCTGCGGCGATGTTGGCATTTGCACCGGGGCGGGCTTCAATGACAACCGGTTGACCGAATTCCATGCCTTGTGCCATTGCCCGAGTTTGAACGTCCACCACACCACCGGCCGGATAAGGCACGATGATCCGAATGGGTTTGGCAGGGAAGGCCTCTTGCGCCTGAAGGGCCTTGAAAGGCCATGCGGCGATTGCTGCTCCCGTAAGGATCAAGGAACGTCTTTTCATTTTCATCTCCTGGTTTGTTTTGGGTATGGAAAGTGATCAATTTTTAGGTCTTACATAAAATCCTTCTTAGCATGCGCTGGGTGTGGCGCTCTGCAAGAGTTGATATCTTTGGGTAGAACTTAATTTCATGCAAGTTCATTGAACAGTTGCTTTTTCATGTTCGCGCAGTGTCAGCTTGGCGATGTTGAGTTGATGAATCTGGCTCGTACCCTCATACAAGCGGAAAAGACGTACATCGCGGTAATAACGCTCGATCGGACTGAAGTCTGCGATGTAGCCAGCACCGCCAAACATCTGAACGCAGCGGTCTGCAACCCGACCACACATTTCAGAGGCGAAGTATTTACACATGGAAGCCGTGAGGGCTACATCCTCACCATGATCACGTGCACGTGCTGCTTCGAGAATCATGGAGCGCGCAGCAAAAATTTCTGTACGGCAGTCAGCGATCATCGCTTGAACCAACTGGAAGTTGGCGACGGATTGGCTGAACTGTGCACGTTGCGTCGTATGGGTCACAGCGAGATCAAGCATACGAATGGCCGGACCCGTGCAAAGAGCTGCCAAGTGCAGCCTTTGTTTGTTCAGAACCTTCATCACGGTTTGGAAGCCAACGCCTTCCTTCTCACCGATCACGTTTGTGGCGGGCACACGGCAGTTCTCGAAAAAAACATCTGAAACCGGCGATCCAGCTTGCCCCATTTTTTTGTACTGCGCGCCAGTTCGCAACCCGGGTCCCCGTTCAACCAAGAAGGCTGTCAGCCCTGCATGACCACGTGAACCCTCCTCCGTGCGAGCGATGACGGTGAACACATCTGCGACAGGCGCATTGGTGATGTAGCGCTTCATGCCATTGAGTACATAGTCCTCGCCATCACGGCGTGCCGTGGTCTGAATGTTGGTCGCTTCGGATCCCGCGTCCGGTTCTGTGAGTGCCAAGCAGCCAGTGAGTTCTCCGGTAGCCATGCGTGGTAGCCAGCGCATTTTTTGTGCTTCAGTTCCATCGGCGACGAGTGCTTCCGAGCCGATACCCGTATTCGTTCCAACGCGTGCTCGCAGCGCAACTGAAGCTTGTGAGAGTTCCATTGCGCACAAGACAAGTTCTTCTGCCGTGAGACCCAGGCCACCATATGACTCTGGGATACTCCAGCCGAAGTACCCCTTGCTTCGAAGTTCTGAAACGATCGACTCTGGAATCTCTTCTGAGCGCTCAATTTCATCCTCCATGGGATGCCATCGTTCGCGAACAAATGAGCGGATATCGTCCAGCAGCGTGCCAAGTTTTGCTTCATTACGGATCATGCGAATACTTTAGGCAAGTCTTCCTTGACTTCAAACCAATGTTCCAACTATTGGAACTGAAATGTGCAGACAAGCGTGTTCGACGCGAGAATGTCAATATGCGACAAGAACGGACAGTTCATCAAATCAAAGACCAGCGGGACCTTCAGCGTGTGCGTGCGGGTGATCCCGACTTTTCCGGAACGCTCGCCAAGGGGTTGATGATCCTGCAATGTTTTGTTCGCAATCCGCGCGCTCATGCGAACAGTGAGTTTGCTGAAATCTTGGGAATTCCCCGCTCAACGGTCAGTCGCTTGTGTCGCAGTCTTCAAGCATTGGGATTTCTTGACCATGATGAAAGGTTGGACCGGTACTTTATTGGTCCAGCCGCTGTAGCGCTGGGTTACCCCTATGTCATCAATACACCGTTGCTGACGCAGCTGAGGCCTGCACTTCAATCCATGGCAGATCGATTTGAAGGCGCTGTTTCCATCGGGGTGACCATGGACCTGGACGTTGTTTACATCGAAACTTGCACGCACGAAAGCGGCACCCTCAAGCGACCGGGTGTTGGCGCCGTACGCGGTATCGTCGAGACAGCGATGGGACGTTCTTGGCTCTCGCAACTGTCAGTTGCCGATCTAAACCGCTTTCTTGTGAGAGCACGCAAGGAGAGGCCCGACGAATACACGCGCAGCACAGAGGGCCTGAAAGAAAGTATCACTCATTACAGCAAGCGCGGCTTCGCAATCAATATGGGGGATGCCGGTCTTGGTGTTTTGGCCGTTGGCGTGGCTTCAGACATCCGTTACGGCTCGCGCAGGCTTTTGTTTAACTGTGCTGTACCAGGGTACCGTGCCAAGCCCAATGATTTACTAAAGACGATTGGGCCAGCGCTGGTTCAATTGGTTAACATGGCCGGACGTCAAGTCGGGGTGCGTTAAAAGTGCTTCTAGACGACTTTAAATACCCAATGTGGCTGATAGCGGTCACTTCACTTGAGACGATGACCGACTGCTCCCGCTGCAAACCCGCCCCTCACCCGATCAGCGCGCCCAGATCAGACCCACGGTTTTGAGCCCCAGCACCGTGAGGGCCAGCGAACCAAACAAGTGCATGCTGGCGGTACCTGCCGCCAGCGCAAAGCGGCCTTGTTGCAGCATGGCCACCACCTCGGCCGAGAAACTGGAGAAGGTGGTCAGTGCGCCTAAGAAGCCTGTGACCAGGGCCAGTCGCCAAACCGGGTCCAACTCCGGCAGTTGCTGGAACACGCCCACACACACGCCCACCAAGTAGCCGCCGATCAGGTTGGCCGCCAGCGTGCCCCAGGGCAGCAGGCCGGCACTGGCGCTGACGGGGTTGAGCCACAAACCCAACTGCCAACGCGAGAGCGCCCCCACGCAAGCACCGAGGCAGATCGCGATCACCGTGAGCATGGGGCGGCTCCTTTATGCGGGTGTGGGCGGGTGTTGGGCGTGTCTTAAAACGGCGGGTCTTCGTCGCTGCCAGCAGCAGCACCCGTTGAAACCGTTGAATTCATCACGGTGCGCGTGGGGTTGGGAATGGCTTGGTCGGCTGCAGCCGCACCCAGTTCCATCTCGCCACCCAGCGCTTCGATCAGGCTGTCGATCAGCGGCCCCAATAAGCCAGTGGACAAGGCCACATCGGCGTCAAAGCGGTCTTCGTTCTTGTCGGTGCCCGACTCGTCCATCACGCCGTCGAGGTACTGCACTTTTTTCAGCTGCAGGGTCTCGGTCAGCACAAAGGCCACGCGGCCGTCCCAGCTGAGTGCCAGCTGGGTGGGCAGTTTGCCTTCCAGTACGTGTTTGCGCACGTCGTCGTTGGCCAGGTGGTGGCGGGTAAAGCGCACGCTGGCAGCGTCTTCGCCGGTGGACTTGAGCACGGTTTCGCGCTCCACGGTCAAATCAGACGGCCACTCGTCGGGTGTGGGGGCCAAGAGCCATTGCGTCATGGCCGCTTGCGGCGAAGTCACGGTTTGGATGAGCGAGACCGACAGGCCACCCATCACGTTCATCAGTGCCGACATCACTTCGTCGGCCTTGCCTTGGCTGCCTGCGTTCAGCACCAAGCGGCGGTTTTCCAGGTCCATCCACACCAGCACGGTGGACTGGCGTGCAAAGGCCTGCGGCAGCAGCGACAACAGAGCGTCGTCCATCAGGTCGCGTTTTTCTTTTTTGCCAGGTTTGCGGCCGGTGGCTGCTTCGATTTCGGCGATGCGTTCATCGACTTTGCGGCGCACCACGTTGCCGGGAACGGCCTTGGACTCGATCATGAGTTTCAGGATCCACTGCCCGCCGACCGATTCGACCAGGGGGCCATGCGCCTCGCCCCGTGGAGGCACCCAGCCAATCGATTTTTCTTGGCTGGCGCCACACTCCACAAACTGCACCGGCTCCAGCGCCGCCTGCACATCGGCCAATGAAGGGGCAAAGCCCTCGCCGATGCGGTAAACCATCACATTTTTAAACATCCGTCACTCTTTCATGCCCTTTGTAGGGCCAGCGCGGCATCTTACCGGAGTGACGCGGCTTTTATTTGGCCACGCCCATCATCATGTCGGGCAGGATGGTCACGATGGATGGGAAGACGGTGATCAAGCCAATGCCCAGGAGCAAGCACCCGAAAAAGGGCAGGGTGACCGTGGCAATGCGGTTGCTGTCGATACCGGTCATGTTTTGCAGCACAAACAGGTTGAAGCCCACGGGTGGCGTGATTTCCGCGATCTCGATCAACATGATGATGAAGATGCCGAACCAGACCAGGTCGAACCCTGCTTTTTGGATCATGGGCAGCACCACCGCGCTGGTCAGCACGATCATGGAGATGCCATCCAGCGCTGTGCCCAAAATCAGATACACCAGCACCAAAACCCCAATGAGGCCAAAGGGCGAGAGGTTCATGGCGTGCACCACCTCGGCCAACTCGCGCGGAATGCCAGTGAAGGCCATGGTCTTGGTCAGAAACGCTGCGCCTGCCAGGATGAACATGATCATGCAGCTCACGCGTGTGGCACTCACCAGGCCTTGCCAGAAATTTTGCCAAGTCAGGCTGCGTCCCGCGGCGGCAATGGCGAGCGACCCCAGCACGCCATAGGCTGCGCATTCGGTGGCGGTGGCAATGCCTGCCACCAGCACCCACACGATGAAGACAATCAGCAAGCCACAAGGAATCAAACTGCCCGAGCGTCGTATCTTTTCCATGAAGGTCGTTGGCGCTTCTGCCGGTGGCACTTTGTCGGGGTTGCGCAGGCTCCACCAAATGATGTAGCCCGAGAACAGGCCCATCAGCAAAAAGCCTGGCAAAAAGCCCGCGAGAAATAAGCGGATGACGCTGGCGTCTGCCGCCACGGCATACACCACCATGGTGATGGATGGCGGAATCAAGATGCCCAAACCGCCTGCAGCGGCCAGTGAGCCCAGCGCGATGTTGCGGTCGTAGCCGCGTTTTTCGAGTTCGGGCAGGGCCACTTTGGCAATCGTGGCGCAGGTGGCGGCCGAAGAGCCCGAAACCGAACCAAAAATCCCGCAACCCAAAATGGTGGTGTGCATCAAGCGCCCCGGCACTTTGGACAGCCAAGGCGAGAGGCCGTCGAACATCTGCTCGGACAGCTTGGTGCGGTACAAAATTTCGCCCATCCAAATGAACATGGGCAGGGCTGCAAGTTCCCAACTGGACGAGGTTTCCCAGAAAGAGGAAAACAGGTTCTTGCCGGGCAGGGTGTTGGTGAAAAACGCTTGGCCGACCCAGCCCACAATGGCCAGGGTCATGGCGATCCACACGCCGCCGCTCAGCATCAACAACATCAAAAAGAGGAGCAGGCCCCCGATTTCAAGCAGGCCCATCAAAGCTCCTCTGAAAAGTCACCACGGGCGTGTCGCTCTTCGACACGCGCCACATAACTGGGCTTGCCACCGCGGAACACGCACACGCATTCGTCGATCACCGCGATCACCAAAATGGCCGAGCCGATCACAAAGCTCATTTGCGGGATCCAGATCGGGATCGCCACCATATTGCCTGCGATGTCGTTGAACTCGTAGCTCTCCCAGGTGAAGCGCGCCGCCCAATAACCCAGGTAGCCAATGGCCACGGCAGCCACTGAGAGGGACATCAGCTCCAGCCAGCGGCGCACAGGTGCCGATACCGACTCGAGCACCAGCGTCACGCGCACAAAGTCACCGTTGCGAAAGCTGTAGGCCATGCCCAAGAACGCTGCGGCCGCACACAGCCAAGCCACGATGTCGTTGACCCAGGAGACACGCCAGTCCAGCGCACGTCCCACGGAGGCACCGATCATCAACATCAGGATGGCCAGCACGCACAGGGCGGCCAGTTGCCCCCCGAGCAGGTACAGGCCATCCAGAAAGCGACGCACCGATGAGGCACGGGGGGCGGGGCTGGTGCTCATCTGCAGTTATTTCTTGTTGTAAGCGTCCACCAGGCCTTTGCCTTCGGCGCCCGATTTCTCCAGCCACTCTTTGAGCATGGTGTCACCCACTTTCTTCATGTCGGCCTTGAGTTGCGCTGATGGCGGCGTGACCGTCATGCCATTGGCCTTGAGCGTGGCCAAGGTCGTCTCGTTGACTTTGCGCGATTCAGTCCACCCGCGTGTCTCCGCATCGGCGGCGGCCTTCATGACGGCGTCTTGCGTGGGTTTGTCGAGTGCGTCAAATGCTTTCTTGTTGGCGATCACAGCGTTCTTGGGTAACCAAGCCTGCACGTCGTAGTAGTACTTGAGGTGCTCGTACAGCTTGCTGTCCACGCCGGTGGCGCCAGACGTCATGGTGGACTCGACAACGCCCGTGGCAAGCGCCTGGGTGAATTCAGCCGCTTGGACCGTCACGGGTTGCGCGCCCACCAGTTCGGCAATGCGTGCAGTGGATGGGCTGTAAGAGCGCCACTTGATGCCTTTGAGGTCGGCTGCGCTGGCCAGCGGTTTTTTGCTGTAAATGCCCTGGGGAGGCCAGGCCACGGAATACAACAGCACCATGCCTTGTTCGGCGAGTTTCTTCTCCATCAGGGGCTTTTGCGACTTGTACAGCTTCATGCTTTCGTCGTAGCTGTCGGCCAGGAAGGGCAGGCCATCGGCCGCGTAGATGGGCCATTCGTTGCTGAAGTTGGCCAGCAAAATTTCACCCGCTTGGGCTTGACCGCCTTGCACCGCACGCTTGATTTCAGGGGCCTTGAAGAGGGAGGCGTTGGCGTGCACGGTGATTTTCAGCTTGCCCGCTGTGGCTTTGTCCACGTCGGCCGCAAACTGGGTCATGTTGACCGAGTGGAAGTTGGTGGCCGGGTAAGCGGCGGGCAGGTCCCATTTGGTTTGGGCCGACACAAAGCCGGAAACAGCGAGCAGGCCAGCCAGCAGGCTGAGGTGTAAGGCACGACGTTGCATGAAAACTCCTGTGAAAGATGGAAGTGAATGGTCCACTGGGCAGTGCAAGAAAGGTGCCCGCTTCACGCGCGCATCGGGTGCATCTGTCAGGTGACCACTGTAGGCAAGGCGGCGGCGATCCGTGCTCGGTGTTTTCCCTTAACGTCAACAAATTGTTGGCAAATTGTCGGCATCGGGCATAGACTTTCTCAACCTTCAAGCCTTGATGGATCCCATGCCGCGCAAAAATTCTTTGAGCATTTCAGCCGCCAGCCCCATTGTGTCCTCGGCCCATCTGGTCTCGCCCGACAGCGCGGAGATGAGCGAGTTCGAGTTTGGCCTGATCGTGGCGGGCAACGCCTTTCACCGCTGGATCATCCATTGCATGGCCGCCGCGGGTCTGAAAGATTTGACGCCCTTGGATGTGCTGGTGCTGCACCACGTGACGCACCGTGCGCGTGACAAGCGCCTGGCCGACATCTGTTTCATCATGAACATCGAAGACACCCATTTGGTCAATTACGCCCTGAAAAAGCTGCAAGGCCTGGGCGTGGTGGTGTCGCAAAAGAATGGCAAAGACGTGACCTATGCCGCCACCGACGAGGGCCGTGCCTATGTGCAGCGTTACCGCGAAATCCGCGAGAGCTGTTTGATCGACGCGCTCAAGGCCGACGACGGGCTGAACCGCGACATAGGCGAGTTGGCCCGATTGCTGCGTGTGCTCTCGGGCATGTACGACCAGGCGGCGCGTGCAGCCGCTTCTTTGTGAACCTGGTTTTTGAATTTCATTTTTGAGCAAGCTATGACCGAACCCCACACCCCACCCGCTGGCACAAACCGTTGGCAATTTTGGATCGACCGGGGCGGCACCTTCACCGACGTGGTGGGCAAGCGGCCCGACGGCACTTTGGTCACGCACAAACTGCTGTCTGAAAACCCCGAGCAGTACCGCGACGCGGCGGTGGCGGGCATCCGCCATTTGCTGGGCCTGAAGCCCGGTGAGCCGGTCACACCGGCGCATGTCGAGTGCGTCAAGATGGGCACCACGGTGGCGACCAATGCGCTGCTCGAGCGCAAGGGCGAAGCGACGCTGCTGGTGACCACGCAGGGTTTTGGCGATGCGCTGCGCATCGCCTACCAAAACCGCCCGCGTTTGTTTGACCGCCAGATTGTGTTGCCCGAGTTGCTCTACAGCGCGGTGCTGGAGGCGCAGGAGCGGGTGGCGGTGGACGGCGAGGTCTTGCAGCCGCTCGACGAGGTGCATTTGCGCACCCAATTGATGCATTGGCACACCCAAGGGGTGCGCTCGGTGGCGGTGGTCTTCATGCACGGCTGGCGGCACACGGCGCACGAGCAGGCTGCGGCGCGCTTGGCGCGTGAGGTGGGCTTCACCCAGATCAGCACTTCGCACCAAACCAGCCCGATGATGAAGCTGGTCAGCCGGGGTGACACCACGGTGGTGGACGCGTATTTGTCGCCCATCTTGCGCCGCTATGTCGACCAGGTGGCCCGCGAAATGCCAGGCGTGAAACTGATGTTCATGCAGTCCTCGGGCGGCTTGACTGACGCGCAGGTGTTTGCGGGCAAAGACGCGATTTTGAGCGGCCCGGCCGGCGGCATCGTGGGCATGGCGCGCACGGCCCAGCTGGCGGGGCATGACAAGGTGATTGGTTTTGACATGGGCGGCACGTCCACCGATGTGTCGCACTTTGCGGGTCAGTTCGAGCGCGAATTTGAAACCCAGGTGGCGGGTGTGCGCATGCGTGCGCCCATGATGAGCATCCACACCGTGGCGGCAGGCGGCGGCTCGCTCTTGGCCTACGACGGTGCGCGGTTCCGGGTGGGCCCGCAAAGCGCGGGGGCCAACCCCGGCCCAGCCAGCTACCGCCGGGGCGGGCCGCTGGCGGTGACCGATGCGAACGTGATGGTGGGCAAGGTGCAGCCGAAGTTTTTTCCCTCGGTGTTCGGGCCCGAGGCGAACCAGCCGCTGGACGCCGAAGTGGTGCGCGGGCATTTTGAGCAATTGGCCAAGCAAACCGCCCGCGCTGCCGAAGACGTGGCGCACGGTTTCATCCAGATCGCGGTGCAGCAGATGGCCAATGCCATCAAGAAAATTTCGGTGGCGCGGGGCTACGATGTGACGCGCTACACCTTGCAGTGCTTTGGCGGCGCGGGCGGCCAGCATGCGTGTTTGGTGGCGGATGCTTTGGGCATGTCGCAGGTGCTGGTGCACCCGCTGGCGGGCGTGCTGTCGGCCTACGGCATGGGCTTGGCCGACCAGAACGTGATGCGCGAGGAATCGATTGAGCGGCGCCTCGATGCGGCCGCCATGCCCCTGATGGCCGAGCGCTTGCAGGCTTTGGGCGAGACCACGGGCCAAGCCTTGTTGGCGCAAATGGGCGGGGACGCAGGCCATGCGGACCGCATCGAGTTGCGCCAACGCGTGCATTTGCGCTACGAAGGCACCGACTCGGCCTTGGTTGTGCCCTGGGGCGATCAGGCCCAATTGGTGGCCGGTTTTGAAGCGGCGTATCGCCAGCGCTTTGCCTTCTTGATGCAGGGCAAGGCCTTGGTGGTCGAAGCCGTGTCGGTCGAGGCCGTGCTGCCTGGCGATGCACCCGAAGAGGCTGTGCATGCGCTGAACCCCGAGCGCGAAGTGCCGCGCCGCGACACGGTGCAGGTGTACGCCGCCAATGCGCAAGGCCTGGCCCAGTGGCAGGGCGCCGCGCTCGTGGTGCGCGAAGACATGCGCCCGGGCGATGTGCTCGACGGCCCGGCCATCATTGCCGAGAAAAATGCCACCACCGTGGTGGAGCCCGGTTGGCAAGCGCGCTTGACGGCGCTGGACCATTTGTTGCTGGTGCGCGTGCAGGCGCGCGCCGTGCAGCACGCCGCAGGCACGCAGGCCGACCCGGTGCTGCTGGAGGTGTTCAACAACCTGTTCATGAACATCGCCGAGCAGATGGGGCTGCAGCTGCAAAACACCGCTTATTCGGTCAACATCAAAGAGCGGCTCGACTTTTCGTGTGCGCTGTTCAGCGCCGAAGGCCATCTGATCGCCAACGCGCCCCACATGCCCGTGCACCTGGGCTCGATGGGTGAGAGCATCCAGACCGTGATCCACGAAAACAAAGGCCGCATGCAGCCCGGCGACGTGTTTGTGCTGAACGACCCGTACCACGGCGGCACGCATTTGCCCGACATCACGGTCATCACCCCGGTGTACTTGGAAGGGCATGCAGACCCCGTTTTTTATGTGGGCTCACGCGGGCACCACGCCGATGTGGGCGGCTTGACGCCGGGCTCCATGCCGCCGTTCTCCACGCGCATCGAAGAAGAGGGCGTGCAAATCAACAACGTCAAGTTGGTCGAAGCGGGCCATCTGCGCGAGGCCGAGATGGTGGCCTTGTTGCAAAGCGGCGAATACCCTTCGCGCAACCCGGCGCAAAACATGGCCGACTTGAAAGCGCAAATTGCCGCCAACGAAAAAGGCGTGCAAGAGCTGCGCCGCATGGTGGCGCAGTTTGGCCTGGACGTGGTGCAGGCCTACATGCGCCATGTGCAGGACAACGCCGAAGAATCGGTGCGCCGCGTCATCACGCGCCTCAAAGACGGCGCGTTCACTTTCCCGCTCGACAACGGGGCGCAGATCCAGGTGGCGGTGCGTGTGAACGCGGCTGAGCGCACGGCTGAAATTGATTTCACCGGCACCAGCGCCCAGCTGTCCAACAACTTCAACGCGCCGCGTGCGGTGTGCATGGCGGCGGTGCTGTACGTGTTTCGCAGTTTGGTGGACGACGACATCCCGCTGAACGCGGGTTGCCTCAAGCCCCTGAAAGTCATCATTCCGCAGGGCTCCATGCTCAACCCCAACCCGCCCGCGTCGGTGGTGGCGGGCAATGTGGAGACCTCGACCTGCATCACCAACGCGCTGTTTGGCGCTTTGGGCGTGATGGCGGGCAGCCAGCCCACCATGAACAATTTCACCTTTGGCAATGCGCGGGTGCAGTACTACGAAACCATCTCGGGTGGCAGCGGTGCGGGTGGGCGCTTTGACGCACAAGGCCAGTTGGTCGGTGGTTTTGACGGCACCTCGGTGGTGCAAACCCACATGACCAATTCACGCCTCACAGACCCCGAGGTGCTGGAGTTCCGTTTCCCGGTGCGCCTAGAAAGTTATGCCATCCGCCAGGGATCGGGCGGCGCGGGGCGCTGGCATGGCGGCGACGGCGGTGTGCGCCGGGTGCGTTTTCTGGAGCCGATGACGGCGGGCATTTTGTCCAATGGGCGGGTCCATCCCGCGTTTGGCATGGCGGGTGGGCACAGTGGCCTGCCGGGCATCAACCGGGTGGTGCGCAGCGATGGCCGCGTCGAGGCCTTGGCGCACATCGGCCAGGTCGAGATGCAAGTGGGCGATGTGTTTGAAATCCACACACCGGGTGGCGGTGGGTTTGGCGACCGATAGACCCCCTTAGTCAAGCTCGGTGCGTTCTTTGACGGCTCAGGGTTTTTTTGCAGGGTGGCGTAGGGCTGGGGCATAGGCTTGCCCTTGAACCCGCAGGCCTTGCTCGGACAAGCTGGCCGCTTTCTTCGGTGCGATGCCTTGGACGCGCTGCATGAAGTCTGTCCAATCTCTGAAAGGCTTTTGCTGGCGCTCGTCCATGATTTGCCGGGTCAGGGTCGGGCCCAAGCCCTTGAGGCCGTCGAGCTCGATTTCACTGGCCTTGTTCAGGTCCACTTGGGGCCAGGCGGCCGAGCTCAGCAGGGCGATGGCGGTGGCAGCGATTTTTTTGAGCATCTCGGCCTCTCCTTGTGCAAGGCTGCAGACCTTGGCAGCCGCCTGCATTGTGGGCGCCGGCGTGAAGGCGCTGCAAGCGCTGGGGGCGGCGAACTTGAAACCAGTTGTTTCTTGTGCGCTTCAGAGCTCTTCGATGCGACGGGGGGGATAACTGTCCCAAGCTTGGCAACCTGGGCAATGCCAAAAGTGTTCTTTGGCTTCAAACCCACAAGCTGCACAGCGGTAACGGGCCAAGGGCCGAATGGCTTGTTCCAATGCTTTTTGGACCGCTGCGGGCAAGGCGGGTGGGCTTTGCTTGTCGCTGGACAACCACCTTGCGGCCGCCATCAATGAGGTGTGTTGAGCCAGGTGGTCCAGGTAGCGTTGGTGCGATGCCGCTTGCCCCTGTGGCGATGAGGCGGCCAGAGCAGCGATGGCATCGAGCACATCGATGCCGGGTTGTTTGTCGTAATGTCTTTGCAGCAAGGCCTGCGCCTGCTCGACCAGGTCGGCCGCCTGCGCGGCTTTGACCAGACTCGGGGCCGCCAGGGTCGCCGCCGCATCTGCGCGTTCGAACAACACCGACAAAGTGGCAAATGCCTGTGCGGCCTGTCCTTGGGACAGCTGGAGTTGACCGAGCAGAATCCGAGGCCTGGCGGCTTCAGGGGTGGTCTTGAGGGCAGTGCTCAGCAATTGCGAAGCTTTGGCCACATCGCCTTGTTGCACGGCTTCACGCGCTTGCTCGCATTGGTAATGCGCCAGCCGCATCTCGAAATTGGCTTCGCCCGACTTTTCGAGCAGTTGCGCCACTTGCATGGCCTCTGGCCATTCGCGCGACCGCTCGTAAATTCCCAGCCGCGCCAAGCGTGCCTGGCCTTCGTAAGGGGTGCCCTCCAGCTTGCGCAAGGCTTCTTCGGCGCGGTCCAGCAGACCCGCTTTCAAGAAGTCCAGTGCCAAGCCTTGTTGGGCACGCTGCCGATCGGCACTGCTCAAGTCAGCCCGTGACAACAGGTGTTCATGGACGCGCACAGCGCGGTCGTATTCACCCCGGCGGCGGAACAAATTGCCCAAAGCAAAATGCAGCTCAGACGTGTCGGGGTCGTTTTGAACGGCCTCAATGAAGGCGTCAATGGCTTGGTCTTGCTGCTCGTTGAGCAGGTAATTGAGGCCCTTGAAATAAGCCCGCGGGGCTTGACGGTTGGCGATGCGCATCTGGCGCAGATCCAGGCGCGAGGCGATCCAGCCCAGCGCGAACGCTGCGGGCAGACCCACCAAAATCCAGGTCAGGTCAAGTTCCATAGGGTTTCTCGGGCTCGGGCGTGGGCGGTGTTGGGCTTGAGGTGCTCATGCGCAGCGCTTGGCGGTGCCGCCACCAACGGGGCACCATGCCCAGAACACCCACGGCAACACCGAGGCCAAAAGCGCCAAGCACCACCAAGACGGTGGGCGCTGACCAAAAGGTGCCGAAAAAGAAATTGACACGTGTCTCTTGCTGGTTGTTCAGCGCAAAAGCAAACAGTGTGAAAAAGACGGCGGCTTTCAGTAGCCACTGAAGCAGCCGAAGCAGACGTTTCATGGAAGACCTCAGAATCTGGCTTCATTCTAACGGGCCAGTCGATGCCCTGAAGGCCCTTATCCATGGCTTTATGGCCTCATGGCTGCCCGCCTTGGCCAGCGTGGGCGGTCTAACCGGTCAGGTTTTGGGGGCGCCTGTCGCCGGGTTCGGGGTGCCCGCGTCGACGGCTTCGCGAAGGGCTTTGCCCGGTTTGAAATGGGGAACCCGTTTTTCCGGGATCTGAACGCTCTCGCCCGAGCGGGGGTTGCGGCCAACACGGGGTGGGCGGCGGTTGATGGAGAAGCTGCCAAAGCCGCGGATCTCGATGCGGTGGCCTTTGACCAAGGCGTCGCTCATGGCGTCCAGCACCGTTTTGACGGCCAGTTCGGCGTCACGGTGGGTCAGCTGTGCAAAACGTGCAGCGAGTTCTTCAACCAGGTCGGAGCGTGTCATGGGGTCACTTTGGTGTTCGTGTGTCTGGCCGGTGCCCAGCACCGGTCTGAAAAAAGCCTGCCCCCATGACAGGGGCAGGCTTTTCAGACAGCAAGCGTCTTCAGATCAACAAGATCAGTTGTTGTCCAACTTGGCACGCAACAGAGCGCCCAAGCTGGTGGTGCCAGCGTTTTCGCTCTTCGATTGTTGTGACAAGGAAGCCATGGCTTCTTGTTGGTCCACAGCGTCTTTGGCTTTGATGGACAACTGGATGTTGCGGGTCTTGCGATCCACGTTCACCACCACAGCGGTCACTTCGTCGCCGACTTTGAGCACATGGCTGGCATCTTCCACGCGGTCGCGCGAGATTTCGCTGACACGCAGGTAGCCGATGATGTCTTCGCCCAGGTCGATTTCGGCGCCCTTGGCATCCACAGTCTTGACCTTGCCGGTAACGGTTTGGCCTTTGTCGTTGATCGACACGAACGTGGTGAAAGGATCGGAGTCGAGCTGTTTGATGCCCAAGCTGATGCGCTCGCGGTCCACGTCCACAGCCAAGACCAAAGCCTCGACTTCTTGACCCTTCTTGAATTCGCGCACAGCGTTTTCGCCGGTTTCGTTCCAGGACAGGTCAGACAAGTGCACCAAACCGTCGATGCCGGCAGCCAAGCCCACGAACACGCCGAAGTCGGTGATCGATTTGATGGGGCCCTTCACGCGGTCGCCGCGCTTGGTGTTTTGAGCAAACTCTTGCCATGGGTTGGCACGGCACTGCTTCATGCCCAAGCTGATGCGGCGCTTGTCTTCGTCGATCTCGAGGACCATGACTTCGACTTCGTCGCCAAGGGCCACGATTTTGGATGGGGCCACGTTCTTGTTGGTCCAGTCCATTTCAGACACGTGCACCAAGCCTTCGATGCCGGGTTCCAGTTCCACAAACGCGCCGTAGTCGGCGATGTTGGTGATCTTGCCGAACATGCGGGTGCTTTGTGGGTAGCGGCGGTTCACACCCATCCATGGGTCGTCGCCCATTTGCTTCAGACCCAAGGACACGCGGTTTTTCTCGGTGTCGAACTTGAGGATCTTGGCGGTGATTTCTTGACCGGCCGTGACCACTTCGGAGGGGTGACGGACACGGCGCCATGCCATGTCGGTGATGTGCAGCAAGCCGTCGATACCGCCCAAATCCACGAACGCACCGTATTCGGTGATGTTCTTGACCACACCGTGAACGATGGAGCCTTCGCGCAATGTTTCCATCAGCTTGGCGCGCTCTTCGCCCATGGAGGCTTCCACCACAGCGCGGCGGCTCAACACCACGTTGTTGCGCTTGCGGTCGAGTTTGATGACCTTGAATTCCAGGGTCTTGTTCTCATAGGGAGACAGGTCTTTGGTAGGACGTGTGTCGACCAAAGAGCCAGGCAAGAAAGCACGGATGCCGTTGACCAACACGGTCAGGCCACCCTTGACTTTGCCGCTGGTCACGCCAGTGACGAACTCGCCAGATTCCAGGGCTTTTTCCAGGGACATCCACGAAGCCAGACGCTTGGCGGTGTCGCGCGACAAGATGGTGTCGCCGTAGCCGTTTTCGATGGAGCCGATGGCCACCGAGACAAAGTCGCCGACCTGGACTTCGACTTCACCCTGGTCGTTCTTGAACTCTTCGAGGGGCACGTAGGACTCGGACTTGAGGCCAGCGTTGACCACAACGAAGTTGTGCTCGATGCGCACGACTTCAGCGGTGATGACTTCACCTGGGCGCATTTCGGTGCGCGTCAGTGATTCTTCGAATAGGGCGGCAAATGATTCAGACATGGTGTTTCCTCATCCACAAGTTCAGGACTGACGAGCGCGACATGCGTCGTTTCCAGGAGCTGACAGTGGCGATTGGTTTGCGGCGTGAGCCGCGGTTGGTTTTAAAAAACCACCTGGCCAGTGTGCAAGCTGCACGATGAGAGCCGGGTGGAACTTCAGTTCAGCCCACACAGGGTGGGCTGGGGTGGCCGTTTGAGCTTGGCTAACTTGCGTTGATCAAGCAAAAACCTGCCGGCTTTGCCACCAGACCATCACCTGATCCACCGAGGCTTCGATGGTCAAGGACGAGTTGTCCAGTTGCAAGGCATCTTGTGCGGGCTTGAGGGGCGCCACGCTGCGGGACATGTCCCGTGCGTCGCGTGCTTCCAAGTCGGCGCGAAGAGAGTCGATATTAGCCGAAAAACCCTTCAAAATCAATTGCTTATGCCGTCTTTCAGCGCGTTTGGCGGCGCTGGCGGTCAAAAAAACCTTCAAAGGGGCCTTCGGGAAGATCACCGTGCCCATGTCTCGGCCGTCGGCCAGCAGCCCCGGCAGGCGCTGAAAACTGTGTTGGAGGTCGACCAAAGCATCTCGCACGGCGGGCAATACCGACACCTTGGATGCGTTCATACCGCCTTGCTCACTGCGGATCGCATCGGTCACATCCACATTGTTCAGCAGCACCTGCTCGCCTTCAAAGCGCACAGGCAGGTGGCGGGCCAGCTGGGCGATGTCGGCTTCGTCGGCGGCTTCGAGCGTGAGCCCGGCTTGCAAAGCGGCATGGGCGGTCACGCGGTAGAGCGCGCCCGAGTCCAGGTAGTGGTAACCCAGCTGCGCGGCCACGCGGCTGGCCAGGGTGCCTTTGCCAGAAGCGGTGGGGCCGTCGATGCACAGGACCGGGATGTTGGCGGCTGCCGTGTGCGCCACCGAGAACAGGGCCTCGAAGTAGTCCGGAAAGGTCTTGGCAACGCACTTGGGGTCTTCGATGCGCACTGGGACTTGGTCGGCATTGAAGGCCGCCAGCGAGAAGCACATGGCCACGCGGTGGTCGTCGTAGGTGTGGATGCTGGCGCGTTGCCATTTGCCAGCTGGCAGGGGGTGGATGGTGATCCAGTCCGGTCCTTCTTCGACGGTGGCACCCAGCTTGCGGCTTTCGGTGGCCATGGCCACGATGCGGTCGGTTTCCTTCACGCGCCAGCTGGCGATGTTGCGCAGCGTGGTCGGGCCGTCGGCATACAGCGCCATCACGGCCAAGGTCATGGCGGCGTCGGGGATGTGGTTGCAGTCGAGCGTGATGCCTTTGAGTGGCCAGGCACCGCGCTGGATTTCGAGCCAGTTGGGTCCGCTGCTGATTTGGGCGCCCATCTGCGCGGCGGCGTCCATGAAGCGGATGTCGCCCTGGATCGAGTCGGCGCCCACGCCCTGGATGCGGATGCCGTGGCCTTTGGCCATGGCGCCGAGCGCGATGAAGTAGCTGGCCGAAGACGCATCGGCTTCGACGTGGATCGTGCCCGGCGACTGGTAGCGGCTGCCCGCCGGGATGACAAAGCGTTCCCAGCCGTGGCGTTGCACAGCGATGCCGTAGCGCGCCAGGAGGTTGAGGGTGATTTCGATGTAGGGCTTGCTGATGAGCTCGCCCACCACCTCGATGGTGATGGCGCGTTCCTGGGCCGCAAGCGGCAAGGCCATCAGCAGCGCCGTGAGGAACTGGCTGGACACATCGCCTCGCACGGGGATGGATTTGTCCAGCTGCAGCGCAGGCTGGCGCACGCGCAGCGGCGGGTAGCCCTCGTTGCCCAGGTAGTCGATGGCGCAACCCAACTCGCGCAGCGCGTCCACCAGGTCGCCGATGGGGCGCTCGTGCATGCGGGGCACGCCTTTGAGCGTGAAGTCACCGCCTTGCACCGCCAGTGCGGCGGTGAGCGGGCGCATGGCCGTGCCGGCATTGCCCATGAAAAATTCAATCGCCTCGGTGGGCCAGGCGCGGCCGCCCAAGCCCGTGATGGTCACCGTGGTGCCTTGCACCTCGACACCACAGCCCAGTTGGCGCAGCGCGGCCAGCATCACGCGGGTGTCGTCCGAGTCCAGCAGGTCGTGGACCACGGTGGTGCCTTGGCACAGTGCCGACAGCAGCAGCACGCGGTTGGAGATGCTTTTGGAGCCGGGCAGGGTGACGGTGCCGGACGCGCCTTGCAGCGCAGGGAGGTCGAGGAAGGCGGTGGAGAACATGGGGTCAGTCTTCAGAGGCGGTGTTGCAAGCGTTGCCCGCTTGCAGCGTCCAAGCCGAGCGCACTCTGCTGGCTTGTTGAATCAGTTGGTGCAGCGCGGCGGTATCGCCTTGCTGCAAGGCGTTTTCAAATTGCGCCAGCGCCGCACGAAAGTGGGCCATTTGCGTGAGCACTTCGGCGTGGTTGGCATTCAAAATATCGCGCCAGACCGAGGCATCCGAAGCGGCGATGCGGGAAAAGTCTCGAAAGCCGGGGCCCGCCATCTCCAAAAACGCAGCGCCTTGTGCTTGAGCCGAGAGTGCATTGACGGCCGCAAAGGCCAAGAGGTGAGGCAGGTGGCTGACCGCCGCAAAGGTGGCGTCATGCGCCTCGGGTGTCATGTGGCTCACATGGCTGCCAACGGCGGTCCAGACCTCGCTGGCTGTTTGGATCTGGCGGATGCTGTTTTGCGGCAAGGGCGTGAGGATGGTGCGTCTGTCTTGGTAAAGCGTGCCCTCGGCGTGCTCGATGCCGGCCACCTCTTTGCCCGCAATCGGGTGGGCGGGCACAAAGCCATTCAAGCGATCACCCAAAGCGGCCTGCGCCGCAGCGATCACATCACACTTGGTGGAACCCACGTCCATCAACAAGGCCTTGGGTGACAGGGTGTCGCGCAAAGCGGCAAAACTGCTGTGCATCGCCCCCACGGGCACGGCCAGCAAGACCAAATCGGCGCCTTGCACCGCTTCGGCCACGCTGGCGCAGGCTTGGTCGATGACACCCAGCGCCAGGGCGCGTTGGCGTGTTTTGTCGGAGGCGCTGAAGCCGGTGATGTGCTGCACCAAGCCCGCTTGGCGCAGCGCAAGCGCAAACGAGCCGCCCATCAGGCCGCAGCCAATCAGGGCCAGGCGTTCGAATTTCACCGCGCACTCATTCCGGCACGGGGTAGGAACCCAGCACCTTGTAGAACGCGCACAGGCCTTGCAACTCTTGCAGGGCCGCAGCCACATGCGGCTCGCTGATGTGACCTTGCAGGTCGATGTAGAAGTAGTACTCCCACTGGCCCGATTTGGCCGGGCGTGACTCAAAACGCGTCATGGACACGCCGTTGTTTTTGAGGGGCACCAACAAGTCGTGCACGGCACCAGGGCGGTTGGGCACCGACACCACCAAGCTGGTGCAGTCCGTGCCTGAAGCCGGCGGTGTGGCCAGGGTTTGGGGCAAAGTGATGACAGCAAACCGGGTGCGGTTGAAGGCTTCGTCTTGGATGGCGTGGTGCACGATGTGCAGGCCAAACTGGCTGGCTGCGCGCTCGCTGGCCAAAGCCGCCCAAGCCGGGTTGGTGGCCGCCAGGCGTGCGCCTTCTGCGTTGCTCGACACGGCGCGGCGCTCCACATGCGGCAGGTGCTTGGACAGCCAGCCCTGGCACTGGGCCAGCGCTTGGGGGTGGGCCATCACCACCTCGATGCCCGCGTCTGAATTGAGTTGGCGCAGCAAATGGAAGCGCACCTGCAGGCTGACTTCGCCCACCACGTGCACGGGCGAGCGCAAGAACAAATCGAGCGATCGGGCCACCACGCCCTCGGTGGAGTTTTCCATGCCAACCACGCCATATTGGGCGGTGCCTGCGGCCGTGGCATGGAAGACTTCGTCGAAGTTGGCGCAGTAAATCAGGTTGGCAGCGCTGCCAAAGAATTCGATGGCCGCTTGTTCGCAAAACGTGCCTTGTGGCCCGAGAACGGCCACGCGTTGCGGGGCTTCGAGCGCCAGGCAAGCCGACATGATCTCACGCCAAATGGAGGCGACGTGTTCGTTTTTCAGCGGGCCAGGGTTGGCCTGGGTGATTTTGTCGATGACTTGGGCGACGCGGTCGGGGCGAAAGAAGGGCGAGCCTTCGGCGCGTTTGATTTCGCCGACTTTTTCGGCCACATGGGCACGCTGGTTCAGCAGGCTGAGCAGCTGCTTGTCCAGTGCGTCAATTTGCACACGCAAAGCGCCCAAGGCATCCGACTGAATGGGTTGTTGGCTCATGTCCGCAAGTCTTTCAGAGGGCCAGGTTCAGGCCTGTGTTTTTTCAAATTCGCGCATGAAGGCCACCAAGGCCTGTACGCCTTCCAGCGGCATGGCGTTGTAAATGCTCGCCCGCATCCCCCCCACCGATTTGTGGCCCTTGAGTTGCAGCAAATTGGCGGCTTTGGCGCTGGCCAAAAAAGCCTCGTTGCGAGACTCGTCACGCAAGAAGAAAGGCACGTTCATGCGCGATCGGCAGTCTTTGGCGACACGGTTTTCGAACAGGCTGGAGCTGTCGAGAAAGTCGTAGAGCAGCTGTGCCTTGGCGATGTTGCGTTGTTCCATGGCGGTGATGCCGCCATGTTTTTTGAGCCACTGGAATACCAACCCAGCGATGTAAATGCTGTAGGTCGGGGGGGTGTTGTACATCGACTGGTTGTCAGCCACCAGTTTGTAATCAAAGGCGCTGGGGCAATGGGGCAGGGCGTGGCCGATCAGGTCTTCACGCACGATGACCAAGGTGAGGCCCGCAGGCCCCAAGTTCTTTTGCGCACCACCAAAAGCCAGGCCCACACGCGCCCAGTCCACCGGGCGGGAGGCCACGTGCGATGAAAAATCCACCACGAGCGGGGCGTCGCAGCCCAAAGCCTTGAGGTCTGGCAATTCATGGAATTCCACACCGTGGATGGTTTCGTTGCCGCAGATGTGCACGTAGCGGCTGTCAGCACCAATTTGCCAAGTGGCTGGCGCGGGCAAGGTCGTGAAGCCGTCGGCTTGCGTCGAGGCGGCCACGCGGGCTTGTCCGTACTTGCCCGCTTCTTTGAGCGACTTTTGGCTCCAGCTGCCTGTCAGCACAAAGTCCATGGCCCCACCCTGCGACAGGTTCAAGGGCACGATGGCGTTTTCGGCCAGGCCACCGCCTTGCATGAACAAAATTTTGAAGTGCGCGGGCACCGCCAGCAGCTCACGCAAGTCAGATTCGGCCTGCTCATAGATGCTGATGAACTCCTTGCCGCGGTGGCTCATCTCCATCACGCTCATCCCCGAGCCGTGCCAGTCCAGCATCTCGCAGGCGGCTTGCTGCAACACAGCCTCGGGCATGACGGCGGGACCCGCCGAGAAGTTGAAAGCGCGGCCCATCACTTATTCGGCAGCAGGCGCGCCGTCATCCGTCGGAGCATCCAAATCGCCCTCGGCACCATTGGCATCGTTTTCAACGATGCGTTGCAGGCCCGACAGCTTGGCACCCTCGTCCAGGCCAATCAAAGTCACGCCTTGTGTGGCACGGCCCAGCTCGCGGATTTCGGACACGCGGGTGCGCACCAGAACGCCCGTGTCGGTGATGAGCATGATCTCGTCATCGGCGTGGACCAAGGTGGCGGCCACCACTTTGCCGTTGCGCTCGGACTGCTGGATGGCGATCATGCCCTTGGTGCCACGGCCATGGCGGGTGTATTCGGCAATGCTGGTGCGTTTGCCGTAGCCGTTTTCCGTCGCGGTCAGCACGCTGGCACGGGCTTTGGCCTCGTCGGCTGGGGCCTCTGGGTTTTCTTGCTCAGACACCAGCATGGCGATCACACTTTGGTGGTCTTCGATCATCATGCCGCGCACGCCCCGTGCGCTGCGGCCCAGTGGGCGCACATCGTTTTCGTCAAAGCGCACCGCCTTGCCGCCGTCGCTGAACAGCATCACGTCGTGCTGGCCATCGGTGAGCGCTGCACCGATCAAAAAGTCGCCTTCGTCCAGGTTGACGGCAATGATGCCGCCCTTGCGCGGGTTGCTGAATTCGTCCAGCGAAGTCTTTTTGACCGTGCCCATGGAGGTGGCCATGAAGACATATTGGTTTTCAGGGAAGGTGCGCGCCTCGCCCGTCAAGGCCAGCACCACGTTGATCTTTTCGCCTTCTTGCAGCGGGAACATGTTGACGATGGGGCGGCCGCGTGAGCCGCGTGAACCCGCTGGCACTTCCCAGACTTTGAGCCAATACAAACGGCCCCGGTTGGAGAAGCACAGCAAATAGTCGTGCGTGTTGGCGATGAAGAGCTGGTCGATCCAGTCGTCCTCTTTGGTGACCGCCGCTTGTTTGCCCCGGCCGCCGCGCTTTTGAGAGCGGTATTCGGACAAAGGCTGGCTCTTGATGTAGCCGCTGTGTGAAAGCGTCACCACCATGTCGGTGGGGGTGATCAGGTCTTCGGTAGACAGGTCTTGGGCGCTGTGCTCGATCTCGCTGCGGCGTGCGCCAATCTTGGTCTGACCGAATTCTTGGCGCACAGTGCCCAGCTCGTCGCCAATGATGGTCGACACGCGCTCAGGCTTGGCCAAGATGTCCAGCAGGTCTTCGATTTCGGACATCACCTCTTTGTACTCGGCGACGATTTTGTCTTGCTCCAGGCCGGTCAGGCGCTGCAGACGCATTTGCAAAATCTCTTGCGCTTGGGTCTCAGACAGGCGGTAGAGGCCGTCTTGGCCCAAGCCGTATTCACGCTCCAGACCTTCTGGGCGGTAGTCATCGGCGTTGACCACCGAGCCGTCATCGCGAGCGCGGGTCAGCATGGTGCGCACCATCTGGCTGTCCCAAGCGCGTGTCATCAACTCGGCTTTGGCCACGGGCGGCGTAGGCGCCCCACGGATGATGGCGATGAAGTCGTCGATGTTGGCCAAAGCCACGGCCAAGCCTTCCAGCACATGGCCACGGTCGCGCGCTTTGCGCAGCTCGAACACCGTGCGGCGCGTCACCACTTCGCGGCGGTGCTGCAAGAAGACTTGGATCAGGTCCTTCAGGTTGCACAACTTGGGCTGACCGTCGATCAGGGCCACCATGTTCATGCCAAAGGTGTCTTGCAGCTGGGTTTGCTTGTAGAGGTTGTTCAGCACCACTTCGGGCACCGCACCGCGCTTGAGCTCGATCACCAAGCGCATGCCCGACTTGTCGGATTCGTCCTGAATGTGGCTGATGTCTTCGATTTTTTTCTCATGCACCAACTCGGCCATGCGCTCTTGCAAGGTCTTTTTGTTGACCTGGTAGGGCAGCTCGTCGACCACGATGCATTGGCGCTGGCCTTTGTCGATGTCTTCAAAATGGCACTTGGCCCGCATGACCACACGGCCGCGGCCTGTGCGGTAGCCGTCTTTGACGCCTGTCATGCCATAAATGATGGCGCCTGTCGGAAAGTCGGGCGCGGGCACGATCTCCATCAACTCGTCGATGGATGCTTCGGGATGGCGCAGCAAATGCAGGCAAGCGTCCACCACTTCGTTCAGGTTGTGCGGCGGGATGTTCGTGGCCATACCGACCGCGATACCGCCCGAGCCATTGATCAGCAGGTTGGGCAGGCGCGAGGGCAACACCAGCGGCTCTTTTTCGGAGCCGTCGTAGTTGGGGCCGAAATCGACGGTTTCCTTGTCGATGTCGCCCAACATCTCATGGGCGATCTTGGCCAGGCGGATTTCGGTGTAGCGCATCGCCGCTGCGTTGTCGCCATCGACCGAACCGAAGTTGCCCTGGCCATCCACCAACATGTGGCGCATGGAGAAGTCTTGCGCCATGCGCACGATGGTGTCGTACACCGACTGGTCGCCGTGCGGGTGGTATTTACCGATCACGTCACCCACGATACGGGCCGACTTCTTGTAGGGGCGGTTCCAGTCGTTGTTCAGCTCGTGCATGGCAAACAAGACCCGGCGGTGCACAGGCTTGAGGCCGTCACGCGCATCGGGCAGGGCCCGGCCAACAATCACGCTCATGGCGTAATCGAGGTAGCTGCGCCGCATTTCCTCTTCCAGACTGATGGGCAGTGTTTCTTTGGCGAACTGTGTCATATATAGAAGGAAGCAATGGGCACTTTAAAACATGCATTTTAGGTGCAAGAGGGTGTCGCGTATATGCAACATTTGTCATTCATCCAGGGTTTGGCTGTCGCGTGTGTACGCCGTTTAACGAATGCGTTTCGGGTCTATGGCACAATAAAACCCAACGGATCAGGTGAAGGTCATCTGAAACGTCATTTTTTCGCAGCGAGTCTGCGGCTTTATCTCTCTAGAGGAAGACCATGAACAAATTCAACAAAGTAGCGATGTTGATTGCCTCCGCAGCTCTCGCAACAGCCGCCGGTGCTCAATCTGTTGACAACTGGCGCAACGCTTCCGGCGACGCTTGGAAAAACGGCACCCAAGAATTGTGCTGGCGCGATGCCAACTGGACGCCTGCCACGGCAGCGTCTGGTTGCGATGGCGCCATCGTGGCTCCTAAAGCTGCTCCAGCTCCAGCTGCACCAGCACCCAAAGCGGCACCTGCACCTGCTGCACCAGCCCCTAAAGCTGCTGCGCCTGCACTGCCTCCAGCAGCTGCCACCAAAGTGACTTACGCTGCAGACGCTTTCTTTGACTTCGATAAATCCGTGTTGAAGGCCGAAGGCAAAGCCAAGCTGGACGATCTGGTGGGCAAGGTCAAGGGCATCAACTTGGAAGTCATCATCGCTGTGGGTCACACCGACTCCGTGGGCGCTGATGCTTACAACCAGAAGCTGTCGGTCAAGCGTTCCGACGCTGTCAAGGCCTATTTGGTGTCCAAGGGCATCGAAAAGAACCGCGTTTACACCGAAGGCAAAGGCGAGAAGCAGCCAGTTGCTGACAACAAGACCGCTGCTGGCCGTTCCAAGAACCGCCGCGTGGAAATCGAAGTGGTGGGCACACGCGCCAACAAGTAATCCTCTCAAGGATGAGCCAAAAGCCCCAGCAATGGGGCTTTTTTTCGCCTGTCGTTCATGCTGGAAGGCCTGTTCGCTGACAATCAGACACCATGAGCACCACCCATTCCAATGTCGATCCGGCCGAGCTGGCCAAATTCTCCGATCTGGCCCACCGCTGGTGGGATCCGGAGAGTGAATTCCGTCCCCTGCACCAGATCAACCCACTGCGCCTAGAGTGGATCAACGCACTCGTGCCCTTGACGGGCTTGAACGTGGTGGACATTGGTTGCGGCGGCGGCATTCTGGCCGACGCCATGGCACGCAAAGGCGCCAAAGTGCTGGGCGCAGACCTGGCCACCAAGTCGCTCAAAGTGGCCCAGTTGCATGCGCTCGAAGCGGGCACACAAGGGGTTCAGTACCGCGAAGTCAGCGCCGAGGCCCTGGCCGCTGAGCAGCCCGCGCAGTTCGATGTGGTCACCTGCATGGAAATGCTCGAACACGTGCCCGACCCCGCATCGGTGGTCAAAGCCTGTGCCCAACTCGTCAAGCCCGGCGGTTGGGTCTTCTTTTCCACGCTCAATCGCAACCCCAAGTCTTTTCTGTTTGCCATTGTGGGGGCCGAATACATCCTGAAATTGTTGCCCAAAGGCACCCATGAATTTGCCCGCCTGATCAAGCCGAGCGAGTTGACCACCTGGGCGCGCGATGCCGGGCTGGATGCTCAAGGCTTCAAAGGCATGGAGTACAACCCCTTCACCAAACGCTATTGGCTCAGCCAAGACACCAGTGTGAATTACTTGCTGGCCTGCCGGAAAGCCTGACCATGTTCAAAGACATCCAAGCCGTTCTGTTTGACCTGGACGGCACCTTGATCGACAGCGCCCCGGATTTGGGTGCGGCGGTCGACAAAATGCGTGTGGACCGTGGCTTGTCCTCTTTCCCACTGGAGCATTACCGCCACATGGCCGGTGCGGGGGCCCGAGGCATGCTCGGCATCGCTTTCGACATGACGCCCGAGCACCCCGAGTTTGAGGCGATGAAAGAAGAGTTTTTCGTCAACTACGAAAACTGCATGACCGAGCGCACCCGAATTTTTGACGGGGTGGTCGAGATGATTGCGGCGCTGGTTGAGCAAGGCCTGCCTTGGGGCGTGGTGACCAACAAGTCGAGCCGATTCACCGACCCGCTGACCGCCGCCATGCCCTTGTTCTCTTCGGCGGGTGCCGTTGTCAGTGGCAACACCACGCCACACGCCAAGCCGCACCCTGAGCCCTTGTTCGAAGCGGCGCGCCGTTTGTCGGTCGATCCGGCCCGATGCGTGTATGTGGGTGACGACGAGCGCGACATCGTGGCCGGATTGGCCGCGGGCATGGGCACCGTGGCCGCCACCTACGGTTATTTGGGTCAACAGGCCGATATTTCGCGCTGGAATGCCCATTTGCACATTGATTCGCCCATGGCGCTCTTGAAGTTCCTGAACAAGGCCTAAAATAGGCATTGAGGGGCTGCACTGGTTTCGACATGGGTTCGGACGCGTGGCAGGGCATGTCGAGGTTCTGATCCTCGTAAAACTTCGGAAAAAAAACTAACTGCAAACGACGAACGTTTCGCACTCGCCGCTTAATCCGGTGAGCCTTGCAACAGTTGGCCGATAGGCTGGGTCAGGGTGATGAGGGGGTTAAACCCCTCAAAGTCCTGGCTGCAAGGTAAAACATATGGGCTGGCATCACCTCGGGTACCTTGAGGTGGTGTGAGAAAAAAGGGTACTGGCTGGGTGTTCAGCGTGTCGCTGCGCGGTTCATTTGGCGAGACTCAAATCAGACGACTACACATGTAGAACTGTACGAAAAAGACTTATGGACGGGGGTTCAAATCCCCCCAGCTCCACCAAACCTGAAAAGGCCAACCGTCACCGGTTGGCCTTTTTTCTTTAAGCCAAAGTGGGCAATGAAAGTGTCATGCGAACACGGTCACCGCTGATGTCGATGGTGATGAACCCGCCGTGCACTTTGGCAATTTCTTGGCACAAGCTAAGTCCCAAGCCATAGCCCACAATGCCTTTTGACAGTGAATGAGGTCCCCTGTAGAAACGGTCAAAAGCCCGTTCTGAAAATTCAGCGGGGATATCTTCGCAGGGGTTTTCGAAGGACAGTAAAAGAGCACCTGCTTGCTGTTGGAGGGTGATGCGCAGCCAACCATTGTCGATGTTGTAATTGACGGCATTCGTGTAAAGGTTTTGCATCAACTGCAGCAAGAGTTGGCGATCGCCTTGGCAACTGAGCCCGGATTCAATGTCCGTTTTGACTTCGGTGAGTTCGTCAAAAGAGTGCGCATCCTGCGCCCAATGCCAAACCAGTTGACTGAGGTCCAACCGTTCCAATTGGACCTTGATGCTGTTGGCATCTGCTTGCGAGAGCAACAACAACTTGCCAGAGATATCGATCAAGCGGTCGACTTGATCTGCAATCACGCGCATTCGAATTTGGGTATCAGAGCCCGTGGGCAGCTCTGTGATCATTTCTTCGGCATGGCCTCTCAAAATCGTCAAAGGCGTGCGCAACTCATGCGATGCGTCAGACGCGAAGCGGCGAGCTTTGGTGAAACTTTTTTGCAGCCTTTGGCGAAGTTCGTCGAAAATTTTCAAGAAGTCATCGAACTCGTAAAAAGGGCTTTTCAATTCGGTCGCGCGATCCAGGTTCTGTGACTCCATGGCGTTCAGCGTATTTTTGATGGATTGGACCGGTTTGAATAAAAGCCGGGTGACGTAAAAGGTCAGCAATCCCAGGCTCAAAAAAATGAAGGGCAGCGTGAATATCAAATTGCGGTCGCGCAGCCGCCAAATTTTTCCCTGCAAATCCGATGCGGCAGAGGCAGGCAGCATCAGGGCATAGGCGTGCTCGTCGTCGTTTCTGCGGGCCACATACCAAGGTTCATTGTCCTGGCCCACGATCCCAAGTCGCCCATGGGGAACATCTGTGGGGACCGACAGCTCGGTGTCCGCCAGCTTTTGACAAACGCCGACGGCCAAAGAGGCTGCAGTGGTGTGGGTATTGCAAAGGACGTATTCGTTGTTCAAAAGCCTTGAAACATTGTGCGCGGCATTGTTGAAGGTGCAATGCAAAAACGCTTCTTCGTTGTTCGCCAAATAACCGCAGCCCACAATGTCGTTGACCAAATTGGTTTGTATTTGCTGGTTCAGTTGGTCTTTTAAAAAATACTGACTGACTTGCCTGTTGATGAAAATGATGAAGGCGGCTGCCAAGAAAACATGGACAAAAATATAAACTTTGAACGATTTCTTGATGTTCTTTTGGAGAAGAGTCAGCATGTTTCAAACACCTTTGTTCATGCGATAGCCCACTCCGCGAACGGAATCAATCGGTAAGTCTGCCAGGGTGTTTTGATGGCGGGTCAGTTTGCGCTTGATCCTTTGTATGCAGACGTCCACCACATTGGTGTTGGGGTCGAAGTCGATTTCCCAGACATGCAACAAGATTTGTTTCCTTGAAAAAATATGTCCGGGGGAGCGCATCAAAAGCTCCAGAACGCTGAACTCCCGCTGGCTCAAGGTGGCGTTGAGGCCCTGCCAATGGGCTTGCCGACTGATCCTGTCAAGGCGCAACTCACCCACCACCAAGCTTTGGTCGATGATGCCCTCTCTGTTGGCCAGCGCGGCTCGAACACGGGCCACCACTTCTTCTACGTAAAAGGGCTTGGGGATGTAATCACAAGCGCCCAATTCGAACCCCAACAAGCGGTCGTTCAAATCCCCTTTGGCACTCAAGATGAGTGTCGGTGTGGCTTGAGATCTTTCTCGCAAGCGCTTGAGCAACTCCAGCCCATCCAACCCGGGGAGCATCAGGTCCAGGACAAGCAGGTCATAAAGACCTGTGGTGGCCTTCTCTAAGCCGCTCAAGCCATTGTCGGTGTGGTCCACATCAAAGCCAGCCTGTCGCAAAGCGTGGATGACCAATGCGCTGATTTGTGCATCGTCTTCAACCAACAGTATTTTCATCTTGACCAGGCCTCCGTCGCCAACACCCAACGTTTGCCATGCTTGCCGGCTCAGTGCTTTGATTTTATAGAGCGGTTGGCATGTTCAATTATTTGAGAAAAATGACAATGTCGTCATCAATATGTCGATTTGGACATTAATTGATTTTTTTTGATTTTCATCAATTAGCATCTTTCAAACAGGGTTGGGCTGCTGATCTTTCATGGTTTTTTGGACAGCATCACGGGCGCCCCGCTGGCGTTAAAAGACTCTTTTTGCACTCTTTTGGTGCGCTTCATGAATCGACAAAAGGTGAAACAGATGACGGAAAAAGTCACGCCGAGCGAGCCAAACCAGGCCAGCACTCTGGAAACAGACCCGGCACAGAAATCTTCCTCGCCTCAAGAGGGCCATCCCATCACAGGGCGTGGTGTGTTTGTGGTTCAAATCGTCAGCGGTGGCGTTGCCGTGCGATCGGGCATGTTGGTCGATGGTGACAAATTGATCGAGATGCCCGCCATTTTTCCGGATGTCCATTACGCCATGGCTCAAATCGATGAGCTGAAAAACTTGGTGGCCCGTCATTTCGCCGAAGCGGCGCAATTGGGTGCCCAAATGATTGCGGCCCAAGCGCAAATGCATTCGCCATCGGGAGCCGTCGCAAAGGATCAATCAACGCAAGTGGATGCGCCTTCAGTGGCGGTGAATGCCTGATGAAAGACTTGGCAGTGAAGCCCATTGGCCTGGCCGTTCTCGGACTGTGCCTGGCTTGGACGCCTTGGCTTTGGGCGCAGTCCGCCCCCAACTTGTCGCCCGACGCGGGCTCCATCCAACGAGACATCCAGAAGTCGATACAGCCCAAACCACCTGTGCAGACCCAGCCCATTGCAATTCCATCGGCCCCGGTGGGGGACTCAGGGGGGCTCAAGTTCAAGGTTCGGCGCTTTGACGTGCAAGGCGGTCAAGTTCTGGACAAGAAAGCCGTGGATGCTGTTTTGGCCCAGTGGTTGGACCGTGAGCTGGATTTGACCGAGCTTCGCCGCGTGGTTCCTGCGCTGGAGGAGGCTTATCAACAGCAAGGCTGGTTGGCTCAGGTGAGTTTGCCACCGCAAGACATCGAAGAGGGTGTGGTGCGCTTGGTCGTGTCTGAGGGCTTGATGGGGGTGCTTGAAATCGTGGACCGCGCTTCATTGTCGATTTCTGCCGATCGCATTGAAAAAACCTTTGGCCAAGCTTATGCCACAGGCACACCCTTGAATTTGCGGGTGCTTGAAGGGGCCTTGAACGTGGTCCAAGCGTTGCCGGGTGTGAACGCCAGTGCGGCCCTCAAAGCCGGCAGTACACCCAATACCACCGATGTGGTGGCCACGATAGAGTCAACACCCGCTTGGGATGGGTCGGGATTGCTGGACAACTGGGGCCATGCCCGCACCGGCGCCAACCGTGCCAGCCTCAACGCCAATTGGAACAACCCCAGCGCGCATGGCGACCAGTTGTCGACCAACCTCATGGCGACGCAGGCGGTGAGATACGGGCGTTTGGCCTACAGCTTGCCTGTGGGCTACAGCGGTTCCCGCATTGGGCTTTCCCATTCGAACATGCGCTACCACTTGCTGGGGGGCGTCAACGACCCCGTGGTTTCCGGCATTGCCCGCACCGATGGTCTCGACTGGAGTCGTCCCTTGTTCTATTCCCGCTCGATGCGGGTGGCGGCATCGGCCCAGTTCAACCGTTCACGTTATGCCGACACCACCAATGGCTTTGAGTCCCAACGCCAAGTCCAATCGGGTGTCTTGGGCTTGTCCGGTGAATGGACATCGGTCAACAAATCCAGCGTTTTTTGGCGGATGAACTGGACCCATGGCGATGTCGATCTGTCGGCCAATCCATCCAACCAGACCGACGATGCGCAAGGGCTTCAAACACAGGGGCGGTACCACAAACTCACGGGCAACCTCACCTTGGCTCAGGTGATGGAGAGTGGCCAGCAATGGTGGCTCACCCTGAATGGCCAGCGCAGTTTCAAAAACCTGGACTCTTCAGAACGCATGTCTTTGGGCGGCGCCCAAGGGGTCAGGGCCTATCCCAGTTCAGAAGGCTCGGGCGATGAGGCCGTCACGGCCAGCTTGGAGTGGCGCATTCCATTCGGTGAAGGTTTGCAGTGGCAGGTGTTTTACGACTGGGGAACGGTGCGCATCAGCAAGCGTCCTGCCGTTGAAAATTTGCCAACGCCCAACCGCTACAGCTTGAGCGGCTGGGGTGCTGGCCTCAATTACCAGTTGAGCCCTTCCACCGTCCTCAAAGCCATGGCCGCTCGCCGCATTGGCGGCAATCCGGGTGCGCGCTTGTCGGAGACGGGCATGGTCGAAAACGACAGCTCGAGCCAAAAAAGCCGTTACTGGATCAACTTGGTTCACAGCTTCTGATGACCCACCCCTACCGCCTCGTCTGGAACAAAGCCCATGCTTGCTGGGTGGCGGTCAGCGAGTGCGCGCGCAGTTGCGGCACTTTGGGCTCTTCGGTGAGCCGGGTCATCCGCCGCCATCCGCAACCCCAGGCGCATGAATGGTTTGGCCTTTCGCCGCCAGCAGGGCCGCCACTGTCTCAACCGGCTCCGCTGGCTTTGGGCATGCTGGTGGCTTTGGCGATCTTGATCCCCTCATGGGGTGAGGCGGGCGAAGTTGCCCCCAGCACATTGCCCAAGGGGCCGTCGGTGGCGGCCGGTTTGGCGGCGATCCATCAAACGGGCGCCAGCATGACGGTCCAGCAAACGAGCAACGCGGCCGTCATCAACTGGCGCAGTTTTGACATCGGCTCGGCCGCTTCGGTGCGGTTCGAGCAGCCCAGCGCCACATCCAGTGTGCTCAACCGGGTGGCGGCCGGTAGCGAGTCGCAAATCATGGGCAAGCTCAGCGCCAATGGGCAGGTTTTCTTGCTCAACCCCAGTGGCGTGGTGTTTGGCGCAACGGGTCAAGTCGATGTGCGTGGTCTGGTGGCCAGCACCATGCGCATGAGCGATCAAGACTTCATGAGTGGCCAGTACCGCTTAGAGGGCGGCCAGGGCGCGGTGATCAACCAAGGGCAGTTGACGGCGCTGGAGGGGGGCATGATTGCTCTGCTGGCACCCGAGGTGCGCAACGAGGGCATCATCCGGGCCAAGCTGGGCAAGGTGATGCTGGCCGCCGGCGAGGCGGCCAGCATCACCCTGACCAACACCGCCAGTGGCGTGGGTGTGGTGGTGGACCAAGGTGCCATCGCCGCCCTGGTGGAGAACAAGGGTTTGGTCAGTTCCGAAGACGGCACGGTGTTCATGAGCGCCCGTGCCGCCGGTGCTTTGGCGCGAGCGGTGATCAAGAATTCAGGCCGCGTGGAGGCCAGCAGCGCCACCCGCGTGGGTGGTGTGATTCGGCTCGATGCCGGCCCCCAAGGCCAAGTGGAAGTCTCTGGCAAATTGGATGCATCATCGTCTGCTGGGCCAGGCGGTCAGGTGCTCATCACCGGCAACGCCATCGCGCTCCAGCCAGGTGCCAGCATTTCAGCCACCGGTGCAACGGGGGGCGGTGAAGTGCTGGTGGGCGGGAGTCGACAAGGGCAAGGCGACTTGCTGCAAGCCCAAACCGTCAGCGTGGCGTCGGGTGCAGCCATCGATGTCTCGGCCACAGGTCGTGGCGATGGCGGCACGGCCATTGTGTGGAGCAAGCTGAGCGACGGTTCAACCACTTTCAACGGCACCATCCTGGCCAACGCAGGCCCCCAAGGTGGCGAGGGCGGTTTTGTAGAAACTTCGGGTGCTCAACTCACTGTGGGCACAGACGCCGTGGTGCGCACCACCTCTGCGCGGGGACAAGCGGGCACGTGGTTGCTCGATCCTTACGACGTCACCATCAGTGACACCGCTGCCCTCCATGGTGACCCTTATGGCAACCCCTACAGCGCCAACGCAGACAGCAGCGTGATTCGTGCCAGCAGCATTGTGGCGGCCTTGGATGCGGGCAGCAACGTCACCATCACCACCGGCACTTCCGGCAGCCAGAGCGGCAACATCGACGTTGAAAGCAACATCATCAAGTCCAGCGGTGCAGCCACCACGCTCACGTTGACGGCGGCCAACCAGATTCAAGTCAATGCCGGCGTGACCATTGGCAGCACCGGAGATGCGCTGCATCTGGACCTCAACACCAGTGGCTCCAGCGGTACGCGCAAGTTCGAGGGTGTGTTCAGCGGAGCGGGCAGCTTGACCAAGAGCGGTGCGGGTACGGTGGTACTGACAGGGGCCAACACCTACACCGGCGGCACCACCGTGAGCGCGGGCACGGTCTCGCTGGGCGCTTCGTCTGCCTTGCCTTCCGGCGGCGACCTGACGATTCTGGGCGGCGCGACCGTCAATGCCGCCTGGACTTCGAGTGCCAGTGCTGTGCTCGGAAGTCTGACTTTGGGCGGGACTGGCGCGAGCGGGGGCACCCTGGCCGGCAGCGGCGTGGCCGACGGCAACCTCGGCCACTTCAAGCTCTCAGGCAATTTGAATGTATTGGGTACCAGCGCCTCCACGATCTCTGCCGATGTGCGCATTGGAGACAATGCCACCAAAACATTTGACATTGCCAGCACCGGCGATGCGTCAGGCAATGATTTGTTGATTTCGGGCAAGCTGGGTCACCACAACGGCACCGCTTGGGGCTATATGACCAAAGCCGGTCTAGGTACCCTCAGGATCACCGGTACTTTGGAGTTGGGGGGCCTCACCGTGTCGGCCGGAAAGTTGGCTCTGGAGGGGGCCAGCGGCGTGGGCATGCTTGGCTGGGTGGGTGGGCCGGTGGCCATGACCAACAATGCAAACGTCGAAATCAAGGTAGACGGCTCCAGCACGGCCAGCCTGCTGTATGCCATTCAAGGCAGCGGCACCCTCACCAAGCTGGGCACAGGCACGGCGGTGCTGGCCGCCAGCAATACCTACAGCGGCGCCACCGTTGTGAGTGAGGGCACGCTGGCTATGAGTCATGCCGCAGGTTTGGGTTCAACCACAGCAGGGGTCAGCGTGGCCAGTGGCGCCACGCTGGACTTGCGCGGCGTGGCTGTGGCCGCTGAGGAGGTCACCTTGCAAGGCGGCACCCTCGCCGCATCGACCGGCAGCAGTACGCTGTCCGGCGCCGTGAGTTTGGCAGCGAGCAGCAGCGTGAGCGTGGCAGGCACGGCACTGACGCTGACTGGGGTGGTGTCAGGCGTTGGCTACGGATTAAATAAAACCGGTGCGGGCACCCTCACGCTCAGCGGCACCAACACCTACAGCGGTGGGACCACCCTGAGCGGCGGTACGCTCGCGCTGGGTTCGGCTGAGGCTTTGGGCAGCAGCGGCAGCATCAGCTTCGCTGGCGGAACGCTGCGGCATGAGGCCAGCTACACCACGGACTACTCTGCCCGCTTTGACAATACGGTCGGTCAGGCTTATGCCATTGACACCAATGGCCAAGACGTCACGCTGGCCAGCGCGCTCAGCAGCAGCGGCGGAACGCTCACCAAGCTGGGCACGGGAACGCTCACGCTGACCGGCAGCAACACCTACACAGGCGGCACCACCATCAGCCTGGGCAGCTTGCAGCTGGGCGCGGGTGGTGCCAGCGGCAGCATCATCGGAGATGTGCTCAACAACGCGGCGCTGGTGGCGAACCGGACAGGCGCCATCACCCTCAGCGGCGTCATCAGCGGCAGCGGTAGCTTGACCCAGTCCGGCACTGGCGCTTTGACCCTGAGTGGCAACAACACTTACAGCGGTGCGACCACCGTCACCAGCGGCAGCCTGATCGCGGCTCATGCGTCTGCCCTGGGCAGCACTGCAGCGGGCACCACCGTGACGAGCGGTGCTGTGCTTGAAATCAACAATGTGGCCATTGGCGCAGAGACTCTGAGCCTTGCCGGTTCCGGCGCGGCGAGCACCGGTGCTTTGCTCGCAAGCGGCGCGGGCGCGGCGCTGGGTGGGGTCGTCACCTTGACCGCCGATGCCACCGTGGGGGGCACTGGCAGCCTGGCGCTGTTGGGTGATATCTCAGGGGCCTTCGCGCTGAGCAAAGCCGGCAGCGGTACCCTGACCCTCTCAGGCACCAACACCTACAGTGGCACCACGACGGTGAGCGCGGGCACACTGGCCTTGGCAAGTGTCAGTGCCATTGACAACACTGGCGCAGTCATCCTGGATACATTGGGCGCGAATTTGACGCTGAGCGTTGACAAAACAGTGGGCTCATTGGTCGGTGTCACCGGCACTACTGTGACCTTGGGTAGCCACACCCTGACAGTAGGCGACGCGAACAACACAGTATTTGCCGGGGCCATCGGCGGTACCGGTGGATTGACCAAAGCCGGTGTGGGCACGCTGACCCTGTCGGGCACCAACACCTACACCGGCACCACGACGGTGAGCGCAGGCTCGCTGGCCTTGGCGGGTGGCAGCGCCATGGCCAACACGGGCGCTGTGAACTTGGATACATCGGGCGCGAACATGACGCTCGGCGCCAATCAGACGATAGGCTCCTTGACAGGTGTCACCGGCACCACGGTGACCTTGGGCAGCCACACCTTGACCGCAGGCGATGCCAACAACACAACGTTTGCAGGAGAGCTAAGCGGTACCGGTGGTTTGACCAAAGCCGGTGCGGGCACGCTGACCCTGTCGGGCACCAACATCTTCTCTGGCGGCACGGCGCTCGCCGCAGGCACGTTGGCGCTGGGATCGACCGGGGCCCTGGGCAGCAGCGGCACCATCAGCTTTGCTGGCGGCACCTTGCAGCACTCAGGCAGCAACACGACCGATTATTCAGACCGCTTCAGCACCGCGATCAACCAAGCCTACAAAATCGACACCAACGGTCAAAACCTCACTTGGGCCACGGCGCTCATCAGCACGGGGGGCAGCTTGAGCAAGTCGGGCGCGGGCACGCTGACGCTCTCAGCTGCCAACACCTATGCGGGTGCGACCACGGTGAACGCGGGCACCTTGGCCTTGGGGGCAGCGGATCGGCTGAGTGCCAACAGCAGCTTGGTGGTGGCAGGCGGCACCTTCGATATGGGCGGCTTTGGCAACACCTTGGCGGGCGTGCAGCAAACGGGTGGCGTGATCGCCAACGGCACACTGAGCAGTACATCGCCCTTTGACATGCAGGCTGGAAGTGCCAGTGCGGTGCTGGCGGGTGCCGTGGGCTTGAACAAAACCGGTGCCGGTACCGTCACGCTCAGCGGCGCCAACACCTACAGCGGCACCACGACGGTGAGCGCAGGCACGCTGGCTTTGGCGGGGGGCAGTGCCATCGTCCAAAACGGCGCAGTGAACCTCGACACGGCAGGCGCGAACTTGGCGCTGAGCGCCAATGAAACCATAGGCGCCTTGAGCGGTGTGGCAGGAACGGCTGTGAGTTTGGGCAGTCACACGCTGACCGCAGGCAATGCGATCAGCACCGCATTTGCTGGCGATATAGGCGGCACCGGCGGATTGACCAAAGTGGGCGCAGGCACGCTGACGCTGTCTGGCACCAACACCTACACCGGCAGTACCACGGTGAATGCAGGCACGCTGGCCTTGGCGGGTGGCAGCGCCATCGCTGACACCGGTGCGGTGACCCTAGGGACTTCGGGTGTGAACTTGACGCTGACCGCCAGCGAAACAGTCGGCTCCTTGGTTGGCGTGACGGGCACCATCGTGACGCTGGGCAGCCACACCTTGACCGCAGGAGATGCGAGCAACACGACCTTTGCAGGCGCGATGGGCGGCACAGGTGGTCTGACCAAAGCCGGAACGGGCACGCTGACACTGTCGGGCACCAACACCTTCACTGGCACCACCACGGTGAGTGCGGGCACCCTGGTCTTGTCGGGGGCCAGTGCGATCCATGACACCGTTGCGGTCAACCTGACTGCAGCAGGTGCGAATTTCACCATCCAGGCCGATAAAACTTTGGGCTCACTGGCGGGTGTGGCAGGCACGAGCGTGAATTTGGGCAGCCACACACTGACCGCAGGCGATGCCAACAGCACCACATTCTCGGGGGCGATCGATGGTACCGGTGGTTTGACCAAGCAAGGCAGCGGCACGCTGACCTTGTCGGGTGCCAACACCTTCACCGGCACCACCACGGTGGGTGCCGGTACCCTGGCCTTGGGCGCAGCGGATCGATTGGCCAACACCAGTTCCTTGGTGGTCAGTGGTGGCAGCTTGGACCTGGGAGGCTTTGGCAACACGGTGGCGGGTGTGCAGCAAACCGGCGGCACGATGGTCAACGGAACCTTGACCAGCACGACAGACTTTGACCTGCAGGCTGGACTGGTCAGTGCCGCGTTGGCAGGTACTGTTGGCGTGGGCAAGACCACCAGCGGCACGGTCACGCTTTCAGGTGTGAACACCTACACAGGCCCAACCACCGTGAGCGCAGGCACCTTGGCCTTGGGCGCTGCCGATCGCTTGAACAGCGCCAGCAGTTTGGCGATTGCCGGTGGTACTTTCGACCTGGGTGGTTTCAGCAACACCTTGGCCAGTGTGCAGCAAACCGGCGGCACCATCGCCAACGGCAGCTTGACCAGCACCACAGCCTTTGACATGCAAGCAGGTTCTGTCAGTGCGGCGCTGGCTGGGACGGCGGGCTTGGATAAAACCACCATCGGCACGGTCACACTGTCTGGGGTCAACACCTACACCGGTGGCACCCGCCTGACGGAAGGCACATTGATTGCGGGTGTCGCGGCGAACGCTTTTGGGGCCTCCAGCTCGGACCTCATGGTCAATGGCGGCACTTTGAGTTTGGGGGCCTTCAATCAATCGGTGGCTGCGGTCAGCATAGGCAGCAGCGGCGGCAGCATCACCGCCAGCACCGGGGGGCTGACGGCGCAGAGTTTCACCTTCCACAACACCAGCGGCAACGACGCCACGGTGTCGGCCATTTTGGGCGGCACGGGTGTTTTGACCCAAGCCGGCTCAGGCACCACCACCCTGTCGGGCAGCAACACGTACACAGGCGGCACCACCCTCAGCGCCGGCACGCTGGCGCTGGGCTCGGCCGGGGCCATCGGCAGCAGCGGCACGGTGGCCTTTGGCGGCGGGACTTTGCAGGCCTTCGACACCACCGATTATTCCGCGCGCTTGAGCCAGGCGGCCAGCCAGGCCTACAAGATCAACACCAATGGCCAGAACATCACTTGGGCCACGGCACTGACCAGCGTCGGCGGCTCGCTGGCCAAGTCAGGCTTGGGCACGCTCACACTGACGGCCAACAACACCTTCAGTGGTGCAACGACGGTCAGTGCAGGCACTTTGCAATTGGGCAGTGGGGGTGCGTCTGGCGCGGTAGCGGGCAACATCGCCAACAATGCGGCCTTGGTGTTCAGCCGGTCCGACGACATGACGTATGCGGGCGTCATCAGTGGCTCGGGCACATTGAGCAAGTTGCAGAGCAACACGCTCACCTTGTCGGGTGCCCACAGCTATACAGGCAGCACCACCATCACCACAGGCACGCTGGCGGTGAGCGGTGGTCTTTCGAATTCCACGCAGCTCAGTGTGGCCAGCGGCGCGGTCTACCGCGTGGATGTCAGCGACACCATTGGCAGCATCGAAGGCGCGGGCAGCATCACCACAGGCGCTGGGAGTGGGACCATCACGCTGACCGCCAACATGGGCAGCAGCCTGATCAAGACCTTCGGCGGGGTGATCTCAGATGGTGCGACGGCCAGTTTGGCGTTGGTCAAATCAGGTGCAGGCAAGCTCACCCTGACGGGTGTCAACACCTACACGGGCGGAACCAGCCTGACGGCGGGGACCTTGACCCTGGGCAGCAGCGAAAGGCTGTCGAACTTCGGCGTTTTGAATGTCAGCGGGGGCACTTTCGCCCTGGGAGCGTTCAACCAAACCGTGGGCTCGCTCAACATCACGGGTGGTCAAGTCACCGGCACTGGGACTTTGACCAGCTCAAGTTATGTGATCAACACGCCCTTGGGCGACATCACCACCTTGGACACCCTGATCACTGGCGCCACCCAGATCAACAAAACCGGCGCAGGTTTGCTGATTTTGACCGGCAACAACACCTACACAGGCGGCACGGTGTTGACGGGCGGCACCCTGAATTTGGGCAGCGCCAATGCGATCAGCTCTTCAGGTCAGATCAACTTTGCAGGCGGCATCTTGCAATTCAGCGATGCCAACACCACCGACTACTCTGCGCGGTTCAGCACGGCCAACAACCAAGCTTACAAAATAGACACCAATGGCAAGGACATCAGCTTTGCTTCGGCCCTGAACAGCACCGCCAGCACATTCGATAAATATGGGGCAGGCACCCTGACCCTCACCAACGCTTCTCGATTTGCCAGCAACACGGTCGGTGCAAGCACCATCCAAGCCGGTACTTTGGCCCTGCGGGTGGCCCACCCCACAGCCATCGATGCCGCAGCCGTCTTCAGTGGTGCGGGTACTTTGGCGATTGAAAACAGCAACGCCAGCAGCGCCACAGGGTTCAGCAGTGCGGTCACGCTCAGCACCGCTTTGTTGTTCAACACGGGTGGCGCGTCTCTGGGCGGCTTGACCATTGGCCGAGCGGGCAACACGGCTGACTTGATTCTTGACGCATTGCCGGCGGGTCTGGGCGTGACGGGCAGTCAAGCGTATTACGGCGGCACCGTGACCATCCCCACAGGGGCCAACGCCAACATCGTGACCCGCAACAACGCGGGTGTGTTGACTTTGTCAGCGCAAACGGATGTGTCGATCTTGTCACCGATCAGGATCACGGGCTCGGGTGGCGTGGCCATTGAAACCAGTCAAAACGCAGCATCGGGTGGCACGGGCAACTACAGCTTGGGTGTCAGCGCGAGCGGTTTTTCAGGCAGTGTGACTTTTGTCAATCCGACGGCGGTAGACATCAATGGCCTCACGGTCGCCAACGAGACCTTCAGCACCCAAGACGGCAGCACCAGCAGCAATAAAAAAGCCTACACGCTGATCTCCAGCCTGACCGCGCTCAAAGACGCCAGCACCTCGGCCAACTTGGCCTTGACCGGCGACCTCAATGCCACCAGCTTTTTCATCACCAACGCCGATGCGTCCACCACGCGCTATGGCAACGTGATGTCGGGCACCTATTCGGGGACGTTTGCCGGATTGGGGCACACCATCACCGACATCACCTTGACCAAGGCCGATTGGTACACGGGCATCTTTGCGCAGACCAGCAATGCCACCCTGCGTGACCTGAAGGTGAACAACGCCAGCATTTTGGGCCGGCACCGGGCGGGGACTTTGATCGGTGGTGCCAGTGGAACCACCACCTTGCTGAACCTGTTGGTCACCAACAGCACTGTGGGCCTCCAAGCCGATGGTCACTATTGGACGGGTGGTTTGGTCGGCTATGTGGACGGCGGCACCATCAGCAACGCTTGGGTGATCAACACCCCGGTGTCTGGTTACCACCAAGTGGGCGGCTTGATCGGTCGCTCACAGTTGGTGGCCAACAACATCCACAACATCGGCAGCAACGTCTCCATCCTGCACAATTCCCATGTGGGTGGCTTGATCGGCAATGTGGATGCGCGTCACTCAGCCTTGTCCAATTCCAGTTCGACGGGCAACGTCACCAGCAACCACAATGAAGTGGGCGGACTGATCGGCGCGAGCTCGGCGCCCATCACCGCGTCCTATGTCACGGGGGCCGTGACCGGTTCAAGCTATGTGGGCGGGCTGGTGGGCCGCAGTCATGACGACGGCACCACATGGGCGAATGTGTACACCACGGGCCATGTCACGGGCGCAGACCAAGTGGGCGGTCTGATTGGTCGCAACGAGTACAACCTGACGCTCAATCTGGCACGCGCCTCTGGCACCGTGCTCAGCCACAGCTCCAATGCGGGGGGCCTGATTGGCTATCAGGTGTCGCGAACCCTGAATGTCACCAACAGCTATTTCAACGGCACCAGCGTCACAGCGGGCAACCACTATGCCGGTGGTTTGGTGGGCAACAGCAACGGCGCGGTGAACTTCAGCGATTCGCATGTCAACACCACCACCATCCAAGGCGGTGGCGAGCGCATAGGCGGGATGATCGGGACCACCAGTGAGCCTTCGAGCTTCACCAACGTGTATGTGTTGGCTGGCACGGTTCAAGGGGGCGGAGATTTGGTGGGCGGCTTGATTGGTTACTCCAACCAAACCACCAACGTGACCAACTCCTACGCCAACATCAACAAGGCAGGTGGCCTGGGCGTCAGGGGCAATGGTTTTGTCGGTGGACTGATTGGCCGATTTGGTGAGTACGGCAAAGTGGTGGACTCCCATTTCGCTGGGGCCATCACCGCCAATTACAACTATGGCGGACTGGTCGGCTACTTTGGCATTGGCCCTTACATCAGCAACAGCCATTACGACATCGACAACTCGAAGATCAATGGCGCGGCCACGGTCACCATCGGTGGTTTGTTCAGTGGTCAATACAGCACCTGGTTCAATGGCGGGCTGCGCAATGGCCTGAACAGCTGGGATGCGACCGCCGCGACCGCGGCATTTGGCGCTGCCGATGGCAACGGGTATTTTTCAATCGATCAGGCCGATCTGGCCAATTTGCTGGCTTTCCTCGGCAACAAAACCGATGGCTCGCCCACCGGCTTGAAATTCAAACTCAGCACCAACCTCGATTTCGCCAGTTCGGCAAGCCCACTCATTCCCTACATCCCTTACTTTGGCGGGACTGAATTCAAAGGCAACGGTTTTGTTGTCAACAACTTCTCCTGGAACAAGCCGACCAGCAACGTTGGCGTATTTGGTGCGGTGAAAAACGGACGCATTTTTGACTTCACCGTCAACAGTGCGCAATACACCGGGCAGTCCAACTCCACCAACGCCATCAATGGCCGTGACTATGTGGGCACGGTGATCGGGTCCATCGATGGAGGCCAAATTTTCAACACCCACGCGGTGCTCGGTGGCAGCACCAACGGCATCAACTATGTCGGTGGCGTGACCGGCAGTTTCCGATCCGGCCCCGTGGGCAACGTGACGTCAACACGGGCTTCCGGCCTGACTGTTTCTGACGCCAAGGTGGTGGGTTCTGAGAGCTATGTGGGCGGTGTCAGCGGGTATTTCTCGAATGCGGCGCTCAAAACGGTGACCAGCGAGCTGGATGTGCTGGGCAGCGGCGGCGGCTACAGCAACCACGTGGGCGGTGTGGCCGGTTACGCCTACGGCACAGGTTGGTTTGACTTCAGCGCTTCGCGCGGTGTGGGTTATGTGTCGCCCGGCACCATGATCGACGTGTCCAGCACGGCCGCCAGCGTGACGGGCGGCAACCAGTTCATCGGGGGGGTCTTTGGTTACGCCAATGCAGGGCCCGGTGCGGCCAATTGGTCGTCCACCGCCAATGTGACAGGGGGCTCCTACTATGTGGGGGGCGTGGCGGGTAAAACCGATGCGTCGGACCTGAGCAATGTGCACTCCACAGCGAGCACGGTGACGCAAACAGGCGGCCATTACGCAGGGGGTCTGATCGGCTATTTGAGCGTCACCAGCCTGAACAACGCTTCTGCGATTGCCAATGTGCAAGGCGGCGGCAGTTATGCGGGTGGCTTGATCGGCCATGCCTTTGGTGCCATCAGCAACGTGTCCGCCACTGGCCATCTCACCGCTCCCAACCATGATTTGGGTGGCCTCATTGGCCGCGCTTCGGCCGGTTCTGTCACAGGCGCTTTTGCCACAGGCCATGTCAACGGCAGCAACACCGGTGGCAGTGACCGCGTCGGCGGTCTGATTGGTTATGCCGACACCAGTTCGGTCAGCGATGCCTATGCCACAGGGAATGTGATGGGCACGGTCAACGTGGGTGGTTTGATTGGCCGCGCCGACCGCGATGTGTCCAATACCCGGGCCAGCGGCAACGTCACGGCCACCGCCAATGACGCGGGCGGGCTGATCGGTTGGTTCAACGGTGGTTACACCGTGAAGGATTCGAGCGCCTACAAGGCCAACGCCACGCCCACGGTATCCGGTGTGGGGTATGTGGGCGGGTTGATCGGCTTGGTCGACGATGTCAATGCCAAGGTCCTGGGTTCTTATTCCAACTATGCCGTGACCGGCAGCAAAGACTGGGTGGGGGGCTTGGTTGGTCACTTGGACGGCACCATTGCCAGCAGCACCACAGCCCAACCGACGGCACGGGGCAGTTTGCATGCCTATGCACTGGGCGCTGTGGATGGCCGCTACGATGTGGGTGGCCTGGTCGGTCGCTTGGCCAGCAGCGGCGTGATTGAAAACGCCTACTCCAGCGGCAACGTCAGTGGCGACATGAATGTGGGCGGTTTGCTGGGCTTTTTGACGCCCGGTGCCTCAATCACCAATGCCCACTTCAATATGGGCGCTGTGACGGTCTCGGGTTTCACCAGTGCCAGTCCGACCACGCGCGTGGCACTGACAGAAACGAACGGTCTGCTGACAGCAGGGGGGCTGTATGGCGCGCAATACGCCGAGTGGTTCAATGCGGGCGCATTGAACGGTTTGGCGGTTTCTGCGGCCAAGAATGCCAGCCACTATTTCGGCGCAGATGACGTGGGCGATGGCACTGGGTTTTACAGCTTGGACAGCATCACCGACCTGCGCAATTACCTGGGCTTTTCAGACCAAACCGGTTTGAAGTTCAAGTTGGTGGGCGACATCGACTTGACGGGTTCTGCCGGATTCCACATCCCCTATGTGTCGGGCACCTTGAACACCAACGGGGTCACGGTCACCCATTTGGCACTCGACCAACTCAATGCCAACCTGGGCTTTTTGGGCTACACCCGCAGTGCCAGCCAAGCCAACACCACCGGTTTGACCGTGAGCGGCGCGGTGGTGGGCACCAGCAATTTGGGTTTGGCGGTGGGCTCGAGTTGGCAGCGTGGTTTGTCCACCGTGAGCACCTCGGGCAGCGTCACCGGCACCGATCTCAAGTATTTTGAGGCCTTCAACCAAGACACGCGTGGTGAAAACAATGCCAGCTACGTGGGCCACAGCCAAGTCGGCGGGGTCTTGGGTTACGCCTGGGGCAGCAGCGGGACGCTGTTGAGCCTGTCGGGTGTTCAATCGTCAGCCACCGTGACCGGCGTGAGCTCGGTGGGGGGTGTGGCGGGCCGGCTCGATTACGCGGCGGTGAGCAACACCACCTCGTCTGGCGTGGTCACCAGTGTGGCCACGGCAGACGTCACATCGCCGCAACGCACGGGTGGGGTGGTGGGTTACATGGAGCAATCCGAATCCACCATCCAAAACAGCAGCCACACGGTTGGGCTGGTCAAGGGCTATCAATGGGTGGGGGGGCTGGTCGGCCATTCGCAAGGCATGGTGGGCGCGGCTGTGGTGAACAACACGCCCACATACAACACCTTTGTGACCAGCAACGTCGAAGGCCGGGGCGAGCGCGTGGGCGGCGTGGTCGGCTATTTGCAGCACAGGGATTTGCAAAATGCCCAGATGAGCGGCACCGTCACCGGCTGGACCGTCAACGGTGCGCCCGAATTCGCAGGCAATTACACCGGTGGACTGGCGGGTCTGGTGGAGCAAGGCACCAGTGATTCCCGTTACACAGGAAGCTTGGTGATGGGTTCGCACCAAACCGGTGGCGCCATCGGTCAAGCAGGCCGGGTGCTGCGCGTGACCACCACCGGCGAGGTTCAATCGAACTCCAGCTATGTCGGCGGGGTGGCGGGTTATGTGGGAACGATCACCTATTCCTCATCGAGTGCGAATGTCCGGGGCAACAGCGACAGCGTAGGCGGTTTGGCCGGTCGCGTCCAAGGGGGGTGGATCAATGACAACTTCGCCACGGGCGAGGTCACTGGTTTGAACGGCGGTTTCTCTGGCACCTACACCGGCGGCTTGATTGGTTACACCAACCAGCCGATTTGGCGCTCTTACGCCACCGGCAATGTCAAAGGCGGGCACCAGACCGGTGGCCTGATCGGCCGCATTGACCAAAATGTGTACGACTCCTATGCCACCGGCAATGTCACCAGCAACAGCTCCTGGGTGGGTGGCTTGGTGGGCTTTGCCAATGCCGTTGAAAACTCGCGTGCCACAGGCCTTGTGGAGGGCAGCGCTGACACCGTGGGGGGCTTGGCGGGACACACCTACCAATCCATCAACAGCTGGGCCTCAGGCAATGTCAAAGGCGGTGATTCAACGGGCGGACTCATTGGCTACGGTGGCAATTGGACCATCAACACCAGCTACGCCACAGGCCATGTGGTCGGCACCAGCCGCGTGGGCGGCTTGATTGGTAACTACGGGGGGGGCACGCTGACGACATCGTATGCCACCGGTACGGTGACGGGTACGAGTGAACGTGTGGGCGGCCTGTTTGGAGAAACGAGGGGCGGGACGATCACGGCGTCGTACGCTACCGGCGCCGTCACGGCATCCACCAACCCCTTTGTTGGCGGCTTTGTTGGTTACAACAACAGCCATATTTCTGGAAGTTACACCACCAGCACCGTGAGCTCCTTGGGCGAGTACGTGGGCGGTTTTGTGGGCTTGAATGCGGGTGGCACGATTGCATCGGCCTCCACCACGGGCAGTGTTTACAGCTCGACCTATGGCAACTACGTCGGTGGCTTTGTGGGCCGCAACGATGCGACCATCAACAATTCCACAGCGGTGATCACCACCGTCAACCCCATCACCGGTGTCGGTGTGAAGGGCCGGGCTTTGGTGGGTGGCTTTGCCGGTTGGAGCAATGGCGGCTCCATCAGCAATTCGTTCTCTCAGGCCAGTGTGGTGGGCACGCAAGACACCGTGGGCGGCTTTGTCGGGCAGATGAGCAACAGCACTTTGTCGCTCAACCGCGCAGAAGGCAGCGTGCATGGTGTGAACCGGGTGGGCGGCTTTGCCGGTTACATGAATGCGGGCGCCATCAACACCTCGTACACCAACAGCACGGTGGTGGAAACCAGTGCAAGCAACTCCTCCGGTGTGGGTGGCTTTGTGGGCAACATGGACAACGGCAGCATCACTTCGTCGCGTGCAGCCGGCTCGGTGTTGGGCTATGGCAGTGTGGGCGGCTTTGTCGGTTACATGAACAACGCCGGCACCATTGGCCAGTCTTACACCACCGGTTCGGTCACGCAGGTGAGCACTTCCAGCCTGGGCAGCGCATCGGGCGTGGGCGGCTTTGCTGGCTATTTGGGTGGCAATTACACAGGGTCCATCAGCGATTTTTATGCGATGGGCGCGGTGGCTGGTACACAAAATGTGGGTGGCTTGATCGGCTACGCCGAGCGCGGTACGCTGACCAACGGGTTTGCCACCGGCATGGTGGTGGGCCATGCGGTCAGCGCGCCGTCGCCGTTTTACAGCGGTGCGGTTTTCGGCAGGTTCAACAACGGTTATGTGTCAGGCACCAGCGGCCCTTTGCGGTTGCAGCCCACCAACTTGTATTGGGACAACACCACCTCCAATTTGTTGCTTGACGGCACCGGCGGCGGCAGCACCGCCTTGTCTACCGTCGCTTTCAAAGGCGCATTGCCCAGCGGCTTTGACAACACCAAATGGGCGACCAGTGCGGGCCTGTACCCTTACCTGAGTGTGTTCTACCCCACCCAGCCGCGCGCGATCGAGGGCGTGGCGACCCACAGCGACGGTTCGGTGGCGCAACGCGGCCAGGTGGCGCAGTACACCAACGGCACGCTGCTCAATGGCGGCACCGCTTCGACGGGGGTCAATGGCTACTATTACAGCGTGGTGGGGTCGAACACCTTGTTCGTCGATTCGTCGATTCCTGAGGTGATCAGCGGCATCACGCTTTTGACAGGCGGTGGTGGCTACACATCGGACCCCACGGTGACGATTTCAGGCGGAGGCGGCAGCGGCGCCACGGCCACGGTGACGCGCACCAACCCGGTGGTGGGCCAGCCGAGCGCCAACATCATTTATGGCATCACGCTTGGAGACCCAGGATCGGGCTACACGCAGGCGCCCACCGTCACCCTCCAGGGTGGCGGCTATGGCCCTCACATCACGGCCGCCACCTTCAAGGTCGCGCTGAGCCCGCCCACCTTTGTAGGGGCCAGCAACGCGCCCAAGACCAAGCTGGCGACCACCCTGACGCTCAACGGAGGCAGCAATGTGGCGGGCATGGTCTACACCGACTTGCTCGCGCCCGATGCGAACATCAACCTGACTGGCACGGTGAAGCAGGGTCTGACGCAGCTGAACACTGGCGCTTCCAGCATGAGCGCGCTCAACACCGACATGGACGCCACCATTGGCGCGACGACCCGCGCAGGTTTCTCGACCAGTCTGCCCACTGTTTCGTCGCTGCAACTGAACGCCCGGGCTCCCAGTTTCAACCTCAACACGCCACTCACCTATGCCGACAACGGGGTGAGCAACGCGGGCCTGATCACCGTCACCGGCACCCAGGTGACGCTGTCTGACGGTCAGGTGACCAGCAGCAAGACGCAGGACTACAACGCGGCCTTGACTCTGGCCGCCAACGCCACATTGACCGGCACCACGGTCACCACCTCGTCCACCCTGACCGGCGCAGGCTACAGCCTGATGGTGGCGGCCAATGCCACCAGCGGCAGCGGCAACCTGACAACTGGCGGCAACAGCACCGGCATGTCCAGCTTGTCGGTGGCCCGCAACACCGTGCTCGGCGGCAACGTGGCCACCAGCGGCCACCAGACTTATGGCGGCACGGTGGTGCTCAACACCAACACCAGTATGACGGCGACGGACGCCGATGCGATCGTCAGCGTGTCAGGTGCCCTCAACAGCAACACCACTTTGACGCCGCGCGTGCTGGTGATCCATGCCGGTGGTGCCAGCAGCAACGTGGTGCTGGGTGGCGCAGTGGGTGGCGCAGCGCCCTTGACCAGCATGGCGGTGACGGCCAGCGACATTGACCTCCATGCCGGGCTCGTCACCACCACCACCAGCCAGACCTACACCGGCCCGGTGACGCTGGGTGCCAACACCACGCTGGCTGGCGAAAACATCTTCTTGGGCAGCACGGTCAAGTCCAGTGGTGGCAATCGGAGTTTGAGCATCAACGACAGCGGCGCCACCACCTTCATGGGTGCTGTGGGTGGCACCGGTTGGGTGGGCGCCGAAGGCGACCGACTGGCCGTTGTGACGACCGATGCACCGGGCACGACCGTCATCAACGGCGGCAGCATCAACACCACTGGCGCGCAGACCTTCGATGACGCCGTGACCTTGGGTGCGAACACCACGCTGACGGGTGTCAACGTCACGCTGGGCAGTACGGTGGTCTCCAGCGGCAGCAACCGCAGCTTGGCGGTCAAGGACAGCGGCACCACCACCGTGCGCGCTGCGATCGGCGGCACGTCCGGCCTTGCTGTTGAAAAACTCATCAGCCTGACCACCGACGCTGGCGGCAGCACCGCTTTGAACGGTGCCACGGTCTTGACCAGCGGCACGCAGACCTATGGCGATGCTGTCACGCTGGGCGCAGACACCACACTCACCGGTACAACGGTCACCACCCTGGGCACGGTCACAGGCCATGCCAAAAGCCTGAGCATTGCAGGCCATGCGGTATTTGGCGATGCAGCGGCGGACACGGTCACGGGCTTGAGCAGTTTGCAAGTCAGTGGCAGCACGGCGATCCAGGCCAGTGACATCACCAGCAGCGGCTCGCAGACCTACACCGGCACGGTGACGCTGGGGGCCGACACCACGCTGGCGGCCAGCGGTACGGCCGCGGTCATCACCCTGGCTTCGACCGTCGACAGCGCAACGAGTAAGCCGCGCGCTTTGGTGATCAATGCCAGTGGCATCAGCAGCAACGTGGTTCTTGGTGCTGTGGTGGGTGGCGCCGCGCCCTTGAGCAGCCTGTCTGTGACGGCCAGCGACATTGACCTGAATGGCGGCGCTGTCAGCACGACGGCGAACCAGACTTACACTGGCCCCGTGACGCTGGGTGCCGACACCAACCTGGCGGCCAGTGGTGCGGCCGCGGTCATCACCATGGCTTCGACCGTCAACAGCGCACCGGCCACCACGCGGGCACTGACCCTCACCGCCGGCGGTGAGGGTGGCAATGTGGTGCTGGCCAACACAGTGGGTGCGACCGACGCCTTGCGCACGCTGGCGGTCACTGCCAGCGACATTGATCTCAATGGCACTGCAGTCACCACCGCATTGGGCCAGACCTACACCGGCCCGGTCACCTTGGGCGCTGACACCACACTCACGGGTGCGGGCATCACCTTGGTCAGCACGGTCAAGTCCAGCGGCGGCAACCGCAGCCTGACCCTCAACGACAGCGCCACCACCACCTTGGGCGCGGCACTCGGCAGTGCAACTGTGGCTGACCAGCTCAGCAGCATCACCACCGATGCGCTCGGCACCACCGCGATCAACGGCGGCAGCATCACCACCACGGGCGCGCAGACCTTCAACGATGCGCTGACCTTGGGTGCACCCACCACGCTGACCGGCAGCACCATCAGCACCCTGGACACGGTCACAGGCCACACCAACGCGTTGACCTTCACCGGCAATGCTGTTCTGGGCGATGGCCCCAGCGACACCCTGAGCGGGCTGGGCGCGCTGTCGGTCAGCGGCACCAGCTTGATTCGCACCACCCACATCACCAGCAGCGGCTCGCAGACCTACACCGGCGCGGTGACGTTGGGTGCAGACACCACGCTGGCAGCCAGCGGCGCCGCTGCGCTCATCACCCTGGCTTCGACCGTCGACAGCGCAGCGGGCACGACGCGCGCGCTCATGATCGATGCCAGTGGCGACACCAGCCAGGTGGTTCTGGGCGCTGCAGTGGGTGGTACAGATCGCCTGAGTAGCCTGGCGGTGACGGCCAGCGCCATAGGCCTCCATGCCGGTGTCGTCAGAACTACCAACAGCCAGACCTACACCGGCCCCGTGACGCTGGGCGCCGACACCACCTTGGCTGGTGCGGACATCACCGTGACAAGCACCATCCAGTCCGATGGCATCAGCCACCGCAGGTTGACCCTCAACGACAGCGGTGACACCACCTTGGGTGGCGCCTTGGGCGGCACCGGCGCGACCGGCACAGACGGCGACCGACTGGCCGATGTGACAAGCGATGCGGCAGGCACAACGGCGATCAATGGTGGCAGTGTGCGCACCGTGGGCGCTCAAACCTATGCCGATGCAGTCACCTTGGGTGTGGGCACCACCCTGGCCGGCAGCACCATCACCACGCAGAGCACGGTAAATGGCAACAGCAATGCGCTGACCATCCATGCCAATGCCGTGCTTGGCGATGGCCCAAGCGATGCCCTGACGAATCTGAGCAGCTTGCGCATCAGCGGTACAACCATGCTCAATGCCAATGGGGTCAGCACCAGCGGCAGCCAAAGCTATGGCGGTGCACTGAGATTGAGCGCCGACAGCACATTGACCGGCACCACGGTCAGCACGCAGGGCACGCTTGCCGGTGGCGGCAAGGCCTTGGTGATTGCAGGCAATGCGGTCTTGGGTGACAGCAGTGACGACAGCATCACGGCCCTGAGCAGCCTGTCGGTCAGCGGAACCAGTGCCATCAACGCTGCTGTGCTCAGCAGCAGCGGTGGCCAGACCTATGCCGGGGCGGTGACCCTGGGCACTGACACGCAACTGACCGGCAGCACCATCACCCTCCAAAATGTGCTGGTGGGCGGTGGCAAGTCTTTGAGCCTCATGGGGGATGTGGTTTTGGGCAGCGGTGCCAGCCATACGGTGACCGGCCTGAACCATCTGAGCGTCAGTGGCACGACCCAGCTGAACACCGACACCGTGACGAGCGTGGGAACACAGACCTACGGCGATACGCTGAGCCTGAGCCAGGACACCACACTCACCGGCAGCACCATCACCACCCAAGCGGCGGTGCAGGTCAACAACAAGTCCCTGACGATCATCGGCAACGCTGTGCTGGGCTCGGGGGCCGCCGACACTTTGTTCGACTTGCGCCATCTGAACATCAGCGGCAGCACCACGCTCAACACCGACACGGTGACGAGCGCAGGCCTGCAAACCTTTGGGGGCACGCTGACTTTGACCCGCAACACCGTGTTGACGGCCACCACGGTGACGACCCAGGGCACAGTGGCTGGCGGCGGCAAGGCCTTGACGATTGCGGGCAACGCGGTACTGGGCAACAGCAGCGATGACCTGATCGGTGGTTTGAGCAGCCTGTCCGTGAGCGGCACCACCGCAATCCACACGGGCTCCATCATCACCAGCGCTGCTCAGACCTTTGCCGGCGCTGTGACACTGGGGACAGACACGCTGTTGAGCGGCAGCACCATCACCACCCAAAATGTGTTGGTGGGTGCCGGTCAATCGCTCGCCATCACCGGTGATGCGGTCCTGGGTACGGGCGCCACCGATACAGTGACCGGCCTGAACCATCTGAGCATCAGTGGAGCGACCACGCTCCATACCGGGACGGTCACGAGCACGGGCACACAAACCTATGGCGGCGCGCTCAACCTGAGCCGCGATACGGTGCTGACGGGCGCTGCGGTGGAGACGCAAGCTGCGCTGACCGGGACGGGCAGCAGTGCGTTGACCGTGGCCGGCAACGCTGTCTTGGGCAACAGCGGCAACGACACGGTCAGCGGCTTGACCCAACTGCAAGTCACCGGAACCAGCCAGATCAATACCGCTGCAGTGACGACCAGTGGCACGCAAACGTATGCCGGTGCGGTGACTTTGGGCACAGACAGCACGCTCACCGGCAGCACGGTTCAAACGGGCAACACCGTCACGGGCGCGGGCCAAAGTTGGACGCTGGACGCCCATGCGCAATTGGGAGGTGAGGTCACGGGTGTGCGCATTTTGACGATCACCGGTGACACGCGATTGGCTGGCCAAATCACCACCACGGGCAACCAGACCTACACCGGCACTTTGCGTTTGTTGAGTGATGCCACGTTGACCAGCACGGGAAGCACCGGGGTCATCACTTTGAGCGGTGACATTGACAGTGAGACCACGGCGCGCGCTTTGACGGTGAATGCCACAGGTGCGGCCAGTCGTGCCGTCATCGCCAGCAGCGTGGGCAACGCGCCGGGCTTGAGCGCTTTGTCCGTTCGTGCCGCCGACATCACTTTGAGCACCGCCAATGTGCAGACCAGCGGCGAGCAAAGCTACACCGGGGCCATCACTTTGGGCGCAGATACCGCCTTGACCGCCTCCAGGATCCGCATTGGCAGTGGCAGTGACATCACCGGGGCCGGAAAAAATCTGACGCTCACCGGCAACGCCAGCATGGGTGGGCAAATTTCCGGTGTGGCCAACCTGATTGTCACGGGCAACACCGAGCTGGGCGCGCAAATTTCGACAACGGCCCAGCAGCAATATGGTGGCACCTTGGCGCTTTACGCAGACACCCGCCTGAATGCCAGCAGCATCAGCATCGGGGGGGCCATCAACGCGGACACGGCAGGCGCGCAAGGCCTGAGTCTGGACACCGGCGCGGGTGCGCTGACTTTGTCTTACGCGGTGGGTGGATTGCGACCCTTGAAAGACTTGGCGGTCAAGGCCGGTCAGATCAACTTGCCCAATGGCCAAATCACCACCTTGGGTGCCCAGGTCTTTGATGGCCCTGTGGCCCTGACCAACAATGCAAGGCTCAGCGCTTCTGCGGTGCGCACCATGGGCACGGTCACGGGCAGTGGTGGGACACTGCAAATCGATGGCAGCGCCCAATGGGATGCCATGGTGTCGGGTTTGAGTACCGTCACGGTGAATGGTTCTGCCCAATTGGGTGCGAATGTGAGCACCACTGGTGATCAAACGTACACCGGCGCTGTGACGCTTGCCACAGACACGACATTGAGCGCTCGCACGGTGGTTTTGGGGGCCACACTCCAAGGCGCAGGCCACCGCTTGCGGGTGGATGGTTCTGGCGGGCTGGTGTCTGGCGGCGACCTTGCGGGTTTGAGCGCCTTGCAGGTGGACCACCATGCCACGTTGGGCGGGGGTGTTTCTTCCACGGGTTCCCAAAGCTTTGGCGGGTCTTTGTTGCTCGCCGGTGATGCGCAGTTGGTGGCCACGGGAGATGCCGCCACCATCCGTCTGGCCGGGCCGGTCAACAGCGCAGCTGGGCCCACAGCCCATTCGCTGGGGGTTCTTTTGACCGGTGCGGGCAGTCAGGCCATGGTGAGTTCGGCCATGGGTGCCAACGCCCCGCTGAGCGGTGTGAGCATGGTGGCCCCAGAGGTCCTTTTGAATGCAGGGTCCGTCCAAACCACGGGGGCTCAAAGCTACAGCGGACGGGTGACCTTGGGTCAAGCCACGGCCTTGACGGGCCAGTCGGTGGCGACCACTGCCGGGACTGTGATCCAAGGGGCAGGTCAAACTTTGCGCGTGACCGGTGATGCCGATCTGGCTGGGCAACTCAGCGCTTTGGCCAGCTTGGACGTCTCGGGCAACACGCGCTTGGCAGCCAACGTGAGCACCGCTGCAGGGCAAACCTATGGCGGTGCCGTCACCTTGTCCAACAACAGCACTTTGACCGATCTGGCCGATGTTCGTTTTATGGGTGCCGTCAACGCCGCGACCGCCTCTGGGGCATCACTCACAGTCCAGGCGGGCGCAAGCGTCACCTTCTCGGCTGATGTGGGGGCTGTTCAGCCCTTGGCAACGCTGGCCATCGATGCCGCTTCGGTCAACGCCCGCAGCGTTGCCGTCAGAGACCAACTGCGGGTGGCGGTGAGTGATGTGAGCGCCGCAAGTACCGTGAGTGGTGCTGTCAGTGGCGCTTCCAGCGGCTTGGTGAAAAGCGGTTTGGGTGTCTTGCGCTTGACGGGTGGGAATACCTACACAGGTGACACCCGCATTGACGCAGGTGCCATGGTCATGGCGGACGCCGCCACTTTGGGGCTGGGCCACTACAACGGTGCCATGGCCTTGGCATCCGCAAGCCGGTTCGAGTTCAGCTCGAGCGCGGCTCAAAACATGGCCGGTGTCATCAGTGGCACAGGGCAAGTCCAGCAACGGGGCGCAGGCGTGTTGAGCCTGAGCGGTGTCAACACCTACAGCGGCGGCACGCTGCTGGCCGCCGGTGTTCTGGAGGCCGCCAGTGTCGGTGCCCTGGGCCACACAGGCGATTTGGCGTTCAGTGGCGGCACGCTGCGCTACAGCACCGACAACCAGACCGATTACTCGGCCCGCCTGAGCCGCACGGCCAACGCCTACCGGGTCGACACGGCAGGGCAGGCGGTGACGTTTGCCACGGCCTTGGTGGGCAGCACGGCCAGCCTGGATAAGCTGGGGCAGGGCACGCTGACGCTGACCGGTTCAAACACCTATGCAGGCGACACGCGTGTGGATGCGGGTACGCTGGAGCTCGATGGCCAGGCCCAGTTGGGTGGTGGCCAATATGGCGGGGCCATCCGATTGGCCGACCGTGCTTCGCTGGCACTCAACTCTGCCCAGGCGCAAACCATCAGCGGAGTGATCAGTGGTGCGGGCGCCTTGCGCAAAGAAAAGGGCAACAGCACGGTGACCTTGACCGGTGACAACACCTACACGGGCGAGACCCAGATGGCCGTGGGTAAGTTGCAGGTGGGTCATGGCGGTGCCACGGGCAGCCTGAGCTCAGGGCCGGTGAGATTGGGTGAGGCCGTCGAGTTGGCCTTTCATAAATCCAGCGAAGTCAACATCGCCAATGGAACCATCACCGGGACGGGCCGAGTTGTTGCGCGAAGCGATCAGGGTGATGTGGTGATCGGCTCCCAAATGGCGTTGACAGGCATCCAGTCTTCGGTTCGGGTTGATGCGCCAGTCGGGGATGTCCGCCTCATGCCCGGTGCGCTCATTCAAGTTGCTGCCAGCTCGCCCTCTACCGAAGTCGGTGCCATCCACATGGTGGCCCAAAGCTTCACCAACAACGCGGGTCCATCTTCCTTGGTATTGACTTCGCCGCAGGCACGCTGGTTGATCCGTACCGAGTCGCCAGAGCTCGACACCAAAGGGGGCTTGAGCTACCAGTTCAAGCAGTACGGTGCGGGCACTGCCGCCACGCCTTTGCAAGACTCGGGCAACGGTTTCTTGTACCAAGTCACACCACTGGTCAATGTCACGCTGCAGGGCGTCACGCGGGTGTATGACAAAACCGACTTGGCGTCGCCTGTCGACACCAATTTCTCCTACGCCGGAACGCTGTTGGATGGTGATCAAATCGCCCGGCTCAAACCCATGAGCCATTTGCCAGGTTACGCTGCGCGCTACTCGGGTGTCAACGCGCTGGACCATGTGGTCACACTCAACAACGCCCAATTCGAGACCCTCGACGCCGCCGGTGCCAAGGTCTATGGGTACCTGTCCACGCAAGGACGCACCGTGGTGGGCACGGGCCACATCACCCCGTTCATGCTGAGCAATGTGTTTGCTGTCGTGCCTAAAACTTACGACGGTTCAACCACTGCTCATGTGGTGACTGCCCCTGGGTTAGGCCCCTTGTTCGCGGGGGATGTCGTGGGTGCCACTTATGTGAGCGCAGACTACAACAGCAAAGATGTGGTGAGTGCCCATCAAGTCACTGTTTTGGGCGGCGCCTTGGTGGGGCCTGATGCGCGCAACTACACCCTGCCCGCCATCACACGGATCCATGCAGGCATCACAACCAAAACGGTCAGTCTCTCTGCATCGAAAATTTACGACGGCACCAGCAATTTGACCGGCGCGGTGGACTTGCAAACTGGGGTGGGCAATGAAGTCTTGGGCTACACCGGTGCGGTGGCGAGTGATGCCCATGTCAGCACCTTGAACAAATATATCGCCGCCATCAACCTGACCGACGGCGCCTCGAGTTTGCAAAGCAATTACCGATTGCCAAATTTGGACAACCTCCATGCACCGGTGCAGGTGCTGGCCAGACCTGTTCGTGGCCAAGCGGCCATCGTGGGTGAGTTTGACAAGGTCTTCAACAACGACGTGGATGTGGATCCCAAGAAAGTCAGTCTGCTCGGACAGGTCAATGGTTCTGTTCCAGGCGATGCACTCGTTTTGGATTTTTCGCCTGTTGGTCTTTCTTATGCGTCAAAGCAAGTGGGTTCAACCCAAATCGAAACCCAGGGGCTGGCAGGCTTTGTTTTGCAGAGCTCGACCTTCCAAAGCGAGCGCAATGATTACGCCTTCACGCCACCAGTGATTGACAGCGTGGCTGCGCGCATCAACTCTGCCTTCACGGTGCCGCCTGTGGCGACATTGGTTCAGGTTCAGGCACCTCAAGTGGCTGCGCCTGTGTCGATGGCAATTCAGAGTGGTGGGGTGGCTGCAGCACCAGCGGCCTCGCCCAGCGCCGCGCCTGCTGCCTCACCCTCTTCGGCTGCGGCAAGCTCAGGTGCTGCAGGGGCTGCAAGCAGCTCAGGATCCACACCAGCAGCGGCCTCAAGCGGCACAGCGGGTGCTGAGGCCACGACGGGGTCTGGCGCTGCTTCAGGCGCTTCAGCTTCTGCTGGATCGACAGAGGCGGCAAGTTCTTCGGGCAGCGATGGCAAGTCGGCTGAGGCCAAATCGTCCTCCAGTGCTTCGGACAGCAAAGATGGCAAAGAGCCCCAGCTTGCCGAGCAGACGGGTCAGCCCAAAACAACCACCGCCAATGAGCCCAGCGTGCAGTTGCGCCAGCCCGGTGAAGGCGTTGTTGAAATCAAAACCGAGTCATCCCCTCCGGTCGAAATTCGGACCCTTCAGAATGTCGTGTTGGACGGCGCAGATGGGGTGAACAGGCAGGTGACGCCGCTTGTTCCGCAGACCAATCAGCCAGCCCCAGCCCCTGTGCGCGTGCAGATCCAGCCAAATTGAGTGCGGTTGGGTGGCCATGGGTTTTCCCAAAAGCAAGACACCGATAGCCCGTCATTTGTGAATTTCTTCACGGGCCAATTCAGCTTTTTTCAGATCCTCAAACCGCCAAGCGGGCACGTCCAGCGTGCAGCTTCTTGTAGCTGTCCATCAAGCGGTGGTGCCTGTCCAGACCCTCCAGCTTCATGCTGGTGGGTGTGAGGCCAAAGAAGCGCACACTGCCATGGACCGAGCCGATGACGGCGTCCATGCGCTCTTGGCCAAACATCCGGCGAAAGTTGTGCGCGTAGTTTTCCAGCCCGAGTTCTGGATCGCGTTGCACCTCAAGCACCACGTTCAGGGCTTGGTAAAACAATTTGCGATCCACGGTGTTGTCGTTGTATTGCAAGAAGGCGCCCACCAGGTCTTGGGCCTCTTCAAATTGCTTCAAGGCCAGGTGAATCAAGAGTTTCAGCTCCAGCACCGTCAGCTGGCCCCAGACAGTGTTTTCATCGAACTCGATGCCGATCAAGGTGCCAATGTCCAGGTACTCATCGAGTTCGTTGTTGTCCAAGCGATCGAGCAGTGCAGTCAATTGGGCATCGTCCAAGCGGTGCAGGTTGAGGATGTCTTCGCGGAACAGCAGTGCTTTGTTGGTGTTGTCCCAAATCAAATCTTCCACCGGGTAAACCTCTGAATAGCCCGGGACCAAAATTCGGCAGGCGATGGCGCCCAGTTGGTCATGCACCGCGGTGTAAGCCTCTTTGCCCATGCTCTCAAGAATGCCAAACAAGGTGGCCGCTTCTTCGGCATTGGCGTTTTCGCCTTGCCCAGAAAAGTCCCAGTCCACAAATTCAAAGTCCGCTTTGGCGCTGAAAAACCGCCATGACACGATGCCGCTGGAGTCGATGAAGTGCTCCACAAAGTTGTTGGGTTCGGTGACGGCGTTGCTCTCAAACGTGGGGGGCGGTAAATCGTTCAAGCCTTCAAAACTGCGGCCTTGCAGCAACTCGGTCAAGCTGCGCTCCAGCGCCACTTCAAGGCGCGGGTGTGCGCCGAAGGAGGCAAACACGCCACCTGTGCGCGGATTCATCAAGGTGACGCACATCACGGGGTAGGTGCCGCCCAAGGAGGCATCTTTCACCAGCACAGGAAAGCCCTGCGCTTCGAGGCCTTGGATCCCCGCCATGATGCTGGGGTATTGGCTCAGCACGTCTTGCGGCACATCGGGCAGGCAAATTTCACCTTCCAGGATTTCGCGCTTGACGGCGCGCTCGAAAATCTCAGACAGGCACTGCACTTGTGCTTCGGCCAGCGTGTTGCCCGCGCTCATGCCGTTGCTGACAAACAAGTTTTCAACCAGGTTGGAGGGGAAGTAAACGACTTCGCCATCCGACTGGCGCACATAAGGCAAAGAGCAGATGCCCCGCTCGGCATGGCCCGAGTTGGTGTCGATCAGGTGCGAGCCGCGCAGCTCGCCATCGGGGTTGTAAATGCGCAGGCAATGGGCGTCCAAAATCTCTCGGGGCAGCGCATCTTTCTTGCCGGGCTTGAACCAGCGTTCATTGGGGTAGTGAACAAAGGCCGCATGGGCCATGTCTTCGCCCCAGAATGCGCCCGCATAGAAGTGGTTGTTGTTGAGGCGCTCGATGTATTCGCCCAGCGCAGAGGCCAATGCGCTTTCTTTGCTCGATCCCTTGCCATTGGTGAAGCACATGGGCGAGTGCGCATCACGGATGTGCAAGGACCACACATTGGGGATGATGTTGCGCCAAGAGGCAATTTCAATCTTGATGCCCAAGTCGGCCAGGATGCCGGACATGTTGGCGATGGTTTGCTCCAAGGGCAGGTCTTTGCCGAGGATGAACGTGGGGTGGTCTGTGCTGGGCTGCAGGGTCAGCAAGGACTGTGCATCGGCGTCCAGGTTGTCCACTTCTTCAATGACAAACTCGGGCCCAGCCTGCACCACTTTTTTGACGGTGCAGCGCTCAATCGAATTCAAAATGCCCCTGCGGTCCACCTCTTGGATGTCCGCTGGCAATTCCACTTGAATTTTGAAGATCTGTTGGTAACGGTTCTCGGGGTCAACGATGTTGTTTTGCGAGAGCCGGATGTTTTCTGTGGAAATTTTGCGGGTGTCGCAATACAACTTCACAAAATAGGCAGCGCACAGCGCCGAAGAAGCCAAAAAATAGTCAAAGGGGCCAGGGGCCGAGCCATCGCCTTTGTAGCGGATGGGCTGGTCGGCAACGACGGTGAAGTCTTCGAATTTGGCTTCCAGACGCAGTTTGTCCAGAAAGTTGACTTTGATTTCCATGGGCGATCTTCAAAAGGGACTCAAAACCATGCGAGCGCTCGGGTTCGCCATCATGTGGGTGCCCAGTATATAAAGCCCCGCTGGAAAAAAATGGGCCCCAAGGGGAATGATTTCCCGATGGGGCCCGGTCTCACCCGCTGTCATGGTGGGCAGACGTGCAAAGCGGTCACGCTATTGGAGCGGCACCGTTGGCATCTTTGGCATGGGCTTCGGCATGGCGTGCGGCCAGGAAAGCCGTGAAAAAGCCATTGAACCAATCCATGTTGATGGGTTTGGCCATGAAGATGCTGCCTTGCGGCAAGCCCCCGCGGCTTTCAATGTCTTCGGGCGACAGTGCCGACAACACCAAGGTGGTCATGCGGCTGAATTGCGGGTTTTGGCGCAAGGTGCGCAGCAATTCGAAGCCGTCCACACCGGGCATGTCCAGGTCGGTGATCAGCACGTCAGGCTGGATGCTGGCGATGTCGATCAAGGCCTCCAGGCCCGACGACATGGCGGTGCAATCCACGGGCAGGGTGGAGCGGTTGCAGTAACCGCGCAGCATTTCACGTGTGACGGCGTCGTCTTCTACGAGCAGCACGCGCAAGCGGGTGTCACGCGGCTCGCTTGGGAGGGTCAGCATGTGGTGCTTGCGTTGGTAGTCGCGGATAGAAGCCATCGAAATTCTTCGATGGCCGCCTTGCGTTTTCCAAGCTTGCAGCTCATTTTTTTCGACCAAGGTCTGAATCGTGCCGACCGACAAGCCGAGCAGCTTGGCTGCATAGGTGGTGCCGCAGTGGTCTTCAGGGGTGTCAGGTGTAGTTTGGGTTTGCATGGGGCTTATTTTAGTAATAAAAGTATAAAAAACTATCTTTATGGGGCATTAAAAATACTCAAATGTTCAAATGATGGCTTTGGCGTGTCCACATTCGGGGTGGTGGCGTGTTGGCTGGAGTCGTTGCGCTCAGGCTGGCCGCAGCTCGCGCGTCTCCCCCGTGACAAAGCCCGAAGTCCAGCCATGCCGGTGGGGGATTAACATGGATTCAAACCACACTTGGAGACTGTCGATGCCCGCCCATGCCGCTGTTTGGCCCGTCCGCTTGCCTGCCAAGATCACCCCGCCAGCCACCTCACTGTGGATGAACTTGGCCGTCAGTGCCCTGCGTTACCCCGAAAAAGCGGCCTTGGTGTTCATGGGGCGGGTCTGGACTTACCGGGCGTTGATGGCGCAAGCGGAGCACGTGGCTGGGCAACTGCGCGCTGTGGGGGTACAGGCCGGAGACCGCGTGGTGCTGGACATGCAAAACTGTCCCCAACTGGTGATCACACACTTTGCGATTTTGCGCATCGATGCGGTGGTGGTGCCCGTCAACCCGATGAACCGGGCTGAAGAGCTCAAGCACTACATCACCGACCCCGACACGCGGGTGGCCGTGACCACGGCCGATTTGGCCCCTGAGCTGGCGCAGGCCAGCGCTGCCTTGCCGCCGGAGCACCGTCTGAAGCACTTGGTGGTGACGCAGTTCACCGATGTGTTCGATGGCGAGACAGTGGGGCCCGAAGACATGCCTGAGGCATGGCGTCCTTGGTTGCTGCCTGTGCGTGAGTTGCCCGCTTTGTCCTCCGGTCAAGTGCACGCATGGTCCGATTGGATGGCCGCCCCTGCGGCAGACTTGCCGCCACCCCAAGCCAAACCCGATGACTTGGCGGTATTGCCTTACACCAGTGGCACCACGGGCTTGCCCAAGGGGTGCATGCACACCCACGGGACCCTGATGCACAACGCCATGGCCAGCGGCTTGTGGGGCAACGGCACCCCCGAGAACGTCACGCTGTGCGTGGTGCCCATGTTCCACATCACCGGGATGGTGAGCGTGATGCACACCAGCATTTTGTTGGGCGCCAGTTTGGTGATCATGCCTCGGTGGGACCGCGATGTGGCCGGGCACCTGATCTCCAAATGGAAGGTGACCCATTGGACCAACATTCCCACCATGGTGATTGACTTGTTGGGCAGTCCCAACATGGCGCGCTATGACCTCAACAGCTTGGTCTACATCGGCGGCGGCGGCGCTGCCATGCCCGAGGCTGTGGCCCAGCGCTTGTTGGAGCAGTTTGGGCTGCGCTACGTGGAAGGTTATGGCCTGACCGAAACGGCGGCCCCCTCGCACACCAACCCACCCGATGCGCCCAAAAAACAGTGCTTGGGCATCCCCTTCATGAGTGTCGAGTCGCGCATCGTGGACCCTGAAACCCTGGTCGAATTGCCGCCAGGCGAGTCGGGCGAAATCGTGATCAGCGGCCCTCAGGTCTTCAAGGGGTATTGGAAACGCCCCGATGCCACGGCGGACGCCTTTTTTGAGCGCGATGGTTTGCGGTTTTTCCGCTCGGGTGACATGGGGCGTGTCGACGAAGCGGGTTACTTTTTCATGACCGACCGGCTCAAACGCATGATCAATGCCAGCGGCTTCAAGGTCTGGCCTGCCGAAGTCGAGGCGCTCATGTTCCGCCACCCTGCCATCCAAGAAGCGTGCATCATCGCGACGCGCGATGCCTATCGGGGCGAGTCGGTCAAAGCCGTGGTGGTCTTGCGCCAAGGCCAGCAAGGTCTTGTGAGCGAGCAAGACATCATCGATTGGTGCCGTGAGAACATGGCGGTTTACAAAATGCCCCGCGCTGTGAGTTTTGTGGATGCGCTGCCCAAAAGCGGCAGCGGCAAAGTCATGTGGCGGGCCCTGCAAGAAGCTGAAATGGCCGCTTTGGACACGTCCTCCAAGGCCTGAAGTTTTCAGTCCAGTGATTTTTGAATGAACCCGAAACTGTCGATCCTTGACCAATCCGCCGCGGCCACTGGGCGCGGCCAGGATGCCACCCTGCGTCAAACCCTGGCGCTGGCACAAAAAGCCGAGGCTTGGGGCTACCACCGTTTTTGGGTGAGCGAGCACCACAGCCACCCCAGCATCGTGGGCAGCGCGCCCGAAGTTTTGATGGCCGCGATTGCAGCCCGGACACAACGCATCCGCATCGGCAGCGCGGGCGTCATGTTGCCGCACTACGCCGCCCTGAAAGTGGCCGAGCAGTTTCGCGTTTTGGATGCGCTGGCCCCTGGCCGCATCGATCTGGGTGTAGGGCGTGCCCCCGGCAGCGACGGGCGCACGGCGCAACTGCTCAACCCTGACCGCAGCGCCTCTGAGCGCTTTCCTCAGCAGGTGATGGAACTGCAAGCCTGGGTGGGGGGGCACAACTTGCCGCCCGGTCATCCGGGCCACAACGTGTTCGCCTACCCGCAGGCGGACACCTCGCCAGCCGTCTGGATGCTGGGCAGCTCGGATTACGGCGCCCAGTTGGCCGCGCATTTGGGGCTGCCTTATGCGTTCGCTTACTTCATCACCGACGGGCAGGGGGCTGACGAAGCCTTGCAAATTTACCGCGAGAGTTTCCGCCCGAGTGCGGCCTTGGCCACACCCTCGGCCGCTTTGTGCGTCTGGGCCTTGGCTGCGGACACCGACGAGGAAGCGCTGCGCCTGTTTGAAAGCCGTGCCCGCTGGAAAATGGACCGAAATCTGGGCCGCATCGGGGCACTCTTGCCGCCCGAAGACGCGGTGCGCGACTACAGCCCCGCTGAGCAGTTTGCCCTCGAGCGGCTGCGCGATGCAGCCCTGATCGGCTCGGCGGCCACCGTTGGCCGCAAACTGCGCCAATTGGCGGCGCGCTTGGAGGTGCAGGAACTCGTCGTCATCACTTGGACGCATGACCCTGCTGCACAATGCCGATCGTATGAACTGCTGGCCCAAGAATTTGGACTTGCGGCACACTCCTGACTTTGTTTTTTTCACCCAAGGACATCCCCATGTTTACCACTGCGATTGCTGGCAGCTTGCCCAAACCCGCCTGGCTGGCCGAGACCGAAAAACTCTGGCCCCAGTGGACCACCCAAGGCCCCGAGCTGCAGCAAGCCAAGGCCGACGCCACGCTGCTGTGGATCAAAGCGCAAGAAGACGCCGGCCTGGACGTGATCGGCGACGGCGAGCAGGCCCGTCAGCACTTTGTGCACGGCTTTGTGGAGCAGGTCGAGGGCATCGACTTTGTGAACAAAGTCACCATGGGCATCCGCAACAACCGCTACGACGCGCAGGTGCCTCAGGTCATTGCGCCGCTGCGCCTGAAGGGCCGTGTGCACGCTTTTGAGGCCCAACTGGCCCGCGCCCACACGAAGAAGAAACTGAAATTCACCTTGCCTGGCCCGATGACCATCGTGGACACCGTGGCCGACCGTTTTTATGGCGACAAGGTCAAGATGGCCATGGCCTTTGCCGAGTTGCTCAACCAAGAAGCGCTGGCGCTGCAAGCCGATGGCGTGGACATCATCCAGTTCGACGAGCCAGCCTTCAACGTCTACATGGACGACGCCGCCGATTGGGGTGTCAAGGCCCTGGAAGTGGCCGCGCGGGGCCTGACCTGCACCACGGCCGTGCACATTTGCTACGGCTACGGCATCGAAGCCAACAACAAATGGAAAGAAACCTTGGGCCACGAATGGCGTCAGTATGAAAAGGTGTTCCCAGCTTTGGCCAAGAGCAGCATCCAGCAGGTGAGCCTTGAGTGCATGCACTCGCATGTGCCCATGGAAATGATGAAGCTGCTGGAGGGCAAAGACGTGATGGTGGGCGTGATCGATGTGGCCAACCCGACCATCGAAACCGCCGAAGAAATCGCCGACACCATCGGCCGTGCTTTGCAGTTCGTGCCCAAGAACCGCCTGATCGCCTGCACCAACTGCGGCCTGGCCCCCATGAGCCGTGCGGTGGCCGAGGCCAAGCTCAAAGCCTTGGCCGAAGGTGCGAAACTGGCCAGCCAACGTTACGCCTGAAACCGAGACCGCTCATGCCCCAACAAATGCTGCAGCCCCCACTGACACCACCTGACCTGCTGAACGCCACGCTGGCGGACCAGGGGTTTGCGGTGCTGGGGTCTGCCAGCGTTTGCGCTTTGGCTGGTATTTCAGTGGAGGCCTTGAAGGCACTGGCGCCCAGCTGGAACGATTTGCCGCCTGACCAGTACCTCAAAGACGGTGGGCGCTACCGCCGTCGCCGGCACGCCAGTTTTGAGGTCACGCGAGATGAGTTGCGCGCCATGCCGCACCGTGCCCATTGGCAGCCGCTGTCTTACAACGCCCTGCATGGCGGCATGCAGCGTTGGTTTGAACCGATGGCCCCCGAGGTGGTGCAGCAAGCGGTTTGGTCGCAATTGCTGCGTTGGCTGGCCCGGGTGGCCTGTGCGGCGCAGGGCGATCAAACCTGGTTCACCGAGGCGCACCAGTTTCGCATTGACACCACCGACGGCATTGGCCGCCCCACGCCCGAGGGGGCGCACCGCGATGGCGTGAATTGGGTGGCGGTGTTTTTGGTGGGCCGCCACGGCATCAAGGGCGGCGAAACACGGGTGTTTGACATGGACAGCCCGCGTGGCCAGCGCTTCACCTTGAGCGAGCCTTGGTCATTGCTGCTGCTGGACGACAGCCGCGTCATTCATGAGACCACCCCGATCCAGCCGGAACAAGAAGGCGGTTGGCGCGACACCTTGGTCATCACCTTGCGTTCGGGGGGCTTCCTCGATGAGCCTAAACGCTGAGTCCAAACGCTGAGCTTGCGGGCCGCAAACCTGATCAGTCGCGGAAGTTGTCGAAGGACAGGGGCAACTCGGTCATGTCCTTGCGCAACAGGGCCATGGCCGCCTGCAAGTCGTCACGCTTGGTGCCGGTCACACGCACAGCATCGCCCTGGATTGACGCCTGCACCTTGATCTTGCTCTCTTTGATGAGTTTGGTGATTTTCTTGGCATCTTCGGTTTCAATGCCATTTTTGACCTTCACCACTTGCTTGACCTTGTCGCCGCCGATTTTTTCGACTTTGCCAATGTCCAAAAAGCGCACGTCGACGTTGCGCTTGGTCAGTTTGTTGCGCAAGATGTCTTCGACCTGCGTGAGCTGAAACTCCGCATCGCCGAACATCGTGATCTCTTTGTCCTTGAGTTCGATGTTGGCCGAGGTGCCTTTGAAGTCAAAGCGGGTGCCGATTTCTTTGGCAGAAGTATCGACGGCGTTGCGCACTTCAACCATATTGGGTTCGCAAACGGTATCAAACGAGGGCATGGCAGTAAAAGTCCGAGGGTTGAGAATGCGACAATTCTCCCATGAACCTGGAGAAAAATGTCCCCCTGCAGCCGTACAACACGTTCGGCATCGCCGCCAAAGCGCAGGCCTTGGTGCGGGTGCACTCCGAAGCCGACCTGCTGGCCGTGCTGGCCGACCCCCAATTGACCACTTTGCCCCGGCAAGTGCTGGGCGGTGGCAGCAACCTGGTTTTGACGGGCGACGTCAAGGCGCTGGTGCTCAAAGTCGAGGTGCCGGGCTTGCGCTTGGCCTCTGAAACCGACAGGCACTGGGTGATCGAGGCAGGCGCTGGCGTTGACTGGCACGCTTTGGTCACCTGGACCCTGGACAACGGTTACCCGGGGCTGGAGAACATGGCCCTGATCCCCGGTACCGTGGGGGCCTCTCCCGTCCAGAACATTGGGGCCTATGGGGTGGAGTTGCAAGACCGCTTCGATTCGCTGGACGCCATGGACCTGTTCACGGGCGAATTGTTCAGCCTGAACGCTGCGCAGTGCGGCTTCAGTTACCGCGACTCGGTGTTCAAACACGCATCGGGCGGGACCGATGGCCTAGGCCTGGCGGGTCGTGCGGTGATTTTGCGGGTGCGCTTTGCGCTGCCCAAGCGCTGGAAACCCGAGCTGGGCTATCTGGACTTGGCGCGCAAGATGGCCGAGACGGGCATCGACAAGCCCGACGCCCGGCAGATCTTTGACTGGGTGGTGGCGATCCGCCGCGCCAAACTGCCCGACCCGGCGGTGATCGGCAACGCGGGCAGTTTCTTCAAAAACCCCACCGTCACCCCCGAGCAGTGCGCCGACATCATCGCCCGCGACCCGAAGGTGGTGCATTACCCCATGCCCGACGGCAGCATCAAGCTGGCGGCGGGCTGGCTGATCGACGCCTGCGGCTGGAAAGGCAAGTCCGTGGGCCACGCCGGGGTCTATGAAAAGCAGGCGCTGGTGCTGGTCAACCGGGGCGCGCGCGAGAACCCTTGCACCGGGGGTGAGGTGATGACCTTGGCCAAGGCGATTCAGACCAGTGTGTACGAGCGGTTTGGGATTCGGTTGGAGCCCGAGCCGGTTGTGATTTAATTTTTGCTTCTGTGGTGGTGTTCCGCGCCGGGTTGGTGGACAGTTCAGGGATTTCCTGATGCGCAAAAACTTTCTGACGGTTACAGTTTTCCGGATTCACAGGAGCGCTCCCAATGACTCCAGAACAACTGGTCCGCAAAGTCACCGCCATCACCGGTTACACCCATGCCGCAGGCGTGGAGGTGCTGTCCGCAGAGCCGGGTCAGGTGACGCTGTCATTGGCCAAAAAGCCCGAACTCTTGCAATTCAATGGCTTTTTCCATGGGGGCGTGGTGTCCGGCTTGGCCGACCATGCAGCGGGTGCAGCGGCCACCACCGCATTGCCGGCAGGCAAGATCGCGGTCACGGTGGATTTGCATGTGAACTTCTTGGCCCCGGCCAAAGGGCAAACCTTGTATGCCAAGGCACGAGCCCTGCAGGTGGGTGGCACCATTTGTGTGGTGGCTGTTGAGCTTGAAACCGATCCTGCCGAGGGGCAGCACCCCTGCGCTGTGGCCCATGTCACCCTGCGGGTGGTGGACATGCCACCGCTGAAATAAAAAAACGGCCTATAGGCCGTTTTTCATTGGTGCAAGGCAGAAATCACTTCTTGCCGCTGCCATCCAGCTTGTAGATGTGTGGGCCTTCTCCCACCGACAACAAACCAGCATGCGCGTAGATGCCCAGTTTGGCGCGGGTGTCGACGATGTCGAGGTTACGCATGGTCAGCTGGCCGATGCGGTCGAGCGGGCTGAACGGCGCGTCTTCCACTTTTTCCATGCTCAAACGCTCAGGGGCGTAGGTCAGGTTGGGGGAGTCGGTGTTCAGGATGCTGTAGTCGTTGCCGCGGCGCAGCTCCAGCGTCACGGTGCCGGTCACGGCGCGGGCCACCCAGCGCTGGGCGGTTTCGCGCAGCATGATGGACTGGGGGTCGAACCAGCGGCCTTGGTACAACAGGCGGCCCAAGCGCAGGCCATTGATGCGGTACTGCTCGATGGTGTCCTCGTTGTGGATGCCGGTGACCAGGCGCTCATAGGCGATGTGCAGCAGCGCCATGCCGGGGGCTTCGTAGATGCCGCGGCTCTTGGCTTCGATGATGCGGTTTTCGATCTGGTCGCTCATGCCCAGACCGTGGCGGCCGCCGATTTCATTGGCTTTCAGGAACAACTCGACCGGGTCGGCGTATTCCACGCCATTCAAAGCCACGGGCATGCCTTCTTCAAAGCGCACGCTCACTTCTTCGGCCTTGACCTCGACTTCGGGCTTCCAGAACGCCACGCCCATTAGGGGCATGACGATCTTCATGCCGCTTTGCAGGCTTTCCAGGTCCTTGGCTTCGTGGGTCGCGCCCAGCATGTTGCTGTCGGTGGAGTAGGCCTTCTCGGCGCTCATCTTGTAGCCAAAGCCGTTGTCGGTCATGAAGGCGCTCATTTCGGCGCGGCCACCGAGCTCGTCAATGAACAGCTGGTCCAGCCAAGGCTTGTAGATTTTGAGGCTCGGGTTGGTCAACAGGCCGTAGCGGTAAAAGCGCTCGATGTCGTTGCCCTTGAAGGTGGAGCCGTCGCCCCAGATGTTGACGTCGTCTTCCTTCATGGCGGCCACCAGCATGGTGCCGGTCACGGCGCGGCCCAGTGGGGTGGTGTTGAAGTAGGTGATGCCACCCGTGGAGATGTGGAAAGCGCCGCACTGGATGGCGGCAATGCCTTCGTGGGCCAGTTGGGTGCGGCAGTCGACCAGGCGGGCTTTTTCGGCGCCGTATTCCATCGCTTTGCGGGGAATCTCGTTGTAGTCCGACTCGTCAGGCTGACCCAGGTTGGCGGTGTAGGCGTAGGGCAGGGCGCCCTTTTGCTTCATCCACAGCAGAGCGGCAGAAGTGTCCAGACCGCCCGAGAAGGCGATGCCGACTTTTTGCCCTTTGGGCAGGTTTTGCAGGATGGTGCTCATGGGGGATCAGCCGAAGTGGCAAATGTAGTGGTAGGGCTCGGTCACACGGATCTCGAACTTGGAGTTGCCAGGGATGCTGAATTCCTCGCCTGCGCTGGACTTGAGCCATTCGGTGCTGCCATCGAGCTTGTATTCGCAAGAGCCGCCCACGCATTCCATGATTTCGGGGGCGCCGGTGTTGAAGGTCAGGGTGGCGGGGAGGATCACGCCGACCGACAGCTTGGTGCCGTCGGCCAAGGTCAAGCCGTGGCTGACGCACTTGCCGTCAAAGTAAACATTGGCTTGGGTGTTGACGGAGACGCCGTCGATGGTTTGGGTGGTCATGGCTAGGGCTTTAAAGGGGCGGTTTTTCCCGCATCAAACAAAAAGGGCGTCTGAAGACGCCCTTGAAGGCAAATCAAGCCCGCATTTTAGGCCAGTCGGCCGGGGTGAAGGGCTGGGTGCTTGGCCTTTCAGCGCCAAACACCCTGCCTGTAACCGGGGGGGTAAGGTTGAACGTGGCGATGCCCGGCACTCCAGCCCAGGTGGACGCTGGTGTAGGGGGGTGGGTAGTGGCGGTAAACCGGGGTGGGCACATAGACCACGCGCGACTCGGTGATCACGGTGACCGGTTCGGCGACAGAGGGGGCAGAGGCGAGATAAGTCGCAGCGGGCGCTTCTGAGCGAGGAGCAAGCATGGGCGTGACTTGAAGGGGAATGGTCGGGCCCGGGTCTTGTGGGAGCTGCACGTTGTATTGCTTGCCCGCATATTCATAGACCACGTTGTAGCCCACCAAGCGGTTCTCGTAGACGGTTTGTGTGGTGCAGGTCGTGGTGGGCTGGGTGCTGTTGCCTTGGCTTTCGACCTTGTCGCCCAACACGGCACCGCCGATGACGCCGGCCATGGCGGCAATGCCTTTGCTGTCACGCCCGCCCAGCTGGCTGCCGATCAGTCCTCCCGCGATCGCTCCGATGAGGGCACCACCGCCCGAGTTTTGGGCCGGGGCCACTGCAGGGCTTTGGGTGCAGGTTTGGCGCGGGACGGCCACTTGTTGGTAAACCGCGGTGCGCGAGATCACTTGTCCAACTTCTTGCGCTTGTGCGGCCAAGGCCGAAAGAAGCAGTGCACTGGTGGTGGCCCAGGTTTTCATGATTTTTGCGAATTTAGTGTTGACCAGACGAGTGTATGTCGGCCGTGTCCAAGCCACACGTTTTGAAAAGTAAAGATTTGTGACCAGCGTTTCAAAGGGGCCATTGCTCGGGTGTGAACCCCACCGTGACCTTGCCCGAGGGCCAGACGATGACAGGCCGTTTGATGGTGCTGGCATGCGCCTGCATCACGGCCTTGGCTGTGGCGCTGTCTGTCACCTGGGCTTGCACTGCGGCATCGAGCTTGCGCCAGGTGGTGCCTTTGCGGTTGAGCAGGGTTTCCCAGCCCACGGCCGCCAGCCAGCTGTCGAGTTCTGCGGCCGGCACCCCTTGCTTCTTGAAGTCGTGAAAAGTGACCTCTAGACCTTGCTCGCTCAAGCAAGCGCGGGCTTTTTTAACGGTGTCGCAATGGGGGATGCCGTAAACAATCGGGTGCATAGGTCTGATCGGGAATAAAAGGGACAGGACTGGGCGACAATCGCCGCCATGAAGACTCTACAGCAATGGCTCGACTGGTGCGAGCAGTTACACCCCGTGGCCATTGACATGGGGCTGGACCGTGTGAAAACCGTGGCCGACCGCATGGCCCTGCGTTTTGACTGCCCCGTGATCACGGTGGCCGGGACCAATGGCAAGGGCTCCACCTGCGCCATGCTCGAGGCGGTGCTGCTGCAGGCGGGCTACCGCACGGGGGTCTACACATCCCCCCACTTGGTGCACTTTGAAGAACGTTGTCGCTTGCATGGCGAGTCGGCCTCGGCCGAGGAGTTTGCCGAGGCTTTCGCTGCTGTCGAAGCCGTGAGGGGCGATGTCAGTCTGACCTATTTCGAATTCAGCACGCTGGCCATCCTGCACCTGATGGCCCAAGCGAACCTGGACGTGGCGATTTTGGAAGTGGGTTTGGGCGGCCGCCTGGACGCGGTGAACATCATTGACGCCGATTGCGCGGTGATCACCAGCATCGACATCGACCACACCGCCATTTTGGGCAAAGACCGTGAGCGCATTGGTTTTGAAAAGGCCGGCATCGTCAGGGCTGGGCGTCCGGTCATTGTGAGCGACCCGGTTCCCCCGCAAAGCGTGCTGGACCATGCCGCCGCCCTCGGGGCGGATGTCTGGCTTTTTGGCCGGGATTTCAATTTTTCGGGCGACAAACAGCAATGGGCGTGGGCTGGGCGCGAGCGCCGCTACAGCGGCATGGCCTACCCGGCTTTGCGCGGGGCCAATCAGCTGATCAACGCGTCGGGCGTGTTGGCCGCGCTCGACGCCTTGCGCCAGCGCATTCCCGTCACGGCCCAGGCCGTGCGCAACGGTTTGGCCATGGTGGAGCTGCCCGGGCGTTTTCAGATCGTGCCGGGCCAGCCGGTGTTGGTGCTGGATGTGGCGCACAACCCCCATTCGGTGGCCGCTTTGGCCGCCAACCTGGATGCCATGGGTTTTTACCCCACCACCCACGCGGTGTTGGGGGTCATGGCCGACAAAGACCTGCTGCCCATGCTGCAGAAGGTCAACCCGATGGTGGACAAGTGGTATTTCACCGATTTGCCCTTGCCCCGTGCGGCCAAAGCGGCCGATTTGCAGCTGGCCTGGCAGGCGCAAAATACCCGCACCGACACCGCATCCAGCACCCATGCGGACCCGCTTTTGGCCCTGCAAGCGGCCATCGATGCGGCGGACCCGGCTGATAGAATTGTTGTCTTTGGCTCCTTCTATACCGTGGGCGGTGTTTTGAAAGACGGCACCCCGCGTCTGCAAGCCAAACACCTCACCCCGTGAGCACCCGTTATGGCCTTTTTTAAGTTTCGAATGTCTGGTCAAACCGCCTCTGCCGAGGCGGTGAGTGCCAGCCCCAATGAAAACATCGAAGTGGTCCGTCGCCGTGCGCGGCACCGTTTGATGGGGGCTGTGGTGCTGGTGCTGGTGGCCGTGGTGGGATTCCCTTTGTTGTTTGACACCCAGCCCCGCCCTGTTGCCGTGGACACGCCCATCGTGATCCCGGACCGGCAAAACACACCGCCATTGGCCAGTGCCGCCCCTGTCCCGTCGGAGCAGGCGCCCGCCAAGCCTTTGTTGCCTGCGCCACAGGCCGTGTCTGCCCAAGCCAGCTTGGATGCCCGCGAAGAAGTGGTGGCCTCGACGCCGCCCGCCCTTGCCGCGGCCAAGCCTGAACCGGTCAAAGAAAGCCCGCCGGCTGAGAAAGCCGCAGAAAAGCCCGTGGCCGCCAAACAAGAAAGCAAGCCAGCCGCGCCGGTCAAAGCCGAAAAACCCACGCCAGCGGCCAAGCCCAAAGACGATGGCAACAAAGCCCAGGCCTTGCTGGAAGGGAAAACCGCCAAGCCCAGCGCTGCCCGCGTGGTCATTCAGGTGGGCGCGTTCAGCGATGCAGGCAAGGCGCGCGATGTGCGCAACAAGTTGGAGCAAGCGGGTGTGAAAACCTACACCCAGGCGGTGGAAAAAGACGGCAAGACCACCACCCGCATCCGCGTGGGCCCTTTTGAAACCAAAGAAGAAGCCGACAAAGCCGCCGCGCGCATCCGCAAGCTCGACTTGCCTGTGTCTTTCTTGAAGATCTGACATGGCCGTCAGCCTCACCGATTGGGTCTTGCTGGGTGTGCTGCTGGCGTCCATGCTGGTGGGGCTTTGGCGTGGTTTGGTGTACGAGGTGCTGTCCTTGGCGGGCTGGGTGGCTGCGTTTGTAGTGGCGCAGTGGCTGGCCGTGGATGCGGTGGCCTGGTTGCCCATGATCCACGGCGCGCCCGAATCGGTCCAATATGCCGTCGCTTTTGGGGTGGTCTTTGTGGCCACGGTGTTTGTTGCCGGCTTGGTGTCTTGGCTGATCAAGAAACTGGTCGAAACCGTCGGTTTGCGTCCGGTTGACCGCAGCTTGGGGGCCTTGTTCGGCCTGGCTCGGGGCGTGGTCTTGCTGCTGGCCTTGACCGTGGTGCTGCAGTTGACCGGGGTGGCGCGTGACGCCTGGTGGGCCAGCGCCCAAGGACCGGTTTGGCTGCAAGTGGTGCTGACGGGCTTGAAGCCCTTGTTGCCCCAGAATTTCGTGGAATATCTGCCTTGAATGATTCAAGGCCATTCGGCTCTTTGAACGGATAAAACTATGTGTGGAATTGTCGGCGTGGTCAGCAGCGCCCCGGTCAACCAGTTGATTTATGACGCCTTGTTGCTGTTGCAGCACCGGGGACAAGACGCGGCGGGCATCGTCACGCAGCTGGACCGCAAGTTTTTCATGCACAAGGCCAAAGGCATGGTGCGAGACGTGTTCCGCACCCGCAACATGCGCAGCCTGCCGGGCAACTGCGGGCTCGGTCAAGTGCGCTACCCCACGGCGGGCAATGCCTTCAGCGAAGAAGAGGCCCAGCCCTTCTATGTCAATGCCCCCTTTGGTTTGGTGTTGGTGCACAACGGCAACCTCACCAACGCGCACGCCTTGAAGGCCGAGTTGTTTTCCAACGACCACCGCCACATCAACACCGACAGCGACTCCGAAGTGCTGCTCAATGTGCTGGCCCACGAATTGGAAAAAACCACCCGCGGTTTGCCGCTCAAGCCCATGGATGTGTTCGAGGCCGTGCGCGGTGTGAACCGCCGTGTCAAAGGCTCCTACGCCGTGATCGCCTTGATTGCAGGTCACGGTTTGGTGGCTTTCCGTGACCCGCACGGTATTCGCCCTCTGTGCATGGGGCGCAGCGAAGACGGCACCATCATGCTGGCCAGCGAGTCGGTGGCCTTGGATGGAACCGCGCACCAATTTGAACGCGATGTGGCCCCAGGCGAGGCCGTGTTTGTGGATTTGCAAGGCCAGATGCACACCCAGCCGTGCGCCGACAAGTCGCAGCTGAGCCCTTGTATTTTTGAATACGTGTACCTGGCTCGCCCGGACTCCACCATGGATGGCATCTCGGTTTACCAAGCCCGCTTGAATTTGGGCGAGACCTTGGCCAAGCGCGTGATCTCCACCGTGCCCCCGAACGACATCGATGTGGTCATCCCGATCCCCGAGTCCAGCCGCCCCAGCGCGACCCAACTGGCCCATTTGCTCGGCATTCCCTACCGCGAAGGTTTTGTGAAAAACCGCTATGTGGGCCGCACCTTCATCATGCCGGGTCAAGCGGTGCGCAAAAAATCAGTGCGCCAAAAACTCAACACCATCGTGAGCGAATTCAAGGGACGCAATGTGTTGTTGGTGGACGACTCCATCGTGCGCGGCACCACCAGCCGTGAAATCGTGCAAATGGCGCGGGACGCCGGGGCCCGCAAGGTCTATATGGCCAGCGCCGCGCCGCCCGTGCGCTTTCCCAATGTGTATGGCATCGACATGCCCACCAAAGAAGAGCTGGTGGCGCACGGCCGCAGCATCGAAGAGATCCGCGAGATCATCGGGTGTGACGCCTTGATTTACCAAGATGTCGACGCCATGAAAACCGCCGTTGCCCAAGCGCGTGTGAACGCAGCAGGTGCGTTGTCCGATTTCGATGCTTCTTGTTTTGATGGCGTGTACGTGACCGGCGACATTTCGGCCGACGACATCAGCCGTTTGAACCAAACCCGTCCTCAAACTCAAGAGGGCGATGACGACAATTCGCGTTTGGCTTTGCCCAACGCCAGCGTGTGAGACTGCAGCATGACAGACCCCCAGCGATTTGACGATTGGCACATCGAAACTTTGGCCGTGCGTGCCGCAGTGGAGCGCAGCCAGTACGGTGAAAACTCCGAAGCGCTTTACCTGACCAGCGGCTACGTGCAGCCCACGGCCGAAGCGGCTGCACGCCGTTTCGCGGGTGACGAAGAAGGCTTCACCTACGGGCGCTACGGCAACCCCACCGTCAGCAGCATGGAAATGCGCTTGGCCGCCCTGGAAGGGACCGAGGCCGCCATGGGCACAGCGTCGGGCATGTCGGCCATCTTGATGATGTGCATGGGCTTGCTCAAGGCCGGGGACCATGTGGTCTGCTCCCGCTCCATGTTCGGCTCGACCATCAAGCTGATTGGCTCGGATCTCGCCAAGTTTGGCGTGGAATCGAGTTTTGTTTCTCAAACGGAATTGAAGGAATGGCAAGCGGCTGTTCGGCCGAACACGCGTTTGCTGTTTGCCGAAACGCCGACCAACCCTTTGACCGAGGTGTGTGACATCCAGGCTTTGGCCGACATGGCCCACAATGCCGGCGCTTTGTTTGCGGTGGACAACTGCTTTGCCACACCTGCCTTGCAGCGCCCGGCCCAGATGGGCGCGGACATCATCACGCATTCGGGCACCAAATACCTGGATGGTCAGGGCCGCGTGATGGCGGGGGCTTTGTGTGCGTCGCAGCAGATGATCACCGAGAAATTTTTGCCCGTGCTCAAAAGCGGGGGCATGACGCTGGCGCCATTCAATGCTTGGGTGGTCCTCAAAGGTCTGGAAACGCTGGACCTGCGCATGCGTGCGCAAACCGCCCGTGCTCAAATTTTGGCCGAGTGGCTCGAAAAGCACCCCGCCGTCGCCCGCGTTTTTTACCCCGGTTTGGCCAGTCATCCGCAACACGACTTGGCCATGCGCCAGATGTCGGGCTTGGGTGGCCCCGTGCTGTCTTTCGATGTGAAAGCGAATGGGCCTGAACAGGCCAGGAAAAACGCCTTCCATGTGCTGGACTCGATGAAGATGCTCTCGCTCTCCACGAACTTGGGAGACACCAAAACCTTGGTGGCCCACCCGGCCAGCACCTCGCACGGACGATTGACCGAAGCGCAGCGACAAGCTGCCGGTATTGGCCAAGGCATGATTCGCGTGGCTGTGGGTTTGGAATACCCACAAGACATTCAAAAAGACCTGTCCTTGGGTCTCGATACTTTCTGATATGAGCAACACCTTGACCCGTACCCGCACCCGCTTTGCCCCATCGCCCACCGGCTTCATTCACCTGGGCAACATCCGCTCGGCTTTGTACCCTTGGGCCTTTGCCCGCGCCACGGGTGGCGATTTCATTTTGCGCATCGAAGACACCGACCTGGACCGCTCCACGCAAGCGTCGGTGGATGTCATCATCGAAGGCATGGCTTGGTTGGAACTGAACCACGACGAAGGCCCTTTCTACCAAATGCAGCGCATGGACCGCTACAAGGCGGTGCTGGCCGACTTGGTCGCAGCAGGCCATGTTTACCCTTGCTACATGAGCATGCAAGAGCTCGACGCTTTGCGTGAGCGCCAAATGGCCAACAAGGAAAAGCCCCGCTACGACGGCACCTGGCGTCCGGCAGAAGGCAAAACCTTGCCTGCTGTTCCCGAGGGTGTGAAGCCCGTGCTGCGCTTCAAGAACCCGCTCGGCGGCGTGGTGGCTTGGGAAGACAAGGTCAAAGGCCGCATCGAGATCAGCAACGACGAGCTCGATGACCTGGTGATCGCTCGGCCTGACGGCACGCCCACCTACAACTTCTGCGTGGTGGTGGACGACATCGACATGCAAATCACCCACGTGATCCGTGGCGACGACCACGTGAACAACACGCCGCGCCAGATCAACATCTTCAAAGCCCTTGGCCAAGAGCCCCCGGTTTATGCGCACCTGCCCACCGTGCTCAACGAGCAGGGTGAGAAGATGAGCAAACGCAACGGTGCCAAGGCCGTCACGGCTTACCGCGACGAGGGCTATTTGCCCGATGCCATGGTCAACTACCTGGCGCGTCTGGGCTGGAGCCACGGCGACGACGAAATCTTCAGCCGTGCGCAGTTCCTGGCGTGGTTCAATCTGGATCACCTCGGTCGCAGCGCTGCCCAGTTTGACGAGGCCAAGCTCAAGTGGGTCAACGCCCAGCACCTCAAGGCCCTGCCTGACGAAGCGCTGGTCCAGCATGTTCAGCCCTTCCTGGCGAAACTGGGTGTGGTGGCCGACGAGCGCCTGCCCAGCATTTGCGGCTTGTTCAAGGACCGCTGTGACACGCTGGTGGTTTTGGCCCAGTGGGTTGCTGCTTTCTATCTGGATGTGGTGCCCAACGCCGAAGAGAAGGCGCAGCACGTGACCGATGCGGTCAAGCCTGCATTGGCCTTGCTGGCCGATAAGCTGGCAGCATGTGCGTGGGACAAGGCATCGATCGCCGCAACGATCAAAGAGACTTTGACCGAAACCGGGCTCAAGATGCCGCTGTTGGCCATGCCGGTTCGTGTGTTGGTGATGGGCACAGCCCAGACGCCTTCGCTGGACGCCGTGTTGGCCTTGAGCCAGCGAGAAAAAATTCTGGAGCGCTTGAAAAACGCTTGAATTTCTGTCTATAATTCAAGTCTCGACACCAACGAGGCATAACGAAAAAGCTCTTTAGCTTAGCGTTGTACCAAAGGGGGTATAGCTCAGCTGGGAGAGCGCTTGCATGGCATGCAAGAGGTCAGCGGTTCGATCCCGCTTACCTCCACCAAAGTGTCGAGATGATTCGCAAGAATCCGTCCAGGTTATGACCCTATCGTCTAGAGGCCTAGGACATCACCCTTTCACGGTGAGTACCGGGGTTCGAATCCCCGTAGGGTCGCCAAGTTTTGTAGCACTTGGTCAGTTGCATCAGCAATCTGGCAGAAGTTACAGCTACCAGGAGTGGTAGTTCAGTTGGTTAGAATACCGGCCTGTCACGCCGGGGGTCGCGGGTTCGAGTCCCGTCCACTCCGCCAAAAGCAAAAAACCGCTGTGAATCTTTGATTTGCAGCGGTTTTTTTCGTTTGGGCTTGAGATTTCTGGCTTCACCTGCAGGAATCAAGCTGCTGACCTGAAGATGAAGCCAGACCATTGAAAAAGCCGCTCAACTTGCGCCGAGCGGCTTGGCTTTGGAAGGGCGTTGCAGCCCCTACTCAAGCAATTACAGTCCTGCAGCCGCTTTCAATGCGGCAGCGCGATCGGTACGCTCCCAAGTGAAGTCGGGCTCGTCTCGGCCAAAGTGACCGTAAGCGGCGGTCTTGCTGTAAATGGGGCGCAGCAAGTCCAGCATTTGAATGATGCCTTTAGGGCGCAAGTCAAAGTGCTCGGCCACCAGGGCGGACAACTTGTCATCAGAGATGACGCCCGTACCAGCGGTGTTCACCGTGATGTTCATCGGGCGTGCCACGCCAATGGCATAAGCCACCTGCACTTGGCACTGTGTGGCCAGGCCAGCGGCCACGATGTTTTTGGCCACGTAGCGTGCAGCGTATGCGGCAGAGCGGTCCACCTTCGATGGGTCTTTGCCCGAGAACGCGCCACCACCGTGAGGGCAGGCGCCGCCGTAGGTGTCCACAATGATCTTGCGACCCGTCAAACCGCAATCGCCTTGGGGGCCGCCGATGACGAAACGGCCAGTGGGGTTGATCAGGTACTTGGTGTCTTGCAGCCACTCTTTGGGCAAGACAGGCTTGATGATTTCTTCAATGATGGCTTCGGTGAAGCTGGCTTTCATCTTCGTGGCTGTCTCGCTTTGGTCGGGGCTGTGTTGGGTCGACAGAACCACCGTGTCAATGCTGTGGGGCTTGCCGTCCACGTAGCGCATGGTCACTTGGCTCTTGGCGTCGGGGCGCAGGAAGGGCAGACGGCCATCCTTGCGCAACTGGGCTTGGCGTTCGACCAAACGGTGTGCGTAGTAAATGGGGGCGGGCATCAGCTCAGGGGTTTCAGAGCAGGCATAGCCAAACATCAGGCCTTGGTCGCCCGCGCCGATGTTGAGGTGGTCGTCAGACGCGTGGTCCACGCCTTGGGCGATGTCGTTGGATTGCTTGTCATAGCACACCATGACGGCGCAGCCTTTGTAGTCGATGCCGTAGTCGGTGTTGTCGTAGCCGATGCGTTTGATGGTGTCGCGCGCCACCTGGATGTAGTCCACATGGGCGTTGGTGGTGATCTCACCAGCCAACACCACCAGACCCGTGTTGGTCAGGGTTTCGGCAGCCACACGTGAACGCGGGTCTTGCTCGAAGATCGCGTCCAAAATGGCATCGGAAATTTGGTCTGCCACTTTGTCTGGGTGGCCTTCTGAAACAGATTCAGAAGTGAAAAGGAAATTGCTGGACATGAAAAAGGCTCCTGTGTTGTCAGTGGTTTTTCGGCGTTGCCGACCCTGAAAACCCGGAGCCTGGCGAACGCTTTAGCAGAATTTATGAATCGCCCTGCAAGTAGTTCAGATAACTCGGCGATGAGAAATTATAAAGGACGTCAGAACCCTGTCCAAAATCATGTCCAATACACCCTATGGAAATCCCAAGCCCTATTGAAAACCGCCTCGTCGACTTGGAAGTCAAGGCAGGTTTTACCGAAGACCTGCTGGACCAACTCAACGCGCAGGTCTACCGCCAACAACTGCAAATCGACGCGCTGATTCAGGAGCTGCGACAAATGCGCGATCGCCTGCCCGAATCGGGCGGGGGCGCTGAAATACGCAACTTGCGGGACGAAATTCCGCCGCATTACTGAAACCCATGCACAGCATTCAGGACATCCGCGACCTTTTGCGCGCGTGGGGTGCGAATGAGCACCACCAGCAAAGGGTGCTGCGCTTGTGGACACAGGCCAAGCCTCAAGACAGCGGTCGCAGGCCACTGGAAAGCTTCATGCCCACCGCGGTGCGAGAGGCTTTGCCTGCGCTGAGTGCTCAATTGGCCGGATTGGCCACGCTTCGCGAACATCACCTTGGGCAAGATGGTTCAGCCCGTTTGCTGGTGGGCTTGAAAGACGGGCAGACGGTCGAAAGCGTGTTGCTGCCGCGTGACGGCCTGTGTGTGTCGTCCCAGGTGGGGTGCGCGGTCGGCTGTGTGTTTTGCATGACAGGACGCGAAGGCCTGATCCGTCAGGTGGGCAGCGCTGAGATCGTGGCGCAAGTGGCCTTGGCGCGCACCCTTCGGCCGGTCAAAAAAGTGGTTTTCATGGGGATGGGTGAGCCTTCGCACAACCTGGACGCGGTGATGGAGGCCATGGACCTGCTGGGCACCGTGGGCAACATCGGGCACAAAAATTTGGTGTTTTCGACGGTGGGCGATGTGCGGGTGTTTGAGCGCTTGCCGCTCGGCCGTGTGAAGCCGGCCCTCGCGCTGTCGCTGCACACCACGCGGGCCGACTTGCGTGTCCAGTTGCTGCCCAGAGCACCACGCTTTGACCCACAGGATTTGGTGGAAGCAGGCGAAGCCTATGCCCGCGCGACCGCTTACCCGATCCAGTACCAGTGGACGCTGATCGAGGGCGTGAACGACAGCGACGAAGAGATCGAGGGGATCGTGCGGCTGCTGAAGGGCAAATACGCCCTCATGAACATGATCCCCTACAACGCCGTGCCTGACTTGCCTTATGCGCGGCCCAGCTGGGCGCGTGCGGCCGAGATCGCACGCCACTTGCACCAGCGGGGCGTTTTGACCAAATTGCGCCAGTCAGCAGGCCAGGACGTGGATGGGGGGTGTGGGCAATTGCGGGCACGCGAGGGGGGTCAAAGGGTGCAGCGGGTGCACGTTCATCGCCCGCTCAGCGCCCCGGCAGCTTGACCAGGCCGCTGGACAAGGCTGTTCCTGCCAAGATCACGCCGCCACAAAGCAGCATCCCAGCGGTGACGGTTTCACCCAAAAACAGCACGCCATAGGCGATGGCAAAAACTGGGACCAAAAATGTGACCGTGAGGGCCCTTGCAGGCCCTGCGGTTTCGATGAGTTTGAAATACAGGATGTAGGCGACGCCTGTGCACAGCACCCCCACCACCCCCAAGGCCCACCAGGCTGATGCGCTGGGCCAGTGATCTGGCCGAAACCACAAGGCAGGCAAGGCCAATGCCAGGGTGGCGCCTATCTGGCTGCCCGTGGCGGTGACCAAAGGGGGCAGGCTGGGGATGTGCTTTTTGGTGAAGCTGGCCGCCAGCGCATAACAGGTGGTGGCCGCCAGACAAGCCAGCACGGCCCAAGCGGGGGCGATGCCCGAGGCATTGGGCTTGAAGCTGGCTTGCCCACCAGCCAAAAGCAGCACGCCGCCAAAGCCGATGGCCAAACCCACGGTGCGCGACACGCTGGGCTTGTCCCCCAGCCAGAACCAGGCGACGAGTGCGCCAAACAAAGGCACTGTGGCGTTCAGGATGGATGAAAACCCGGTGGTGATGTGCATCACCGCAAAGGAATACAAAGCAAACGGGATGCCGCTGTTGAGCACACCCACAAACAGCACGGGTTTCCAATGCCGACGCAATGGAGCCCAATGGCCTTTGGCCAGCAGGATGGGCAGCAAGAAGACAGAAGCAATCGCCACCCGAATGGCGGCGGTGGGCAAAGCGCCCAGCTCGATGGAGGCCGCGCGCATGAACAAGAAAGAGCCGCCCCAAATGGCGGCCAGGATCAAAAACTCGGGCAGCCAGCCTTTGGCGTGAGGAGAGGTCATTCGGTGTGGGTTTTCAAGAAAGCGGGTGGCCTTCGAGTTGCAGCAGCGCACGTTTGCGCTCTAGGCCGCCGGCGTATCCGGTGAGCTGACCTGTGCTGCCCAGCACCCGATGGCAAGGCACGATGATACTCACCGGATTGCGCCCCACCGCCGCGCCCACCGCCCGAACGGCCAAGGGTTTGTTCAAGCGCGCGGCCAGCTGGCCATAGCTGTGGTGCGTGCCCGCTGCAATGGCCAGCAGCCCTTGCCAAACGGATTGCTGAAAGGCGGTGCCGCGAGACAGGTCCAAGGGCAGATCGAACACGGTTCTGCGCCCGGCAAAGTAGTCGCTAAGCTGCGCCGCAGTGGCTTGCAGCAGTGGGTGGTCGGGTGCGCTCTGCCAGCCTTGGACAAGCTGCGCCTCTGGGCCATGGCGTTGACCCTCAAACCAAACGCCACACAGGCCCCGGTCGCTGCAGGCGAGGGTGAGTTCGCCCAAAGGGCTGGCGGTGCGGGTGGTGAATGTGCTCATGGTTGCTCCGGCGTGGGCAGTGGTGGGGTGAGGCTTGTCCTGGCGTGCGCATTGGCCGTGGGTAGGGGCGATGGCGGATCGTCTGAAGGCCGTGTCTGCGGGGCGTGCATGCGAGGGATGTTAGTCCCAAAAACCTACAGCACGGGACATTTTCGGACAGGGTGTTGCGCGCCTGTTTGGGCATACCAGCTGCGCAATGACACCTACAATGGATGCTATTTACTTGAGTACAAACGGGTTCCACATGCAAGTGACTGCTGCCATCTTCAAAGCCTATGACATCCGGGGTGTGGTGCCGTCCACGCTCAACGAGTCGGTGGCCGAAGGTCTGGGCAAAGCGTTTGGTACCCAAGCCATGGCCGAGGGGCAGACCCAGGTGGCTGTGGGGCGTGATGGCCGCTTGAGTGGGCCCAGCCTCTCGGCAGCGCTCATTCGCGGGCTGGTGGCCTCGGGTATGGAGGTCATCGACATCGGGATGGCCACCACCCCCATGCTCTACTTTGCGGCCAACACCGTTTGCCAAAGTGGCATTCAGGTCACCGGCAGCCACAACCCCAAGGACTACAACGGTTTCAAGATGGTCTTGGCCGGTCGCGCCATCTACGGCGACGAAATCCAGGCTTTGCGCCAGATGATGGAAGCCGAAAGCTGGCAGCTGTGTGCTGGCGGTGGCATCCGGCAGCTGGATGTCTTGGCCGACTACACACAGCGCATCGTGGGCGATGTGCGCTTGGCGCGGCCGATGAAGATCGTGGTGGATTCGGGGAACGGCATCGCGGGTGCTTCGGCCCCCGCCATCTTTCGTGCGCTGGGCTGCGAAGTGATCGAGTTGTTCAGCGAGGTCGATGGCGAGTTCCCCAACCACCACCCGGACCCGAGCAAGCCCGAAAACTTGCTGGACCTGATGGAAGCCCTGAAAACGACAGGCGCCGAGTTGGGTTTGGCTTTCGATGGCGACGGTGACCGTTTGGGCATCGTGACCCAAGACGGTCACAACATTTACCCTGACCGCCAGATGCAGCTGTTTGCGGAAGATGTGCTCAGCCGTGTGCCCGGCGGCACGGTCTTGTTTGATGTGAAATGCTCGCAGCGCCTGGCCCCGGCCATCGAGGCGGCAGGCGGCCAGGCCTTGATGTACAAAACCGGCCACTCGCTCATCAAAGCCAAGATGAAGGCCATCGAAGCCGCAGGGGGCCAAGCCCCCTTGGGCGGCGAGATGAGTGGCCACATCTTTTTCAAAGAGCGTTGGTACGGCTTTGACGACGGCACCTATGCCGGTGCCCGCCTGCTGGAGATTGTGAGCCGAAGCCCAGACGCCAACGTGGTGCTCCATGCGCTGCCCAGCAGCTTCAGCACGCCCGAGCTGAACGTGGCTTGCGCAGAAGGCGAGCCGCATCGGGTGACGAAAGCCTTGCAAGCCCAAGCGGCCAACGCCTTCAGTGCCCCAGCCCAAGTCTCCGATATCGATGGCCTGCGGGTGGATTGGCCCGATGGCTTTGGCTTGATTCGCGCTTCCAACACCACGCCGGTGCTGGTGCTGCGTTTTGAGGGGCAAACCGAAGCAGCCTTGCACCGCATCGAGACCGATATGCTGGCTTTGTTGCGTTCGGTCAAACCGGATGCGCAGGTGGGCGCTTCGGCGCATTGAGTCGGGTTGTCAAGAAGATCATTCATGAATACATCTGATTCTTTGCTGAGCGATGATCCTGAAGTCATCGTGTTCAATCTCAAGCAACGCTATACCGGCGTGTCTGCCACCATCAATGCGCTTGTGCCATTGCAGGCCACGCACTGGCGCTTAGGGTTTTGTGGCACGCGCATGTCCAATGGCATCAATGGCATGACGCTGGGTCAGGCGATCCAACTTTCGCGCAAACCGCCGGCAGGAAGATCTTTTCGCATATGGCATGTGCGGCGGGATCCTGAAATGATGGCGGCAATTTTTGCGCGTGATGTGTTGGGTTTGCCGATCAAACTGGTTTTTACGTCGGCCGCTCAGCATTTGCACGGGCGCTTTCCGCGCTGGTTGATTTCCAAAATGGACGCGGTCATCTCCACCACGCCCCTGGCCGCCAGTTTCGTGCCCAATACCACTGCAGTGGTACCGCATGGGATTGATTTGTCACGATTCAGTCCGCCCCCAGACAAACTGAAGGCATGGGCCGACTCGGGCTTGCCGGGACAGTTCGGAATTGGAGTGTTTGGCCGGGTTCGCCCCGACAAAGGCAGCGATGTGTTCGTGCACGCCATGATTCAGGCCTTGCCGCAGTTGCCGGGTGCGACGGCCGTGATCGCGGGTTTGGCACAACCCCAACACCAAGCCTATCAACAAGACCTCCAGCGACAGATCGATGCAGCGGGCTTGCATGACCGCATTGTCTTTTTGGGTGAAGTGCCCGCAGGCGAAGTGCACCTGTGGTACCAGCGCTGTCTGTTGTGTGTGGCCTGTCCTCGTTATGAACCGTTTGGCTTGACACCGTTCGAGGCTGCAGCAACGGGTTGTGCCCTGGTGTGTTCTCGTACCGGAGCGTTCGACCAATTGGCCATACCGGGTGAAACAGGTGAAATGGTGGATACCGGTGATGTGGATGGCCTGAGCCGCGCTGTGTTGTCTGTCATGGCTGACCCGGTGCATTCGGCCCATATGGGCGAGGCCGCGCGTGTGCGTGTCACCGAGCACTTTTCACTGGCGCGAGAGGCCGAGGGCATTGGTCAGGTTTATCGCCAATTATTTGAAAAGGCCACAGCTTGATGTCGCAGGCAAGCTGCAAATGGACTCTGGTTGAGCGCTTGGCATTGAGCGCGTACGATTTTGTATTGAGAATTTTGCAGCCCTTGCTTCGTCGCAAGTTGCGTCTGCGAGCGCAGAAAGAGCCAGAATATGTGTTGAATGTGGCTCAGCGCTTTGGGCAGTATGCGGGTGACATTCCCACGGGAGGCTTCGTCTGGTTGCATGCTGTTTCTTTGGGCGAAACCCGTGCCGCAGCGTTGCTGTTACCCGCATTGCGTTTGGCTTTTCCTGGCATGCGTCTTCTGTTGACGCACAGCACTGCCACTGGTTTGGTGCAGGGGCGGTCGTTGTTGAAGCCTGACGATGTGCAGGCTTGGTTGCCTTGGGACACAGCGCAGGCAACACATCAGTTTTTGCAGCATTTCAAGCCTCGGATAGGGTTGCTCATGGAAACGGAAGTCTGGCCGAGCCTGGTTATGGCTTGCCAGCGTGCGGGTATGCCGTTGTGTTTGATCAATGCCCGTATGAGTGAAAAATCTTGGCGACAAGCCATGCGTTGGAAAGTTCTTGCGGGTCCTGCTTATCGAGGTTTGACTTTGGTGTTGGCGCAATCAGAGTCAGATGCGCAGCGATTGAAAAAATTAGGTTGCCCGGATGTCCGTGTGGTGGGTAACCTCAAGTTCGATGTGGTTGTTGCAGAGCAGGCCAGAACTTTGGCAGAGCGCTGGCGTGGGGTTTTATCTTCCCGCCCCCTTGTGATGTTGGCGAGTACGCGCGAAGGGGAAGAGTCTTTGTGGATCCAAGCTTTGCAGTCGCATCCAGATTGTTCAGCGCAATTGAAGGCACTCAATGTTTTATGGCTTGTGGTGCCCCGTCATCCTCAGCGCTTCCATGAGGTCTACGATCAAATCGAACAAGCAGGAATGCGCTGCATTCGTCGCAGCTCATGGGGTGACGGGAAGCCTGATGCGCTGATCGTGACATCGGCCGATGTGATTCTGGGTGACAGCTTGGGTGAAATGCAGGCCTATTACTTGCTGAGTCGCGTTGCTTTGCTTGGCGGTAGCTTTGAGCCCTTTGGTGGACAAAACCTCATTGAGGCAGCAGCTTGTGAATGTCCCGTGATCATGGGTCCTCATACATTCAATTTTTCAGAGGCGGCTGCCTTGGCAAAGCAAGAGGGAGCTGCATCGCAAGTGCAAGACATGCGCGCCGCATTGGACCATGTGATCGCGATATTGACCGATCCCGAAAGGCTTCAACGGGAAAGATTGGGGGCAGTCCGGCTCTTGGAAAATGGGCGTGGTGCGGTGGCTGAGCACATTAAATTGTTGCAGTCGTCAGGCTATCTCAACATGAGCGAGGTTGTTGTATGAGTTGTGCGGATTTTTCGCGGATCACTGTGGTGGTGGTGACTTACAACAGTGCACATTGTTTGCCGATGCTCTCACCCGTTTTGTCTGTTTGTCCACACGTCGTTATATCTGACAATGGCAGCGAGGACGGCACAGCGCAACAGGCTCAGGCGCTTTGGCCGCATGCGACTGTTTTGTCGCACGGTCGGAACCTCGGATTCGGTGCGGCCAACAATCGGGCACTTGAAGGCGTGACGACCCCTTTTTCCCTGTTGCTCAATCCCGATTGCGAGATGACTGCAAAATCCCTGGGCGAGTTACTGGCTGCTGCTGCAAATTTTCCCGATGCAGCCCTCGTTGCGCCTCAACTCATGGCCGCAGACGGCAAAGCAGAGATCAATTACCGCTGGCCCTCTTTGTATTGGCGCAGTCGCGGAGCAGGTGCTGAAGGTCCTGTGTGTGTTGGATTTGTTTGTGGCGCTGTCATGCTGTTGCGAATGAGCAGGATGGCCATGACAGGCTTCTTTGATGAGCGTTTCTTTTTGTATTACGAAGACGATGATTTATGTTTCCGCCTTTTTCAGGCGAAGTTGCCCATGGTTCTGTGCCCGCAAGTCAAGGTGCTTCATCGGTCAAGAGGTTCGGTGAGAGGCCGATCGCCTTGGCAAAGCGAGTATTGGCGTGGGTACCACCATGCACAATCGAAGCTGATTTTTCTGGAAAAACACCAATCTATCCAAGCAGCGAGTCGTTTGCGAAGGCAGCTCATTTGGACGACCACTTTGGCGTTGCCATTGAGGTTGATCTTGTTTTCCCCCAAACTGGTCGCCCGCATGTGGGGTCGCTGGAGAGGTGTATGGGCTTTCCGCAGTTGAGTAGACCGTTGGCTGATCGCTAATTTATACCGTTATTTCGGGGTTGTTTTTTTGTAGCAAGATGCCAGCAAGAAGATCATGACAAAACCGATCCCCGCGTCTCTCATGGGAGAGTTCACCATTCCAGTGATGATGAAAGTCGAGCACAACATCAAACCAACAGATCCGTCAATGTTGGTTTGCTGCCAAAAGGTTTTGACAAACCAGCCGATCACAGCCAAGGTGGTGATCAAGCCCAACCAGCCACTTTCCATGGCAAACAGTAAAAAATCATTGTGTGGTTGTCTGATGCCTGCCGTAGAAGGGCAGCTTTTTTCTGCCATCGGTGCCCAGTAGTCTACAAAACTCCCGATGCCAGTACCAACCCAAGGATGAAGTTGTAACTGACTCCAAGCCATCTTGTACATCGCGAAGCGAACACCGACGCTGCTTTCACAATTGCCGCTGTTCATCACGTTTTGGAGTTCAACCATTGCCTGCGTAAAGCGTCCGGACAAGGATGGGAATAATTTCCAGGCGACCACGGTCAAGAATACGAAAAACGCTATCGCCATCAAACCGCCACGTACCGATCGATGATGATGGATCAATAAAACCACCGGAAGCGTCAGCAAAATGATTTGTGCATTTTTAGAGATGCTAAAAAATCCCACAACAAAGGCCAAAAACACAGCCATTGTGAGCCATTGAAGAGATGGAGGTCTGCTGTATGGGCGATTTTTTAAGCACATTGCGGCGCACACCCCTGCTGTCAGAGCCAGCATGATCATGGCCCGAGAACTCTGACTCCCTTTCACTTCAAGCAAGTGATGCCAAACAGTCCATTCAGGCAAGGGGTGAACCTGATGAACAAGCATGACTAAGCTTGTAAAGATACCGCCCCAGACAAGACCTTTGAAGGCGATCAATCGCTCTGATGATGTTGTCATCAATCCCATTTGCAACATCAATGCAACTCTCGCCATATGGAAAAGACGTGTTGTTGTATCGGTGAACCATCCGTAATAAGCGGCAACCAAGAAAGGCCAGAGCGCAAAAGCAGCCAGCAACAGCATGATGGATTTCGAAGGCAATTGCTGCATATGCAGTTGCCTTTGTTTGCTGAATGTGAGCCAGCCAATCAAGACAAGCAATAAAACAGCGGCACTCAATCCCTGTGGAAGAAAAGCTGAAAAGCCGAAAACAAAAAACAGACCGTGCATACCTCTCTGAATTTTGTCGATTTTATTCATGCGGATATCAGTCACTTTGTCCTCACGTTAGCACGGTAAAGTTGGATTTTCGCACGCGATGCCTCACTTTGACTGATTTGTACGGTTGGCAGGCGTGTGCAAACTTCCGCTCAGTCGGTCGCATAATCAGGCGGAACGACACATTGCGCGCATGGAAAGAGCGGCGACTTGCACGATCGCGCCTGCGATGAATGGACGACTCAAAGAAAACCTCATGGAACTTGTTTACCTTTGTCACCCGATCAAAAAAGCAGTCGGTGGCGTTAAAGTCATTTATCGCCAAGCTGAGCTTGTGAATCAGTTATTGAGCGAGCGGGGGCACTCTGCATCCGTTATGCATCCAAATACATGGACATTCAGGGTTCGATGGTTCGAGTCTCAAGTGCCAGTTAAACGGGGTTTTTTTAAATGGCGTTGGGTGGGTAAGCCTTCGCTCTCAGGCATTGATGGCTGCTTTGATCCTCAACGGCACATGCTTGTTTTACCCGAATTGTGGGCACGAAAATATGGTGACCAGCTTGCCAGGATGAAGGTGCCTTTCGCCATATTTGTCCAAAACGGTTATTACATCAGCAAAGGGTGTGCAAAGATTTTGAACGAAGCCTATCAAGGCGCGCGTTGCATTTTGACCATTTCTGATGATGCAAGTCGCTGTGTTGCCATGGCCTTTCCGGGGACTGAGTCGAAAATTTTGCGTGTTCACTACTCGGTCGATGCCAGTTGTTTTAATCCAAGGCAAGCTAAAGAAAATTTGATCACTTACATGCCCCGCAAACTGGCCGATCACTCCTCCAAAGTGCTCTTTTTTTTGCGAAACCATTTGCCTTCTCACTGGCGTGTCGTTCCTATTGATGGGCTCAATGAAGTGGGCGTGGCCGAACTGTTGCAGCGTTCCAAAATTTTCATGTCCTTTAGCCATTTTGAGGGGTGCCCCTTGCCTCCGCTTGAGGCGGCGTTGTCGGGCAATCAGGTCATTGGCTATACGGGGCAGGGCGCGAAGGAGTACTGGCTACCGGAGATATTTGATGTCGTCGAGTCGGGAGACGTGGTCAGATTTGCTCAGAAGGTGTTGGACAAGGTTGAGGTCTTGGACGCAATGGATCACTTTCCCATATTTGATGAGGCGATCGATCAGCTGTCCAAGACCTACAGCGCAGCTCAAGAGCGTCAAGATATGAATGCTTTCATTCAATCAATGGGCTTGTGACGGCATCATCAAACCTATTGGCGCCGCTCCCATCGCCAACTGTGAAGCACAATGGCGTCCAAATCTGAATACTTCGGGAGCCAACCCAGTGACTTTTTGGCTCGCGTCGCGTTAGCGACCAAGCGGTCAGGGTCTCCGTGGCGACGCGGGGCATTCCGTACCGGAATGGTTGTCCCGGTGATTCGCATCGCAGTGTCAATCACTTCCTGTACCGAAAAGCCGTTGCCATTGCCGAGGTTGTACTGTTCGCTGTTGGCTCCCTGTAACAGGGCTTGCAGCCCCAACCAGTGTGCGTCACACAAGTCGCTGACATGTACGTAGTCGCGTATGCAAGTTCCGTCAGGTGTATCGTAATCACGTCCAAAAACTGAGATATGGGGCCGCTTGCCAGATGCTGTTTGCAAAACCAAGGGGATCAAATGCGTTTCTGGTGAGTGCCGTTCGCCTAATTGACCCTCTGGATCCGCACCTGCAGCGTTGAAATAGCGAAGACAAACCGACTTCAATCCGTATGCCCTGTCAAAGTCTTCCAAGATTTGTTCGACCATCCATTTGCTGCGCCCATAGGGATTGATGGGATTTTGTGGGTGCACTTCGTCAATCGGTGTGTACAGAGGCGATCCGAAAGTCGCTGCAGTTGACGAAAAAATGAATCGATTGATCTTGGCCATTCGCATCGCATCAAGCAAATGAAGCGTGTTCATGACATTGTTGTCGTAATATTTAGCGGGCTGCTCCACAGACTCGCCCACTTGAATGAACGATGCGAAATGCATCACCGCGTCAAAACGGCCGGCCTCTAGTACCTGACCCAATAAGACTCGGTCGGACAAATCGCCCACGATCAGCGAGCCAAACAATACAGCATCACGATGGCCGTTGCTCAGGTTGTCCAGCGTGGTCACATGACAGCCCATGAGCCCGAGTTGTTTGACCATGTGCGACCCAATATAGCCAGCACCACCAACCACCAATATATTCATTTTTATTGTTGATTCATGAATTCAAACTTGCCATGCAAGTTCACGCGCGCAGGACATGGTCATGACACGGTGATTGGGGGTACCCACAGTGCTCAAACGAGGGGACAGAACAGCTGGGTTATTTTTGGAGCAAGTCGTTGACTTTTTGCAAGTCTTCCAGTTTCAACACCCCCGCAGCCTGGCTCAGTTTCAACTGCCCCAACAGCAGGTCGTAACGGGCTTTGGCCAGATCGCGCTTGGTTTGGAAGAGTTGGCTTTGGCTGTTGAGCACATCGATGTTGATGCGCACACCGACTTGGTAACCCAGTTTGTTCGCATCCAGAGCGCTCTGGCTGGAGGCTTCAGCCGCTTCGAGTGCCTTGACTTGACCCAGACCAGATTGCACACCCAAGAAGGCGGTGCGCGTGGCTTGGGTCACATTGCGCTGTGCGACGTCCAGGTCGTTGCGGGCCTTTTCTTCCAAGGCGACAGTTTCCTGTATGCGATTTTGAGTGGCATGGCCCGCGTACAAAGGCAGGTTGAAGTTCAGGCCAATGGTGCCTATGTTGTTGTCGACGCGCGAAGTCAAATTGCCGTTGCGATAGCGCGTTGCACCGAATGACGCGGTCAGGTCCAAAGTGGGCATGTGCCCCGCCTTGGCTTTTTCAGTTTCGAGTTGGGCCACTTCCAGGGCAATGCGGGCGAGTGCAATACCGGGATTTTGTTCCGTGGCTTGTTGAACCCAAATTTGCACATCGCCATGGGCCGTGGTGGCCAAGTTGGCACCGGATTTGATGGCGAAAGGTTGGGCATTTGGGGTGCCAACCGATTGGTCCAAGGCCAATTTCTTGACGCGCAAATCGTTCTCGGCTGCGATTTCTTGGGCCGTGACCAAGTCAAAACGCGCTTGCGCTTCGCGTGTGTCGGTGATGGTGGAGGTGCCCACTTCAAAATTGCGCTTGGCTGCAGCCAATTGTTCGGACACGGCGATTTTTTGGGCTTTGACAAATGCCAGACTTTCTTGGGCGGTCAGCACGTCAAAGTAGGCTTGACTCACCCGGACGATCAAGTCTTGTTCCGCGGTTTTCAGTTGGGCTTGGGCCAGATCGGCCTGTTTCAGGCCTTGCTGGTAAGCCGCGGAGTTGGCGGGGCGAAACAGCGGTTGACTGGCGCTGAGCGTGCCGTTGCGTGTTCCGTACCGGGCATCGGGCACGGTGGTTTGGCTGTCAAAGTCGCTTTCGCTGACAGTGGCCGCCAGGCCGACGGTGGGACGCAGCAAAGCTTTGGCTTGTTCTGCCTTGGCCAAGTTGGCTTGGTATTGCGACTGGGCCGCCTTGAAACTGGCGTCGTAGCCCTTGGCCGCTTCATAAAGCTGAGCCAAGCTCTGGGCTTGAGCGGCACCTGTCAAGACAGCCGCCAAAGAGAGGGTCAAAGGCAATAGGCGCAGTGTCATGGAGAGTTCTTTCGGAAATGGGAGAACAACGAGGCTCAATAAACAGGGACCGTTGGATCAACTTGGGCCGACCAAGCGTGGATGCCACCCGCCACATTCACGACTTGGTAGCCGTGTTGCAGTAAAAAATGGGCCACTTGCATGCTGCGGCCGCCGTGGTGGCACAGGCAGGCGATGGGGCGTGTTTTGTCCAGCTCATCCAGACGGGCTGGAATGGTTTGCATGGGCATGTGCACCAGGTCAAGGCCGTCCGCCTTGGCACTGGCGGTTTGCACTTCCCACCCTTCGCGCACGTCCAAGAGGACAGGGCGAAGGCTTTGCTGGCAGGCCCAGTCGGCCACTTGTGAAGGGGCAATTTGTTCCATGGTGGTCTCAGAACTTGAAGTGGGAAGGCTCGGCAAAACCAGACAGGCGGGGTGCGTTGCAATCCCAGGGCTCGGTGGTGGTCCAGGTGGTTTCGGTGTTGCGGGTGATGACGGTGGCACGCATCATGGGCTCTTGGCCCACGATGGCCACCAAACGACCGCCCAACGTCAGTTGTTGTAGCAGTGTGGCAGGGACTTCGGCGACCGAGCCATTGAGCACGATCACATCGAACGGTCCGTCGGCGCTTGCACCTTGGCTGCCATCGGCTTGACGGACGGTGACGTTGGTGACGCCTGCTTTTTGCAGGTTGGCTTGGGCTTGCTGGGCCAGGCCTGCATCGATTTCGAGGCTGAGCACACTGGCGGCTTGGTGGGCCAGCAAGGCGGCCATGAAACCCGAACCGGTGCCCACGTCGAGTGCTTTGTCGGTGGCTTGTACCGCCAGATCTTGCAAAAGGCGCGCCTGAACCCGTGGGGCCAACATGACTTGGCTGGGCCCTTGGCCCAAAGGGATTTCCATGTCGACAAAAGCCAGTGCTTGGTGCGCCAAAGGCACGAAATCTTCACGGCGTACGGTGGACAGCAGCGCCAACACGTCGGGGTCCAGCACTTCCCAGGGGCGGATTTGCTGCTCAATCATGTTGAAGCGGGCTTGATTCATGTCCATGGCTAACTCCTACGGGGGTCTTGTTCAAATAGTCGGTGATTTTAAGGGGCTGGCGTGTCGTCACCCTGACGCGCTGGGGCCAAGCCTGCTTTTCGTCTGAGCCATTGGGCCAAATCGTCCATGTAGCAATAGACCACCGGCACCACCACCAAGGTCAGCAGCGACGAGGTGATGACGCCGCCGATCACGGCCTGGCCCATGGGCGCGCGCTGCTCGGAGCCCTCGGTCATGGCAAAAGCCAGTGGCACCATGCCAAAAATCATGGCCAAGGTGGTCATCAAAATAGGACGCAGACGCACCTTGGCGGCCATCAAGAGCGCCTCACTGCGCGCCATGCCCGGGATCAGGCGTCCATCGGCATCGGTTTGGTCCTCTCGGGCCCGGATGGCAAAGTCCACCAGCAAAATCGCGTTTTTGGTGACCAAGCCCATCAGCATGATCACGCCAATGATGGAGAACATCGACAAGGTCGAGCGAAACGCCATCAGCGCCAGCACCACGCCAATCAAGGTCAAGGGCAGGGCGGTCATCAAAGCCAGGGGTTGCAAAAAGCTCTTGAATTGGCTGGCCAAAATCATGTAGATGAAAATCACCGCCATGGCCAAGGCTGTGAGCGCATAGCCAAATGATTCCGCCATGTTTTTGGTGGAGCCACCAAACTGGTAGCGGTAGCCTGGCGGCAGGCTGACCTGGTCCATGATTTTTCGGATGTCCGCTGACACTTCGCCAGCAGCGCGGCCGAAGGTGTTGGCATTGATGGCCACTTCGCGCGTCAGCTCGCGCCGGTTGATCTGGTTGGAACCCGTCGACTCGGTGATTTTGGCCACTTGGCCCAAGCGGACAATGCGCGGGCTGCCGTCGGGCCCGTTGCCCATGACAAACGGCAGTCGGTCCAAATCTTGGGCGGCGTTTCGGCTTTCGGGAGACAAACGGACGATCACGTCGTAGGTTTGGTCGTCCGGGGCGCGCCAGTTGCCCACCGATTGGCCTGCCACCAAAGTGCGCAGGGGACCAGCGATTTGAGCGGTGCCCAAACCCAAGTCCGCCGCAGAGTCGCGCAACACGTCCACACGCAAAGTCGGCTTGTTGGCTTTGACACTGGAATCCAAATCCACCAAACCGGGTATGTCGCGGACTTTTTCCATCACACCCAAAGCCAGGCGTTCCAATTCGCGCTGGTCGGGGCCTTGCAATGAAAATTCCACCTGTTTGTTGCCGCCCACCGAGTCCAGCAGGCCGACGTGTGTGACCGTGATGCCCGGGACTTGGCTCAGGCGTTGGCGCAGCACGCCCGACATCTCGTCAACATTGCGTTTTCGGTCCTTGCGATCGACCAGTCGCACGTAAATGCTGGCGTTGTTTTTGCCCAGCGCGTTGCCGGTGTTGAGCGTGGCCAAGGTGTAGCGCACTTCGGGCAACTCGCGGATGATGGCTTGGACCTGTTGGGCCTTGGCTTCTGTGGCTTCGAGGGCGCTGCCCACGGGGGTCTGAAAATTCACGGTGGTTTCAGAGAAGTCGGCCTTGGGGACAAACTCGGTGCCCACGAAGCGAAGCATCACGACGCTCAAGGTAAAAATGCCAACGGCCAGCAAGACAGTTTTCCGTTTGTGGACCAAGGCCCAAGCCAAAATCTTTTGGTAAGCCTCGGCCAGTTGGTCGGTTGCGCGGTCAAACCAAGCCGTGACCCGGCCAATGGTTTTGTCGTAGACAGTCAGCGGTCCTTGCCGTTTGCCGTGCGATTCGATGCTGGGGTCATGCCAGATGCTTGACAGCATGGGGTCGAGCGTGAAGCTCACAAACATCGAGATCATTACCGCTGCCACGATGGTGATGCCAAATTCGTGGAAGAACTTGCCAATGATGCCTTCCATGAAGCCGATGGGCAAAAAAACCGCCACGATGGACAAGGTGGTTGCCAGAACCGCCAGCCCGATCTCTTGTGTGCCTTCCAAAGAGGCTTGGTACGCGTTTTTCCCCATCTGCACATGGCGCACGATGTTCTCGCGCACCACGATGGCGTCGTCGATCAGCAAGCCCACGCACAGCGACAGCGCCATGAGTGTGATCATGTTGATCGTGAATCCGAACATTTGCATGAACATGAAGGTGCCGATCAGTGAGATCGGCAGTGTCAAGCCCGTGATGACGGTCGAGCGCCAAGAGTTCAAGAACAGGAAAACAATCAACACCGTCAGGATGGCCCCTTCGATGAGGGTGCGGCGCACGTTGTCCACGGCCACGCGAATGGGCCTGGAGCCATCGGTGATGGGTTCGAGTCGGATGCCGTGGGGTATTTGGCCGTTCATCGCGGCCACGGTTTTGACCAAGCCATCGATCACATCGATGGTGTTTTCGTCCTGGGATTTTTGGACGGTCAGCAGCAAGGTGCGTTGTCCGTTGTAAAGCGCCAGGGTCTCCAGCTCTTGGGCGCCGTCTTTGACCCGCGCCACTTGGGACAAACGTACCGAGGTGCTGCCTTTGCGGGCCACGATGATCCGCTCGAAATCCTCGGGGCGCTTCATCCGCGATTCGATTTGCACCATCCTTTCCTGCTCGAGGGAGCGGATCGCACCGACGGGGAGGTCTTGGTTTTCATTGCGAACCGCGCTGACCGCTTGCTCGGCTGTCACGCCCAGCGCTTCCATGGCCGCGGGCTGCAGATACAGGTTGATCTCGCGCCGCGTGCCGCCCACCAAGGCAACCGAACCCACACCGCGGACGTTTTCCAAGCGTTTTTTCAGCACCTGCTCAGACCAGTTGGTCAGCTCTACCGCACTCAGCGACGCATGGGGTGTGGCGTTGGTGCCCTCTGTCGGCGCAGTGGGCACCACGGCCAAAGACCAAATGGCCCGAGCGGAAGGGTCAAAGCGCAGCACCTTGGGTTCTTTGACTTCGGAGCGCAGCGTAGGGCGAATGGCCGCCACCTTCTCACGCACATCTTCGGCCGCCTTGCGGCCGTTGATGTTCAGCTGGAACTCGATGACCACCACCGACTGGTTTTCGTAGCTGCGCGAGGTCAGGGCGCTGATGCCCGCGATCGAGTTGACGCCTTCCTCGATTTTTTTGGACACTTCGCTTTCCACGATTTCAGGCGAAGCGCCGGGGTATTCGGTGCTGACCACCACCACCGGGAAATCGATGTTGGGGAATTGGTCAACTTTGAGGCGTTGGTACGAGAACAAGCCCATGACCACCAGGGCCAGCATGACCATGGTGGCAAAGACGGGGTTTTTCAGACTGACACGGGTGAACCACATGGCGGGCTATCCTTCAGCGCACGCCGGGTGCGAACTTCACCTGGGTGCCTTCACGAACGGCGCCTGCGCTGGCGGTCAAGACCTGTGTGCCCTCTGTCACCCCTTGAACCTCCACCCAAGTCAGGGTGAGGGCGTTTTGTGTTTGCTCTGTGCGTGTGCCGGTTTGCACCGTGACGTGCTTGATTTGTTCGCCATCGATGACCTGCACGTAGGCTTGTGGTTTGTCGATGCGCACGCTGGCCAATGGCACGGCCAAAGCCCGGGTGCTTTTCGTGCCCAGCTTGCCTTGTGCAAAGAGGCCTTGTCTCAGGCCCTCTTCTCCGGCAATGCCCAGAAAGACCAACACGCTGCGGCTGCCTGCTTGGGCGCTGGGGCTGATCCGCAAAACTTTGGCGCTCACGGGTTCTTCGAAGCCCTCAATGCTCATTTGGGCGCGCATGCCCGGACGCACCAAACCTGCGTCTGCGGCTGGCAAGCCGACTTCCACTTCGAATTGACTCAGGTTGACGACTTCAACAATTCTCGCGTCGATCGCCATGCGCTCGCCCGGTTGCGCCAAACGCTGGGCCACCTGGCCGCTGATGGGGGCGCGGACAATGGCATCGTCCAAGGCTTTGCGGGTCACATCGTGCGCAGCCACGGCGGCCATGTGGGTGGCTTTGGCGCCACTGAGGCTGGCCATCGCGTTTTGCAAAGCGGTCGGCGAAATGAAGCCCTGCTCCATCAAGGCCTTGTTGTTGTCGTATTGTTTTTGCGCAATGTCCACCTGCGCGCCCGCTGCATCGGCCTGTTGTTTGGCTTGACGCTCCCGCGCTTGGTATTCGGTCGGGTCGATTCGGGCGATGACTTGACCCGCCTTGACCAGGTCCCCTTCGCGCACCGTCAGGTCCATCAATTCCCCCGCCACGCGTGCCTTGACCATGGCGCTCTGGCTGGCCTTGAGCGTGCCCGAGACCTGCAAATCCAAAACCATGTCCATGGCCTGTACGCGGACGATGTCATTGGCGCTCAATTCAACCGTGCTGGCTGTGGGGGCCTGAGAGGGGACCGCTGTGGCCTTGGTTGAAGGTGGGCTCATCCAACGCATGGCGCCAGCGAGCAAGGCTGCAGCGGCAACGGCGGACAAAATCCAAAGGGTCGATTTTTTCATGGTGGAGGGGGACAAAAATCTGTTGAAAATCAGGTGGGAGACAGGCCACGCGCCATCAGTCGGGCGTGCTGTGTGATGAACGCTTCAGGGTCGATTTGTTCATGGCTGGGGCAGCATGGCCCCATGGAATGCTTCCACATCACCAAAAACAAAAGTGGCGCCATGACCGAGTGCAAGGTCAAATCGATGTCCATGGCGCGAAACTCGCCGCGGTCCATGCCGCGTTGCAAAGTGTTGCGCACCAGCGCGTGGGCAGGCTCAATCACTTCGTTTCGGAAAAAAACCGCCAGGTCCGGAAAGTTGCTGGCCTCGCTCATGACCAGTTTGGAAATGCCCGATGCCTTGGTGGCACCGTAACGACGCCACCATTGCAGCATCATCCATTCCAGCAGTTCCCCCATCGTGCCTTGGAATTGCGCCACTTCGACAGCGCCTTGCGTCACGGGCACCACCAAGTTGTCGTGCACCACGGCCTTGAACAGGTCTTCTTTGCTGGGAAAGTACAAAAAGAGCGTGCCTTTGGACACGCCAGCCCGCAAGGCCACCTCTTCGACGCGGGTGGCGGCAAAGCCTTTTTCCACGAACAAATCCAAAGCCGCCTCCAGCAACTCGCCTGGGCGGTCTTGTTTGCGGCGTTCACGTTTGTGGGGCGCGATGGGATCGGTGGGGTTCACGGCTTGATTAATGACTGACTGGTTAGTAATGTACGGCCTGCGCCGGTGTTCGTCAAGGCGCTGGCGCACCTTGGGCCCGCCAAAAAAAAAGGGCTGCCCGACGGCAGCCCTTGGGTTGGCCGAGGCCAAGGATCAATTCGAGAAAGCCGGGATCCCCGTGATGGCGCGGCCCAGAATCAAAGCGTGCACATCGTGCGTGCCTTCGTAGGTGTTGACCACCTCCAGGTTCACCAGGTGGCGTGCCACGCCGTATTCGGCGCTGATGCCGTTGCCGCCCATCATGTCGCGCGCCATGCGGGCGATGTCCAAAGCCTTGCCGCAGCTGTTGCGCTTGAGGATGGAGGTCAGGTCCACCGAAGCGGTGCCTTCGTCTTTCATGCGGCCCAGGCGCAGGCAGCCTTGCAGGCCCAGGCTGATCTCGGTCAGCATGTCGGCCAGTTTCTTCTGGATCAGCTGGTTGGCGGCCAAGGGGCGGCCAAATTGCTGGCGGTCCATCACGTACTGGCGGGCGCGGGCGTAGCAGTCTTCGGCGGCGCCCAAGGCGCCCCAGGCGATGCCGTAGCGCGCGCTGTTGAGGCAAGTGAAGGGGCCTTTCAAGCCACGCACCTCGGGGAAGGCGTTCTCTTCAGGGCAGAACACCTCGTCCATGACGATTTCGCCGGTGATCGAAGCACGCAAGCCGACCTTGCCGTGCACCGCAGGGGCCGACAGGCCTTTCCAGCCTTTTTCCAAGATGAAGCCACGGATCTGGCCGCCGTCGTCCTTGGCCCAGACCACGAACACGTCGGCGATCGGGCTGTTGGTGATCCACATCTTGGCGCCGCTCAAGCTGTAACCGCCATCCACCTTTTTGGCGCGGGTGATCATGCTGCCGGGGTCAGAGCCGTGGTTGGGTTCGGTCAGGCCGAAGCACCCGATCCACTCACCGCGTGCCAGTTTGGGCAGGTATTTCTGCTTTTGGGCTTCAGAACCGAAGTCGTTGATGGGCAACATCACCAAAGAGGACTGCACGCTCATCATGGAGCGGTAGCCCGAGTCCACGCGCTCGACTTCGCGCGCCACCAGGCCGTAGCAGACGTAGTTGAGACCTGCGCCGCCGTACTGCTCGGGGATGGTGGCACCCAAAAGGCCCAGCTCACCCATCTCGCGGAAGATGGCCACGTCGGTGGTCTCGTTCAAGAAGGCGTCTTTCACGCGGGGCAGCAGGCGCTCTTGGCAGTAGGCGCGGGCGGCTTCTTGGACCTGACGCTCGTCGTCAGTCAGTTGTGCGCTGAGGTTGAAGGGGTCTTCCCAGCTGAAGGTGTTTTTGGTGGTGGCCATGGTCGGTGTCTCCGTGAGATGAATCTTGCCCAGATTGTCAGGTGCTTATGAATAGTTGTCTAATATTGATTACCTATTCATCAATACATTATTTTAATCATGGAATTTCGACACCTGCGCTATTTTCTGATGCTGGCCGAAGAACTTCATTTTGGCCGCGCCGCACAGCGCCTGGCGATTTCGCAGCCGCCCTTGAGTTTGAACATTCAGCAGCTCGAGGCTTCGGTGGGGGCGACCTTGTTCAACCGCAACAGCCGCGGCGTGCAACTGACGGCGGCGGGTTTGGCCTTTGTGCCCGCCGCACGCGCCCTGCTGGCCCAGGCCAGCGCCGCTGCCCGTGAGGCGCGAGACGTGGCCGAAGGCCAGTCGGGTCAGCTGCACATCGGCTTTGCCGGCACCATGTTGTATTGCGGTTTACCGCAGATCATGAGCCGTTTTCAGGCCAGCCACCCCCGCTTGCGCTTGGTGCTGCGGGAGTTGAGTTCGACGGAACAACTGTCCGAGTTGTTGCGCGACCGGCTGGATGTCGGCTTTGTCCACACGCCCCGGGTGCCCCCCGGTTTTGAGCAAATTTTGGTGGCCAGTCAGCCTTTGGTGGCCTGTTTGCCGCTGGGGCATGCCTTGGCGCAAGCGCCCAGTTTGAGCCTGGCGCAGCTGCGTGGCCAGGATTTGGTGGTGGTGTCGCGCACCGTATCGCCCGATTACCATGAGCGCATCCTGATGCTGTGTGAGCAAGCGGGCTGGATGCCGCAAGGGGTGCATGAGCTGCGCCATTGGCTGAGCGTGGTGTCCTTGGTGTCTCAGGGGCTGGGTGTGGCCTTGGTGCCTCAGGCCTTGCAGCAATCGGCCTTGGCCGGGGCTGTGTTTGTGCCACTGGACGCGGTGGATGTGCGTTACGACACCCGTTGCCTCTGGCGCAGCGACCGAGACCAGACCGCGCTCAAGGACTTTGTGCAGGCCGTCCAAGCCGATGCAGCGGGCGTCTGATAATCAACCCACGCTGGCTTTGGCCAGGCCGTGCTGGATGACAAGGGGAACGACATGACAGAAACATTGGTGTTGGGTGGCGGGTGCTTTTGGTGCACCGAGGCGGTGTACGTCAAGGTGCGCGGCGTGACCGATGTGGAATCGGGTTACTGCAATGGCCAGACCGTCGCTCCCACTTACGAAGAGGTGTGCACCGGCCGCACCGGGCACAACGAAGTCGTCAAGCTCGAATACGACCCTGCGCAGATCAGCACCCGCGAACTGCTGGAAATTTTCTTTGTCATCCACGACCCGACCACGCTCAACCGCCAGGGCAACGACATCGGCACGCAGTACCGCAGCGGCATTTACTTCACCACGGCCGAGCAAGCCCAAGTGGCGCAGGCGCTGATCGCCGAACTGAGCGCGGCCGACGCCTTTGGCCAGCCCATCGTGACCGAGGTGCTGGCGTTGGCCAATTACAGTGGGGCGGAGGCATACCACCAAGACTTTTTTGAACGCAACCCCTATCAAGGTTATTGCATGGCGGTGGCAGCGCCCAAGGTTAGCAAGTTCAAAAAGACGTTTGCACGCTTGGTGCGTGAGTGACCAAAGACCGTGTATTCTTATCTGTGCCCAGTTTGAAGGGCAGGGTCAAACCCCTTGACCCCATCCCCAAAAATCAGACCATGAACAAAATTGTTTTTTGCCTCATCACTTTGACCTTGCCCTTGGGGGCTGCAGCCCAACACAGCCACAAAGAAGTCCAAGAAGACATTGCCCGTCACCGTGCCATGGCCGAGGCCCACGAGGCGGCGGCCAAATGCCTGGAGTCCGGCAAGAAGCCCGACCAATGCACCAAGGCCCTGCAAACCGCCTGCAAGGGCTTGGCTTTGGGCAAGTATTGCGGCATGAAGCACGCCCATTGATCCACTGCTGACCACGCACCGGCCATGAATTCAGCCTGTTCACGCCTGCCGCGCTGGCTGAATATCCTGCTGCTGGGGGCCTTGTTGTGGTCCCCGCTTTGGGGTCAGTGGCATGGCATTGCGCACGGGACCGGGCATGCGCTGTCAGCGTCCGTTGAGCGGCACGAGGGACATGTGCTTGCTGAGCCTGGGCAAGATGAACATCGACACGAAGGGCATCTGGACGATCTGGGCCATGACGCCGACTCAGACCTGTGCCGTGTACTGGATCACCTGTCCCAAGCCGAGCGGCTGAGTGCATCGTGCTCACCTGGCTTGGCCCCGATGGGGACTACAGCGCCCCCCATCTTTCGGCTTGCTTTTTCTTCAGACCGGGACCGCTGGTCCCCGGCGCAAGCCCGTGCGCCGCCTGTGTTGATTTGAACCCCTGACCTCGTCTGGCTGACTTTCCGTCTGTGGCGGAAGGCGCTGGACTGTTCCTGTTTTTCAAATCACATTGTTATGACCCATTCTTTCCAGCTTTCGGCTTTGGCTTGCGCCTGCTTGGCCACTTTGTCTCTTTCAAACGCTTGGGCGCAAAACGCTGCACCCAGTGTGCTCCCAGAAATCGTCATCACCGGCAACCCCTTGGGTCGCGACAGCACCACCGTGCCTGTGAGCACCATGGGCCGTGCCGATCTGCTCGAACGCGGGCAAAGCACTTTGGGCGAAACCCTGAACGGCTTGCCCGGTGTGTCCAGCACCTACTTTGGCCCCAACGCCAGCCGCCCCACCATTCGCGGGCTCGATGGGGACCGCATCCGGGTGCTGAACAACAGCGCCTCCAGCCTGGATGCTTCGGCGCTCAGCTACGACCACGCAGTGCCTTTGGACGTCTTGTCCACCGACCGTGTGGAAGTGCTGCGCGGCCCAGCCGCCTTGCTTTATGGCGGCAGCGCCGTGGGCGGGGTGGTCAACGTGATCGACAACCGCCTCCCGCGCGCGCCGGTTTCGGGCGTGCAGGGCAAAGCCCAGCTGCAAGTGGGCACAGGCAACGACGAACGCAGCGTGGCCGGTTTGGTGGAGGCGGGTAACGAACGTTATGCCCTGCACTTGGATGGTTTTGACCGCCGCACCGGCGATGTGCGGGTGCCGGTCGCGCTCGAATGCACCAAGCCCGGCGCACCTGCCAACGCGCGGCGCATCTGCAACTCGGCCAGCACCGCAAGGGGTGGGGCCATCGGGGCCAGCACCTTTTGGGACCATGGCTATTTGGGCGCATCGGTCAACACCTACCAAAGCGATTACGGGACGGTGGCCGAAGACGAGGTGACGATTGGCATGAAGACCACCCGCTACGCGCTGGAGGGCCAAGTGCGTCAGTTGCCGGGCTGGTTTGACAGCGTCAAAGCTCGCCTGAGCCACACCGATTACCAACATACCGAGTTTGAAGGCGCTGATGTAGGCACCGTGTTTGCCAATAAGGGCCAGGATCTGCGCATCGAGGCACGACACCGCCCGTTGGCGGGGTGGCAAGGCGTGGTGGGTGTGCAGACCGAGTCGAGCCGCTTTTCTGCGGTGGGAAGCGAAGCCTTTGCGCCTTTTAGCCGCACGCGCAGCCAAGCCCTTTTTGTGCACGAAGAGCTGCCTACCACTTGGGGCCAAGTCACGGCCGGTGCGCGTTGGGAGACTGTGAGGGTCGAATCCATGGGTAACCCAGATCGGCCGGGTGATTTTGTCACTGGCGTGCGGCGCTTTTCTCCTCTGAGTTTGGCAACCGGCGCTTTGTTCAGGTTATCTCCCTCATGGAGCCTAACAGGCCATGCCGCCATGACACAACGTGCGCCGAAAGACTATGAGCTGTTTGCAAAAGGAGTGCATGTCGCCACCAACGCAGTCGAAAACGGTGACGATACGCTGCGACTTGAGAAATCAAACAGTGTGGACCTTGGTCTTGATTGGAAGTCTGGTCCCAACCGATTGACAGTGACAGCATTTGCAAGCCATTTCACCAATTACATTGGTTTGATGGATACGGGTGTTGTTGAAGATGTCGACAACGATCCAACGACGCCTTCACTGCCCGTGCAGCTTTACCAAGGCGTCAAGGCCCAATTCAAGGGTCTGGAAGTCAGCGGCCGTCAGCGCCTGTGGCAGGGCGCCTCGACGCTCGATCTGGACTGGCGGGCCGACACCGTGCGGGCCACCAACGAAAGCTCAGGCGAGCCCTTACCGCGCATCGCCCCCATGCGTGTGGGTGCGACCTTGGTCCACGGTCAAGGCCCCTGGAGCGCCAGGCTAGGTGCCGACTGGCATGCGGCGCAAAAGCGCGTGCCCGACGGCAGTAAGGCCACGGCTGCCTACACCCTGGTCAATGCCAGCGTGTCTTACCGCCAGAAGCTGGACGCCACCGTGCTCAATTGGTTTGCCCGCATGGACAACCTGACCAACGAATTGGCCTACAGCGCCAGTTCCATCCTCACGAGTACTGCTTTTGGCAAGTCGCCTTTGCCGGGACGCAGCTTCAAGTTGGGGGTTCAGGCCACGTTCTGATGGCCTGCGTGGCGTCGCCAATGGCGGCGGCGCTACGTGGTTTCCGCTATTTGAGCGGCTGGGGCCACGAGATAATCCGGGCATGAACCTTGACCATCCCGTTTTGTCGTCCTTGCTGCCCGTGGTGCTGCTGATTGTGGTGGGCTTTGTGGCGGGCAAGGCCAAACTGGTGCGCGGGGAGTCGGTGCGCGACTTGTCCAATCTGGTGTTTTTGGTGCTGACCCAAGCGCTCTTGTTTCGCACCATGAGCAGCGTGCGCATAGAGCAGCTGGATTTCAAACCCGTGGCGCAGTATTTTCTGGTGGCCGGGGCCTTGTTTGTCGCCATGCTTTGGCTCTATGGTCGCAACAGCCGCGCTTCGGTGCTGGCATTGGCCAGTATTTTCAGCAACACCTTGATGATCGGCGTGCCCTTGATCGGCTTGGCCTATGGACAAGAGGGCCAGGTCTTGCTGTTCACCTTGATCTCTTTGCACGCCTTGGTTTTGCTGAGTGCGGCCACGCTGGTGCTGGAGTTGCAAGTGGCCAGCGAGCACGCCGCCCTGTCCGGCGAGCGCCGCGCTGTTTGGCGCACGGTGGCGTCTGCGGTGCGCAACGCCATCGTTCACCCCGTGCCTTTGCCGATTTTGGTGGGTTTGGTCTATGCCCAGACCGGCTGGGGCCTGCACCCGGTGGTGGACCGACCGTTGGCATTGCTCGGCAGTGCTTTTGGTCCGATCGCTTTGGTGCTGGTGGGCATCACGCTGTCACAAACGCCGATCGGCAAGCAGTTCATGTCTGCCCTGAAATTGTCTGTGGTGAAAACCGTGGTCCACCCCGCGCTCATGCTGGCGGTGGGCTGGTTGCTGGGTTTGCGCGGGCTGCATTTGGCGGTCATGACCGTGGCGGCCGCTTTGCCCATCGGGGCCAATGTCTTTTTGTTCTCGCAGCGCTACCGCAAGGAAGAAGACGCGGTCACGGCGGGCGTGGCCGTGTCCACCGCGATGGCTGTGGTCAGCGTGACGGCGGTCATGGCGGTGTTGCCTTGGTTGCCTGCCTGAGCCTGTCGTCGGTTCAGGGGGCCAGCCGCTCGCGCAACCATTGACCACCGGCTTGCGTGTAACGCAGGCGGTCGTGCAGGCGGCTCTTGCGACCTTGCCAAAACTGCCATTGGTCGGGCACCAAGCGGTAGCCGCCCCAGTGAGGTGGGCGAGGTGGGTTGAGCATGAACTGCGCCGCGTATTTGGCGGCGTTGGTGACCAACACGGTGCGCCCGTCGATCACCTGGCTTTGGGGTGAGGCCCATGCGCCGATGCGCGAGTCCAGGGGGCGGCTGTGAAAGTAGGCGTCGCTTTCTTCGTCGCTGACTTTCTCCACACGGCCTTCGATGCGCACCACCCGCTCCAGCTCCACCCAATGGAATTGCAGCGCTGCGAACGGGTTGCCCGCCAATTCCTGGCCTTTTTGGCTGGCGTAGTTGGTGTACCAAACAATGCCACGTGGGTCGTAACCCTTGATCAGCACCACCCGGGTGCTGGGGCGCAGGTTGCTGGCCACGGTGGCCAAGGTCATGGCATTGGGCTCAGGCACTTCGGAGGCGATGGCTTCCTGCAACCACTGCTCAAATTGCTGCAGCGGGTCGGCATGGGAAGCGTTTTCGTTGAGCTCGGCTTTTTCGTAGCTCTTGCGCAGGTCGGCGATGTTCATGCTGCAAGTATAGGCAGCGGCTGGGAAGCCGCATGGCGCCCTGTCATTCGGGCCCGCGGTGTGTCAGGGCATGGTCAGGGCATGTCAGTTGGCATGGCGCAACAAGGCGGCCAGCGCCCGGTCCTCGATGCCATGTTCCTGCAGACTCTGGTAGGTGAGCTGTGCGTAATCGCGGGTGGTGCCAAAGCGCCCGCTCGCCTGGCGAAAGATCTGCTGGTAAGTCTCTGCAGGCAAGTCGCCTGTGAAGCTGGGGCTGCTGCGGTGCAGCGTGAAGGCCAGGGCTTTGACCGGGCCATGGGGGGTGGCGCAGGGCAGCCAGTTGGGGGTGTAGACGTCCATGGGCATTTCTCGGGCCCAAAGCCGTGTCAGCACCTCATCGGCCTGGGTTTTGTGCACACGGTACACCACACCTTGGCAGCTGCCGCCGGGCAACAAGGCGAACACCAAACCTGGACATTCGGGGCTCCCCCGGTTCAGTCGGCTCCACATTTTCAGTGCGCGGTGCCAGCCCCAGACGCGAGTGGTGTACTGTTCTTCGGCCTCGAATTCGGGGCGCCACAGCAAGGAAGCATAGCCAAACACCCAAAGATCTTGGCCAGCTGTTTGCGCCCGAAATTGGTCGAGCAAGGGGCCTTGGTAGGCCGTGCTGCGGCTGTCGGCAGGTTCCCCTTGGGCTGTAGCGGCGAGGGTGTCAGTCATGTGCAATGAGGCCCTATTACAATACGTCGATTATTTTCGGAGAAATATACATGTCGACTTCTCAAGATGACAACGAATCCGTGGTTTGGGCTGTTTTAGCGGCTGCTGTCTTGCTGGCCGTGGGTGTGGCCGTGGGTGTGGGCATTGCCAAAAGCCACAAAGCTGCTCCAGCGGCCCCTGCCGCCGTCGCAGCACCTGCCGCTGAGGCTTCTGCGCCTGCAGCCGATGCTTCTGCTGCGCCTGCCGCAGCCGAGGCTTCTGCCGCCAAGTGAAGCACCACCGGCGCTGTTAAAACCCGCTTCGGCGGGTTTTTTTACGTCTTCAAACCTCCAAATGCGGCTTGTACCTCTTTTGTAACGCTGGGCACGCACCAAAACAGAGGAACACGGTTACCATCGATGATGTAATTTAGTTACCAAGTCCCATCAGGGCTTCAGGACATGACACTTCATCCGATTTTGGCCGCCGTCACCGCCCGCATCACCGAGCGCAGCCGAGCGACCCGCCAGGCCTATTTGCAGCAGGTAGACGCCGCAGCCCAGCGCGACCCCGGTGCCCAGCGCTTGGGCTGTGCCAATGTGGCCCACGCCTTTGCCGCCATGCCCGAGGCCGACAAAAGCCGCGCCACGGCGCTCGACAAAATCAAGGTGGTTGCCCCACGCGCGCCCAACATTGGCATCGTCAACGCCTACAACGACCTGCTCTCGGCCCACGCGCCGCTGCAGCACTACCCCGACCTGATCAAGGACGAAGCCCGCAAATGGGGCGCCACGGCCCAAGTGGCCGGGGGCGTGCCCGCCATGTGCGATGGCGTGACCCAGGGCACGCCCGGCATGGAGTTGAGCCTGTTCAGCCGCGATGTGATCGCCATGGCCACCGCGGTGTCGCTCAGCCACGATGTGTTTGACGCCGCCCTGATGCTGGGCGTGTGCGACAAGATCGTGCCGGGCCTGCTGATTGGCGCTTTGCAGTTCGGCCATTTGCCCACGGTGTTTGTGCCAGCCGGCCCCATGACCAGTGGCCTTTCCAACAGCGAAAAATCCAAAGTGCGCGAACAAGCCGCGCAGGGCCTGGTGGGCCGGCCCGAGTTGCTGGAGGCCGAGTCCAAGGCCTACCACGGCGAAGGCACTTGCACCTTTTACGGCACGGCCAACAGCAACCAGATGCTGCTCGAAGCCATGGGCCTGCACGTGCCCGGCACCGCCTTCATCAACCCGGGCGAAGGCGTGCGTGCCGAGCTGACCCGCGAAGCCGCCCGCACCGTGCTGGCGCTGGTCAAGGACCAACACTTCACGCCGATTGGCCGCCTGGTTGACGAGCGCTGCATCGTCAACGCCATGGTGGCCTTGTTGGCCACGGGCGGCTCCACCAACCACCTGATCCACTGGGTGGCGGTGGCGCGTGCGGCGGGCATCGTGATCGATTGGGATGATTTCTCGGCCCTGTCGGACGTGGTGCCACTGCTCACCCGCGTGTACCCCAATGGCAGTGCCGATGTGAACCAGTTCCAAGCTGCAGGCGGCCCCGGTTACGTGATCCGCGAGTTGCTCGATGCCGGTCTGATGCACGCCGATGTGATGACGGTGCGCCCCGGTGGCCTGCGTGAATTCACCCGCATCCCTTCGGCACACCAGGGTCAACTGGTTTGGAACGAAGTCGGCGTCAGCCAAGACGACACCGTGGTGCGCCCGGCCAGCAGCCCCTTCAGCGCCACGGGTGGCCTGAAGTTGCTGAAAGGCAATTTGGGCCGCAGCGTGATCAAAATCTCGGCCGTGCCCGAAGCCTTCCACGTGATCGAAGCCCCCGCGCGGGTGTTCAATTCGCAAGACGAATTGCAGCAAGCGTTCAAGGCCGGAGAACTCGACCGCGACCTCGTCTGTGTGGTGCGCTGGCAAGGCCCGCAAGCCAACGGCATGCCCGAGCTGCACAAACTCACCCCGCCATTGGCCGTGCTGCAAGGCAAAGGCTTCAGGGTGGCGCTGGTGACCGATGGCCGCATGAGCGGCGCTTCGGGCAAAGTGCCCGCCGCCATCCACGTCTCGCCCGAAGCCGCAGCCGGTGGCCCCTTGGCCAAGGTGCGGGATGGTGATCGGGTCCGCCTGGATGGCCTCGCGGGCACCCTGCAAGTGATGGTGAGCGAGGCCGAATGGGCCGCCCGCCCGCTGGCCCAGATGCCTGCCGAGCTCAGCGCCGCCAACGGCGTGGGCATGGGCCGTGAACTGTTTGCCAATCTGCGCCGCAATGCGCTCAAAGCCGAAGAAGGAGCCTGCACATGGCTGTAACCCCTACCCCGATGTTGACCTCCCTGCAAGTGATGCAGGACGCCCCCGTGATCCCCGTGATCGTTTTGAACGATGTGGCGCATGCCGTGCCCATGGCCCGTGCCTTGCTGGCCGGTGGCATCCGCATGCTCGAAATCACCTTGCGCACGCCGCAGGCCCTGGCCTGCATGGAAGCGATTGCCAACGAAGTCGAGGGTGCGGTGGTGGGTGCGGGCACGGTGCGCAGTCCGCAAGACGCCGTTTCCGCGGTCAAAGCCGGTGCCCGTTTCGCGGTGAGCCCCGGCTACACCCCGGCGGTGGGCCAGGCCTGCAAAGATTTGGGCTTGCCCTTGTTGCCCGGTGTGGCCACCGGCAGCGAGATCATGATGGCGCAAGAGGGCGGCTACACCGAACTCAAATTCTTCCCCGCCATGCAGGCGGGCGGCGCGAATATGCTCAAGGCCTGGAGCGGCCCGTTCTTTGATGTGAAGTTCTGCCCCACCGGTGGCGTGACCCCACAAAACGCCAAGGACCTGCTGAGCTTGCCCAATGTGGCTTGTGTGGGCGGCTCGTGGCTGGTTCCCGCTGACGCGCTGGCCCAGGGGGACTGGGCACGGATCGAAGCGCTGGCGCGAGAGGCCAGTCGCTTGCCGCGCTGATTGATGGATGTGGCACACCGGATTAAATTGGGTCAAATTGTTGAGCCAGCAATATTTCGTTTTCAAACACGAGGGTACTGCTGGTGTGCATTGACCCAGTGCAATGCACCACAAATGCGCGCGGGCTCAATGCTCTCACTCGACAATGTATTCTGAGCAATTCATCAGGGGCTAAGCCTCGCTTGAATTTGGCATTTTGAACACTGGCCAGCACACCTAAGCCATTTTGCGATGCAGACATATTTTGACTTTGCCATCGCAGCAATACCCCCGCCAATTGAGCACCTGCTTCGATCAAGCAGACACCAGGAACTATCGGTCTTTGTGGAAAGTGTCCTTGCAAAATCGGGTGTGTTTTTGACCATACCGCAAGACCAGAGATTTCCTTCTCGGATTCCACGCGTGCACTTTCCAAAAATAGAAATGGATCACGGTGTGGAATCAAATCTTGTATGGCTGTACGTGTGAGTTCGCAAAGGCACATGGTTCGGTATGGGTGTCAGCCATGGTTATGGTCTGGCAAATGGATCTCGCAATCGCATGCAGCGATGTTTTGTGGACGGTGAGCGATCACGATCCTGGTGATAGACAGGTTTTGAATAGCTTGGTTAATGGCTTTTTCCAGTTCAACATCCAGATGGCTGGTGGCTTCGTCCAAAACCAAAATTTGCGGATCGCGATAAAGAGCGCGTGCGAGGAGCAAACGCTGCTTTTGGCCGCCCGATAAAGCCGTGCCCATATCACCAATCAGGGTGTTGTACGCCATGTTCATGGCCTTCACATCATCATGCAAGCAGGCCATGCGACAGACCTCTTCAACCTTGTCCATATCAATGGACTGCGCAAAAAATGCGATGTTCTCTGCAATGGAACCTGCAAACAATTGGTCGTCTTGCATGACCGCATTCACAAACGGGCGGTAATTGTGTAAGCCCATGCGTTCCAATTCTTGCCCATTGACCAGAATGCGGCCACTCTCGGGTTTCAGTAAACCCAAAAGCAGTTTGGCCAATGTGGTTTTGCCACAACCCGATGGGCCAGTGATGGCAATGGATTTTCCTGCTGGCAACTCCAAGGAAAGGTTGCGCAGTACATAGGGGTCAAGCTCTGAATATCGGAAACTGATGTTGTCCACCGCCAGTTGCGGGTTCACCAAGGCCCCGCGTTTTTGCTGCGTGCGCAAATCTTCTTTCTCCGTGAGCACGATGTCAGCTAAGCGCTCCCCCTGCAAGCTCAACATGCTTAACTCAATGGCCTTATCGATCAGACTGCTGATGCGGCTTGCAAAAACTGCTTTGTACGTCATGAAGGCAAACAGCATCCCAATGGAAAAAACATTGGCCAAAACCAGTTGAGCCCCCAGCCAGACACTCAAAATCAATTCCAAACCCAATAATGTCCCGTTGGCCAATCGGTACAAGATCATGAATTTTTGAGTTGCAACCAGCCGATTGGTGGTGTCCACCACGCGGTTGTGCCACATGATCTGACGCTGTCCTTCACGTCCAAACAGTTTAATGGCCTGGGCACCCCGAGCGCTTTCCAAAAAGGTACTCTGCTGCTTGGCACTCAGCACAATCTGCTCTTCAGTGGCACGCCGCAACGGTGCGTAGACCAACATGCGCAAAAGTGCATACAACACCACAGCAGTGAGCGTGATCAGACTCATCCATGCGCTGTAAAAAAACATCATGCACAGGGTCACGATCGTCATAACCCCATCAATGACGGCTTCAATGAAACTGGTGGTCAGTGTTTTTTGAATGGCACCAATAGAGTCAAAGCGCGAAACAATATCGCCCAGGTGACGTTTCTCAAACCACGCAAGGGGCAGACGGATCAGGTGCGCAAACACATTCACCGACCATTGCACACTGATGCTGGTACTCAAATGCAGCACCACCCAAGAGCGCAAGGCACTGACACAAACTTGGATCAAAGCCACGGTGAAAAAGCCCATGGCCAGCAAGGTAACCAAATCCCTGTCCCCCGAGACCAGCGCATGGTCCACCACCCATTGGACATAGAGAGGTGACAGCAAACCGCAAAGCTCAATGCCCATGGAGATCAAGAAAATTTGCAAAAGCTGGCGTTTGAGCCCCAACACCTGCCCAAAAAGCTCGCGCAGTCGCACGCGTTGCTTTTCATTTTTGATCTCAAATCCACTGGTCGGCGTCAACTCCAATGCCACACCCGTGAAATGTGCAGAGGCTTCTTTGTGGCTGAACCTCACCAAACCTTTGGCCGGGTCGTGAATTTCCATGTGTTTGGCCGTCACACGTTTGAGCACCACGAAGTGGTTCATGTCCCAATGCAAGACGCAAGGGGTTTGCAAGTTGCTGACCTCGTGCAAATCCAAACGCAAGGGGCGAGCTGCCAACGAGAAGCTTTCTGCTGCCTCGATCAGCTGCCCCAAGTTCATGCCTTTGAGTGATACAGCCAAGCGACTACGCAGGCTGGGCAAGTCAATGTCATGTCCGTGATACGACAACACCATGACCAAGCAAGCCAAGCCACACTCGGCCGCCTCGGTCTGCAAAGTGATCGGCAGTTTCTGGCTGGTGCCAGGCCAAGCGAAGTTCATCAAAAATACTTTCCACGCACGCTCAGCAGCGGCTCAAAAATCCATTCCAAAAGACTGCGCGTATCCAGCATCACATCGGCCTCGACTTGCATACCGGGTTGCAACGCTTGTTTTTGGCCATAAGCCATCACATAGGGGTTTTGAGGCCGGATTCGGATGCGGAACATGGGATCGGTGTTGGGCATGGCGGGTAAACCCTCCAATAGGCTGAGCCCTTCTGACTTGGCTGCAACAGGGTAAGGTAATTCGGCGGGCAACATGGGTGAACCCGAAACCTCTTGGACTAGGCCGTCGTAGTGACCGAATTTTTGATAGGGATAAGCTTGGTAGCGAATCCGCACCGACTGGCCGGGCCTGATGAAACCGGCATCTTTGCTAGGGGCAAACAAATGCACTTCCAAGGTGGCTTTGTCTGCGTCCAAGGGCACAAATGTCAATAGGGGTCGTTCAGGGTCAACGCCTGCACCCAGCTTGGCACTCATGCCCGTGACACGGCCAGCTGTTGGTGCACGGACCACCATTTCCCGTTTTGACTGCGTTTCGATCAGCTCTTGCTGCGCTCCTTGCAGATTGCGTTCCAGCTCAGACAGCTGGGTGCGTTCGCGCATGGGCAAGACTTCCAGCTCGGTCTGCAAAGTTTGCAACTCACGGGCAATGCTGGTTTGGTTTCGCTCATTTAGCTGGACTCGATAGCGCAACTCAGAGGCGGCTTCGGTTTTTTCCTGCAACTGCACCACAGAAACAAAGTCTTGCGCCCGCAGTTCCCGAAACCGTTGTTCCATGACTGAGGCCAATTCCAAGCGCTGCTGCAAAGCCCGTTGCTCTTGTTGCAGTTGCATCTGCTCACGTTCCAGGGCCTGTATACGCGTTTGCAGCCCTGTACTGGTGCGTTGATAGAGCTGCTTTTGTTCACCCAAAACCGCACGCAAATTGCTTTGCCGCGATTCGATTTGGGTGGCTACGGCTGTGCGCGATTCAGGCCCTTGTTCTCGGTAGCGCTCATCCAGCACGGTCAGTAAAGCGTGCCCGGCCTGCACCTCCTGGCCTTCGTGCACATGCAAAGCGGCCACGCGCCCAGCCAAAGGGCTGTACACACGCAAAACGCCACCTTCGGGAATGACGAAACCACTCAAACTGGCGCGCCTTGTGTACTGACCCCAAATGAGCAAACTCATCAGCAAAACGGCAATGCAAAGCACCGCCACCGAAAGCCATACAAACACTTGTGGACTGCGCAGCACAATCGCGCCGTAATAACGCTGCTGTTGCTGTTGAAGGGCCTCTTGGCGAAACAATGACATGGGGTGACCTTGAAACCGATCTTGTGTTTTTATTCGGGCAGGCGACCGTTGACAAAATCTCTGATTTTTTGGCTACGGAATTTTTCCGGTACATCAATTTGCGGGGAGGAGGCCAGTAGTCCATTTTTTTGTTCGAGCGCCATGATTTTTTGGGCCATTTGCTGATGGTTTTCCTGCCATGTTTGATCTGGATTCCAACCCTCTCCCAACAAATTGCCCATGAAGTAGGTGTTCTTGTTGTGATAGGCGCATCCGAACGAGTTTCTGTTGTGGGCAGCGGCGGTCATGATTATTCGTTGTGGCCCTTGCAAGGGTGGAACAAATGAGCCCGAATAGCATGCAGAGAGAATCAATGCCGATGGCACATGCGGTATGACATCAAGCCATTTCTTAATGTTGACCGACCGAACTGCGGGCCAATAGGCGTTGCCGATGTTCACTGAAAGGACATCGACATTCCCATGCGTTGATATCAATGTCACCAGATGGATAGGACGTTTTTGAGACCAGTCCCCAATTCTTTTGAAAACCATGTCCAAGGATGACTGGGTGGCGAACGGGTAATTAAGCTGACTTGATTCCAACTGATTGCTGAGCAAGATAGTTTGTACATTGGGATTGATTTCCAATAACCTTTTCTTCAAGAATAAAACATCGCGCTGAAACACCAATGATTGAGAATGTTGGGCTGAACCTACATAAATGACCGTGCGTTGCTGCGGCGATGTTTTATTCAAATGCGCATCAATAGCGTCAAGTTGACGGGACAATAATGCATCGCTTTGAGACAGCGCTTGCGGGTCCTTGGGTGTCAACGCGCAACCACTCAGTAACAGAATCCCTGAAAAAAGAATCCCCATTGACCATCGACATACGCACCAAGTCATGTTCTCTCCTTACAAAGCAATCAACGCCATCAGGCATTTTTGCCTGATGGCGAGGAGTAAATGGACGATAGTGGTAGCTTTGTCATCTACTGCGGCAAAGCCACCAGCATCCACTCAGGAGCGAACACCTGAAGGCGTCAAACCATCGCGCCACAGCGCTTGCCAGTCACGCGCCTTGGCGAAAAGGCCGATGCCAAAGCAGACCGGCCGGAAGAACACCTCACGCAGCACCCAGCCCTTGTAGTTGGGTTTGGACAGCACCCCCATGCGATAAGCAATGTCTTCGGCAAACCAACGTGTGGGGTATTCGGCCAGTTTGGCGAACGAGGGGTATTTGCGCATGAGCTTCACATAGGGAATGCCCCAGAGGTGATAACCGCGCATGGTCTGTTCAGAGAAGTTTTGACGGCTATAGCGGATATCGGCCATCCAGACTTCATGCTCAATGGCACCGTTTCGGCAAAGTTCTGTACAGATGACTTTGCCACCACCGCCACCGCCTCCTCCATCATTGCAAACGACATCGTTAGAGTTTATTGCTCCGATAACGTTGCCCATTTCATCAACACCGGGTGAAGTATCTGGTGCTGCTGGTCCAGGTGATGATGTTCCAACATTATTAGAAACCGCATTAATTGCAGCACCAATTGCTGCTCCCGTTGCAACTGCAGCACCAACTGCTGTGGCAGCAGCGGCAACTGCTGCAGCTGCTGCGACTGCGCTTACTGCAGATCCAATTTGATTGCCTACATTCACACCACCATTTATGTGGTCAAAGTATTCTTTGTCGATGGATTTCATTTTTATTCCTTTTGAGATTTGAAAATTAAAAAAAATGATGCAACTGTCGAAATTATTATCCCTATGGTTCCGAAATTAAGCCCCTCATTAAATATTTGGGTTGCACAAGAGGTTGAAATGGCCAAAAAAAGAAAGATATAACTTTTTCTGGAAATTGCCTTTACTCTAATAATTTCATGTGCTATTGAAATTAAAAAAGCAATAGACATTAATATCGAGGTGGCATTAAGTGCACTCATTTGCCGCCTCTTTTCTTTGATTTTTATTTTTCGGAGGGCTTATGGGTTTGATGTTTAAATATTTTGTGACTGTGCTTTTGGCATCCAGAATTTTCTTCATATTAAATTTCCCTTTTGGACTGATTTGGGTAGTGTATATAGGTTTGGGTGGCTAACCTATATTTTATTAATTTTAAATATATCCAAAAATCTGGATTTAAATCTGGTCGCAACTTTTTCTCGGAAAGATGTGCAAACCTGATGGTGTCACGCCATCGCGCCACAGCGCTTGCCAGTCACGGGCCTTGGCGAAAAGGCCTATGCCAAAGCAGACCGGCCGGAAGAACACCTCACGCAGCACCCAGCCCTTGTAGTTGGGTTTGGACAGCACCCCCATGCGATAAGCAATGTCTTCGGCAAACCAACGTGTGGGGTGTTCGGCCATTTTGGCGAACGAGGGGTACTTGCGCATGAGCTTCACATAGGGAATGCCCCAGAGGTGATAACCGCGCATGGTCTGCTCGGAGAAGTTCTGGCGGCTATAGCGGATATCGGCCATCCAGACGTCATGCTCAATGGCACCGTTTCGGCAAAGTTCTGTACAGATGACTTTGCCGCCGCCACCGCCGCCACCACCATCATTTGGGCAAGAGACTGTGATCGAGTCATTTGTGACCGACATTGTGCAATTGTCAGGCGCAGGATCTCCCATTGGATTGCTCACCGATGGGGCACCTGAATTAGCCATTGCTGTGACGCCATTCACGATTCCGTTCGCGATAGCACCAGCAACCTCCCATCCAACTGCGGCGGCCGTTTGCGCAACTGCGGCCTGCCCCGCACTGGCTCCAGCCTCAACATCCAAAGTCAAATTGCGTGAAATTTCATGCATCTTTCTACTCCTTCAATCCCATGTAGAAATTTCTAATTTTGCGGGATTAATTCAAAATTAGAAAAAATATACAACAATAATGTTATACAGAGAATGAATAACAGCAACGAGTGTTATCGACACCATCCTTCCGTATTTGTTCAAAAAATCCACCAATCCGTACGTCATAACGGAAAAAACAAATAATATCGATAAAAAAGATTTGGGTTGATAATATTCATGAAAAACCCCCATGCAGATCCCAAAAAAAATATATTTAAATACATATTTTTTCTCGCCAGTCATTCTTATATATAAATATATTAAAAATGTTTCAAATATAGGGGCAAAAATAAATGTCTTAAATGGAGCTATACTATTTATTGAGTCTTTATAATTACGATTTCTATCAAACATATTTTCGATATTTATATAATTTTCAACGGCTGACAAAATAAATGATCCGGCCAAAATCGTTGCCAGCAAAATAACTGATTTTTTCGCCATTAAAAATAAACCATCTGAACTTAACATGTTTATTTTCTAAATAATAATTATTTAAATAATCAGATCTGATTTTAATTGAAAAAATCAATGCAGTTATTAAAAATCAAGTAAATCCGAGCATCTGAACTCAAATCTACTTGCAACTTTTTCTCGAAAAAGTACGCAAGACTTTTTTTCTTCATCCGATAAATGAAACCCTTTCACGTCAGGGATCATGATTCCAGTTTTGAGTTTTTCAATGCCTTCGAGTAGAAAATCATGGCGCTCTTTCTTTTCGTATGCGGTCAACTGTGAGAGGTGATCTTTGAGCAAATGCTGACCGTAGGCCACGTGCCTGGCTTCATCGGCCATCACGTAATTGCCGATAGTGGAAATCAGCGGGTGTTTGCTGAAATCTCTGAGTTGTTGCATTGAAACCAAGGCCATGCCCTCGATCAGAACCTGGGTGGTCAGCACCACAAAATCCCAACGGCTGTCGCGCAGGCCCTCTTCAATTAGCGCTTTGAGCCCAGCATCTGCGGGGTAACGGATCTGGATCTTTTCGCGAATTAGGCGTTCAAAGACTTCGATGTGACGGGCTTCGTCGGCCACTTGTTGTGCGGCCATCTGTTTGCCCATGACATTGGGCAAGACTTGCACCAAGCGGGCAGCGGCGAGCAGGGCAGCTTGCTCACCATGCAAAAACTGGTTGACCATGTAGGCTTGGTACTGGTGACGTACGTTTGCACGTTCCTTGCTGGATGCTTTGGCCCAAGCCGCTGTGCCAGACAATGGCATCAATCTGTCGTCGTAGCCAAAAGGGTTTTCCGGGTCCAGGTCTTGTTGCCAGTTGATGCGCTCTGCGGCATCCCACTGCGCGTGCTTGCTTTTGGCGTATAGATTTTGTACGGAAGATGTCTGTGCTTTATAGGACCAATCGAAAACCAATTCGTCGTGCAGCGGCAAGCGCCAAACATTTTCATGGCATGCGTTCATGCTGACTCCCACCTCCGCGCAATCAACACGGCATTGTTGCCACCAAAGGCAAATGAATTGGACATGGCGCATTGAAGGGCTGGTGCCAGTCGTGCCGTGTGCGGGATAAAGTCCATGCTGACACCTGCGTCTGCGTGTGTGAAATGGGTGGTGGGGGGCAGCACTTGTCTGCGCAGGGCTTCGATGGTGACCGCCCATTCCAATGCGCCACTTGCACCCATTGCGTGTCCATGCGCAGATTTGGTTGCACTGACGGGTATGCCGCTAGCACCAGCGCCAAAGACCTGCTCGATAGATTGCACCTCTGCCATGTCCCCTGCATGGGTGGCTGTGCCATGGGCGTTGATGTAACCAATGTCATGCGGGGCCAATTTGGCCAACTTTAAGGCCGATTGCATGGCTCGGGCTTGGCCTTGCGAGTCAGGTTTGGTGATGTGGGCCGCGTCGTTGCTCACGCCATAGCCGAGCATTTCGGCCAGGATGGTGGCTCCGCGGGCTTGGGCATGTTCCAAGTCTTCCAAAACAAAGGCAGCTGCACCTTCGGCCATGGCAAAACCACAGCGGTCTGCGCTGAAGGGGCGGCAGCCTGTGCCGGAGGCATCTTGCGGGTCAGTGCAGAGCACGCGCATGGCCATCCAACTGTTCATGACACCGGGTAACAACGGGGCTTCAGCGCCGCCGGCCAAGGCCATGGGCCAATGCCCATATTGAACGCGGCGAAAAGCTTCGCCAATGGCTACGGCGGCCGATGAACAGGCTGTGGAGTAGGTCTGACACTCACCCCCAATGCCAAAACGCATGGCCACTTGTGCCGCAGCGGCGTGGATCATGGCGGCAGGAACGGTCAGCAGCTTTTTTCGTTCACCGCCTGCATCAAAAAATTTGGCATAAGCGTGTTCTGTGGATTCGCAACCGCCACCACCTGTGCCCCAAAAAACACCCATTTGCAGACGGTCCAACTTAGGCTCTGCGGCTTGGGCTTGCTGCATGGCTTGCTCTGCCGCCACAATGGCCAATTGACTGACTCGATCAAGCCCCAACAACTGCATCTTGCTGAAGTGGGCATCGGCATCAAAGTCAACATAACCGACGGGAAAAGGTAATGCGTGTGTTGGGTGCGGGCGTATGCCGCTATGCCCTGCAATCAAGTTGTCAAAACAAGACTGCGCCGTCGTGCCCAAGGCGGAAAGAGCCCCCATGCCAGTGATGACCACTCTGCGCATGTTGTCAGCCTGTGATGGATTCAGGGGCTTGGTTGTTTGGAGCCGAGTTCTTCTTGGCTTGCCGCAATTGGTACAGCTCGTACTCTCGCATGAGGGCGTCAGCCATTTCGCTCACATTGGTGGGAATCTTGGCGTTGCGGTCAAAGCCGTCGAACTCCATGTCGAACTCTTTTTCTAGCAAGAGCTGCAACTCCAACAGCGCCAAAGAGTCGAAATCTTTGTGTAACTCACTGAACACGGTGTCTTGCAACGCCAAGGCCGGATCGATGTCCATGTGCTCTTGAAGCAATGCTGCTATGCGAGCACGAACGTCTTCTTTGTCAAGCTCCATTAAAGTCTCCCGATCTTATTTTTTAGTAATTATGTTTTAAAAAATAAGTTAAATAATGGTATTTACCCGCAGTTTTCCCGGAGCGAAGTTGCTCTACCAATGCCATGGAAATGTGCTTGCAGCGATTTCAATGGCGCTTGTCTTATCCAAGCTCAGAACTTGGGACGCAAGCTTGGCGAACGAATTCCCAACCTGATTTACTGTCGAATGGAAGACTTGAAATGCGTTCCCGGCTTGCAGTAGCGTCACGCCAAATGACGCCAACGACCTGCTGAGCTTGCCCAACGTGGCTTGTGTGGGCGGCTCGTGGCTGGTTCCCGCTGACGCGCTGGCCCAGGGGGGCTGGGCACGGATCGAAGCGCTGACGCGTGAGGCGAGTCAGTTGCCGCGCTGAGTCATGAAGGGCTGAAGCGTTGCGCCCGATCAGCGCACCGCCCAACCGCCCGACATCGGGAACACCTGCCCGACAAAGCAGCTGGCGGCGTCGCTGCACAGGTAGGCCACAAAGCGGGCGTCTTCTTCGGCCTTGACCAGGCGGCCCAGCGGCACTTCGCGTTTGAGGCGTTCCTGAAAGCGCGGGTTGGCCTGCACTTCGGGCGGGAAGTAGGTGGGGTTGTCGACAAAGTTCTGCGCCACGGCATTGAGCTGGATGTTGTCGGGGGCCAGCTCCACACCGGCCGCCTGCACATAGGCCAGCTGCGCACCGCGCGCTGCGCTGTAGCTGGCGGCGCGCTTCATGCCGCGCAAGGCCGAGGCGCTGCCCATCACCACGATCTTGCCGCCGCCCCGGGCCTTCATGCCGGGCACCACCGCCCGCACCAGGCGGGGCAGTGGGTCCACCATCACCTCAAACACCTGGCGCCACTCGGCTTCGTCAATGTGGGTCACTGCGGTGGACGGCGCAGGCAGCGCCAGGTTGATGACCAGTGCATCGAGCGGCCCGGCCGCCTCGATCACGGCCTGCGCGTCCAGCGGGTGGGTGAGCAGCCGCGCGTCGGCGATCACTTCGGCGCCGCAGGCGCGCAAGGTGTCGCACAGGGCCGGGCCCATGAATTCTTGGGACTGGGTCACCAGGATACGTTGTCCGCTCAGGTCGATCATGTGAGGACTCCAAAAAATGGGCGCTGTGGTCTCAAAGGTTCGCGTATTGCGGTCGCTGGATCAGCTCGATCTTGTAACCATCGGGGTCGGTCACAAAGGCAATCACCGTGCTGCCGCCTTTGACCGGGCCAGGCTCGCGCGTCACGTGGCCACCAGCGGCCTTGATCTTGTCGCAAGCGGCATAGACGTCGGGCACCCCCAAGGCGATGTGGCCATAGGCCGAGCCCATGTCGTAGCGCTCCACGCCCCAGTTGTAGGTCAGCTCGATTTCGGCATGGTCCGGGTTGCTGCCGTAGCCCACAAAGGCCAGCGAGTATTTGTACTCGGGGTTTTCGGAGGTGCGTTGCAGCGTCATGCCCAGCACTTGGGTGTAGAAGTCGATCGCGCGTTGCAGGTTGCCCACGCGCAGCATGGTGTGAAGGAGTCTCATGGTTTGTTTCCAGTGGGGGAGGGCATGTCAAAAACCAGGCAAGCGGTGCTGGCATGGGCGTACAGGGTGCCATCGGGCCCGACCAGTCGCGCTTCGGCGGTGGCCAGTTGGCGCCCGCAGTGCACCACTTGGCCGATGGCCCGCACGCGCTGCACTTTGGGGGTCAGGGCTTTGACGAGTTTCACACTCAGCTCGGCCGTGGTGTAGCCGCGACCGGGCGGCATCAGGGTGTGCACGGCGCAGCCCAGGGCCGAGTCGAGCAAGGTGGCGAACCAGCCGCCGTGCACGGTGCCCAGCGGGTTCATGTGGTTGAGGCCAGGCGCACCCTGAAAAATGGCTTGGCCTGCACTGACCTCGATCAGCACAAAGTCCAAGGTTTTGGCGATGCTGGCGTAAGGCAGCTCGCCGCTCAGCAGTCCCTGCATGACTTCGAGGCCAGTTTTGCCCGCGACTTGGTCGGGGCGCGCCACACCGGGGCCAGCGCCGGCTTCCAGGCGCTGGCGCACGACACGCTCTTGGGCCAACCAGCTGTCAAGGAGGGAGGAGGTAGATGGAGAGGGGTTCACGAATTGGGGTTTTCTTCAAACAGGCACGGTGTAGTTGAGCGCCATGCGACCGCCGTCCACGGTGACGATCTCACCGGTGATGTAGCTTGCCGCATCGCTGGCCAAAAACGCCACCACTTTGGCGACTTCGTCGGGTTCGCCCAGACGCTTCATGGGCGTGCGCATCATGATTTTCTTTTCCGCCGCCTCGCTGGTCAGCACCGCCTGGCGGGCCAGTTCGGTGGCAATGGTGCCGGGGGCCACCGCGTTCACGCGGATGCCAAAGTCGGCCAATGCCAAAGCCATGGCCCGCGTCAGCTGGTTGATGCCACCCTTGCTCACGTTGTAGCTGGCGATGTTGGGGATGGCCATCACCCCGTTGACCGAGCTCATGTTGACGATGGCGCCGCCCCCGGTGCTTTTCATGGCGCGGGCGGCGGCCTGGCCCATCAAGAAGGAGCCCTTGATGTTCACGTTGATGACGGCATCGAAGTCCTCTTCGGTCACATCCAAAAAATCAGCGGCCTTGAAAATGCCGGCGTTGTTGACCAGCACATCCAAGCGGCCAAAGGCCTGCAGCACATGGTCCACCAAGGCGTCCACATCGGACTTGCGCGACACGTCGCAGACCATGAAGCCAGCGCTGTGGCCTGCGCTGCGCAGCTCGGCGGCCACGGCAGCGCCACGCTCGCTGTTCACATCGGCCAGCACCACATGGGCGCCTTCTGCTGCAAAGCGTTGGGCACAGGCCTCGCCAATGCCATTGGCCGCGCCGGTGACGATGACGACACGGCCTTCAAGGCCGAAAGACAAGTGGTGGTTGGTGGGCATGAAAGGGACTCCTGAGCTGATTCGTTTTCAAGGCAGCCATGCTGCCACAGGACCGTGTTCCCGTGTGTCACGCACAGCGCCGCTGATGCGGTGCAAGCCCTGTGGGCATCAAGTACCATTGTCCCAGGTACAAACAGCCCAATCTCGGGTACTACAGGAGCACGCAATGTTCAGCCATGTCATGGTCGGGGTGAAAGACCTCGAAGCCTCTAAGAAATTCTATGACGCTGTTTTGGGCACTTTGGGCTTGGCCCCAGGGGTGGCCAACAACCAGCGCTATTTTTACCGCAGCCCCACGGGCTCCTTTGGCATCACCACCCCCATCAATGGCGAAGCGGCCTCGGTGGGCAATGGCAGCACCTATGGATTCAAAGCGGCTTCGATGGCGCAAGCAGATGCCTTCCACGCCGCTGGCTTGGCCCATGGTGGTGTGACTTGCGAGGACCCTCCCGGCTGGCGCGAAGGCGCTGCAGGCAAGCTGTACCTGGCTTACTTGCGCGACCCGGACGGCCACAAAATCTGCGTTTTGCATCGCCCTGGATGAAGGCACCGCCCCGGCTGCAAACCCTGCTCGAAGAGGGGCTGATCGACACGGTGGTGCGTCAACTCATGAGCGGCAAAGAGGCCATGGTGTTCGTGGTTCGCTGCGGGGACGAGACCCGCTGCGCCAAGATTTACAAAGAAGCCACACAGCGCAGTTTTCGGCAAGCGGTGGACTACACCGAAAACCGCAAGGTCAAAAACTCGCGCTCGGCCCGGGCCATGGCCAAGGGCAGCAAATTTGGCCGTCAAGAACAAGAGTCCGCCTGGCAAAGCGCTGAGGTGGATGCCCTTTACCGTTTGGCCGCTGCGGGCGTTCGGGTGCCCCGACCTTTCAACTTTTTGGATGGCGTGCTGCTCATGGAGCTGGTCACCGATGCGCAGGGTGATGCCGCGCCGCGCCTGAACGATGTGGCCTTCACGCCCGAGCAAGCCTTGCAGCACCATGCCACCCTGATCGCCGAAGTGGTGCGCATGCTCTGCGCGGGCGTGGTGCACGGCGATTTGTCCGAGTTCAATATTTTGTTGGCGCACATCCCCGGTGAGGGCGATCAGCCCGGTGTGGACGAACCCGTCATCATCGACCTGCCCCAAGCGGTGGACGCAGCAGGCAACAACCATGCCCAGCGCATGCTGCTGCGCGATGTGGGCAATTTGCGCGATTTCTTCGGCCAGTTTGCGCCCGAACTGCTGCAGACCGAGTACGGTCCTGAAATCTGGAGCCTCTACCAAGCCGGGTGGCTGGGCAACGAGACAGCGCTGACCGGTCGCTTCGAGCGCGCCACCGCCGATGTGGACATGCAGGCCGTGCTGCGCGAAATTGACGATGCCCGTGATGAAGAAGCGGCCCGCCGTTTGCGCATGGCCACGGCTGTTGTTTGAGCCATGACGTCCATTGAGCAGACCACGGGCACGCCGCCATGGCCTTTGCCGCGAGAAGCCCACGCCGTCTCGCGCCTGCGCGCTGAGCGCCTGGCCCGCAGCGCCAAACCCTTCATGGCCCGTGGCGGCATCAAAGGCGAACGCTGCCCCGGCTGCCGCCTGGTGCCCAGCCACTGCCTGTGCGCACTGCGCCCTGAGGTGCCCACGCAAGCGGGCATGTGTTTGCTCATGGCCGACATTGAGCCCCTCAAACCCAGCAACACCGGCTGGTTGATCGCCGATGTGGTGAAAGACACCTTCGCCTTTGGATGGGCCCGCACCGAGGTCGACCCCGCTTTGCTGACGCTGCTGGCGGATCCCCAGTGGCAGGGCTTTGTGGTGTTCCCCGGCGAGTTTGTGGCGCCTGAACGGGTGGTGCACGAGCTGCCGCACATGACAGACACCTTGCCTGCAGGCCGGCGCCCGCTGTTCATCCTGCTCGACGCCACCTGGCCCGAAGCGCGCAAGATGTTCCGCAAAAGCCCCTACCTGAACCACCTGCCCGTGCTCAGTCTGAACCCAGAGCAGGTCTCGCGCTACAAGCTGCGCCGATCCAAACGCGACGACCATTTTTGTACCAGCGAGGTGGCTTCGCTGTGTTTGGCCTTGGCGGGCGAGACCCATGCTGCACAGACATTGCAAGCCTATCTGGAGGTGTACACGCACCACTATGTGCAAGCCAAACACCAATTGCCACCGGCTTGGGATGGCGCCGAGCATGTACAGTTTCGTGATTTGAAACCGAGCTGAACCGCCTTTGTGATGTTGAATGGAGCCCCCAATGAGCGACCAAGAATCTTTGTACCCTGTCACGGTCTCGCGCCGTGTCGAGCGTTTGGTCACCGGCCAGGCCACGTCTGACGGCGCGGGCGTCAAACTCAGCCGCATCCTCACCCAAGACCTGCAGCACCGGCTCGACCCGTTTTTGATGTTGGACGCCTTTGGTAGTGACAAGCCGGGCGACTACATTGCCGGCTTCCCGGACCACCCGCACCGCGGTTTTGAAACCGTCACCTACATGATCGCCGGGCGCATGCTGCACCGTGACAGCGCGGGCAATGAAGGCTTGTTGCAAAACGGCGGTGTGCAATGGATGACCGCTGGCCAGGGCGTGATCCACTCCGAAATCCCCCAGCAGGCCGAGGGTGTGATGGAGGGCTTTCAGCTGTGGCTCAACCTGCACAGCTCCGAGAAGATGAACGCGCCTTGGTACCGCGATTTTCAAAACGATCAACTGCCGCAATGGAAGACGCCTGAAGGGGTCGCCGTGACGGTGATTGCGGGCGCCAGCCATGGCGTGCATGGCGCAGTGAACCGCGACATCACTCAGCCGGTGTTTCTGGATGTGCACATGCCAGAGGGCGCACGTTTTGAGCAAACGCTGCCCGCAGGGCACAACGCTTTTGTGTACGTGTACCGGGGCGAGGTGCGCATTGCAGGGCAGGCCGTGCCGTTGCAGCGCATGGCCATCTTGGCCAACACAGCGCAGGCCGATGGCGTGGTGATCGAAGCCAGCGCCGACGCCAAACTGATATTGGTGGCGGGCAAACCGCTCAAAGAGCCGATCGTGCAGTACGGCCCCTTTGTGATGAACACCAAGGAAGAGATCTACCAGGCCTTGCAGGACTTTCGGGACGGCAAGTTGGGCGAGAAGGCTTGAGGCCTGCGGGCGAGCGCCCGTTTTTCAGCCCCTCAAGGCCCGCGCAAAAGCTTCTGCCTGGAGCTGCACCGCTGGCGCTGATTTTCCCGGCGCGTACAAAGCCGAGCCCAAACCAAAGCCGCTGGCCCCGGCGGCCAGGTAGGCGGCCATGTTGTCGGGCGTGATGCCCCCCACCGGCATCAAGGCCGCTGCTTTTGGCAGCACCGCCCGAAGCGCTTTCACCGTGGCGGGCGAGACCATCTCGGCCGGGAACAGTTTGAGTCCGTGCGCACCCGCTTCGAGCGCGGCAAAGGCTTCTGTGGGCGTGGCCACGCCGGGCAACACCACCATGTTCAGCGCCAGGGCTTGGGCCACCACAGCGGGGTTGAAGTTGGGGGCGACCACCAAGCGCCCGCCTGCAGCGTGCACCTCTTTGACTTGCTGCGCGTTCAGCACAGTGCCCGCGCCGATCAGCGTGCCCGCAAACCGTTTGGACAGGGCGGCAATGCTGTGCAAGGGCTCGGGCGAGTTGAGCGGCACCTCGATGATGGCAAAGCCGCTGCCCACCAGGGCATCGCCGATGGCTGGAGCTTCAGCCGGCGTGAGACCGCGCAAGATGGCGATCAAGGGCAGTTGCGCCAGGGCTTGCGCCAAGGCCTGTTGTGGGTGGGTGTTCAGTGTCATGGTGAAGTGGAAGGTGGGCGTGTGGTTTTCGCTGCGCTCACGCGTCAGCAGGTCAATGACAGCGCGAACAGGCCCGCCCAAGTGGCCTCGGCCCCCCGGCTTTGGCAGGGGATGCGCAGGTGTTGCAAAGCCAGGGTGTAGCGCAGGGTCAGGGCGGGGTTGCCAATCACGATCACAGGGCCCGAGCCGTTCGCGACAGCTTGGTGTCGCAGTTCTTCGCCGATCAGCAGGCCCGAGAGATAACTGGGCAATTGGGCCGCACTCAGGCGCTCAAACAAGCCCAGCGTGCGCACCGAAAACAGGTGGTGCAACACACGCCCAGGCTGCAGGCTTTGATCGATGCCCTGCAAGAACACGGCTTCGTCAAAGGGTCCGTTCAGGTCCAATGTTCTGCCCAAAATCGAGTGTTGGCTCATCAGGGCAAACACTTCGCCGGTCATGAAAGTCTGGAACTGTGTGACGCGCCCGCCGTGCACCTGGACCCATTTGCTGTGCGTGCCCGGCAGCACCAGCGTGGCGCTGTCGCGGCCAGCCGATTGCAGGGCGCCAAAAATTTGCACCTCTTCACCGCGCATGACATCTGGCGTGTGGAGGGCGTCTGCGGCCAAAAAGCTCAGGCCCGGCACCAGCGCGATCCGCTGCGGCTGCAGCCACAGCAGGTGTTGGCCCAGCTCGGCAAAGCCAGCCGGGCAAGGGCAGTAGGGCGCTTCTTGCCAGCCTTGGCGGCTGCCCGCCATGCCCGAAATCAGGCACAGCGCACCGGGCGCTTGCATCCAGTCGCCAAAGCGTTCGTGGAACACGGCTTCAAACTGGCCGGGTGGCACGGTGAGGATGCCGCTTGCGAATTCTCGCGATTCGATCACTTGGCCATGTGGATCCAAGCGAGCGCCTCGCAGCGAAGAGGTACCCCAGTCGACGGCGATCAAAGGTCTTGGGGCGGTCATGCGGCGGTGCCTTTCGCTGCGGCGTTCAACACCTTCAATACGGCGTCGGGTTTGGGCAAGGGAGCGACCGCGCCGTAGCCCTGCACCGAAAGAGATGCGGCGGCGTTGGCATAAGCGGTGGCGGCCCACAGGTCGTCGCCAGCCGACAAACGCGCCAACAAATTGCCTGCAAAACAGTCGCCCGCACCCGTGGCGTCGATGGCCGTGACCCTATGGCCTGCCACCTCGCGTTGCACGTGGCCGTCACTGACCAGCGCCCCGTCGCTGCCCAGTTTGAGCACCACTTGCGCCGCGCCTTGGGCATGGCTCCAGGCGATGATGTCGGCGGCTTGGCTCAGGCCCGTGAGCGCGGTCATGTCTTCCATGCTGGGCAAAAACAGATCGCACAAACCCACGGCATGGCGAATGCAGGCCTGCGCCCGGGCCAGGGGCCACAGCGACAAACGCAGGTTGGAGTCGAGCGCCACCCGTGTGCCGCTGCGGCGGGCATGCGCCATGGCCGCGAGCGCTGTGTCGCAGGCCGAGGCGGATAGAGCCAAAGAGATGCCCGACAGGTGCAACCATTGGCTGTGGGCGATGGCGTCGCCCCAATGCGTCAGGTCTTGCGGCTGCATGCGGCTGGCGGCCGAACCGGCGCGGGCATAGCTGAAGTGGTGACCTTGCGCATCGTGGCTCACAAAGTACATGCCGGTCGGGGCGGGGTGTTCGCGCAGCACGCCTTGGGTGCCCACGTTTTCGCGCTGCCACAGGGCCATCAGTTGATCGCCCCAGCGGTCTTGCCCCAAGCGCGTCAGGTAGGCCACTTGCGCCCCTGCGCGGGCAGCGGCAATGGCGGCGTTGCTGGTGTCGCCTCCAAAGCCTTGCAGGTAGAGCGGGGCGTCGTCGGCATGTGCATGGGGCCGTTGGTTGAACTCGACCATGGCTTCGCCCAGCGCCACGATGTCCAGGGTTTTGGGGATGTGGGTCATGTCCATCAAAGGCGGCTGGAAAGAAGGCGGCTGGAGCGAATGGGAGGTGGGAGAATCATCGGCATAGGGGCATCGCCAGGGGCGAAATTTTGGAGACGATCAAGATGTGGACAGCAGGCACTGACAGCGATTTTGAACTGAACGCGGGCTGCAAAGGCTACCCCCTGAGCGCCGAGCCCTGCGCCGTGTCCGAGCTGGGCCAGCGCGGCTGGCACTTGCTGGAGGACGCATTGGCTTATCCGGTGGCTGTGCTGCGCCGCCCGGCGCTCATGCACAACCTGGCCTGGATGCAGCACTTTGTGCAGCGCAAAGGCGTGGCCCTGGCCCCGCACGGCAAGACCACCATGTCGCCTGAGTTGTTCCGCCTGCAGCTGCAGGCCGGTGCTTGGGGTCTGACGTTTGCCCATGTGCACCAGCTGCGTGTGGGTCTGGCGGCGGGTGCGCAACGCGCCATCATCGCCAACCAGCTGGTGTCGGACGCCGACCTGGATGGCTTGGATTTTTTGCTGAACCAGCACCCGCAAGCGCGTGTTTGGTTTTTGGTCGACTCGCTGGCGCAGCTCGCCGCACTGACCGATTGGGGCGCACGGCGCAACAAGGCCCGGCGCTGGGACGTGCTGCTGGAGCTGGGCATTGCGGGCTACCGCACCGGCTGCCGCACCCACGAACAGGCTTTGACTTTGGCGCAGGCCATGGCCGCATCGCCGGTGGTGCGTTTGGGCGGCGTGGAATGTTACGAGGGGGGACTGGGCCGATGCGACAGTGCGCACGACATGCAAGCCGTCAGCGCCCTGGTGCGCAGCGTGCAGGCTTTGGTGCAGCACATCGATGCCCAGCAGCTGTGGGGCGACGAGCAGGTCTTGTTGTCTGCGGGTGGCTCGGCCGTGTTCGATTTGGTGATCCCCATGCTCAAGCTGCAGGTCCAAAGCCGACCGGTGCAAGGGGTGTTGCGCTCGGGTTGCTATGTCACGCACGACCACTGGAACTACGCCCGATACCTGAAGCTGGTGGAGGCGCGTGAGGGCTTGAGCGCGTCGCTGCAGCCCGCGCTGGAGGTCTGGGCCCAGGTGCAGTCGGTGCCCGAGCCTGGGCTGGCGATTTTGAGTGCGGGTCGGCGCGACCTGTCGTTTGACCAGTGCATGCCCATGCCGGTGCGCTGGGCAGCGCGTGGGCAAAGCGGCGAGGGGGCCATGCAGGCCACGCCCGGGTCGTGGAAAGTCCAGGCTTTGAGCGATCAGCATGCGCACATGGTGTTTGACGCCGAAGGCGTCTGGCCGCAAGTGGGTGACCGCGTGGCCCTGGGCATTTCTCATCCCTGCACCACGTTTGACAAATGGCGCTGGATGGCCGTCATCGAAGACGATGGCCGCATCAGCGGAGCGATCAGCACGCATTTTTGAATCTTCAAGCCTGGATCCAACGAAAAAAGGCCGCCACGCAGCAGTTGCATGGCGGCCTTTTGGGGAGATCACTTCAAACCGTTCAAAGCCTCGGCCGGGTAGCCCGGGCGGGTTTTGCAGTCCTCGATGTACTGCGCAATGATGGCCTCGTAGCTGTCATCGGCACGCAAACCCAGGGCGTGGGCCCGCTCAAAGGTGCAGCCCTTGGCCCAGTTGTCCACGATGGCCGCGATGCGCTCGTCTTTGGCAAAACTCACACGCGCACGCACAGCAGGCCCCGCCACTTTTTCAAGGGCGGCCAGCATGTCGCTGACCTTCACATTCAGTCCCGGCAGATTCAGCGCCATGCGGCCGCCAAAGGCTTCGCGGCTGGCCTCGAACACGGTGATCAAGCCATGCACGGTGTTGCCGGGCGAAGAGATGGGGTGCGACACATGGGCATCGACCGGGCAGGTGGTGGCCGTGCCCGCCAAAGGCTCGCGGATGATGCCGCTGAAGAAAGAGGACGCTGCGCCATTGGGTTTGCCGGGGCGCACGGCCACCGTCATCAGGCGGGCGGCGCGGCCGTCGATGTAACCCTTGCGGGTGTAGTCGGCCACCATGTACTCGATCATCAGCTTGTGTGTGCCATAAGATGTTTGGGGCGTGGGCAAGGTGGTGTCGGCCACCAGGGCTGGCATGGGGTTGGCCGCGTCGGGGCCGAACACGGCGACCGAGCTGGCAAACACCAGGCGCGACGCTTTGCCCGAAGCCCGGATGCTGTCGAGCAGCAAGCGCGAGCTGTCGACGTTGGAGCGCAGACCCAAATCAAAGTCCAACTCGCACTCGCCCGACACGGCAGACGCCAGGTGGAACACGCCATCAAAACCGCTCTTGAACAAGTCGCCTTGCGCCAGCATGGGGCCTGCGTGGCCCTTGACGCGGGGGTCGGCCAGCAGGTCAGCGGGGGCAGGGAACAGGTCGGCAATGACCAGTTCGCGCACGCTTTGGCCATGGAGTTGACCTCGCTTCAAAATTTCGCGGGCCAGACGTGCGCCCAAAAATCCGGCACCGCCGGTGATCAAAATACGCATGGTGTTTCCTTGGAAATCAGTGGTTGTCTTTGGGCACGGCCGCGCCGCGCTGGCCGACCAAGAAGTCCATGTCCGCGCCTTCGTCGGCTTGCAGCACATGGTCGATGTAAAGCTTCCAGTAGCCCGAGTTCATGGCGGGTGCGGGCTTTTCCCACAGGGCCAAGCGGCGCGCCAGTTCTTCGTCGCTGATGAGCAGTTGCAGTTTGCGCTCGGGCACGTTCAGTTCGATCATGTCGCCGTTTTGCACCACGGCCAAGGGGCCGCCTGCAGCGGCTTCGGGCGTGGTGTGCAGCACCACCGTGCCGTAGGCCGTGCCGCTCATGCGGGCGTCCGAGATGCGCACCATGTCGGTGATGCCTTTGCGCAGCACCTTGGGGGGCAGCGGCATATTGCCCACCTCGGCCATGCCCGGGTAGCCCTTGGGGCCGCAGTTTTTCAGCACCAAGATGCAGTTTTCGTCCACATCCAGGCTCTCGTCGTCGATGCGCTTGTGGAAGTCGGTGCTGTCTTCAAAGACCACCGCGCGGCCGGTGTGCACCATGAGGGCCGGGGTGGCGGCGCTGGGTTTGATGACGGCGCCGCGGGGTGCCAAATTGCCACGCAAAATCGCGATGCCGGCCTTTTCTTTGAAAGGCGCCTCGAAGGTCTTGATGACACGGGGGTCGTAATTCACGGCGCCGGCGATGTTCTCGCTCACGCTTTTGCCGGTCACGGTGACGATGTCTTTGTGCAGCAGGTGCTCGATCTCTTTCATGATGACGGGCAAGCCACCGGCGTAGCAGAAGTCTTCCATCAGGTGGTCGCCGGAGGGTTGCAAGTTCAAGAGGCAAGGCAGCTCGCTGCCCAGGCGCTCGAAATCGTCCACCGTGAGCTTCAGGCCCAATCGACCAGCGATCGCGATCAGGTGGATCACCGCGTTGGTCGAGCCGCCAATGGCGGCCAGAGTGCGGATGGCGTTTTCAAAGGCTTCACGCGTCAGCACCTTGCTGATGGTCTGGTCGGTGTGGACCATCTCCACGATGCGCCGGCCCGCTTCGCGCGCCAACACATTGCGGCGGCCATCCACCGCCGGGTAAGTGGCATTGCCCGGCAGGCCGATGCCCAGGGCTTCGACCATGCTGGCCATGGTGCTGGCGGTGCCCATGGTCATGCAGTGGCCGTGGCTGCGGTGCATGCAGCTCTCGGCTTCAAAGAAGTCTTGGAGCTTCAAGGTGCCTGCACGCACTTGCTCACTCATGCTCCACACGCCGGTGCCCGAGCCCAATTCTTGCCCGCGCCATTTGCCGTTCAGCATGGGGCCACCCGAGACGCCAATGGTGGGCAAGCCCACGCTGGACGCGCCCATCAACAGGCTGGGGGTGGTTTTGTCACAGCCCATGAGCAGCACCACGCCGTCGATCGGGTTGCCACGGATGCTCTCTTCCACGTCCATGCTGGCCAGGTTGCGGTACAGCATGGCGGTTGGGCGCAGCAGGGTTTCACCCAGCGACATGACGGGAAATTCGAGCGGGAAGCCACCGGCCTCGTACACACCGATCTTGACCTGCTCGGCCAGTGTGCGGAAGTGCGAGTTGCAGGGTGTGAGTTCGCTGAAGGTGTTGCAGATGCCAATCACCGGGCGCCCGTCGAACTGGTCGTGCGGCACACCCTTGCCCTTGACCCAGCTGCGGTAGGCAAAACCATCGCGATCTTGTCGGCCAAACCATTGTTGGCTGCGCAAATCTTCAGGTTTTTTGCGGGGTGTGCTGCCGTTGTTGTCGCTCATGGGGTGCTTCCAGTGATGGGTCAAAAATCCAAGGATTTCAAAATACTATCGTATGACGATTAAAAAACAAGTGCGTCATGTAATGCCAGTGACATGCTGGAAAACCCTTGACGCCAAGATGACTGTCCTAGGGTTTTCCAGAGTCGCAAGGGGCTGATCAATCATCATATGATAAGCAATCGGACAACGCGACCATGAGTAAAAATTTCCACCGACACACCTTGGACTTGCTGGGTCACGCCATCTTGTCGGGCCGCTATGCGGTCGGCGCCAGCTTGCCGCCCGAGCCCTTGCTGTGCGAGCAGTTTGGGGTGAGCCGGACCGTGGTGCGTGAGGTCATCAAGTCCCTGGTCGCCAAAGGTTTGTTGTTCACGGGGCCCAAAGTGGGCACGCGCGTGCTGCCGGATGCCGACTGGAATTGGTTTGACCCGGATGTGGTGGCTTGGCAAGCCCAGTGCGGTTTGACACCCGAATTTTTAAAAGACTTGCAAGAGCTTCGCCGCGTGGTCGAACCCGCGGCTGTGTGTTTGGCGGCCGAGCGTGCCACCCGCGAAGACATTGCCCAGATCGAGGCCGCTTACGCTGGGATGAAAAAAGCGGTGGAAGAGGGGGGCGATTACGTCACGCACGACATGCGTTTTCACCAAGGGCTGTTGCAAGCCTCTCACAACCGCATGTTGGTGCAGATGAGCAAAGCGCTGAACGCCTTGCTGCGCACCAGTTTTGAAATTTCCACCCGCATCAAAGACGGACCGAAAAACTCGCTGCCCTTGCACCGTGCGGTGCTCAATGCCGTGATCGCGCGCGAACCGGCCAAGGCCGAGCGTGCCATCATGGTCCTGATCGAAGGGGCCAAAGACGACATCGACTTGGTGTTGTCTTCCCGCAAAAAAATACCCATGGTCTCTGGCTTGGCCACACCCATCAAAACCCAAGTCAAAGCCAAAACGCTGTCCAAAGCCATGGTCAAAATGAACATTTCAAAATCTGGGGCTGCCGTTGCACAAAATCATTGACCTCTTTTTCAAGCTGCTGGAGTTTCTGGTGGTGGCTTGCCTCGTGGCCATGGTGGTCATGGTGTTTGGCAACGTGGTGTTGCGCTACGGTTTCAACTCGGGCATCTCCATCTCGGACGAAATGTCGCGGTACTGCTTCATTTGGTTGACTTACCTGGGGGCCATGGTGGCCATGCGAGAAAAAGGACACTTGGGCGTGGACACGCTGGTGCGCCGTTTGTCGCTGGGTGGCAAAAAGCTCTGTTTCTTCTTGAGCGAAGTGATGATGCTGGGCTGCAACGTGCTGTTCTTTTGGGGCACTTGGAAGATGCACGATCTTCAGGTCACCAACATTTCGGTGGTGGTCGGCATTTCCATGATCTGGATTTATGGCATTGGCTATGTGACCGCCGGTGTCATGGCGGTGATGAACCTGCATCAACTCGGTTTGCTGCTGACCGGGCGCTTGAAAGAGGAAGACCTGGTGATGGTGGTGGAGTCAGAGGACTCGGTGGTGCTGGACGATGTGACGCCCAAAGAAACACCCCCCATGGCCATGAACCCTGAAGTGCGAGGCCGCGCATGACCATCGCTGTTTTTGTCTTCAGCTTGCTCGGGGCCATGGCTCTGGGAATGCCCATTGCCTATGCCTTGCTGGTGTGCGGTCTGAGTTTGATGGCCTACATGGCCAGCAACGGCATGATCAACGCCTTTGACAGCCAGATTCTGGCGCAGCGCTTTGTCGATGGCGCAGACAACTTCCCCTTGCTCGCGGTGCCATTTTTCTTGTTGGCGGGTGAATTCATGAACGCGGGGGGCTTGAGTCGCCGCATCGTGAACCTGGCCATGGCCTGGGTCGGGCATTTCAGGGGCGGTCTGGGTTATGTGGCCGTGATGGCGGCGGTCATCATGGCTTCGCTCTCCGGTTCGGCTGTGGCCGATACCGCGGCCTTGGCGGCCTTGTTGATCCCCATGATGAAACGGGCCGGCTACAACGTGGGACGCTCGGCTGGATTGATCGCTTCAGGCGGCATCATCGCGCCCGTGATTCCACCCTCCATCGGTTTCATCATTTTTGGCGTGGCGGCCAACGTGTCCATCACCAAGCTGTTTTTGGCGGGCATTGTGCCGGGCATTTTGATGGGCGTGGCCATTGGCTTGACGTGGTGGTGGCTGGCCAAGCGCGAGAACGTGCAGCCCGCACCGCGCATGAACTTGTCTGAAAAACTGAAAGCCACGCGGGAAGGCGTCTTGGCCCTGGGCCTGCCTGTTTTCATCATCGGCGGCATGAAGTTTGGTGTGTTCACCCCAACCGAGGCAGCGGTGGTGGCGGCGGTCTACAGCTTTGTGGTGGGGGCTTTTGTGTACCGCGAGTTGCAGTGGTCCAAGCTCTATGGCCTGACTCTGACGGCGGGCAAGACCACGGCGGTGATCATGTTCTTGGTGGCTGCGGCCATGGTCAGTGCCTGGCTCATCACCGTGGCCAACATCCCGGCCGAAGTGGCCCGCATGATGGAGCCATTGATGTTCAACAAGACCTTGCTGATGGTCGTGCTCATGCTCTTGGTGGTCGTGGTGGGGACGGCCCTCGACTTCACGCCCACGGTGTTGATCTTGACCCCGGTCCTGATGCCCTTGGTCATCAAGGCGGGCATCGACCCGGTCTACTTTGGCGTCTTGTTCATCATGAACAATGCGATTGGCCTGATCACACCGCCTGTGGGCACCGTGCTCAATGTGGTTTGCGGTGTGGCCAAGATCAACATGGACACCGCTTTCAAAGGTGTCTTGCCTTTCTTGTGGGCGCAGCTGGCCGTGCTGGCCTTGTTGGTTGCTTTCCCTGCCATCGTCCTCGTGCCGATGAAGTGGATGCTGAGTTGATTTCTTAACCCTGTGTGTGTTTTTTAAAAAGGAGACTTCATGTTGAAACGTCGAAATTTGGTGACCCTGATCGCGGGCACATTCCTGGTGGCTTCGAGCGCAATGGCGCAGTTTGCCGACCGCAACATCAAGTTCACCAACGGTGTGAACGAAGACCACCCGGTGGGCGTGGGCGTCAAGAAAATGCAAGAAGTCTTGAACGCCAAGACCGGCGGCAAGATGAAGATCACGGCTTTCTGGGGCGGCGCAGCCGGGGGCGACTTGCCTGCCACCCAAGCTTTGCGTGCGGGTACCCAAGAGATGGTCTGCACCTCCAGCTCGCCGCTGGTGGGCATCATCAAAGAGTTGGGTGTGTTCGATCTGCCTTTCTTGTTTGCCAATGAAAAAGAAGCCGATGCCGTGCTCGATGGCGCTGCGGGCAAATACTTCAATGCCAAACTCGAAGCCGTGGGATTGGTGAACTTGGCCTATTGGGAAAACGGTTTCCGCAACCTGACCAACAGCAAGCGCCCCGTGACCAAGCTGGAAGATTTTGATGGCGTGAAAGTTCGCGTGATGCAGAACAACATTTTCTTGGACACCTTCAAAACCTTGGGCACCAACGCTGTGCCCATGGCCTTTGGCGAGGTGTTCACCGCCTTGGAAACCAAGACCATTGACGGCCAGGAAAACCCCTTTGTGACCATTGAGACCTCCAAGTTCAATGAAGTGCAAAAGTACCTGAGCGTGACACGCCACGCCTACACACCTTTCCTGGTGCTGTACAGCAAGAAACTGTGGGACCAGCTCAACCCCCAAGAGCAGGCCGTGCTGCGTGAAGCCGCCATGGAGGGCCAAAAAGTCCAACGCGCTGCCAACCGTGCTTTGAACGAGAAATCTCTGGCCAGCCTGAAAACCAAGGGCATGCAGGTCAACGAGGTGAGCGCTGCGGAACAAAACCGCATCCGCGCCAAAGTCGCTTCGGTGTATGACAAGCACAAGGACTCGATCGGTGCGGACGCCATCAAGGTCGTCCAAGACGAATTGAAGAAGTCACGCGGCGGTTGATTTACCGCGCTCAGCCTTGGGGCTGAACCTCGGAGCTCCACAGCCACCCGCTGTGGGGCTTTTTTACCGACCGAAATGGACACTGCCATGAAAATCACGCAACTTGAAACCATCCGCTTGGGCGAATTCCCCAACATCATTTGGGTGCGGTTGCACACCGACGAAGGTCTGGTGGGCTTGGGTGAAACCTTCATGGGGGCGCAAGCGGTGGAGGCGTATCTGCACGAATGGGTCGCGCCCAAATTGGTCGGCCAAGACCCCTTGGCCATCGAGTCGCGCTTGCGCGACATCACCGGTTACCTGGGCTGGCGGGGGTCCGGCGTTGAAACGCGGGGCAACTCGGCGGTCGACATTGCGCTGTGGGACATTTTTGGCAAGGCCGCGGGCATGCCTGTGTATACCGCGCTGGGTGGCAAGAGCCGCGACGAGATCCGCGTGTACAACACCTGCGCGGGCTACCAATACATTCGCAGCAATGTGAACCAGACCAGCAGCAATTGGGGTTTGGGCAACAACGCTGGGCCTTACGAAGACCTGCAAGGCTTTTTGCACCGAGCGGACGAAGTGGCCGAGTCGCTGCTGAGTGAGGGCATCACCGGCATGAAAATTTGGCCTTTTGATGTGGCCGCAGAAAAGTCACACGGCCAGTACATCAGCCCGCAAGACCTGAACACGGCGCTCGAGCCTTTCCGCAAGATCCGAAATGCGGTGGGCGACAAGATGGACATCATGGTCGAGTTCCACAGCCTGTGGCGCTTGCCCATGGCGCAAAAAATTTCACGCGCACTGCAAGAGTTCGACACGTTCTGGCACGAAGACGCGATCCGCATGGACAGCCTCGATTTGCTCAAGCAGTACGCGGTGGACTGCAAGGCGCTGATTTGTGCGAGCGAAACGCTCAGCTACAAATGGGGCTTCAAAGATTATTTGCAAACGGGGGTGGGCGGTGTGGCCATGCTCGATCTGAGTTGGTGCGGAGGTCTCACCGAAGCACGCAAGATCGCGGCCATGGCCGATGCCTGGCAATTGCCTGTGGCCCCGCACGACTGCACTGGCCCCGTGGTGTGGGCGGCTTCCACCCACTTGTCATTGCATGCGCCCAACGCCTTGATTCAAGAAAGCGTACGTGCCTTCTACAGTGGCTGGTACAAAGAGCTGGTCACCGAATTGCCGCGAGTAAAGAACGGCATGATCAGCCTGAACGCCAAACCCGGCCTGGGGCTGGAGTTGCTGCCCGACTTGCACAAGCGGGCCGATGCGGTGGTGAGGGTCAGCGTGTAAGAGACCACACGCTGGGCGAAGCCCCCATCGCGACGGGGGCGTCGCTCCCACATGAGAGATGATTTGTGTAGGAGTCCAGCCCCCACCCGGGCCGCTGGGGTTCAGCTGCTCCAGCGGGTGTGGAACTTGCCGGGACGGTCCATCCGCTGGTAGGTGTGGGCACCAAAATAGTCGCGCTGCGCCTGCAGCAAATTGGCGGGCAAGCGGGCTGAGCGGTAAGCGTCGTAATAGGACAGCGCGCTCATGAACGAGGGCACCGCCACACCGTGCAGGGCGCCCATGGCCACCACTTCACGCAGGTCTTGTTGGCAGCGGGCCATCACAGCCGCAAAGTGCGGGTCCACCAGGAGGTTGTCCAAATCGGGCGAGCGCTCATAGCTGGCGCGAATGTCCTGCAGCAAATGGGCGCGGATGATGCAGCCCGCTCGCCAGACCGAAGCCACGGTGCCCATGGGCAGTTGCCACTGGTGCTCACGGTCAGCCGCTTTAAGCAGGCTGAAGCCCTGGGCATAGGCGCAAATCTTGGAGGCCAGCAGTGCATTTTTGATTTGCGCGAGCAGCGCATCGCGTGGAAGGGCCGCGCGAGGCGAAGGCCCGGGCAACACTTTGGAAGCCCTGGCCCGCTCGGCATGCAGGCCGCTGACGGTGCGGGCGAATACGGCGTTGGCAATGGTGGGCGCAGTGACCCCCAGATCGAGGGCAATTTGGCTGGCCCATTTGCCCGTGCCTTTTTGTTCGGCCGTGTCCAGGATCAGGTCGACCAAAGCGCCGCCTGTTTCGGGGTCTGTGTGCGCCAGGATGTCGGCGGTGATGCCGATCAGGTAACTGGCCAGCTCGCCTTGGTTCCATTCGTGGAACACGGCGCTCATCTCGGCCGGGCGCATGCCCAGCAAGTTGTGCATCAGCCAATAGGCTTCGCAAATGCTTTGCATGTCGGCGTATTCAATGCCGTTGTGCACCATCTTCACGAAGTGGCCTGAGCCGCCTGGGCCCATCCATTCGCAGCAGGCTTGGCCGTCTTCGGTCTTGGCGGCGATGGCTTGCAGCATGGGTTTGAGGCGCGGCCAAGCGGCAGCAGAGCCACCGGGCATCAGGGCTGGACCGCGCAAAGCGCCTTCTTCGCCGCCACTGACGCCTGCACCCACATAGTGAATGCCCGAGCCGTCCAGGGATTGCAGGCGCCTTTGGGTGTCGGTGTAGAGCGTGTTGCCCCCGTCCATCACCACATCGCCCGCACTCAGCAAAGTTTTTAATTCTTGCAGCACGGCATCGACGGCAGACCCTGCGGGCACCATCAGCCACACACAACGCGGCGTTTGCAAGCTGGCCACCAAGGCGGCGAGTGAGGTGGCCGCTTGCGCGTTCAGGCCTTGCGTGCGCTGGCCAAAGCTGTCGCGTTTGGCGGCATCGAGATCGAAACCACTGACTGAAAAACCGTTGCGTTCCAAATTCAGCGCCAGGTTTTCACCCATGACGCCCAGGCCCACCAGGCCGATGTCCATCTTCTGCATAGGTCCGATTTATCCCCGACCCACAAAAGGCATGTTGGTGGCCATCACGGTGGTGAACAAGATGTTGGCCGACAAGGGCAGACGGGCCATGGTCAGGAAGGTCTCGACCACGGCGGACATGTCCATGCGTGGCTCGGCCTTGATGCTCAGGTCGGCTTGGTGCACACCTTTGGCCATTTTTTCGGTCATGTCCGAAGCCACGTTGCCAATGTCGATCTGGCCCACGGCGATGTTGTAAGGGCGGCCATCGAGGGAGGCTGCACGGGTCAGGCCCGAGACGGCGTGTTTGGTGGCGGTGTAGGCGATCGAGCCAGGGCGCGGCACATGCGCCGAGATCGAGCCATTGTTGATGATGCGGCCGCCTTGCGGGCTTTGCTCTTGCATCAGCTTGAAGGCATGCGACAAGGTGTAGAACGCGCCGTTGAGGTTGATGTCCACCGCACGGCGCCATTCGTCGCCTGCCAGATCGCCAGGCAAGGTGTAGGGCAAAGAGATGCCCGCATTGTTAAAGACCAAATCGAGGCGGCCAAAGCGCGTGCGAATCTGCTCAAACAGGGCTTTGACTTCGGGCTCCTTGGACAGGTCGGTCGGGATGGCGTGGGCATGGCCTGCATGGGCACCGGCTTCGGCCACCGCTGCAGCCAGCGCGTCGGCGCGGCGTCCGACCAAAACGACTTGCCAGCCTTCTTGGAGCAAGGCCAAGGCGCAGGCTTTGCCAATGCCAGAGCTGGCACCGGTGACGAGGGCGATTTTCGACATGTTGTGAACTTTCTAAAGAGGCCTTGAAACCCCTGATTTTCAGGCGTTTTGGAAAGAAATCTGTACCTTGAGTGACTGGCTCTTGTCCGCGGCCAAGTCAAACGCTTCGATGGCGCGCTCCAGCGGCAAGACGCTGGTGATGACGGGCTTGCCATTGACCAGGCCTTCGTTCAAAAAACGCACCGCGGTGGCAAATTCGGCGTGGAAGCGGAAGGTGCCGCGCAGGTCCACCTCTTTGGCCACCACTTGCGTCATGGGCAGGCTGATGTCGCCGCCCATGCCCACCGTGATCAACACGCCACGCGGCACGATGGTGTCCAGGCCCACGCGCAAAGCCGCTTCGCTGCCCGAGGCTTCAAACACCACGTCAAACTGTCCTTTGTCCACTTTGTAGGCGTCCAGCGCTTGGGGCTGGGTTTTGAGGTTGATGGTCTCGTCCGCGCCCATCTCCTTGGCGCACTTCAAAGGCAATTCGGCGATGTCGGCGGCCACGATGCGGGCCGCACCCGCTCGGCGCAAAGCGCCGATCAAGAGCGAGCCAATGGGGCCGCAGCCCGTCACCAGCACCTGCTTGCCCAGCACACTGCCGGCCCGTTGGATGGCGTGCAAGCCCACGGACAAAGGCTCGGCCAAAGCGGCTTCGGACAAGCTCAGGTGGTCGGCAATCGGGTGGGCTTGGTAGCCCTCGATGATGAGCTGCTCGCTGAACCCGCCCTGGATGTGCGGGAAGGGCATGGCGCTGCCGTAAAAGCGCATGTGCAGGCAATGGTTGTGCTGACCCGCTTGGCAAAAGCGGCACTGCCCGCAGGGGCGAGACGGGGAGATGGCGATGCGCTGGCCCTTGGGCACGCTGCTCACCCCCGAACCCACGCCGCTCACCACCCCCGAAATTTCATGGCCCAAGGCGATGGGCTGCTTGATGCGCACGGTGCCAAAGCCGCCGTGTTGGTAGTAATGCAGGTCCGAGCCGCAAATGCCGCCATAGGCCACATTCACAAGCAACTGGTTTTCACCCAAAGGCGGCAGTTCGGTGTTCTCGATGCGCAGGTCTTTGGCCGAATGGCAAACAACGGATTTCATGGGGTGTCCTTGCAAAAGCTTCAAAGGGTGGCGGTCACGCCGCCGTCGACATAAAGGATGTGGCCATTGACAAAACGCGAGGCGTCTGAGGCCAAAAAGACGGCTGCACCGCCCAAGTCTTGCACATCGCCCCAGCGGCGGCTGGGTGTGCGGCCGACGAGCCAGCCGCTGAAAGTGGGGTCATCGACCAGTTTCTGGTTCAGCTCGGTTTTGAAATAGCCCGGGCCAATGCCGTTGACGTTGATGCCGAACTGGCCCCAGTCGATGGCCATGCCCTTGGTGAGCATTTTCACAGCGCCTTTGGTGGCGGTGTAGGGTGCAATGCCGGGTCGTCCCAGCTCGCTTTGCACCGAGCAGATGTTGATGATCTTGCCGCGTCCACGCGGAATCATTTTCTTGGCGACGGCCTGGCCCACGTAGTACACGCTGTCCAGGTTGGTCTTCATGAGGGTGTGCCAGTCGGCATCTTGGTACTCGTGCAGCGGGCCCCGTATCTGCATGCCCGCGTTGTTGACCAGGATGTCGATCGGTGCCTCGGCTTCGATGCGGTCCACGGCCGCCCGCACGCTGTCCGCATCGGTCACGTCAAACACCGAGGTGCTGACCGACAGGCCTTGCGCTTTCAAGTGCTGTGCGGCGGCATCGACTTTGCTGGCCGTGCGGCCGTTCAACACCACGTGGGCCCCGGCTTGGGCCAGGGCTTCGGCCAGCGCCAGGCCAATGCCTGCTGAAGAGCCGGTGATCAGGGCACGGTGGCCCGATAAATTGAAGGAATTCAGAACGTTCATCGCATCAGCAACCATTTCAGAGGGACCATCACCAGGCTTGGGAAGGCGATCAGCGAGCCCATGACCACGACCTGAGAGAGCAGGAAAGGCATGACGCCACGGATGACGTCGTGCATGGGAATGCGGCCCACGCCGCACACCACGTTGAGCACGGTGCCCACAGGTGGGGTCAGCAAGCCGATGGCGTTGTTCATGATGAACAGCACGCCAAAATAAACCGGGTCAATGCCGGCCTCGCGCACCAAGGGCATGAGCACGGGCGTGAGGATCAGGACGGTGGGTGCAAAGTCGAGCGCGGTGCCCACGATCATCACCAGCAGCATCAGCATGACCATCAGCAGGGTTTGGTTGTCGATGAAGGGGCGCAAAATTTCGACGATCTGCGCCGGGATATTGGCCACCGTGATGAGCCAGGCCGACACCAAGGCCGCTGCCACCAAGAACATCACCACCGAAGAAGTTTTGGCCGCAGCCAAGATGATGCGGTACAGGTCTTTGAATTGGATTTCGCGGTAAATGAACAGGCCCACGAACAAGGAATACACCACCGCCACCACGGCGGCTTCGGTGGGCGTGAAAATGCCCATCTTCATGCCGCCGATGATGGTGATGGCCAGCAGGTAAGACCAAAACGCGTTGATGGTCACTGAAATACGCTTTTTGAACGGCACTTTCTCGGCCACCACCACATTGTCTTTGCGCGCCACGATCCACCAGGTCACGATCAAGGCCAGGCCCATCATGAGTCCCGGGAAAATGCCGGCCATGAACAGTTTGGAAATCGACACGCCGCCGATCACGCCAAACAAAATGAAACCAATCGAGGGTGGGATCACGGGCGCGATGATGCCGCCCGCAGCAATCAAGCCCGCAGAGCGGTCCATGCGGTAACCCGCGTCGCGCATCATGGGCATCAGCACGGCGGCCAAGGCGGCGGTGTCGGCCACGGCCGAGCCCGACAAGCTGGCCATGACGATGGCGGCAAACACCGCCACATAGCCCAAGCCACCCCGGAAGTGCCCGACCCAGACCATGGCCGAGTTCACGATGCGCCGGCTCATGCCGCCCGCGTTCATCAACTCACCCGCCAGCATGAAAAAAGGCACGGCCATGAGCGGAAAGTTGTCGGCGCCGTTGATCAGGTTTTGCGAGACGATCTGGGTGTCGAAGTTGTCCAAGTGCAGCATCAGGGCCACGCCCGAGACGAGCAGAGAAAACGCCAGCGGCATGCCCAGCGCCATGGCGGCGAGCAGCGAAACAATGAAAACAAGTACGGTCATTTGGCGGCCTCTTGGGTGTGGGCGGTCACAACCTCTTCAGAGTCTTGCACCTGGATCAAATCGGATTCATTGAAATTGCCTTTGGCCAACTGCACCAGTTTGCCGATGATCATCAGGCCCATGGCCACGCTGGTCAGGTAGCCCACGCCGTACACCCAGCTCATGGGGATTTCGGTCACGGCCGAGCGCGTGCTGGCGTTGATGCCATGTTGCTTCAAGGTGCCGTAAAACATCAGTACGCAGCAGCCGAGCATCAGCACATTGGAAATGGCGAAGGCGATTTTCTTGCCTTGCAAACCCAGCTTGCGCACCACCGAGTCCAAACCCAGGTGGCCGTTTTCACGCATGGTGACGATGGCGCCCAAAAAGGTGATCCAGATGAACAAAAACCGCGACAACTCCTCCGAGCTGATGATGCCGTCGTTGAAACCGTAGCGCAGCACCACGTTGCCAAACACCATGATGACCATGGCGGACAACATGATGACCAGCGTGAACTCTGCCAGCTTGAAGAAGAGGTCGTTGATTTTTTTCATAGCGCATTCACAAAAAAGCCCCCTCCAAGGAGGGGGCGTGTTCTCACTCAAACCATCACTTGGTGTCTTCGATGGCTTTGAGCAAAGCCGGGCCGTTTTTCTCGCCGAAAGTCTTGGCAATTTCAGCCGAAACGATCTTCTGGAACGGGGCCATGTCCACGTTCTCGATCACTTGCATGCCCGATTTCTTCAGTTCCGAGATCACCTTGCCTGCGTTGGACGCGTTCAAGCTGCGCTGGTAAGTGGCCGCTTCGCGTGCGGCATCCACCACCACTTTTTGGTAGTTGGCCGGCAAGCTGTCGAACTTGGCTTTGTTCATGGCCACGACCAGGGGCGAGTAAACGTGGTTACTGACCGTGAGGTGCTTTTGCACTTCGTAAAACTTGGAGGACCAGGTCACGTTGATCGGGTGCTCTTGGGCGTCAAAGGTGCCGGTTTCCAGCGCGGTGTACAGCTCGGCAATTGGCATGGGCGAGGGGTTCATGCCCAGCAGCTTGAACGCTTGGATGTGGTACGGGTTGGGCGTGGAGCGGATCTTCAGGCCCTTCAGATCGTCAGGCTTGTTGACCGGGCGCTTGTTGTTGGTGAAAGCGCGCCAGCCGTTTTCCCAGTAGGCCAGGCCCTTCAGGCCGTGCGGGGCCAATTCATTCAGAACGCCTGTGCCCACAGCACCGTCGAGCACGGTGTAGGCGTGTTGCGCACTGCGAAACACAAAGGGCAACTCCATGGCGGCGGTGTTGGGCACGATGCCGTTGAAGTTGGAGGCACCGCTCGAGACGATGTCGATCGTGCCGCCGCGTGTGCCGTTGATCATGGCGGCGTCATTGCCCAATTGGTTGGCTGGGAACACGGTGATTTCGACATCGCCGTTGGTGCGCTGCTTGACCAACTCGGCCAGCTTCAGGGCGGCGGCGTGCTGGCCATCGGTGGCGTTGACGGCGTGGCCCATTTTCAGGTTGAACTTGGCAGCGTAAGCGCTGGAGCCGACGGCGGCCACGAGGCAGGCGAGAAGGATGCGGGAAAGTTTCATGGTTTTGTCTCCTGGTTAAAAAAGGACGGTCGAAAAAAATCAATCGGTGGGCAGCGCGTATTCGTCCGCGCTGAAGACGGTGTGAAACACAGTGCCATCGAACATGGCGATCAAATCCTTGGACACCTCGCGACTTTCTAGACGCACGGCCGAGGCCAAAGCGATCTCAATCGACTCGCGGCTGGGGTAACGCACCGACAGCACCATGCCAAAGTGCGGATCGCTCACATCGCTCTCGACTTGGCGGAGCACGCGCACTTCTTGCGCGCCAGGGAAGCGGGTCCACAGAGGCACCAGTTTTTCACGGATGTAGCGGTTGAACGCGTCTTCCATGCCGGGTTTGACGTTGCCTTGGAAAAATGCGCAGCGGATGAACATGATGAGGGGACTTTCAAAAAAATCAGAGGGCAGGGTGCAGGCGAGCGTTCAGGGCTTGGAGCGCTTGCTCGACCATGTCCTGCACGGGTTCGGTGATGGGCAGGCGAACCACGTCGCGCTCATCGGCCTGGGGTTTTTCAAGGGTGCGGAACTGACTGTCCAGCAAACCGGGCTGCATGTAATGGCCCACGCGTTGGTGCATGCGCTTTTGAATCAAGTCGAACTCGCCGTCGAGGAAGACAAAGCACACCTCACCCGCTTGTTCACGGATGCGGTCGCGGTAAACGCGTTTGAGCGCCGAGCAGGCCACCACGCGCCCTGGCGCATGGGCTTGCGCCAAGTAATGGCCGATGCGGTCCAGCCAGGGCCAGCGGTCCTCATCCTGCAAGGCCACACCCGCACGCATTTTGGCCACGCTCTCGGGCAAGTGCAGGTCATCGCCGTCCACCATGTCGAGGCCCAGGCGCTCGCCCAAGGCGGCCGCCATGGTCGACTTGCCGCAACCGGACACGCCCATGACGATCAAACGCAAAGGCAAGTGGTTCATGGCTGGAGGCCGCCGTTCACTTCACCAGGCCAGCGCACTCAGGCACAGGCGTGAGCAAGGGCTGGCCGGAAATACCGGCTTGCATGTTGGCAAAAGCCAGATCGGCCATGGCTTGGCGCGTTTCGGTGGTGGCACTGGCCATGTGCGGGGTCAAGACCACGTTGCGCAGGCTCCAAAGCGCATCGGGCACATGGGGTTCGTTGGCAAACACATCCAGACCCGCACCCGCGATGGTGCCGTTTTGCAGGGCGGTGATCAGGGCGTCCTCATCGACCACGCTGCCCCGCGCCACATTGATCAAAAAGCCGCGTGGGCCCAGGGCCTTGAGCACCTCGGCGTTGATCAGGTGTTTGGTGCCTGCGCCGCCGGGGGTGATGGCCACCAAAAAATCCACATGCGCGGCCAGCTCGGCAGCCGATGGGTAGAACTTGTAGCCGGAATCGGCCTTGGCCGTGCGTGCGGTGTAGGCGATCGACATGCCAAAAGCACTGGCCCGTTGGGCGATGGCTTTGCCAATGCGGCCCAAACCCACAATGCCCAAGCGGGCCCCCGAGACTTTGCGGCCCAAGGTCATGGGGCCGCTGGGCCACTGGCCGGCACGCACAAACTGGTCGGCCTGAGGGATGGCGCGACCCACCGACAGCACCAAGCCCATGGCCAGATCGGCCACATCGTCGGTCAACACATCGGGGGTGTGGGTGACGGGGATGCCGTGTTCGATGGCGGCGGGCACATCCACACCGTCGTAGCCCACGCCAAACACCGCGACCACTTTGGCCTGGGGCAGCTGCGAGAGCAGGCTGCGCGGCACGCTGGCCTCACCCGTTCCAGCCACACCCACGATGCGGGGGGCGAGGGCCGCAAAAGCGGCCGGGTTCGTCACATGCGTGCGGTCGTGCACGGTGTAGACAGATTCCAAGGCTTGTTGGTAGAAGGGGTGAAGTTTGGCGACAGCCAGCACATCGGGTTTGGACACGTCGGTTTTTCCAGTCAGAAAACATGTTTTGGACAGCGCTGTCCAAGAAATTCAAAAAAACGAAGCAAAGACGATGCTTCAACAGACAACACATACCCATCCCACTTGGGCTGGGCTTTTCAAAATCTTCACGCCCCCATTTGGGATAGCGCTATCCTATCGACTTCAGTGCCCACCTCTCCTACGGATTAACCCTTGTCTTCGCCTCTTTTGCCCATTGTTCGGACTGCCAAAAGCCACCGTGCCACGGGCCGTGTGACGCTGACCGATGTGGCCCAAGCGGCCGGGGTCAGCCCCAGCACCGTGTCGAGGGCCTTGCGTGGCGAGCGGGCGGTGGACCCGGCCTTGATCGAACGCGTGCAAGCGGTCTCGGTCAAGCTCGGTTATGTGCCTGACCCTGCCGCGCGGGCTTTGGCATCGCAGCGCAGCAACCACGTGGCCATTCTGATTCCGCTGCTGTCCAACGCCTTGTTCGTGGACTTGCTCGATGCGGCGCAAAAAACATTGCGTGCCGCCGGTTATCAAACCTTGATGGGTGTGACGCACTACGACGCGAGCGAAGAAGAACAACTGTTGCGCGAACAACTCTTGCACCGCCCAGCAGGTCTGCTGGTCACCGGGCTGGACCACAACCCCGTGACCCGCCAACTCATGGACAGCAGCCAGGTGCCTTGCGTGCACCTGATGGACCTGCCTGCGGCAGATCAGGGGGAGGGCCCGTATTGCGTGGGTTTTCGGCAGACCGACGCTGGCGCTGCCATGACGCGGCATTTGTTGCAGACGGGGCGCACACGCATCGCTTTTGCCGCGGCGCAACTCGATCCGCGGGTGATGCAGCGCCTGTACGGTTGGCGCACCGCACTGCAAGAGGCCGGCTATTACGAACCTGCGCTGGAGTTCTTGAACCCTGCACCCTCGTCCTTGGCATTGGGCGGCGTGCTGTTCGAGCAGATCATGCGCCAGCGCCCTGCGGTCGACGCCATCTTCTTTTGCAACGACGATTTGGCGCAAGGCGCTTTGATGGCGGCTTTGCGCATGGGCATCCAGGTGCCCTCGCAGGTGGCGATTGCGGGCTTCAACGATCTGACGGGCAGCGACCAAATGTTGCCGCCGCTGACCACCGTGCGCACGCCACGGGCCCAAATCGGGCAAGCCGCAGCCGAGATGCTGCTGACGCTGATGCGCAGCGAGGCCCCGGCATCGGCCCAAGTGGACTTGGGCTTTGAAATTTTGCAGCGGCAAAGCACCTGAGCCGTCTGCTCAGCGCTGCAGGCATCCGGCCGCAGGCGCGCCCCCCCAAAAAAACCAATTCGCGTTTGCATCAGCGCCGCGCCCTGTGCCCGCGCGCCCCGTCAGGCCCAGTGTTCTTCAGGGCAGACCGCGCAACACGTTGACCAAGGGCTCGCCTCGGCTCAAGCGGCCAATGTTGTCGGCCAGTGTCTCTTGTCGGCGGCGCACGGTGCCTGCTGTCCAGCCCGACATGTGGGGCGTCATCAGCACGTTGTCGAGCGCGGCAAAGTCGAACTTGGAGGGGGCGCACTCGGTTTGCGTGGGCGTGGGGTACTGGTACCAGGTGTCGATCACGGCGCCGCCAATTTGGCGACCAGCCAAGGCCTTGTACAGGGCTTGCTCATCGATCACGGCCCCGCGCCCGACGTTGACCAGCAGGGCATCCGGCCGCATGGCGGCCAAAGCGGGCGCATCCACCAAGCCCAAGGTGTTGTCCGTGAGCGGCAAGCTCACCACCACCGTGTCGGCGCTGGCCATGAAGTCCTTCAAGTTGTCCAAGGTCCAACTTTGGTCAACCAGCGGGTGCGCGATGGGGCTGCGGTTGGCCACATGCACGCACATGCCAAAAGCTTTGGCGCGGTGGGCGATGGTTTGGGCAATGTGGCCAAAGCCCAGCAGGCCCAGTGTTTGAGCGCCCATTTCAGTGCGCAAGGCGGCCTGGCGTCCGGCCCAAAAGGTCCAGCGTTGCTGGCGCAGGTCTTGGTCGGCTTGTGCCAAAGGGACATGGCGCATCAGCAAAGCGGCCATGACGTATTCCGCGATGGCGTTTTCGTGGCCAAAACAATTGGCCAAGACGCACGAAGCGGGCAGCAGTGCAGGGTTGACCGCATCGGTGCCAGCCGCGGGCGCATGGAACAGACGGGCTTTGCGCGGCGCAGGCATGCTCTCGTTCAGCTTGATGCCGATCACCACATCCGCAGATTCGTATTGTTCGCGTTCACCCGGCCTGTCCAGTGCATCGCTCAGGTCAGCGATGCTGTGTTGCGGGCCAATGAGTGCCTCAAAACCCAGGCGGAAATTGGCGGCGTTTTGGCCGTGAAAAACGATCTTCAAGGGCTGGGCATTCATGGTGTCTTGGGGTGGGGAAGGTGAGGGAATCGGGTGTGAATGGCGTGGAACTATGCCAGAAGCGTGTCCTGCACAGAACTTCGGCCCCCGCAGGCCTGTGCGGTCGGCGACAATGGGCGCTTCATTTTTTGCCGAGAGCCATGGCCATGACCCAGCTGAAAAAAGTCATTCTCTTCACCGATGTGGATGGCCGCGCCCGTTTTCGCGACGAATGGGTGCCCTTGACCGAAGGCACGCCCCAAAGCCAGTTGTCGGCCCTGATGGCGGCCACGGGATGCCAGTTGCGCCAAAGCCCGGTGGGCTTTCGCAGCACGTTCCACTGCACCGGCCACCCACAGTGGTTGTTTGTGCTGGGCGGCCAAATGGAGATTTTTTTGCAAGACGGCAGCTCGCGCATTTTTGGGTCGGGTGAATTTTTCTATTCGGCCGACACCTTGCCCGAAGGCGCCACATTTGACGCCGCCGTGCACGGGCACTGGAGCCGTCAGGTCGGCCCCGACCCCCTGGTGACCCTGTTCGTGCGCGACTGAGGCCCGCGCAGACAAAAAAGAGCCCGCATGTGCGGGCTCTTGTCTTGGTGGGTGCGTGGGGTTCAGCGACCGAAGCCGCCTCGGCCACCACCGCCACCACCGTTACCGCCACGGTTGCCACCGCCGTAACCACCACCGCCACCGCCGCCGCCATGGCGGCGACCGCCGCTGGCCAGGCTGTCGATGCTGGTGCGGGTCGGGTCAGGTTGACCGCTGGTGCGCACAGGCTTGCGGTTGGGCAAGTCCAGGCGCGCAAACTGCGTGGTCTTCAAAGGGTCGATGTGGCGTGGCAATTCATCGCCATCGCTGCGGCGGCGGTCCTGACCGCCTTGGCCACCTTGACCACCGCCGCGAGGACCACGGCCCTCAGGGCGAGGACCGCGCGGTGCGGGACGGCCTTGACCGTCGCCCCGGTTGTCAAAACGCGGGTCGCCGCGTTGCTCTTGGCCGCGACCCCCGTCGCGACCGCCTTCACGGCGACCATCGCCTTGGCCTTCAAATCGAGGTGCGCCCTGACCCTCAAAGCGCGGTGCGCCCTGTGGCCCATTGCGGCGTGATGGCGCAGGGCCATTGCGCGATGGGCGAGCTGGGCCTTGGCCTTCGCCGCGTGCTTGGCGTGGGCCTTGACCCCCACCGCCACCACCCACGGCCACTTTGTTGTCACGGATGCGTTGCATCATGTCCTGGCGTGCGGCCTTGGCGGCGGCAGCCATCACGTCGCGGCTCGGGGGCTTGCCTGCGCCGCCCCACAAAGTCTGGCGACCCATGGCGATCGGCTCGGCCACTTCGCCTGGCTCGGGGCCAAAGCCTTCGAGCAACTGCACTGGAATCTCTTGCTTGGTGAAGCGCTCGATGTCCATCATGAAGCCCTCTTCGTCCAAGCAGACCAGGCTCACGGCTTCGCCGCTGGCGCCCGCACGGCCTGTGCGGCCAATGCGGTGCACGTAGTCTTCTGAGACGTTCGGAATTTCAAAGTTCACGACGTGTGGCAAGTCTTCGATGTCGATGCCGCGCGCAGCAATGTCGGTGGCCACCAAAGCGCGGATCTCGCCGCTCTTGAAGCCGGCCAGCGCTTGCGTGCGGGCGGTTTGGCTCTTGTTGCCGTGCAGGGCCATGGCTTTGACGCCATTTTTGGTCAGGAAGTCGGCCACATTGTTCGCGCCAAACTTGGTGCGGGTGAACACCAACACCTGGCTCCAGTCGTGCTTTTGGATGATGTGCAGCAGCACGTCTTTTTTCTTGCCGCGGCCCACGGGGTGGATCACCTGGGTGATGCGCTGCACAGTGGTGTTGCTGGGCGTGACCTGAATGCTTTGGGGGTTCTTGAGCAGGTTGCCCGCGAGTTCACGGATTTCGTCGCTGAAGGTGGCCGAGAACAGCAGGCTCTGCTTTTCCTTGGGCACCAAGGCCAGCACTTTTTTCACGTCATGGATGAAGCCCATGTCCAGCATGCGGTCGGCTTCGTCGAGCACCAAGATTTCGATGCTGGACAAGTCCAGGAAGCCCTGGCCTTGCAGGTCGAGCAAACGGCCGGGTGTGGCCACCAGAATGTCCACGCCTTTTTTGATCTTGCTGATTTGCGGGTTCATGCCCACGCCACCAAAGATCACGGTGGAGTCGAGCTGGAGGTATTTGCCGTAATCACGCACCGACTCTTCGACCTGGGCGGCCAATTCGCGGGTGGGGGTCAGCACCAAAGCGCGGATGGCTTTGCCGCCAAAACGGTTTTGGCCCGCTTCGCTCAGGCTCAGCTTGTGCAGCAAAGGCAAAGTGAAAGCGGCGGTTTTGCCGGTGCCGGTTTGTGCGCCAGCCAGCAAGTCTTGCCCAGCCAGGACGGCGGGGATGGCTTGTGCCTGAATGGGCGTGGGGGTCTCGTAGCCGAGTTCACGCACCGCTTGCATGATGGCCGGAGCCAGGTTCAATTCATCAAAGTTCATTTTTCAGAGCGCCATGTCCGGCGCGGGTATCGGCTCATTCAACTGCTGTTGGCAGTTACCAGTGTGGGCCGATAGGTCTTAGGGTGGGCATGGAAACCGCAGGCGCTTGTTTTGAGCGTTGCCTGGGTCAGGCCCCAGCAGAAGTGCTGATGTTGCGGCAACTGGAGGCTGCAACGGGTTGGATTGTCGCACAAAGCCAAAACGGGACTCGGATGGCGCCTTGAGCGCAGGTTATGGGTTCAAACCCCAATGCCACTTCAGGGTGGGTTCGCCTAGACTCTTTGTCATCCACAAACCGCTCACGCGCATGACCATGAAACGTTTTTCTGACCGCCGCTCCTTTCTTCAAACCGCCGCTGTGGCAGCGACCACCGTGGCCGCCAGCACCCCTTGGGTCCATGCTTGGGCGCAGACCAAATGGCCCGCCAAACCCATCCGCATCATTGTGGCTTTCCCACCCGGCGGCTTGACCGACGCCTTGGCCCGCAGCTATGGCGACCACTTGGCCACCAAGCTGGGCGTGCCCGTGATCATCGACAACAAGCCCGGTGCAGGCGCCATCATTGGCATCGACGCAGCGGCCAAGTCGCCTGCCGATGGTTACACCTTGGTGATGAGCACCTCGGGCACCTTCTGGCAAAACCGCATTCTGTATTCCAAGCTGCCCTACAACCTCGACAAAGACCTGACCCCGGTCACTGTGTTCCCCTCAGGGCCTCTGGTGGTGGGCATCAACGACAAAATCCCGGCCAACACCATGGCCGAATTTGTGGCTTGGGCCAAGAAAAACCCGGCGTCCATGGGCACTTACGCACCGGGCTCCTACCCGCACATGGTGGCCGACCAGACCAACCGCGTGCACGGCACCCAAATCCAGTCGGTGCATTACCGGGGCGAAGCCCCCATGTGGCTTGACGTGGCTTCGGGCCAGTCGCAAATTGCCATCGGCAGCTACCTGGCCTTCAATGCCGTGGCCAGCCGAGGCGTGCGTGCCATCGGTGTGACCGGCAGCTACCGCTCGCCCAAACTGCCCAACGTGCCCACCCTCATGGAGCAAGGCGACACCGCCAAGTTGGTCACTTTGGAAGGCGGCTTGCCCCTGGTGGCCCCTGCCGGAACGCCTGAAGCGGTGCTCAAACTGCTGGCCGACGAAGCTGTGGCCTGGTCCAACACCGACAAAGCCGCCAAGCTGCGCGAGACCTTCGCCATCCCCAACAAGCCCAAAAACCTGGCCGGCACCCGCAAGGACTGGGAGGGCGAAGTGCCCGTCTGGATCAAACTGGCGGTGGATTTGGGCATCAAGCTCGATTGAGCATGACCGAGCGGCAGCGTGGCGCCCATGCTTCTGCTGAAATAATGCGGGCATGAGCAAAACAGACCAGATGAGTTTTTTCGGCTTTGAGCCTGAAGCCGCCCCAAAACCCACCAACCCCAGCCAGCCGGCCAAGGTTTTGAATCCTGAAGCCACCTTGGGCACTGCGGCGGCTCCTGCCGACTCGCCGCTTGGCTTTGCGGCGCCGCTTGCGGTGCCCGTTGCTGCCCCCCCGACAGCGCAGGTTTCCGACCCCGAAGCCATGGCGCAAACCCTGGCGCAGCACCCCGACTTTCGTGTGCTTCGCCGTTTGCAAGCGGTCACCGACTACGCTGGGTTGCAGGGCCAGGCCACGCAGCGCGTGATCGTGCTGGACACCGAAACCACCGGGCTGGACAGCAAGAGTGAAAAGGTCATTGAATTGGCCATGTTGTCGGTGCAGGTGGACATGGCCACGGGCTTGCCTGTGGGGCCCGTCTCGGTTTACGAGTCTTTTGAAGACCCGGGCCGGCCGATTCCACCCCAGATCACGGAGATCACCGGCATTGACGACAGCATGGTGCAGGGCCAACGCATCGACGACGCGGCCGTGAACGCCTTGGTGCAAGAGGCCGATTTGGTCGTGGCGCACAACGCCGGCTTTGACCGGCCGTTTGTCGAGGCGCGTTGGCCTGTGTTTGCGACCAAGGCCTGGGGCTGTTCTTTTCAGGGCATTGACTGGAAGAAAGAGGGGAGTGGCTCGGCCAAGCTGGAGTTTTTGGCGTCTGAGCGCGGCTGGTTTTACGACGCGCACCGGGCGCAGGTGGATTGCCATGCGCTTTTGCAGGTGCTGGCGTCGCCGCTGACCGACGGGCAAACGGGCTTGGCGAGGCTGCTGGCGGGCGCTGGTCAGACCCGTTACAAACTCCGCGCCACCGGAGCGCCCTTCGAATCCAAGGACAAACTCAAGGCCCGTGGCTACCGCTGGGATGGTGAAGGGCGGGTGTGGTGGTGCAACCTGGCCTCGCAAGCGCTGCTGGACGCCGAATGCACTTGGCTGAAGGCCGAGGTCTATGGCCGCCGCAACGCCACCGTGCTCCTGGAGGCTCTGGACAGCTCGGTGCAGTTTTCGGCACGGCCTGGCCAGCAGACCGGCCGAGAGTTGTAGGCGTCCTGCCCTCTGGGCGAATGCCGGTGGTCTGCGCGGAGGCATTCGCGACGAGGGCGTCGCTCCCACAAAGACAGCCAGGCTCAGAGACAGTCCCCTACAGAGACAGCCAGGCTCAGCGACAGTTCCCCACAGGGACAGTCAGGCGCAGCGACAGTTCTCCACAAAGACAGCCAGGCTCAGAGACAGTCCCCTACAGGGACAGTCAGGCGCAGTGACATTTCCCCGCAGGGGCGGCTTGCCGCGGGCCTTGCCGCCTGTGTTGGAGGTTGCACCACGGCAAGCTGGGATAATGCGGGGTTATTGGTATTTTTTCAGGCGGGTATAAATGGCTCAATACGTATTTTCGATGAACCGGGTTGGCAAGATCGTGCCGCCCAAACGTCATATTCTCAAAGACATCTCTTTGTCTTTCTTCCCCGGCGCCAAGATTGGCGTGCTGGGCACCAACGGCTCGGGCAAGTCCACTTTGCTCAAGATCATGGCGGGCATCGACAAGGAGATTGAAGGCGAAGCCATCCCCATGGCGGGTCTGAAAATCGGGTATCTGCCGCAGGAACCGGTGATGGACGCGGAGCAAACCGTGCGCGAAGCTGTTGAAAGCGGCATGGGCGAAGTCAAGGCCGCGCAGGCCCGTCTGGAAGAGGTCTACGCCGCCTACGCCGAAGAAGACGCCGACTTTGACGCCTTGGCCGCCGAGCAAGCCCAACTCGAAGCCATCATCTCCACCGCGGGTGACGCGTCTGAGCACCAACTCGAAATCGCCGCCGATGCGCTGCGCCTGCCCCCATGGGACGCCATCATCGGCAAGCTGTCGGGCGGTGAAAAACGCCGTGTGGCCCTGTGCCGTTTGCTGCTCTCGCGCCCCGACATGCTGCTGCTGGACGAGCCGACCAACCACTTGGACGCCGAATCGGTGGACTGGCTGGAGCTGTTCTTGCAGCGTTTTTCGGGCACTGTGGTGGCCATCACCCACGACCGTTACTTCTTGGACAACGCCGCCGAGTGGATTTTGGAACTCGACCGGGGCTCCGGCATTCCCTACAAAGGCAACTACTCCAGCTGGCTGGAGCAAAAAGAAGCCCGTTTGGCCACCGAGCAGCGCACCGAAGACGCGCGCTCCAAGGCCATGAAGAAAGAATTGGAGTGGGCGCGTGCCAACCCCAAGGGCCGCCAGGCCAAGAGCAAGGCCCGTTTGGCCCGCTTCGAAGAGTTGAGCGACCACGAATACCAAAAGCGCAACGAGACGCAGGAGATCTTCATCCCGGTGGCCGAGCGCTTGGGCAATGAAGTGTTCGAGTTCAAGAACGTCAGCAAGTCTTTTGGCGACCGTTTGCTGATCGACAACCTCAGCTTCAAGGTGCCCGCGGGCGCCATCGTCGGCATCATCGGCCCCAACGGCGCCGGTAAATCGACCCTGTTCAAGCTGATCGCGGGCAAAGAGCAGCCCGACAGCGGTGAAGTCACCATCGGTCAGACCGTGAAGATGGCCTTTGTGGACCAGAACCGCGACGACCTGGACAACAACAAAACCGTGTGGGAAGACGTCTCGGGCGGTCTGGACATCATCAACGTGGGCAAGTTCCAGATGGCCAGCCGCGCGTATTGCGGGCGCTTCAACTTCAACGGTGGCGACCAGCAAAAGAAGGTCGGCATGTTGTCCGGTGGTGAGCGTGGCCGTTTGCACTTGGCCAAAACCCTGATCGAAGGCGGCAACGTCTTGCTGCTGGACGAGCCCTCCAACGACTTGGACGTGGAAACCTTGCGCGCCCTGGAAGACGCGTTGTTGGAATTCGCCGGCTCGGTCATGGTCATCAGCCACGACCGTTGGTTCCTGGACCGCATCGCCACCCACATCCTGGCCGCTGAAGGCGACAGCCAGTGGGTGTTCTTTGATGGCAACTACCAAGAGTACGAAGCCGACAAGAAGCGCCGTTTGGGCGAAGAGGGTGCCAAGCCCAAGCGCGTGCGCTTCAAGGCCTTGAAGTAATCCGCTGCTTTGCACAAAGACAACGGGCCCTTGGGGGCCCGTTGTCTTTGGTGGCTCCTGAGGCGGGTGTTGTGTAGGAGACTGCCCCTGCATCTGAACGGGTGCTGTGGCCATGCAGGCATTCGCGAGCAGGGGCTCGCTCCCACAGGAAGATTCGCGGTGCCTACCCCCCTGTAGGAGGCTGCCCCTGCAGCCGAATGGGTGGCGAAGGACTTATGGCGCTGAGAGCTTCTCTTTTGCCTTGTCGGCCCACAGCAGCAGGTTGTCGAACAGGCCTTGTTGGCTGAACGAGCAGCTTTCGCCGCTGAACAGGGCGCTGGCCTCGATGCGGTCGAGCAAGTCGGCCAGCACCACGGCAAACTTTTCGGGCAAGGGCAGGCTGGCCGCACCGCTGCGCCACAAGTGGATCATCTCGTGTTGTGGCAATTGGCCTCGTGCACAGAGGGCCAAGGCCTCGGTCATGCGTGCCAGGGTTTCAAGGGCTGCGCTCATGGGCGGTGTCTCCTGCAAATTTCGGGGTGCCATGTTCGGTGCGAAAGAGGGGCCGTTTCGCGGCGACAATCATGCCCCATGAAAGCCAAACCTCTCCAACCCATGCGCCTGGAAGACATTTTGTACAGCCAGGGTTTTGGCACCCGCCGGGTGTGTGCCGGTCTCGTGCAGCAAGGCCATGTGCAAGTACAGGGTGAAACCGTCACCGATTCGGGCGAGTTTTTTGACCTGCAGGGCCTGCACTTCACGGTGCAAGGCACCGATTGGCCGTTCAAGGCGCAGGCCTACGTGTTGCTGAACAAACCTGCGGGGACCGAGTGTTCGCAAAAACCGTCGACTTGGCCGAGCATCTACACGCTGCTGCCAGCGCCCTTGCGCCAGCGTCCGCAAAAAGCGGCGGTCCAAGGTGTGCAGGCGGTGGGCCGCTTGGACCAGGACACCACGGGCTTGCTGCTGCTGACCGATGATGGCCAATTCATCCACAAAATGAGCTCGCCCAAGCACCACGTGTCCAAGGTCTACGAAGTCACCACCAAGCACCCGATCACGCCCGAGATGGTGGAGAAGTTGCTCAGCGGCGTGGTGCTGGACGATGACCCCAAGCCCGTGAAAGCCGCAGCTTGCGAGGCCGTGGGCGAGTTGCACCTGAAACTGACCCTGACCGAAGGCAAATACCATCAGGTCAAGCGCATGCTGGCGGCCGTGGGCAACCGGGTTGAAGGCCTGCACCGCTCGCAAATCGGCGGTCTGGTCTTGAACGATTTGGCGCCAGGCCAATGGCGCTGGCTGAGCGACGACGACCTGGCCTTGCTCAAAGCGTGAGGGATTGCGCGCAGGGTATTGGCCAGCCACCATTCGGCCGCAGGGGCGGCCTCCTACAGAGACTTGTGCATGAAATCGGCGATCGCCTGTGCCACCGCCTCAGGCTGGTCGCGGTGGGGTGAGTGGCCGCAGTCGGGCAGCTTGAGCCGCTGGGTCTGTGGCACCACCGCCGCGATGTCGTCGATTTGCGCCATCGTGCCGTAAGGGTCTGATTCGCCCTGAATGGCCAGCAAAGGCGCTGCCATGCCCCGCAGCTCTGGCCGGATGTCAAAACTGCGAAAAGCCTCGCTCAGCCAAACATCGTTCCATGGCCAGAACGCACTGTCCACATCGGCATGAAAAGGGGCCAAGCGCTGGCGCAGGGGGCCATTTTCGTAGGCGTTTTGGGCCGCTTGGATGGCCTGAATCGACACGTCCTCGACCATCACATGGGGGGCCATGACCACACAGGCCGCCACGTCAAAGTGGCTCGCGTGAATCAGGGCGATGGTGCCGCCGTCCGAGTGGCCGACCAAGACGGGCCGCTCAATGCCCCATGTGTGCAGCAGGGCGGGCAGAACTTCCAAGGCTTCTTGGTGCATGTAGTCGGGCAGCAAGCGGCCTTGGCGTTGGCCGGTCTCCGCCACAAAGCCGGAGGGCCCGCGCGCATGGGGTATGGGCTCGGATTGCCCGTAACCTCTTCTCGAGTACACCCAGCCCGCACAGCCGAGCCGCTGGCACAGCTGGGCAGGCCAGTCGCGCCACAGCGCCACGCTGCCCAAACCTTCGTGCAAAAAGACCAAAGTGTGCGGGCTCTGGCCTGTGGGCGGCTTGGGCAGTTTCAAAACCTCTAACTGCTGCTGCTTGACGCGCACGGTGGATGTGGGGCAGGTCATGAAATGAAATGAAATGGACGGATGTGGCGATTACACTTGTCGGTGATTTTGAAGGCGTTTTTGTGAATTATTTGAGTTTTGTCGTTAAGTTGTTGGTTGGACTTGTTTTGGGTTTTCAGATGTTGTCTGTGGGTGCACGGGCACCTGTTTTTGTTCTGAATTCTTTGGACGGCAACGTCAGTGTGATCGATCCCGTGACTTGGACGGAGAAAAAACGCATTCCTACGGGCAAAGAGCCCCACCATTTGTACCTGACGCCCGATGAAAAGTCGGTCATTGTGGCCAACGCCATGAGCGATTCGCTGACCTTCATCGACCCGCGCACCGCCCAGGTGCAGCGCACCGTCACCGGTATTTTGGACCCCTACCACTTGCGCTTTTCGCCCGACATGAAATGGCTGGTGATTGCCGCCAACCGGCTGGACCATGTGGACATTTACCGCTGGGATGGGCACAACGCCCACCTGGTCAAGCGCATCCCGACGGGTAAAACCCCCAGCCATTTGTGGATCGACAGCAAAAGCCAGGTGGCATGGGTCACCATGCAAGACAGCAACGAGGTGGTGGCCATCGATCTGGCCAGGCAAACCCTGAAATCACGCACCACCGTGGGGGCGGTTCCTGCGGATGTGTTTGGCACCCCCGACGACAAATTTTTGCTGGTGGGCCTGACCGGCGGGGACGGCGTCGAGGTGTACGACATTTCAGGCCCACAGCCCCAACTGTTCAAAACCATCCCCACAGGCAAGGGGGCGCATGCTTTTCGTGCGCTGGGGGACAGGCGGCACGTGATGGTCAGCAACCGGGTGAGCAACACCATCAGCCAGATCGATTACCTGAACATGACGGTGGTGGCCGATTTTCCTGGGCCTGCGGGGCCGGACTGCATGGACATCACCGCTGACGGCAAAACGATTTTGGTGGCTTCGCGTTGGGCCAAAAAACTCACGGTGATCGACATCCCCACACGCAAAGTGGTGCGTCAAGTCCGTGTGGGTAAATCGCCCCATGGGGTGTGGACACTGGACCATGCGCCTCGCCATTGAGTTTGGCCTTGCCTGTCTCTCCAGCGCCCTCTGCTTGGGCGCCATCGCCGCCCCTGCGGCGCCTTGCGCCAAGCCGGTTTACCTCACGTTCGACACGGGCCACATGGGTGTGGCCCCCCTGATCGCGCAGGTGCTGCAGCGCCAACAGGTGAAAGTCACCTTCTTTGCCGCGCATGAAAAAACCCAAGAGGGCGATGGCACGCTCGGCCAGCATTGGGCCCCTTGGTGGCGGGCACGCGCCAGCGAAGGGCACGCCTTTGCCTCGCACACGTGGGACCACGCTTACTGGCGTGCTGACTTGCCAGAAGGATCGAGCTCGGGGGATGCCCCGAAATTCCGCATCCGCCCCAGCGCGGGCCCTCAGGCAGGCCAAAACCTGATCTGGACGGCGAAAGACTACTGCGCCAACTTGCAGCAAGCCGCCCAGCGCTTGCAGGTGCTGACGGGACAACACCCACTGCCCTTGTTTCGCGCACCGGGTGGCAAAACATCGCCCAAGCTTTTGGATGCGGCCCGCCAGTGCGGCTTTGCCCATGTGGGTTGGGCCGACGCGGGCTTTTTGGGGGACGAGTTGCCCAGCACCTCTTACCCGAATGCACAACTGCTGGACAAAGCGCTCAAGACCATCCGCGCTGGCGATGTGTTGATGGCGCATTTGGGCATCTGGTCCCGTCAAGACCCTTGGGCGCCGGCCGTGCTGGAGCCTTTGATCGTTGGCCTCAAAGCACGGGGCCTGTGCTTTGCCACCCTGCGCGAGCATCCGGCGTACCGCGACTGGATGGGCCAGCGCCCCATGTCCCCGCAGTCGCCTTCGGTTTTGCCAGATTCGAGACAATGAAGGCATGGACCACCTGACCGCCCCTTTTGATTGGCTCCAGCAAACGCTGTTTGAAAGCGTTCTGCAGCCCATGGCTTTTGCCTTGGGGCAAGGCCATTGGCTTGAAAAAGCTTACGAGGGCGCGGGCTGGGTGGTGGTGGGTTTGCTGCAAATGGTGGTCATGCTCACCGTGATTGGTCCGATGCAGCGCCAGTGGCCCGTCGAGACGCAGCGAGACCGCCAAGCCTGGGTGGTGGATGTGGTCTACACCCTCATTCACCGCTTGGGCCTGTTCAAGTTGGGCATGTTCTTCACCCTCGACCACGCCTTGGAACAGGGCTGGGGCGTTTTGCGCGGCCAAGGCTGGCCCACCTTCCATTTGGACAGTGTGTGGCCCGGGGTCACCGATGTGGCCTGGGTCAGTTTTGTGCTGTATTTGGTGGTTTTTGACTTCGTCCATTACGCCATCCACCGGGCCCAGCACCAGTCGAGCGCTTGGTGGGCCTTGCACGCGCTGCACCACTCGCAGCGCCAGATGAACATGTGGAGCGACAACCGCAACCACCTGTTGGACGACATGCTGACCAGCGTGCTGGTGTCGGCCCTTGCCTTGCTCATTGGCGTCGGGCCAGGCCAATTCGTGGCGCTGGTGGCCATTGGGCAATTGAGCGAGAACCTCCAGCACGCCAATGTGCGCCTCTGGTTTGGCCGCTTCGGCGAGCGGCTGTGGGTCAGCCCGCGCTTTCACCGCAGGCACCACAGCATAGGCATCGGTCACGAGTTTGACGTGCAAGGCCGCAAGGTCTTGGGCGGCTGCAACTTCGGCGTGCTGCTGCCTTGGTGGGACATGCTTTTGGGCACCGCCGACTTTCAGCAGCGCTACGACCCCACCGGCGTGCGCGATCAGGTGGAGCAAGGCCGCGACTATGGGCGCGGATTTTGGGCGCAGCAGTGGCAAGGGCTGCGGCGTTTGGCGGGGCGGGCTTGAAGGCACACCGCCCAAGGGGGGCCACGCCCGGCTGTTAAGCTTTCACCCATGAAACTCCTGATCGATTCCTTCTGGCGCTCCGCCATGTACTGCCTGTACCCCAGGGTGATCGTTTTGTCGGTGTTGCCCTTGGTGTTGATCGTGGCCTTGTCCTGGTTGCTGGGTTATTTGTACTGGGACACGGCCATCACCTTCGTGCGGGGCTGGCTCGATGCCAGTTCTTGGTTGGCGCTGGTTTGGCGTTGGCTGGAGGGGGTGGGTTTGGCCAATCTCAAAACCGTGGTCGCCCCCTTGCTTGTCATCTTCTCGTTCACGCCTTTGGTGGTGGTGGCGTCCTTGCTGGCCGTGTCGTTTTTGATGACCCCCGCTCTCACACGCTTGGTGGCCGAGCGGCGCTTTGCCGGCCTGCAGCGCAAGCACGGCGGCAGTCTTGTGCAGAGCGTCTGGTGGACTTTTTTCTCCTTGGTGCTGGCGCTGGGGGCTTTGGTGCTGACCTTGCCCATGTGGTTGGTGCCGCCCCTGGCCTTGCTGTTGCCCGCTTTCATTTGGGGCTGGCTCACTTACCGCGTCATGGCCTTTGATGTGTTGGCCGAATTTGCCAGCACCGAAGAGCGCGAGACCCTCATGGCCCGCCACCGCATGAGTTTCTTGAGCATGGGTGTGATCACCGGCCTCATGGGCGCCGCGCCGAGTTTGGTGTGGGCCTCGGGCGCTTTGTTTGCCGCGGCCTTTGTGATTTTGGTGCCCGTGGCCATCTGGATTTACACCTTGGTGTTCGCGTTTTCTTCCCTGTGGTTTGCCCACTTTGCGCTGGCTGCCTTGCAGGCCTTGCGCGAAGCGCCTCGCGGGGCCGCGGTGGATGAGGTGTTGGACGCTGCGCCGCCTGAACCCAAGGCCGCATCGCCCCACACCTCAGCCCGATTGGGCCCAGACAACCCAGCCAAATCGGACAGCGTCACCGATGTGCAGCCGCGCGGCACGACTTGAGGGCTGAGGCCCGTGGCCACTTCCCGATCTGTATTTCTCCATCTTTGAACCCATGACTTCTCTCTCCACCCCCACTTTTGGTCTCATCATCATTGGCGACGAAATCATGTCTGGCAAACGCCAAGACAAGCACATGCCCAAAGTCATCGAGTTGATGAACGAGCGCGGCTTGACTTTGAGTTGGGCCGAGTACGTGGGCGATTCGCCTGAGCGCATCACGGCCACCTTGAAACGGGCTTTTGACGCCAGCGATGTGGTGTTCAGCTGCGGCGGCATCGGGGCCACGCCCGACGACCACACGCGCCAATGTGCGGGCAAAGCCTTGGGTGTGCCGCTGGCCTTGCACCCCGAAGCCAAGCGCCTGATTCAAGAGCGCATGCAAGACACCGCCAAAGAGCAGGGCGTGGCTTACGAGCCAGACCGCCCAGACAACATCCACCGCCTGAACATGGGCACCTTCCCCGCGGGCGCCGACATCATCCGCAACCCGTACAACAAGATCCCCGGATTCAGCTGCCGCGGCGCCGGGGGCGGTGCGGTGCACTTTGTGCCCGGTTTTCCGGTCATGGCCTGGCCCATGATCGCGTCGGTGCTGGATGCGCAGTACAGCGCACATTTCCGCCAAAACGCCTATGTGGAGAAATCGGTGATCGTTTTGGGCGCCATGGAGGCGACCTTGACCCCGCTGATGGAGTCGATTGAGGCCGCACACCCGGGCGTGAAGGTGTTCAGCCTGCCCAGCGTGGACCATCCGCAATGGGGGCGCCACATTGAATTGGGGGTCAAGGGCGAGCCGGCCCTTGCCGATGCGGCGTACGCCGATTTGCGGGGCGGCCTGAAAACTTTCACCTTGGAATACGGCCCTGAATTGGTGCGACAAGCCTGATTGCACCAAAATAATGCAAAATTGCACCAACAAAGTGCATTTCTGGGATCCCGGCCTGGACGCCTGAGCGCCTTTTTTTACACAGCGCCCAGGGCCATGGGGGTCGGCTCAGGGCACAATCACGGCTTGTGGGGTGGCGCGGTGGTGACCAAGTTGGCACAGAAACTGCAACACCTGCAAGCAAGCTTTTTAACCCCTTTCCATTCAGGAGAATTTGATGGCCAAGACCGTCGCAGACGTGATGAAGATGGTGAAAGAGAACGAAGTCAAGTTCGTTGACTTCCGTTTCACCGATACCCGTGGCAAATGGCAGCACATCACTGCGCCCGTGTCGCAGTTTGACGAAAGCAAGTTCGAAGACGGTCAAGCGTTTGACGGTTCTTCCATTGCTGGCTGGAAAGGCATTGAAGCTTCGGACATGTTGTTGATCCCCGATGCCAACAGCGCCATCATCGATCCCTTCTTCGAAGAAGTCACACTGGTTCTGATCTGCGACGTGATCGAGCCCACAGACGGCAAAGCTTACGAGCGTGACCCCCGTTCGATCGCCAAGCGCGCTGAGACTTACCTCAAGCAATCGGGCCTGGGCGACACCGCCTACTTCGGTCCTGAGCCAGAGTTTTTCTTGTTTGACGAAGTGCGCTGGAGCACCGAGCCGAACAACACTTTCTACGCCATCGACGAAGCCGAAGCCCCATGGAACAGTGGCACCAAGATGGACGGCGGCAACAAAGGCCACCGCAACCGCGTCAAGGGTGGCTACTTCCCCGTGCCGCCCGTTGACAGCACGCACGACATGCGCAGCGAAATGTCGCTGATCCTCGAATCCGTGGGCATCCCGGTCGAAGTGCACCACCACGAAGTGGCAGGCGCTGGCCAGTGCGAAATCGGCACCAAGTTCTCCACTTTGGTCGAGCGCGCCGACTGGACCCTGCTGCAAAAGTACGTGATCCACAACGTGGCCAACGCCTACGGCAAAACCGCCACCTTCATGCCCAAGCCTTACGCTGGCGACAACGGCTCCGGCATGCACGTTCACCAGTCCATCTGGAAAGACGGCAAGAACCTGTTCGCAGGCAATGGCTACGCGGGTTTGTCTGAATTCGCCTTGTTCTACATCGGCGGCATCATCAAGCACGCCCGTGCCCTGAACGCGATCACCAACCCTGGCACCAACAGCTACAAGCGTTTGGTTCCTCACTACGAAGCTCCGGTCAAGTTGGCTTACTCGGCCAAGAACCGCTCCGCTTCGATCCGCATCCCCAACGTCGCCAGCGACAAGGGCCGCCGTGTGGAAGCCCGTTTCCCCGATCCATTGTGCAACCCCTACCTGGGCTTCGCGGCCTTGTTGATGGCGGGCTTGGACGGTATCGAAAACAAGATCCATCCCGGCGAAGCAGCGACCAAAGACCTGTACCACCTGCCTCCAGAAGAAGACAAATTGGTCCCCACCGTTTGCTCCAGCCTGGACCAGGCCTTGGACGCACTGAACGCGGACCGCGCTTTCTTGACCAAAGGCGGCGTGTTCACCGACTCGTGGATCGACGCTTACATCGACTTGAAGATGCAAGAAGTCAACCGCAGCCGCGTCGAAGTGTCGCCTGTCGAATACGACATGTACTACTCGCTGTAAGCGGACATGCACGGCATTGCACTCACCCGTGCAATTCCCCCAAGGACGGCTTCGGCCGTCCTTTTTTTTGGGGAGCTGATCCTGGGGCTGTGGGGCTGGGCGCCTGTACAAGCGCAAGAGGCCATTTACCGCTGCGGCCAGGAATACACCAATGCCCCGAAAGACCTGAGCCGCTGCGAACGCCTGCCCCAGCAATCGGTCACCCGGATCTCGGGCCTGCGTCCTCAAGGCACGGCGCCCCATGCGGTGCCAAAGGCTGCGGCGCCGCAGCCCAGTCCCCGCACTGTATTGGCGCAAGAGTTGGCGCGTTTGGAAAAACAGCACCAAGCTTGGGCCCAAGAGGTCGAGCTGCTGATGTCCCAAACAGGAACAGCTGAATACGGTGCGGCCCCCCAAAATCAAGACCGGGTGGCTGCCCTGCATTTATCGATGGAGCGGGCCGAACGGGAGATGGAGGCCTTGCAACGTGAATCGGCCCGCGGCCCACAAGCGGCATTGCCGGGGCCCCTGCCCGTGGCCAAACCTTGACCTTGGAAGTCCCGCAACCATGCCCCACGCGCCTAAAACGTCCACAGTGCCCATTGAGCCCCGAACATGACCCCGCCCATTTCCCGATTCCAGGCCTTTGACTTGTTGGCCACGCCTGTGGCTGTGCTGCAAGGTCAAGGGCGTGTTCGCTTTGTCAACGCCGCGCTCGAAGACGCTTTGGGCTTGTCGCGTCGCACGCTCTATGACGCGCACTTGCCGGACTACTTTCTCGACCCTCAGCCTTTGGTCAGCGCTTTGGTGGGTGCGCAGTCGAATGAATTTGCTGCGCTGCGCTACGAAGCCCAGCTGCGCCGCTTGCACCACGAAGACACCTTGCCCGTGCATGTGATCGTGGCCCCATCAGACCAAGCCGATGAGGTGATCGTCGAGCTGCTGCCTGTGGAGCAACAAACCCGGCAAGAGCGCGAGGAGCGCTTGTTGGACCAAGCCCAGGCCAACAAAGAGCTGATCCGCAATCTGGCGCACGAGATCAAGAACCCCTTGGGGGGCATTCGCGGGTCCGCGCAGCTGCTCGAGATGGAGCTGAACGACAAAGAGCTGACCGAATACACCCAGGTCATCATCCACGAGGCCGATCGCTTGCAGACCTTGGTGGACCGCCTGTTGGCCCCGCACCGCAGGCCCCATGTGGTGGGCGATGTGAACATCCACGAGGTGTGCGAGCGCGTGCGGGCCTTGATCCTGGCCGAGTTCCCCAAGGGCCTGAAAGTGGTGCGCGACTACGACATCTCGATCCCGGAGTTCCGCGGCGACCGCGAGCAGCTGATTCAGGCCGTGCTCAACATCTCACACAACGCCGCGCAGGCTTTGCACGAGCGCATGGCGCAAGGCGATGCGCAGATCACTTTGCGCAGCCGAATCTTGCGGCAAGTCACCTTCGGCAAGCAGCGTTATCGCCTGGCACTGGAATTGCATGTGATCGACAACGGGCCTGGTGTACCAGACTCGATCAAGGACCGCATTTTCTTCCCGTTGATCTCGGGGCGCGAAGGCGGCTCCGGCTTGGGACTGACATTGGCACAAACCTTTGTGCAACAGCACCACGGCATGATCGAATGCGACAGCGAGCCCGGCCGTACGGATTTCAAAATTTTGATTCCCTTGCCTTGACAGCACATGCCTGTGAACACTGAAAGCGTTACGTTGATGAAGCCGATCTGGATCGTAGACGATGACCAATCCATTCGCTTTGTGCTTGAAAAAGCACTTTTGCGCGAAGGCCTGCCCACGCGCAGCTTCACCAACCCGCGCGAAGTCTTGAAGGCGCTGGACACCGAGAGCGAAGCCGATGGCCCGCAGGTGCTGGTGAGCGACATCCGCATGCCGGGCGGCTCGGGGCTGGACTTGCTGGCCACCATCAAGCAGCGCATGCCGGGTTTGCCGGTCATCATCATGACCGCTTTCTCGGACTTGGACAGTGCCGTGTCGGCCTTCTCCAGTGGCGCTTTCGAGTACCTGCCCAAACCGTTTGATCTGCCCAAAGCGGTGGAGCTGATTCGCCGCGCCGTGGGCGAGAGCCAGCGCGAAGACGTGGCCGAAGAAAAAATGGCCGATGCGCCCGAAATGCTGGGCCAAGCGCCCGCCATGCAGGACGTGTTCCGCGGCATTGGCCGTTTGGCGCAAAGCCACGTCACCGTCCTCATCACGGGCGAGTCGGGTTCGGGCAAGGAGTTGGTGGCGCATGCGCTGCACAAACACTCGCCGCGTGCCAACCAGCCTTTTGTGGCCATCAACACCGCGGCCATCCCCAAAGACTTGCTCGAGAGTGAACTCTTTGGGCATGAGCGCGGTGCCTTCACGGGCGCACAAGCTTCTCGCCGGGGCCGCTTTGAGCAGGCCGATGGCGGCACGCTGTTTCTGGACGAAATCGGCGACATGCCCTTCGACTTGCAAACCCGCTTGCTGCGCGTGCTCTCGGACGGCCATTTTTACCGCGTGGGCGGGCACAGCGCCGTCAAGGCCAATGTGCGCGTGATCGCCGCGACCCACCAAGACCTGGAGCAACGCGTCAAAGAAGGCGTGTTCCGCGAAGATTTGTACCACCGCCTCAATGTGATCCGTTTGCGCTTGCCCGCCTTGCGTGAGCGACGCGAAGACGTGCCCGTGCTGGCGCGCTACTTCTTGCAACGCAGCGCACAGCAACTTGGTGTGGAGCCCAAGCGCATCGACGACGCCGCGCTCGATTGCTTGAGCCATTTCCAGTTTCCGGGCAATGTGCGCCAGCTGGAAAACATCTGCCACTGGTTGACTGTGATGGCCCCCGCCCAGGTGATCGAAGTCAAAGACCTGCCGCCCGAAGTGCTGGCCCAGCCAACCGGCGCGGTTGCGGCGGCAGTCCCTTTCACGGCCTTGTCGTCTGGCGTCGGTGGTGCCGTGGTCGAGGCGCTGGGCCATGCCGAGGCGGGCCTTCGCCACGACGGCGGCGGCGATGCCATGCCCTTGGCTGTGAATGCTGCGCTGGCTGTGCAGGGCGTGAATGCCGCCGCCTTGGCTGCACCTGTGACGGTGTGGGAGTCGGGGCTGGAGCAAGAGGCGCTGGCTTTGCTCAACGCAGGCCGCACCGACGTGTGGGACGTGCTCACCCGCCGCTTTGAAACCAGCTTGATCCAATCCGCCCTGGCCACAACGCGGGGCCGCCGGATTGAAGCAGCTCAAAAACTGGGCATCGGCCGCAACACCATCACCCGAAAGATCCAAGAGCTGGGCATCGACGACGCCTGATGCTGGGGCCGTGATGCTGGGGCGGGCCCGCGTTCAGGCGAAGGGGTCTTGCAGCACCACGTCGCTGAGGGGCCTGGCCACGCAGGGCAGCACGCAGCCCTCGGCTTTTTCTTCGGCGGTCAAGCCGGGCCACGCCATCTCGTAGTGCACCTGGCCTGAGACCAGCTGGCCGATGCAGGTGCGGCAAGTGCCCGATCGGCAGGAGCTGGGCCACTGCAAGCCGCCCTGTTCCAACGAGTCCAGCAAGCTCTGCGTTTTCCAAGCGTCAAAGCTGCCGCCATCGGGCGCGATGCGGGCATTGAAAAAGGGGATGTCATTCGTCATGGAGGGCGAGTGTAGTGCTTCTGGCCACGCTGGCGTGGGCCTGTCGCAACGGGTTTGCCTTGCGTGACAGCCTCTGGCGCCAGGGTGTGCCAAGATGGCCGCTGACCAAACAGTTCGCGGACCGTGAATCCATTGACCCACCCGACCCATCCACCCAGCCACACTTGGCTGCAGCCCGGCATCCTCTTTGCCGTGTTGGCCATGGCCAGCCTGAGCTTCAGTGACGCCACCAGCAAATGGGTCATGCTCAGCGTCACGCCCTTGATGGTGCTGTGGTTTCGCTACGCGGTGCAGGCTGTGGGCACTGCGCTGGTGCTGGCCCCGGTGCGGGGGCGGGCCATGTGGCGCACGCACAGTCTGCGTTGGCAGCTGCTGCGCGGCTTGCTCATGGTGTCGTGCAGCTTGTTGGCTTTTTACTGTCTGCAGCGCATGCCGGTGGCCGAGTTCACCGCCACCGTCATGCTCACACCCTTGGTGCTCACGGCACTGGCCCGCTTTGTCATGAAAGAGCAGGTCTCCCCCCTGCGCTGGCTGATGGTGGTGGGTGGGCTGCTCGGGGCCCTGCTGGTCATCCGCCCGGGTGGGCAGGTCGACAGCGCGGTCGGCTGGATGGCGCTCACGGTGGTGGTGACTTACGCCGTGTTTCAGGCCGTGACCAGCCACATGACGCGCACCGAAGACCCGGCCGTCATGCAACTCTACACAGGGTGGGTGGGCTGGGCGGTGAGCACGCTGCTGGTGCTCAACGCCTGGGTCACGCCGCAAAGCCTGCAGGAATGGGTGCTGCTGCTCATGGTGGGCCTGGCCGCCACGCTGGGCCAATACCTGCTGATCGTGGCTTTTTCCAAAGCCCCGGCCTCGGTGGTCTCGCCATTCCTGTACACCGGGGTGGGCTTTTCCACGCTCATGGGCTGGTGGCTGTTTGACCACATCCCGGACGCGCTGGCCTTCATGGGCATGGGCCTGGTGGTGCTGTGCGGTGTGGTGGCGGGCCGCACCAAGGGTGCAGCCAAGGCCTGATCGCTCAGGGCTGGGGGTGAAGAGCGGCGCAGTACGGCGGCAGGGCCGACCACGCGACCGGGGCCTTGAACGCCAAAGCTTGTGCGCTGAACGGGTGGACAAAGGCCAGCTCTTGCGCATGCAAGAGCAAGCGGGGACTCTGCGCCCGGATGTCCGGTGGTGCGTACAGCGAGTCGCCCAGCATGGGGTGGCCAATGCTTTGCAGGTGCACGCGCAGCTGGTGTGTGCGGCCCGTGACGGGTTCGAGCTCGATCAGGCTGGCGCTGTCGCTGGTTTGCAGGGCACGCCAGCGGCTGCGGCTGGCTTTGCCGTCGGGATGGATGATGTGCAGCGGGCGGCGCTCCCAGTCGAGCAGGATGGGGCCATCGATGGTGCGCCAACCGTCTTCGTCTGGCGGCTCGGCCGCTTGGGTTTGTTCGGGCTGTCCCGTGACCACCGCTACATAGCGTTTTTTGACCTGGCGGGTTTCAAACAGCTTGCTCAGGCGGCGCTGGGCTTCGATGCCCCGGGCCATGAGCAGCAGGCCCGAGGTGTCCTGGTCCAAGCGGTGCACGATCAGGGCTTCGGGGTAGATGTCTTGCACCCGTTTGGACAGGCAATCTTGCTTGTCCGGGCCACGACCGGGCACCGACAACAAGCCGCTGGGTTTTTCCAGCACCAGCAGGTGCTCGTCTTCGTGGATCGGGGTCATGCAGGGCGGGCCGAGTGGGCCCAGTCAAAAGGCCACTCGGCGGAGAAAATCACTTATCTTTGACTTTGCCGCGAGGCGCCACAAAGGTGGACGGGGCCATGGGGCGGTCGGAGGTGAACGTCTTGGGGGGCGACGTGTCTTTTTTGGGCTTCTTGGCCATTTTGTTGCTGCGTTGTTCGCCTTTGGCCATGTCGGTTCCTTGGATAGACATCCCGGTTTGGGAAGCCCTTGATGTTAAAGCACAAAGCCGCAGATTCTGCGGCTTTGTGGGGGCGGCACCTACCGCTGCAAGAGCGGAAGGTGTGCTGCGACCTTATTTCACTTCGGTCACGAACAGGGCGGTCGGGCGGCGCACTTTTTTCAGGTTCGCCAACCAGTCGCCTTCGGCGGCGCGGTAGCCCAGGGGCACGATGACCACGCTGCGCAGACCGCGTGCGGCCAAGCCCAGGATCTCGTCCACGGCCGCAGGCACAAAGCCTTCCATGGGGGTGGCGTCGACTTCTTCAAAAGCCGCCGAGATCAATGCAGCGCCCAGGGCGATGTAGGCCTGGCGGGCGGCGTGCTCAAAGTTCACTTCGGCGCTGCGCACAGGGTAGTTGGCCAAGAGCATCTTGCGATAGTTTTCCCAGCCTTCGTTGGTGCCACCGCGCTCGGCGTTGGTGAAGTCGAAATAGGTGTTGATGCGCTCGGCGGTGTAGTTGTCCCAGGCGGCAAACACCAAGAGGTGTGAGCCTTCGGTCACTTGGGCCTGGTTGTGGGCTTTGGCTTGGATCTGGGCACGCAACTCGGGGTTTGTGACCACCAACACTTCAAACGGCTGCAGGCCGCTCGAGGTGGGGGCCAGGCGGGCGGCTTCGACGATGCGGTCCACTTTGTCCTGGGGCACGACCTTGGACGGGTCCATTTTTTTGGTGGCGTAGCGCCATTGCATTTTCTTGAGCAAATCGGACATGGTTTTCCTGGTGATGTGAAACGGATGCGTGATTGTGTCTGAAACCTAGGGCACTTGCTGCCATGTGCCTGTGGGCAGGTCGCGCAGGTGATACGGCCCTATCGCGGTGCGGATCAAGCGCAGCGTGGGCAGACCCACCGCGGCGGTCATGCGCCGCACTTGGCGGTTACGCCCCTCGCGAATGGACAGCTCCAGCCACGATGTTGGGATGTTCTTGCGCTCGCGGATCGGCGGGTTGCGCGGCCACAGGTCGGCCGGCGGCTCGACGGCCAGCGCCCGGGCGGGCAGGGTGGGGCCGTCGTTCAGCGTCACGCCCCGGCACAAAGTGCTCAGGGCTTTGTGGTCCACCACGCCTTCGACCTGCACCAGATAGGTCTTTTCCATCTTGAAGCGGGGGTCGGCAATGTGGGCTTGCAATTGGCCGTCGTCGGTCAGCAGCAGCAAACCTTCGCTGTCGGCGTCCAGGCGCCCAGCCACATACACGCCGGGCAGGTCGATGTGGTCGATCAGCCCGGTCCAGCGCCCCTCGGGAGTGAACTGGCTGAGCACGCCATAGGGTTTGTTGAAGCGGATCAGCATGGGCAATCATCTGGGGCAAGGCAAGGGCGTGAGCGTAGCAGGTCGGTTAGCATCAACCGCATGAGTACCCAATACGAATGCCTCAAAAGCGCCGACCTGTATGCCGAGGCCTTTGGCGTCGCCCCGCCCGAAGCCCTGCTGGGCAAAGAAGTCTGGCCGCGCCAGCCGGGATTTTTCATCCGCAAAGCCTTTGTGCCTGAGCAATCCCGCGCAGAGCCATCTGCTGAACCCCACGTTGCACCCGATGTCGAGGCGGCAACTCCTGCGGCCCCCGCCAGCCCCCTGGTGCTGGAGCTGGCCCAAGGCCAGTTCGGGCTGGTGCCCACCTGGGTCAAGTCGGCGTCCGATGCCAAACTGCGCTCGACCAAGTTGGCCGTGACCCGCTACGAAACCATGAGCACGGCCACGGCGACGCGGGAGACCTGGCTCAAAGGCCAGCGCTGCATCATCCCCATGCAGGCTTTTCTGGAAGACGATTGGCGCAGCCGCAAACCCGTGCCCACCCGCATCGCCCGCGTGGACGGCAAACCCATGGGCGTGGCCGGTTTGTGGGAGCGCTGGACGCAGGGCGATGAAGAAATCACCAGCTTCACCTTGCTGACGGTCAACGCCAACAGCCACGCGCTGATGAACCGCTATGGCCCAGACGGCAACGAAAAACGCATGCCCGCCATCTTGAACGAAGGCGCTTGGTCCGCCTGGCTGACCGCCCCGCTCGACAAAGCCCGCGAGTTCATGCGGGCCTACCCGGCCAACTTGCTGCTGGCCAACCCGGTTCAGAAAAAATAAACCGCGCTGTCAGAGCGTGGCCGCCAGAGCCGCCAGTTGATCGGTGGCAACGCCCCAGCCTTCGTGAAAGCCCATGTTGTCGTGGGCCGCGCAGTCTTCGGCCGTCCAATGCTTGGCACGGGCGGTGTAGCGTGTTTTTCCGTCCTCGTCTTCAAAGGTCAGCACGCAGGTGAAAAACGGTTTGGCCGAGGGCTGCCACGCCGAGGTGTAGGCGTCGGTGAACACCAGCCGCTCGTCGGGCACCACGTCCAAATACAGGCCCCGGTTGGGCACCTCGGTGCCGTCTGGCCCTTGCATGGTGATGCAGCTGGATCCGCCCGGGCGAACATCCAACTGCGCCCGCACCGTCTTCCAGGGCGGCGGTGTGAACCATTGCACGATCAGCTCAGGCTCCGTCCAGCAACGAAACAACTTGTGGCGCGGCACATCGATCAGGCGCGTGAGCACCAGCTCGCGGTCATCGGAAGGGGTGGCAGTAGGCAATGGCATGGTTGACCTTATTGGGGGGGTAGATTTCACAGCGACTGCTGGTAGCGTTGCAGCATTTCGGCCTGAGACTCTATCTCAATCGTTTCACCCTTGAAGGCCTGAATCTGGTCGCGCAGCATCTCTCCCATGCTGGGCAGCGCGCTGCGCTCAGGGTGCCGTGATGCATCCCACAGCTGCGAGCGCATGAAGGCTTTGGCGCAATGCAGATAGACCGATTCCACCTTCAGGCGGATCACCAGTTTGGGCGTGCGACGAGCGTCCACACAGAGGGCCAAGTCGGCCGGGTCGGTGCTCAACACCGCTTGGCCGTTGATGCGCAAAGTCTCGTCAAAGCCCGGCACCATGAAGAGCAAACCCAAGCGCCCGGTGCTGACAATGTTCTCCAGCGTGTCCAGCCGGTTGTTGCCGGGAGAGTCGGGCAGCAAGAGCGTCTGCGTGTCCAGCACCTTGACGAAACCCGCATCGCCTCCACGCGGTGAGGCGTCCATGCGCCCAGCCGCATCGCTGCTGGCGAGCACCATAAAGGGCGACAGCGCAATGAAGCCGATCGCATGCGGGTCCAGCGACGGCATTTCTTTTTTCAGCGAACGCTCACTGGCGGGGCCGTAGAGCTGGCGCAGGGCTTCGAGGGTGGTGATGTGCATGGATAACTTCATCAAGATCAATTCACACGGCTTTGCCAATACGCAGGTCGACGGTGTAAATGGGCGACGGCCACGATCAGAATGCCTTGCTTATCTTGGCTGTAAATCACGCCGTATGGAAATCTGCGGAGGCGGCAGCGGCGGGTGTTGTTTGAAAGCGGATGCCAGCCATGGGGATGGCGTTCAATGAGTTGAACGGTGCGCAGAAACTCCACCAAAAACGAATCGCCCAAGCCCGGCGCTTGTTGCGCGTACCAATGGATCGCCTCGTCCAGCTCGGATTGAGCTGCGGGCAAGAGGCGCACGTTCATGCCGTTTTGACTTGGTATTTGGCAATGACTTCATTCAAGGGGATGGCTTTCACCTCACCCCGGCGATAGGCCAAAAGACGTGATTCGGCCTCTTGAGCCCATTGCGCATCCAAGGAGTCGTCCCGTGCGTCCAAGGTGTCAAGGATCTGATCGACCAAAGCCATACGCTCCTCGGGGGGTAGTTGTGATGCTTGATCGCAGAGTTGTTTGGCGGTTGGCATATGTGACTCCAAAGGGCGGTGGAAAGTCAGTTTAGCGAAGTTCAGCGCTCATGGAAATTGAAGCCGTTGGCAAAACCAAGCTCCTCAGCATGGTTGCATCCGAATGCCGCTGCACGAGATTTAAAACCCCGACCCCGGCTCACTCAAAAAAGCCAGCTCGTCGGGCGTGGAGGGGCGGTCTAGGATGGCGTTGCGGTGGGGGTAGCGGCCAAAGCGATCGGGTGCGGATGGTTTCGTCCAAGGCGGCGTCTTTGGCGAAGTGTTGCTTGGGGGTAAGTTCGGTGAACCAGAAATGGAGGACGGTTTGGGGCTGTAGGTGAGAAATGCACCAGCTGCAGGCGGCGCTGCCGAGAACGCCAGCGCTGTCACGGGCATGGCTGTTCAGTCAGGGGATTGAAGGGCGATCAAAACGCGTTGGGCGGCGGCGATCAGATCGGTGACCAAGCGTGCATCGACATCCATCATGCCTTCGTACTCGCCCAAGTTGCGCTTGTTGTGACACAAGTCAAGCACGCGCCAAACCTCAGGCCCCAGCCCCAGTGTGTGGGGCAATGCCTGAAAGGCGATGTAACGGTTACTGGGCCGAAAGCCTTTCTTTCGCAATGCAGCCAAACACAAGGCGTGTGCAGCGTTGTAGGCCAGATCAAAGCGGCTTTCTAACGCCAGTGTGGCGTTGGCTGCATCGTTCAAGCGGGTGCTGCCCGTTCGCAGTAAGCCTGCGATTTCGGCGGCGTCGGGTGGCTCCGCTTTGAGCGAGCCACTGGGGCCGCTCAGGTTTTCAAGTGGGGTGGGCGGGCTCATGTTGCGGTGACTCCTCCTGGCCGATCAGCCATATCTTTGGCTGTTGCATCACGCGGTTGACGAAGGCATTGTCACCCAACTGGCGGGTCTGAAAATTTACAGCGCTGTACAAAGCCGGGTGGATGGCGCGGCCCAGCGTTTGGGTGGCGGGCTCCAGCGCCGCGAACACGTCGCCATAGCCCAGCGTGTCGCTGACCAGCAGCACATCCACATCACTGGCGTTGGTGTCTTGCTGCTTGGCCATGGAGCCAAACACAAACGCCAGCGAAATTTGCGGCGCAATCGGCAAGAGCGCCGTGCGCAACACATCGGCCAGCCCCATGGTTTTGAGCACCAGAGCGCGCAGCTCGGTAAACACGGGCGAAGCCGCGTTGGCCTGAAAGTGTTTTTGGTTGCCCTGTTTGCGCACCGTGAGCAAACCCGCTGCGGCCAGATCGGCCAACTCGCGTTGCACAGCCCCTGCGCCTGACTGAGCCAAGCCAATGACTTCGTTGGTGTAGAAGCTGCGGTCCGGCGCCACAAACAGCACGGCCAGCACCCGCTGACGCACCTTTGAAAACAGCGCGTCGGCGATGGAAGAGGTGATTGAAGCGGTATTCATACCCATAATGGGTTTTATCATACCTTATTTGGGTATTTTTAGGGGTGTCAGGGTACGCTTTTGTTTGGACCTGAAACCCCGACCCCGGCTCACTCAAAAAAGCCAACGCCTTGGGGGTGGACTCGCGGCCCAGCAGGGCGTTGCGGTGGGGGTAGCGGCCAAAGCGCAGGGTGATGACTTGGTGGCACTTCTCGTGAAAGTCAATGGCCATCTACCTGCATTGGAATTCACTTGCCCCAGCTGTCCTTCAGCCCCGTCACCCGGTTGAACACCGGCTTGGCGCCCGCCACATGGTCCAAGCGGTCCGCCACAAAATAGCCAAAGCGCTCAAACTGGAACTTCTGGTCCGGCAGCGCGGAGGCCAATGACGGCTCCACATAGGCCGTGACCACTTTCAGGCTGTCGGGGTTGAGCGACTGCAAGAAGTCTTTGCCGCCCGCGTCGGGGTGGGCTTCGGCAAACAGGCGGTCGTACAGGCGCACTTCGGCTTGCACGCCGTCGGCCACGCCCACCCAGGTGATGGCGGCTTTGGCTTTGACGCTGTCGGCGCCGGGTGTGCCGCTCTTGGTGCCGGGGATCACTTTGGCGTGCACCTCGGTGACGCGTCCTGCCGCGTCGCGTGCGCAGCCGGTGCATTCGATCACGTAGCCGCCTTTCAGGCGCACCACGTTGCCGGGGAACAAACGCTTATAGCCCTTGGGCGGCACTTCTTCAAAGTCTTCACGTTCGATCCACACTTCTTTGCCGATCAAGAACGTGCGGTCGGCTGGGGGTGTTTGGCCTTCGGCCACGGCGCTGTGGGGCAAGGCGGGTTGTGTGCAGGCCTCGGTGTAACCGTCGCTGCCAAAGGCCTCGGCCCAGTTGCTCAGCACCAGCTTGACCGGGTCGAGCACGGCCATGCCGCGGTGGGCTTTGTTTTCCAGGTCTTCGCGCAGGCACCCTTCAAGCGTGCTGTAGTCGATCCAACTGTCGCTCTTGGTCACGCCAATGCGGTCGGCAAACAGGCGCAGGCTCTCGGGCGTGTAGCCCCGGCGGCGCAGGCCGACTATTGTTGGCATGCGCGGGTCGTCCCAGCCGCTGACTTTGCCTTCATTCACCAGTTGCGCCAGCTTGCGTTTGCTGGTGATCACATAGGTCAGGTTCAGGCGGGCAAATTCGTATTGTTTGGGGCTGGGCGCGGCCAGCAGCTTGCATTCGCACAGGCGCTCCATCAGCCAGTCGTAAAACGGGCGTTGGTCTTCAAACTCCAGCGTGCAGATGCTGTGGGTGATTTGCTCCAGCGCGTCTTCGATGGGGTGGGCAAAGGTGTACATCGGGTAGATGCACCAGGTGTCACCCGTGTGGTGGTGCGTGGCGCGGCGGATGCGGTAGATGGCCGGATCGCGCAGGTTGATGTTGGGCGAAGCCATGTCGATCTTGGCGCGCAGCACGGCGGCGCCGTCGGCCAGCTTGCCGTCACGCATTTCGCGAAAGCGCGTCAAGTTTTCTGCCACGGTGCGGGAGCGAAACGGGCTGTCCACGCCGGGTTTGCCAAAGTCGCCCCGGTTGGCACGCATGTCTTCGGCGCTTTGCTCGTCCACATAGGCATGGCCGGCTTCGATCAGCGCCTCGGCGGCGCGGTACATGAAGTCGAAGTAGTCGCTGGCTTGGTAGGGCGCGGCGCTGCCAGCGGCCTGGCCGAGCTGCGCCCAGTCAAAGCCGAGCCACTTCACGGCGTCGATGATGCTGTTGACGTATTCGGTGTCTTCTTTTTCGGGGTTGGTGTCGTCAAAGCGCAGGTGGCACACGCCACCGTATTCCTTGGCCAGCCCAAAGTTGATGCAGATGCTTTTGGCGTGGCCCACATGCAAATAGCCGTTCGGCTCGGGCGGAAAGCGCGTGCGGATCTTGGCCGGGTCACTCTCGCCCGCAGCTTGGTGCGCAGCGTCTCCCGGGCTGCCTGCCCAGCGGCGGCTGGCGTAGGTGCCTTTGTCCAGGTCGTTTTCAATGATTTGGCGCAGGAAGTTGCTGACTTTGTGTTCAGCAGAAGTGTCTTTGTCGGTGGGGGAGGTCATGCCTCGATTTTAGGGGGTGGCACAGGCGTTCATGGGAAGCGCCGGTTACGAATGGAAACCATTGCAAAGGGGCCGTTGTCTACCCCGGACCGGGCCCGCGCGCTATAGGTACAGGTGGGCCTTGGGTCTGCCACGCCTTTCACAGGAATCCAGATGTCAAAACCGCTGTTCAAAACGCTCTCTCGCAAAGCCCTGCTCATGGGCAGTTTGCTGTTGGGCCTGACCCAAGTGGGCTGCGCCCATCCGGTCTTTGTGGAGCCCTCGGTGTTGGTGCACTCTCGGCTTGGCCATTTCCCGGTTCACGCGCAAATCGGCTTACCCGGCCCAGTGATTTATGCGCCCCCGCCCCGTGTGATCTACGCCCCGCCGCCGCCACCCCGGGTGGTGTTCGTGCCCCGTGTGCAGGCGCCGGTTCACGGTTGGGGGCATGGGCATGACGGTCGTCAAAGGGGCCAGGAACGTCGGCACAACCGGCACGATGACCGCGAGTACGGGCGTGCTTGGGACCCGCGGCATGACGGTTGGCACGATGGGCGTCGTTGATGACCCCTTGCCAGCGGCGCTGAGGCCAAAAATCTTCAGCGCCGTTGGCGAATGAACATCTCGTCGCGGCGGATATCCACATCAAAGTGTTTCAAAAAGGCTTGGCCAAGCAGAGCCAATTCAGAACGCAGGCCACTCAAGCCCACGGTCACGCTGGCATCGTTGAGCACCAAGTGCCCTGCACGCACAAGCACCCCGGCCACAGCCAGCCACACGGCGGCGATGGCCAACGCCCCGAAGCGTGCGGTTTTTTGAAGTTTGTTGGGTGACACGTCCGGCAATATAGCGTGCGAGTTGCTTTGCCGCAGTCACCATCAAGGACCAACGATAATCCCTCCAGATTTTTCGAGGAGCGTTTGTGGACCTGATGTTGTTGCTGAAAGCCGCCGTGATGGGCGTGGTCGAGGGTTTGACCGAGTTCTTGCCGATCTCGTCAACCGGGCATTTGATTTTGGCCGGGGCGTTGCTGGGCTTTGACGATGACAAGGCCAAGGTGTTTGACATCGCGATCCAGACCGGGGCGATTTTGGCCGTCATCATTGTGTATTGGCAAAAGATCAGCAGCACGGTGCGGGCCTTGCCGCGCAGCGCCGATGCGCAGCGCTTTGCCCTGAATGTGTTCATTGCCTTTGTGCCAGCAGTCCTGTTGGGCCTGTTGTTTGGCAAAGCCATCAAGGCCAACTTGTTCACGCCCGAGGTGGTGGCGACCACGTTCATCGTGGGTGGCCTGATCATTTTGTGGGCCGAGCGGCGTCCTGCCAGTGCTGTACGCATCCATGAGGTGGAGGACATGCGCGGGCGCGATGCGCTCAAGGTGGGCTTGGTGCAATGCCTGGCCATGATTCCGGGCACCAGCCGCAGTGGCGCGACCATCATTGGCGGCATGTTGCTGGGCATGTCGCGCAAGGCGGCAACCGACTTCTCGTTTTACCTGGCGATTCCCACGCTCATCGGCGCTGGGGCTTACAGCCTCTACAAAGAGCGTGCATTGCTCAGCATGGCCGATGCGCCCATGTTTGGCGTGGGATTGCTGTTCTCGTTTTTGAGCGCTTGGGTGTGCGTGCGCTGGTTGCTCAAGTTCATCTCGACCAACAGCTTCGAGATCTTCGCTTGGTACCGGATCGTCTTTGGCCTGGTGGTGCTGGGCAGCAGCTACAGTGGCTGGGTGACCTGGGCGGCTTGATCAAGCGCCCATATTGCGCAGCGATGCCTCTATCGCTGCGGCTGTGGCGATGGGTTTTTCCATGGGAAACAGGTGTGTGCCGTCCAGCATCATGACGCGACCTTTGACGACCTTGTGGGTCAGGTCGATGCCGGCTTGACGCATTTCGCTCGAGTGTGTGCCGCCGATGAAAGCGGCGGGGCATTTGAGGGGGTGGCGCTTGAGGAGGCTGTCGAGTTTGTGAGGCAGGCCGTTGTAAATGGCGGTCTCCACGTCGCGGTCAAAACTCAGAACCCTTTGCCCACCTTGGTCGTGTGTGCCGTGTTCGATGTAATCGCGCAAGACCTGCGGGTCCCACCGGGCAAAAGACTTTTTTTGCTGGAAACTTTCCAGGGCGGCTTGGGCATCGGGCCAGTGGTTGCGCCGTTTTTGGCTGATGCGACCCGGTGACAGGGAGCCAATCAGCGGTGTGCGCTTGGCCAAGCCCAAGGTGGTGGCGCGCCAGCCACCGATCACTGGCGAATCGATCAACAAGACACCGCGTGCCAGCTCTGGGTGGCGCGCGGCGCACATCAAACTCAATATCCCCCCGAGCGAGTGGCCCACCAAAAAGGCCGGTTCACCGTCGCCTTGCGCGGCCTTGGCAAAGTCGGCCAGTTGCTGGACCAAGTGGGGCCAGTTGTTGGTGGCTGGGTATTGCGGATCGTGCCCAAACATTTCCACCGCGCCCACTTGGAAGCCGCGCTGGCGCAGGTTGCCGAACATCACCTTGTAGGTGCTGGCCGGAAAGCTGTTGCCGTGCGAGAAGATGATGCGAGGGGTCATGGTGATCTGTTGTGCCCTTGTTCGGCACCAGGTTGGGACTTTGTGGGAGGCCGCCCCTGCGGCCGAATGTGTGGGCGCGGTGCTGGCATTCGCGAGCAGGGGCTCGCTCCCACAAGGCGGCATTCGCTCAGATGAGCTTTTCTTCCGGCGTGGTGATTTTCTTGAGCAAGGCATTGCGCTGGGCCTGCACCATGAGTGGAACGTCGGTGGCGCCACCGTTCCACATGGGGTCTTCGATGCTGTCGAACATCTGGCGCAGTTTATCGCCCCAGCTGGAGCGCAACATCTGAAAGTAGGGGTTGTGCTCGTCGATGCACATGATGCGGTCGGTCTGCAAGCTGCCCGCTTGGTAGACCACCATGTCCAGTGGCAGGCCCACCGACAGGTTGGATTTGAGGGTCGAGTCCATCGACACCAGCGCGCATTTGGCGGCTTCGTCCAAGGGGGTGTCGGGGGTGATGACGCGGTCGAGCACGGGTTTGCCGTACTTGGACTCGCCGATCTGGAAGTAGGGCGTCTCGTCGGTGGCTTCGATGAAGTTGCCGGGTGAGTAGACCTGGAACAGGCGCATGCCCTCGTTGCCGATTTGCCCGCCAAAAATCATGGACACATTGAACTCCACACCCGAGGCGCGCAGCGCAGCGGCGTCGCGCTCGTACACGCGGCGCACGGCCGCGCCCAGCACGCGGGTGGCGTCGAACATGCTTTTGGCGTTCCAAATGGTCAAGGGTTCTTCTTGCCCCGGCTCGACCAGTTTTTCGATCTGCAGCACTTCGCGCACCGATTGCGAAATGCTCAGGTTGCCTGCCGACAGCAAGGTCATGAAGCGGTCGCCCGCTTTTTCATAGACGATCATTTTGCGGAAGGTGCTGATTTGGTCGAGGCCCGCGTTGGTGCGGGAGTCGGACAAAAAAACCAGACCGGCACGGGTTTTGACGGCAACGCAATAGGTCATGGGGTGGCTCTTTAACTTTTGGGCAGCAGGCGCTGCAGGGCATAGAGGGCGTCGAGCGCTTCGCGGGGGCTGAGCGCGTCGGGGTTGATTTGGGCCAGCGCCGCTTCCACCGGCGAGGGGCCTGCGGCCTCGGCTTCGGGGGGGGCGGCAAACAAGTCCACCTGCTGGCGGCTTTCAGTCGCCCCGGCCTCCAGTGCGCTGAGCGCATGGCGGGCGTGGTTGAGCACGGCGCCTGGCATCCCCGCCAGACGCGCCACTTGCACGCCATAACTCTTGCTGGCCGGGCCGGGCTGCAACTCGTGCAAGAACACGATGGACGCGCCCGATTCGGCGGCGCTCACATGCATGTTGACGGCCGCCGTGTGTGTGGCCGGGAACTCGGTGAGCTCAAAGTAGTGCGTGGCAAACAGGGCGAAGGCCTGGGTCTTGTTGTGCAGGTGTGTGGCAATGCCGCTGGCCAGGGCCAGGCCGTCAAAGGTGGACGTGCCGCGCCCGATTTCGTCCATCAGCACCAGGCTGTTCGGGGTGGCACTGTGCAAAATTTGCGCGGCTTCGGTCATCTCCAGCATGAAGGTGGACTGGGCGTTGGCCAGATCGTCGGCTGCACCGATGCGGGTGTGGATGGCGTCGATCGGACCCAAGCGACAGCGGCTGGCGGGCACATGGCTGCCGATGCTGGCCAGCAGCACAATCAGCGCCACCTGGCGCATGTAGGTGGATTTGCCGCCCATGTTGGGGCCGGTGATGATTTGCAGGCGCTGGCGCGAACCGAGCACCGTGTCGTTGGCGATGAAGCTCGCGCCCGACAGCTGGGCCAGCCGCGCCTCGACCACCGGGTGACGGCCTTGGCGGATTTCGATGCAAGGCTCTTTGCTGAACTCGGGGGCACACCAATGGAGCGTGAGCGAGCGCTCGGTCAGGGCGCACAAGGCGTCGAGTGATGCCATGGCCTGCGCCAGTGCGGTGAGCGCGGGCACAAAGGGTTGCAGTTGGTCGAGCAGGCCTTCGTAGAGCCACTTCTCGCGGGCCAAGGCGCGTTCTTGCGCCGACAGGGCTTTGTCTTCAAATGTTTTGAGCTCGGGCGTGATGAAGCGCTCGGCGTTTTTCAGGGTCTGTCGGCGGCGGTAGTCTTCGGGCACTTTGTCCAGTTGCCCTTGCGTGACTTCGATGTAAAAGCCGTGCACCTTGTTGAACTGCACGCGCAGGTTGGCAATGCCCGTGCGTTCTTTTTCGCGGGTTTCCAGGTCGAGCAAAAACGCATCGCAGTTGGTCTGGATGCCGCGCAGCTCGTCCAGTTCGGCGTCCATGCCGTCGGCGATCACGCCGCCGTCGCGCACCAGCGCAGAGGGCTCTTCGAGCAGGGCCATCTGCAGCAGCTCGGCGCAGTGGTTGGGCGGCGTGAGCCAGCGGGCCATGCCGGCCAGCAAGCTGCCGGGCTCAGGGTTCAGGGCTTGCAGCTGCGTGGACAGCGCCGCCGCACGCGCCAGCGCGTGGCGCAGCGCCACCAGCTCACGCGGGCGCACTTGGCGCAGCGCGGTGCGGGCGGTGATGCGTTCCACATCGCTCGCGCCTTTGAGTTGTTCGCGCAGACTGCGCCACGCCCCTGCACCGCTGTCGCCTCGCAAAACGGCTTGGGCTTGCAGGCGTTGGCGTGCCACATCACGCTCGCGCGGCGGGCTGAGCAGCCAGCTTTTGAGCAGGCGGCTGCCCATGCCGGTCATGCAGGTGTCGAGCAAGGCAAACAGCGTGGGCGAATCCGACGCGCTTTCGCCGCGCAACGTCTGCGTCAGCTCCAGGTTGCGACGGGTGCTGGCGGGCAGGTCGATCAGCGCGTCCGAACGTTGCACCTGCACCCGCTGCACATGCGGCAGGCTGCGCCCTTGCGTGTGTTCGGCGTAAGTGAGCAGGGCGGCGGCGGCGGCGTGCGCGTCGCTCAGGGTGTCAGCACTCCAGGCGGCCAGCGATGCCGCTTGCAGTTGCGCCAGCAGCTTGCGCTGGCCCAGCCCCGCGTCAAACTGAAAATCGGGCCTCAGGGCCAGCGACCAGCTGCCCCGGCCAGCGGTTTTGAGGCCGCGCAGTTTTTGCTCAAAGGTGGGCGTCATGCCTGCGCTGGCCAGCAGTTCGCTGGGCGCGATGCGGTCGATCCAGTCGGCCAGCTCATCTTGAGCGCATTCGGCCAAATGCACCACGCCCTGCGTGACGCTCAGCCAAGCGAGGCCGCAGCGGTTTTTGCCCGCTTGGTGCACGGCCAGCAAGATGGCTTCGGTTTTGTCGGACAGCAGCTCGGTATCGGTCAGGGTGCCGGGGGTGACCACCCGCACCACTTTGCGTTCGACCGGACCTTTGGATGTGGCCACATCGCCCACTTGCTCGCAAATGGCCACCGATTCGCCCAGCTTGATCAAGCGGGCGAGGTAGGTTTCCATCGAGTGAAAGGGCACCCCCGCCATCATCACGGGCTGCCCGGCCGACTGGCCACGGCGTGTCAAGGTGATGTCGAGCAGGCCAGCGGCTTTTTCGGCGTCAGCGAAGAACAACTCGTAAAAGTCGCCCATGCGGTAGAACACCAGGGTGTCAGGGAAATCCGCCTTGATGCCCAAGTACTGGGCCATCATGGGGGTGTGGGCACTCAAGTCGAGCGCTGACATGGCTTAAAACGGGGCGTCTTTGGTTTCGGAGCCTTCGGCGCTGTCCGCGCCGACCTCGCCTGCAGCGCCTTCGCTGTCCGCCACCAGGTCGCGGCTCAGGCTGTCCACGGCGGTGCGCACAGCGGCTTTGTCGCCTGCGCTGGCAAATTTGCTGTATTTGCCCAAGATCGTGACCAATTGGCCGTAAATACGGGGCGCACCCGCCAAGCATTCTTTTTGTTCCAGAAAGTCGGACTCGCCGGTGAAGTTGCCAATCAGGCCGCCGGCTTCGGTGACCAAGAGGGAACCTGCAGCCACGTCCCAAGGGGACAGGCCGGTTTCAAAAAAGCCGTCGGTGAAGCCTGCGGCCACATAGGCCAAGTCGAGTGCTGCAGCACCAGGGCGGCGCAGGCCAGCGGTGCGTTGCATGACGTCGCCCATCATGCGCAGGTACTGGTTGAAGTTGTCGCCCTTGCGGAAGGGGAAACCTGTAGAGATGATGCATTCCTGCAGGCGGATGCGCTTGCTCACGCGCAGGCGGCGGTCGTTCATGAAGGCGCCACGGCCTTTGGTGGCGGTGAACAAATCGTTGCGGGTGGGGTCGTAAATGACGGCTTGCTCGATCTTGCCGCGCACTTGCAGGGCAATGCTCACGCAATACACAGGGAAGCCGTGGATGAAGTTGGTCGTGCCGTCCAAGGGGTCGATGATCCAGATGTGGTCAGCGTTTGGGTTGCCATGCGTGCTGCCCGATTCCTCGGCCAAGATGCCGTGGTCAGGGTAGGCGGTCAGCAGGGTGTCGATGATGACTTTTTCGCTGGCGTGGTCGACTTCGGTGACGAAGTCATTGACCTGCTTTTGCGAGATGCGAACCGCTTCAACGTCGAGGGCCGCGCGGTTGATGATGGCGCCAGCGGCGCGCGCAGCCTTGATGGCCACGTTGAGCATGGGGTGGAGATTGGACGACATGAATTGTGTGAAGAACGGGTGTAACGCACGCACGATCGCGGCGACAAGGGGCTTATTTTCTCATGAAAAGAGGGCCAGGCCCGTCGCGGCAGGACAGTTGGCCTGCGGCGCAGGCCGCTGTGGTGGTTTTTGAGCGCAGCATTGGCCAGCCAGATTCCGTGCTGAGTCGTTGTGGCCAGCTTGAACCGTGCCTGCCAAAGCGCCAGGGGCGGTCATTTCAAGGTGTAGGTCAGCGCCGCAAAACCCGAGACCTTCTGGGACCGGCTGACCAAGGGGCTGTTGGCCACGGCGCTGTCCAGGTGCCGGTAACGCGTCTGCAATTGCAGCGACCAAGGGCCGCTCAAGGGCACTGCCGCTTGCACGGTGGCCATGGGCGTCAAAGAAGCGCCTGGCCGATAGACGGCCAAGCCCGTGGCCATGGATTGGGCTGCATCGATGCCGTACAGATGTTGCACATAGTCTGCGGAGCGGTACTGCAAGCCCAGCTGTGGATAGAGCTTGACCGGCCCGATGTCCAGCTGGCCCGCCCAGTTCAACTCTCCCAATTGACCGCCCGAGCGAGGATCGTGCAGGGCGTAAGCGAACAAGCCTCCCACCGCCGTGCGCTGAAAAGTGCCCAAGCCCATGGGCAAAGGGGCACTGCGGTCTCCCGCGCCAGGGTAGGCGGTTTTGCCTGACTTGAAGCCTTCGTCGCCCACACGTGCCACGATTTCGAGGTGACCTGCTCCCCATGGCCGCGCCTTGAACCCGAATGTGTCCACGCGGGCCAAAAACCGGCCCCAGTCGCCATACACATAGGGCAGCGCCGTGGTTTTGCTTTCGGCGCCGTGGATCAGGGCGTTCGATGTGGCGACCAAAGCACCGAGTTCACCCACAAAACGGTCAGGCCCCGCAGATTGCGCGGATGCCAGCACAGGGGTGACACACAAGAGCCAGAGCAATGATGTTTTCATCTAAAAACTCCAAAAACCAAGTGACTTGGCGCCGTGGCCCAAGAGGGCCGACGGCCACCATGCGATCGAATCGCGAACAAGTATGCCCCAGCATGGACAATCGGGGGATGAAAACGCGTTTTATCTTGATAGAGACCAGCCATGCTGGCAACGTGGGCGCAGCGGCCCGCGCCATGAAAGTGATGGGTTTTGACGAGTTGGTGCTGGTCAAGCCGCGCTGGCACAACGTGCTGCGCAAGGAAGAAACCATCCAGCGCGCCAGTGGCGCCAACGATGTGCTGGACAAAGCACGGGTGGTGGAGACTTTGGACGAGGCCTTGGACGGGGTGACCCATTTGTGTGCCACAGCCATGACGCCGCGTGACTTTGGACCGCCGACCCGCTCGCCCCGGGCGCATTTTGCCCAGTTGACCCAGCCCGGCGCACCCGAGCAGAGCGTGGCTTTCTTGTTTGGCTCCGAGCGCTTTGGCATGAAAAACGAAGATGTTTACCGCTGCCATGTCGCGCTGTCGATCCCGACGAACCCCCAGTTCGGTTCGCTCAATTTGGGCTCGGCCATTCAGGTCATCGCTTACGACTGGCGCGAGGCCTTGGGGGGCTTTCCAGTGCAGGACGTGGTGGCACCCGCCGACAAGGCCGATGCACAGCAGGTGGCAGGCATGCTCACCCATTGGGAGCAGGCACTCGCGGACATCGGCTTTTTGGATCCGGCGGCGCCTAAAAAGCTCATGCCGCGCCTGAACCAGTTGTTCAACCGGGCCGACTTGAGCCCTGAAGAAATCCACATCCTGCGCGGGGTGGCCAAGGCCATGATCCAAAAAGCCAGCAGCAAGCGATAGACTCAAAGCCTATGTTTTCACGTCTTCGCTCTGACATCCAATGCATCCTCGACCGGGATCCTGCAGCACGCACGGCATGGGAGGTGCTGACCTGCTACCCGGGTCTGCACGCCTTGGTGCTGCACCGCCGCGCGCACTGGTGCTGGAACCACGGCCTCAAGTGGCTGGGGCGTTTCATCTCGCATGTCTCGCGCGGGCTCACGGGCATCGAAATCCATCCTGGCGCCAAGATTGGCGAGCGGGTGTTTTTTGACCACGCCATGGGCGTGGTGGTGGGAGAGACGGCCGAAATCGGCGACGGTTGCACGATTTACCAGGGCGTGACTTTGGGCGGGACTTCGCTTTACAAAGGCGCCAAACGCCACCCCACGTTGGGGCGCGATGTGGTGGTCAGTGCCGGCGCGAAAGTGCTGGGCGGCTTTGAGGTGGGCGATGGCGCCAAGATCGGCAGCAACGCGGTGGTCATCAAACCGGTGCCTGCTGGCGCCACAGCGGTGGGTATTCCCGCGCGCATCATTCCTTCCAAAGAGGGCGAGAGCGCCGATGTCTCGGGCACCGAGCGCAAGTTCAGCGCCTACGGCATCACCCAAGAAGATGACCCGGTCAGCCAGGCCTTGCGTGGCCTGATCGACAACGCGGCGGGGCAAGAACACCAGATCGCCATGATCTGGAAAGCGCTGGAGCAGCTTTGCGCCCAGCAGCACATGCCCATGCCAGGCGATGCCGCGACCAGCGAAAGTTTTGAGGCCGAAAAGCTCAACCGCTTGCTGGACAAGTGACTTCGGTCCAATCCTTTCGGACCGACGCCCTCGTCGCGATGGGTCTTTAACCTCCCCCTGAAGGGTCAGGAGTCGGTGGGGATGGCCGAGGAGGCCATGAGGGCTTTGCGGCGCTCGTGCAGACTGCGCCAGCGTTGCTGGGCTTCGGGGTCTTGGCCGGTGCTGGCTTGGACCAGCGCTTCGGTTTCCAGCTGTTTGAGCCGGTCGATCATCAGCAGATGGAGCAAACGCCTGAGTTCTTGCCGCGCTTCTTGGGGGTCGGGTGGGGTGGCGTTTTCATGGCCCGGCGTGACGCCCAAGTTCTCTTGCGCCATCCAGCGCGTGGCGTCGGCTGCAAAAACTTGGCTTTGCATGTCGGATTGAAGGGTCGACCAGCCCAAAGCCCCTTGCTCGTGGAAGACCGATTCCAGCCAAGCGAACAATGCGCCGTGGGGCGCTGGCAAGGCGCAGAGCATGGCATGGTCTTCGGAGGCCAAGTTCTCCCACAGCGCCATATTGCTCAACAAGAGGCGAGCCGCGTGGTCGGCTCGGCTTGCAGGCACCGTGCGGGGGCCGGTGTAGACGGGTGCGGGCTCGCGTTTGTATTTGCTGTTGCCGTACTTGCTGCCCGGCGTCCAGTTGGTGTTTTTGCGCGGCGCAGAGTGGGGGGCGTTGTAAGCCGAGCCGTAGCTTTGGCCCTGGCCGGGCGAGCCCCCTGCGTGGCTGTCACCCGCCCAAGCAGGCGCTTCGCCATAGCTGGGCTCAAATGGGGGGAATTCGTCGGCGCCGGAGGGCCCAGCGGCCGTCACTGGCCGAAAGCCTGGATGCACCGAGGGCAGGCTTGAGCTGGGCGCTGCCGCGTTGGCGCTGCGCGCCCCGGGCGCAAAGCGCTGGTCGCTTGCTGCTTGTTGGGCCCAGAGTTTTTCGAGGCCCGCGGTCTCCAGTTGGATGAGCTGCGCCAACTCAGACAGCAGTTGCTGCTTGAGAGCGCCCTCGGGCAGCAACTGCCACAGTGGGCGGGCTTGGCTGGACAAGCGGGCACGGCCTTCGGCGGTGTGCAGGTCGCAGTCGGCGCTGGCCGCTTCGATCAAAAAGCGCGACAGCGGCATGGCCAGCTTGATCTGTTGAGCAAACGCCTCTTGGCCAAACGCGCGCACATAGCTGTCGGGGTCGTGCTCGGCGGGCAAAAACAAGAACTTGATGCTGCGCACATCGGTGGCGTAGGGCAGGGCACCGTCGAGGGCCTTGCGCGCAGCGCGGCGGCCTGCGCCGTCGCCGTCAAAGCTGAAGACCACGGCATCGGTGAAACGGAAGAGTTTTTGCACATGGTCGGGTGTGCAGGCCGTGCCCAGCGTGGCCACGGCGTTGGCAAAGCCCAATTGGGCCAGCGCCACCACGTCCATATAGCCCTCGGTCACCAGCACATAGCCCGCGCTGTGCAGGGCTTCGCGGGCTTCGTACAAGCCGTACAGCTCGCGGCCTTTGTGGAACACCGGGGTTTCGGGCGAGTTCAGGTATTTGGGGGTGCCCGAGCCAATCACCCGTCCGCCAAAGCCGATGCATTCGCCTTTGATGTTGCGGATGGGGAACATGATGCGGTCTCGAAAACGGTCGTAGCGCTTGTCGTCTTCTTCGTTGACGATCACCAAGCCGGACTCGGCCAAGAGCGGGTCGTCGTATTTGGGAAAGATGCTCGCCAGTGAACGCCAGCCTTCGGGCGCGTAACCCAGACCAAAGCGTTTGGCAATTTGTCCGGACAGGCCCCGGCCTTTGAGGTAGTCGATGGCGTGGGGCGTGATCTTGAGCTGATCGCGGTAAGCCTCGCCAGCTTTTTCGAGCACGTCGCTCAGGCTGTCTTGTTTGGCCTTGGCGGCGGCAGCACGGGCGCGGTCTTCGGGTGACTGCTGCTCTTCGGGCACTTGCATGCCCGTTTGTTGGGCCAGGTCCTTCACCGCTTCGATGAAGGTCATGCCCGCGTGTTCCATCAAAAACCCGATGGCGTTGCCGTTTTTGCCACAGCCAAAGCAGTGGAAAAACTGCTTGGTGGGGCTGACGCTGAAGCTGGGGGATTTTTCGCCATGGAAGGGGCACAGGCCCATGAAATTGGCGCCGCCTTTCTTGAGCTGCACGTATTTGCCCACGATGTCGACCACGTCGACGCGGGACAGCAACTCCTGGATGAAAGACTGGGGGATGGCCATCGGGCTATTTTCGCCGATATGGACGGGCGATCTGGGCCGGCCAAGTGACTTGTTTCGGGGCAAACCAGCATGGATTTTTGACCGGGCTCAGGCAAACTGTCCCACATTGGACCCACAGCCGAAACGGAATACCCCCATGAATGACACCAAAGTCAGCATCTTTGACCAGGATTTGCCCCAAACCCCCGCCAACCATGCGCCGATTTCACCCCTCAGTTTCATCGAGCGCACGGCCGAGGTCTACCCCCGACGACTGGCCATCGTGCATGGTGACTTGCGTCAGGACTGGGCCACCACCTACCGCCGCAGCCGCCAACTGGCCAGTGCGCTGGCACAGGCGGGCATCGGCAAGAACGACACGGTCGCCGTGATGCTGCCCAACACGCCGCCCATGGTGGAGGCGCATTTCGGCATCCCCATGGCGGGCGCCGTGCTCAACGCCATGAACACCCGACTGGACCCCGAGACCGTGGCTTTCATGCTGGACCATGGCGAGGCCAAGGTGGTGATCGTGGACCCGGAGTTTGCGGGGGTGATGAAAAAAGCGCTGGCGCTGCGCCAGTCCACCCGGCCCTTGCTGGTGATCGATGTGCAAGACGCGCTCTACACAGGCCCGACCGAAGCACTGGGATCGGTGACTTATGAAGCCTTTGTGGCCAGTGGCGACCCCGAATTTGCCTGGAGCCTGCCCGCCAACGAGTGGGATGCGATTGCGCTGAACTACACCAGCGGCACCACGGGCAACCCCAAAGGCGTGGTCTACCACCACCGGGGGGCCGCCACCAACGCGATCTCCAACATCCTCGAATGGGACATGCCCAAGCATGCGGCGTATTTGTGGACGCTGCCCATGTTCCATTGCAACGGTTGGTGTTTCCCTTGGACCGTGGCGGCGCGTGCGGGCGTGAACGTGTGTTTGCGCAAGGTCGATGCGCAGGCCATGTTCGACGCCATGCGCCAGCACGGCGTCACGCATTACTGCGGTGCACCCATCGTGCACGGCCTGCTGGTCAATGCCCCGGCGGCCATGAAGGTGGGGGTGCCTGCAGGCATCAAGGCGATGGTGGCGGGCGCTGCGCCCCCAGCCTCCATGATCGAAGGCATGGAGCAGATGGGTTTTGACCTGACGCATGTGTATGGCCTCACCGAGGTCTATGGACCGGCCACCGTGTGTCCCAAGCACCCCGAGTGGGATGCGCTGGACATTGGAGGGCGGGCCCGTTTGAATGCCCGCCAAGGCGTGCGTTACCACTTGCAGCGCGATGTCCGCGTGCTGGACCCCGAGACCCTGCAGCCCGTGCCGCAAGACGGCGAAACCATGGGCGAGATCATGTTCAAGGGCAACATCACCATGAAGGGGTATTTGAAAAACCCCAAGGCCACGCAAGAGGCTTTTGCGGGCGGCTGGTTCCACAGCGGCGACTTGGCCGTGCAGTACCCCGATGGGTACTTCAAGATCAAAGACCGCAGCAAAGACATCATCATCTCGGGCGGCGAGAACATTTCATCGATTGAGGTGGAAGACGTGCTGTACCGCCACCCCGCTGTGCTGGCCGCCGCGGTGGTGGCCAAGCCCGATGCGCGTTGGGGGGAGACGCCCTGCGCCTTTGTGGAGTTGAAAGCCGACGCCCAAGTCACCGCCGAGCAGATCGTGGCGCATTGCAAGCAGCACTTGGCGGGCTTCAAGGTGCCGCGTGCGGTGGTGTTTGGCGAGTTGCCCAAAACCAGCACAGGCAAGATACAGAAGTTTGAGCTGCGCAAACAGGCCGGCTCGGCAGCGGCGATCGATGTGTGATGTCAACTGCCTGGGGGCGCAGCCTCAGGCGATGTCGAAAGCGTGCGTGCTGAAGCGGCCCGCACGGCGGTCGGCAAAGTAGTGTTCCAGCGTTTCCTTGACGGTGCGAAATGCCAATTCGTCCCAAGGGATGTCATCTTCTGTGAACAAGCGCGCTTCCATGGTTTCGTGCCCGGGGTTGAACACATCGCTGGTCAGGCGGGCACGGTAATACAGGTGCACCTGACCGACACGCGGCACGCTCATCACGGTGAGCAAGTCTTCCATGATGAACTGAGCCCCGGCTTCTTCGGTCGTTTCTCGGGCAGCGCCCTCCGAAGTGGATTCGCCCAACTCCATGAAGCCTGCCGGCAAGGTCCACTTGCCTTTGCGCGGTTCGATGTTGCGTTTGCACAGCAGCACCTGGTCGCCCCAATGCGGCACGGTGCCCACCACGTTCAAGGGGTTTTCGTAGTGCACCGTGTGGCAGACGGTGCAGATGGCGCGTTCTTTGGTGTCGCCGTCGTCGGGCAAACGGCGGGCAACCAGAGCGCCACATTGGCGACAGTGTCGGATGGTTCGGTCAAACATCTTGGCAGGACTTGGCGTGAAGTCGGAAATAACAAGTTGGAGAGAGTCTAACCAGTCGATTGAAAAAAAAGCCCCCAAGACTTTTGGCCATGGGGGCTGCGTTGTTTCTCTGTGACATCAAGTGAGGTACTTGATCAAAAACAGTGAAATACCCGGGAAGAACAGCAACAGCAAAGTGCGGATGGTGTCGCTGATCAGGAAAGGCATGATGCCCTTGTAGCTTTCGCTGAGCGGCACGTCCTTGGCCATGCCGTTGACCACATAGACGTTCAGGCCTACGGGGGGGGCCAACATGCCAAAACCCACGGTCATCAGCACCATGATGCCAAACCAAATGGCGGTGTACTCGGGGGTCATTCCGAAGTCGAGCTTCATGATGATGGGGAAAAAGATCGGAATGGTCAGCAAGAGCATGGACAACTCGTCCATCACCGCACCCAGCACCACGTACAGCAACAAGATGCCCGCCACCACCATCAGGGGGGCAAAGTTCATGGCCACCACCATTTCGGCCAATTGCGCGGGCACTTGGGTGCGCGCCAAAGAGGCGTTCATCACATCGGCGCCCATGAAGATCAAGAAAATCATGCCCGAGCTGATGGCCGTGGAATGGAAGCATTGGATGAACTTTTTCCAGGTCAGCTCTTGCTTGAGCAGGGCCGCCACAAAGGTGGAGGCTGCCCCCACAGCCGCACCTTCGGTGGGCGTGAAGAACCCTGCGTAAATGCCGCCAAACACAATCACAAAAATGGTGGCAATGGGCAAGATGCCTTTGAGGGACTCAAACGTCAGCCGCTCGCGATCTTCCTGATCGGGGGCTTGACCCGGCACCAAACGCACATAAATGGCAATGGCGATCATGTAACCGACCATGGCGATGATGCCGGGCATCATCGCGGCGGCAAACAGCTTGGCGATGTTTTGCTCGGTCAAGATCGCATAAATGACCAAGGGAACCGAGGGGGGGATCAAGATGCCCAAGGTGCCGCCCGCAGCCAAAGTGCCCGTGGCCAAACGACCTGAATAGCCATGGCGCTTCATTTCAGGCAAAGCCACGCCCGTGATGGTGGCTGCCGTGGCCACCGAGGAGCCGCAAATGGCGCCGAACGCGCCACAAGCCAACACCGCGCCCATGGCCAGACCGCCCTTGAATCGGCCCATGACCGCTGCAGCAAACTGAAACAGTGCTTTGCTGATGCCGCCTTGCGTCGCAAAGTGGCCCATCAGGATGAACAAGGGAATCACCGACAGGTCGTAGTTGGCCAATCGGGCGAATGCCAAATTGTTCAAGAAATTCAGAAAGGGCTGAATGCCCGTCTGCAAGATGAAGCCTGCCGAGCCGGCCAGAAACATCGCACCCGCGATGGGCACGCGCACCACCATGAGCAGCAGCATGATGCCGAAAATCATCATGGCCAATTGAATGGGGCTCATGCTGTGGCCTCCTCGTTGTGGTCAATTTGGGAAAGCGCTTGCATGAGGGCGATCAGGGCGGTGATGCCAAATGGGATGCACATGCTGGTAAACACAATCCAGTCAGGAAAGCCCAGCAGCATCGATGCGCCCATGGTTTCTTTGGCATTGATGGCACCGAGGCCACATCGCCATGACAACAAACCAAAAATCACCGCCATGAGGACATCACCCATGCGATCAAGTGCATGGTTGGTATTTGCACTGCATTTGGCGGTGAAAAAATCAACGATGATGTTTTCGCGTTTGAGTTGGCACAAGGGCATGAACAAGGCAATGGCGGCGCCCGCGCCCACACCCGTCAGTTCGAAGTCTCCGATCAGAGCAGAATCAAAAAAATTGCGTCCAATGAGGCTGTAGCAGGTCATCAGCATCAATCCGGTCATGACCAGTCCGCCCAAAATGCTGCAGAGTCGGGCTGTCCGCTCTATGAAATTTGAAAACATCGTGATGGCTCCGCGCTGCGGAAAAATGGGGGGGGAGTTGGCAGCCGAATGGGCGTCTGCTCAACAGATTGAAGAGAAGTTAGAGGTCAAACAACAAGAGCAGGGTCACCCCTGCTCTTGTTGACCACTGAGCAGCCAATTACTTGGTGTACTGTTTGATCAAGTCGGTGGCCGACTGGAGCATGCCTTTGCCGTCCATGCCTTTGCCGGTCATCTCGGCCACCCACGCATCGTCCAAAGAATCGGTGGCTTTTTTCCACTTTTCCAATTCAGCCTTCGGAATCACGCTGATCTTTTGGTTGGCCGAAGCTTCAAACACTTTTTTGCCAGGCACGTCGTGGCCGGCTTGGGTTTTACCCATGAAGGCCGAAAATTCACGACCGGAGTTTTTGTCGATGACGGCCTTGAGGTCAGCAGGCAGCGAGTCGTACTTGGCCTTGTTCATGGGCACCACAAACACCGTGGTGTAGAGCGCGTTGTAGCTGCGGTCGGTTTCGGCCGTGAAGTTGGTCAACTCGTTGACCTTCAGACCTGGCGCGACTTCGTAAGGGATCACAGCACCGTCGATGACACCTTTGGACAAGGCTTCAGGCACTTGAGGAACAGGCATGGCCACAGGTGTGGCACCCATCATGGCGACCATCTTGTTGACTTGGCGAGTCGGGGCGCGAACTTTCAGGCCCTTGAGGTCGGCCATGGTGGTCACAGCTTTGTTCTTGGTGAAGATGTTGCCTGGGCCGTGGACGTGCACAGCCAACAACTTCACGTCTTTGAAGTCGTCCTGAGCGAATTTTTGGGCGTAGTCCCAAGCAGCGCGGCTGGTGGCTTCGGCGTTGGTCATCATGAAGGGCAACTCAAACACTTCGAGCTTGGCCAGCTTGGGTGTGTAGGCTTGCAGTGTCCAAGCGACGTCAACCACGCCATCACGAGCCTGTTCATACAGCTGAACAGGTGTACCGCCCAATTGCATGGCCGGGAAAATTTCGCACTTGAGGCGGTCTTTGGAGTCCCGCGCGATGTTTTTGCACCAGTCGCCCAGCATCGTGGTGTGCTGGATGGTTTGGGGGCCCAAGAAGTGGTGCACTTTGAGGGTGATGGTTTGGGCGTGAACACCCGAACCAAGGGCCATCAGGCTTGCGGCCAAGGCCGTTTGTTGTAGGAATTTCTTCATCGACTTGTCTCCAGCAGGGTAAAAAAAATGATGATAAGGCAACCGCTCGGTCGGTTAATCAAAAAAACACGCCCAATGCACACGCTTGAACCTCACCGTGGCGCATCCATGCCTTAAAAGATGAATTATGTTGCAGCTTTTGTGAGGTTAATTGGGGGTTAACCCTCTATTTTGGTGGGTGGTGCACTTTTATTCATGGGGAAAACGCTGGGCGCGGTCCTGCAAACAGCGTGTTCCCCAGCCACTTTTCAAGCGATTTGGATGCTCAGGCTGCCAAGCCCAGCCACCTCACCCACCAAAGTGTCACCCGCGATGACCGCGGCCACCCCTTCGGGCGTGCCTGTGTAAATCAGGTCGCCGGGCTGCAGCTCCCAGGCTGCGGACAGATGCTCGATGGTTTCGGCCACATTCCAAATGAGCTTGGCCACACTGCTGCGTTGGCGGTCTGCACCATTGACTTGCAGGCTGATCTCGGCCTGGTTGACATCACCGGCTTGCGCCGAAGGTGTGATGGGGCCAATCGGGGCCGAATGGTCAAAGGCCTTGCCGATGCACCAAGGGCGGCCTTGTTTTTTCATGTCGTTTTGCAGGTCGCGGCGTGTCATGTCCAAGCCCACGGCATAGCCGTAAATGTGCTTGGCCGCATCGGCGGCTTGGATATGGCGTCCTCCCTTGCCGATGGCCACCACCAATTCGATTTCATGGTGCAGGTTGTGTGTGAGGCTGGGGTAAGGCATGGTGCCGGTTTGCCCGGCTTCGACCACCACCAAACTGTCAGCGGGCTTGAGGAAAAAGAAGGGTGGCTCACGTCCGGTGAACCCCATTTCTTTGGCGTGTTCTTCGTAGTTGCGGCCGACACAGTAAATGCGGTGCACGGGGAAGCGGCTCGTTTGTCCCACAACGGGAACTGAAACAGTGGGCGCTGGTGGAAACAAAAAACTCATGAATCACTTTCAAAAAATGGACAGTTGGATCTTGCCAAAGTCAGTCGGGCTGAGCGTGCCCATCGGATCTTCAGAAAGGAATCACTTTCTAAGTGCGCTTACTATAGAAGGCCAGGCCAGCACTTCGACTGGTGATAACCCTGCAATGGACGGAGAAACCGGGAAATGAAACACAGCTTTGATGTGGCGGCCGCACCAGGGCATTTGATCCGCCGTGCGCACCAAATTTCTGTGGCTTTGTTTCACACGCATTTGGCGGCGGCCGATGTCACACCTGTTCAGTTCGCCATTTTGAATGCGCTGATGGACAGTCCCGGTGTGGACCAAACCACTTTGGCCACGCGGGTGGCCTTTGATCCGGCCACTTCGGGCTCAGTGATCGGTCGTCTGGAGAGCAAGGGGTGGGTGGCGCGGCGTTCCGACAACGTGGACCGCAGGCGAAAGTTGTTGGTGTTGACCCCAGAGGGGCAGCAAGCCTTGACGGGGATGCTCGCTGCGGTGGCGGCGGTTCAAGCGGAGATTTTGTCGCCGCTTTCAGCCCCGGAGCAAGGGCAGTTCATGCACCTGTTGGCTTTGCTGGTGTCACGCCACGAAGCGGCCTGAGCCCCGCTCAAGTGCCGATCAAGCCGATTTGAGGGTCAGCTCAAAGTGCTCCACATGCGGTGGTGCTGCGAAAAATGGGCCCACGATGGCGCGCCACTCGGTGAACAGCGGCGATTGGCGAAAACCCACGGTGTGGTCCTCCAGCGTGTCCCAAAAAATTTGCAAGATGTAGCGCTCAGGGCTTTCAATGCCACGGTTGACTTTGCCACCCTGAAACCCCTTGGCTTTGCAGGCCACGGTGTTCAAGCCCAGTTCAATGGCTTTTTCAAATTCGGCTTGTTGATCAGGGTGAATGCGGATGTCGGCGAGTTCGAGGATCATGGCGGGCTTCTTTTCAGAGTGTTCGAGGACTTGACCTTAATGCATTTTGGCCGGTGGGCTTGTCAAGCGCGAGGCATGCCAGACCATGGCCGTGAACAGCAGCGACACCAAGGCCAGGGCGACGGTGCTGGTGATCCAAAAGGTTTCCACGCTGGCGCGAAGTGGCCATCCGGCCCATTCGATGCCTTGGTAGGCCAAGACATAGCCGCCATACAAGCCCACTCCCCACAGCAGGGTGGTGTAAATGAGCAAGGGCATCAAGGTGATGCGGTAGCAGCGAAGCAGGTAGGCGCAGACGGCTTGCACCGCGTCGGCCAAGTGGTAGAGCGCCACCCAGCCCAGCCATAAGGTGGCGGCTTGCACCACCTGGGGGTCGTGGCTGAAGGCCCGGGCCAGTGCTTCGCGGCCTGAAAACAAGAGACCCGCCCCCAACAAAGCCGCTCCTAGGGCCAAGCCGATGCCCAAAGCAGCGGCGCGGCGCGCTTTGTGTCTTTGCCCAGCGCCCAGCCAAAAACCCGTGCGTGCGCTGCTGGCGATCCCCAAGGCCAGCGGGACCATGTACAGCACCGCAGCCAAACTGGCCGCGATTTGGTGGCTGGCCAAGGCCACCGCCCCCAGACGTGCAATGAACAAGGCCATCAGGGTGAAAGAGGTCACCTCCACCATGATGGACAAACCTGCGGGCACACCCAGCGCCAAGAAGCGCCGAAGCACAGCCCCATCGGGCTTTTCAGGGCGTTGCCACAAGCGGTAGGGCCGGTAGATGTCTTGTGTTCTGAGCAGCCACAGGCCCGCCAGCATCATGAGCAGGTTGACGGCCAAAGTGGCCCATGCGCAGCCCACAACACCAAGGCCGGGCACGCCCGAGACGCCAAATGTCAAGGCGAAAGACAGTGGCACTTTGACCAGCAAGGCCGCGGCTTGCAAGCCGGTGACCAAGCGCGGATGGCCCAAACTTTGGTTGAGCGTGCCATACAAGCGAAACAGCAATGAAGGCACCAAAGCCACCGCCAAAATACGCAAATAAGCGCGGACATCGGGCCAGAGTTCTTCGGGCACTTCGGTGGCCCACAGCCACAGATCAGGAAACCACAAACCACAGATGCCGATCAGCGCTGCACTGCCCGTGATGTAAAGCGCTTGCCGGACCGATCGCCCCACCTCCGCTTCTCGGCCGCCCCCATGCAGTTCGGCCCAAACCGGCAACAAGGCCTGAATCAGGCCGTTGAGGGCCACGTAAATGCTGATGTAAATGGAAGAGGCCAAAGCCAAAACAGCCAGAGCCTGTGGGCTGTAACGCCCAGCGATCAGGGTGTCGGCAATGCCAAACGACATGACGGCGAGTTGGCCGACGAGCACGGTGCCCGCATGGCGAGCAATGATGCGCAGCTCGGACATGCTTCAGCGCGAGGATGCGTCAGCGGGCGAGGTCAGCGCCTGAGCCGGACGGAAAATGACCAAGGTTTCGCTTCTGTCAGTGGGCCGTTTGATGGCAGTTTGTGCTGTCCAGCCCAATGACTGCACCTTGGCCGACAGCAAGGACAGATTGACCCGGTCCACGATCAACCAAGGGCAGTCGTCTTGAGGGGCTTGCAAGGGCCGCAGGCGAGCCTTCGCGTGGTAGATCAGTGCGGCACCTTGGGCTTTGTTGATGCCTGCAAATTGATAGCAAGTGCTGCCATGGGTGGCTTGGCTGACTTTGGCCATCAAAGGGGCATAGCTGCGGCTGTAGTCGACCAAGGGGAGCCACAATGTGGTGAGCAGCAACCAGCACAGCACAGCGCCTCCGGCCGGTAAAACCATACTCTTCCAAATCGCTGCGCGGTGGTAGCCGGTGCGCCACCTGACCAGCAAAGCCCAACCCAGTGTGGCCCCCAGTGCCAAAGCGAATGCCGCCATGGAAAACTCAGGCACAAATTCGGGCGCCAAGCGGGCCACATTGGCCGCGGGTTTGGCAGGGGTGCCGGTTTGCATGGCCAACCAGACCACCCAAATCGCCAAGGCACAAAGGCTGAAAAACACCAAGGTGAACCAATCGATCAGGGCCCCCAAGCTGCGCTTGAGCGTCGGCAGTGCCAAGGCCGCCAAAGTGGCGATCGCGGGCAAGGAAGTGAGCAATGCCCGATCAGACAGTCCTGTGAACCAGGTGGCCACCACGGTCACCGTCACGAACCAAATGGGCAAACCCAGGTGGGGATAGCGCCAAGCGCGCGAGAGTTGTCCACGCCAGCGCCACAAAGCCCAGAGCGCCAGGGGCCAGGCGGGCCAGGTGAACCAAGCGATCAATTTGGCCAGTCTGTGCAGGTCCAAAAGTGTGTGGGGCACCACACGCCAACGCCATAAATCCAGCGCACCTGCGGTGGTGATGCACAGCAGCATCACCAAGGCCAGAATGCCCAAATCCAGCATGCTCATGCGGCGCTGGGAAGGGTCAGGTTGGCCCGCAGCACCAATGGCAGCGCCACCCAGTCCCAAGAGCAGAGCCAAAGTGGGGGCGCCCGACAAGGTCAGACCCAGCATGCCAAGCGTGACGGCTGAAGCACTGCGAAGGCGGTGTCGCGACCAGCTCGCCAGGCCAAAAAACAGCAAAGCTGCAAAGCACAACTGACTCAGGGCAGGGGTGGTTTCATGCGACAGTTGCGCCAAACCCAAGCAGGCCAGAAGTGCCAACAAGCCCCCATCGGCCATGGCGCGGGCGTAGTCGGTCGGTTTGGCTTCCCCACCAAATGCAAAACTCACGGGCTGGGCTGCCGGATGCCGGGTGAGCGCGTGCACGGCATACCAAGTCGATGCCAAAGTGGCGATCAGCATGCCCATGAACGGCAGCCTGGCGAACAGATCTTCAAAGCCTGCTGGTGCCATGCGAATGAACAGGGTGCCCAGCCAGTAAGGCAACAAAGCCAGGTTGCCATCGGGGCTGCCCAGCAGGGTGGGCTTGAGCCAACTGAGCGAGTCCCCCATGCCCGGGTGGGCCATTTGCAGCATGTAGCCAAAGGCTTCCACGTCTTGGGCTTTCCAAGGCGAGCGACCCAGAAAGCCTGGCAAAACATAGGCGACGCACAGCAGCAGCAAATACAGACGCGGCAGTCTGCGCACGGCACTTTGGGCAACGATGGCTGGGGTGGGTTGGTTCACAGGGGCAAAAGATATCAGTACACAACGTGATGAAGGTGTCACCTTAGCCCTCGCGGGTGAGCGCAAGCTGGCACAAGGTGATGGCCAAGCAAAAAGGGCAGGCCGGTTGCCCGGGCTGCCCTTTTGGGGGTCACCAATGCGCGAATTACTTGGCGATGGTGGTGGTCTTGCCGAAACGGTTGCGGAATTTTTCCACGCGACCGCCCATGTTGTCGACCGACTTTTGTGTACCCGTGTAGAAGGGGTGCGACTCGCTGGTCGTGTCCAGCTTGTACAGCGGCAACTCGCGACCGTCTTCCATGGTGATCATTTCTTTGGTGTTGGCGCATGAACGTGTCACGAACTTGAAACCATTGGACATGTCTTGGAAGCAAATTTCACGGTAGTTGGGGTGAATGCCGTCTTTCATGGGGAAATCCTTTTATTTTCGCTACGGTAGCCACACTTCAGCCTATCTGAGTGCACTTTCCGCAAAACCTGTCGATTATAGGGTATCAGCCGCCGCGTCGCATCATGTCGAAGAACTCAGAGTTGTTTTTGGTCGCTTTCATGCTCTTCAAAACCATCTCCATGGCCTCGATTTCGTCCATGTTGTACATGAACTGGCGCAGAATCCGGGTTTTTTGCAGCACTTCGGGCTGGAGCAGCAACTCTTCGCGGCGGGTGCCACTGCGGTTCAAATTGATGGCCGGGAACACGCGTTTTTCGTACAAGCGGCGCTCCAGGTGAATCTCGCAGTTGCCCGTGCCCTTGAATTCTTCAAAGATCACCTCGTCCATGCGGCTGCCGGTATCCACCAGCGCTGTGGCGATGATGGTCAGGCTGCCGCCTTCTTCCACATTGCGCGCCGCGCCAAAAAAGCGCTTGGGGCGCTGCAGGGCGTTGGCGTCCACGCCACCCGAGAGCACTTTGCCCGAGGAGGGCACCACGTTGTTGTAAGCACGGGCTAAGCGGGTGATCGAGTCCAGCAAAATCACCACGTCTTTTTTCAGCTCGACCAAGCGTTTGGCGCGCTCGATCACCATTTCGGCCACGTGCACATGGCGCGAAGCGGGTTCATCGAAGGTGGAGGAGATCACTTCGCCGCGCACGCTGCGCTGCATTTCGGTCACTTCCTCAGGGCGCTCGTCCACCAGCAACACCATCAGGTGCACATCGGGGTAATTGGCGGTGATGGCGTGCGCGATCTGCTGCATCATGACCGTCTTGCCCGATTTGGGCTGGGCCACGATCAAGGCGCGCTGGCCGCGACCCAGGGGGGCGATGATGTCGATCACGCGGGCCGTGATGTTTTCCTCGCCCTTGATGTCGCGTTCCAGTCGCATCTGCTCTTTGGGGAACAGGGGCGTCAAGTTCTCGAACATGACCTTGTGTTTGTTGTTCTCGGGCAGATCGTCGTTGACCTTGTCGAGCTTGGTCAGGGCAAAGTAGCGCTCGCCGTCTTTGGGAATGCGCACTTCGCCTTCGATCATGTCGCCGGTGTGCAGGTTAAAGCGCCGAACCTGACTGGGGCTGATGTAAATGTCGTCTGTTGAGGCGGTGTAGCTGGAGTCGGGGCTGCGCAAAAAGCCGAAACCATCGGGCAAAATTTCCAGCACGCCGTCGGCAAACACCTGCTCGCCTGCTTTGGCGCGCTTTTTGATGATCGCAAACATCAATTCCTGTTTGCGCATGCGGCCCGTGTTCTCGATTTCGAGTGCGTCGGCTTGCTTCAGGAGTTCGGACACATGAAGTGCCTTGAGTTCGTTCAAATGCATGGGAATGGGCCTGTGGCGAATCGGTCAACTGTTGACCGATTTTCGGGGTAACCGGGTGGAAATGGGTGGGATCGGATGCCGCCCGGGGTTGGGGGCGATAGCTTCCGTCAATTGAGGCGTGTGACCCTGTTAGGGCTGCCATGTTTGAAATTATGACAGGTTTTGTGTGGGGCTCGGAAAACAAAAAACCGGGTCGCATGGACCCGGTTTTGATTGGCGTGCGGCCTCCATCAGGAGGCTCCAGAGCCGATCAGGCCAATTGCTGGTCGATGAAAGCGGTCAGTTGCGACTTGCTCATGGCGCCAACTTTGGTGGCAGCCAATTGCCCATTTTTGAAAATCATCAGAGTGGGAATGCCGCGAATGCCAAATTTGGCAGGAACGTCGCGGTTGTCATCCACGTTCATCTTGGCAATTTGCAGCTTGCCTTCATAAGCGCTGGCCACTTCGTCCAAGATGGGGGCAATCATCTTGCAGGGACCACACCATTCAGCCCAAAAATCGACCACCACTGGCTGGCTCGATTGGAGAACATCGGCATCAAAAGTGGCGTCGGTAATGTGTTTGATCAAATCGCTGGCCATGGCCTATTCCTTGTGAACAATGAAGATGCAGCTAAAGTTGCGGCTATTTTGACAGAATACTTTCCCTGTTCACTGTCGCCTAAGCGTTGTCCAGCGTAATTACATGAATTTACCCGCAGACCCTTCCGTTCCTGATATCGGCACAGCCTTGACGGTCGATGTGGCCATCGTGGGCGGTGGCCCGGCTGGCCTCATGGCCGCAGAGGTGCTCTCGCAAGCGGGCGTCTGTGTCCACCTCTTTGATGCCATGCCATCGGTGGGGCGAAAATTTTTGTTGGCCGGTAAAGGGGGCTTGAATTTGACCCATTCGGAAGCCCCCGAGCTGTTCATGTCACGTTACGGTTCACGGCAAGCGCAAGTGGCGCCATGGTTGGGGCAAATGGATGCGCAAGCGGTTCGAGACTGGGCCCAAGGATTGGGCGTGGAGACCTTTGTCGGCAGTTCGGGCCGGGTGTTTCCCCTGGAGATGAAAGCGGCGCCCTTGTTGCGGGCCTGGTTGCAGCGACTGCGGCACCCGGATTCTGGCGTTCCTGTGCAATTTCACATGCGCCACCGTTGGCTCGGCTGGGAGAAAGACCTGCTGGTGTTTGAGCCCACAGGACCGACGGGCGTTCGGCGGGTGAAAGCCCGCGCGACCTTGTTGGCATTGGGCGGCGCCAGTTGGCCGCGTCTGGGCTCCGATGGTTCGTGGGTGCCCTTGTTGGCTGAACAAGGTGTCAGCATCGCCCCTTTGAAGGCATCCAATTGTGGTTTTGATGTCATGGGGCGCGATGGCCAAGGGTGGACTGAACACTTCCGCACCCGATTTGCAGGGCATCCTCTGAAATCGGTGGCATTGCGTGTCCCCCCTCGGGCGTTGGGAGCTGTGGCAAGTGTGGGGGGCTCGGCAGGGACCGACTTGCCCAGCAGGTTCGAGCGCCAAGGCGAATTCGTCATCACGGACAGTGGGGTGGAGGGCAGTTTGGTGTATGCGGCATCGGCCTTTTTGCGCGATGATTTGGTCCAAGGCCCAGCCCATTTCTTGTTGGACCTGTTGCCCGGTAAACCGCTCGAGCAGGTCCTTCGTGAGGTGCGCTGGCCACGCGGTCGCCGGAGTTTGTCGAGCCATCTCAAAAGCCGCTTGGGGATAGATGGCGTCAAAATGGGCTTGTTGCATGAGCTGTGCTCGCCGCAAACTTTGGCCCAGCCAGAAGCCTTGGCCGATTGTTTGAAGGGTTTGGTGATCTCGCTCGAAAAACCCAGACCTGTTTCCGAAGCGATCAGCACGGCGGGTGGTGTGGAGTACTCGGGTGTTACACGCGAGGGGATGCTCCTGAACCGTCCAAGTGTTTACTGCGCAGGCGAAATGATGGATTGGGAGGCCCCAACGGGGGGGTATTTGTTGACCGCTTGTTTGGCCAGTGGCCGGTCCGCCGGTTTAGGGATTTTGACAAATTTGTAACAAATCAACACATGTTGTGTAGACCCGCAGCGCACTTGGCGCGTTGAGAGGAAGTGAATCACTTCATCCAGAACGAGGTCGACATGTCTCCAGAAGCTTCCCAAGAATACCAACGTGCCGTTGAAGAGGCCGCCAATGCTTTCATGAAAGTCATGGCTTTGCGTGGTTTCAATGTGCGTGACTACCCCCAAAATTTTGTGGCACAGATGGCCCAACAGACCAAATTGGCTTTTGAAGCCAACCGTCTGGGCGCCCATCAAAATGCCGACCAATGCGTGTCCGACATGCTGCGCGCGGCGCCAGTGGCCCCTCAGTTGGTCACCTCGGGCAAAGTCAAAGCCCTGCCTTTTCCAGCATTGCGACGCAGAATGGCCTGAAGGGGTTTTGGGGCGGCACAGGCGGCCTGGGTTTTGCATGGGGTGTGCAGACCGGCCGAGTTCAAACCAACGCGTGACCGCCTGAAAAGAATAAGGTGACGAGCCTTGACCCCGGCACTGGATTCACAGTTAGGGCTGCTTGGTTCCCCACCTGACCCGGTTGGCCGCTTCACCATGCGGGAAGGCCCGTCACCCACGATTGTAGGCGAGCTGACCCAGTCTTTCAGATTCAAGTTTGTTTTTTGATGGGCCCGCACACAGATCTGGGCTGCTTGGGCTTGCAGGTGGAGGTGGATCGTTGATCCAAACGGTGAACAGCGCCTTGACCTGATCCGGCCTCTTCAGCCCGATAGAATCGGGGCCATGTCTTACCTTGTCCTCGCGCGCAAATACCGCCCCCGCAATTTCACCGAAATGGTGGGCCAGGAGCATGTGGTTCAGGCTTTGACCAATGCTTTGGTGCAGCAGCGCTTGCACCATGCCTATTTGTTCACAGGGACCCGGGGCGTCGGCAAGACGACGGTTTCGCGTATTTTGGCCAAGTCGCTCAACTGCCAAGGCGCAGACGGTCAAGGGGGGATCACCGCCGAGCCGTGTGGCGTTTGCCAAGCTTGCCGAGACATCGACGCCGGACGATTTGTGGATTACACCGAGTTGGACGCCGCCTCCAACCGGGGTGTTGATGAGGTTCAAAGTCTGCTGGAGCAGGCCGTCTACAAACCGGTGCAGGGGCGCTTCAAGGTCTTCATGATCGACGAGGTGCACATGCTCACCAACACCGCGTTCAACGCGATGTTGAAGACGCTGGAAGAGCCCCCTGAATATTTGAAGTTCGTGTTGGCTACGACCGACCCGCAAAAGGTTCCCGTGACGGTGCTCTCGCGCTGCTTGCAGTTCAACCTCCGGCCGATGGCGCCCGAAACGGTTTTTGAGCACCTGACCCAGGTGTTGGCGGCTGAAAAACTGAGTGCCGAGCCATTGGCTTTGCGCTTGCTGGCCCGAGCCGCACGCGGATCGATGCGCGATGCCTTGAGCTTGACCGATCAAGCCATTGCCTTTGGCAACGGCCAATTGAAAGAGGCGGGCGTTCGCCAGATGCTGGGCAGTGTGGACCGCAGCCATGTGCTGCAACTCATCCGGGCTTTGGCCGAGGGGGACGGGGCCACCGTGGTGAACCAGGTCAATGCCTTGCGCCTGCAAGGCGTCTCGGCCGCAGCCACGCTGGAAGACATGGCCATGCTGCTGCAGCGCATGGCCGTGATGCAAATGGTGCCCGGCATGGCGCAGGACGGCGAAGACCCCGACACCCAGGGTTTGGCCGATCTGGCCGCCCTCATGCCCGCTGAGGAAACCCAGCTGCTTTACAGCTTGTGCTTGCACGGGCGCAACGAGCTGGGCCTGGCGCCAGACGAGTACGCCGCTTTGACCATGGTGCTTTTGCGCTTGTTGGCCTTCCAACCCGCCGCCGCTTCAGCGGAAAAAAAAAGTCCGCGAACCCGTCCTGAACCGCTGACGCCAGTGGCTGAGCCTGCTCGCTCACCTGTGTCTGCGAGTCTTGCTGTACCTCAGTCTGCCGCCCAAGCGCCAAACCCTGAGGCGCTTGAAAGAGAAATGCCGCCCCTGGCTGCAGTGGATCCGGACCCGTCCTCGGCAAGCCGTTCACCCCCATCAGACCTGAGCGCGCAGGCGCTGCTTGCGGCGCAAGCCACGGCCCAACCCGAATCTCACCCCGAAACCCAGCCAGAGCCTGCGCCTTGGGAGGCGTGGCCTGACACAACCGATCACGCCGAAGGGCCAGTCTTGGCGCCGCCCCATTCAGACGTGCCAGCTCCCGCATGGCGAGCTTTGCCCGTGCGCGAGGCGGCCGCGCCTTCGGCCCGTTTGGATACGCCCCGCGCCGAGGTTTTGGCGACGGTGCAGGCCACACCCGAAGGCGATCGGTGGTTGGAGGTGGTTCAAGGCTTGATGGCGCAAGAGGCCATCACGGCCCTGGTGCGCGAGTTGGCCCTGCAGTCGCAACTTTTGGCCCGCGACGCTGACCAATGGCAGCTGCGAGTCGAGCGCGAGACGCTCAACCACGCGGCGAGCCGGGAGCGTTTGCAGGCCGCCTTGCTGGCAGCCGGCCATGGCGATGTGAAGTTGCACATCCAGATCGGCACGGTGACCGACAGTCCCGCCAAGCGTCTGGCTATTCAGGCCGCAGAAAAAATGCAAGCCGCGCAAGCGCTCATTCAAAACGACCCGCTGGTGCAGGCCATGGCGCGCGACTTCGGGGCCAAAATTGTGCCCGGCAGCATTCAGTTGATTTGATTTTTAAACCTCACAACCCACCCTCAATAAGGAAACACCATGTTCAACAAAGGACAACTTGCCGGCCTCATGAAGCAGGCGCAGGCCATGCAGGACAACTTGAAAAAAGCGCAAGACGAACTGGCTTTTGTTGAAGTCGAGGGTCAGGCGGGCTCGGGCATGGTCAAGGTGTTGATGACCTGCAAACACAGCGTTCGCCGCGTGACCATTGATCCGAGTTTGTTGGCCGATGACAAAGACATGCTGGAAGACTTGGTGGCTGCAGCTTTCAACGACGCAGTGCGCATGGCCGAAGAAGTTTCTCAGCAAAAAATGGGCAAGCTCACGGCAGGTTTGCCGCCTGGCATGAAACTCCCGTTTTGATCGACTGAACATGGCCGATACCCACGCCCTTGCAACTTTGGTGCAGGCCCTCAAAGGCCTGCCTGGGGTGGGCATCAAGTCGGCCCAGCGCATGGCATTTCAGCTGCTGCAAAACGACCGTGCCACGGCACGCCAACTGGCCGCTGCCTTGGACAATGCGGTCCAAAAAATCCGGCACTGTGCGTGTTGCCACACCTTCACCGAGGCGCAGTTGTGCGACACCTGCTTGGATGCCACACGCGACCGCACCGTGTTGTGCGTGATCGAAACGCCGGCAGACCAATCGGCCATAGAGCGCACGGGCACCTACAGGGGCTTGTACTTTGTGCTGATGGGCAAGCTCAGTCCACTCGATGGCATTGGGCCGCACGATATTGGGCTGGCCAAGCTCAAACAACGGGTGGGAGATGGCGTGCTGACGGAAGTGATTTTGGCGACCAACTTCACCGCGGAGGGGGAGGCCACGGCCCATGTCATTTCAGAGATGATCCGCCAGCAGGGTTTGCGCGTGACCCGCTTGGCCCGGGGCGTGCCTGCGGGCAGCGAGTTGGAATATGTGGATTTGGGCACCATCGCCCATGCGCTGGTGGACCGTCGATAAGCGGCTGACAGCGCGAAGCTGAGAGGCCTCGCAAAGAGGCCGCGTTTTTGCTGGCAATCCATTACGTGAAAACCCGATCGGGATCAATCCCGATGCGCACAAGCCGCATTCCCAATAAGCTGACAGGCTTATACAAACCAGTGTTTCATGGGGGTGGCGGGTGACTGTTGGGCGTGAAAGGCGTCGTGCTTTTTTACTTTCGGCTGTGGGTGCCATGGCGCTGTCGCGCAGCGCATGGGCCGCGCCTGAGCCTTCACGCAATGAACCGCGCATCAACCACCGTGTGAGCATCGCTTTGGTGGCGCCACACAGCCTGCACCAATTGCCTTTGACCTTGGCCGACCGGCTCGGGTATTTCAGACAAGCAGGCATTGCTGTGGAATGGTTGCCCCAAGAGTCAGGTGCCAAAGCTTTGGCCAGTGCTGTGCAAGGACAAGCGCAAGTGGTCGCGGGTGCGTTTGAGCACCTCTTCGGCTTGCAGCAAAAGGGTTTGGCTTACCAAGCGTTTGTCCAGATGGCCCGAACCCCGCAGCTCAGTCTGGGTGTTTCAACGCGGCTGAATGTGCGCAGCGTGATGGGCCTCAAAGGAACCCGTGTCGGCGTGACCTCGCTCCAATCCAGTACCCATTTCATGGTGTGTCATTGGCTGATGCAAAACGGCTTGCTGCCCGAGGATGTGGTCTTTGTCGAGGTGGGCTCCTCCGCCGGCGTGGTGGATGCATTGCGCTCTGGCGCCATCGATGCTGTGTGTCATGCCGACCCCATCATGTACGGACTGGAGCAGCGCAATGACATTCGGCTGTTGGGTGATGCCCGCACGCTGGTGGCCTCTCGGAAACTCATGGGTGGCCCGGTGAGCGGCACCTGTTTGTGGGCCCGATCGGATCATTTGCAAAAGCAGCCTGAGCTGACGCAAGCCTTGAGCGATGCGGTGGTCCACGCCCTCAAATGGCTACAAACAGCGGGCTTGACCGACATTTTGAAGACAGTGCCTGCCCCTCATTGGGAGGGCGACCGGGCCATTTACTTGGGGGCATTCGAGAAGCTGCGCGAGTCCTTTGCCCTCGATGGCTTGTTCTCTGCAGAGGCTGTGGCGAACGCTTGGCATGCCTACAACCGACTGCCGGACCGGCAATTGGGCGTTCGTCCCGTTTTGGCCTCAACCTACACCAACAGTTTTGCGGTCAAATCCAAAGCCCGTTTCGCGGCCTGATGAGACCCTCCGGGGCCCTTGAGCTGCGGCTCATTTGTTTTTGGCTGGAGCGGGCTTTTTGGGGGATGGTTGACTGGCTTGCCGTTTCACTGGGGGCCGCTCGGGCTTGCTTGTGCTCGGGCGGGTCACGCGTCTGGCGCCTTGCGAGGGCAGCAAGATGGTCAAAGTTTGACCTGCGGTCAAACGCGCGTTGACTTTCAGTTTGTTCCAAGAAGCCATGTTGGCTTCTGAGACACCATGGCGGGCAGCCAAGCTGGCCAGAGAATCGCCTTTGCGGGCTTTGACCGCAATCCTTTTGAGCACCATCTCGGGGGCGAGACCCAGTTGGCCGTTGTCAGCCAGGTGTTCGGTCACATCGCTGTCCAGCGACCCTTTGCGGTGCACCAGCAGGGTGGAGCCAGCCGTGATCATCATCCGCAAGGGGATGTCATTGACCGACCGCAATTGCTCCACGGGCATGCCCAATTGCTGCGCCACTTCTTCGGGCTTCATGGTCTTGGGCGCTTGCCAGGCTGTCCATGTGGCCAGTGGTTTGTTGGCATGGGCTTGCAGGTTGCGCTCGAACACCGTGGCATTGTCCCAAGGCAGCAAAATTTGCGGCGTTCCAGCGGCCAAGATCACAGGGCGCCGCATCGAAGGATTGAGGGCCTTGAAATCCGCCAAGCTGACTGCCGCCAATTTCACCGCCACGGCCACGTCGATGTCCCGCTCGATCGGCACACTTTTGAAATAGGGGTGGTTCTGGATCAGGGGCAATTGGGTGTTGAAGGCTTCCGGTTGCGCCACGATGTTCTTCACCGCCTGCAGTTTGGGCACGTAATAGCGCGTTTCGTTGGGCATGTTCAGATCGCTGTAGCTCAGGGGTTTGCCCTGGGCTTTGTTGCGGGCCAGTGCTTTGCCCACACTGCCTTCACCCCAGTTGTAGGCGGCCAAGGCCAAATGCCAGTCACCAAACATGGCGTAGAGTTTTTGCAGGTAATCCAGCGCGGCTCGGGTCGATTCGAGCACGTCCCGACGGTCGTCTCTGAACAGGTTTTGTTTCAAGTCGAAATACTTGCCTGTGGCGGGCATGAACTGCCACATGCCAGCGGCCTTGGCACTGGAGACGGCTTGTGGGTTGAACGCAGACTCAATGAAAGGAAGCAAAGCCAGTTCGGTGGGCATGTTGCGCCGCTCCAGCTCTTCCACCACATGGAACAAATAGGGGCGAGAACGCTCGGTCATGCGCAGCATGTAATCGGGGCGGCCCGAATACCATTGCTCGCGGTTACGCACCAGCTCGTTTTCAAGGTCGGGCATGGCAAACCCCCGGCGAATCCTCTCCCAAATGTCTCTGGGTGGCGTGAGGGCCAATTGGCTGCGGGGTTTGAGGCCCATCACCGATTCGCCGGTCTGTGGGGTGTTTCTGTCGGGTGAGGTTTCGGCTTGAGCCGCTTGTACTGCGACGGCCGTTTCAGGCGCTTGAGTCTGTTCTTTGGGCGAGCCCAAAGCCGGGGCGGTGCTGGGTGCCGTGGCGCAAGCGCCCAAAAAAAGCGTCAGTCCCAAACAGCTGGCTGCAAAAATGCGGCGCCCAGCGCCAATTAGGGGTGACCAGTTCAGGATGCAGTGGGGGACCCAAGCGTTCTTCAAAATTCGTTTTTCCAGTTGCGAAGCGCAGCAAATCGGCTGACGTCGTCGATGGCAGACGCATCGCGCTGCTGGACAGTCCGTGTGACCGCTGGGCTGCGGCTGCGCAAAAAAGGGTTGATGGCGCGCTCAGTAGACATGAGCGCAGGCAAAGTGGCTTGGTTTTGTTCGCGTAATCGAACGCAGGTCTGGGCGTAGCTTTTCAAGGCCAGGTTGTCTGGATCGACCACCAAGGCAAATCGAAGATTGGACAGAGTGTACTCATGGGCGCAGCAAATGCGCGTCTCGCCCGGTAAAGCCGCCAAGCGGTCGAGAGAATCCAGCATTTGTTCGGGTGACCCCTCGAACAGCCGACCACAGCCGCCCGAAAACAAGGTGTCTCCACAAAACAAGATCGGCGCTTGCCCGGCGGGTTGTCCCCAAAAAGCAATATGTCCCAGGGTGTGTCCCGGCACGTCGTGCACCATCAGCGTCAAGCCTTGCCATTCAAGGGTGTCACCCTGTTGTAAACCCTGGGCCGTGACCGGCATTTTTTCAAGGGCCGGCCCGACCACCTGGGCCCCTGTTTGCGCCACCAGCTCAGGCAGGCCACCCGTGTGGTCGGCATGGTGGTGGGTGACTAGAATCATGTCCAGCGCCACGCTGGGGTTCTTTGCCAACCAAGACAAGACGGGCGCACTGTCACCGGGGTCCACCACCAGCGCGTGATGGTCGTTGTGCAACAACCAAATGTAGTTGTCAGAGAATGCGGGCAGTGCGATGAGCTTCATGGAGAGTCAGATTATAGAAAGCCAAGAAACAGGACAGACGTGGTTGACGCCTTTGGGTCAGCCGGTGGCGTCGCGTTTGTTGTCTTGGGAGCAGCGCCAAGCGGACGAACTCTTGGGCGATGTGTTTGGCTACCACGCCGTGCAATTGGGTTGGCCAGAGCTGCAAGCACTGCGCAGCAACCGCATGCCCCACCGATGGCTGGCGCAGGCCGAGTTCGAAACACCACCAGCACATGTCCAATTGGCGTCCGAGCCGGTGCACAGCCTGTGCTTGGACAGCCGAGCTTGGCCATGGCCAGCCGACAGTCTGGATTTGGTGGTGTTGCCGCATGCTTTGGAACGCTCTGCCGACCCCCATGCCTGTTTGCGAGAGGTGGCTCGGGTGCTGATCCCCGAAGGTCAAGTCTTGATCACGGGGCTGAACCCCTGGAGTTGGTGGGGTTGGCAGCAAGCACGGGGTCAACGCCAGGCACATGCAAGCCCCGCAGGCACGCCCATGCCATCGTCCTTGATTGCTTACCGCCGTTTGCGCGACTGGTTGCGTTTGTTGGGTTTTGAAGTTCAGATCAGTCGGTTTGGAGGCTGGACACCGGCCGCGGGCAGTGAGTCTTGGATGCAGCGTTTGCACTGGATGGATGCATTGGGCGAGCGGTGGTGGCCCATTTTGGGGGGTGTTTACCTTTTGATGGCCACCAAAAGGGCCCCTGGGGGACGCTTCATCGATGGTCGGCGTTGGCGCACGGTACGATCGCCCGCTGGAGCGACGGCACCCATTGCCCGAACAGACACACTCATGGGCCCCACCACGGCCCCGAAAGACACCGTTGAGTCACGTTGAAATTTACACAGATGGCGCTTGCAAGGGCAATCCTGGCCCCGGAGGGTGGGGCGTTCGTTTGCAGTCGGGCCAGCACGTTCAGGAGCTGTGCGGCGGTGAGCTGAACACCACCAACAACCGCATGGAGATGACGGCCGTGATCGAAGGCCTGTCCGCCCTGAAGCGGCCTTGTCAGGTCACGCTGTATCTGGACAGTGAATATGTGCGCAAAGGCATCACCGAGTGGATCCACGGCTGGAAAGCCAGGGGCTGGCGCACGGCCGCCAAGCAGCCGGTGAAAAATGCCGATTTGTGGCAAAAACTCGATGCCGTGGTGTCTTCCTCGGGACACCAGATTGACTGGCGCTGGGTGAAGGGGCATGCGGGCGATCCGGGCAACGAAAGAGCCGATGCGCTCGCCAACCTCGGCGTGGACAAGGCTTTGGGCCGTTGAAACAAGGGCGTCAAGGGTTCAATTTGGCGCTGGAGCTGAAATCAAGGCCATCCAGGCGCTCATGCGGGGCGTGAACAGACGCTGTTACATTTCGACAGTCTGGGTGAGTTCAACCTGCGAGAGAGATCTGAATGGCTTATCAAAAGAAATACGCTGTGATGGCGTTGGTGGGTGTTTGTGCGGCCTCCGGCGCAGCCTGGTGGTTCCAAAACAAGTCCGGTGGTGCCGCCGCTGGCGCCCAGCCGGTGGTCACGGCGCCAGCGTCTGCCGGCGCAGGGGCCCCTGCGGGACCTGCCAAAGCGACAGCGGTCGAGGTCGCCAAAGTCGAAACGCAAACCTTGGTGGATGAAACCCAAGCCGTGGGCAGTTTGCGCTCCCGGCAGGGCGTGATGCTTCGCCCCGAAGTGGGCGGGCGTGTCAAACAAATCTTCTTCAACGATGGTCAGCGCGTGCGCAAGGGCCAAGTGATGGTTCAGTTTGAAGACCAACTTCAGCAAGCCCAACTGTCCCAGGCCAAGGCCGAGTTGTCGATCGCAGAGGCGAACCACAAACGCAACCAAGAGCTTGTGGCGCAAAATTTCATCAGCAAACGCTCATTGGACGAAAGTGGTGCAGCCCTGGAAGTCACGCGAGCCAAACTGGCTTTGGCCGATGCCACACTGCAACGGCTCAAAGTGTTGGCCCCTTTTGACGGCATCACCGGTCTCAAGCAAGTGAACGTGGGCGATTACCTCAAAGACGGCGCGGACATGGTCAACATCGAAGACTTGGACGCCGTGTTGCTCGACTTCCGTTTGCCTGAGCGCTTCCAAGCCAAAATTCGTGCGGGTCAACAAGCCCAATTGACGGTGGACGCATTGCCGGGCCGTCCCTTCATGGCCATGGTCCAAGCGGTGGATCCTTTGATCGAGGCCAATGGCCGCTCGGTGGGGGTGCGCGGCTGCATTGACAACCGTCAGCAGCAATTACGCCCAGGCATGTTTGCCCGGGTGAATGCCGTGTTCGGCGCCCGTGAGAACGCGCTGGTCATCCCCGAAGAGGCCATCATTCCGCAAGGCGGACGCACTTTTGTGGTCAAGTTGGTGCCGGGAGAAAAACCCGATTCGCTGATGTCCGAACGCGTGGCCGTCAAAACCGGTTTGCGCCAACCGGGCAAGGTGGAAATTTTGGAGGGCTTGGCAGCCGGTGACACCGTGGTCACAGCAGGCCACCAGCGTTTGCAAAAAGACGGCACCGCGGTGCGGGTGATCGATGTGCCCCCAGCCCCAGGTGCCAAGCCAGCGGGCGCGCCAGGGCAAGCGGCTGCGCCAGCTGGGGGCCCCACGCCGCCCAGCGCTTCTGGAGCGCCAGGTGCCGCAACGGCCGCACCTGCCGCAGCAGCCGCAGGCAAAGCGCCACAAGGCGCCAAGTCTGCAGCCAGCCCCAATGCGGCCATGTCTGGCCCCAACCCGTGCCTGAGGGGTGCAGATGCAACTCGCTGAAACTTCGGTCCGGCGGCCAGTTCTGGCCGTCGTGATGGCCCTGCTGATTGTGCTGATTGGCGCCGTCAGCTTCAAAAGTCTTTCGCTGCGCGAATACCCCAAAATCGACGAGCCCACGGTCACGGTGACCACCCGCTATGTGGGTGCCTCTGCCGAGGTGATCGAGTCACAGGTCACCAAGCCGCTGGAAGACTCGATCGCGGGCATCGACGCGGTGGATGTCATCACCTCCATCAGCCGGGCTGAGCAGTCGCAAATCACGGTGCGTTTCCGCCTTGAAAAAGACGCGGACACGGCCGCTGCAGAAGTGCGCGACCGCACCTCCCGTGTGCGAAACCGCTTGCCTCAAGCCATTGAGGAGCCCGTCATTGCCAAGGTGGAGGCCGATGCCTTTCCGGTGATCTGGCTGGCATTTTCCAGCGACACCTTGAACGCATTGCAAATCAATGATTTGGTCAACCGGGTGGTCAAGCCGCGTTTGCAAACGGTGACCGGCGTGGCCGATGTGCGCATCTTCGGTGAGCGCAAGTACGCCATGCTGGTGTCGCTGGATGCGGCACGCCTGTCCTCTTACAAGCTCACGCCTCAAGACGTGGAAGACGCTATTCGGCGCAGCAACTTGGAGTTGCCCGCAGGCCGGATCGAGTCCACCAACCGCGAATTCAGCGTTTCTTCTCAAACCGACTTGCTCCGTCCAGGGCAATTTGGCGACATCGTGATTCGCAGCGTGAATGGTTTTTCGGTCAAGCTGCGTGATGTGGCTCAGATCAAGGAAGATGCCGCCAACGACCGCAGCGCGGTGCGTCTCAATGGTCAACCGGCCATTTCGGCCGGTGTGATTCGCCAAGCCACCGCCAACCCGCTCGAGCTGTCCAAGGGCGTGCGCGAAATGATTCCCCGACTGAAGGCCGATTTGCCGGGTGACATGGAAATCAACGTGGCCAACGACAACTCGGTGTTCATCGACCGGTCCATCAAGAACGTGTTCCAGACCATCATCGAAGCGGTGGTGCTGGTGGCTTTGGTGATTTTTGTTTTTTTGCGCACCTTGCGCGCCTCGGTCATCCCCATCATCACCATCCCAGTCAGTTTGATCGGCACCTTTGCCATGATGGCTTTGGCTGGATTCACCATCAACACCCTGACCTTGTTGGCGCTGGTGCTGGCGATCGGCTTGGTGGTGGACGATGCGATTGTGGTGCTGGAGAACATTTACCGGCACATCGAAGAGGGTCTGGACCCGTTTTCGGCCGCCATCAAGGGCGTGCGCGAAATCAGTTTTGCCGTCATCGCGATGACCTTGACGCTGGCCGCTGTTTTTGCACCCTTGGCCTTCACGCCGGGGCGAACGGGCAAGTTGTTTGGTGAGTTTGCCTTGGCGCTGGCCGGCGCTGTGATGGTGTCGGGTTTTGTCGCGCTCACGCTGACGCCGATGTTGAGCTCCAAACTCCTGCGCCACAACCCCAATCCGAGTTGGTTTGACCGGAACATGGAGCGTTGGCTCACGGCCCTGTCCACGGGGTATGAAAAACTCTTGGGCTTCATTTTGAACCGTGCGCGCTGGGTGGTGGTGCTGGTGATGCTGAGCTCGGGTGTGGGCATTGCCCTGATCTACCCCACCATGAAGCAGGAGCTGGCGCCGCTGGAAGACCGGGGCACGATTTTGGCAACCATCAATGCCCCCGATGGATCGACCCTCCAGTACACCGACAGGTATGCCCGATCCTTGGAAAAAATAGGCCAGGCCTACCCGGAGTTCGACCGCATCTTTGCCAACATGGGCAACCCCACCGTGGGGCAAGGCACGGTGGTTTACAGAGCGGTGGACTGGGACGAGCGCAAGCGCACCACGCTCGACATCGCCCGTGAAATGGGCGCCAAATTCAACGGTTTGCCGGGCGTGAATGCGTTCCCGATCACGCCGCCTTCTTTGGGGCAGGGCTTCCGTGAGCGACCTTTGAACTTCGTGATTCAAACTTCGGACAGCTACCAAAACCTGAACCAACTGACGCGACAGTTGATGGACGAGGTGGCCAAAAACCCGGGCATTTTGTCGCCCGATGTCGATTTGCGTTTGAACAAACCCGAGCTGCGCATCGAGGTGGACCGCGTGAAGGCCGCTGAGCTGGGAGTCAGCGTGGAGGTGGTGGCCAAAACCATTGAAACCATGCTGGGAGGCCGGGTCGTGACGCGCTACAAACGCGATGCCGAGCAGTACGACGTGATCGTGCAAACCCAGCCATCGGCGCGCAACACCCCGGATGACATCGATGTGATCCAGGTTCGTGGGCGCAACGACACCATGGTGCCGTTGTCGAGTTTGGTCAAAGTGCGCGAAAGTGTGTCACCTCGCGAGTTGAACCACTTCGGTCAGCGCCGCTCGGTGTCCATCACCGCCAACTTGGCGCCCGATTACTCCCTGGGCGAGGCCATCAAGTTCATGGACGCTTCGGCCGCCAAGTTGCTCAAACCTGGTTACACGACCGAATTGAACGGCACTTCGCGTGAATTTAAAAATTCACAGGGTGCTTTGGTGATTGTGTTTGTGCTGGCGCTGTTCTTCATCTTTTTGGTCTTGGCGGCCCAGTTTGAAAGTTTCATCGATCCCTTGGTGATCATGTTGTCGGTGCCTTTGTCCATGATCGGGGCCTTGCTGGCGCTCAAGTTCACGGGCGGGTCATTGAACGTGTACTCTCAAATTGGCCTGATCACCTTGGTGGGCTTGATCACCAAGCACGGCATTTTGATTGTGGAGTTCACCAACCAGCTGCGCGAGCAAGGCATGGCGATGAAAGAGGCCTTGATCAAGGCGTCTGCACAGCGTCTGCGTCCGATTTTGATGACCACTGGGGCCATGGTTTTGGGTGCCGTGCCACTGGCGCTTGCGACCGGTGCTGGTGCAGAAAGCCGCACGCAAATTGGTTGGGTGATCGTGGGGGGCATGAGCCTGGGGACGTTGCTGGCCATCTTTGTGGTGCCCACCATGTACTCCTTGCTGGCGCGCAAGGCGGTACCGGGGCCCAACAAGGCGGTGGCGCACGACCTGCCGCACGAAGCGCAAGCCCATTGAGTGTCGGATCAGGGGATGTCAAACCCCTGTGCCCCAACAAAAAAGCGGCTCAGGCCGCTTTTTTTCATGGGTTTTCAGATGGCTGTGTTCACAGGTGCCCGTCAAACATCATCACATCCACCTCGTCGCCCACAGCCACGTTGCCTTGGGCGTGGCCCAGCACGATCAGGCCGTTGGCTTGCATCATGGAGCTGAGCACACCCGAGCCCTGGTTGCCGGTGATGCTCACTTCGAGCTTACCCGCCGGGTTGGTGCGGACGATCCCGCGCTGGTATTCGGTGCGGCCGGGTTTTTTGCGCAGTGCCTCGGTGCTTTTGGCTTTGAGCAGCGGCAACGCGGGCGCTTGCCAGCCCATGAGCTGCTGCAGGGCAGGGCGTACAAAGGCGGCAAAGGTCACCATGACGGCCACGGGGTTGCCCGGCAAGCCAAACAGCAAGGCTGAGCGCTCGCCACGCTCAATGCGGCCCACCGCCATGGGGCGGCCCGGGCGCATGGCGATGCGCCAAAAGGCCACGTCACCCAGTTTTTTCATCATGGCCTTGGTGTGGTCGGCCTCGCCCACACTCACGCCCCCACTGGTGATGATGGCGTCGGCCTGGGCCGCCGCGTCCACAAAGGCTTGCTCCAGCGCCGCGGGCTCGTCGCGCACCACGCCCATGTCGATCAGCTCGCAACCCAGTGCTTGAACCAGGCCTGCCACGGTGTAGCGGTTGCTGTCGTACACCGCGCCTTCGCGGGGGGCTTCGCCCAAGCTCAGAATTTCGTCACCGGTTGAAAAATAGGCCACTTTGGGCTTGCGCCAAACAGGCACGCTGGGCAAGCCCAGACTGGCCAGCAAGCCGCAGGCGGCCGGGGCGATGCGCGTGCCTGCACGCAGGGCGGGCTGCCCGGCCATCAAGTCCTCACCCAGCAGGCGGCGGTTGTCGCCCGCCTGCAGCAGGCCGGGCGGAATCTGCACGCGGTCGCCGTCCACCTTCACCAGCTCTTGCGGGGCCACCGTGTCCAGGCCGGTGGGCATGATGGCGCCCGTCATGATGCGCACGCACTCACCAGCGTTCACCGTGCCTTGCCAAGCGGAACCTGCAAACGCCGTGCCCACCACCTGGAGCGGGGTGGGGCGGTCGCTTAAAAGTTCCGCGCCGCGCAAAGCGTAGCCGTCCATGGCCGAGTTGTCGTGGGGTGGCACGCTGATGGGCGAGACCACGTCTTGCGCCAGGATGCGGCCATGGGCCTGCATCAAGGGCACGGTTTCTTGTTCCCGCACGGGCTGGACCAGCTGGGCCAAAAAGTCGTTCACATGGCGGGCCGACAAGGCTTGCGGGTCGTAGCCTTGCAGGCGTTCGGCGATCTCGTTCAGGGACAGGTTGGGAGACAGTGGCGTGGTCATGGTCAGCGCGGCCATTGGGTGGCCATGGGATTCAGAGGGCTTCGAGCTGTTGCAATTCGGCCAAAGTGTTGGCGTTGGCAAAGGCGTGCGGGCTGTCGCTGGGCCAGTCAAAGGGCACGATGGCGCAGCGGTGCTGAGCGGTCCAGGCATCGATTTTGCGGCCACCGCCTTGGGTGAACTTGACCAGGCTTTCGAGCAACTCGGTTTTGAGGAGGCAAAACACCGGTTGTGTGCGCACCGCGCCATCGGCCTCGGGCGCTGCGGCCATGGCCAGGTCAGCGTCTTGCGCATCGAGGGCCGCAGCCAAACGCTCGGCCAAGTCGAGCGGAAAGAGCGGCGTGTCACAGGGGACAGTGAGCATCAACGGGGTTTCGCAGCGTTCCAAACCCGTCTGAAAGCCCGCCAAAGGCCCTGCAAACCCGTCAATGCTGTCGGGCCAAACCGGCACGCCCAGCGATTCGTAGGCCGCCAAGTTGCGGTTGGCGTTGATCAGCACTTCTTGCAGGGGCAAGCTTTGCAGCTGCAGGCGCATGAGGGTTTGCAAAGCCAGCGGCAGGCCATGGAAGTTTTGCAGACCTTTGTCGCTGCCGCCCATGCGCGAGCCGCGCCCGCCCGCCAGGATGAGGCCAGTGATGCCCAGAGCGTTGTTGTTCATGGCTTTCAGCCTCCGATGTAGCTCATTTCCACCCGGCGGCCGGGGCCGCTGGCGGTGTCCGGCCCGCGCAAGCTGCGCAGTCGCGAGTATTGGTCCGTGCGCCCGCGCCAGATGGCGTCCACCGTCTGGGCGAGCTCGTGGTCGGAGCGGGCCGGGTCGCGCAACAATTGGCGCAGGTCATAGCCCTGGCTGGCAAAAAGACACAGGTACAAACGGCCTTCGGTGGACAGTCGGGCGCGGTTGCAGTCGCCGCAAAAAGCCTGCGTCACGCTGCTGATCACACCCACTTCGCCCAAAGCCGGGTCGTATTCACCGTTTGCATTGGCATAACCCCAGCGCTCGGCGGTCTCGCCCGCAACGGTGGGGTCCAGCTGCACCAGCGGCAGCTCGGTGTGCAGCAGGCGGATCACTTCAGCACTGGGCAACACCTCGTCCATGCACCAACCGTTGGTGGCCCCCACATCCATGTATTCGATGAAACGCAGCACAATCCCCGAGCCCTGGAAATGCCGGGCCATGGGCAAGATTTCGTGCTCATTGGTGCCGCGTTTGACCACCATGTTCACCTTGATTGGCCCCAGGCCCGCCGCGCGCGCCGCTTCGATCCCGGCCAGCACATCGGCCACCGGAAAGTCCACGTCGTTCATGCGGCGGAACACCGCATCGTCCAGACCGTCCAAGCTGACGGTGACGCGCTGCAAACCCGCGTCTTTCAGGCTTTGGGCCTTGCGGGCCAAAAGCGAGCCGTTGGTGGTCAGCGTCAGATCAAGGGGCAGGCCCTCGGGCGTGCGCAGGGCCGCCAGTTGTTCGATCAGGATCTCGATGTTCTTGCGCAGCAAAGGCTCACCACCGGTCAGGCGGATTTTGCGCACGCCCCGGCCCACGAACACGGTGGCGATGCGGGTGATTTCTTCAAAGCTCAGCAAATGGCTGTGTGGCAGGTAAGCGTAGTCCTTGTCAAAGATTTCCTTGGGCATGCAGTAGCTGCACCTGAAATTGCACCGGTCGGTCACGCTGATGCGCAAATCCGTCAGCGGGCGGCGTAAGCCGTCCAAAGGCATGGCACTGAGATCATCGCCTGACAACAAAGTCGGCAAAGGCAGGCTGGGATGGCGCTGGTCAAGCAGCGGAATGACGCGTTCAGACATAAGCGAGGATTGTGCCCGAGCAGGACCCCCTTTGAGGCGGGAGGGTCAAGGTTGACCGACCGCTCAGCCGTGCGCAATCGCCACGGTTTTGAGTGTGGTGAAGCCCAGCAAAGCTTCCAGGCCTTTTTCGCGCCCATAGCCGGATGACTTGACGCCGCCAAAAGGCAGCTCTACCCCGCCCGCCGCGCCGTAGTTGTTGATGAACACCTGACCACTGCGCACGCGTTTGGCCATGCGGAATTGGCGAGCGCCATCGCGCGTCCAAATGCCCGCCACCAAACCGAAGTCGGTGGCATTGGCCAATGCCACGGCATGGTCTTCGTCCTTGAAGGCCATGGCCGAGAGCACGGGACCAAACACCTCTTCTTGCGCCAGGCGGTGCATCACCGGCACATCGCGCAAGAGCACTGGGGCTTGGTAAAAACCGCCCGAGGGCACGCCGGGTGCGATCTGGCCTTGTGCCACGGTGGCGATGCCGTCCGCCCGGGCCTGCTCCAAAAAGCCGGTCACCCGTTCTAATTGGCTGGCGCGGATCAGGGGGCCTAAGTCCATGTTCATGGCGGCCGAGCCCACTTGCAGGCGGCCAAAGGCGTCGCCCAAGCGGGCCAACAGTGGCTCGTAAATGCCTTGCTGGATCAGCACCCGCGAGCCTGCGCTGCAGGTTTGGCCCGAGTTCTGCACGATGGCGTTGACCACCACGGGAATGGCCGCTTCGAGGTCGGCGTCGTCAAAGATGATTTGCGGGCTTTTGCCGCCCAGTTCTAGCGTCACGGGACAGTGACGCTCAGCGGCCACTTGCTGGATCAGGGTGCCCACACGGGGGCTGCCCGTGAAGCTGATGTGGTCGATGCCCGGGTGGCGGGCCAGCGCGTCGCCCACCTCGTGGCCGTAACCCGTGACGATGTTCAGCGCCCCTGCCGGAAAGCCGACCTCGGCCGCCAACTGCGCCACGCGGATCAGGCTCAGGCAAGCGTCTTCAGCGGGCTTGACCACGCAGGCATTGCCCGCCGCCAAGGCGCCGCCCACGCTGCGGCCAAAAATCTGCATCGGGTAGTTCCAGGGGATCACATGGCCGGTGACGCCGTGCGGCTCGCGCCAGGTCAGGACGCTGTAGCCGTTTTGGTAGGGCAGGGTCTCGCCGTGCAGCTTGTCGCAAGAACCGGCGTAAAACTCAAAGTAACGCGCCAGCGCGACCGCGTCGGCGGCGGCTTGTTTTGTGGGTTTGCCGCAGTCGCGCTGCTCCAGTGCCGCCAATTCGCCCGCGTGTTCGGCCACTTTGCGCGACAGCGCCATCAACAGTCGCCCGCGCTCCACGCCACTGAGCCGCCCCCAAGGTCCATTGAAAGCGGCCCGCGCCGCTTGCACGGCCTGGTCGATGTCTGCCGCTTGGCTGCGCGGGATCTGCTCGAACACTTGCCCGTCCGAAGGGTCCAGCACGTCGATGGTGTGGCCGGCCAGGGCGGGAGTGGATTGGTTGGCAATGAAGTTGTGTTGCATGGCGCCATTGTCGGCTGTGGCGCGTCCTTGGAAATCACGCAAGAGACATCTTGCCCGGATGGGCAGCTGGCCCGCGGGCGCGTCAGGGCGGTGCTGCCGACTTGGTTTTCGCAAGCCCTGTGAAAGTAAAATCGGGGTTAATCCCTAGGATTTTTCGTTTCTTCTCAACTTTCAAAAGCAGACACCATGTCCCTGAACAAAGTCACCCCCGGCAGCAAAGTGCCCGATGCATTCAATGTGATCATCGAAATCCCGATGAACTCCGATCCTGTGAAGTACGAGGTGGACAAAGAGTCCGGCGCTTTGTTTGTGGACCGTTTCATGGGCACGGCCATGCACTACCCCACCAACTATGGCTATGTGCCGCAAACGATTGCCGGTGACGGTGACCCGGTGGACGTGCTGGTCATGACCCCCTTCCCCTTGCCCCCCGGTGTGGTGGTGTCGTGCCGCGCCATCGGCATTTTGTTGATGGAAGACGAAGGCGGTATGGACGGCAAAATTTTGGCCGTACCCACCGAGAAAATCCTGCCCATCTACGCCAACATCAAGGCCCTGGCCGATGTGCACGAGTTGCAACTCAAGCAAATCGCCCACTTCTTTGAGCACTACAAAGACCTGGAAAAAGGCAAGTGGGTCAAGGTCAAGGGCTGGGAAGGTGTGGAATCCGCCGCCAAGGAATTGATGGACGGCATCGCCAATTACCAAAAGGCCTGAGGGGTCTGACCCCGTGGTTTCTGTGTGAAGCCACGGGAGACGATGAACGCCTGCCCGGTTTGCGCCGCGCAGGCGTTTTGCTTTGGGTTCACTGCGGCTTTTTCAAAGGCGAATGCTGCTGCAGGGCTTCCATGTAATTGTCGATGCCCGCTTTTTCCCGCTCCAAAAACCTAGCCACGGCCTCTGAAAACGCTGGCTGCGCCAGCCAGTGGGCGCTGTGCGTGGGGGTGGGCAGCAGGGCGCGGGCCATTTTGTGCTCGCCCTGAGCGCCGCCTTCAAAACGCTGCACCCCGTGCTGGATGCACCAGTCAATGGGTTGGTAGTAACAGGCCTCAAAGTGCAGGCAGTCCACTCGCGCCAGGGCTCCCCAGTAACGGCCATAGGCCACTTCGGGCTGGCCGGCGGCGTTCAATTGGAGGCCGATCAGGCTGATGCCGATGGCTTGACCCTCGTGTTCGGCCACAAACAAGAGCCAATTGGCGGCCATGCCACGCCGCATGGCTTGGAAAAACCCGGGCTTCAGATAGGGCGCGTTGCCATGCTCCCAATAGGTTTGCTGGTAGCAACGCAACAAAAGCGCCCAGTCCTCGCCCGTCATGTCCGGGCCAGGAACGGCGCGGAAACGGACGCCTGCATCGGCCACTTTGCGGCGTTCTTGCCGGATTTTTTTGCGTTTTTCTTGCGTCAGGCTGGCCAAAAAGTCATCAAAGTCGCGCCAGCCTTGGTTTTGCCAGTGGAACTGCACCTGGTCACGTTGCAGCAGGCCGGCTTGTTCGCAGGCCAGTAGGTCTTGCTGGCTGCCAAAGAGGATGTGCAGCGAGGGGATGTCGTTGCTTTGGCACAGCGACAACAAGGCGGCCAGCAGCGCTCGCCGAGCGGCATCACTTTCGGCCATCAAGCGGCTGCCTGGCACCGGCGTGAAGGGCGAGGCCACCAGTGCCTTGGGGTAATAGGGTAGGCCATGGCGCTCGTAGGCCTCAGCCCAGGCGTGGTCAAACACGTACTCGCCCCTTGAATGGGTCTTGAGGTAGAGCGGGCAGGCGGCGGCAAGTGCTGGGCCCGTGGGTGTGTCACGCCACAAACTGATCACTTGCAGTGTCCAGCCGGTCTCCGGGACGGCCGAGCCGCTGGCCTGCATGGCCGACAAATAGGCATGGCGCATGAAGGGGGATGGGGCGTCTTGCCGAGCGAGCAGGCCGTCCCAGGCTTCAGGCGCGATGCCGCTCAGGTCGTCTTGCACCCGGGTGACATAATTCAAGCTCAAATTTTCCAGCACCTGTATGACTCTCCAAATTCGTGTGGCCCAGCTCAACTTTGTCGTCGGTGACATGCCGGGCAACGCCCGCAAAATCATCGACGCTGCCACTGCGGCTTACGCGCAGGGCGCCAGGCTGTTGATCACGCCCGAGTTGTCGATTTGCGGCTATGCGGCCGAAGACCTGTTGTTGCGCCCAGCCTTCATTGACGCCTGCGATGATGCCCTGAAAACGGTGGCCCGCGAACTGGCTGGGTTAAAGGGCCTGCATGTGGTGGTGGGGCACCCTGAGGGCGGCGGCGTGCGCACCCGCAGCGTGGCCGTGACGCGACGCCACAACCGCGCCAGCGTCCTGTGCGAGGGTCAGGTGGTCTGCGCTTACGACAAGCGCGAGCTGCCCAACTACCAAGTGTTTGACGAGCGGCGCTATTTCACACCCGGCCATGGGGTGGGCGTGTTCGAGGTCGAGGGCGTACGGGTGGGTTTGCTCATTTGCGAAGACGCTTGGTTTGACGAGCCGGCCCGCTTGGCGCGGGACGCAGGCGCGCAGGTGCTGGCGGTGCTGAACGCCTCGCCGTTCCATGCAGGCAAAGGCCCCGAGCGTGAGCAACGCATGCGTGAGCGCGTGGCCGACAGCGGTTTGCCCCTGATCTATGCGCATTTGGTCGGTGGTCAAGACGAGGTGATCTTTGAAGGCCGCTCCTTTGCCCTGAACGCCCAAGGCCAGGCGGTGGCGCGGGCCGTGGGCTTTCGCGAAGCGGCCATGACGGTCCAGGTGCAAGCGGGTGCCAAAGGTGTGGATCTGAGCGCTGAGCCAGACGCTCTGGTGCCCATGGCCTGTGCTGATGCCGAGTTGTGGGATGCACTGGTGCTGGGTGTGCGCGACTATTTGGGCAAAAACGGCTTCAAAGGCGCGATTTTGGGCCTGTCGGGCGGCATCGATTCGGCGCTGGTGCTGGCCATCGCGGTGGATGCGATCGGGGCTGACAAGATCCATGCGGTGATGATGCCTTCGCCTTACACGGCCGACATCAGTTGGATCGACTCGCGCGAGATGGTCAAACGTTTGAACGTGCGCTACGACGAAATCTCGATCGCCCCCTTGTTTGATGGCTTCAAGCAGGCGCTGTCGGCGCAGTTTGAGGGCCTGAAAGAAGACACCACCGAAGAAAACATCCAGGCCCGCATTCGCGGCACCTTGCTCATGGCGCTGTCCAACAAGACCGGGGCGATTGTGCTGACCACCGGCAACAAGAGCGAGATGGCCACGGGTTATTGCACTTTGTATGGGGACATGGCCGGTGGTTTTGCGGTCATCAAGGACGTGGTCAAAACCCGTGTGTTCGATCTGGCCCGCTGGCGCAACCTGAACGATCCCTATGGCACGGGCAGCCAACCGATCCCCGAGCGCATCATCACCCGCCCGCCCAGCGCCGAGCTGCGCCCAGACCAAAAAGACCAGGACAGCCTGCCGGCTTACGAGGTGCTGGACGCGATCATCCAGCGCTACATGGAAAACGACGAGGGCGTCGAGGCACTGATTGCCGATGGCTTTGAGCGGGCCGATGTGGAAAAAGTCACTCGGCTGATCAAGCTCAATGAATACAAGCGCCGCCAGTCGCCTGTGGGCATTCGTGTCACGCACCGCAGTTTTGGCAAAGATTGGCGTTATCCTATGACCAACCAATTCCGCGCCTGAACGGGCAAACACCATTTTTTGAGGACTTTCCCCATGAAGCAGATCACCGCCGTCATCAAACCCTTCAAACTGGAAGAAGTGCGTGAGGCCTTGGCCGAATGCGGTGTGACAGGTCTGACCGTGACCGAAGTCAAGGGTTTTGGCCGCCAAAAAGGCCATACCGAGCTGTACCGGGGTGCCGAGTATGTGGTCGACTTTCTGCCCAAGGTCAAGGTCGAGGTGGTGGTGAAGAACGACGATGTGGACAGCTGTGTGGATGCCATCATCAAGGCGGCTCGCACAGGCAAGATCGGCGACGGTAAGATTTTTGTCACCTCTGTCGAGCGCGTGGTTCGCATCCGCACAGGCGAGCAGGACGAGACAGCGATCTGAAGGGCGTCAGATCTTCTCGGTGAGGGCGCGCGGCGCAAACCCAGCCGCCTCCACCAAGCTGCGCAGCAGCGGTTCAGGCTCGGTGCCCACGCGCACCAATTCGGTTTGCCAGTCGCCCATGAACCCTTGCTCGACCACCTGTGCGATGAATCCCAGCAGGCTGTCGTAGTAGCCAAGGCCGTTCAAAATGCCGATGGGTTTGTCGTGGTAACCCAGTTGGCGCCAAGTCCAGACTTCAAACAATTCCTCGAACGTCCCAATGCCGCCTGGCAGGGCCAAAAAAGTGTCGGATTTTTCGGCCATGAGCCGTTTGCGCTCGTGCATGGTGTCGACCACATGGAGTTCTGTGCAGCCGTGGTGTGCCCATTCTTTTTCGACCAATGCTCGGGGGATGATGCCGATCACCGTGCCACCTGCCGCCAAAGTAGCTTCGGCCACCAATCCCATCAGGCCATTGCGTCCGCCACCGTAGACCAATTGACCACCATGACGGCCAATCCAAGTGCCCACCTGTACGGCCATTTGTGAAAATGCGGCTTGGTTGCCGGGTTTGGAGCCGCAATAAACGCAGAGCGAAAAGGCAGGCGATGCCTGATTGGCGGTGAGGGCGTCCGTCTGTGTCATGCCAAACGCTGCCAAAGTGCGCCGATCCAAACCCCCAAACACAGCAGCAGGCTGAGCAGCACGGCAGCGCTGCCCATGTCTTTGGCCCGTTTGGACAGGTCATGCCACTCTGGGCCAATCCGGTCAATGGCCGATTCGATGCAGGTGTTGAGCAACTCCACAATCATGACCAGCAGCACCGTTCCGGCCAGCAAGGCCGTTTCAACCCAGTTTTGTCCCAGCCAAAAAGCCAGGGGCAGCAAGGCCATGGCCAAGATGGCTTCTTGTCGAAACGCCGTCTCTCCCCAGCCAGCGCGCAGCCCTTGAAGGGAGTAGCCCCCTGCATGCAGCACGCGGCTGAGACCTTTTCGGGCCTTTTGCGGATTGACGGGGTTGTTGGGGGAGGGGGCGGTGGTGGGTTCTTGCATGGCGCGGGAAAAATCAATAATTCAGGTGGCTGTCGTGATCAGCCGGGTCCCTGAGAGGGCATCATGCCAAAACTGGCCTTTGGGGTGAAAGCGGCTGAGGACAGCCCAGATGGCCACCCAGCCCAAGGTCAAAACCGTCAATTCGACGACGGGCAGCCCCAACGCGGAGGAGACTGCCAACGGCGGGATGAACCAAATCCAGCTCGTGAGGTAGCGTTTGAAGGCCGTTTTCCGGCTGATTTTTTGACCTTCGGTGTCCACAATTTGAATCCGCCAGGTTTTCATGGCCAGGGTCTGACCGCGCCGCCACATCCAAATGAAATACAGACCCAAAACCAAAAAGCTAGAGGCCTGCAAGCCCGATTTGAGTTGGGGGTGGACGTTCATCTCGCCAGGCGCCAATCCCGTCAACCAATAGGCGGCCACAAAATAAACCAGCCCAGAGGACACCATGACGCCAAACAAAAGCATGCCTTCGTAAAGCCAGCAAGCCATGCGCCGCTTGAGCGATGGGGTGGACATGTCCTGCACAGGAGCGCTGCTGGCGGGCTGAAGCTTCATGAGGGAGCCGTTTCAGAGGAGGGCTTGAGCTCTTCGGAGGGGTCTGTCGCTGCGGGCAAAGGTGTGCCTTGCTTGGGTGAGACCGCCGTCGGCTGTCGTGGTAACAGGGTTTTGCGGTCGATGGCTGCCGCTGCATGGGGGCTGCTTGAAGAGGCTTTGACAGCGGTTTGGACTTGGCGGTGGGCATCCACCGGCTTGATGGTGGGCGCCGCACTTTTGGTGGGACCTTGTGAGCCTGAACTGAGCAAACGCTTTTCTTCTTTAGGCAGCGCTTGGTAGGCTTCCCAAGCGGCCTTTTTGTCTTCCTTGGGCAAGTTTTGGAACTGATTGAAGTTCAAACGCGCCAAGTTGCGTTGCTGGGGGCTCAAATCCACCCAATCGGCCATGCGTGAATGCATGGTGACCTGATCGGCCACAGGCAATTGGTTGAAATTCTTAGAAAGGGTCAGCCACTTGGCTTGTTGCTGGGCACTCAAGGCACCCCATTGGGCGCCTAAAGGGGCCAGCGCTTGTCTTTGCATGGGCGTCAGCTGCCGCCAAGCACTGGACACGGAGGGCGTTGGCGCAAGTGGCTGGGCGCTGGCGTTGGCAGTTGCAGGTCCAGGTGGCGTTACACCCGTATGGGGCAAGCTGGTTTGCGCCGTCGCATTCAGCCATGCCGCCGCCCCAAAGCCGCCTAAACCGATGGTCAGACAGGTTTTCAGGAGGAAAAAGCGAACCCCGTGCAGCTCAATCATGCTGGTCCGCGTTTTTGGGGTTGAGCTTCAAGAACTGGGCAAACCCGGCATCGGTGTAGGCATGAGGGGGCAACTCATCGGTCAAAAGCGCGGAATCTGTGGCCGCGATTTCCACAGCGATGTGCTCATCTTTCAACCACTGAATGGTCAAAAGGCCCGCCACCAAAGCCAATAGGGGTACAGATGAGGCCAGAACACTCCAAAGCCCCAAGCCTTCATCGCCCGATGCCGTCAACGTGCCGTTTGCATGCACCTGCTGGTTGTGAGCCCGTCGGATTTGAAGGGCAGGTTGGCGATGACCGATGGCCAATTGCCGAGCGACGCGAAGGCGCTCGGAGATGTCGTGTGACAAATCTGTGCTGGCGAGGGTGAGTTGGCCCGAAAAATAGTGGCCCAATTCATCCATTTGGGCTTGAGTGAAAGTGGTCGCTTGTTTCATGGTCTGATTCCTTGTATTCCCAATGCTTTGCTCAGGGCTTGGATTGCCCGAGAACAATGGGTTTTGACGCTGCCTTCTGAGCAGCCCATCACTGCCGCGGTTTGCGCCACGTCGTGCTCCTCCCAATAACGCAGCAAGAAGGCTTCTCGTTGACGTGCAGGCAAAGCCATGACGGCGGTTTCAATGTGTTCCAGCGTTTGCACCCGGCCCACCCAGTCCTCGGCGCTTTCTGAGACAGCGTTTTCACTGGGGTTGTTGCTCACCTCCAGCAGGTCAAACTCGCCATCTCCATCCGTGGTTTTGAAATCGCCCAAATTGGTAAACAAAGCGCCTCTTGTTTTTTGTCGGCGAAACCAGTCCAGCGTGGTGTTGGAGAGGATGCGCTGAAACAACAAGGGCAGTTCTGCCGAGGGCTTGTCTGCGTAATGCGTGCACAGCTTGATCATGCTGTCTTGCAAGATGTCCAAGGCTGCATCTTCGTTTCTGACATGGTAGAAAGTGCGCTTGAACGCCTTTTTTTCCATGTTTTTCAGAAAGTCTGCAAGTTCAGAGTCGGATGCCAAAGAAGTAGTCGCACGCCAAGGACGCGCTGTCAGGGAGGAAAAAAGTCCGAAAGGTTGGCTTGTGCCACGCCCGATCAGATCTGAATAATTATGGCACCGGATCCCTCCCTTCCTTGAATTTAAAGACAGGGGCTGGACAAATGCGATAATGCGCGATTGCAATTGAAAAAAAGCAAACGGATCACCGTCCGGCACTTTTACAGTTTGGTGCCCATGTCTGTGGTCTTAAGTCCCAAAGCCACTTCACAAGAGTCGAGCCCAGGGGCACCCAAGGTTTTTCGTTAGAGAAATTCACAAAGGTTGAATATGGAAATGAACAAGGCCGACACGGCCAACACCCCTGCGGGCGCTCAAGAATTGCGCGGCGCAGAAATCCTCGTCAAAGCGCTCCAAGCTGAAAACGTGCAATACGTCTGGGGTTACCCCGGCGGTGCTGTTTTGCACATCTACGACGCTTTCTACAAGCAAGAAACCATCCAGCACGTCCTGGTGCGTCACGAGCAAGCGGCTGTGCATGCAGCCGACGGTTTTGCCCGTGCCACGGGCGAAGTGGGGGTGGCCTTGGTCACCTCCGGGCCCGGCCTGACCAACGCTGTCACCGGTATCGCCACGGCTTACATGGACAGCATTCCCATGGTCATCATCAGTGGCCAAGTGCCCACTGCGGCCATTGGCTTGGATGCATTCCAGGAGTGCGACACCGTGGGCATCACCCGCCCCATCGTCAAGCACAACTTCCTGGTCAAAGACGCCAAAGACATGGCCGAGGTCATGAAAAAGGCGTTCCACATTGCACGCAGCGGCCGGCCTGGCCCTGTGGTGGTGGATGTGCCCAAGGATGTTTCTTTCAACAAGACGCTGTATTCGGGCTACCCCGAGTCGGTGGAGATGCGTTCTTACAACCCGGTTCGCAAGGGCCACGGCGGCCAGATCCGCAAGGCTTTGCAGTTGTTGATGTCGGCCAAGCGCCCCTACATCTACACGGGTGGCGGCGTGTTGCTGAGCAACGCCAGTGCCGAGTTGCGTGCCTTGGTGGACATGCTCAACGTGCCGGTCACCAACACCTTGATGGGTTTGGGCGCTTTCCCGGCCACCGACCGCCGTTTCCTGGGCATGCTGGGCATGCACGGCACGCTTGAAGCCAACAACGCCATGCAAAACTGCGATGTCTTGTTGGCTGTGGGTGCCCGTTTTGACGACCGCGTGATCGGCAACCCCAAGCACTTTGCTTCGGTGGACCGCAAGATCATCCACATCGACATCGATCCATCGAGCATCTCCAAGCGCGTCAAGGTCGATGTGCCGATCGTGGGCGACGTGAAAGACGTGCTGACCGAACTCATGGGCATGATCCGTGAGTCCGGTCTCAAACCCGACCCACAGGCCTTGGCGCAGTGGTGGGAAACGGTTGAAGGCTGGCGCAAACGCGATTGCATGAAGTACGACAACAGCAACGCGCTGGTCATCAAGCCGCAAAAAGTCATCGAGACTTTGTGGGACATGACAAAAGACGCGGATGCGTACATCACCTCTGACGTGGGTCAGCACCAGATGTGGGCCGCTCAGTACTACAAGTTCAACGAACCACGCCGCTGGATCAACTCCGGTGGTTTGGGCACCATGGGTGTGGGCATTCCTTACGCCATGGGCATCAAACTGGCCAAGCCAGACAGCGAAGTGTTCTGCGTGACGGGCGAAGGCTCGGTGCAGATGTGCATTCAGGAGCTCTCGACCTGCCTGCAATACAACACGCCCATCAACGTGGTGGCCCTGAACAACGGCTATTTGGGCATGGTGCGCCAGTGGCAGGAGATTGATTACTCCGGTCGCTACAGCCACAGCTACATGGACGCCTTGCCCAATTTCGTGAAATTGGCCGAAGCTTATGGCCACGTCGGCATCTTGGTTGAAAAACCCGAGGATGTGGAGCCTGCCTTGCGCGAAGCCCGCAGGCTCAAGGACCGCACGGTTTTCTTGGACATCCGAACGGACCCAACAGAAAACGTGTTCCCGATGGTGCAGGCCGGCAAGGGCATCACCGAGATGCTCATGGGCGTGGAGGACCTGTAATCATGAAACACATCATCGCTGTACTGATTGAAAACGAAGCGGGCGCCTTGTCCCGTGTGGTGGGCTTGTTCTCGGCGCGTGGCTACAACATCGAGTCTTTGACTGTGGCCCCGACCGAAGACCCCAGCTTGTCGCGCATGACCATCCAGACCACGGGGTCGGACGACGTGATCGAGCAAATCACCAAACACTTGAACCGCCTGATCGAGGTGGTCAAGGTCGTGGACCTGACCGAAGGTGCTTACACCGAGCGCGAGTTGATGCTCGTGAAAGTGCGTGCCGTGGGCAAGGAACGCGAGGAAATGAAACGCATGGCCGACATCTTCCGTGGCCGTGTGATTGATGTCACCGACAAGAGCTATACCGTGGAACTCACCGGTGACCAATCCAAGAACGACGCCTTTTTGGAGGCGATCGACCGCAGCGCTATTTTGGAGACCGTGCGCACCGGTGCATGCGGTATCGGGCGCGGCGAGCGCATCCTGCGCGTCTAAACTCAACCCTTGAACCTGTTTTATTCCTAAGGAGAACCCTGTGAAAGTTTTTTACGACAAAGATTGTGATCTGAGCGTTATCAAGGGCAAGACCGTTGCCATTCTTGGTTATGGCTCGCAAGGCCACGCACACGCCCAGAACCTGAACGACAGCGGCGTCAAAGTGGTCGTCGGTCTGCGCAAGGGCGGCGCATCTTGGGACAAAGTCGGCAAAGCCGGTTTGACCGTGATGGAAGTCAACGATGCGGTCAAAGCCGCTGACGTGGTCATGATCTTGTTGCCCGACGAAATGATCGCCGAGGTTTACAACAACAATGTGGCCCCCCACATCAAGCAAGGCGCTTCTTTGGCGTTTGCCCACGGCTTCAACGTGCACTACAACCAAGTCGTGCCCCGTGAAGACCTGGATGTGTGGATGGTTGCCCCCAAGGCCCCAGGCCACACCGTGCGCAACACTTACACCCAAGGCGGCGGCGTGCCCCACTTGGTCGCCATTCACCAGGACAAGAGCGGCAAGGCCCGCGCTTTGGCCCTGAGCTACGCCATGGCCAACGGTGGCGGCAAGGCCGGCATCATCGAAACCAACTTCAAAGAAGAAACCGAAACCGACTTGTTCGGCGAGCAGGCTGTTCTGTGCGGTGGCGCGGTGGAGCTGATCAAGATGGGTTACGAAACCTTGGTGGAAGCCGGTTACGCCCCTGAGATGGCTTACTTCGAGTGCTTGCACGAACTCAAGCTGATCGTGGACCTGATCTACGAAGGCGGCATCGGCAACATGAACTACTCGATCTCGAACAACGCCGAATACGGCGAGTACGTGACCGGTCCTGAAGTCATCAACGAAGAGTCGCGCGTCGCCATGCGCAATGCCTTGAAGCGCATCCAAACGGGTGAATACGCCAAGATGTTCATCTTGGAAGGCAAGACCAACTACCCCAGCATGACGGCCCGCCGTCGCTTGACTTCGGAGCACTCCATCGAAGTCGTGGGCGCCCAATTGCGCGCCATGATGCCTTGGATCGCCAAGAACAAGCTGGTTGACAAGAGTCGCAACTGATCGCTTGTCTGCGATTGGAAAAGGCCACCTCGGTGGCCTTTTTCTTGGGAGCTTGGACTGCCTTAAACTTGGCTGACAAGGGATGGCTCCGAAAAACGCAACAGGAATAGACGATGAGCAAAATCAACGATAAAAATACGGTTGACGAGGCGGATGTTGTGCAGCCCGTGCGCAAACCCTCCAAGGGCATCTACATGCTGCCCAACATGATCACCTTGGCGGCCTTGTTTGCAGGTTTTTACGCTGTGGTCATGGCCATCAATGGCCGTTTCGATTTGGCCACCGTGGGTATCTTCAGCGCCATGGTGCTCGACAGCCTGGACGGCCGTGTGGCCCGCATGACGAACACCCAAAGCGCATTTGGAGAGCAGATGGATTCGCTCTCAGACATGGTGTCTTTCGGCGCGGCGCCAGCCTTGATCGCCTACGTCTGGACCTTGAAGGAGTTGGGCCGTTGGGGATGGATTGCCGCATTTGTTTACTGCGCATGTGCAGCCCTTCGCCTCGCACGCTTCAATGTCAATACGGGCGTGGTCGATAAGCGTTATTTCCAGGGCTTGCCGTCGCCAGCGGCAGCGGCTTTGGTCATGGGTTTTGTGTGGATCATGTTTGAAAACGCCGTGCCCGCCAAAGCGGTGTCTTGGGGCATGTTTGCCGTTTGCATGTTTGCGGGCTTGACCATGGTGACCAATGTGCCGTTCTACAGTTTCAAAGACATGCACATGAAAAAGAGCGTGCCGTTTGCCACTTTGGTGTTGGTGGCCTTGGGCATTGCGGCGGTGAACATTGATCCGCCCACGGTGTTGTTCGGTTTGTTCGTGCTCTACGGATTGAGTGGTTATGTGATTTACATCTGGCGCAAGGCCAAAGGCCAACCCACCAGCATGATCAGCACCTCCACCGATGAGCCCGATGAGCGGGGTTTGCACCAGTGATGTCCGCTGAATGACAGTTTGGTTTTTGAACTGTGATAAAGTATTTCTATGAACTTTTCTTTGATTGCTCTACTGCTAGCGCCCATCGGGCGGGATGTGTAGCGCACGCAAACATTTTCCCAAAAGGCCCGAATGCCATCCGCATCGGGCCTTTTGCATTTTTGCTTGGACTTGCGGGTTTTTGACCAGGAGTGAACATGACTGACAAACTGATTATTTTCGACACCACTTTGCGCGACGGCGAACAGTCGCCCGGCGCCTCCATGACCCGCGACGAGAAGCTGCGCATTGCCCGCCAGCTGGAGCGTCTGCGTGTGGACGTGATCGAAGCCGGTTTTGCTGCCAGCTCCAATGGTGACTTTGAAGCCGTCAAAACCATCGCCGACGCGATCAAAGACTCCACGATTTGCTCTTTGTCCCGCGCCAATGACCGTGACATTGCACGTGCTGCTGAGGCCCTCAAAGGCGCCAACAGCGGTCGCATTCACACCTTCATTGCCACGTCCCCCCTGCACATGGAAAAGAAGCTGCGCATGACACCAGACCAGGTGTTTGAGCAGGCCAAGCAGTCGGTGCGCTTTGCCCGCAATTTGGTGGGCGATGTCGAGTTCAGTCCTGAAGACGGCTACCGCAGCGACATGGACTTTTTGTGCCGTGTTCTCGAAGCCGTGATTGCGGAAGGCGCGACCACCATCAACGTGCCCGACACCGTGGGTTACGCGGTGCCTGAGTTGTACGGCGAGTTCATCCGCACCTTGCGCGAGCGCGTTCCCAACTCGGACAAAGCCATTTGGTCCGTGCATTGCCACAATGACTTGGGCATGGCCGTGGCCAACTCCTTGGCGGGTGTCAAGATCGGCGGCGCGCGGCAGGTCGAGTGCACCATCAACGGCTTGGGTGAGCGTGCGGGCAATTGCTCGCTCGAAGAAGTGGTCATGGCCGTCAAGACAAGGCGCGATTACTTTGGTCTGGATATCGGCATTGACACCAGCCACATCGTGGCCGCCAGCCGCATGGTCAGTCAGACCACCGGTTTCGTGGTGCAGCCCAACAAGGCCGTGGTCGGCGCCAACGCCTTTGCCCATGCTTCTGGCATCCACCAAGATGGCGTGCTCAAGGCGCGTGACACCTACGAAATCATGCGTGCCGAGGACGTGGGTTGGACCACCAACAAGATCGTGCTGGGCAAGCTGAGTGGCCGCAATGCGTTCAAGCAGCGTTTGCAAGACCTGGGCGTGACTTTGGACAGCGAAACCGAAATCAACAACGCCTTTGCCAAGTTCAAGGAATTGGCCGACCGCAAGAGCGAGATTTTCGACGAGGACATCTTGGCGCTGGTGGGCGACGAGAGCGTCACCTCCGAAAAAGAGCAGTACGGCTTCGTCTCCATGTCCCAACGCAGTGAAACCGGAGAACGCCCTCATGCGGCGGTGGTTTTCACGGTTCAGGGCAAAGAGGTTCGGACTGAATCCGATGGAAATGGCCCGGTGGACGCTTCGCTGAAAGCCATCGAGTCGCACATCAAAAGTGGTGCTGAAATGGTGCTGTATTCGGTCAACGCGATCAGCGGTTCCACCGAGAGCCAGGGCGAAGTGACGGTGCGTTTGCAAAACAGCGGTCGCGTGGTCAATGGCGTCGGCTCAGACCCCGATATCGTTGTGGCTTCTGCCAAGGCTTACCTCAGTGCCCTCAATAAATTGCAGAGCAAAGCCGATCGGGTGGCTGCGCAAGGCTGAAATGAAACCTTAGGGCGTACTATCTGGCTTGAATAAAGTCACGCAAGTCATTGTTCTTGCGTGACTTTTTTTATTTGATACACTCAAACAAGATTAAGCAATTGATAGAACCACAATGTCCCCGATGCGATCAGGTATTTCTTTGTCAACGCCAGTGAGCGGGCCCACCATCCAAAAATGGGCCATGGCCATTTGGGCTTGCGCCGTGTGCGTGGCTTTCGTGTTGCCTGCGCCTGTTTGGGCACAAAACAAACCGTCGACCGCCAAGAAACCGCCTGTTGTTGCCCAAAAAGCGGTCAAAAAGGCGGTCAACAAGAAGCCAGGCGCGGCCACTCCCCAAGTCAAGACCAAGGCCAAACGGCTCGATGCCGTGCAGCGTCCTGCGGTTCCCATGCGCGCCTCGCATGGGCAGTTGGCGGGGCTGCACGCATCATCGGACCCTTTGGACCTTCGTTCCAGCGTGGCTTTGGTCATCGACCAAGACACCCGCGAGGTCTTGTTTCGCAAAAATGACAACGCGGTCTTGCCCATTGCCTCGTTGACCAAGCTCATGACAGGCTTGGTGATTTCGGAGGCCAACTTGCCGATGTCCGAAATGATCACCATCACCCAGGCCGACGTGGACACCGAAAAAGGCAGTTCTTCTCGCTTGGCAGTGGGTACGGTGCTCAGCCGGGGTGACTTGCTGCACCTGTCGCTGATGTCCAGCGAAAACCGAGCGGCCCATGCTTTGGGGCGCAGTTTCCCCGGTGGTTTGGATCAATTTGTCAAACGCATGAACATGCGTGCTCAAGCCTTGGGCATGTCGGACACCCGGTACGTTGAACCGACAGGTTTGTCCAGTCGCAACCAGTCCAGCGCCAACGATTTGGCTGTTCTGGTGGGCGCCGCCTACAAAGAGCCTGTTTTGCGCGAACTGTCGACTTCGCATGGTCGCGAAATTGAAGTGGGTCGCCGTACCCTTCAGTACAACAACACGAACCGCTTGGTCAAGAGTGCCAATTGGGACATCGGCCTGCAAAAAACGGGGTACATCTCGGAAGCGGGTCAGTGCTTGGTCATGCAGGCCCAAGTTTCTGGCCGAAAATTGATCATGGTGTTCTTGGATTCCGCCGGCAAGCTCAGCCGCATCGCGGATGCCGAGCGCGTGCGCCGCTGGGTTGAAAAATCGGCCAATGCCTCGGGGACCCGACACTCCGCTTTGGCCGACAACCAACCGGGTTGAGAGGCCTCAAGCCCACAAAAAACCCCGCATGGCGGGGTTTTTTGATGGGTGTTGCAGCACGTTGCTGTTCAGCCGTGTTGTCCGTGGAAGCCCAAAGTGCTGGAGATGTCGTGTGCTGTGGCCTGCAGCTTCGGTAGCCAGCCTTCGTCCAAACGGTCAGCCGGTGCAGAGATGGACAAACCCGCCAGCAATTTGCCTTGGTCGTCGTAAATCCCCGCCGCAATGCAGCGCACACCCAGCTCCAACTCTTCATTGTCCCGCGCGATGCCGTATTGCTTGACCCGTGACAACTCACGCTCGAGCACTTGCAATTGGGTGATGCTGTTGCGCGTTTGTCCCAGCAGGCCTGTTCGCGTGGCATAAGAGCGCACCCGCAAAGGGTCATCGGCCGCCAAGAAAAGCTTGCCCACGGAGGTCAAGTGCAGGGGGGCACGCCCACCAATGGCGCGCACGACTTGCATGCCAGAGCGTTCGCTGTAAGCGCGTTCGATGTACACGATTTCATCGCCTTGCCGCATGCTCAGGTTCACGGGTTGTTGGATCAATTTGTGCAAATCGCGCATGGGCGCCAAAGCCGCGTCGCGCACGTTCAAACGGCCCTTGACCAGATTGCCCAGCTCCAGAAGGCGCATGCCCAAGCGGTAATTGCCCGCTTCTGGCCGGTCAACGAACCGACCCGTGGCCAGATCGTTCAAGATGCGGTGGGCAGTAGAAGGATGAAGGCCCGTTTTTTCGCTGATTTCTTTCAGTGAGATGGCTTCCGAGCGAGAGGCCAAGACATCGATCAGCGAAAACATGCGCTCGATGACCTGGATGGTGGGTGTCGGCGTGAAGGCGGGGTCTTTTTTCATGGTGTCGTGGGGTGGCCTTAAAATTTTACACTGTGAAAATTTCAGACGCTGACGGCATGGCTTGCCATTGGCCATGGACCCTGATTTCGCAGGGCGCGAAGCGAGATTTGTAATTCATTTTGGGACTGGCCTCTATCCAATAGCCCAAGTACACATGGGGCAGTTTCAACTGGCGGGCTTGGTCAATCTGCCACAACACACCAAAGGTGCCATAGCTGGCTTCATCTTCCGGTTCGTAGAAGGTGTAGACGGCGGACAAGCCGTGGTTGAGCACATCCACAATGCTGACCATTTTGAGCGCACCCAAGGCCCCGTTGGGCGCCGGTGCCCGAAATTCAATGATTCTGGAGTTGACCCGGCTTTGCAACAAAAATTGTTGGTACTGGTCGACGCTGTCTTGGTCCATGCCACCCCCCGCGTGGCGATGGGTTTGGTAGCGCAAGTACAGGGCGTAATGGTCGGGGTCAAATTGCAAATCGAGAATTCGAACTTGCAGGTGTTGGTGGTCGCGCCATGCTCGGCGCTGGCTGCGGTCTGGCTTAAAAGCTGCCACGTTGACGCGCAAGGGCTTGCAGGCCTGGCAACCATCGCAGTAGGGACGGTATGTGAACATGCCACTGCGGCGAAAGCCTTGCTCCACCAAGTCCGAATACACCTCGTTGTGGATGAGGTGGCTGGGGGTGGCCACCTGGGAGCGGGCGGCGCGATCGGGCAGGTAACTGCAATCGTAAGCTGCAGTGGCATAAAACTGCAGGGACTGCAGGGGAAGTTCGTTCAATTGGGTCACGTCACATTGTCCAAATTCGCCAACAAATCCCAGTATAGGGTTTGACCCGCCCAATGGACCGGCGGATGGCCTCGCACTTGCTGGACATGCTCAACAAACGCGTCGCGTTTGATTTCAGAAGCGCCCAACGAGGCCAGGTGCTGGGTGTTTTGCTGACAGTCGATGGCCTCAATGCCGTGTTGAAGGCAAACGCTGACCAACAAGGCCAAAGCCATTTTGGAGCCATCGGTGACGGTGGTGAACATCGACTCGCCAAAGACCGCGTGGCCCAGCGCCACAAAATAAAGTCCAGCCACCAATTGACCGTCCATCCAAAGTTCGGCACTGTGCGCCAGTCCCATGTCGTGCAAGGCGCTGTAGGCTTTGACCATGTCCGGCACGATCCAAGTCCCGCTCTGTCCTTTTCTGGGGGTTTGGCTGCAGCGCTCTATGACTTGTTGAAAATCTCGGTCAAAACACAGGGAAAAGTTCGGCTGAAGCAGCCCTCTTTTGATCGCCTGCCGCAGCGAGCGATGAAACCTGAAGTTTTTGGGCCGCAACACCATGCGAGGATCGGGGCTCCACCAGAGCACGGGTTGGCCGCTGCTGTACCACGGGAAAATCCCTTGGCTGTAGGACTCCACCAGCCGCTTGGCCGACAAGTCAGCGCTGGCGGCGACCAAGCCCGGGGCTGGGGAATGTGCCCCCCAGGCGAGGTCTGGTGAGGGCAAGGCTTGCCCCACGTCAATCCATGTCAGTGGGGGCTCGGGGCGGTGGCGTGGCATACCCGCATTACACATGAAAAGCGCGCGAGGACCTCGGTGTGAGCGGGTCAAGCGCCACTTTTTAGGTTTATCCTTCCACTTGAAAATGCCTCCTTTGTTGGGAGGCAATGCCCTGTGTGGATGCCCCTGTATGACCTCTTTGGCTGATTTGGGTTGGCTGGCCGACTGGCCGGCGCCTGCGCATGTTCGGACCCTGATGACGGACCGGCGTGGCGGTGTTTCTGCACCGCCATGGGACAGCATGAATCTGGGTGACCATGTGGGCGATGCGCTGGCCCATGTGCAGAGCAACAGGGCACTGCTGCAGAGTGCCGTTGGTGCACCACTGATTTTTCTGAAGCAAGTCCATGGCCAGACAGTGGCCCATTTGGATGCGCACAGCCGCAGCGGGACCGAGGCAGACGCCTGTATCGCCACAGGGCCGCAAGCGGCTTGCACCATCATGGTGGCCGATTGCTTGCCCGTATTGATGTGTGACACCCAAGGCCAATGGGTGGCCGCCGCGCACGCCGGTTGGCGCGGCTTGGCCGGTCAGGCCGGGGAGGGCGTGCTCGAGTCCTTGCGCAGCACTTCGCCGGTGGAACAGACACGGTCAGAAGATATTTTGGTGTGGCTTGGGCCTTGCATAGGACCGCAAGCCTTTGAGGTGGGCGATGAGGTGAGGGCGGCTTTTTGTCAGCACAATGCGGCCCCGCAAGCGCTCTTCAAGCCTTTGAGCCCTGGCAAATGGCTGGCCGACTTGGCTGGACTGGCGCGTTGGCGATTGCGCCAACTGGGGATTGACAAGATTTATGGCAACGACGGCCATCCCGATTGGTGCACGGTCAGCAACTCAGTCCGATTCTTTTCTCACAGGCGAGACAGCCCCACTTTGGGGCAGTCCGGCCGCATGGCCGCTTGTATCTGGCTCTCCTCCTGAGGCCGCGCTTTCCTGCGCAGCTTTGCGCAAGCGCTCCTTGCGGCGCAAGGGTGTTCCCATCAGGTAAACCACCAAGGACATGGGCAGCGCACCGTACAACAGAAAGGTGATGATGGCGCCCAATACGGTGCCTTGAGTGCTAAAGGCTTCAGCCAATCCCATCAACAAAGTCACGTACAGCCAAGCAATAACGATCAAATACATTTTTTTAGCCTTTGTAATTTAGGCGACATCAAATTGAAAGATACTGAGTGAAGCGGATATGAAAAAAACAACTTTCAGGAGACTGGCATGAGTTCAGCAACACCCGACTTTGGGACCCCATGGGGTGAAGGTTTTCAACAAAGCCTGGCCAAAAGCTGGGGGCAGGCCATGCAGCATTTTCAAACCATCGACTTGGGTGGCTTGAAATCGGGCACAGCCCCGACCGGCGCGCCACTGCAATTCTCACAGGAAAAGCTCAACACCCTGCAGGGGCAGTATTTCAAAGACGCCTCTGAATTGTGGAATCAAGGCTTGCAAAGCTCAGTCCAAGTCAAAGATCGGCGTTTTTCCGGGGAGGCTTGGGCCGCCAATCCGATGGCCGCATTCAATGCGGCCACCTATTTACTCAACGCGCGAACCCTGATGGGTTTGGCCGATGCGGTGGAATCGGATGAAAAAACACGCACCCGCATCCGTTTTGCCATCGAGCAATGGGTGGCTGCTTCGGCACCCAGTAACTTTTTGGCCTTCAACGCCGAGGCGCAAAAGAAAGCTATTGAGACAAAAGGCGAAAGCATTGCCAAAGGGATTCAGAACCTGATGCACGACATGCAACAAGGCCATGTCTCCATGACGGATGAAAGCCTTTTTGAGGTGGGCAAGAACGTCGCCACCACCGAAGGGGCCGTGGTATTCGAAAATGAATTTTTCCAGCTCATCGAATACAAACCGCTGACCGCCAAGGTTTATGAAAAGCCTTTTTTGCTGGTGCCGCCTTGCATCAACAAGTTCTACATCTTGGATTTGCAGCCTGAAAACTCACTGATCCGCTACGCCGTCAGCCAGGGCCACCGAACCTTTGTGGTGAGCTGGCGCAACCCTGATGAGTCCATGGCGCAAAAAAGCTGGGACGATTACATCGAACACGCCGCCATTGAGGCCATCCACACCGTGCAAGCGATCACGGGTGCACCCAAGATCAACGCTTTGGGCTTTTGCGTGGGCGGCACCATCTTGTCGACCGCTCTCGCCGTTTTGGCCGCGCGGGGTGAAAAACCGGTGGCCAGCGCGACCTTCCTCACCACACTGATCGACTTCACCGACACGGGCATTTTGGATGTGTTCATTGACGAGAACTTCGTCAAGTTCCGTGAGCAGCAAATGGGGCAAGGCGGCTTGCTCAAGGGCCAGGACTTGGCCTCGACTTTCAGCTTTTTGCGCCCGAACGACTTGGTCTGGAACTACGTGGTGGGCAATTACCTCAAGGGTGAGACACCGCCGCCCTTTGACCTGCTTTACTGGAACAGCGACTCGACCAACTTGCCTGGCCCTTTTTACGCTTGGTATTTGCGCCACACCTACCTTGAGAACAACCTGGTCAAACCCGCCAAGGTCAAAGTCTGCGGCGAAAGCATTGATCTGAGCAAAGTCGACATGCCGGTGTACATCTACGGCTCGCGCGAAGACCACATCGTGCCCATCGGTGGGGCTTATGCCAGCACCCAGGTCTTGCCTGGCAAAAAACGCTTCGTCATGGGGGCCTCGGGCCACATCGCCGGTGTGATCAACCCGCCTGCAGCCAAAAAACGCAGCCACTGGCTGAGCGAAGGCAGCAAATTCCCTGCCGATGTGAACAGCTGGATCGCCAGTGCCAAAGAAGTGCCGGGCAGCTGGTGGACCGACTGGTCGGACTGGCTCAAGACGCATGCGGGCAAGCCAATTGCCGCGCCCAAAACCTATGGCAAAGCGGCCAAATACAAAGTCATCGAAGCGGCCCCGGGTCGCTACGTCAAAGTCAAAGCCTGATTGATTTTTTTACTGGAGACAAAAATGGAAGACATCGTCATCGTTGCAGCAGCCCGCACAGCCGTGGGCAAATTTGGCGGCTCGCTCGCCAAAACGCCGGCCACCGAGCTGGGCAGCATCGTCATCAAAGGCTTGCTCGAGCGCAGCGGTTTGCCCGTGGATGCCATCGGTGAAGTGATCATGGGCCAAGTGCTGGCCGCAGGCGTGGGCCAAAACCCTGCGCGTCAAGCCATGATGAAAGCCGGTGTGGCCAAGGAAACGCCCGCTCTGACCATCAACGCGGTGTGCGGCTCTGGCCTCAAGGCCGTGATGCTGGCCGCGCAAGCGGTGGCTTGGGGGGACAGCGAAATCGTGATCGCCGGCGGCCAGGAAAACATGAGCGCCAGCCCCCATGTTTTGAACGGCAGCCGCGACGGCCAGCGCATGGGCGACTGGAAGATGACCGACACCATGATCGTGGACGGCTTGTGGGACGTGTACAACCAGTACCATATGGGCATCACCGCCGAAAACGTGGCCAAGGCCCACGGCATCACGCGTGAAATGCAAGACGCTTTGGCTGCGGGCAGCCAAAGCAAGGCGGCGGCGGCGCAAGAAGCGGGCAAGTTCAAAGACGAAATCGTCGATGTGATGATTCCGCAGCGCAAGGGCGATGCCTTGGTGTTCAACACCGATGAATTCATCAACAAGAAAACCAGCCAAGAAGTGCTGGCCGGTCTGCGCCCCGCCTTTGACAAGGCCGGTAGCGTGACCGCAGGCAACGCCTCGGGCATCAACGACGGCGCGGCCGCTGTGATGGTCATGAGCGCCAAGAAAGCTGCCGCTTTGGGCCTCAAGCCCTTGGCCCGCATTGCCGCTTTTGGCACCAGCGGTCTGGACCCAGCCACCATGGGCATGGGGCCCGTGCCGGCATCGCAAAAGGCGCTGGCCCGTGCGGGGTGGAAAGCCCAAGATGTGGACCTCTTCGAACTGAACGAAGCCTTTGCTGCGCAGGCCTGCGCCGTCAACCGTGCCTTGGACATCGATCCGGCCAAAGTCAACGTCAACGGCGGTGCGATCGCGATTGGTCACCCCATTGGCGCGTCCGGCTGCCGCATTTTGGTGACCTTGTTGCATGAAATGCAGCGCACCCAAGCCAAGAAGGGCTTGGCCGCTCTGTGCATTGGTGGTGGCATGGGCGTGTCACTGGCCATCGAGCGCGTCTGATTTTTAATTTCCCATCATTTCAACCACTCATAAAAATGGAGACAAACATGAGTCAAAAAGTAGCGTACGTCACAGGTGGCATGGGCGGTATTGGTACCGCGATTTGCCAGCGCCTTCACAAAGAAGGTTTCAAGGTCATTGCCGGCTGCGGCCCAACGCGTGACTTCACCAAATGGCTGGACGAGCAAAAAGCCCTGGGCTACACCTTCTACGCCTCGGTGGGCAACGTGGGTGATTGGGACTCCACCGTCGCCGCGTTCACCAAAGCCAAAGAAGAGCATGGCGTCATCGATGTGCTGGTGAACAACGCCGGCATCACCAAGGACCGCGTGTTCTTGAAGATGACACGCGAAGACTGGGATGCGGTGATCGACACCAACCTGAACTCCATGTTCAACGTGACCAAACAGGTCGTGCCCGACATGGTGGAAAAAGGCTGGGGCCGAATCATCCAGATCTCCTCGGTGAACGGCAACAAAGGCCAAGCGGGCCAAACCAACTACTCGGCCGCCAAAGCCGGCATGCATGGTTTCTCGATGGCCTTGGCGCAAGAAATGGCCACCAAAGGCGTGACCGTGAACACGGTCAGCCCGGGCTACATCGGCACCGACATGGTCAACGCCATCCGTCCCGATGTGCTGGAAAAAATCGTGGCCACGGTGCCGGTCAAGCGCTTGGGCAAGCCCAGCGAAATTGCCTCCATCGTGTCGTGGTTGGCCAGCGAAGAGGGCGGTTACGCCACCGGCGCTGACTTCTCGGTCAACGGTGGTTTGCACATGGGCTGAGTCGTTTTCGACCCGCTTCAACCAACCCCGCTTCGGCGGGGTTTGTTTTTGCGACGCCCCTCTGATGGGGCTGGGATAATCGGTGCATGTCTGAAGTCACCTTGCCAAGTCCAGTGTTCCATCCCTGGCGTCTGAGCGTCGCCCCCATGATGGACTGGACCGACCGCCATTGCCGGTTTTTTCACCGCCTGCTGACCCGCCACACCTTGCTGTACACCGAGATGGTGACCACCGGCGCTTTGCGCCACGGCAGTGTGCAGCGGCACCTGCGCTTCAACGCCGAAGAGCACCCCGTGGCCCTGCAACTGGGCGGCAGCGACGCCGCCGATTTGGCGCACGCGGCCAAGTTGGGACAAGAGTGGGGTTACGACGAGATCAACCTCAACTGCGGCTGCCCCTCAGACCGCGTGCAGCGCGGCGCATTTGGCGCCTGCCTGATGAACGAGCCGAGCACCGTGGCCGATGGCGTGAAAGCCATGCTGGACGTGGTGGATGTGCCGGTGACCGTCAAACACCGCATTGGCATTGACCGCATCGAAAGCTACGACTTTGTGCGAGACTTTGTGGGCACCGTGAGCGAAGCCGGCTGCAAGGTTTTCATCGTGCATGCGCGCAATGCCTGGCTCGATGGTCTGAGCCCCAAGGAAAACCGGGAGATTCCGCCTCTGCGTTACGAGCTGGCCTACCAACTCAAAAAGGACTTTCCGGGGCTGCTGATCGCCGTGAACGGCGGCATCAAGACCAACGAAGACATCGCCTTGCATTTGCAGCACGCCGATGGGGTGATGGTCGGGCGCGAGGCTTATTACAACCCTTGGCTCTTGGGCAGCTGGGACGCCACCTTTTATGGCGATGCCCACCAAGTGCCGAGCCGCGAAGCGGTGGAAGAGGCCATGGTGGCCTACATGGAGCGGGCCTTTGCCGAAGACGGTTGCCCCTGGTATGCGATTGCCCGCCACATGCTGGGCCTGTACCACGGCCAACGCGGCGGACGTTTGTGGCGACAAGTCTGGAGTGACCACAAGCTCAAGCCTTTGCCGCCGCGCGAAGTCTGGCGGCTGGCCCGTGCGGCGCTGGCGCGCGGAGCGGTGGTCACGGACTGATGCGTGGCGTGGCCCTCAGCCTGTTCTGGGTGAAGGGTGTTTCGAGTCCCGCCACTCAGACCGCTGATCTGAGCGCCGCTTAAAAGTGGAACTTTTCCACTTCACGGCGGTTGTTGTCGGCAATTTTTTCCAACTCCAGGGCTGTGGCCGTCAATTCGTCGGCGGCTGCGGCGTTGTTGCCGGCAATGTGGTTCAAGTTCGAAACGTTGGCATCAATTTCTTGCAGGGCGCTGCTTTGCTCTTCGACGGCTGCCGCAATGCGTTGCAGCATGCCATCTGTTTTCCCGGCGCCCGCTTCGATTTTGTCCATGTCTTCATTGACCCCCGAGACCGTTTGAACGGCTCGTTGCGCCTCGACGGTGGCTTGTTTGACCAAAATCGCAATCTCTTTGGTGCTTTCGGCACTGCTGACGGCCAGCTTGCCCACTTCGTCAGCGACCACGGCAAAGCCTTTGCCTTGTTCACCTGCGCGGGCCGCTTCGATGGCCGCGTTCAGGCTCAAAAGATTGGTCCGGTTGGCAATGCTTTCAATGACCTCTGAGATTTTGTTGATCTTTTGCGAGTTGGCCGCGATGTTGTTGACGACCTCGGCCATCTGCAACATTTTTTGTTTGCCACTGCGCACCAAAGCCACGGATTCTCTGGACTGGTAGCTGGCCGATTCGGTGTTGCTGGAGACATCGGCAATCGAGTCCGAACTCATGCGCAGGGCTGTGGCCACCTGACCGATGGACGTGGTCTGCGTGTCTGCGCCGGCGGCGATTTGTGACACGGCTTGGTTGGTTTGGGTGGCTTGGGAGGCCAGCAACTGGGTGTTGGTGTTGATTTCCCGCAAGGTGCGTGCGAGTGTGTCCAGGGACTGGTTGATGTTGATTTTCAGCTGTTCCAAGTCGCCACGTCCGGCTGCTTGAACACGGCTGGTCAAGTCACCTTGAGACACGCGTGACATCACTTGTCCGACCTCACCCATCATGGCTTGAAGGGCTGCAGTGGCCTTCGCAGCATGGTCCAAGGTCACCTTGAATTGCCCATGGACTTGGGCTTGGATCTGCACGCCGAAGTGGCCATCGTGCAGTGACTGCATCACCTCATTGAGCGCCGCCATGGTGACTTTGACGCTTTCTGAACTGTCGTTGACCGCTTGCTTCATGTGGGCCAAATCGCCACGCAAATCGGTGCTGATGCGGGTGTCAAAGTCGCCTTGGGCCATCGCCGAGACCACTTGGTTGACTTCCCGAATGGCCCGTTGTTGGGCATCGAGCATTTGGTTGAAGGCGATCGCCGTCAAGGCCACTTCGTCTTTGCCGACTTGCGCCATGCGCTTGCTGAAGTCCGAGGTTTTTTCCACTTCACTCAGCAAGTTTTGCAATTGCTGCAGGGGTTGTGTGATGGAGCGGGTGGTCAGCAAGGCCACCACCAAAGCGATGACCACGGCGGTGAGCGCGATCGTCAGCATGATGTTTTGACCCAGTGCGGCGTTTTCTGCCGCATCGACGGCGAAAGTCTCGATCTCTTTTTTCTCGGTTTCAGCCAAGGCTTCAACGCTCAGGATGTAGTCCGTTTGGGGCTTGAGCATTTCCTCGACCAGGTACGCTTGTCCTCGCTCAATGCGGTTGGCCTTGATGAGACCGATCAGTTTGTGCTCGTGGTCTTCGAAAACTTTCTGGGCTTGGACCAAGCGGGTCAAAGCTGCTTGGCCCTCGGCTGTGTCCACGGTGGCTTGGAGCCGAGCGACGGCATCGGTGATGCGGGGTGCCGAGTCTTTGATTTTTTCCAATTCGGCAGCGACCACTTTTTTGTCATCGGCGATCAAAGCGGTGCGGATCGCGCGCGATTGCCGGTTCACCTCGTTTTCGATCGTTTGCGCCAGACTGACTTTGATCAGCCGATCATGCGCGATGGTGTCCGTGTCTTTGGCCACCTTGGCCAATTCCTGGATACCGACCGCAGCCATGGCGACAAGCAAGGCGAGCAAGATGGCAAAGGACAAACCCAGTCGGGTCCCGATGCGCAAGTTCTGGATATTCAGCATTTTCGAAAATGGCCACGTTTTTGTGGCTCGAGCGTCAAAAATGTGATTTTAGTGAAAGTCCCTACAAAATTCGGGTTTTTCACTGAATTGGCGCTTATTTATTCGCCTTGAACCCGCGCGGCTTCAGGTGGCGGCTTGCAGCCCATGGCTGAAGTGGGCTTGCATCCGCTGCGCGGCCAACTCCGGCTGACGCTCTTTCAGGGCCTGAACAATGGCGCTGTGCTCGGCCAATGATTGCGCAATGCGCCCCTCTTTGAAGAGCGAGCTGTGCCGGTTGAGCTTCATCACCTTGCGCAAATCGGCCACCATCTGGTCGCGCCAGCGGTTATCGGCGATCTGCAGCAGCAGCATGTGGAAGGCTTCGTTGATTTCAAAAAAACGATCCCGGTCGGCACTGGCCTGTTCCAGGTCAAGGTGCAGCGTTTCGATCTGCTGGAGCTGATCGGCACTGGCGTTTTGGGCCACCACGCGCGCCGCATCTGACTCCAGCAGGGCCAGCAGGTGGTACACATCGCGCAGGTCTTTCTCGCTGACCTCGGTCACATAGGCGCCTCGGCGCACCTTCATGGTCACCAAGCCTTCGGCCGCCAGCACCTTGAGCGCTTCGCGCAGCGGGGTGCGGCTGATGCCCAGCGCTTCGGCGATGCGCAATTCGTCAATCCAGCTGCCCGGCTCCAGTTCGCGCGCAAAAATCCGCTGCCGCAACAGTTCGGCAACTTCTTCGTACAGGGCGCGGGGGGCAAGGGACAGGGCGGACATGGGGCGTAGCGGTGGACATCGGTTCGGGGGCAGCCAAACGGTATTTCGGGCGTTTCAGGCGCTCCATTGTAAGCCGGTTAAAATATTCTGCATCAATAATTATGAATCACGGTACTTGTAAGCCGGCAGGCAGCCCCGGGCTGCCAAAATCCGGCTCAGCCATTTTTGTCCCGAAAGCACAGCGCCATGACGTCCAAATCCTTTGAATTCAACGCCTCCAACCTGCAAGCTTGGCAAAAAGCGGCGGTCAAGTCCGCCCCGGGTGGGGATGTGAGCGCCCTGAACTGGAAGACGCCCGACGGCATCGTCGTCAAGCCCCTCTACACCGCCGAAGACACGGCCAACTTGCCTTACGCGAACACGCTGCCGGGCTTTGAGCCTTTCCTGCGTGGCCCGCAGGCCACCATGTACGCCGTGCGCCCCTGGACGATCCGCCAGTACGCAGGCTTTTCCACCGCCGAAGAGTCCAATGCCTTCTACCGCAAGGCCTTGGCTGCGGGCGGCCAGGGCGTGTCGGTCGCGTTTGACCTGGCCACACACCGCGGCTACGACTCCGACCACCCGCGCGTGACGGGCGACGTGGGCAAAGCCGGTGTGGCGATTGACTCGGTCGAAGACATGAAGATCTTGTTTGACCAGATCCCGCTGGACAAGGTCAGTGTGTCCATGACCATGAACGGCGCAGTCCTGCCTGTGCTGGCGGGCTATGTGGTGGCGGCTGAAGAGCAGGGCGTCGCACAAGACAAACTCTCAGGAACGATTCAGAACGACATTCTGAAAGAGTTCATGGTGCGCAACACCTACATCTACCCGCCCGAGCCGTCGATGAAGATCATCGGCGACATCATCGAGTACACGGCCAAGAACATGCCCAAGTTCAACTCGATCTCGATCTCGGGCTACCACATGCAAGAAGCCGGGGCCAACCAAGCGCTCGAGATGGCTTTCACCTTGGCGGACGGCAAGGAATACGTGAAGACGGCGATGGCCAAGGGCATGGACGTGGACGAGTTCGCGGGCCGCCTGTCTTTCTTCTGGGCGGTGGGCATGAACTTCTATTTGGAGATCGCCAAGATGCGTGCGGCCCGCCTGCTGTGGTGCCGCATCATGAAGGGCTTTGACGCCCAAAACCCCAAGAGCCTGATGCTGCGCACGCACAGCCAAACGTCGGGCTGGTCGCTCACCGAGCAAGACCCTTACAACAACGTGGTGCGCACCACCATCGAAGCCATGGCGGCCGTGTTTGGTGGCACCCAGTCGCTGCACACCAACTCGTTTGACGAGGCCATCGCACTGCCCACCGAATTCAGCTCGCGCATTGCCCGCAACACCCAGCTCATCATCCAAGAAGAGACCCACATCACCAACGTGATCGACCCCTGGGCGGGCAGCTACATGATGGAGAGCCTGACCCAAGAGATGGCCGACAAGGCCTGGGCGATCATCGAAGAAGTCGAAGCCATGGGCGGCATGACCAAAGCGGTGGGCAGCGGCTGGGCCAAGCTCAAGATCGAAGCGGCTGCGGCCGAAAAGCAAGCCCGAATCGACTCCGGCAAAGACGTCATCGTGGGCGTGAACAAATACAAGCTGGCCAAGGAAGACCCGATTGAGACGCTGTCGATCGACAACGTGCGGGTGCGCGATGGCCAGATCGAACGCCTGAACAAGATCCGTGCGACGCGTGACAGCGCCAAGGTGCAGGCTGCGCTGGACGCGCTGAGCGCTGCCGCCGAGTCGGGTCAGGGCAACCTGCTCGACCTGTCCATCCAGGCCGTGCGTCTGCGCGCCACCGTGGGCGAGGTGTCGGACGCGCTGGAAAAAGCCTTTGGCCGCCACCGCGCCGACACGCAAAAAGTCACGGGCGTGTACGCCGCGGCTTATGACGACGGTGACAACGTGGGAGACACCATGGAATACTGGAACCAGCTCAAAGCGGACATTGCGGCCTTCGCCGAAGTGCAAGGGCGCCGCCCCCGCGTGATGATCTCCAAGCTCGGCCAGGACGGCCACGACCGGGGGGCCAAAGTGGTCGCCACCGCGTTCGCCGACCTGGGCTACGACGTGGACATGGGCCCGCTGTTCCAGACCCCGGAAGAATGCGCCCGCCAGGCGATCGAAAACGACGTGCACGCCGTGGGTGTGAGCACCTTGGCCGCAGGCCACAAAACCCTGGTGCCCGCCATCATCGCCGAGCTCAAGAAGCAGGGCGCAGACGACATCATCGTGTTCGTGGGTGGCGTGATTCCGCGCCAGGACTACGACATGCTCTACGAAGCCGGCGTCAAAGGCATCTACGGCCCCGGCACCCCGATCCCGGTCAGCGCCAAGGATGTGCTCGAGCAGATCAAAAAGGCCCTTGGGTGAGTCCTGCCCAGTTGCTCGACGCGCTGTTGCACGGCAACGCTGCCGGGCAGCGCCGCGCCATGGCCAAAGCCATCACGCTGCTCGAATCCACGCGTGCGGACCACCGCGCCTTGGCCGACGAGTTGCTCACAGCCAAGACTTCACCGTCTACGGCGGCGCTTTGTCCGAAACGCATGCCGAGAAAATTTGCAAGATCATGGACCAAGCCATGAAAGTCGGCGCGCCCGTGATCGGTCTGAACGATTCGGGCGGTGCCCGCATCCAGGAGGGTGTGGCCTCGCTGGGCGGCTATGCCGACGTGTTCCAGCGCAATGTGATGGCCAGTGGTGTGGTGCCCCAGATCAGCATGATCATGGGCCCATCGGCCGGTGGTGCGGTGTATTCGCCAGCGCTGACCGACTTCATTTTCATGGTCAAAGACACCTCTTACATGTTCGTCACGGGCCCTGAAGTGGTCAAAACCGTGACCCACGAAGAGGTGACCGCTGAGGAGTTGGGCGGCGCGTTGACGCACACCACCAAGAGCGGTGTGGCCGACATGGCGTTCGAGAACGACGTGGAAGCGTTGTTGATGTTGCGCCGCCTCTACAACTATCTGCCGCTCAACAACCGCGAAAAAGCGCCCGTGCGTGCCAGCGGCGACCCTTCGGGCCGCTTGGACATGAGCCTGGACACTTTGGTGCCCGAGAACCCCAACAAAGCCTATGACATGAAGGAGCTGATCGTCAAAACCGTGGACGATGGCGACTTCTTTGAACTGCAACCCGACTACGCCAAAAACATCCTGATCGGCTTTGCCCGCATGGAAGGCCAAACCGTCGGTATCGTGGCCAACCAGCCTTTGGTGCTGGCCGGTTGCTTGGACATCAAGAGCTCCATCAAAGCGGCCCGCTTTGTGCGTTTTTGCGATGCCTTCAACATCCCCGTCATCACCTTTGTGGATGTGCCCGGTTTCATGCCTGGCACCTCGCAAGAGTATGGCGGCATCATCAAGCACGGTGCCAAGTTGTTGTATGCGTATGCCGAGTGCACGGTGCCCAAAATCACCGTCATCACCCGCAAGGCTTACGGCGGCGCCTACGACGTGATGGCCTCCAAACACCTGCGCGGTGACGTGAATTTCGCCTGGCCCAACGCCGAAATTGCGGTCATGGGTGCCAAGGGCGCTGTGGAGATCATCTTCCGCGAAGACAAGGGCGACCCCGAAAAACTGGCCGCCAAAGAAGCCGAATACAAAGCCCGCTTTGCCAACCCCTTTGTGGCTGGGGCGCGCGGTTTCATCGACGACGTCATTCAACCGCACGAAACCCGCAAGCGCATCTGCCGCTCGCTGGTGATGTTGAAAGACAAGAAGATCGACAACCCATGGCGCAAGCACGGCAACATTCCGCTCTGAGCCGCTAGGAGAAGAAGAACATGTTTACCAAAATTTTGATTGCAAACCGCGGCGAAATCGCCTGCCGTGTCATCGCCACCGCTCACAAAATGGGCATCCAAACCGTGGCGGTTTACTCTGAAGCCGACAAAGAGGCCCGCCACGTGCAACTGGCCGACGAGGCGGTGTTGATTGGCCCAGCGGCTTCGCGCGAGTCTTACCTGGTGGCAGACAAGATCATTGCAGCCGCCAAAGCCACAGGCGCTCAAGCCATTCACCCCGGCTACGGCTTTTTGAGCGAGAACGCCGAGTTCGCCAAGCGCTGCGAGGACGAAGGCATTGCCTTCATCGGCCCGCGTCACTTTTCGATCGCCGCCATGGGCGACAAGATCGAATCGAAGAAGTTGGCGGGCGCTGCTGGCGTGAACTGCATACCGGGTGTGAACGATGCCATCGAGACCCCAGAGAAGGCGGTTGAAATCGCCAAAGGCATTGGCTACCCCGTCATGATCAAGGCCTCCGCGGGCGGCGGCGGCAAAGGTTTGCGCGTGGCCTTCAATGACAAGGAAGCTTTTGAAGGCTTCACCTCTTGCCGCAACGAAGCCCGCAACAGCTTTGGTGACGACCGCGTGTTCATCGAAAAGTTTGTCGAAGAGCCCCGTCACATCGAAATCCAGGTGCTGGGCGACAGCCATGGCAACGTGGTGTATTTGAATGAGCGCGAGTGCTCGATCCAGCGCCGCCACCAAAAAGTGATCGAAGAGGCGCCGTCACCCTTCATCAGCGAAGCCACCCGCAAAGCCATGGGCGAGCAAGCGGTGCAGCTGGCCAAGGCGGTGAAATACCAATCGGCGGGCACGGTGGAATTTGTGGTCGGCAAAGACCAAAGCTTCTACTTCCTCGAGATGAACACCCGCTTGCAGGTGGAGCATCCGGTCACCGAGGCCATCACCGGGCTCGACTTGGTTGAGCAAATGATCCGCGTGGCCGCTGGCGAGAAGCTGGCCTTTGGCCAAGCCGATGTCAAACGCGATGGTTGGGCCATCGAGTGCCGCATCAACGCCGAAGACCCGTTCCGCAACTTCTTGCCTTCGACAGGGCGTTTGGTGCGTTTTCAGACGCCCAAGCAAACCATGTTCCAAGGCAACACGGCTCAGCTGCACGGTGTGCGCGTGGACACCGGCGTGCAAGACGGCGGCGAGATCCCGATGTTCTACGACTCGATGATCGCCAAACTCATCGTGCACGGCAAAGACCGCAACGAGGCGATCGCCAAAATGCGCGAAGCCTTGAACGGTTTTGTCATCCGCGGCATCAGCTCCAACATCCCTTTCCAGGCGGCTTTGTTGGCGCACCCCCGTTTTGTCTCGGGTGACTTCAACACCGGCTTCATTGCCGAGCAATACAGCCAAGGTTTCCGAGCCGAGGACGTGCCGCACGATGACCACGATTTTCTGGCCGCCTTGGCCGCGTTTGTGCGCCGCAAGTCGCGCGAGCGTGCGGCCGGTCTGAGCGGCCAGTTGCCGGGCTACGACGTGCAAGTGGGACAAGACTATGCGGTGGTGGAGCTGGGCAAATCCGGCCAGAACCGTTACGTGCCTGTGCATGTGGCCGAGTTCACGGGCAAGCACGGCGAAGCGCAGATCACGGTCAATGGCAAAACCTACGCCATCGCCAGCAATTCGCGCCTGAACGACATTCGGATTGAAGGCACTTGCAACGGTCAGCCATTCACCGCCCAAATTGAGCGCGGGACCTTGAAGAACCCCTTGGCATTGCAAGTGCAACACAACGGGACAAGGATCGAAGCACTGGTGATGTCGCCACGCATGGCCGAGTTGCACAAACTCATGCCTTACAAGGCCCCGCCTGACCTGAGCCGCTTTGTCTTGTCGCCCATGCCCGGCTTGCTGGTCGATGTGGCGGTCAGCGTGGGCCAGAAGGTGCAAGCCGGTGAGCGTGTGGCCGTGATCGAGGCCATGAAGATGGAAAACGTGTTGTTTGCAGCCGCAGACGGCGTGGTCAAGAAAGTGGTCGCGGCCAAAGGCGAATCCCTCACCGTGGACCAGATGATCGTGGAGTTCGAATAAATGAGCAGCCAGCGCCCCTTCAAAGTGCTGGGTGTCCAGCAAATTGCCATCGGTGGGTCTGACAAGGGCCGCTTGCAAAAACTCTGGGTCGAGATGTTCGGTCTGGAGGTGACCGGCACCTTCCAAAGCGAACGCGAGAACGTGGACGAAGACATCTGCGCCATCGGCACCGGCCCTTTCAAGGTCGAGGTCGATTTGATGCAACCGCTGGACCCCGAGAAAAAGCCCGCAGTGCACACCACGCCGCTGAACCACATCGGCTTGTGGATCGACGATTTGCCAGTGGCCGTCGAATGGCTCACCTCGCAAGGCGTGCGTTTTGCGCCGGGCGGCATCCGCAAGGGCGCGGCCGGTTTTGACATCACGTTTTTGCACCCCAAGGCGAACGAAGAGTTCCCCATTGGCGGTGAAGGCGTGTTGATCGAGCTGGTGCAGGCCCCGGCCGAAGTGGTCAAGGCCTTTGCGGCTTTGGCCAGCAACGCGCACTGACGGGACGCGGATCTGGAGCGCTGGGCTGCAGCGTTTTAGGTCTGGGGCATGGGCCCTGGCACCCGTCTCTCCAAAGCCCGTCAGACCCCGGTCTGGCGGGCTTTGGCTTTGGCCAGTGCCGCCTCGATGATGGCGCGCTTGCGGTCCAGCTCGGGGGGCGTGTCTGCACCCTTGGTGTGTGCGGCCAAGTCCGCCAGTTTGTGCTCGGCCTTGGTTTGCAATTGCTGTTGGTGGTCGTGTTCTTCGCGCACAAGGCGCTGCTGACGCGATTGGTAACGCTGGCGGGCTGTGAGCGCTTGCTCGCTTGACCATGCGGCCCATCCGGTGTTTGCCCCGGTCACGTTCTCCAGCTGGATGCAATCCACAGGGCAAACCGGGATGCACAGCTCGCAGCCCGTGCACCAGGGCTCGATCACGGTGTGCATGCGCTTGTTGGCACCCAAGATGGCATCGGTCGGGCAAGCCTTGATGCACAGCGTGCAGCCGATGCACCAGGCTTCGTCGATGATGGCGATGTGTCTGGGCCCCTCGGCCCCATGCTCTGGGTTGAGCGGCACAACCGGCCGTCCGGTGAGTTGTGCCAGACGCTCAATGCCGGCTTGTCCACCGGGTGGACATTGGTTGATCGCCGCTTGGCCCTGCGCCATGGCCAGGGCATAGCTGGCGCAGTCGGGGTAGCCGCAGCGGGTGCACTGCGTTTGCGGCAGCGCGTCGTTCAGGCATTGAAAAAGCGCCTGGGTTTCAGGCGCTGTTTCTGGGAGGCTTGGCATGGACCTCAGACTTTTTTCTTGGGGGCCACCCAAGTGGTTTTGACAGCCGGGGCCTTAGCCGCAGGCTTGGGCGTGGCTTTGGCCGTTGCCTTCACCGCCGCTTTGGCTGCGGGTTTGACAGCCGGTTTGGCGGCTGGTTTGACCACGGCTTGGGGGGCAAGGGTCTCAGGCTTGACGGCCACCGGTTTGGCGGCAGCTTTGGCCTTGACAGGTGTAGCCTGGGCCTTGGCCTTGACAGGCGCCACGTGGCTCTGGATGAACTTGACCACTTGCGGGTACACCACTTTGCGCCAGCGGCTGCCGCTGAAAATCCCGTAGTGGCCTGCGCCTGGCACTTCCAAATGCAAACGGTCCTGGGCGGCAACGCCTGTGCACATGTCTTGCGCAGCACGGGTCTGGCCGGAGCCGGAGATGTCGTCCAGCTCGCCTTCCACCGTCATCAGCGCGGTGCCTTTGATGTCTTGTGGCCGAACCCGCTCCACTTTGCCGTCCACGCCCTTGACGTCCCAGGTGCCGTTGACCAGTTTGAAGTCCTGGAACACGGTCGCGATGGTTTCCAAGTAGTAATCGGCATCCATGTCGAGCACGGCGTTGTACTCGTCATAAAACTTGCGGTGCGCTTCTGTGCTGGCGTCGTCGCCTTTGATCAGGTCTTTGAAGTAATCGTAATGGCTCTTGGCATGACGGTCGGGGTTCATGGCCACGAAACCGGTGTACTGCAAAAAGCCGGGGTACACACGACGACCCGCGCCTGGGAAGTTGGCTGGCACGCGGTAGATGACGTTGTTCTCAAACCATTCAAAGCTTTTGTTGGTGGCCAGGTTGTTCACCGAAGTGGGTGATTTGCGCGCGTCGATCGGGCCGCCCATCATGGTCATGGTCAAGGGGGTCTTTTCGCCACGGCTGGCCATGAGAGAGACGGCCGCCATCACGGGCACGGTGGGCTGGCACACGCTCACGATGTGGCAGTTGCCATAGATCGATTGCAGGTGGCGGATGAACTCCTGCACATAGTTGATGTAGTCATCCAAATGGAATTCGCCCGCTTCCAGGGGGACCAATCGGGCGTTTTTCCAATCGGTGATGTAGACCTTGTGGTCTTGCAGCATGGTTTTGACCGTGTCGCGCAACAAAGTGGCGTAGTGACCGGACAAGGGGGCCACGATCAGCACGGCCGGTTGGGCCTTGAGTTGTGTCAGCGTGGCGGGATCGTCCGAGAAGCGTTTGAAGCGGCGCAGCTCGCAAAAAGGCTTGTCGATCTCGATGCGCTCGTGGATGGCCACATCGGTTTCGTTGACCTTGACGGTCTTGATGCCGAATTCTGGCTTTTCGTAGTCCTTGCCCAAGCGGTGCATCAGGGCGTAACCCGCCGACGTGCGTTGCGCCAAGGGCGTCTGGGACATGGGGTTCAGGGGGTTGCTAAAGAGTTTCGCTGCCGCTTGTGCCAGATCGGAAAAAGGCTCCATGATCGAGCGTTGGGTTTCAAAAATCTGATAAAGCATTTGGCATTTCCCTTGCAACAAAATGGTGCGGTGCAGCAATACTACAGGAGACCGCACGGTATTTTTTGAGTGGCTCCCCTAATTGGCAGTCACTTTCCCGACCGTCCAAAAAGAAACCGCCCCGTCAGGGGCGGTTGCAAGCCAAGCGTCAGACTTGACGCGTGTCAATTCAAATGACTTTGGCGATCGCAGCGCAAACATAGTCGATGTTTTTGCTGTTGAGCGCAGCCACGCACATGCGGCCGGTGTCGGTGCCGTACACGCCAAACTCGCTGCGCAGACGCACCATCTGGTCTTTGGTCAGACCCGAGTAGCTGAACATGCCGATCTGCGTCGTGATGAAACCCATGTCTTGCTTCACACCCGCAGCCTTGAGGCTGTCCACCAATTTTTGGCGCATGGCCTTGATGCGCACCCGCATTTCGCCCAATTCGCTTTCCCATTGGGCGCGCAGCTCGGGGTTGTTCAAGACGGCGGCCACCACGGCACCCCCATGGATGGGCGGGTTGGAGTAGTTGGTGCGGATCGCGATTTTGAGCTGGCTGAGCACGCGCGAAGCTTCTTCTTTGTCATTGGCCACCACCGACAGGGCGCCGACGCGCTCGCCATAGAGGCTGAAGCTTTTGGAAAAGGAGGTCGACACGAAGATGTTCAGGCCAGCAGCCACAAACTTGCCGATCACGGCGCCGTCTTCGGCAATGCCATGGCCAAAGCCTTGATAGGCCATGTCGAGGAAGGCGGTGAGGCCCTTGGCCTTGACGACAGCGATGACCTGTTGCCATTGGGCGTCGGTGATGTCATAGCCGGTGGGGTTGTGGCAGCAAGCGTGCAGCACGACGATGGTGCCGGGCGCTGCCGCGTTCAGGCTGGCCAGCATGCCGTCGAAGTTCACACCACGCTTTTCGGCGTAATAGTAGGCGTAGGAGCCGACTTCAAAACCAGCGTTCACAAAGATGGCACGGTGGTTTTCCCAGCTGGGGTCCGAGATCAGGACTTTGGCATTGGGGCTGACTTTCTTCAAAAAGTCGGCGCCGATCTTCAGGCCACCCGTGCCGCCGATGGCCTGCACGGTGGACACGCGTCCCGACTTGACCACATCCGAGTCAGCGCCAAAGACCAGTGCTTTGACGGCGTTGTCATAGGCCACGATGCCGTCGATCGGCAGGTAACCGCGGGCCGAAGGGGTGGCCATCATGGTTTTTTCAGCCGCTTGAACGCACTGCAGCAGGGGCAGCTTGCCGTTGTCGTCGAAGTACACGCCAACACCCAAGTTCACCTTGTTGGGGTTGGTGTCGGCGTTGAATTGTTCATTCAGGCCCAAGATCGGGTCACGGGGGGCCATTTCGACGGCGGAAAACAGAGACATGGAAAGTCCTTGAATGGGGTACATGGGTGGCAGGAAACCCGTTCCTCGGTTAGGCTTTCGGGTTGTCCCTTATTTTAACGGCCCCTGTTGCTTGGTTTGGCCCACAGTCCCCTACAAAAGAAGCCCACCGTGTCCGATACCCCAGTTCTTGACCTTGTGCCTGACGCTGACCCCTACGCTGCGGGCCAATTCATCCGCTATCCCGACTCGCCTTTCGAGCTTTACCAGCCTTACCCGCCTGCGGGAGACCAGCCTGTGGCGATCGAGCAGTTGGTCGAGGGGGTGAACGACGGCGAGGTGTTCCAGACTTTGCTCGGCGTGACGGGTTCGGGCAAGACCTTCACCATGGCCAATGTGATCGCTCAGGTGGGCCGTCCGGCCATTGTGTTCGCGCCCAACAAAACGCTGGCAGCGCAGCTTTACAGTGAATTTCGCGAATTTTTCCCTAAAAACGCGGTCGAGTATTTCGTCAGCTATTACGACTACTACCAGCCCGAGGCCTATGTGCCCCAGCGCGACTTGTTCATCGAAAAGGACTCGGCCATCAACGAGCACATCGAGCAGATGCGCCTGTCGTGTACCAAAAGCATCATGGAGCGGCGTGATGTGGTGATCGTGGCCACGGTGTCTGCCATCTACGGCATTGGTGAGCCTGAGAGTTACCACCGCATGATCATGACGCTGCGCACGGGCGACAAGCTGGGCCAACGCGATGTGATCGCGCAGCTGATCCGCATGCAGTACCAGCGCAATGACATGGAGTTCAGTCGGGGCAAATTTCGCGTGCGCGGCGACACCATCGACGTGTTCCCGGCCGAACACTCCGAGCTGGCCATTCGCATTGAGCTGTTTGACGACGAGATCGAGAGCTTGCAGCTGTTCGATCCGCTCACAGGGCGCATCCGCCAAAAGATTCCGCGCTTCACCGTTTACCCTTCCAGCCACTATGTGACGCCGCGCGACAAGGTGCTGGCGGCGGTGGAAACCATCAAGGTCGAACTCGCCCAACGCCTGAAAGAGTTGGTGGGCATGGGCAAGTTGGTGGAAGCCCAGCGGTTGGAGCAGCGCACCCGGTTTGACCTGGAAATGCTCTCCGAAGTGGGGCACTGCAAGGGCATTGAGAACTACACCCGGCACCTGTCGGGCGCCGCTCCGGGCGATGCCCCCAGCACGCTGACCGACTACATGCCGCCTGACGCCATCATGTTTCTGGACGAAAGCCACCAGATGATTGGCCAGCTCAATGCCATGTACAACGGAGACCGGGCCCGCAAGACCACCTTGGTGGAGTATGGGTTTCGTCTGCCCAGCGCCTTGGACAACCGCCCCCTCAAATTTGAGGAGTTTGAGAAACGCATGCGCCAGTGCATCTTTGTCTCGGCCACCCCAGCCGACTACGAAAAAACGCACGCAGGCAAAGTGGTCGAACAGGTGGTCAGGCCCACGGGCTTGGTCGATCCGGAGGTGGAAGTGCGGCCCGCCACCCACCAGGTGGACGACGTGCTGCAGGAAATCCGCATCCGGGTGGACAAGCACGAGCGCGTGCTGATTACCACACTGACCAAACGCATGGCGGAGCAACTGACCGATTACCTGAGCGACAACGGTGTGAAAGTGCGCTACTTGCACAGCGATGTGGACACGGTGGAGCGGGTGGAAATTTTGCGTGACCTGCGCCTGGGGGCGTTTGATGTGCTGGTGGGCATCAACTTGCTGCGCGAGGGCCTGGACATTCCAGAGGTGTCGCTGGTGGCCATTCTGGATGCGGACAAAGAGGGTTTCTTGCGCTCCGAACGCAGCTTGATCCAGACCATCGGCCGAGCGGCCCGAAACCTCAATGGCCGCGCCATTTTGTATGCCGACCGCATCACCGAGTCGATGAAAAAAGCCATGGGCGAGACCGAGCGCCGCCGCATCAAGCAGGTGGCGCACAACGAGGCCATGGGCATCACGCCCAAGAGCATTGTCAAAAAGGTGAAAGACCTGATCGACGGCGTTTACAGCGAAAAGTCGGGCAAAGAGGCCGAACGCCTGGAGCAAGCTGCGATGCAGCGGGCCAAAGTGGAAGACATGAGCGAGAAAGACATCGCCCGGGCCATCAAACAGCTGGAAAAGCAAATGATGGAGCACGCGCGCAACCTGGAGTTCGAGAAAGCCGCTCAGGTGCGCGACCAGTTGACCATTTTGAAAGAGCAGGCCTTTGGCGCAACCGGTGGGGACAACATCGTGCCCCTGATCCGGGCCTGAGCATGAAGTGAATGCCCCTTTAACCCGAGTGTTTTAATCGGGTTTGCTTTATACTTGACTTGCTTAGTCGGGAACTCTTGGATGTCCCGGCCCAGCACCCCCTCAAATTAGGAGTCTGCCATGCGTTTAACCACCAAAGGCCGTTTCGCCGTCACCGCCATGATCGATCTGGCCTTGCGCCAAGATGCGGGCCCTGTGACCTTGGCCGCCATCAGCCAGCGCCAACAGATTTCACTGTCTTATTTAGAGCAGTTGTTTGGCAAGCTGCGCCGCCACAACCTGGTCGAGTCCACCCGTGGCCCCGGCGGCGGCTACACCTTGGGCCGCAAATCCACTGAAATCACGGTGGCCGACATCATTTTGTCGGTGGACGAGCCCATCGATGCCACCCACTGCGGTGGCAAGGAAAACTGCAACGGTGGTGAAGGCCGTTGCATGACGCACGACCTGTGGGCTTCGCTGAACTCCAAAATGGTCGAGTTTCTCGATTCCGTTTCCCTGCAAAAGTTGGTGGACGACCAGTTGGCCAAAGGCCTGGTCGTTGAAAACAAACCCAGCATCAAGCGGGCCATTGCCCCCATGCCGATCAGCCAACCGATTCGCGTGAATGTGCCCAACTCGGTGTTTGACCTGGGCAATATGTTTGCCAAATCCTGATACCCGAAGAAGTACAGACCATGACCACACCCCATTTCCCCATCTACCTTGATTACGGCGCCACCAACCCTTGCGATCCCCGTGTGGTGGACGCCATCGTGCCTTGGTTGCGTGAGCACTTTGGCAACCCCGCATCCCGCAGCCACGCCTGGGGCTGGGAAGCCGAAGCCGCCGTGGAAACAGCCCGTGAGCAAGTGGCTGACCTGATCGGCGCCGACCCCCGCGAAATCGTCTGGACCAGCGGCGCCACCGAGTCCAACAACCTGGCCATCAAGGGTGCAGCGAACTTCTACAAGTCACGCGGCAAGCACCTGATCACCGTCAAGACCGAGCACAAAGCCGTTCTGGACACCATGCGTGAGCTCGAGCGCCAGGGTTTTGAAGTGACCTACATGGACGTGCAGGCCGATGGTTTGCTGAACATGGATGCGCTCAAAGCCGCGATCCGTCCGGACACCATTCTGATCAGCGTGATGTTCGTGAACAACGAAATCGGTGTGATCCAGGACGTGACCGCCATTGGCAATTTGTGCCGCGAAAAAGGCATCGTCTTCCACGTCGATGCGGCGCAAGCCACGGGCAAGGTCGAGATCGACATGACCCAGCTGCCCATCGACTTGATGAGCCTGGCCTCGCACAAAACCTACGGCCCCAAAGGCATTGGCGCTTTGTATGTGCGCCGCAAGCCCCGCATTCGCCTGGAAGCGCAAATGCACGGCGGCGGTCACGAGCGCGGCATGCGTTCGGGCACCTTGCCCACGCACCAGTGCGTCGGCATGGGTGAAGCGTTCCGCATCGCCAAGCTGGAAATGGCCCAGGACAACGCCAAAGCGCGGGCTCTGCACGACCGATTGATCAACGGCCTGAGCGACATGGAGCAGGTGTTTTTGAACGGCCACGCCACCCAGCGCGTGCCGCACAACATCAACATGAGCTTCAACTTCGTGGAAGGCGAATCGCTCATCATGGGCATCAAGGGCTTGGCGGTCTCGTCGGGCTCGGCCTGCACATCGGCCAGCTTGGAGCCCAGCTATGTGCTGCGCGCGCTGGGCCGCAGCGACGAGTTGGCACACAGCAGCCTGCGCATGACGATCGGCCGCTGGACCACCGAAGAAGACATCGACTACGCGATCCAGACCATCCGTGAGAACGTGGCCAAGTTGCGCGACCTCAGCCCCCTGTGGGAAATGCACAAAGATGGCATCGATTTGAGCACCATCCAATGGGCGGCCCACTGAGCCGCGTCGCCCAAATGGCCCAGGGCTTTGTCGCGTTGTCTTGCCGTGCTCAAGCACTGTCTGCGACAACGCTTCGCGCCCTGAACCCTTTGGGCTGAGCGACATAAATTTAGGAGAATTGAAATGGCTTATTCTGAAAAAGTGGTTGACCACTATGAAAACCCCCGCAACGTGGGCTCTTTTGACAAGGGCGACGACAGCGTGGGCACCGGCATGGTCGGTGCGCCAGCTTGCGGCGACGTGATGAAGTTGCAGATCAAGGTCAACCCGACAACCGGTGTGATCGAAGACGCGCGCTTCAAGACTTACGGTTGTGGCTCGGCCATCGCCTCCAGCTCGCTCGTGACCGAGTGGGTCAAGGGCAAGACACTCGACGAAGCCGCGGCCTTGAAGAACAGCCAGATCGCCGAAGAGCTGGCGCTGCCGCCCGTCAAGATCCACTGCTCCATCCTGGCCGAAGACGCCATCAAGGCCGCAGTGGATGACTACAAAAAGAAACACCTGAACTGACATGGCCATCTCACTGTCTGCCGCCGCTGCGCGGCATGTGACCCGCTACTTGGCCAAACGTGGCTCGGGTGTCGGTGTGCGCCTGGGCGTCAAGACCACGGGATGTTCCGGTCTGGCCTACAAGCTGGAATATGTGGACGAGATCGCCCCGGAAGATGTGGTCTTCGAAGGCCACGGCGTCAAGGTCTTGGTGGACCCCAAAAGCTTGGCCTACATCGACGGCACGGAACTTGACTTCGTGCGCGAAGGCCTGAACGAAGGTTTCCGCTTCAACAACCCCAACGAGCGCGACCGCTGCGGCTGCGGTGAGTCGTTCCGCGTTTGAGTTTTGAGTGCGTGATCTCTCTCCAAGCCAACGACTTCGAGCTGTTTGATGTGCCTGCGCGGTTCGCGCAAGACCGCGCACAACTCGACACCCGTTGGAAAGCCCTGCAACGCGAAGCCCACCCTGACCGTTTTGCCGCCGAAGGCGCTGCAGCCCAGCGCGTGGCCATGCAGTGGTCGGTGCGCATCAACGAGGCGTATCAGCGCCTGAAAGACCCCCTCAAACGCGCCGCCTATTTGTGCGAGCTGCAAGGCGCGCCCGTCCAGGCCGAAAACAACACCGCCATGCCTGCGGCGTTCCTCATGCAGCAAATGGAATGGCGTGAAAACCTGGACGACACCGAATCCCCAGAAGGACTGCAAGCGTTGGCAGATGACGTGTCTGGCGAGCAGCGCCGCGTGCAACAAGAGCTGGCCCGCTTGCTCGACGTCGTGCAAGACCCTCTTCAAGCGGTGGGGCAGGTGAGGGCGCTGATGTTCATCGAGCGCTTCACGCAAGAAGTGAACGCTAAACTCGACCGATTGACCTGAATTTTCCCGATTGACCATGGCCTTACTGCAGATTTCCGAACCGGGCCAGTCGCCCGACCCGCACCAGCGCCGCATCGCGGTGGGCATTGACTTGGGCACCACGCATTCGCTGGTGGCCTCGGTGCGCAGCGGTGTGGCCGAGTGTTTGCCCGATGACGAGGGGCGGGTGATCTTGCCCTCGGTCGTGCGCTTCATGCCTGGGCAAGGCCGCCAGATCGGTTTTGATGCGGTGCAATCTGCCGCCTCTGACCCGGTCAACACCATCGCCTCGGTCAAACGCTTCATGGGCCGTGGTTTGAACGACATCGTTGACCGCAGCAAATTGCCTTACGAATTCACCGCCAGCGAGCAAGGCATGCTGTCCATCCAGACGGTGCAAGGCCCCAAGTCGCCTGTGGAAGTGAGTGCCGAAATTCTGGCCACCTTGCGTTACCGCGCCGAAGACACCTTCAACGACGACCTGTACGGCGCGGTCATCACCGTGCCCGCTTACTTTGACGACGCCCAGCGCCAGGCCACCAAAGACGCCGCGCAACTGGCAGGCCTGAATGTGCTGCGCCTGATCAACGAACCCACGGCCGCGGCGATTGCCTATGGCCTGGACAACGCCAGCGAAGGCGTTTATGCGGTGTTCGACCTGGGCGGTGGCACCTTCGATATTTCCATCCTGCGCCTGACGCAAGGCGTGTTCGAGGTGCTCTCCACCGGTGGCGATTCGGCCCTGGGCGGTGATGACTACGACCAAGCCTTGGCCGACTTTGCCTTGGCACAGCAAGCCGGCTTGCATGCCGCCACGGCCGAAGACAAAACCCGGCTCAAGGCGGCCGCCCGTGCGGTCAAAGAAGCATTGACCAGCGCAGACACCGCCAGCTTGGATGTGGCGTTGTCAACAGGCGCTCTGTCGGTGTCCGTGCGCCGCGCCGATTTCGAGCAAGCCACGCAAGCCCTCACGGCCCGTTGCATCACGGCCGTGCGCAAAGCCTTGCGCGACGCCCAACTGGCCAAGGACGATGTGCAAGGCGTGGTCATGGTGGGAGGCTCCACCCGCATGCCGCAAATCCAGCAAGCTGTGGCCGACTTTTTTGGCCAGGCCCCGCTCAACAACCTCAACCCCGACGAAGTCGTCGCCTTGGGCGCGGCCATCCAGGCCAACCAGCTGGCGGGCAACAATGCCGCTGGCGAGTTGCTGCTGCTCGACGTGATTCCGCTGTCGCTGGGCATCGAAACCATGGGCGGCCTGGTCGAGCGCATCATCCCGCGCAACCAGACCATCCCCACCGCCATGGCGCAAGACTTCACCACCTACCAAGACGGCCAAACCGCGCTGGCGCTGCATGTGGTGCAGGGCGAACGCGATCTGGTGCAAGATTGCCGCAGTCTGGCCCGCTTTGAGTTACGCGGCATCCCGCCCATGGCCGCAGGTGCTGCCCGCATCCGCGTGACTTTCACGGTGGACGCCGATGGCCTGTTGAACGTGGGTGCCAAGGAGCAAATCAGCGGCGTCGAAGCGCGCATCGACGTCAAGCCTTCGTATGGCCTGAGCGATGAGCAGATTGCCACCATGCTGCAAGAAAGCTTCACCACCGCGCAAGCCGACATGAAGGCGCGCGCCTTGGTCGAAGCACGGGTGGATGCCGACCGCATGCTGCTGGCCACCCGCAGCGCCTTGCAAGCCGATGGCCATTTGCTTCAACCCGACGAACGCCGCGCCATTGATGCGCTCATGGCCACGCTGCAAGCTTCGGTACACACCGAGCAAGATGCCAAAGCCCTGGAAGACTGCACCCAAGCGCTGGCCAAGGGTACCGAAGCCTTTGCCGCCGAACGCATGAACCACAGCATCCAGAAGGCGCTGGCCGGTCAAAACATCCAATCCATGTAATCGCACGCACTGGCCCTGAATTCAGAAGACTCCTATGCCCGTCATCAAAATCCTGCCCCACCCTGAGTACTGCCCACAAGGCGCAGAAATCACCGCGCCCGCTGGCACCAGCATCTGCGAGGCTTTGCTGGACAACCACATCAACATCGAGCACGCCTGCGACATGAGCGCGGCCTGCACCACCTGCCATGTGGTGGTACGCGAAGGCTTCAAAACCCTCAATGAGATGGAAGAAACCGAAGAAGACCTGCTGGACCGCGCTTGGGGTCTGGAGCCCAACTCTCGCCTGAGCTGCCAGGCTTTTGTCGCCAAAAGTGATCTGGTCATCGAGATCCCGCGCTACACCATCAACCACGCCAAAGAACTGCACTGAGCGAAAGCGAGCAAGCATGCGTCAAATCGTTCTGGACACCGAAACCACGGGCCTCTCGGCCGAAGGCGGCGACCGCATCATCGAGCTGGGTTGTGTCGAGCTTTTTGCCCGCAAGCTCACGGGCAACAACCTTCATTTTTACTTCAACCCCGAACGCGACAGCCACGAAGACGCGCTCAAGGTGCACGGCATCAGCAACGAATTCTTGCGAGACAAGCCCAAGTTTGCGCAGTTGACCGATGAGATCCTGGATTACCTGGCCGATGCGGAACTGATCATCCACAACGCCGCTTTTGACATCGGCTTTTTGAACAAGGAACTCGAGCGCGTTGGCAAAAAGCCTTTGAAGGCTTATGTCAGTGGCGTGATCGACACCTTGGTCATGGCCAAGGAGATGTTCCCCGGCAAGCGCAACAGCCTCGATGCCTTGTGCGATCGGCTGGAAGTGGACAACTCCGGCCGCACCTTGCACGGCGCTTTGCTCGACGCCGAATTGCTGGCCGATGTCTACATCAACATGACGCGCGGCCAGGAAGCCTTGTTGATTGATGCGGGCGACGCACCTGCGGACACGCAGTCGGTCATGGTCCAGGTGGATTTGAGCACCTTCGTCTTGCCAGTCTTGCCGGCCAATGCCCAAGAACTCGCCGCCCATGACGAGGTGCTGACCCAACTGGACAAATCGAGCGGTGGGAAAACCGTTTGGCGTCAAGCGCAGAGCGCTTGAACCTCTTGGTCTGGATCCGGCCCCCGATGAACAGCGATTTTTCAACGGTTCAAGCCCAAACAGGCCTGATTTTCGTGTCATAATTGCGCTCTTCGCCAAACGGCGCAGGGCGATTAGCTCAGGGGTAGAGCACTGCATTCACACTGCAGGGGTCGCAAGTTCGAAACTTGCATCGCCCACCAAAAATTCCCAATGAAATCAAGCACTTAGAGGAAACTCTAGGTGCTTTTTCTTATGTTCAAAGTAGTATGGTCCGGGTTTACTACTTCTCATAGATTTTTCGATGTCTTTTCATAGATTTCGGAACAGTCAAACATCCCCATTTCAATCTGTTTTCAGTGACGCCCGCATAGTGTCAATGCGGCCTTGCTTTTCGCCTCTTCGCTGACACTGCTAGCGCTGTGCTCAGCTTGAAAAAAACGCTACGTTTGTTTTGAAATGAGTCCAGCTACTCAGCCCAGCGAACCCAGGAAAAAACGCTTTGTAGGGCTTTTTTGAGTGCCGCACGGGTGCCAGCTGCAAAAGGGCACTGCCTTAAGCAGACTTTGCGCGCAAACAGTCGCTAAAGGCTAGTTGCGATCCGCAGGATCGGAGAAATGGAAGGTCTGGTGCAAACCCCAACCATACGCTTGATCGCATCTTGAGAGTGATGCTAGCTCTTAGCCGACACGGGAGTACGGGTAAGCATTTTTGATCTGATAGGCCAAAAATTGCCCTTTGGAGCCCGCCTGTATGAGTTGCTCAAAGAGTGTCTGCGTTACGTTGTAATACTGGTAGATAGCACCGTTCGTGAACTCCACTTCCAATGTTTGTGACGGTTCGTCGTAGCCGATTGAGGCGATATTTGACGAAGCTACTGATTCTCGGTTCATTGCTCATCTCCCTGTGGTTCTGGTGTGTCCTCTACTGGAACGCGCACGATTCCAAGGTCTCGCGTGACTGCGAACGTTTTCTGTGCACGCCAAGAAGCCACTACTCGATCGTACCCTTCTGCAATCCGCTTGTTGGCCCACGCTTCGGAAACCTTGGGGTCAGAACTCTTTGGGCGCTGCTCAGGAGCCGGCAACGTGACTCGGCATCGCACAGGCAGCCTGGCAGCCTCTCCGGCGACGATTGCCTCCCCCGTTCTCAATACCGGTAGTAGATCCACCAGCCCGCCTAGGTTATCGGGGAGCGCCCCCTTTACACGGGCACGGTCCTCAGGGTTTGATAGCCGCAAGGCGAAAATCGTTCCGCACTGCGACAAGATGGTCTCATCGACCTCGGCGGGGCGCTGTGAAATCACCATTGCGCCAATCCCATACTTGCGTCCCTCTTTGACAATTCGTTTCACAATGTCAGCAGCTTGACTATCTTCCTTGGCACCGGATAAGTATCGGTGGGCCTCTTCCATTACGATCAGCAGCGGTCGTTGTATTCCCCCTTCGGTTTTCTCACGGCTCCAATAGAGCGCTTCATAAACAATCCGCAGGATTGAACCGACAAGAGTCGTTAACACAGCGCTTGGTACACCAGAAAGGTCCAAAATGGTGACAGGCTTCTCGTGTCCCAACCATTCTTCCAGGAGTTTGTCGAGGTCGAGCTGAACGGTTCCTTTTAGCGAAGGTTCCCATGGGCCAGGGTGCAAGATGAAGTCAAATCGGTGATCCAGCAGCCGTGATCGCATCAGATTTAGCTGTCGGCGAATTCCCTTTGCCTGCGTATTCAAGAATGGTCCCGCAGAGCCTAACGCTGCCGGGGTGTACTTCGGTGGAGCCAAAGTTTCTGGGTCACCGCCCTGTTCCAGTGCTGGCTGGTCCCGCTGCGGACCATTGAAAGTCCGCATCTCAAAGTCGATAAGGTCGTACCAGCATTGCTTAAGACTGAACGGTACTGGGCTATCGACGGTGAGCGATTGAGGGTCCAATCCGGCAAAGTTGGCTGCCGCTAGCACCACTGCCTTCATTTCTTGGATTTTGTCTGAGAACGCAATTTCCTGGTTTTCGGTCAAGCTTCCTGCAACGAAATCGAGAAGGTCTTTCGATTGGAGCGCCCAGTAGGGAACGAACAGCGGGCGTTCTCCGGGCTGTGGCGTGGCGCTGTAAACACGGGCGAAATCCGCTAGGGCGTGGGTGTATTCGCCGTGTAGGTCAAGGAGAAGAATTCGGGACGCTGGTGCGCCCCCTTCTTGATTTGGACGAACGATCGAGCGCAATAGACTGGCAACGGTTGTTGATTTACCTGAGCCAGTCGATCCTAAGACGGCGGAGTGCCGAGTGACCAATGCATCCAACGAAAGTTTTACGGTGATGCTTTCGGAACTAGACAGAGTACCTATGGCAATCTGGTCAAGGCCCTCGTTGCCATAGATGCGCTTAAGGTCTCCTTCACTAACAATGTGCACCGCGTCGTTAATGGACGGCAACTGACTAAGCCCGCGCTCAAAGCTCTGGCCTAGAGCCTCTCCAGCGAGTTCCACTTTCATCCAACGTCCACCGCTGGCTGCCTTGGAGTCTGCCGATGCGCCCACCTCGCTCACGATTCCGAATAGGTCCTGGTATCCCTGAGGTATTCGCACGAAGCCACCGACCTGAGCAACGCGGTACATGTGCCCTTCAATCATGGCGATGCCCGACGCGAGGGACTCGGCGAGAGAAACAGTCACGGTCGGGCCTGAAACCGATGTCACTAAGCCGAGGAAGGTGGGGTCCTTGGCTCTCATGCTTTAGCCTCCACGGCATTTGCCACAGCAACTGCAGCGTCTGGCGGTACAACTCCGCCCAGTATTGCAACGGCCGCGTCGAGTGTAGCCTGCGCACTCATGTCGGTTGCCTGAGCAAGAGCGCAGAAGCGGGTGAGCAGAGCAAAGTCGCCAAGCAGGAACATGCTTTGCTCCCTAGGTCGTCGTTGTCCCCAGAAGGTCGCACGGATGTCCTCCCAATTTTTTGGGGGATCCCCGGGGCGCCATGCTCCTTTGACGCCTCCAATTACCGCACCATCGGACGCATATACAGATAAGTTAGGGCGTTCGTAAGCCAGCTTACAGGCAGCCTCTTCAGATGCCAGCGGCAGGTACTGGAAGGCCATTACCGAAGCGTTCGCGTTCATAGCAAGTGACTCGTCCAATACGGCGCAGATGTGTGCGTCGCGGAACGAAAAGCCAGAAGTCAGCAAGATGCTGTCCGGGGTAAGAAGAAACTGGCGTAACCGCTCAAACAAAGCCGAGTAGGGTTGCTTCTGGGTTAGCTGGTACTTCAAGTGGTCGGGATAGACGAGTTCAGACGTTTCCCGTCCGCGTCCGCGAACAACCGAGTCGCCCTCTAGTGCCCAGCCTAAAGAGCCATGCAATTTCCATAGCCGAGACCACCTTGGTGGCAGATCGTCGCTGGCGACACTAACGGGATCAAAGAACGGTAGATGTCCTCCGGTAAATCCATCGAAGTAGGAAGCCCGGGAACGTTCGAAAGCCTCTTCGAACAACAGGTCGTAATTAGTCGTAAAAATCTCGACGGCGTGCGTCCGAAGCGTTCCGCTGACCCAAGAGACCAACTCTGTGTAGGCGTTTCGCTCCTTGGGTAGAGGTGCGCCGACGACTTCGCCAATCTTTCTGCATACTTCCGCACCCAGCGCCTTGTAGCCTTCTGAGTCCAGTCCATGAACCTGAGCGGGCCCGAGCGCCTGTTGCAAAAGTCTAATGCGGGTGAGGATTGATTCAATATTTGCGGAAACACCGAGTTCTGCGCGAATGGCCTCGGCAGCGGCCTTTTGCTGTCCGGCCAACGTTTCAATCGCCTGAGTGGTTAGTGCCTCAACGCCAGGCATCAATGATCGTCCACCCTCTGAAACCAACGCGCCAGCATCGTTCACTCGAAGCGACATAGGTGCCCCAGCCCCTACCAATAGGCCAACGCGCTTGCGTCCTTGAGACAAAATTTGTCTGAGGTCCGACATAAAACGATCAGGATTGTGGAAGGTGTTCAAGCGGGTGCTCCTCTGAATATTTTTTGTAACCACATTCTGCACGATGTGTTTTCAGGGGGAGCCGCGCACGAACTTCATTGAGCGTGCCGTTTTGATGGGTCTGTGTATTGCACGAATGACTGCTTGACATTTGGGACCCGCACTTACCAAGCCGCGAGCTACAGCCCGCACTAGCTGCACACAATCATCAACTCTAATCCGTTATTCCCAAGGCCGTGGCCGTCGCTTGCTCTGCAGTTCACCCACGTTCATCTCACCCTGCAGTGGAGCAGCATAGAAGCGGTCGATCATCTCGGGACTGGTTCGTGCATTGCGAGCCAGTGTCAATGTGTCCACCGTTCGACCAAACATCAACCGAAACATGATGCTGCTGTGACGCAGGCTGTACAAGGTCCGAGTTTCGCCTGCGGTGCTGAGCTTGAGGCCTGTCACTTCCAGCACGATTTCAAATTGCCTTGCCAGTAGTTTCATGGCGTTGTCGCGTGATGCTGCTTCGGGCATGAACACATAGTCCTCAGGGTGGATGTCGCGACCAAGTTCCAGCACCTGACGACGCCTGATGCGTTCATACACTTTCACGGCCCATGGCATGGTGGTGATGGGAAACGTGTGCCCCTTGCTGGGTGGCAAGCTGAGCCTGAGGTAAGTCCACTCCCTGCGAATGATCTCCACATGCTTGTGCTGCATGTTGCGGATGTCGGTAGGGCGAATATAGCTGTTGACCATGAACACGATCAAATCAGCCAAGTCCTTGGTCATCTCGATGCGCTTGATCAAACGGTCAGCAGGCCCAAGTTTTCCACCAGGCTCGCAAAAGTAGGAGCCCTTGGTCTCCTCTGAATGTGCTCGCCACTCGACTTTCTTGCCAGCCAGCTTTTTGGCCACCTTGGTAATTTCTTTGTATTCGCCCACGTTGAACCAGCCTCGCGGCTTGTCCTCAATGCCTACCTTGGGAAACTCGGGAATGTGTTGGATGAAGCTGTGCCGGGCGGCATGTTGCAAAACCTTCCGGGTGAGCCCCATGTAGGCACCCAGCGTAGAAACACTCAGCTTGGGCACTTGGTTAGAAAGCTTCTGCAGAAATTCGTCCAGCATTTTGTAGTTGATGCTGAGCACGTCCGTTTGACCGAAAAAGGGCAGTATGTGTTTGTCGTAGCGCAGCTGCATGTTGTCGTAACTGATCTTTGATAACTGGCTGCGGTTCAGTTTGGCCAGTTCACTGTCCATCAGCATCTTCGTAGCCTTGGCAAAGGTCACAACCTCTGCTGCGTTGACTTCAATAGGCAAGCCTTCAAAGTTGCCACCACGAATGCGTATGGTGATGTCGTCGTAAAACCGTTTTGCCGCTTCCAATGCATCACGCTTGATTTCGGTCTTAGTGGTGCGTTTGAAGATGTGGCTCTCGGCGTAATACCTGACCCACCAGTAGCTGGAAGCCGGAATTTTGAAAATCACCAGTTTGCGTGGGTAGCCTGGAATTCGCGTGATGGTTTCCTTGATGGGCACAGACCTGTGCCGTTCGTGTGAGTCGGGTTCAATGGCGCGTGGCATGTCAATTTCTCTGCTGTATTCATGAAGTTTGTTTTCTGAGCAGCTGGCCAGTCAACCTAAAAGCGGCAGGGCTCGGGTTGATCTGTGGCTTTTAGACGATCAATCGCTTTGGGACCAGTCCTGCGAATTCGATTGCCATTTGCAGGACAAAAATCACACAGTTTCAGTCTCATCTTCAGGTTCGGCAGAAGATGCTTTCTTGAAAGGTGAGGCGACCTTCCATCGGTTTGACTCGTACCAATCAAGAATAGCTTTTTCGATGATGGCCAGTTGCGCATCACCGTAGCCTTCAAGTAAGTTGTTCAACGATGTCACATCAGGCTGCAATAGAGTTATGTCTGTGAACCCCTTTTCAACAGCAGTGTCTCTTTGATCCTCAAGGGTTCGGGACATGTATTGAACCGACTGAATCATTGAATGTATTTCGTAAAAATGATCGATGAGATTGGCTAATTGATCAAAATTCTGCTCAGTCAGATTGAAGCCTTCAATGACTTCAGCGTCGTACTGAAGTTTCATAAACAGATTGGAATGAACCTCTGCCACGGTGATCAAAAAATCTGAGCTGCGAAAGTCCGATTGCTTCTTTCCCGTCTTTTCTATTCGAGCAACAATTCCCAGCAGGTCTGTTAGCCTATGAATGCTGTTGGAGAAATTGCCTCTGCTCTTGTAGTACCTGCCGTCTGGAATCGACAAGATCCTTTTCAGATCTTTCAACTTGGGAAGCTCGGTGTCAAAGTGGGCCTTCATCAAGATCACAGTGGCTTTGCCACGGGGTCCTAAAAATTCGCTCATTGGGTTCTCCTAATGGGTTTGATGGATCCCCAGACCCTCATCGGCTGGGGATCAGGCTTGCAGTTAAAACATGGCTTCTTTAACCGTCACGCCAGCGACGTTGGCATTCATAGGCGCATTGATCATGGCTTCTGGCTGCACAGTTGAGTTGAGGGCAGGCAGTCCCGCAGGCTGGTAACCCTTGTCACCCGGTTGCATGCCCCAACCGGAGGTGATGCCCCATTTTTCGCGCAGCACATCCAGTTTGTCTTCCATGCTTTTTAAGTCGTCAGAAAGGCTGGCTTCAGCCACCATGGCGAGGATCTGGGTTTCCATGGCTTCATTGAGCCGGATGAAGCGAACAACACGGCGCTCGTGTCCCATGGGGTTCACGCACACTGCGAATTCAAAGGTGCCTTCCTTTTTGCCTTCGCCCACGGTGTTGAGCACGAACTTGTCCTCCACCTGAACCACGGTGTCTGCAACCTTGGCATTGGCCAGTAAGATTTTGCGCAGCAGCTTGGTCTTGGCCTCCTTGTGTTCCTTCACAGCCTTGGCTGTGCCTGCGTCCTCCTTGGTGGCTGTGATCTTGGCAATGCCACCCCGTTCCTTGATGTAACCAGGCAATTCAGTGGCGTCCAAGTTTTCCTCGTACGCCACCTGCAGAACCTTCGAGTAGTTGTAGGCTGTTTGGCGATCGGTGGGAAGGATAAAGCGCAACACCGTGGTGATCCAAGGTGTGTTGATCTGGGTCTTGATGTCGTGCTCGCTTTCCAGTCGATCGCGCATGCGCTGCAGGATGTGATCTTTCAAAACAGATTCATTGATTTGCAGCGCATAGCTGTAGATGGCACCCAGCAGTGCGTACAACTCTTTTGTGCCGCGCACTACGTAGGTCTCAACGTACTGGTTGTTCATCTTGGCCAGGTTCTGGGCCTGACCCAGGATCATGTCCACCTGCACTTCGTTGGCGCTTTTGTCACTGGGCCGACGCTTGTCTGAGCCGCCTAAGGCGCGGTTCATCAAAAGACCAAAGGAAAACTCATCCACTTGTGAGGTGGTTGCCGGGGTATCGACGGGTGCCCCATTTGCTGCGGGCGGGGCGCTGTTTGTGTTTTCTAAGTTCATTTCAAACTCCTGTTAAATTTCATAACCATGGGTTCCGTCGACCAGGATTGGTGCGACACGCTGAGGTTAGGTTTCTGGTGGCGGAGTTTTTTCACTTTTTCGAGGGGGTACGAAAAAATGAAAGTTCAAAGGCTAGATCGGTGTAAAGACACTCAAAAATTGATTCCATTTATCTCTGCGGGCCGATTGAGGGCAGAGAGCACTGAGTCGTTTGTCCACGGTTCACACCTCGACATTTGGTGGCGATGTCTCCGATGCTCAAAGGTGTTCACCCAGAGTTGCCGCACTGGCCTTTTCACCACCCAAGGCGCATTTAAAACTTACCGCCTTTTTGGAGCCGTTGAGGACTTGACCTTAAAAGAATGGTGGCTCACCAAGGGTCATGAGACTTTTGGTGAAAGCATCACGACCTTGCAAGTAACGCTGTATGTCAAGCGTAAAAACAGTGATGCACTGGAGATCACCGTTGACGCCATGCAGCAGGTGTCAAGCCAGCTGGCGGGAAAAGAATTTGGGTTTTGGCTTGATCAGATATGTTTATTGAACTCACGACAGGGCCTACTTTCTGATGCGCCTTTATCTTGGCCAATTTATCGAAGCCGTATCGCACTGGAGGCGATGTCACAGTTGCTTAGCATCATGGAAATTCATGAGCTCATCATCCGCAATGCCCCGCAGACCTGTCTTTGGCAGATAGGTGAACAGCTCAAGCTGAACTCTAAAGCCATGACAAAAGGCGATGACTATCCCAGCGTGATAGCTGACAAGCACAAGGCCATGGGACAAACCGTGAGCAGTTATTTGAAAAAGGGCCGGTGTTTGGTTGACAACGCGGCCAATGGTCTTTTTCCAAAATATTGAATTGTTTAGAATAAAGAAATCACTTTTTTAGTGCATCTTTATACTAAAAAAAACCGATAGACCTTTTTTCGGAAAAGTTCAAAATATGGAGACGATGCCTCAGTTTTTGCCTACCTTCGCGTCTCAACCGACGCCCAAGACACTGCCAACCAGAAGCACGGGGGCGTGCGCTATTGCGTTGACAAAAAGCTGCTTGAACCGGTTTTCGTCGAGGACACCATCAGCGTTGAGACCGACTGGCGAGACCGGCAGCTCGGCAAGTTGATCCGGGGGGCAGGGGAGGGCGACGCGATCGTAGTGTCGGAAGTCTCACGCCTGACGCTTAGGACGCTGCAGGTGCTGGAGATCGGCCGGGAGTGCATCGAGAAGGGCGTCCATTTGCATGTCGCAAAGAACGGCATCGTCTTCGACAACACCATACAATCGAAAATCGTCGCCGTGGTGCTGGGCCTGGTGGCCGAGATCGAGCAGGACTTCATCAGCTCGCGCACCAAAGAGGCCCTGGCCAAGCGCAAATCCGAAGGCATTAAGCTGGGCCGCCCGGTGGGTGGTGCCAAGATTCTCAAGCTGGACAGGCATGCCGACAAGATCAACGGCTACCTGGCCAAAGGCATCAACAAAGTGGCCATCGCCAAGATGCTGGACGTTTCGCCAAACACGCTTTATGAGTGGTTGAAGATTCGCAGAGCATCGCCTGTTCCAGATACGCAATCCATAGAGACGAGACATGGCTGAAGATTTAGACACATATGACCGTGCATTGGGTGCCGTCCTGGGTGCATTGGTTGGCGATGCGCTGGGAGGTGTTTTGGAGTTTCTGGATCACAAGCCAAGCGCAAGTGAAGTTGAGTGGGCATTAGGTATGCCCGGTGGGGGCGTCTTTGATCTTGCACCTGGTCAATTTACTGATGATGGTGAAATGACAATTGCGCTCCTAAACTCCCTTCTAGTCAAGCGAAAATACAATGAAGAGCTGGCCGCAAAGTCATACACAGAATGGGCAAACTCTGAACCATTTGACATCGGCACTGCCACGCAGAACGCATTGCTGTACGGCGAACCGGCTGATTGCATAAGTGGCTCAGTCTCAAAGGCAGCATCAGAATTCAATTCGTTTTCACAAGCCAATGGCAGCCTCATGCGTCTTTCACCATTGGCAGTCACGGGTTCAACATACGGGTTTATTTCGCCGCATGTTTGGAGACCATTTGAACGTGATGCACGCCTAACTCATCCGAACAAAAATTGTGTGGATGCTTCTGTTGTTTACGGTACGACCCTTGTCAAGCTAATTTCACCAGAGGGTTTTTTCTCGTTCGATGGACGTTCAAACCCTATTGAATTTTCACATGTCATCCCCTTCAGCAATAAGGATTGGGAAGTTAACGAATGGCTAGCAGACGTTGCTCGCGGTGAACTGCCTTATGCGCGCAAAAATATTGGCTGGGTCAAGATTGCATTCTCACTGGCGTTCTATCACCTTATGAATGATTCAACGTTCACTGCTGCCATGCGGCAAACACTCTTACTAGGCGGAGACACCGACACCAATGCTTGCATCGTCGGTGCCATGATGGGTGCACGCTATGGGGCTTCTGGCATTCCTCAAGCTTGGCGTGATGCTGTCCTGAACTGCGACACCAGTAAGGGCCAGCAGCCGCGGCCTTCTATCTATTCAGCACTGGATCTTGAAAGCAAAGTCAAACACTTGCTGTACATGGTCTGAGCCAGTCCGCTTCTCAGTGCTTATGTTCTTGATACGGGGTGAAATTGGCAACTAGCTCGGGTAATCCAGTGCTTTCAAGTTCGCCGTAAGGCGTTATTATGGTGATTCTGCAGACCCCCCTTGACTGCACTCGTTGTAATCAAGTTGCAGTATTTCACGCACCCAACCGAGTGAGTTTTTGGTTAGCCCGCCACCGCTAACCCCCGCCAATCCGTTGTAAACCCCGACGACAGCCTCTCCTGCTTCATCCCCCAAACCGGCAGTGCCCCAATGCCCACCGCGCTGCCCAGCACCACGAGGGGCTTTTTGCTTTGGGCTCCTGACTGCGGCTTTAGGCATTTGCCCGGCAAAGGCGTCTCAAACCCCGTTTGTCTCAAAACCTCATGACTGAGGGTGTTCTAAATTTTGTGTAATCGGTCAAATGGCAGGAAACTGCCGAACATCCAGAAAGATGAACCATGACCGTAAGCAACGAATTGATCGACCAGCTGATCGCTGGCTACAAAAAGCCTGAAGACCTTATCGGCGAGAACGGCCTGCTCAAGTAGCTGACCAAGCGCCTGGTCGAGCGTGCCTTGGAAGCCGAGATGACCGAGCACCTTGGCCACTCTAAAAACGCCAGCGTGGCCAACACCGCTGGCAACGCCCGCAACGGCAAATGCAAAAAGACTCTCAGAGGTGACTTTGGTGAGCTGCCCATTTACGTACCCTGTGACCGCCGGGCCTACTTTGAGCCTCAGGTCGTGCCCAAGCACCAGACCCGCTAGACGGGCTTTGACGACTAGATCCCCTCCTTGTATGCACGAGGCATGTCCGTGCGCGGATTAAGGGCACCTTTAGGAAATGTATGGTGCCGAGGTGTCTCCCAGGCTGATTTCATCAGGTCCGGATGCCGTGATGGACGATGCCGCTGAGGGATTGGAACGCGGCATCGTCCCGGTTTACCATTGAGTTCGAAGGCTGGATGTCTAAGCATTGAACTCAGCCACTTTTACACAAAACTCTGTGCTCGTCTAAAAATTCAGTTATTCAGCCCGTTTGAAAGCTGACATCTGAACCGCTCAACCTGGTAAGCTATTGAGCAGTCCGAAAAAAAATCCTAATGACCTCTATCAAAACTCAGGGCATCCCGGTTATCGATCTATTTGCTGGACCAGGTGGTCTTTGCGAAGGCTTTGCATCTCTTGTTCGTGGCGTAACACGTGAGTTCGACATACGTGTTTCGATTGAAAAAGATCCCGTGGCTCACAAGACTCTTTCGCTGAGAGCGCTGTTTCGCTCATTTCCGGTTGGCAAAGTACCAGAGGCATACTATCAATACATAAGGGGAGAGATTTCTCGCAATCAGCTTGAAAACGATCCAGCGGTTGTACCATTTGTTTCCAAGGCATACAGCGAGGCGCGCTGTGCAGAGCTGGGCAAAGATGACCACAGTGAAATTGATGGATGGATACGCGAGGGGCTTGCTGGAGCAAAGGACTGGGTCCTGATTGGTGGTCCTCCTTGTCAGGCTTATTCTCTAGCCGGTCGCGCACGGATGCGCGGAAACAACCCCAAGGAATTTGAAGCTGATAAGCGACATTTCCTTTATCGCGAGTACCTTCGGATCATCAAGCAGTTTTCTCCTGCTATTTTCGTAATGGAGAACGTGAAGGGGATGCTGACTTCCCAGCACTCGGGGGCGCCAATTTTTGACCGCATTCTTGGTGACCTTCGATCCCCGGGAAACGGCTATGAATATCTCATCCGCTCATTTGTTGTTCCAGGTGAAATTCAAAACCCTGGTGATTTCGTTATCAAGTCAGAAGAGTTCGGAATTCCGCAAAGTCGACATCGTGTGATTCTTTTTGGTATCAGGGCAGACGTTGCCGAGTCCATCCCAGACCTGATTCAACATCCGGAAAAATTCTCCCTCGCAACGGCGCCACGTGTGACTGCAATGGAAGCACTGGATGGATTGCCTGCGCTTCGCAGCAAACTGTCAAATCGATTTGATGGAATGCCTGACTCCATTTCTAATTGGCAAAAGGCTCTCGTAAATGGTTTGAAGATCATTGAAAAGAAAAAAAGCGGTGTGCCTATTCGGGTCCTCGAGCGAGCTCAATGGGCGGTGACAAAGTCATGGATTCACAAGTCGACTGGTGGCTTGTTTATCAAGTCGGATGTTTCAATTGGAGGTGTGTTGGCATCTTGGTATCACGACTCCAGAATTGGTGGAGTAACTCTGCATGAGACCAGAAGCCATATGGAGTCCGATCTTTATCGGTACCTGTTTGCCTCGTCGTTCGCTCGTGAGGAAAAGCGATCTCCAAGGCTTAGTGATTTTCCACAAACCCTTTTACCTAGCCATGAGAATGTTGGAAGTGATTCGACACCATTTTTGGACAGATTCAGGGTTCAATTGCGAAATCAACCGTCCACGACAATCGTCTCGCACATTGCCAAGGATGGGCATTACTACATTCATCCCGAGCCCTCGCAGTGCCGGAGCCTGACGGTTCGAGAGGCTGCGCGCTTGCAGACGTTCCCCGATAACTATTTTTTCGAGGGTAATCGAACGCAGCAGTACCACCAAGTAGGTAATGCTGTACCGCCGCTGTTAGCCCGGAAAATCGCTGAAATTGTCCTCAGACTGTTGCAGTCGGCCCGACGTTGAAATCTCCCGAGACCTCACTCCCTGAAATCCAGCGAGACAGGTCAGCCTGCAATACCTCAGGGGAGGTGGACTTCAGGTAGCGCTCCCAGAGTGTCAGAACGCGCCATCCGAGTGCAAAAGTCTCTAGTGGTCAGTCTGATCCCTAATGGCATTTGCATGAAGTTTGGCTGACCTGAACTTTGGTCTGGTCGAAGGATTGCGCGCAAATTTGCAGCCCTTATGCATGTGCCAGAAGCGTCCATGGACCAGGTAAAACCGCCCTTAGTCTTGGCAAGCCGTTATTTGGCTTGCCCGGCAAGTCCTTGCGGAGAATTCTGAACCTGTACCCTTGCGTGTGCAGTGCCTTGCGAATCAGGATTCCCGGTTTTGTGTCTTTTCCTTAATGCCCGACATCATCCTGCTGCGTACTGCACTTGAAACGATGTCGGCCATTTTTATCAGCCGTTGTAGCGAACTTCAGGAATGCCTGAGATAACAGGAGAATATGACGCATTGAAAACTGCATCCCTGCACTCTGGCTTTTTGGACCATTCTGAAATCATCTTACCCCTAGCACTTTCGTGTAGCACATCACTGACCTGGCGTGCCCATGTCTCAATCTGTTTCAGGAGTTCATTAGAGACAGCCTGGTTGCTCCAGATTTTGTCCAGATCAATGCGTTCACCGAGCATCATGGCCGTAACTGAAACGGTATATGCCGTGATGTTTGCCTGGAAAGCTTGGAACATGGGGCGTATCAGTTTTTGAGCATCCCGGTAGAGCTTTGCTTTTGCGATCATGGCTTTGAAGTCGGCGGTTGAGGGCAGCTTGACTTCCTGTCCCTCTGGAGCAACCAGCGCAGCCATGAAACGGTCAAAGTTTTTCTGGGAGCCGAGGCTGACAATCTCTGGTTTCTGATCCCAGGCATTCAGATACTTTGCAAGATCCGTTTTTGTCAGTCGACGACTCGTCGGGATTGCGTCTTTGATCTTCTTAAGCTTGGCAGGGGTTGTTCCTTCCCTAGCCAATAGGGTGTTGTAGCTTCCTGCAGCGCGTTCGTAGAACCACTGACTAACTCCATCTGGGCAGTAAACAGTACGGGAAATCTTTTCGATCTCCACATGGAATGGTTTGTTGGCAGAGAGGTCTGACTGCCTGACAGCGTTCTGGCTATTCGCGAAGCGGGAAATGTCTGATACCAGGGCTTCTTCCTTGGCGGGGTCCTGAACGCTCATGACAATGATTTTTGCTGCCACTCTGACGCTGGACAGATCGACTTCAGGATACTTCTTCTTTGTGAAGTACAGCGATGCAGTTGTTTGCCCCCCATTGACAATTTGAAGGCCTTTGATCCATGCAATTCCGGTCATCCCGTCATGGGAGTGTCCCAGTCTGATTTCATCAGCAACCATAACAATGCCGTTGTTGTAGGCCATGAAACGTTCGGGTGAATTTCTGAGCGTGCTTTGTATGCCAGCATTCACGCCTTTACCCTTGACGCTCAGAAACGAACGAACGTTTGCTTCAAGAAGTCGAGCCCCAAATTTTTCGTAAAGCAGGCGAAGAGCGTCACCAGGAATAGCGGTTAATGCATAGTTATAGTCATCGTTCTGTCCATTGACGAAGACACAGGGGAGGGGTTGGCCTGACAGCTCATTGAAATCGATGACCAGCTCGTCACGCGGCTTTCCTTCGGATAAGTGGCGGTGTAGCCGCTCTATGTCCATGACCTCCAGCCTGACAGCCTTTCCGTTAATTTCTTTTGTCTTGAAGCTCTTGGAATTAGCGATACGGTCAGTAATGACGAAGATGCGAATCTGTTCCAGATCGTTGTAGATGGCTTGAAGCGTCTCGGCCAATGACCGGACGTCGTTGGTCGGATCCAGCTTTGGAGCGAGCGTTCCTTGTGCGCATAGAGACAGGAAACGGAAACATTGTTCAACAGCCGTTTTCGTTTCAGCATCAGGGATCCGAGTTGGCTCATCTACCCCCTGGTAGAGGCTGACGAACAGATCTAGCTGATCATTGTCGTCAGACAGGGCGTAACCACTCAGCCGCAATATGGCATTGCCAACCTTGCCTTCGAAATGGCACTGGACAGGTTCGAATGTCATACCAATTTCTGCCATGTGATCCATGACGATGTTGGCATAAACAAGTTCTTCGTAGAGGGCTCCGTCCTGCATCTGCGCGCGCACAGTAGCCTGTGTTTCCCTCAAAAATTCAGCAAGTTCCATAGTCAGATCATTTCCAGTTTCTTGAGAGCGGTTGCCAAGCCAATATCCTGACTGAGCAAGGGCTCGATATTAATTTCGTATCGTGCACTGATGACTCCGGGCGTCACGTTGCCGTGCATCAGTCGGGGAAAATTCTCGCCAACTTCAAGCATTGCGAGTTCCCGGAGTGAAAACCTGCGATGGTATTTAGAAGCATGCGCTGTCATGTATCCAGCGGCAAGAACTCGATCATTAAACTCGGACAGCGTGATTGGATGGGATTCAAGTCGTGTCCTGATTGCAGAAATCTTGTCAGGAAGTGTTTGACCACTCTCGATCAATGCATATTTGACTGTACCCAGAAAAATGGGCTTGCAGTTCGTGTCATCCAGTTGTTCCAGTGAACCAATTTTTGCCACCATTCCAGCGGAGGCAATAGTGGTCTTGACCTCGATGGCACCAAAGCCAAGTTCGAAATCCCTGAGCCCATCAAGGGGCCCACTCCAAGCTCCGATAGCTGTTTCAGGAGCCAAGCCGACCTCCAGCATTTTCTCCAGCACGGTTAGTTCGCCTACGAGACCGACTTCGTTTTCTGCAGACAAAGGAACGGCGCCCTTGCGCATGAACTCCTGCCACGCTCGAATCCTGCCAAGGAAAGCACGTAATTCACGACTGTGGTCTCCGGTGTCAGTGGCCAGAATCGCCTGAAGAACATCCGAAACCATGGCGGAGAACAACTCAAGGTTGCCATTCGGACTCCTGGTCAATGCAAGCCAGACCAATCCATCCTGTTCAGAATTCACACGAGTGACGTGGAATCCCAATCCTTCAGGCAGTTTTTCGTTTCTCGAGATTTCACTTTTGCGAAAACCCGCGAGTAATGCTTCGCATTGATCGGGAAAATTCCGCCCAGCTCTAAATCTGCCTGGATGGTTTGGCAAAACTGCCACTGTGTTCCATCCGGATGTGCCTTGCGCGGTCTGGATTGAATTCCAGGCAAGCTGAATTTCGTCAATCAACTTGGCCATATTCCTGAGCCCATTGTGCTTGGGTTAAATGATCCACTGCATATTTGACTTTCACTCCGGCATCACTGGCAGGGAAGCTGATGCCGAATGCAATGACAGGTTTTTTCCAGTCACCAAATCCAGGACCAAATTCGGCCTGATCCGGGTCCAATGGGTACAGGATTAGCAAGCCCCTCTCAGGGGCTGCCTGTATTTCCTGTTCTGGAGCGCCCATGCCTCTGATGTGTCGGATGGCCAAACCATTTGGCACTGTGGGCGCATCTGGCTTTTTACCGTCTTTAACTCGAGCTGCGTCTGGATTCCAGTTTTTCAGAGTCAAAGCCATGGCTGCGTCCCAGGCAGGGCCATCAAGATCGATGGATTCATCAGGCGGTGAGACGGGACGTCCAATAGCATACCGGTCGCTGCGTGAATCGTCCGCTTTCCGCTTGATCATGCGATCAACCCTGGGGCCACCGGTGAACTGGTAAGAGGCTCCGGCACCACCGTCTGCCAGGTAGACTGTCCAAGATGTCAATTGACCGATCTTGGCCATTGACCGGATGAAATCCCGGATCAGGGGGCTGTTGACCTTGCGAGCAGCCGGATGGGTGGCGTAGGCATCAAAGAAGTCTGCGATAGCTTCGCTGGACACGTTGTTCCAGAGATGCCCGTTCCATTTTTTTGGCTTGCCTTCCCGCATTCTGATGATTTCTGGTGACTCTTGCGGAGAGCCACATGCCAAGAGGAGTCTCGTGGTCGCATCAAGATTCTTTGACAGGATTGCAGCAGTACTGTGCAGCGCCACAGTCTCAAGGATTTCACCGCTGAAAGACAGTTGCAAATCCTTTGCTGTCCGCATTTTCAGAGGGGACGTGACTAGCAGAACCGGATGCGACTGGACCCTGAGACCATAGTCCTTGGGGGTTGCCCCACTGTCCTTCATGGCTTCAAATTCGTCGCGAAGTTCCTCGGATGCATCAGCAATGTGCTGAAACCACTCGATCAGATCATCTATGGTGTAAAGGCGGCAAAGATCCAGATAGCCAGGGCGGTACCCAAACCATCGCCCCATTTGCATGAGGGTGTCGTACATTTTCGATGTACGGACAAAGTAACTGGTGCAAAGCCCTTCAAGCGTAAGGCCCCGAGCGAGCTTGTCACCGCCAACAGCAATCACTTTCAGTCCCTTGGTGCCTGGAGTAGCGTAATCAAGGACATCCTTTGCCTTGCCGTTGATCATCCGCACTTCAACATCGGATAGTACATCTCCAAGTTTCTGTCGGATTTCTTCCCAGGAATGTTCTGGCGGCTGGGTTTCGGATTCAACCAGTCTCTCGATCACAGCAGTGCGTGTTGGCGTGAAATCTTCCTCCCAGAGCTTGCGCAGTTGTTCCAGCGGCGCGGTGTCATCAACCCCACGGGTAATGCGTTGGCGAAGCCCTGTGACGTATTCCTTTACCTGCCTATGAACATCCTTCTGAACCCGGATATAGCGGGTAACGTGGATCAGCATCGAGGAATGCTCGCTACCCTGTCCGCGTAACTCACGGGAAGCACAGGCCAACACGAATGACTGGATTGCATTCTTCAGCGAGGGGGGCAGGGCATCAACGCCAAGATAGAAAGGTTGATGATGCTTGTCATGTTTTTCTGGCATCCAGCCTGACTGACGGTCTTCGCTCATGTGGTCCTTGAAGACGCGCATAAGTGGAAGTCCTCCGGTTCTTCCATCGTCATCTTTCAGGCCAAAGATGCGTGCAGGACCGACGTAATTGGAAGGAGCTGCGAGGTTGATGATGAATGACTTGGGAAACAGGTCCGCTCCCTCATCAGTGGTCTTCCCTTGCCTGTGGATAAACACGTTGGCGAAAGGGGTGGCCGTGTACCCAACATAAGCTGACTTTGCAAAGCTGTGCAGGATTTTCCGGATTCGGCTGTTGATTGCCTTGGGCTCGTGATCCGGATCTGGGTTGCCTTCGGAATCAAATGTCTGCTCCCCGGTATCAACTGACCCGTTATCTGCCTCGTCATCGATCAGTAGCAGAGGGAGATTGCTGACGTATTTGAGTCCGGTTTCGTTATCTCTGGCATCGGCGACATGGTTCTTGATCCATTTCAGCAAACGATCAAGGACAGTTTTGTTCTTCTTTACAACGAATAACCAGGGGCGTTCCTCAGGAGTGATGGCCAAGTGGTTCGCTACCTTTGTGCTGAAGTCACCGTTTTCAGTTCGGTTCGTGGCGCAATTAGGCTTGATCTCCAGGTCACGTCCCAGTTCGCCTACCCCGATGTATTTGACGACATCGTTATTGGCAGATGTCTCGTATCCCAGAAACCCTTCTTCGAGCCGAATCTGGGTCTGGGATCGAAGGTTGTTATGAAGGCCTGCCAGGATGATGATGATCTTGTAGCCAGCGTCAGCCGCTTTACAGATCAGTCCCGTGTAGTTTGCGGTTTTTCCCGATTGAACATGCCCAACTACCAGTCCTCGCCTGTCCCAGGAGCCTGTCCGGTTGGGGTCTTCAAGTAGGCCAAGCACTTCGTCGGTAGAGATTTCCAGCGCGTCTATGGCGGCCGGAGGCATTTTCCGCTCCAGCATGTCCCTGTATCTTGGCCAGTATCGCCAGCCCTTTTTTCGGGATGAACCAAGCCAGGTTTCGTGATCACTGCCATCGGAGAGTGTGGTGTTCTTACCGATCCAGATGCTGTAACGGCGGATCAGTTCAGCGATGGCACCCTCGATGTTAATTGGTTCATCTTCCCTTCGGGGCATGATGGAAGCGGCCAGCTCAACCATTTCCTTAATCAGCGAAGCGGTTGGGTTCTGGGTGGCTTGTTCCATCAGCAGGTTCTGTGCATTGCTGATGACGGTACTTGTTGGCCTGTTGAATTCGCTCATTTCTATTCCAGTCGGGTCTGATTCATCTTCGCATTCAGGATTCCGGTTCGGAAAGCTGTGCAATCAGATGAGGAAAATTTTGAAATGGATCTGTGCAGGCTAGTCTCGCCCTTGCATCCGCGATATCCATGCCCTTACGTATAACCATATTCCTGAACAAGGTTTTCATTACCTTCAAAACCGCTTCGTCTGAGCTGGAAGCGAAGCTTGTGACTGGGGTTTCCTTTTGCTCGGCAGTGTCCAGCCAGATTTTCTGAACAGGAACAGTCTCTTCAATGACCCTTAGCATGCTGATGATCAGATCCTTCTGGGTGGAGGTGGCGTCATCAAGAACAGCTGCAATGCTCGGATGCGCCTCGTCGATCCTGTAGCGGATTCCCTTGGACGTACGCTCCACCTTCCAGGCTTGCTCGATTGGAGTACCCGCATTGATATTGGTTGGGCTTCCTCGGTAGGCAAAGACCCGACGGGCACGTTCCCGCGTGTCAGTTGCCATACTGGTCAACCAGGGACGCAACGCTACAGGGGGGCGTGCAACTGACTTCTTGACGTCAATTTTCCAGTCTGTATCTGCCGTGTTGGGGATGTCCAGCCGAATACGTGCAAGCCTGTGGGGCTCTTCGCGGTTCCAGGCTCTGGACTGTCCCAGCCCCAGCCATCCACCAGCGACCAGAAGCCGCTGGTTTCGGTAAACGTAAAAACCCTGTTGAGCGTTCCACCCGCCAGGACCACCGTTGATCTCGTATTCCCTGTCTGTCAATTTGTCCCTGTGAGGGAGGACGTGGCATTGAACTTCAATGCCTCCACATGAGGTCATGTGCCTCTGGACTGGAGATGTCCATGGTTTCGCGGGATGGCCACTAAGGAAAGGATCCCATGCCTCGATCTTTTTTCCATTCAGGTTGAGTCGCAGTTTGGGATGGTGTCCTTCGAGCAACCGATGAAAAACCATGGCCAAGTGACGCTCGACCTGTTCTTCCATCAAGGCCAGGAAGTCATTGACCGTAAAGCTTTCAGTGACGATGCGGTCAAGAATCTCCCAAATCACGATTGTCCCGTGGCCGAGAGATTCCAGCTTTCCAGGCAGGTCCTCGGATCCGGGTGCCGGTCCTTCAATCAGGACCCATCCTATGTCCGGATTGGCTGTCAGCAAATCAAGATCCCATCGCAGACAGCTGTTGACGCCGTTCTTTCTGGATGCAACCGTGAGACGTTTGCATTGCGAGAACGAGGCTGTTTTGAGCCCCATTCCGAATCTGCCAAGATCGTGCGGTGATCGTTCGTCGAGAGGGTTTTTGTTGCCAAGTGTCATGGCGCTCTCAAGCTCTTGGTCACTCATTCCGGACCCGTTGTCCAGAATATAGATGTTGCTCGACTTTTCTTTCCAGTTGAACTTGATATCCACTGTTGTTGCACCAGCGGAAATGCTGTTGTCGATGATGTCGGCCAGAGCAGCAGCGGTCGAGTAACCGAGCCCACGTAGAGATTCCAGCATGGCGCTGGCCCTTGGTGGTGCGTTCCTTGTTGCAATCTGATTATTCTGTTTGGATGGGCTCATGGGCGATATCCAATAGGTCTCTGAGTTTGTCGCTTCGGGACGGATGCTTCAACTTTCGAAGGGCTTTTGACTCAATCTGCCGGATGCGCTCTCGTGTCACACCGAATACCTGTCCAACTTCTTCTAGCGTGTGATCTGTTGACAGGTCAATTCCAAACCGCATCCTCAGAATGCGGGCCTCGTTAGGTGTCAAACTGTCCAGAATATCCCTGACTGTTTCATAAATATTGTGCTGCAATGCGACATTCATGGGGGCTGATTGAGCATCATCTTCAATCAGTTGAGCCATCAGATTTCCCTCTTTATCGAGCAGCGTATCCAGGGGTACGAGTTCTATATCGGATTTAATGATTCGTCGAATCCTGTCCTCCGGTATCTCCATCCGGTCCGATAAAACTGAAACGTCTGCCTTGGTCCCGTGCTCCTGGAAATATTGACGCGAAATCCGGTTGAGTTTGTTGATGGTTTCGATCATGTGCACCGGAATTCGGATGGTGCGTGCCTGGTCTGCAACAGCGCGGCTAACGGCTTGACGGATCCACCAAGTGGCATAGGTCGAGAACTTGAAGCCACGGCGATATTGAAATTTGTCCACAGCCTTCATTAGGCCGATATTTCCTTCTTGGAGAAGATCTAGGAATTCCAGTCCGCGATTGGTGTATTTTTTTGCGATTGATAGCACAAGCCGAAGGTTGGCTTCGATCATTTCTCTCTTGGCATCTCGACAGGCGCGGTCGCCAGCGTTCATGCGCTTGTTGATGTCCTTAAGTTCATCCAATGGAACCACAACTTGACACTGCAAATCGATCAGATTTCGTTGAATGTCCTGAATCTGCGAAATGTTCCGCCCTATGTTTGCAGCCCAGGGCATGCTGGAAGTAGCCTGCTTCTCCATCCATTTGAGGTCGAGCAGATGAGAAGCTACACGGCCGCCATTCCTATCACGTCCGCTGAATTCAGCCAAGAACTGATCATGTGGGTAGCCGCATTTGTCAACGATGATTCGACGAAGCTCGCGTTCCATCTTGCGCACATCGTTCACCTGACCGCGTACTATGCCGCACAGCATTTCAATGACCTTGGTGGTGAAGCGGATGGTCATCAGCTCTTCTGACAGCGCGGTCTGAGACCTGACGTAGTTGGATGTTCCCCAACCCTCTTTGTCGTAGACCTTGTGCAACACTTCAAACAGAATGGTAATCTGGTCAAACCGATCCAGCGCCTGGTTTTTCAGTTCCTCAAGACGCTTGGTCTGGGCTTGGGAGTCGTCATGGTTCCCGTCTTCATTGGCTTCGTCGAATTCGTCGAAGTCTTCTTCGGCCACATAGTCATCAGCTTCGTTCAGGTTGGCGAAACCGTCCACCACGGTGGAGATGACGACCTTGCCTTCACGGATTTCGTTGGCCATGCGCAAGATCTCGGCGATGGTGGCAGGCGACGCGCTGATCGCCTGCATCATATCCATCAGACCTTTCTCGATGCGCTTGGCTACTTCGATTTCACCTTCACGTGAGAGCAGTTCAGCCTTGCCCATTTCGCGCATGTACAGGCGTCCTGGGTCGTTTGATGATCCCGAAAGGTCGTCTAGGTATTCGAGTGCACTATTTAAGTAACGCTCTTCTTCGGCCGTCTCGTCTTCATTTAGGTGGACAGTGAAGTCATCAAATATGGAAACATATTCGTGTCGTTCGTCCGTCTGGCCACCCAGATCGTTGATGACCTGACGAATATTGTTGGAGAAATCCAGATCTTCAATCCCGAATTCTGACAACGCAACGTCCTGGATCTGGAAGTCCGGAACACTTCCCTCCCGTAAGACTCTCAGCAGTGCACTTCTAACTGCAGCACGTGTTTCCGCGATGGCCGTTCTGACAATCGGTTCTGCGAATTCGGGAAGCGAGACATCAAAACCCTCCCAGTCGGCAGAAGTGTCAATTGCAACGTGCTCTGAAATTGCTTTCTGCTGAACTTTGACCTTGAGCGCAATTTCAGGATTTTCTTCAGGGGGCGGGGCTTCCTCTTCCGGTTCCCAATCCCCGATGTTCCATTCTGAATTCAATTCATCCTGAACAGGATCGACTGTGAAGTCGTTTGATGTCGCAGAGGGCTCCGTTGCCTGTTCGGTTGTGACGGGAGGCAGAAGGTCTGGTACTTGTTTCATCGGCTGAGCTGCAACAAGAACTGGCATGAACGACTGTATGAGTTCAGCGGTCTCGCTACATCCTGCATCGGAGGCTATCGCGACTGCATCTTTTCCCTGCAAGTCCAATAGCAGAGGGTCGGCACCGTTCTCTAGAAGTAGCCTGCAAGCATTGGTCTGTTTTTTTTTGGCCGCAATCATTAGCGGCGTGTTGCCTGCGTCATCACGGGCATTAAGATCATCACCCTTCGCAATGTGTACCTTTATGGCGTTCTCGACGCCATTGGCTACTGCGATTTTGAGTAGCCGGTTCAGAGCGGACTTGATGCCTATGCCGATCATGAGTAATTGCTCATGGCAGCCGCTAGGGCGCTCTTCATTGATTTAACGAGTGACGCGGGCTTGAGCACCTTGACCGAGTTGCCGTAGCCAAGAAGATCGGCCACGAGTTCCCGTTCGTCCGTGTAGGGGACCTCAAGTTGGTAGTGGCCATCCGGAAGAAGTTTTCCGATCTGGTCTTTGTGCCATTGTTCTTGCTGCACCCAACGGGCCCGCTCGGGGGAGAAGACCAGCAGAGCCTTCTGCAGAGGCTGGCCTGTATAAATCCCGTAGCCAAGTCCGAAGGCTGAGAGCATGTCCTCATCCGACATTTCCAGGGTGTCGTCTTCCTGCTGTGTCGCAACCTCTATGGCATCAATGGAAAACCTGCGGGGCTCACCCCTCATATGGCACCAAGCATTCAGATACCAGTTTCCCCTGTAATACGACAAGTCCTGGGGTGAGACATCGCGGCTACTGTGCCCGCCAGTTGTTCGATTGAAGTGCTCGAGGAGCAGCCGCTTCCTGTTGAAGGTCGCTTGAGCCACGGTCTCAAAGATGCCACTACTGACGCTCCGTTTCCCCGCGTCCAGCAATTTCACCCGTCGGCTCAGTTCAGGGGTGTTCAATCCCTGCTTTTCGAGCAACTCGGACAACTTTTCCTCAAGTGGCATGAGGTGAGAGCCAAGCAGGGTGGGGGCAAGCTGCTTGAGCATCTTCTGGATCGTTGCCAGAGCAAGCAGTTCACTTTTGTTGAGCCAGATTCCTGGAAGCTCATGCGCTTCGCTGGTCTTCTTCAGTACATATCCTCCGGCATCCCGGTCATATTCGATGGGGATACCAAGCTGGTCGCGCAATTTGGCCAGGTCCCTCTTGAAGGTGGCTGACGACACTTCCAGCAAGGCCATGAACTCCGCGCGGCTCAAAGCCCGGCGGCTGGACAGAAGCGCCTGGTATTTGTAGAGCCGGATGACCTCACTCATCTTGTGGAATGCCTTGGAATTCTTCTTTTGAGGCTCATGATTTGAGCCGCCGTCTATGACTATAAGCTTTATAACCGACTGCATTCATTAGCAATCGACGTCATCATCTTGTAATGCAAAAATATTTATAAATCATGATCAATCACATGCTCTTCCGGAGTGACTACTTTGAACCTCCCAAGGCTGCGCAGCTCGTTGAGCAGGCGGTTGTTTTGCTATAAAAACGAGCAGTTTTAGTTGAACTCATCTGTATCCATATGACGGCGTCTGGAAAATCCATCGTCAACCTCATCCCGGTGTGACTTGATAAAGACTGCACCCAAGCCGGTCGCAATGCTTCCCATTCTGTTGCTGCCGTCTGAGCTGAAACTACCCGTTTGGGTGTAATCAGACCCATCAGACCCGTGCGTGAACGGCCCCATGGTTGTGTAGACCGTACCATTCGATGACACGCTAGTGGTCTCCGAAACCTTGTGAATGGATTCGCCTTTATCGGAGGTCGCGAACCAGCCGAATATGTTCCAGATGTCCATGATTAACTTTCAGAGGATTTCTGCTGATCTTAGGTTGCCACTGGCTCATCACGTGAGCCTGTCGGCTGTTCTTTATCGGCGTTTCCAGAATTGACCCACAGCTGTATGCACAAATTTCACACCGACCAAACGGCGTCAGTGGGTAAAGGATCGCCTTGGCGTTCAAGTGCCAATAGGTTGGCCATCTAATTTGATACGCTAGGCGTCTTTGAGTTTGCGCATGTTGATCCTTGGGGCGCGCATAGCGGTCCTGCAAAAAGGATTGACGCTAACTCGGCCTGAATATGAAATACATGCGCAACACCGAGGCGGAGTTGTAGACCGGCTTACCGGTCACGATAACCGAAATGGCCGGTCAGGATCCCGGAATCAGCGGTCACGTTCGATCGGAATTACTGGTCACGTTGTTACGGAACACTCAATTGAAGTCATCAACAAGACAGATGATTCAATGTTCCTTCGTTCTGATGGGACGGTCTACCGTTCGAAGAAACGCTAGTTGTCTCCGAAACCTTGTGGATTGTTTCTCCATCATCCTAGATTGCTAACCTATTGAGTAAGTTCAAGATGATCGCTAAAGACTTACCAAAGTCTCCAATGAATACTAGGGCACAGCTGGCTCACTAGGTGAGCTGGTGAGATAGGGCTCGAAAAGGCTTGGAGCCTAATCAAAATCCTTAGCTAATCTTGACGCCTCGTTCTTTCAAAAGAGATTTAAAGTTTCGTGATGTTAAATTCCTGAAACTTAGCCAAGTTCCAAGTCCTGTCCCATAAGCTGCCCCATAGATCAAAGCCACCTTCAATTGCTGGATCCATTCCATTTTTTAAAAAAACCTCATACAAAACCATGTTGGCATCACAAAAGTCGTGTGAGTGACAAATATTGAGTGATGTTTCAACGGCATTACGCTGAACGACCTCTTGAAGTTGTTCATGTGTCAAGCGTGCTTGTAGTGAGTTCGAAAATTCAATCGCAAGAATTTCGGGATTTTTTGTCATAACAATTTTGGCCTTTCAATGGCTAGGCAAGCTCAACCGCAGCCTTCAGCTGGCTTGGACTGCTGTACAAATATGCGGCAGTGGTTTGGATGCTGCGATGGCCAGCCAAAGTTTTGAGGATGTGAATCGCAGTGCCCTTGTTAGCCAGTGAGGTTAAAAACGTCCTGCGACCGCTGTGACTGCTGGCGCCTTGCAGTCCAGCACCCGCGTACAACAACGCAAATGTCTGGGCCAGGCTGTTTGCGCTGAACCCGGTAAGGATGCTTTTTTGGCTTGCAAAAAATGGGTAGCTTCTGTCCACACACTTGGCCTGTGCGGCATAGGCCTGTAGTTCCTCACGTAATTTGATGTTGACGAAGACTGTGCGAGCGTGCCTACCCTTAGTCATGTCGGGCAGTAAGCGAATTTCTTCTTTCACTGTGCCATCGTTGTTGATTACGTCACTCCAGCGCAAGCAAGCCACCTCTCCAATGCGCAAACCCGCAAGGTGCGTGAGCAACATCATGGCCCGGTTGCGTCGCGCAAAGCCCCTGATGGCCAGTCCAAATTCCCCCACCCGTGGCCACCCCAAATTCCCCCAGGCAGCGCCGTCAGATTATGACGTTTCCGGATTGACGACCAAGCGAGCAGCCGCCTCCTTGAGCCTGTAGCTCTT